>NZ_PQMG01000001.1 GCF_008930665.1 Corynebacterium sp. 74A
CGGTGGTTATAGCATCGGGGACACGCCCGGTCCCATTCCGAACCCGGAAGCTAAGCCCGACAGCGCTGATGGTACTGCACCCGGGAGGGTGTGGGAGAGTAAGTCACCGCCGACCTAAAACTTCACAGTGCAACATAGTAAGGATGTGATAGGTAAGAAGGAGTATTCTCTGCTTACCTATCACATCCTTTTTTTGCATGCCCAAGCCAGAACTGCTCTAATCTAGAGCCCATAGAGCACGACCACAGAGCCCAAGAAAGGGTGTCACAACCTCCCATGGCAGACAACGACGGACGCCACCGCGATAACTCCTCCCACTCCCAACGCCGCGACCACGGCCATAAGCACAGCGGCGGTGGCAACCGCGGATCCCAGGGACGCTCGCGGGGTGACCGTGAGCACCGCGGCTACAAAGACCGAGATGGTCGCCGCTGGGAGGAGCGAGGAGATCGCCGCCAGCGCGATGACCGCCGAGATCGCCGAGACCACCGCGGTCGTGATGAACGTGGCTACCGTGGCGGTGATAGGCGAGAGCGCTATGAGCGGGGCGATAACGAAGAGCGCCGCCATAACGGACAGCGCCGCGACCGCGATGATCGCGGCTACCGCGGCGGCGAACGCCGAGGCGGGCAGGACCGCGACTCTGATCGTCGCAATCGCCGCAACGACGGCCCGCGGGGTGGTTCTCGCGGCCACGCACAGCGCGGCGGCCGCAACCGCACTCCGGGCTATCGCAGCGGCGGAACCCGCGCCAACTTCCGCAATGAAAAAGAGCGCGCCCGCCAGAACGAGCCGGCCATTCCGGAAGATATTAACTGGAAGGACCTCGACCCCTCTGTCCGCCAGGACCTGCGGAGCTTGTCAAAGGACAACGCTGAGCGCGTCGGCGCCCACATGGTTGCTGCTGCCGCCTTCATGGCAGAGGACCCCGTGAAGGCCCTCGCTCACGCCCGTGCCGCCAAGGACCGCGGCGGTCGCGTCGCTGTGGTGCGCGAAACTGCAGGTATCGCCGCCTATCACGCTGGTGAGTGGAAGGAAGCCCTCTCCGAGCTGCGCGCCGCGCGTCGCATGAGCGGCGGGCCTGGTCTTCTCGCGGTGATGGCGGACTGCGAGCGCGGCCTCGGGCGCCCGGAAAAGGCAATCGAGATCGCCCGCGAAGAATCCACCTCCGGTATGAGCAAGTCCGATAAAGCCGAACTCGCGATCGTGATCGCCGGCGCTCGGCGAGATTTGCAGCAATTCGACGCCGCCGTGCTCGAGCTGGAACGCTTCGGCCTAGAGGATATCGAGCCGGACTTGAGCGCCGCCCGCTTGCACTACGCCTATGCCGATGCCCTCATCGATGCCGGCCGCAGCGGCGAGGCAAAGAAGTGGTTTGAAAAGGCCATCTCCGAAGACCACGAGGAGCTTCTCGACGCCCGCGCCCGCCTCGCCGAGCTCGGCTAAACGAGGCCACATACCCGAGATCCCCGTGTCCGCCACCACCCGCACCAACGTGGGTGGTGGCTGCGCTATGCAGGGGCTCTCGGTGCCACGCTGCGCGGTGGGTAGAATGATGTGCCATGTGCCTGAGCAAGAATTTTGACCTGCTGATTTTCGACCTCGATGGAACGGTCTACGCCGGCGGCGATCCTATCGAGCACGCCGTGGAATCCATCACAGCGGCAGATATGAACTGCCAATACGTGACCAATAATGCCTCTCGCGCCCCCGAGGTCGTCGCCCAGCAGCTTAGCTCCCTAGGCTTAACGGTGAGCCCTGGTGATGTACTTACCTCCGCCCAAGCCGCCGTGGCGATGCTCGCCAAGGAAGTCGAGACTGGGGCACAGGTGTATGTGCTCGGCGCGGACTCCTTCAAAGAACTCACCCGCGATGCCGGCTTCGAGGTCGTCGACTCCGCCGATGATCGCCCGGCCGCAGTGCTGCACGGCCACAGCCCCGCCACCGGGTGGGCGGAGCTCTCCGAGGCCGCCCTCGCCATTGGGCGAGGGGCACGCTATTTCGCCTCTAACCTGGATACCACCCTGCCCATGGAACGTGGCCTGCACGTGGGCAATGGCTCCATGGTGGCGGCCGTGGCCACGGCCACCGGCGTCACCCCGCAGTCCGCGGGCAAACCAGGGCCCACCATGTTCCTCGCGGCAGCGCACCGCGCCGGCGCCCGCCGGCCGCTGTCTATCGGCGATCGCTTGAACACCGATATCGCTGGAAGCGTGGCCGCAGGAATGCCGAGCCTGCATGTGCTCACCGGCGTCAGCGGCTGCTGGGACGTGCTTAACGCCCCGGTCGCAGAACGCGCTACCTATGTGGCCGCAGACATGAGGGCGCTGGATCTTGCTGCCGACGCCGTGGATCCCTTCCACAGCGATAGCCACGGCAATTTCACTGCCACCTTTGACGCCGCCCGCGGCGAGCTGACTATCGGTGGCACGGCCATCGATGACGACGATGCCGCCTTCGAGGCCCTCCGCGCCGCACTCGGTGCCGTGTGGAGCGACAGCGAGGACTCTCATGCGCTCACCGCCGCCGCGGTGCGCACCACCTCCGATGCGGCCGAGCGCGCCGTCGCGCAGTGGTGGTAGACGGTGGCGCTACAGTCCATGCCCACCCCCGGTGATCTCTATGCCGTTCAGAGCGGCAAGGGAGAGGACGACGTCGATAAGCTCAAAGAAGAGGTGACTGCGCTCTTAGAGCAGCCGACCGCCGATGCGGCGGAGGAGGCGCGCGTGCTGGCGCAGGCCCATGAATTGGTGCATCAGGCCTTGGAAAGAAAAGTAGAAGGATCCTAGTGAGTGGACGCAGACGGCTCGATCAGGAGCTGGTGAAGCGCAAGATCGCCCGGTCGCGGGAACAAGCCCAGCAGATGATCCGCGAAAAAAGGGTGATGGTGGCGGGCATGCTGGCCACCAAGCCAGCTACCCAAGTGACTGGGGATATCTCCATCAAGGTGCAGCAGGCCGACACCGATCAGTGGGCCTCCCGCGGGGCGCACAAGCTACTCAGCGCGCTCGAGGCCTTCCGCAAGGAAGGCCTCAGCCTCACTGACAAGCAGATCATCGATGCCGGCGCCTCGACCGGCGGGTTCACCGATGTGTGCCTCCAGCAGGGGGCGGCGCAGGTCCACGCCGTGGATGTCGGCTATGGCCAGCTGGTGTGGCGGCTGCAAAACGATGCGCGGGTGCATGTGCTTGACCGCACCAATATTCGGCATCTCACCCCGGAGATGCTCGGCGGGCAGGCCGACATGATGGTGGGCGATCTTTCCTTCATCTCCTTAAAGCTGGTGCTGCCGGCTATCGTCTCTTGCCTGCGCGATGGGGCGGAGCTGCTGCCGATGGTCAAGCCCCAATTCGAGGTGGGCAAAGATCGTATCGGTGCCGGTGGCGTGGTGCGCTCAGCGCAGCTGCGTCAGGAGGTGGTGCGCGATGTCATCGACGCCGCCGCCGAGTTGGGGCTCAGTGTGCGCGGAGTCGTGGCCAGTGGCCTGCCCGGCCCTGCCGGCAACGTAGAGTATTTCCTGTGGTTGATCAAGGATGGCGGCGCGAGCCAGCCTGCCGCCGCACGCATTGACGCGATGGTTCGTCACGCCATCGAGGAGGGACCCCAATGAGCAACACGGCACCTGACACCCCCGCGCACCCCGCCGCGGCCCAGGAGCACACCACGCGCAGCGTTTTGCTGGTGCCACACACCGGACGCAGCTCGAATGTGGAGGCCGCCGCGCGCGCCGCAGAATTGCTTGTCGACGCCGGCATCGAGGTACGGGTATCTGTCGATCCGCAGGCAGCGCCCTTAGACAGCCACCCCATCTTTTCTCGGCTCAAGCAATTCGGCCACGATGTCTCGGCCACCGAGGGCGTGGAGATGGTGCTCGTACTCGGCGGCGATGGCACCTTCCTCCGTGGTGCCGACCTAGCCTATTCCGCGGACCTGCCGGTGCTCGGCATCAACCTCGGCCATGTGGGCTTCCTCGCCGAATGGGACTCCGATTCGCTCGACCTAGCTATCGAGCGGGTGGTGGCCCGTGATTATGAGGTGGAAGACCGCATGACCATCGAAGCGGTGGTGCGGGGGCCGAATAACGAGGTGGCTGGGCGGAGCTGGGCGCTGAATGAAGTGAGCGTGGAAAGCCTCAACAGTCGGGGAGTGCTGGATGCGATCCTCGAAGTGGATGGCCGCCCCGTGAGCTCCTTCGGCTGCGATGGCGTGCTCGTGTCCACCCCCACCGGCTCCACCGCCTATGCCTTTTCCGCGGGAGGACCGGTGCTGTGGCCGGAACTCGATGCGATCCTGGTGGTGCCCAATAACGCCCACGCGCTCTTCGCTAAACCGCTAGTGGTCAGCCCGGATTCGCAGGTGGCGGTGGAATCGGTGTCCACGACCTTCCCCGCCCAGGCAGTGATGGATGGTTTCCGCCAAGTAGCCATGCCGCCGGGTTCACGCATCGAGATCAACAAGGCTGCCACCCCAGTGCGCTGGGTGCGGCTCGACTGCAAGCCCTTCGCCGATCGTCTCGTGACCAAATTCCGTCTTCCCGTGGAGGGCTGGCGCGGCCCCTCGGCCGCCAATAATCCGCACGCTACAGCGTGACGACGCCGTCTTCCTGCCAACTGGCGCTCGCGGGCGCATCCTCAACGCACAGCTGAACCCCGCTTCCGCTACGCTTTAAGGCATGCTTGCTGAACTGGCGATCAACAACGTAGGCGTAATCCCCTCGGAGAGTGTCGAATTCTCGGGGGGATTAAGCGTGCTCACCGGCGAAACCGGCGCGGGTAAGACGATGGTGGTCTTTGGTCTGCGCATGCTCGCCGGCGACCGCGCTGACGCCTCCAGGGTGCGCAGTGGAGCCAGTGAAGCCGCCGTGGAGGGCCGCTTTTCCACCGCCGGCATGGCCAGCACCCAGTGCGCCACGGTGGAAGAGATCGTGAGCGAAGCAGGGGGAGCGCGCGATGAAAATGAGGAGTTCATCGCCACCCGCGTAATCAAGTCCACCGGCCGCTCGCGGGCGCATCTGGGCGGACGCTCGGTGCCGGCCGCGACCCTTAAACACTTCGCGGGGGAGATGCTGACCATTCACGGTCAAAACGATCAGCTGCGCCTGGTCAGCCCCGAGCACCAGCGCGCCGCCCTGGATCGCAGCGACGAGGCCATCGCGCCCCTGCTCGCTACATACACCGAGTGCTACACCACCTGGCGCAACCTGGCGCGCGATCTTGCCCAGCGCACCGCCTCGCGCCGTGAGATGGCCCAGGAAGTCGATCGTCTCCAGTTCGCCATTAACGAGATCAGCACTGTGGATCCCCAACCCGGGGAAGATACCGAGCTGCAGGCCATGATCCGCCGGCTGCAGGACGTCGACACCCTGCGGGAGCAGGCGCAGAACGCCCTTGTTGCCCTCGACGGCATGGAGGCATTAGGCGATGGCGGCTTCGATGAGCAGGCCTCGGCCTCCGACCTGCTCGGGGAAGCCAGCGGCGCGCTCGCCGGATCCGATGACCCGGATCTTTCCCAGCTGGCCGAGCGTCTAGAAGAACTCACCAGCCAGCTGGGCGAGATCAGCGGCGAGCTCGGCATGTTTCTTTCCACCCTGCCCTCGGATCCGCAGGCGCTGGAGGAGTCCCTGCAGCGGCAGCAGGATCTGAAATCCCTCACCCGCAAATACGCCCCCGATATCACCGGGGTGCTGGCGTGGAAAACCAAAGCAGAAGCCAAGTTGGCCAGCATTGATACCTCGCCGGAGGCGCTGGAAGAGTTGAAAAAGAAGGTCGCGTGCGCGGAGAAGAAACTCACTGCCGCCGCGAAGAAGCTCAGCGCCGCCCGTGCCCGAGCCGCCACCGCCTTGGAACAGGACGTGACCGCGGAAATCCGAGGACTCGCCATGCCCAAGGCGGAGTTTGTGGTCTCCCTCGAGGCATGCGCACCGACACCCTACGGCGCAGAGACCGTGGAATTTCGCCTTGCCGCCCACCCCGGGGCCAGCCCCCAACCTATCGCGAATGCGGCATCCGGCGGTGAGCTCTCCCGTGTGATGCTCGCGCTCGAAGTGGTGGTGGCTCAATCTCAAAGCTCCACCACCTTAGTATTCGACGAGGTGGATGCCGGGGTTGGCGGGCGCGCCGCCGTGGAGATCGGACGCCGGCTGGCGCGACTCGCCCAGCGCAATCAGGTGATTGTGGTGACGCACTTGCCGCAGGTGGCCGCCTATGCGGATCAACACCTGCACGTATCGAAGGATGTCTCCGATTCTTCTGTGACCTCGGCCGTGGAGGATCTCACGGGGGAACGCCGCGTCGAGGAGCTGGCGCGCATGTTGGCCGGATTGGATGACACCGAAACCGGTAAGGCCCACGCCACGGAGCTACTCGCCACCGCGGCGCGGGACAAAGAGGGCTTTCTTCGCGGCTAAGAAAATATCGCAGCGGAGGGGATTTGTGCAGCGCGTCCGCGCGCCTCACCCACTTCAGCGCCGAGAACTTGCACAATGGCGGGCATGAGTCTGTTCTCGAAGAGCGATGACCTCCCAGGTGTGCACGCCACTGCCCGCGACTGCACGGCACGGGGTCGCGGATGGAAGAAACTATCGGAAGGCGATATTGCCGTCGTAGACGCCCCGGATATCACCCGTGCGCAGGCGCAACGGCTTATCGACGCCCGCCCGGCGGCCGTGGTGAATATCGCCCAGTTCTCCACCGGCGCTATGCCTAACTTTGGGCCGCAGCTAATGGCGGATGAGGGCATCATGCTGGTCGAAGGGCTCGGTGCCGAGGCGTGGTCGACGCTGAAGAACGGCAAAAAAGCCCGTCTCACCGACGAGGGCGAGTTCTTCCACGGCAGCAGCCTTATCGGCTCCGGTGACGTGCTCACCGCAGACGAGGCGTTGAGCCGCTTCGGTGAAGCGCAGCAGACCCTGGTGGATAATATGGAAGCCTATTTTGGCAATACCACTGAGTTCATTCGCTCCGAGTCGCCGCTGCTCATCGATGGTATCGGCATCCCCGATATCGATTCCGATCTCAAAGACCGCAAGGTTGTGGTGCTCAGTCCGGGGCGGGGCCATCGCGAAGAGCTGAAGCGCCTGCGCAACTTCATTCGCGAATACAGCCCCGTGCTCATCGGCGTTAATGCCGCCGCGGATACTCTCGTCGAGGATGGCTATACCCCCGATATCATCGTCGGTAACCCCACCACGATCGGCGCGGACGCTCTCCGCTCGGGGGCGCTGGTGATTCTGCCGGCCGACCCAGATGGCTATGCGGCCGGGTTGGAGCGCATCCAGGACCTCGGGGTGGGCGCGATGACCTTCCCAGCAGCCACCGAGTCCGCGACGGATCTCGCGCTGCTGCTCGCCGATTATCACGGCGCCTCGCTGATCGTGAACGTCGGCGCCGTCTTCGACTTACAGCACATGTTTGCCAACGCCGAGACAGCCACCCCCTCGGGCCTGCTCACCCGCGCCAAGGTGGGCAATAAGCTCGTCGATGGCCACGCTGTGGCCGATCTCTACACCGTGCGTTCCAGTGCCTCGCTCGGGTGGATGTGGGCATTGCTCGGCATCCTTGTTGCTCTCGCCGTCATCGTGGTTATTGCCGGCACCAGCGGCGATGCTAGTTTCACCCAGAACCTCGTGGACACCTGGAATAGCTTCGCTCTCGCTGTGCAGGACCTTGTGAAGGGATGGTTTAACTAGATGGGTACAACATCCGGATCAGCCTCCATTGCCATTGCTGGCGCCGCCTTCGGCGTGGCAGCTGGCGTGCTCTTTGGCACCTATGCCCTGGCCCCGAACTTGCCGGGAGACAGCGTCGGCATGCTAAAGAGCGAGAGCTCTAAGAAGCTCGACGCGCTCGAATCTCAGTCCGAGATCGCCGCCGCGCAGGCGGATGCCGCGGACTCCGTGGCCCGCAATGTCGCCGAGGCCGTGGTCCAAGGAACCCTCAACGACACCCCCGTGCTGGTGCTGCGCACCCACGACACGGTCGGCGAAGACTTCGACGTGATCAACGATCTCTTGGCTAAGGCCGGTGCCAGCAGCGCCGGCTCCATCACGCTCGACGAGACCTTCTTCAGCCCCGCTGGCGCGGACAAGCTGAAGTCCATCGTCACCGCCACCTTGCCGGCGGGGGCCCAGCTCTCCGAGGAGCGCCTCGACTCCGGCTATCACGCCGGCGAGGCCCTCGCCCAGGCGCTGCTCCGCAAGCCCGATAGTGAGGAAGGCCGGGCCTCGGATGCGGACCGCGATGCCCTGCTCGGCGCGCTGAAGGAAGCCGGCTACCTCGACTATGACGAGGGAAGTCTGTCCCCGGCCGCGGCCGTGGTGATCCTCAGCGGTGATTATGAGAACACCGGCGATAGTGACAACGCCGGTGACGTGGCCAAGACCGCGAAAAACCTCGCTGATTTTGCGGAGGCCATGGACGGTCGCGATAGCCCCACCGTGTTGGCCGGGCGCTACTCCGCGGCGGCCGAGAATGGCCCCTTGGGCATCGTGCGCGCCAACCCCGATGCCGCCGAGGGCGTGAGCACCGTGGATTCCATCAACCGCGCCTATGCCCGCATGAGCGTGGTGCTGGCCGTGAAGCAGCAAATCGACGGCGGCAGCGGTGCCTATGGAGCCGCTCCGAACGCCGAGGCTGCGCATCCGCCGAGCAGCAATACACCTGTCGATGGCGCGGTTGTTGACGCCACCGGCGACGCCGCCGAGGACAACGCCGAATAGGCCCAGTCGCGGCAGAATTGAGAACTGGCGGGCTGATGCGTAGTAGCATTCAGCCCGCCACACGTATTTGGCCCCCACCCAGAAAGAACCCTCACCATGAGCCACGAATTCACCGTCGAAGATTCCGAGATTCTCAACGAGTCGCCCATTCTGGCGCTGCGTCGCGACACGGTCACGATGCCTGGGGGTAGCTCGGCGAAGAGGGAGATCATCGAGCACTTCGGTGCTGTGGCGGTGGTGGCACAGCGCGACTCCGGCGAGATCGCGATGGTGCGCCAGTACCGTCATTCGGTGCAGCAGCGGCTGTGGGAGCTACCGGCTGGGCTGCTCGATGTGGCCGAGGAGCCGGCCCTGCGCTGCGCCCAGCGGGAACTCCAGGAGGAGGCGGGCTTGAGCGCCACACGCTGGCATGTGCTGTGCGACGTCGTCTCCTCGCCGGGCTTTTGCGAAGAGGCTATTCGCATCTTCTTGGCACGCGATCTCACAGAGGTGCCGCGGCCTGAGGCGGTGGATGAGGAAGCAGATATGACCCTCGAATGGGTGCCATTGGAGAAGGCCGCCGCCGCGGTCCTGCGCGGGGAGATCGTCAATTCCATCGCGATTTCCGGAATTATGGCTGCCTACTACGCAGCAGAGCATGAGGGCGTGCTGCGTAGCGTGGACACCCCCTTTGAGCTGCGCCCGACTCGTTTGGCGGCCCGGCGTGCTGCGCTGTGGGGCGATGGAGACCTGAAGCGGGTGTAGCTGGTTGTGACTCCCGATTCTCTTGCCGAGCGCTGGCTCGTGCACCTGCGCGTGGAGCGCGGTCTTAGCGCCAATACGCTCTCGAACTATCGCCGCGATGTCCTGCGTTATCTTTCATGGCTGGACGTGCAGGGGGTGCGGGATCTCGCCGCCGTGGATGCCAGCATGGTGGAAACATTCTTAAGCGATATTCGCCGCGGCGGGTTGTCAGTGCGCTCGGCGGCGCGGGCGCTCTCGGTGGTGCGCGGGATGCACGCCTTCGCCCTCGAGGAGAACGCGGTGGCGGCCAATGTGGCCAAGGAAGTTACGCCGCCGAGTCCACCGCAGCACCTGCCGGATACGCTCAGCGTGGCGCAGGTGACAGCCATGCTCGATGCGGTGCCGCAGGGGGAGCACGCCTCGGCGGTAGACTTGCGCGATCTGGCGGTTCTCGAGCTGCTCTATGGCACCGGCGCGCGTATTTCTGAGGTGGTGTCTTTGCGTGTCGACGACATCTCCGGGATCGAAGAAGGGGCACTCCTGCTCAAAGGCAAAGGTGATAAACATCGCGTCGTTCCCGTCGGCGGTGCCGCCCATAGGGCAGTGGCGGCCTATATGGTGCGGGCGCGGCCGGCGTTGAACACCAAGGGCGATCATCACCTCTTTCTCAACCTGCGCGGCGGGCCCTTGTCGCGACAGTCCGCGTGGGCGCTGGTGAAGCGGGCTGCGGCGCGGGCCGGTATCACGGAGTCGATCTCCCCGCACACCCTGCGGCATAGCTATGCCACCCACTTGATCGAGGGCGGCGCTGATGTGCGCGTGGTGCAAGAGCTGCTGGGGCACTCGTCTGTGACGACCACGCAGATTTATACTCATATTTCGGCGGATGCCCTGCGCGAGTCTTGGGCGGCGGCACATCCCCGCGCAAGGGAAAAGTAAAGCATAAAACCTTGACTTAAGGGTGCTGTGCAACGCGCCGTCGATAAGCGTAGGGTGAAGCGCTGCCGCCCGTGTAATCTATGGGTAAAGAACACTGATGTGATTCGAGTGATCTCGCGTGTGGGGCGCGCCGCGAACCAGCGGGCGAGATAGTCAAGGAAGAAGGGTTGATCGTGGGAGAGCAGGGATTGTTCGACAAGCCAGAGGACGAGTACGGCTTGACGGGCCGACCCCTGCGCACGCTGCCCGAACCGGCGCCGGTGGATCGTCATGGTCCAGCGCACATCATTTCGATGGTGAACCAGAAGGGCGGAGTAGGCAAGACCACCTCCACGATCAACCTCGGCGCCTGCCTCGCGGAGCTGGGGCGCAAGGTGCTGCTGGTGGATCTCGATCCGCAGGGCGCGCTGACCGCAGGCTTGGGTATCGCCCATGATGAGCTGGATCTGACCATTTATGACGTCATGCTGGACTCCCGCTCGTCGATCCTGAACGCGATTCATAGCACCGCCATGCCAGGTCTGGATCTTGTGCCCGCCAATATCGATCTATCGGCGGCCGAGATTCAGCTGGTTAATGAGGTGGGGCGCGAGCACACTTTGGGGCGCGCGCTGCGGCCGGTGCGCAAGGATTATGACTTCATCATCCTGGACTGCCAGCCGTCCTTGGGCTTGCTCACGGTGAACGCTTTGGCGGCCTCGCATGGGGTGATCATCCCCATGGAATGCGAGTACTTCTCGCTGCGCGGACTGGCGCTGCTCACGGACACCGTGGAGAAGGTGCGCGACCGCTTGAACTTCGATTTGGAGATCACCGGCATTTTGGTGACCATGTTCGACCGCCGTACCTCACACGCTCGCGAGGTGATGTCACGGGTGATCGAGGTGTTCGAGGATCAGGTCTTTGACACCGTGATCACCCGCACGGTGCGTTTCCCCGAAACCTCGGTGGCGGGCGAGCCCATCATCATGTGGGCGCCCAGCTCCCAAGGATCGCAGCAATATCGTGAGCTGGCGAAGGAAGTCATTGAGCGCAGCGAAATCTAGCGCCGCCAGCTCCACCTCCCGTGCCGCAGGCAGGGCGACCCTGCGGCAATCCCAAGAGGCGATCGAGGCGTCCTCGCAGCCGGAAATTCCCGGCTTTCAGCTCAGCCTGCACAATTTCACCGGGCCTTTCGATCTCCTGCTGCATCTGATCAATCGCCGGACCCTCGAGATCACCGAGATCGCCCTCAGCGAAGTCACCGACGAATTCATCTCCTACACCAAACAGCTCGGCGAGATGCACGACCGACTCGATGAAACTACCGAGTTTGTGCTCATCGCCTCCACCTTGCTGAGCTTGAAGGCCGCGCGCCTGCTGCCGCACTCAGGAGACGAGGACATCGAGGACGCCGAGGTTCTCGAGATGCGCGATCTGCTCTTTGCTCGCCTGCTGCAATACCGCGCCTACAAGAAGGTGGCCGATCTCTTTGCAGAGTGGCAGCGCAGCGCCCAGCGTCGCTATCCCCGGGACGTGGCCTTAGAGGAGCGCTTCGCCGAGCTGCTGCCGCCGGTGCACCTGGGCATGGACGCCCAGGGTTTCGCGCAGCTCGCCGCGGGCGTTTTTCGCCCCCGCCCGCCCGAGGAGGTTTCCACCTCGCATCTGCACTTCCAGCCGGTATCCGTGCCGGAGCAGGCCGGTAAACTGCTGGGCCTGCTGAAATTCATGGGCGCATCCCAATGGGCCAGCTTTGCCGCGCTGACCAAAGACTGCGGGGTGAGTATGGAGATCGTCGGCCGTTTCCTTGCCCTCCTGGAGCTCTATAAGGCCCATGCGGTGCAGGTGGAGCAAGAAGAAGCGCTGGGAGAGTTGCGGGTGGCGTGGACCGGCAAAGATGTGGACCCCGCCGTGGTGGCCTCCGCCAACTGGTCCTAATCCCGCCCCGGCGCGTCTGCGGTTATGCCGCGGGGGCACTCGCCGGCACCGGTGTCCGCTCCGATGCCTATAGTTGGGTGACATGAACGCAGTAGTATCTCCGACATGGTTGGCCGAGCGCCTGAATGAGAATCCAGAGAGCATCGTGGTGCTTCTCGCGGCGATGGGACGCCCGCGCGATAGCTATACCGTGATTCCTGGCTCGAAGCTGGCCGATATTGAGACCGAGTTTTCTGATACCAGTGATCCGCGGCCGCATACCGCTCCCGCCGATCTGGCGCGCGTTTTCGCCCAGGCTGGGGTGCGCGCCGATACCACGGTGGTGGTCTATGACCGGCACGGCATCATGGTGGCCCCGCGTATCTGGTGGCTGGCCCGTCAGGCAGGCATCGACGATGTGAAGGTTCTCGATGGCGGTCTGCCGGCATGGACTGCCGCTGGATTCAGTACCGAGGAGATCTCGCGCGAGCAGGCGCTGGAGTGGACCAGGAGCGAGGCGGGTGAGCTCGACACCACCGAGCGGAACCTGCTCGTGGACATGGATGAGGTGGAGGACGCTCTCGCCGCCGGCCGGCCCGTGTTCGATGCCCGCAGCGCCGGTCGCTTCGACGGCACCGAGCCCGAACCGCGGGAGGGGCTGGCCTCTGGCCACATGCCAGGGTCGATCAGTATTCCCTTTAGCTCGCTTCTCGACGATAACCAGCAGCTTCGCGACGCCGCTGTGCTCAAGGAGCGCTTTGGTGAGCGTGCCGCCGATGAGGAGCTCATCATGAGCTGCGGCTCGGGTGTGACCGCCTGTGTGCTGGCGCTGGCCGCCACCGAGGCGGGCGCGGAGAATGTCAAGGTCTATGACGGTTCCTGGTCCGAGTGGGGAAATCCAGCCAATAACAAGCCGGTAGCGCCCTAGTGACAGAGCAGGACACCACCTACCCAGCACCCGTCAGCGGGATGCGGGCGCGTCTCGAGGCCATCATGTTGGTGATCGATGCGCCCGTGTCCACGGCGCAGCTCGCCCGCGTGCTGGAGACCACCCCAGCGTTGGTGGAACAGGAGCTGCGCGCCATGGCCGCGGAATTTGATGCCCGCGGCAGCGGCTTCGATCTGCGCGAAAGCGAGGACGGCTGGCGGCTCTATACCCGATCCGACTACGCCGATAGCGTGGAGCGTTTCGTGCTCGATGGGGAGAAAACGAAGCTCACCCGCGCCGCCTTGGAGACGTTGGCTGTGGTGGCCTATCGTCAGCCGGTGACCCGCGCCCAGGTGGCCGCGGTGCGCGGGGTGAACGTTGACGGCGTGATGCGCACCTTGGCGCAGCGGGGATTAATCCGCGAGGTCGATCCGCCCGAGCCGAGCACGGGCGCGCATCGCTATGAGACCACGCAGCTCTTCCTCGAGACTCTCGGAATCGAGGATCTCGGGGCCTTGCCCTCCTTGGCGCCACTGCTTCCGGACGTGGAATCCATTGAGGAACAGTTCTGAGAAGATAAAACCTAAACGCCGTTCAAATGCGATGTAATGGGCGGAATTAAACAACGTCCAAGTGCTGCTGTAAAAGTCCGCCGGTAATGGCCAAAGCCCATGGTGAAGGGGTGTAGCCTAAAGGGCGTGGTTCACCAGTTGCATAACACCAGCGCCCCATCCGCAGCCCCGGATACTACGCATCAGCCCGCCGCGGCACAGAGCCGACTGCGTAGCAGCACGGATCTTCTCGACTTCGATCGCCGCCATGTCTGGCATCCCTATGGCCCCATGCCTGCGGCCATGCCGAGCCGACTCGTCAGCGCCGCCGAAGGCGTCTACCTTGAGCTCGATGGTGGCATCCGAGTGATTGACGGAATGAGTTCCTGGTGGGCGGCCTGCCATGGGCACCGCCACCCGGCCTTAGTGGCCGCCGCCCAACGGCAGATCGACACCATGCCGCATGTGATGTTTGGCGGTCTCACGCACGCCCCAGCAATTGAGCTCGCCGAGCAGCTCGTAGATCTCACCCCGGCGGGACTAGACAAAGTGTTTTTCGCGGATTCCGGCTCTGTTTCGGTGGAGGTCGCGATCAAAATGGCGCTGCAGTATCAGCGCGGTCAGGGACACCCTGAGCGCACCGGCCTGCTCACCTGGCGCTCCGGCTATCACGGCGATACCTTCGGCGCGATGAGCGTGTGCGATCCCGAGGGCGGGATGCACTCGCTGTGGCAGGGCGTGCTTGCTACCCAGCGCTTCGCGCCCCCGCCGCCGGTGCGTGGCTGCGACCCAGCCGAGAGCGAACGCTATCTGCGCCAGATGGAGGAGCATATCGACGCAACCACGGCGGCGATCATCATCGAGCCCGTGGTACAAGGCGCCGGCGGCATGCGCTTTCATGATCCCGCCCTCGTGGCCGGACTCCGCCGGCTGTGTGATCGCCATGATCTGGTGCTCATTGCCGATGAGATCGCCACCGGTTTTGGCCGTACAGGCGAGCTATTCGCCACCAGCGGCGCCGGTATCACCCCCGATATTATGTGCGTGGGCAAGGCCCTGAGCGGCGGGTTTATGACGCTCGCAGCCGCGCTGACCACCGCGGAGGTGGCGGCGGCTATTTCCAGTCCCGCCGGCGGCGGCGCCCTCATGCACGGCCCCACCTTCATGGGCAACCCGCTGGCCTGCGCCGTGGCCGGAGCCAGCGTGGAGCTGATCGCCTCGGGCTATTGGCGAGAGAGTGTGCCGCGGATCGAAGCTGAGCTCACGGAGGGGCTCGAGGGGCTCGCCGATCAACCCGGCGTGGCGGATGTGCGGGTGCTCGGCGCTATTGCCGTGGTGGAAATGGAGAAGGCGGTAGACATGGAGGCCACCACCGCCGCCGCTCTAGCGGAGGGCGTGTGGCTGCGGCCTTTCGGCCGGCTCATCTATGCAATGCCGCCCTTTATTTCCAGCAGCGAACACATCGCCAGCATTACCCGGGCGCTGCGTAGTGCGGCCGCAGCGGCACTGCAGAACTAACTCTGCCCGCGTCGCCTCAGCCGCCAACTCAGTAGCGCGCCAGCACCTCTGAGCACCGTATTCACCTTGCGGCACGCCGTGCCGCACATCCGCGAAGGAGCCGCCCACCATGGCCATTGTTGTGATCACCGGAACCAATACTGATGTGGGAAAAACCTATGCCACCGCCGCGCTGGCGGCCGTTGCCAGCGATATGGGCCTAGAAGTCACCGTGGTGAAACCCGCCCAAACCGGAGAGCCGGAGGGGCAGGGGGATCTCGCCACCGTGCAGGCACTCTGCTCAGCGGTGGAGCGGGTGGTGGAATATGCCCGCTATCCCGAGCCGCTTGCCCCCAATATCTCGGCCCGGCGCGCCGGCATGGAACAGCTGGAGCTGGAGCCCACCGTGCAGCAGATCGCGGAACTCGATGGCCCGGGTCGGTTGGTGCTCGTCGAAGGTGCCGGCGGGCTGCTGGTGCGGATTGCCGACGAGTGGACTATTGCCGATGTGGCCGCTCGCCTAAAGGCGCCGCTCGTGGTGGTCACCTCGGTGGGGTTGGGCTCGCTCAACCTCGCAGAGCTCAGTGTGGAAGCGGCCCGGGCCCGCGGAATCACGGTGGCGGGATTGATCGGCGGCAGTGTGCCACCGGAGCCAGATCTTGCGACCCGGCTCAATCTTGAGGAATTTAGTGTAGTCACGTCCACGCCCTATGTGGCGAGTGTGCCGCAGGGACAGGCGCGGCTGGACGATGAGACTGCCGCGCGCACTCTGATAGCTCATTTGACCGGCTGCGGTGATACACTGGGCGGTCGATAATTGCACCGCAAGTTTTAGGAGCATACATGACATCTTCCGCTCGCCGAGATGGCACACCGGACAACAAGGGCTTCCGCTCGCGTTCGTCTCATAGTGCCGAGTCGGCTCAACCGAATTCCATCGAGCAGCCCGAGCAGCGCGCCCAGCGCGGCAGCTCCATCTACGTCTCGCAGGCGAAGCCGGCGCGACACCAGCACGTCAGTCCCGAGGACATTACCGCCAACCCCTCCCACGACAAGGGCGAGGGCGTGCGTTTGCAAAAGGTGCTTGCCCAGGCCGGCGTGGCCTCGCGGCGCATGTCCGAGCGTCTCATTGATGAGGGGCGCGTCGAGGTCAATGGCCGTATCATCACCACACAGGGGGTGCGCATCGATCCGAATAACTCGGTGGTGCGCGTCGATGGGGTGCGCGTGCGCATCGATGAGAACCTGCAGTACTTCGTACTCAATAAGCCCCGCGGCATGCAGTCCACCATGAGCGATGACATGGGTCGGCCCTGCGTGGGCGACATCGTGGGGGAGAAGCTTTCCGCCGGACAACGGCTCTTCCATGTCGGTCGCCTCGACGCCGACACCGAGGGTCTGCTGCTGCTGACCAACGACGGCGAGTTGGCGAACCGGCTCATGCACCCGCGCTATGAGGTATCGAAGACCTATGTGGCCAATGTGCTCGGCGAGGCCGACCGGAAGCTCATCCGGCAGCTGCGCGAGGGCATCGAGCTCGAGGACGGCATCGCGAAGGCAGACAAGGTGAGCATCATTGATGCCAACCAAGGTCGCTCCCTGGTGCGCTTGGACCTGCACGAGGGCCGCAAGCACATTGTGCGCCGCATGCTCAAAGAGGCCGGCTATCCCGTCCAGCGATTGGTGCGCACCAAGCTGCACACCGTGCAGCTGGGCGAGCAGACTCCGGGCTCGCTGCGGGCGTTGAACGACTCCGAGCTGCGCAGCCTCTACAAGGCTGTGGAGCTCTAGACCAAGGGGCGTGTGACCAACTATGAAATGCAGCATTGCTAATAAGCCCGCAGGCGGCCTGATCGTGGCCATCGATGGCCCCTCCGGTACCGGCAAATCCAGCGCCTCCCGCGCCTTGGCCACTCGGCTGTGCGCCAAGTACCTCGATACCGGTGCGATGTATCGCGTCGCCACCTTGCACGTGTTGCGGCGTTCCATCAAACCCGATGACACCGCTGCCGTTGTTGAGGCAACCGTGCACCTGCCGCTGGCAGTCAATGACGATCCTGAGTCCACTGAGGTACTGCTCAATGGCAAGGACGTGTCGCAGGAGATCCGTGGGCCCGAGGTGACCAAGGCTGTCTCTGCGGTGTCCGCGATCCCGCAGGTGCGCGAGAACCTCGTGCGCCTACAGCGCACCTTGGCCGCCTCCGCAGGGCGCTGCGTAGTAGAAGGCCGCGATATCGGCACCGTGGTGCTTCCAGACGCACCCGTGAAGGCCTATTTGACCGCCAGCCCCGAGGTGCGTGCCGAAAGGCGCCATAAGCAAAACCGCAAGGAGGGCCGCGGTGGCTATTTCGAGGACGTGCTGGCCGATGTGAAACGCCGCGACCAGGCCGATTCTTCTCGCGCCGCATCGCCGCTGAAGCCGGCCGAGGACGCGACCATCATCGATACCTCAGACATGAGCTTCGAGGAGGTCCTCGACACCTTGATGGCCTTGGTCGAAGACTCCGCCATCGCCGCTGATACCGGCTCTGCATCTGCGGGCACGGAGACGGCGTCGACAAGCACCACCGATACCACCACCGAGAGGAGGCGATCATGAGCACCACTCACAGCGCTGGAGACAGCGAGAACCACGAGGATCTCGATCGCGACACCGAGTTCGTCTACGCCGTAGCTGATGGCGGCGAACTGCCCGCCGATGAGGCCTTCACCGAAGAGGAGGTGCTTACCCCAGGCGAGGGCTATGGCGCCTCCGACTTTGATGAAGACGATTTCGCCGAAGCCGACTTTGGCGAGGTCTACTACGCATCAGGCTATGGCACCGAGGATCTTGAGGACCTCGAGGTCGAGGGGCCCGTGGATGAAAACGATCCCCGCTTTGGCCCTGATGGTCCCCGCACCGAGGAAGAGTGGGCGGAGCTCGAGGCCGCGTTGGGGATCACCTCCCCAGAGATCGTAGAAGAACAGCTGTGCACCGTGGCGATCGTGGGCCGACCCAATGTGGGCAAGTCCACGCTGACGAACCGCTTTTTGGGTCGCCGCGCCGCCGTGGTGGAGGACTTTCCTGGGGTGACTCGCGATCGCGTGAGCTATCTCGCGGAATGGAATGGTCGCCGCTACTGGGTGCAAGATACCGGCGGCTGGGACCCAGACGCCAAGGGCATGCATGCCGCCATCGCCCGCCAAGCAGAAAACGCCATGGCCGAGGCCGACATCATCCTGTTCGTGGTCGATACCACGGTGGGTATCACCGATGCGGACGCGGTGATGGCCCGCAAGTTGCACCGCGCCGACGTGCCGGTGCTGGTGGTGGCCAATAAGTTTGAATCGGATGGCCAATACGCTGAGATGGCGGAATTCTATGCGCTCGGCCTCGGGGATCCCTACCCGGTATCCGCTCTGCATGGTCGCGGCGGTGCCGATGTGCTCGACGAGGTCGTGCGGCTATTCCCCGACACGCCCAAGGCGGCCTCTATTACTTCGGGGCCGCGTCGCGTGGCGCTGGTGGGCAAGCCGAATGTAGGTAAATCCTCGCTGCTGAACAAGCTCACCGGCCAGGACCGCGCGGTGGTGGACAATGTTGCGGGCACCACTGTGGACCCGGTGGATTCCTTGGTGCAGCTGGATAATCAGTTGTGGAAGTTCGTGGATACCGCGGGTTTGCGTAAGAAGGTCAAGCATGCCCGCGGCCACGAGTTCTACGCCTCTTTGCGCACCAAAAACGCCATCGACTCCGCCGAGGTGTGCGTGCTCTTGGTCGATTCCTCGCAGCCGATCACGGAGCAAGATCAGCGCGTGCTCGGCATGGTGATCGAATCCGGTAAAGCCCTGGTGATCGCCTATAACAAGTGGGATCTGATGGACGAGGACCAGCGGGATCTGCTGGAGCGTGATATCGAGGAGAAACTCGCGCATGTGCCGTGGGCGCGGCGCGTGAACATCTCCGCGAAAACGGGGCGTGCCCTGCAGAAGATCGAGCCCATGCTCATCGAGGCGCTGGAGAGCTGGGACACGCGCATTTCTACAGGAAAGCTCAATAACTGGGTGCGAGAAACCATTGCCCAGAACCCGCCGCCGATGAAGGCTGGCCGTCTGCCGCGCGTGCTCTTCGCCACCCAAGCCTCCACCCGTCCGCCCGTGATCGTGCTGTTTACCACCGGCTTCCTCGATGCCGGCTATCGCCGCTACCTGGAGCGCAAGTTCCGCGAGTCCTTCGGTTTCGAGGGCTCGCCGGTGCGCATCGCCGTGCGCGTGCGCGAAAAGCGGAAGCGCTAATACGCTCCTAGCACGCTTATCGACGCAGCAATGCCCCTCAACCTTGATGGTTGAGGGGCATCGTTGTCTGCTGTTGCGAGCTAGAAGGAGCTACTCGATGACCAAGGTGATCGGTGTGGCCTTATCCGTCTCGGTGGCGACGGGCGGATCCACCCGAGTGACTGTGCCGGTGAGCAGATCCGTGCCGCTGATCTCGGCGCCGTTGGCATCGACGGTGCGGACATCGGAGAAGCCGCGCGCCTTGAGCTGAGCCACAGCCACCACACCGTTATCGTCGAGTACATCCGGAATTTCTGCGGCGGGGGCCTGTACCTCAGAGGTGAGCGATTCGACAGATTCGCGCAGGCGGTTAGTTTCTTCCTCTAGGCGCTGCTGCACCTCGGGATCCTCGGTGGGGGCGGGGGCCTCCGGTTCGACGGTCTCGGTGACGGTCTCTGGCGGTGGCGGGGTAGTGGACTCGGTTGCGGAGTCCTTATCGCCGCCGAAGGCAAACATGCCCAACACCACGGCCAGCACGACTAGGGCGAGCACCGCGATCACCCACGGCAGGGAAGAGGACTTTTTCTCCTCTTGCGGCGGCACATAATTCGGCGGAGGATAGGCGGCTGCCTGCGGCTGGGCTGGGGGTTGTCCCTGCGGCTGGCCCTGGGAATAACCAGGCTCCTCCTCCAGCGGTGCGTAGTACTGGCGCGGGCGCTCCCCAGCAGGCTGCTGCTGGCCGCCCTGCGGGCCGAGATACTGTGTCTGATCGGTGCGCGGCGGCTCACCCGGCGCGCCACGATACTCGCTCGTGGCGAAGTCCTCGGCATCGTCGTAGTGGCCATAGGAATCCCCGCGCCCTTGGGGCGAGGTGTCGCGCGGAATGAAGCGAGTGGGCTCGTCGTCGTAGTCCTTCCACGAGTCTCGGTGGCGATCGTCGGTCATCATCTGTCCTTTCCGCACGCGCCGAGGCTCTATCGGCGGCACATCGCTGTCAGTAGGCTCGAAGCCATCGTCTCAAGGGTAGTGGGATACGCCAATATCTACCAAGCACCTGCCCGCCGCGAAGAGCGCTGCATTCCCTGCGGGCACGGCCGGCGCGGTTGTGGCAAGGAAAAAACCGCAGACCGGACGATGTCCGGCCTGCGGCCTCTGAAGAGTCGGACTGACAGGATTTGAACCTGCGACCCCTACACCCCCAGTGTAGTGCGCTACCAAGCTGCGCCACAGTCCGAAGTTGTTCACCCGCGCCACGGGGGCGGCGTGTTCCAACAGCGAGTAGATTACAGCAGTGTTGGCCGGAGAGTCCAATCAGCAGGTCAGAGGCATTCTCTTGGTGTAGAACCAGAGCCCGGCGCGGCGGCGGAACAGAGATCGTTCCCGTTGAATAAAGGGGCCGTTCGGGCCGCGATGATAGGCGGCAAAACTGACCGTTCCTACATCGTCCATGGGGCCGCCCTGGGTGGTCTCGAGAATGTCGAGCCGGTAGAGTCTCACCGATTCACCATTAAGCGATAAACGCGCCGGCGTATCCTCTGGTGCCCAGGTGGCGAGTAGATAGTCGCCGTGGCCTACAGCGAAGGCGGTGAAGCGGGCGCGCATGGTGGCCTCGGCCGTGGGGGCCGGCGGCGCACAGGTAACATCCCAGGAGCACCTGATTCCGTGGTAGATACCGCAGCACTCGCCGTAGTTCTGCCCAGAGCAGCAGGGGCAACGGTCATCCGCATCAAGGATGCGACCCGGCGCGTTAGTCATCGATATCCTCGATCCGGACGTGGGAGAGCATGGCGGCGACAGGGGAGTTGTCGCGCGCAGCGAGCAGTTCTGCGCGCTGCTCATCGCTGAGATTGCCGATCAGGGAGATATTGCGGCGCAGCACCGGCTGGTCGGAGTCGGCCCCGACCACCGTGGTCACGGAGACCCGGACGTCCTCCAGCTCGCGAATGCGCGACTCGCGGGCGGCAGCGCGGATTTCCTCGGAGGTGGCCGCGGCGAGCGCAGCAATGAGCAAGGAGCTGGGCGCGATACCGAGGTTTTTGCCGCCGAGTTCCTTTTCGCGGTCGGTGGTGAAGCTGCGTGAGCCGGTGTGGACCAAGTCCGTGAATGCTCCGGCGGGAATGGACTGTGCTTGGGCCACGCCCTCGGGCAGGACATCCTCGGCTTCGGAGTCGGCCGTCGATTGCAGATAAGGGCTTACCCACGTGGCGATGAGATGCGCGGCGCGCTGCGCGGCCCCAGGGCGGGTGGCCAAGTGATCGACCTTATCCAACGCCACCAGTGACTTCGGGTAGCGGGCGCAGAGGAAGATCTTCTGGGCATTATCAATGCCCACCGTCTGGTCCACGGGGGAGTGCAGCAACAGCAGGGGCACCTTGAGCCGGTGCAGGTAGCTTTCCGGATTGACCTCGGCGAGATCCTCGAGGAATTCGCGGGAAATAGTGATATCGCGCCCGCCGAGCTTCAGGGTCACTGCGCCATGCTCATCCACATCGCCGATACGGTCGGCGAAATGCAGCACGGCGTGCGCGGGGTCGAAGGGGGCGCCAATAGTGGCCACCGCGCGGATTCCGCGCATGCGCTCGATCGTGCTGGCGGATACGGCCCGCAGTGCGGCCGCCCCGCCGAGGGAGTGCCCCACTAGTAATTGCGGTGCCTCGTAGTTGCTCTCGAGCCACTCATAGGCGGCGCGGATATCGGCGACATTTGAGCTAAACGAGGTGCGGGAAAACTCGCCTTCTGATTGTCCCAGGCCCGGGAAATCGAAGCGCAGGCAGGCGATGCCCTCATCGGCGAGTGTCTTGGACACGCGAGAGGCCGCCGGGGTGAAGCGGGAGCCAGTGAAGCAGTGGACAAACATGGCGAAGGCTTTGGGAGTGCCATCGGGAAGGTCGAGGGTTCCTGCCATGAGCGAGCCGGTGGAGGACGGTAGTTTCACTGAGACTGAGTGCATGCTGCCCAGTCTAATCAGTGTTCGCCGCGGCTTCACCGACGCCTCAGCGCCTCTCTATAAAGGCCTTCCGAGCTGGGCATTTAGGCAAGCAATGGGCGGCTGAATGGTGCCGGATTTCTTGGAGAGGTGGGATGAGTGCGTCTGGGAGGCTGCCGAGAGTGTCTGGGGCGAGCGCTAAGCTGGAACACCGATAGCACGCGATGACTTCTGGGGTGGGCCCACGGCCAATCTTGGGAGCTGTTCGAGGAGGATGGCCAAAAACAGTGGCTGGCATGAAGTGGTTTTGGAAGGCGCTCGGAGCGAAGGAGACCAAGCACGAGAAGAAGAGCTTTGGTATAGCCGAGCAGGCGCAGCAGATTCTGCGCAGCGAGGGCTCCGCTCTTGGCGGCGACCATGCCGCGGCGGTGGCGGCGGAGTGTTTATCCGGCAGCCCCCGTGCCGCGGGTACCACGATCAGCGATATGCCACGGCTTCTCGCCGCCATTGGCGCCTGCAGTGCCGCTGCCCATGACGAGGAGCCGTTTATCTCGCAGTACCAGGCCGCGCAGCGGCTGCTGGCCGGCGATGTGATCCAGATGGCCACCGGTGAGGGAAAGACGCTGGCTGGGGCCATGGCGGCGGTGGGCTTTGCCCTGCAGGGCCAGCGGGTGCATGTGATCACGGTCAATGACTATCTTGCGCAGCGCGATGCCACCCGGATGGAGAGCGTGTTCCGCCCCTTTGGAGTGAGCGTGTCGTTCATTTCGGAAAAAATGACTGCAGCGCAGCGTCGTCACGCCTATGCCGCGGACGTGGTGTACAGCTCGGTCAATGAAATTGGATTCGATGTCTTGCGGGATCAGCTCATCACCCGCGCCGAGGATGCGGTGCAATCGGGTGCGGATGTGGCGATCGTCGACGAGGCCGATTCGGTGCTGGTGGATCAAGCTCTGGTGCCGCTGGTGCTGGCGGGCACGGATCAGTCCACGGCGCCGACCGGGCGGATCACCGAAATAGTGCGTCGACTCAAAGAAGGCGAACACTTCGATGTCGATGATGAGCGGCGCAATGTGTTTCTCAATGACGCTGGCGCGCACTATGTGGAAGAGGTCCTGGGCATTGACACTCTCTACGACGAGGAGCACATCGGCACTACCTTGGTGCACGTCAATCTCGCGCTGCACGCCCAAGCGCTGCTGATTCGGGATGTGCACTATATCGTGCGCGAGGGCAAGGTTTCGCTTATCGACGCCTCCCGCGGGCGCGTCGCCGACCTGCAACGATGGCCTGACGGGCTGCAAGCCGCGGTGGAGGCAAAAGAAGGTCTAGTGGTGTCTGATGGCGGGCGCATCCTCGATACCATCACGCTACAGGCGCTGATGAAGCGCTATCCGCTGGTTTGCGGCATGACCGGCACCGCGGTGGAGGCCACCGATCAGCTGCGCCAATTCTATGACCTGCGGGTATCGGTGATCGAGCGGGATACGCCGCTGCAGCGCTTCGATGAACAAGACCGTATCTATGCCACCATCGCCGAGAAGAACACGGCGATTGTGGAGGAGATCGACAAGTTGCATCGCCGGAACCAGCCGGTGTTGGTGGGCACCCACGACGTGGCCGAATCCGAGGAGCTGGCCGCAGCCCTTGCAGAGCGCGATATCCCGGTCAGCGTGCTCAATGCGAAAAACGATGCCGAGGAGGCCACCATCGTCGCTGAGGCCGGCGATCTCGGGCGGGTGACGGTCTCCACCCAGATGGCCGGCCGCGGCACCGATATCCGGCTCGGCGGCGCCGATGAGGCCGATCACGACGCCGTGGTGGAGCGTGGCGGACTTGCCGTGATCGGTACCGCGCGGCATCGCACCGCCCGACTCGATAATCAGCTGCGCGGGCGTGCCGGACGCCAAGGTGATCCCGGTAGCTCGGTGTTTTTTGTTGCCCTCGACGATGATGTGGTGCATGCCGGCGGCGGGGGCACGCAGATCCACGCCCGCCCAGATGCTGCCGGAGCTATAGATTCGAAGAAGGTGCGCGACTTTATCGAGCACTGTCAGCGCGTCACCGAAGGCCAGCTGCTGGAGATCCACGCCCAGACCTGGAAATACAACAAGCTGCTGGCAGATCAGCGGGTGATCATCGATGAGCGGCGCCAGCGCCTGCTGCATTCCGAGCAGGCACTCGAGGAGTTCCGGCAGCGCAGCCCCCAGCGCACCGCTGAGCTGGAGAAGACAGTGGAGCATGAGACGTTGGTGCAGGCTGCCCGCGAGATCATGCTCTATCACTTGGACTATGGCTGGAGTGAGCATCTCGCGCTTCTCGACGACGTCCGCGAATCCATTCACCTGCGGGCCATTGCGAAAGAAACACCCATCGACGAGTTCCACCGCATTGCCGTTTCCGAGTTCAAACAGCTCGTGCAGCAGGCCGTGGATGATGCCGTGCAGAGCTTCGAGGACGTGCTGATCGATAACGAAGGTGCGCACCTCGGCGATGAGGGGCTCGTGCGCCCCTCGGCCACATGGACCTACATGGTCAATGACAACCCCTTGTCCGGCAGCGGTAAATCGGTGATGGGCGGGATATCAGGAATGTTCCGATAACTCCCCTCATCACCGGCGTGTGATGAAGCTCATAGGCCATGCCGGCCGTGGGGGAGGCTGCCCAGCGCGCTAAGGTTTTGTTACGCAATCGTAACGGGCTCAGGCACTGGGCTTACACACCCAAGAGCTACTACGCCACGTATGATGTAGACATTACGACCCTGCAGCGACGAGCTGTGCTTGATGGATTCCGTAGGGCAGACGATTTTGTTCACCCAGCGCTACGGCAGCCACCGCACCCGCGGTGAGGGGCGAAGACACACTGTGCTCGAGCAACCGGAGGTTTTTCTCAATGAGTGACAACACTGACGTTTCCCAGAATCAGGTGGAGACTACATCTGTTTTCCGCGCTGATCTGCTTAAGGAAATGGAGTCTGGTGCTCAGGCTGCACCGGCGAATGCTGGCGCGGGCAACCTGCCCGAGGGGGCGGCATTGCTGGTGGTTAAGCGGGGCCCGAACGCGGGTTCGCGTTTCCTGCTCGACCAGGAGACCACCACCGCGGGGCGCCACCCAGAGAGCGATATTTTCCTTGATGACGTCACCGTGTCTCGTCGCCACGCCGAGTTCCGTCGCGATGGCGAGGGCCAGTTCGAAGTAGTAGACGTGGGAAGCCTCAACGGCACCTACGTCAACCGCGAGCCGAAGAACGCTGAGGCACTGCACACGGGTGATGAGGTGCAGATCGGCAAGTTCCGCCTCGTTTTCCTAGCAGGTCCGAAGAAGTAGTAGCGCCCCAGCCCTCGGCTAGGCTACAAAGGATGCATACGGGTCGTGTCGCCGGCGTAGATGCGCTGAGCGGCACCACGTGAACCGAAAGATCAAAAGAAGAAACCTAAGGGTAAAAACAACGTGAGCGCACTACGGGATTCTAAAGACGGCAGCGTGAAGCCACTGCGTCATGCGCGCCAGCAGACCATGTCCATCGGCGTGGTGCTGGAGCGCCTGCGGGGCGAGTTCCCTGATGTGACGGTATCTAAGATTCGCTTCCTCGAATCCGAGGGCCTCATCACACCCTCCCGCACTCCCTCCGGCTATCGCCGCTTCACGGACAAGGATGTTGAGCGTCTCCGCTATATCTTGGTGACACAGCGCGATAACTACACGCCGCTGAAGGTCATCCGCCAGCAGCTCGAGGCCATGGACTCCGGCGAGGTGACCGCGCTGCTCAGCGCCACGAAGGTGGAGCCGATCATCAGCCCGGAAGAGTTCCGGGCCCCGGCCATTACACGGCTGACCGACGATGACGTCGCGGCGCAGGCCGACGTAGACAAGGAATTTGTCCGCGAGCTCGCCGGCGCAGGCTTGATTAGCGCCGATCCCGCTGGTTTCTTCACCGCCGATGATGTGCGTGTGGCCTCCACCGCGCGGGCGCTCACGGAATTCGGTTTCGATGTTCGCCACCTGAAGTCGGTGCGTCATTCGGCGCGCCGCCAAGCAGATCTGATTTCCCAGGTAACCACCCCTGTCGCGCAGTCGGGCTCGGACGTGGCCAAGCACAAGGCCCAAGAGATTTCCGAGCAGCTCACCGCCTTGGTGGTGTCGCTGCACGCGAGCTTGGTGAAAAACGATCTTCGCTCCTAGCCGCACCGAGAAACACCACCATGAGAGTCACGGAGTAGCGCCGCTACATCGTGGCTCTTTTTTAGCAGTGAGTATAAGGACGCTACTCCCATGAATGATCGCAGTTTTATTGATCTCGTCTATCACGGTGTGTTCGTGATTCCGCCCGAGGACTATAACGTCATATTCCTCCGCGTCGTCGGCACCACCCGCATTCTTCCCATCTGGATTGGCGAGGACGCCGCAGCTGCCATCGCCTCGCGCGAGCAGGGGAGAGCACCGGTGCGTCCCCGCGCCCATGATGTGCTCTTACAGCTCGCTGACTCGCACGCCGGCTCCGCGATGGAGGTGCGTATCGACGGCTATGTCCGCGGTCGCTTCACCGCCAGCTTGGTCTGTGGCGATGGCACCGTGCTGGATATGCGCCCCTCGGATGCGATCTTAGTGGCTCGAGAGGAAGAGCTCCCGATCTCCGTGGCCGAGGATGTGCTGTGCCGCACGGGGGTGTTCGTCTCCGCCGATGATCTCTCTCGCGGCTTCGGCATCGACTGCGATGATGTCAGTGATACCGCGGATGAATTCTCCTCGGCCTCCGGTGATGCCCAAGCAGATGCAGACTTTGAGTCCCTGTTGCGCTCGATGGGAGTCGAAGAATCCGACCTGCGCGGCGATAGCAATGGGGACGATAAAACTGACCGCTAGTGTGACAAAAGGTGACAAAGTGATTCAGGCGGCCTAAGCTTAAACTAAAGGTTTAGAGTTTCGGCGTGTCTCCACTGTGGCTCACGGTGCTCTCAGTATTCTGAGTAAGCACTCCTGATCCGGAGGCATAAGAGCGAAACGTGTGTCTCATAATGAACGCGGGCTGTACCTGAACACTATGGGACACGTATCCTGAGAGAAAAATAACAAGGGAGAAATTACACATGTCTGAATCCACCACCCACGGCGTGCAAGAATCCCTCTTCACCATGGGGCCCGACGAAGAGGTTGGCTACCGCGTTCCTATCGCCTGCCAGGTAGCGAATATCACCTACCGGCAGCTGGATTACTGGGCGCGCACCAAGCTCGTGACCCCGTCGATCCGCAGCGCCCGTGGCTCGGGCTCACAGCGTCTGTACTCCTTCAAAGACATTCTCGTGCTGAAGATCGTCAAGGGACTGTTGGACACGGGTATCTCCCTGCAGAACATCCGCCTCGCGGTGGATAAACTCCGCGATCTTGGCGTGGACGATCTCGCCACCATTACTCTCGTCTCCGACGGCACCACCGTCTACGAGTGCCGCTCCTCGGAGGAGGTTATCGACCTTCTCGCCGACGGCCAAGGCGTCTTCGGTATCGCCGTGCCGGGCATCATGAAGGAGCTCACCGGCACCATCTCTGCATTCCCGTCCGAGCGTATCGATGGCGATGCCGAGCTCGAGGTGGAAGACGAGCTCGCTATTCGACGTCGCCGTCGCAGCTCCTAAACACTCGTTTAACGGCACACAGCCCAGGGATAGTTGGTGGATTCTATCCCTGGGCTGTGGCATGTCCGCTTATCCCAAAAGCATACGCAGTAGAGTCACTCTGCTGCGTAGTAGCCCTGATGTGTCTGTGGCTTAGGGGCGCTCGATACCGAAGGACTGCTGCAGCCCCTCGGCGATCTCGGGGGTGTCGGTGGCTGTGCCGACATGACCGCCGGTGCTGCGCGCGAAGTCGGTGACCACTGTGTCCTCTGCTCCGCCACCGACGGTGAGCACGTCGAGCTGCACATTGGCGTCCGCGTAGCGCTGCAGGATCGTGCGCAGCTGCTCATCGTTCATCGGATCGACGGTGCCGGAGGTCACGAGCACGATCTGCACGGCCTCGCCGGTGCTCGCGGCATAGTCGGCGGCGACGGGCAGGGCGGCGGCCAGGGCCTCGCGGGTCTGGGGCTGCCCACCGGTGCCGAACCGCTTCATGGCGTCGATGATGGCGGTGCTATCGCTGCTGAAGGCGATGTTATTGCGCCACCCCTTGGTCACACCGGGGTTGAGCGGGGACGAGTAGTTCCACAAGGCCACCGTGCCGCCGCCGCGGATCGCGGAGACCACCAGGGGATCGGCGATGCGGGCGGTTTCGGCATAGAGGGAGTGCCCAGAGGGCGAGGCATTCATCGCCTCGGAGGTATCGAGCAGTAGCAGGGTGTGGTTGATCGGCTGCGTGGTCGAGCCGGTGGATTCTTCCGGAACCTGGGCATAACGCTCGCTGAGAATATCGGCGGTGGTGGCCCAGGTGACGGACTTGTCCTCGGCGCCCTCATTGTGGGCGGTGACGAACTTGGCGAAATGCGCCCCGGCGCGGGACTGTTCCTCCGAGATGACGTCATGGGTCACCAGCGGCACCACGAAGGTAGGAACCTGGGTGTCATCGGGGGCGAAGAAGTCCATGCCCTCGGGGGTCTCAGACTCGGTCACCGCGAGGAGTTGGCTCTCGGCTGCGGGCTCGAAAGAGGGCAGGGTATTGTCCTTGAGCAGCTGTGCACCGGTATCGGGGTTTGCTTTGGAGACAGCGGCGGCGACTAACGCGGCGGCCGGATTCTGGGTCGGCTCGGGGTAGAACACACGCTCGGCGGGCTGGGCATCCCAGCCCTGAGTCGGGGCCGGGGAATCGGGCTTAAAGGCCAAACCAACCGGGGTGCTTGCAGCGATGGCCCAGGTATCGCTGGCGGGAGAAAGCCGTGCAGCATCCAGCTGACGTTGCACCTCGCCGCGGGTTCCGGTGGAGATGAACACGGCGGCGCTGGCGGGATCGTCGACGGTGTTCAGGCTCACGCAATGATCTTTGACCACGGGGCTGCTCTGCGCGTAGTCGTCGACAAGCGAGGAGACCACCGCATCGGGGGTGGAGGAGCTGACCGCTACGGGCACCGGCAGATCGCCCTCGATGCACTCTTTGGCGAAGCTACTATCAGCGCTATCGGCGGATGAGCGCACCGCAAGCCACACGACGAGAGCTATGACCAGTGCAATCATCACCGCGCCTGCGGTGATGAGCTCCTTCGATAGCCGGTAATTAGATTCTCCGGATGCGTGACGGGCCACGGGTGCACCTCTTCCTCACATTGTGATTAGTGTGAACCTTTAGCTGTGGTTCAAGACTCACTCATTAAGTGTAGTGGCAAGAGCACGCTCGACGTAGTAACGCAGACGGTGTCGGATCGGCTCGGCGGCGCGAGACAGCGCGCGCTGGCGGGCCACATACTCGGCTTTGCCCGCGGCGGTTTCCACGGCAACGCTGCCGAAGCCGAGGCCGCGGCAATCATAGGGGGAGGCCTCCATGTCGAGGGTGCGTGCCTCGCAGGCCAGCTCGAAGGCGTCGATAACAAGCTCGCTGGGTACCACCGGCAGCATCTTGAAGGACCACTTATACAGGTCCATGGTGGCGTGCAGACAGCCGCGCTGTTCGCAGCTGAGTTGATCCTCGCGCTGCAAGGGCCGGATATTCAGTGGGCGCGCCGGCGGGGTGTAGAAGCGGAAGGCATCGTAGTGGGTGCACTTCAGCGGGCCATGGGCCTCGACCACCGCATCTGTGCCGGCAGCGCCCAAGCGGAGCGGCAGCTCGTGGCGGGCCTCATCGGTACGATAGACCATGGCCCACTCGTGCATGCCAAAGCAATCGAAACGGGCGGGGTTCGTCTCCTCGCGCTGCAGCAGCTCGGCGAGGAAGCGCCAGAGGCGGACCCGCTTAGGGGCAAGGGCAGACAGATTCACGCTGGTGCGGGCCTCATCCCCAGCGCCGGTGGAGCGATAGAAGGACCACTGGGCGTGCGGGGCATCGCCTATCAGCGCGCAGTCCATCCCCGGATGCCACCGGCGCATCTTGCCGGGGGAGAAGGGATAGTAGTCGAACATGAAGTCCCACACTGGGTGCTTTTCCTGCCGTGAGCGACGGCGCAGGTGCTGCTCGGTGAGCGCGTCGACGCGACGCTCATGCTCCCTGCGTCGCCGCTGCCACTCGGCAGTGGCGAGCAGATCAGGCATCTGCGGTGTCCTCGTGGGTCCAGTCACGCACGTTGCCCACGTACTCCTCGATGAGATCCTCGAGGGTGATCACGCCGATGAGCTGGCCGCGATCGCGTACTTGTGCCATGTGGGCGGAGCTACTACGCATCCGCCGAAGGGTCTGATCCAGCACGCCGGAGGCGTCGATATTGATCAGCTGTCGGATCTGGGAGCGTGGGATCACGTCCTGCTGCGAGGAACGCGAGGAGGCGAGGCGATCAAGCACGTCCTTGATGTGGACATAGCCGAGATAGTTGCCCGTGGCCCCGGTGATGGGGAAGCGGGAATAGCCGGTCTCATTGACGGCTTCCTCCAGCTGCTGCACGGTGGGGCCGCGCTCGCCGAAGGGAATAGCGTGGACATCTTCCTTCCGGATGAGCACCTCGCGCACCGAGCGCTTATCGGTGCGTAGAGCCTTGGCGAGGCGGGCATGCTCCTCGGCGTCGAGAAGCCCTTCGGAGCGGGACTCAGAGACCATAATGGCCAGCTGCTCGGTGTCCACTGCGGAATCCAGCTCGTCTTTTTGCTCGATGCCGAAGAGTCGCAGGGTGTGCCGTGCCACCCAATTCATGAAGTTCAGGATGGGCAGCATGATCTTCACAAAGAGAATGTGGGCCGGAACCAGGATCATGGCCAGAGTTTCGGGGCCGGCGAGGGCGATATTCTTCGGCACCATCTCGCCAACGAGAATGTGCAAGAAAGTGATGACCGCCAAGGCGATCGCGAAGGAAATCGCGTGCAAAAAGGATTCGGGTACACCGAGGGCGCTGAAGGGGCGTTCCAAAAGGTGCGCGATTGCTGGCTCGCCAACTTTACCGAGCAGCAGCGAGGCGATAGTGATGCCCAGCTGCGCGCCGGCAAGCATGATGGAGAGATGCTCCGTGGCGTATTCCACCTTCTTTGCCCGCGTTTTTCCTTGGGCAATGAGCGCGTCGATGCGGTCCTTGCGCGAGGAGATGAGCGAGAATTCGGCGGCGACAAAGAAGCCGTTGAGAGCTAAAAGGAAAATGGCGAAGATGATTGCTTGGATTCCACTCATGAGGCGTACTCCGCTGCTTCTTCGTTGCTGATAGAGGTAAAGAATGCGCGTTCGACGCGGCGATCGTCCATGGCCGCGACCGAGGCGATCCAGCGTCCGGTCATGCCGGTTTCAAATTCATCGCGCATATCGTGCTCCGTGAGCGGGAGCAGAACGACGTCGCCCGGCTGGGGGATGCGACCCAAACACGTCATGATGAGCCCGCCGACAGTTTCATAGCGGTGATCATCGGGGGCGGCATAACCAATGGCTTCGGCGAGCTCGTCGACGCGAACCAGCCCGGCAACCTCCCAAGAATCGCCAACGCGGCGGAAGTCCTTTTCTGCCTCGGCATCGTCGTGTTCGTCGTAGACCTCGCCGAGCAGCTCCTCGACCACATCCTCAATCGTGACGATGCCGGCGGTGCCGCCATACTCATCGGCGACCAACACCATTTGGGAGCCGGCGGAGCGTACCGCATTGAGCACGGCATCCCCATCGAGGGAATCGGGCACGGTATTGACTTCGCGGGCCAGCTGCGCCACCGGCACCTCGGGGCGCCGGTGCGTGGGGATGGAGAACGCGTTTTTGATGTGCACGACGCCGATGGTGTCGTCGAGATCGTCGTCCACCACGGGAAAGCGGGAATGACCGGACTCCAGCGCCAGCTGGACCAAATCCTCCACCGAGTCCGTGCTGTGCAGGAACAAAATAGTAGAGCGGGGAGTCATAAACTCCTCGGCGGTGGCTTCACCGAACTTCAGCGCCCGATCAATCATGCGCGCCTTGGACACATCGAAGGTGCCAACTTGGGCGGAGTTACGCACCAAAGCGCCCAGCTCTTGGGCGGAGCGGGCGCTGGCCAGCTCATCGGCGGGCTCGATACCGAGCTTGCGCACAATAAAGTTGGCCGAGGAGTTCAATGCGGTGATAAACCACTTGAGTGCCTTGTTAAACCACTGCACAGGGGTGACCACCACGCGGGCGGTGGCCCACGGGTCCGTGATCGCCATGTTCTTGGGCACGAGCTCGCCATAAATCATGGACAAGAAGGTGGCCACGATCAGGGCGAGGATCAAAGCTATGGGCGAGGCCGCCCGCTCCGATAGGCCGACTAATTCCAGCAGCGGGGTGAAGAAGCGGGCTAAGACCGGCTCCGCCAAATAGCCCGTTGCCAGGGTGGTGATGGTGATGCCCAATTGGGCACCGGAGAGTTCGAAAGAGAGATTCTCGTGGGCATCACGAACGCGCTGAGAGACAGCGTCTTTTTTGTGTGCGACGTGGTTATCGATGGTGGAGCGCTCGAGCCCGGTGAGAGCGAACTCGATTGCCACGAACAGTCCCGTGCCGGCGGTCAATGCCACAAAGCCGAGGAGAGCCAGAATGCTGAAAAGTATATCCATAATTGTTGATCGGCTAAAACAATACCGAACTGTCTATCCTACGTGGGAATATGTCGGCGTGTCGTCACAGAGCCTTTGCCCCAGGCGCCGCCCTTTTTCTTCTTCGGCCGAAACCCGCGGCGCCCACCCTGCGCGGGCTGCTGCGCGCCGCCGCGCGAATCCGCAGCAGAGCGGCGGGAGCCAGAGCTCGACTTCTTGCCCGCGCGCCCTCCTGACTGCGTACGTGCAGATTCGCTCTGGGAGGGGCGGGTCTGGCGAAGTGGACCGATCAGCGAGGCGAGCTCGGCGGAATCGAGTTCCAGCTGGCGGGGAGTAACCCCGGCGCTGCGGAATTGCTCCTCGGCGCGGCGCTGGCGGTTAGCGTCGATAATGCTCAGGCTATTGCCTGTCGCGCCGGAGCGAGCGGTACGGCCGGAGCGATGCACAAAGGACTTCGGGTCGAAGGCCAGACCGAGGTGCACCACCAGGTCAATATTGGCGATATCGATGCCGCGGGCGGCAATATCGGTGCAGATCAGCACGGGCTCCTCGCCGGAGGAGAAGCGCTCCACGGCCGCAGTGCGCTGGGCCTGGGTGCGATCGGAGTGCACCGAGCAGGCGCCGGTATCGCGGGCGTAGCGATCGACGTCTTCCTTCGTGGAGCAGAAGATGATCGTGCTCGCGCTCCGGCGAGCGAGGCGATGAATGAGCGCGTCGCGTTGCTCCTTCGTGCGCACCATCACCAACCACTGGCTCAAACCCTCGACCGCGGCGGTGGCCGCGCCATCAGAGAGCTCGTGGACGCGGGCATGCGGAGCCAGCCGCCGGGTGCTCTGATCCACCGTGGCGGAAAACACCAGCCTTTGGGCGCTCTCGGGTATCCGGGCCGCGATGGCATCAAGCTGCGGGGCAAAGCCCACCTCGGTGAGGTGATCGGCCTCATCGACGACGAAGATCTCCACCGCATCCAGGCTCAGTAACTTCCGTCGGCGCAGATCGAGCAGCCGCGCGGGGGTGGCCACGGCGATATCCACTGGGGCGGCCAGCTGGGTACGGTGGGTGGCGATGGGCACTCCGCCGCTGAGCACGAGGGTGCGTAGCCCCACCGCGGCAGCAAGATCCTCGATACGATCGGTGATCTGCTGTGCTAATTCGCGGGTGGGGGCGAGAATGAGTGAGCGTGGCTGGCCAGGCACGGAGGTGCGAGAGAGCCGCTCATCGGTGGCGAGCCGCGTGATCAGCGGCAGGGCAAAGGCATAGGTTTTCCCCGATCCGGTATGGCTGCGGCCGATAACCGAGGCCCCCGCCAGCGCATCAGGGATCGTCGCCTCCTGGATCGCCGTCGGGTGGGTGAGCTCACGGCGGGTGAGCTCGTGAACGAGCTGATCGGGTAAAGCGAGATCCCTGAAGGTGCGCACAGTACTCCTAGGCTTCGACCTCGGTGCGGTCACCGCTCCAGAGGGTGTGGAAGCTGCCCGGACGGTCGATGCGCTCATAGGTGTGGGCGCCAAAGTAGTCACGCTGCGCCTGAATGAGCGCGGCGGGTAGGCGCGAGGAGCGCAAAGAATCGTAGTAGGACAGCGAGGAACCGAAGACCGGAATGGGCAGACCCAGCTGGGTGGCGATTACCACCACGCGACGCCAGGCATCCATGCTCTGCTCCATCTCTGCGCGGAAGTAGGGATCGAGCAGCAGCGAGGTCAGCTCCGGGGTGGAGTCATAGGCCTCGCGGATACGATCCAGGAACTTCGCGCGAATGATGCAGCCATCGCGCCAAATGGTGGCGAGATCGCGGGGGTCGACGTCCCAGCCGTGCTCGGCGGAGCCGGCCTTAATCTCGTCGAATCCCTGCGAGTAGGCCACCAGCTTGGAGGCGTAGAGAGCGGAGCGGACATCGTTAATGAAGTCCTCGCGCGTCACGCCGAGATCCTCGAGGGTGCGCAGGGAACCGGAGGCGAGCTCACCGGAGGTCGCGGCACGCATCGCGCGATCGCCGGAGAGGGCGCGGGCGAACACGGCCTCGCCAATACCAGTCACGGGGATTCCGAGATCGAGGGCGGCCTTGACGGTCCAGCGGCCCGTGCCCTTTTGCCCGGCGGCATCCACCACGATGTCGACCAAGGGGGTGCCGGTCTCGGCATCCACCTGCTTGAGCACCTCGGCGGTGATCTCCACGAGGTAGGAGTCCAGATCGCCGTTGTTCCACTCAGAAAACACCTCGGAGATCTCCTGGGGAGTCATTCCAGCCGCGTAGCGCAGCAGGTGATAGGCCTCGCCGATGACCTGCATATCCGCGTACTCGATGCCGTTGTGCACCATCTTCACGAAGTGGCCGGCACCATTGGGGCCGATATGGGTGCAGCAGGGCACCCCGTCCACGTGGGCCGAAATGGACTCCAGCAGCGGGCCGAGCGATTCATAGGATTCGGCGGAGCCGCCGGGCATGATGGCCGGCCCATTGAGAGCGCCTTCCTCGCCGCCGGAGATGCCGGCGCCAACGAAGTGCAGGTTGCGGGAGCTGAGCTCTGCTTCACGACGGATGGTATCGGTGTACAGCGCATTGCCACCATCGATGATGATGTCGCCTTCATCCATGGCGTCGGCAAGCTGCTCGATCACGGCATCGGTGGCCTTACCGGCCTGCACCATGATGATGGCGCGACGGGGGCGCTCCAGCGAGGCTACGAACTCCTCGATGGTGGCGGCGGGCAGAAAGTCTCCTTCATCGCCGTGGTCGGCGATGAGGGCCTCGGTCTTGTTGTAGCTGCGGTTATACACCGCAACGGTGTGACCCTTGTGAGCGAAGTTGCGGGCGAGGTTGGACCCCATTACTGCAAGGCCAACGACACCAATGGGAGCGAGTTTTTCTGCATTCGACATGTGCTCAATCGTAGACGTCACGTGACAGGAGAGTCATATCGAGCGCATCGACGCTAACGCGGAGAGAGCAAGGACGGGCATCTCCGCGCGGATTCGGTTGCAGCACCATTGACTTCACGGGGTAGGACGTGTGGCGTATAGACTGGTCGTATGTCTGTCGCAGAGTTGTTGAATACCGCTATCACCCGTCCGCTCACCGATGCCGAACTCAGCGAACTCAATGAGATCAACACGGGGCTTGATACCACCCTCGGGGTGAACTACACCGTGGTCTCCCGCAAGCAGGTGCGCGCCCAGATTTCTGTCGCCGAGGGGCATCTGCAGCCTTTCGGTCTGGTCAACGGGGGCGTGTTCTGCTCCCTCGCCGAGTCCACCGGCTCTCTTCTCGCTATGATTCTTGCCGATGGCCAGCCCGTAGCTGGGGTGAATAACACCACCGATATGATCTCCTCCGTCAAGGCTGGAGTAGTGACGGTGATTGCCGCCCCGCTGCATAACGGCGCGACCACCCAGCTGATCGGCGTGGAATGCTTCCAGCGCGATCGGCTTGTTGCCCGTACCACCCTGCGCACAATCCGCCTCGAGGGATAAACCTCTCGCGGCCGCCGCCCATTGAGTAAAGGACGCTATGCCCACCTGGCACGAGATGCTCGCCTCCAACCCTGACCATTCCGAGAACTACGCCGCCCGCTGGCGCGCCTTCGCCGCAGAGGGGCGCGATATCGTGGGCGAGGCACGCACCATCGATGCGATGGCCGAGCGCGGCTCGCGCATTCTCGACGCCGGCTGCGGCACCGGCCGTATCGGCGGCTACCTCGCGGAGCGCGGCCACACCGTCGTGGGCGTGGACCTCGATCCGGTGCTCATCGATTACGCCCGCAAGGACTATCCCGACGCCGAGTGGCATGTCGGGGATCTTACCGCCGGCGAGGTACCCGCTGGCCCCTTCGATCTCATCGTCTGTGCCGGCAATGTGATGGGCTTCCTACCGCCCGAGGGTCGTCTCCCGGCGCTTGAGGCCATGCATGGTGTTCTGGGCCCGCACGGCCGCGCCGTGATTGGTTTTGGGGCGGGCCGAGGCTATGAATTCGACGACTTTTTCGCCGATGCCCACGCCGCAGGGTTCGTCGACTCGCTGCGGCTCGAAAGCTGGGACCTCAAGCCCTTGCGCTCCACCTCGTCTTTTGTCGTGGCTGTGCTCAGCCCGCGCATGCAGCTGCCGGGATTCAGCGGCTAGCGGGTTGCTGGCTGCGGAACGATAGCGAAGGCGCGAGCAGGAAAACCCGTGCCGTGCAGCGGCTTCGGCCACGAGGCCACGATGAGCGCGCCCACCTCAGGGACCTGATCTAGGTTGCACAGCATCTCAATCTGCCAACGGTCATGCTGTAGCAGAAGTAATTCGCTGGGCAGCTCGCCGCGGCTGACCCGCGCCCCGAGGTCGGTATCGGTGGTTTCGTGCCCGAGCGCGGTGATATTCCGCGCGGTAATAAGCCACTCCACGACGGCTGGGTTCCACGCGGGATAGTGGTTGATGCCCTCCGCATCGGCGTTATTCATTGCCGCCGCATCGGGCCAGCGCTGCGACCAGTCAGTGCGTAGTGCCACAAAGCTGCGCTCTGGGATGGGCTGGTGGCGCTTCTCCCACGCCAGGATGTCCTCGACCGTGGGGCTAATCGGCATCCGCGGCAGCCTGCTCATGGGCGTCGATCACCACCAGCGGCAGCACCATCTGTTCGACGGGGATCTCATCCAAGGGTCGAGCTCCAGTAACAAAATGCACCGGCGGATCTACGTGCGTGCCCCATTGGCCCACAACGCTATAGCGATCGATTTCGAAGCCATGCTCCTCCACGGTGTAGAGGCGCTCGCGAGTCTCATCGGGCAGCGCCCCGAAGTGAGGCTGGCCGGCATGGAAACTGTGGGTGAGATCCACCCAAAGATAGTCCTCGCGCAGCGAGCGGGCTAGGGTCCATAGTTCAGGAAAAGTAGACATGTAGACAGCATAGTCTATTCTTCGCTGGGGGTGCAGACAGGCGACGCCCACTCACGCGGTGTGGCGCGCAGTGGGCGTCGATAAGCCTTGTGCGTAGTAGCTAAAACAGGCCGATAATTTTGTAGATCACGGCCGAGATCGCGACGATGCCGGTGACAATCACGAACCAGTTCGAGGCGTACTTTCTAAAGGGTGCGAGGGCATCGACCTTATAGATGGCCACCATCGGCATGAGGTACAGGATCGAAGCGATCACTGGGCCGGAAAGCGTCTCAATGACCTCCAAAATGGAAGGGTTGAGCACCCCTGCGATCCAGGCGGTTATGGCGATAAAGACGTTCACGGCGATCATCAGTGTGCGCTCGCCGAGGCGATCGACCATCTCGGGGCGGGCATGGCGCACAATGCCGGCGGCCCCCTCGGCGGCGCCGAGGGTATGGCCGAAGAAGGAGGAGACGATAGCCACGATGGCGATCGCCGGAGCCAGGTAGGAGATGATCGGGGCGTCGTGCACATTGCCGAGATAGGAGAGCACCGGCAGGTTTTCCTCGCGGGCGGCGGCGAGGCCGTCCGTGCCCAAAGACAGCACACAGGACCACACAAAGAGCATGGTGAACACCGTGAGCAGCATGGCGGTGCGACGCAAGACGATGGAGGCGTTCTCGGCGCTGCGGGGGCCGTGGGTACGCTGCATGGCGAGCGAGAACTGCGAGATCGCAGGGGAGTGGTTGAAGGCAAAGACCAGCACGGGAATGATCAGCCACACGGAAACGAGGAAGTCCCCAGCACCAGGCATCGCGGTGAGTCCGTCCAACTTCCAGGTGGGAATCAGATAGAGCGAAATGCCCAGCAAAGCGATGATCAGCGGGTAGACCAAGAATTGCGTGACAGCCAGCATGAGCTTTTGGCCGACGACCATGGGCACCATCATCGCGGCCACCAGCACCCCAGCGAGGATCCAGCGATCGATGGCGGGGCCGCCGAGCTGATTCTGGATAAGGCTATCGACGGAGTTGGTGATCGATACCCCGTAGATGAGCACGATGGGGTAGATGGCGAAGAAATAGAGGATGGTGATCGCCCAGCCCCACGCCGAGCCGAAGTAGTCGGTGGCGACGACTGTGATGTCCTCGCCCTGACGGGGGGATTTACAGACGAAGCGGGCGAGCGCTCGGTGGGAGAAATAGGTCATCGGGCCGATGAGCACAGTGACGATGAGCAGCGGCCAGATGCCGGCCGCGCCGGCATTGATAGGAAGAAACAGGATGCCGGCGCCGACAGCGGTACCAAAGAGGCTCAGCGCCCAGCTGTTGTTGATGCTGCGGGCCTCCGTGGCGCTCTGCGGCGCCGACACAGTAGTGGGAGCGGTCATACTCACATATCCCTTCTGGAAAAGGCCTCGCGAGGCCTTGGCGATAGGATCGTGGGCCGAACACTCACACAGCTGGGTTCAGCCCAATTGTTATAACTTTCACGCTAGCAACCCTACTGTTGCGTAGACCATGAAAATGGGGTCGTTGTGTCTTGGTCTTAAGACTTGATTGATAGTGAGCAATAGAATCGCGGATTGGGTGTATCGACGCAGCTCATAGCTCATAAAAATAACCGCCACCGCAACCGAGACGATGCCGGTTGCGGTGGCGGTAATAATGTCTACACCCGCGGGGAGTAGCGGTGCTAGTACACCGTCAGACCGCGGGAACGAAAGACTTCGCGAACCTCCTCCACGGCAGCCGCCGAAGGCGGCTTGACCCCGGAGAGCTCATAGGGCAGGCCCAGTTTTTCCCACTTGTCTTGGCCCATGTTGTGAAAGGGCAGGACCTCGACGCGCTCGACGCTGGAGGACCAGCGGGAGACGATATCGGCTACTTTCGCGACATTGTCGGGATCGTCGCTCCAGCCAGGTACGAGCACGAAGCGGACCCAGATGGCCACGCCCTTCGCGGTGAGACGATCACCGAAGTCAATGGTGGGTTGGAGTTCGCGACCACCAGTCACAGCCCGATAGGTATCTGGGTCACCGGATTTCACATCGAGCAGCACTAGGTCGATGTTGTCGAGGTCCTCATCGCTGAGCCGAGCCCCCAGATACCCGGAGGTGTCGATGGCGGTGTGGATACCGGAGTCGTGCACGGCACGCAGCACCTTGCGGGTGAACTCGATCTGGAAGAGCGGCTCCCCGCCGGAGATCGTCAGTCCGCCGCCGGAGGCGCGAAACACTGCCTTGTAGCGGCGCACCTTGGAGACGATCTGCTCCACCGTGTGCATGGTGCCTTCTTTCATCCCCATAGTGTCGGGGTTGTGGCAGTACACGCAGCGCAGCGGGCACCCGGAAAGAAACATCGTCATCCGAGTGCCGGGGCCGTCCACGGCGGTGACCAGCTCCCAGGAGTGCACCAGTCCGGCATTGCCGGTGCGGCGCGCCTCGAGCAACTCGCTGCGCTCCTCGCTATCGAGCTCGGGCATGCCCAAGCCATGGGCGCTTCCGCGGTGGCGGGGGCCCTGCTGAGGGGAGAGGGTTACTGCCGAGTTGAGGCCGTCGGCCATGGGGTGAAAGCTCCTTGGGTGCTGGATCGTGGTGTCAGGCGCGCTTAGGCGTTGTGGTGGAAGGTACGAGCCATCACGTCGAGCTGCTGCTCACGGGTGAGCTTAACGAAGTTCACGGCGTAGCCGGACACACGCACGGTGAGGTTGGGGTAGTTCTCCGGGTTGTCCATGGCATCCTGCAGGGTCTTGTGGTCGAGCACGTTAATGTTTGCGTGGTAGAGCCCAGAGCCGGCATTGTGCTGGGAACGGGCAGCCTTCATCGCAGCCATGCGCTCGTCGAAAGTCTTGGTGGACATGGTGTTACTCCTTGGATAGTGGGTGGTGAAAGGTACATTCTTGGGCCCCGCCCCAGGGGATCCGAGGCGAGGTGGGGTGGTATTAGGCGGGGCAGGTGGTGTCGTCGATGATGAAGCCGGCGTCGAGAATGCCCACCAAGTTGCCCACCTGTTCGGACTTATCGCGGCCCAAACCGGAGGGGGTGATGGTGTTCGTCAACGAGATGCCATCGAGTGCGTCCTGGTAGTCCAGCTTGCCCACCGAGAGCATGGAGGCGACCATGCCGTGGGTGTCGGCGCCGTTTTCTGGGTTGGCGCCGGGGCTAAACGGCGTACCGGCCTGGTGCCCGGAGGGGAAGGAGCCGGTGGCCTTGCCGTAGACCACGTTCGAGGTGATGGTGAGCACCGACTGCGTGGGGATGGCGTCGCGGTACATCGGGATGGACTTGATCTTGTCCATGACGGTGTGGACGATCGTGGCGGCGATATCGTCGGCACGGTCATCATCATTGCCATAGCGCGGGAACTCGCCCTCGGTGACGTAGTCCACGATCAGCCCGGTCTCATCGCGCACTGGGGTGACGGTGGCGTACTTAATCGCAGAGAGCGAATCGGCGACGATCGAGAGTCCGGCGATGCCGCAGCCCATGGTGCGGATGATGTCGGAGTCGTGCAGCGCCATCTCGACAGCTTCATAGGCATAACGATCGTGGCAATAGTGGATGATGTTGAGGGCCTCCACGTAGGTGCCCACCACCCAGTCGAGCATCTCCTCGTACTTCTGCCAGACCTCATCGAAGTCCAGCGGGCCATCGCCCTCGATCGGAGTGAACAGGCCCTCTTCGGTGACCTGCTTGCCGCTGACCTCGTCGCGGCCACCGTTCATGGCGTAGAGCAAGGACTTGGCGGCGTTGACGCGGGCGCCGAAGAACTGCATCTGCTTGCCCACGGCCATGGGGGAGACGCAGCAGGCGATGGCGGCGTCGTCGCCCCACTGATCGCGGATCTGCTCATCGGACTCGTACTGAATGGAGGAGGTCTCGATTGAGATAGCGGCGCAGAAGTCCTTATAGCCCTTCGGCAGTGCCGGATCCCAGAAGATGGTGATATTCGGCTCCGGTGCGGGACCAAGGTTACGCAAGGTCTGCAGCAGGCGGAAGGAGGTCTTGGTCACCAGCGAGCGGCCGTCGGTGGCGAAGCCGGCATCGGACCAGGTGGCCCAGTAGGGGTCACCGGAGAAGATCTGGTCATAGTCGATAGTGCGCAAGAAACGCACGATGCGCAGCTTGATCACGAGCGCATCCATGATTTCTTGGGCATCCTCTTCGGTGATGCGGCCGGCGGCGAGATCGCGTTCGAAGTAGATATCGAGGAAGGCAGAGAGGCGGCCGATAGACATAGCGGCGCCGTCCTGGGACTTCACTGATCCCAAGTAGGCGAAGTAGGTCCACTGCACGGCCTCTTGGGCGGTGGTGGCCGGCTGAGAGATATCGAAGCCATAGGCGGCAGCCATATTCTTCAGCTTCTTCAGTGCCTTGATCTGCTCGGAATGCTCTTCGCGGTAGCGGGCCCAGTGCTCGGAGAAAGGCTCATTGGCGTGAGCATCCTTCGCCCGCTGCTTCTCGGCGATGAGAGCATCGACGCCGTAGAGCGCCACGCGGCGATAGTCGCCGATAATGCGGCCGCGGCCATAGGCATCGGGCAAGCCGGTGACGATATGGGAGCTACGGGCTGCGCGGATGCGGGGAGTGTAGATATCGAAGACAGCATCGTTGTGGGTCTTACGGTAGGAGGTGAAGATCTTCTTCACGTCCTCATTAACCTCTTTGCCGGCTTCTTTGATGGCGGTTTCCACCATGCGCCAGCCACCATTGGGCATCATGGCGCGCTTGAGCGGCACATCCGTCTGCAGGCCGACGATCACATCGTCGTCCTCGCTGATATAGCCGGCAGGGAAGGCATCTACATCTGCCGGAGTTTCGGTGTCTACATCGTAGACGCGACGCTTGCGCTCCTCGGAAAGGTAGTTCTTCTCCAAGTGATTCCACACGCGCATGGTTTTATCGGTGGGGCCTGCGAGGAAGCTATCGTCCCCGTCATAGGGGGTGTAGTTGTTTTGGATGAAGTCACGCAGGTTGATCTCGCTCTGCCACGCACCGGCGGCGAAACCGTCCCAGCCAATATTGTCGGGGTTCAGGGTGTCCTGAGACACGCGTTCACCTAGCCCTTCACTATGTTGTGTTCAACGTGCCGGGAGGCCACTGCACACCTTAGTGGGATCCCGACCTTCGTTAGTGGGTATATGTCCATGTCGAATACTACGCCGGTGTAGATAGCCAGTGAGAACATATAGATGCACGCCAGTAATGGTTCCGCCTAGTGGTGGGATGTCAAGTAGACACGAATGGGGCTACCCCAACAAAGGCGCTGGCACAGGGGATTTTCTCAGATTCCAGACAATTTACTTGTGTGGGAAACGGGGGTAGGGGTGAGTGGATGTCGCTGAGTGTGACATAAGCAACGCGGCCACAATCCCCCAATTAGGGGTGTGGCCGCGGGTGCTATCCGTCGCTATAAACGAGGCGCTTAGTTGTCCTTGTTCAGCTGCTTCTGGGCCTGCTCATCCAGCGAGTATTGGCGGGTTTCCGCCGCCTCTACGGGCTGGCCCTGCTCGGCGCTGAGCTGGGCGAGCTTGTTCAGGCCATTGCGGCCATGCAGCTGCTGGCGGGTGGTGGTGATTTGCCAGCGGGCCCGCGAGAGCACGTTGAGGCCCCAAGACATGGCAGCCACAAAACGGTTGCGGAAGCCGACTAGGAACATCACGTGCACGGCCAGCCACAGCACCCAGCCAATAAAGCCGGTGACCTCGATGCGCCCCATCTTCACCACGGCGGAGAAGCGGGAGACGGTGGCCATGGAGCCCTTATCGAAGTACTCGAAGGGCTCGCGGGCGGCGACGGTGCCCTGCTCGGCGGCAATGACATCGGCGGCGTACTCGCCGGCTTGGATCGCTACCTGGGCCACGCCCGGCAGGTTATTGCAGTTCATCATGTCGCCAACAACGAAGATGTTGTTGCTATCACCCGCGGTGAGATCCTCGTTCACCAGTAGGCGGCCGGCGCGATCGACCTCGGCGCCGGTCTGCGCGGCGATGAGCTTGCCCAGCGGCGAAGCCTGCACGCCTGCGGACCAAATCTTGCAATAGGAGGGGATGGTGGTCTCGGTGTTATCCTGCATGTTCTTGTAGGTGACAGACTCGGCGTCCACATTGGTGACCATCGAGTTGAGGCGAACCGACACACCGAGCTTCTCCAGCTGCCGCTGTGCCTTGCGGCCCAAACGCTTGCCGAAGGGCGGCAGCACCTGCGGGGCGCCGTCGAGAAGCAAAATGCGGGCGTTGGCCGGATTGATATTGGTGTAGCGGCCGGCAAGGGTGCGGTGGGCCATCTCGGCCAGCTGTCCGGCCAGCTCCACACCGGTGGGGCCGGCGCCGACGACGACGAAGGTGAGGTAGCGCTCGCGCTCGGCCGGGTCGGTGGCCAGCTCGGCGCGCTCGAAGGCGCCGATGATGCGGGCGCGAATTTCGAGGGCATCGTCAATGGACTTCATTCCCGGCGCAAACTCGGCGAAATGCTCGTTGCCGAAATAGGACTGGCCGGCGCCGGCGGCGGCGATGAGGGAGTCATAGCTATACACGCGCTTGATTTCGCCGAGCTCGGCGGTAACCGTCTGCTCCTCGGCGTTAATATCGGTGACCTCGCCCTTGACAATATTGATATTGTCCTGGTTCTTCAGCACCTGGCGGTTTGCTGGAGCGATCTCCCCCGAGGAGAGCAGGCCGGTAGCCACCTGGTACAGCAGCGGCTGGAAAAGGTGGTGGTTGGTGCGGTCGATGATGGTGATATCAACATCGGCCTCCTTAAGGCGCTGAGCAGCGAAGATGCCGCCGAAGCCGGAGCCAATAATCACCACGTGGTGGCGGCCGCTCTCTGGGCGGAAGGGCTGGTCAGACATAAAGATAAACTCCTTGAAACAAAGAATAGATTTTCGCGCGCCCAGCATGACATATATAAGGGCCCTGTGCTGGGCGGCCGCAGGAAGCGGCGCGAGCGCAGAGCAGGGCGCGCATAGATGCTCAGTTTATACCTCCGCCGTGGTGATAGAAAACACAGCCATGTTGAGGTGCGCCATTATCCCTTATGGTATTTGCCGCGGTGGGTCTTAACTGCGGCCCCGCCTCCCCGAGCGAAGGTAGCGAGAGTTCTACCATGAATTCATCAATGCTGATGGAGCAATGAGGCGTCGTTGCAGCCATCCTCCCGCTCCTCGCCGCCGCGGCGTCGGCCGTGCTCAGGCGCTGGGGAGGGGAGCGCACACGCGCGTCACCTTAAGATCGTGCGTCACATCGAATGTGGAAAGGGAGCCGAAAGAATCTATGCCCCGTTATAAGGCCAGCCACCTAGCGCATGTGGATGCGCAGCGGTGGCCGGGAGTGGCCACGGTGCCGGTCGCCTGGGGCGATCGGATTGCTTCGTGGCGGCTGCGGCGCGTGGAGGCTCACTTCGCTCGCGCTCTCGCCGACGCTGGACTCAGCGTGGGCATTTCTCTCGAAGATTCCGATGTGGTGGTGGAGCACGAGGAGCTGTTCTACCGACTCTCCGATGGTGGCTGGCTCGGCTTGGCCGAAAGCTACATGGCAGGGGAGTGGCACGCCCGCGATCTCGGTGCCGTGCTGAAGGCCCTGCTGGGCACGACCTTCGGTACTGCCCGCCGGTTGCCGCAGCGCGGCCGTTATGAGGGCGGTGAACTTCCGCCGGCGCTCAGCGAGTTCACCTCCACCGACAGCATTCATGATGGCGGCGGCATGTTTGCCTCCGGGGTGGCCACGACCGAAAGGATCACCCGCAAAAGCTATACCCACAGTTCGCGGCCGAAAGCCGAATCCTCGCACCACTTTGTGGATGACACGCGCATCTCCCCGCCGGCCGAGGTGGGGCGCGCGGATCTCGCCGATGCGCAAAACCGCGCTATCGACCGCCTACTCGACGCCGCGCAGGTCGGTGGCGGCCGCGATGTTTTGGAATATCCCCTCTCCCGTGGCGCCCTAGCGATTCGTGCCGCCCAGCGCGGGGCCAGTGTGGATGCGCTCAGCCCCGACGCGGAGTTTGTGGCGGCCGTGGATGAGAGCGTGCAGCTCGCCGGTGTGGCCGATTCCGTGTTTATTCACACTATCGAGCATCCCATCGCCACCCGCGAGGACTGGCGTTCGCGCTATGAATCCATCGTGAGTCTGGACAAGCTTGTGCCCATGGGCGCCGATGGGCAGCGGGAGTTCTTCCGCGCTATCGACCGGATGTTGTCCGTCGGCGGTGTCGCCGCGATCCAAACCCTCAGCGAAGGCAGCAACTTTTCTGCAGTCACGCGCCAAGCGCTCGCTGTGGAGCGCGCCTATATCTGGCCGGCCATGGACTATCCGAGCATCGAGGAGCTGCACAAGACGGTCGATCGCGATACCTCCTTGCGCATCATCGGCGAAACCCACTTCGCCTCCCACTACGCACAGGTTGCGGCGATACAGGGCGAGCTTTTCGACGCCAACTCGCGTGACGCTGCCGCCGCCGGCTTCGATATCACCTTCCGGCGGTTGTGGCGTTTCCACCTCGCGCTGCAACAAGCACTGCTGGAGGAGAATCATCTCGATGCGCTTCAGCTACGGCTGACCTCGCGTAGTCGGGCCAGCCGGCGCAGCTAGTACTGTCTAGTGCCCCGAGAACGCATCAGAGCACGACGAAGCACACGCCCCTGACCAGTATCTGGCCGGGGCGTGTGTGTGAGTTGATGCTCGCTATTTAGATAGCGCCGAAGATCTGTCCGGCGCCGCCAAGGATCGTCTCGACGATGGCGACAGAGAAGTCGAGGGCATCCTGGTCAAAGTAGCCGGGGTGGGGTGCGGGTCCGGTAGGCATAGCTATGTCCTTACTGTGTAAAAAACGTGATGGGAAGGGGTACTAGCGGATGGTGATGGTGGCGCCGGGATCAGTGAGGTTGGTGTACGCGGCCAGCGGGGCCACGCGCTCACATTGCAGAACGCAGCTCGGATCGGCCTTTTCCGGGCGACCATCGCGGCGAACATCCTCGGCGTTGTACACGGTGGGAACGGCGATGACCTTTTCCCCAGGTACCGCACGGCTCGGGATGAACACGCGCAGGTTGGAATGGATCTTGCCCTCTGCGGTGGCGCGATAGGTCAGCCAGGTGTAGACGCCCCAGTCGCGGCCGGTGCCCGGCTCACGGAGGGTGACGCGCACCGTGTAGTACAAGCCGGGGGTGAAACCGGTGCCGGTGAAGGTTACGCGAGCCCAGTCGCTCGGGCTGACTTCCTTCGCAGCGGAATCAGAAGCGGTAAAGGAGACGCCCTCCACCGCACCTTCAGCACGGTTCGGGTTGACGGGGGACTCGATCACCTGCGTGGGATCCCACCATGGGCGATCCTGAACAGCGTTGGCCGTACCAACGCCGGCACAGAGAGTGCTCACGGCGATGACGCAGGCGCTAATACCTTTGGTCAATGAACGCATAATATTCTCTCGGTAGAGGTTATAAGTGGGAAGAAAAAGCGGCGAGCCGGGAAGGGTCGGCCCGCCGCTAAGCACTGAGAACGGTGCCTGTGTACTACACGACGCCAGCTGCGAAGCCGAGCATCGCCTTGGTGGCATCAACTAGTGCAGGTCCAACCTCTTGGAACCAGTGGACCACCGGCATGGGGTCGCTGGGCGGGTCGAGCGGAATGCCTGCATTGGGGTCGTGATCTGCACCCATGATGTAATCCTTTCGGCTGAAAGTGCATCGGAGGTGCTGGGCATAACCCAGCACTGCGGAGTCTTAGGCCAGCTTGCCCACGAGGCCCAGGATGGCGACGGTCAGGTCGACAGCGTTGGAGAAGAAGCTGTCGACGTTGTCCACGCTGATCTCGGAGGAGAAGGCATCCAAGCTGGAGGTGTCAGCAACACCGGTGGTCTCGCCGGCGCCCGGAACCTCGTCTACCGGAAGATCGCCAGCGGGGGCGTCAACGGCAGGGGTGTCCACCTCGGGAACCTCGGTCTCCGGGGTGTCCACGACGGGAGCCTCGGTCTCAGGAGCGTCAGCCACGGGGGTTTCGGTCACGGTGGTGGTCTCGTCAATCACGTCGTTCTCAACTACTGCATTGTCCATGAAACAAACTCCTTATGAGTTGGATCTCGATTTCACGAGATTCTTCAGACTGTGGCACATAACGCGCCTTGTACACGTAACTCGCTAGGTGTGAAGTAACTCTCTGTAACGTCTCACCAGCTCGTTACGATGAACACTAACGGACGCAGCAGAAAACCGCTAGCACCTCGAAAAATGCGCCAACTTACGCTCCTGACAAGAAGCTAAGAAAAAGCTGAATATAGCGATTCTGAGAATGATTGAGCGGCTCAATTTACATCATTATTCGGAATGTTTAAGACTTGTTGAATAGTGCAACAAAATGATGTGCTACTGGAAGAGCTTTTCTATTAAAACCTATGGAATAACGGGCGTATGTGGTCTGATGACGGACATCGGCGAGGTGGTGGACGCAGCAAGGGTGCCGGGTGTTGAGCAGTGATAATCCCTACTTGTCCGTAGGTTAGGGGAGTAAGGTGTACCTTGTCCATGGCCAGATTTATTGATTCACCCTATGGCGACATGAGGCGTTAGCCGGCCGTGTGTGGGGCGCGGGGGTGGTGGGATGTGTACAGACTGGTGGCCACCTCAGCAAAGGATGCACTGCACAGATTCGCTCGCCAGCGTATGTGGGGGCGCGTAAATGCCGACGTCTGTCACTTAACAAGGGGTCATAGCGGCCGATTCAGGGTAGGCTAATCTGGGGGTGATGTCCGATGTCGGTCGGGGGTTATGTGCCGCCATTCTGAGTACTTGTACACAGTCCACTAAGTGCGTGCTGTGACTCGCATGGGGCGCTGTGTCTGGGCCTGAGTGTGGCGTGAGGCGTGCGGTGGCCACTGAGGGCAGGGCGCGAGACGAGGACGTGGCCCCAGCGATGGCGGAATGGGGAATCTAGGGGCCGGGTGCGGAGGGTGGCCGAGGCCGCTAGGTCTCGCTGGAGTGTGGAGCGCGATGCGCCGCCAACGCTGAGCGGGGAATGGGGAGCATCGCTAAAGTGACATAATGTATATTATCGGACAAATATCGATGCTGGTGGGTGCACGCTGTTGTTATGGCTTCCGCCGTCAGGTCTGTGGCTGAGACTATTGTCCTCACACGTCGCTATCTGCGGTTCTGTGCGACCTACCGCGGCGTCGCTTTTCGACTCTTCGCTCACTGTGTGAGGTTTAGCCGCATCGCCCGCGGTGTCCGTGGTGTGTGCTCCGTGCTCAGCAGTTCTGGACGGCTCGGTTGCCCACGTGCTCATCTGCGCTGTGCGGCCTCGCCACCCACACGCTCACGCGCCACTGAGCGTGCCGCGCTCATTCCGCCATCGCTCCCGCTATGGACGCGAAAGAATCCGCCACTGCGTAGTAGCGCGCGCCCAGGTGGCCATCGGCGCGCCCCTCTGCCCTTACACAGATATGCCGCCTATTACGTCACAGTGACGAAATAAGTGGCATTCCTAGGGCTGTGGGATGAAGCGGCTATCGCTGTTTATAGGCTGTGACCAACTGCCAGATGGTCAGTGCAATCAGTAGCACTGAGAAGCCGGCCAGCCAAGCCAAGCCTTCGGTGTACATGAAGATGCCGAAGATGATGAGTACGACGAGGCGCACCCACATGGCGGGAATCAGCTTATTCACCATGGCGCGCTCCTAGCTGTCTTTCTGCATGCTGATGCGGATATTAAGCTCGCCGTCCTCGGAGATCTTCGCAGCAATGAAGTCTGGGGTCTTGACTCCAAAGTCCTCGCGATTAAAAGGAATGGTGCCCGCCAGAATGATGGATTCGCCGCTGCGCAGCACATCGAACTCGGCACTCACCGGGTTGGTCACGCCCTTGATGGTGAACTCGCCATCGAGCTGCACGGTGGCCGGAGTGCCATCATCAGGAACCTGTGAGAGATCCGCAGGCTTGGTGAGTACGAAGCGGGCATCGGGATAGAGCTCCGTTTCCAAGAGCTTGCGGCGCACGTTCACATCGCGACGCTTCTGATCGGTCTCGACCTGTGTGAGGTCGGCCACCATTTCGGCGCCGGCCTGGACGGAATTATCACTGACCGTCGCGGAGCCGGTGACAGCTCGTGTGGAGCCAGAGGTACTACGGCGCTCCCCCGGCAGGATCTCCTCGAAGGTATAGCCTACCGAGGTGGTGTTTCCCTCGGCGCTGGGAACGACAGTCCACTCGCCATTGACGTCCGTGCTGGCCGCGTTGGCCTGCTCGGTAGAGATACCCCCGGTCTGTACTCCGGAGTTCATGACGGCCTTGTACACCACGGGCGCCACAGCAAGCAGCGTGAGAACGACGATGACTACAACGGCACCGACGACGACGGCTTTATTAGCCCCTTTGGAAGCCCCAGTATTCATGTCTTGCATCCTAACCCAATTTTAGAAACGGAAATGTTCAATGGCCCGAGCCATGCGCTGCAGCTCCTCGCACAGTTCGTCGATGTCCTCGGGCTCGGCATCCTCGGCCACCGCGGTGGCGATGTCCTCGGCGGCGCAACGCAGCTCATAGAGCGAGTCCGTGAACTGGGCCCGTTGCTCGGGGGTGATCACCACTGCATCGCTAGGAAGCTGTCGACTCTCCGCTAGTTGTCGGTGCTCATAAGCACGTTGCCGACACGAGGCGCTGCAGTACTTCTTTGGTCGCCCCCTGCCGCTAGTGGCGAATTCCTTTCCGCACCACTGGCAGGTGTGGGTCACAGAATCGCGTCTAGTCACGGCTGTATATATTAGCGCACCCCGCCCTGTGTGAGGGCCGGAGCATCCGCGTGGCTAAAATGTGTCTGATGAACTACAACCGCAGTGCTCCGTGGTGGAACTAAATGCACGGCATGTGCGTTGTACCTAAAGCAATACAGCCGCAAAGAAAAGGACGGATTAAAACATGGCAGATCGCGTACTGCGCGGCAGCCGCATGGGTGCTGTGAGTTACGAAACCGATCGAGATCATGATCTCGCACCTCGGCGCATGGTCAAGTACAAGACGGACTCGGGAGAGATTTTCGAGGTTCCCTTCGCCGACGATGCCGAACTCCCCGAGGAGTGGCTGTGCAAGAACGGCCAGATGGGCACCCTCATGGAAGGCGAGGGTGTTGAGGGTAAGCCGGTGAAGCCGCCGCGCACCCACTGGGACATGCTCTGCGAGCGCCGCAGCATGGAAGAGCTCGATGAGCTGCTCGATGAGCGCATCGAGTATCTGCGCAAGCGCCGCCGCAACGCCGCCAAGCTGCTCAAGCAGCAGAAGGAAGAAGAAGAGCGCGCTAAGCAGGAGGCTGGCAAATAAGCCCAGCGCCGTGCACGGATAGACCACGACCCGAGAACCATTACGCAGCGGTTTCCGGGTCGTGGTCTTTTTCCTTATAGGCTACTCCCCTAGTGCCCGCCCCCACCGCGAGCTGCGGTGCTCGTGGCGGGACGCTATAAGGCACTTAGTGGTTGAACTTGGGGCGCGTCTTGTGACGCTTGATTTCATACTGCACCTGTTTGCTGGTCTCGTTGTAGAGATCGCGGAGCTGTTCGGCGCGGTGCTTGAGACCCCACAGCGTGACCTGGGACAGCGAGCTGGTGACGAAGCTGCCGTCCAGCTTGGATTCGCCGATCTCGCGTTCGGTGAAGGTGATCGGGACTTCCTGGACATCGAAGCCCGCCTGGACGGCGCGGAAGGCGAGATCCACCTGGAAAATATAGCCGGCGTTGGACAGTTCCGAGAAGTCGATCGCTTCGAGGACCTCGCGTCGATAAGCGCGATAGCCTGCGGTCATATCACTCAGACCTGCGCCGAGGGCGAGCGAGATGTAGATATTGCCGCCCTTGGACAGCACATAGCGCTTCTTGGGCCAGTTGACCACGCGGGCGCCCGGAATATAGCGCGAGCCGATGACCAGGTCGGCCCCCTCATCCACCGCGTTCAGCAGCAGATGCAGCTGCTCGGGGGCATGGGAGCCATCCGCATCCATTTCGCAGAGCACGCTGTAGTCGCGCTCCAAGCCCCAGTTAAAGCCCTCAATATAGGCGCCGAGCAGGCCTTCCTTGACCTGGCGGTGGCACACAAAGATCTGATCGTCCTGTGCAGCGAGTTCATCGGCGACCTTGCCGGTGCCGTCGGGGCTGTTGTCGTCCACAATGAGGATGTCCACACTCGGTGCGGCCTGGCGGATACGAGCGGTGATCAGCGGGGTATTTTCGCGCTCATTGTAGGTCGGGATAATGACCAGTGTCTTCTCACTCGGCTTCGTCACAGATGTCGCTACTTTCCATTGCTACGGGACGCATCCGCACCACCACGGTGAGAAAGCGCCACTAGGGGCTGACTTCAGGCGCTGCGACCACGCACTATACCGGCCGCAGCGGCTAACACTCCAATAATAGTGAGTCCGGCCTCGATCTGACCACCATGGACGGCTGCGATCGTGCGCGTGGCCCGTAGCGGTAGCGTGTCCACCAGGTGATCTGCGGTGAAGATATCGGTCTGTTCCAGCACCTTTCCACTCGGGTTCACTAGGGCGGAGACCCCAGAGGTGGCGGCCACCACAACTGCCCTATCCAGCTCCTTGGCACGGAATCTGCTCATCGCCAACTGTTGATAGGTCATGTCTGTGAAACCGAAGGTGGCATTGTTGGTGGGCGTGGTCAGGATCTGTGCGCCGGCCAGTACAGCATCGCGGCCGGCGCGGTCGAAGGCCACCTCGTAGCAGGTGGATACACCCACCGCGATGTCGTTCATATGCACCACGCCCGATCCCTCGCCGGGCTTGAAATCTCCGGCGAGATCAACGTAGTCGGAGAAGTGCCGAAAGAAATCTCGGTAGGGCATGTACTCGCCGAAGGGCTGTAAGTACTTTTTGTGATGGTGCTCGCCCACTGTGCCATCGGCGTTGAACACCACCATCGTGTTGCGCGCGCCGACCTTATCGCGGGTGATCGTGCCCACCAGTAGTGGTGCGTTGACGTGCTCGACCGCCTCTGCGATGCGGGCCCGGGCAGATGCGTGGGCGAAAGGATTGACATCGGAGGCGTTTTCCGGCCAGATCACGAGATCGACGGGGCGCTCAATGCGCTCGGTTTCGGCACTATGGTTGTTCAACACCGCCTCGCGCTGGGCGTTGAAATCCAAGCCCATGCGCGGCACATTGCCCTGCACGGCGGCAACCGTCGCCTCCCCGAAGGAGGGGCGCTGGTCCAGCGAGGAGCTATACAGTGTGCCGCCGAGGAGTATCACGGCAACGGAGGAGAGTGTGAGCATCGACGACAGTCGTGCACGCAGAAGTAGTCCGGCGAGTCCGGCGCCGATGCCTACGGTGGCGGCACTCACGAGCGCCGGCCCGCCCACCGGGGCCAGAGCACTGAGGGGCCCATTGATTTGTCCCCAGGCCACCCGCACCCATGCGAAGCCGCCGAAGGGCCATGTGGAGTGCAGCCACTCCACGGCCACATAGAACAGCGTGAAGGCCAGCGGCCCGAGGCGCGGTGCGATAGTGGAAAACAGCAGGATATAGAGGGTATTGACGATAGCGAGGGCAATATAGGGTGGGGTGCCGACGAACTCGCCCACCCAGGGCAACAGCGGCAGATAGGCGCATAAGGCGTGGGTGGCGCCGATGAGGAGGCCGCTGCGCCAGGTGATCGGGCGGGCCATCCAGCGGCGCCAGGGGTGCAGCGCGATATACAGCAGCGCGAAGCTCAGCACCCCGGCGAACCAATAGCCGTGGGGCTCGAAGGAAAAATACAAGAGCAGCCCTGAGAGGGCTGCGCAGGCGAGGTGGAGAAGCAGCGGCATTACTGAGATTCAGGGCTATCGCTATCGTTGCTCGGGCCGTTGCTGCGGCCCTTGTTCTGGCCGCTATTCGGGATGTCGAAATCGCCGGGATTGACGTTTTCTGTCCACTTCTTGATTTCTTCTTCGTCGATCACCGGCGCGAAAGAGCCATAGGTGCCGCGCTTTTGGGTCATCGTGAAGGTCTTAACGCTCAGCTTATCCAGGCGCGCCATGGTGGTGCGCGCCATGACCCGTCGGATCACCGCGCGGGTGGGCGGCAGAATGCAGAGCAAACCGGTGATGGAGGTGATGTATCCGGGCAGAGCGACGCCCACCAAACCGGCGAAGAGCAGGCCATAGTCCCCTACCACCTGACCGGGGCGGGCCGCCGTAGGGTTGCTGGCGGCGCGGCGCACGATCGCGCGCATCTCATAGTTGGCGAACACAAAGCCGAGGATGAACAGCAGGCCAAGGAGCAGAATCGCCCAGCCGAAACCAATCCACCTACCGACGAGGTAGAAGGCGAGGATCTCGCCGACGATGTACAGGGGGAAAAGTAGTCCTAAACGCACGGTGGTCGAGTCTACCTGAGCCTCGGGGCACACGGGTGAAGCCAAGCGCGCACGCCGCTACCCTCGTGGCGCCTCCGGGCGGCAGAGACGAGAACACCCTCCCGCGGCACTGCGTGGGCAGATGCTCGGGAGGGTGGCTGGTGCGGCTAGCTCTGGGAGTCGCCGCGAGCCTCGATATCGCCTTCCATCTCTAGGAAGGTATCGCGGAGCAGGTCCAGACGCTCTTGGTCCGGCTCCTCCCAGAGGTTGCGGTCGGCGGCTTCGAGCAGACGCTCCGCGATATCCTTCAGCGCCCACGGATTGGACTCTTGGAAGAACTCGCGGTTGGTCTCATCTTTCACATAGGTGTCTGTGAGAGTCTCGTACATCCAATCGTCCATGAGGCCGGTGGTGGCGTCATAGCCGAAGAGATAGTCCACGGTGGCGGTCATTTCGAACGCGCCCTTGTAGCCGTGGCGGCGCATCGCCTCGATCCAGCGCGGATTGACGACGCGGGCACGGAAGACGCGCCGCGATTCCTCGTGCAGGCTGCGGGTCTTCACCGTTTCCTGGCGGGTGGAATCGCCGATGACGGCGTCGGGGTTCTCCCCTGTCAGAGCGCGAATCGTGGCCACCATGCCGCCGTGATACTGGAAGTAGTCATCCGAATCGGCGATATCGTGCTCGGCGGAGTCAATGTTCTTCGCCGCTACCTTGATGCGTCGGTAGGCGGCCTTCATCTCCTCATCGGCCTTCACACCGGGCAGATCACGGCCATAGGCATAGCCGCCCCAGGATGTGTAGACGGCCGCGAGGTCTTGATCATCGCGCCAGTTGCCGGATTCGATGAGCTCGAGCATGCCGGCGCCATAGGTGCCGGGCTTGGAGCCGAAGATACGGCGCGGGGTAAGCCCGGAGTCCACATCGGCCTGGGCGTGGGCGGCCACATAGTTCTGCTCGTGGGGCTCGTCCAAGCCGGCGACGAGCTGGACGGCATCGTCGATAAGCGTAATGACGTGCGGGAATGCATCGCGGAAGAAGCCGGAGATACGCACGGTGACATCGATGCGAGGGCGGCCGAGTTCCTCCAGCGGGATCACGTGCAGATCCACGACGCGTCGTGAGGCCTCGTCCCACACCGGGCGCACACCCAGCAGGGCGAATACCTCGGCGATGTCATCGCCGGAGGTACGCATGGCGGAGGTACCCCATACAGAAAGCCCCACCGACTCGGGATAGGCGCCGTCGTGATCGGACTGGTAGCGCTCGATGAGCGAATCGGCCAGGAGCTGGCCGGTTTCCCACGCGAGGCGCGAGGGGATGGCTTTGGGGTCCACGGCGTAGAAGTTGCGGCCGGTGGGCAGCACATTGATCAGACCGCGCATCGGCGAGCCGGAGGGCCCAGCCTCGATGAAGCGGCCATCGAGAGCGCGCAGGATTTGGGTGATCTCGCGCGGCGTGGCCGCCAGTCGCGGCACCACTTCCTCAGCAGCGAAGCGCAGCAGGTGCGCCAGCTGCTCCGGCTTGGCGGTCTCCGGCAGCTCCACGCTGCGCAGCACCTCGTCTACCGCGTCTGGGTCCCAGTTGTGATCGGAGAGGGAGCGGATCAGCGAGACGGCCAACTCCTCGATGCTATCGACGCGGGTGCGGCTCTCATCGCCCGATTCGGAGAGCCCGAGGCTTTCGCGCAGGCCCTCCACCGCGCTGGAGCCGCCCCACAGCTGGCGGGAACGCAGCATCGCGGCCACCAGCTCTACGAGCTCCTCGTCCTTGCTGCGCTGGCCGAGCACATGCAGGCCGCCGCGGATAGCAACGTCTTTGATCTCGCAGAGCCAGCCGTCGACGTGCATGAGCATGTCATCGAAGACCTCCTCGTCGGGGCGAGAGTCCCAGCCGAGGTCTTGGTCCATCTTGGCGGCTTGCAACAGCGTCCAGATCTCTTGGCGAATGGCCGGAAGTTTGGCCGGGTCCATCGCGGAGATGTTCTGGTGCTCGTCGAGGAGCTGCTCGAGGCGGGTGATATCGCCATAGGATTCGGCGCGCGCCATGGGCGGAATCATGTGATCGACCAAGAGGGCGTGGGCGCGGCGCTTGGCCTGGGTGCCCTCACCGGGGTCATTGACCAAGAAGGGGTAGATCAAGGGCACATCGGCGATGGCTTGATCCGGATAGCACTCATTGGACAGGCCCACGGTTTTACCGGGGAGCCATTCCATGTTGCCGTGCTTGCCCATGTGCACAATGGCGTGGGCGCCGAAGATCTCTCGCAGCCAGTAGTACACGCCTAGATAGTGGTGGTTCGCGGGCAGATCGGGGTCGTGATAGATGCCCACGGGGTTTTCCCCGAAGCCGCGCGGCGGCTGCACCATCAGCATGACGTTGCCGAACTTCAGGCCGGCGATATAGAGCTCGCCGGTGTCGGGATGCACGTAGTGCTCGCCGGGTGCCTGGCCCCAGTGCTCGATCATTTCTTCCTGCATTGCCTGCGGCAGCGTGGAGAAGAACGAGCAGTAGTCCTCCTTAGAGAGCTTGAGCGGGTTTGTGCGCAGCACCTCCTCGGTGAGCCACTCAGGGTCGTGGCCACCGGCGTCGATCACGGCGTGCATGAGCGCATCGGAGTTGCCATCGGTGAAACCGGGGATCTGGGTTGTATCGCCGAGATCGTAGCCGGCCTCGTCCAGGGCGTGCAGTACCCGCAGCGTGGAGGCAGGGGTATCCAGTCCCACCGCATTGCCGATGCGGGCGTGCTTGGTGGGATAGGCAGAGAGCATGAGCACGATCTTTTTCTGCTCATTGGGAATCGAGCGCAACTTGGCATGGTTGACGCTGATCGACGCCAGCCGCGCGCAGCGCTCCTTATCGGCCACATAGGAGATCAGGCCATCATCGTCGTATTCCTTGAAGGAGAAGGGAACGGTGATGATGCGGCCATCAAACTCGGGCACGGCCACCGAGTTGGTGACATCGAGCGGAGTGAGGCCATCGTCATTGTCCACCCACTGGCTGCGCGGCGAGGTGGTGGCGATGCCCTGAATAATCGGCACATCCAAGGCGGCGAGTGCCTTCACATCCCAGGAGTCATCGTCGCCGCCGGCCTGCGCGCTCGCGGGAGCCTTTCCACCGGCGGCCAGTACGGTGGTGATGATGGCATCCATGGTGGAGAGCTCATCGAGCAATTCCTCGGATGCCTGGCGCAAAGACGCGGCAAAGAGCGGCACGGGCACGGCACCCGCGGCCTGGATGGCGCGCGCGAGTTCCGCAATGTAGTCGGTATTGCCGGCAAGGTGCTGGGCACGGTAGTAGATGATGCCCACCCGTGGTGCCGAGTCTGGCGCCTTAGCGTCCTGCTCTGCCTCGTCGAGGTGGCCCCACATGGGCATACGCGCCGGCGGCTGGAAGCCAAAGCCGGTGAGCAGCACGGTATCGGAGAGGAAGTGGTGCAGCTGCACCAAGTTCTTCGCCCCGCCCTCTGCGAGATAGGTGTGGGCCTCGGTGGTCACACCCGCCGGTGTGGTGGAGGTGCGGGTGAGCTCGGCGTCCACGGCCAACTCGCCCGAGACAAACACGGTGGGCTTGTTATGCGCGAGCACGGTGGTGATGAGGTCTTCCCACCAGCGATAGCCACCCAGCAGCCGGGCGACGATGATCTCGGCGTCGCCCACCAGCTCATCGATGCGTTCAGAGCTCAACCCAGTGGGATTGGCGTAGCGGAAATGAACATTATCCTCGGAATTGGCCGCCTTTGCGGAGAGCAAATCCGTATCAGACGTGGAGAGCAACAGAATCATGGAGAAGATGACTCGCTTTCATCGTGTGTGGGTGTGCGCGCCCACGCGAACAATGGGGGTACGACAGCGGCAGCGGCCTTGAGGTCTGGCTATCACAGTGGCGCGACCGCGACCGGAGTTGCACCGGTTTCCCAAGACACTGACTGTGACCTAACCCTACACATATGTGATGTGTCTCAAGGGCACTAGCCGGTCGATCTACCGCAAGTTTTTTTCTCTGCGCCATAGAGATGACTGCACAGCCACTGGGCATGACGACGCATCGTTAAGGCATAGGTGCCAAAGTGGCCCACAGTGAAGTGAAAGATGGTGGGCAAAAAGGCATACACTCGATAATCCAGAAACTCCGGGCTGAGCCTGGCCCAGCCGCGCGCCACTTCCTCTACCTGTGGGAAAGGGATCACATCGTCATAGCGGTTGCCCCACAATAGCGTGGGGTGATGCAGCGGCTGGGTGCCTAAACGATGCCGCTCCAGTTCGGCGGTGAGCGCCGCAGACTCATCAAGACTGGCGCTGAGGCGTTGGTCATTCGTAGTCCAGTGCCTACTACCACGCCAGCCGCCGCGCAGTGCCGCGCCGAAGGCAGAGAGCAGCGCTGTGGCCCGGATCTGTTCCAGTCCGTAGTCACTGACATTCGCCAACGCCGCACGCACCGTCTCCGGATGGGAGGTATAAAAACCGAGCACGGCAAAGGAAACAATGCCGGTGAGAGTGTGGTGATCCACAAAGCGCAATACCTTCACGAGGTCCGAGGGCGGTGCCCCCACCACCGCCGCGCGTGGCCGCGGCTCAGCTGTAGCGGCCAGTTCGCAGGCCTTGCCTACGGCTCCCCCGCCCTGAGAAAATCCCCACCACCCCACCGGGGCGGCTGCGGGAAAGAAATGGCTACTGCAGGCGCGGACGGCGTCGATAAGCGCATAACCGCAGGCGATGTTGTTAGCGTAGAGCTGAATGCCGGTGCGTGGATCGCGGGGATAATCGATGACCACTACCCCCATGCCGCGGGAGACAAAATGATTGATCACCGGCAGCTCATAGGCAAAGATCACATCCTCGATACGGCGGCCGCGGCGCCGCACCGCCCAGCCGACCGGCGCCGACTGCGAGGGGTCAGAGGAGGCCCCCATGCCCTGGGTGGAGGGAGCAAACGCCACCACTGGGCGCGGCCCAGGCCCCGTCCACGGGCGCAACGGGCGGATATACAAACCCGTGGCGGGAATGACACGGCCGGTCGAATCGTCGGTGGTATAGCTAAAACGCCAGCTGCGCGCCGGGATAGCACGCCCACCCACCCCGACAGTGGAGGTGGGTTGGGCATCAATGAGGACTCCTCGCACATCCGGGTGAGGCTGGGTGCGCACCTCGACCGCAGGGGCGGCAGGCGGCCGCCGGAGCGCATGGCCAACCAGACCGGCCACCACCCGCAGCTGCGCGGCCACTCCCCGCCCCGCAGGCATGCTGCGCCGCCGCTGCTCGCTAGGAGGAGACTGAGGATCATCCATGCCAGATAGGATAAACCCATGTCTGAATTTGACCAGAACATTGCTCTCGGGAGGGAGCTTTTCGGCGACACCCTCGATAGCTATGAACGCAGCGCGGAGTCCCTGTTGGAGTCCTGGGACCAAGACTTCAGCGATGCCGCGCTCAAGGAGCTCGACCAGATTCTGCTGCGCGCTTATGGTCTCGAGAGCGACTACGCAGATAAGGTTCTCGGCGCGTTGGGATTGCCCGTTCCCGAGGAGGCGGAGTATGTGACCATGCTGCTCGGCCAGGCCCTCGTGGCCACCGGGCAGTGGGAGTGGGCGCTCGTGTGGGCGCCGCCGAAGATCCCCGGCGAGATCACCTTCACCTACTGCCTCGCCTGCGCCGACCATGAGCAGCTGCTCTTTCCTGGGTCTTGGGTAAAAATGGCCGTATTCGGCACCGCCCCCGAGGAGCCGCTCGTCGCCGCGCCGGGGCTGGCATGGGCTCTGGGCTCGGCACGGGACTATCTTTAAAGCTATGGAGAAGTTCGATCACATCCCCTCTGTCGCCGACACGCTCGGTCTTGGCAATCGCCAACGCGGTGATGGCTGCCCTGGCGCGTTGAAGATGCATGAGGCCGCCGATGGGTTCATCGGTCGCATCCGCATCGCCGGTGGTCGCGCCAGCTCGGAGCATCTTGCAGCGCTCGCCCACCTTGCCGAGGAGCATGGCGATGGCGATATTCACGTCACCACCCGCGGCAACGTCCAAATCCGCGGTATCCGCCAACGCGAGGCGTTTTCCTCGGCGGTGTGCGAACTCGGCCTCTTACCGAGCATCGCCCACGACAAGATCCGCAATATCATCGCCTCTCCCCTCTCCCGCGACCTCGACGCGCTCGTCGCCGACCTCGATCGCGGGCTCCTGGCCAGCGAGGAAGTCACCGGCCTCTCCGGCCGTACTCTCTTTGGCCTCGATGGCGGCGACGGGGGCATCACCGCCCAGCACCCCGACTTCGGCATCCAACTGATCTCGCCGCGCGAGGCCATCGTGATCCTCGGTGGTCTCCCCACTGCCCTCTCGGTGCTTATCGACGCCGCCCCGCAGGTCCTCATCCACGCCGCTGAACAGTGGCAACGAATCCGCGGTGAGTGCTGGCGCGTGCAGGAAAGCCCAGAGTTGCGTGCCCAGCTGCTCGACTATCTGGCGGAGCTGCCCGAGTGCAGCCCCACGCGAGAGACCGTGCAGCTGACTAAGCGGGCCAAAGCCGAGGACGCCCCCATCGGCTGGCTGGAGCGCAGCGATGGCCGGGTGGATCTCGGCGCCTCCTTGCCTTTTGGCGTCCTCAGCGCCCGAGTGGCGCTGATGCTGGCGGCTAGCGACAAACCCGTTCGTATTACTCCGTGGGCCGGCGTGGTGGTGTGCGATCTCGACGAAGACGAAGCCGAGGCCGCGGCTAAGGTGCTTGCTCCTCAAGGGCTGGTATTTGACCGCCACTCCCCATGGCTGCGGGTCAGCGCCTGCACCGGGCTTCCCGGGTGCAGCAAATCCCGCAGCGATGTGCGCGGCGATGCCCTGAGCGCGATCCGCACCCAGGCCCTGCCCGATCCCTCCACCGCCGACGCGGTGCACTTCTCCGGCTGCGAACGCCGTTGTGGGCACCCCTTGCACAATTACTGGGACTATGTGGCCGAAAGCGATGGTGACTATGACGTCACCGTCGCCAGCGGCACTCCCGCTACCGCGCGCACCTTCTAACCCCGAGAGGAAACCCTGTCAGGTGTACACCTACGAAACAGACGGCAACGAGATTTACCGGCAGTCCTTCGCCATGATCCGCGAGGAATCCGATCTCTCCCCCTTCGATAAAGAGCAGTCCCAGGTGGCGGTGCGCATGATCCACGCCGCCGGTGCCACCGATCTTGCAGCAGATATCGAGTTCTCTGCGGGACTTGTCCCCGCCGCGCGAGAGGCACTACGCAGCGGAGCTCCCATCATTAGCGATGTGAACATGGTGCGCTCAGGCGTGACGCGCACCCGGCTGCCCGCGGACAACGATGTTGTCTGCATGTTGCGCGATGAGGAGACCGTAGAGCTTGCCCGCAGCAGAGGAACTACGCGCTCTGCCGCGGCCGTGGAACGCTGGGAGCCGATCCTCGAAGGCGCCGTGGTGGCCATTGGTAACGCCCCCACCGCACTATTCCACCTGCTCAACTGGCTCGCCGAGGATTCTCAGCGACCTCGCCCAGCAGCCGTGCTCGGCATTCCCGTCGGTTTCGTCGGCGCCGCCGAATCCAAGGTGGCCCTAGCGGAGTCCGCTGCCGATCTCGGAATCGAGTTCCTCACCGTTCATGGCCGCCGCGGCGGCTCTGCCATCACCTGCGCCGCCCTAAACGCCCTAGCCACCGAGAAGGAGATCATCTAACCGTGGCTTCCGGAACACTCATCGGCATCGGGGTCGGCCCCGGTGATCCCGAACTACTGACCCTCAAGGCCGTCGCCACGTTGAAGCAGGCCGATGTGGTGGTCTATCACGCCGGTCCGAAGCGCAGTTCGACCGCGCGAGCCATCGCCGCCGACTACCTGCCCGAGGACTGTGAAGAGGAACTGCTCGCCTACCCAGTGACCACTGGGATTACCAACCACCCCGGCGGCTACGCCGGGGCCATGGCCGAGTTCTATAGCGAGGCCGCCGAAAGGCTCAGCGCGCATCTCGCTGCCGGCAAGACTGTGGTGGTGCTCAGCCTGGGCGATCCCATGCTCTACTCCTCGTATCAGCACCTGCACCGCCTGTTGGCGAGCGACTTTAAGGCAAAAATCATTCCCGGTATCCCGTCTATTACCGCCTCCGCTGATGCCTTGGGGCTTCCCCTCGCCGAGGCCGAGGACATACTCGCTGTGCTGCCCGCCACCGTGGGCGTGGAAAACCTCAAGCGTGCACTGAGCACCGCCGATACAGCCGTGATCATGAAGTTGGGCCGCACCTTCACCGCCGTCCGAGACGCCTTGGAGGCCACCGGCCGGCTGGAGGACTCCTATATCGTCTCCCGCGCCAGCATGGAAGGCCAGCGCATCCTGCCCGTGCTCGAGGCTGATCCGGAGAATATTCCCTACTTCTCCTGCGTTGTGGTGCCCAGCCAGCGTCAAGGCTTTGTGCTTGAGGATCAACAGCCCTCCCATGGTGAGGTGGTAGTGCTGGGACTCGGCCCAGGCGACTCTGCGTGGACCACTCCCGAGACGTCATGGGAGCTTGCCAGAGCCACCGATGTGGTGGGCTACTCCACCTATGTGCGGCGGGTGTCGCAGCGGGCCGGACAGCGCCAGCATCTCTCCGATAACAAGGTGGAAGCCGAGCGCGCCGCTATGGCCCTCGACTTGGCGAAGGAAGGCAAGCGCGTGGCCGTGGTCAGCTCCGGTGATCCGGGAGTATTCGCCATGGCCTCAGCGGTGCTCGATGTAGCCCAAGACCCGCAATGGGCCGATGTGTCGGTGCGGGTCGTGCCGGGAATGACCGCAGCGCAGGCTGTGGCATCGCGCGTCGGCGCCCCTTTGGGGCATGACTTCGGCATGATCTCCTTGTCCGACCGACTAAAACCGTGGGAGGTTATCGAGAAGCGGATCCGCGCACTCGCCTCCGCCGACATGGCCTTCGCGGTATATAACCCGGCATCGAAGACTCGTCGCGAACAGGTGGCGAAACTCGCCGAGATCGTCGGTGAGTACCAGTCGCCCGAGCTGCCGGTGATCGTCGCCCGCGCCGTGGGCTCCGAGCAGGAACGGGTGCAGGTGACTACGCTCCGCGACTTCGACCCAGAGATCGTGGACATGCGCACTATGGTGATTATCGGCGCCTCCACCACCACCGTGTATCGTGGCGGGCCGGAGAAGGCCACGAGGGTGTTTACCTCTCGCCGCTACGCCACCCAGGACCCGTTGAATCTGTTTTAGAGCCTGATTCCGCAATAATGAAGCCGGCTGCGCACCTCTCAGGGTGCTGCAGCCGGCTGTGCTGTGTGGCGAAGCAATAAGGGCCTAGTTTTTCTTCGATTCCTGGCGCTTGTCTGGGGTTTGGCGAGCCCACGTGCCGATGGGGCCGGCCACACGCGGAGTTTGTTTGCCCAGTAAGGCGCGTTTATTCGCGTCCTTTTCCTCTGGCGCAAGTACAGAGATGACGGGCCCCTTCCCCTGTGCCTTAGGGTTGCGGCCCCCAGCGGGGCCGAACGCCGCCATGGGGCCGCGACCAGGGCTGGGCTTGCTGTTGCTTGTATTCTGCCCCAGCACCGCCGGCGGTGGCGTGGCGGCACCGCGTGGCGACGCCGTCGTGTTCGGGGAGTGATTCGGAGTAGAAGTAGCCGCGGGAGGGATCAGCGGCTGAGCAGAGCGTGCCAAGGGGGCCGGCCCTGCCCCACTGCTACTACGCAGGGGCGCACCTGGTGCGGAGAACCCAGCGTGCCGGGACGTAGTGGATGTCACCCCGCGGGCCGAGCCGGTGGCGTGTGGCACCGCTCCGAGTGGCTGCACTGGGCTGGTTGCGGTGTGGCGGCCGGCAGATGCTGGGGATGGCGAGCCCAACGTGGTGGGCGTGGTGAGCGCATTGGTGAACGTCTGTGGACTTCTCGCGCCGCCTACCGTGCCAGCAATCGGGGATGTCTGCGGTGAAGAAGGATGGAGCAGGTTCTGGGACAGCTGTGGTGCGGCCGCTGAGGTGCCGGGTGTCGTAGTGGTGCCGGCGGTCTCCGTAGAGGGCGCGGCGATACTGGAGAGTTCGTTGAGAGCGGCGTGGGCACGCGCCATAGAACCCGGGTGATTGCTGGTGCTGTTGTGGGTGATGGCGTCGAGGGTCCGGAGTGTTTTAGGAACGTTGGCTCCCGCCGCGTCAACGGCGTGATCCATTCCCGTGGGAATGAGGTGGGCGTAGCCGCCTTGTGGCGGAGTAGCCATGAGATTGCGGAGAACCGGCACACCCATGTGGAGTGTGGGCGGAAAGAGCGTGGTGGTGAAAGTTTTGACGAAGGCGTCCTCGGCCTGAGCCTTGAGAGCCGGATCAGTGATGTGGGCGGTCCGCGCAGCCGCCTCGTTGACGAGGGAGTGGCCGTAGCTATGGATGGTGTGCAGGTTCTGCACCGTCATGCCCATTGCCTCAGCGTTGACGGAGAAATTCTGGGCTTGTTGCGCAGCTTCTCGGATGGTGGCTGCAGAGGCTTCGATCGCTTCGCCCTCATTGGTGCCGGCGATATCTGCAGCTATATGGTGCAGATCAGCGGAGATGGCGGCCGATTCAGTAGAGATCCATCGCCAGAGGTCCGCCGTAGTATCAACAAGGTTGAGCCGTGTGGCGGCGAAGGCCGCCTGGAGCGCTTGTAAGGAGGTGGCTGGATTAACCACCGCTGGCGCGAAGGGGAAATCACTGTAGAAGATGCTCGGTTTCGGTGGAAAAGTTCCTAGGACTTCCGCAGAGGATGTTCCGTAGAGGCTTTCACGCATAGCCTCATCCTGAAACTGGAATCCGCCATTTGTTGCATGTGTGGCATCGCTGAGCCAGTGAACGTGCTTCGCAAAAAGGGAGCAAACCTGTGTCAAGCTGCCTGGAGTAGACAGAAGAACATTCCCATGCTGCATGCCCAGCTGGTCTAGCCCAGAGACTTCGGTGAAAGTCTTTATGAAAGTGCCGCCGAGTACACGTATATTTAGCACCTCCATCCGTTTTAGGCATGAACTTAATCGGTCTCCGTTGAGGCCGAGATTTCCAGTACAGACGTCCATGGTGATTATTCCTTCGCCTTTTCAGATATATGTTTTAGTACGTTATATGCAGAAGTGCATGCATCGTCTTGTGTTTCTTTAATGAAATATGAAGAGTAAATAACCGAAACTCGTCCTTCTGGGCTGAAACTTCCGACGCCACAATGCTTTGACACCAAATCTTGACTCTCAAAGGTGTGTACCTTTTCATCGGCGATGAACTGCCCCTTCGGATGGACTAGTGCCTTAACTTCGAGTGTCTCTAGAGTATTCGGGTCCGTCATCGTTAAATAGGTTCCGGACGCTGGTGGGTCGGTATGGTATGTGCATGAATCAATGCCGTCATTGAAAACATGGGGAACAAATTTACGGTCTCTTAGACCGAGCTTTTCCATGTCTGCCGGCGAAATTACTTCACAGGTATTGAAATAGGCGAATCCCGGCGCCCGGTAGTCGAAGTTTTCTGATGTGGCTTCGAACCAGTCGGATAATTCAGTTCCCGCCTCCTTAGTTGTTGTTGGGTTCTCCTCGGTGGTACTGCGTGTTGCCTCCTCAGTTTCCGGTTGTCCAGTCGCTGCTGTGCAGCCGCTGGTTGTGATCAGCGTTAGGGCTAGGGCGGTGCCGAGGGCGCGGCGGCGTTGTACTGCGGAGTATCGGTTGCTCCTCATGGGTGTCCTTTCATTAGGTGTGTGAAACTAAGAGTGAATGAGGATGGACAGTTGTGCAGTACAACTCACTGCGGGTGCCCTTTTAAGGGGTGGCGAAGTGGTTGCGGAGACGACATCCCCCGAGGTCATCTCTGCACCACTTCGCCGATATCGCCGCCATTGCCTAGGGATGTGACGGCGACGGGGCGCGCTGCTCAAACAACCCCTATGTTTGAGCACGCAGCCGATGCTGCCGAGGTGTGCGTCGCCACGGTACGGTCGCCGCTGAAAGCGGATTCCGCCGCTGGGTGTGCGGTGGCGAGCACGCGCCTTTTCGGAGAGATGGCCCTCGCCGGGATCGCCGGCGTGAGGCTTTCTCCTTGGGCGCACGCTGCGGTGAGAGGCAGTTTCTTTCGAGTTCCGTTCCCACATCAGAGCCGCACCAAAGCGAAGCGAACGGCGGAGCGCCGCCGCGTCACTCTGCTGCGTAGTAGCACCACAAACCATGTGTGCTGCTTCCCCTTTGTCTCAGATATTGGTACGTTCACTCGGCCACAGCGCTGCAATACAGTGTGGTTGCGAGCGCATGGTTGACGCCCTAGTGCCATGGGTGGGACACCGCGCGCACTCATGCGCTCACAGGGAGTAGACGTATCCACGGGGCGGCGAGGTTCCCTTGGCCCCTTTAGGGGGTAATAGCCGATAGAGGGCAGAATAAAGACCCCTCTCCCCTGCTGCTGTGATGCAGGAGGGATGGAGAGGGGTCGGAGAGGTATCCGTTAAAGGAGCCTCGGGCATCGGCCGAGGTGGGGATACGAGCCGGCCGGCTAGACCAGCCGAGCTTCGCGCATGGCGTCGGAGGCGTTGTCCACCACGATCACGTTGGAGCCGCCCGGTAGCGGAGGTCGTTCGACCATGACCACGTCGATGCCGAGCTCCCGTGCAGCGTCGAGCTTGGCACGGGTGTAGTTGCCGCCGGAGTTTTTGGTGACGACAACGTCAATCTGGTTGCCGATCATGAGTTTCTTCTCCCCAGCGACATCGAAGGGGCCGCGGTCGAGGAGAACGCGGTTGCGCGGCGGTAGCGCTACTTCTGGCGGGTCGACGCAGCGGATGACGTAGAGGTTATGGGTATCGGCGGCGAAGGGCGCGAGTTTCTGTCGCCCGATAGTGAGGAAAATATGCGAGTAGTCGCGGGCAACCACCCGCGCTGCCTCTTCCACGCTGTTCACGGAGTGCCAGCGATCCCGCGGCTGCGGGCTCCAAGCGGGACGGTGAAGAGCGATGAGCGGGCGGCCAGTGGCGCGGCTTGCCTCGGCAGCGGATTCGCTGATGACCTCGGCGAAGGGGTGGGTGGCATCGATGAGCACGTCGATATCGTTGCTCACGATCCACTGCGCCAGCCCCGCCGGCCCGCCGAAACCGCCGATACGCACCATGCCCACAGGCAGGCGTGGATTCGCTACGCGGCCCGCCAGCGAGGTCGTGACCTCCCAGTTCTCGGCGAGCATGCGCTTAGCAAGGTCACGTCCCTCCGAGGTGCCGCCCAAAATTAGTGCACGCATGGAATCGTCCTTCCGTGTTCATCGCGGGGCCGGTCATCCGAGTAGAGGAAGGAATCTGGGAACTGCTCGGCGGCGAGAACTTTGCCGACGATAATCATGGCAGTGCGGGTAATTCCTGCTTCGCGGATGGCGGCAGCGATCGTCGATAAGCGCCCGCGCACGATCTGCTCGTCGGGGCGAGAGGCATAAGCCACCACGGCCACCGGGCAGTCGCCATAATAGGGCTCGAGGGTGGCCACAACCTCGTCGATTGCGTGGGCGGCGAGGTGAATGCACAGGGTGGTGCCGGTGCGGGCGAAGTTCTCCAGCTCCTCCCCTTCGGGCATCTGGCTGGCGCGACCATTGATGCGGGTGAGCACCACGGACTGGCCCACGGTGGGCACCGTCAGCTCATGGCCGAGGCTGGCGGCCGCAGCGGCGAAGGAGGGCACCCCGGGCACGATCTCGTAGTCGATCCCGAGCGCGCTCACACGCCGCGCCTGCTCCGCTAGCGCCGAATACACGCTGGGATCCCCCGACTGCAGCCGGGCCACGTCCTTGCCCTCCTTGTGGGCGCGCTCGATGACCTCCATGATCGCGTCGAGCGGCATGCGGGCGGTATTAATCACCTCCGCGCCGTCTGGGGTGTGCTCCAGTACCTCCTCCGGCACGATACTGCCGGCGTAGAGGCACACGGGGCAACGCCGAATGAGAGCATCGGCCCGCAGCGTTAAAAGATCAGCGGCACCGGGGCCAGCGCCAATGAAGTACACAGTCATAGGGGTTGTCTTTCTATTTGCTTACACGCCACTGCCATACAGGATAGGCCGGCTTATAGGCGGTGAAGGAACCGATCGAGGTTTCGTTTTCAATCGCGATGCGCCGCAGTGTGCCGCCGTACTCTCGTTTCAGCTGCCAGAGCTTGTCGACGCTTTCTGCCGTCACCGCATTGGCCACCAATCGCCCGCTTGGGCGCAGGGCCGCCCACGCCGCCTCCCAGACCCCCTCGGCGGTGAGGCCGCCGCCAATGAAGATGCAGTCGGGAGAGTCACTACGCAGTAGAGCATCGGGTGCGGCGCCGCTGATTTCTAGCTGGGGCACGCCGAGGGCGCGGGCGTTGGCCGCGATGCGCTCGGCGCGCTGCGGATGGCTTTCGAAGATGCGGGCGCGGTTACGGGGATCGAGTCGCAGCCATTCGATACTGATTGATCCCGAACCTCCACCAATGTCCCACAGCAGCTCCCCCGCTCGGGGCGCCAGCGCGCACACGGTGAACGCACGAATATCTTGTTTAGTCAGCTGTCCATCATGGTCATAGCTGTCATCGGGCAGCCCAGGGGCGAGGGTACGCGCCGCCCGTGCCGGCGGTTCGACCGCGATAACGGCAAGGCCGCTGTCTTGTGCCGGTGGCGCGGCGGCAGTACCGGTGGTGATGCACTCGTGTGCCGCCCCGAGATCAGCGAGCACCGTCACGGCCGCGTCCTCGAGGCCGCGTTCGCGAAGATAGTCGCATATCGTGGCCGCGGAGGAGCGATCGCGCCCGAGCACGAGGAAGGGCCGGGCCTGATCCACCAGCACTCCGATGCTCGCGACATCGCCGGTCACCAGCGAAGTGTGCGGGGTGTTCTGCTGCGCCCAGCCAAGACGGGCACAAGCCATAGCGAAGGAGGACACCGCCGGATAGATACGCAGCTGCACCCCAGGGACTTCCCGCTGCAGCGTGCTGGCAATGCCGTGGAAGAGCGGATCACCGCTGGCGAGCACGGCGACGCGCTGCTGCTGCAGCTCGGCGATCATCCCCGGTAGCGCAGGAACGAGCGGTGAGGGCCAGGCGCGGGTGGCGGGTGCATCGACCAGCGCAAGCTGGCGCGTCGAGCCCAGCACAATCTCGGCGGAGTCGAGGGCGGCACGGGCGGCGGGGCTGAGCGAGGACATCCCCTCGGCGCCGATTCCGATGACATCAATGATCACAGAAGATGACCTTTCTTAACGCGGCATCCGCCGCCACACCGGGCGCGGAACCAGAGACATGATCCACGCCAGCAGCCGCAGCCGACGCGGCACCCACACCGTGGTGCTGCGGCCGCGGGCAGCCAGCACAGCCTCGGCAACCTGATCGGGGGTGGATGACAGCGGCGCCGGCTTCATGCCGGTGGTCATGGACCCGATCACAAACCCAGGGCGGGCAGTGAGCAGATGCACCTTCGTGCCATGCAGCCGATCAGTGAGTCCTTGGCAGAAGGCGTCCAGGCCGGCCTTGGTGGAACCGTAGACGTAGTTGGCGCGTCGGGCCCGCCAGCCGGCGATAGAGGAAAAAGCGTAGATGGTGCCCGAGCGCATCACATCGGCCAGCACGGTGAGCATCGATACCTGCGCCACGTAGTCGATGTGGGCGATCTCGGCGGCGTGCTGTTCTTCGTGCTCTGCGCGTTCTTGTTCGCCGAGAATGCCGAAGGCGACGATGGCATCGGTGATCGCCGCTCCCCCTGCCTGTTCAACGAGGCGGCGGTGCGAGTCCAGCTCCGTAGCATCCCACTCGATGATCTGCACGCTGGCGGCTCCCAGCCGGCGGAGCCGCTCGGCTACCGGCTCCATTCTTTCTGGGGATCTCCCAGCCAGCACAACGGGTCGTCCGCGGCAGAGCCGAGACGCCATCTCGCCACCAATATCAGAGGTGCCGCCAAGCAGCAGAAGGGTCTCTGACATCAGTGATCCTCGGGGTGCGCGCCGGAGCTATCGGGGTAGAGATTCCGGGGGCGTGTGTTGAGCACGCGGACCCCGTCATCGTCTACCGCCACGACGTCTTCGATGCGGGCGCCGAAACGCCCGTGCAGGTAGATGCCCGGTTCCACAGAGAAGCACATACCCGGCTGCAGCACGAGATCATTGCCCGCGATGATGAAGGGCTGCTCGTGTACCTCGAGCCCGATGCCGTGGCCGGTGCGGTGGAAAAAGGCTTCGCCATAACCCGCGGCCTCGATGATGTCCCGCGCGGCGGCGTCGATGTCTGCCGCGCGCACCCCAGGCGCAATGGCGGCGATGGCGGTGCGTTGCGCCCGATCCAGCACGGAGTACATCTCCGCGACGTCGGTGTCGATCTCGCCAACTGCGTAGGTGCGGGTGCAGTCGGAGTGATAGCCGCTGGGCATAGTGCCGCCGATATCCACGACCACGATGTCGCCGGCCTGTAGGCGGCGATCGGAGAAGCTATGGTGCGGATTCGCGCCATTGGGTCCAGAACCGACGATGACGAAGTCCACGGTGCTATGCCCTGCGCGGAGGATGAGCGTGTGCAGTTGCTCGGCGATAGCGCGCTCACTCACACCCTCTTGAAGCAGCGCGGGAACCTGCGCGTGCACCGCGTCGATGGCGGCTGCGGCCTCGGCGAGCCACTCGATCTCGATGTCTTCTTTGACCACACTCAGCTCCGGAAAGGCGCTATCGACCCCACGGATCGGCCGGTCCATAAAGTGCGCTGCATGCGCGAGGGGCATCTGCTCACTCAGCGCCAGCGGAGCGTCGCTGGCGGCATCGTCGAATACTGCGCGAACCATGCCGTAGGGGTCCTGCCCATCCCGCCACCCGCGGGCGGTGACGGAAGCGGGCGCCTCGTGGGCGTCTACTTCGGGGATCACCACCACGGGCTCGCCGTGGGCGGGAATCACCAGCGCGGTGAGTCGCTCGTGGGTATCGAGCCCGAGACCGGTGAAGAAACGAAACTCTCGCCCCGGACTGGCCACCAGCGCGGCATAACCTTTCTCCGCGATGAGCGCCTGGGCGCGTGCAATACGTGCTGAATAATCGATACTCACTACAGCCTTCACCTTCTTTTTCATGGGCACGGGGATAGTGTGCGGTGCTGCCTGCCCACTACCTTAGGCGGGCGGCGTCGACAAGCGTGCTAGGTGCCCACCGCCACCACGCCGCGACGCATGGCGTCGATGGCCTGCCGTGCAGCCCGCTTGGTTTCCTCGTTATAGCCGGTCTTGCGCACCTGCTCGAGCAGATCCGCGACCTGGCGCACCTGGCGCACGAAATCGCCGGGGGTCAGCTCGGCGCCGCACTCATTGGCCGCGGCGAGGCAATAATCTAGGGGCGCGCCGGCGCTCCACTGATGGATCGCCAAGGCAAAGGCCGCATCCGGTACCGCCGTTTGATCGAGCTGGTAGCGCTTTTCATCCACAACCAGCTCATCCCACACCCGCATCGTGCCGTCGATAGCGGCCGCGAGCGCATCGGTCGGTGCTTGCGGGCTGCCCTGGCCCGGCTTGCGGTTTTCGAAGCTGGCACAGCTCGCTGCTCCCGCCAGCTCAGCGGGGTCGAGGCCATCCCAGATTCCGCGCCGCAGACACTGGGCCACGAGCAGATCGGATTCGCTGTGGATATGCGCGAGCTTCTCGCCTTCCTCGGCCACCACTGGCTCCCGGGTCTCAGGATCGAGTTCGACATAGTCCAGCTCGGTGAGCAGCCCGAGAATCCGGTCGAACTTTTTGCCGAGGCTGTCGGTGGCGGTATCGATGCGCGTGCGCAGCTTATCGACGCGACGCTGCGCCTTCGCCGACTCCATGGCGATCGCCACTAGGTGCTCGCGCTCCGGATAGCGATGTGCGGGATGCTCAGTCAGCGCCACGCGGAGAGCATTAACCTTCTTATTCGGGCGGGTGCGCACCCGCATGCGCTTGGGCCGGGCAAAACCGCCGTGTCGCAGCTGCCCAGTCAGCTGGCTGCGCTGCTTCTTCGAGGCTTTGCCGTGCACGATCGCCCGCGGCAGCCGCATAGTGCCCAGCCGCTCCGGCGCCATGCCCACTGCCTCCGAGTCGATCCGACCCATCCAGCCACTTTCCAGCAGCACCAGCGGGGCCGGGTTATTAGCGAAGCGGGCCTTTTCGATCACGACGGCGAGCAAGGGCTTTTTTTGCCCCGGCACGGCGATGACTTCGCCCACCTCGAGCCGCCGCAGAGTGGCGTCTGCCTCCTGAAAACGATCCAGCAGGGAGGCACGTTTGGCCTGTTTTTCCTCTTCACTCAGTCGCTGCCGCAATGCGGCATAGTCGCTGAGCTGCTGGGCGGCCTCTGCCGCGGGAATGTCGAGCTCGACATCCTCGAGGCTGCGTTCGAGGGTGGTGCGCGCCTCCTCGAGGCGCTTTTCTGCTCGCTGTAGCGAGCGAACTTCCTCCACCACGGTGCCATCGGCTTGGAACTGGGCAAAGGACTGTTCGATGAGGGTGAGCGCTGCCTCATAGCCTTGGGTGGCCAAGAGGTTCACGCTCATGTTGTAGCCGGGTTCGAAGGTGGAGTTGAGCGGATAGGTGCGGGTGGAGGCCAGCCCTGCCACGCGGTGCGGATCCATCGCGGGCTGCCACAGCACCACCGCATTACCCACCGTGTCGATACCGCGGCGACCGGCGCGGCCGGTGAGCTGAGTGTATTGGCCAGGGGTGAGATCCACATGCCCTTCGCCGTCGAATTTCACCAGCTTTTCCAGCACGACAGTTCGTGCCGGCATATTGATACCAAGCGCCAGGGTCTCTGTGGCGAAGATGGCTTTGAGCAGCCCCCGCGAGAAGAGATCTTCCACGATGTGCCGGAACGCGGGCAGCATGCCGGCATGGTGTGCGGCAAAGCCCCGAACAAGCGCCTGCTTCCAACGGCGAAACTGCAGGACTTCGAGATCGTCGGCGGGAATATCCGCCACGCCTGCATCCACGGCCGTGGCGATGGCCTGTGCCTCCTCCTCATCGGTGAGCACCAGCTTGGAGCGCAGGCACTGGTAAAGGGCGCCATCGCAGCCGGCACGCGAGAAGATAAAGGTGATCGCGGGCAGCATATCGTGATCCTGCAGCACCCGCAGCACCTCGGGACGACCGAGGGGGCGATAGGCGTCCTGGGAGCGCGTCTGGCCCGAGCGGCGGGCCGAACGGGCGGGCGCACCGCGGGAGCTCGCCCGATTCCGAAAGGAGCCAGAGCGCGGAGCAGCTGGGGTGTCGGCGCGGGACTCGAGCTTGGTGATTTTTTCTACGAGGCCGCGATTGACCTCGGGGTCCTCCGCGCCATCGCCTTTTTCGAAGAGCGGAAACAGCCGCCGGCCCACGAGCATCCACTGATCCAGAGGCACGGGGCGGGAATCAGTGACGATCACATCGGTATCGCCGCGTACGGCGCGCATCCATTCGCCAAACTCTTCCGAGTTGGACACGGTGGCAGATAGCCCGATCACGCTCACCCACTCGGCGAGGTTGAGGATCACTTCCTCCCACACGGCGCCGCGGGAGCGATCGGCGAGGAAGTGGATCTCATCCATCACCACATAGCCCAGCCGATCCAGTGCTGGGGAGTCGGCGTAGAGCATATTGCGCAGCACCTCGGTCGTCATCACGAGGATGTCTGCGGAGCCGTTGATAGACACATCGCCGGTGAGCAGCCCCACCTCTTCTTCGCCATGAATGGCGACGAGATCGTGGAACTTTTGATTACTCAGGGCCTTGATGGGAGTGGTGTAAAAGCATTTGGTGCCGCGAGCCAAGGCGAGAGAGACGGCGAACTCCCCCACGATCGTTTTGCCCGCGCCGGTGGGTGCACAGACCAGCACGCCACGCCCGGCCTCGACTGCTTGGCAGCCCTCGATCTGGAAATCATCGAGCTCGAATCCGAGTTCTGCGGTGAACACGTCCAGATGAGATAAAGGATCAATCTTTAGCGCCATGCACCCCACTTTAAGGCATGCCCGCGACACCAGCCGCGGGCACCCAATGCCTCGCGGGGCTAGAGGACGTCATCGAAGTGCGAGGAGGGCGCACTGCCATAACTGGAGGAGGGTTCTTGGTTTCCCAGCTGGCTGGGAGTGACCTGTCCCGGTTGGGCGATGGGATGCGGCTGGGCGACGCCACCTAGCTGCGAGATAGGACCAGCATTGTGCACCGGCGCTGTCGGCGCTGTGGGGCGCACCTGCGCGGTGGCGGAGGGATCCGCGATCGGCTGCGGGGCGTCTACCCCACCAGGCTGGGTGGACAGCGTCGAGGCGTGTTCATCGTCCACATCCATCCAGTCGGGGCGTTGCTTTTTCCGGCGCTTGTCATTGAAGCGGGTGAACTGCAGCGCTCCCTCAACGAGCAGGATGAGACTCAGGGCGAGAACCACCATGGAGAAGGGATCCTGGCCAGGGGTCATCACAGCCGCAAAAATGAAGAGCAGCACGATGATGATACGGCGCTTATCTTTGAGCTGATCATAGGAGACCACGCCCATGATGTTGAGCAGGCCCAGGATGAGAGGCACCTCGAAGCTGATTCCGAAGATCAGCACCAGAGCCAGCAGGAAGCGGAAATACGAGTGGGCGTTCAAGCCCGCCACAGCAACATCGGAGGCCATGGTGATGAGGAATTCAAGCCCGATGTCCACGATGAAATACGCCAAGCAGGCACCCACGATGAATAGGGTCACGGCCAGCACCACAAAGGTGACCGTCCATTTGCGCTCATTCTTTTTCAGTCCAGGGGTGACAAAAGCCCATAGCTGGTAGAGCCAGACCGGGGAGGCCAACACGGCCCCAGCCAACGCACCGACCTTCATGCGCAGCAGGAACATCTCGAAGGGCGAGGTTACCAACAAGCGACATTCATCTCTCATGGTAAAGTCCGCCCGCAAGTCTGGATCCACGCTGCAGTAGGGGCCGCGCAGGATCTCACCAAGAGACTGGATCGGCCCCACACTCACTTGGAACCAGGCGAAGCCCACCACCGTGCCGATGCTGAATGCGATCAGCGAGATGATCACGCGCGTGCGGAGCTCGCGGATGTGATCCGACAGCGACATCGTGCCGTCGGGGGATTTCGGTGGTTTCCGGCGCTTCGTCTTGGTGCGGCCGGCAGTACTCACCGCGCGCCGCGGAGAGCCGGGAGTGGAGCTGCTCATATGGATAGAATTCCTCTTCAACCCAGATAATGAACAACCGCGCGCACCACCACCACAGCTACTGGTGGCGGTCGCGCGCGGCGGCGGTTAACTAGCCCTGCTGTTTCGGGTATTGCTGAGCGGCAGGGTCGGGCTGCGGCTGCTGCACCGGCTGGGGCTGTTGGACGCCCTGGGGCTGCTGCATATAGGCACCATTGACCGGCTGCTGGCCCTGCTGCGGCAGCTGCTGTTGCTGGGGCTGGGCGGGCTGGGGGTTATCGTCGTTGCTCATTTCCTTGACCTCGGACTTGAAGATGCGCATGGATCGACCCAAGGATCGGGCCGCATCCGGCAAACGCTTCGCGCCAAAGAGGACAAGGATGACGAAGACGATAAGGGCAATTTCCCAGAAGCCTAGAGTTGGCATAGTTACCTCTCAGTAGCTGTCGGTGACGTGTGGTCGTTTATGAACTGATCATACGCGTCGAGTGCGGCACGAGCGCGCACGAGGCTCGCTTCTTGTGCCACCGCCGGCGAGGAGATTCTCACATTCTCCCCGAGCGATGCCACGAAGCAATAGAGCCAGTGCGGATGCAGCATGCGCACTGTGGCTGGATACCATCCATCGATAGGCTCCAGCTGAAGCTGTACAGGATAGTATTCTGCCACCCATAGCGCCTCTTCTTTTAACTGGATGTGTACGTCTTCCCCCGAACTCGTGAGATCGAAGGGATCATCGGCGTCCAGGGTGACGATGCTGGGGACCTCCCGCGGCAGATCGAGCACGCCCGCGCTGTGGGCGCGGTCGGCGCGAAAGGTGCGCTCAGCAGCGCGGTCGTGGTCCCAGCCACGCACATAGGAGTGGCCATCGTGATCGAAGATGGCGACGGGGCTGATAGTGCGCTGCTGGGGCTCGGCGTCGAGCGCCCCGGAGTAGCTAAAACGCAGCTGCTTATCCACGGCCACGGCGTGGCGCACCGTGGCGAGAAAATCTCGTTCCGCGGCGGAGAGGCTCTGCTCCACATCCATCACCGGCGCCCCAGCGGCGCCGAGCGCTGTGCGCAGTTTCTCGGCAGCTGAGGTGATGGAGTCCACATCGGCCACCGAGCCACGCGATTCTAGGGCTTCGAGGGCGAGCAGCAGCGCGCCCGCCTCACTGGCGGTGAGGTTGAGCGCTTTGTCCATGCCTTGGCTATTGGTGATGGTCACGGACTTAAAATCCGTTTCGAAATCCACCAAGTTATCGGGCATCAACCCCGGGGTTCCACAGCACCACAACCGGCGCAAATCGGCGGCGATCTCACCGGGCGAGCGGCCTAGATCGGCGGCGGCCTCAGCGATGGTGGTGTCGGGATGCGCCTGGAAATAGGGAATGAGATTGAGCAAGCGAACGAGATCATTGACCCGCTCGCCGGTGTGTGCACGGGCCATGAGATCAGTGTCCTTTCGCGGTGTCTGGGTCGAGGGACTCCTGGGTGGCTATGAATCCACGCAAGCGGTGCGTGATGGCCTCGACGGCCTCCGGCGGCGAGGTGACCAGCACCTCCGGTGCCTCACCTACCGCGGTGGTAACCAGCCAGTTGAAGTCCACACCGCTGAGGCTATAGTGCCCAGGCTCTGTTTCCTCCGCGGCACGCAAGAGTTCGGAGCTAAAACTGGGAGATTGCTGTAGCACGAGGTGGGCGTCGACAAGCGGCTGGCGAAAAGACAACAGTTCGGTGATGATCTCCGCGGGCGTGGTCTCGGCCGGTGGCTCGTGGGTGCGCGGACCGTTAGCGGCGATGTTATCGATGCGGCTGATACGAAACGCTCGTGGGGCTGTGCGGTCGAGATCGAAACCGAGCAGGTAGATCCGGCCGCCGACCGGGGCGAGCGCCCAGGGATCCATGGCGCGAGGCTGCGGGTCGGCGCCGACATGACGGTAGTAATCGAAGGTGATGGACAACCGGCGATGGCACACTCGCACTAAACGCTCGAAGGTGGTGGTACTCAGCGTGGATAGATCACTCACGCTGGTGTACTCCCCTGCTGGGCTGAGCTCCCCGCGCTGCGCCCCGCCGGCGGCGATCTTGGTCCAGCCGGAGCGGGCGAAGGTAGCGAGCTCGCCGCTCATGCCCTGCTCCCCCGCGAGCGCCAGAACACTCGCTTCCTCGGGGGTGAAGGTCATCTCCGGCAGCGAGTATCGCGACTCCACGAGGCGGAAGCGCTTGGTGTTGAAGATATCTTCCTCAGAGACGATGGGCACGCCCACGGCGCGCAATACCGCGCGGTCGCGCTGGAACATCTTGTCAAAGGCGGCATCGCTTTTGTTCTGGTATCCGGACACATGGGTGCGGATCCATTCCTTGCTCAGCCCGCGGCCCTGGGCCGGGGCATTGAGCAGAGCGAAGGTGAGGTTGATGGCTCGTTCCAGAGCCTCTTCGCTAGCCGTGCGCGTACTGGGGGAACTCATAGCCTCAGGTTATCGCGTTGGCGGCAGCAGTGTGCGCCTTCACACAAAGGAAAATGCTTCTCCATATAGGCGATGAGCGCATCCACGTCCGGATCGGTAGTGGCGAAAGGATCGCCGAGCTCCACCAGCTGCGGCTCCGGTCGTGAGACTTTCATCCGCATCCAATCCACCGCCACCGGCGCGGCCCGGGTATAGGCGGCGTCGAGGAAACGGCCCCGCAGGTGGGCGCGGGTGGTCGTCGGCGCGTGGAACATCGCGGCGTCAATGGCCTCGTCGCTCGTCCAGCGATTGATCAGGCCTTTGCGCTGCAGCAGCAGCGCCAGCCCGCGATCGGGGGCGATGTCGTGATAGGTCAGATCCACCTGCGCCAAGCGGGGATGATCCAGTCCACAGCCGAGACGCGTTTGATAACGCTGCAGCAGGGACCGCTTGATCACCCAGTCGATATCCCGCGAGACGGGGGTGAAGTCACCGGTGTCGAAGCAGGTAATCACCTTCTCCCACAGCTCGACGACCCGCTCGAGTTCGGCGTTCGGCTCGGGGCGCTGCTGCAGCCACTGCTGGGCAGCGTGGAGATAGATGCGCTGAATTTCGAGCGCCGGCAGTGTGGAGCCATTACGCAGTGGCACGGCTGCGGCCCCGCTGAGATCGCGGGAGATCTCGCGAATCGCGCCCACCGAGGATTCCAGCTCCACATCGGGTAGCGGCATGCCTGCCTCGATGAGTTCGAGCACCAGCAGGGTGGAGCCGAGCTTGAGGGCGATGGTGGGCTCGGCCATGTTGGCGTCGCCGACGATCACGTGCAGCCGCCGATAACGCTTGGAATCAGCATGCGGTTCATCGCGGGTGTTGATAATCGGCCGAGTGCGGGTGGTGGCCGAGGACACCCCCTCCCACACGTGGTCGGCCCGCTGGGACAAGCAATAGCCGAGCGAGAAATCATCCGCCTGCGGCAGCCGTGGGTGATGTATCATTCCGGCGCCACAGATGAGCTGGCGGGTAATCAAAAAAGGCAGCAGGGTACGCGAGAGCACCTTCAGCGAGGTATCCCGAGAAACAAGGTAGTTCTCGTGGGCGCCATAGGAGTTTCCGCGCGAATCCACGTTGTTTTTGAAGAGATAGATCGAGCCGGGATAGCCCATGGTCTCGAGGCTCGTCTGGGCCTGTTCGGCCAGCTGATTCACCAGCCGATCACCGGCGATGTGATAGTTGATGAGCTGCTCGATGGAGTCGCATTCCGCGGAGGCGTATTCGGGGTGATCGCCCACATCCAGATAGAGTCGGCCGGCATTGCGGGTGAAGATATTCGTGGAAGAAAAACGCTCGCGGATTGGCCGGTACAGGTGGCGGGCCACCTCGTCCGGGGTGATTTCGCGGCAGCGCTGTCCTGGGGCGCAGCGGAAACTCACACCGTATTCGGTTTCAATTCCCATGATGCGCCGCAGAATCGCGGCCTCGACGGATTCCGCTGCTGCGTGCTGCGTCTCTGGCGTACTATCCCCGTGTGTCATTGTGCTGGCCTACTGTCCGCCCTTTTGCACATAGGCACGCACGAATTCTTCGGCGTTGTCCTCGAGCAGATCGTCGATCTCGTCGAGCAGCTCGTCCGTGCCCTCGGTGCTGATGCTCAGTTGGCCGAAGCCGCTGTCCTGGTTGTTCTCTTCTGGACCGCCACCGGGGGTGGTGATCTGTTCTTGTGCCATCGTCATTGTCTCCTTGAGTTAATCGGGGTTGATCATTCGCGCCGCGGCGGCGGCTGTGGGCTGCTCGAAGGCAGCGGCGGTATCGGCGTGGGTATATCCATCGACGGCGACCATCGGCACCGTGAGCATCGCCTCGCCTTCGGCCACCACCACGCGGTCCCAGTTGGCGCCCACGACCTCATCGGGATAGCGCGTCATAAACATCCCGCGGGTATAGGCGCGCGAATCCTTGGGCGGCTCATAGGCGGCGCGCCGGATGGTCTCTTCATCCACCAGGGTGCGCATGCGTTGTTTGCGCACCAAGGCGTGATAGAGCGAGGTACGCGGATCGATATCGCTATATTGCAGATCCACCAGCGCAATCTTGGGATCATCCCAGCTGGCCCCGCGCGCCACGAAGCCCTGCATGAGCGCGTACTTGGCTACCCAGTCCAGCCGGTCCGCCGCCGCAAGCGGGTTGGTGGCAAGTAAGTCCGCGGCCTCATCCCACTCCGAGAGCAGCCGCTTATCGACGCTATCTCCCACCGCCGCAGCCGCACGGCGGCGGTACTCGCCAAGGATCTCCAGCGCCGTGAGGCGCCGGCCATCGGCGAGCTCGAGGCGGTGGCTGAGCGTGAGATCACGGGATACGGCCGAGACCTCGGCCACAGGATGCGCGAGAGCCAGATCGCTGAAGCGTTCGCCGCGCTGAATGGCGGCGATGACCACAGAGGTCATGCCGAGCTTAAGGAAGCTCGAGATCTGCGACATAGAAGCATCGCCGATGATCACGTGCAGCCGGCCATAGTGCTCATCGTCGGTATGGGACTCATCGCGGGTGTTGATGATGCCGCGGTTGAGCGTCGTCTCTAGGGAGATCTCTTGCTCGATATAGTCGGCGCGCTGGCTGATCTGGAAGCCCGGCTGCTCACCATGGGTACCCAGCCCCACTCGGCCGGCGCCGGTGATTACCTGACGGGTGACGAAGAAGGGAATGAGCGCGGCCGCGAGCTCATCGAAAGGCACGGTGCGGGAATAGCGATAGTTCTCGTGGGCGCCATAGGAGGCGCCCTTGCCGTCCACATTGTTTTTATACAGCTTCAGCGGCGGGCAGGGCTCGTGCTTCTCCAGCGCGCTCACCCCAGCCTCGCTCAGCTCCGCCACTGCGGCGATGGCGTCGAGTGCTACCCTATCCCCCGCTTGGTCGAAGACCATAGCGTCTAAAGGGTCCGCGGTCTCGGGCGAGGACACCTCGGGGTGGGCGTGATCCACATAGAATCGGCCGCCATTGCCGAGCACGAGATTGGCCACCCCGAGCGCGTGGGGGTCAATCGTCGGCGCGGTGTGATAGCGGCGCAGATCAAAGCCTCGGGCATCGCGCAGCGGGGTCTCCGGTCCGAAGTCCCATTGCGTGCCCCGCCGCGCACCCCGCGAGGTGGCATATCCCACCACCGCGTGCGTGGAGGAGATAATCGGGCTCAGCAGCGGTGCGCTGGGGGTGGAAATACCGTACTCGGTTTCGGTGCCGATGAAGATCATGAGAGCACCACCCGAGCTTCCACCACGCGGGCACCATGCCGGCCGGTAATCCGCGCCCACTCATCGGGGTTGGAGGTATTGGGCAGATCCTCGTTTTCTTTCATCTCCACCCGCACGGCCTCGCGGAGGTGCTCGGCAGAAAGGCCGCAGACTGTGTCCTGGGGATGCGCCAAATGCTGCTTGATGGCCAGCTTCTTGGCGCGGTCCACGATATTGGCGATCATGGCGCCGGAGACGAAATCATTGGTGTAGAGAGTCTCCGTGCAGCCATTCGAGAGCGTCAGCACCACATAGGGGCGCGGGGTAAAGAGCTCCTCTGTGCCGAGGCTAATGAGCTCCTCGCGCTCGCACGCCAAAGGAATGGTGTCGGTGATATAGCGGCTAAAGATCTCGCGGGCCTGCTCCCTATTCGGCCGGGACACCTTGATCTTCACATCCAAGCGGCCAGGACGCAGGATCGCGGGGTCAATGAGCTCCTCGCGGTTGGTGGCGCCAATCACGATGACATTGGCCACCGACTCCACACCGTCGAGTTCTGCCAGCAACTGCGGCACCACGGTGGTTTCCATATCCGAGCTGCGTCCCGAACCGCGGGTGCGGAAGATGGATTCCATCTCGTCGAAGAACACGATCACGGGGCGGCCCTCGCTGGCCAATTCCCGGGCGCGCTCGAAGATCAAACGAATCATGCGCTCGGTCTCGCCGACGAACTTATTCAGCAGCTCTGGGCCCTTGACGTTGATGAAATAGGAGGAGCCGACTTCCCCAATGCGCGCCGAGAGCGAGTTCGCCACGGCCTTGGCAATGAGGGTTTTGCCACAGCCAGGCGGGCCATAGAGCAGTACCCCCTTGGGCGGGTGCAGATCAAAGTGCTTATAGAGCTCGGGATGGGTAAAGGGAAGTTCCACGGCATCGTGGATCATCTCGATCTGCTCATCCAAGCCACCGATATCGGTATAGGTGACATCCGGGATCTCCTCCAGCGCCAGCCGGTTGATCTCCGTGTGGGCCACGACCTCCAGCGCCATGAGGGCGCGGGAATCATAGAGCACCGTGTCGCCCGGTTTAACCGCGCCGGGCTCGCGTAGCGCATGCGCCACGGTGAGCACAGCGTTATCGCTGGTGGTGGTGCTAATCAGGATGCGCGAACCATCCAGTATTTCCGACACAGTAGCTAATTGGCCGGTAGTTTGGGTGCCGCACACCTCAACCACTGCGGAGCTCTCCCCCAGCCGCACCAAGGCGCCGGGCACCAACTCGGTTGCAGCGACCTCGGGGCTCACCATCAGCCGCATCCGCCGTCCGCCGGTAAAGACATCCGCGCTGGAGTCCTGATAGCCGGCGTCGAGCACGACCCCATAGGTGCTGGGAGGCTGGGCCAGGGATTCCATCTGCTCGTTGAGCAGGGCGAGTTTATCGCGCGAGGACTTTAACAACTCCACGAGCTTGGTGTTTCTGCCGGCCAGCTCGCGGTTGATGCGCTGGAGGTGGCGGACCTCAAAGGTCGTCTCCTGAGCGTCGGTGGTCAAAATAGACGCATCTCCTCTAACAGTGTGTCGTACTTTTAAGGCATAGCTTACTTGCGGGCGCGGCGCTGTGGACGAGGAGGGGTCACTCCATCCGCCAATTTGCGAGTCCACACCAAAAACGCGGTGTGCGCATTCATGCGGTGCTCGGGCCGCGTGGCCAGGCCTTCCACCTTCCATTCGCGCACCAGCGATTCCCAGGCACGCGGCTCGGTGAAGCACTTCTTGTCCCGAATGGCCTCCATGATCTTCATTAACTGCGGCACCGTGGCCACATAGGTCATGAACACCCCGCCCGGCATGAGCAGCTCTGCAACATTGTCGATGCACTCCCAGGGCTCGAGCATGTCGAGGATAATGCGATCGACGGGCCCACCGGTGTCCTCGGGGCCCACCTTGGTCATATCCCCCAGCCTCAGCGACCAGTTCTTCGGGGCGGTGCCGCCGAAGTATTCACTCACATTGTTCTGTGCGACCTCCAGGTGATCTTCTCGGATCTCATACGAGATCACCTCGCCTTCATCGCCGACAAAGCGGAGCAGCTGCATGGTCAGCGCACCTGAGCCGGCACCGGCCTCCAGCACGCGGGCACCGGGGAAAATATCGCCTTCGATGAGAATCTGCGCGGAGTCTTTGGGGTAGATCACCGCCGCACCGCGCGGCATGGAGAGCACGTGATCCACCAGCAGGTGGCGGAAACAGAGATACTGCCCGCCCTGTGGGGTGGTCACCACCGAGCCTTCGTCGAGGCCGATGATGTCATCGTGTTTGATCTGGCCCTTGTGGGTGAACATGCTCTCACCTGGGGTGAGCTTGATGGTGTGGTGACGGCGCTTAGGATCCGTCAATTGCACCCGGTCACCGGGCTGAAAGGGGCCGGAATAGGCCATGGCGATTGTGCTCCTTTTTAAAGAGGTATTACGGGCGAAAAGAACGTCTAGGACAGCAGATAGGCCTGCATGGCCGTGGCGAAGGCGTCCACATCCTCCGGTGCGGCCAGCTCGCGAGCGGAGTGCATAGACAGCATCGGGATGCCCACATCCACTGTGTCGATGCCTAAACGAGTGGCGCTGATCGGGCCGATCGTCGAGCCGCAAGGAACATCATTGCGGCCCACGAACTGCTGGCACTGAACCCCGGCGTCACGGCAGGCACGCTCCCACAGCGCCCAGGTGTGAGCGGTGGTGGCGTAGCGCTGATTAGCGTTGATCTTCGTCACCGGCCCCTGGCCGAGCTGCGGCAGATGCTCGGGGGCGTGCTTGTCTGCGTAGTTGGGGTGCACCGCATGTGCGGCATCGGCAGATAGGCAGCTGGCCTGCGCCAGCATCTGGTGATACTCCTCTCGGCCGCCCCCGAGGGCGGCGCAAAGCCGGCTAATCAGCTCCTCCAGCAGCGGCCCACCGGCACCAGTGGGCGATTGGGAACCCACTTCCTCGTGGTCAAAGGAGGCGAGAACCATAATCGAGTCCGGGTCTTCTGCGGCAGCCTGACGCAGGGCCAGCAGCGATGGGTAGAGACTGGAGAGATTATCGAGCCGCCCTGCAGCCAGCATGGACTGCTCGGCGCCCAGCAAAGCTGGGGGCTGGGCATCGACCGTGATGACGTCGAAGCTGGCAATATCCTCCGCCTTCACCTCGGCGCATCGGGCGAGTTCTTCGAGGATCACGGCGCGGTCGGGGCGGCCGAATCCGGCGATGGGATGCAGCTGGGTTTGCTTATTCAGGGAGATATCGTTGTCGCGGCTTAAGTGGATAGCGAGGTGCGGGATACGGGCGATCGCCGGTGTGTGGACGAGCCGCGAGGTGGCGTCGTGAAGAACCAGCTCGCCGGCGAGGGCGAGATCCCGATCCAGCCACGAGGCGAAGATGGGGCCACCATAGACCTCTACTTCTACCTGGTTCCATCCATGCTGGTAGCTATCGGCGTGGGGCTTGAGCTTGAAACCCGGCGAATCAGTATGGCTACCGATGATGCGCAGCGGCGAAGTGGCGCTGGCACTCGCCGGCACCCACCAGGCGAGCAGCGCCCCGCCGCGCACGAGATAGTGGCCGCCGGGTTCGGCGTCGAAAGCCTGGCGGCGGTCATAGGGGCGGAAACCCGCTTCGGCGAGCAGCTCGGCGCCGCTGCGGGCGGCGTGAAAGGAACTTGGCGAGGAGAGCAAAAAGTCGCGGAATGAGGTCATGGCACTTAAGGATAGTGCCGCCTACTCCCCACGCTTGCGCGGGGAGGCTTAGACTACATAGTCACTATGGCACAGCTAGCACTTTCTCCCTCCCGCGCCTCGGACTACCAGCGCTGCCCGCTGCTCTACCGCCTCCGCGCCATCGATAAAATTCCCGAGCCCACCACCCTGCCCCAAATCAAGGGCACCCTCGTGCATGCAGTGCTCGAAGAGATGCATAAAGAGCAGCGCTCCACCCGCGACTTTCCCCGAGCCGTGAAAAAACTCAAGCCGCTATGGGCACAGATGGTGGAGAAAGACCCAGAGCTGCTAGAGCTCGTGCCGGAGGAGGATCTCTATGATTTCCTCGTGGAATGCCGCGCCCTGCTGCGGGGCTATTTCGAGATGGAAAACCCGCAGGGCTTCGACGCCAAACAGTGCGAGATGTATGTGAACACCACCCTGCCCAATGGGGTGCCGGTGCGCGGCTTCATCGACCGAGTAGACGTCGCCCCCACAGGAGAAGTGCGCGTGGTGGACTATAAAACCGGTAAGAAACCTCTGCCCCGCTATTCCCACGACGCCACTTTCCAGATGCGTTTTTATGCCCTCGTGTACTGGCGCCTCTATGGGGTGATCCCGCACCAGCTGCGGCTGATGTATCTGAAAGTGATCGACTCGCTCTTTCTCACCCCCTCCAAGGAAGAGCTGGAGTATTTCGAGCGGGATCTCGGCGAGCTCTGGGACAAGATCCTCGCCGATGGCCGAAGCGGGACGTTCCGGCCCCGCACCTCGAAGCTCTGCGGCTGGTGCGCGCATCAGTCCCTCTGCCCCGCCTTCGGCGGCACCCCGCCGGAGTATCCGGGCTGGCCTGGGCCGCAGGACACGCTGCCCCTGCACGAGGTCAGCGCCGCGCAGGACGCAGGCCAGAACGCCGTGCAGGACGCGGAGTAGATCGCACCCGATGAGCTAGTCGCGCCGAATCCGCGGCGGCGCTTCCTGCGCGCTCACCTCGCGCGCTGCCCGCAGCATCAATGCTGCGGCTCCGCGCGGGCGCGATCCGGTGCGCCACAGCGCGCGTATAGGGCGGCGCAGCGTGGCATCAGCGATATCTACTTCCACCAGCTTTCCGCTGGCACAATGCTCGGCGACGCTGATTGCCGGCACCACGGCCGGAGCCCCCGTGCTGAGCGCGAGATTGATCTCCGCCATGGGGCTGCTCGCCTCCGCGACGGGAGGAGCCCACGGCACCCCGACGGCAAGGTCGAGGACCTCCCGGGTGCCGGAGCCAGGCTCGCGCAGGATCAGCGGGGTGCGTGTCAGCTCGGCGCGGCGCACCGAGACCGCTGTCGCCCACGGGTGATCGGGGCGCACGACGAGGCTGAGCCGATCCTCGCAGATCACGGAGGTGCTGAAGACTCGGTGGCCGCCGAGGGAGTCGGGGACGGGAACATTCACTGACTCAATAAACCCGAGACTCGTGTGTCCCTGCGCCACGGCGGTGGCCACCTGATCGGAATTGACGGCGACCATTTCCAGCTGTGCGCGCGGATGGTTGCGGCGCAGCGCGGCGAACCAGCGTGGCAGGTAGTACTCGCTGACCGTCCGCGAGACGTAGACGCTCACTTTCGGCGCATCGGGATGGCGTTCGAGTGCGAGGGCATCGCCCAACGCGGCCGAAGCCCCCAGGATCTCCTGGGCGGTCGCCTGCACTTTCTCCCCGGCGGCGGTGAGCCGAGTGCCCGTGGGGCCGCGCTGAAACAGGGTGACACCGAGCTCGCCTTCGAGCCTGCGCATCCGCTCCGAGACGGCCTGTTGGCTTAAGCCATGGGTGCGGGCCGCAGCCCCAAAGGAGCCCAAGCGGGCACTATCCACCAATATTTGGAGAGCGCGAAGATCGGGCAAATCACTGAGCGACATGCCTCGATGGTAGCTCCCACAGGCTGCGCTTGTGGCCACATCGGACGGAGCGGTCTACTCTCCGCAGCACCGTTTTGGCACAGTGGTAGAGGTGACTCAAGAAACAACCACCTCTCAGGCTCGACCTTCCCTGCCGCATGCCCGTGTTCTGGGCAGGCAGCGTCCCCTCCTCGTCCCAGGACCCGGCCCCGCCTGGTTCGGTGCGGTGATGGGTACTGGCATCCTTGCCAATCTGTTCATCACTGTCGGCGGCATGCGGCTGCTCGGCGCCGTCATGCTAGTGCTGGGCTGGCTGATGCTGGTGGGCATCACCGTCGCCTTTTTTCACCGTTCGCACCGGGATCGCGCCGTGCTCTTTTCCTCGATCACCGATACCGGCCAGTGCACCGGCTGGGGCATGGTGGCCATGGGCTATCTCTCGGTGGGCGCGGCCACTCCCGTGGTGTTGGGGGCCTGGGAGGCCCCAGCAGGGGTGATGGATGCCGCCTGGAGCGTGGACATGCTGATGTGGCTGACCGGAACCACGATCGGCATCATCGGCGCCTTCGGCATGGGCTATGTGATCATCAGGAACCGCCTCGCCGAGCCTCGCCCGGTATGGGGGCTGCCGATCGTGGCACCGATGGTGGCGGCGACCACGGGCGCCTCGCAGGTGCCGCAGCTGGCGTCGACAGGCGCCAAGGTGTGGATGCTCATAGCATCCACGGCCTGCTTCTTCATCGCCCTCGTTTTGGCCTCGATCGTCTTTATGCTGTCCTATGTGCACGCGTGGCGACGCTCTCCTCTGCCGCCGGCGGCGCTGATTTCGGCATGGATTCCGCTGGGCATTATCGGCCAGTCGAGCGCGGCGGCGCAGGTGATCGCGCGCCAGGCAGCATCCTTCGCGCAGCCGGATCCGGCTAGCCATATCCTGCACATCGCCGACGTCTATGGGCTGGTGATGATGCTGCTCGGCATTCCGATGCTGCTGGCGGCCTTCTACCTCAGCTATAGCGGCTTTTTAAGCGCGATGCCGGTGCATCCCGGCTGGTGGGCGCTGACCTTCCCCGTGGGAACGCTCGCGCTCGGCACCCACTTTTTGGGTACGCATATGCCGCTCTTCTCGGCCCTCAGCCATGCTTTCTTGCTGCTCCTCGTCGCCCACTGGTTCGTCGCCGCCTATGGCTCGGTGCGCAGCATCGTCGCTGCGCACCAGCAGCGCAAAGGCGCACCCAGCTAGAGGACGACGCCGCCGATGAGAAAGCCCAACCCCACTGCGAGGGCGATGCACACGGTGCCCGGTACGAGGAAGGGGTGGTTAAACACTGCCTTGCCGATGCGGGTGGAGCCGGTGTCGTCCATTTCCACTGCGGCCAGCAGCGTGGGATAGGTGGGCAGGATAAAGAGCGAAGACACAGCGGCAAAGGAGGCCACGGCCGTGAGCGGAGCGACGCCCACGGCCAGGGCGGCCGGCATAAGCGCCTTTGTGGTGGCGGCCTGGGAGTACAGCAGGGCTGCGGCGAAGAAGAGGATCACCGCCAGGCTCCAGGGGTAATCGGTGAGGAAGTCCGCAGAGAAGGCCGTGATCTGCTCCAAGTAGTTATTGATAATGGTGGTGCCCAGCCAGGCCACGCCCATAACGCAGACGCAGGCGCTCATCCCGGCCTTGAACACCTGGGTGCCCACAATCTCTGCCGCCGGAATCTTGCACACCATCACGATGATGGCGGCGGTGCTGAGCATGATCGCCATAATCGCTTCATTGCGCGGCAGGCTCGGATCGCTGATCAGCCCCACTTGCTCGGAGATGAGGGTGGCATAGACCATCACCAGCGCGATAGCGGCGAGAAAAATCAGCACCGAGGCACGAGCCCCTGCGGGAGCGGTATAGTCCCGTGCCCCCTGCGGCGGTGAGACCAGTCCTTGTTTCAGCCGGGACTGGTAGACGGGATCGTCCTCTAGTTCCTTGCCCGAGCGGTTGGCGAGGAAGGCTGTGGGGAAGATTGCGAGGAATGTCGCGGGGATAACCACCGCGAGCAGCTGCAGATACCCGACTCCGAGCGGCTCTATGATCGAGGCCATAAACACCACTGCTGCGGAAATTGGCGAGGCGGTGATGGCCATCTGCGAGGCCACGACCGCCACCGAGAGAGGCCGCGAGGGGCGTACTTTGCCTTCCTTGGCGACTTCGGCGATGACCGGCAGGGTGGAAAAAGCAGTGTGGCCAGTGCCGGCGAGCAGCGTCATCAGATAGGTGACCACTGGTGCGTAGTAGGTCACGCGCTTCGGATTGGAGCGCAGGATCTTTTCCGCCCAGTGCACCAGATAGTCCATACCTCCGGCTCGCTGCATCGCGGCGATGGCGGCGATGACGGCCATGATGATGCCGATGACATCGAAGGGGATGTCCTCACGGCTCACGGGCACGCCCGTGGCTCCCAGCAGCAACACCCCCAAGCCGCCGGCAAAGCCAATGGCGATCGAGCCGAGCCGGGCACCGAGGACGATCGCCGCGAGAACAATAAGGATCTGTAGGGCAACAAGCACGAGTGGCTCCTCACATCTTGGGGATGGTGCGCAGCGATGTGCACAACCGCGCCCGCGGTTACAGACACCGCTCGGCGCCTCCCACATTCACCTGAGGGCTAGAGAAGCCCTCAGCAATACAAAACAGGTACGTACACGTGTCCTCTGTGCTGCGACATGGGCCTTCACTTCTCGTGTGGAAGGCAGGAGAGCACAGGCGGACACCGCATGCCTAGGACCGGTGCGAGGGAGATGCGCAGCGGGCGAGCTCACGCCACAGCGCGCACGGAACATAGCTTCGCGGCATGCCGAAAAAGGGGCAGTAGATGAGCCATCGATAGCGTGGCTCATCCCCATACCAGAGACATCCTACTTCAACTGAGGGGTGCTCGAACGAGGGTACTGCTCCCCTAGCACCCAGCAGGTAGAACTACTGCTGCTCCTGCTGCTGGTGCGCAGCCTTGAACTTCGGGTGCATGAGATTGTCCACACTTAGCACCTCGTCCAGTGTCTCCTCATCGAGCAACCCACGCTCCAGGACGAGCTCCCGCACGCTGCGGCCGGTACGGGCCGCCTCCTTGCCGATGAGATCGCCATTGTGGTGGCCGATGAAGGGGTTGAGATAGGTGATCACTCCAATGGAGTTATCCACGTAGTCGCGGCATACCTGCTCATTGGCGGTGATGCCGGTCACGCACTTCTCCCGCAAGGTGTCGCAGGCATTGCCCAGCAGCGAGATGCTCTCGAAGATCGCCTGTCCAATAGCAGGCTCCATCACGTTCAGCTGCAGCTGGCCGGCCTCGGAGGCCCAGGTGACCACGCTGTCATTGCCGAAGATCTTGAAGCACACTTGGTTGACGACCTCGGGGATCACCGGATTGACCTTGGCCGGCATGATCGAGGACCCCGCCTGCATCTCCGGCAGGTTGATCTCATTGAGGCCGGCGCGCGGACCCGAGGAAAGCAGGCGCAGGTCATTAGAGATCTTGGACAGCTTCATGGCGGCGCGCTTCAAGGCGCCGTGCAACAGCACATAGGCGCCGCAATCGCTGGTGGCCTCGATGAGGTTCTCGGAGGCGGAGATATCGAGCCCCGTGACCTCGCGCATCGCTTCGATGATGGTGTCTTGATAGCGCTCGGGGGTATTGAGCCCCGTGCCAATGGCGGTGGCGCCCAAGTTCAGGGAGAGCAGCCGGTGGGCGGCTTGCTGGATCACCTCGTGCTCCTCGCCAAGATTGACCGAGAAGCCGGTGAACTCATCGCCTAGGGTCATCGGAACGGCGTCCTGGAGCTGGGTGCGGCCCATCTTGATCACGCCAGAAAATTCCTCGCCCTTGGCCGCGAATGCCTCGCAGAGCGCATCGATCTTGGCCACCACGTCCTGCACGGCCGCATAGACTCCGAGCCGGAAGCCGGACGGGTACGCGTCATTGGTGGACTGGCTCATATTCACATCGTCATTGGGATTGATAAAGACGTATTCACCCTTGTTCTTCCCGATGTGCTCGAGCGCGAGATTGGCCACCACCTCATTGGTGTTCATATTCACTGAGGTGCCTGCCCCGCCCTGGAAGACGTCGATCGGGAACTGGTCCATGGCTACCCCATGGTCCAGAATCTGATCGCAGGCCCACACAATGGCATCCGCCTTATCCTTTGCCAGCACCCCGAGCCGATGATTGGCCATAGCCGTCGCTTTTTTGACCATTACCATTCCCCTAATAAATTCAGGGATCTCATTAATGGTGGTGCCGGAAATCTGGAAGTTCTGCATCGCCCGAAGGGTATGCACGCCATAATAAGCGTCTTGGGGAACCTGCATTTCTCCAAGCAGGTCTTCTTCAGTACGAAAAGCGTAGGTCGAAGCCATGCGAACCCTTTCAATTCACTCGATTCTCTGTATATCCACCCCAATGGTAACGCCGCTTCTGGCGCGGCGAATCGGGCCGCACAAGTGGCGGAAGAAAAGAGATCGTGGCCAACATAAGAAGAAATGAAGAGTTTTTACATAACGGTTGTACTGGATCAATGTCCATGCTGTGTATCCACCATCGTCTGCGCTCCCGAGCTGAGAACACGCTGCGGTTCCAGGAGCTAGTCTTGCGGCTCCGGCGGCCGCTCCCCCAGAGACGCAAAACGCCCACCTCCACCTATTTCGGGGGTGGGAATGGGCGGGCTATGGCTCCACGGATAGTGGCGGAGCACAGAACTCCTCGGCCGCAGTGGCCGTCGAGCGCGGGTGCGGCTAGATGCGGGCGATGGCGATCTCGGAGGCGAGGATGGCCTTGGCACCGACGGCGGCCAGTTGATCCATCACGGTATTGGCGTCCTCTCGCGGCACCATGGCGCGCACGGCCCGCCAATTGTCCAGTGCCAGCGGCGAGACGGTGGGACCGGATAGACCTGGAGTAATGGCCGCACATTCCTCGAGCTTCTCGGCCTCCACGTTGTAGTCGAGCATCAGGAAGTTGTGGGCGTGCAAAATGCCCTCGATACGGCGCAGCAGCACGCGCTGCTCTTGGGTGACTTCGTGGCCCTTGCGCCCCACGACCACCGCTTCGGAGGTGATGATCGGTTCACCGAAAGGAGCCAGGCCCTGCTTGCGCAGGGTACGGCCGGTAGACACCACATCGGCGATCACATTGGCCACGCCCAATTTGATGGAGATCTCCACCGCGCCCTCGAGGCGGATAACACTGGCATCGATGTCGTGTTCCTGCAAGAAGGAGCGCACGAGATTGGGATAGGAGGTGGCGATGCGGGCGCCTTCCAGATCCGAGATGCTCCACTGCTCGTCCTTGGGCGCGGCGAAGCGGAAGGTGGAATCGCCGAAGCCGAGGGCAAGCACCTCCTCGGTCTCCTCGCGGCAATCTGCGGCCAAATCACGGCCGGTGATGCCGAGATCTAATTGGCCACTGGCCACATAGATGGCGATGTCTTTGGGGCGAAGGAAGAAGAACTCGACGTCATTGCGCTTGTCCATCACGGTCAGCGCTTTGGAATCGCCGCGGGAGGGATATCCGGCCTCAGTGAGGATGGACATGGCCTTCTCGGATAAGGAACCCTTGTTGGGAACTGCCACTTTCAACATGATCTAGCTCGCTTTCTACGCTGGGTCGCACTGGGCGCTGCTTATTGCCGCGGGAACGCTGTGGGGTGCATGCTGCGCTGCACTGAGAAAAGGAGCGCCCGTTGTGGGGCGCCGTCGATCGTGCTTAGAGGTACTTGTACACGTCCTCGGGGCGGATGCCACGAGCCACCATAATTACCTGAGACCAGTAGATGAGCTGCGAGAGTTCCTCGGCGAGTTCCTCATCCGACTGATACTCCGCAGCGAGCCACACTTCGCCAGCTTCCTCAATAACCTTTTTGCCCAAGGAATGGACCCCGGCATCAAGGGCGGCTACAGTGCCGGAATCGGCGGGCCGATTCTTCTTGCGGTCGAGGAGCTCTTCATACAGCGATTCAAAATCTTTCACAATCGATCATTCTTTCACAGAGCCGCCGCGGGCGTGTGCTGAGGCGGTGTTTTCCCCTACAGCGAGGGCAGCCGCGCAGGGCTAGGGCAGCTGCTCGAACCACTGCTCGACCATATCGGCGGTGATCGTGGAGAAGTCGATGGAGCCATGGAGTTCGGCGAGGGTGCGCACCCGCTCGGGCGTGGGTGTCGTGGCATCAGCCACCACGCCAATCACCCGACAACCAGCTGCGGCAGCGGCTTGCATGCCCGTGGCCGAGTCCTCGAAGACCAGGCAGTCGTGGGGGTCGAGGCCGTATCGCTGAGCGGCGAGGAGATACATGTCCGGCGCCGGTTTTGGCCGCGGTACCTCATCGCCAAAGAAGGCGGTATCAAAGAAGTGCTCCCCCACCGCAGAGACCGCGTGATGGGCCAAGGCGCGCGGGGTGTTGGTGGTGATCGCCATGTGGATGCCCCGGCGAGAGAATTCGCCCAAGAGGGCCCGCATTCCCAGCACCGGCTGCAGCTGATTATCAAAGAGTTCGGTCACACGGGCATACATCTGCTGGCGCAAGCCCTCATAGTCGAGATCGGCCACCTCTACCTCGGCGTGGGCGGCGCAGATAGCCAAGGTGTTATCGAAGTTGCCGCCCACCGTTTTTTCCCGCAGCTCTGGGGTGAGCCGGCGCCCGACCTGCTCGGAGAGTTCATAGGTGGCCACCCCCCATAGCGGTTCGGAATCCACAAGGGTGCCGTCCATATCCCAGAAAATAGCTTTAAGCACTACGAATAATCCCTTTGAGCATGGAAGAAAGAATGAAGAGGTGGATGGGCAAAAGCGCGTACCAGTAGAGGTTGCCGGCCACGGAGGTGCTATGAAAGCGCGCCCGTTGGGTCAGGGTGTGGCCATGAATCTCCCAGGCGAGCGTGGCTTTGCCAGGAAGCCGCGCGGCTACCTTTAGTACCAGCCGCTCAGGGCGCTCGATCTCGGAGACCACGAAGAAGCCCACCGCATCGCCTTCGCGCAGGGTGCGCGGGTGGCGCCTGGGCCGGCGCATCCCCGGCCCGCCGAGTAGCTCGTCCACGCGGCCGCGGATGGCCCACGGCAGCGCGAGTGAGAACCAGCCATTCTCGCCGCCGATACGTTCCAGGGCGGCGAACACAGCGTGGGGAGAGTGGCAGAACACGGCGCTGCGCTCGTCTTCAAAGGTCCGTTTCGGGGCAGTGAGCATGCGTTCGAGAATACCGCACGCCTAGTATCCGGCCGGCGCTAGACGTTGAAGTACTTCGCCTCGGGGTGATAGAGCACGAAGGCGTCGGTGGATTGCTCGGGGTGGAGCTGCAGCTCCTCCGAGAGGCCCACGCCGATACGCTCGGGCTCGAGCAATTCCACGAGCGCGGCTCGATCTTCGAGGTTCGGACAGGAACCATAGCCGAAGGAAAAGCGCGCCCCGAGGTACTCAAGGTCAAAGAAGCCGGTGACATCGGTGGGATCGGCCTTGGCCGCATCGGAGCCATCCGCGAAGGCCAGCTCGGCGCGGACGCGCCCGTGCCAATACTCGGCGAGAGCCTCGGTGAGCTGAACGCTAATGCCGTGGATCTCGAGGTAGTCGCGGTAGTTGTCCTTGGCAAAAAGCTCATTGGCGAAGTCAGCTATGGGCTGGCCCATAGTCACTAGCTGCATCGGCCACACATCCACCGTGCCGCGGGCACGCGCCTCTTCCCAGGGCAGGATGAAATCGGCGATGCATAGAAACTTGCCGCGCTGCTGCCGGGGGAAGCTAAAACGCATCCGCTCGGGGGCATCTGGGCGCGGCTCGGAGAGGATCACCACATCATCGCCCTCCGATACGGCCGGGAAATAGCCGTAGACCACAGCAGCATGATCGAGGATTCTCTCGGGCTTGAGCCGATCAATCCAAGCGCGCAGGCGCGGCCGGCCTTCGCTCTCCACGAGTTCCTCATAACTTGGTCCGCCGTCGCCACGGCTGCCGCGCAAACCCCACTGCCCGAGGAAGAGGGCTCGCTCATCCAGGCAGGTCATATACTCCTTCAAGGCAATACCCTTGACCACGCGGGTGCCCCAGAACGGCGGGGTGGCGACTTCTTCGGGAATGCTCACTGCGGAGCGGCTGGGCACCTCCACTGGTTCCTGGGCGGCCTTGCGCTCGGCGGCGATGCGCTTGGAGCGCTCGCGGCGCTCGCGACGCGCCTTCTTTTTCTCCTCGCGCTTCGCCTTCTCAGCTGCCTCGGCCTCGCTCAGTTGGCCCTTTTCGCCGCGCGCATCCTGCATCACCTCGTTCATCAGCCGCAGCCCCTCGAAGGCATCGCGGGCGTAGAACACATCGCCGTGATAGAGCGCATCGAGATCGTCTTCCACATAGGTGCGCGTCAGCGCCGCCCCGCCGAGGAGCACGGGATAACGATCCGCTTCTTCGCGCTCCGCGAGCTCGTTGAGCTCGAGCAGGTTGTCCTTCATCACAACGGTGGATTTCACGAGCAGCCCCGACATACCGATCACATCGGCTCCGTGTTCCTTCGCCGCGGACGCGATGGTGGCGATCGGCTGCTTAATGCCGAGATTCACCACGGTGTAGCCATTATTAGAGAGGATGATATCCACTAGGTTCTTGCCGATATCGTGCACATCACCCTTCACCGTGGCGAGCACAATGGTGCCCTTTGACCCAGTGTTATCGGAGGCCTCCATGAAGCTTTCGAGATAGCCCACCGCCGATTTCATGGTTTCGGCGGACTGCAGCACGAAGGGCAGCTGCATCTCTCCGGAGCCGAAGAGATCACCCACCGTTTTCATGCCCCGCAGTAGGTCCTCATTGATGATGGCAATAGGGCTCTTTTCCGCCATCGCGGCATCGAGATCCTCCTGCATCCCGTTTTTCTCGCCATCGATGATGCGCTGGGCCAGCCGGTCGAGCAGCGGCAAAGCGGCGAGGGCTTCTTGGCGGGCATCTTGGGCAGAGGCCGCGGAGACGCCGTCGAAAAGCTCCATGAACACCTGCAGCGGGTCATAGTCCTCGCTGCGGCGGTTGTACACCATATCCAGCGCCACCTCGCGCTGGCGCTCATCGATGCGGTTGAAGGGGATGATCTTGGAGGAGTGCGCAATCGCGGTGTCGAGGCCCGCGTTGATGCATTCGGAGAGAAATACCGAGTTGAGCACCTGGCGGGCTGCCGGATTGAGCCCGAAGGAGATATTGGACAGCCCGAGTGTGGTGTGCACCCGCGGATACTTCGCCTTGAGCGCCTTGATGGCCTCGATCGTTTCGATGCCATCGCGGCGGGTCTCCTCCTGTCCCGTCGAGATCGGGAAGGTGAGGCAGTCGACGATGATGTCTTCATGCCGCAGCCCATAGGTGCCGGTGATGTCCTCGATGAGGCGGGTGGCGATCTCCACCTTCTTCTCTGCGGTGCGGGCCTGGCCCTCCTCGTCAATGGTCAGGGCCACCACCGCGGTGCCATGCGCCTGCACCAGCTCCATGATGCGGCGATAGCGGGAATCGGGGCCGTCTCCATCTTCGAAGTTCACCGAGTTCACCGCGCAGCGCCCGCCGAGCTTTTCCAGCCCCGCCTCGATCACGGCGGGCTCGGTGGAGTCGATCATGATCGGCAGCGTGGAGGAGGTGGCCAGCAGCTCCGCGAAGCGTGCCATGTCCTCGCGGCCATCGCGGCCTACATAGTCAATACACACATCGAGCATGTGTGCGCCATCCCGGGTTTGGGTCTTGGCGATATCCAGGCAGGTCTCCATGTCTCCAGCGAGCATCGCCTCACGAAAGGCCTTGGAACCATTGGCGTTGGTGCGCTCGCCGATCATGGTGATACCGGTGTCTTGGGTGAGAGGCACCGCCGTATAGAGCGAGGACACAGTATCCTCCGGCTCTTCTTGGGGGCGTGCGGTGGGGTTATCCCTTTTGCCCTCGAGCTTGTCGACGACAACCCGGATGTGCTCGGGGGTGGTACCACAGCAGCCGCCCACCATGGCCAAACCATAGTCATCGACAAAGCGGGCCAGCGCATCGCCGAGTTCTGCGGGCGTGAGGGGATATTCGGCGCCATTGGGGCCGAGTACCGGCAAGCCAGCATTGGGCATCACGGACACCGGCACCGAGGCGTGGGTGGCCAGATAGCGCAGGTGCTCGCTCATCTCGTGGGGGCCGGTGGCGCAGTTGAGGCCGATCATGGAAATACCCAGCCGCTCCAGTGCGGTTAGGGCGGCGCCGATCTCGGAGCCGAGCAGCATTGTGCCGGTGGTTTCCACGGTGACGTGGCAGAGAATGGGCCGACTGACCTGCAGCTCTGCCTCGGCCTGATGGATGCCGTGGATAGCGGCCTTGACCTGGAGCAAATCCTGGGCGGTCTCCACTAGGAAGGCGTCGACCCCGCCGCGGAGCAGGCCCTTGGCGGCCAGATAGTAGTACTGCTTGAGATCGCCGAACTGGGCGTGCCCCAAGGAGGGCAGCTTCGTGCCCGGCCCGAGGCTGCCGAGCACATAGCGCGGCGTGGCCTCCTCACCGGCGGAGTACTCATCGCACAACTCGCGAGCGATCTGCGCGCCCGCGTAGGCCAGTTCCTCGCAGCGATCGGCGATGTCATAGTCGGCCAGGTTCGGCAGGTTACAGCCGAAGGTGTTGGTCTCCACCAGCTCGGCCCCGGCATCGAGGAAGTCGCGATGGATCTCGCGGAGCACATCGGGGCGGGTGACGTTAAGGATTTCGTTGCAGCCCTCAAGATTCAGGAAGTCGCTGTCTAAGTCCAGATCAAAGCTCTGCAGCTGGGTGCCCATGGCCCCATCGCCGACGAGTACGCGGGTGCCGAGGACCTCGGCGAGAGGCGGGGTGGTGATCTGCGAAATAGCGTCAATCTGGCTCATGAAATAGACAGCTTAGTACGCAACTAGCGAGTGATCCAAGCCAATGGCCCTGCTCGCAAGAAACCGAGCGGTCTAATCACTGCCTGAGCTGCGCTCTCCCTACACACCACCGACACTCGGACGCTGGCGCGGATACATCCAGAGTGTGCAGCGTAGACGTGGTTATTTCTCCCCGTCCGAGGGCTCGCCGAGCTCCCACTCCTGCTCCAGCGGGGCGCCGAGGCTGCGGCATACTGCGCGGAAAAAATCGCTGAACTCAGCGGATTCCTCGGTGTCCAAGAGGGCATAATCGACGCTGCGATCAATGCGTTCAAGTTCGGCGATGGCGGCATCCACCTCGCGGTGCAGTGCCGCCTCGCTGGCGGTGCCGGTGTCCGCGGCGCAGCGATAGGCGCGATCGAGGAAGCCCCGCAGCACGGACTCCACCAGCGGCACAATGGCTGGTGGATAGGGCTCCTCCCAGTAGTCGGTGTCACCGTCGGAGAGATAAGCGCCGGTGGCGAAGTCGCTGAGATCTGCGCACAGCGTGCTGATCTGGGAATCGAAGTGGCTGCGTGGCGCGGGCGTGGTCTGGCTCATGGTGTGTATTCTGCCTGAGCCCACGCCGCCACGCAGCCTCGGAGACTGCGGCCAGCCCCACCCCCAGGCTGGATCGCGGTGCGGAGAGAGGTGTTTAGAGCTCCACGCCGAGCAGGGCGTCGAAGGCGGTGCGCACATACTCGCCTGCGGCCGAGAGCTGCTCCTGCGGGGACGATGTCTCCGTATCCTGCGCTGCGGCCCAGGCATCTGCGGCCTCCAGCGCCCCAGGGGTGTCGAGATCCGCAGCCAGGCGCTCGCGTAGCTGCTGCACCAAGCGCTGCGCGGCAGCCTCATCGGTGGTGGCGGCCATCGCGGCGCGATAGGTGGCGAGACGCTCTTCCGCGCGTGCCAAAACGGCATCGGACCAGTCACGGTCCCCGCGATAGTGTGAGGAGTAGATACCGAGGCGAATGGCGGCCGGCTCATGACCAGCAGCGGTGAGCTTATGCACGAAGACGAGATTGCCCAGCGACTTGCTCATCTTGACCCCATCGAGGGAGATCATTCCGGCGTGCACATAGTGCCCGGCCATGCGCTGGGAGCCAGTGAGCGATTCATAGTGGGCGGCCGAGAATTCGTGGTGCGGAAACGCCAGATCGGAGCCGCCGCCCTGGATATCGAAGATGTCCTTCAAGCGGTTGTTGGCGATCGCGGAGCACTCGATATGCCAGCCGGGCCGGCCCGCGCCAAAGGGGGCGTCCCAGCTCGGCTCGCCTTCGCGGGCGGCGCGCCAAATGAGCGCATCCAAGGGGTGGCGCTTGCCGGGGCGATCGGGATCGCCGCCGCGGTCGGCGAAGACATCGCGCATCTGCTCGGGGGTGTAGCCGGAGATGTAGCCAAAGTGCTCGGTGGCGTCGATTGGCGCGTAGATATCGGGATGCTCCGGATCGTCCACCGCATAGGCGGCGCCCTTGTCCAGCAGCTGCTGCACCACCGTTATCACTTCGCCGACGGCCTCGGACACCGAGACGAAATCGCGCGGCGGGATCACCTTCAGCGCGGTCATATCCGAGCGGAAGAGCGTGGTTTGGTCGTCGCCAAGCTCGCGCCAGTCCACATTATCGCGGGCGGCGCGCTCAAATAAGGGGTCGTCGACGTCGGTGACGTTTTGGACGTAAACCACCTTGTGCCCGTTATCCAGGAGCTGGCGGTAGATAAGATCGAAGGCGACATAGGTTGCCGCGTGGCCTAGATGCGTCGAGTCATAAGGGGTGATTCCGCACACGTACATCCCAGCGGTTGCTGCGGGGTGGACGGGGCGCACGCACTGATCTGCGGTGTCGTATAGCTGAAGTTCTACGCAGTCCCCGCTCAGGGCAGGAACATCAGGTTGAGGCCAAGAATGCATGCGCCCCACTCTAATCCATCACATAGTGGAGCAAAGAGCGGGGCGATAGCCACGGGCACAGGCGCAGATAACTCCCTAGGCCTGCAGCACTCCGAATCCGAGCAGCGCCATCACGAGAAGGCCGAAGGGGATGCGGTAGGCCGCGAACCACGCGAAGGAGTTATTGGCCACGAAGCGGAGTAACCAGGCAATGGAGACATAGCCCAGCACGAAGGCGATGGAGGTTCCGACCAGCAGTTGCAGGCCGCTGGCGGCTTGGCCGGCGTCCGGCGCGAAAGCGTCGGGAAGCGAAAACAGCCCCGATGCGAGCACGGCGGGAATCGCGAGCAGGAAGCTGAAGCGGGTGGCCACTTCCCTATCCAAGCCCACGAGCAGGCCGGCGGAGATGGTGCCGCCCGAACGGGACACGCCGGGAATAAGAGCCAGGCATTGCGCGAAGCCCATGGTTAGCGCATCCTTCATCGTCAGCTCGTCATAGCTGCGCTGTTTTTTGCCCACGCGCTCCGCCCAAATGAAGACGAAGGAGAACAGAATCAGCACGGTGGCGGTGATCCACATATTGCGGAAGTTGTCGCGGATGAGGTCCTTGAGCAGCAGCCCCAGCACACCCACTGGGATGGAGCCGACGATGACCATCCAGCCCATGCGGTAGTCGAAGCCACGCTTGTTTTTATCGACTACGCCGGCGAACCAGCCGGTGAGGATGCGCCAGATGTCTTTGGCGAAGTACACCAGCACTGCGAGCTCGGTGCCGAGCTGGACCACGGCGGTAAAAGAGGCACCGGCATCGGCGCCCCAGAACAAACTGGAGACGATGCGCAAATGCCCTGAGGAGGACACGGGAAGAAACTCGGTGAGGCCTTGCACGATAGAGAGCACAATGGTTTGTGTCCATGACATCGTTTCAGGGGCCTGTGCAGCGATTACGTCGTTCACCCGTTAGAGGCTACTACTCTTGAGGCGTGGAACAAACCAATGTAGGACGGAGCGGACTGCGCATCCCGCGCTTAGGACTAGGCACCCTGACATGGGGTGCGGGCACCGATCGGGAGGCGGCGAGCGAGATTCTGCGCCTGTTCACCAGCGCCGGCGCGTCGCTTATCGACGTCACCCCGCAGCACACCACCGGCACGGCCGCAGTAGAGTACCTCGGCACATTTCTGGGGTCTGAGATCTCTCGGGAGGATCTCATCATCTCGGCTGCGGCGGGTACGCTGCCAGATCAGCCGGTGGGCCGGCGCGTCGATTGCTCCCGCCGCGGATTGCTCAACCAGCTCGATAGCTATCTGCGGCTGCTCGGCACGGACCATCTCGATCTCTTTTCCATCGACTACTGGGACGAGCTCACCCCCGTGGAGGAGGTAGCCGATGCCCTCGACTATGCGGTGCGCACGGGCAGGGTGCGCTATGTGGGCGCGCGTGGGCTCAGCGGCTGGCAACTTGCCGTGCTGCGCGCCGCCGCCCCCGTCGCCGCCCGGGGCGTGGTGGGCGCCAGCGGCGAGTACAACCTGCTCAATCGCCTACCCGAGCAGGAGCTTTTGCCTTCGGCGCACCACCACCAGGTGGGGTTTATCGCTGGTGCGCCGCTGGCCCATGGGGTCTTGACCGGCAAGTATCGCGAACAGAATGCTTCTGCTCAGGGACGCAGCGCGGAGGCCCACGCCTATTCCGAGGCGCGCGATCGCGCCATCGTCGAAGCGCTCACTACGGCGGCCCTGGGATTGAATATCTCTGCCACCACGGCCGCTATCGCCTGGGTCTTGGCCCAACCCGGGGTCGACGCCACCCTAGTGGGGGCGCGCACACCGGAGCAGTGCGAGGAGGCCTTCGCTGCGGCCGAGGTGCAGCTGCCCAAGGCGATCATTGAGGCCTTAGACGACGTCTCGCTCTCATAGCGCTCTGGTAGCCTTAAGCGTTGTGAAGAAGCGTCGGAATCTAGTTCTAGCAGCACTTGTGACCTCCTCCGCTCTGGTGTTGGGCGCCTGCGGATCCAGTGGAGACGATCCCGGAAAACAGGCTCGTCCGGTGGGATCGGCAGAGGCGCAACGCTCCCCCGCCGCGGAGAACGTGGACGGTGACGTGCTCACGCTCGGCGGCGAGTTCAGCACGATCGATGGGCTGGCCGTTCTCGGCGATCATATTGCCGTGCGCTCCGGCGATAAGCTGGGTATCGGAACTCGGGAACAATTCGAGGACGACGACTTCAGCGTTGTCGATATCGCCGAGGGCTGTGGAGAGCTCAGCGCCGGCGCCACCGACTTTGTGCTCGCCTGTCCGCAGGCCGTCGACGGCACGGAACAAGGCGGCGTGGTGTATCTCATCGACCCCACCGCGCCGACACTGGAGAACACCCGCACCGCTGAGGAAAGGTTCACCACCGCCACCCAAACTAGCACCGGCGATGTGGTGGCTGCCGCCGCGGATTCCTCACGCATCATTACCTTCCCGCATGACGATCCCACGGCCACCACTGAGATCTCGATGACCGACACGGTGGATCAGCTGGTGTCTACCACCTATGCCGATCACCTCGACCCGGTCGTGGTGATCAACCGCAAGTTCACCACTATTCAAGGCCTCGACAGGGAGCAGCGGCGTGAGGGCGGGCGTTTGCGCGCCGGCGCCGGTATCGGCACGGTCGCCCCTGGCGAACAGGGTGTGTTCCTCGCCGCCGACACCGAGGGCGATCAGCTCTTGGTGTATACCCGCTTCGATGTGGTGCGCCTGCATCAATCGATGCCGGTTGACCGCAGCCCGTGGGCGGTGGCTTGGGACTCCTCCCAGCAGCTGGCCTGGGTGGCATCCACTGGCACCAATAGCCTCGTGGGATATGACCTATCTACCGGCGAGCCGCTCGAGCAGCAGCGCTACTCCACCGTGGCTGATGCCACGAGCCTCGCAGTGATGGATAATGGGACCAAGGTTCTTGCCTCGGCTAGCGGAGATGGCATTCAGTTCCTCGACTCTTAGCAGCGTGGCCAGCTCCGTCGGCGCCTGCGGACTTCCCCCTCTGACACACCGTTGATACTCATCGTTTAAGGACACCCCTGTATGGCCTCATCGTCGTTTCGTTCCACCCTCTATAACAAGGCCTTGAAGGCGATGTTCACGCTGCGTCCCGAACGCATCCACGGGATCATCAATAACGGCCTCTCCGTACTGCAGACCACTGGGCCCCTTAATCGTGGCTTGGAGAAGATCCTGCCGGTGCACGACGAGATCTTGGCTCAAGACATATTCGGCGTGCGTTTCCCCCGCCCGCTGGGGCTGGCGGCCGGCTTCGATAAAAACGGCAGCTCCCCCGATGCCTGGACCCCGATTGGTTTCGGCTATGCCGAGCTCGGCACCGTCACGGCCTCCCCGCAGGCGGGCAATCCCACCCCGCGGCTGTTCCGCCTGCCCGAGGACCGCGCGATCCTCAACCGCATGGGCTTTAACAACGACGGCGCCGCCGCGGTGGCCAAGAACCTCAAACGCCGCAGGTCCGACGATGTCATCGGCATCAACATCGGCAAGACGAAGGTAGTGGATGCTGCCCACGCCGCCAGCGACTATCGCCGCTCCGCGACCCTCTTGGGCAATCTGGCCGATTACGTCACGGTGAACGTCTCCTCGCCGAACACCCCGGGCCTGCGCGATCTGCAGGCAGTGGAATCCTTGCGCCCCATTCTGGAGGCGGTCCTCGAATCCACCACCACCCCAGTGCTGGTGAAGATCGCCCCCGATCTCTCGGACGAGGATGTGCTGGCCGTGGCCGATCTCGCCCTCGAGCTCAAACTCGCCGGTATCGTGGCCACCAACACCACCATTTCCCGTGAGGGGCTGCGCACCGACCCAGCCGAGGTAGAGACCATGGGCGCCGGCGGCATCTCCGGCCCTCCGGTGGCCGCCCGTTCCCTCGAGGTGCTCCGGCTCCTGCGTGAGCACGTGGGCGATCAGCTGGTCCTGGTGAGCGTCGGCGGTATCGAGACCCCCGAACAAGCCTGGGAGCGCATCGCTGCCGGCGCCAGCCTATTGCAGGGCTACACCGGCCTGATCTATGGCGGCCCCGACTGGATCCGCGATATCCACAAGGGTATCGCCCACCAGGTTCGTGCCCACGGCTTCTCCTCGCTCAGCCAGGCCGTCGGCTGTGGCAAGGCATGGGTGGACTAGAGCCAGCCGCACATCCGAAAAAAGGGCCGCCCGTACGGGGCGCGCCCTTCTTTTCTGCCTTGCGTGTCTGCCGCTGGAACTCCACCGACTCCCTGTGTGGCTATGCCACGGAGCGGCGGATCACCAGCGCGCAGATGAGAGCCATGGTGGCGTAGACCGGCAGCCACCACGATTCCAAGATATAAATCGGCTCGGTGGTGATGAAGCGGCTAAACACGACCAGCCCCACAGCAACCACCAGCACCACGATATGGCGGGTGGTGCGTTCCTCATTGCGGTGTGTCGTGCCGAAGGCACCCAACAACATGGCCGAGACGATGATCAGTAAAAAACCCCACGTGACGGGAAAGAAACCGGTTAAACCGCCGGTGATCAGGCTGATCAGCGTAAACAGCGCCAGGACTATGGCTAGGGCCAAAAATGCGCCGCCCACTCGCAGAACCGGAGGGACGACCACCACGGCCGCCTTGTCCTGCGCGCGCGGGGTGCGGGCGCGCTGCGCAGAGGATGCAGGAGTGGTGCGGGGCCGAGAACGCTTCTTTTTTCCCATAGTGATTCAAAACACTACCCCAAGCTGGGGTTATATGCACGTCCCCGCACCGAATGCGGGGGCGACGGGTATGGGAGTATCCGGCGAGTTTTAGGAGTTTTCGTGCCAACCCCACGTGATCGCACGGCCGATCGAGTGGAAGTAAAGGTTGAAGCCGAGCACCGTGGGGGTGGCGTCCGGATCAATGTCGAGCTTCTCGGTATCGACGGCGTGCACCGCGAAGAGATAGCGGTGCGGGCCGTGGCCCTCCGGCGGCTGCGGTCCGAAGTAGCCGCGGGAGCCGGAATCGCCGCGCAGCGAGACGACATCCCCCATAGATTCCAGGGTGCCATCATTGGCGGCGCCGGTGGCGAGTTCACTGACATCGGCGGGAATATTAAACACAGCCCAGTGCCAGAAACCAGAGGCCGTAGGAGCGTCTGGGTCGAAGCAGGTGATAGCGAGAGACTTCGTGCCCTCGGGAAGATCAGACCAGGCCAGCTGCGGGGAGACATCCTGGCCGCCGAGCTGCTCCTCCTTGAAGGTGCCGCCGTCCTCGAAGTCGCTCGAGGAGAGCGGGAAGCTCGGGAGGTCCTTCAACGGGGCATAGGGGTCGGGTCCGGGGAATCGTGAATCGTTGTAGTTGCTCATACTCCCCGTTTCTACCGAAAAACTCTCCACCGTGCCGCGAAGCGGAACTTTCACCGCTGAGATTCGCTCCGTTCATAGGTGTGAAAATGTCCCTTTGTGCAGGGGATTTGATTATATTGCCGCGTTCGGGCTACAGTATGCGAGTGCCCAGCCGAGAGGCTGCAAACAAAACCCAAGCCCGGGTGGCGGAATGGCAGACGCGCTAGCTTGAGGTGCTAGTGTCCTATTAACGGACGTGGGGGTTCAAGTCCCCCCTCGGGCACTTTGTGAAATCCTGTGTTCATCATGTGATGAGCGCGGGATTTTTTCATGTCTCGGTGCGCAGCTGAGCACGGTAACCACGGCGGCGAGTAGCCCTAAACACCGGCCTCTACCCCACTGCCGCGCCCACAAAGAAGCAAGCGGAGAGCCCGGTTCACGCTATGTGCCGGGACGTCTCCCCTCTCCTCCAGCTCGTGGGCTAGGGCTGTAGGGCGTGGCCCAGATACACCTTCGCCTCATAGGGGCGCAGAACACTACCCGCATCGTCTGCGTAGTTAGAGGAGATCAGCCGCCACCCATCGCCGTCGATACCACGGCGCTGCAACGCCGCGGTAGATGCATCTGCGTAATCACACTCCACCGTGGTGGCGCTGAAGTTGGCCACCACCACCAGCCGTTCATCCGCGGTGGCGCGGGCGTAGCTAAAGATGGTCTCGCTCCCTGGCTCGAGCAACTGGAAGCTACCCCGGCGAATTACTGGATGCTCGCGACGCAGGGAAATAAGGCGCCGGTAGTGGTGGTAGACGCTGTGCGGATCTGCCACGGCGGCACGGGCGTTGATATCGGGATAATTCGGGTTCAGCGGCAGCCACGGAGTACCCGTGGTGAAGCCAGCGTGCTCACTCTCATCCCATTGCATAGGAGTGCGGGCGTTATCTCGGCTCTTCGCCGCGATATAGCGCATCATATGCTCATGCGAGATGATTCCGCTGCGCACATACGTCTCATAGGCGTCGTGGGTTTCGAGATCGTCATAGTCATCGATTTCAGGGAAGCTGACATTAGTCATCCCTATCTCTTCACCCTGGTAGATATACGGGGTGCCGCACATCATGTGCAGCACAGTGCCCAGCATGGAGGCAGAAACCACGCGGTACTCGGGGCTGTCATTGCCGAAGCGGGATACGGCCCGGGGTTGGTCGTGGTTATTCCAATACAGCGAGTTCCAGGCGCGATCTTCTAGTCCCTTTTGCCAGTGCTCCAGCGTGGCAGTCAGTGCGCTCAAGCTGGTTCGACGATCCGACCATTTACCCCATCCTTGCTCGGAAAAGTCGAGGGATACATGCTCGAACGTGAAGATCATGTCGAGTTCCCCGCGCTCGAATCCGGCATAGAGAATACCGTCCTCCACCGTGGTGATTGGGGTCTCCCCTACGGTGAGCGTGTCATAGTCGTCGAGCACCTCTCGGCGCATCTCCTGGAGAAACTCGTGAACGCGTGGCCCATTGGCGCTCATAGCGAGCGAGGATTCGCGGCTACCGCGTGCGACGGCGGGATCATTGACCGCTAGGGGTGCGTCGATAAGCTCCTGCGGCTTGGAAATCAGGTTGATCACATCCATACGGAAACCGCCGACGCCCTTATCAAGCCAGAAACGCATCAGATCGTAGACTTCGCGGCGAACCTCAGGGTTCTCCCAATTCACATCCGGCTGTTTGGGGGAGAACATGTGCAGATAGAACTGCCCCGTGGTCGCATCGAACTCCCATGCCGAGGGACTAAATGCGGAGATCCAATTATTAGGCGGCAGCGGCGTGCCGTCTCCGCTATATCCGGATGGATCGCGCCAGATGTAGTAGTCGCGATAGGGATTGTCCCTCGAGGAACGGGAGCGGCGAAACCACTCGTGTTCATCCGAGGTGTGATTGACCACCAGATCCAGCAGAATCCTCATTCCGCGCTGGCGTGCCTGCGCAATAAGTTCCTCCACATCGGCCATGGTGCCGAATTCCTTCATCACCGCGCGATAATCGGAGATGTCATAGCCGTTATCGTCATTGGGCGAGGCGAAAATAGGAGAAAGCCACAGCACGTCGACGCCGAGCTGCTGCAGATAATCCAGTTTTTCGCATATGCCGCGGATATCGCCGATGCCATCGCCATCGGAATCTTTAAAGCTGCGCGGATAAATCTGATAGACCACCGCGTTGTCGAGCACGCTGCGGCGTGGGCTGGTCATTCGGTACTCCTTAGAGTTGTGGGTCGTCATCGGGTGTGGTGTCCAGCGAGACCACAACGCCGGAGTGGTCGGACACCGCTTCGGAGCTGTTGTCGGCAAAAACCACGGTGTGGCTGCGGGCGCGCACCCCGCTGCTGGTGAACACATAATCAATGCGCAAATCTTGGGTGTTGTCGTCCCAGCCGTGAATTGTTGTGTGCACAGTCGCCTCGCCCTGCACCTCAGCCGCCTGGTGGAAGCTATCGGACCACTGGCCCGAGCGCATCACGTAGTCGTAGCCGCCGTCGGTGTCTCCGGCAGGAACGTTAAAGTCGCCGCAGAGCACCACTGGGGCTAGGCGGCGCAGCTGGTCGAGTTGCGGACTCATATGGCGCCATTCGCGGGCGAAGAAGGTATCGTTATCGCCACGCCACCACGAGAAGTGGGAGGATACCCACCACAGACCAGCGCTATGTACCGCGAGCGAGGCGCGGCGGCGCACGTCGTCATACTCGAAGTCACCACCATGGCTGAGCTGGCGCGCCTCCGCGATGCCGTGGCGGGACACGATCGCAGTACCCTCATCGAAGACGCCGAAGCCGCGGTGCACCGGAATCCACGTCCAGCTCCACGCGGTATGGGAGTCGAGCTGCCGCAGAGCCTGCACGAGCAGTAGTGCGTAGTTGTCCCCGTGCACGGCAATGGAATCCAAGGCATCCCGAGCAGGTATCCACCCTTCGAGATCCGCGGCTGGGGGCATACAGCGGGACTGATTGACTTCCTGCAGCGCGATAATGTCTATGCTCTCGTCGACAAGCATGCGTGCGAGGGAATACAGCTTGGGAATTTGCATCTCTTCCATCCAGCTGTGGGTGTTGAGGGTGAGAACCTTCATAGGCCTTCCTAGCTCACGGGGCGCAACAATAGCGGTCTCCCCCAGTGTATGAAGACGCGGCCGCGGCACAGAAGGCCGCGATGCTCCAAAATCTGGAGTGTTCTCCAGCCGGCGCAAAAGTGCTTCTCAGCACTGAAGCGAAGAACTATGAATAGAGACAAAGCCAATACACACGCAGCTCATGACACCTGCACCCTAGCTGCGCCCCTGAAGTGGAAAGGGACGAGAAACCATGATGGAGAAAGTCCAGAGGTTCGGCTCGGCCATGCTGGCCCCGGTCCTCATCTTCGCTTTCGCTGGCCTCGCGGTGGGCCTGTCAATCATCGCGCTGAACGAAGACCTCGTGGGCGGAATTGCCGCCGAGGGAAGTTGGTGGTGGTCTTTCTGGACCGTGTGGCAATCCGGCGCTTGGACAGTCTTCAATCAGATGGAGCTGCTTTTCGTGCTGGGCCTGCCTATCGCCCTCGCCAAAACAGCCAATGCTCGCGCTGTGCTGGAAGCCGCGATGGTGTATCTGACCTTCCAGTACTTCCTCAGCTCTATCTTGGAGCACTTCGGCGATAAGCTCGGTGTGGACTTCAGCGCTGAGGTCGGCGGCACCTCCGGTTTGAAGGAGATCGCCGGCATCAAGACCCTCGACACCGGTATTTTCGGGGCGATCATTGTCTCCGCGATCGTGGTGTGGTTGCACAACCGCTACTTCAACACGAAGCTGCCGGACTTCCTCGGCATCTTCCAGGGCACCCAATACGTCTATGCCCTCGGGTTTTTCCTCATGATTCCGGTGGCACTACTCACCGCGTTTATCTGGCCGAGTATCCAGAACGGTATCGCCAGCATGCAGGGATTCTTTATCTCCTCCGGCGTCTTTGGCGTGTGGCTGTACACGTTCATGGAGCGCATCCTCATCCCCACGGGACTCCACCACTTCATCTACACCCCCTTCGTCTTTGGCCCCGCAGTGGTGCCCGATGGCATTACCAAGTACTGGGTGGCGCATCTGAATGAGTATGCCGCCTCCACCGAATCCTTGAAGGATCTCTTCCCCTCGGGCGGTTTCTCGCTGCACGGCAACTCCAAGGTATTCGCCCCGATCGGTATCGCGGCCGCGTTTTATACGACAGCTCGCCCCGAACGGCGCAAGGAAACCCTCACCCTGCTGGTACCGGTGTGCTTGACCGCCATTCTCATTGGCATCACCGAGCCGCTGGAGTTTACCTTCCTCTTCGCTGCCCCGATTCTTTTCGTCGTCCACGCCCTCTTGGCCGCGACGATGGCCGCGGTCATGTACTCCTTCGGCGTGGTGGGCAACATGGGCGGTGGCTTGATCGACTTCGTGTTCCAGAATTGGGTGCCGCTGTGGGCTAACCACCACGCCACCTATATCGCTCAGATCCTCATCGGTCTCACTTTCACTGCCATCTACTTCCTGCTCTTCCGCTTCCTCATCCTCAAGCTCGACCTAAAGACTCCTGGGCGCGAGGCCGATGGAGCCGACGTGAAGCTCTACTCCAAGAAGGAATACCGCGAGATGCAGGCCGCGAAGAAAGCGGAGAAGAAAGGCAGCACGGACACCGGCGATACCACGGCGGCCGATGATCCCTATAGCCAACGCGCCCGGGATTTCCTGGCCCTGCTCGGCGGCCCAGCGAACATTACGGATGTGAATAACTGCGCCACCCGGTTGCGGGTATCAGTGGATGATGCCACGCTGGTCTCCGATAATGACGCCGATTTCAAGGATGCGGGGGCGATGGGCATCGTCCGTAAGGGCCGCGCCTTCCAGGTGATCGTCGGCATGGACGTCCCCCAAGTCCGCGACGCCTTCGAAGCGATGGTCACAAGCGACTCTCCTGCGTAGTGCCTCGCGCTGCACCTCGTTCCGTGCCTGCACGCAGCGTCCACGAGGTGCAGCAGATGCGCTAACTCTAGGGATAGACTATGAGCCATGAATCTGGCGGATCATGTAAAAAAGATTGAGCTCCGGCTCAGTGCCACTGAACGTGATGTCTTGGCCTTCATTTTGGCCGAGCAGGAATTCGTGGCCGATGCCACGCTGAGCGCTGTGGCACACCGGGCGTTCACCTCAACCTCGAGCGTGATCCGTTTGACCCAAAAGCTCGGCTTCACTGGGTTCGGCGAACTCAAGTTCTTTATCAAAAACTCCCTCGCGCACATCCCCACCCCCTCGGAGGACCTCGTTGGGGTGCTGCGCTCGGATGTGGAGGCCACTCTCACGACCATGGAGGGCACCGATCTCTCCGAGATCCTGCGCTGGATCGCCGGTGCGCGCACGCTGTACTGCTTCGCCACCGGCTATGCGCAGCGGCTTGCCACCGAGGAATTCGCCAAGTCATTGATTTCGAGCCGGCGCTTTACCGTGGTGTTGCCGACCATCAACGAGTTCAGTGCCTCCACCGCGGTCATGGGGCCAGAAGACATGGTGGTGATCGTCTCTCTCTCGGGGGCGACCGATGGCCTCGAGGAGATTCTGCACGAGATGGAGCTGCGCGGGATCAGGGTACTACTGATCGCGGCACGCAGCGATGGCTATATCGCCCAGCATGCCGATCGCACCCTCACCTACACCTCAACACCGACAATGACCAGCATCAACGCCGGGCTGCACCATTCCTTTGTGGGATTGAACGTGCTGCTGGACTATGTGGCCCGCAGCCTTATTGTCTACAACGAACAGCAACTAGAAAGCAGGCGCTCGTGAGCACATTCTTCGCGATGTTCAAGGACTATCGTCGTACCACTACGATTCTCTTTTGGTATTGGCTGCTCAGCGCCGTGGCCTATCTCCTCTACCAAACCGCGGTGAGTACCCAGACGGGGATGAGCTTCGAGGAGGTCATCACCGATCCCAGCGTGGCGTTGGCGTTCGTGGCCAGCTGCTCGGTGATTATTATGGCTGCACTCCTCCGTGTGGCCGAGGCCGAAAATCTGCGCACGCTGCGCATCTACGCCATATTCAGCGTTATCCACCAATTGCTTACCGGCAATGTCATTGGGCTTATCCTCGCCGCGCTGATCGTGTACTACCTGCCCCGAGCGAAGGGCGAGAGCTTCGCCCCCACCCAGAAGCTGATCCTTAGTGGCGGCATGGTGCTCATCGGGCTTGTGCTTGTGCTGTGGCTGGTCGCGCAGCTCAACCGGATGCTGGGTGGCTAGGCACCAGCGCAGACACAGCTGCACCGCCATCCCCGTGGGCGTGGGGCTGGCGGTGCAGCTGTGTGCTCTCACCAAAGCCAGCACGAGAGCAGGCCTGAGAGTCGGCCTGAGCGGGTATCGGCTCTAGTTGGCGTTGTCACTCTGCCCCGGCGTCGGTGCCGGCTGCGCAACGTTATCGAAGGCGGCGAGGATGCGCTCGGCGGCGAGCGTCGGGGTGATCTGCCCCTGTTTGAGCTGCGATTCCACTAATTGCTTTGTCTCTTGCACCGAAGCATTGGTGTTGAGCCGCTGCAGAATGGTTTCGTGCACCATCTGCCACATCCAGCCCACCTGCTGTTCGCGGCGCAGCCGCTCGAAGGCGCCGGTCTCCAATTGGCACTGGTGGTGCTTTTCCACGATCTCCCAGAATTCGGAGATCCCGGTGTCCTCCACAGCGGACATGGTGATTGTTGGTGGGTGCCAATCATCGTCCTCGGAACGCACCATGCGCATCGCCGCGGCCAGTTCTCGGGCGGCGCGCTTGGCGTTCTTTTTATTCGAGCCATCGGCCTTATTGATGGCCACCAGATCAGCCATCTCCAGCACGCCCTTCTTAATGCCTTGGAGCTGATCGCCCGCCCCAGAGAGGGCGAGGAAAGTGAAGCAGTCCACCATATTGGACACGGCCACCTCGCTTTGGCCCACGCCGACGGTTTCGACGATGATGATGTCGAAGCCCGCGGCCTCGAAGACCACCATGGATTCGCGCGTGGCCTTCGCCACGCCTCCCAGGGTGCCCGCCGAGGGCGAGGGGCGGATAAAAGCATCATCCTGCGCCGAGAGCTTCGCCATGCGGGTCTTATCGCCCAAGATCGAACCGCGGGTCTTGGTGGATGAGGGATCCACCGCCACCACCGCCACCTTGTGGCCCTCATTGACCAGCTTCATACCGAGACTTTCGATCGTGGTGGACTTACCCACTCCGGGCACACCGGTGATGCCCACGCGTAAGGCATTGCCGCTAAAGGGCAGCAGCTTCACCAGCAGTTCCTGCGCTAATACTCGATGCGCTGCCGCGCTGGACTCCAGCAGCGTAATCGCGCGAGCAATCGCGGTGCGCTCACCATTGCGGACGCCGTCGAAAAGCTCATCAACATTAATGCGGCGGCGTGCCCTTTTCACCTTCTCCGGGGCCACGGCGGTGGCAGTGCCAAGATCGGTTCCGGCCGTGGTAGTCAGCGATCCGAGGTTTTCCTCAAGGTATTCGCGTGTGCCCTCCATGATTAGGTGCTCCCAGCCTTTCTCTGCAGTAAATAGTCCTTCGTTCCCCATTGTGCCTGAGTGCCCCAGCGCGTGAGTCCAGATGGGGTTAATAAGAATCACCCTCACCGCTCCCGGGCCCGTGTGTACCTCCCCCAGGGCAGGCCGCAGCGTGGCAGGTCGTGATTCCCTAGCTCTGCCCTCGACGCACAACCGCCCCTTGCACAGGCCACGATGTGGCGGGTGTGTAAGGGGCGGTGCGTGAGCGGCTAAGCCGGCAGCGAACGTAGCGGCGATGGCGCGCTACTCCGCTGCGGCCTCCTCCTTCGGATCAGGAAGATCGAAGCCGAGATCGGCGGCAAGCTTTTGCATCATGTCGATGGCAGAGTCCGCGATCACGGTGCCCGGCGGGTAGATCGCGGCGGCGCCGTCGTCGTAGAGCTCCTGGAAATCTCCGGGAGGAATCACGCCGCCGACGACGATCATGATGTCCTCGCGGCCCAGCTTCTTCAGCTCCTCCTTCAGCGCGGGCACCAGGGTGAGGTGACCGGCGGCAAGGGAGGACACGCCCACCACATGCACGTCAGCGTCCACGGCGGCGCGGGCGGCCTCGGCCGGGGTCTGGAACAGCGGTCCCACATCCACGTCCATGCCCAGATCGGCGTAGGCGGAAGCCACCACCTTCTGGCCGCGGTCATGGCCGTCCTGGCCCATCTTGGCGATGAAGATACGCGGGCGGCGACCTTCCTCTGCCTCGAAGGCATCGGCCATCGTGATGGCGCGTTGCACGTTAGACACCTGGCCTTCCTTTCCGACCTCGTCCTTGTACACGCCCGACAGCGTGCGAATCTCGGCCTCGTGACGGCCAAAGACCTTCTCCAGAGCCATCGAGATCTCGCCCACGGTGGCCTTGGCGCGAGCCGCATCCACCGAGAGCTTGAGCAGGTTGAGGGAGAGATCCCCGGCTTCCTTCTCGTCCTCGTGGGCGGCGGCATAGGTCAGGGCGTCGAGGGCCTTGGTTACTGCCTCTTCATCGCGGTCAGCGCGCAGGCGCTCCAACTTGTCCAGCTGTTCCTGACGCACGCGCGAGTTCTCAACCTTGAGCACCTCGATCTGCTCATCCTCGGCCACCACGTACTTATTCACACCGATGAGGGCCTGGCGGCCGGAGTCGATGCGGGCCTGGGTACGTGCAGCCGATTCCTCGATGCGCAGCTTCGGGATGCCCTCGGCGGTGGCCTGAGCCATACCGCCCGCGTCCTCCACCTCTTGGATGTGCTTGCGGGCGCGGTTGGCCAGCTCATTGGTGAGCCACTCGATGTAGTAGGAGCCAGCCCACGGATCCACCGGACGCACGGTGCCGGACTCCTGCTGCAACAGCAGCTGGGTGTTACGGGCAATACGAGCGGAGAAGTCGGTGGGCAGCGCCAGCGCCTCGTCGAGGGCGTTGGTGTGTAGCGACTGGGTGTGGCCCTGGGTCGCGGCCATTGCCTCGATGCAGGTACGGGGCACGTTGTTGTACACGTCCTGGGCGGTCAGGGACCAGCCGGAGGTCTGCGAGTGCGTACGCAGCGACTGCGACTTCGGGTTCTTCGGATCGAAGGTGGCCACGAGCTCGCTCCAGAGGAGGCGGCCGGCGCGCAGCTTCGCGATCTCCATGAAGGTGTTCATGGAAATGCCCCAGAAGAAGGACAGACGCGGGGCGAACTTATCCACGTCCAAGCCCACGGCCTTACCGGCGCGGATGTACTCCACACCATCGGCGAGGGTGTAGGCCAGCTCCAAGTCGGCGGTCGCACCGGCTTCCTGGATGTGATAGCCCGAGATGGAAATCGAGTTCCAGCGCGGCATCTTCATCGAGGTGTACTCGAAGATGTTGGAGATGATGCGCATGGAGGGCTGCGGCGGATAGATGTAGGTGTTACGGACCATGAACTCCTTCAGAATGTCGTTCTGAATAGTTCCGGCCAGCTGCTCCGGCTTCACGCCCTGCTCCTCAGCAGCGACGATGTAGAGAGCCAGAATCGGCAGCACGGCGCCGTTCATGGTCATCGACACCGACACGCTCGAGAGGTCAATGCCCTCGAAAAGCTGGCGCATGTCCAAGATGGAGTCGATGGCCACACCGGCCATACCGACGTCACCGAGCACGCGCTCATTGTCAGAGTCGTAGCCGCGGTGGGTGGCGAGGTCGAAGGCCACAGACAGGCCCTTCTGACCGGCGGCAAGGTTGCGGCGGTAGAAGGCATTGGACTCGGCCGCGGTGGAGAAGCCGGCGTACTGGCGAATCGTCCACGGCTGGTTGGTGTACATCGTCGGGTACGGCCCGCGCATGAATGGGGGCATACCGGGGAAGGAATCCAGCGGGTGCGAGGGGGTGTCATTGACAGCCTCATCGCGGTTGTCGCGGGTGAACACGCGGGCGACATCAATGCGCTCTGGGGTGGCCCAGACCTGCTCCTCGCCCTTGATCTCGTCTACGTTGCTAGCCGCAGTGGCTGCCTCGGGGGTACGAGCGACATCAGCGAAATTCGGGATGGTGGTCATTGTCTCCTCACGCTCCCAGCTTCTCGAGCAACTCGGACAAGGTGCCGGCTGCGTCGATGGTCATATTTACGTAGCCGTCTGGCTTCTCCTCGGCATCGGCGAAGGACTTCTCCGCGCCGGCCAGGAGGATTTCCTTCACCCCGGCCTCGCGCAGGGCTGTGACGGCCGCTTCGCCGGAGGCGGCGTATTCCTGGTCGGTGCCACAGATCACCACGATCGGCGATGCCTGTGCAGCGGCGGTGAACTCCTCGGTGCCGGGCTCTACCTGGCCCGGGTTAAGGGCCTGGATACCGCCGGTGGCGAGCAGGTTGGTGGTGAAGCCGGTGCGCACATTGTGCTTAGCCAGCGGGCCCAAAGGAATCAGGCCGATCTGCGGGCGCTCACCCTTCTCGGCGAGGAACTCGTCGGAACGGTCACGCAGTCGCTCGAACTCGGCAGCCCAGCGGCGAATACCCGGGGTGGCATCGCGTTTCTCTGGGGGCAAGGGGGTTTCCGCGAGGTTCGGGAACTCGTTGATGCCGGTGACCTTCTTGCGGCGGTGAGCCACATCCACGCGGGTGAGCTCGGCCTGCTTATCCAGTGCAGCCTGCACGGTCTCGGTGCTGGAGCTAAAGCCGCCCTCGCCCTCGATGGAGGTGAAGATCTCCCATGCGTTGTCGGCGATCTGGGCGGTCAGCGACTCCACGTAGAAGGAGCCGCCGGCGGGGTCGATCACGTGACCCAGGTGCGACTCCTCCAGCAGCAACAGGTTGGTGTTGCGGGCGATGCGGTGAGTAAAGTTACGGGAGGCGGTGGGCATACCGCCGGGGACAGCCGCGTCGAAAGGCAGCACCTCGATGTCCTGGGCGCCACCGACACCGCCGGCGAAGGCGGCCACGGTCACGCGCAGCATGTTCACCCACGGATCACGCTGCGAGAACATTACCGGCGCGGTGGTCGCGTGCACCACAGCCGACCCGGCCTCGGGCACGCCGATGACCTCGGCAACGCGGGCCCACAGGCTGCGCAGGGCACGCAGCTTGGCGATCTGCGCGAATTGCTCATCGGTGACGGCAACCCGGAAAGCGATCTGGCCGAGTGCTTCCTCGGCCGAGAGCCCGGCGTCGACAAGCGCGCGCAGGTACTCGACGCCAGCGGCAATACCGTAGCCGATCTCCTGGATATCGCTGGCGCCTTGGTTGGACAGCGGCACGGTATCCACGAGGATGGCGCGTACCGTACCGGGGCGCTTGGCGGCGGCCACGGCCAGTTCCACGGCCTCGTCGAGGCTGATGGTCTCGGAGCCGTCATAGACGGCGGTGAGCGGGGCAGCGCCGAGATCGATGTTCACGCCCTCGGCTACCTCCTCGCCGGCCTCGTCGATCAGCTGGTAGAGCGCATCTGCCGCGGCAGAGACCGTGGCGCCGGCGTTGAGGCGGATCGGGGCGAGATCCAGCAGCACTCCGTCGAGAGTTTTCTCCAGATCGGTGCCATCGATGATGAGGTGAGTGGTGCCCACACGCAGGGCATGCAGGATGTCCTTGTTGGCGGTCTCGCCTTCGAAGGACTCGGCCACTCCCCAGCCCTCACGAGCGTGAGCAGTCTTGTCACCGCGCAGGTACGGGAAGTGTCCGGGAGCAGCTGCCTCCGCGAGCTCATCGGCCCGGTTGTAGAGCGGCTTGATGTCTACATCGTTATAGGTGGCCTTCACCAACTTTTTCCACACATCGAGTGGAACGTCGGCGACATCTTTCTTCTGTACCCGTGCGAACACTTTGGCTACTGCCTTGTGCCACGCGTTCTCCATCTCCGAGTAGTTCTCGGGAAGATCAGCGTTGGGGGTACCGGACTGTGTATCAGTCACAGTGAACCTTCTCCCTTATGGAGCCGTCCCCTGCCTCGCGTGCAGGCGCCACGCATACAGCGCATGCCCCACCATCTGGTGCGGCCGCGCGACGCCCGAGCCAGGGCAGAGACCGACTCTCTAGCTTGATTTGTCGCAGAAATATTCTCTTCGAATCGTGACCTCTTCCAGCGCAAGAAATGGTCCCGCAGGGCGGTGCGTCGAGCACCCATTCCCTGTCGCAGTGCGGGCTCCGTTTCTTCCAAGGCGGTATCTCCGTGCGAGGCGATGTGCTCACACTGAGCCCTCGTATCCGGAAACGGTCACATTCACCTCATCAGTGTAGTGCCAAGCCCCCGCTTCATGTGAAGATTGACGCCGCCGTCGCCAGCCCTGCCCGCGCATAGCTGCGGAAGTGCACGGATTCATACTCACCAATGTGGGTAATAAAGCAACACCACCCTGTTGGTTTGTCCACAGAGTGTGCCCGCAGTCCGTGGCCATATGGGCGGATACGGGCACGGGCGCTATGCTCAGAGCCCATGCACAGACTCTCCGCCGCTGCGCACCGCGTAGCTCGCTCGCTGCGTGGAATCGCCCGCGGTTTCCGCGCGCTGTCGCGGCTGCGCCAGGTGGCCATCGTGGGGTGCATCCTGGCGGTGATCGCGGTACCGCTACTGGTGGATATTCCCAGTATGGAGCAGTGGCGCGCCTGGAGCGAGGCGCTGGGCCCGGGGTTCGTGCTGGCGTTTGCCGCCATCTATATCGTGGCCACCCAGTTCCCTATTCCGCGCACTGTTTTCACCCTCTCCAGCGGCGTGCTTTTCGGGCCACTCATCGGCATTGTGCTTGCGCTGAGCTGCACGACTGTCTCGGCATGGATCTCTCTGAGTGTGGTGCGGGCATTCCTCAGCGACTGGATCCGCCCCCATCTCACCCACCCAGCGGTGGAGGCCATCAATACTCATCTGCGCCGCCGCGGCTGGCTGGCCGTCACCAGCCTGCGCATGATCGCTGGGGTGCCCTTTTCCATTCTCAACTACGTGGCCGCGATCTCAGAGGTGCCGCGTCGCTGGTTCACCCTCGCCACCCTCATCGGCTCGGCGCCAGGCACCATCGCCACCGTGGTGCTGGGATCGGCATTGAGCCACGGCGGCGATGCACGCCTTGTTCTCATCACCATCGCCCTGCTCATCATGGGCGCCATGGGGATGCTTATCGACGCTCTCCTGCCGCTTCGCCCGGCCTCCCCACACACGCCCCAGCCTTCGGTATAGTCTACGTTTAGGACTTGACTTAAGGGACGCCCTCTCGGCCAGTATCTAGGCCCGGTGGCGTCCCCTCCCCATGAGTGCCAGGTGAAAAAGGGGTCTAGATGTTTGCTGTACACGCCCGTTATCGGGGCCGTTCCACCCACCGCGCCGAGCTGGTGGCACGCTCCGCCGAGGCGCTGTCCACCCTCGATGGTGTCGGGACTTTCAACGTCTTAGGGGTGGAGGATATCTGTGCGGCCATCGACTCCGCCCGCGCCACCACTGATACCGCGATGGCGCTGCTGAGCGCCGGCGAATGGGCGGTCTCCATCGGGGTGACTCCCCTGTCCAATGACACCGGGCGGGTGCAGGCCATCGCTACGGCTGCGATGCCGCAGCGGGTGCGCGCGGGCACGGTCAAGGCACAGATCTCCGCCCCTGGCGTGGATACGGCGGATATCACCGAAGACATTATTGCCGTGTTCGCCCTGCTCAATCATGTGTTCTCCAAGCGCACCCACGAGGGCCGCGAGGCCACCGCCTTGGTGCGCCAGGGATTGAATCAAAATGAAGCTGCCGAGGAACTGGGCATCTCGAAACAGGCAATGTCGCAGCGGCTGCAGGCGGCGGGCTGGCTGGCGGAATCCGCCGGCTGGCAACTGGCGGTACACCTTCTACAGCGGGCGGACTCGCTCGCCTAGCCCGGATACGCCACCCCGCACACGCGAGCGGCCCCGTCCCCAGCAGAAGAAGCGTGGGGCGGGGCCGCGAGTACAGTCCTTAGTCCGCGGGCTGCTGCGGTGTGCGTGACGCCGGAGTATCCGGTAGCGGGCTGGGTGCTGTGTCGAGCGCAGAGTGCTGCGGTGTAGCCGTGCCGTCTGGTACTGAGGCCTCGATCGAGCGTGCCGGATCGGACTCGTCCACCGGCTTATTGGCCACGGCATTTGCGGCGGCCACCGCTGCGGCGATCTCGGGGGCGGATTCGGTATTGAACCAATCCTCGTCCTCATCCACCTCGGCGACGCGCTTGGTTTCCTCATCCACGCCGGTGGGCTCGTAGCGGAACACACCCTCCTCGTCCTTTTTGGCGAAGGACTTGGCGAAGCGCTCCAGGGAGTCACCGAATTGGGATGGGATCATCCACGTGGTGTTGCCCTCGCCCTCGGCGATCTTCGGCAGCTTCTCCAAGTACTGATAGGCCAGCACCTCCGGGGTGAGCTTGGAGGCCTTGACCGCCGCATTGACCTTCTGAATGGCGCGGGCCTCGCCTTGGGCGCGCAGATAGATAGCGGCGCGTTCACCCTCAGCCTTGAGCATCATGGCTTGGCGCTCGGCTTCGGCGGCGAGAATCGAGGCGTGCTTTTCACCCTCCGCCCCGAGGATACGAGCCTGCTTCTCGCCCTCGGCGGTCTTGATGTCCGCCTCGCGCTGGCCCTCGGCCGTGAGGATCATGGCGCGCTTTTCCCGCTCGGCCTTCATCTGCTTCTCCATGGAGGCCTGAATGGAGGATGGCGGATCAATGGCCTTCAGCTCCACACGGGAGATGCGCAGACCCCACTTCGTGGTGGCATTGTCGAGCTCGCCGCGGAGACGACGGTTAATCACCTCGCGGCTGGTGAGGGTTTCCTCCAAGGTCATGCCACCGACCACGTCACGCAGGGTGGCTACAGAGATCTGTTCCACGCCCACGATGTAGTTGTCCACACCATAGATGGCGCGATCGGGTTCGTTAATTTGGAAGGTCACCACCGTGTCGATAGCGACGGTGAGGTTGTCTTGGGTGATCACGGCCTGCGGCGGGAAGGACACCACCCGCTCACGGGTGTCGACCTTGGCGCGCACCTTATCCACGAAGGGGATGAGGAAGCCAATGCCTGGGGCGATGGTCTGGGTGTATTTACCCAAGCGCTCCACCACGGCGGCGGAGCCCTGGGGAACGATCACAATAGAGCGTGCGATAGCGACCGCGACAAACACGATCACCAGCGCAAATAATGCGAGAGGAAGAAATTCCATGGCTATGGTTATGAGCTCTCTTTCCACACGACGGCGGTGGCGCCGTCAATTCTGAGGACATGAACGGTATCGTCCGGTTGATAGGACTCGGCAGGATCAACTGCACGAGCCGACCACAGATCGCCATCGAGGCGAATCAAACCGCGGTGCTCATCCACCGGCTCCACCACCACGGCGGAGCGGCCAGCAAGCGCTGCGAGGGAGCTACCTCGATCCGAGGTAGACGAGAGCATCTTCTTTCGAAGAACCGGTTTGACGAAGAAGATCATGCTCACTGATACCACTGCGAACACGATGAGCTGCACCCACAAGGAATCGCTGAGCAGCGCGGAACCAGCCCCAGCGAGGGCCCCTGTTCCGAGCATGAGAAAGGTGAGCTCGCCGACGAACATTTCTGCACCGACGAGCGCTATGCCTGCAATGAACCAAATTAGTGCACTCACACTGTCCAGAATACGTGAAAAAGTACTAAGTGAGGTCTTCCTTAGTTAGCTCGGGAACGGTGACGAAATCCACGAGCCGTTCCACCGCCCCGATGAGCGTGGAATCGAGATCACGGAAGCTGTGCACGGCGCTATACACCCGGTTCCATCCTTCGCGCGGGTCGGACCAGCCCACCCGGCGGCAGATCCCTTCCTTCCAGTCTTCGCCATAGGGCACCTCCGGCCATGCTGTGAGTCCGAGGCGCTCGGGCTTGACCGCCGCCCATATATCCACATAGGGGTGGCCGGTGACGAACACATCGGGGCCGAGGCGCTCGGTTAAGCGGGTCTCCTTGGAACCGCGCACGAGGTGATCGGCCAGCACCCCGATACGCCGGCCGGGGCCAGGCTGGAACTCGGCCAGTCGCTGCTCGAGATTATCCAAGCCCTCCAGATATTCCACCACCACGCCTTCGACGCGAAGATCGTGGCCCCACACCTTTTCCACGATCGCGGCATCATGGATACCTTCCACCCAAATGCGCGAGGGGGCGGCGACCTTCGCCTGCACATTGGCCACCTTGCGGGAGCCGGAATTGGAGCGCTGCGGGGCACTCGGTGCCACATAGCGCTGCAGCGTGACCCGCTTGCCCTCCACGAGGAAAGCGCCTGGGCGCAGCACGAATACTCGGCGGGTACCACGGCGGTCTTCTAGCCGCACCACATCGCCCTCGACAGCCTTTTCATAGCCCACGATGGCACCGACGAATCCGGTGGCCAGCACCTCCACAACCTCGCCTGGAGGCAGCGCCAGCTGCGGGTAGCGGGGCGCGGAGCGGGAGGCGTGACCGGAAAAAATATCAGTGGAGTAGCGCGACATATCAGCCCTCTGCACTAGCGGGTCGGGCAGCCGGCCGGGTGGGCCGTGCCGAAGGACAGCATTCCGGAGAGCAGGGTGATCCATTGACCCCACAGCCATAGCTGGGCTCATGCCCCAGGCGCTGCGGGCTCACTAGCCCGCAGGCCTCGAGGATCAGCTCCATGATCATCTGTACGAAGCGGGGGTTGTGTCCCACCGAGGCAGCGCGATAGACGGAGACATCGCGCTTGTTGGCCGCAGCCACCAGCTCGGTATCGAGATCCCAAATCACCTCGATGTGGTCGGAGACAAAGCCAATGGGGAACACGATGAGCTCGCGCACTCCCTCATCGGCCAAGGCCTCCATATGGTCCACAATGTCGGGTTCCAACCACGGGATATGTGGAGCACCGGAGCGCGACTGCCACACCACATCCCAGTCGGTGATCCCGATCTTTTCCGCAACCAGACGCGCCGCCTCGGCGATCTGGGAAGAGTACAGCGCCCCGTCCTCGGGGCGGCCGGAGGCAGCATCGGCCGCAGTGGGGATGGAGTGGGCCGTAAATACCATGCGCGCCTGCGGGTGCTCAGCGATAAGCGGTGCCACCTCGTCCACGGCGGCCTGAATAAACGTGGGGTGATCGAAGAACTGCCGCAACTTGGTGAATTCGATCTCCGGCAGCCCCTTCTCGGCGAGGTGGCGGCGCATCCGCGCAATATCCTCGTGGTATTGCTTGCAGCCGGAGTATCCCGCCCAGGCGCTGGTGGCAAAGACATAGGCAGAGCGCACCCCGGCGGCGGCCATGCGCTCGACCGTCTCCTCGGCGAAGGGATGCCAGTTGCGGTTGCCGAAATACACCGGCAGATCCCAGCCATGGGCGGCGAGGCGCTGCTGCAGGTCGGAAATGATCTCACGGTTCTGCTCGTTGAGCGGGCTCACACCATCAAAATGGGCATAGTGCTCACCCACCTCCACGAGCCGCTCATCGGGGATACCGCGACCGCGGGTGACATTGCGCAAAAAGGGCAATACATCATCGGGGCCTTCCGGGCCGCCGAAGGAAAGAACGAGCAGTGCATCTGCCTCCGGGACCGAGTCCACGGGAGTTGAATCAGCAGAACGAGGCGATGTCATAGAAAGACACACTACCAACTTCATCCTCGGCTCCTTCACGCGGCGGCGCCCGAATGTGTCACCCGCGGCTGATAGACGACAACGACGCCGCTCTCCGTGGCTCTTTTCCCGCGGGGAGAAAAGTCAGGAGGGCGGCGTCGATAAGCGCCAGAGTGCTGTTACTAGATCAGGCGAACCACATAGGGGCTCATGCCGGCCCAGCGGACCGGGGACTTCTGCACATAGGAGCCGGACTGCGGCGCCTCGATCATCATCCCATTGCCCAAGTAGATGGTCACGTGGTGCTGCGCGTGGGTGCCGTAGAAGATGAGGTCACCGCGCTGCATCTGCGAGGGGCTCACCTTGGTGCCACGCTGATACTGATAGCCGGAATAGTGCGGCAGGGAGATGCCCACGCCGGCAAAGGCGTAGAGCGTCAACCCGGAGCAGTCGAAGCCGATCTTGTTGTAGTCGCCATACGAATCAGCCACGCCGCCATCGCGGATACCCTTCGTCGGGCCGTAGGCATTGCCGCCACCCCACGCGTAGGGCACGCCCAGCTGGCTTTCGGCCCGCGCGATCACGGTCTCGATCTTTTGCTGGCGAGTACCAGAGACCACCTCGGTGGCCTGCTCGCTCACATCCTCATCGGTGGTGGTGTTCGACGTTGCCTCGGTGGTGTTCTCCCCCGACACGGCTGCCACCGTAGTTGCCTCGGCGTCCTCGTCGGTGGGATAAGGATTGTCCAAGGCGGTGTGGTCCGGCTCATTGGCGGCGACCACGGCCTCGGCGGCTTCTTGGGAGGCGCGCTGGGCTTCCTCGCGGGCGGCCTGAGCCTTCTCCTCATCCTCGGCAGCCTTCTCGGCCTCGCGCTGGGCGGCTTCCGCCTCTGCACGCTTCGCCTCGGCCTCCTTGCGGATCTTCTCGCGCTCTTCGGCACGAGCCTTCTCGGCTTCCTCCGCAGCCTTGGCGGCGGCTTCGGCCTCCTTGCGGGCCTGTTCTTCCCGCTCCTGCTTGGCGCGACGCTCCTCGGCGGCCTTGCGCTCTTCCTCTGCCTTGCGCTTGCGCTCTTCTTCCGCGCGCTGGTACTCCTCGTACTCACTGCGCTGGGAGTTCAGCTCATCGGCGTGGCCTCGAGCGGCGTCGAGCTGCGCTTGGGCCTCGGCCTGCTCGCGCACCAGCTCGGAGCGACGGGCTTCCGCCTCTTCCAGCTGGCGAGAGCTCTCGTCAATCTGGTTACGGGCGTCTTGTTCCGCGTCCTCGGCTGCGCTGAGCTGCTCATCGGCCTTCTGGCGGGCCTGGCGCAGCAAGGACTCGGCATTGGCTTTAGAGGTGCGCAGCGAATCCAGGTTCTGGATGGCGTCCTTTTGCTCCTCCGCCCGCTGCCGCAGATAGGTCAAGCGGTCCAACGCATCGTCGGACGTGGAGGATCCGACGAGATCATTGAGGGAGGAGGGAGATACCGAGCGGCGATAGGCCGAACGGGCGATCTCATTCAGCAGTTTCTGGGCCTCGGCGATATCCGCCTGGCTCGCATCCAGCTCCTCGCGGGCTGTCTGGGCTTGCTGGCGCGATAGCTCGGCCACCGCGCGGGCATCCTGCAGATCCACAAGGGCCTTATTCACGGCTTCGCGAAGAGCACCCATCTCGTTTTCGATCGCAGCGATGGACTCGGCGGCATCTGCCACGGTGTTCGCCAACTGGGCGACACTCTGCGAGGAGGAATCCACGGCACTCAGGGCGTCCTGGATGGCCTCATCGGATGGATTACTCGGCGCGGCGTGGACGGACGTCGAAGCCAGCACGCACACAAGCGAGGAGGAAACAAGCGTCATCAGTGCACGGCGTGCGCGCCGCCGAGGGAAACGACCTCGGTGCTCGGTAGACGTGGCCACAAATTCTCCTTAGGCGCTATCGAAAACTAGATCAGAGCTACTCCTATCCCGCGCCCTGTGCCGCCTCAGCTAAGACAACACATGGTCAAGATAGGGGTGCAGCAACCGCAGCCTCACCCGCGGGAATCGGGCGTGCGGCGCGCGCACCATGTATCGGCCAGTGAGTACCGCACGGCTATTGCCATCACACCCGCCGTGTCTTCGACTCGAATTCTGCTCTGGATCTATCCTGCGACCACGGGTAAAAGCAAGCTTCCCCACGTGCTCTTCGATGTGGCCATGCGCCATCGCAGTGCGCCGGGAGTCTCAAACTCTGAGCGAGACTCACGCTCCTGTGATGAATGCGGGTAGGAACCAGCAGTCAATGAACTCGATATGAAGATATCCCGCCGCCGGCATGGCGCCAGAGGCGAGGGCGTTGTTCTTGATCACCACGCCGCTGGATGCGGCGCAGTAGAACAACTGTGGCGTCTGAAGGTGATAGAGGCTGAGAAACCTCGGTCTCTCGAACCCAGCACTACTCACAAGCTGACAATGGAAACATTAGGACACAATCGGTACCAATAACCAGACAATCCACTTGAGTCACACGAGTAAAGCCCTGCCCCATGACTCTGCGGGCGGCTCACCTGCGAACTTAGCTTTATCAAAAAGATATGTGAGTTTGCTCACTTGCGCAGAGATATCGGCGTGTCACGCTGCGAAAAGGGGCGAAAGTAGTGTTCGACTTTCGAACACGTCTGAATGCTAGGTTTAATACTGTCTAGCGTACAGGCTTTACTTGCAGTGAAGCTTCGCGCTCCAGCGAGCACTAAAAGCCGTCGCGACGGCCACGAGGGCGAGCGTGCCCACGACAAGAGGTACAGCCCCAACACTTGACCCAGGCAGTTCTTCGACCACCTCGCGCGCCCCAAGGACATAGTCCGTTGTGGTGGCGAGGCTATATTGCACACTTTCAATATCGGCGCGGGCATGCTCACTCGAGACCACCGCGGCACTGCCGGGAGTGCGCACCATCATCAAGCTGGAGTCCGTGGCATCGGCGGCCGCCTGTGCAATATCGCGTTCATCGCCCGGCCCAGGCTGCTTCGCGCCCAGCACGATGATCCCGGGATTCTCATAGCCCTCCCCCTCGGCCATGTCCACAACTTCCACGAGCTTGGCGTTGAGCGCCGCATTGCCCTCATGCTCATAGCTGAAGGCCACTCCATCCTCCTCAAGCTGGGCAATTATGGAGGCCATATCTATAGAGCTCGGAACCATGGATGCTGTATCGCTTTCTTGCTTATCGACGCTCACTCGCCGCCCCTCGGGACACCCCTAGTTAAGGGGGGCGGATCCTTGCCCACTGAGTCTAGTGCACCACTCCCCCAGATCTCGCTACCGCGCGGAGGGTATATATATTGCCCAATTCTTTGCCCACACGTGCTCTAATCTCCTCCATCTCCACGGCGTTCCGGCTACCATGGACAGATAGGTGCGGCGTGACGCACGCCGCCGTTTTCACCCCCGCGATGGGGTGGAAGCGCTGGCTGCACCGCGTTGCCCGCCCAATCTTTATTAAACATAACGAGCGTACTGTTATGCTGGTTTGGGTTCGCACCGGATACCAGTGCCCATGCATGTAAGTGGCACGGATTCGGGGCGCCGCGAGGGAGGAGTCAGCCTAAGACGAACCGCCCCTCGCAGCAGTTCACTCATATTTTCTAGGAAACGGAGCTTTACGTGACTGAAAGCAATAACTCCTTTGATGCGAAGAAGACGCTCGAGGTCGGCGATAAGTCTTATGACTACTTTGCCCTCGATGCCGTCGATGGCATGGAGAAGCTGCCCTACTCTCTGAAGGTTCTCGCCGAGAACCTTCTGCGTACCGAGGACGGGCTCAACACCACCGCCGACCACATCAAGGCACTAGCCAACTGGGATCCGGAGGCTGAGCCGGACACCGAGATTCAGTTCACCCCGGCCCGCGTGCTCATGCAGGACTTCACCGGTGTGCCCTGTGTGGTGGACTTGGCCACCATGCGTGAGGCCGTGTCTAGCCTGGGCGGCAACCCTGATCAGGTGAACCCCCTGAACCCGGCTGAGATGGTCATTGACCACTCCGTGATCGTCGAGGCCTTCGGCCGTTCCGACGCCCTGGAGAGGAACGTGGACATCGAGTACCAGCGCAATGAGGAGCGCTATAAGTTCCTCCGCTGGGGCGCCGAGAACTTCTCCAACTTCCGCGTTGTTCCTCCGGGAACCGGCATCGTCCACCAGGTGAACATCGAGTACTTGGCGCGCGTCGTCTTCGACAACGAGGGTCTCGCCTACCCCGATACCTGTATCGGCACCGACTCCCACACCACCATGGAAAACGGTCTCGGCATCCTCGGCTGGGGTGTCGGCGGTATTGAGGCAGAGGCCGCTATGCTCGGCCAGCCCGTATCCATGCTGATCCCGCGCGTGGTGGGCTTCAAGCTCACCGGCGAGATCCCCGCCGGCGTGACCGCCACCGACGTGGTGCTCACCATCACCGACATGCTCCGCCAGCACGGCGTGGTGCAGAAGTTCGTTGAGTTCTACGGCAACGGCGTGAAGCAGGTGCCGCTGGCCAACCGCGCCACCATCGGCAACATGTCCCCCGAGTTCGGTTCCACCTGTGCGATCTTCCCGATCGACGAGGAGACCACCAAGTACATGCGCCTGACCGGCCGCCCAGAGGAGCAGGTTGCTCTGGTCGAGGCCTACGCCAAGGCCCAAGGCATGTGGCTGGAGCAGGACGCCCCCGAGGCCAAGTACTCCGAGTACCTCGAGCTGGACCTGTCCACCGTGGAGCCCTCCATCGCCGGCCCGAAGCGCCCGCAGGACCGCATCAAGCAGTCCGAGGCCAAGGAGCAGTTCCGCAAGGATCTGCCGGACTACTGCTCTGCTGAGCCGGTCGACGCCTCCGAGCCCGCCAAGCGTATGGACCACGAGGGTCCGACGGGCGAGTCCGATGGCGCGTCCAACTACAACGCCTCCCGCGCCGGCCATGGCGAGTCCGCGGCTGAAGGTGCCGAGGGCCGCCAGTCCAACCCGGTCGTGGTGCAGTCCCCGCACGGTGGCGAATACACCATCGACCACGGCATGGTGGCTATCGCCTCCATCACCTCCTGCACCAACACCTCCAACCCCTCCGTGATGCTCGGCGCTGGCCTGATCGCCCGCAAGGCCGCGGAGAAGGGCCTGAAGGCAAAGCCGTGGGTGAAGACCATTTGCGCCCCCGGTTCCCAGGTTGTCGACGGCTACTACAAGCGCGCTGATCTGTGGAAGGACCTGGAGGCCCTGGGCTTCTACCTTTCCGGCTTCGGCTGCACCACCTGTATCGGTAACTCCGGCCCGCTGCCGCAGGAGATCTCGGACGCCATCAACGAGCACGACCTCACTGCTACCGCCGTGCTCTCCGGTAACCGTAACTTCGAAGGCCGCATCTCCCCCGATGTGAAGATGAACTACCTGGCCTCCCCGATCATGGTGATCGCCTACGCTATCGCCGGCACCATGGACTTCGATTTCGAGGCCCAGCCGCTCGGCCAGGACCAGGACGGCAACGATGTCTTCCTCAAGGACATCTGGCCCTCCACCCAGGAGATCGAGGACGTCATCGCAGAGTCCATCTCTCGCGACATGTACGTCGAGGACTACGCCGATGTGTTCAAGGGCGACGAGCAGTGGCGCTCCCTGGACATCCCCACCGGCAAGACCTTCGCATGGGATGAGGATTCCACCTACATCCGCAAGGCTCCCTACTTCGATGGCATGCAGCCCGAGCCGGCTCCGGTGGAGGACATCCACGGCGCTCGCGTGCTGGCGAAGCTCGGCGACTCCGTCACCACCGACCACATCTCCCCCGCCTCCTCCATTAAGCCCGGCACCCCCGCGGCGCAGTACCTGGACGAGAACGGTGTGGAGCAGCAGGACTACAACTCCCTGGGTTCCCGCCGTGGTAACCACGAGGTGATGATGCGCGGTACCTTCGCCAACATCCGCCTCGCCAACCAGCTGGTGGATGTGACCGGCGGCTACACCTTGGACTTCACCAAGGATGACGCTCCGCAGTCCTTCATCTTCGATGCCTGCGAGAACTACAAGGCCGAGGGCACCCCGCTGGTCGTGCTCGCCGGCAAGGAGTACGGCACCGGTTCCTCCCGCGACTGGGCTGCCAAGGGCACCCTGCTGCTGGGCGTGAAGGCCGTGATTACCGAGTCCTTCGAGCGTATTCACCGCTCCAACCTGATCGGTATGGGCGTCATGCCGCTTCAGTTCCCGGAGGGCGAGTCCCACGAGTCTCTGGGTCTGACCGGCCACGAGACCTTCGACATCACGGGCATCGAGGAGTTCAACAACGACTCCATCCCGAAGACCGTGCACGTCACCGCCACCGCGGAAGACGGCTCCACCACCGAGTTCGACGCCGTTGTGCGTATTGACACCCCCGGTGAGGCCCAGTACTACCGCCACGGCGGCATCCTGCAGTACGTGCTGCGCAACATGGTCAAGAGCTAGGTCCTAGCTCAGACGTGAGACAAGGCGGGCAGGAAGCATCCAATGCCACCTGCCCGCCTTTGTCGTGAAGAAAGTAGGTGCGGGACTATGCCTAGAGTCAGTTCGAGTGACCTCAATCGACGCCGCCAAGGCATTCTCGACGCGGCGCGGGCCTGCTTTGCCCAGCACGGCTATGAAGGCGCCACCGTGCGCCGGCTGGAAGAAGCCACCGGGAAATCCCGCGGCGCCATCTTCCACCACTTCAACGATAAAGAGCACCTCTTCTTGGCGCTCGCCCGAGAAGACGCTGCCCGCATGGCGGAAGTGACCGCTCGGGAAGGCCTGGTGGAGGTGATGCGCGATATGCTGCACCATCCCGAGCGCTATGACTGGCTCTCCACCCGGCTAGAGATCTCGCGCATGCTGCGCACCGATCCCCACTTCCGCTCGCTCTGGCAGCAACATCAGGCGGTGCTCGATGAAGCCGTGCGCTCGCGCCTCAGCGACAATGCCAGCCGCGGCCGGATGCGCGACGACGTAGAAGTGGATGTGCTCATGGTCTACCTCGAGACCTTCATGGATGGGTTCATCTCTCAGCTGGTGAGCGGCCAAGAACCTGCCCACTTGGAGCAGGTTCTCAACCTCATCGAGGAAACCATCCGCGGCCGTTAAAACAGCCCCGAAATTCGCCCGCTGCCATCGACATCAATGCCGTTGGCAGCGGGCTTTTTCGGCAGCCCCGGCATGGTCATCACATCGCCGGTGAGGGCGACGACGAATCCAGCGCCAATCTTGGGAATCAGCTGCCGCACATGCAAGGTGTGGCCCTCAGGGGCGCCCAGCTGGCTCGGATCATCGGAGAAGGAGTACTGCGTCTTGGAGATCACCACCGGTAGGGTGTCCCAGCCATGATTGCGCAGCACCTGTAGATCCTTGCGGGCCTGCTTAGTGAACTCTACGTCCGCTGCACCGTAGATCGTGGTGGCAATGGTGTTAATGGAGGCCTCCACGCCCTCGGCGGGGTCATAGAGCGGGGCCGGGTTATTGCGCCCAGAGTTCATCTCCTCCGCCACTGCTGCTGCCAGCTCGGTGGCACCGGCGCCGCCCTCGGACCACACCTGGGTATCCACCACGGCGAAGCCAGTGCGCTCGGACCACTCCTGCAGCACCGCCCTCTCTGCATCGGTATCGGAGACGAAGCGGTTGAGCGCCACCACGGGCTGCGCCCCAATTGTGTCGATATTGCGGCAGTGTCGCTCGAGATTCGACAGACCAGCATGCAGCGCATCGAGGTTCTCCTCATTGAGTGCCTCGCGCTCTACCCCGCCGTTGTACTTCAGGGAGCGGATGGTGGCGACCACGACTACCGCGTCGGCGGACATCTCGCCCATGCGGCACTTGATGTCAAAGAACTTCTCGGCGCCCAGATCGGAGCCGAAACCAGCCTCGGTCACCACCACATCGGCATGTCGCATGGCGGTCGTGGTGGCGATGAGCGAGTTGCAGCCGTGGGCGATATTGGCGAAGGGTCCACCGTGCACGAGCGCGGGGGTGCCGCCCAAGGTCTGTACGAGGTTGGGGTGAATGGCATCAGCCATGAGGGCTGTCATGGCCCCCTCGGCGTGGAGATCACCGGCAGTTACGGGCTCGCCTGCGGTTGTGAAGCCAATAACGATGCGGGCGAAGCGCGCCTTGAGATCCTCCAGATCGCTGGCGAGACAGAGAATGGCCATGATCTCGCTGGCCGCCGTGATATCGAATCCGGTTTCGCGCGGCACGCCGTGGGCGCGACCACCCAAGCCGATCACGGCGGTACGCAGCGCCCGATCATTGACATCGAGGCAGCGTTTCCACGTGATGCTGCGGGGATCGATACCGAGCTCGTTGCCTTGGTGGAGGTGATTGTCGATCATCGCCGCCAGGGTGTTGGTGGCGGTGGAAATGGCGTGGAAATCTCCGGTGAAGTGCAGGTTGATGTCTTCCATGGGCACCACCTGGGCATAGCCGCCGCCGGCAGCGCCCCCCTTGATGCCCATGACGGGGCCGAGCGAGGGCTCGCGCATAGCCACGATGGTGTTGTGGCCAGCGTTGCGCAAGGCATCGCCCAAGCCGATGAGCACGGTGGATTTTCCTTCACCGGCGGGGGTGGGCGACATGGCGGTGACGAGCACCAGCTTGGCGTCGGCGGGTTTCTCGATGCTTGAGGTGATATCCACCTTGGCCTTGCGGGTGCCATAGGGGATCAATTCTTCGTCGCTGAATCCAGCGCGATGGGCGATATCCGTGATGGGCTCAAGGGTGTGAGCCTGGGCAATGTCAACGTCCGAGGGTTGGGTGCGAGAACTCATAGTACCCATCGTAATGAACGCTCGGACACAGCAAGTATTGACAAAATAGACCAAGCGGTATGTACACTGTCTGCCATGCGTACTTTCTTGGTGGTTTCCCCTCGTCTGGGCCATGCAGTGGCCCGTGCAGAATTCGACGACTTCCTCAATACTGCAGGACTCGACGCCACCGAGATGGAGCACTACATGCTCGACTCCCCCACAGCGCAACTACCGGATCTCAGCCGCTACGCCGGGGTGTTCATCGGCGGCAGCCCCTTCAACGTGACCAATGAGCACTACAGCGAGCACCAATTGGCTGTCCATGAACAATTGGACGCCATCTTGCACTCCCCCGTGCCGAGCCTTTTCGTCTGCTTCGGTACCGGCTTTAGCCAAGCCGTCCGCGGTGGCGAGGTTGGCCACACCCACCCCGAGGTAGCCGGGCTGACCACGGTGACGCTCAGCGACGCCGCCGCGAGCGATCCTCTGACCGCCGGTGTGCCCGCCACCTTCCGCGCCATGACCGGCCATAAAGAAAACGTCGTGACCCCCGCACCGGGATCCACGGTTCTCGCCACTGGCCCCGGCGGCTTCGTGCACATGCTCCGCACCCACGAGCATTCCTGGGCCACCCAGTTCCATCCCGAGATGAATGCCGCCGGCATGAAGCGTCGCATGAGCTTCTATATGAACGATGGCTACTTTGCTAAGGACGATTATGAGCGCATCTGCGCGGAACTCGACGCCGCCGATGTCAGCCCCGCCCACACAATCGTGCACAACTTCATCGCCTTCTCCCGGAACTATGTTCCGCAGTCGTCGACGCTGCGCGAACCCGCGCTCTAGGCGCTGGCCGCGGGCGCGGTGCTGGGCAGCGGAGTGGCGTCGATAAGCATCCGCTACCCGAGGGGGTCTGGGCGGTGTGGTCTAATAAGACCATGATCGCAATCATGACAGTCACCGGTTTGGACCACACCGGCATTATTGCCGCCGTCTCCACCAAGTGTGCAGAGCTGGATGTGAACATCCTCAACGTCTCTCAGACCATCATGGATAAGTACTTCACCATGATTCTGCACTGCGAGTTCGACGATTCCGTCCGCGGCATCTCCGATGTGCAGAACGCCATGAAGGATGTGGAGGCCGCCGAGAAGCTGGAAATCCGCGTCCAATCGGAGGCCATTTTCTCCGCCATGCACAGCATTTAGCGGGAGCCCTCCGCGAGTAGTCGATACCACATCCGAGAGAGAAGACACATGGATTCCCGCTACCGTCAGGGCAATAGCCTTGACATCCTTGAAACCATTGAGATGATCGAACGTTACCGCCTGGATATCCGGACGGTGACGATGGGCATCAATCTCATGGGATGCATTCGTTCCACCATGAGCGCCACCGCCGAGGCAGTATATGAGCGCGTGGTCTCCGCCGCCGAGAATCTCGTTCCGGTGTGCCAGGAGATTGAGCGCGAGCTCGGCATCCCGATCGTGAATAAGCGCATCTCCATCACCCCGGTGGGCGTGTTGGCCTCTGCCGTGGACGGCAATCCCGTGGAGATCGCCCGCGCCCTCGACCGAGCGGCCGCCGAAGTGGGGGTGAACTTTATCGGCGGTTATTCGGCGCTGGTAGATAAGGGCGCCACCGCTGGGGAACAACGGCTCATCACCTCCCTTCCCGAAGCGCTCAGCACTACCGATGTGGTCTGTGGCTCGGTGAATGTGGCCAGCTCCCGCGCTGGAATCAACATGGACGCCGTGGCCACGCTGGGCCACATCATCAAGGAGTGCGCGGAGAATACCGCGGATCGCTCAGCCATCGCCTGCGCCAAGCTGGTCGTGTTTGCCAACTCGGTATCAGATAACCCCTTCATGGCCGGGGCCTATCACGGCCTTGAGGAGCAGGACGTTGTGATCAACGTCGGCGTCTCCGGCCCCGGAGTGGTCGATCGCGCCGTCGGTAGCCTCGCCGGCGCCTCGCTGAACCAGGTGGCCGAGGAGATTAAACGGGCCGCATTCAAAATCACCCGCACCGGCCAGCTGGTAGGTGTCATGGCCGCCGAGCGACTCGGAGTGGACTTCGGCATCGTGGACCTTTCCCTCGCCCCCACCGCCGAATTGGGTGACTCCGTGGCGCATATTCTTGAGCACATGGGCCTCGACCAAGTAGGCACCCACGGCACCACCGCAGCGCTCGCCCTGCTTAACGATGCCGTGAAGAAGGGCGGGCTGATGGCCTGCTCGCGCGTCGGCGGGCTGTCTGGCTCCTTCATCCCCGTCTCCGAGGACAAGGGCATGATCGATGCGGTGCGCTCGGGCGCGATCAGTATCGACAAGCTGGAGGCCATGACTGCCATCTGCTCGGTGGGCTTCGATATGATCGCCATTCCCGGCGACACCCCGGCCTCGACCATCTCCGGTCTGATCGCCGACGAGGCGGCCATTGGCGTGATGAACCATAAGACCACCGCCGTGCGCGTGATCCCAGTACCGGGTGCGCAGGTCGGCGATGAGGTGGACTTCGGCGGGCTTCTGGGCTACGCGCCCGTCATGCCGGTGAATACCGTGGGCAATCAGGCCTTCATCGACCGCGGCGGCTTCATCCCCGCACCCGTGCACGGTTTCCGCAACTAAGCACCGGCGCCGCGGGGCGCCTCGCGCCGGTGCTCCGTACGTGGGCCTGCGGGGCGTGCCGCACGCGGCGGTGCTCTGCTGCTTTAGGCGAGCTCCACAATCTCGAGATAGGACTCGTTCCACAGATCCTCGGTGCCATCGGGTAGCACGATCACGCGCTCCGGCTCGAGGGCTTCCACCGCGCCTGGATCGTGGGTGACGAGCACCACCGCTCCGGTGTAGGTGCGCAAAGCATCGAGCACCTGCTCGCGGGATTGTGGGTCGAGGTTATTGGTGGGCTCATCGAGCAGCAGCACATTGGCGCGCGAGCTCACCAGCGTCGCCAAGGCCAGACGGGTTTTCTCACCACCAGAGAGGGTGCCGGCGCGCTGGTCGAGCTGATCGCCGGAGAACATGAACGCGCCAAGAAGGCCACGCAGGTCCTGCTCATTGGCATCGGGGCAGGCGTTGATGGCGTTCTCCCACACGCTCGCCTCGGTATCGATGGTGTCGTGCTCCTGGGCAAAATAGCCGATCTTCAGGCCATGGCCGCTGACAATGCCGCCTTCGCCATCAGTGCGTTCCACCCCGGCGAGCAGTTTCAGCAGCGTCGTCTTACCGGCGCCGTTGAAGCCGAGCACCACCACGCGCGAGCCCTTATCGATGGCCAGATCCACCCCGGCGAAGACCTCCAAGGAGCCATACATTTTGGTCAGGCCCTGCGCATTGAGCGGTGTCTTGCCGCAGGGAGCTGGGGTGGGGAAAGAAATGGAGGCCACGCGATCGCTCACGCGCACCTCGTCGAGAGAGTCCACCATTTTCTCCGCACGGGCAGCCATCTGCTTGGCGGCCTTAGCCTTGGTGGCCTTCGCCCCGAGCTTCGCGGCCTGCTGTTTGAGGGCGGCGGCTTTCTTCTCCGCATTGGCGTGCTCGCGCCGGCGGCGCGCCTCGTCCGTGGCACGGGCGTCTAGGTACTTCTTCCAGCCCATGTTGTAGACATCGGCTTCGCCGCGCACCGCGTCCAGGAACCACACCTTGTTACATACGGCCTCGAGAAGCTCGACGTCGTGGGAAATCATGATCAGCCCACCCTCGTGCTTGGAGAGGAACTCCCGCAGCCAGGTAATCGAGTCCGCGTCGAGGTGGTTGGTGGGCTCGTCGAGCAGCAGCGTGGTCGCCGAGCGTCCCGAGCCGGCGGTGGCCGCGAAAAGGATTTGCGCCAGCTCGACACGGCGGCGCTGGCCACCGGAGAGTGTTTTGAGTTGCTGCTCTAAAACGCGCTCCTCGAGGCCGAGCGCATGGCAGATGCGGGCAGCTTCGCTATCGGCCTCATAGCCGCCGAGAGAGTGATAGCGCTCCTCCAGCCGGGCATATTTGCCGATCGCAGTATCCCGTTTGGTATCAGAGAGCGTGGATTCCATGATCTCTTGCTGCTTATCCATACTGCGCCGGATCTGATCCAGCCCCCGAGCGGACAGCACGCGATCCCGTGCGGTCTGCTCGATATCGCCCTCCTTGGAATCTTGGGGCAGATACCCGATCTCGCCGCTGCGGGTTACGCTACCGCCATAGGGCTCGCCCTCCCCAGCGAGGATGCGCATGGTAGTGGTTTTGCCTGCGCCATTGCGCCCCACCAAACCGATACGATCACCGGGCTGCACGCGCAGCTGCTGCCCCGGTGCGTTGAGCAGGGTGCGGGCGCCAACTCGGACTTCAAGATCATTGGTTACAATCACAAACAGCCAAGATAGCAGGTGCGCCTCGGCATCAATGCGGCGAGGCGGCGGGAACGCCACTGGGTGGCACATAACGTCCGTGCCACCGCCCTCACCTCGCCCGCGTGCTCCCACCGATCGACGGCGGCGAACACCAACAACAACGGGAAGGTAAGCGTGCGTATAGCGATTCTCGGACTGGGGCCGGCGGGGGCGATGGTGGCGCTGCGCGCCGCGGCCCGCGGCTGGGAGATCGACGCCTATGACCCCCGCGGGCTGCAGCAGTGGAGCGCCACTTATGGCCTGATCGATCACCAACTGCCCGCCTGGCTGGAGCCGCTGCTGGGGCCGCCGACTCCCATGCAGTCCAGCGGCACGAGCGGCCAGCTGCAGCCGCTACCCTTCTGTTATCGCATGCTGGACAATGCCGCGGTGCACGAGGCCGTGGAGAGGCTGTGCCGTGCAGACCGGTTCCGAGTGCATACCGCGGCTGTTCATAGCGCCGCCGATGTGAGCGCCGATGCGATCATCGATTGCCGTGGCGCCAACCCGCACCGCGCGCTCTGGCAGGTAGCTGTCGGCCGGCTGCTGCCCGCGGCCCCGCCGCAGGATACGCCGGTATTCATGGATTGGCGGCAGTCCACGACACAGCAGCAGCTGCCGCCGAGTTTCCTCTACACCCAGCGGGTGCAGGGGCAGTGGCTGTGGGAGGAAACCATCCTCGCCACCGATATCGATTGCACTGATGCCGCTTCACGACGCCATCTCCTCGCTCTTCTCCGCGAACGGCTCAACATCCGCCTAGCGGACCATCTACCGGATCCACGCGCCGCCGCAGCCGCGCAGCAGGATGAGGAGATCGTGTTCATCCCGATGGGCACCTATGGCCGGCCGCTGCCCGGTGCCTGGGCGTGCGGGGCGCGAGCTGGGTCCATTAATCCCGCCACTGGCTATTCGGTGGCTGACACCGCACGCAGCGTCGATCCCCTGCTGGATCGGCTCGCCGCGGCCGAACACTCTGTTCTGCCGGCTCTGCGCGTGCCGCAGCCACGGCGCTGGCTGGCTCATCTGCTGCGCAATATCGGTGCCCAGTTGATTACCCAGGCCTCTGGGCCGCAGCTGCAGGACTTCTTCGGGCGTTTCTTCTCCTTGCCGGCGGCGGATCAGTTGGCGTATGTCACCGGCGAGGATCCGTGGGCGGTGGCGCGTACCATGGTCCGGCTGCAGAGCCGCATCAGCCTGCGCCACCCCTTTCTGCGCCCGCTGTGGCGGCGGCCGTGGGCGATTGTGCTTCCCGCACTGCTGCGTAGTAGCAGAAAGCGCGGTCGTATCGCCGCGGGTGTGCGGTGAGATACAACGACGCCATGTCTGCAAGCGACGGGTGCTCGCGCTTAGACGGAGAATCCGAGCGCGCGTAGCTGCTCGCGGCCTTCCTCGTTGATCATCTGCGGGCCCCAGGCGGGCATCCATACCCAGTTGATCTGAAGTTCGCTGATTTCACCCTCGAGGTTACTGAGCACAGCGGTATTAGCCTGCTCTTCGATGACCCCCTGCAGGGGGCAGGCGGGAGAGGTCAGCGTCATGTTCACCATGGCGGTGCTCTCCCCTTCGATCCAGATGTCGTAGACCAAGCCGAGATCAACAACGTTGATGCCGAGCTCGGGGTCGATCACATCCATCAGGTATTCCTCTACCTTGCCGGCGAGCGCAAGCTGCTCAGGGGTGCGCTCGGCGGGCGGCTGCGGCTGTTCGGCGGCCGCGTCGATGGTGGTGTCCTCGGTCTCGGGCGTGGTGTGTTCTTCAGACATGCGTCCTCGCTTCGGTGTGTGTAGCTGCTCGGGCTGGCGGTGGTGTGGCTAGGCGGCGGGGTCGGCGCCGGCGTCATACGTCGCGGCCTCGAAGGCTTTCCAGCCCAGCAGGGCGCACTTCACGCGGGCCGGGTATTTCGATACGCCGGCGAAGGCGATGCCATCGCCAATGATCTCGTCATCGCCCTCGATGGTGCCGCGGGAGGTGACCATCTTCTCGAACTCAGCGAGGATCGCGAAGGCCTCCTCCACGGACTTGCCCACGATCTCCTCTGCCATCACTGAGGTGGAGGCCTGGCTAATCGAGCATCCGATGGCCTCATAGGAGACATCCTCCACGGTGGACTTATCCTCGGACAGTCGCACGCGCAAGGTGAGCTCATCGCCGCAGGAGGTGTTCACGTGATGCACTTCCGCATTGAAGGGTTCGCGCAGCCCTGCGTGTTGGGGGTTTTTATAGTGATCCAAGATCACTTCTTGATACATGTTTTCCAGCTTCATCAGCCTGGACTAGCCCTTCTGCAATACAAAGTCGGATTTTCGCACGGGTATTCCGCGGTGCAGGCACTCAGACGCCCGCCTCAAGCTATCAACCTATCTCCCCGATCTTAGCCACTCAGGGAGATAGTGGCCGTGGCCGCCTTACGTATCAGCGGCTCAGGCCAAAGAAGGATTGGGCGGCCTTGATGGCCTCCACGAGGGCGTCAATCTCCCACTTCTCGTTGTAGAGGTAGAAGCTCGCCCGCGCGGTGGCCTGTACGCCCAGGGTGGTATGCGCCGGCCACGCGCAGTGGTGGCCCACCCGGATGCACACGCCGTGATCGTCAACAACCTGCCCCAGGTCGTGCGGATGGATACCTTCCACCACGAAGCTGACGGCACTGCCCCGATTCTCGGTGGTGGTGGGGCCAATGATGCGCAGCCCCTCAATCTGCTGGAGCTGCTCCAGCGCATAGGCGGTGAGTTCGTGCTCGTGGGCGGCAATCGCCTCCATCCCCACCTCTTCGAGATAGGCCACCGCAGCGCCGAGCCCCACGACTTGGCTCGTCATCTGGGTGCCGGCCTCATACCGTTGCGGCGCCACCGTGTAGGTGGAGCCGTCCATGTTCACCTTCTCGATCATGGAGCCGCCCGTGAGGAAGGGCGGGAGGCAATCCAGCAGTTCCTGGCGGCCATAGAGTGCACCCACCCCAGTGGGGCCGAGCATCTTGTGCCCGGAGAAGGCGGCGAAGTCCACACCCAGCTGGTGCAGATCTACAGGCATATGCGGCACAGACTGGCAGGCGTCGAGCACAAAGAGTGCCCCTACCTCGTGGGCGCGGCGGACGGCTTCCTCGACATCGAGCACGGCTCCGGTCACATTGGACTGGTGGGTCAGCGCCACCACCTTGGTGCGGGGGCTGAGCTCGAGGGAATCGAGGTCGATTCGACCATCCTCAGTACTGCTGTACCAGCGAAGGGTGGCGCCTGTACGTCGCGCCAGCTCCTGCCAAGGCACGAGATTGGCGTGGTGTTCCAGCTCGGAGACCACGATCTCATCCTCCGCGCCCACGGCGTACTCGCCGGAGCGATCATCGCCGAGAATATAGGCGACCTCATTGAGGGCCTCGGTGGCGTTTTTAGTGAAGGCGATCTCCCCCACCGATGCGCCCACGAAGCGGGCAATACGCTCGCGGGCCTGCTCGTAGTCATCGGTGGCTTCCTCGGCCAGCTGATAGGCCCCGCGGTGCACGGGTGCGTTGTGGTGGAAGAGGAAGTCACGCTCCGCATCCACTGCCTGACGAGGGCGCTGGGCGGTGGCGCCAGAATCCAGATAGATCAGCGGGCGCTCTTCGCGCACCGTGCGGCTCAGGATCGGGAAATCCGTGCGAATCCGCGCGGTATCGACAGGGCTGTGCCTTTCTGCCATGGGTGATTCTCCTCTATGGGTGTCTCGGTCGAGGTGATGGTGCGGCGGCGACTACTCGCTGGGCTGCTACTTAACGAACTTCTCGTAGCCTTCTGCCTCGAGCTGCTGGGCCAGCTCGGGTCCGCCGGACTCCACCACGCGACCAGCGGCGAAGACGTGCACATAATCGGGCTTCACGTAGTTGAGGATGCGCTGGTAGTGGGTGATCATCAGCACGCCACCGTTCTCGCGCTCCTTATAACGGTTGATGCCCTCGGAGACGATACGCAAGGCGTCCACGTCCAGACCGGAGTCGGTCTCGTCCAGCACCGCGAACTTCGGCTTCAGTAGGCCGAGCTGCAGCACCTCGTGGCGCTTCTTCTCGCCACCGGAGAAGCCTTCATTCACCGAACGCTCGGCGAAAGCCGGGTCGATGTCGAGCTCATTCATCGCGGTGCGGGCTTCCTTCACCCAATCGCGAATCTTCGGGGCCTCGCCGCGCACGGAGGTGGCGGCGCTGCGCAGGAAGTTCGCCATCGACACGCCGGGGACCTCGGTCGGGTACTGCATGGCGAGGAAGAGACCGGCGCGGGCGCGCTCGTCGACGTCCATCTCCAGCAGGTTCTCGCCGTCGAGAAGCACCTCGCCCTCGGTGATCTCATAACGGGGGTGGCCAGCGATGGCATAAGACAGTGTGGACTTGCCGGAGCCATTGGGGCCCATGATGGCGTGGGTTTCACCGGACTTAATGGTGAGGTTCACGCCGTGCAGGATCATCTTCGGCTTCTCGTTTTCGTCGGCCGGCACAACCTGGGCGTGCAGGTTCTTAATCTCAAGAGTGCTCATGAGTGGTATGTATTCCTAACTGTGGTGAATCGGCACCGAGCATAACGGCGCCTTGTCGCAATGGTGTGGCAGGGGCGGTGTTCGTGCGCATTACGCGCTAGAGCACCGTGGCGGTCAGTTCCTGCTCCACCATCTCTTCCAGGTTGTCGCGGATCTCCTGAATCGGGATCCGCTTGATCACGTCGGTGAAGAAGCCCCGCACGATCAGCATTTTGGCCTCGGACTCGGGGATACCGCGAGACTGCAGGTAGAACATGTGCTCATCGTCGAAGCGGCCGACGGTGGCAGCGTGGCCGGCGCCGACGATCTCTCCGGTCTGAATCTCCAGGTTCGGCACCGCATCGGCGCGGGCGCCCTGGGTGAGCAGCAGGTTGTTGTTCTTCTCGTAGGTATCGGTACCAGTGGCCTCTGGGCGGATCAGCACATCGCCGATCCACGCGGTGCGGGCTTCGGAGCGGCTGGATTCACCAGTGGACTGCAGCGCGCCCTTGTAGAGCACATTGGAGCGGCAGTTCTTCACGGAATGATCCACCAGCAGTCGCTGCTCGAAGTATTGGCCGGAGTCGGCGAAGTAGAGTCCGAGCATTTCGGCGTCACCACCGGGAGCGGTGTAGCGCACGTGCGGCACGGTGCGCACCACCTCGCCACCGAAGGCGGCGTAGTAGTGGCGCACGGTGGCGTCGGCGCCCACCAGCAGGTGAGAGTTGGACAGGTGGACGGCGTCATCCTCCCAGTCCTCGAGCACCACAGTGGTCAGCCGGGCATTGTCGCCGATGATGAACTCGACATTGTCGGAGTGGGCGCCACAGCCCTCATAGCGCAGGAAGACGACGGCCTCTGCGCACTCTTCCAGCTCGATCACGACCGTGCCATAGGACACGGCATCGGTGCCGGGGCCGCTGATGGTGATCACCACGGGCTCGGAGAGAGCGACGTTCTTGGCCACCTTCACACGATCGGCTACCTCGGAGTTCTCCCAGGCCTGAGCGGCGGCACGGTCCACGGGGGCGCCGGCGCGTCCCAGCGAGGGATCGTCCATCGCCAGTTCGCTCACGCTCACGCCCTCGCTCGCGCCCGTGACGGTGATCGCGGCGCGCTGCCCCGCACCGGCGCTGCCATCGTGCAGGCCGCGGAGTTTACGCATGGGGGTAAAGCGCCAGTCCTCGTCACGCCCCTTCGGGACCTCGAAATCGGCGGTGGAAAACGATGTGAAGCGATCGCCCTTAGTCTGGTGGCCGGTGCCGGCCCCAACCGGGGTGATAGTCGCTTCGGTTTCAGTGAGGGGAGTTGACATTGTGCTTAACCCACCGATCCTTCCATCTGCAATTCGATCAAGCGGTTGAGCTCGAGGGCGTATTCCATCGGCAGCTCCTTGGCGATCGGCTCCACGAAGCCGCGCACGATCATGGCCATGGCCTCGTCCTCGGGGATGCCGCGGGACATGAGGTAGAAGAGTTGATCGTCCGACACCTGCGACACGGTGGCCTCGTGGCCGAGGGTCACGTGGTCATTGCGAATGTCGTTATAGGGGTAGGTATCCGAGCGGGAGATGCTATCCACCAAGAGCGCATCGCATTCCACATTGGAGGTGGAGTGATGGGCATCCTTGTTGATCTGCACCAGACCGCGGTAGGCGGCGCGGCCGCCGCTGCGGGCCACGGACTTGGAGACGATATTGGAGGAGGTGTAGGGAGCCATGTGGGTCATCTTGGCGCCGGTGTCCTGGAACTGGCCCTCGCCAGCAAAGGCCACAGACAGCACCTCGCCCTTGGCGTGGGGGCCGGTCATCCACACGGCCGGGTACTTCATCGTCACCTTGGAACCGATGTTGCCATCGACCCATTCCATGGTGGCGCCCTCTTCACACTTAGTGCGCTTGGTCACCAGGTTGTAGACGTTATTGGACCAGTTCTGAATGGTGGTATAGCGGCAGCGGCCACCCTTCTTCACGATGATCTCCACCACGGCGGAGTGCAGGGAATCCGACTTGTAGATCGGGGCGGTACAGCCCTCCACATAGTGCACATAGGCATCCTCGTCCACGATGATGAGGGTGCGCTCGAACTGGCCCATGTTCTCCGTGTTGATACGGAAATAGGCCTGCAGCGGGATGTCGACGTGGACTCCCTTGGGCACGTAGATGAAGGAGCCACCGGACCAGACGGCGGTGTTCAGCGCGGAGAACTTATTGTCGCCGGCCGGGATCACGGAGCCGAAGTGCTCCCTGAAGAGGTCGGGGTGCTCCTTCAGGGCGGTATCGGTGTCGAGGAAGATCACACCCTGGGCCTCGAGGTCCTCACGAATCTGGTGGTAGACCACCTCGGACTCGTACTGCGCGGCGACGCCGGCGACAAGGCGCTGCTTTTCGGCCTCGGGGATGCCCAGCTTGTCATAGGTGTTCTTGATGTCCTCGGGCAGGTCATCCCAGGTCTGTGCCTGCTCCTCGGTGGAGCGCACGAAGTACTTGATCTGGTCGAAGTTGATGCCGCTGAGGTCCGCACCCCACGTGGGCATGGGCTTCTTATCGAAGATGCTGAGCGCCTTCAGGCGGTTATTCAGCATCCACTCCGGCTCGTCCTTTTTAGCGGAAATATCGCGAACGATGTCCTCGGACAGGCCGCGCTTGGCGGTGGCGCCGGCTACGTCGGAGTCATGCCAGCCGTAGTTATAGGGGCCAATGGACTCAATGATCTCGTCATCGGAGGACGGAGCAGTGGGTGTTGCTTGAGTCATGTTCAGCTCCTTTCTTCAGGAGTGTGGTCTATGGGTGTTAAGGGAATGTTGGTCGTGCAAATTCCGTGCCCCTCGGTAATGGTCGCCAGCTGTTGCACGTGTTGACCGAGTAGCTCGGAGAGCACCTCATACTCTGCAGCGCATAGCTCGGGGTGTTCCGAGGCCACATGCGAGATGGGGCAATGGTGGTGGCAAATTTGCACGCCCCCACCAGCTTCTTTGACTTCGGATGCGTAGCCATTGGCATTGAGTGCATCCGCGACCTGTTGGGCTGTTTTATATGTCGAGTCTTCATCGTCCGCCGCAGGGTCCACATGCGCAAGTAGCTGGGCTACACGCTGCCGAGCGAACTCCCGCACGGCCTCGGGCCCACCGGTCTCCCGCAGCGCAGTGATAGCGAGCACGGCGAGAGTGTCGTAGTCGTGCCCAAAGTGGGCTCGGCCTTCGTCGGTGAGCTGGAATGCTTTGGCTGGTCGACCGCGCCCACGCCCGCGAGAGGAGCGGGGCTCCACCGTTTCCGCGAGGGCGTCGTCAACCAAAATATCGAGGTGACGGCGCACACCTGCCGCGGACAGCCCTAAGGCCTTACCCAATGCGGAGGCCGTCATTGGCCCCTGCTTGAGCAGGGTCATGAGGATCTGCTTGCGGGTATCACCATCCGTTGAGCGAGTTTCCACTTCGCTGCGTTTCTTCTCCTCGCCGCGAGCAAGCCCAGCGCGAGAAGCAGCCGTCGCCCGTGGCTGCACGGACGGAGTGGTGTGACGGGAAACAGAGTGCGTCATGTGCGCGTTCACCTCCTTAAATTCACTATGATGGACAACTCGTGTCTCATTATAAGACAACACTAGTGTTCCTTAATTAGCGGGGGCCGCGCAAACGCGATCCCTGCCGGCCAGCGTGCGCCAACGATGTCCCGGTGGTGTTTTAGACTCATAGCTGTGTCGGATACCCAACAGCCCCGCCGCCGGCGCGCGGCCGCAGCAGCAGATGATTTCAAGGCGACCCTGCCGCGTCTCGGCCACGCTGGCTCGCGCTCGGCCAGTCTGCACATTGGCGCCGAGCCAGAGGCGAGCGGGTCCACCATCGTGCGCGCCGCCACCGGCCATGATCTCCTCCCGGTCTCTAGCTCCCGCGCCCCACGGCGGATGGATCCGCTGCAGCTCGCTCGCTTTGCGACGCTGCGCTGGCTGGGCGCCCTCGGGGCACTGACGTTGGCCCTCGGTGGACTGGGCGCTGGGGCAAAGCCGGTGTTGGGAGATCCCTATACGTCTTTCCCAGGCGGCTCGATCATGGGGCGGATGATCCAAACCTCCTCCATCTTGGTGATCACCGGGGCGGGGTTGATGGTGATTGCATGGCTGCTCATCGCCCCGTTTGTGGGCGCGGATATGGCCCGCCCCCGCCACTCGCGGGTGTTGGTATCGACCTCCATGCTGGCGCGCACCTTCGTGGCCTGGGTGGCGCCGATCTTCTTCACCGCTCCCCTGTTTACCCAAGACATCTATTCCTATCTGGCGCAGGGCGCGATCGTGGATCGCGGTTTCGACCCCTATAGCGCCGGCCCGGTAGACATCCTCGGCACCGATGACGTGCTGGCCCGCTCGGTGCCGTTAATTTGGTCCCACTCACCCTCGCCCTATGGCCCCGTGGCACTCGGCATCGCGTCCGTGATTGCGAAGATCACCGGCGATTCGATCGCGGCCGGGGTATTCGCCCACCGCATCATCAGCTTAGTGGGCATGCTTCTCGCCGCCTGGGCGCTCAGCAAGCTGGCCAGCCGCTGCGGGGTGTCCGTACAGGCGGCGCTGTGGCTGGGCATTCTCAATCCCCTAGCCATCTTGCACCTCGTGGGCGGGATTCATAATGAGTCGATCCAATTGGGCCTCGTGCTACTCGGCATGGAATTGGGGCTACGCGGCATCGACCGTCTCAGCGCCCTTAAGGGACCGGCCTGGCAGGCGTGGGGCTTGGTCGTGGTCAGCGGGGTGCTGATCTCGAGCGCCGGCATGGTGAAAGTCACCGGCTTTATTGGCCTCGGCTTCATCGGTATGGCACTCGCTCGGCATATCCATCTCCGCGGGCGCCACACGGCCGTGGCGGTCCTCGGCGCGGGCGCGGTGCAGCTCGCCATACTCGTCGGCTCCGTGGCGGCCGTCACCGCGCTCACGGGCATCCCCACCGGCTGGATCAGCGGCCAAGGCGGCGCGGCCACCATCCGCTCCTGGCTCTCCCTGACCACAGACATCGGGGTGATCGGCGGCTGGATCGGCATGCTGCTCGAACTCGGCGATCACACCGAAGCACTGCTGAGCATCACTCGCGGGGTGGGCCTGCTGCTGGCAGCCGCCTTCATGGTACGCATGCTTTTTGCCACCTATCGCGGCACCATCCACCCCATCGGCGGGCTGGGGGTGGCCACCTTCATGCTGGTGCTCCTCTTTCCAGTGGTGCATCCCTGGTACATGCTCTGGGCCATTCTGCCCCTCGCCGCCTGGGCCAACCGGCGACTCTTCCGCGCCGGAGCGGCCGGCTATTGCGCCCTGCTCAGTTTGTTCATCATGCCGCGCGGGCTGTCGCTTCCTCCTACCACAGTGATCGCCATCTATGTGGGCTCTGCCCTGCTGGGCGTGGTTTTCCTCACCCTGGTCTACGTTTTCCTGCGCCGTCGCGGGATCGTTGGCTGGGACTAAGCGTCGACAAGCGTCGTAGGATGCGCGCCACGGCGGACAGGTTATGCCACGCGGCGGCTGGGTATCCTAGACTATCGAGTTGTGAATACTGAGCACAAAGATCGAACGGCGACCCCAGGTCCCGCCCTCGCGCTTAAAGAGCTAAGCAAATCCTTCGGGGCCACCCAGGCCGTCGCCGCGCTCAGTCTCAGCGTGGACCACGGTGAGGTCGTGGCCCTGCTTGGCCCCAATGGCGCAGGCAAGACCACCACGATCGAGATGTGCGAAGGCTTCCTCACGCCCACCGCAGGCAGCATTGAGGTGCTGGGAATCAACCCCACCACCCACCCAGAGCATGTCCGCCGCCGCATCGGTATCATGCTCCAAGGCGGCGGCACCTACCCAGGAATCAAGGTCGGAGAACTGCTCCGCCTGGTGGCCTCCTATTCAGCCCGCCCTCTCGATGTGGACTGGCTTTTGCATACCCTTGGCCTTGAGGGGCTGGTGAAAACCAACTACCGGCGGCTTTCTGGCGGCCAGCAGCAGCGCGTCTCCCTAGCCTGTGCCCTTATCGGGCGCCCAGAACTGGTCTTTTTGGATGAGCCCACTGCGGGCATGGATGCTCAATCGCGGCTGCAAGTGTGGGAGATCATCCGCAGCCTCAAGGCGGACGGGGTGACGGTCATCCTCACCACCCACCTGATGGATGAGGCCGAAGCGCTCGCCGACCGCGTTGTCATCATCGATCACGGCAGCGTCGTGGCCGAGGGCACACCCGAAGAACTCAGTTCCTTAAGCGCCGAGGCCGCCGATATCAGTTTTGAGACCAGCGTGGCTATCGATACCGCAGCCTTCTCCGCCGCCGTGGGGGCGAATGTCGTGGAGACCCACCCCCGCAGCTATCGCGTGCAGGCGGCGGCCACCCCGGAGCTGATCGCAGCTCTGGCTACCACTGCCCGCGCCCAGGATGTGCTACTGCGCAGCATATCCACCAACCATCGCACCCTCGAGGATGTTTTCCTTGATCTCACCGGACGCGAGATGCGCTCCTAGCAGCGCCAGCGCCCCACGTTGCATGACGGACTTGAAGCAGAGAAAAGAGGAATAACCAGTGACTAGCGCGCACACCCCCTTCCCCGCGGGCACGTTTCGTGCGGATCCCGAACGGGCCTCTGTGCCGGCCATGGTGTGGGCGCAGGCGGTGATCGAATCCAAGCTCTTCCTGCGCCACGGCGAGCAGCAACTGCTCAGCGTGATCATTCCCATCGCCCTGCTGCTGGGAATAAGCAAGGTCAACGTCTTTGATCTCGACGACCCCATCGCCCTCGCGGTGCCCATTACCTTCGCCATTGCGGCGCTCAGTTCCGGCTTTACCGGCCAGGCCATCGCGGTGGCCTTCGATCGCCGATACGGGGCCCTGAAACGCATCGGGGCCTCGGGAGTGCCCGCCTGGGCCATCATCGTGGGCAAGATCTGCGCAGTGGTGGTTGTCACCATCGTGCAGGTGGTACTCATCGGCGGAACCGCCCTGCTCCTCGGCTGGCAGACCAGCGGCATAGGAGTGGCCTATGCCGCGCTCATGCTCGTCATCGGGTTGTGCGTCACCACCTCGCTCGGCATGCTGCTCGGCGGCACACTCTCCTCCGAGGCAGTACTGGCGCTGGCCAATCTCATCTGGTTCATCCTCATAGGCATCGCCGGTTTTTCCATGCTCGATCCCGACGCGGCCGGGCTGCTGAATGCGGTGCCCTCGGTGGCGTTGGCCATTGGCCTCGACCGGGCCTTCAGCGGCACCTTCCCCGTGGCCCAAGCGCTCATATTGGCGCTGTGGGCAGTGGCAGCCATGTGGGCGGCGAATCGCTGGTTTAAGTTCCACGACTAGAGACGTGTCACACCTCCGCGTTCTCATGCACGCCTAAGTTTCTTTCAGCCACGTCAGACAATAAAATAGGACAACTGTGAGTACCCACGCATCGACCCCAACGCCGCCGCAACCCGTGCAGAATCGTCGCATGGGTCTGCGCAGCCAGTCGCCCAAAGTATCCACCCAGCGCCTGCTTGCCCTATTTACGCTGATCGCCCAAGGCGGCATCACCGTAACCGGCTCCATTGTGCGTGTCACCGGCTCTGGATTGGGGTGTAATACGTGGCCACAATGTCACGAGGGTTCCTTCGTGCCAGTGGCTGGGGCAGCGCCGTGGATTCAACAGGCCATCGAGTTCGGCAACCGTCTGCTGACCTTCGTGCTCATTATCTTCGCCGGCATGCTGCTGCTCTCGGTGATCTCGGCTGGCCGCCGCAAGGAGATCGTCAACCTCGCATGGGTACAGGTTCTCGGCATCGTGTTACAGGCAATTATCGGTGGCGTCTCGGTGCTCATCAACCTCCAATGGTGGTCGGTCGCCCTGCACTTTATTCCCTCCATACTGCTGGTATTTTTCGCCGGCATACTCTTTGTGCGCGTCCAAGAGCCCGATACCGGCACGATCACTTTCAACTATCCGGCCGCGCTCCGTGGGCTCGCCGCCGGCGCTGCCGTGGCGCTGCTTATCACCGTGATCACCGGCACCATGGTCACCGGCGCGGGAACGCACTCCGGTGACGCTGAGATCCGCCCCGAGGATCGCCTGCAGGTAGACATCGTGGAGATCGCGAATCTGCACGCGCACGCAATGTATCTCTATCTCGGCCTCACCATCGGCTTGGCCGTGGCCTTCGTAGCGGTGAAGACGCAGCTGAAGATCGTCAAGCTCGGCTTCTGGTTGGTGGCTATGGTCGTCGTCCAAGGCGCTGTTGGCATCATTCAGTACAACTGGTCCATTCCGGCTTGGACCGTGCCCGTGCACGTCGGCATGAGCTCGGTGTGCACCGCGCTGACCGCGGTGGTCTACGCCCACTACGCCCGCCGCCAAGGATCGGCGCTCGTCACCGGTTCTCCCGCGGGCGATGAAAAACGCACCATCATCCAAGAGGATCGCAGCAACAAGGCCGCGAAAAACTAGCGCGCTCCTTACACCCCGAACTCCTCTCCCCCAGTACCTCGCTGCCGAACTCACGGCGCGGTGCTGGGGTTGTTCATTAGTATCGACACTATGACCGCACATACCGCATCAAAGAACACTGTCCCCAGCACCATGCGCGCTATCTGCGTGGAGGAACCTGGTGGCGTCGAGAAGCTCCAACTACGAGAGGTCAGCGTTCCCGAGCCCAGCGATTCTGAGGTGCTGGTGTCCGTGGATTATGCGGGCGTCAACTACATCGATACCTACTATCGCGAGGGAATTTATCACTCCTCGCTGCCGATGACGATCGGCTTCGAAGGCACTGGGCGGGTGGCCTATGACCCCCAGGGCGAGATCGCCGCCGGCACACTCGTCGCGTGGTGCGATGGCTTTGGCTCCTATGCAGAATACGCCACCGTGCCGCGGGATCGTCTCGTGGCGGTACCCCAGGGCATCGAGCCCGAGGTAGCAGCCTCCATGCTTTTGCAGGGCATTACCGCCCACTATCTCACCGATGGCGTCTATCCCCTAAAGCAGGGCGATAGCTGCCTCATCACCGCCGGCGCGGGAGGTGTGGGCCTGATGGCCACCCAGTTCGCGCGGCTACGCGGGGCCACCGTCTACACCGTCACCTCCTCCGATGAGAAGGCCGAGCTCTCCTACGAGGCCGGCGCCACCGAGGTCTTTCGCTACTCCGAGAACCTTGCCGAGCAGGTGCGACGTTTCAATGGCGGGCATGGGGTGGATGTGGTCTATGACGGCGTGGGCCAAGCGACCTTCCACGAGTCCCTCGAGGTGGTGAAGCCGCGGGGCGTGGTGTGTCTCTTCGGCGCCGCCTCTGGGCCGGTGGAGCCCTTCGACCCGCAACTGCTTAATACCCACGGATCCATTTATCTCACCCGCCCCTCAATCGGCGCGTGGACCAGCCTCGAGGGCGAATTCACCCGTCGTGCCCAGGCCGTGACCCAAGAGATCATCGACGGCAATCTCAATGTTCGAGTCGGCGGCGTCTATGATCTTGCCGACGCCGCCCAGGCACATCGCGACCTGCAGAGCCGCGCCACCACCGGCTCAATTGTGCTGAAAATCTAAGACGCCGCCCACCCTCGGCATAGACGACGACACCCTCGATACCTGTGATGAACTCTCACGTATCGAGGGTGCTGCTGTAGTAAGAAGTGGCTGGGCGAGTGCCGGTATTAGAAGAGGATCTGGCCCCAACCGAAGCCTTCGCCGAGGGTCTGGAGCCCGAGGGCGGCGTCGACGGAGAGCGCCACGAACACCACGGCCAAATAGTTATTAGAGATGATAAACAGCCGGTAGGGCTTAGAGCGATCACCCGCGGCGGTGAGCCGGTGCACGCGATGGGCTTCCATGATGAACCACACGCCCGCAGCCACGGCAGCCACGGCATAGATCCAGCCGGTCGCCGGCAAGAGCAGCAGCGTGGTCGCCACGGTGATCCAGGTGTAGACCACGATCTGCTTGGTCACCTGCGTTTCGGTGGCCACCACCGGCAGCATGGGTACGCCCGCGGCCGCATAGTCCTTCTTATACTTCATTCCCAGCGCCCAGGTGTGCGGCGGGGTCCAGAAGAAGATGATGAGGAAGAGCACAATGGCCTGCCACCACTGGGCGTTATCGAGGTTCGGGATGCTATCGGTGATCACGGCCCAGCCCACGAGCACGGGCATACAGCCGGCAGCGCCGCCCCAGACCACGTTCATCGGTGTCCGACGCTTCAGCCATTTGGTGTAGACGAAGATATAGAAGGCGATGGTCACCATCACCAACATCGCGGCGGTCAGGGAGCCGCACAGTAGCCACAGCCAGAGGAAGCTGGCGACGGTCAGCGCCCATGCGAAGACGGCGGCGTTGCGGGTAGAGACGCTCGATTTCACCAGCGGCCTCGTGGAGGTTCGGGCCATCACCTGATCGATATCGGCATCAGCCACCATGTTGAACGTATTGGCGGCAGCCGCTCCCATCCAGCCACCGATGAGAGTGAGCAGGATGAGGACGAGGTCGATGGAGCCGCGATCGGCTTGGAGCATCGCGGGGAAAGTAGCCACGAGGAGAAGCTCGATCACTCTGGGCTTCGTCAGCGCAAAATAAGCCTTGATCGTCTCCAAGAAATCGCCTTCCCACAGGTGTACATCGCTCGTCGCTGGTTATTGCTGTCTGGTGCTCGCCGCGCGGCCCGTGCACAACGCACAGGACGGTGGCATCGGTGCGTCTACTCTCAGTTCGCTGCATGAAAAATTCCGCAGTCCATCTCGAGAGTAGTCGGTGGCTGGGGCAAAAAAGTTCCCACACGCCGCCTCCCCGTGGTTCGGGAACCCAACGCGCATCCCTGATGCGGACTCGAATTCCGTACCCCATTTATATGGGGCGGGCCGCTACCGAATAAGTGTGCCGCAACCCACACCACGGGCCGCGGCGGTGGCCACGACGGCCACCAAGGGCCTAATCCTAGCGTGCGCCAGCGCCGAAGGTGAATCACCGCCACACCTTCCCACCGTGTGGGAGGGTGGGATCGACCGAATCCGTGGGGTGTGAGAAACACCGCTACCGCGTGTGGGTGCGAGGGCGCTGCACCCACTAGACTGGTGAACGATTGTGCGTGGCCCCGTCGCGCACTGCCGCGGCCACCGCCCCTGCCCCACCTCAACGCGGGTGGGCCTCACAGTTTCGGTGGACGCGAACATACGACCAGCACTGATAAGAAGGATGATTGAAGCAGTGGCCCTTTCCCCTGAGCTGAAGGAATTCACCACCCGGAACTACCCGGAGACGTGGACTGAGTTGGACACTCGCGCCGTGGATACCGCGCGCGTCCTCGCCGCCGACGCCGTCCAGAACTGCGGCTCCGGCCACCCCGGCACCGCCATGAGCCTGGCCCCGCTGGCTTATACCCTGTACCACCGCGTCATGAACGTCGCGCCGCACGATCCCACGTGGGCTGGCCGTGACCGCTTCGTGCTCTCCTGCGGCCACTCCTCGCTGACCCAGTACATCCAGCTCTATCTCGCGGGCTTCGGCCTCGAGCTGGACGATCTCAAGGCGCTGCGCACTTGGGGATCGCTCACCCCGGGACACCCCGAGTACGGCCACACCGATGGTGTGGAAATCACCACCGGCCCGCTGGGCCAGGGCCTCGCTTCTTCTGTGGGTATGGCCATGGCCGCCCGCCGTGAGCGTGGTCTCTTCGACCCCGAAGCCGCCCCCGGCGAGTCCCCCTTCGATCACTTCATCTATGTCATCGCCTCCGATGGCGATGTGCAGGAGGGCGTGACCGCCGAGGCGTGCTCCCTGGCCGGCACCCAAAAGCTGGGTAACCTCATCGTGTTCTGGGACGATAACGGCATCTCCATCGAGGACGACACCACCATCGCCTTCACCGAGGACGTCGCCCAGCGCTATGAGGCCTACGGCTGGCAGGTGCTCGAGGTCACCGGTGAAGATGTGGCCGCCATCGAAGAGGCAATCGCCCAGGCCAAGGCCGAGACCTCGCGCCCGACCTTTATCCGGATGCGCTCGGTGATCGCCTACCCCGCCCCGAACGCCATGAACACCGGCGCCTCCCACGGCGCTGCCCTCGGCGAGGAAGAAGTGGCCGCCATTAAGCGCGAGCTCGACTTCGACCCCGAGGCACACTTCGCCGTCGACGACGCCGTGATCGCACACACCCGCGAGGCCGTGGAGCGCGGCAAGGAGAAGGTGGCGGCGTGGACCGAGAAGTTCGATGCCTGGTCCGAGGCCAATCCCGAGAACCGCGCCCTCTTCGATCGCCTCAGGGCCTACACCCTGCCCGAGGGCTACGCCGATGAGCTGCCCACCTGGGATGCCGATGCGAAGGGTGTTGCCACCCGTAAGGCCTCCGAGGCTGTGCTGCAGGCCCTAGGCGCCACCCTGCCCGAGCTTTGGGGCGGCTCCGCCGACTTGGCTGGTTCCAATAACACCGTGATCAAGGGCGCCGATTCCTTCGGCCCGACGGAGATCACCACCGATACGTGGACCACCAGCCCTTATGGCCGCAATATGCATTTCGGTATCCGTGAGCACGCTATGGGTTCGATCATGAACGGTATCGCGCTGCATGGCGGCACCCGCCCCTACGGCGGAACCTTCCTCATCTTCTCCGACTACATGCGTCCGGCTGTGCGTCTCGCCGCCCTCATGGGTACCGATGCCTTCTATGTGTGGACCCACGATTCGATCGGCTTGGGCGAGGACGGTCCTACCCACCAGCCGGTGGAGCAGCTGGCCTCGCTGCGCGCCATCCCGAACATGTCCATGCTGCGCCCGGCGGATGCGAATGAGACTGCCGCTGCGTGGAAGGCGGCACTGGAGTACCGCAAGGGCCCGAAGGGCTTGGCGCTGACCCGCCAGAACATCCCCGTGCTGGAGGGAACGAAGGACAAGGCTGTCGAGGGTGTGGCCCGCGGCGGCTATGTGCTGGTGCGAGAGTCCGCTGAGACCCCCGACGTGATCCTCATGGCTACCGGCTCCGAGGTGCACCTGGCTGTGGAGGCCGCGCAGCGCCTAGAGGCCGAGGGCACCGCCACCCGCGTGGTCTCCATGCCCTGCATGGATTGGTTCGCCGAGCAGGATCAAGACTATATCGACGAAGTGCTGCCGCCCGCAGTGACCGCCCGCGTGTCCGTGGAAGCCGGTGTGGCTATGCCCTGGTACCAGTGGCTGGGCAGCCAGGGCGAGGCCGTGTCTCTGGAACACTTCGGTGCCTCTGCCCCCTATGAGAAGCTTTTCGAGGAGTTCGGTATCACCACCGACGCCGTGGTGGCCGCCGCCAAGAAGAGCCTTTCGCGCTAACGATCCTCTTAACCATCCTCTGCCCATCGCCATACCCACCACCGGTCCGCCGCGACCGGGGTTATGGTGGTGGGCATCCACTACCCCACTAGCTCTCAAGGAGAGTGTGCAGTTTATGAGCACTATCGATGACATCTATGAGCTCGGAACCTCGACATGGCTCGATGATCTCTCACGCGATCGCCTCGACTCCGGCAACCTCGCCGAGATGATCGAATCCACCTCCATTAAGGGTGTCACCACCAATCCGGCAATCTTTGCCAAGGCCATGACCACCGGCAACGCCTATGATGAGCAGCTCAAGGAGCTCGCTAGCTCCCGCTTGGGCGCGGATGAGGCCGTCTACGCCATGGCGATCGACGATGTGCGTCGCGCCTGCGATGCCTTCGCCGAGGTCTACGAGCAGACCAAGGGCGTCGATGGACGGGTATCCATCGAGGTTGATCCCCGCATCTCTGCTGAGCGGGAGGCCACGCTGGTGCAGGCCCGCAACCTGTGGCAGCGGGTGGACCGTCCGAACCTGATGATCAAGATCCCCGCCACCGAGGAGTCTCTGCCGGCGATCAGCGATGCGCTGGCCGAGGGCATTAGCGTCAATGTCACCCTCATCTTCTCCGTGGCCCGCTACCGAGAGGTTGTTGCCGCCTATATCGAGGGCATTCAGCGCGCTGCCGAGAACGGCCACGATGTCTCCACTATTCACTCGGTGGCCTCCTTCTTCGTTTCCCGCCTCGACACCGAGGTGGATGCCCGACTGGAAAAGATCGGCTCCGAGGACGCGCTGGCACTGCGCGGCAAGGCGGGTGTGGCCAATGCTCGCCGCGCCTATGACGTGTTCCAAGAACTCTTCGCCGCCGCTGATCTGCCTGCCGGCACCCATGTGCAGCGCCCGCTGTGGGCCTCTACTGGGGTAAAGAACCCGGACTACCCCGCGGATCTCTACGTCACCGAGCTGGTGGGCCCGCACACGGTAAACACCATGCCCGAGGCGACGATCGACGCGACCCTTGCGGCCAGCGCCAAGGGCGAGACCCTCACTGGGCACTCCGCAGAGTCGGACGAGCTGTTCAGCCAGCTCGATGCGCTCGGCGTGGACTTCGAGGATGTCTTTGACACCCTCGAGCGCGAAGGTGTGGAGAAGTTCGTCGACAGCTGGAATGACCTGCTGGAAAAGATCGACGCCCGCATCTAGCGGCCGAGCCTGCACCGCCTAGTGGAATATCTGCCCTCTAGGCGGTGTTTCCGGCTGTATGGCCCTGCAGCCTAGAATGAAGCGGCTCGCTTTCGCACCCCGAGGAGGCGGCGTCGTCAATGCTGCAGCGTGCGCGCTAGATTTGGGGTAGTGAGAACGCAGGAACGATCCACACATCAGAAGAGGACTGACATGGACTATCAGCCGCCGTCGAACCCCTTGCGGGACCCGCACGATAAGCGCCTACCGCGTATCGCCGGCCCCTCCGGCATGGTGATTTTTGGCGTCACGGGCGATCTGGCGCGCAAGAAGCTGCTGCCAGCGGTGTATGATCTCGCCCATCGCGGGCTGCTGCCGGCTGGTTTTAGCTTGGTCGGTTATGGACGTCGCGAGTGGGATAAAAAGGACTTCGAGGACTATGTCCGCACCGCCGTGAAGGACGGCGCCCGCACCTCCTTCCGCGAGAACGTGTGGGAGCGGCTCGCCGAAGGCATGGAGTTTGTCACCGGCAACCTCAACGTGGACGAAGACTTCGATAAGCTGCGCGACACGCTCGACGCCATTGATTCTTCCCGTGGCACCGCCGGTAACTGGGCCTTTTATCTCTCGGTTCCGCCGGCACACTTTACCGACGTGTGCCATCAGCTGGATCGATCCGGTCTCGCCGAGGACGAGGGTGAATCCTGGCGCCGGGTAATTATTGAAAAGCCCTTCGGCCACGATCTGGAGTCGGCTAAGGAACTCAATGAGATCGTGAACTCGGTCTTCCCCGAGAATGCCGTCTTCCGTATCGATCACTATCTCGGCAAAGAGACTGTGCAAAACATCATGGCGTTGCGCTTTGCCAATCAGCTCTTCGAGCCTTTCTGGAATGCGCAGTTTATTGATCACGTGCAGATCACCATGGCCGAGGATATCGGCCTCGGAGGGCGCGCTGGCTATTATGACGGCATTGGTGCGGCCCGCGATGTGATCCAAAACCACCTGCTGCAGTTGCTGGCGCTGGTAGCGATGGATGAGCCACGCACCATCTCCCCCGATGAGCTCCAGGCGGAGAAGGTAAAGGTGCTGCGGGCGACAAAGCCGGTCTATCCGCTCGGCAAGACCACCGCCCGCGGACAGTACACCGCCGGCTGGCAGGGCTCGAAGAAGGTCATTGGGTTGCGCGATGAGGACGGTTTTGATCCTGACTCGAATACCGAAACCTTCGCCGCCTGCACCCTCGAGATCGAAAACCGCCGCTGGGCAGGGGTGCCTTTCTACCTGCGCACGGGCAAAAGGCTCGGCCGTCGTGTCACCGAGATCGCGGTGGTATTGAAGAATGTGCCCCATAATCCCTTCGGGGATTCCACCATGGGCACCCTGGGCCCCAATGCCGTGGTGATTCGCGTGCAGCCGGACGAGGGCGTCCTGATGCGCTTCGGCTCCAAGGTGCCCGGCTCCACCATGGAGGTCCGCGACGTGAACATGGACTTCTCCTATCGCGAAGCCTTCACCGAGGAATCACCGGAGGCCTATGAGCGTCTCATCCTCGATGCGCTTCTCGACGAGGCCAGCCTCTTCCCCACCAATGAAGAGGTGGAGTTGAGCTGGACCATCCTTGATCCCATTCTGGAGTTCTGGGCGCAGCGCGGCCAGCCCGATGACTATCGCGCCGGCACGTGGGGCCCAGAATCCGCCGACACTATGATGGAACGCGACGGACGCCATTGGCGTCGCCCCTAATGCGACCACCGCGAGCTATGACGGCCCGCCCTTTATCGTCCGCTGCCCCCAACGAAGGAAAGACAAGTCTCCCGTGATCTTTTCTCTGCCCTCCACAACGTCTAGGGATATCTCTAAGGCGCTTGTCAGCATCCGCGACACCGGCTCCCAGGTGATGACCGGCCGTGTACTCACTCTCATCATTGTGGCCTCCACCGAGGACAACACCACAGAACTCATCGAATTGGCTACCGACGCCACCCGCGAGCACCCCGCCCGCGTACTCATGGTGCTGCCCGAGCCCACCGAGGGCGAGGACAACCTCAACGCGGAAATCCGCATTGGTGGCGACGCCGGCGCCTCCGAGATCGTGGTCATGCGGGTGCGCGGCGAATTGGCCTCGCATATCGATTCCCTGGTCACTCCCCTGTTGCTGCCGGACACCCCGATCGTGGCCTGGTGGCCCTCCCGGGCGCCGGAGATTCCCGCCGAGGACCCTATCGGCAAGATCGCGCAGCGGCGCATCACCGATTCCTTCTTTGATCCCCGCGAGGACGCCATTTGCGTCCGCCGCAGCAACTATGCCCCCGGCGATTCCGATCTGGCGTGGTCGCGGCTGACTACCTGGCGCGGTGTGGTGGCCTCGGCACTGGATCGCCCGCCGCATCACGAAATCGTAGGCGTGGAGATCACCGGCCCGCAGGAGTCCCCCTCCGTGGAGCTCGCTGGGGGTTGGCTGGCTGATCGTTTGGGGCTCACTGTGGCGCGCCACTCCGTGGCCTTTGCCCGCCTCGCCTCGCCGGTGTTCACGCTGGTATTGCACCGCAAGGATGCCGAGCCGGTCGTGGTCGAGGCCGTGGATCGGCGCACCATGCGTGTCTCGGTGCCCGGCTCGACCGATGCCTTGGTAGCGGCGTCGCGGCGCAGTATCGCGGATTGTCTCGCCGAGGAGCTGCGTCACCTCGACCCCGATCGCGCCTATGGTCAGGCGCTACGCGGAATCTCGCGGGTCCACCCCGCCGATGAGCCGGCGGCTACCGCCGGGGCGAGCACAACCGCCGCGGACTAACCCCTACCTTTCGCAAGGAGTACGCACCATGGAATCTATTGTGGCCATCCGTGAATTCGACAGCAAAGAGGCCGTGTGCGCGGGCGCGGCCCGCGACATCGCCGATATCATCGCCGAGGCCATCGCGGAACGCGGCGAGGCGCATGTGGTGCTCACCGGCGGCTCGGTGGGTATCGGCACCCTCGCGGCCTTGCGTGAGTGCAGCGTGGACTGGCAGAAGGTGCACGTGTATTTCGGCGATGAGCGCGCGGTACCGGTCGATGATCCGGAGTCCAATGAAGGCCAGGCCCGCGCGGCGCTATTAGATCATGTGGACATCCCCGAAGCGCACATTCACGGCTATGGATTGGGTGAGAACAGCTTGGAGGATGCTTCCCGTGACTACGCAGCGACGCTGCCGGAGCTGATCGATCTCCACCTGCTGGGCATGGGACATGAGGGGCACATCAACTCCCTCTTCCCGCATGCCGCCGCGACTCTCGCCAGCGAGGGCACGGTTATGGCCGTGAGGGATTCCCCGAAGCCGCCCGCCGAGCGCGTCACCCTTACTCTGCCGCGGGTACAGTCCTGCCGCTATGTGTGGCTCTTGGTGTCTGGGGAGGAAAAGGCCGAGGCGGTCTCTCATGTGGTGCACGGCGGCGATCCTGCCGAATGGCCGGCCTGCGGGGCGCGCGGCAAGGTAGAAACAGCCCTGTATGTGTCTACCGATGCCCTGAGCCAGAGCGAGGTATAGCGACCAAGCCACGGCTCTAGCCGCTAATGGCCCGAGCTCCGCGGGCTACATCACAACAGCAGAAAGGCCGCGCCACCGATAACAGGTGGCGCGGCCTTTTCTCTCCCGCACGTCGTGCGCGCGGGCTGGCGCTAGCTAGGAGGCGTAGGCCTGCAGCAGGTTCAGACCGACAATGCAGCCGATCCACACCAAGGCGGTGAGGATGGTGAGACGGTCGAGGTTCTTTTCAACGACGGTCGAACCGGAAAGATTCGACTGCATGCCGCCACCGAAAAGGCTGGACAGTCCGCCACCCTTGCCCTTGTGCAAAAGAATGAACAGGGTCATCAGAAGTGCGGAAACAACCAGCACAATTTGGAGTGCGAGAACCATGTGTCTCCTCTGGATTAGGCAGTTAAGACGTGGGCAGCCGACGCCGGTGGCGCACCGCCCGATGAACGATCCCTAAGCATACACCAACGCCGCCTACGGCTGGTAGACGGCGCAAGGTGTGTGCCGCGTGGGCTCTTAGGACACGGCCTGAGCGGCGTTAGCGGCCAGCTTGGCGAACTCTTCGCCGTCCAAGGAGGCGCCACCGACGAGGCCGCCGTCCACATCGGCCTGGGAGACGATCTCGGCGATGGAATCCACCTTCACGGAACCTCCGTAGAGGATACGAATACCGGCGGCGATGTCCTCATCAGCCAGCTCGGCGACGGCGGAGCGAATGGCGGCGCAGACTTCCTGGGCGTCGGCCGGGGAGGCAACCTTGCCGGTGCCGATGGCCCAGACGGGCTCATAAGCGATGACGGTCTTGGAAAGCTCATCCTTGTCCAGACCAGCCAGGGAGGCCTTGGTTTGCTCGACCACGAAGGAGACGTGCTCGCCGGACTCGCGGACCTCGAGCTGCTCGCCGACGCACACAATGGGGCTGATGCCGTTCTTCAGAGCGGCCTTCGCCTTGGCGGCGACGATCTCGTCGGTCTCGTGGTGGTACTCGCGACGCTCGGAGTGGCCCACTACGGCCCAGGAGCAGCCCAGCTTGGCGAGCATGCTGCCAGAGACCTCGCCGGTGTAGGCGCCGGAGTCGTGCTGGGAGACGTCCTGGGCACCGTAGCTGATCTGCAGCTTATCGCCCTCGATGAGGGTCTGCACGCTACGCAGGTCGGTGAAGGGAACGGTGAGGGCGACGTCGACAGTCTCGTAGTACTCCTTCGGCAGGGCGAAGGCGAGCTTCTGTACGACGGCGGTGGCCTCGAGGTGGTTGATGTTCATCTTCCAGTTGCCGGCGATGAGCGGGGTGCGGGTAGCCATAAAGTGTTCGTTTTCCTCTCAAAAGGTAATGGGTATCGGGGGAATGCCCCCCTGCCGCCTCAGGTCGGTGCGGAGCACGGTCGCGTGCCGCGGATCTGAGGCGGGTGATAGTGGTGGGTTTTAGGCGAGCACAGCCACGCCGGGCAGTTCCTTGCCCTCGAGGAACTCGAGGGAGGCGCCGCCGCCGGTGGAGATGTGGGAGAAGCCGTCCTCATCCAGGCCAAGCACGCGGACGGAGGCTGCGGAGTCGCCGCCGCCGACAACGGTGAAGCTGTCGTTGTTTTGGGTGGCGTTGATGATGGCCTGGGCAACACCCTTGGTGCCGGCGGAGAAGGCCTCGAACTCGAACACGCCCATGGGGCCGTTCCAGAACACGGTCTTGGAGGACTCGATGACCTCGGCGAAGTGCTTGACGCTCTCCGGTCCGATGTCCAGGCTCATCCAGCCTTCGGGGATGGAGTCGAGATCCACAACCTTGCTCTCGGCGTCCTTGTTGAACTCGGAGGCGGCAATGAGGTCCACGGGGAGCACGATCTTATCGCCGTACTTCTCCAGCAGCTCCTTGCAGGTGTCGATCATTTCTTCCTGGAGCAGGGACTGCTGGACGTTGTGGCCCTGTGCGGCGAGGAAGGTGTAGCACATGCCGCCACCGATGATCAGCTTGTCCGCCTTGGAGGACAGTGCCTCGATCACGCCGAGCTTATCGGAGACCTTCGAACCACCGAGCACCACCATGTATGGGTGGGCGGGATCCTCGGCAACGCCCTGGAGCACGGATACTTCCTTCTCCACCAGGGAGCCGGCGTAGTGCGGCAGACGCTTGGCCACATCATAAACGGAGGTCTGGGCGCGGTGGACCACACCGAAGCCATCGGAGACGAAAGCGCCATCCGGGACCAGAGCCACGAGCTGGTCGGCGAATTCGCCGCGCTCGGCCTCGTCCTTGGAGGTCTCGCGCGGGTCGAAGCGCACGTTCTCCAGCAGCAGCACATCGCCCTCGTTCAGGCCATTAGCGCGCTCGTGGGCATCCTCGCCCACAACGTCGCCGGCCAGAGCCACGTACTGGCCCAGTTCCTCGCTCAGGGCCTCGGCGACGGGCTTGAGAGAGAACTTCGGGTTGACCTCGCCCTTGGGACGGCCGAGGTGGGCCATAACGACGACCTTCGCGCCGGCCTCGGTGAGGGCCTTGAGGGTGGGCAGGGAGGCCTTGATGCGGCCCGGATCGGTGATCTCCTGGTTCTCGTTCAGCGGCACGTTAAAGTCCGAGCGAACGAGGACGTAGCGGCCGTCCACGCCGTCATTGATCAAATCCTGAATGTTCTTCAAAGCCATCTCGGCTGAGCTCCTTAAAAATGTGTCAACACAGTGTGTCTCTTGGGGCGGCACTCCCCCAGCGCGCGGCTGCGAGATGGTGCCGTGGATATTCACTTATTCGCTAGTCAAGCCTAGTGAAACCAAACGCGGCCCGTCGGTGGTGTGCCGCGAGGCACACCCCGGGGCCGCGAGGTAGGGTCTACGCCGAGCCGCGTCTCACGACGGGGAGGCAGCGAAGGCGTAGAGAGAGCCGAGGCTCTTAGAGGCGCTCACCAACGTACTCGGTCAGGGAGACGAGCTGGTTGGAGTAACCCCACTCGTTGTCGTACCAGGAGACAACCTTGACCTGGTCGCCGATGACCTTGGTCAGACCGGAGTCGAAGATGGAGGCGTGAGCGTCGGTAACGATGTCGGTGGACACCAGCGGCTCATCGTCGGAGTAAGCCAGGATGCCCTTGAGCTCGCCCTCGGCAGCTTCCTTCATGGCAGCGTTGACGGCCTCGACGGAGACCTCGCTCTTAGCGGTGAAGGTGAGGTCGGTGGCGGAGCCGGTGATCACGGGCACGCGCAGTGCGTAGCCGTCCAGCTTGCCCTTGAGCTCCGGAAGAACCAGGGCCACAGCCTTGGCGGCACCGGTGGAGGTGGGGACGATGTTCTGAGCGGCAGCACGGGCGCGACGCAGATCCTTGTGGGGAGCGTCGTGCAGGCGCTGGTCACCGGTGTAAGCGTGCACGGTGGTCATGAGGCCGCGCTCGATACCGAACTTCTCGTCCAGCACCTTTGCCATCGGGGCGAGGCAGTTGGTGGTGCAGGAAGCGTTGGAGATGACGTGGTGGTTCTCCGGGTCGTAGTCGGTGTGGTTCACGCCCACGACGAAGGTAGCATCTTCGTTCTTCGCCGGAGCGGAGATGATGACCTTCTTGGCGCCAGCCTCGATGTGAGCCTTGGCAGCGTTAGCGTCGGTGAAGAAACCGGTGGACTCGATAACGATGTCCACGCCGAGCTCGCCCCACTTCAGGTTCTTCGGGTCGCGCTCTGCGGTCACAACCATGCGGTGGCCATCAACGGTGATGGACTCATCGTCGTAGGACACCTCCTTGCCCAGACGGCCAAGGATGGAGTCATACTTCAGCAGAGTGGAGAGAGTCTTATTGTCGGTGAGGTCGTTGAAAGCGACGACCTCAATGTCGGCGCCGCGCGACTGAATAGCGCGGAAGAAGTTACGGCCAATGCGGCCGAAGCCATTGATACCAACACGAATGGTCACGAAAGATCTCCTTGAAGATTGGGGATGTTGTCTCCGAATGAAGCCACCCCACAGGGGCTAATCCCCTACTCACTGGGGCGGTTGTGGATTCCCACACTCACCTTTGCCAGCGGGCCGGTCGGCTCATCCGGTGTCGCTTACTTACTCTACCGACGTAGCGACGTTTATGCAGTGGCGGATCCCCACTTTTCGCTTATCGACGCCCATTCATGCCCGCATCCGCTCCCGAAAACCAATAAAACAAAAAGGTTTCTCTGCCCGTTTATGCGATTGTCATCTCCCGACGCCCGATTTCCCACCGCATGCGCCCCTCATCACCCCCGAATGTGAAAATCCTCCCGCGCGGCGGGGGCGATTGCTACGCCTGCCTCCACCTTCGCGAGAGGATAGTGGGATTACTCACAGTTACTGTGGCGGTGGATGGATGGCACGGGCAAAGCGCCCCAGCAGTCACAGCAACACCACCACCCGCCACAGGAGGGTGTTAGATATCCTCGAGGTTCTCTTCGACCACTGCCTCGCTGGTCGGCGGCACCCCGATCTCGGCGGCCTTTTTATCGGCCATCGTCAGCAGCCGGCGTATACGCCCGGCCACCGCGTCCTTGGTCATAGGCGGATCAGCGAGGCGCCCCAGTTCCTCGAGGGATTCCTGACGATGCTTGATGCGTAGTGTGCCGGCCTCGACGAGATGCTCGGGCACATCGTCGCCGAGGATCTCCATGGCCCGCTCCACCTTGGCTGCTGCGGCCACCGCTGCCCGCACCGAACGACGAAGGTTGGCATCGTCGAAGTTGGCGAGACGATTGGCCGACGCCTGGTCTTCGCGCTTGATACGCTCTTCATCCCACTGCAGTCGCGTGAGATGGGCGCCGAGACGGGCGAGCAGCACCCCGATATCGGTGCCGTCTTTGACCACCACCTTCACTACCCCGCGGGTTTCTTTGGCCTTGGCGTTGACGTTCAGCCGTCGCGCCCCACCCACCAGCGCGGAGGCCGCCAGGGTGCAGGGTGCGGCAATCTCGAGCGCGGTCGAGCGCGCAGGATCGGCCAGCTGCCCAGAGGCCAGGAACGCTCCGCGCAGTGCTGCCTCGATCTCCACTACGGTGCCCGAGACGATATGCGGCGGCAGCCCCACCACGAGATGCCCCGAGCGGGTCACCAACCCCAGCCGGCGAATGATATCAGTGGTGCCATCGTCGAGGTGCAGCACATAGCGGCCATCCCGCGAGGTCGAGCTAGGACCGGGGGTGGTGATGCTCGGGGTGGCGTCGAAAAGCTCGCGGAAGAAGGTCTCGGCGCGGGTCGCGATGGCCTCGGTATCTACCTCGATGTCGATGACCGGCTGGCCTTGGGCGATGCTGATCTCGCCGCCGTAGCGGATGAGAGCGGCCAGTTCCGCCGCGCGGGCCTGGGGCCGGGTACAACGGGCAACGGCGAGTTCTTCTTTGACTCGCGCGGTGAGCGAGGCCATGGTCCTCCCTGTGTTCTATGCGGTGGTGGTGCGTCTAGCGCTGGGCGTAGGCGTGCTCGAGAGCCGTGGCGAGGCGCTGCGGATCGTGGGTATCAAGGTACCTGCCGGCCTCGTCGCGGCCACGCACGGGGGCAAAGTCGATCTCCGCGGAGAGCTTCTGCGCGGCTCGGATGAGATAGTTTTTCTCGTTGTGGGTGAAGGGGGTATCGGCGTCGATGATGATGCGATCCACCTGCAGCCGCGGCGCGTGTTGGGAGAGCATGTGGATGTGGCGCTCGATGGAGAAACCAGCCGTTTCGCCCGGCTCGGAGGTCAGGTTGAGCACCACTATGCGTTGCGCCTTCGTCTCCGCGATGGCGTCCACGATTCCGGGCACCAGCAGGTGCGGAATCACGCTGGAAAACCACGAGCCCGGGCCTAGGGTGACGATATCGGCGCCCAGAATGGCCTCGCGGGCGTGCTCGCTAACCTGCGGGGCCTCCGGGATCACCCGCACCCGCCGCACCGTGCCGGGGGTGGTGGCCACAGCCACTTGGCCGCGCACGGGGTGCATGATCCGCGGATCATCGTCCAGACCCGCCACGTCGGCTTCGATATCGAGGGGTTCTTCCACCATGGGCAGCACCCGCCCCGAGCAGCCCACGAGCTGCGCCACCGTGTCCAAGGCAGCCACCGGCGAGTCGAGGATCTCCCCGAGCCCTGCCAGCAGCAGGTTGCCCACGGCGTGGCCGGCGAGGGCGCCATTGCCGCCGAAGCGGTGCTGCAGCAGCTCCTCCCAGAGCTGTCCGTGCTCGGTGCGGGCCGATAGCGCCGCCAGCGCCATGCGGAGATCCCCGGGCGGTACTTGTTTGAGCTCCTTGCGGATGCGTCCCGAGGAGCCCCCGTCATCGGCCACGGTGACCACGGCGTTGACGGAGTCGGTGGCTAACAGCCGGGCAGCACGAAGGGTCTGGAAGAGGCCGTGGCCCCCGCCAAGGCTGGTAATCACAGCAGGTTGGGAAGACATAGTTGGTGTATAACTCGTTTCTGCAACGACGAGAGACGTATAAGGACAGCGAGCGAGTCGACGTTAGTTGCGGCTGAAGTGACGGTGCGCGACAGACACGTCCACATCGCTGAAGTTGTTCCGGATGCGGCGCGCCAATTCCTCGGCCACTGCCACGCTGCGGTGGTGCCCGCCGGTACAGCCCACCGCCACCGAGATGAAGTTCTTTCCCTCGCGGCGATAGCCGGTGGTCATCGGAGTGAGCATAGCCAAAAAGGCGGTGATGAACTCCTCCGCACCGGGCTGGGAGAGCACATAGTCGGACACGGCCTGGTCGGTGCCGCGGAAGGGCCGCAGCTCCGGCACCCAATAGGGGTTGGGCAAAAAGCGCACATCCAGCACGATATCGGCATCAGCGGGCGCGCCATGTTTGAAGCCGAAGGATTGCACGGTCACGTGCTGGCGGCGGCGTTCCAGTGTGGCGAAGCTCGATTCGATGGAGCGGCGCAGATCGTGCACGGACATCTCAGAGGTGTCAATGACCACATCGGCTTGTTCTTTCACCGCCGAGAGCATCTCGCGCTCGCGTTCGATGCCGGTTTGTAGCGTCCCGGAGCCTTGCAAGGGGTGGGTGCGGCGCACCGAGTCGAAGCGGCGAATGAGCACATCATCGCGGGATTCCATGAACAAGACGGTGGGATTATTGCCGCGCTCGTTCAGCTCCGCGATGGTTTGATCGAGGCTGCCTTTGAACTCGCGGGAGCGCACATCAGTGACCACCGCGAACTTCGACACCGGCGAGCCCTCGCGCAGGCAGAGGTCCACAAACTCCAGCACCATCGCTGCCGGCAGATTCTGCGCCACGTGGTAGCCCAGGTCTTCCAGCACGCGGGCCGCGGTATTCAGCCCCGCACCGGACATACCGGTGATGAGCACAGGCTTCGACTCCAGCGGCCGTTCTGCATCCTTATGCACGGCGCTTGTCGACGCCTTCTCGCTGCGGCTCTCAGCCGCCTCGGCAGGGCGGGAATCGTCTGTCAGGTCCGGGGAGTGAGGGGCTCGATCCATGGCTTTCATTCTAGCCACAGAGCGGAGGAGGGGAAGAGGCGTCGTCACGCGCGCTACGTGGTGGAGGAATGCAGCCCGTCATAGACGGCTTGGGCGAGATTCGGCCCAAAGCCTTTGACGGCCTGAATCTCCTCCACACTGGCCTCGCGGAGCTTTTTCACCGAACCAAAATGCTTCACCAGATCCGTCCGGCGGGCCGGTCCCAGACCCGGGATGGAATCCAAAGCGGAGTGCCGCAGCCGCTTAGAGCGCTGCTGGCGATGGAAGGTAATGGCGAAGCGGTGGGCTTCATCACGGATCTGCTGCAATAAGAAGAGTCCCTGGGAGTTGCGCGGCAGGATCAGCGGATCCTCCTCGCCGGGCAGCCAGATCTCCTCGAGGCGCTTGGCCAATCCGATGAGAGTGACATCCACCACCCCGAGCTCATCGAAGGCTGCCTGGGCAGCATTCACCTGGGGCAGACCACCATCGACGATGAATAGGTGCGGCGGGTAGGCGAAGCGCTTGGCCTCGGCGGACTGTTCCTCAACCTTCTCATCGCTGAAGGTGGAGCCATCGAATTCTTCCTCGTGCGGCACCGCAGATTTATCGGTGCTGTGGCGCATGAAGCGGCGGCGGGTGACCTCTGCGATGGAGGCAACATCGTCCGAGCGCCCCTCACCGGCGGCCTCTTTGATTTTGTAGCGGCGATAGTCTGACTTGCGCGGGGCGCCGTCCTCGAACACCACCAAGGAGGCCACCACATCGGTGCCTTGGATGTGGGAGATATCGGTGCACTCGATACGCAGCGGCGCCTGCTCGAGTCCAAGGGCTTCTTGGATGTCGTGTAGCGCGGCAGAGCGGGCGGTGAGATCGCCGATCCTTTTCAGCTTGTGCTGCTTCAAGGCCTCGGCGGCATTGCGGGCCACGGTATCGGCGAGGGCCCGCTTATCGCCGCGCTGTGGCACGCGGAGATCCACATTCGCCCCGCGCAGCTGGCTGAGCCAGGTCCGCAGCTGCTCGGCGTCCTCGGGCATGACTGGCACCAGCACCTCGCGGGGGATCACCGCCTGGCGCTCTGGGGTGGCTCGGGATTCCTGATCCACCCCGCGGCGGTTGTCGGACATATCAAGCTCGGCGTGTTCGGAGGACTCGGCGGCATCCCCATAGAACTGGGTGAGGAAAGTCCCCAGCAGCGCGGAGATGGCCGGGTCGGCAGCGTCGTTGAACTCGGTGGTGCTGGCGGTCGAAGCGTCTTTTTCCACAATCCATCCGCGCTGGCCACGAATACGGCCCTGGCGGACGTGGAAAAGCTGTACTGCCGCCTCCAACTGATCGGTGGAGACGGCGATGATATCGCAGTCGGTGCCATCGCCGAGCACCACGGCTTGGCGCTCCATCACTTTCTGGACAGCAGCCAGATCATCGCGCAGCCGCGCCGCCTTTTCAAAGTCCAGCTCCTCGGAGGCGGCGTACATATCGGCTTCGATGCGGGTGAGCACCTGATCTGTGCGGCCGGACATGAAGTCGATAAACCCGGCGACGATCTCGCGGTACTCCGGGATGGTCACCCGCGCCACACACGGGGCGCAGCATTTGTCGATATATCCGAGCAGGCAGGGGCGCCCGAGGCTTTCGTGGCGCTTAAACACCCCCGTGGAGCAGGTGCGGAGAGGAAATACTCGGGTGAGCAGATCGAGCGTCTCGCGGATGGCCCAAGCGTGCGAGTAGGGACCAAAGTAGCGGACCTGTCGGCGGCGCGGGCCGCGGTAGACGAAGGCGCGGGGATAATCCTCCCCCATGGAAACAGCCAGCACCGGATAGGTTTTATCGTCACGGTATTTGACGTTGAAGCGGGGATCGAATTTCTTGATCCACGTGTATTCCAGCTGCAGCGCCTCCACCTCGCTGGATACCACCGTCCACTCCACGCTCGCCCCGGCGAAGACCATGTGCCGAGTGCGGGGATGCAGGTTGGCCACGTCCTGAAAATAGCTGGACAGCCGCGAGCGCAGCGATTTGGCTTTGCCCACATAGATCACGCGGCCGTGCTCGTCGCGGAACTTATACACCCCCGGATCCACAGGAATGGTGCCGGGGGCGGGGCGATAGGTTGCTGGATCAGCCATAGGGATGTGGACGCGACCTTAACGTAACTGCTGAAGTGGGGAGGAGAGAAAGCGTCGGCGCTAGTGGGCCGGGTTAGTCTTGGGGCATATACCTGGACTCAAGTTCACGGAACTCGGTAACGGCGCTCACCACCTGTTCCCCATCGCGGGCGAAGAAGGCCCACATGGGAACAAACTCGAAGTCCGGAAGCTCTAGCCGCGCGGCGGGGCTTTTCTTGGGAAAGGACAGCCCGTAGATCAGCTGCCACGGGTAGAAGCGGGTGCCAATGAAGTTGCGTACCTCTACCCCATCTGCGTTGGCCCGCACGCGAGGACGGCGAATGCCCCAGCACAGCCACACGAATACGAGGCCGATGCCCACGAAGGCCCATTGGTCGATGGGGGTGACGGCGGCGCCGGTGTCGCCCACAGCCACCACGAAGGCCATGAAGATGTGGACGGCGAGCACCACCGCCATGGATGCCCAGGAAATCACGCGCAACATCCGAGACGTCACCACGAGCTCCCAAGGCTTATTGGTAGTGGTGGCCGCATCCGCCGAGACATACGTCTGAAGGTTCTCTTCGCGAGAGCTAGTCACTATCTTTCCCAACCACTTTCTGCTTTTGCGTGGCACCGGGGTGCAACCGACGCCTTCACTATCACTAGACCAAACTTACCTGCCTGCATGCTCAAGGGCTAAAAACTCCGGCAGCCGAGCGCGCCGACGGCCGCCTCTTAGCGACGCAGCCGCGCCAGCGTTGCCGCAGTGTGCAGCGCCGCCACGGTGGCCTCCGCTCCCTTGTCCTCGACCGACTCAGGGAAGCCGGCCCGCTCGCGGGCCTGTTCTATGGTGTGGGTAGTCAGCACCCCATTGCCGACTGGGGTGCGCTCGTCGAGGGCGACACGGGTGAGTCCCTCGGTGACAGAATCACAGACATAGTCAAAGTGCGGAGTTCCGCCCTGGATCACGCAGCCAGTGGCGACGACGGCCTCACACTGCTCGGCCAGCGCCTGGGCCACCACCGGCAGCTCGAGGGCGCCCATCACGCGGGCCTCGATCACCCTGGCGCCCAGCTCCTTAGCTTGGGCGATGGCGCGGGCGTGCAGCTGATCGCAGATCTCCTCGTTCCAGGTGGCGCTCACAATGCCCACAGTCAGGCCCTCTACCTTGATCTGCGGGGTGCTGGGGAGTCCTTCTTTGGCCATTTATTTAGCTCCTTCTCGGCTCGGTGCTGGGGTGGGTCGCGTCCCACTGCTCGACCACGGGAAGATCGTGTCCCATGCGGTCGCGCTTGGTTCGCAGATAGCGGATATTGTCCTCGTGGGCCTCGACCGGCACGGGGGTGCGTTCGGCAATAGTGAGCCCGTGGCCCTCGATCCCATGCCGCTTGGCCGGGTTATTGCTCAGGAGGTTTAGCGAGCGTATGCCTAAGTCCTTGAGGATCTGCGCCCCCGTGCCGTACTCGCGGGCATCGGCCGGATAGCCGAGGGAGAGATTGGCATCGACAGTATCCGCTCCTCCATCCTGCAGCTGATAGGCCTTGAGCTTGGCGAGCAGCCCGATACCGCGGCCCTCATGGCCCCGCATGTAGAGCACCACGCCGCGGCCTCGTTGCTGCACCATCGCCATCGAGCTGTGCAGCTGCTGGCCGCAGTCACAACGCCGCGAGCCGAAAGCATCGCCGGTGAGGCATTCGGAGTGGATGCGCACCAGCACATCCTCACCGCCGGCGCTGGCGGGATCGCCCACCACCAGTGCAACATGCTCGGTCCCATCGACGAGGCTGCGGTAGCCGATCGCACGGAAGGTGCCATAGTCGGTGGGCAGCACCGTGTCGGTGACCCGCTCGACCAGTGTTTCTTTGCGGCGGCGATAGTCGATGAGCTGCTCGATGGAGATCAGGCGCAGCCCCTGCTCATCGCAGAAGCGCCGCAGCTCTGGGGCTCGGGCCATATCGGTGGGATCGTCTTCGGAGACCACCTCACAGAGCACCCCGGCGGGGCGCAGCCCCGCCAGCCGAGCGAGGTCCACGGCTGCCTCGGTGTGGCCGGCGCGCACCAGCACCCCGCCGGCCCGCGCCCGCAGCGGCACCACGTGGCCGGGGCGGGTGAAGTGATCCGGGGTGCTGGAGGGATCAGCCAGCCGGCGCACGGTCTCGGCGCGACAGCTCGCGGAAATACCGGTGGTGCCGGTATTGGCGTCCACGGTCACGGTATAGGCGGTGCCGCGGGCGTCCTCGTTATGCGCGGTCATCGGCGGCAAACCCAGCCGGTCGCAGTCGGCGGCCGGCAGCGGGGCGCAGATATAGCCGGAGGAATAGCGCACCATAAAGGCCATGAGCTCGGGAGTGGCTTTTTCGGCGGCGAAGATAATATCGCCTTCGTTTTCGCGGGTTTCATCATCCACGACCACCACGGCTTTACCCTCGCGGATATCGCGCAGCGCCTCCTCCACGGAGTCCAGGCGCACGCCTGCATGATCAGTCATCCTGCGGGGTGTCCTTTCCATCGCGCGGCGCAGCGCCGAGGGTCATCTTCTCCACATACTTGGCGATCACATCGACCTCGAGGTTCACCGTGTCCCCGGGCTGTAGCTCGCCGAGGATGGTATCGCGCAGCGTGGTGGGAATGAGCGAGACCTCGAAGTACTCCTCCCCCACGGCGCTCACGGTCAGTGAGGTGCCGCTGACGGTGATGGAGCCTTTCTCTACCACATAGCGCGCCAGCGGGGTGGGCAGGCTGAAGCGAACGACTTCCCAACGCTCGCCCGGGGTGCGCGAGAGCAGCGTGGCGACGCCGTCGACATGCCCCTGCACAATATGGCCGCCGAAACGACCGCCGGCGGCCATGGCGCGCTCGAGATTCACCGCATCGCCCACCTGGAGCTGTCCGATGCTGGAGCGATCGAGGGTCTCCTGCATCACGTCCACGCTGAAGCTCGTGGCGTTCCACTCCGTGACAGTCAAGCACACGCCATTGACGGCAATGGAGGCGCCGGCGGTGGCGTCTTCGAGCACGCGGGTACAGGCGATGCTGAGACGCGCCGAGTCACTGCCATGATCGATGGCGGCCACCTGGCCGATTTCTTCCACGAGTCCGGTGAACATTTATTCCTTCCTGGTTGCGAGCAGCCGGTGGGCCTGCGGGGATCGTGCGATAACAAGTACGTCGTTATCGAGGACTTCGCTTGATTCAAGCACAAAACGACGCTGCTCGGAGATAGTAGTCGCCAGCCCGCCGGTGCTGATCCCGCGGCCACTGCCGAGCAGGGTGGGCGCGGTATAGGACTCGAGGGCGTCTACGAGCCCCGCCCGCAGCAGGGAGCCGGCCACGGCTGCCCCGCCTTCGATGAGCACATCTACGTGCCCGCGCTGCCGGAGGTAATTCAGCAGTTCTTCGATGCTGGCGCACTGGCGCACGCCGCGGCGGTACAGGTGACTCTCGGGCGGCAGGGCACGCGTGCCGAGCACGATCGCCTCGGGCTGGTGGGGATACTCCTGCCCCTCGAGGGTGCGGGCGCTCAGGCGCGGATTATCGGCCCACACCGTGCCGGTACCCACCACGATGGCATCGCGGCGGGAGCGATCCTCGTGTACTCGGGTGCGGGCGACCGGGCCGGTGATCCACTGGCTGGTGCCATCGGCGGCGGCGCTAAACCCGTCGAGGGTATGCGCTGTTTTCAGCGTCAGATGCGCCCGGCCAAGGCGGGTACTGACAAGCCAAGGTACGAGTGGGCCGCTGCGCAGCTGCGGATGCTGCACGACCCGCACCCCATGAGCGCGCAGCCGCTCGGCCCCGCCCGCGGCCACGGGATTGGGATCGGCGTGAATATAGTGCAGCTCAGCGATACCTGCCTCCAGCAGTGCCTCGACGCAGGGGCCGGTGCGGCCAACGTGGGTGCAGGGTTCGAGGGTGACGAAGGCGCAGCCGCCACGAGCAGCAGCCCCCGCAGCGCGCAGGGCCTGGATTTCAGCGTGGTCCCCACCGGGTGGCTGGGTGGCGCCCTCGCCCAGAATGCGGCGCTGGGTGGCATCGGTGATCACACACCCCACCGCTGGGTTGGGTGCGGTCGTGCCGGCAACTGCACGGGAGAGCTCGATGGCGCGGCGCAGCAGCGCCGCCGGGTCTAGCTGCATTAGCGCGGGGTTTAGCGGGCGCCAGCGGCCAGCTCCCGAAGCCGATCCACCTCTGCCCCGGGATCCTCCGCGCCAAAGACAGCGGAGCCGGCCACGAAGGCATCGCAGCCTGCGGCCGCGGCCTGCTCGATGGTGCCGGCGCCGATACCGCCATCGATCTCGATGAGAGTGGATAGACCGCGGGAGTCGATCTCCGCCCGCAGGGCGCGCACCTTCTCCAGCTGCTCCGGCATGAAGGACTGGCCGCCGAAGCCGGGCTCCACGCTCATCACCAGCACGAGGTCGAAGTGCTCGAGGTCGCTGAGCAGCGGTTCAATGGGGGTGCCAGGCCGCAGGGAGAATCCAGCCTTGACCCCATGGGCCCGAATCTGGCGGGCCACGGCCACGGGATCGTCCACGGCTTCGACGTGGAAAATAATGCAGTCGGCGCCGGCCTTGACGTAGGTGTCGATCCAGGCCTCGGGGCGCTCGATCATCAAGTGCACATCGAGGTGGGTATCGGTGTGATCATTGACATTGGCGGTCACACCGGGACCGAAGGAGAGGTTGGGCACAAAGTGGCCATCCATGATGTCCACGTGCAGCCAATCGGCGTTGGCCACGCGATCAATCTCCGCACCGAGGGCGGTGAAATCGGCGGCAAGAATCGAGGGGGCGATGATCGGGGTACTCATGCCCTCGATCATACGACACCCTTAGGACACACTCTTTTTGCGCAGCACCGCGCAGAACATCGCGTCGGTGCCATGACGGTGCGGCCACATGTGCGCCGAGAGGTACTCGCCCACCTGCTCCATGGGCGCCAGCAGGGGCCGTACATCCAGCTCTTCCAGCTCCGGGTGCTCCCGCAACGCCCTATCCACGATCTCTCGGGTTTCGCGCAGATCCGGAGAGCAGGTGGAATAGAGGATCACTCCCCCCTCCCGGACCAATTGAGCGGCGGAATCCAGCAGCTCCGCTTGCAGGGCGGTGAGCTCGGCGATATCGCTCTCCGATTTGGTCCAGCGGGCTTCGGGGCGGCGTCGTAAAGAGCCCAGCCCAGAACAGGGGGCGTCGACAAGGATGCGGTCATAGCCAGGGCGTAGCCCCGGGGAGCGGCCATCTGCCTCATGCACCGTGACCGGCAGGCCCTCGGTGGCGTTGCGCACCAACTTCGCGCGGTGCGGGGCCGGCTCCACCGCGTCCACGGCGGCACCGTCGATACCAGCAATCGCGGCGATGAGGGCCGCCTTGCCGCCAGGGCCGGCGCAGAGATCCAGCCAGCGGCCGCTATCCTCGCCCAGCAGCGGGGCCTCGGTGAGGGCGCGGCCGATGAGCTGGCTGCCCTCGTCCTGCACGGCCGCCAGTTTCTCCTGCACCGGCGGGCACTCCGCAGGATCGCCCCCGGGCAGGTAGACGGCATAAGGGCTATAGGCGCCCTCCTCGCCGCCGCTGATTAAGGCCAATTCCTCAGCGCTCATCAGCCCCGGCTTGGCCACCAGGTGCACGGTGGGCCGCTCCGAGTTGGCCGCCAAGGCCTCTTGAAGTTCCGCGGCCTGGCCCTCAGCATCCAGCCCCAGCGCCGCCGCGAAAGAGCGAGCGATCCACGTGGGGTGCTGGGCGCGGAAGGCGGTGCGGGCGATACCCATAGTCGGCCCGGCGTCATCCAGCCACTGCTCGAGACTGGAGCGGCTGATGGTGCGCAGGGTGCCGTTGACGAAGCCGGTGGCGCGCTCATGGCCCAAGCCGCGGGCCATGCGCACCGAGGTATCGATCGCCGCATGGGGCTCCACGCGGGTATAAAGAAGCTGGTAGGTGCCCAATTCCAGGACTGCGAGCAGCTCGGGCGTGATGTCTTTGAGCGGCCGTGCGGCAGCGCGGGAGACGATCGCGTCCAGCACACCGCGGGCCCGGAGGCTGCCATAGGCCAGCTCGGTGGCAAAGGCGGCGTCGCGGCCGGACATCCTCTGCTCGCGCAGCAGATTCGGCAGCAGCAGATTGGCATAGGCCTGATCGCGACGCACCGCCATGAGTGTCTGCAGCGCCACGATGCGCGCCAGATCCACTTCATTGGCCCGCAGGTTCTTCACCTGCTGGCGTGGGCTGAGCCCGCCGGCTGCGTGCTGGCCCCCGCGACGCCGATCCTGGCCGCGGCTGCGCCCAGCATCGCGGGAGTGCGAGACCACCGATCCGCGATCACGGCGCTCGCCCCGACCGCCACGCTGCTCGCTGCGCTCGCTACGCTTCGCCGAACGCGGCCCTTTCTTAGCACGGGAACGGAACCCACCACTGCTACTCATCGCCACTGCATCCCTTCTGCGTCTGCTGCCTGCACCCCGCGCGCCCACGCGGTGGCCTCCATCATTTTCTTCCCCGGTAGTTGCACTTTCTCCACCACTAGCGGCGTGGTGCCGGTGCCGAGGAATACGGCCTTTTTGGTTATCGCCACCGCACCCGGCGCCAGAGTGGGCGCAGCGTCGGATTCCTCGGCGATACGGGCGGCACCGATCTTGACCCGCTTCTCGGCCGCATCGAGCACCCAGGCACCCGGCGCCGGGGTAAAGGCGCGAATGGCGCGGTCGACGGCGATCGCCGGCTGGCTGAGATCCAGCTTGGCATCCTGGGTGCTGATCTTCGGCGCATAGCTGGGCTCGCCCTGCTGGGCCCGCGCCTCAATAGCGCCGGCCTCCAGGCCATCCATGGTGGCGACGAGCAGCTCCGCCCCAGCATAGGCGAGGGTGGTGAGCAGATCATCGGCATTATCGCGCGGGCCGATGCGCTGGGTGAGGGTGCCGAGCACCGGGCCGGTATCCAAGCCTTCTTCAATGCGGAAGGTGGAGGCGCCGGTGATGTCGTCACCGTGCAGAATCGCGGATTGCACAGGAGCTGCGCCACGCCAGGCCGGCAACACCGAAAAGTGCAGGTTCACCCAGCCGTGCGGGGCGGAATCGAGCATATCGCCGGGGATGAGCTGGCCATAGGCCACCACCGGAATACAGTCCGGTGCCAGCTCAGCGAGGCGCTGGCGCACGGCCGCACCATCCTCACTGCCGTGCTTCAACGTGGCGGGTTTGAGCACCTCGATGCCGCGTGTCTCGGCGAGGGCCGCGACGGGCGAGGGACTGAGTTTCTTGCCGCGACCGCGCCGGGCGTCCGGCTGGGTGATCACGGCAACGACCTCGTGTTCGGAGTCAAGCAGCCTGCTGAGGGCCACGACGGCGGGTTCGGGGGTGCCGGCAAATACTAGGCGCATGGGGTGAGGGGATGTCCTTTGACAAGCTCGCGAAGATGGGCAGTGATGCGTCGATAAGCATAGTGCAGCGGGAAACGATGCCGCTGCTAGAACCACTCGGAGGCGCGGATCTCGGCCATGGCCTCCTTGCGCAGCGCGGGGCTGAGGCGGGAGAGGAAGAGCACGCCATCGAGGTGATCGGTTTCGTGCTGCACACAGCGGGCGAGCAGCCCCGTGGCCTCGAAGCTGATCTCCTCGCCCTCGAGATCCTGCCCGGTGCAGCGGATACGGGCGGCGCGCTCGACATCCTTGTGCACCCCCGGAATGGAGAGGCAGCCTTCATTACCTAATTCGGTGTCCTCATCGAGGGCCTCCCACCGCGGATTAATGACGACCCCGCGGGCGCCCTCGGTCTCGTGGGAGCAATCGTAGACAAAGATGCGCTGCAGAATCCCCACCTGATTCGCCGCCAGGCCCACCCCGTGGTGTTCCTCCATGGTCTCGAGCATGTCCTCGGCCAGGGTGCGCAGCGCGCTATCGAATGTGGTGATCTCATCGGCGCGGCTGCGCAGCACGGGATCGCCGAATAAACGAACCTCTCGAATGGTCATGGTGACAGAGTCTCCTTGGACGTTCACTGGGATAGATCAGAATTAACTCCCCCACTATAAGCACCGCGCCCCTCTCAGCGGGCATACTGCGCGGGGCGTGCACGCTTATCGACGCCACCCTGACGCCAGCAGCCCTCCCCGCGACGCGCACAAAGGCCGCTGCCGCCGACAACGCCACGCGGCCCGCCCCGGCTTCCTCTCAAGGAGAGCGGGACGGGCCGTGATGTCTCGACCGCATATATTAAGGTGCTGCTAGCAGTTGTGCGCGAGCTGCTCGCCTTGGGTGGGCGTGATGGCGGCGATGGCGGAGGCAGCCGCGATGCCACTGGTGCGCTCGAAGTGCAGGGGCTCGGGCACCCCCGCCGCTTGGGCTGCGGCCGCAAGACCCGCGGAGCGCGGGGTGGGGGTATGCGCCGCGGCTTTCTTCGTGGAGTGGGAGCGGGCGATCGCCAGCTGGATGGCCTTGGCCACCAGCCCGGGCTTATTCACCTGGGCCCAGGAGAGCAGGCGGGCGATGCCGTGGGTGCTCATGCGGGTGATGCGCTGAGACAGGGTCATGGTTTAGTCCTTTTCTTGTCCTGCATGCACTGCCTCAACAATGCTGCTCACTTCGTCATAGGCTGCCTCGCGGTCACGCTCCACGAGGCCGATGCGGGTGCGGCGGTCGAGGATATCCTCCACCGTCAGCGCCCCTTCGTGGGTGAGGGCGAAGGCGATCTCGGCGCGGGTGATATCCAGCCCAGCTACCCGGTCGAGGGGGCGCTCGATCGGGGCCGCAGCCACCACCGTGGGGGCCTCGTAGCCATAGCGCTCCACCAAAGAGGTGGGCAGGCCCTCCAGCTCGGCCGCGGTGACCCGCAGCATATCGGGATGGGTGGGAGCGCCCACATAGGGCAGGGTGTGGGTGCGGCAGGGGCCGGCGCGTAGACCCCTGCGGCGCAGGATCTCATCGATGGCTTCCTCGGCCATGAGGCGGAACTCGGTGTATTTGCCGCCGACGATCGAGATTAGCCCGGTGGGGGCCTCGATGGTGCTGTGGCGGCGGGAGAGATCCGCGGTGTTGCCATCCCCGCCGGCGTCGATGAGCGGGCGCAGCCCCGTGAAAGCGCCGATGACGTCCTCGCGCGTGAGCGCGGTGCCTAGGCCGCGGTTGATGGCGTGGAGGATGAACTCGATATCCTCCTCTGGGGTGGGCGGCACATCCGGAATCGGGCCGGGGGTGTCCTCATCGGTCAGACCAATGTAGACGCGGCCGAATTGTTGCGGCAGCAGGAACACGTAACGGGAGATGGACCCGGGCAGCGGCACGGTGAGCGCACCGGTGGGATTGCCGAGGGTGGCGGCATCCACCACGATATGGGTGCCGCGGGAGGGACGGATGGTGATCTCGGGATCCACTGCCCCAGCCCACACTCCGGTGGCATTGACCACCGCGCGAGCGGAGATGCTGAACTCGGAGCCGTCGAGCACATCGCGCACGGTCACCCCGCTGCCGTGGGCCTGCACCACTTCGGCCTGGGTGATAATGCGCGCACCTTCGCCGGCGGCGGTGCGGGCCACGGCGGTGACGATGCGGGCGTCATCGATCATCTGCCCGTCATAGTTCACCCAGGAGCCGCGGAGTTTCTCCTGCGATGCGGTGGGACACAGCTTGAGGGTTTCCTTCTTGGAGGCATAGCGGGAGCGCGGCAGCACCGCGGAGCTGGTGCCGGCCGCAATGCGCAGCATATCGCCGGCGATAAAGCCCAGGCGCATCGCCGCCTTTTGTACCAGATTGGTGTCTGCGCCCAGCAGGGCCACCTGCGGCAGTGCCCGCACCAAGTGCGGGGCGTTATGCTCCATGAGCAAGCCGCGCTCCTTGGCGGAGTGCAGCGCGATGCCGATCTCGAACTTGGCCAGATAGCGCAGGCCCCCGTGGGCCAGCTTGGAGGACCAGCGGGAGGTGCCGAAACCGAGGTCGCGCCGCTCGAGCAGCACGGTGTTCAGGCCGCGGGTGGCGGCATCGAGCGCGATACCGGCGCCGGTGATGCCACCGCCGATGACCACGAGATCAATATCTGCGGGGTTGTCTTTGAGATAGGCAATATCCTCCGCACGACGAGCTGCGTTTAAGGCAGTGTTCATGGCAGTACGTACCCTTCTAGGATGATTCTCAATTCTTGGTCCCAGGTGCTGCTGGGCTGGTGCGCGCGAAGAATCGGCGCGAAGATGCGGGAGCTTAATGCGGAGTGCTGCAGAATCGAGCAGCACATGGTGGCTAGGGCGTGCGCATTGCGCTGGCAGATGGTCTCGGGCGCCTGCTGCTGCACGCGCTCGATCACCTGCTCGAGGATGGCGATGATCCTGATCTGCGACTCGCCGAGCCGCCGGAAGAAGTAGGTTCCCAGCAGCTCGGGCTGCTCCTCCACGATGATGGTGATCACGGGGTGCACGGCCACCATCCGGGCCGCATCCAGCAGGGCCTCCACCAGCTGCGGGCCGGTGGCGGGCTGCCGCTGCAGCGACATCGTGACCTCGATCAATTCGTGGGTGAGCAGCTTGCTGATCACGGCGTCCTTGCCGGAGAAACGCGCATAGAGCGTGGGGCGCGAAATCTTGGCCCCGCGGGCCACTGCGGACATGGTGGTACCGCGAATGCCCGCCTCGAGCACGAGCTCGCGGGCGGCCTGCATAATCGCTTGGTCAATATCGATCCCCATGGCTTCATTCTCGCCGACGCAGCTACGGGGGTGTCAACAACTCCCGCTTTACATCTTTTAGCCGCCCACCTTTGGAAACCGTATCCACCCAGCTCAGGCAGCATCCCTGCATGCAGGGGTGAACTTTACACACCCCGCTCTACGACGCCTTTTGGCTGCTACACCCTCTTTCGGGCCCCCGAACGCGCTTGTAGCGTGAGCGATATGAACACTCTGCCTACTCCCCCCATGTCCTTTTCCATCTGGGGTACTGAACAGGAAGCCAAGCCTCTCAGCGCGAACCTGCAGTCGCTGGTGAGCAAGGTTGTCGGTTCCACCACTCCCCGACCCGCCCCCGCCCAGCCGGATGTGAAGATCACCGAGTCCGCGCTGAGCGAGGCCCAGATCGAGCAGCTGGCCGCGATCGTCGGCGCCGGCTATGTCACCCAAGATCGCGAGCAGCGCATCCCGCGGGCCCGCGGCAAGTCCTACTTTGACCTCCTCGATTGGCGCGAGGACGCCGTGATCGATGTCCCCGATGCCGTGATCGCCCCGGCCAGCAACGATGAGGTGCTGGCGATCCTGCAGTGGTGCACGAACGAGCGCGTGGCCGTGGTTCCCTTCGGCGGCGGCACCTCCGTGGTCGGCGGCGTCTCTCCGCTGCGCGGTGACTTCGACGCCGTGCTCAGCCTGGATCTGGCGCGCTTCGACGCCATCGAGAATGTGGATCCCATCAGCGGCGAGGCCACCCTGGGCGCGGGCATGTCCGGCCCCCACGCCGAGATCGCCCTGGCCGAGCATGGCCTGCAGCTCGGGCACTTCCCGCAGTCCTTCCCCTACGCCACCATTGGCGGTTTCGCCGCCACCCGCTCCTCGGGGCAAAACTCTGCCGGCTATGGCCGCTTCGACGAGATGGTGGCCTCGATGGAGGTCGTCACCCCCACCGGCATCACCACCGTTGGCGACGCCGCCCCGGCCTCGGCCGCCGGCCCAGACCTCAAGGAGGTCTTCCTCGGCTCCGAGGGCGCCTTCGGCGTGATCACCAAGGTGCGGCTGAAGGTGCACCCCATCCCCGAGGCCAAGGAGTACGAGGCCTTCGTCTTCGAGGACTTCGCCCACGGCGTTGCCGGGGTACGGGCGGTGGAACAACAGGGCACCGGCCCCACCGTGATTCGTCTCTCCGATGAGATCGAATCCGCCACAAACCTGACCTCCACCGATGCGATCGGCGAGTCCGATGCCGCCGCCCCGCACGGCTGCCTGTGTCTGACCATGTACGAGGGTACCCGCGAACATGTGGCCTCCCGCCATGAGGAGACCCGCAACCTCTTGCTGTCGATGGGCGCCACCTCCGTCGGAGAAGCCCCCGTGCGCAAGTGGGAGAAGGGCCGCTTTGGCGCGCCTGTACTGCGTGATGCCCTGCTCGATGCCGGTGTGCTCTGTGAAACCTTCGAAACGGCCACCACGTGGAGCAATGTGCCGGCGCTGAAGAAGACCGTCACAGCCGCTGTCACCGCCTCCCTCGGCGATGGCGATTCGGTGGCCCTTGTGCTCTGCCACGTATCCCATGTCTACGCCAATGGCTGCTCGCTGTATTTCACCATCCTTGGTGCGCAGAACGATCAGCCACTCCAACAGTGGAGCACCGCCAAGCGCGCAATCCTGCAGGCCATCACCGATCATGGCGGCACCATCACCCACCACCATGCGGTGGGCAAGGATCACGCGGGCTTCATGGACAAGGAAGTCGGCGAGATGGGCCTTGGCGTGCTGCGCGCAATCAAGAGCCACCTCGATCCCGCCGGGATCTTAAACCCAGGAAAGCTGCTGCCATGAATGAGATCGCGATCTACCAACGCGAGATCTCTCGGGTAGCGCTACTGACCAATCCTGCCGCCGGCAAGGGCGTGGCGAAGGCGAAAAGTGCCAGCGCGGAGCGCCGCTTCAACGAGCTCGGTATCGATGTGGTGAGCATCTCGGGCGCTACTCCCGCCGCCTCGGCCGAGCTGGCCCACGAGGCCGTGGCCTCCGGGGTGGATGCGCTGGTGGTCTGCGGCGGCGATGGGCTGATCAATCTGGCCCTGCAGGCCCAGGCCACGACCGATGTGCCGCTGGGTATCATTCCGGCGGGTACGGGTAATGATCACGCCCGCGAATACGGGCTGCCGCTGGATCCGGAGAAAGCCGCCGAGCTCATCGCGCGCGGGGTGTGCCTGCGCACCGACCTCGGCGTGATGCGCACCGATAGCGGCCACGAACGCTTCTTTGGCACCTGCGTCACCCAAGGTTTCGACTCGATCGTCACCGAGCGCACCAATACCATCTCCTGGCCCAAGGGCTCGGCCCGCTATGTGGTGGCGATTCTGCTCGAATTCCTCCACTTCCATTCCATCCCGTCCAAGATCTACCTTGACGGCACACTGGAGATCGATGAGCAGATCACTCTTGCCGCCGTGGGCAATACCCGCTCCTATGGCGGTGGCATGAAAATCTGCCCCGATGCCCTCCACAGCGATGGGCTGCTGGATCTCACGGTGTTGGGAAGGATGAACCGCTACAACGTAGCGAAGAAGTTCCCGCGCATCTACACCGGCAACATCCGCAGCGTCGACGGCGTGCACCAGTATCGTGCGAAGGAGATCCGCATCGAGATGCCGAATATGCCTGTCTACGCCGATGGGGACCGCTTCGATCTGCTGCCCATCACCTACTCCGTCGCCCGCAACGCCGGCTTCTACCTCATCCCAACCCCTTAAACACCGATTCACCCCTCCCCGTGGTTGCACAGGGAGGGGTGTTTTCTATGCTTATCGACGCCTACTCGCAGCCCACCCACCCCTGCGGCTATAGCGAAGACGCATCCGCCCCGTAGCCGATGCCACGGGGCGGATGGGTGCTGTTTTAGCGGGCGTCGATCAGCTCGGGCTCTGTGTCCTCCTCGACCTCCATCACGGCCGGGCGCTGCCGGTAGCGGAGAATGAGAACGGAGATGATTAGGCACAGCACCGTCATGACCAGCAGCAGGAACGCGGCGCTGAGATACATCGCCCCGGTATCGCCTTCCACGCCACCGATGAAGAGGTTGCGCGCATAGGTCATGGGGTGAATATCGTGCAGCAGGCGCAGCGGCTTCGGCGTGAGCTGGATGGGCCAGACGCCACCGAAGCTGAAGACGCCGTAGGCGAAGAATCCCAGCGCCAGGGTGCCGCCGATGAGCCGACCGAAGGCGATGCGCAGCAGCTGGAAGAATGCGGTGCCATTGACGGCGAGGATCACCAGGCCGAGGGCGAAGGCGGCGCGGTGCTGCACGCTAAAGCCGAGCAGGGTGCCCAACCAGGTGAGCAGGAAGAGCAGCGCAGTATTCGCAGCGGCGACGAGTCCGAAGCCGCTAAGCACCTGCCAGAGCGGGCGGCGCTCCGAATGGCGACCCAGAATATGCGGGGCGAGCATGCTCACCAGCACCATCATGAGGATGCCGAAGACCAAGATGAGGATGAAGGTGACGCCACCGGAGAGCTGCTTGGAGGTGGGATCGTTGAGATCCTGCAGCTCCTGGACGGGGTTGCGGTAGTCCTGGGAGTACACCACGGGCACCGCCATCTGCTGCGAGGAGGCCGCGATATTGCTGATCGTAGGTGCCTGTGCGGCGCCATCGACCAGGCCGGTGCGCAGCTGGCCGGTGCCGTCTTTGAGCTGGCGGACGCCGTCGTCAAGCTGATAGGTGCCATCGAGCATCTGTCCCATGCCATCGTCGAGCTCCACCGAGCCGGAGCGCAGCTGCCCCGTGCCGTCCTTGAGCTGCAGCACACCGGAAAGATACGGGGCCTGGGGATTATTGAGGTTATAGCTCATCTCCGCCGTGCCGTTTTTCAGCAACTGCAGCTGATTGGCGAGCCCCTCGGGGTTATTATTGTCCAGCCCGGAGACGATCTCCTCGAGCTTCGCGGCCTCCTTGTGCAGCTGCACGGTATGCAGCACCGAGATCATGGGCCGTAGCTGCTCGGCGGCCGCACCGGCCTGGCGTGCCAGCGGAATGAGCTTATCGGTCAGCTGGCCCACGCCCGCATCAATCTGGGCGGCGCCAGCGCCGAGCTGGCCAGTGCCATCGAGCAGCTGGGCCATGCCATCATCGAGTTGGGCGGCGCCATCGCGCACCTGGGCGGTGCCGTCCTTGAGCTGATGGGCGCCATCGATCCCCTGCTCGGTGCCATCTTTGAGCATGGCGGCGCCATCATCGAGCTGCACCGCGCCATCGGCGGCCTCAGTGAGGCCATCGCCGAGCTGGTTCATGCCCGCGAGGATCTCGCTGGAATAGCCCTCAGTGATGCCGGCTTGGATACCGGCTTGGATGCCGGGGATCAGCCCCGCGGTCAGCAGCGGCGTATTGGTGCCGTAGTGATCGTTATAGGAGATCACCACCTCGGCCTGGTGGGGTTGATCATCAATCACCGTGGCCACCTGTTTCGAGAAATCACGGGGAATGGAGATGGTGGCCACATAGACACTTTCTTTCATCCCCGTGCTGGCCGCCTCTGCCGAGATCGAGTCCACATTGAGGTAGCTGGTCTCCACCAGCCCTTTTTCAATGTCGTCGCCAAAGTTCACCTGCTGCCCATCCTGGGTGGTGCCTTCGTCCTCATTGACTAGAGCGATCTGCACATCATCGAGGAAGTGCGAGGGATCCCACATGGACCACATCCATGCGGCCGCCACCAGAAGCGGTGCAACAAGCACCAGCACAATGGCAGAGCGGATGGCAACACGGCGCTTCCGGCCGTAGAGCGGGGGTGTGATTCGCCTAGTTTTCATGATGTATGTCTCGCCTCTACAACTCGCAGTGGACGGTGATACGGCGCGATACCTACCGCCTTAGGAGATCAGCAGGTGTATGCACCGTTGTTTTTTCGACACACTCCCCCTCAGAATGCGGGTAGCCGGCGGGCCGACCCTATCTCGTGTTGAGAACCGAAGACGCCCATCGACTATCGGAGCATCTTCGCACGTCAGGCGTGGGAGCGGTGTCTTAGACCTGAGAGTATTGACCACAATGAGTGCTGAATAGGCGTTCTTTACAGCTTTATGCAGATACGTACATAGCGTGGGGTAGCCCGATCATCGCTGCAGGTCACAGAAGAATCCGCAGCGTAGAGCCCGATATATCGTCACCCCCGTACCCTTTACAGGTGACAGAGCTAACCAGTACCCACATTGTGGGGGAAACGCCACATTTTCTGAGTGAACCTGCTAATCGCTCCACCGAGAGGTGTCCTCGGGCCGCGGGGCTGGTGGGGCCAGAGAAGCGTCGATAAGCGGCGGCAGCGCAGCTGGCCGATAGATTCAAAAAACTATAACTATGATGGGGCAGCATGGGTGATGCAGTAAGTAATGAGACCTACACGCCGCGACAGCGCACGCGCTATCGCCAACGCCTCATGGATGATCTGGAGGTGTTTGACCGCCACCTCCAAGACGCCGAGTTCATCAACGAAGGCACCATCGGGCTCGAGCTCGAGCTCAACCTCGTCGATGAGAAGATGCAGCCGACGCTGTGCAATGACGCGGTGCTCGCCGAGCTCTCCGATGAGTACCAGTCCGAGATCGGGGCCTATAACGTCGAGCTGAATCATCCGCCGCTGTCCATCGCGGGCACGGGGCTGCAGGAACTGGTCGATGGGCTCACCGAACGCCTCGAGACCGTGCGCAAGGCCGCCGCCACTGCCGGCGCAGAGGTGGCGATGGTCGGCACCCTGCCGAGTGTGAGCACCGATTTTCTACGCGGGCCTTCGTGGATGACCCCCGAAAATCGCTATAAGGCGCTGTCCAACAGCATCGTGGAATCCCGCGGCGAACTCGTCCACATCGAGCTCGAACGGGAAGAATCCTACAACGAGGAATTCGAGGACATCGCGCCCGAATCCACCTGCACCTCCATCCAGCTGCATCTGCAGGTGGCACCGGATCGCTTCGCTGATGCGTGGAATGCCTCCCAAGCCATCGCCGGCGTGCAGACCGCGCTTAGCGCCAACTCCCCGCTTTTTGCGGGCCACAAGCTGTGGCACGAGTCCCGTATCCCCGTGTTTGAGCAGTCCATCGACACTCGCACCCCGGAGCTGATTCATCAGGGTGTGCGCCCGCGTGTCTGGTTTGGTGAACGCTGGATTACCAGCGCCTTTGACCTCTTCGAGGAGAATGTCCGCTACTTTTCGCCACTGCTGCCCGAGGACCGCCTCGAGGCCGGCACCCCCGTGGTGACCGATGGCAAACCCGGGCTTCACTACCTGAGTATGCAAAATGGCACCATTTGGCGGTGGAACCGCCCGATCTACGATCCCAATACCGAGTTGGCGCACATCCGCGTGGAAAACCGCCTCTTGCCGGCCGGGCCCACGGTGGCCGATATCGTCGCCGATGCCGCCTTCTACTACGGCATGGTGAAGTTCCTCGCCGATCAGACCCGCCCCGTGTGGTCGCGTCTAACCTTCGAGGATGCCGAACGCAACTTCTTCGCCGGCGCCCGCAATGGCCTCCACGCCAACATGACCTGGCCCACCCTCGGCACCATCCACGTCTCCGAGCTAGTCACCGAGCATCTGCTCCCCCAGGCCGAACAGGGCCTGAAGAACCTGCACGTCGACCCCGCACTGATCGACCGCTACCTCGGCATTATCGAAGGGCGCGCCCGGACCCGCCAGAATGGCGCCACGTGGCAGCTGGCCGCCCTCGACGATGCAGCCGCGACCATCATGGCCGAGGGCGCACGCTCACGCACCGCCGTCGAGACGCATAGCGACTCCCTCAACACCCCAGATTCACCGGTGCGGCGCGCGGCCATCACCCAGATGCTCAAGGCCTATCTCCGCAACCAGAAATCCGGGGAGCCGGTGCATACCTGGTCCACCAGCGTCTCCTAGGTGGTGGCTCGCGGACGGCGGAGCGCTTCTGTGCGCAATCATGTCGATGAGCGCGGATATGCACGGCCTACACTAGGTACACGTGAGCTGTTTTAAGAATCTCCCGTGCCGCTGTTCCTCCGACTCAATGCCGAACTCGCCGCTGCGTTCTGGCGTGTGGGCGAGCGTGTTTGGCCTCGCCGGAGCCCTGCACTTCGTGCACCCGCACAACTTCGATGCCATCGTGCCCGCAGCTGTGCCTGGCACCAAGCGCCAGTGGACCTACGCCAGCGGCGTCGCCGAGTTGGCACTCGCCGGCGCTATTGCCGCCACCACTCTCGCACCCAGCCTGCGCCCCTACCAGAACAAGCTGGTGGCTCCGGCCGCTGCTGTCTTCTTGGCAGCGGTGTGGCCGGCGAATATGAAGATGGCCTGGGACTGGCGGAATAAAAAGCCGCTGTTGAAAGCACTCGCATTCGCCCGCGTGCCCGCCCAGATCCCCATGATCAACTCCGTGCGCAAGCTCGGCGCCTGAGTCGCTTAGCGACGCTTAGTAGCGCCTAGCTGCGCTTAGTGGCACTTAAACGTGCCGGTGGGTGCCCTGAAGCTCCCCTATTTCCACGCATCCATGGCGGTGAGTGCCTCGCCGGAGCCCACAGCATCGGTGGTGATCACGGAGATCGTGCCATCGGTTTCCACGATCATCGCCGCGATCTGGCTGAGATCACCACGGCCCGCCGAGCGCGCCGCCTGGTAGATATCGGCCGTGCCCACGCGCGCCTTCTTCATGCCCGCATCGAGCATCACCCCGTCGCGCACCACCACGATCGCATCGGCGGTGACGATCTCGCGCAGCGTCGTGGAGTGACGGATGACTGTGGCCACGACGTATTGCAGCCCAAGCAAAATGGCGATAGCCACAATGCCGGTGGCGTAGCTGAGATCCTTCGTCACCATCGCGGTCGAGAGGATCGAGCCGATGGCCACGGTCACAAGGAAGTCAAAGGCGTTGAGCTTCGCCAGCGAGCGCGCCCCTGCTATGCGCAGAAAAAACAGCAAGGTGACATAGCTGGCCGTTCCCACCGCGAGTGCCCGGATAATGGGAAACCACGAATCAAACCACATAGCTGCCAGTGTGCCCGACGAGCGCCGGCTAAGCGAGATCACCCCCGTTATGCGCAGCTAGATGAGCACGTCCTCTGGGGTGATCACCTCGAAACGCAGCAGCACTACTGGGGTGTGTGCGTCAAGCGATAATCCCGCAGCCCCCAGCTCCGCGCGGAATTCCTCCGATTCCCAGAACTCGCGATGGGCGTGCTCCCACTCGGCCACACTGTCATAGCCCTCCCCTTCATCGCGGCAGTGCTGCAGATCCACCTGATGCAGCGGCACTACCCGCACCGAGGTGGTACGGGTGACACACACCGGCTGATCCGCGCTATCGACTACCAGCTCATAGCCGCCGAGCAACTGCAGCGGATCTATGCCCTCGCGCTCGTACTCCACCACAAGGCCCGTGGTGGTCGTTTTCCGACCATCCATAATCGCCGCCACCAACTGATCTCTCAGTGGGCCGGGAAAGGCGTACTCCCCCACCGGAATACGCCCGCGCAGCGCCTGAAGCGCGGTGATGTTCTGCGTGACCATGTACGCCATTCTGGCACGAGCCCCTCGATGTCGTGAGCGCGCAGGCGCTGGGCCGGCTGGGGCGCACGTAGTGGTGGCCGCGCTAGAATCGCACTCGGCTCCGTCCTCTCACGGGGACGGCTTCTTTCGTCGCTGCGCGGTGTACCCGCGCGCGATCGTGAGTACCTCGCGCAGCACTGCTTGGCGAGAGGATCACAGCGAGAGAAAGGAGGTGCTATTGGCTCCAACGCCTGAACGCACGCCCGGTCGAGACGAAGAAAACCCCGGTGCCAGCCGGTCTAAGAAACTGACGCTGGCTACCGAGGTTCTACGCTTCTTGACCGCTATCGTGAAGCTCGCCGTGGCGATCTTCACCTAGGGTCATGTACCCGGCACCCTCACAGTGCTGCAACACCGTGGGGGTGTTTTTTAGTTCCAGCAGGGCGGTGGTACGTGCTCTGCTGTTAGCTCCGAGTATAAGACCCGTCCTCCCAGCGCCGCAACGGCGGCGTTCACCCCTGCCTGCCGCTGCGTTTAGGCGCCACCACTCTCCCACTGTCCTTGGGAGTTGTCTTTCTCTGCGGGCGGGGATGTCGCCTCCTCTGTGGAGTCATCGGCGCTGAGTTTCGCGGCCCCCAGCGCGCACAAACGGATGATCCATTGGAGGGTGAACAGAGCGAAGAGCAGAATCAGCAGCATCAAGATGCCAGCGGCGATATCCTGCACTCGAGTCCACTCAAACGCAGCGGCAGTCACTCCAATGATCATTATGGCGATCCCCCACTTTAGCGTCGCCCACATCCGCTTCAACGCAGACTTGTGTTTGCGCTGTCGCCGTTGAAGCGTGGTTTCGTTGGGTTCCGCTGCGCGCTGCTGCTCTTCAGAGATAGCTGCGGCGTGGGCCTGGGCTGGCTTCTTCTCGTACGGCTCGTCGTCACCGTCCTTCTCGGGCGCTTCTTTCTTTTTCTCTTTCCCCTCCACGACGGCGTCGTCGCCATCGTCGTTATCGTCATCCTTGTTGAATCCGCCGGCGTTCCACTCGTTCCGATCTGCATCCTCGTCGGCGTCGGCGTCTCCCACTTCCCCGTTGTCCTCGGTATCAGGGGTGGCGGCGTCATCTTCCCACTCATCCCAGTCCGAGTCGTCATCATCACTGTCCTCGGTTGGGTGCGTATCGGGCTGCATTCGCAGCGTGTCAGCGAAGGGTTCCGCGGTCCACTGACTATCGTCTCCCTCCGCCTCGGCCGGCTGATGCGACTCGTACTCTTCATCGGAGACAGCCCGGCGCGACCGCGATCGAGGCGTGCTGTCGCTGGGGTTGTTCTCCGTTTGGAGTCTGGCGAGCATCGCAGCGAAGGGTTCTTTGCCCTCGGGGGTGTCGGCGCCGCCGTGGTTGCCGTCCATGGCGTCATCATTATCGGAGTCGCTGGTCTGCTCGCCGCTCAACGACGTGGCGCTGTTGAAGCTACTGCGCATCGAGGAGCTAGAGGCGACGCCGCCAAGGTCCATACGCTCAGACCTCGACCCCTCAGACATCGCATTCTCAGCTGTCCAGTCCGCGCTAGCTGGGTCCTCGCGGAGTGCTTCTTCGCTTCCCCACGGCGTCTCGGGTTCTGCCCGGAAGTGAGTGCCCTGACCGTGGGTGGTCTCCTCCTCCGGTGCGTCTTCTGCCTCCGAGAGGGCGTCCCATGCCGGGGCGAAGTCCCACGCTGCGGTGGCGTAGGTGAACTCTGGGGCACTGTCCTCCCACGAGTGAACGAGCTCACCGCGGGCAAGGGCGTCCAGGAATGTGTCGTCGTCGAGATCCTCGACGTTATCGATCAGCTCTGGCTCATCGTCGAGTTTCTTCTCTGCCCATGCGGTGAAGTCTCGGGCGAGGATGAGCGGTGTGCCGTAGCGCAGGGCGAGGGAGTTTTTGCCGTCGTCCGAATCAAGGTCATCGCTCACGAGCGCGTCGCAGCGGGTTTTGGACACGGCTTGTTTATATTCCAAACCGAGCAGCAGACATAGCTCATCGAGCACAGCCCCGTGCGGCCGGAGTTCTCCATGAACGTAGGTGGAGCCGCGAAACGCCACACGTGCCCCACTATCGAGCAGCTCTGCTGCTTCCTGCGGGCTGAGGACCCGCTGCCGCGGCGTGTCTGGGGTGGCTGCTTCTCCTGCGTTCTCGCTACGGGTGGCGGGATCATCGCCCGTATTCGCATCGGCGGCACTGGTGGCTGGCTCTGTCTCCGCCGCGGCCATCTCACTGAGCGCAGCAGCGTCCCACTCCTCGTCCCAGTTACTCTCCTCCTCGTCCCAGTCGCCATCCCATGCAGGCTCGTGCGCACTGGTCTCGTTCTCGGCTTCTTTCTGCGTGGGAACGTCAGCCCCAGTCGCCTCACTGGGCGCTTGAGTCGTGTTGTCGCACCAGCTATCGAAAGCCGCGAGATCAATGATCGGGAGACCAAACTCGCGGGCGCGCTTGGCTTTGCGGGAGGTGGAGCTAGGGTCGCCGACGATGAGAACGTCGCACTTTTTGCGGGATACGCCCCAGCGGTGCTCCAGATCATGGGCTGTGCATAGTTTCTCGAAGTCGCTGTCTGTGCGCTCATCCTCGCTGTTGTAGCCGCAGCCGCTAAACGCCACCCGGGTGCCGGGCACGAGCACGCTGTCGAGGTCGACGGTGCGTGGATCTACCTCGGGCAGCTCGATCTTCGCGCGGGTATTCGGGCGGGTTCTATCGAGGACTTCTCGGCGAAGGGCATAGTCCCACACCCCGCGCGAGATCGCCCATGCAGAAAGCAGCTCGGCGGTTTCTACCACCTCTTTGGCATCCTTCGCCTTGGTGGTGCCACCGAAGCAGCTGGCCCAGGCGTTATCGGAATCGGTGGCATGGTCCTGGTCGAGTTTCATCGGCTGCTGCTCGGCCCAGACCGGCTGGTACACCGCGCCTTCGGTGTGCGGGTTGGCTGGAGGTACAAGCACGCCGCGTTCGATGGCCATGCCCTTGCGCTTGTGGTGCTCGTACATCTCCAAGCAGCGATCGCGCAGGCTGGTTTTTTCGAGCGTGATACCCAAGTCGGCGCAGTCGTAGCCCACGCCGAGGTTGACGGCGAGACCACGCTCTTGATGGCGTATGACCCGCTCGAGTACAGCTAGGCGGTCTCCGACCACTAGCCCACCTGCGGCTTGGCGTAGCAGCAGCGGCCAGAAGTCGCTGAGATCGGGGGCTAGGGCGAGCCCGCGTGGCGGCACGTTCATTCGGCTGCCGAACTCCCCGAGATCGCAGTTGGGGTTGATCCAGCTCCCGAAGTCCGCCACGATCTTGCCCTTTTTCGCGATCACCACGTGCATGCGGGCGATGCGATCGGTAATTCCCAGGCTCACCCCGTCGAAGGCGATGAACACAAGGCGTTCGGGATTAATGCGGGGGCTGATGTCTCGTCGCACTCGCCGCATCACCGCGTTGCTGGCCTGCATATGCTGTGGAGTCAGTGGGCTGCTAAAGCGCAGATGCTCCATGTCCACTGCCCGCGACAGCGCTGCATACAACTGCCCGTTGGTGCCCATATTCTCGTGGACGTCTATGACGCAACGAGGAATGGTTGTCCCCTGTGCCTGATACACGGTCATTGCCCAGCCCGCCACGAGCGGGAATTGCGTGACACTGCCCGTCGATTCCGCGCACAACCGGCCATCCTTCACCGCCGGTCGCGTCACCTCCCAGCGATGGCGCTGAAACTCCACGGTCTCTTCCGAGTGATCAAGACGCACCGTAATCGTTGTCTGCGTGGCATGGGTGACGGTGCCGAAACTACCGTTGTAAAAACGCCCCTCCGGATCGTCGATGAGCACCCGGACCCGCATGCCACGGCCATACCGTAGCTCTTCTACGCCATTGAAAGAATTTTCTCTTGCGTTGCCCTCGTAGTGCGCGCGGGAGACGAGAAGCTGCCCCTCTAGCTTCTTAAGCTGCTGTTTATTGATCTTGTTCACTCGGCGGCTATAGGAGCTCAGCGTCACCCACTCCCCCGTATCCCCCGCGTCATGATCCACGAGGGTGTTCAGCGCGGCCAGCACCCGTGGTCCCGCAGATCCTTCGCGCATCTGGTTGAGGATCTCCACAAAAGTTGCGTCGGTGTGACGCCAGACTTTGCTCAGGGTGATCCGCTCCAGTTGCAGCGCCGGATACACCACTGCGGAGAAGAAATACGGGGTGGCCCAGCGCTCAAGAAAACGCTCCCGTTCATTTGCTCGGACAACAGGCGGCAGCTGTAGCTCATCCCCCACGAGCACCAACTGCACGCCACCAAAGGGTTGCTTGTTCTCTCGCACCAGGCGCAGCGCTCGGTCCATCATGTCAAAGTGATCGGCCCGCACCATGGAGATCTCATCCACGACCAGCACGTCGATGGCGCGCAGCGTGTCCTGTACCGCTTGCGAGGGGTTCCATGCCCCACCAGGAGCAACATCCTCGGGCCCCATATTCGGCCGGAACCCAAAGACCTTATGGATGGTGTAGCCATGCACCCTGTGGGCGGCCACGTTCGTCGGCGCAGTCACCATCACCGTGGGAACGAAGTCTGCTCCCGCATTGGTGGAAGGATCGAGGTGCTCGAGATAGAGGCTGAGCAGCGTGGATTTACCGCTTCCGGGTTTTCCGCTAATGAGTACATTTTTCCCCGCGCGGATCGCGTCGAGCGCATAATGAAACTCGGCGGTCATCATAATCGACATGCACAAATCTTTCAGGTCACGATAATAATGCAGAGATTGATTCTAATATCTCCGCACCGGTCTGCTCGGGAAAATCACCACACGAGTTTTTTTACCTTCCCTTTTCGCGCTTATCGACGCCCCTTCCCACCCCGAGGACCAGCACAGTGCAGCCGTGCTCACGCTGGGCCGGAACCGAACTAGGGACTGAGAGCCTCGTGCCGGTGTCGTGGAGTAGCCATAAAGCGTGGAGACCACCCCGCACCTCGTTCCTCGCTCGCCGCCTGGGGGCTGCTGTGGCTCACTGGATGGCTGTCTCTATAGGAAGAGCCGGACCACTTTCACCGCGCTCGCAGTGCTTTATAACACCACTTCAGCTACCAATGCAGACATGGTTACGCGTCGTGTATTTCCTTTTCCCAGCTTTGAGTAGGCGCAACGGGTGAGTGGACGCTGGTGTAGGTATCCACTGCACACGTCATAGCTGACCACACCCTAGCTGTTTATCTGTGGAGAATTTCGCAGCCGGCGGCAGGTACAGGCAGGGCAACGATTCTTCTGCTAACGCTACTGTCGTCCTCTCTTTAAAAGAGTAAATACTGCTCACACGCGACCGGAGACGCGATATACTTCAGTGCGTAAAAACACTCCACCGCACAGGAAGTTCCTCATGGATCTCACCGCCGTCACCACGTATTCCCAGAAGCGAATGTCCCTCGTGGAGTCTCGTCTCGCTGCTCATAGCAAACTCACCCCTAGTCTTCCCGACGTCGAGAGCTTCACACGATGGGTCAATTGGGCAGCCCCTAAATGGCAGTACACCAATGGCGTGCCCAATGCTCTCTATAACAAGCTCGACGGAAATACTAAGCCCACGAACTATGAGCTGGGCGATATCATCTGTCTCGACGAGACAAACTCGGACTATCCGTGGAAAGCGGGCTTCATCAGTCTCATCTTCCCCTTCCCCGTCAGCGCGCTGCCTGAGCAGAAAAATGATGAGAACCCTTGCCGTAGCCAGGTACCGGGTAGCAGCTGGCATTGGGGACGCTACCGCGGCACCAGTGTTTTCGGTAGCGTCCACGGGGAAAAGGTATCGACACACAAGCACTTGGGTTCTGGAATCAAACAGTACTTCAGCTCACTGGCGTCCATGTTTGGCACAGAACCCGACGCTTCCCACATGACGGCCGATGCCTTCCCCTTCCTAGATTCCTCTCCACTAAGCGCAGATGAGCTCGATAGCGAGGAGCTCGTGGAGCTGCAAGAGGAACTGCGCAATGCTCGATTTCCGCATGCAGGCCAAGGGGTAGATCACACACCTGAGGTACTCAACTACGTTCGCACCTTCGATCACGGCTCGCCCTCAACATCGTGGACTCTCTGGAAGGCCACTAACCCCTCTGAAAGAAAAGACGCCCTGAGACTGACAGACGACCCTGACGGCTACATCGAGCTGCGTGCACTGGAGTTTCTCCGCTTCAACAAGTTGAAAGACTCCAGCCCCTCGAGAGATGACGATGGGCCGGAGAGTGTCCCTCGAGCCTTTCTCGTCTGTCATCTACAGTGCACAAACCTTACTCATACCGGGCTCGCGTTGGTCTCTAAGATGCTTACCCGTCCTCGTGACGGCATTACCATCAGAGACGGCAACGATCCTGGTGTGATTATCGGCCCCTATGTGAGCAAGAGAGACACCACACGCCAGTACATCGATCCTGTTTCAGGTGAGGTAAAAGAGGGCCATGCCCATGGTTTCTTACGCGATCTATTCTCCGTTGCCACCTCCACCATGGACTGCTATTTCCCGGCTCTAAACGATGAAACAGAACAACGACTTCCTGTCTCATTATCATCCGGAGGGTATATTCAGGCCATAAACTTCACCGGCACGACATCGAAGTCACGATTCCATGAGAGCATCATGCCTTTCAGGATTATTTCACTCATCCCCAATGATTGCGTTGCGGAAGAGACTACATATTCCGAGCACTGTATCAAAGATAAGAATATTTCCATTCCAGACGGCTGCACATACCCAGAAGTCTGGTGCGAGGCATGGGCGGAATCCATCATCAATTCCCAAGACCGCTTCAGCGCCGAGCTGAATACCCTGGACTCTTCGGCGGAGCAGCACCACGAGGTCAATTCTTTCGCTAACTGGTGCTTCCGCTCCAGCTCCACATGCTTGGTGGGTATTAAGCGACAGTCCGATCTCGATCACGACTTGTTCTTCGCCGGGCTCAGCCAGACCCGCTTCGTTGATATCTGCCTGCTTGCTATGCGGCAATACCTTGGATTGGTGCGCTTCCACAACCGGATGGAAAACGGCATCTACGACTTCCGTTCTGTCCGCACAAGCGACACTGGCCTCTCAAGCATGGCCATTGATGCCGACTCACTGAGCGAGGCAACCGACCATTTTGACTTGCTCAATCTCGACTATCTTCGGTTCCGCAATAAAATCTGGCAACGCACCATACCCAAGCGTCCCTTTGCCACCGCGTTGCTGCATCTACTGCAAGATCGTTTGGGCGTGAGCGAGCTTTCTGCGGAATTCGATAAGGAGATGGACTTACGCAAATCTATTTTGCAGTCACGGTATGACCGCGAAATGTTGCGTATCCGCGAAAAGGATGAGAAAGCACTCCGCAAGGAACAGGAGCGGCAGTATCAAGCCGAACGTACCACCCAAATAGTCTTTGGCATCGTTGCACTGCTCGTCGGTGTCATTCCCGCCTACGAGTTTATGCCCTTTTTCGGCAACGAATCTGGAGATCCGGTTATCTTCTACTGGCAGATAGGCACGGCCGCGCTGCTCTGTGGATTTCTCTACTTGTACACACGCAGGAAAAATAAATCGACCAAGGGCAGAGATGATGGCTAGCGAATCACCGTGACAGCGTGAAGTGCCGCCTCGCGTATTTCGCTAACGGAACGCGTTAGATCGAGGGCCACACACCCCATAGGGTGACCATCCAGCACCCAGCGTTGCTCGCGTGGAAACTCAGACTCATCGTTATAGCCGAGGTCCGCGTAGACCAACACTCCCGCCACGGGTTCAACCAAGAACGCGATTCATGGATCAGTCACCGTGATACTAGCTGTAGAGCGTGATGTCGAAGTGTTCAAGAACAGGCGCGATCGATGCAAAAGTCTCACGATCGGGCTCATAATCGCTACCCGAGGATACAAACCCGGCTGCATATAGCTTGTCCTCAATGATCGCGAATGCTGGGCCACCGGAGTCACCATGATCAGCCGGCGCATGGGCTTCAAACATAAGCTCACTGAACCCCTTGCGGTAGTCCCCGCAGCTAAGGCCAGTACGCCACCCGAGGCGACAGATCTGGGGGCGGAACTCGTCCATCTGATCAACCGTCAGATATCCCACCAAGGAGGCTGTAAACGGCGGGGTAGAACGCCAGACCGCCTCGGATCGGGAAACATCCACCAGAGCCCAGTCTTTCTTATTAAGAGTGAATTCAGACTCCACCACCCTGCCGAGAAACACCTGCTCGCCGTATTCATCGCGAGCGTAGATATCATCTCCTCTATCGCCACAATGTCCTGCGGTGATCATGAAGTCTCTGCCTTCAGCACGTCCGAAAAAGCCCGCGGAACACTCCGTGCCCGCAGCTTTGTTGAACACCTTTACTCCCGGCACCACGGTGGTGGAATCAGAAAGCCACTGCCAATCCGCACTGTTGTGGTACCGCACTTTGCCCTCGGGCAGAGGTTGGCGTTCCTTTGTTGGAGGTGGCTGCCCTTCTGGGGTGAAGTTCTGGCTCGGAGCTGCAGCGGTCGGTTCTGGGTTCGGTGCGCCTTTCGCCGTTGAAGTTACCGTGGTGGTGCGCGTGGACTTAGCACCAGTGGCCGATGTGCCCGCGATTTCGTTGGCAGTCGAACCACTCCCACATGCTGTAAGCGATAGCGCAAGAACTGCAGTGGCCGCCACAGTAACTGGACGTTGAAGTATGCCTGGAGACTCAGGATCTCGTTCGGCTAAGAAAGCTTTCATGGGACACTCCAACGCAAGCGGCTATTGGTTTCAAGGAGGCAGTGCTTTGGCGCCAAAGGAGCACCAGAACAGTGAGGATGAGGGTACGTCGCGATCTTCGCTAGGACGAAACTAACTTTCCGTAGACGATTTCGGCATAGCGCCCTCGGAAGAGTTACCGGTTCCCATAGCAGAACTACGTTCCCTCGAACCCCATCATCAATCTACCGAAACGTTCTTTCGATTTACCGGCACCGGTGCGCCCTCGGGCGGCAAGATCTTCGGGTACTTCCTCCCGTTTCCTCCACCCGCGGCCTCATTCTGAGCATCACCGCCAACGGCCGAGTCCACTGCCCCACCCGCGTTGCGTCCAGGCGCCGGATCCCAGTGGCCGTCCACAAGCCGGCGCTGGCATACCCATCCAATTCCAAACAGCGCAGCGCCAAGTACCGCAATAAGCACCAGTCCGATGGCTCCGCCTCCTCGGGAGGACCAGCCCAGAAGCAGTCCCAGCCAGCCAAAGTCGGCATCGCCGAAGGTGGTGTTCTCCTCCCCGAAGGCGCCGAGAACCCCAAGGAGGAACGCCGGCAGGAAGGTAATAAGCAAACCATTAGCGAAGGCACCGCAGACCGCACCGCGACGCCCGCCTACGGCGTTGCCGTACACGCCGGCGGCACCACCGGTAAAGAAGTGCGGAACGAGTCCAGGCAGGATCAGCGCTACCCCGAAAGCAGGGTTGAGCCATGCAGAGAGAACACCGAGTCCCACCAAACCGCCGAGGAAGGAGGAGATGAACCCAACCAGCACGGCGTTTTGGGCGTAGGGGAACACGATGGGTGCGTCGAGCGCCGGGATGGCTCCAGGCACAACTTTGGCAGCGATTCCTTGGAATGCTGGCACCAATTCACCCAGAATGGTCCGCACACCGAAGAGGATCACGGCCACTGCTACGCCGAACTGCAGGCCTTGGGTGAGCGATTGCATGAGGTAGTTCCCCACCCCAGTCGCTCCATCAGGAAATGCGGTAAAGGCTTCTTCAGTTCCAGCCCGTGCGATGAACAACACCGCAAGCACCACGTACATCAACGCCATCGAGAGTGCTGTGGCCACCATGGAGTCGCGCAGGAACCGCAGTCCCTCAGGCAGATTGAGTTCTTCGGTAGAAGGCGATTGCTTAGAGCCCTTGCCGCCGACGACCTTGGCCACGGATCCAGAAAGCACATAGCCTGCGGTGCCAAAGTGGCCGATAGCAATCGAGTCATCTCCGGTGATCTTCCGAGTCCATGGGTGTGCGATGGCCGGCAAGGAGACCATGACGATGCCCAACAGCAACGCACCTGCAATCACCACCACCCACGGGGAATAGCCTGCCGGGGCAAGCACCATTACCAGCAATGTGGCCATGAACAGCACGTGATGCCCGGTGAGGAACACGTACCGCATAGGAGTAAACCGCGCGAGCAGGAGGCTCACAACGAATCCAAGGATCATGATCCACGCGACTTGCCCGCCGAATTGGTCCTGCGCGATTCCCACGATCGCTTCATTGGTAGGTACGACGCCATGCGCACCCGTAGCCCCAGCGATCATGGCGCCGAGCGGCTCGAGCGATGCGGTCACCAGCCCTGCGCCAGCTCCAATGAGGAGGAAGCCGAGAGTGGCTTTGATCGCCCCGCCGAGTACGGTGCCGATTCCGCGCCCCATCGCGGCCAAACCCACGGCGGTGATGATGCCGATGAGGAATGCTGGCACTGACAGGATTTCATTGACGAGGAAGTTCGCTACATCAAGAGTTATTTGGGTCACTGAACTCATCGGTTATGCCTTTTCGCGCCTTGTGATGTCTTCTCGTAGTGCTAGATGTCGTAGAGCTCGCGCAGGGCGGTGTCTACTTGTTGCGTGGATGTGAAGTCGTCGACCACGTATACCGGCACGCCCACATCGCCGAGGGTTGCCGCGATCGCGCCAGAGGTGAGCAGGAAGTCTGCCTCCCCGGCGCGGCCTTTGGCTGAGATGGTGTCTGTGGCTTCGACGGTGAGATAGGGTGCCCATCCCCACTCTTCGAGCACCTGCTCAAGGGTGTTTTTGAGGAAGAGCGATGTGCCCAGCCCGTTACCGCACACAGTTAGGATCTTCCCTTTGGAAGGCACGGAGTCGGCGCTAGGGGTGTGCTTTCTCGTGTCTTCTGTAGGTGTTCTCACTGGTGTGGTGCCAGCCGGTTTAGGCGCATCGTGTGCCTCGCCATTCAAAATGGCTCGCAGGCTTTCCTCGCTATCGGCACTGTCCAGGTCTTCACGTCGTGTGCGTAGCAGTTTGGCGAAGTCCTTCATCGCCTCAAGGTGGGCGCTGAAATCTGTTGCGGCTAGTGCGGCAACGATATGCACAGGGTCGTTGCTGGCGTGGCCAAAACGTACTGGCGTCTCTAGTCGGAGCCATGCGAGAGCGGAGTGTGTCACGGCCTCGCTGGGCCGCGCGTGCGCTAGGGCGAATCCCGGCGCGAGCACGATATAGGGACCGTTGTCTTCCACGCTGCGTACCATCTGCGCGGTGTAGTCAGCGGTGGTTGCACCGGCGTCCTCGAGTAACTGCCCAGCTAAGCGTATCGCTTCTTGCCAGTCGTGTGCCTCGCCGTGGAATGCTGTAGCTCCAGGGGCGAGTAGCGTGTCCAGGCTTGCCATGTGCTCTCCCTTCCTCACGTGTCTACGACTTAGGCTACATCACTGTTCGGCGGCTACTTATCGACGCTCACAGTCACCCCGCCTTCTGTCTCAAAATTGAACCATTGTGGGTGTAAACCTTCTCCCGACGGTGAGACTATTGGCCATAATGGTCCTCATGTCTACCTTCGCTGAGGCCCTCGAGCAGCTCCGTGCCAACCAGCCCAATCCCGCCCGTTATGGCTATGCCTTTGAGCGGTTGATGGTCAATTACATCAAGGCTGATCCGGTGCTGAGTACCGAGTATTCGGAGGTGTATCAGTGGTTGGATTGGCCGTACACCAATGGCCGCTCGGATTACGGCATTGATCTGGTGGCCAAGCGTGCCGAGGATGGCGCGTGGACTGCGATCCAGTGCAAGTTCTTTGACGATGCCACCACGCTGTCTAAAAGGCATCTCGATTCTTTCTTTGAGGCCTCGGGGCGTTCCTTCCGCACGGAGTCCGGTGTGGAGCAGTTCGCTAATCGCGTGATCATCTCTACCAAGGATGCGTGGAGTAAGAATGCGGAGTCGATGCTGGAGAATCAGGTTATTCCTGCGGCTCGCATCGGCTTGGCGGATATCGCCCAGTCCCCTATTGATTGGGATCTCACCTTCCCTGGCGACACGGTAGAGATCAACCTCACCAAGAAGGAAACCTTCGAACCGCGCCCGCATCAAGAGCGCGCTATTGCTGCGGTGATGGAGGGCTTAGAAACCCACGATCGGGGCAAGCTGATCATGGCTTGCGGCACCGGTAAAACCTTCACCTCGCTGCGTTTAGCCGAGCGGGTTGCCGAGGCCAATGGTGGCCGAGCCCGTGTGCTGTTTTTGGTGCCGTCTATCGCGCTGTTGAGTCAGACGATGAAAGAGTGGCTGGCTCAAACCCGCATGGACCTTAAGCCTTATGCGGTGTGCTCTGATTCGAAGGTTTCGAAGAAGGCCGAGGATATCGCGTCCTATGATCTGGAGATTCCCGTCTCTACCAATGGTGCGGCTATCGCTGAGCGTTTCTCCCACGGCCGCCGCGCCGCCGGGCTGCAGGTGATTTTTTCCACTTACCAGTCCATTGAGGCTATTCACGACGCCCAACAGCAGGGTCTCGATGATGTCGATCTCATTATCTGCGACGAGGCCCACCGCACCACCGGTGTCACCCTCGCCCACGAGGATTCCTCGAACTTCGTGAAGGTCCATGATCCGGACTACATCCGCGCCACCAAACGCGTGTACATGACGGCCACCCCGCGGCTGTTCGATCAAACGGTCAAGGACAAGGCCGAGGAGCACTCGGCGGAGATCACTTCCATGGACGATGAAGCGGTCTTTGGCCCAGAGTTCTTCCGTCTCGGCTTCGGCGATGCCGTCGATCATGGCCTGCTCACCGACTACAAGGTGCTAGTCATGACAGTCGACGAGGATGTCGCCGCCGAGGCCCTGGCTCGGAAAACCGGCACGGAGACCGGCGGCATTAACCTCGCCACGGCCTCCGCCATGATCGGCGTCTGGAATGCCCTAGCCAAACGCTCTGGCACGCTCCAAGGTGGAAAGGCCGGTTTCAGCGCCACCGAAGCACCCATGCACCGCGCCGTGGCCTTCGCCAAGGACATCAAAACCTCCACCACCATTGCCACCACTTTCCCCGCGCTGATCGCCAGCCACCAAGAGCAGCTCCGCGAGAACTCTGCGCTTGACAACGCCGCCCTGCACAACATCGACCTCAGCATCAGCGCAGAACACGTTGATGGTTCGATGAACGCCATGCAGCGCAACTCCCGCATTTCCTGGCTGGAGTCCACCATGAACGAGCATGAGGCTCGCATCCTCACCAACGCTCGCTGCCTCAGCGAAGGTGTGGATGTGCCGGCACTCGACGCCGTAACCTTCTTCAATCCGCGCAATTCCATGGTTGATGTGGTCCAATCCGTGGGCCGAGTGATGCGCAAGAAGGAGGGAAAGGACTACGGCTACATCATTCTTCCCGTCGCGGTTCCCCCGAACACGTCGCCGTCGCAGGCACTCAACGACAACACCCGCTTCAAGGTCGTGTGGCAGATCCTCAATGCGCTCCGCGCCCACGATGAGCGCTTCAACGCCAAGATCAACTCCATCGCGCTCAATTCCCCGGCCGACACACTGGACGCTGAGACAAAGAACGGTGCCGAGGCGCTGCCTTTGGAAGTCGATCACGTTAGCAGCACCCGCGAGATAATCAACGAGACAAACACCGCCACTGACTCCGCGAGCAGCGAGGAGGGCGTTACTGAATCCACCCTGGCGTTGTTCTCCCTCGAGCAGTGGGAAGAGGCCATGTATGTCAAGGTGGTTGATAAGGTTGGCTCCCGCACCTACTGGGAAGACTGGGCAGACGATGTCGCCTCCATCGCTCAATCCCAAACCCAGCGCATCACCAAGCTGCTAGCTATCGCGGATGTGAGCATTAAGGAAGAGTTCGATCACTTCCTCGCCGGTCTGCGAGGCAACCTCAATGATGCGATCACAACCGAGGAAGCCATCAGCATGCTCTCGCAGCATCTGATCACCGCCCCAGTATTCAACGCACTCTTCAGCGAGCACGACTTCGCCCACCACAACCCAGTCTCTCGAGTGATGCAACGCATGGTCGATGCGCTCGAAGGAGCCAATCTTGACGCGGAAACAGAGTCCCTGCACCGCTTTTATGATTCCGTGCGGGTACGAGCCAGCGAAGTCACCTCAGCCTCCGGCAAGCAACAGGTGGTCAAGGAGCTCTACGAAAAGTTCTTCCGCAAAGCCTTTAAGAAGCAATCAGAGGCCCTCGGCATCGTCTACACCCCGGTAGAGATTGTCGATTTCATCCTTCGTAGCGCTAATGAGCTCTCTACCACACACTTCGGCAAGGGCTTGAGTGATCCAGGCGTGCATGTGCTCGATCCCTTTACCGGCACCGGCACCTTCATGGTGCGGCTGCTGCAGTCTGGACTCATCCGGCCCGAGGACCTGGCTCGAAAATACGCCACTGAGCTCCACGCCACCGAGATCATGCTGCTCGCCTACTATGTGGCCGCCGTGAACATCGAATCCACCTACAACGCCCTCAAGGCAGAAGAAGCACGGCGCAACGACGAGCCTGAACCAGAGTTCGTCCCCTTTGAAGGCATTGCACTGGCCGATACCTTCCAGATCACCGAGGAAGACGACACCCTCGATCTGGACTACTTCAAGGACAACAACGCCGCTATCCAGCGGCAGATGGACGCACCCATCCACGTGATCGTGGGCAATCCGCCCTACTCCGTAGGCCAAACCAGCGCCAACGACAACAACCAAAACCTCAAGTACCCAACCCTCGACGCCCGTATCGCCGAAACCTACGCGGCAAAATCTACCGCGACCAATAAAAACAGCCTCTACGACTCCTACCTGCGGGCCTTCCGCTGGGCCACCGACCGCATCGGCGAGCGCGGCATCGTTGCCTTCGTATCCAACGGTGGCTGGCTCGATGCCAACACCGGCGACGGCGTGCGCCTGTCCATGGCTGAGGACTTTAGCGACATCTACGTCTTCAACCTGCGAGGCAACCAGCGTACGGCCGGCGAACTTTCCCGCAAGGAGGGCGGCAAGGTTTTCGGTTCTGGGAGCCGCAACACCGTAGTTATCACCATCGGTATCAAGGACCCCACCGCCTCTGGCTGCACCATCCACTACCGCGACATCGGCGACTACCTTAGTGCTGAGCACAAGCTCGAGATCGTCGAACATTCCTCCCCTGCCACTATCGACTGGACCACGATCACCCCCAACAGTCACGGCGACTGGCTCAACCAGCGCAGTGCGAAGTACGAGAATTGGCCGGTTCTTGGGAGTAAGAAAAACACTTCCCAGCTCATGGTTTTCAAACGGTTCAGCCGAGGATTGGAAACCGGTCGCGACAGTTGGGTAAATAATTTCTCCAATGATAGATTACAAAATGCTATTTCGTCGCTTTGCAGCACATATAATAATTCACTTGCACCCATCTATAAATGGTTTGAGAATAATAACCATTTAAACAAAAATGAATCTAGTGTTGCAAAGTTCCTCAAGGAGAGAACTAAGTACGCAGACCCGAAGGCGATAAAGTGGTCACGCAGTCTGCGCGCATTCGCAGCTAAGGGCGAGAAAGTGACTCCACAGAGCGGTTCATTTATTCATTCCCTATATAGGCCGTTCTGCACACAGCACGCTTACTTCGACAAGTATTTGAATCACGAGCGCAGCCAGCTCCCCTCGATGTTCCCGACTCCAGAGCATGACAACATCGGGATCGGGGTGTGTTCCACTTCGAATCGCACACCATTCTCAGTACTCGGTGCTGATCGTATCCCGAATCTCGGACTATTCATGGATCCAGTTCAGTTCTTCCCCCGCTGGACTTGGGAACCCGTGAAGGCGCCAGAGGGTGAGCTTGATTTGATGGGAGCTATGGCGTCGGATCACTCAGAGGCCGCGCAGGGCTGTGAGGGCGAGATCCTCGATGGGTACCGGCGGGTGGATAACATCACCGATGAGATCCTCGCCGTGTACCAGAGAGCGCTCGGCGAGGATGTGACTAAGGACGATATTTTCTACTTCGTTTATGGCCAGTTGCACGATCCCTCCTACCGCGAGACCTATGCGGCAGACCTGAAGAAAATGCTGCCCCATATTGAGACACCGAGCTCTCGGGCTCGCTTTGACCAGCTAGCTACCGCAGGCCGGAAGCTCATGGATCTCCACGTGAACTATGAGCAGGTTGAGCCTTGGCCAGTGAAACGGGGGGGGGGGAAGAACTCTGCCGATCTGTCTTCGCGTGAGGCGTGGCGGGTGCAGAAGATGAAGTGGGCCAAGGTCCGCGACCCAGAGACGAACAAGTTGGTTAATGACACCACAACGATCATCTATAACAAGCACCTGACTATTTCCGGCATCCCCGAAGATGCGGAGCGCTACCAGCTCGGCTCCCGTTCGGCACTGGCGTGGATCATTGACCGCTACCAAGTGAAGAAGGACAAGAACTCCGGCATTATCAACGACCCCAATGATTGGGCGGATGAGCAGGAGGCTCCTCGCTACATTGTGGATTTGATCGCCAAGGTCACTCGCGTCGCTGTAGAGACCGTGCGGATTGTCGATTCGCTCAGCGATAACGCGTGCTAGCTAGTGCACTGCCCCTGGACCGTCGGCCTTGTGCAGGGTTAGGCCGATACCTCGCTTGTAGGGCTGCGCAGCAGACTCAGCCCAGCCCCAGCTGGGCTTTGAGCGTCCGGTACACCTCGCTGGGACTCATCCAGCGCAGCTCTTCCACGCGGTTAGTCTCGCGCCTTCAAGGCATGCCTGCTGCAGGATCTCGTGACGCGCGGGAAGCGCCCCTTAGTGCGGTGACGAAGCTGAGGATAGCGATCGCCCAAAATCGCCGCGGGTGCGCGGTAATCCTCCAGTCTGGTTAGAGACCGCCGCCAAGTAGCAGCCACAGGCCAAGGATGATGTATTCGGCAGGCCAGACCAGCGTGGCTGGAGTACCTGGGAAAAGCGCGCACACCACAATCAAACTGGCGCCCACGGCCCTGATGGCAGGCAGCCACGACAGCTTAGACACTTAGGGCCGCTGCATCTGTGGATACTTTTAGGCAATGTATATGTGGCCCACACGACTATCAGCCACACCACGCCGAAATACGCCTCACCGGTATCGAGGAACCACACCACCGAGCCTGGATCAAGCCAGCCCACAGCGAGGGGCGAGACAATGGTGGTCCACAGCAGTGCCACGGTGGGGGTTTGAGTGCGGGGTGGACGTGCGCGAGCGCACTGGGTAACAGTTGGGCGCGTCCCATGGCTAGCAGGATGCGGGAAGTGGAAACAGCACAGCCAAAGAAAGCTGGTGAGTAGTCCGAAAATGCCGACGGAATAGCCGCCCATGGCGAAAGTGGGATGGCCCGCCTCGCAGAACGCGGAGGTGGTGCCAAGGCGCATTAGGGCGATGAGCTGCCAGATTGAAAGGCTCTTTTTTAGATCATTCCTATCGCTTCCTCATTCACATGTATTCGGTGAAATCGGGGAATCCGCCATCGGGTTGCGCCTGTGGCGCTGTCTCCCGGGACACGTTGATAGCAAAAGCCGAGTTTCACCTGCAGCGCGGCTGCAGCTCGGCTACGCCCTGGTGGGCGGCTAGATGGCGTCGATAAGCGAAGCCGAAATAACCCTCCCAGAACAGCGGGGCGTACTGCTAGGCTGGGGCCCACTATCCACTCGCGTGACGCGGCCCACCCCGATGCCCGTCAAGTGTTTTGTACCCGACACACAGAGAGGACGTGAGGCACATCATGCCAATCCGCCTGAATGATGACCTTGAGCAGATCACCGACAGCGCCATTGAGCGGGCGCAACGGTGGATGCGCGAAGCCGAGAGTGCGTCGGTGAGTAGCAAGGAAGCGAAGAACACCCAACTTTTATCCGAGATGGTGCGCTCTGAGGGCGGCATTGACTTCACCATGGGTTTTGTGGACCGGGTGGCACGGCCGGAAGATAATGCGGTATCGGCGCGGGAGCTCAACCGGCTCGCGAGCCCGCTTGATGCGCAGCGGCGCACGCAGAGCGCGATTCCGGACTTTATGGGCGTGGTGAATAAATCGCTGATCACCGCCGGCTCCCTTCTCGCCCCGGCAATGCCGCATGTTGCTATGCCGATCGCGCGCGCCAAGCTGCGCCAGATGGTGGGCCACCTGGTATTTGATGCCCAGGGCTCGAAGCTGGATAAGCTGCTCGATCGCGCCGCGGAGCAGGGCTTTCAGCTGAATGTGAACCTGCTTGGCGAGGCCGTGCTGGGTGAAAAGGAAGCGGATCGACGCTTGGAGCGCACCCTTGAGCTGCTGCAAAATCCGAAGGTTACCTACGTCTCTATTAAGGCCTCCGCGGTGGTCTCGCAGCTGAATCACTGGGACTTTGGGGGCTCGGTCAAGGCGCTCAAAGACAAGATCCGGCCGCTCTATCGCGCCGCGCAAGAACGTGCCGATCGGCCCTTTATCAACCTCGACATGGAGGAATACAAGGACCTCGAGCTCACGCTGCGGCTCTTTACCGAACTCATGGCCGAAGAGGAGTTCCACGATCTCGAGACCGGCATCGTGATTCAGGCCTATCTGCCGGACTCGGTGGGCGCGCTGGAACAACTGGCCACCTTCGCCCGCGAGCGCGTGGCCAACGGCGGCGCGCCGATTAAGGTGCGCATCGTCAAGGGCGCAAACCTCTCCATGGAGCGCGTGGAGGCCGAGCTGCACGACTGGCCGCAGGCGCCGTATATGAGCAAGGCCGAGGTGGACGCCAACTATCTTCGCCTGCTGGACTATGTACTCACCGAGGACAACGCCGATGCCATTCGCATCGGTGTGGCCAGCCACAACCTCTACACTCTCGCCACCGCCATCGAGCTGGCGGATAAGCGCGGGGTGAGCCGGCAGCTCGATATCGAAATGCTCCAAGGCATGGCCCCGGCCCAAAGCCGCGTGGTACAGCGCGACGCTGGGCGCATCATCCTCTACACCCCGGTGGTGCACAAGGAGGACTTCGATGTGGCCATCTCCTATCTGGTGCGCCGGCTGGAGGAAAACGGCGAGCCGCAGAACTTTATCTATGCGATGTTCGCCCCTGATGTCGAAGGGCCCGACCAGCACACCCCCTTAGAGCAGCAAGAGCAGCGCTATCTCGACGCGGTGCGGGAGCGCTGGGAGGTGCGCGATAGCGCGCGGCGCACCCAAAACCGGGCCGAGAACACCGAGGCCCAGCTGGGTCATGACGGGCATTTCCACAACGAGCCCGACACAGATCCCGCCCTCGCGGCCAACCGCGCCTGGGCACTGGCAGCACTCGCCCAGGATCCTGGCGCGCCGGTGTCTGACGTGATCACCGATCCTGCGGTGATTGATCAGGCTGTCGCCCGTGCTCAACAGGCGCATGAGGCGTGGGCTGGGCGTTCCGGGGCGGAGCGCGCCGAGGTGCTCGACCGGGCTGCTGAAGCACTGGGACGCTACCGTGGACAGCTGATCTCTGTGGCGGCGCATGAGGCTGGCAAAACTGTCGACCAAGCCGATCCAGAGATCTCCGAGGCCATCGACTTCGCCCGCTACTACGCAGAATCTGCTCGGGCGATCGACGCGCACTCCGGTGCACAGTTCACGCCCTACTCAGTAGTGGTGGTGACCCCACCGTGGAACTTCCCTATCGCCATTCCCATGGGCGGGGTCTTCGCGGCGCTGGCGGCAGGCTCCGCGGTGATCATCAAGCCCGCACCGCAGGCCTTGCGCTGTGCTGAGGTGGCGGTCGAGGCCCTGCGCGAGGCCGGCATCGGCGAGGACATTCTGCAACTGGTCAATGCCGATGAGGACGAGGCCGGCAAGCGGCTAATCGCGCACGAGGATGTGGAGTCGGTGATTCTCACCGGCGCCTCCGATACCGCAGAGCTCTTCCGCTCGTGGAAGCCAGAGATGGTGATCAACGCCGAAACCTCAGGCAAGAACGCGCTGATCATCACCCCCGCCGCCGATCCTGATCTAGCGGTATCGGATCTCTATCACTCCGCCTTCGGCCACGCCGGGCAGAAATGCTCCGCCGCCTCCCTTGCCATTCTGGTGGGCAGCGCCGGCAAGTCCGAGCGCATCATCAACCAGCTGGTCGATGCCGTCTCTACCCTCAAGGTGGGTGTGGGCACCGATATCTCCACCACCATGAACGGGCTCATCGAAGCACCCAACGAGAAACTTCTGCGCGGGCTGACCACCCTCGAACCGGGCGAGCGCTGGCTAATTAAGCCACGCAAGCTCAACGACGAGGGCACGCTGTGGAGCCCCGGCATCCGCGATAACGTCCAACCCGGCTCCTGGTATCACACGCACGAATGCTTCGGGCCGGTGCTCGGCATCATGCGGGCCCGCGATCTCGATGAGGCCATCGAGTGGCAAAACTCCACCGGCTATGGCCTGACCGGCGGGCTCCACTCCCTCGACGAGGAGGAAATCCGGCACTGGGTGGAGCATGTGGAAGTCGGCAACGCCTATGTCAATCGCGGCATCACCGGCGCGATCGTGCAACGCCAGTCCTTCGGCGGGTGGAAGAAATCCGCCCTCGGCGCCGGGGCCAAGGCCGGCGGCCCGAACTACGTGGCCCAGCAGGGCGTGTGGAGCGAGACTGAGGCAGTGGACATGCCGCCGGTGTCCCTTGAGCCGAGCATCAACCGGGCACTGCGCGATATCGCAGAACGCGCCCACGATGGGCGCCTGGATCTTAACCCCTCCGATCTGGAGTGGCTGCGCCGTGCCGCCCACTCGGATCAGTACTGGTGGGAGCGGGAGTTTGGTCGCACCCACGATCGCACGGGGCTGCAATCCGAGAGCAATATCTTCCGCTACCGGCCGCTACTCGAGTCGCTGCAGATACACCTCGGCGCTGGCTGGAGGCTACGGGATCTGCTGCGTATTCACCTTGGGGCACTACGCACCGGCACCACTGTGGTCGTCACCGGCGATGCCGAGGCGACAGCTGTGGCCCGCGCCGCAGGGCTGAGCGCCCAAGAAAGCGAACAGGTAGCACAGCTGCGGGTCCGCGTGCTCGGTGAGCCGAGTGACGCGATGCGCGAGCACGCAGTGCGCTTGGGCGCCACCCTCCTCACAGCGCCGGTACTCTCCGATGGCCGCCGCGAGCTGCTGCCGCTGCTACTGGAGCAGGCGGTGTCTATTACCACCCACCGCTTCGGTCATCTCACCCCGAACCCGCTGGGATAGGTACCCGAGCTAGTCGAGGGGGATCCCACGGTTGCACGGCGGGTCCGGTGCCACGCTGGCGCGGGCCCGCCTGTGCATGTGTCGATGGAAGGGCCGTGAAGGAGTGCCGTGGTGACGGTGCGTGATGACGGTCCGTGAGAAACGCGCGCTGCCGCTTCCCTGCTCTCTCGGTGCCAGGTATCCGCTAGCCGATACGCAGCGGGCCCACCTGGACGCGCAAAGGCGGGTCCTCCGAGCGAACCTCGCGTTTGATCTGTCCGGCCTTCAAGATCCGCCCCAACTGTTGGGCGGGGAGGCTACCGCGAATAATCATCCGCTCGGGCGGGCCAAAGGCGCGCTCATCCCACTCCCCTGGCAAATGCACTCCTGGGGGAAGATCCACCGGCCCCAACACCTCTACGTGCTCGGGTAGCTCGAGCAGTTCCACGAAACGATCCAAGCTGGCGCGGCCGCCATCCACCACGGCCATGGTGGTCGTCGGTGGCAGCTCTACCTCGGCGCGCTCAGCCAGCTCCCTGTGGGCAGCGCCGATGGGATCCCAGCGCAGGAGCGCCTGCACCACGGGCACATCCTGATCGGCCACCACGATCAACTGGCCATCATTATCCCGAGAGTCCACCAAGGAACCAACGCGCAGCCAGCTCGCTAACGCCTCCTCGCCGGCGCGGAGATCCTGCTTACTCAGCAGCCCCCAGGTATCGAGCAAAATCGCAGCACCATATCGGCCCCCGACGACACGGGGCTCCGCGCCCGAGGTCGCCACCACGATGGTGGGGCCGGGGTCGATCTCGGAGACGATCTTCTCCCCACTCGAGGTCACCACCCGCACCCCGCTGAAGGCGCGGCCCAGCTCTTCGGCGGTGCGATCAGATCCGATCACCACGGCGCGAATCTCTGTGGAGCCGCATTCAAGGCACTCGTGGTGGGCGTCGATACGCCCACACCACCGGCACTGCGGAGAAACCGGCACGTGGGGATCACCGGAGGCAGGAAGCTCAAGGGGGCCATTGCAGTGGCGGCAGCGGGCGGCAGCGCGGCAGCGTCGACACGCAAGAGTAGGCGCATAGCCCTTGCGGGGAACCTGCACCAGCACCGGCCGCTGGGCCTCCACGGCGGCGCGCACCGCCTGATAGGCCTTGCTGGGAATCCGCCTACTCTTCGCCAGCGGATCGCCCCCGCCATAGGCGGATGCGCCGGTGGCCATGGTTAAGGGCGCGGCCTGGCGAATGTGTCCGCGCTCGCCGGCACAGTCGAAGGCCCAGCCGCGCTCGACCATGAGCTGCACCTCGGCAGTGCGGGCATAGCCGCCCATGATGAGCGCGCATTTTTCCTGCGCGGAACGGGTGCTCAACACCTCGCGGGCGTGCCAATAGGGGGCGCGCGGATCGACGAGATTATCATCGCCATCAAACATGATCGCAGCTAGACGCAGATCCTGCACGGGGGCGAAGGCCGCAGAACGGGTGCCAATCACCAACCGTGACTGACCATGCAGGATCGACAAAAAGCGCCGGTAGCGCGCCTGCGGGCCCAGCGTGGCGCTGAGTGTGGTGATCTGTTTCGCCGACACCAGCTCGCGCAGTGCGGCCTCGAGACGATCCAAGGCGCGTTGATGCGGCACCACCGCTAAAGCCCCGTGGCCGGCTCGCACGGTGTGTACCAAGGCGGCGGCGAGCTCGGCGGCCCAGTCGCCGTCGGGGTTGATCTGCCAGGCAATGCGGGCGGGTTTGCCCTCCTTCACGGCTTTGAGAAAGGCCTGGCCGCGCACATAGTTATCCCAGGCGCTCATGTCCGGCTCGGCGGCGTCGCCAAGCGTGTCCCAGGAGGTGGTGAAATCTGTTTTCTCGGCGGCGGCATGGCGATTCGGCACTGCGGCGCGGATCATATCCGAACGGCACCCGGCATAGCGTTCGGCGAGTTTCTCCACGAGAGCCTGGGTGCTGGGCGGATAGACCACCTCGGGCGAGATGACCCGCTCGATATAGCGCAGGGAGCCCTGGTGTTCGGAAGTGTCGTGCCGGGAGATCAGGATGGCATCCACCAGCCGTCCGCCGAAGCGCACCCGCACCTTCACCCCAGGCTGGGCGCTCTCAGAATCAGCCTCGCTGAGGCGGTAATCGAAGTAGCGGTCGAGGTGAATCAGCCCCAACAAAGGCAACACCCGCGCCACCGGCAGGGATTCTGCTGGGGTGCGCGGGTGGGTAGCCATGCGGGAGATTCTAGTCTAGATCCCCGCTGCGGCGCGCAACTCCTCCACACGGTTGGTGTGCTCCCACGGGAAGTCCACATCGGTGCGGCCAAAGTGGCCATAGGCGGAGGTGTCCGCGTAAATCGGGCGCAAGAGATCCAGCTCGCGGATAATCGCGGCTGGGCGCAGATTAAAGACCTCAGCCACAGCGTGTTGGATCTGCTCATCGCTCAGACCGTGCTTGGCGGTGCCGAAGGTTTCTACATACAGCCCCACCGGAGCGGCGCGGCCAATGGCATAAGCCACCTGCACCTCGGCCTTATCGGCCAAGCCGGCGGCCACGATGTTTTTCGCCACCCAGCGCATAGCGTAGGCGCCGGAGCGATCCACCTTCGAGGGATCCTTGCCGGAGAAGGCGCCACCGCCGTGGCGGGCCATGCCGCCATAGGTGTCCACAATGATCTTGCGGCCGGTCAACCCGGCGTCGCCCATCGGCCCGCCGAGCACGAAGGAGCCGGAGGGGTTAATGAGCACGGTGAGCTCCTCACTGAGGAAGCTCTCCAGCCCTGCATCGGCGATCACCCAGTTAATCACGTGCTCCCGCAGCTGCTCCTCCAGCCACTGCTGGGTGATATCCGGATCGTGCTGGGTGGAGATCACGATCGTGTCGATATGGCTGGGATTATCCGCCTCGTCATAGGCGAAAGTCACCTGGGTTTTACCGTCCGGACGCAGATGGGGCACGATGCCCTCCTTGCGTGCCTGGGTGAGACGCCGAGACAACCGATGCGCCAACGCAATCGGCAGCGGCATGTACTCGTCCGTCTCGTTGGTGGCATAGCCGAACATCAGGCCCTGATCGCCAGCGCCCGCGTGATCATCATCGTGCTGGGAGGTACCGCTACGCACCTCCTGGGAGGTGTCCACGCCCGAGCCGATCTCGGCGCTCTGCTCGCCAATGGCCACGGTTACTCCACACGTGGTGCCATCGAAGCCCACCTCGGAGGAGGTGAAACCGATCTCCTTCAGCTTGGTGCGCACCAGCTGCGGGATCTCCACATAGCCGGCGCAGCGCACCTCTCCCACCACGTGCACTAAACCGGTAGTGACCACAGTTTCCACGGCCACCCGAGAGTGCGGGTCCACCTCGAGCATGGCGTCGAGAATGGTATCTGAGATGGCATCACAGATCTTGTCCGGGTGACCTTCCGTCACCGACTCGCTGGTGAAAAGTCGAGTATCTTTAGCTGCGCTGGTCATAGACAACAAACATAGACTAAGCGGTCTAATTTAGCAATACATGCAGGGCACGCCCTTCGATATGCGCTCCTGCGCCACGCTAACGCCGAAGCGCGCTGATCCCATCGAGAATCCGATGCGCCACCGCGTTCTTGGTCCCCGCGGGCACGGCTATCTCCGTGTCATCGGCGCCGAGCAGCCAGCCCTCGTTGGTGTCTTGTCCGAAGACGCGGCCACCGCCGACGTGATTGACCATGAGCAGGTCCACCCCTTTGCGTTGGAGCTTTTCTCGGCCCAGCTGCAGCGGGCTGGTGTGCTCATCGCCGGTCTCTGCGGCAAATCCGACGATGATCGTCTCGGCGGGCACCGCGCCATCGCGGCGCTGCTGCACCAGACCGGCGAGAATATCGGGGTTTTGGGTCATCTCAATCACCGATAGATCCGCTTCAGCCTTACCCTTTTTCATCTTGGACTCCGCCCGGTGGGCAGGGCGATAATCCGCCACCGCGGCGGCCATAATCACTACATCGGCCTTCTGTGCCTCGCGGTCCATGGCTGCGTGAAGCTCGGCGGCGGAATCAATGCGGATGATCCGCGCCCCAATGGGATCCACCAACGTGTCCGCCGCTCCGACGACCAGCACCACCTCTGCACCGCGCTGGGCGGCGGCATTGGCCAGGGCATAGCCTTGGCGGCCGGAGGAATGATTGCCAATAAAGCGCACGGGATCGATCTCCTCGCGCGTCCCGCCGGCCGAAATCAGAACCCGCACGCCCTCGAGATCGCGCTGCGGGGCGCGGCCCTCCTCCTGCACACCAAGCGCATACTCCACTACCTGCTCCGGCTCGGGCAGCCTGCCCGGCCCGCTATCGCGGCCGGTGAGCCGCCCATGAGCGGGCTCCATCACGGCGATACCGCGCTGCCGCAGCACCTGGACATTTTCCCGAGTAGCGGGGTTATTCCACATCTCGGTATGCATGGCTGGTGCCACCACCACGGGGCAGGTGGCCACGAGACAGGTGGCGGTGAGCTGATCATCCGCCATACCCAGGCGCAGCCGAGCCAGGAAATCGGCGGTGGCGGGCACCACCACCACGAGATCGGCCTGCTGCCCCACCATCACGTGCTGCACCTTATCCACGTTCTCAAATACATCGGTGGCTACCGGATTGCCGGACAGGGCGGTGAAGGTTGCCTCCCCGACGAACTTAAGGGCATTGCGGGTAGGCACCACCCGCACGCTGTGTCCCGCTTCGGTGAAGGCACGGATCACATGGCAGGCCTTATAGGCGGCGATACCGCCGGTCACACCAACGACGATGGAGAGTTTCTCGCTCGAATTCATAAGTGTCAAGGGTAGCCGATACCCCTACGGCCGCTGGATGTACACAGCACAAAACCCAGCACGCACCGAGAGTGTGGGCGTACTGGGTTGGTGATGTCGACCGGGGCAGCGTCGAGCTGCCCCTTTCAGTAACCGTGCGAACACGGAGGCCGATCAAGGGATGAGGCTTTAGCCTTCCTCGTGGTGCAGCATTCCAGCGTCGATCTCGCGCAGGGCGATAGACAGCGGCTTCTCGCCAGCTTCGGGGGTAACGAGTGGGCCAATGAATTCAAAGACGCCCTCGTCCGCCTGCTGGTAGTAGCTGTTGATCTGACGGGCACGCTTCGCCGCGAAAATGGCGAGAGCGTACTTGGAGGACACATGGTTCATAAGGCTGTCGATGGGCGGTGCGGTAATGCCTACCGGATCATCGAAAACAGACTCATTGCCTGTGGTTTGGTTACTCACTGTCATCCTTTTTCTGGATTGCTATCTGTAAAAGTTCTCTCTGCACCATGCTGCCCACTGCGGTCCACTACGCCCGCGGGTCCGAGTGGCACCCTCGACGGCTAGTGGCCGGTGAGAAGCTGGTGAATGGCCTCGACTGCTGCGTCCACATCATCGTTGACCACCACGTGGTCGAATTCGCTTTGCGCATCGAGCTCCTTGCGCGCCGTCGCGAGACGACGATCAATCACCTCTTGGGACTCGGTACCACGACCGGTCAGGCGATCAACCAGTACCTCCCAGGAGGGCGGGGCGAGGAACACGGTGGTTGCCTCGGGCATGGACTTCACGATGTTGCGCGCACCCTGTAGATCAACCTCCACGAGCACGGGCCGTCCAGCCGCGAGGGCTTCGGTGACCGGTCGCGCGGGAGTGCCAGAGCGCTGCAATCCGCCGTGAATATCCGCCCATTCGAGCATCTCCCCTGCCGCAATCGTGTCATTGAACTGCTCCATCGACACGAAGAAGTAGTCCTGACCATCCACCTCACCGGGGCGAGGATCGCGGGTGGTCATGGAGACGCTGAAATACAGCGAGGGCACGTCTGTGCGCAGACGATGAACCACGGTGGATTTACCCACCGCAGAGGGACCAGCTAAGACGACGAGGCGGGGCGTCGGGTTCTCGCCGGTCATCTGAATTAGTCCTCAGAGAAACCGAAGCGCTCGAGCAGGGCACGACGCTGACGGTCGCCCAAGCCGCGCAGACGGCGGGTCTGAGCGATCTCGAGGTCCTCCATGATCTCCTTAGCCTTGACCTTGCCCACCTTCGGCATGGCCTCGAGGAGAGCGGAAACCTTGGTCTTGCCAATGATCTCGTTGTCCTGGGCCTGGTCCAGAACTTCCTTAAGGTTGGTGCCGCCGCGCTTCAGCTTTTCCTTCAGCTCAGCACGGGCCTTGCGGGCCTCAGCAGCTTTCGCGAGGGCTTCCTTGCGCTGCTCGTCAGTCAACTTGGGAAGGGCCACGTTGGTTCCTCCGATTCGTAGGCGATTAATTACTTGGGCTATCTGGTGGAAACCGCCTCGACACAGCGTGTGCGCCGAGCGGATTCCTTGAAGCTCGCATCAGTCTAGCACTACTTGGACAAAAGCCAAGGTGACAGGCCGCGGGCTTGTCACGCGCTCTCCCGCGATAGCGCTTCTAGCTGGGGATTCCCGGAAATTGGCCGGCTAAGTCCGAAACGGCCTTTTCTAGGGCTTTCACGCTTGCACCGGCCTGTAATACCCCACGAGAGACGTTGGGAAATGCCATGTGTGTCATTCCCTGTGCGAGCTTATCGACGTCCTCCGCGCCGGCTCCTTGGGCGCCTACCCCAGGCATCAAGATGGGGCCATTGAGCGCCGCGAGATCGGGGGCGTCGCGCAGCGTTGCCCCCACGACGACGCCGACGTTGCCGGGGCTACCAGCGGCTACTCGCGCCGCATTGCAGGCGGCAGCCTCATCGACGATGTGCTGGGCGACCGTCAGCTCGCCCTGCTTCACTGCCCGCTGGATGCTCTGCCCCTCCGGGTTGGAGGTGGCGGCGAGGACGAATAGCCCCTTGCCCTGCTCCGCATAGTCCAGGGCAGGTGCGAGGGCACCGAAGCCCAAGTAGGGAGAGACCGTGAGGGCGTCCACCTCCAGCGAGGAGCCAGGGCGCAGCCACGCATCCGCGTAGGCGGCCATGGTGGAGCCGATATCGCCGCGCTTGGCATCGGCTACCACCAGGGTGCCGGCCTGCCGCAGCGAATTGATGGTCTCCTCGAGCACGGTGTAGCCGGCGGCACCATAGGCTTCGAAGAAGGCCACTTGGGGCTTCACCAGGGCCACAGAGCCCGCGAAGGCGCGCACACAGGTGGCGCTAAATTCACGCAGCCCCTCGATGCTGCGAGGCAGCCCCCAGGCGTCGAGCAGCGCCGGGTGGGGGTCAATGCCCACACAGAGCCGGCCGTGCTCGAGGGAGGCTTGGTGGAGCTGGGATCCGAAGTCGCTCACTTACTCCCCCGCCTTGGCCGCGATGTTTTCGTGATTGAGCTCCTGCAGCGGCAGGATGCTCAGCTCATTGTCCCGCATCGCCTCGATACCCTGCACAGCGGCGGTCACGCCCTGCACGGTAGTCACCAGCGGCACCCCAGCGCTCACGGCGGCGGCGCGAATATCGTAGCCATCGTGGCGGGCACCGGCGGAGCCTGCGGGTGTGTTGAGGATGAGATCCACCTCGCCGGCGGTGATCTTGTCCACGATGGACAGCTCCTCGCTGCCTTCGCGTACCTGGCTGGCCTTGGCCACCACTTCGCATTCGACGCCATTGCGGCGCAGCATATCGGCGGTGCCCTTGGTGGCCATCATCTTAAATCCGAGCTTGGCCAGCTGCTGAATCGGGAAGTTCAGGGTGCGCTTATCGCGGTTGGCGACGGAGACGAACACGGTGCCGGAGGTGGGCAGCGCGCCGAAGGCGGCATCCTCGGCCTTGGCATAGGCGGCGCCGAAGCTATCGGCCAGGCCCATCACCTCACCGGTGGATTTCATCTCTGGGCTGAGAAGCGAGTCCAGCATGGAGCCGTCGGGGCGACGGAAGCGGGTAAACGGTAGCACGGCTTCCTTCACCGCGATCGGGGCGTCCATGGGCAGCGAGCCGCCGTCGTGGGTGGTGGGGATGAGCTTTTCTTCCTTCAGCTCGGCGATGCTGGCGCCCATCATGATGCGGGCAGCAGCCTTCGCCAGCGGCACCCCGGTGGCCTTCGAGACGAAGGGCACGGTACGCGAGGCACGCGGGTTGGCCTCGATGATGTAGAGGGTGTCGTCTTTCAGCGCGTACTGGACGTTCATCAGGCCCTTGACTCCGATGCCGTGGGCGAGAGCCACGGTGGACTGGCGGACCTTCTCGATGTCCTCGGCGCCGAGCGTCATCGGCGGCAAGGCGCAGGAGCTATCGCCGGAGTGGATACCGGCTTCCTCGATATGCTCCATCACACCGCCGAGGTAGACCTCCTCGCCATCGCAGAGGGCGTCCACATCGATCTCGATGGCGTTATCCAAGAAGCGATCCACCAGCACCGGGTGCTCATTGGAGAGCTCGGTGGCGCGGTTGATGTAGTCCTCGAGGGTCTGCTCGTCGTAGACGATCTCCATGCCGCGCCCGCCCAGCACATAGCTGGGGCGCACCAGCACGGGGTAACCGATGCGGGCGGCGACGTCGCGGGCTTCGGCGAAGGAGGTGGCGGTACCGAACTCGGGTGCCGGCAAACCAGCCTTGGCCAACACCTCGCCGAACTCGCCGCGATCCTCCGCCAAATCGATGGCCTCGGGCGTGGTGCCCACCACGGGCACACCGGCGTTGCGCAGCTTCTCGGCCAGGCCCAGCGGGGTTTGGCCACCGAGCTGCACAATCACCCCGGCCACGGTGCCGGACTGGCACTCGGCGTGGTAGACCTCCATGACGTCTTCGAAGGTCAGCGGCTCGAAGTAGAGGCGATCGGCGGTGTCGTAGTCGGTGGAGACTGTCTCGGGGTTGCAGTTGACCATGATGGTCTCGTAGCCCACCCGCGAGAGCTCCAGCGCGGCGTGCACGCAGGAGTAGTCGAACTCGATGCCCTGGCCGATGCGGTTCGGGCCCGAGCCGAGAATGATCACCTTCTCCTTCTCGGTCTGCGGGCTCACCTCGGACTCCGCCGCAGCATCGAATTCATAGGCCGAGTAGTAATACGGGGTCTTGGCTTCGAACTCGGCGGCGCAGGTGTCCACGGTCTTAAACACCGGGCGAATACCCAGCGACCAGCGCAGCGAGCGCACGCCGGTCTCGCCGGCGAACTCTGGGCGCAGGGCCGCGATCTGCTTATCGGAAAGGCCATAGTATTTCGCCAGGCGCAGCAGCTGCTCGGTGAGCACGGGGGCGTCGATAAGCTGCTGGCGCAGCTCTACCAGGTGCTGGATCTCGGCGAGGAACCAGGGATCGATGCCGGAGGCCTCGTGGACCTCGGCGATGGTTTTGCCGCCACGCAGGGCCTGCTCTACCTCGTACATCCGGCCGGCGACGGGGCGCTTTAAGGACTCTAGGGCGGCGTCGGCATCGGCGCAGCGATCGGGCGCGGTCCAGAAACCGGTGTCCTTATTCTCCAGCGAGCGCATCACCTTATTGGTTGCCGCGGCGTAGTTCCGGCCCAGGCTCATGGCCTCGCCCACCGACTTCATGGTGGTGGTGAGCGTGTCATCGGCGCCGGGGAACTTCTCAAAGGCAAAGCGCGGGGCCTTGACCACCACATAGTCCAGCGTGGGTTCGAAGGCGGCCGGGGTTTCGCCGGTGATGTCGTTGGTGATCTCGTCCAAGGTATAGCCGATGGCCAGCATGGCGGCGATCTTTGCGATCGGGAAGCCAGTGGCCTTCGAGGCCAGCGCCGAGGAACGGGAGACGCGCGGGTTCATCTCGATGGTGATGATGCGGCCATCGGTGGGGTTGATGGCGAACTGGATATTACAGCCACCGGTGTCCACGCCCACCTCGCGGATAATGGCGATACCCTGATCGCGCATCTTCTGGAACTCGCGGTCGGTCAGCGTCAAGGCCGGCGCCACGGTCACGGAGTCGCCGGTGTGCACGCCGAGGGCGTCGACGTTTTCGATGGAGCAAATGACCACCACGTTGTCATCGCCATCGCGCATGAGCTCGAGCTCGTATTCTTTCCAGCCGAGGATGGATTCCTCGATGAGCACATTGGCTTCCGGAGAGGCGGCCAAGCCGCCGCCGGCGATACGCTCGAGGTCATCGTTGTCGAAAGCCAGGCCGGAGCCGAGGCCACCCATGGTGAAGGAGGGACGCACCACCACGGGCAGGCCCAACTCGGCGACGGTCTCGTGCACTTCGTCCATGTTGTGGCAGACGCGCGACCGCGCGGATTCGCCGCCGATCTTGGCCACGATGTCTTTGAACTTCTGGCGGTCCTCGCCGCGCTGAATGGCGGGGATATCGGCGCCGATGAGCTCCACATCGTATTTTTCTAGGCTGCCGCGTCGATCCAGTGCGATCGCGGCGTTGAGGGCGGTCTGGCCGCCGAGGGTCGCCAGCACGGCGTCGATGGGATGGCCTTCGGCGATCTCTTTCTCAAAGATCTTCTCGATGTAATCGGGGTGGATCGGCTCCACGTAGGTGTGATCGGCGAACTCCGGATCGGTCATGATCGTCGCCGGGTTGGAGTTGATGAGGGTCACCCGCATCCCCTCCTGCTTGAGCACGCGGCACGCCTGGGTGCCGGAGTAGTCGAACTCGCAGGCCTGGCCGATCACAATGGGGCCGGATCCAATAACCAGGACGTGATTGATGTCAGTGCGCTTGGGCATTGTCTGTATTCCTCTTTCTCTTCCTGGTGTGCTTAGTTCTGGCCGTCGCCGGAGCCGGATTTTTTCGCCGCGATGTCTGCGAGAACCAGCTCCACGAATTGATCGAAGAGCGGGTTGGCATCATTCGGGCCGGCGGCAGCCTCGGGGTGGTACTGCACCGAGAAGGCCCGCCCATTCTTCAGCGCCACACCTTCGACCACGCCGTCGTTGAGGCAGGTATGCGTCACCAGCGCGGGGCCATAGGGGGTATCAAACTCCTGGCCTTGCTCACCTTCGAGGGCGAAGCCGTGGTTTTGGGCGGTGATTTCGATGTGGCCCTGCACGTGGTTTTTCACGGGGATATTCACGCCGCGGTGGCCGAATTTGAGCTTGTAGGTGTTCATGCCGAAGGCCCGGCCCAGGATCTGGTTGCCGAAGCAGATGCCGAAGATCGGCACATCTTTGTCCAGGAACTGCTGCACGATGCTCACCATCTCATCTGCGGTGGCGGGATCGCCCGGGCCATTGGAGATGAATACGCCATCGGGCTGGAACTCCATGGCCTTCTCACAGGGGTAATTGGCCGGCACCAGCACGGTGCGCATGCCGCGCGCAAGCAGGTTACGCGGGGTATTGGACTTAATGCCCATGTCATAGGCGACCACGGTGGCGTGGACCTCGCCCTCGGGCTCGAGGATCTGCGGCTCGGCAATGGAGACATCGGCCGAGAGATTCGCGCCCTCCATATCCTCTTGGGCCTGCACACGGCGTACCAGCTCCTCGGTATCGAGCAGGGCGTCCTCGCCGGTGAACACTCCCGCCTTGATGGAACCGTAGTTGCGCAGGTGGCGCACGATGGCGCGGGTATCTACATGCTTAATTCCCACCAGGCCTTGGGAGATCATCTCCTCCTCGAGGCTGCGGCGGGCCCGCCAATTAGAGACGGTGTGGGAGAGATCGCGAATAATTAGACCGGCGATCCAGATCTTGTCCTCGCGGGACTCATTATCTTCGTCGTTCCAGCCGGTGTTACCGATCTGCGGGGCGGTCATCACCACCATCTGCTTGTGGTAGCTGGGATCGGTCATCGTCTCCTGATAACCGGTCATGGCGGTGGTAAAGACGGCCTCGCCGAAGGCGTTGCCGTCCGCGCCGAAAGCGAGCCCGCGGTAGGTGTTGCCGTCGGCGAGCACGAGCACTGCGGGCCGCGTGGTGGCCGAGTGGGTGGTCTCAGTAGTCACTGTGTGAGGGCCTTTCCATGAAGTTTTTTTCTGGGGTGTGGGAGTGTGCTGTGGCTTAGCGACGCTGATAGGTCACGGTGCCGCGCAGGATGGTGTGGGTGACCTGGGCGTTGAAGTCCATGCCCTCATAGGGGGTGTTATCGGCCTTGGAGTCCATCTCCTCGCCCCGGGCGGTCCACGGGCTGTGCGGATCCACCACCGTGAGGTTGGCGGGCTCGCCGACGGCGATGGGCCGGCCGTGGCCGGGCAGGCGCACGATCTCGGCGGGCTTTTCGCTCATCACCTTGGCCACGAAGCGCCAATCGGCCAGCCCGGATTCCACGAAGATCTGGTGCACGATGGCCAGCGAGGTCTCAAGGCCCAGCATGCCGTTTTTGGCCTCAGAGAATTCGCAGCACTTCTCCTCGGAGCCGTGCGGTGCGTGGTCGGTGGCCACGCAGTCGATGGTGCCGTCGAGCAGCGCATCGCGCAGCTTCTCGGTATCGGACTTCTCTCGCAGCGGCGGATTCACTCGGTCGCGACCATCGAAATTGTGCAGGCGAGCGTCGTGAAGCAATAAATGGTGGGGTGTGACCTCGGCGGTGAGCGGAATGCCGCAGTCCTTGGCCCAGCGCACGAGCGTGACTGTGCCAGCGGTGGAGGCGTGGCAGATGTGCATGCGGGCGCCATAATCGCGGGTCATAATCGCATCACGCGCCACAATCGACTCCTCCGCCACGCGCGGCCAGCCGCGCAGGCCGAGCCGGGCAGCCATCTCGCCCTCGTGGGCCACCGCTCCTTCGGTCAGGCGGGCGTCCTCGCAGTGCTGGGCGAGCAGCACGTTCTGGCCTTTGGCGTATTCCAGGGCGCGGCGCATCACCTGCGGATTATTCACGCAGACGCCGTCATCGGAGAACATGCGCACCTTGGCTGCGGAGTTGGCCATCATGCCGAACTCGGTGAGCGTCTCGCCCTTCAACCCCTTGGTAATCGAGCCCACGGGGTGAACATCGCAGAGGCCCACCTGCTGGCCTTTAAACCAGACGGACTCGGCGATCACCGGCTGATCCATCACCGGCTGGGTATTGGCCATGGTGAACACGGCGGTAAACCCGCCCTTGGCGGCGGCCGCGGAGCCGGTGGCGATGGTCTCAGTGTCCTCGCGGCCGGGCTCACGCAGGTGCACGTGAATGTCCACCAGCCCAGGCAGCAGCACCGCCCCAGCGGCGTCGATGGTGCGATCGGCCGCAGTATCGGCGGCCGCATCGAGGCTATCGATCACGCCATCGCGAATCAGCAGGTGGCGCGGCTCGCCCTCGCCATAGGGGCGGGCGTTGAGAATCAGGAGGGTTCCCTCGGCAATTGGCGCGAGTTCCCCAGTGGCAGGATATGTGGTCTCAGTCGTCATTATTTTCTCCTTTGGGACTTACTCGCGCGGGCTGCCCTGGCCACAGAGCAGGGTAAAGAGCACGGCCATGCGCACGTGCACACCATTGGATACCTGTTGCAGCACGGCGGTTTGCGGGGCGTCGGCAACATAGTCGTTGATTTCCATGCCGCGCAGCATCGGCCCGGGGTGCATCACGATGGCCTCGTCCTTCAGCTGCGCCAGGCGGGCCTTGCTCATTCCGTACAGGGTGGCGTATTCGCGATGCGAGGGGAAGAACCCGCCGTTCATGCGCTCTTGTTGCACGCGCAGCATCATCACCACATCTTGCGTGGCGAGCACTGGGTCCATCTCATAGGAGACGGTCACCGGCCAGTTCTCCACACCGAAGGGCAGCAGCGTGGGCGGGGCAACGAGGGTGACCTCGGCGCCTAAGGTGCTGAGCAGATCCACATTGGAGCGCACCACCCGCGAGTGCAGGCAGTCGCCCACAATCGCAATCTTCTTGCCTTCGATACGGCCCAGGCGCTGGCGCATGGTCACCGCATCTAGGAGGGCTTGGGTGGGGTGCTGGTGAGCACCATCGCCGGCGTTGATCACGCTCGGCCCCTCCCCCTGCGGGGCCACCCAGCGGGCCAGCTGCTCAGCCGCGCCCGAGGCGGGGTGCCGGATGATGATGGCATCCGCCCCCACCGCACTCAAGGTCAAGCCGGTGTCCTTGAGCGATTCGCCCTTCTTCACCGAGGACGAGGAGGCGGAAATATTGATCACGTCCGCGCTCATCCACTTGCCGGCAGTCTCGAAGGAGGAGCGGGTGCGGGTGGAGTTTTCGTAGAAGAGGGTGAAAATGGTGCGGCCGCGGAGTGTCGGCAGCTTCTTGATCTCGCGGTGAGACAGCAGTTCTAGGAACTTGTCCGCCTCATCCATGATGGTCAGGATCTCGTCTTTGCCGAGGTCCTCGATGGAAAGCAGGTGTTTCATTAGCCTCTAGCTCACTAGGTTCTAGACAGCACGTGCAGGCCGTGGCGGCGTTCGCAGCTGCCGCGGCAGGCGCGCGCTACTCGCGGGTGGTGGCGGATTCGCCGGGATGATTCGTACGGGAGATCTCCACGGCATCCTCGCCGTCGATCTCTGCAAGCAACACGCTCACGCCCTCGCTGACGGCCGTGGGCAGGTTTTTGCCCACATAGTCCGCACGGATAGGCAGCTCCCGATGGCCGCGATCCACGAGCACCGCGAGCTGCACGCAGTGCGGGCGGCCGATATCGCGGAGCGCGTCGAGGGCGGCGCGAATGGTGCGACCGGAATAGAGCACATCATCGACCAGCACCACGGTGATGTCATCGATACCGGTATCAGGAATGGTGGTGGGCTTGAGCGCGCGGTGCGCACGGTGGCGCAAATCATCGCGGTACAAGGTGATATCGAGGGTGCCGACGCTCACGGCCACGCCCGAGAATTCTTCAATCTTGGCCGCCAAGCGCTGGGCCAGCGGCACTCCCCCCGAAGGAATACCCATCAGACACACCTCGGGGTGCGCTGATTCCTTCGCAGCATCAAGTGCTGTCTTTTCAATAATTTGGTGCGCGATGCGCGCAATCGTGCGTCCGACATCGTCGGCGCTCATTAATTGCGTTGCCATCGTGACCTCCTTCCCCGCCTCTCTGTGCGGTCCGTTAAAGGATGCCCTCAGACACCGAGACTGCAGTCACTATGCAGCCACTGAATCCTATGAACTTTATCGTTTTCTTAGCTTAGCACCCGCTTTAGCCCACCACTAGGAAATGACCACCACCCCTCACCCCACCCGCGGGGCTATCGCTTATCGACGCTCACCTACCCCACTTCCCAGCCCGGCGAGAGCTGAATCTCATGGCAGTGTCCGGCTGTCTCCGTATAATCGACACTCATACACTTGCCGCCGCTTTGAGGAGGTCACCAACCCACGTGGGTATTTCAACCGAGCACATTCTTCCCTTCCCCCGCTCAGAAGTCTGGCAGTGGCACACCCGCCCTGGTGCGGTGGTGCGATTGACACCGCCCTTCGTACCCATGACCCCTGTGAAGCAGGCTAGCTCGCTGGCCACCGGAACCACCGAGTTTTCGCTGCCAGCAGGCCTAAAATGGGTGGCCAAGCACGATCTTGCCGGCTACCACGAGGGACGCCAATTTACCGATGTGTGTATCAACGCCCCCATGCGGGCGCTCTCGCAGTGGCGCCACATACACGCCTTCGCCGACAGCCCGGCCGGCACCCGTATCACCGATACCGTGCACACCCGGCTTCCGGGGAGTTTCCTCGAGGCCACTTTCGCCTATCGGCAGCACCAGCTGCTGGAGGATCTCACTCGGATAGCGGAGTTCCAGGCGCTCGATAGTGCCCCCACCGAGCCGCTTACCATTGCGCTCACCGGTGCCGGCGGATTCGTGGGCACCCATCTCGCCGCCCAGCTGCGCACCTCCGGGCACACCGTGATCGAGCTCAAACGCGGCTCCGATCTGAAACCCGGCCAGCGCCGCTGGCATACCACCCTGCCCGATGAGGATCTCCTCGATGGTGTGGATGTGCTCATCCACCTTGCCGGCGAGTCCATCGCCGGTCGCCTGAGCGAGTCCCACCGCGAGAAGATCCGCCACTCCCGTGTCACCCCCACTCGCCGTCTCGCGGAATTGGTGGCCGCGTCTGAGACCTGCCACGCCATGATCGTCGCCTCCGCGGTGGGCTTCTACGGCCCCGACCGTGGCGATGAGCTGCTGGACGAGTCCGCCGAGCGCGGCGAGGGCTTTTTGGCCGATGTGGTCGCCGAATGGGAGGAGGCCTGCGCTCCGGCCCGCGAGGCCGGAAAGCGCGTGGTGAATCTTCGCACCGGGCTGGTCATGGGCGCCGCCGGCGGCATGCTGCCCGGGCTGCGCGCCGCCTTCGGCGCGGGCCTGGCACCGCAGGTGGGTACCGAGGGCGGCTATCTGCCCTGGGTGAGCATCGATGATCTCACCTCGATGTATTACCGCGCTGCCGTTGATCCGCAGATGTCCGGCCCCTTCAACGCCACCGGCCCGCAGCCGGTGCGCTCCGAGGAATTTGGCGAGACCCTCCAGGGCGCGATGCACCGCAGGTTCGTGGTGCCGATTCCGGCGGTGGCCCCCAAGCTAATGATGGGCCCCATCGCCTCCGAGGAGCTGCTCATGACCTCGCAGAACGCGGTTCCCACCAAGTTTGAGCAGCTGGGCCACCGTTTCACCCACCCGACACTCGCGGCGACCTTCGCCCACGAGCTTGGCGGCGAGACGCTTTTCGACGCCACCTCCGGCGACGATTCCTAGCCCTTGACCGCATCTCAACCTATCCCCCATCACCTGTGTTTTAAGGAGTGAATCAGTGGATTCAGCCGACACCGCTGCCGACGAGCAGCTACTCATGCCCCTCACTATCGAGCGGGTGGCCGCCGTGCTACGCGAACAGGACCTCGAGTTCGACGACATCGAGGGCGCTATTCGCACCGGCTTCTATGACGCCGCCATCGGCATCGTGGTACACGAGGGCACCTTGCTGCTCGACGCCCGCTGGCGCGGCGAGCCGAGCCCCGATCAGGGCAATGATCTGCTCCAAGCCGCCCATGAGTGGAACGTGCCGGAGATCAAACCCACCATGTATGTCGGGGCCGCCTCCGGCAGCGAGGACGGTGTGGAAGTGCACCTGCAGCGGGCCTTGCCGGCGCTGAATAAGGCCGGCGGCTACACCCATAATCAGCTGGGGCTATTTGTGGTCTCTTTCTTCACCGCCACGGCCACCGCCTGCGACTATCTGGCCAATTCCTTCCCCGATCTGGTCACCTGGGAGCGCCCTGAGGCGGAGTCCGCCCCCGCGGCCGATGCGCCCGCCACCACCTCCGAGAACGACAACGCTTAAAGGATCACGCCGTGCCTGAACTCAACGCAGTCACCTATGCCCGCGTCAAGGACGCCCTGGCCAGTGTCGATGTGGAGCTGGAAGACATCGACTTCCCCGATGTGGGTCACGCCCGTCTCAATAACATCGATACCTTCATCGCCGTACTGGACAATCAGTCCGTGATTGTGCGCGCCGAATATCCTCTCGAGTCCCTCGAGGGCCCGTGGTTTGCCGCCTGCAACCACTTCAATGCCCGGTTGCACGGGGTGAAAGCGGTAGTCGCCACCTCCGGCGATACCCATGGCCTACGCACCGAGTCCGAGTTCCCTGTCTCTGCCTATATGAGCGATGCGCAGCTGCAGGAGTCGCTGGAGATCCGTATCGATTTGGTTCTTGCCGGCATGAAGGCCCTGCAGGATCTCGGGAAAAAGTAAGTTCACTATCGTGGCGCGCCGCTCCCATCCCGCAGCACTACGCATCTTCGAGGCTGTTCATGCCTGGTTGCGTAGTGTGCGCCTGCCGGTGAGGTTCGGCCATGAGTCCTTTCTCGTCACCACCGACCACGCGGCGGTGGAAATCACTTACGATCCCTACCGCGATGCCTTGGTGGTGCACGGGATGTGGCCCAAGGAGGCCACCGTCGATACCCTCGAGCGCTTGACGAACTTCGTGGACTTTTGGAACGTCAACCGCATTCAGCCCATCGGCTATATGCTTACGGGCGAGGACGCCTCCCTCGGCGTGGGCTGTGTGGTGCATCTTCCCGATGCCTCCCAGTGCAGCGCGGAAGAATTGGGCGATGCCGTGGATCACTACCTTGCGATGGTGGACATCTTCTTCATCGAAATGGAGCACTTCTTGCCCGATGTGTGTGGTACCACCGTGGATCACCACCCCTATATGCTGCGGCTGCCCACCATGCCGATTATCGAAAGCCCGCCCCGATGAGCGTTCACTATCTCCATCTCGTGGAAGCGATCTCCGCCCACGCCCGCATCATCGATCGGCACCGCGGAATACGGTTCTGCTTTCCCGATCATCCATTGGTCTTTCACGCCCATCTGCGCGCCCCAGCGGTGATGTTCATTTCCGCGAGCGAAGCCTTGCGGGAGTCCTATACCGTCGAGCAGCGCCGCGACGCCGTCCTCGCCGCCAATGGCTACCACCAAGAGGGTCATCACGCGAAGCTTGGGATAGCCCAGTTCGGCCAGTCCGAGGCGCTCACCGCCATGAGCACCGCATCGACCTTCCTCGTGGACTCGCTCACCACCGCCCGCCTAGAGCGGCATGTTTTACGCTGCTGCTATGACATTGCCGACGCGCTGCACTGGCTGAGTACCACCCTCGATACCCCCACCATCGTTCCCGCCCCCAACCCCGAGTGGTTACCCCGCACACTCAACGGGCCGTGGACGGAGCCGGACACACGCGCCTAGAACTGGGCCAACACAGAAAATAACCACCGGAACGTCTGCTACTACGCAGCAGAGTTCTCGGCGGTATTCGGTATGTGGGAAGAGGAGGAACCTCAGCGACCGGTGCGGGTACTTAGCGCTCCAGCTCCTGCTCTGGCTCCTGCTCGTGCTCAGCCACTGCGGCGGCATCGCTCTCAGCGGGGATGTCCGCACCGTCCAGCGGAGCCTCCTCATCGTCGACCGTGACGGGCACGGGGCCTTCGAGGGTCTCATTGGCCTCGTCGAGGGTGTCCTCGTCTGCGTCGTCTTCCACGGGCTGAAGTTCCTCGGCCTTGATGTCCTCGAGGTTCTTCGCCACCGAGTCGAGCACGGCATTGATATAGGGCGAAGCCACGGGGGTGGAGTATTCGCTGCCGAGCTCTACCCCTTCCACCACGGCGGTGCGGCGCGGCACATCCGGGTTGAAGAGCAGTTCCCAGCCAGAGACACGCAGAATGGCGCGGTCGACGGCAGGCAGGCGATCGAGTTCCCACTCGGCGGCGAGGAAGCGCTCGATGACCTCATCGATGCGGTCAAGCTCGACCGCCACACCCTCGACGATGTCGCGGGTATAGGGCTTGATGGGAGCCACCCCGGCATTCTGGTCTTGGGAGAGCGTCGCGCGCTCCTCCACCAAGGCCACGGGATCGATATCGCGGGCCTCTGCCTCGAAGAGGATATCGACGGCGCGGCGACGCGCCTTATACCGAGTTCCCCGCCGCTTGAAGTCAGTCACAGTCTCCTCAGAACTTCCTGATAGTACAAATAATGCGCACGCCGCGCGGTACTTGTCCGCGAGACGTGCATGTGCAGTGTGGTGCTTAGTTGTTCACGCGGGACAGGTACTCGCCGGTGCGGGTATCGACCTTCACCACGTTGCCGGTCTCGAGGAACAGCGGCACCTGGATCTCGGCGCCGGTCTCGAGGGTGGCGGGCTTGGTGCCGCCGGTGGAGCGGTCGCCCTGCAGGCCCGGATCGGTGTGCTCCACCTTCAGCTCCACGGCCACGGGCAGATCGGCGAAGAGAGCCTCGCCCTCGTGGAAGGAGACCTGCACGGGCATGTTCTCCAGCAGGAAGCGGGCGGAGTCGCCGATCAGGTGCGGCTCCAGCTCGACCTGCTCGAAGGTCTTATCGTCCATGAACACGTAAGCGGTGCCGTCGTTGTACAGGTAGGTCATGTCGCGGCGATCCACTAGTGCGGTCTCCACCTTCACGCCGGCGTTGAAGGTCTTGTCTACGGTCTTGCCGGAGACAACGTCCTTCAGCTTGGTGCGCACGAATGCGGGCCCCTTGCCCGGCTTGACGTGCTGGAACTCGATAATCTGCTGCAGCTTGTTATCGATCTTCAGCACAAGACCATTCTTGAAATCGGCGGTAGTTGCCACGTGTTTAGCTCCTTCGGGCCCGCGCCCAACGACGTCGGCTGCGGGAAAGGTTTCCCCGCCGCCGCGCGGCGCGAGCACTCAACAATATGAAAGCGTGTACTTGACCAAACCAGACTACACCACGGTGAGCTGCTTGCTCACCTTGGTAATAATCTCGGGCTGGCCGTCGGTGATGATGAGGGTGTCCTCGATACGCACGCCACCCTTGCCGGGAACGTAAATGCCCGGCTCGATGGTCAGCGTCATGTCCTTCTCCAGCACGTGGGTGCTGGTCTGGGCAGCAGCGGGGGCCTCGTGCACGTCGAGGCCAACACCGTGGCCGGTGGAGTGTACAAAGTACTCGCCATATCCGGCTTCCTCGATGACATCACGGCAGGCGCGGTCGATATCGACCAGCTTCGCCCCAGGTCGCGAGGCCTCCACGCCGGCGAGCTGGGCCTTGAGCACCACCTCGTAGATCTCGCGGGCGAAATCACTGGCCTCGCCGATGATGATGGTGCGGGTCATATCCGAGTTAAAGCCGCGATCGTGGGCCCCGAAGTCGATGGTGACGATATCGCCATGCTCGAGCACCCTATCGCCGGCACCGTGGTGCGGCTTCGCCGAGTTCGGGCCCGAGGCCACGATGGTATCGAAGGACACCCGCTCAGAGCCGAGCATGCGCATCCGGTACTCCAGATCCGCGGCGACCTGCCGCTCGGTGCGGCCCGCGGCCACCTCGCCGGCGGCGAGCATATCCAGATAGGCCTGGGAGGCCAGCGCCGCGACGTCGCGCAGCCGCTGCTTTTCCACATCGTCCTTGATCAGGCGCAGCTTCTCGATGATGCCGCTGACCGGAACCAAGGTGACGTCCTCCGGGCAGGCCTTTTCTAGGGCTTCCAGTTCAGAGACGGTGACATAGTCGGCCTCATAGCCCACGCGGCGATGCCCTTCCACCCGCTTGAGCAGCCCGGTGGCGCAGCGACGCTCCAGCACGGCCGCAATATCCGGGACTTCTTCCGCGATCTGAGTGGTGTAGCGGCCATCGGTGGCGATGCTGGCGGTGAGATCCTTATTCACCAGCAGTGCCGCATTGGATCCGGAGAACCCAGAAAGATAGCGCACGTGGGTGAGATGGGTGACCAGCATGACATCGACGCGTTGACTGTTCAGCTCGGCCGACAGTGCGCGGCGGCGGGTGAGGAATCGGGTATCGCTCAAAGACATCTATTCAAGGCCCCTCTCGGCTCAAATCGTGTGTGGTCTGGATCTAGCTCAACTCTAGGTGATGCGCTCCGCCAGGTACTCGAGGGCGAGTTCATAGCCTTTCACCCCGAGGCCGGCGATCACCCCGAGCGCGATCGGGCTGAGATAGGAATGGTGACGGAAAGGCTCGCGGGCGTGCACATTCGAGATGTGCACCTCGACGAAGCCGTGGCCATCGGCGATCTCGGCGAGGGCGTCGCGCAGCGCCACCGAGGTGTGGGTCAATCCGCCGGGGTTGATGATGACTGCGGCACCCCGATCGGCGGCGTCATGCACCCAATCGATGAGCTGGCCCTCGTGATTGGATTGGCGGCACTCCACCGCGAGGCCCAGCTGCTGGGCGCGGCTGGCGAGCCGCTGCTCGACGTCGTCAAGCGTCGTGCTGCCATAGACCTCGGGCTGGCGCTTGCCGAGACGGTTGAGGTTCGGACCGTTGAGAATTAGGACGTCCATGCCACCACCTGCTCATAGGCCTGGCGCAGCTGCTCTTCGGTGGTGTCCTCTAACCGAGTGGTCTCCCCCACCCCAGTGAGGCCAACGAAGCGGATGGAGCCGCCGCGGTTCTTTTTATCCTTGCGCATACCGGCGAGCAGCTGTTCAAAGCTGGCGCCGTTGTAGCCGGTGGGCAGGCCCACGCTGGAGATGATCGCGCGGTGGCGCTCCACCTCGGCCGCGGAGAGCTCGCCGCGGATCTGCGAGAGCGCAGCAACATACATCATGCCCACCGCCACCGCATTGCCGTGGCGCCACCGGAACTGCTCATTGAGTTCCACAGCGTGGCCGAAGGTGTGGCCATAGTTGAGGATTTCGCGCAGATTGGATTCCTTCAGATCGGCCGCGACGACTGCGGCTTTGACCGCCACGGAGCGAGCAATCAACTCCGGCAGATGCCCGGTGGGGTCCACGCAGGCGGCCGGATCGGACTCGTAGAGGGCGAGAATCTCCGGATCGCGGATAAACCCAGTTTTGATGATCTCTGCGGACCCAGCGATGATCTCCTCCCGCGGCAGGGTCGCGAGGCAGTCGAGATCAATGAAGACGCCGAAGGGCTCGTGGAAGGCACCCACGAGGTTTTTCCCGGCCGCGGTATTGATGCCGGTTTTGCCGCCGACAGCGGCGTCCACCATAGCCAGCAGCGTGGTGGGGCAATGAATCACCTTGATTCCACGCATCCACGAGGCGGCGATGAAACCAGCGGCGTCGGTGCAGGCACCACCGCCCACAGAGACCACCACATCGCGGCGGGAAAATTCGAGCTTGCCCAGCTCGTCCCACATGCGCCCCGCCTCGGCGAGGGTTTTGCCGGATTCCGCATCGGCCAGCTCGAGGGGATGCACCTCCATGCCGGCGGAGCTGAGGGCGGCGCCGATCCGCGCCGCGATGTGCTCCACGGAATGCTGATGGATGATCGCCACCTTGCGGGCGTCTGCGGCACTGCTCACCAGCTCGCTCAGCGCCGGCGCGATACCGTGATCGATGACGACCTCATAGGGAGAGGCGCCGTTGACGGGGATGGAACGCATGATTGTCCTTGCTACGGGGATTAGAGGCTGGGCTCGGGTTCGCAGACGGTCTCGAGATAGGCGAGCACATCGGCCACCACCCGCTGCGGGCTGCGCTCATTGGAGCGAACGCGGAAGGTAGCCACATCCTTGTAGTAGCCGATGCGCTCGTCGTAGAGCTGCTGATAGCGCTCGCGCGGATTCTCGGACTGCAGGATCGGCCGCGAGGAATCCTGGGCGGTGCGGCGCAGCCCCTCCTCCACGGAGATGTCGATCCACACCACGGAGTGATGATCGAGTGCGGCGCGCACGGAGTCAGTGACCACTGCCCCGCCGCCGAGGGAGACAATGGCGTCCTGATCGAGGGCTTCTGCGACCACCTCTGCCTCGAGGGCGCGGAACTTCTGCTCGCCGAGGCGGGAGAATACCTCGCCACATGGCTCGCCTTCGCGCTCCTCGATCATCTGATCAGTATCCACAAGGGGGATGTTCAGCGCCCGCGATAGGCGGCGACCAATGGTGGATTTCCCCGCGCCAGGCAGGCCAACGAGAACAACTCGAGGGGTTCCCATGTGTTTTTAGAACTCCAATCGCTTAGCAACGCTTTCGGTATAAGTATCGACATTTCGCTTAGTCTCGGCAAGCGAATCACCGCCGAATTTCGCCAGCACAGCGCGGGCGAGGACGAGAGCAACCATCGCTTCGGCCACCACTCCGGCAGCGGGGACGGCGCACACATCGGAGCGCTGGTGAATGGCGGTGGCAGCATCGCCAGAAGCCATATCCACGGTCTGCAGGGCCCGCGGCACCGTCGAGATCGGCTTCATCGCGGCCCGCACGATCAGCGGCTGACCATTGGTCATGCCGCCCTCGAGGCCACCAGCCCGGTTGGACAGCCGGTCCACACCATCGGCGGTGCGCACCATCTCATCGTGGGCCTGGGAGCCGGGGCGGACGGCCTCGAGGAAGCCATCGCCAATCTCCACTCCCTTGATGGCTTGGATGCCCATGATCGCCCCCGCCAATTGGGCGTCGAGGCGATCCTCGCCGGAGGTATAGGAGCCCAAACCGATGGGCAGGCCATTAACCACGACTTCCACCACGCCGCCGAGGGTGTCGCCGGACTTTTTCGCCTTATCGATATGCGCGATCATGGACTCCTCGGCGGCCTTATTGGCGGCACGCACCGGAGAGGCGTCGATGTCCTCGAGCTGCTCGAAGCTGGGGGTGGGTCCGTCATAGGGCTCGGATTCGCCGATCGAGATCACATGGGAGAACACTTCCACTCCGATGGTCTCGCGCAGGAAGTTACGCGCCAGCACACCGAGGGCCACCCGGGCCGCGGTTTCGCGGGCGGAGGCGCGCTCCAGCACAGGCCGGGCCTCGTCGAATCCGTACTTGATCATGCCGGAGAAATCGGCGTGGCCGGGCCGGGGCCGGGTGAGCTTGGCACCGCGGCCGGAGGACATCGCCTTCTGCACCTCAGGATCGTCCTCATCCAATGGCGAGGCGGACATGATGGTGGTCCACTTAGGCCACTCGGTATTGCCGATCATGATGGCAATCGGTGCACCCATCGTTCTGCCGTGGCGCACCCCAGTAAGCAGGGACAGCTCATCGGCTTCGAACTTCATGCGGGCGCCGCGGCCATAACCGAGTCGACGCCGAGCGAGATGCGCCGAGATCTCCTCCAAGGTGATCGGCACGCCCGCAGGCAGGTGTTCCATGGTGGCGATTAGGGCTTGACCGTGGGATTCCCCAGCTGTAGTCCATCGAAGCATGCCCCATATTCTTGCACGCCGCGGCTGGATACACGCACATCTACCCCCGTTTAATTTCGCCGCCCTTAAACTTCGACACACAGCAGCGCGGCCATGAGCGTCGCCGCCACCATCCCCGGCCCGTGCGGGACGCGGCCGCGCGCTGCCGCCGCGGGCAGGAGCTGACGGTGCTGGAGGGCGGCGTCGATAAGCGTGAGTACTGCGGCACCGGCGATGACCCATGGCAGCACGAGCGCCCCTTGAGCTGCGGCGATAATGCCTAGAGAGACGGCAAGTTTGACGTCTCCGCCGCCGATGCCCCAGCCCCGCCACCATGCGAGCCCATAGCTGGCGCCCCAGAACAGCCCGCCCCACCACGCGGCGGGAAAGAGCACGAGCGTCATGAGGATGGCCGGCAGGGTGAGCGCGTTGGGCAGGCGAGCGTGAACGCGATCCCAGCCGGCGGCAAGAATGAGCATCACGCAGACGGCACTCAGCAGCAGCTGTTGCGGACTGCCGCCGAGTGCGGCGCAGATGATTGTGAACACATACTCCCCCTCAATATGTGCTGAGATATCCGGCCTGTTCCCCGTGCTGTCACGGAGGACGGAAAACCTAAGCGGCGCCAGCGATCTCGGTGGCCAATACCTCGGTGGCTTCGGCGAGTGCGGCCACCATGGAGTCCTTGGGTGCGGCGACGCCGGTGAATTGTTCGAATTGGCTCAAGGCCTGAAAAGCGAGCATGCTCAGCCCGCCGACGCACGCTAGGCCGCGGGTTCTCCCCACCGCGACGAGCGGGGTGGGCCATGGATCGTAGATGACATCAAAGATCGGCGCGTGGGCGATATGTTCTTCCTTGCCTTGGACCACGGCGGCGGGCACCGTGGAGATCACCACGGCACTGCGGCGGCAGGCCTCGGCAATCGCTGTCGTATCCTCCCAGGACAACCAGCGCAGCGGCGCCTCGCAGAGACAACGCAGCTCCTCGGTTTTATCGCTGCGGTTAATCACGGTGATCTCCGCGGCACCAAGCTGGCCTGCCGCATAGATGGAGGGACGGGCGGTACCGCCACCGCCAATGACCACCACAGGCTTACCGGCCAGCTCCACGCCGAGCACCCCAAGCCCGCCGTAGATACCTTCCACATCGGTATTATCGGCGCGCCAGCCATTCTCGCAGCGCACGAGCGTATTGGCCGAGCCGATGGCGCGGGCGCGCGGGCTGCGTTCCACAGCAAGGGCATTGGCCTCGAACTTGCAGGGCATCGTCACCGAAAAACCGGCGATCTCCGGGTCCGCGGCGGCCTCGGCCATGACCGTGGCCATCTCCTCGGCGGAGGTGTCGCGTCGGCCATAGCTCCACTGGCTCAGACCAGCGGCTTGGTAGCCGGCGTTGTGCAATACCGGGGAGAGGGAATGGGCGATCGGGGATCCTAAAACTGCGGCGCGTGGCATGTCTGCCATTGTCTCGCCTCGCTCGGGTGCTGTCCACACACCGCGACGAAGCGGGGGCGGCGCGGGGGATGCGCACCGCTGCTTTGCCCCACCTCGTACCCCTTAGCTCCCCGCGTTGTCGCAGACTGGCGCGCGCCCACGCGCATGCAGACATGCACAAACGCCCGCCCCCGTACTTCGGAGGCGGGCGTCAAGCGTGCCCAAGGCGTGCAGCCCCGTACGGAGCTATAGCCCTAGGGCCTTGTGGCTTAGGGAGCCTCCGGTGCCGGCGGCTCGGGCGCGGCCGGGGGCTCAGGCTCTTCACGGCCGCTGTCGAGCACGCCGTTTTCGATAGCGCGCTGGGTATCGGCCTGGTGTTGGTCGAAGTTGTCGTTGAACACGGTGGTGCCGTCCTTATCCACCGTCACGAAGAACAGCCAGTTGCCCTCGGCCGGGTTCTCCATGGCGCGCAGCGCCTCCTCAGAGGGTGCCGCGATGGGAGTCTCGGGCAGGCCGTCCTTGGCGTAGGTATTCCACGGCGTGACGCGGGAGCGGTCCTTATCGGTGGTGGCCACCTCCACCTCGGGCAGGCCATAGTTCACGGTGGAGTCGAACTCCAGGCGCATCGGCTCATTGAGGCGGTTAAGAATGACTCGGGCCACCTTGTCGAAGTCACCGGCCGGGGCCTCGCGCTCGACCAGGGATGCGGCGATAAGCAGCTCATAGGGGCTGAGACCGACGGCCTGGGCGCGGGCCACGATATCGGTGTCGTTATAGATCTTGGTGGAGCGGGCCACCAGATCCTTCAGCACGGCAGTGGCATCGGCCTTGGGGTCGATCACATAGGTGCCGGGGGCGATAAGCCCCTCGAGACGCTTCGGATCCGCGCCGCGGGCACGCACCGGCTCGAGCGCCCACTCGGGCACACCGAGATCTTCGAGTTTTGCGTTGGCGGCCGCCTTTTCCAGCTCGGGCAGCGGGATGCACTCCCCAGCCGCGTCCTCGCAGCTGATGCGGGAGATCTCGGAAAGAATACCGGGCCGAATTTCGCCACTGACGGCGCGCACATCCATCAGGGTCTGGCCGCCGGGCACCTGCAGCGCCTCGGCCTTATTGGCGGGATCCACCAGGGCCGCCACGGCCGCCTCGGCGCTCATCTCGCGCTGCAGACGGTAGAAGCCGGGCTGAATGCTGGCGGCATCGGGGTTCGCGCTGGCCGCCCGTTGGAAGGCACCATTGGACTTCACGATGCCGCGCTCGACCAACTCCCCTCCCAGCTCGGAGACGGACTCGCCCTCGTTGATCTGCACGAGCTCGATCTCGCCATTGCCCTCGCCGGAGTAGTCAGCGAGGCTCGGTGGATTTGCGCGCATCACGGCGATGTAGATGACGGAGCCGATGATAAGCAGCAGAGAGGCAACCAAAATAGCCACACCGCGCTGGCGCCTTTTGACATACACCGGTTCCATGCGCCTACCGCGCCGGGCTTGAGGACGTTGAGCCATAACTTATTTGAGCCTCTCAGAATCTTTACTCCTCGCCCTCGCGGCAGAGGCGGTTGTTCCGCGCATCCAGCCACGATTGCAAGATTTCCACTGCAGCTGCCTGATCAATCACGTCTCGGCTCGTGCGGCTAGACCGCCCCGCCGCGTGCATCGCCTGGGTGGCCACGACGGTGGTGAGGCGCTCATCGGCGAAGCGCACGGGGATGCTGTGCCCCGCGCGACTCAGCCGCCGGTTGATCCGGAACGCAATTTCTTTGGCATGCTTGACTGACTTGGAGCCATGTCCCTTGAGATCGCGCGGCAAACCGACCACGACCTCCACTACCTGACCGTCTTCGATGATCTCGATCAGACGGTCAATATCCGCTAGGTCCCTGCCCCCGAACCCCGTCTGGCGCTGCACAGTTTCCACCGGCATAGCCAGCGAGGCGTCACGATCCGACATGGCGAGACCAATACGCGCCGTCCCGACGTCAATACCGAGCCGTCGACCCACTCCGGGATCATCAACCCCAGGCTCATCGGGTACTGGTTTATTGGCCATTCGCATCTTTCTGTCTTCACAACGGGCATTGAGCACATAGCTACACCTACAATGTAGCGATTCGTAACCTTTTAGTGATAAATATTCCTGCGTGTGTTGCCCAGTAATATGGCTTTTCGACGCCCACCTCCCCCACACCACCCACGTTGCTTCAAGGTTCACACCTTGACTGATGGCCCTGTGAGAAGCGGCAAGCCGCATCGATTCAGCGCAGAGTTATTTCCCATGACAAACGAAACACCCATCCCTTGTACCTCGGGATGGGTGCATGCGTTGCGGGCGTCTAGCCCTCGAGTGCTGCGGCTACTGCAGCGAAACCGGCAGCGATACCGGAGGCGTCAGAGCCAGAGCCCTGGGCCATATCCGGCTTGCCCCCACCGCGGCCACCAATGTGGCTGCCGAAGGTCTTGACCAGTTCGCCAGCCTTGATGCCTTGGGACACCGCCTGCGCGGTGGCAGCAACGATGAAAGGCACCTTGCCGCCATTATCGCTGGCCAGAACCACCACACCGGCGCGCTCGCCGAGGCGGTTCTTCAGATCAGAGGCCATCTCGCGCAGGTCTCCGCCGGAGAGGTTCTCGGCCGGGGTTGCGGTGATCAGCTCATAGCCGCCGACCGGGCGGGCCGAGGAGAGGATCTCGCCGGTCTGGGCGGCCAGCTGCTGCTTGTGCAGCTGGGCGATCTGCTTCTCGGCCAACTTGAGCTTCTCGGTCAGCTGGGAGATGCGCTCCGGCAGCTCCTCGCTGGGGGCCTTCAAGGAGCTCGCCAGGCCGGCGGCGAGGGCGCGCTCGCGGGAGAGGTAGGAGAAGGAATCCAATCCGGAATAGGCCTCGATGCGGCGCACCCCGGATCCCACCGAGGACTCGCCCAGCACGGCCACGGGGCCGATCTGCGAAGAGTGCTGCACGTGGGTGCCGCCGCAGAGCTCCATGGAGAAGGGGCCACCGATTTCTACCACGCGCACATTGCGGCCATAGTTCTCGCCGAAGAGCGCCATCGCGCCCATGGCCTTGGCCTCATCCAGGGTGGTTTCGATGGTATTGACCTGGTGATCGGTATCCACAGCCTGATTGGTGATGTACTCGATCTGCTGCATCTGCTCCGGGCTCAGTGCCTGGGTGTAGTTGAAGTCGAAGCGCAGATAGCCCGGCTTATTCATCGAGCCAGCCTGGACCGCTGTGGGACCGAGCACCTCCCGCAGCGCGGCGTGAATGAGGTGGGTGGCGGAGTGCGCCTGGCGGGCAGCGTGCCGCCATGCCGGATCGACGGCGGCGTGCACCTGCGCGCCCACACCCAATTCACCGCCGACCACACGGGCCTTGTGCACCCACAGCTTTTTGCCGATCTTCTGCACATCACTGACTTCCAGATCGGCGGAGCCGGCGGTGATACGGCCACGATCGCCCAGTTGGCCGCCTGCTTCGGCGTACATCGGCGAGACGTCGAGGATGACCTCGACCTCCTCGCCCGGGGAGGCGGCGTCGAGACGCTGCCCCTGGCGAATCAGGCCCAGCACGCGGGATTCGGACTCGAGGTTGTCATAGCCGACGAACTCGGTGGGGTGATCGTCCACGAACTCGCGGTAGACGGACATGTCGGCATGGCCGTGCTTCTTGGCCACGCTATCGGCCTTAGCGCGGGCGCGCTGTTCGGCCATGAGCTGATCGAAGCCCTCGCGATCCACGTCGAGGCCCGCCTCGGCGGCCATCTCCAATGTGAGATCGATCGGGAAGCCATAGGTGTCGTGCAGAGCGAAGACCTTATCGCCGGAGAGGCGTGTCACCCCGGCGGAGCGGGCCTCGGCGGCGGCATTATCAAAGAGGTGCGTGCCGGATTCGAGCGTGCGCAGGAAGGCCTTTTCCTCATTGGTGGCCACCTGCAGAATGCGGGCGCGAGCATCCGCGATCTCCGGGTAGGACAGCTCCATGGTGTCCATGATGGTGTTCATCAGCTGTTCCATGGTCTCGCCGGTGGCCCCGAGCAGCTTCGCCGAGCGGATGATACGGCGCAAGAGTCGGCGCAGAATATAGCCGCGGCCCTCATTACCCGGGGTGACACCATCGAGGATGAGCATCATGCCAGTGCGGGAGTGATCGGCGATCACGCGGAAACGAATATCGTTCTGGTGATTCTTGCCATAGGTGGCGCCGGTGAGGGTTTCGGCCACGTCAATGACGGGGCGCAGTAGATCCGTCTCGTAGACATTGTCCACGCCCTGCATGATGCAGGCGACGCGCTCAATGCCGAGGCCGGTATCAATATTCTTCTTCGGCAGCGGGCCGAGGACCTCGAAGGAGTCCTTGCCGGTGCCCTCGCCGCGCTCATTCTCCATGAACACGAGGTTCCAGATCTCCATGTAGCGGTTATCATCCGCCACCGGGCCGCCCTCTTGGCCATAGTCGGGGCCGCGATCGTAGTAGATCTCGGAGCAGGGGCCGCAGGGGCCGGGAATGCCCATGGACCAGTAGTTATCTGCCATGCCCAAGCGCTGGATGCGCTCGGTGGGTACACCGATCTTCTTATGCCAGATATCGGCGGCCTCGTCATCGTCGAGGTACACCGTTACCCAGAGGCGCTCCGGGTCGAGGCCATAGCCGCCCTCGGCTACATCTCCGGTGAGCAGCTCCCAGGCATGGGTGATCGCGCCTTCCTTGAAGTACTGGCCGAAGGAGAAGTTGCCGGCCATCTGGAAGAAGGTGTTGTGGCGGGTGGTAATGCCCACTTCCTCGATGTCGAGGGTGCGCACACACTTCTGGATGGAAGTGGCCGTGCCATTGGGGAAAGGCGGATTCTGCTGGCCTAAGAAGTAGGGCTTGAAGGGAACCATGCCGGCGTTCACGAACAGCAGGGTGGGATCGTCAAGAATCAGCGAGGCGCTCGGCACGGCCTCGTGGCCTGCCTTCACGAAGTGCTGCGTAAAACGCTCTCTGATCTCATGAGTCTGCACGAAAAATTCCTCGCTTCACCGTGGTATGAGTGTCAATCTCTGGGTAGTTTACTCTTTAGCCGCGCACGATCCTGCGCAGGCGGCCGATAAAATCATACAGACGTTTTTCCGCACCGTGGGTGCTCGGCTCATAGTAAACGGCATCGTCCAGCGCTTCGGGGATATAACGCTGCGCCACTACCCCGCGCGGATCATCATGCGGATAGCTATACCCCACCGCATTGCCCAGCTTCTTTGCGCCTTCATAGTGCCCATCGCGCAGATGCTGCGGCACGGGATAGTTCTTGCCCTGGCGCACATCCTCAAGCGCGCGGTCGATAGCCCGATACACCGCATTGGACTTCGGTGCCGTGGCCAAATGCACCACCGCTTGAGCGAGCACGATACGTCCCTCGGGCAGGCCGATCAGCTGCACCGCCTGGGCAGCAGCGGTGGCGGTGCTGAGCGCGGTGGGATCGGCCATGCCGATATCCTCACTGGCGGCGATCACCAGTCGGCGGGCAATAAAGCGAGGATCCTCCCCCGCATCGATCATCCGCGCCAGATAGTGCAGGGCCGCGTCAACATCCGAGCCGCGAATGGACTTGATGAAGGCACTGGTGACGTCATAGTGCTGATCTCCATCGCGGTCATAGCGCACGATCGCGCGATTGACGTTGTCGGCGATGGTCTCCAGAGTAAGTGTGCCGCCATCCTCGACGGCCTCCGCGCAAGCCTCGAGGTAGGTGAGACTGCGGCGGCCATCGCCGCCGGCGAGCAGCACCAGCTGCTCTAAAGCCTCATCATCGGCGCTGATGCGGCCACCGATGCCGCGCTCATCCTCGAGGGCGCGGGTGATCAGCTGCTTAATGGAGTCATCCTCCAGCGGGTTGAGCTGGAGTAACAGCGAGCGGGAGAGCAGCGGTGAGACCACCGAAAAGCTCGGGTTCTCCGTGGTGGCGGCGACGAGCAAGACGGTGCGGTTTTCCACCGCGGCCAGCAGCGCGTCTTGCTGCGTTTTCGAAAAGCGGTGCACCTCATCAATAAAGAGCACGGTTTGCTGGCCCTGGATGAGGCGGCGACGCGCCTCGTCGATGACCGCGCGCACCTCCTTCACCCCGCTATTCAGCGCTGAGAGCGCCACGAAGTGCCGGCCGGTGGCAGCACTCACCAGTGAGGCGATCGTGGTCTTTCCCGTCCCCGGCGGGCCATAGAGAATCACCGAGGCGTCGCCGGAGCCCTCCACTAGCCGCCGCAGCGGCTTGCCCGGGCCGAGAAGGTGGTCTTGTCCCACCACCTCGTCGAGGCTGCGGGGGCGCATCCGCGCCGCCAAGGGGGCGGCGGCACCGGGATGGAAATAGTCCGCGGCCGTGGATCCTGCCGATATCCCTGCTGTGCCGCCCGCGCCGGCTGCGTTCGCTCCGGCCGTATCAAACAGGCCTTGTTGGGGCATGTGTGCTCTACCTACTCCTAGTGGGTGCTCTCGCGCAGGGTCTCGGCGAGGTCGGCACCGACGAATCGATCGATCACGTGCTGGGCAAAGTCCACCACGGCGGGGAAACGGGGATCGTCCGAACGCTGGGCGAAGCGGATGAGTGCATCGAAGGTTTCGTAGATGTCGATCTTCGCGAGCCGCTCCAGCTCGGCGGTGTCGTCGAAGGAGTCGAGCATCTGCTGCGCGGACCAGCCTAGGTTGGTGTTCTGCGCGGCCTCGTCGATGGAGTCCTCGGCTGGGCGCATCTGATCGAGAATATTGAGCGGGCCGAAATTGAGGTGCCAGATCGACAGCACTGCCCAGCCCACGAGCGCGGTGACAATGCGGGCACGCAAACGCTCGGGGTTATTCACGTTCGGCCACATGCTGCTCACTTCTTGGCGCCATGCTTCGACGAAGAGATCTGCCTCCTGATCACTCAGCCGGTGGGAGAACACGAATTGGGGGAAGCCGGCAACCACGCAGGCCACATCGAAGGTGGCATCGCGGAAGCCCGCCCATTCATAGTCCAAAAACTCGGGGCGCTCCGAGTAGACGATGTTATCCGGAGACAGATCGAAGGGCGTGAACGCTCGGTGCTGCCCGGAGACCAGGCGGCGCTGCGCCTCGTGGGCGAAGCGCCGCACGGTGTCATCAATCACCACCCCGTGCTTCTCCAGGAACTCCAGGCCAGAGAGCACCCCGGTTTCCAGTGCCTGGTCCCGATAGCCGGCGTGGGAGGCCTGTGCCCCATGCTTGGACACCATGCGGCGGAAGAGGATGTCAAAGTCTTGTTCGTGATCGGCAGAGGCCGAGTGCAGCAGACCAAGGGCGCGACCGAGGCGGCGCAGCAAGGAGCGGCGCTGCTCGGTATCGGCCCGATCCATCAAATCGGCGAAGGTATCCACATCGCCGCAGTCGGAGATCACCAATAGGCGCTCGTCCATGTCATAGGCCAAGAGCACCGGACCTGGCCGCACATCATTCGGCAGCGAGGTGGTGAATTGATAGGCCACCACCTCCCGCAGGAAGCGCGTGGGATCAAGAGGATCGTCCGAGGACGGCGAGTGTTTGACCACTACCGTGCGCTCTTGCAGATAGGGCGAGGGGGTGAGCTTCAACCGCAAAACGGTGGAATTGCCCGAGCCCTCGAGAATTTCTGCGCCGACCAGCCTGAGGGAACCACCGTACCGCTTGCACAAGAGCTTCTCTGCACGAGCAACCACATGCTCGTGGATCTCTTCGACGGCCGCGGTGGGTGTGATTGTCGCCGACATGGGCGTGATCTCTCCTCAGTGGGGTTATGAGCTAAAAGTATGGTTCGGTTAAGGCTCCCGCGCATGAGCACCGCTCCCCTACGGCGCTATGCACGGCAGTACGCACGCACTCAATTCCTTGCAGTCATGAGCACCATTGTGCCTGAGTGGCTGACCCTACCGATAGGGCCTAGGCGATATTCACAGCGACATCACATCCGCAGCCCCATGGCGCGGCGTGGTGTGAGATGGCCGCGGCATGCCCGCCAACTGGGTGCGCGCATGCAAAAGCGAGGGCGCTGCGCCTGCCGCACACTGTGAACGAGACTGCCACCCTCGCTGAGCGCGCTACCGCCACCACTGCGGGTGGCGGCCGCGATGCGTGCGGATTAGGACTGTGCGTCCTTCTCCTTCGGCTTGGCGTCGATACCCGATTCCTTGCGTTGTTGCTTGGTGATCGGCGCCGGGGCTGCGGTGAGCGGATCCACTCCGCCACCCGACTTCGGGAAGGCGATGACATCGCGGATGGAGTCGAAACCGCCCAGCAGGGAGACGATGCGGTCCCAGCCGAAGGCGATACCGCCGTGCGGCGGGGCGCCAAAGGCGAAGGCGTCGAGCAGGAAGCCGAACTTCTCCTGAGCTTCCTCATCGCTGATCCCCATCACCTTGAACACGCGCTCTTGCACATCGCGGCGGTGGATACGGATGGAGCCGCCACCGATCTCGTTGCCGTTGCAGACGATGTCATAGGCGTAGGCGGTAGCCTCACCTGGGTTCTCATCGAAGCTATCGATCCACTCGGGCTTCGGGGAGGTAAAGGCGTGGTGCACGGCGGTCCACTGGGAGTGTCCCAGAGCCACATCGCCGGAGGCGGTGGCTTCGGCAGAGGGCTCGAACAGGGGCGCATCCACCACCCAGGTGAAGGCCCAGTCGCCCTCCTTGATCAGGCCGAGCTTCTCGGCGATCGCGCCACGGGCCGCGCCCAGCAGGGCACGGGAGGACTTGGCATCGCCGGCAGCGAAGAAGATGCAGTCGCCGGGCTTGGCGCCCACGTGCTCGGCAATGCCGGCGCGCTCGGCGTCGGTGATGTTCTTGGCCACCGGGCCGGACAGTTCGCCGTCTTCGCCCACGAGAATATAGGCCAAGCCCTTCGCGCCGCGCTGCTTCGCCCACTCCTGCCAGGCGTCGAGCTGACGACGCGGCTGGGAGGCGCCACCGTCCATCACCACGGCGCCCACGTAATCATTCTGGAAGACGCGGAAGGTGGTGTCCTTGAAGAACTCGGTGCATTCCACCAGCGGGATGTCGAAGCGCAGATCCGGCTTATCGGAGCCGTACTTCTCCATCGCTTCCTTGTAGGTCATGCGCGGGATCGGGGTGGAGATCTCATAGCCGATCTCCTTCCACAGCGCCACCAGGATGTCCTCGGCTAGGGCGATGACGTCTTCCTGATCCACGAAGCTCATCTCAACGTCCAGCTGGGTGAATTCCGGCTGGCGATCGGCGCGGAAGTCCTCATCGCGGTAGCAGCGCGCGATCTGGTAGTAGCGCTCCATGCCGGCCACCATGAGCAGCTGCTTGAACAGCTGCGGCGACTGCGGCAGGGCGTACCACGAGCCCGGCTTGAGGCGCGCCGGAACGAGGAAGTCGCGGGCACCCTCCGGGGTGGAGCGCGTCAGGGTGGGGGTTTCGATCTCGAGGAAGCCATGGCTATCGAGCACCGAGCGGGCCGCGCGATTGACATTCGAGCGCAGCTTCATAGCGGCGGCCTGGCTGGAGCGGCGCAAGTCCAGATAGCGGTACTTCAGGCGGGTTTCCTCGCCCACCTCACCGGAGGAGGATGCGTCCTCGATCTGGAAAGGCAGCGCCGAGGCCTCATTGAGGATCTCCAGCTCGGAGACGTTGACCTCAACATCGCCGGAGGCAAGGTTCGGGTTCTCGCTTCCTTCCGGACGCGGCTCGACCACGCCGGTGACCTTCACGCAGAACTCGCTACGCAGCTTGTGTGCCTGCTCTGCCACCTCGGACTCGCGGAACACAACCTGCGCCACGCCGGAGCTATCGCGAAGATCAATAAAGATCACGCCACCGTGGTCACGGCGACGCGCGACCCATCCGGTCAGCGTCACGGTGCTACCCGCGGTTTCTTTCCTTAAATCCCCTGCATAATGAGTACGCAACACTGAAGGCTGTCCCTTTCCTTTACATAAATATGTAGATCCGTGCTGAGTTTACCCGCCAGAGTGGACATATTCGACACCGGCCCCTGTGCATGCTTATCGACGCCATCCTCGCCCCCCCCCGCACATCACCAGCGCACAGCGCTTGCAGCGAGATGGCGTCGATAAGCGCACAGAATGTGAGAATATAAACACATGACTTTTCGTAAAGACGTTACGAGCGAAGGCAGCCGCGCCCGAACCGGCGGCGGTGGCCGAGCGGTAGCGCTAGGTGGCGGCGGCATTGGCACCCTGCTGCTCGTAGGGCTGTATCTATTCATGGGCGGCGATATTGGGAGCCTCGGCCAGCTCACCGCGCCCGAGCAACAGGTCCAAGGCGAGTCCGGCACGCTGGAGCACTGCCGTACCGGCGAAGACGCCAACACCCACGACGATTGCCGCGTGATGTTCACCGCCTTGTCGGTCGATGATGTGTGGCGCGAGCAGCTGCCGGCCCAGGCCGGTATCGACTACACCGAGCCCACCCCCGTGCTTTTTGAGGGCGCCACCCAATCCGGCTGTGGCATCGCACAATCCGCCACCGGCCCCTTCTACTGCCCGCGGGATAACTCCGCCTACTTCGACACCTCATTTTTTAGCCAGCTGGATCAGCTCGGCGGCGATTCCGGCCCGCTCGCCCAGATGTATGTGGTGGCCCACGAATACGGCCACCACATCCAGAACTTGGAAGGAACCCTGGGCTTAAGCAACTACAACGATCCCGGCGCGGATTCGAATGCGGTGAAGATCGAGCTGCAGGCCGATTGCTATGCGGGGCTCTGGGCGCACTACGCCGATCAGGGCGAGGACGCCTATCTCGAGCCGATTACCGAAGAGCAGGTGCAGCAGGCCGTGGATACCGCGCGCGCCATTGGCGATGACAATATCCAACAGCAGTCCGGCCGAGAGGTGCAGCCGGATAGCTGGACACACGGTTCCTCGAAGCAGCGCCAGCAGGCCTTTATGACTGGCTACACCAGTGGACGCATGTCCACCTGCGACACCTTAGAGCGCGGCGGCGATACCGACTAGCGTTTCCGCCCGCCCCGTGAGACCCCGATGCGTGGAAAGAGGATGGCCCCATGAATGACACCCACCCCGCCGAGCGCGACGCCGCGAATGAACCGGCGCACCGCGCCCACCAATTCATTGCGGCATTTAACGATATCGAGGCGCACTTTCGCTCGGTATTACAGCCGAAGGGCTATGAAGCCTTTGGCTCGATGGCGCGCCGCATGGAAAACAGCGGGGCCATCACCTCCCTGCAGTTGATGGAGCTTGAGGCCTTTGTGGATCTGCGCAATGCGATCAGCCACGGCTCCTATCGTGATGGCGAGCCCATTGCGGAGCCGCGGGCCGATACGGTGGCCGCTATTGAGAAGCTGCGCGATGTATTGCTCAGCCCGCCGCGGGTGGTGCAGGTGATCGGGCAGCAGAAGATCTATAGCTTCACCCCGGAGGACTCACTCTCCGAGGTATTTCACATTATTAATGAGAAGGGCATTTCTCAGTACCCGATCTATCACGAGGGCTCCTATCAAGCGCTGCTGACCACCACCATGGTGGCGCAGTGGTTTGCGGACTGGTCGCTGCGCCGCAGCGCGGGCGAGGATGTCGGCGCGCTCGAGGCTGTTCGGGTGGGCGAGGTGATCGATTTCGCCCATAGCCGCGCTTTGCGCGATCATGCGGTCTTTGCCCCCGCCGATGTGGACGCGGCCACGGCGGTGACGATGCTGCGGCATCCGGAGCTGCCGCGGGTGCTGATTGTTACCGAGCACGGCAAGAAATCGCAGAAGCCGATTCGTATCGTCGGCGCCGCTGATGTGATCCCGCTGCTGGATGCACTGGAGGAGGTGTAGGCCGCCGCGCGGCTTCAGGTGGGCCCGCAACAGCGGTATCTGCCCATCGGATTCTCCCCCTCTCCTGCCGCTGCTGCACCGGCTGGGCTACCCTAAGAAACCATGCCATCTCTGCTCGTGATTTCTGCTGGGCTCTCCTCGCCATCCTCCACGCTTGCTTTAGCGCGCCGTATCGCCACTGCCGCCGAGGACTCGCTGGCGCAGCAGGGTGAGACTATCTCCCGCTCCGAGCTGGAGGTGCGCACCCTGGCCTTCGATCTGGCCTCCTATATGACCGAGGGATTTCAGCTCAGCCCGGCGCTCAGCGCTGCGCATCGCCAGGTCGAGCAGGCCGATGGGCTGATTATCGCCACTCCGATCTTTACCGCCAGTTTCTCGGGGCTATTGAAGATGTTTGTGGACTCGCTGCCCCGCACCGCGGTAGTGGGCACTCCGACGACATTGGCGGCCACCGCCGGCAGTCCCCGCCATCTGCTCGCGGTGGACTATGCGCTGCGCCCGCTGATCACACACTTAAAGGCCAGTGTGTTGCCCACGGCGGTATTTCACTCCACCGATAGCGCGGATTCGGCCGAGTTTGAGGAGCGTGTGCAGCGCGCCGCCGAGGAGCTTTCCGAGGCGATCATGATGGAGCACGCGGCAAGCACCTCTACCCCGTAGAGTGCTCGACGCCCGCCTGCTCGGAACGTCTGGAATACCAGATCGTCACCCCCGCACATAGTGTCCTTTTTCCTGCTCAGACCCTGTTCTCACATACCAGACCAGAGGGTAATTCCGGGCATCTTTATGTGATGTAGCCCGCAATAGACTAGGCACTATGACTATTTCAGCGGTTGATCTTTTTAGCATCGGCATCGGCCCCTCGTCATCCCATACTGTCGGACCGATGCGCGCTGCCCTGCAGTATGTACGGCAGCATCAGCCCCGAGCCGTTGCGATCACTCTGCACGGCTCGCTTGCAGCCACGGGGCTCGGACATGGCACCGACCGCGCCACGCTGCTTGGACTAATGGGCTACGAGCCCGATACGGTCCCCCACGATATCGAGCCCGCCCCCGGCGCAGCGATCCCGGCAAGCGGCACCATCGAGACCTTCGACGGGCCTATCGACTACCGGATTGTTTTCGATAACGCTCCCCTGCCACAGCACCCCAATGGCATGACCTTCCAGCAGCTCGACGCCTCCGGCGAGCCACTCGGGACGCCGCAGCGCTATTTCTCGGTCGGCGGCGGGTTCATTTTGCGGGAAGAGGAGATGGAGGAGATCTCCACCCTGCCCGCCGGAGCTGCCACTGCCGGCCGCGAGGGTGAACTGCCATATCCCTTCACCACCGGCAATGAGCTACTGGAGCTCTGCCGCCTACACGACATGTCGGTAGCGGCCATCATGCTGGCCAATGAATCCCAACTGCATTATGAGCACGGCGGGGCCGAGTATGTGCTCGGCCATCTCGACCGGGTGTGGCACACCATGAGCGAGTGCATCCAGCGCGGCACCGCCGCCACCGGCGAGCTCCCTGGGGGCTTGCGGGTGCGTCGTCGCGCCGCAGCCATGCTCGAGCGCATTCGTGCCGAGAAGCAAAACGATGAGGGCGATGCACTGCGCGCCATGGAGTGGGTGAACCTCTACGCGCTGGCAGTGAACGAGGAAAACGCCGCCGGCGGCCGGGTGGTCACCGCCCCCACCAATGGCGCAGCCGGCATCATTCCCGCAGTGATGAACTACGCCCGGGACTTCCGCGTGGACTTCACCCACGACACCGCCCGAGAATTCTTACTCGCCGCGGCCGCCATCGGCCTCATCATTAAAGAAAACGCCTCCATCTCCGGCGCCGAGGTGGGCTGCCAAGGGGAGGTGGGCTCCGCCTCGGCTATGGCCGCAGCGGGACTGGCGCAGATCATGGGCGGCTCCGCAGCCCAAGTAGAAAACGCCGCAGAGATCGCCCTCGAACACAACCTCGGGCTCACTTGCGATCCCATCGGCGGCCTAGTTCAGATCCCCTGCATTGAACGCAATGCCATCGGCGCGGTGAAATCTATTAACGCCGCCCGTCTCGCCTGCTTCGGCGATGGCCAGCACTGGGTGTCGTTGGATGATGCCGTCAAGACCATGAGCGACACCGGCAAGGACATGCTCTCCAAGTACAAGGAGACCTCTATGGGCGGGCTGGCCGTGAACATCGGATTGAAGGTCAACCGCGTGGAATGCTAACCACGCCCCGTGCGGCGTTCCGGCCTAGCATGCGCAACGGCGCTGCGCGCCGTTCCCGTGAGCGGTACGAGGAATCGCGGCAGCGCCGTTATAGGCCTTCGAGTTTTAGCCCAAAGCTGTGCGCAGGTGCTCCACCAGCGCGGCGGTGGAGACCTCCTGTTGCTCGTGGCGGCTCAGATCCTTCACCGCCACCACGTCATTGTCCAGCTCACGATCACCGATCACGAGCGCGAACTGGGCGCCGGCGCGATCCGCGCCCTTCATCGCGCCCTTCAAGCCGCGATCGCCATAGGACATATCGGCAGAGATACCGGCCACGCGCAGCTCATTGATGACAGCGGCGAGCCGCCGCTTGGCGTCTGCGCCCATGCCGACACCGTAGACATCCACCCGGGAACCAGTGGTCAGGCTCACACCCTCGGCCTGCATGGCCAACAGGGCGCGATCCACGCCCAAGCCATAGCCGATACCGGAAAGATCCTGTCCGCCAAGCTGTTTCATCAGCCCGTCATAGCGGCCGCCGCCGCCGATACCGGACTGCGCCCCCAAGCCGTCGTGCACGAACTCGAAGCAGGTCTTGGTGTAATAGTCCAAACCTCGCACCAAGCGCGGGTTGATCTCGAAGTCGATGCCCATGTCCTCGAGCAGGCCGGTGACCGTCTCGAAGTGCTCCCGGCACTCGGCAGAGAGATAGTCCAGCATGAGCGGGGCGTCGGCGGTCATCTCCTTGACCTCCTCGCGCTTATCGTCCAAGACGCGCAGCGGGTTCAGCTCGGCGCGCTGGCGGGTGGCCTCATCCAGCGGCAAGGCGAAGAGGAACTCCTGCAGCTTCTCCCTATAGGTGCCACGGCAGCTGGCATCGCCAAGAGAGGTCAGCTCCAGCCGGTAGCCGCGCAAGCCCAGGGCACGGAAAGAACGATCGGCGAGGGCCACCACCTCGGCGTCGAGGGCGGGATCATCGACCCCGATGGCCTCCACGCCCACCTGCTGCAGCTGGCGGTAGCGCCCGGCCTGGGGGCGCTCATAGCGGAAGAAGGGGCCGGCATAGGCCAGCTTCACCGGCAGCTGGCCGCGATCGAGGTTGTGCTCGATCACCGAGCGCATCACCCCGGCCGTGCCCTCCGGCCGCAGGGTCACCGAGCGCCCACCGCGGTCGGGGAAGGTATACATTTCCTTGCTCACCACGTCGGTGGATTCGCCGACGCCGCGCGCAAATAGGCCGGTGTCTTCGAAGATCGGCAACTCAATGTGCTCATAGCCCGCCCGATGCGCCTCGGATACCAAGGTGTTCTGGACAGCCTTGAATTCAGCGGAGTGCGCCGGAACATAATCCGGAACGCCCTTGGGAGCGGAAAATGCCTTGAGTTTCTTCGAATCAGTCACGGATGACAGTGTATATCAGGCGAGGAAGGGGTTGGACTTCAACTCCGTGGCCATCGTGGTCTCCGGCCCATGCCCGGGCAGCACATGCAGCTCGGGCGGGAGCTGAGAGACGACATCTGCCAGGCTGCGCTTCATGGCGGCAGGATCCGAGCCTGGCAGATCGGTGCGGCCAATCGAGCCGGCGAAGAGCACATCGCCGGAAAAGCACACCTGCCGCCCCACGAAGAGCACCGAGCCCGGGGAATGGCCCGGGGCATGACGCACCGTGAAGCGCTCCTTACAGATGTGGACCTCAGCGCCGTCATCGAGATAGTCCAGCGTGTCCGGAAAGGGCATGGAGGCGGCGTCGAAAAGCTGCTGTGCCTGCTCAGACACCCCCGAGCCATCCTTGAGCATGCCCGCATCCTGGGGGTGAATAAACACGGCGCAGCCCAGCTCGTTGGCGAGGGCGGCCGCATCGCGAGTGTGATCAATGTGGCCGTGGGTCAGCAGCACCTGCTCCAAGGTGAGATTGTTCTGCCGCAGGTGCTGGGTGATCGCGGCGGCCGCGCCGAGGCCGGGATCGATCACTGTCGCGCGCTCGCCATCGGAGATGACATAGCAGTTGGTCTGGAAAGGGCCGGTGACCATCATCGCAAGATTCATGCTCACCATCATAGGTCGCGGGCGGTACCACCACTGCGCCCGCGATACTCTAAACTGTGTTCAGTTAGCACGGAATCTACGAGCACATGAGGCTAGGTGAGCACCCCTAATGGAGAGCAATAAGAAGCGTCGCGAGGAGTCGATGCGCGCCCTCGAGCGCGAAATCAAGTCCCGTGATCGGAAGGAAAAGACCCAGCCTCTCGGCGTGGCGCTGGCCTCGCTGGCGGTGATTGGTCTCGCTACCGCCGGTATCTACTGGGCTTCAACGCACGAAGGCGATGATGCGGTGGAGGCTGCCGAGGAGACCAGCACCACCGAGGCAGCGGAGCAGGACATCACTCCGCTAGCCACCGAGCGCACCACCCCCCTTGGGGAAACCGTCACCTGCTCCTATGAGGATTCCGGCCGTGAGGCCAGCCGCGAGGTCTCCCGCCCCAACCAAGAGGATGTGCCCGCCCGCGGCACCGTCACCGTCACCCTCAACACCAGCCAAGGCCCGATCGGCATGAAGCTAGATCGTTCCGTCTCGCCCTGCACCGTCAACGCGGTGGAACACCTCGCACAGGAGGGCTTTTACAACGATACGATCTGCCACCGCATCACCACTTCCGGTATTCACGTGCTGCAGTGCGGCGATCCGAGCGGCCAGGGATCGGGCGGCCCGGGCTTCCAATTCGCCAACGAGTTCCCCACCGATGAGGCCTCGGATCAGGCCAAGCAGCAGCCCGTAAACTATGAGCGTGGCACCATCGCCATGGCTAATAGCGGCCCCGACACCAATGGCTCGCAGTTCTTCCTCAACTACGATGATTCCCCGCTGCCGCCGATGTACACCTACTTCGGCACCATCGATGACGCCGGACTGAAGACCCTCGACGCCATCGCCGAGAAGGGTGCCGCCGAGGGCGCCGGCGACGGCGCCCCTGCGGAGGAAGTAAAGATCACCACCGCCACGGTGAGCTAGAACATACCCCGCGCGGCCGCTGCGGCCGACACGACCCAAACAAGGCCCACACTCTTATTCCCCTAACGGGGAGAGTGTGGGCCTTCGTGCTGCGCTGACCAAGTGGGCACGGCGTAGATTGCGCTTTAGCCGCCCGAGGTGACGCGGTAGACGTCGAAGACGCCTTCGATACTGCGCAGATGGTGCATCAGGGATCCCAGCTGCTTGGAGTCCGAAACCTGGAAGGTAAAGCGCAGCATCGCCACCCGGTCATCGGCGACGCGGGTATTCATCGCAGTCACCGTCACCTTCTGCTCCGCGATCACCCGAGTGACCTCCAGCAATAGGCCATTGCGGTCAAGTGCCTCGACTTGCAGCGTGGCGGCGAATACCGTCCCCGAGGACTCCGAGGCCCACGAGACCTGAATCAGCCGCTCCGGCTCCTGCTGGAGTTTCTCGGCGTTGGTGCAGTCGGCGCGGTGCACGCTCACCCCGCCGCCGCGGGTGACGAAACCGAAGATGGTATCGCCGGGCACCGGGGTACAGCACTTGGCCAGCTTCGCCATCACATCCGGGCTGCCCTCCACCAGGATGCCGGTGGAGGAATCCTGGTGAGCGCGCTGCTTGGAATTGACCAGCTCGTGGAAGGGGGTGCGCGCGGCGAGGGCGTCCTCGGCATCATCGGCATCGCCGAAGGTGGCCATGAGGCGATTCATCACATGCCGCGCCGAGACCGAACCATTACCGATCGCGGCGTAGAGCGTCTCCACGTCCTGGTAGTGCAGCTCCTCGGCCACCGCCCGCATGGACTGCGAGGTGATCAGCCGGTGCAGGGGCAACCCGCCACGCTGCACTTCGGTGGCGAGGGCGTCGCGGCCGAGCTCCACATGCTCTTCGCGCCGCTCCTTGGCAAACCACTGCCGGATCTTCGCCTTGGCACGCGGCGAGGCCACGAACTTCTCCCAGTCCTGGCTGGGCCCTGCTGCCTGATCCTTAGAGGTAAATACCTCTACCCGATCGCCGGAGTTCAGCTTGGTCTCGAGCGCCACCAACTTGCCGTTGATCTTCGCGCCGATACAGCGATGCCCCACCTCAGTGTGCACCGCATAGGCGAAGTCCACCGGGGTGGCATCCACCGGCAGGTTCACCACATCGCCCTTAGGGGTGAACACGAAGATCTGCGTGCTGCTGAGGTCATAGCGCAGCGAATCGAGGAACTCATTCGGGTCGGCGGCTTCTTTTTGCCAATCCAGCAGCTGGCGCAACCACGCCATCTGATCCAGATCGGCTTTATCGCCCTTGTGCGAGCCTTTGGTCTCCTTATAACGCCAGTGCGCGGCAATGCCGAACTCGGCGTTGTAGTGCATCTCATGGGTGCGCACCTGCACCTCAAGCGGCTTGGTGCCCGGCCCCATCACGGTGGTGTGCAGGGACTGATACACCCCGAAGCGCGGCGCGGAAATATAGTCCTTGAAGCGCCCAGGCATGGCGGAGTAGAGCGAGTGCACCGCGCCGATGGCGGCGTAGCAGCTATTGATGTCATCGACGAGCACGCGGATGCCGATGAGGTCGAAGATCTCGTCGAAATCGCGGCCCCGCACGATCATCTTCTGATAGATGGACCAATAGTGTTTCGGCCGGCCCATCACCTCGGCGTGGATGTTGTTGTCCTTGAGGGTGGTGCTGAGCTCGTCAATGATCTGGGTGATATAGCGGTCCCGCGAGGGGGCGCGATCCGCCACCAAGCGCACGATCTCTTGGTACTTCTTCGGATACAAAATGGCGAAGGAGAGATCCTCCAGCTCCCACTTCACCGAAGCCATGCCGAGCCGGTGCGCCAGCGGCGCAATCACCTCAAGCGTTTCGCGCGCCTTTTTTGCCTGCTTCTCCGGGGGCAAAAAACGCATGGTGCGCATATTGTGCAGGCGATCGGCCACCTTGATCACCAACACCCGCGGATCATTACTCATGGCCACGATCATTTTGCGGATCGTTTCCGCCTCCGCGGCCGCCCCGAGCGCCACCTTGTCCAGCTTGGTCACGCCATCAACCATGCGGGCGACTTCCTCGCCGAAGTCGCGGGTGAGATCCTCCAGGGTGTAGTCGGTGTCCTCCACCGTGTCGTGCAGCAGCGCCGCCAACAGAGTGGTGGTATCCATGCCGATCTCCGCGGCGATGGTGGCTACCGCCAAGGGATGGGTGATATAGGGATCACCGGACTTGCGATACACGCCATCGTGCAGCCGCTCGGCGGTCGAATACGCCCGCTCCAAGAGGGCGACATCGCACTTCGGGTGGATCTCGCGGTGAATGCTGATCAGCGGCTCGAGGACAGGATTAGCCTTGACCTTGTTGCCGGTGAGGCTACGGGCGAGCCTGGCAGACATGCTGCGGACACTGACTTGGTTGCGTCCAGGTTTGTTTTCCGGCATAGCGCTAAGTGTATTAGATAAACCTAGGCGATATCCCCATTGTTGAGGACAACCAAGGGAACGTCCTCCAGCTTGTGCCGGCCGCCGAGGCCGCCGACCTCAAGCACGAGAGCATTGCCCACCACGATGGCCCCGGCCTTTTCCAGCAGGCTTCGTGCCGCGCAGAGAGTGCCGCCCGTGGCGAGGACGTCGTCGACAAGCGCAATCTTGCGCCCCTGTAGCTCCACACCACTACCCGGGATCTCGAGCGCTGCCGAGCCATATTCCAGGTCATATTCCGCGCTGAAGACCGGCGGCGGCAGCTTGCCCTTTTTCCGGATGGCCAGCACGCCCATGCCGAGCTTATAGGCCACCGCCGAGCCGAGCAGAAAGCCGCGGGCATCGAGGCCGCCGATCATCTCCGCCCCCATCTCTTTGACAGCCTCGGAGAGCTCATCGACGATCACCCGCAGCGCCTCCCCGTCAGCGAGCACCGGGGTGAGATCCTCAAAGATCACGCCTTCGGCGGGAAAATCGGGCACATAGCGGATGCGATCGGCAAGGGCGTCGCGGGCGGTTGCATACGACATGGCTATAGGTGTGGCCTTCCTGTCAGGTGCTGGGCGGGTACGGGTTCACCCAGCGGGCACCAAAGGTGCACGGGATTCATCGAGCATGAAGTTGGAGCACTCCCCCACGAACGCGATCAACTGCCACGACCGCATCGCCGCGACACGGCGCCGACGCCGCGAGAGGCGAGCGCGGGCTAGTCGACCTGCCAGCGCGACATGTTCCAGCCGATCCCCGCTCGCGAGGTGTTAGGAACAACGTTACCCACCGACTTGTTCACCACAAACGTGCGGGGTTGGGCAGCGAGCGGAATGGAGGGGATCTCATGCCACAGCCGCTCCTCCGCTTGGCGCAATAACTCGCTATTATTCGCCGGCGCATTCACCGAGGCGTACTCGGTGCGGGTATCCACCGCTACCAGGATCGCGTCCGCCTGGCCCTCCAAATCGGCGGGGCCGCCCCACTCGTTCGTGGCGGTGCGGGAGAGATCACCGAGATCATTGGTGATATCCGAGACGTCCTTGATCGTGATCCCGGCTGTGGCGCAGCTTTCGCTGATGGCGTCCACGATCGCCTTTTTCCGTGGATCGGGGGCGGTATAGCCGATACGGATCGTCGCGCCCTCCAGCTCGGCGCGGGCTTTGGCCATATCGGTGCCGAGGTTGCGATCGGAGATATCGCGGGTGCTTTCGAAGGTCGGCGCGATCGCCGGGCTGAGGCGGGTGCCCACCGGCGGCACATCCACACCGGAGTAGCCGGACGATAACTGGGCGATCTCGTTTTGATCTATGCAGGCGGCAAAGCCCTGCCGCTTCGCCGGGGTGGAGAGCACTCCCGAGTTGGCGAGATTGAGTTGTTCGATCAGCTGCCCCACCTCGCGGGTCACCTCATAGGGATTGGCGGTGTCATTGCGGTCCACCCAGTCGATCGAGGAAGCATTCACCAGATCCGCGATCTCCAAGGAGTTCTGCTCGGCCTTGGCCACCCGGTCCACCCCGGCGGGATAGACCACGATCTTATCGAGGGAGGGGGCGTCTCCTGCGTAATGCGGATTGGGCACGAGCACCACCGAGCCATCGTCGAGGACCTCGGAGATCTTCATCGGGCCCGAGGAGGCGTGCAGTTCGGGGTCAAAGTTCTTCAGCAAGAAGGCATCGTTCCATGCGGTGCCGATCTTTTCCATCGGCTCGGCAGCACCGCTCGTCACCGCCTGCCACATCTCGTCTTCGCTCATTCCGGCGGCGCGGGCGATGATGTGGGCGGGCAGCACGGTGCCGGGGCCGAAAAGTTGCCGCCACCGGGAGCCGAAGGAGTCTTTGAACTGCACCGTGAAGTTCTTGGAACCGCGTTCACATTTCACATCGGCCACCTGCTGCATCAGCGGGTTATAGGCCTTGAAATAGGCTTCCTGCGTCGCGGCGATGAAGGAGAGATAGAAATCATCGCAGGTCACCGGCACTTCATCGGAGAAGATGGCCCGCTTATTGATGGTGTAGATGATCTGCACGGTTTGTCCCGGCAGGGACTGGCCCTGCGCCAGATCCATATTGGGGATGGTCTGCCCCTGGGGGCCGTGCATGAATACCGGCGGATACAGCCGTGAGGCCAGCTGTTCCGCGTTGGTGCTCACCCCGATTGTGGAGGCCGCATTGGTCGTCACCAGCGGGGTGTCCACGGCATAGCCGAAGACTTCCTGCGGCGGCTGTTCTTCCTCCGCGCAGCCAGCCAGCCCGAGAACCCCCACAGCTAGCATCACGATTACGCGGCGCAGAGTCATTCCTGCACTCATCAGGGTTTCCTTCATTCTTGCTGTGCTTATCGACGCCCACCTGCGCCACCGCAGCCGGCGTGCCCCATAAGACACCGCCGCTGCTGTGGCCGCGTGGCCCTCAGCGCCGCCAAGCAGATCGCTAATGGGTGGTAGGGCGCCAGCTGAGCGCCTCCGGCTGGCCGTGCTCCGCGGGCTGCGGGGTATGCACCGTGCGGCCGGTGTCCACCGGAGTCTCCTCCGGCTCCTCTGCCGCCCCGGAGCGGTAGCGCTCCACGGCGGCGTTGTGCTCCCGCACCTCCTTGGTGCGGTTCTTCATCGACACTAGGCAGGGGGCGGCGAGGAAGATCGAGGAGAGCGTACCCTGCACCACGCCGATGAGCTGCACCAGAGCGAGGTCCTTCAAGGTGCCCACACCGAGCATCCACACCGCGACCACCATCAGCGAGATGATCGGCAGTGCCGATAGCACCGTGGTGGAGATCGAGCGCATCACTGTCTGGTTGATGGCACGGTTGGCCAGCTCCGCATAGGTGCGCCGGCGCGAGGATTGAAAACCTGCGGTGAGCTCGGAGACTTTATCGAAGACCACCACGGTGTCATAGAGCGAGAAGGCCAGCACGGTCAGCAGACCGATCACGGTAGCGGGGGTGACCTCGAAACCGATGAGGGCATACACTCCGGAGATCACAATGGCGTCCACCGTGATACACGCGATCGCAGATACGCCCATGAGCTTCTCGAAGCGCAGGGCGATGAAGGCGAAGACGAGCGCCAGGAACACGCCCATGGCCAGCAGCATGCGTTCGGTAATGGTCGAGCCCCAGGATTCGGAGACGGTGGAGTCACCAATGGCATCCGGGGAAGGCACTCCCTGCGAGTCCTTGGGCTGGAAGGCATCATAGAGCGCCGCGCGGGCGTCATTGATCTGATCCTCGCCGAGGCGCTCCGAGGTGATCTCCAGGATGCGGGCATCGCCCGAGCCAACAACCTGCACGGCGTGCGGGTCTACCCCGGTGGCCTCTTCAAAGACCTGTTCCACTCGGGTCTCGTCGAGATCCCCGGCGGGCATATTCATCTTGGTGCCGCCCTGGAAATCGATACCGAGGCTGAATCCCCGGATCGCGATCGACGCGAGGGCAATAAGGATGACGATGGCGGCGATGGTGTACCAGCGCTTGCGCTTGCCGATGAAATCGACGCCGCCCTCACCGGTATAGAGCCGCTTGATCATAGAGGTATCACTCATGGTTACTTCTCTCCTGCCGCATCGTTCGAGCCGTTGCCGGCGATAACCTCATTGGCATAGGGGGCCTCCGCAGCGGTGCCGGCGGCAGTGCGCTCATCGCGTACCTTCATCACCGCGCCAAAGCCATTGCGGGACGTCTTATTGAACCACGTGCGGCGGCTGGCGAGCAGCACCAGTGGCGCGGTCACCAAGAAGGTGACGACCAAGTTGAAGATCGTGGTCAGACCCAAGGTAAAGGCAAAGCCCTTGACCGATCCGACTGCGAGGACGTAGAGCACGATGGCCGCGATCAGCGACACCGTGTTACCGCTCAGAATGGTGCGCTTGGCGGATTGCCAGCCGCGCGGCACCGCCGAGCGGAAGGTGCGGTTATTATCGCGGATCTCATCCTTGATCCGCTCGTAGAACACCACGAAGGAGTCGGCGGTGGTGCCCAGACCGATGATCAGACCGGCGATACCGGCTAGGTCGAGGCTATAGCCGATCCATCGGCCCAGCAGCACCAAGGCGCCGTAGACCAAGGCATTGGCCGCCACGAGGGTAAAGATCGCGAGGGCGCCGAAGACGCGGTAGTAGCTGAAGGCAAAGATGGCGATGAGCACCAGGCCGACAATGCCCGCGATCAGGCCCGCCTGCAGCGAGGCGCTACCCAGCGAGGGCGGGATCGTGGTGGTGGTTCCGCCGAGCTCGCCATTTTCGCCGGCGAAGCTCAAGGGCAGCGCACCATAGCGCAGGTTATTGGCGAGCTCCGTGGCCTCCTGCTGCGAGAAGCTACCCGTGATCGAGGTACCTGATCCCACCGGGGTGGCGGATTGGATCACCGGGGCGGAGATAATCTGCGAGTCAAGGGTGATCGCGATCTGCCGCTGCAGGTACTCCTCGGTCAGCTTCGCCCACGTCGAGGACCCCTGCTCGCCACCGGAGGACTTAAAGGCAAAGTTGATCTCCATGGTGTTGCGCTCGGGGTTGAAGCCACCGGTGATGGGCTGGGAGGTATCGATCTCATTACCGGTCAGGCGCGTGCCCCGCTCCTCATCGGTCTGGCCCACGAGCAGCGGGACGGCGTCGAGAAGCATTACTTGGCCAACGCTCGGATCACAGGCCACCAAGGGCTTTTTCGGATCATCGGTGCCGGCGAGCGGATCCAGTGGGGCCTGCTGGGAGCGGTCCTCTTGTTGCTCACACACCATGAGCTGGCGGGCCGCTACCTGCCGCGCCAGATCATCGGACTGGCGGTCCTCACGGAGCACCTCCAGCTCCTTATCGCGCTGTTCGGCCTGCTCAAGCGAGTTCTTCGGCTCGGCCGGCGGGTTCTCGCTCACCTTGGGAGCGTCGTAGGTCTTCTTCTCCCCCACGAGCTGCTCGGAGTTATTCGACAAGGTGGTGGCGACCTCGTCGAGCACGCTTTGGGCGTGCTCCTTGGTGCTCGCGCCGACGCTAACCCAGCGGTTCGCCATGGTCTCCAGCGCCGCGAGGTTATCCTCCGGGGAGGGGATCTCGGTCGGGGTGAGCACTGGGCGGAACATCAGCTGCGAGGTCTGCGAGAGCGCCTTGGCCTGGGCGGTATCTTCACCCGGCACGGAAATCACGAGCGTATCGCCATCGGTGATCACTTCCGCGCCGCTGACGCCCATGCCGTTCACACGGTTCTCCAGAATGGTGCGCGCCTGCGCGAGCTGCTCCGAGGTGGGATCCTGGCCCTGTGGGACCAGGGTCACCCGGGTCCCGCCTTGAAGATCAATACCCAGCTTGGGGACGGGCCTGCGGTCTCCAGTGAACAAGACCAAGGCGTAAACCAGCACGAGGATCAGCGCAAACACACCGATCGCCCGCTTCGGCCACGCCGATGGTCCCAGCTGCGACCGCTTGCTGCGGGATGCCACGAACGTTTCCTCCTCCAATGAACACATGAGGCTCACCACGGGCGCCGTGGCCCGCGTGCCTCATCAACCGGCGTGAATCAGCCGCCACCACCACGATGTACCTGGGCGGCGGTTGCGCGCCGCATGCACAGCGCGCGCAGGTCATTCGACCATAGTACGGCATAGGACACGCCCCCACTGAATCAGTAGCCAGTGGAGGCGGTGAATGAAATCAACAGCTTAGTCGCGGCGGTTCTCAGCCGAGCCTTGCCAACCTTCTGGGTGCTGCTCGGGAGCCGGTGCATCCTGCTGCTCCGGATGCGAGGGCTGCTCCAGGTTCTCGGGGTGCACCCCCTCGCCGGGCTGCTCGTAGGGCTGCGGCGCGAGGGGCTGCTCGCTCGCTTCCTCCACCACCGGGGCGGACTCGGCGCCCGGGGCCTCGAGTTTACGCACCACGGCGATCAGCTCGAAGGTGGACACCACGCCCGCGGCGATCTCGAGATCCACGGTGTTCTCGCTGCGATCGCGCACCGTGGCGTAGAGCCCAGCACTGGTGACCACACGGTCGCCAGGACGCAGGGATTCTTGAACCTTGCGGATCTCATTGAGCCGCTTGCGCTGAGTGCGCATCTGTAAAAAGGCGGGCAGCAAAAAGAGCGCCAGAATAATGAGCAGAAATACAGTCGACATAGTGCCTACCAGTGTGCCAAACTCTAGCGCCGCGAACAACGGCATATACACCCGCCCGTGAGTTCTCGACCGTCCTTAGAACAGCCCCACGGTTCCCTCCGGCGGTTCCAGCCCGAGGTGGCGCCAGGCGGCGGCAGTAGCTACCCGGCCGCGACCGGTGCGGCTAATCATGCCCGCACGCACGAGATAGGGTTCGCAGACTTCTTCCACGGTCGACGGCTCCTCGCCCACCGCGATGGCGAGGGTGCTCACCCCCACCGGACCGCCGCCGTGGCCCTTGATCAGGGCGGTGAGCACCGCCCGATCCAGGCGGTCGAGGCCCATCTCATCGACGTCAAAGACCACGAGCGCGGCTTGCGCCGCAGCGAGGGTGATATGCCCATTGGAGTGCACATCGGCATAGTCGCGCACCCGCCGCAGCAGGCGATTGGCAATACGCGGGGTACCGCGGGAGCGGGAGGCGATCTCGTGGCCGGCCTCCTCATCGATACTCACCCCGAGGATCTTGGCGGCGCGCAGCACCACCCGGGTGAGATCAGCGGGACCATAGAACTCCATTTGGGCGGTGAAGCCGAAACGATCGCGGAGCGGACCGGTGAGCATACCCGAGCGCGTGGTCGCCCCCACCAGGGTGAAGGGAGCCAGCTCCAAGGGGATCGAGGTGGCACCGGGGCCTTTGCCGACGATCACATCAATACGGAAATCCTCCATCGCCATGTAGAGCATTTCCTCCGCCGGCCGAGCCATGCGGTGGATCTCATCGATAAACAGCACATCGCCCTCGGTGAGATTGGACAGCATGGCCGCCAGATCGCCGGCACGTTCGAGCGCCGGACCTGAGGTCATGCGCAGATTCGAGTTGAGCTCGGCGGCGATGATCATCGCCATCGTGGTCTTGCCCAGCCCGGGCGGGCCGGATAGCAGCACATGGTCGGGCGCCACTCCCCTGCTCCTGGCGCCACCCAGCACCAGCTCGAGCTGCTCCCGCACTTTGGGCTGGCCAATGAACTCGCCCAGGCTTTTCGGGCGCAGATTCACCTCATCATCGTGCTCGCCCTCGTTGAGCTGCGGGCGCACAGCGGAATCCGGCGGGCGTAATGCCCCCTCGGGGAGCTGAAACTCGGTCTTTTCTACATTCGACATAGCGCAGATGTCCTTCCCACTTGCTCCTCGAGCCTAGTTGCTGCTCAGCGTCGCGAGGCAGGCGCGCAGCGCAGCGGAGACGTCGAGATTCGGCTGGGCGGCCAACACGCTCGCCACGGCCGCATCGGCGTCCTTGCGGCTAAAACCCAGGTTTTCCAGTGCCTCTGCCACATCCTCGGCCACACCACCCGTGAGTGCGGGGGCAACGGCGCTGGGCTGCTGGGCGACGGCGCCGACGAAGGGCTCGACCTTCTGCTTCAAATCCACCACCATGCGCTCGGCGGTGCGCTTACCCACGCCGGGGATCTTCTCCAGCGCGGCGGCATCGCTGCGGCTGATATAGCCGGCCAGTTCGGTGGGGCTGGCCATGGCGAGCGCTGCTAGCGCCAACTTGGGCCCCACTTTGGAGACGGTGCACAGCAGATGGAAGAACTCCCTTTCCTCGCTATTGGCGAAGGCGAATAGCTCCATCGAGTCTTCCCGGACGATCTGCGCCACCACGACGAAGCACTCCTCCCCTGGGCGCATGGTACCGAGGGTGCGCGGGGTGGCGCTGATGCTATAGCCCACTCCGGCGCATTCGATGATCGCGCCGGAAAGGCCGAGATCAATACAGGTTCCGCGCAGGGATGCGATCATGTGCTGCTGCTCCTTTGGTGTTGCTTGGCCAGCTCCGCTTGGTGCGCCAGGGCGGGGGCGCGCCAGCAGTGGCATACCCCCAACGCTAAGGCATCGGCAGCATCGGCCGGCTTGGGTGGTTCCGCCAGCCCCAGAATCCGGGTGATCATGGCGGTCATTTGTTTCTTATCGGCGCGGCCATTGCCCGAGATGGCCTTCTTCACTTCCGAGGGGGTGTACATGTGCACCGGGATGTGGCACTCGGCGGCGGCGAGCACCAGCACCCCTACGGCGTGGGCGGTGTGCATCACCGTAGAGACGTTACCGCGTTCGAAGACGCGCTCGATGGCCACCACATCCGGATCATAGTCCCGGATCCATTCCTTCACCGCCTGGCTGAGCTGGAGCAGACGCGCCGTCAGCTCATCTTTCGCCGGGGTGCGCACTACCCCCACAGCCACGGGATATACGGCCCGGCCCCGCCCTGCCTGCACCACAGACAGCCCACAGCGGGTCAAGCCTGGGTCAATGCCCATCACCCGCAGGCCCTCCATGGTGTTTGCAGCGCGCACCCGCATGTCCTCCTCGTTGTCTCAGACCATGTTTAGCACATTTTTTCGCACGATCCCGTATCAGCGGTGTGCGGGGCGCAGAAAACGCCCTCGCCGCCGCAGTGGCTGCAGGGAGAGGGCGTTGATCGTGCCGCAGACGGGATGCGCCTGGCGGGCGGCGTCGCTAAGCGTCGAGCTGAGCGGCCACCTCATCGGAGATAGTGATATTGGAGTAGACGTTTTGCACGTCATCGGAATCCTCGAGCAGGTCCACCAAACGCAGGATCTTGCGGGCAAGGTCTGCATCGGCCTCCACCTCGACGGAGGCGCGGAAATCTTGGTCGGCGTCATCGACCTTCATTTCGTTTTCCTCCAAGGCAGCGCGCACACCGCGGGTATCAGAGGGAGAGCACACAACCTCGAACTTCTCGCCGAGATCATTCACCTCTTCGGCACCGGCGTCGAGCACAGCCATGAGCACGTCGTCCTCAGTCAGCTCGCCCTTGTCCACTACCACCACGCCGACGCGGGTAAAGAGGTAGCCCACTGCACCGGACTCGGCCATGTTGCCGTTGTTCTTCGACATAATGCTGCGCACCTCGGAGGCCGCGCGGTTGCGGTTATCGGTGAGGCACTCGATAAGCATAGCCACGCCACCTGGGCCATAGCCTTCATACATGATGGACTGCCAGTCGGCGCCGCCGGCCTCTTCGCCGGAGCCGCGCTTGCGGGCGCGCTCAATATTGTCATTGGGCACCGAGGCCTTCTTGGCCTTGCGGATCATGTCATCGAGGGTCGGATTCGCTGCCGGGTCGCCACCGCCAGTACGGGCCGCCACCTCGATATTCTTGATCAGCTTGGCAAACTCCTTGCCGCGCTTGGCGTCATTAGCGGCCTTCTTGTGCTTGGTTGTTGCCCACTTTGAGTGGCCTGACATCAGCGTTCCTCTTCTCTCTTAAAAAAACTTCGCGTTCAACAGTCGTTAGTAAGCGGTTTATCAGTATAGCGTGAGTGCCTCAGGTGCCGAGTCAGGCCTTCCTGTGTGGCGATGGCAACGAGCTGCCCAGCGGCATCATAGATCCGGCCTTCGCAGAGGGAGCGGCCGCCGCCGGCCGCCGGCGAGGTCTGTACATAGGCCAGCCACTGATCCACCCGCACTGGGCGGAGAAACCACAGGGCATGATCCAACGAGGCCATCTGCAGCGGGGTGGTCGGGTGGCGTACCTGGGCGGCAGAGAGCAGGGTGGCATCCGAGATATAGGACAGCGCGCAGCTGTGCAGCAGCTCATCTGCCGGCAGCGCTGCGGTGGAGCGCATCCACGCCACCTGGGTGGCGGTCGCGGTGAGCGGGGCGCTTAAGCGCTCACGGGGAACAATGCGGATATCCCACTCCGGCCACTCGCGATCGAAAAACGCCGCCCGGGCTGAGTCGGCGTGGGAAATCTCCTCCGGCGCTGGCAGGACCGGAGAAGGCTCGTTGTGGCTCAGCCCGGCATCCCTGCCGTGGTGCATACTCACCTGCACGCTGCACAGTAGCTGCCCGGATTGGCAGAGGCTCAGCAGCCGCGAGTGAAAAGAGCGCCCCTCGCGCAGCCGCTGCACCCTCACCTGGGTGGGCTGGGCCGGATCACCGGGGGCGAGGAAATAGCAATGCAGCGAATGCGGAGAAAAGTCCGCATCGACGGTCCGCGCGGCCGCGGCCACAGCCTGAGCCACGAGCTGGCCGCCGAAGGTGCGCTCCAGCGAGGTGGGCACCACCGGTGCCTGGAACTCATCCGTGGCGATCTCGCGGAGCTCGCAGAGCTGCTCGATCTGGGAGGGCTGTGGCTGCTGCATAGCGTGGACGGGGCCGGCGGGGCTTAGCAGCCGCGATCGGCCATGCGCTGCTGCTCGCTGAGGTCATCGCAATTGATGCCCACCATGGCCTCGCCGAGAGAGCGCGACACCTCGGCGATCACGCTGGGATCGTTGTAGTGGGCGGTGGCCTCGACGATGGCCCGTGCGCGCTTTTCCGGGTTACCGGACTTAAAGATGCCGGAGCCGACGAACACACCCTCGGCGCCGAGCTGCATCATCATGGCGGCATCGGCCGGGGTGGCCACACCCCCGGCAACGAAGAGGGTCACGGGCAGCCGGCCGGTGGAGGCGGTCTGCCGCACCAGCTCATAGGGGGCCTGCAGCTCCTTGGCGGCATGGTAGAGGGCAGTCTCATCAAGGCTGGCCAGCGTCGCGATCTCGGCGCGAATGGTGCGGATATGCGTGACGGCATTGGAGACGTCACCGGTGCCGGCCTCGCCCTTGGAGCGAATCATGGCCGCGCCCTCGGCGATACGGCGCAGGGCCTCGCCCAAGCTGGTCGCACCGCAGACAAAAGGCACCTCGAAGCGATGCTTATCCACGTGATGGGAATGATCGGCGGGAGTAAGCACCTCGGACTCGTCGATCCAATCAATACCGAGGGTCTGCAAGACCTGTGCTTCCACAAAGTGGCCAATGCGCACCTTGGCCATCACCGGGATGTCCACGGCCTTCTGGATACCGGCGATCATGTCCGGATCGGACATCCGGGACACCCCGCCATCGCGGCGAATATCGGCGGGAACGCGCTCGAGGGCCATCACGGCCTTCGCGCCCGCTGCCTGGGCAATCTCTGCCTGTTCGGGAGTCACCACATCCATGATCACTCCGCCGAGCAGGCGATCAGTAACGCCTGCGTGTACTCCATTGGTGTCTGCCACTGGGAATAAACCAACCCTTCTTGAGCCGCTCAGACATCTTTAGCCACACAATGCTAGCTTTTTTCTCCCGTATCGCGGGACGTTTTTTCCAAAAAGGGGGTAGCAAGCGGCAATTCCACGTATTGCGGCATGGGTGCTCGTCCCCCCAGGTGCAGCAGTCGCACCACGGGGCGGATCCGGAGCGCCCGGGTGTCTACCACCGCATCGTTGTAGAAGCGGTGGGTCAGCTGCACTCGCACCGCAGCATCGGTGATGGGTCTGGGCAAGGGCTCATCCGCATGGGCTTCGCTGTATTTCTTGAGCGCCTTGATGAGCTCTTTTTCTTTATCCACCCGCACGGACACATTGTGCAGGTCCAGTGGCTCATTCTGCGCGGCATAGGCCTGTGCGGCCACCTCTTCGATACTTGCCGCGATCACGGCGGCCCGCATATCGAGCGCCGCTTGGAGGTTCACCAACGCGGCATCGAGCCGAATATGCATCCGGTTCAGCCGCTGAGCGGTAAAGACCGCCCAGAGCACCACCGTGGTGAGGACAATGGCAACGAGTACATACACCGCGCTCATGACGCACCTTTCACTTCAGTTTCACGCTGGTGCCATCGGCGACGGCCTCATACACCTGCAGGATCTGGGTGGTCACTGTATCCCAGTCATAGCTGGCGGCGCGGGCCGCACCGGCGGCGACGAGCCTGCGGCGTTGTGCGGGCGAGTCGATCAGCCGCCGCAGCTGTGCGGCTAAATCCGCGGCGCTGCCATTGGGAAACAGCAGCCCTGCAGGGCTATCGCTATAGGCGTTGGTCACCGCGGCGAAGGCTTCCAGATCACTGGCCAGCACCGCACAGCCGGCGGCCATGGCCTCAACGAGCACGATGCCGAAGCTCTCCCCGCCGGTATTGGGGGCCACATAAATATCGGCCCGGCCGAGAATCTCGGCCTTCTCCGCATCGGAGACCTTACCTGCGTAGTGCACCCCCGGCATCGGCCGCTGGGTCCCAGCCCCGATCACCGTGCAGCGGAAGGGGCGCTCCAGCTGTGCCAGGGCGCGCAGCAGAATATCCAGGCCCTTGCGGGGCTCATCGAGCCGCCCGAGAAAGACGATCTCGGGCACCTGCTTGTCGCTTGTCGACGCCTCTTCGCCCGCCGCCTCCTCCTCGCTGCGGCGCCGCGCCGCAGCGAACTGCCGCGTATCCACCCCATTGGGAATGAGCACAGGATCGCCGCCGAGTTGCTCCACCTGCCAGCGACGTGCCAGCTCAGAGACCGCGATCCCGCCACGGATCTTTTCCAGCAGCGGCCGCAGCACCGGGGTGGAGAGCTTGAGCAGTCGAGACCCAGAACTGGAGGCGTGATAGGTAGCCACGACCGGCCCGTGCGCTAGGCGCAGCGCCGCCATCGAAAAGCTGGGCGAGTTGGGCTCGTGAATATGCAGAATGTCAAAGTTGTTCTCGGCGATAAAGCGCTTCAACCCGCTATCGACGTGTGGGCCGACGGAGATGCGCGCCACCGAGCCGTTATAGGGAATGGGCATCGCTCTGCCGCCGCGCACCACCCAGTCGGGCACCTCCGCAGCGCTCGTAGCGGGGCCGATGGCGCGCACATAGTGTCCGCGTTCGCGCAGGGCGTGACCAAGATCCAGGATATGGGCCTGAACGCCGCCGGGTTCATCGAAGGAATAGGGGCAGACGATACCAATACGCATTAGTGGCCCTCCGTGGTGTCTCCGGTACCCGGTGCAGGCGGGTTCTCCTGCTGCTGGCCGCGGCCACGGGCGAGGCGCGCCGGATCGAGATCCGCGAGCCATAGGGGTTGCAGCATGTGCCAATCGGCGGGGTGGGCGGCGATATTGGCCTCGAATCCTGCGGCGATGCGCTGGGTGGTGGACTGCAGATCATCCACCTCAATCTCCGCGGAGACATCGAGCCCCCAGGTATCGGCGCTCGGATAGAAGCTATGTACTACGTGCAGGCTGGCGCCGGTGTCCAGGGCGAGCTGGGCGGGGCCTGCTGGGAAGAGGGCGGGCTGGCCAAAGAAGTCCACCTCTACCCCGCTGGCGCGTAAGTCGCGTTCGCCGAGCAGGCACACCACCCCGCCATGATCGAGGATCTGCTTGAGCTTCTGGTAGGGGCCATTGCCGTGCTCATCGCGGTGCGGCAGGACCCGAAAACCGAGGGAGCTGCGATAATCAACGAAGGCGTCGTAGAGCTCGGCGGGTTCGAGGCGTTCGGCCACGGTGCTAAAGCTGCCGTGACGATGCACCAAAAACACCCCGGCCATGTCCCAGTTGCCACTATGCGGCAGAGTGAGAATCACCCCGCGCCCGGAGGCGAGGGGCTCGTCTAAGTGATCGAAGCCGCGCACCGTGGAATTAAGCGAGTCCAGCAGCCGTGGATCGGTGGCGATGTGCGGCAGCCGGAAGGCCTCCATCCAATAGCGGGTATAGGAGCGCATGGATGCCCGCATCAACGCTGGGGTCACCGCGGCGGGTCCTACGACGCGCTCGAGGTTGCGGCGCAGCTGAGCGGGACCACGACCGCGCTTGCTCGCAATATCGGCGCCGATGGTTGCTAAGGCGGTGGCGGCCGGGCGGGGCAGCTGGGACAGCGCCGCCCAGCCGAACATATAGCCGGCGGCGGCCCAGTGTCGCTCACTCAGGGCGTAGCGTAGGCGGCTCCAGGGGGTCATCGTAGGGCGAGCTCCTCACGCAGCATGGGCAGCGCCGCGCCCACGCGGTTGGGCGACGACGCCGCCCAGTCGATGCACAGTGTCGTGGGCGGATAGGGTCTAGCGGGTCCTCGGGTTACGCGCCCCCGCGGGAGGGGCGATCCTGTCCTGGCCGTGAGTGGAGTTGGCGGCCATGGCGAGTCGTTGGACCACGGTGAACACCGATCCTACCGCCAATACCCAGATGGCCACGTCCACCGCATAGGGCACACCGAAGCCCTGCAGGCCAATGCCCAATAGGCCGATGATGAGCCTTTCGGGGCGCTCGATGAGACCGCCGACCATCTTCAGGCCGCTGGCTTCGCCACGGGCTTTGACATAGGAGATCACTTGGGAGCACACCAGCACGACTAAGGAGGCCACCACCAGCGGCTGGGATGCCTCGTAGCTATAGATCAGCCACCAGGTAATCGCCGCGAAGAGGGCACCATCGGTGAGCCGATCGCAGGTGGCATCGAGGGTGGCGCCGTATTTGGTGCCGCCGCCGCGCAACCGTGCCATGGTGCCGTCGACCATGTCGAAGGCTACGAATAGCCCGGAGAGCACGGCCGCCGCCACCAGATGGCCGGTGGGGATAAGGACCACGGCGAGCAGGATGGACACCACTGCCCCGAACACGGTGACCACATTGGGGGTGAGATTCCACTTCACCAAACGCTTCGCGATTGGCTCCACCACCACAGCTGCGGGTTTGCGTCCATGCACGCTAAGCATCGCTATCAGCCTCCCACGCATCGGCGAGGAGCTGGCGGGTATCACGTAGCAGCTGCGGCAGCACCTTCACGCCATCGATCACCGTCATGAAGTTGGAATCGCCGCTCCACCTGGGCACCACATGCAGGTGCAGATGCTCCCCCACCGAGCCGCCGGAGGCGCGACCCAGATTGAAGCCGACGTTGAAGGCATCGGGTGCAGAGACGGATTTGATTACGCGCACCAGCTTTTGGGCGAAAGCCATGAGCTCGGCGGTCTCGTCCACGCGGAGATCTTCCAGGTTGGCAACCTGCCGGTAGGGCACCACCATGGCGTGGCCAGAGTTATACGGATAGAGGTTCAGCACGCAGTAGACGAGCTCGCCGCGGGCCACGATCAGCCCTTCCTCATCGCTCATCTCAGGGATAGCGAGGAAGGGATTACGCGGCCGCGCATCCGCACTGCCCGCGCCGCCCGCGCTGGCGTCGCGAATATAGTTCATCCGATAAGGCGCCCACAGCCGCTCGAGGCGGTCGGGGATCCCCAACCCAGAATCCTTATAGGACTCTGCGGGCTGCGTCTCGGGTTTAGCTTGCCGTTCCACGGAACTCCTCAACGAGTTCTTTATTCGGTTGGGCATTGATGCGCTGGGCCACCCAGTTACGGATCAGCGTCTGCGCCTGATCAACCGGCACCCCATTGACCTGGGAGCCATCCAAGAAACGGAAGCTGACGGCGTTGGCCTCCACATCGCGGCCACCGGCCAGCAGCATGAAGGGAACCTTGCCGGTGGTGTGGTTGCGGATCTTCTTCTGCATACGATCATCCGAGGTGTCCACCTCAGCGCGGATGCCGGACTGGCGCAAACCGGCGCAGACATTCTCGAGGTAACCGGAGAACTCATCGGCCACCGGAATGCCCATCACTTGGTGCGGGGCCAACCACGCGGGGAAGGCGCCGGCATAGTGCTCGAGCAGCACACCGAAGAAGCGCTCAATCGAGCCGAAGAGCGCGCGGTGAATCATGATCGGACGCTGCTTGGAGCCGTCGGGGGCCGTGTACTCCAGGTTGAAGCGCTCGGGCAGGTTAAAGTCCAGCTGCACGGTGGACATCTGCCAAGTACGGCCGATGGCGTCGCGGGCCTGCACGGAGATCTTTGGACCATAGAACGCGGCACCGGCCGGATCGGGCACCAGCTCCAAGCCGGAGCGGGTGGCAACGTTTTCGAGGATCTCGGTGGAACGCTCCCAGATCTCGTCCGAGCCGACGAACTTCTGGGGGTCCTTGGTGGACAGCTCCAGGTAGAAATCATCCAGGCCGTAGTCCTTGAGCAGCGAGATGATGAAGTCGAGTACCCGGGTGAGCTCGTCTTCTAGCTGTGCCTCGGTGCAGTAAATATGCGCATCATCCTGGGTGAAGCCGCGGGCACGGGTCAGTCCGTGGATCACACCGGACTTCTCGTAGCGATAGACGGTACCGAACTCGAAAAGCCGCAGCGGCAGCTCGCGATAGGACCGACCCCGAGAGGCGAAGATCAGGTTATGCATCGGGCAGTTCATGGGCTTGGCGTAGTAGTCCTGCGGGGGCTTGACCACCGCGCCATCATCGTCGTACTCGCCATCGAGCTGCATGGGCGGGAACATGCCGTCCGAGTAGAAGTCCAAGTGCCCAGACTTCTTAAAGAGATCCCCCTTGGTCAAGTGAGGAGTGTTGACAAAGGAGTAGCCGGCGCTGATGTGGCGGCGGCGGGAGTGCTCCTCCATCTCCAGACGGACAATTCCGCCGGCGGGATGGAACACCGGAAAGCCCGAACCGATCTCATCGGGGAAGCTGAACAGATCCAGCTCCGCGCCGAGGCGACGGTGATCGCGCTTCTCGGCTTCGGCGAGCATCGTCTGATACTCCGCGAGCTTTTCCTTGGACTCCCACGCCGTGCCGTAGATGCGCTGCAGGCCGGCGTTGTTCTGATCGCCGCGCCAATAAGCGGCCGAGGAGCGGGTGAGCGCAAACGCCGGAATATATTTGGTGGTGGGCACGTGCGGGCCGCGGCACAGGTCGTACCATTCCACGTCGCCGGTGCGCGGATTGCAGTTGGCGTAGCTGGTGAGCTCGCCGGCGCCCACCTCGGTGGCCTCGTCCGAGTCGGGATCCACATTGCCCTTATCCTCGATCAGCTCGAGCTTATAAGGCTCGTGAGACAGCTCGGCGCGGGCCTCATCCGGGGTGGCGTAGACCCGGCGCTCGAACTTCTGCCCCTGCTTGATGATTTTCTTCATACGCTTTTCAATGCGCTTGAGGTCCTCTGGGGTAAAAGGCTCGGCGGCATCGAAATCATAGTAAAAGCCATTGTCGATGGCCGGGCCGATGCCGAGCTTAGTGCCGGGAAACTCAGCCTGGACCGCCTGAGCGAGCACGTGGGTACAGGAGTGACGGATAACTCCGCGCCCCTCTTCGGTGCACGCAGGAACGGGGGTGAACTCGGTGTCCTCAGTGGGGACAAAGGACAAATCGCGCAATGTTCCCTCGGGATCCTTCGCCACCACGATGGCTTCGGGGCCCTTATTGGGCAACTCGAGCTCGCGCATGGCCTGGCCCACAGCCTGGCCGGCGGGGACAAGGAAAGGATCCACACTGCAGTAGACCGGGTCTGACATACTCACGTTTCTTCGTGCTCCTCACACATCTTGTGCCCCGGCGACATACCTGGTCGCCAGGGCGTTTCCTAGGCGGGGGTCGCCCACCCAGACGTCGTCTCTCTGGTTAGGGAGTTGCAGATGCCACCGAGGGCAGCGTCGATAAGCGCTGCTCCCATGGACGTCTGCACACACGTCTGCGGGGTATCTTACCCCGTGGCGCTAGGATTCCAGCAGCCCCCTGCCCCAATAGTCGTCCTCGGTGGTGCCGGGGAAGATGAAAAAGACGGAGGAGCCGATGTGAGTGATCCACTGGTTCAGCCGGTCGCCCTCATCGAGACGCCGTTGAATCGGGGTGAATTGCTCATCGGGATTCTTCTGGAAACAGATGAACAATAGACCCGAATTAGATAGCTGCTCCGAGCCAGGTTCCGGCTGCAGATCATAGCTATAGGGTCGACGCAGAATCTTCTGCTGCGGCTTATCGGCCGGCGGATGCGAGCGCGCCATGTGACTCATCGGGTCGATCACCGGCAGCCCGAACTTATCCGTGGCCTCGAAATCGGCGGGGCTGTGCTCATCGCCGCCAGTCAGCGGGGCCCCAGTATCGAGAGTCCGCCCCACGGACAGCTCGCGGGAGCCGCGATCCAGAATCTCCCAAGTGTCAATATTCATGGCGATACGGCGCAGCACCATGCAGCTACCGCCGCGCATCCACTCGGGGCCCTCATCGATCCACACCTGCTCCTCATACTCTTCCTCCGTGTGCGGATTAACGGTGCCGTCGATCTGGCCGAAAAGATTGCGCTGCGTGGTATCGGCCGTCACCGTGCCATCGGCATTGGAAAAGCCCTGTTGAATCCACTTGACCGTGACATAGCGGTCGCCGGAGCGAACCATGTGCCGCATCGCGTGCGCCAGCGTCAACCCATCATCGGCACAGATCTGCAGCACAATATCGGCCTCGCCCCACTTCGGATCCAGCTGATCGCGAGAAAAGGCGGGAATGGGGTGCAGCCACTCGGGGCGCAAATCGGGCCGGCCGATGATATCGAAGAAACGCTCGCCCACCCCAGCGGTGATGGTGAGGTTCGCGGGAATCTCCGAAAGCTCCTCCTCGAGATCACCCAGCGGAGGCACGCCCTGGGTCAGGCGGCGGGCATCCATGGTCCACAGCCGGAAGAGACGCTGCATGTCCTCGATGGTGCTATTTGGGCGCACCGTAAAGGCGCAGACCGCTACCCGGGCCTGCTTGGATGTGGCGATACCCGCTTGGTGCGGGCCATCGAAATCGACGGTGGCATGGCGAAGCCGGGTGGATACGTCCTTATTCGCTGCTGCGGCGCCGGCCTCGGGATTGTCTTGGCCGCGCGCGCAGGACGCCAGTCCCGCCCCAGCGGCCAAGGTGGTAGCGCCGCTGAGGAAGGCACGGCGATTGACTCCGCCAGAGTGGCCCGGGCTCGCCGATCCGTGCGGTTGGGGGTTCTCGTCCACGGGTTTGCCATGGGACATCTTAGAAGACACCATCCTCCTTTATAAGTTTCCGCTCCCGCTCTTGCGCCTCAGGAATAACACACACAACGAGGCCCCAGATGCGGGCACGCTGGGCACTATGTATGAAGTTGTAGACACGCGTAGAGGTGCAAGCTTATCGACGCCGCCCTCTCGCCCACTCCACTCATGGAGAGGCGGTGGCAACGTGAAGGGCGCCTGCCGGCGGCCACGCCGCGAGCTAGACACACGATCTAGCGCACTTCTGGTCGGAGCAGGCGCCCTCTTTTAGCTAGCGACGTCCGTCTCCTCCTAGCGGCGAGCGCTGCTGGAGCCGCCGGCGCGGCCCCGACAGAGCTTCGCCGCTGATGAGATGACGACGCCGATGCTTAGGAGTTGTCGTGGTTCATGCCCTCGTGGTCCATGCCGTTGTGGCCCTGGACGCCACCATCGGCGTCGTAGCTCTCCTCGCCGGCGGCGATATCGCGAACCTCGACATCGTCGAAGGTGTAGGAAGTGCCGTCCTCGAGAGTGATGGTGATGGAGACTGTGTCACCGGGTTCGATGGCCTTGTCATAATCCATGATCATGAAGTGATTAGCGCCCGGCTGCAGGGGGGCCTGTCCATTAGCGGGGATCGGCAGGCCGCCCTCGAGCTCGCGCATAGCACCATCACGCACCTCGTGGATCTCGTTCTTCGGCGCGCCCAAGGAGGTGGTGAAGGAGGTGACCAAGATGTCCTGATCAGTGTTATTCACCAAGGTACCGAAAGCAGCGGTCATATTCTTATCGGCCGGCTTTGCCTTCACGTAGGCGTTTCGGAACTCGACGTCCTTGGAGGAGGCCTCGGTAGAGGTTTCGGTGCTCTCGGTGCTTGCCGGAGCGGAGGAGCTCATCGAGGGGTTATCGGTGGGATCCTTGGGCATGTCGGAGTCTTTTTCCATCTCCGGGGAACATGCAGCGAGGGTCAGGGAGCCGGTTGCGAGTAGAGCTGCAGCAACTGTAGCGAATTTACGGGTAATCATTTCTGTGATTCCTTTCTTTTGGCGAACATCAGGATTGCGCCAACGATGGCGACCAGTAGCACTATGCCACCGGCGATAATTATCATCGGAGCTAATCGTTCTCCCTCCGAGCCTAGCGTGTCTGTCTCGGAAGACTCGGATTTTTCCGAGCTAGCATCAGTGGCTGGGGCGACTGCGCCCTCACCAGAATCGACGCTAAAGGTGGTGCCACCACGGGTGGCATGGCCGTCGGAGGAGGTAATTTGAAATCCGACGAGATAATTTCCATCACCGGGATCCATCCCTTCGGGCAGATCGATGATGACTAGTTGCTGATCCAGCTCGGGCTCTCCTTGGTAGAGGATCTCGCCGGAATCGCTATTACTCACTGCCACTCGATTAAAGGTATCGAGCGGAATGGCAGAGAACTCTAGCACGATTTTCTGCGGAAATTCTTTCACCGTGGAGCCATCCTGCGGCGTGGAGTTGATTACCACGTCATGCGCCGCGGCCAGCGGAGCGCTCAGCACCGTGAACACAGTGGCAATCGCGATACCCACTGAGGTCAGTACCGCCATGGCCCACGAGGGCTGGGCTGTGCGTCCCCAGGTTCTGCGCATACACCATTCTCCTTCAAGCCGACACTGCATTGTTGTGCTTCCACGACAAGTATGGCGCACCAGCCGTGCCGCCTAACCACCACCCACAAGTGAGGACGTGAATCAGACTAAGCCTGCACCTCCATTCGGTATCACCCACGTTCCCGCCACCAACGGCAGAAACTCTGCAATACCCCAAGGCATCAGGCTCTATGACAACAGTCGGAGATTCCTGCACGATAGTTCCCCGTCGATCCATCACGTGACATATGCCACAGCTAGGGCGGTATTGAATTGCGTCGCCCATCCCGCCGCCACACCTGCCACACCCCGCGTGGCGCGAGCCCACCGCGCCCGCACTGTTCCCGCGCACGAGCCAAGAAGGCTGAAGAAAAGAAAACTGGGGGCCTCCGCGATGGAGACCCCCAGAAACACAAAGTGGTCCCAGCTGGGATCGAACCAGCGACCTTCCCGGTGTGAACGGGACGCTCTTCCACTGAGCCATGGGACCAGAAATGACGAGAACTGAAACGAATCAGCTTGTCGCTTCCGAGAAGATAACCTAGCACGAGATTCACTGCGAGGACTAATCACCAGTTCAGGACCTTAAATGCCGCCCCGAGAACGCGGCCACACCCACCCCAAGGCGGCAGGAGCCCCGAATACGACATGCCCGCGCCTCTCCCGCGCGCGCCGTACACCCTGCGCGCAAGTCGCTATAGCTACACCCCGCCCCCACCTGGGCGTAAATTACAGTGCTGTCACTTTCATTGCGCTGCGGCCTATCCGCCTTCACACCACGGCAAATGCGGTGCCACATGCAGATTTGTCATTTCGCTTGCTCTCACGCTATTGTTTTCAACGCACCACAGCTCACGGAACTGTTGATACAGAACCAAGCGAGCAGGTGATGCAATGCGGATGTAGCGCAGCTGGTAGCGCATAACCTTGCCAAGGTTAGGGTCGCGGGTTCGAGTCCCGTCATCCGCTCTGGTTCATTTATGGGCACTGATCACGATCATGTGCTTGGTATTTGAACAGCGCACGCGCGTTTAGCTCAGCGGGAGAGCGCTTCCCTGACACGGAAGAGGTCACTGGTTCAATCCCAGTATCGCGCACGCAGAACAAGGCATTGTTCTTTAAAACAACATGCATGCGGATGTAGCGCAGCTGGTAGCGCATAACCTTGCCAAGGTTAGGGTCGCGGGTTCGAGTCCCGTCATCCGCTCTGATACACCACCCCTTCGGGGGTGTCCTCCTTACACTTAAGGCGTGTATCGTTGTAAATACTAAGTGACACGGTGGAATGGCCGAGTGGTGAGGCAAAGGTCTGCAAAACCTTGTACACGGGTTCGATTCCCGTTTCCACCTCCACTTAAGCGCGTTTAGCTCAGCGGGAGAGCGCTTCCCTGACACGGAAGAGGTCACTGGTTCAATCCCAGTATCGCGCACGCAGAACAAGGCATTGTTCTTTAAAACAACATGCATGCGGATGTAGCGCAGCTGGTAGCGCATAACCTTGCCAAGGTTAGGGTCGCGGGTTCGAGTCCCGTCATCCGCTCTCTTAGAACTCCCGTCTTCTCCTTCTCGGAGAGGGCGGGAGTTTTCTCTGCGTGGCACAATGACCGTTATGGCCCCACTCCCCTCACCCGCAGTGAGATCCTCGGCGCCGAGTGCCCGCCCTCGCAGCCCGAGATCCGCGCTGTCTGCGTCTCCTCGCTCAATGGCTCCGCCACGCTCGAGGGAACCTCCGGCTCCCTGGGCAATGCTAATGACACCCGAGTGCTCAGCACGCTGCGTGCATGGGCCGACGTGGTACTCGTTGGCGCCGGCACCGTCCGCGCCGAAAACTACGGCGGGGTGCAGCTTAATCCCCAACAGCGCCAGCACCGCCGCGCCTTAGGGCAGGCGGAAGCTCCCCCGCTGGCTGTACTCACCGGCTCGGCGGAGATGGACACCACCTCTCGCTTCTTTCGCGACAGCACCACCGGACCGATCGTGATCACTGGCGCAGACAATGCGGAAAGAGCAGCCGAATTCGCGGCCGCCGGCGCGGAGCTGGTGCTGCTTGAGGAGCTCTCCATCGACCACGCCATAACAGCACTGCGGGAGCGTGGCTATCACCGCATCAGTATTGAGGGCGGCCCCAGCGTCTACGGCCATGTGCTTGCCCAAGGGCTGATCGATTATCTCCACTTAAGCCTCGCCCCGGTGATCACCCCCATGGATCAGCCGCTGTTTAGCTATCCTGCTGCGCCCACCCAGCTGCAGCTTGATGCCGTCCACCACGATGAAGAGGGCTATCTTTTCACCCGCTACCGCCTGCCACGCACCTAGCCCGGCATGATTTGGTGTTATGACCACAGTGTCTCAGCCACTGGGTGTGCCGCAGCGAATAACGCGAGGCTAAGCGATTACACTCACTGGAGTGATCACACCCAATTCCCTCCAGCATCGTGGCCTGATGATCGCGCTGTGGCCGATCGCGCTCGTGATCATCGCCTACCGCGTGGCCATTCAAGCCGCTGCCGGCGGCCGCGCCGATGATTTTTCCACTGTCTATTTCGCTATTCGACGCCACCTCGACGGAGTGAACGTCTATAGCGAGGATTACTCCACCGTGGACCCGCACTACCTCTATAACCCTGGGGCCACGCTCATTCTCTCCCCGCTCGGCTGGTCCACGGACTGGACCACCGCACGCATGCTCTTTATCTGCGCCAATGCCGTGGCCATTATCGCCGCGATCGTGCTGCTTTTCCGCCTCACTGGGCGCTCTATCCGCACCCCGTGGCTGCCATTGGCCATCTCCCTGGCTTTGTGTACCGAGTCCGTGATCAACACCCTGTTGTTCTCCAATATCAACGGGCTACTACTGCTGGCGCTGGTGAGCTTCTACGCCCTCACCCACGCCACCAAGCCCTGGGCGGCGGGGCTGGTTCTCGGCCTGGCCATCGTGATTAAACCCCTCTTCGCGCCCCTGATCTTCATTCCTGTGGTGCTGCTGCGTAGTCACTGGCCGAGTCTTATCGGCGCGATCGGGGTACCGGTGATCGCGAATCTCATCGCCATGCGCATTGTGACGGGGGCCGGCGAGTATTTCTCCGTGGTCGTGCCCTATCTCAGCCAGGTGCGCGACTACGCCAACGCCTCCCTGCGCGGGCTCACCCTCTACTTCGGGGTGCACCCTGTCGTGGCCATGGCGCTGTGGCTACTGCTCGCCGCCTTTGTGGGCGCCGGATTGATCGCCCTGCTTTCCATCCGCACCAGCAATCGGGTGGTGTGGCTGCTCACCACCGGCTCACTGCTGCTCGTCGGGGTGTTCGTGCTGTCCTCGCTGGGGCAGATGTATTACTCGATCCTGCTGCTGCCGCTCGTCGCCACCGCCGGCATGCACCGCAGCATGCTGCACAATCCACTGAGTATCCTGGCGATGTTCCTGTTCTACTTCCACTTCCGCACCGATGATCTCGGTGTCTCCCTCTGGGGTTATCTGGTCGGCACCACCATCGGCTACGCCGGCTGGGTGCTGCTCATTGTGGTCATTGCCACCACCGCGGTGAGCTGGCTATTCTGGGAGCCCGATCGGGCCACGGCATGTGCCGGCCGGCTGGGAGACCCCACCTTCGTCCCCGCAGCGCGAAGCGCCCACGCCAGCAGCCACGCCGCGAACCACACCCATACACAGCCCGGGCCGAGTATCGCCCACCGAGAGGAACAGACACAATGACGGATTATCGCGAACTCAGCGACAGCGAATGGAAGCGCCGCCTCAACCCAGAGGAGTTCCGCGTGCTGCGCATGGCCGGCACCGAAGCTCCCCATGTGGGCGAATACACCGACACCACCACGGCCGGGGTGTATTCCTGTAAGGCCTGCGGCACCGAGCTGTTTCGCTCGACGGAGAAATTCCAGTCGCACTGTGGTTGGCCCTCCTTCTTCTCCCCGCTCGCCGGGGAGCGCATCATCGAACGCGAGGACCATAGCCTCGGCCGGGTGCGCACCGAGGTGCTGTGCGCCAACTGCCATTCCCATCTCGGCCACGTCTTTGCCGGCGAGGGCTATGACACACCGACCGATCTGCGCTACTGCATCAACTCCATCTGCCTCACCCTCGAAAGCGACCCCGAGGCCTAGCATAGGTACGGCAGAATAGACACCGGCGCCCAGCGGCGAATAGTTTTCGCACCGCTGGGCGCCGGTTATGTATGCGTGCACGGCCGCATCGCTGCGTTTTAGGGCAGCATGCTCACGATCTCTTCGATATCGGCAACGCGACGGCCGGTGAAGAAGGGAGTTTCTTCCCGCACGTGCAGGCGGGCCTGGGTGTAACGCATGCGATGCATGAGGTCCACCAGACGGTGCAGCTCGGGGCCTTCGAAGGCGAGCACCCACTCATAATCGCCGAGGGCGAAGGCCGGCATGGTGTTTGCCCGCACATCCGGGTAGTTGCGCCCCGCCATGCCGTGCTCGGCGAGGATCTTGCGCCGCTTGGACTCATCCATGATGTACCAGTCATAGGAACGCACGAAGGGATAGACGGTGATCCAGTCGCCTGGCTCCTCGCCCATGATGAAGCTGGGCAGGTGCGACTTATTGAACTCCGCGGGGCGGTGCATGCCGTTGCCGGTCCACACCACCTCAGTGAGCTGACCCAGCGTGGTCTCGCGGCGGAAGCGGTTGTACACCTCCTGCAGCTGGCGGTATTCCTCGGCGTGCCACCAAATCATGAAATCCGCATCGGCCTGAATACCGCTGATGTCATAGATACCACGCACGACCAGCTGATCGCCGTCGTCAATGCTGGCGAAGAACTGGCGGGCTTCGGCGATCACTTCCTCGCGCTCGGAACCGAGGGCGCCCGGAATGGCCCGGAATACCGCCCACTGGGTGTAGCGCTGGATGGAGTTGAGCTTGGCGTAATCTGGCCGTTCACTCACGAAAAAGACCTCTTTTCACTCTGTTGAGAAAAGTACTGGTCGCGTGGGGAGAAACCACGGGATTTCCTGCGTATCTAACAGTGGACTATCCACGCGATTGCTGACTGTGCAAAGTCTAGCTAACCTCCACGCAGTTTAGCCATACCCACCCCGCGTTCAGTGCCCAGCGGCGGCACAGATGTGGTGGCGAGATGGCGTCGATAAGCCTACATAGCGGCCGTAGACAGCGATGACGAGGCTCGGCGCGCCTCCCGCGCGGCCGCATGTGCAGAAGCTAGCTTGGATCACGTGAAGGAATCTGACGCAACCCTGGCATCCGCACCGAATAGGACGTCCTCGCAGGGCTACCCGCAGGAATTTGCTGCGGCTGTGGAGTCGCTGCATACCGTGTCGCTGCGGCCGGAGATTTCTCTGGGCACGATTCGCCCACCACAAAAGCTCGCGCCGTATTCCCACGCGATCGGGCTGGAGGTCGAACATCCCCTTCGCGAGAACGAGCCTATTCCCACCGAGTCCGAGGGCGACGCCTTTGGCCGCTTGATCGTGCTCTACGATCCCAACTCGGAGGATGGCTGGAACGGCAATATGCGCCTCGTGGCCTATATTCAGGCCGATATGGACGATGCCGTGGCCAACGATCCGCTTCTTCCCGAGGTGGCGTGGCAGTGGCTATCCGAGGGGCTCGACGACTCCGGCGCCTCCATCACCGATGTGGGCGGCACGGTGACTTCCACCGCCTCTGTGCGTTTCGGTGATATCGGCGGCTCTCCCCGCTCCTTCCAGCTGGAGATGCGCGCCTCGTGGACGGCACTGGATCAGGACCTCAGCGATCACGTGCGGGCCTTTGCCAATGTGCTCGCCCTCGTGGCTGGACTGCCACCCGAGGGAGTCCGCACGCTGCGCTAGCACTAGAATGCTTCTGGAGCCAGCCATGCCTTAGCCGCTGGTGCGGCTCATTTTGCTTATCGACGCCAACCTCAGGAAGCACAGTGCAGCTTGACGAGCCCCGAGACGGCCTGCCCCCTGTTCTCTCCACGCCCACCGAATTTCAGCACGCCGCGACTGCCTTGGCTGCCGGTTCCGGCCCCATCGCTGTAGACACCGAGCGGGCCCAAACCTATCGCTTCGACGATCGTATTTTTCTGCTGCAGCTCCGCCGCGCGGGGGCGGGAACGTTTCTCATCGCACCCGAGCGCCATCGCCGCGAGGTCGCGCGCATCCTTGGCCGCGTGCTCAATCCAGAAACGTGGATTCTGCACGCCGCCCACAATGATCTGCCCATGCTGCGCGAATTGGGGGTATATCCCAGCGGGCTCATCGACACCGAGATCGCCTCGCGTTTGCTCGGCTTGGACAAACCTAATCTCTCCTCCTCTCTCGAGCACTTCCTCGGCATTTCTCTTGCTAAGGGGCATGGTCGAGAAAATTGGTCGCGCTGGCCCCTACCCTCCTCGTGGCGTAACTACGCAGCACTCGATGTCGAGCTGCTCATTGAGCTTGCGCAGGCCCAAGCGCTGCAGCTTAAGGAGGCCGGAAAGAGCGAGTGGATGGCCCAAGAGTGCGCCCACACGCTCGAGCTATGCGATGTCGACGCCCCTTCCCCCAGCTGGACCGAGGTCAAGGGCGTGGGCAAGGTCCGCAGCCGCAAACAACTCGCCTATGTTCGCGAAATCTGGCTGGCGCGGCGCACCGTTGCGAAAAAGCACGATCTACCGCCCTTTAAGGTGCTCGCCAATCAGCTCGTGCTGGATGTGGCACGGCGCCAACCGCGCAGCAAGAAAGAACTCAAAGAGGCGGTGCAGCCGCAGCGGCGACTCAAAGATCTGCCCCAGCGGGCACGCATGGAGTTACTCGATGAGCTCAGCATGGCGCTCGGCCGTGCCCGCTCCCTGAAAAAGGACAGCTGGCCGCAGCGCCCCAGCGATGGCCCCCGCCCTCCCGAGTATTGGGTGAAAAAAAGTGACCCCCTCTACAGGGCGAGCCTGCAGGCCGTGCGCGAGGATCTCGACGATCTGGGCCACGAGTTGCACCTCGATCGGAGTCTGCTTATCGACGCCCGCGCGATGAAGAAGATCGTCGCGCACAGCGTGAATATCGGTCCCCTCGATGATTTCACCCTTGCCGCCGACTATCAGCGCTTCGGGGTGCGCCCCTGGCAGCAGGAGCTCACCCGCACCGTCTTCCACCGGCACCTCCAGGCCTCCAGCAACTACTAGTTAAGGTCCGCCCAGCTTAGAATTGATCGGCTGCGCCAGCGCACCAGCCGCGCAGGACGCGCGGCAAGGTGGTAAGCATGAGGCCGCCGAGCACATTGAGCGGGATCACCCACCACACCCAGCCGATCCAGGCGAGGAAGCTCACCTCCGGTGCGCCGGAGAAGATCGCGCCAAAGATGATGATCGAATCTAGGACCGAGTGAAATAGCGGCGGACCGGCGAGGAGGAAAGCGCCGGCGACAGCGGCGGCAATGGTGGTGGCGCCGTCTTGGGAACCCACCTGCATGCGCGTCATCAAGGTGATAGCCCCGCCGGCAAGAAATGCCAAGGCTACTCCCTGCACACTCAGCCCAGTTTCAAGGAAGCTATGCGCGCTGTCCGCTATGGTGCCGTGCAATTCCGGCAGGGCCAGCTGCACCAACCATATGGAGAAGGCACCGCCTAGGAAGTTGGTCACCAGGGTGATCGACCACATGCGCAGCACCTCCCACCAGCTGCCCTTGCCGGCGGCGACGGCCACGACGGGATAGTAGAAGCCTTCGGTAAACAGATCAGAGTGGGCCAAGAGCAACGCCACAAAACCGATGGAGAAGGCCAAGGCCGCCAATAAGTGACTGCCCGTTTCATGCAAGGTCAGCAGATAGGCCAGCACACCGAAGGTGATCTCGACACCACCCAATAAACCCGTGGCTGTCATCACCCGCCAAGAGCGCTGCAGGCGTTCCGCGCCTGTGGCGGCGGCATCGACATAGGCGTCGATGATCTCTTCTTCGAGACTTTCCCCGCCGCGGGCGTGCTCCGCCTGATTATGCTCTTTGAGCTGCCGTTTTTTTAATTCAGAGTTTTCTTTCTCAGCCACGAGCTCACAGTATAGGTGGCGTGGGGAGAAAGTGATAAGCGCCCCGCGTGGGGGTGAGCTAGCTGTCGGCGGAATCAGCGTCTGCTACGGGGTCCGCTTCGATGCCCGATTCGGGGCTCTCCGCGCCGCTCACGGTGGCGCCAATGCCGTCGAGCCAGCCGCGGGTGGAAGCGGCGATGCCGTTGGCATCGAGGCCGATCTCCTCCATAATTTCGTTACGGGAGGCGTGCAGCAAGAAGCGCTGCGGTACGGCCGCATGCCGGGTGGGCACATCCACCTCGGCGGCGTTGAGGGCTTGGGCGATGCTGGAGCCCACTCCACCGTGGGCCACACCGTCTTCGATAGTGACCACTAGGTCGTGATCGGCGGCCAGCCCGATGAGCGAGGCCGGCACGGGGATCACCCAGCGCGGGTCGACCACCATGGTCGATACCCCCTCCTCCTCGAGGGCACGGGCGGCGTCGAGGGCCGCATGGGCCATCGGGCCCACGGCGATGAACAGCACCTTGGGGGCGTCGTTGTGCTCATCGTCGTGATAGCGCAGCACATCTACCCCATCGCTGAGCGTGCCGACAGCGTCGAGCTGCGGTGGGCGCGCCCCCTTGGGGAAACGCACCACGGTGGGCCCATCACTGATGTCAAGGGCCTCGCGGAATTGCTCGCGCAGCTGCTGCGCATCGCGGGGCGCGGCGAGCCTCAGCCCTGGGACGATGCCGGTGACTGCCATGTCCCACACGCCATTGTGGCTGGGCCCGTCCGAGCCGGTCACACCCGCCCGGTCGAGCACAAAGGTGGCGGGCTGCTTCAGCAGCGCCACATCCATCAAGAGCTGATCGAACGCACGGTTGAGGAAGGTGGAATAGATGGCCACCACCGGGTGTGTCCCACCGAGCGCCAGCCCCGCTGCGGAGGTGGTGGCATGCTGCTCGGCGATACCCACATCGAAGAAACGATCGGGGAACATCTCGCCGAATTCGGCTAGGCCGGTGGGCCCCGCCATGGCGGCGGTGATGGCCACAATATCGGTGCGTTCTTGGCCGGCTTTGATCAATTCTTCGCTGAAGATCTTGGTCCAGCCCGGCGCGGACTTGGCCAATGGCTCGCCCGTGGTGGGGTCGATGGCGCCGGTGGAGTGCATGAGATCGGCCACGTTGGCTTCGGCGGGCGCATAGCCGCGGCCCTTTTCCGTGACCATGTGCACGATCACCGGCTTGTCGTACTCCTTGGCGTATTTCAGCGCGGAGTTCACCTGCTCTTGATCGTGGCCGTCCACAGGACCCACATATTTGATTCCCATTTCGGGGAAGAGCACGGTGGGCAGCACAGCGTCCTTGAGCCCCTCCTTGACGGCGTGCATGGTGGTAAAGGCGCGGCGGCCCACCCAGCCCATGTTCTTCAGGGTGGATTTGCCCTGTTCCATGACGCGATCATAGAAGGGCTGCATGCGCAGTTCGGCGAGATTATTGGCGAAGCCGCCGATGGTGGGTGAATAGCTGCGGCCGTTGTCATTGACCACAATCACTAGGTTGCGGTCATTATCCGCAGCCACGTTGTTCAATGCCTCCCAGCACATGCCGCCGGTAAGCGCGCCATCGCCAACGACGGCGACCACACAGCGGTCCGTGTCTCCCTGCAGGGTGAAGGCCTTGGAGAGGCCATCGGCCACGGAGATCGATGCCGAGGCGTGGGAGGATTCGGTCCAGTCGTGCTCGGATTCTCCGCGATCGGTGTAGCCGGAGAGACCACCCTTTTGGCGCAGGGTGTCGAAATCATCGCGGCGCCCGGTGAGCATCTTGTGCACATAGGACTGGTGCGAAGTATCGAAGATGAGCGGGTCGTGCGGCGAGTTGAATACGTAGTGCAAACCGATGGTCAGCTCCACCACGCCGAGATTGGGGCCGAGATGGCCGCCGGTTTGGGAGACGTGCTGAATCAGGAATTCCCGAATCTCGCGCGCCAGCGCCTTTTGGCCGGCGATGGTTAATGCCTTGACGTCATCCGGAGTCGAGATGTGTTCCAAGAACCCCATGGATCGGTCTTCCTTTCAAAAGATCTCGGCGCCGTGTTCGGCCGTGGCACAGCGAAGGTGCCCACAGTGTGCTTCCACGTCCGCGAGGCTCACATGGTGCCCTCGGCGGGGCTCATGGTGCGGTGAACATACGCGAACTCACGCGCGGGCCGCAAGGCCGCAGTTTCATTCCTGTCTATTGTACTAGGCAGCTCCGCTCGGGTTGCCGAGCGGTAGCCGCACGCCTTTAACGTGCGTAGTCACGCTCGCTGGTGTCGGCCTCCGCTGGGGCGGGGCGCAGCAGTGCGATGCTCTCGCAATGGTGGGAGCCGGGGAAGGCATCCACCACGCTGAGCTGCTCCACGCTATAGCCGTGCTCGGCCCATCGCGCGAGGTCACGGGCAAAGGTGGCGGGGTCACAGCCGATGTGCACCACGGCTCGGGGGCGGCGGGCGGCCGTGCCGGTGATCACTGCCTCTGCCGCGCCGATGCGGGGCGGATCAAGCACGACCACATCGGGATCGGGCAGCACACCCGCGGTGGTGACGGCCTCGGCGCAATCACGATGGTGAAAGTGCACGCCTGTGTCTTGGGCGAAGGCACGGCGGCCGCACTCGGCGGCGTGCTCGGCGAGCTCGACCGAGTGCACCTCGCGCCCGGAGCCACCGCGCAGTGGATCCACGAAGAGACCCACACCGCCGTAGAGGTCCCAGGCGATGTCTCCGCCGATATCAGCGAGGGTCTCGGCGATAAGGCGCTGATAGGTCTCTGGCGCGCGCCGGTGGGCTTGCCAGAAAGCATCGGCGGGGAGAATGAATGTCCTCCCGCCGATGGTTTCTTGAGCCTGGCCGCTGCCCAGCAGCACCCGCCCTTTCGCCATCGCGTGCACCTGCCCCGCGCTATCGAGGCAGACACTGAGCTCCCTGGCTCGGGGCGGGGTGAGCGCGGAGATGGCGTCGTGAAGCTGCGGCGCAAAAGCCGAGCAGCGGTGATCGTGCACCACCTCGTGGGAGCCGCGGCAGCGCACGCCGATGCGGCCGTGGCCGTCCACGCCGAGCCGGGCGCGGGTACGCCAGCCAGTATCCATCCCCAGATCGATGGTGGTGACCTGATCTGGGGCGTCGAGCTTCGCCAGCCGGCGCAGCTGCTCAAGCACAATGCCGGTTTTGGTCTCCGCCTCCACGGCGGGGTCGAGATAGGCGAAGTCACAGCAACCGCCGCCCTGAGCGGCTGCGGGGCAGCGGGCCTCCACCCGGTCCGGCCCAGAGCTAAGCACCTGCAGCACGCGCGCCCGCAGGAAGCGTTTTTTCGCCTGGGTGATCTCTACCTCGAGCTCATCGCCGATCACGCTATCGCGGACGAAGACGATGCGGTGATCATCGTCTGCGTCGCAGAGCTGAGCGATCGCTTCGCCGCCATGGGCCATGCGCATCACCTGCACGCGCACGCGGGAGCCTATAAGCACGTCGAGCACTATAAGAACCTAGTTATCCTTGTTCAGCTCTTTGATCTGCTGCACACCGCTGCCGGGCTCAGACTCCTCGGGGGAGGGCACCTGCGGCTCGCCGCCCGCTACGGGTTGCTGCGGCTGCTGGGCTTGCTGTCCGGCACCGCTGTTCTGCTGGGCCATGTTGTACTGCGCCAGCGCCTGGGCTGCCTGCCGCTGCTGGTTCTGCTGCTGCGCCTGCTGGGCGTCATTCTTACGCTTGACCATGGCCTCTTGTACCTGGGCGACGAGCTGCTCCGGCAGCACGACGGGCAACGAGGTGCCGGCCATCATCGGCTGATCGCCGCGATAAACGAAGGTGCGGGCGAGCACATCGCGGGCGAGATCTCGCAGATCATCGGCCCGATCCTTGGGGCCGACGAGCGTGGTACGCAGCATCCAGCGGGGGCCATCGCAGCCGATCATGCGGATCTGGGCCTGGTCGGTCACACCGACGAGCTCGGTGCCCCACGGGCCGTCCTCGGTGTGCACCGCGAGTCCATCGTTTTCCATTCCGGCGCGGATCTCATCGATCACGGTGGGCCACTGGGGCTGGGATGCGGCGGCAGCAAAGCCCACCGGGGTGATGCGGCCGTGCTCGGTAACGATGTGAAGCATGCGGGGGCCGTTCTCCCCCATCTCCACCTGCACTTGGCTGGGCTTGGGCAGGGCGATCTTCATCGAACCCAGATCCAAGGTGCCCACAGAGAAATCAGAGAAGTCGAATTCCTCGATATCGACACTCTGGCCATCGAAGGGGCCATACTCCTCGCCGGCGGCACTGCTATCGGAATCAACCGCGGAGTCACCGTAGGCGGCGTCGGGCTGCTCGGTGGCGGTGGCGTGGGCCCCCGTCTCCTCAGCTGCTGCGTGCTTCTCTTCGTTCTTCTTGCCAAATGGCCACATGGGCGTCACTACCTAACGTTTATTCGGGTCTCTTGCTATAGGGGTACTACTTTTGCCGAGCCTACTATTTAATTCAGCCCTGTCGAACCATAGCCGCCGGTGCCACGAACGGTGTCGTCGAGTTCCTCCACTTCCTCGAAATCCACCAGCTCGACCTTTTGAATCACCAGCTGGGCGATGCGCATCCCGCGGGTGACGGAAAAACTCTCGTGGGGATCGTGGTTAATCAGGCATACCTTGATTTCGCCGCGATAGTCCGCGTCGATAGTGCCTGGGGTATTGACCACGGAGATGCCATGTTTCGCACCGAGTCCAGAGCGCGGATGAATCAGCCCCACATATCCCAGCGGCAGCGCCAGAGCGATGCCAGTGGCGATGAGCGCGCGCTCCCCTGGCTCCAGGGTGAGAGAGTCTGCTGCATAGAGATCCACCCCGGCGTCGCCGCGGTGGGCTCGAGTGGGCAAGGGCAAGTCGGGATCGAGTCGCTTGATCTTAAACACAGCACACAGCCTAGTCCTTCCGCCCCTGAACCCCCGAAGAGACAGCGGGTCGATGGACCGCAGCTCTGGCGCCTAGCCGCGGACGTTAAGGACCGTGATCAGCGGCGCAGCGTGAGCCTTGGGCGCAGCTCAGCACCACCGCAGCGTAGGAAATACTGAGTACATACTGAGAGGAAATTATGAGTGGTGAGGCTAAGTTGGACGTGGTGATAACTGCACTACACTCTAGGGATGTGACTACGTCTACGGAGAAGCGCGCCGCGACCCTCTACCGCGAACGGCAATGGGTTCCGTGGTATTGGTGGGTCCTGGCACTCACGATGGTGACAGTGTTCTGCCTGCAGTTGATGTTCAACCGCAATGTCTGGTGGTTCATTATTCCCGAGATCATTCTGGGTGCTGCAGTGATCTGGTACCTGTGGTGGATTTCCTCGACCACCGTGGTGGTGGAAGAAGACGCCGACGGGGTGCGGTGGCTCAGCACTGATGGCGCTTCCCTGCCACACACTGTGGTGGATCGCTCCTTGGCCGTGCCCGCCTCCGCGAAGCAAAACGCCATGGGCCGCCAGCTGGATCCGGCAGCCTATTTGGTCTCCCACGGCTGGGTGCCCCAAATGGTGATGTTGGTGCTGGATGATAGCGACGATCCCACCCCCTACTGGCTCGTTAGCTCCAAGGACCCGGCCGCCGTTCTCGAAGCCTTTGTTCCGGACCAGGCCGACACCGCCACCGCGCCGCTACGCCGCGGCCAGCGCTAGCACCGTCAGTTCCGCAGCACGCATAACGCCGACGATGAAACATTCTCATCGCCGGCGTTTGTTGTCTGCACAGGGCTGTGCTTATCGACGCATCCCCGTTGGATCTCTCCGTACTAGGCGCAGTCGAGGCAGATTTCGGAGCCATCAGACTCCACGTGAGACATACGGTTGCGCTTCTGCACGAGAAAGCAGCTCCCGCAGGTGAACTCGTTCTCCTGACGAGGCTTGACGTCCACGTTGAGCTCTTCGCCGGACAGATCCAGCGCCGGAAGCTCAAAGGGCTCCACGATCTCGCCATCATCATCAATATTCGAGGAGCTGGTATCAGCGGCGGCCTTCAGGCTCTCCAAAGAATCCGCGTCAAGCTCGTCTTCAACTCGGCCGCGTGGAGCGTCGTAATCAGTAGCCATGGGGAAACTTCCTTGTGTGTCTCGGGCTAGACGGTCAGGTCACACTTCTGGCGAGTTCCATACGCGTTTGAAGGGGTGAACAGGTGGTGAACTCGCTATCGACGCGCATACTAAAACACATACTGAGCTTTGTCACCTTCCCACTCGGACACACTCGGCACACCCCACCCCCGTTTCCGTGGCTGAGCACAGATTCAGCAGCTCACCGCTCATTCGTAGCGGTGCCGACCACCCCCGCTAATTGAGCCGCAACGCCCGGCTGGGCGACAAGAACCAGTGCATTATCGGCGCTGGACGTAGACAACGGCGGACAATCCACCGTGGCGCCAGCCTCCCGCGCGATGAGCATGCCGGCCGCATAGTCCCATGCATTCAAACCGCGCTCATAATAGGCATCAACCATGCCTGCGGCGACGGCCACCAGGTCCAAGGCGGCCGAGCCCATGCGCCGAATATCGCGCACCTGCGGCAGCAGTGTGGCCAACACCGCGGCCTGTTCGGCACGGCGCTCGGCGGAATAGGAAAACCCAGTGGCTACCAGCGCGGTGGCCAGATGGGCACTATCCCCGCACTGTAGCGGGCGAGGGTGCTGCGAGGTGGCGTCGTCACGCATATCAGCCCCTAGCCCCACCCCGGCGCTCGCGCACGCCCCAGTCGCCACGTTGAGCACGGCCCCAGCCACCACCTCACCATCGATGGCGGCGGCAATGGAGACCGCGTACTGCGGCAGGTTGTAGAGGAAGTTCACAGTGCCGTCGATGGGATCGACAATCCACACCACCCCCGTGGCGCTGCGTTTCTGGGCGCCTTCCTCACCGATGAGACCATCGCCCGGGCGCAACTGCTCCAAGCGGGTGGCGATGAACTCTTCGCTTGTCTCATCCACGATCGTCACCGGATCTACGGCCGATGACTTGGTGCGGGTAACCGCCCGGAGATCACCACCGAACTCGGCGCGGGTGCGCATAATCACCTCGCGGGCCTCATAGGCCACGGTGATCGCGGTGCGGCGCAGCTCGTGAACAGTATCAGTACTCAGGGTGTGCGATGTGGCAGTCATGGTCTCTATTGTGCACCTCGGACGCCCTGCTGGCTCAGGCCATGATCGACCGCCACCGCGACAAAGAGAATCGCTCGCCGCCCTGCTCCGCCGTGGACGTCCGGCGCGCGGCGCGCAGAAACGCTGGCAGAGCGGCCGCGATAGAAGGGCGACCACCGCTGCAGCACGGGAGTCGTTTTGTAAGATGGGGGCTATGACGCGCACAGGTTTTGGTATTGACATCGGCGGCTCGGGCGTGAAAGGCGCCAAGGTTGACCTTGACACGGGTGAATTTATTGGCGAACGCCTCAAAATATCGACTCCGCAGCCAGCAACTCCAGAGGCAGTAGCCGAGGTTGTCGCCGAGATCATCGCCCACTTCGAATGGACCGGCCCGGTGGGCATTACGGTTCCCGCCATCGTGAAAAATCAGGTGGCGCTGTCCGCCGCCAATATCGATCCCTCGTGGATCAACACGGACGTTTCGGATCTTTTCTCCCGCCACATCGATAACGAGCAGATCGTGGTGCTCAATGACGCCGACGCCGCCGGGCTGGCCGAGGTGCGTTACGGCGATGAGCGCGCCCGCGAAGGTGCAGCCATCCTGCTGACCATCGGCACCGGCATTGGCTCCGCCATGCTTGTCGATGGCATCCTCTTCCCCAACACCGAGCTGGGGCACATGAATGTGGGCAAGAAAGAAGCCGAGCAGCTCGCCTCCTCTGCGGCGAAGGACCGGGAGGAATTGTCCTATAAGAAGTGGAGCAAGCGCGTGAGCAAGGTGCTCAACGAGTATGAGCGCCTGCTCAACCCGTCCATCTTCATCGTCGGCGGCGGCATTTCCCGCAAGGCCGATAAATGGGTACCGCTGTTGACCGTCAATACCCCCGTGATCCCCGCCCAGCTGCGCAACCGAGCCGGTATCGTGGGCGCGGCACTCGCGGCCGAGGACAACATCACTCCTTAAACGTAGCTCCCCACGCTGCCCCGCCAGTACCACGCTTAGGGGGTGGGGCTAGTGGCAGTACATGGGGATACTTCTATATACTGGGCGGTTGTTCTTAACCGAGGCCGAATGACGGCCTCTCTTTGCGCCGCTGGTACGCACTACCGGCTAGCGTTTTCGCTGGCCATTAGGGCGAAACCGGCGGTTGCGTTGGTTAGTGATTCAGCGACACCACCCCGTGGCGTCGCCGGCACCGCACAACCGCACACGAAGACACAGCGCTCGACACACCGCACACTTCGGGGAGATCCCCGAGGGGAAAGACGAGCGAGACAGACGAGAAAGGGCGTACGTGGCAGCCACTGATCCTTCGGACACCGGCACTCCGGCCGAGGCTGGTTCCAAAGCAACAACTGGGCGTGATAATGCCACGGGAGGCACGACTGTGAAGAAGGCAACCGCTAAGAAGGTCGCACGCAAGGCAGCACGCAAGGCAGCCCCGCGCGCGGCCCGCACCGCTGACACCTCGACCCCGGCAGACACCACAGCCGCACGCAGCGAGGCAACCGCCCCCGCATCGAGTTCGACCGCCGGCGAGACCACGGACGCCGCCACCGCCGCGAAAGCGACGAAGAAAGCAGCCAAGAAGACGGCGAAGAAGACCGCCAAGAAGAGCGCCAAAAAGACCGCTCGCAAGGCTGCGAAGAAGACCGCTAAGAAAACGGCTAAGAAGACCGCGAAAAAGACGGCCAAGAAGACAACTAAAAAGACAACCAAGACAACAGCGAAGAAGTCGACGCGCAAGGCCACCGCTGCGGAAAAGGTTGTGGTGGATGAGGATCTCGAGGAGGATCAGCTCCACGAGCAAGACGTAGACACCGATCTCGATGATGCCGATGTGGACTACGATCCGGATAGCCCCAGCGAGGACGACGAACCCTTCGCCGACGGTGACGCTGATACCGACTCCGAGGACGACAGTGCCGAGGACGAGGAAGAAGAAGATGACGGCTCCTCGGTCTGGGATGAGGACGAGTCTGCCGCCCTGCGCCAGGCCCGCAAGGACGCCGAGCTCACCGCCTCGGCTGACTCGGTGCGCGCCTATCTGAAGCAGATCGGCAAGGTGGCGCTGCTCAACGCCGAGCAGGAGGTCTCCCTCGCCAAGCGCATCGAGGCCGGGCTCTATGCCACCCACCGTCTTGAGCAGCTGACTGAGGCCTATGCCCAGGGCGATAAGGACGCCAAGCTCACCCCGGCTATGAAGCGCGACCTGCGCTCCATTGCCCGCGATGGCCGCAAGGCCAAGAACCACCTGCTGGAGGCCAACCTCCGCCTGGTGGTGTCTTTGGCGAAGCGCTATACCGGCCGCGGCATGGCCTTCTTGGACCTCATCCAGGAAGGCAACTTGGGTCTGATTCGCGCCGTCGAGAAATTCGACTACACCAAGGGCTACAAGTTCTCCACCTACGCCACGTGGTGGATCCGCCAAGCCATTACCCGCGCCATGGCCGATCAGGCCCGCACCATCCGTATCCCGGTGCACATGGTGGAAGTGATTAACAAGCTGGGCCGCATCCAGCGTGAGCTGCTGCAGGATCTGGGTCGCGAACCCACCCCGCAGGAGCTGGCGAAGGAAATGGACATCACCGAGGACAAGGTGATGGAGATCCAGCAGTACGCCCGCGAGCCGATCTCGCTGGATCAGACCATTGGTGATGAGGGCGATAGCCAGCTCGGTGACTTCATCGAGGATTCCGAGGCCGTCGTGGCCGTGGATGCGGTGTCCTTCACCTTGCTGCAAGACCAGCTGCAGGACGTGCTGCACACGCTCTCCGAGCGTGAGGCCGGCGTGGTGCGCTTGCGCTTCGGGCTGACCGATGGCATGCCGCGCACCCTCGACGAGATCGGCCAGGTCTATGGCGTGACCCGCGAACGCATCCGGCAGATCGAGTCCAAGACCATGTCGAAGCTGCGCCACCCCTCTCGCTCTCAGGTACTGCGCGACTACCTCGACTAGACGCTCGCCTAAGATCAACGACTACGGCCCCTGCTGCTACTACGCAGCGAGGGCCGTAGTCGTATGTCCGAGGCTTGTAACACCTAGGGCGCAGCTGGCCCCGAATCGCGCTGCTCTGGATGCGCAGCAGCGGTGCGGGGCTGCTCCGGCTGCGTCTGGGACTGGTGGCTGAAACGTGGCGGCAGCACCGGTGGCGCCGGTGGCTGCTGCCCGGGCGCTGCTGGGCTACCAGCGGCCATCGCCCCCTGCGGCGGGACGCCGGGGTGCGGCTGCGGGTGGCGGGCCCAATAGTCTGCAGCCAACCCCTGCTTGCCATAAGCCATGCGGCGGTGCAGCGTTTCGAGCGGGCCACGGCGCCCCATGAGCTGCAGCGCATAGGCTCCAAGGACCGTCACCGCCCAGATCGCCGCCGCCAAGCCGGTGGCCACGGCGGCGCCGGAGCTCTGCCCCCAGCCCAGCCCATAAGAGGCGACGAAGATGGTAGCGAGGAGGGACTGGGCCACATATCCGGACATCGAACGCTGCCCCAGTGCCGCCACTGGCGCGATCCACACCGGTAGTGCGCGCTCATAGCTCGTGCCCTGCGCCGTCTTTTCCGTGATCCGGCGCTGCATCGGGGCGCAGGCGAGAACGATAATCGCCACGATGCCTGGGCCGGTGGCCACACCAAAGCCAGTGTTGAGCACCATCCACGTCGCGAGGCTATCCTCGTTGCCGAATACGCCGATCGCGTTGAGCCCCATGGGAAGCCCCACCGCGACCATCACCACAATGCCGGCAGCCGCCGCGATCCAGAGCGTGCGCCGATGCTCCTCTGGGTGGGTGAGCACCCCGCGGCGCGCCCAGACGAATCCGAGCAGCATCAGGGGAAAGAGCATGGGGATCTCGGTACCCAAGTTCAGCGGCTGCAGCACCAGGAATAGCGCGCCACCGACGAGCTGAGAAAGATAGCTGTCGAGGAAGTTCGAGGCGAGCGGCATCCCACCCGATGCCGTGGTCTCGGGACCGAAGAGATCAAACTGGGAATCGGCAATCATCAAGACAATGGCGATAATCAGATTGCCTATCATCCACATTGCCGATAACACCCCGGCGATAATGAGCAGGGTTTTATCCCGGAAGTTAATCATCAGCGCCAGCACTGCCCCAGCTATGCCATAAAAGACCATGATGTCGCCAAAGTAGAGAAACACCATATGCACGGCGCCGAAGATAGCGAGCCACAGATAGCGCATCGCGATGGTTCTGCGCGCTGCGCCGAGTGGGTAGCGTCGTCGAGCCAAAGACATGGCGATCAGGCCCACGCCGAATCCCAGCATGGTGGAAAACATCGGCAATCCGCGCACGTGCGCCAGCATGGATCCGGCAACCACAGCGACCTTATCCGCCGTAGAGCCATCCACCACTCCCCCGAGTTCTTGGACGCTGGCCCCAGCGGGTCCGGCAAGCCACGTTGTGGTGAGATTCGCGATCGCAATGCCGAGCAGGGTGAATCCGCGGGCGAGATCGGGGGCGAGCATGCGCACTGTCGCCGCGCTGCGCAGGGGTGGATCTGTCGGAGAGGACGCCGCAGTAGTCGGGGCACTCATCGCTGGTGACGCTCTTTCTACTTCCTCGAAGGTGGGGGGGCAGGAAACAAGAAAAGCCGCGTGAGACATACTCACGCGGCTGCTTCACGTGCTTATTGATTCATGTAGTTCTCGATACAGGTTTCCATCTGATCCTCGGGAACATTCTGGCATTCTTCAACAACACCGCTGACGAGGGAACCGAAAACGATCGTGATCACGGCGACAATGACCAATAGCAGCACGGAGATGACCACCGAAATGATGGACATGGTCACGCGGCGCTTCGGCCCCTGCATCTTACGGCCCTTCACCCACGCGATAATGCCCAGCACAATGCCGGCAATTGCGAGGAATGGGGCTACCACCAGACCAACAACGGTGGCCGCGAGAACCACGGCCGCGATGGACACGCCCAGTGCCCACGGAGCAATCTTGTTCACCTGCTCCACGGGATAGCCATAGTGGCCGCCGGGGTGAGCGCCCAGGTCAGAGTAGCCACCCTGATTGGGATACGCGCCCTGATTGGGGTAGCCGCCCGGACCGGGATAACTGCCCTGCGTGGGATAGCCACTGGGATAGCCACTCTGGTCCGTCTGGCCGGAGTTCTGCACATCCCCAGAGAAGGAGTCACTCGAATTCGGCATCCGGTGCTGTGGCTGGCTATTCGGCCACTCGCCATCCTGCCAAGCGTTGTTGGAGTTGCGATCGTTGTTGTCTGTCATGTGAGTGTTGTCCTTCCAGACTGTATGCGGCCCGAGCGACGGGAGTACTTCTGAGAAACTATTCCGTCTAGGGCAGTGTTATCTACAAAAGTTTATCATTACCTCAGTATCGCGACGTCATATGCGCTGTATTCGCAGTGCTACATTCCAGCCCCACGGGCTCCAGCTGAGCGGGGTTTACCACTGGCGCAAGAAATTAATACGCGCCCGCAGTTGTTCCGCCGAACACAATGCCGTGGGAGGGCCGCCGCAGGCTCGCCGCGCTTCATTATGAATAGCGCCGTGCGGCCGGCCCGTGCGCGAACTCGTAATGGAGACCACCGCATTGAGCTGCTTGCGGAGCTCGGGGATTAGAGCGGCGTCCTCATCCGAGTTTTCTGTGCCGCGTGTCGACGTCTGCTCGCTGCCCTGCATTCTCTCTGCCGACGAGGACGATCTCACCGGATGAGCGGCGGACTGCGCGGACTGGGACATCTCCTCGGCTTGGCGTTTTTTCAGCAGCTGCCGCATTTGCTCGGCATCGAGCAGCCCTGGGAGGCCGAGATAGTCTTGCTCCGCCTCGCCGATGCTGGCGGTGCCATAGGTGGAGCCATCGAAGATGAGCGAGTCCAACTCGGCCTCGGCGCCAAGAGACTGATAGGAGGGATCCTCTTCGCCGGGCTCGTTCTTTTCTTTATTGGCCTCGGCGAGCAGCTCATCATCCCAGCCCTCCTTGGGCCGGTCGGGCTTGCCCAGCACGTGATCGCGGGAGACCTCGAGCTTTGCGGCCAGGTCGAGCAGCACGGGCACAGAGGGCAAAAACACCGAGGCGTTTTCGCCCGGCATGCGCGAACGCACGAAACGCCCGATGGCCTGAGCGAAGAACAGCGGCGTGGAGGCCGAGGTGGCATAGACACCCACCGCGAGGCGGGGCACGTCCACGCCCTCGGAGACCATACGCACTGCCACCATCCACTCATCGGTGGAGTTGGAAAATTCCTCAATGCGTTCGGAGGCCCCTGCTTCATCAGAGAGCACCACCGTCACCGGCGTGGAGGAGAGTTTTTCCAGGGCGCGGGCATAGGCGCGCGCCGCAGTTTTATTGGAGGCGATCACCAGCCCGCCGGCGTCCGGCATGTTCTGGCGCAGCTGACCTAACCGGGTGTGCGCCGCCTGCAGCACCGCGGGGATCCAATCCCCCTTCGGATCGAGGGCGGTACGCCAGGCGCGGGCGGTCTGCTCCGCGTTCAGTGGCTCGCCGAGCCGGGCGGCATATTCCTCGCCGGCACTATCGCGCCAGCGGGCCTCGCCCGAATAGGCCAAAAACACCACCGGGCGCACCACGCCATCACGCAGCGCATTGGAGTAGCCATAGGTGTAATCCGCCGCCGATTTCAGATTTCCTTCGCCATCGTCTTCGTAGCGCACGAAGGGGATGGCGGCATCGTCGGAGCGGAAGGGGGTACCCGTGAGGCATAGTCGCCGCTCCGCGTCGCGGTAGGCGGTGGCGATGCCATCGCCCCAGCTTTTCGCGTCGCCACCGTGGTGCACCTCGTCCAGAATCACCAAGGTGCGCTTGTTGGTAGCGAGTTGATAGTGCTTATAGGGGTGCATGGCCACCTGGGCATAGGTGACCACGATCCCCTGATAGGACGGGTTAATCGCACCGCTATTGGAGAAGGCGGGGTCTAAGGTGATGCCATTACGTTGCGCCGAGCCCGCCCACTGCACCTTGAGGTGTTCGGTAGGAACAACCACGATCACGCGATCTACCGTGCGCTTGTCGAGCAGCTCTGAGGCGAGCCGCAGCGCGAAGGTGGTCTTACCGGCACCCGGAGTTGCGACCGCAAGGAAGTCCTTGGGCTGAGTGCGCTCATATTTGGTGAGGGCGGCCTGCTGCCAGGCGCGAAGGTTAGCACTCACTTGCGACGCAGACCTCGGAAAATCTGCTCGCAGTCGGGGCACACGGGAGAACCCGGCTTGGCTTGCTTGGTCACGGGAAAGGTTTCCCCGCACAGGGCCACAACCATTTTGCCGCTCACGGCGGAGTCGACAATCTGATCCTTCTTCACGTAGTGGAAGAACTTCGGCGTGTCGTCGTCGGTGCCGGTGTTCTCCCTGATGTCGGGACGCTCGATGGTAGTTGTCTGAGTACTCACCTGAACCATCATGCCCGAAAAGTGTCGTCTTCTCATCCTCCCCCGTAAGAGGAAGGGCTAGGCTTGAACACGATGACTGAAGATGAGGACAACGTTGCTCAACCGGCCGAGGATCGCTCGGCCGAGGAGACGGCGTCGACACGCGGCCGCCTCAGCGCTCTGCGACGCCGCATGCGCAAAGCAGAGCTCATCACTGATGCCCGCCGCACCCCAGCGCAAAACTATCGCCACCGTAAGACCGTGTACGCGATTTTGCAGGGCTCCCGTATTCCTTTTTTGTTCCTCAGCGCCGCCACCTATTTCTTTTGGGAGAATATGGTGGTCTCCGGTGTGCTCTTTGTGATCTCTACCCTGCTGCCGTGGGTGGCGGTGGTGATTGCCAATGGCGCCGGCGAGCCGGAAGATAAGCGGCATCCACGCCAGTACAAACCGGAGGTGCGCCGCGCCCAGCGCGCCGCCGAACATCACGCCCTGAACCAGCACTCGCTGCGCCGCGAGCTGGGCCCGGGCACCGGCGAGTACATCATTATTGACGCAGACGACGACTAGACAAGGCCTTATGTAGTGACTACCTCTCTCGCCGCGCGCGTGGGTGCCGATCTGGGCGATATATGCGCCCGCATCGGCTATAGCCACGCCGGTATTGCCAGCTCCCTCGGCCCCGCCGCCTACGCCGCCCTTGGCCGCGGCGAACCTGCCGCGGTGCGCCGCGTATTAGCCTCCACAGCGCTGCACGACGCCATCCGACTCTTTGTTCTGCACGATCCCCTTCCCCGCGCGCGCTGCGAGACTCTCCTGGGCAGGGCGCTTATCGACGCCCTCCTCGAGCTGTCCTGGGCCGAGGAGGACACCACTGGCCTGCGGGTGCTCATTGATATCCGCCCCATCGATCGCGGCACACGTAGCGGTTTGGTGTTCTCCGATATGGATGCCTCCATGGTGGAGCACATTCCCGGCAAGGAGCATGTGCTCGGTGTGGGTGCCGCATCCCTGTCCTTGGCTGAAGCCGTGCCCCACTCCCCGGTGTCCAGCGTGCTCGATCTTGGTTGCGGCTCGGGGGTGCAACTGGTGCTGCAGGCCGACTATGCCGAGACGCTCACCGGTAGCGATATATCGGAGCGGGCGCTGCGCTTTGCCCATGCCACTCTGGCGGCATCGGGGGTGGATGCGGAGCTGCTCCAGGGGCCGTGGTTCGAGCCGGTGCACCAGCGTCGCTTCGAGCGCATCGTGGCCAATCCCCCCTTCGTAGTGGGGCCCGCGGCCATCGAACACGTCTACCGGGACTCTGGCACCGATCTCGACGGCGCCACTGAGCTCGTGGTTCGCCAGGCCTGCGAGCATCTCGAGGAAGAAGGCAGCGCCCACCTAGTGGGGGCGTGGGTGTTGAACGCAGACAGCTGGGCGCAGCGCGTGAGCTCGTGGGTTCCCCCGACCGGCTATGCCGTGTGGGTGCTCGAGCGCGATCGCGTGGACGCCCCGCGCTACGTCTCCACCTGGTTGAAGGATGAATCCATCGACCCGCGCAGCGAGGAGGGGCAGCGCCGCACCGAGCAGTGGCTCTCCCACTTCGATGCCCACGGCGTCACGGGGGTGGGCTTCGGGTTCATTCACATCCAACGGCTCGCGGTGGACACCCCGAGCGAGGTGATGTGTGAGGATTTCTCGACAGCCTCCACTACCGGTTTGGGTGAGGAGGTCGAGGAGTATTTCCTCCGCACCTCGTGGCTGCGCGAGCAAGACGCCACCTCCATGCTGTCCAGCCGCTATCAGCTGCGCCCTGGGGTCTGCATTGACCGCATCAGTCGCGCCGACACCGAATCCGGTATCGGGATGAAGGCCGAGAGCATCCATATCGCCCGCACCGAGGGCCCCCGCTTTAGCCACGAAATCGACGAGGCCGTCGCCTCCCTCGTGGCCGGGTTGCACCCGCAGGGGCTTCCCTTGGCAGAGATCGTGGAGCTCTACGCGGTCACCGAAGAGATCGATCCCGCGGAGATCGTGCAGCAGGTCATCGCCGTGATGGTGGATCTCATCCGCCATGGCTTGGTGCTTCCCGCCGAGCTGCTCGCCGATTAACCCCGCCCCCTTATGTCTGAAGGAGTTATAGCGCCGTGAAAGCAGTATTGACCCGCGTCACCGAGGCCGCCGTCACCGTCGAGGGCCGCACCGTTGGGGCTATCGACTGCCCCGACACCGGCGGGCTTTTAGCCCTAGTAGGAGTCGCTCGCGAGGACACCGAGGCCGATGTGGAACTCATGGCCCGCAAGATCGCTGAACTCCGGATTCTCGACGGCGAGCGCAGCGTGGAGTCCTGCTCCGCCCCAGTGTTGCTCGTTAGCCAATTCACCCTCATGGGGCGGACGAAAAAGGGGCGACGTCCCTCGTGGTCCGATGCGGCGGGTGGCGCCGAGGCCGAGCCGCGTATCGCGGCGATTGCCGTTCTCCTCCAGCAGCGGGGCATCCCAGTAGAAACCGGACAATTCGGTGCCTATATGAAAGTGTCCTCCGTTAATGATGGCCCGTTTACGGTGTTGGTGGACACCACATCATAGGCAACTAACCACAAATAGGGGGAGCGTGGTGAACGCATCACCCCAGCTCGCGGCGTAGGGGCAGCAGTTTTGCTAGTGGTGGAACTAATTCGGAAGTCGTGGCGTTAAACAAAATGACATTCTCGATGGAGCAGGAGGCGCCAATGAGCTCTGCAGCTGAAGCCGCACGAGCGAACGATAACGAAGCCGGTGATACCCGAGGACGACGCAATCAGACGAACGACAATCCTGCCGCCGATCTCGTCCGCGTATATCTCAATGGTATTGGCAAAACCGCGCTGCTCACCGCCGAAGACGAAGTAGAACTGGCCAAGGCGATCGAGGTTGGTCTTTATGCCGATTATTTGCTGAAAAACAGCACGGATCTCACCCGCGCTAAAAAACGCGATCTGAAGATCTTGGCCAAGGAAGGGCGCAAGTCGCGCGCCCACCTGCTCGAGGCGAATCTCCGCCTCGTGGTCTCTTTGGCTAAGCGCTACACCGGTCGCGGCATGCCGCTTCTGGATCTCATCCAAGAGGGCAACCTCGGATTGATCCGTGCCATGGAAAAGTTCGACTACGCCAAAGGCTTTAAATTCTCCACCTATGCCACCTGGTGGATTCGCCAAGCCATTACTCGTGGCATGGCGGATCAGTCCCGCACCATCCGGCTGCCCGTGCACTTAGTGGAACAGGTAAACAAGCTCTCTCGCATCAAGCGCGAGCTCTACCAGCACCTCGGCCGCGAGGCCACCAATGAGGAACTGGCCGAAGAGTCCGGCATTGATGAGGCCAAAATCGAGCTGTTGCTGCGCCAGTCGCGCGACCCGGTGAGCCTCGACATGCCGGTGGGCGCCGATGAAGAAGCCCCTTTGGGAGACTTCATTGAAGACTATGACGCGACCGATGCCGAGACCGCCGTGGTGGCCTCCTTGCGGCACTCCGATATTCGCGCGGTGCTCGGCACTCTCGAGCAGCGCGAGCAGGATGTGATCAAGCTGCGCTATGGCTTGGACGATGGCGTGCCTCGCACCCTCGATCAGATCGGCCGCCGCTTCGGGCTCTCCCGAGAGCGCGTCCGCCAGATCGAGCGGGAAGTCATGTCGAAGCTGCGTGACGGCGACCGCGCCGACAAGCTACGCGCCTACGCGCTCTAGACAGGCGGAGCCGCACGCTGGGCCGCACTCGGCCCCAGCGCGCGTCTCTGCACCGGATAGGTGCACGCAGTAAGCTAGATTAAATTACAGGGACTAACAATTGTGATGTCTCCTTATTGCCGCAGACCGTATGGCTATAAGGGGAGCGAACAGAGAAGGGCTATAGCTTCGTGAAGGATCTTGTCGATACCACCGAGATGTATTTGCGGACGATCTACGAACTCGAAGAAGAGGGCATTATTCCCCTTCGAGCACGTATCGCCGAGCGTTTGGAGCAGTCCGGCCCCACCGTGAGTCAGACGGTAGCCCGCATGGAGCGCGACGGGCTGGTGGTGGTCGCCAATGACCGCAGCCTCCATTTGACCTCGGATGGCCGCCAGCGGGCGATCGCGGTGATGCGCAAGCACCGCCTCGCTGAGTGCCTTCTTACTGACGTCATTGGCTACGACATCGAGAAGGTTCACGATGAGGCCTGTCGCTGGGAGCATGTGATGAGCGACGAGGTCGAACGTCGCCTACTCGATGTGCTGCCCAATGTGGACCGCTCCCCCTTCGGCAATCCGATCCCAGGTCTTGATCGCCTAGGACGCCGCGATCACGTCGAACCGGATCACGGCACCCGCATCGTGGACTTGGCAGAAAACACCGATCACAAGGTGCGGATCGTGCAAGTCAATGAGATCCTCCAAGTCAATGATGACGAGATGAAGCGCCTGATCGCCGCGGGAATTTGCACCGGAAGCACGGTCACGGTCTATCACGACCGCAATGGCGTCACCTTCAAGACCGAGGATAAAGAGGTACGCCTCTCCCCTGCCTTGAGCCACGCCGTGCGTGTCGAAAAGGCCTAGTTCCCCTTGTAGTTTTATTCCTTATTTCTCCGCCCCTCGCCGGTACCACCTCAGTGCCTGCGAGGGGCGGAGAGCTATGTGTATAGCTCCGCTGCGTAGTGTGAGCAGCACCCTATCGGCAGACGTCCGACGTGTAACTAAAAATGAGTAGGCTGGAGGCTATGAACATTCTGGTCACTGGAGGCGCCGGCTATGTAGGTAGCGTGTGCGCTCAGGTTTTCATTGAACAAGGACATTCCGTCACCGTCATCGACAACTTCTCCACCGGAAACCGCGAGGCTGTGCCCGCCGAGGCCACGCTCGTGGAAGGCGATGTTCGCAATGTCGCCGCCACTGTGCTCCGCGAGCACAAGATCGACGCCGTGGCCCACTTTGCGGCCCGCTCGCTCGTGGGCGAGTCTGTGGAGAAGCCCGAGGAGTACTGGCAGCACAACCTCGTCACCACCCTCGCGCTTCTCGACGCCATGCGCGAAAACGGGGTGAACAATCTGGTGTTCTCCTCGACCGCCGCCACCTATGGCGAGCCGAAGACAGTGCCCATCACCGAGGACATGCCCACTGCCCCCACCAATCCCTATGGCGCGACCAAGCTGTCCATCGACTACGCGATCACCAGCTACTGCCACGCCTATGGCTTGGGAGCAACCAGCCTGCGCTATTTCAATGTGGCGGGGGCCTATGGCACGATCGGCGAAAACCGCGAGGTGGAAACCCACCTCATCCCGCTGGTACTGCAGGTGGCGCTGGGCCACCGTGACAAGATCATGATCTTCGGCGATGACTGGCCCACCGAGGATGGCACCTGCGTGCGCGACTATATTCATATCCGCGACCTCGCGGACGCCCACCTTTTGGCCCTAGAGTCCAATACGTCCGGCGAGCACCGCATCTTCAACCTGGGCTCGGGTGAGGGCTACTCGGTGGCCCAGGTGATCGACGCTTGCCGCGAGGTGACCGGCCATCCGATCCCCGCCGAAGTCGCGCCCCGGCGCGCCGGCGATCCCGCCACACTCATCGCCTCCTCGGCCAAGGCGATGGAGCAGCTCGGCTGGAGCCCCACCCGCACCGATCTGCACACCATTGTCCAGGATGCGTGGTCGTTTACCTCTCAGCTGGGAGATCGGGCCTATAGCGCGCGGTGATAACGACCGTGTCTGCGCCGAGGCACAGCCCATAGTGCACAGTGATAGCGGGAGGCGGCAGCCCAGTGTGGTTGTCGCCTCTCGCGCTGTCGGGGCACTACTCGGCCGCCCCGGTTCGAGCCAGCTTGGGGTATTGCCTCTGCGGCTAGCTGCATCGGGCGCGGTGAATGCCGACGTTGGAGCACAGCTGCTCGGCGGCCTCGGTGCAGGCGGTCACCGAGTCTGTGATGAGCCCATGCATATAGGCGTTAAAGAGTAGTTGGGCTAGGGTGTGTCCCTGCTCTTCTTCTTGTGCACAGCTCAATGCGGCGGGCACCACTGTCATCCACTGCCGGGCCGCTGCTTCGAGGGCGAGCAGGCTGAGTGCATTGGCCCGAATCGAGCCAGAAAAAACGTGCGCGGCCGCTTGGAGGGCGCGGTAGAGCACCATGGAGGTGGCGTTGCCTACCGCGACGATGGCCATATCCCGCAGGGTGCGATCGGCGAGACAGGATCCCAGCAACTCGAGGAAGGCGAGATCCTCTTTGATCTCCTCCACCGTGGTCTCGGCTGGCAAGCGATCGAGCGCGGCGAAGAAGTCTTCCACGAGCGCATAGGGGGCGCTGTCTTTCTCCGCGCTGTCGTAGAGATCCATCACTTTGTTCTCCAGTGCCCAGGACCAAAGGCGGGACTGCTCCTCGGAGATGGTCTCGGTATCTCGCCGGAATTGCTCGAGGAAGCTCTCGCGATCCAGCTCGGGGAGCTCTTCGCCGCGGGCGATGAGTTCCCGCATCGATGAAGTGCGCTCCAGCGGTGGGATCACATCATCGCGCAGGTGGCGCTTCCAGGAGGAGATCGCTGCGACAGAATCGGAGACGAACTCCAACCGCACCTGCTCGCCCGCGGCTATCTCATAGGTGGACCATACTGCCCCGAGCGGGATCTGAGCGTCGCGGCAGTGCTCGTCCACCCGCTGCGCGATCTCCTGGCTGGAGCCTTGGCGGACGATGAAACCGAGGAAGAAATCACTATCGAGGGCGCCGAGGGTCTCAGAGATGGCGTCGATACGCTCGAGATCGCTGAGGCTTAAGCGCGCGATGGGACCGGAGGTGACCGTAGCTGTCGTCTGGCCGGGCTGCGGGGCGCTGACATGGAAGCCGGCCAGTACTAAGGAGTCGTGCGGGAAGAAGCCGAGGGTGGCGGGGATGGAGGCGAGAAAGGAACCGGGAGTGAAATGCTGTGTGCTCATGGCAGGTATCGTTGCCGAGGATCACGGTCAGCACGGCCCAGTGCACGTTTTTCGGCGCCGCGTTGTGGATGGGGCCGAGTTATCCACAGCCTTCCGCTGAGCGACAGCCCTGCCAGTGGGGAGAGATGCGCTATGGTTATCCGGCTATGCGGTATGCGAAAATAGCGCCACAGAACCACACTGCGTTGGCCCGCACTGGGAATAGCAGGGGCGTCTGTGGCGTTGTTGCTCACATCAGGCCAGCATCCGCACGGTGCTGGACGCCGATGCGGGAGAGACACAGACACTAAGCTAATAACACAGGCGTAACTAGCGCGCCGGCAGGTGTGTTCCGCCCGCTCTATGACCTTAAGGAGACACGATGGCACGAGACGATTTCTCGATGTACGAACTGGAGTACCCTTCTCCAGAGCTGTCTTCCTCCGCCGAGCGAGACAGCGAGGGCAATAGCACTCCGGGGCTAACGATGTTGATTGCTTTGGAGGGCTACGCCGATGCCGGCCGCGCCGTGGAGATGGTATCGCGGCATTTGCTCTCCGCATTGGATCACCGCCTCATTGCCTCGTTTAACAACGATGAACTCATTGACTATCGCTCCCGCCGCCCGCCGGTGGCGATCGATCAGCAGCGCGTAGTCGAGATCGACGATCTCAAGCTCACGCTCAATGTAGTGCGCGATACTAACGGGCGCTCCTTCCTGCTGCTCTCCGGCCCGGAGCCGGATCTGCGCTGGCAGGCGTTTAGCAAGGCTGTGGCCGATCTGGTGGAGCGCTATAATGTCGAACAAACTATTGCGCTCTACGCGGCCCCTATGTCGGTGCCGCATACCCGCCCGCTGATCGTCTCGGCGCACGGCAATGATCCGCAGCTGGTTCAGCCGCTCTACACCATGGATTCTCAGATCATCGTGCCCGGCGCGGCGGCGCTGCATATCGAGCGGCTGCTTAATAAGCGGGGCCGTAATGTTGCCGGCTATACCGCACATGTGCCGCACTATGTCTCCGCCTCGGAGTACCCAGAGGCGGCGTTGAGCCTCTTGCACGCCATTGGTGATGTCGGCGAGCTGGTGCTGCCGCTGAAGTCCTTGCAGGCCGATGCCGAGCGGGTCAAGCGCGATTTGGCGGAGCAGACTTTTAACTCGCAGGAGATTCAGCAGGTGGTCTCCTCCCTGGAGGAGCAGTACGACGAGCAGCTGGCGCGCTTCCGCGAAGCCAACCCCCAAGCGCTTATCCCCCGCAACGTGGAGATCCCCTCCTCCGAGGAGCTGGGCGCGGAGTTTGAGGAGTTTCTTGCCTCCGTTGCCAGCGAGACCTCAGCTGCCGCCGACGGCGAGGAGCATGCGTCAGACGCCGCCGAGGATGGCCAGCCCCGCACCCGCTGGCAGGCCATGCTGGAGCGTCTCGGTGGCGAGGAGCACAGTATGTATCACGCCGAGCCCCAGCAGGATCAGCCCCAGCAGGAGGAGCATCAGGCGGGTGAGAAGGACTCCGCTGCGGAGGATGCCAGCGAAGACGCCGACGGCGGCGAGGGCAATTCCCACTAAGCGGGCGCACGCCCCGCTGCGGCTGCTCCTCACGCGGCTGCGAGGGGCCTCCCGCGCCGCAGCAGCGGGGCTAGGTAGTCTGAGTAAGTGTGAAAACGACGCTAACTCAGTTCCTGCCGGATCTCGCCGAAGTACCCGAGTCGCTGCTCGATGAATCAGTATTCGATTCCTATCTGCGCTGGGTAGACGATAGCGGGATGAGCCTCTACCCCGCCCAAGAGGAAGCGTCACTGGGGATTCTCGCTGGCGATAATGTTATTCTCGCCACCCCCACGGGCTCGGGTAAGTCCATGGTGGCGATTGCCGCGGCCTTCATCGCGATGGCGCGCGGCCAGCGTTCCTACTACACCGCCCCCATCAAGGCGCTGGTGAGCGAGAAGTTCTTCGCCCTCTGCGATATTTTCGGCCCCGAGCAGGTGGGGATGATGACCGGCGATGCCACCGTCAATGGCTCGGCCCCCATCATCTGCGCGACCGCGGAGATCGTGGCCAATATTGCCCTCCGCGATGGCAAGGATGCCGCCATCGACCAGGTGATCATGGACGAGTTCCACTACTACTCCGATCCCCAACGGGGCTGGGCGTGGCAAGTGCCGCTGCTCGAGCTGCCCAAAGCGCAGTTCCTGTTGATGTCCGCCACCCTGGGCGATACCACGCACCTAGAAAAGGACCTCAGCGAGCGCACGGGGCGAGATACCACCTTGGTCGCGGGGGCGACTCGACCCGTTCCGCTGGAGTTTTCCTATGTTTATACCCCGGTGCACGAGACCATCGAGAAGCTGATCTCGCAGGACAAAGCCCCCATCTATGTGGTGCACTTCACCCAACGCGAGGCCACCGAGCGCGCCCAGGCGCTGACCTCGCTGAAGGTTATTAACGATGAGGAAAAGAAGAAGATCGCCGAGGAGATCGGCTCCTTCCGCTTCTCTACTCGTTTCGGCACCACCTTGTCCTCGCTACTGCGCAAGGGCATCGGCATCCACCATGCCGGCATGCTGCCGAAGTATCGCCGCCTCGTCGAACGCCTCTCCCAGACCGGACTATTGAAGGTCATTTGTGGCACCGACACCCTGGGTGTGGGTATCAACGTGCCCATTCGCACTGTATTGATGACGGGGCTAGTGAAATTCGACGGCCAGCGCCAACGCCTCGTGAAATCGCGGGAGTTCCACCAGATCGCCGGGCGCGCAGGCCGGGCCGGCTTCGACACGGTGGGCACCGTGGTTATTGAAGCGCCGGAGCATGAGATCGAAAACTATAAGCTGCGCAAGCGCGCCGGCCAGGATGAGGCGAAGCTGAAGAAGCTCCGCAAAAAGGCCGCCCCGAAGGGCGAGGTGACGTGGACGGATACCACCTATGAGCGGCTTATCGACGCCGAGCCAGAGAACATGCAATCCCAATTTAGGGTGTCGCACTCCATGCTGCTCAACCTGCTCGCCCGCGAGGGCGATGGGCTCCACCACATCACGGAGCTGATCCGACGCACCCACGACCCGCGCGCTAAACAGAACACCGAGCTACTCACTTCTATCGACTTGATTAAGGGCTTGGTGGCGACAGGTATCGTCGATAAGCATGCTGGGAGTGACCCGCATGAGGAGCGCTATCAGCTCACCGCCGAGCTGCAGCGAGACTTTGCCCTCAACCAGCCACTGGCGCCCTTTGCCATCGCCGCACTCGAAGTATTGGACCCAGAGTCGGAGACCTTCGCGCTCGATGTGATCTCGGTATTTGAGGCGATTCTGGAAAATCCCCGACAGCTGCTGGTCGGCCAGGAACGCGCCGCGCGAGGGGCGGAAATTCAGGCGCTCAAAGCGGAGGGCTACGACTATCACGATCGCATGGCGATGATCGAGGGGATCACCTATCCGCAGCCGCTGAAGGAGCTGCTGGAGCAGACCTACGACACCTATGCCGAAACCCAGCCCTGGGTGAAAGAGTTTGAGTTAAAGCCGAAATCAGTGGTGCGGGAAATGATCGAAAAGGCCATGACCTTCTCCGATCTCGTCTCCACCTATCAGCTGGCCCGCTCGGAGGGGGTGGTATTGCGGTATCTCACCGATGCGTGGCGCACCCTCGAGCACTCGGTGCCGCCGGAGTATCGCAACGAGCAGGTCGACGACATCATTGTGTGGCTGGGCGAGCTGGTGCGCCAGGTCGATTCCTCGCTCTTGGATGAGTGGGCGCATATGGCCGATCCCGACCAGCCCATCGATCAGGACACCGTGGATCAGCAGGTGGCCTTTGGGGTGGAGGATCCGAGCGCGCTCAGCGCCAATCGCCGCGCCTTCACCATCATGGTGCGCAACTACTTCTTCCGCCTCACCCAGCTCTTCGCCTATGAGGAGGAGGACGCCCTCGCGCAGATGGTGGCCTATCTCGACGATGCCCCAGACTTCCCCACTGCCATGGACGCCTATTTCGACGAATACGCGGACATGGATGTGGGACCTGAGGCGCGCGGCCCCGAATACTTCCACCTCACTCAGAATGGGCGCAGCTGGTCGGTACGGCAAATATTCAAAGACCCCGAGGGCGATAACTCCTTCGCGCTCCAGGGCGTCGTGGATCTCGATGCCTCGGATGCAGCCGGCGAGGTGCAGCTCAGCGCCCTGCAGCTCGATTATCACTAGGCAGCACCCACCTGAGACATCACCGCGCTGCCTATGACCAGGATCGGTACTGGGCAGCGCGGTGTCGTGTGTAGACATACAAAAGACGACGCTCCATCGATGTTGATGGGCGTCGTCTAGGTGCGAGACTCGGCTCTTAGCGAGCAGCCTCAATCTCTACAGCTTGGGCAACAGCCTGGACGGTGGCGGCGACCTTCACGGCCTCCCACACCTGCTCCTTGGTGAGCCCCTCTTCGCGCACGGTCTTATCGTGGGCGACCGAGCAGTGCTCGCAGCCGTTGATGGTGGACACGGCGAGGGAGTACAGCTCGAAGTCGGCCTTATCGATGCCCGGCTTGGCGATGATGTTCATGCGCAGACCGAACTTCACCTTGGCGTAGTCATCGCCCAGCCAGCCCTTGGCGCGGTAGGCAACGTTGTTCATCGCCATGATGGTGGCGGAACCCAAGGCGGCGTCGAAAGCCTCCTCGGAGAGGTGCTCCTTGGCCTCGTCGGCGATCTCGGAGAACACGGTCTCGTTGCGGGTAGCGGCGGCGGAGGCCACGAGGGCGCCCCACAGCTGCTGCTCGTTGAGCTCAGAGGTGCGGGTCAAAGAACCCAGGTTGAGCTTGACGTCCTTGGCGTAATCGGGCAGGGACGAACGCAGGTTATCAATCGACATCTATTACTTCAGACCTTCCTGGAGCACGTCCATCTTGTTGATGTTCTTGGTGGGGTCATTAGCTTCCCAGTTGCAGGCGCAGACCTCTTCGGACTGGAGAGCGTCGAGGGCGCGCAGCACCTCGTCGACGTTACGGCCCACAGCGTCCGGGGTCACGGACACGAACTGGATCACGCCATCGGGATCGATGATGAAGGTGGCGCGGTCAGCAACACCGTCGGCGTTCTCCACACCGAGGGTGCGGATAAGCTCGTGCTTGACGTCGGAGAACATCGGGAAAGGAACGCCCTTGAGCTCCGGGTGGGTGGCACGCCAGTTGAAGTGAGCGAACTCGTTATCGGTGGAGCCGCCGAGCACCTGGGTGTCGCGATCCAAGAACTCCTCGTTCAGCTTGCCGAAGGCAGCGATCTCGGTCGGGCACACGAAGGTGAAGTCCTTGGGGTAGAAGAACACAACCTTCCACTGACCCTCGTACTTGTCGAGGGAGACAGTCTCGAAATAATCCTCGGGAGAGGTGGCGTTGGCCTCGTGCAGGTCGCCGCCCTTAAGAGCAGTGAGCTCGAACTCAGGGAACTTTTCTCCAACGGTCATGATAGCCATGTGTTTTCCTCCAAATATCGCTGATGCGATGTAGCAATGTACAAGCGGTGCAGACAGCTGTGCTGATGTCCGCAGTGCAGACAACAACTGTCCGCGGGCTTAGTGTGCAACACCGATGGGCGCGGCGGGCGACTGTGCACCATAACGTGAGGCATCTCACCTCTGTCTGGCTGTGGTCGCTGCCGCATCGTGGCGAAAGAGCCGCAATCTGGGCTTTTAGCCCTCCCATTTCTGGGAAAAGCAGCTCATCCTCACGGGATGCAGTGGGCTTATAAGCTCCTGCCCCGCCATCTGCGTTGCTGCCATAAGTATGCCACATATTCCGCTGACGTCAAGAGGTAAAACTTTTTGTCTTGTTATAGAGTAATAAGTATGAACAATAAAGACTACCGCCCGACTCTTGCGCAGCTGCGCACCTTCGTCACCATCGCGGAAAAACGGCACTTCGGCATCGCCGCCGCCAAACTCAACATCTCTCAGCCTTCGCTCTCCCAGGCGCTCGCCGCCCTCGAATCCGGGCTCGGAGTACAGCTGATCGAACGCTCCACCCGTAAGGTCATCGTCACCCCGATAGGCGCGAAACTGCTCCCCTTCGCCAAGGCCACCCTGGAGCAGGCCAATTCCTTCCTCTCCCAAGCACGCGGCGCCGATGGACCACTCCAAGGCCCCTTAACGATTGGCATTATTCCCACCGCCGCGCCCTATCTCTTGCCTGAGCTGCTCACCTTGCTCTATCAGGACTATCCCGAGCTGGAACCGCGCATCGTCGAAGATCAAACCCACTATCTTGAGACCATGCTCCGTGATGGCCAAATCGACTGCGCCCTACTGGCCACCCCCGTAAGCCGCAGCGGTCTCGAGAGCTATTCCCTCTACGACGAGAACTTCGTTATCGCCGTCAACGACAAAGATCCACTGGCCGGCCGCACTGACGTCACGCTGTCGTCGTTAAAGCAACTCCAACTGCTCTTGCTTGACGACGGCCACTGCTTGCGCGATCAGATCATTGATCTCTGCCGCGTGGCCAAGACTGATCCAGAAGATCAATCCTCCACCTTCACCCGCGCCACCAGCCTCACCACGGTGCTGCAGTGCGTGGGCGCCGGCTTCGGCTCGACTCTCATCCCCGCCTCCGCCCTGAAAGCCGAGGGCAGCCGGCAAGGCGTGGCCATCGCCCACTTCGCCCCCTCGGTGACAGCCCAGCGCACCATGCGCTTGGTCTATCGGGCCTCCTCCTTCCGCAGCGAGGACTTCGCCGCGCTCGGCAAGGAGATCACCCGCGCCTACCAGGCCACGATCAGCGCCACCGCCGAGGATCGCCGCGAGGACTCGCCCAGCGCCTAAGACGATCACAGGGTGCGGGCTACTCGCCCTTGGATGCTGCTAGTGGCTAGAATCTAAGTTCTTATGCCTCGCTCTGAACACGGATCCCCTGCAGCATCGTCTTCCGCACCGAGTAAGAAGGACCTGCTCGCGCGGCTTGAGAACGTATCGCTTGCCGCCGAGCGCTCTTTCCGGCGGCGACTGCGCAAGGCCCGCTCCCCACGAGCGTTGAACGCGATTGCCGCCGATATCGACTCCGCTGAGCTTTCTGTGCTTGCCATCGACGAGCGGGTACCAACGCTGAGCTATCCCGAGAGCCTGCCCGTCTCTGCCCGGCGCGAGGACATCAAGGAGGCCATCCGCGATCACCAGGTGGTGATCATCGCGGGTGAAACGGGCTCGGGTAAAACCACCCAGATCCCGAAGATGTGTCTCGAGCTCGGCCGGGGTCGGCGCGGACTAATCGGCCACACCCAGCCCCGCCGTTTGGCCGCCCGCACCGTGGCTGAGCGCATCGCCTCCGAGCTCGATCAGCAGATCGGCGACTCGGTAGGCTATGCCATTCGTTTCGATGATCGCGTCTCGGAGACCACTGCGGTCAAGCTGATGACCGACGGTATCCTGCTGGCCGAGATGCAGCGCGATCGTTATCTCAACGCCTATGACACGATCATCATCGATGAGGCCCATGAGCGCTCGCTGAATATCGATTTTCTTCTCGGCTATCTCAAACGCCTGCTCCCGAAGCGCCCCGATTTGAAGGTGATCATCACCTCCGCCACGATCGACCCCGAGCGTTTCGCCACGCACTTTGGCAGCGAATCCACCCCGGCACCCATCATTGAGGTCTCGGGGCGCACCTACCCGGTGGAGATTCGCTACCGCCCCTTGGAGATCACCCAAGGGGAGAAAACCATTGATATTGATCCCCTCGATGGGTTGCTCGAGGCGATTGAGGAATTAATGCAGGAGGGGCCGGGCGATATCCTGTGCTTCTTCCCCTCCGAGCGCGATATTCGCGACGCCATGGAGGCCATCGAGGCCAAGCGCTATCGCGGCGTAGAGGTCACTCCCCTCTTCGGCCGGCTATCGAATGCCGAGCAGCATCGCGTCTTCTCCCCGCATGCGGGACGACGCATCGTCCTTGCCACCAACATCGCCGAGACCTCCCTGACCGTGCCCGGTATTCACTATGTGATCGATACCGGCACGGCTCGTATTTCTCGCTATTCCACCCGCACCAAGGTGCAGCGGCTTCCCATCGAGGAGATCTCCCAGGCGAGCGCCCGCCAACGTTCTGGCCGCTGTGGCCGTGTGGCTGAAGGTATTGCGATTCGCCTCTACTCGGAGCAGAATTTCCTCTCCCGCCCCGAGTTCACTGACCCGGAGATATTGCGCACCAACCTCGCCAGCGTCATCTTGCAGATGGCGTCGTTAAGGCTGGGCGCGATCACGGAGTTTCCCTTCGTGCAAGCACCGGAGTACAAGGCGATTCGCGATGGTTTGATGCTGCTGCACGAGCTCGGGGCGCTGGAGCAGGGGGAAAAGGACGGCAACCCGATCCTCACCCCGATCGGTCGGCAGCTGGCGCGTATCCCGTTGGATCCCCGTTTGGCGCGCATGCTCATTGCGGGCAATGAGCGCGGAGTCGCCCGCGATGTCATGGTGCTCACGGCCGCGCTGACTATTCAGGATGTGCGGGAACGCCCCCTCGAAAAGCAGGCCCAAGCCGATCAGGCCCACGCCCGCTTCAAGAACACCAGCAGCGATTTTCTCAGCCTGCTCAACCTGTGGGACTACATCCAGGCCTCGCGGGCGGAACTCTCGGGCAATAAGTTCCGCAAGAAAATGCAGAGCGAGTATCTGCACTATATGCGTATCCGCGAGTGGTGGGATCTGGTGCGACAGCTGGAGCAGGTGGCCCGCCAGCTGGGCTGGAAGCGCCACGACGCCCCCACCGAGCCCGAGGCCACGCCCGAGGAGGTGATCGCCCGGAATCAGGACACAGAGCATCGCGATGTCACGGGTATTCACATGAGCATGCTCGCCGGTTTGCTCTCTCATATCGGTGTGCGCGAGGAAAAAACCAAGGAGTATCTGGGCACCCGCACCACCCGCTTTAGGATTTTCCCCGGCTCACATGTAGCGAAAAAGCAGCCGGCCTATGTGATGGCCGCCGAGCTGGTGGAGACCTCCCGCCTCTGGGGGCGCACCGTGTCCGAGATTGATCCGCGCTGGGTGGAAAAGCTAGCCAAAGATCTCCTGCGCCATCAGTATTCCGAGCCGCATTGGTCCTCGAAGCGGGCCGCCGCGATGGTCTATCAGCGCTCCACGCTGTGGGGCGTGCCCGTGGTGGTTGATCGGCTGACGGCCTATCACACGGTTGATCGGGCCGCGGCGCGGGATATGTTTATCCGCCACGCCCTGATCGAGGGCGATTGGAACACCCACCACGAGTTCTTCCACTCGAATGCCGCCAAGCTCGACGAGGCCTCCCACCTCGAGGCCAAGGCCCGCCGCCGTGACATCGTGGTGGACGAGGACACTCTCTTTCGCTTCTATGATGAGCGACTGCCCGAGGATGTGACCACGGGCCCGAGCTTTGATGGCTGGTGGAAGCGCAAGCGGCGGGCCGCCGCCGACTATTTGGACTTCGATCCGGCGAAGCTGGTGAACCCTGACGCCGAGGATGTGGCCGAGGAGGCCTTCCCCGATAAATGGCAGCAGGGCTCGCTGGTGTTCGACCTCAGCTACGAGTTCGAGCCGGGCTCCGAGTTCGACGGCGTGACCGTGCGTATCCCCATCCCCGTGCTCGCCGGCGTGGAGGCTGCCGAATTCGCCTGGCTGGTACCTGGCCTGCGCTCCGAGCTCATTACCGAGCTGTTGCGCAGCTTGCCGAAGCATCTACGCCGCAGTGTTGTCCCAGCACCCACCTTCGCCGAACGGGTGCTGCCGAGCTTGGTGCCCTATACCTCTACCGTGACCCAGCAGCTGGCCGAGGGGCTGAACAAGCTCGGGGCCACTGGGATTAATCCCGGCGATTTCTCCTTCGAGAAGCTAGACCCGCACCTGCGGATGACCTTCGCCGCCATTGATAAGCGGGGAAAAGTGGTGGATCACGATAAGGATCTGGAAGCGTTGAAGAAGCGTCAGGCCGGCCGGATTCAGTCCTCGGTGCGCAAGCGCGCCCACTCCCGCGCTGCCGCTCCCGTGCACAGCTGGGATAAGAATTCGATTGGTGAGATCGCGGAAACCCACGACACCCAGGTGGATGGGCAGAGCTTTACCACCTACCCGGCGCTGGTCATCAAAGATGGCGGCTTGGTGGTGGAGGCTATGCCCACCAAGGAGGCCGCCGATGCGGCGATGCTCACGGCGCAATTGACTCTGCTGATGCGCTCCATATCCGTGAATCAGCGCCAGATGCTCAATGGTTTGCCGCTCAAGCAGCGCGTGGCCGTGGAGAACTACCCGCACGGCAAGGCTGCGGGCTTGATTGAGGATGCGCGGGTAACCGCGATTCGCGACCTCATGCTCGCCCACGGCGGGCCGGTACGCACCCCAGAAGAGTTCGAGACCCTCAGCACCGCTGTGAGCCCCGAGGTGCCCGGCCGAGTGCGTTCCATCATCGTGGCACTCGCCCCGGGCCTAGTGGACTATTCCTATCTGGCGAGCGAGCTCGAGCAGTGGACAGGCGACGCCATTGCGGACATGAAACAGCAGCTGGAGTTTCTGCTGCCGCAGGGAGCAGTAGCCAAACACGGTATCGAACATCTCCGCCATCTCCCCCGCTATCTGGCCGCGATGCGGATCCGGCTCGACGATATGGAGCGCGACCCTGACCGTGATTTCGACTTGCTCGATGAGATCGAGGCTGTGGAGGACGCCTTAGAGAAACGGCTCAGTTCTCTACCGGATAATCGCGCCCGCACCCGCGAGGTGAAAGATATTCGATGGATGATTCAAGAGTTTCGGGTCTCGCTTTTTGCCCAGCGCCTCGGCACCTCTGGCCCAGTCTCGGCAAAGCGCATCGAGAAAGCGATCGCCCGCCTGCGCTAATAGCGGGCCGAGCCGGCTGCGGACTGGTGGTGGCCGCGTCCTAGAAGGAGTCTGACTTCTTCGCGACGCGACGCATCTTGCGGATTTCTGCCTCGAAGTCATCGGCGCTACTAAAGGAGCGGTAGACGGAGGCAAAGCGCAGATAGGCGACCTCATCGAGCTCGCGCAAAGGCTCGAGAATCGCTAGGCCAATGTCATTGGCATTGACTTGTGAGCTGCCGTGGCTGCGCACCGTCTCCTCCACCTCTTGGGCCAGCCGCTTGAGTGCATCATCGGAGACATCGCGGCCTTGGCAGGCGCGTCGCACACCTGTGATCACCTTCTCGCGGCTAAAGGGCTCGGAGACGCCATTGCGCTTGAGCACCAACAGCATGGCCTTTTCGATGGTGGTAAAGCGACCACCGCACTCAGAGCATTCGCGGCGACGGCGAATGGCCGATCCGGCATCAATGACTCGCGAGTCGATCACGCGCGAGCTCTGATTCTGACAAAAGGGACAGTGCATGGTGGCGAATCCTCAATATCCAATCCGATCAGTTGCCGGCACACACCGCCGACACAGCGGTTCTGAGAACCTCACCTCACACCGCTATCTGACACGACAGTCTAGCGAAGCGCGACCCAGCGCCGAGACCAGCCACCGCGCTGGGTGGCCGCCGCGGCGTCGCCCCTACTTGCTGTGCTACCGCATGCTCGCGCTCTGGGTGATGAGGTTCGGCGGGGTGTGTGAAAGCTGGGTATCTTGAGCGCTCATTGCGGCATGGAAGCCACCAGCCAAGAGCACGCCCACACAGGTGGACACGAGCGCCTGCTTCAGCACGCCACGCCACGGCGCGCCGTGCGCCTTCTTCGCTATACCCGCGGAGCGGCCATTCGAACGATCACACGTATCCCACGCGAGCCTGGAAACCGAAGCAGTATGCACCCCGTGGGCATCACCGCCCGCCCCACAGGATCGCCGTGGTGTTCTATCTGAATGAGAAAGCGTTCGAACACCGCATGCGGAGAGGGAGAGCTCTCGACGCTGCACACCACTCCAGGTTGCCGCCGGAGACACCACCACCGGAGAAGGCTGGGGGCGCGAAGAAGCCACTCCACGAGTGCTTCGAGGTGCAGATACGGGATTGAGGGAGAGAGTCATGAGAAGTCCTTTCACTGAGCGAGTACATCACTAGGGGCCACTGTAGGCAGAGCGCGGGACGTTCGACACAATCCTTCACTCACATGTTCGACTATAGCCAGTGTGTTCGATAGCTCGCAAGTGGAATCGAACACCGCACTGATGCTTGCTCTGCTGGGCGAACAGCCGTATGATTTGAAGAGAAAATGTTCGATTGGGCGTGTTCGAACACCACGCACCCTTTCGGGCCGCATCGCCCGGTGGGCCACCTCGGCTCCACTCGCACCCTGCACCTGCACGCTCATCGCCAGACAACTTTCGAAGGACACCTCATGGCCCGCACCCCCTCCGAACCTGACTACAGCGCCCTCTCCGAGCGCCAGCGGCGCATTCTCGAAGTAATTCGGGATGCCGTAGTTCTCCGCGGCTATCCGCCGAGCATTCGCGAGATTGGTGATGCCGCCGGACTGCAGTCCACCTCCTCCGTGGCCTATCAGCTCAAAGAGCTGGAGAAGAAGGGCTTTTTGCGGCGCGACCCCAATAAGCCGCGTGCCGTCGACGTGCGCCACCTGCCGGAGTCGGCGAAGCGCCCCGGCCCGAAACCGAAGCGCACCCAGAAGCCCTCCCCCGCCGATGAGGTTCCGGAAAGCACGTCCAGCACCACCTATATTCCGGTCGTGGGTTCCATCGCCGCAGGTTCGCCGATCCTCGCCGAGCAAAACGTTGAAAGCTATTACCCACTACCGCAGGACATTGTGGGCGATGGTGAGCTCTTTATGCTCCAGGTCGTTGGTGAGTCCATGAAAGATGCCGGCATCCTCAATGGCGACTGGGTGGTTGTCCGCTCCCAGCCCGTCGCCGAAATCGGCGAGTTTGTGGCGGCCATGATCGATGGCGAAGCAACGGTGAAAGAGTTCCACAAGGATCGCAGTGGCGTCTGGCTGGTTCCGCACAATATGGAGTTCGACTGGATCAAGGGCGATGAGGCAGAGATCCTCGGCAAAGTCGTATCCGTTATGCGCAAGCTCTAAGTAGCCCGATTCCCACAGAACGGGCAGTGTGTGGCCACCTGAGCGCCGAGAAACGGGGCACAATCCACGCCTAGCTAGCGCCTGAGGCCACATACTTCTCACCCCACGAACAGGGAATTACCCTCATTCGTGGGGTTTTTACTGTGCACGCGGCCCGCTGTTGCCAATATAACAGCATCGGACATCACATTCCGTGCGCTCACGCCGAGCACCAGAGTCACCGCAGCTCATCACAGCAGCACACACGCCTGCGCGCCTAGCGATGGAGCATCCTACGGGAGCGGAGGCCGGACACAATGCGGAGAAATGCCACACCCATGTGTGGAATTTGGCCCGATTCTTTCTAGTTTTTCGCCCGATCGTGCGAAAATGGATCTACATAATTCGATAACAAACCCACATAGTGCACGCCGCGAACTTTTATTTTCACACACGCAGCCTCGCCGTTGGTGCCCCGCACAGTGGGTGATTATCTGTATATGGTCTGCCCCAGCTGTTGGCGCGAGCGCGGCTGTATGCGGACGCGTTTGTTCTAACTTGAGGAGAAGTGGACACCGATGTACGCCGAAGAACGCCGGAGACAAATTGCCTCCCTGACATCGATCGAAGGCCGCGTGAATGTCACGGAATTGGCCACCAAGTTTGGTGTCACCGCGGAGACCATTCGCCGCGATCTCGCCGTCCTTGACTCCGAGGGCACCGTGCACCGCGTGCATGGTGGTGCGGTGGCGAGCCAAAGCTTCCAGACGGCCGAGTTCAGTGTGGATGCCCGCTCCCGCTCCGCCTCTGGGGCAAAATCCGCCATCGCCCGCGCTGCTATGGAATTTCTCCCCGAGCGCTCGGGCGGGATGTTTCTCGACGCCGGCACCTCTATTTCCGCCCTCTGTGAACTTATTTCCGAGCACCCCAATGCCCGTGCGTGGTCGATTGTAACGAACTGCCTCGCTCACGCGATGCACCTCGCCAGTAACGGTTTGGACGAGGTGCAGCTCCTCGGCGGCTCCGTTCGTGCCATCACCCAAGCTGTGGTCGGCGATACCGCACTGCGGACTCTCGCGCTGATGCGTGCTGACGTAGCCTTCATCGGCACCAATGCCTTAACACTCGATCACGGCCTCTCCACTGCGGACTCCCAAGAGGCCGCGGTGAAACGCGCTATGATCACCAACGCCCGCAAGGTTGTTGTGCTGTGCGACTCCACCAAACTGGGCAGCGACTACTTGGTGAGCTTCGCCTCGATCACCGATATTGATGTGCTCATTACCGATGCGGGCGCACCGCAGACCTTCGTGGATAATCTGCGCGAACGCGGCGTTCATGTGGTGTGCGCCCAATGATTCTTTGCGTCACCCCCACCCCCGTGCTTCAGCGCGCGGCGCGGATCTCCTCCCCCATTGCTCCCGGCGAGGTCAACCACTTCAACGATGTAGGCATTACCGCCGGCGGTACCGGCACCAATGTGGCCTATGCCCTCTATCTAGCGGGCCAGTCCGCCCAGGCTCTCTTCCCTGCCCCACAGATCAGCCACTACATGCGCCTGATCACTGAGATGGGCTTGGCCCATGACTTTATTGAGGTGCCCGGCCCGATTCCCATGCACTCTGCCGTGATCGAGTCGGATCTGACCACCACCGAGTTCAGGGATCCGCCGATGCCGCTCGATAGCCACCAGCTGGCGATGCTGCGGGATAAGACGGTCGCCGCGGCCGAGCATCGCGGATCGGTGCTGCTTACCGGCCCGCTGCCCATTGTGGCCACCCACGGTTGGTATTCGGATGTGCTGCGCAGCCTGTGCCTCTACCACCCCACCAAGAAGGTCTCAATCGCCTCGACGGGGCCGGCGCTGCAGGCCGTGTTGCGCCAAGTGGGCACGATTGCCCCGCATTCCGTGATGTGCCACCTCGAAGACATCGCCACATGGGCCCGCGGCGACATCGATGAGCTGCGCTCCCGCCTCCGTGACGAACCGGAGTCCAGCGCCCAAGAGCTGGCCCGCACCTGTCAGCCCTTGCTCGATGCCGGCATCCATACCCTTCTCATTGGTATTGATCGCCGTCACAGCCTGCTGCTGACGGAATCCATGAGCGCGCTCGGGCGCTACACCGGCACGCCGGGCTATATGTCTATCCCCTGGCGCGATAGCCTAGTCGCTGGTTTCCAGCTCGGGGTGTGCGAGGATGCGCCCTTAGACGAGCAGCTGCGGCTCGCCGTCGCCTTCGGCGCAGCCGAGGGCGATAGTCTGCATTCGTTCATGCCCACCAAGGATGGCGCCCGCTGTGACCAGGTGGAGATACTCCCTCTTTAGGGCTGCGTCGATACGCTCCGCGCCCCACAGACATCAACACCGCGCCGGCGACTACGAGAGGTAATCAGGTAGTCGCCGGCGCGGTGCGTAGAGACTGCGGCAGCTTAGAGGCCAAGCAGTTCGCGCACTGCGCCCTTGGCCTCGGTGGCGCCGGCGGAGTCCAGTGCCACGGCAGCGGCGTGCTGGCACTCCTCGAGAGTGACATGCGCCAGCTGGGCACCAACGCCGGCAATGGCGGTGGCGGCGGCGGAGAGCGAGTTAACGCCGAGGCCGGTGAGCACACAGGCCAGTGCCGGATCGGCGGCAGCCTCGCCACACACGCCCACGGCGGTGTTCGTTTCCTTGCCCTGCTCGCAGGTGCGCTCGATCAGGCGCAGCACGGCGGGCTGCCACGGATCGGTGAGGTAGGCCAGCTGCGGTGACATGCGATCGGCGGCCATGGTGTACTGCGTGAGGTCATTGGTACCGATGGAGACGAAGTCCAGATGCGGCATGAGCTTATCCGCCATCAAAGCGGCAGCCGGAACCTCGATCATGGCGCCGGGGATGAGGTTGCGCTCGCGGCACAGACCGGCGAACCACTTGGCCTCGCGGGCGGTGGCCACCATCGGCGCCATTACCCAGGTGGGGGCGGCTTCGTCGCGGCCTAGGCTCTCGCTGGCCAGGGCGATAGCGTCGAGCTGGCGCGTGAGCAGGGCCTCATTCGCTCGGGCGATACGGAGACCACGCACACCAAGGGCGGGGTTTTCTTCCTCTGCCATATTGGCGAAGGCCACCGGCTTATCCGAGCCGGCATCGAGAGAGCGCACCACAACCTTGTTGGAGGGGAACACCGACAGCACCTTCTTATACACCTCTGCCTGCTCCTCAACGGAGGGCTCGGAGGTGGCAGACAAGAAGCACATCTCGGTGCGGAAAAGGCCAATGCCCTCGGCCGGGGTTTGGGCGGCCACACGGGCGGCGTTGCCATCCTGGACGTTGGCCAAGAGCTGCACGCGGTGGCCGTCCATGGTCTGGGCGGGACCGCGCCAACGGGCGACGCGCTCGGCCATCTCGCGGGACTTGCGTACCTCGGCGGCAGCGAACTCCGGATCGGCGTGGGTGGAGACGGTCCCCATGGCACCATCGACGAGCACCTCGGTGCCGGATTCGATCTCGTGGATGCCCTTGCCCGCAGCAACGATACAGGGCACGCCCAGCTGGCGGGCCAGAATAGCGGTGTGGCTGGTGGGACCACCCAACTCGGTGACGAGCGCGGTGAAGTAGGTGGTATCGAGAGCCGCGGTATCCGCCGGGGAGAGGTCATCGGCGAAAAGCACGACTTCCTTGTTCACGGCCGGCAGGCCGGGCTCTTGCTCGCCGCGCAGCTCGGCGATCACGCGGTCACGGATATCGCGCAGGTCGGTCACGCGCTCCGCCATCACTCCGCCGGCGGTCTCGAACATGGTGATGAACTTATTGGTGGCAGTCACCACGGCGTACTCGGCCGGGTGGCCGCCGCGGATGGCCTTGCGTACGGTCTTCTGCCAGCCCTTGTCCCGCACCATTCCGGCGGTGGCTTTGAGAATTTCCTTGGCGTGGTCGACCGCATCGGCCGAACGGTTCTCGAGGCGTTCCGCCACGGTGGCGGCTGCAGCTTGGAAGCGCTCGAACTCGGCGTCGCGCTGCTCCTCTTCAATAACGGGACCCGAGGTGGGCAAAGCGGGGCGTGGACGAATCCACACGGCCTCGGCGTAGCATACGCCCGGCACAACGCCGGTTCCCTTGTATGTGGTGGCTTGGGAGGTATCAGTCATGAGGCGGGGACACCTTTCTTATATGGGCGTCGTGTGATGGTTTGGTTACTATCTGTGCTGTCCATCCTATGTGTGGGATGCCACGAGCAGTGTCACGCTGCTCACACTGCACCGCGAGACGGTGATATCTAGATAGTCTGTCGCACCGATTGATGCCGGTCACTATGACAGGAACATTGTGTTCGGAGCCTAGGGACTCAATATAGCACGCCTAGAATGTCCGAGCGGCAAAGAATGGAACAGAATCCAACATCACATTTTTGACAAACCCACATAAATGGGCGTAAACAGATAGGTTGAACAACATTCTCAGGACGTCCCCTCCCGAGAAGGGGTGTAGGGCCCATCACCTGTGCATTGTGGCCCTTCCCGGACCGTACCGTCTGCGCGGCCACAACGGCATGTGTGGTTTTCACCACACCACCACTGTCCTCGCGTCCCGACCGTACGGCCCCACCCCTCCCCACACGATCACTAAGGGCTGACACGTATGCTTTCTGTCCATCAGCGCAGAGGAGAGATTTCCTCGCTGACGAACACGCAGGGCCACTCCTCGGTGGCTGAGCTGGCGACCCGTTTTAATGTCACCCCAGAGACGATTCGTCGGGATCTCAAACAATTGGAGAATGCGGGATTATTGCAGCGGGTCCATGGCGGCGCCGTGGTACATCAGTCCGGGCAGCAGTCGCGGCGTTCCTATGCGGCCGCCGAGCTCGAGCGTTCCCGCGAAAAGCGCACCATCGGTGAGCTCGCGGCCACCCTCATCCCGGACGGGCCCGCGGCTATCTTCATGGACGCTGGTACCTCCACCAATACCCTCGCCAGCGTGATGGCTGAGCGCTACAGTGAGCAGTCGTGGACGATTGTGACCAATTCCTTGTCCATCGGCATCACCTTGGCCGCCGCCGGTGTGCCTGGGGTGAATCTGGTGGGCGGCACGATGCGCGCCTTCACCCGTTCGGTCATTGGGGAGCAGGCCGTGGACACCATCTCCGCCTTGCGCGCCGATATCGCCATTATGGGCACCAACGGCCTCAGCGAGGCACATGGGTTGTCTACCCCCGATCCCTCTGAGGCGGCGATCAAAAGAATGATGGTGCAGAATGCCTCCACAGTGATTGCGCTCTGTGACTCGTCAAAGTTCGGGCAGGACTACATGGTCACCTTCGCCGATATGAGTGATGTGGACTATGTGGTCACCGATGAAAACGTCGACAGCCACTACAGAGACACTCTAGAAGCCCACGGAATTGAGGTCGTGCACCCGTGATCGTCACGTTCACCCCCAACCCGAGCCTGGATCGCACGCTGTCGCTCGAGGAGCCGCTCAGCCCGGGCTCTGTGCAGCGTCTGAGCGAAACTATCGATTTCGCCGGCGGCAAGGGAATCAATGTGGCCCATGCCTGCGCCCTCGCCGGGGAGGATACCCTCGCCGTCTTACCTGCCCGCGCGACCGATCCTTTTCTCATGGTCATGCAGGAAACCCCTATCCCCTTCGAGGCCACTCCCTCCTCGGGTACGGTGCGCACGAATATCACGATCACCGATAGCGCTGGGGAGACCACCAAGCTCAACGGCCCGGGCCCGGTGCTCAGCCCGCTCGATGTGGATGCCGCCTTGTCCACACTCATCGAGCATGCCGCCGAGGCCGATTACATGGTGCTGGCCGGTTCCCTGCCCCGCGGCGTGGACGTGGATTTCTATTGCACGCTCGCCCGCACGCTTCACGACGCCGTCCCGCAGCTCCCGCTCGCCATTGACACCTCCGATGACCCGCTGCGCGCCCTCGCACCGCAGCTGGAATCGCTCCAGCTTGATGTGTTGAAGCCCAACGGCATGGAACTGGGGCAGATTGTCGGCGTCTCTGGCGCCCGCCTCGAGGCCAGCGCCCACGCGGGCGACTACGCACCGGTGGCCGAGGCCGCCAGCCATCTCATCGCCCGCGGATTGAGCACCTGCATCACCACTCTCGGCGCGGCTGGTGCGGTACTGACCACCGCAGAAGGCTCGTGGGTGGCCCGGAGCGAGGCGATCACTCCTGTCTCCACGGTGGGGGCCGGCGACTGTACCCTTGCCGGCTATGCCATGGCCCGCACCCGCGGTGATAGCCCCTGCCATGCCCTGAAGCTAGCGGTGTCCTATGGCACCGCAGCGACCCTCAAGCCTGGCACGATGATTCCTAGCGCCGCGGATGCCGCAGCCATCCGAGTGGACGTCGACAAGCTATAAAGCGCACCATAGAGCGAGGACACACCGCTTCATGACAGACTCCATCATCGCCGAGTCCGTGGTCTCTGTGGACGTCGACTTGGGGGCTCGGCCCGCAGAAGTCATCTCAGCATTGGCCACGCGCATTGCCGATGCCGGGCGAGCACGTTCCGCCGCGGCGCTGGCTGACGCTGCCCTCACCCGCGAGGACTCCGCCGGCACCGGTGTCGCCGGCCGCGTCGCTATCCCCCACTGCCGCAGCGCCGCCGTCACCGCGCCCACCGTGGCCTTCGCGCGGCTGAGCCGTCCCGTGGATTTCTCCGGCCCCGATGGCGACGCCGATCTCATCTTCCTCATCGCCGCACCAGAAGATGGCGGCGCGGAGCACATGCGCATCCTCTCGCGTTTGGCGCGGGCGTTGGTGCAGCAGGAGTTCCGCACCGCGCTTCGCGACGCCACCTCCCCCGAGGAGGTGGTGCGTGCGGTCACTGGTGCTCTCGCCGCCACGCAGCGCCGCCCACGCAGCGCCACCGCATCCCCGCAGCCGCGAGTCCGCCGGATCGTGGCGGTGACCGCCTGCCCCACCGGGATCGCGCATACCTACATGGCCGCCGATGCTCTCAAAGTCGCCGCTGCAGAACGTGCGGATGTGGACCTGCAGGTAGAGGCCCAGGGATCCTCCTCACTCCAGCCGCTCGATCCGGCGGTGATCGCCGCCGCCGATGCCGTGATCTTTGCCAGCGATGTGGGCATACACGACAGCCAGCGCTTTGCCTCCACCCCCGTGGTCGAATCCGGGGTGAAGCGAGCCATCAACGAACCCGCCGCGATGCTGGATGAGGCGCTTGCTGCGGCGGACAACCCCGCGGCACCCACCGAGGCTGAATCCGTTCCCGCCGCCACCCCCGAGCGCAGTGCTGGGCAGGCGAGCTGGCTCACCCGCATGCAGCAGACGGTGATGACTGGGGTGTCCTATATGATCCCCTTCGTTGCCGCCGGCGGTTTGCTGCTGGCTCTCGGCTATCTGGTGGGCGGGATGGAGACCTCCAGCTACTGGCAGGGCATCCTCGCCCAGTACTCGCTTAGTACTCTGCCGCCGACGGAGTTTATGAGCCAGACTGGTGCTGCCGTCTCCTTCGACCGGCCCGCGCTCGCGGTGTATATCGGCGCCGTGCTTATCGCCACCGGTCAGGCCGCGATGAGCTTCATCGTGGCCGCGCTCTCCGGCTATATCGCCTATGCGCTCGCCGATCGCCCCGGTATCGCCCCTGGTTTTGTCGGCGGCGCGATCTCCGTGGCGGTCGGGGCCGGCTTCATCGGTGGGCTCGTTACCGGCCTTATCGCCGGCGCGGTGAGCGCCTGGATCACCAGCTGGCGGGTACCGCAGGTGCTGCGCTCGCTCATGCCGGTGGTGATCATTCCCTTGCTGAGCACCCTCAGCGTGGGGCTTGTGATGTTCCTGCTTTTAGCACGTCCCCTCGAGGCGGTCATGACGGGGCTCAGCGAGGGCTTGGCGGGCATGTCCGAATCCTACGCGGTGCTGCTCGGCATTGTGCTCGGAGTGATGATGTGCGTCGATCTCGGCGGCCCGGTGAACAAAGCGGCGTATCTCTTCGCCACCGCGGGGCTGTCCACCGGCGATGAGGCCTCGCTGCACATCATGGCTGCGGTGATGGCGGCCGGCATGGTTCCGCCTCTCGCGCTCTCGCTCGCCACCTGGCTGCGGGCCTCAGCGTTTAGCACGGCCGAGGTAGATAACGGCAAGTCGGCGTGGGTGCTGGGATTGAGCTTCGTCTCCGAAGGGGCGATCCCCTTTGCCGCCGCCGATCCGCTGCGCGTGATCCCCTCGATGATGGCTGGCGGTGCGGTCACTGGGGCGCTATCCATGGGCCTGGGCGTGGCATCCCACGCCCCACATGGCGGCATCTTCGTACTTTTCGCCATCACGCCGATCACCGGCTTTCTCGTCTCTCTGCTCGCCGGAGTAACAGTGAGCGCGGTGTGCGTGATCGCTACTAAGACTCTGATCAGGTCTCGCTCGGCGCCGCTCGGCGCCGCCGGCGCGGACTCTGGTCACGAGAGAAATGCCACAGCGCAGGTTTAAGCTGCGGCATCTCTGCTAAAACATCCCACCTCGGGTGTTACGCAAGCTGCTTTTATCCACGGATGTGACTATCCTTGGGTGAGAACTATTAAGGCCCCTTGCTTCTACAGTGGGGCTAGCGTAGACACCCTTTTATAGAAAGGACATTATCCATTATGGCTTCTAAGACCGTGACTGTCGGCTCCGCTGTCGGCCTCCACGCCCGCCCCGCCACCATCATCGCCGAGGCTGCCGGTGAGTTCGATGAGGACATCTTCCTCAACCTCGTTGGTGACGACGACGAGGACACCGACGCCGCCTCCTCCCTGATGATCATGGCCCTCGGCGCCGAGAAGGGCGACGAGGTTGTTGTCACCTCCGACAACGCCGAGGCTGTGGAGAAGATTGCTGCCCTGATCGAGAAGGATCTCGACGCCGAGTAATCCTTCGCTCACGCAGATACATCTACTGCCGCCCACCACATGGTGGGCGGCAGTAGATGTATGACACCGCTCTGGACAATCCTCGACGGGGTCTAGGCGGGGCGCTCGGCCGGGACGTAGCGCCCCTCACCGAGGCTGCGGTAGAGCTTCATCATCACGGGATAGAACACGATGATCCCGGCAGAGCCCCAGGCGATGCCCTCCAGCGAGATCGAGCCAATAGACAAGGTGAGATTGCCGATACCGGCGACCAGCGCAACCGCCGCAGCCATGAGATTGACGGGGTTATTAAAATTGACGCGGTTGTCCTGCCAGATCCGCACCCCCAGCATGCCAATTAGGCCATAGAGCACCAAGGTGGCCCCACCCAAGACGCCGACGGGAATGGTGAAAATCAGCGCCCCGAACTTCGGGATGAAGGCGAGTGCCACCGCAGTAAAGGCAGCGACCCAATAGGCGGCGGTGGAATAAACCTTGGTGGCGGCCATGACACCGATATTCTCCGCATAGGTGGTGGTGCCGGAGCCGCCAAAACCACCCGCGAGCATGGTGGCCATACCATCGGCCATGAGCGCATCGCCTGCCAGATCATCCATATCCCGGCCCGTCATTTCGGACACGGCTTTGACGTGGCCCACATTCTCCGCGATCAGCACAATGACCACCGGCAGGGTCACGAGAATCGCGCTGAGCTCGAAGTGCGGGCTATGGAATGTAGGCAGCCCCACCCACGGGGCGGCGTCGATAGTGTCCACGGCGCCCTCGGGCAGGTTGCCGGTAAGCGCGGCGAAGATCCATCCCACGAGCACACCAATGAGGATGCCGAGGCGGGCGACCATACCGCGCCCAGCCACGGTAGCACCGAGAATCACCAGCAGCGTCACCGTGGCCACGAGCGGCTGGGTTTGGAAGTTTCCGGCCGCCGTGGGGGCAAGATTCAGCCCGATCAGCGCCACAATGGCGCCGGTCACTGCCGGCGGCATCACCGCATCAATCACCTGTTTGCCGGCGGCCTTAACGATCACACCCACCAGCACCAGGGTGAGACCGGCGATGAGCACACCACCGATTTGGGTGCCGATACCCGATCCTTGGGTAGCGCTCAGCGGCGCGATGAACGCAAAAGAACTGCCCAAATAGGAGGGCAGCCGGTTGCGGGTGACGAGCAAGAAGAGCATCGTGCCCAGACCCGAAAACAACAAAGTGGTGTTCACGGGGAAGCCGGTGAGGGTGGGCACCAGCAGCGTCGCACCAAACATGGCGATCACATGCTGCATGCCGATGCCGATGGTGCGCAACCAGCTCAGTCGCTCCTCGGGGGCCACCACCGCGCCGGGCAGGATCCTTTTGCCATCGCCATGCACCGCCCAGCCGAGGCCCAGCGGCCCCGTTCCGCCGCGGCCGGCGCTATCGCTCGAGCGGGAGGAGGTGTCTTGAGATATCGCAGGATTATTCACAAACCTCCACTCTATAACGCGCAGGATGCGCAGCAGAGAGTGCCTCAGCCTAGACGGGGCGCCACCGCTCGAGGGCCCCTCCTCGGCGATGGCGCTAGCGGATCCAGCGAGAGGGCGTCGATAAGCGCTTCTGCCCTAGTGCGTGTGCACCACGTAGCGGGCGAGCTCCGCGGCCAGCTGCCGGGGCAAACGCACATCCATGGTGGTGCCCTCCTCGCCATACTCCTCGCCCAAGACGGTGGCCTGATCGTGCAGGCGCGCCACCACATCACCATCGGTGAAGGGAATGAGCATCTCCACGTGCGCGTCGAGGCTGTTGAGGAATAGCTCGATGCGGGCCTGTAGCTCCGCGATGCCCTCGCCCGTGTGCGCGGAGACGAACACGCAATCATCCAACACGGCCTTGGCCTCGGCGAGCACCAGCGGATCTGCCTGGTCGATCTTGTTCACCACAATGATCTCCGGCGGGGCCTGGGTGTCTTGCTCGCGCACAATATCGGTGATCACCTCGTTGACGGCCTCGATCTGCTTCAGCGGGAAGGGATCAGAGCCATCGACCACGTGCAGCAGCAGATCGGCCTCGAGAATCTCCTCCAACGTGGAGCGAAACGCCTCCACTAGGTGGGTAGGCAGGTGCCGGACGAAACCGACCGTATCGGTGAAGATCACACTGCGACCATCGGCGAGCTCGGCGCGCCGGGTGGTGGGATCCAGGGTGGCGAAGAGCGCATCCTCCACCAGCACACCGGCGCCGGTGAGGGCATTGATCAAGGAGGACTTGCCGGCATTGGTATAGCCGGCAATCGCGATTTGCGGGGTGGTCGAGCGCTGGCGGCGGGCGCGCTTGATATCGCGGGAGGTCTTCATCCCCGCGATCTCCTTGCGCAGCTTGGCCATGTCCGAGCGCAGGCGGCGGCGGTCCGCCTCAATCTTGGTTTCACCGGGACCGCGCAGGCCGACGCCGCCATTCGACCCGGCGCGACCGCCGGCTTGGCGGGACAGCGCCCCACCCCAGCCGCGGACGCGGGTGATGAGGTATTCCATCTGGGCGAGTGCCACCTGCGCCTTACCCTCATTGGACTTCGCGTGCTGGGCGAAGATATCGAGAATGAGCATGGTGCGGTCGACGACCTTGACGTCTAGGGCCTTTTCGAGGGCGATCATCTGACCGGGGCTGAGCTCGCCATCGCAGACCACTGTGTCGGCGTCGGTGGCTTCCACGAGGTGGCGCAGCTCGGTGACCTTGCCGGCACCGATATAGGTTCCTGGGTCCGGTTTGTCTCGCTTTTGGTAGAGCACCTCGACGACGTCGGAGCCGGCGGTTTCGGCCAAGGCTTGCAACTCGGCGAGGGTGGCCTCGATTTCGGCGCTGGTGCCCTCGGTCCATACGCCGACGAGGATGACGCGCTCGAGGCGGAGTTTGCGGTACTCCACGTCATAACCGTCATCGCGCTCGGTGCGGCGGATTTGGGTGTCGCGGGTGATGTGGCGGAAGCGGCCGCGCTCCTCGAGCTCAAGCTCACCGGTGGTGGGGGTCTCGGTGGCGGCAGCCGGGGTGGGGTTGGCAGAAATGAGCCCGGTGTGGTCCCGACCGGCGTCGCGTTCCTCCGGCACAACGGTGGGCCGGTGATCGCGGAATGCCTCAGTCATAAGTTCATCATGAGAATCTGTCATCGTATCCGCGATCCTACAGTAGTGCTCGTCTCACCTGCGACATTCCTTCTGGGGTGCGCCCTCCCGCGCCCGCGGTGGGGAGTGCGCCCTCCCCTGCCGCCGCTTATCGACGTCTTAGCCACGCGGTGGCCGCGGGCTGAGGGTGAGGGTGACGATCCCTCCTTTGCTGTCGCTGTGGGTGGGGACCTCGCAGGAGCCGTGGTCGCTACAGCTCGCGCAGGAGCGGGAGGTGGAGCAGGCGGACACCTGTAGTTTTCGGGTGAGCAGGTTCATGCGTTCGAGCTGGTCGAGCCCAGCGCGGATAACCGAGGCGTTCAAGCCGGTGGCCGCGGAAATACTACCGATGGTGCTGGCACCCTGCAGGATGGCAGTACGGATGGCGCTGAGCGGGCGTACCGGTGCTGAGGAATCAGCACTGGCTTCGGCGGGAGTCGACGACGATGGTGCAGTCATGACAATGTCGCTGTCTTTGATAGGAGAGGATAAGGACTGGCCAGGCGAAGTATCGCGGGGCCGAGATAGGACCGCGTCGCTCGCCTCGCAGCCAATGGTGCTGGCCACGAGGTGTGCGTCGATACGCAGCGTGCGGGCGCGGCGGCGGTGGGTTTAGAGGATGAGCTTGAGTACCTGGAAGACGGCCACGGCCAACACCCACGCGGTCAGTAGCTGGAAGCCGATGCCCACCACGGTCCACTTCAGGCCGATTTCTCTGCGCTGCGCGGCAAGCGTGGCCACGCAGGGGGTATAGGCGAGAATAAAGATCATAAACGCCCACACCGCGGCGAGGGTATGGCCGCCGGAGGTCTCCTCGAAGTCGCCGCGGACGGCCTTCGCCAGCGGCGAGGAGGCCTGTTCCGTCGGGCTTTCATCGGTGACGTCGTCGAGCGCATAGGTTTGCGCCCACGAGGCGATCACGGCCTCCTTGGCCACGAAACCGGTAATCAGCGTGCCAGTGATAGACCAGGAGCCGAAACCGGCCGGCTCGAATATAGGCGCGATCGTCTCGGAGACCTGGCCATAGACGCTTTCGCGGGGGCTGAGGTTCTCATCGGCGAAGGAGTACTCGTCGGTGACGGGGATGGATTGCAGTAGGAACACAACGGTGACGGTGGCGACGATGATCGTACCGGCTGTGTGCAAGAAGCCGCGCAGCCGCACCCAGGCGGAGGCCAGGGTCAGCCGCAGCCGAGGCACCTGGTAGTCGGGCAGATCGATCACCAGCGGATCCGAGGGCATATTGCGCCATAGGGTGCCACGCATCAATAAACCGGTGCACACAATCAACGCGATCGAGATGAGGTACATGGCAAATACCGCCGTCCCCGCGTGCTGCGGGAAGAAGGTGGCCGCGAGCATCACATACACCGTCAGGCGCGCCGAGCACGAAGTGAAGGGAATAAGAAGCGCGGTGAGCAGCCGCTGGCGCGGATTGGGCAGCACGCGCGTCGCCGAGATCGCCGGTACATTGCAGCCGTATCCCACAATCAATGGAATGAAGGCGGTGCCGGGTAGGCCGATGGTACGCATGACGCGATCAGTCACCACGGCTGCACGGGCCATGTAGCCGGAGTCTTCCAAAATGGCCAAGCAAATAAACATCAACGCCATCAGCGGGGCAAAGGTGAGCACCATGCCCACGCCGGCAATGAGGCCGTCGACCAGCAAGCCTTCGATGACTCCTCCGCCAAGGCCCACTGCGCCGAGTAGCGCTCGGGCACCAGAGCTCACAGGCCCGTTGAAGAGATTGTCGAGGGCGTCTTGCAGTGGCACCGCCACGGTGGTGGTGATCTGGAATACCAGCCACATCACCCCGAGGAACACCACAAGCCCCGCCCAGCGATTCAGCGCCACGGCATCGATCTTCTCCGACACACTAGGTCCGTGCTCGCCCTCGTTGTTCACCGCAGCCTGGACGGCCGCGTCGATATAGGCGAAGCGTTCATCGGCGGCGTCGAACTCATCCGCGGGTGCTTGTCGACGCTGTGTCTTCGGCGTGTTGAGTTCCAATTCCACAGCTTGGGGCAGGGCCTCGACATTCTTCATGCGCCGCGGATCCACATCGATCACCGGCATGCCCAGTGCCGCGGACAGGGCGCGGGCATCCACTGGCATCCCCTTGGCTGCGGCCATATCGTTTTTACTCAGGGCCACCACGACGCGTAGGGGCTGCTCGGCCAGCTGGGAGATCATGTACAAACTACGGGCCAAGTTGGAGGCATCCACCACGGCGATCACGCAGTCGGGCTTATCCTCATCGGGACCGTCGATAAGCACATCGGCGGTGAGTTGTTCATCGGGGCTGACGGGATCCAGAGAATAGGCACCCGGGAAATCGATGAGATCGTAGGTACGTCCATTGTGTTTCCACAGCACGCGCGAGGTTTCCACGGTGGTACCCGGCCAGTTACCGGTGCGGGCCTTGGTACCAGTGAGGGCATTGAGCAGGGTGGATTTGCCGGCGTTGGGGGATCCAACGAGAGCCACCACAGGGGTTCCTTCGGGGGCGGCTACGCCGTGAGTGGAGCTGTGACAAGACGGTGTTGAAGCCACGGGCTGGCCTCTTTTCTTCCAATTAGGGGGTGAACGGCACACTCCGTCGGGAACATGGGCTCTGGCGGAGCACAGGATGGTATGGCGCCACTTCATGTGCGACCACATGAAGTGGCGCGGGGGCGACAACGTTGTTTTCAGCTAAGGCTGGGCGTATTAGACCTGCAGACGCATTGCTCGCGCGGTATGGGCATCAAGCGCATAGCGAGCGGAACCGACGCGGACAACAACGCCGCCGCCGGCTGTGTGGTGAGTGATCTCAATCGAGCAGCCTTCACGGAATCCGAGCTGCGAAAAACGGCGGTAACACTCGGGGCTGACACTATCGGAGTCAATGCCATCGAGGCGGCCGCGCTGACCTTTCTCCATCTCGGCGAGAATTGCAATCATGGATAACCTCTTATCCGTTTCAAAGGGTGAACTATTTAATCCTAACGCCACACGCCAAGCCAAGGCTATGCTGGCCAAGTATGAGAATGTTCTCAGTGAGCAATGCCTCACCTACCCAGCGTTAATGGATCACAGTCGATGCGAGACATAACGGTCCTCACACCCCTTCCCGCACTGCCCCGCTGCCGCCCGCGAACCCGTGGGTGCCCCCGCCTCGCCACCCGCTTCTACCCCACCCTCTGAGAGGGAAAACGCAGGTCATACTGAGCTGTGGTTATTACCACAGAAATCCACGGATTATCTAGGGAAAATACCGTGGGCTGTATTTTTATCTCGTTGTGTCCTTGCCTACCATGAGTCTCATGACCAGTGACCTTAAAAGTATCGGCATGGACTTCCCCGAGTGGCAGGACGCAGTAGAGGCTGCTATCTCCTCCAACCAGCTCGCCGTCACCGGCGAGGTCGGCGATGGCCAGCTTGTGCAGTTCACCGACGCCTCCGGCGCCCAGATCAACATTCTGGCCGCCGAGCCCTTCTCTACCTATGCGGGTTTCCTCTCCCCGCTCGTGGCGCGCGGTCATGTCACCATGGTCAACGATGTACTCGGCCAGATCGAGGTGCTCGATGATCAAGACGAGCCCATCACCACCCTCACCGCCAATATCGCTCAGGGGCCGCTGCTCGTCGAGGACGGCCAGCAGCGTTTCCAAGAGCTATCCATTACCGCTCTGGGGATTTCTTTGGCCGGTTTTAGCGATCCCGATAGCTATATCGCCTCCAGCTCTGGGCTGAAGCTCGGTACGGTCCTCTCCCACGGCGCCGAGGTGATTGCCGCCGGGGATGGCTCGACCCCGCCCGACTCGGCCGCCCAGATCGCCTTCCAGGTCTCTCACTCGGAGTACCGCACCAATGCCTTGACCGGCCAGCGCTTCATCTATGTGCGCGTCTCCTCTCCCTTCCCCATGGATCTGTGCCTGCCCGCCGACTCCGATCTGCCCACACCCGGCTCGGTGATCGCCGGGCGCGTGTCCCTGACCGCATCCATCCTCGCCCCCAGTGGCGGCGGCTGCGGCTCCGGCGGCGGCTGCGGTTGTGGTTCGGGAGGCTGCGGCAGCCACTAACCGGCTGGGCGGAGGCAGGGGAACAATTCGCCAGCACGACTCGTTGCCCCCATGTCCCCCATCATCGAGTGAGCTACTCGCCGCCGCGAGAACAGAAAGGAGCGCAGTGCGAAACCATTGGCCGTCCCTCGACTGGACCCACTACATACTGCTGGTGTGTTGTGTCGCCCTCATCGTCTTCCTGCGCTTCGAAGGCATCATTTTGGTGCTGCTCGTCTCCGGCGTGGTGTGGTATACCCTGCGCAATCGCCCCGATAGCAAGGAGACCGCCGCCGTGGTCTCTTCCATCCGCTATTCCGCGGAGGATATTCAAGACACCATCAGCGAATACGAGCGCTTTCTCACCGGCACGGACACCGATTCCATTGCCGATCGCACCTTGCAGCGCCCGGCGCTGGCCGATCCCGATTGCACGGACCCAGACATTGAAGAGTTCCACCACGAGTACTCCACGGCCAAGCGCTTCCTTAATCGCCTGAACTCCAAGCTGGAAACCCACGATACGATCCCGCAACTGGAGTCTTTGCTGGCGATCACCGATCGTCGTGCCGCCGCGCTCGAGGAGCGCTATCAAAGCGCTCGGCGCGCCGCGCTCCGCTTGGGCCACGACTACAGCTAGTTCTTCGCCACCACTGGGTCTTCGCCATCGCTATAGCCCCACCGGCGCAGCTGCGCTCGCGCCTGCTCGAGCGGGTTGTCCGCAGCGTCAATCCAGGTGATGCGCGGATCGCGTTTAAACCAAGAGCGCTGGCGCCGCACATAACGCCGGGTGGCGCGCACCGTGTCCTCATATGCCTGCTCGGCGCTGATCTCTCCACGCAGATGCGCCAATACCTGGGCGTAGCCGATCGCTCGCCCGGCCGTCGAGCCAGCAGTGAGCCCGCGCTCGCGGAGGCTGCGGACCTCCTCGATGAAGCCCTGGTCAAACATCTCGCGGGTGCGCTGCTCGATTCGCGGGCCCAGCCAGTCCATGTCTACCGCGAGTCCCAAAAGATGCGTGCCCCACCGCGGTGGGTTGTCCTTCGGCGGCTGGGACGCGGCATAGGGCTTGCCGGTCAGCTCGATGACTTCAAGGGCGCGTACATTGCGCCGGGGGTCATTCTCCTCGATGATCTCCGCTGCCGCGGGATCCACGGCACGCAGCCGCTCATGCATGCCGGCGGGGCCGATCTCTTCTTGCAGCGCCATATAGCGGGCCCGCACCTGTGGGTCGGTGGGCGGAAACTCCCACTGGTCCACCACCGATTGCACATACATCATGGAGCCACCCACCAGGACCGGAACTGTTCCGGAACCGCGGAGACTCTCCACTACCCCGCGCGCGGTCTTGCCGTATTCGGCCACCGAGGCGGTGTGGGTGACATCCCAAATATCGAGCAGGTGATGGGTGATACCGCCCCGCTCTGCTGGGCTGAGCTTGGCGGTTCCGATATTCATTCCGCGATAGAGCTGCATGGAATCGATATTGACTACCTCGCCACCGAGCTGCTGCGCTAGGGCGATACCGAGACTCGACTTGCCAGAAGCGGTGGGGCCGACAATAGCGAGAGGGGTGCACTGGCTCATGCGGCCATCTCCCACTCCGCTACGAAGCGGCCTACCCCGCCGGTGGTGTCTTCTGCGAGGAGCTGCTGCGCTGTGGCCTGCTCGCGGAGCTCCCACAATTCCATCCAGGGCGCTGGGTCAAGCACCCCAGCCCGAGAGAGATCGGAGTAATGCCACTGCTCGGGGCTATCGCCGCGAAGCAGCTCACGCACAAAGCTCTGGGCATCCTCGGCCTCAGGGTGGAAGCCGCCGGGGGCTCGCTCGGTCAATGTCACGGGGCCATCGACGAGCACAATCACCAGCTCGGCGTGGACAAGCGCCTCGATCTTTTCGGCACAGGCGGTGATCTTCTTTTCTTGCTCACCCAGCAGGAGCCGGGCGATGATCTCGCCCAGGAGGTGTCCGTCTTGGGCGCGCGGCAGCTCCACCCCGGGTGCCCAGGCGCTGAGCGAACCGAGGAGCTCGGTGCGGCATTCCGGGGCGGCGGAGCGCATCACAGCGATACTGTCGACAGCGGCGGCGCGCGTGCTCAGGATGCTGCGGGCCGCCTGGCGCAGGCGCGCTGATCCCTCATCATGGGGAGAGACACCCTCGATCAATGCTGGGGAGGAGGGGATGACCACGATGTGCCGCACAGACAACTCCAGACCTTGACTGATTTTTCCTCGGAAATTTAGCTTAAACCATCGGTGCTGCCACCTAGGGTTCTCCCCTACGTGCCCCCAGCAGAGGTGCTAGGGTTTTTGTCAGTTCGTGTTTATTGGCAGCCGTGCCGCGCGGCAGCGTTACAGACTTATAAGGATTCCTCACGCCATGACTACTCCCCCGAGCCCCACACCAGGTCCGCGTCCGGGCCCCCGCCCCGGCGTCACCCCCGGAGCCATGCCGGGAGCCACGCCCGCGCCGCGCCCCAGCGCGGTAGCACGGCCGGCGGCACCGCATGCTGTGCATATCCCGAAGTCGGATCCGTCCCGCTTCGGCCGCATCGACGAGGACGGCACCGTCGTGCTCATCACCAAGGCCGGTGAGCGCGTGATCGGCTCGTGGCAGGCCGGCTCCCCCGAGGCCGGTTTGGCCCACTACGCACAACGCTTCGCTGATCTTGCCACCGAGGTCGAGCTGCTCGAGGCCCGCCTCAAGGCGCACCCCGATGATGCCGCAAATATTCGCACCTCGGCGGCCGCGCTCCGAGAGTCCCTGCCCGAGGCCACCGTGATCGGCGATGTGGACAATCTCGATGATCGCCTCGCGGAGATCATGAACGAGTCCGTGGAGGCCGGAGAGGAAGCCAAGCAGCGCAAGGCCGAGCGCCGCGCCCGGGCCATCGCCCGCAAGGAGGAGCTCGCTGCCGAGGCCGAGAGTATCGCCGCGGACTCCACCGAGTGGAAGGCCGCCGGGGACCGCCTGCGCGCCATCTTGGATGAGTGGAAAACCATCCGCGGTATCGATCGCGCCACTGATGATGCGCTGTGGAAGCGCTACTCCAAGGCCCGCGATTCCTTCAACCGCCGCCGCGGCTCCCACTTCGCGGAACTCGACCGCAACCGCGCCGCCGCCCGCCGCACCAAAGAGGCGCTGGTGGCCAAGGCCGAAGAACTTAAGGACTCGACTGACTGGAACGCCACCGCTGGGGAGTTTCGCGAGCTGATGAAGCAGTGGAAGGCCGCCGGCCGCGCCCCGCGCGAGGTGGATAATGCCTTGTGGGCCTCTTTTAAGGCCGCCCAGGATCACTTCTTCCAAGCCCGCAATGCCCTCAACGAGCAGCGGGACAAAGAGTTCCAAGCCAATGCCGAGGCCAAGGATGAGCTGATCGCGGAATACACCCCGCTGATCACCCCGGAAAAGGACCTCGAGGCCGCCCGCACGAAGCTGCACGAGCTGCAGGAGAAGTGGGAGGCTATCGGCTATGTGCCGCGGGCGAAGATCCGCGAGTACGACTCCAAGATCAAGCAGCTCGAGGACAAGGTTGCACGCGCCGCGGACGAGCAGTGGCGTCGCACCGACCCCGAGGTGCAGGCCCGCGCCCAGCAGTTCCTCGACCGCGTGGATGAGTTCAACCACCAGGCCGCCGAGGCCGAGAAGGCCGGCAAGACCAAGGACGCCGAGAAATACCGCGCCCAGGCCGCCCAATGGCAGGAATGGGCCGACGCCGCCACTCAGGCGGTGGACAACCTCTAAGCCCTTAAACGGCGCTTCTTCACCCCACCACCCACGAGACACCCCATTTAGCCGTCTCGTGGGTGGTGGTCTCTGTGGCGCGGGTGACCACCGTGTAGCAGGTATAGGCCCACCGTTTAAGCTGGGTGGACGATGACTGTCTATCACTTCTCCCCCATCGCCGCCTTACCGCGTACTGACGCGATCAATACCAATCTCAAAACCCTCGCGCTCAGCGACGGGTTCCGAGCGCAGATGCTCGCCGGCACTGCGGATCGTTCCTTCTCCGTGGAGCGGCTGTGTTCCTGTCTCATCCCTGCTCCCGATGCGCGCAGCACCATCCTGCTGCTCAGCGCGGATCACGATCTGCAGCTCAGCCCCGCTCACGCGCTGGATAACAGCGTGGCTCTGCCCATAGCCGCGGCGGAGGCGGACGCAGCCACTGCCCACGCCGTGGATGAGGTGGTGGATTTTAGCTATGGCATCATCGTCTCCCTGCCACTGCTCGAGGACGGCTGCGCCGCCACCGTCGAGCTCATCGCCGATGTCGAGGAACTCGTCCTGCTCGGCGAAGAGATGAGCGAGCAGCAACGCCAGCGCTACTACTACGCACTCGAGCTGGCGCGGCTCTTCGCCGCGCGTGCCGAACGCACTCTGCTCACCACTTGGCTCGAACAACCCACCGTGGATACCGGCGATAATCAGGCCCCCGCTGAGCTCCCCTATACGCAGCTCCTGCAGGACGCCGGGTTCTCCCCGGTGCTGCACACCGTCCAAGGCTATGTGCCGCTGCCGGTCACCGCCCCCACAGTGGCGAGCTGGGAGCGGCTGCACACCGCGGTGGCTCAGTCCGGCATCGCTCAGGATGGCAAGGCACAGGACGGCACGGACGCGCAGGTGCGCTTCGAGTACTTCTGCGATGAACTACCCAGCCCTATGCGACAGCAGATCACTGAGCTTTATGCGCTGGCGGATAGCGATGCGCCGCGGCGCGACTTCGTGGGCGAAAACGAGCGCTGGGACCGTGGCCGCTTGGATGCCATCACCCGCCTCGCCCAGGAGAATGGCACCCGCACTCACTTCGGCCTGCTCCTGAGCGGCCATGGCGAGGCGAGCACCGTACTGGCCTTAAGCGTGATTGCCCAGGCCACCGGCTCCCGCGAGGATGTGGCCGAGCAGAACGTCACCGTCACGGCACGCTCGGTCCGCGGATGTGGGGCGGGGCTGCTGGTGAAGCAGGAACTCCTGCGGGCACTGCATGCGAAAGACCCGCGGCTAGCGCGGGTCTATACCTCGGTGGAGGTGTCCAATAAGCCGATGCTGGCGGTGAATACGGCGCTGGGTTTCCACCCGATTAGTCGGGCCACGGCCTATCAGCGTCATCGCCCGCTGAGCGCTTAGTCCTCAGCGTCGGTGGCGTCGGTGCTGCGGGGGCGGTGGCGCTCCGAGGCCTTCTTGCGGCGATCATCGACGAATAGCGGGCTGTCCTCATAGCGAGAGAAGCGCCGCCCCACGCTCGCCTCACGTTGAGCGTCGGCCACGGGATCATCCGAGCCGGCTTCGCGGCGGGCATCTTCAATATCGAGCTGTTCCTCGCTGCGGCGGAAGATCAATCCCGTCATGATCAGCAAGAATGCAATGGCCACGATTCCGCTTAAAGCGGCACCAAACTCGGTGCCCGAGGAGCCCTCGGCGCGCAGCCGAGTCTGCCCCATCCAAATCATGAACATCGCCGCAGTGCCCGTGATGCCGGCGAATACCCAGTTGATGTAGGTCAGCAGCATGCTTCGCGACGCCACCACCACGAGATTCACCACCACCATCGACACGAGCCCCAGAATCACAAAGAGGCGTTCGAGCGGGGTGGCACCAAATTCGAGGGCCTTATCGTTCATCACCAGAATGTCGAAGCCATTGGCTTTGCCGGTGAAGGGAAGGATCAAGGTGATGAGAAACAGCACGAAAACGGCGATCAGGCTGATCCACGTGGAGCCCATGTCCACCTTTTTCGCTGCCTGCTTCTCGAGGCCGGCGAGATCATCGGCCGAGAGTAGCTTCTTCTCGGCGGGGGTGTTCGCTTTATCCACTAGGGGTTCATCTCCACTGTGTAGTCGATTCCATCCACGTGCGCGACCACGTGGTGTGGCCTGCAGATACTAGAACGGAGGGCGCAGCGGGTTGCGGGTGCGCACTCCCCACATATTGTAGGCCAGAGTCGCCTCAAGCCCTAGGAAGAGGGGCGGATACCCGGCAGGCCAAGGCCCACCCCCACTGGTTCGGTCGTGGGCCGCTTCCCCGCCTCGGACATATCCCCCGCCTTGGTGCGGCGGTGGCTCAGCACACCACCATCGGCGAGGAGGAAGTGCGGGGCGGAGTCCGTGACGGTCACCGTCACCACATCGCCTGGACGGATCTGCTCTCCCATATCCGCGCCCTGGGCGTCGATGGGGCTAAAGTGCACGAGGCGGCCATCGCGGGCTCGGCCCGAGACGCGCTTGGTGGCGCTGTTCTTCCTGCCACCGTCGGCCTGCACCAGCAGCTCCACCTCGCGGCCATGGAAAGCGGCGTTTTCCTCTTCGCTGATACGCTCCTGCACTGCCAGCAGCCGCTCATAGCGGTCTTGGACTATGTCCTTGGGGATCTGATTGTCCATTTCCGCGGCGGGTGTGCCCGGGCGCGGAGAGTACTGGAAGGTATAGGCGCTGGAGAACCGAGATTTCTCTACCACCTCTAAGGTGGCTTGGAAGTCCTCCTCGGTTTCGCCGGGAAAGCCCACAATGATGTCGGTGGTAATGGCGGCGTGCGGGATCTTCTCCCGCACTTCATCGAGGATACGCAGGAACTTGCTGGTGCGGTAGCTGCGGCGCATCTTCTTCAGCACCTCATCGGAGCCGGACTGCAGCGGCATGTGCAGCTGCGGGCACACCGAGGGGGTCTCGGCCATGGCGTCGATGACATCGCTGGTGAACTCCGCGGGGTGGGGGCTGGTAAAGCGCAGCCGCTCCAGTCCCTCGATGTCGCCGCAGGCGCGCAGCAACTTAGAAAAGGCGCTGCGATCGCGCTCGAGATCGGGGTCGACGAAGTTCACACCATAGGCGTTGACGTTTTGCCCCAGTAGGGTCACCTCGGACACGCCCTGATCGACCAAGGCCTGCACCTCGGACAGGATATCGCCGGGGCGGCGATCCTGTTCCTTGCCGCGCAGACTAGGAACGATGCAGAACGTACAGGTGTTATTACAGCCCACCGACACGCTCACCCAGCCGGCATAGGCGGATTCGCGCTTCGCTGGCAAGACCGAGGGGAATTGTTCGAGAGCGTCGACGATCTCGACCTCGGCATGGCGATTGTGACGGGAGCGCTCCAGTAGCGTGGGCAGCGAGCCAATATTGTGGGTGCCGAACACCACATCTACCCACGGCGCTTTGGACACCACGGTGTCCTTGTCCTTTTGCGCCAAACAGCCACCCACGGCGATCTGCATGCCCGGGTGCTTATCTTTCACCGACCGCAGATTGCCGAGGGTGCCATAAAGGCGCTGGTCGGCGTTATCACGTACGGCACACGTATTAAACACCACGAGATCCGGGGTGGCGCCTTCTTCCGCCGGCACATATCCGGAGTCTTCGAGCAGACCGGAGAGACGCTCCGAGTCGTGCACGTTCATCTGGCAGCCGAAGGTGCGGACCTCATAGCTGCGGGCGGAGTCGGACACAAGACTGGTTTTTACACTGTGCTGATTCTGGGGGTGAGACACGGGTAGTCATTCTAACGATCTGGGTCGAGCCAACATAATGCAGCAATCGAGGGCCGATGGCGTGAAAAGACAAACGTCTCCAGCAGCAGCCCCAGCTCTGGCGAGTGAAGACGCTTGCACGCAAGTGCCGCAATAGGTGCGACGGGAGGCGTTCTCTCCCGCCCACGGCGTGACCTGCGCCCACGACACGAAACCTTAATCGTCGAGTTCTGCGATCCTCGCGTCGAGGGCGGCGATGGCAATACCCATGCTCATGTGCTGGGTGAAGCCTCGGCGAGCGAGGGCGCCGACGATGCGGCGTAAGTACTTATTTCTTTCTGCGAAGTCGGCAGGCGGCCGCGCAATGGAACGGGCTTTCTTTTCCGCCACGGCCTCGGCCACGCTGCGTTCGTCGCTATCGTCGACCTGCTGCAGCGCCTCGGCGCGGGTATCGGCGCCGATTCCCTTATCTCGGAGTTCGCGGTCCAGTACTGCGCGGCTTTTGCCCTTGCGATGGCGCTGCCGCACCCATTCCGAAGCGAAGAGGGCATCATCGATGAGGCGTTGGGAGATGAGATCGTCGATGACCGCGTCCACGACCTCGGGTGGGTAGTCATAGCCGAGCAGCCGTGTCCGCATCTCGTGTTCCGAGCGCATGCGGTGGTTGAGCAGAACGAGCGCCTTGGCGCGCACGGTCTGGCGCTCTTCTTCCGCGTGCTCGTCGAAGAGCCCAGGATTGCCCTCGCGCTCATAGCGCTCGAGGGCGTCGGCGAGCGCCCGCAGCTTGGCGTTCTTCTCTTCCCAGGACTCGGCGCTGTGCTGTGTCATTACTCCTCAGAGTCGTCTCCCAGATCGACATCATCAAAGTCCACATTGGGCACCATGTCCACCGGATCGTCGGTGAGCGCGTCATCGTCCTCGAGATTGGCGTACTTGCCTACCTTCAGCTTGCGCAGGATCTTATCCTCGATCTCATTGGCCAGGTCTGGGGTGTCCTTCAAATGCAGGCGCACCTTTTCTCGGCCCTGACCGAGCTGATCACCGTCGTAGGTAAACCACGAACCGGATTTCTTCACGATGCCATTTTCCACGGCGAGATCAATGATCGAGCCCTCACGGGAGATACCTTCGCCGTAGATGATGTCGAACTCGGCCACCTTGAATGGCGGCGACACCTTGTTCTTCACCACCTTCAGCTTGGTGCGGTTACCCACCGCATCTTGGCCATCCTTCAGGGTTTGGATGCGACGCACATCGCAGCGCACCGAGGAGTAGAACTTCAAGGCTTTACCACCGGTGGTGGTTTCCGGCGAACCGAACATCACGCCGATCTTCTCGCGCAGCTGGTTAATGAAGATCGCGGTGGTGCCCGCGCTGTAGAGGGCACCGGTGAGCTTGCGCAGCGCCTGGCTCATCAGTCGCGCTTGCAGGCCGACGTGGCTATCGCCCATATCGCCTTCGATCTCGGCCTTCGGGGTCAGCGCGGCCACCGAGTCCACCACAATGATGTCGATAGCCCCAGAACGCACCAGCATATCGGCGATCTCGAGGGCCTGTTCGCCGGTATCGGGCTGGGATACCAGCAGCTGGTCGGTATCCACGCCCAGCTTGCGGGCATAGTCCGGATCAAGGGCGTGCTCGGCATCGATAAAGGCGGCGATACCGCCGGCGCGCTGCGCCTCGGCTACCGCGTGCAGCGCCACGGTGGTCTTACCGGAGGACTCCGGACCGTAGATTTCCACAATGCGCCCGCGCGGGAAGCCGCCAATACCCAGGGCGATATCAATAGCGGTATTGCCCGAAGAAATCGCGCTAATCGGCGGGCGATTCTCATCACCCAGGCGCATAATTGAGCCCTTGCCAAAGTCCTTCTCAATCAGCGCCATGGCCGATTCGAGGGCCTTGGCCTTATCATTCGACGCACCCTTGGGGGTCTTCGACTTGGTCTTGCGTGCTGCCATTGTTGTCTCGTCTCCTGCTATCGCTTGGTTGTTTTTCACCGATGCGCCACCAGCCCTAGCGGGCTGTGCGCATCGTGGTGGCTTTGTGCGCCCGTATATAGCCATCGCCGTATGGCGCCACGCTACCGGAGGACTCGAGCCACCAATATCTTCTATAGACGCTCAGGCTCCTGCAGCGGTTCCGCCACGCGAGTGCCCTCTGGCTGCGCGCTGGGCGGCGCGCTCAAGGATCACACTAGCGCCCGCGTGCGACACTATCGAACAGATTACGGGCACACATGTTCTAATGCAACTTTCGTTATCCCAGTACAGCCCTTCTTGCCGCGCTAGTCATCCACACCCAAGTGCCGTTCGGCCGGTACATCAAAATCCGCACAGAGATGCCACCAGATATCCCGCAGATCAGTGCCCTGTCCCTCCATGAGCTCGGCGGCCGTCTGCCCCCAGCGGCTGAGCACATGGGAACGCACGATCCACTGACCGTACTGTTGCCCGAACTCGTCGGTCACGAGCTTCAGGAATTGTGTTTCGCGCATAGCGCCCATCGTAACCCGCTCGGCGTTCTCGCCTACAGCGCCCCATCCAGTCCCGCGCGGTGCCGAGCCACCGAAGGCGACGTCGATAAGCGCGAGGAAGTTCTCCGTCCCCCATGTTCATAGGCGCTCTCAACGACTACAGTAAGACACACGTTTTGTTTCTTCTCAGGTGACACTAAGTCGCTGCCGCCTGCTGAGGGTAGTCGCGGCGTTCCGTGCCCGCTGAGATCCGCTCCCTATTGTGATTATTAAGGATTCCCCACTTATGGCCGCCTCTCCCTCCCGCTCCACAGTGCGCGATATCTCCTATATCGCGGTTTTTACCGCATTGATCATCGTTTTCGCATTCGTCACTATTCCCGGTGCCGCCGGCGTGCCCATCGTGTTGCAGAACGCGATCGTGGTGCTCGCGGGCCTCGTGCTGGGTGGTCGTCGCGGTTTCTACACGGCGGGGCTGTTCCTTCTCATCGGCATGCTGGGGCTGCCGGTGCTGGCGGGCGGTCGTTCCACCCTGGCGGCGCTGGCGGGGCCGACGATCGGCTATCTCTTTGGCTATCTCTGCAGCGCGTTCATCGCCGGTGTCATCGCCTATAAGGCGCGGCCGCGCAACAAGAGCAACTTGGTGATGGCGGTGAGCTTCGGTGCCTTCGTGGGGCTGCTCGCCCAGTACCTGCTCGGCGCGATCGGTCTGTGGCTGCGCGGCGATATGGGCTTCGGTGAAGCCATCGTCATCCACGGCACCTTCCTGCCCTTGGATGCGCTGAAGTTCGCCGCCGCTGCCGCTATTGCCGTCGGCGTGCACTCCGCATTCCCCGACATCATGGCTGAGGAGAAGCGCCGCCGCGAGCCCTCCCACACCACGATCTAGATGCCGCGCATCGTCTTTTCCTCCGCCAGCATCAGCTTTGATGGCGATCGGGTGCTCGATCCGATCTCTGTGGAGCTTGAGGAGCAGCGCATCGGCATCATCGGCGCCAATGGCGGCGGCAAATCCAGCTTCATCCGGCTGATCAACGGCCTCGGCGAGCCCACCAGCGGCTCGGTGAGTGTCGATGGGCTGGAGGTGGCCAGACACGGCAAGAAGGTGCGTCGGAAAGTCGGTTTTGTCTTCACCGACGCGGAGAACCAGATCGTGATGCCCCGCGTGGAAGACGATATTCGCTTCTCCCTCAAACGCCTCAAGCTCAGCTCGACCGAGCGGGATGCCCGCGTCGAGGAGGTCATGGAGCGTTTCGGGCTGAGCGCCTATCGTGAGCACTCCCCGCATACGCTCTCTGGCGGGCAGAAGCAGCTTCTGGCCTTGGCTGCGGTGCTGGTGATGCAGCCGGAGGTGCTGATCGCCGATGAGCCCACCACCCTCTTGGACCTGCGCAATCGCGAGCAGCTGCGCCGCATTGTCGCCGAGCTGAGCCAACAGGTCATCGTGGTCACCCACGATCTCGGCTTCATCCGGGACTTCGACCGCGTGCTGTGGATCGATAACCACACCATCCGCGAAGATGGCCCGCCGGCGGAGGTTATCGCCCACTACGAGCGCGCCATGATCGAGGGCTAAGCCCATGCGTTCGGTCCCGCTCAGCATCTACGTTCCCGGCCACACCCCCATGCATCGGCTGCCGGCGGCCGTGAAATTCTGCGGCCTCATCATCTTCGTGATCGCCGCCGCGGTGGTGGTCTCCTCCCCCACCCGCGCCGCTATCGTCCTCGCGCTGGTCGCCGCCGGCTATCTGCTTGCCCGTATCCCCGCGCACATCGCGTGGAGTCAATTATGGCCGACGCTGCCGCTCTTGCTCCTTCTCGGCGGCTTTCAGTGGTGGCAGAACACGCTTATCGACGCCATCACGCTGGTGCTCCTGCTCTTCGCCTCCATCGCTGCCGCGGTACTGCTCACCCTCACCACGACAATTGCCGAGATGATGCACTCGCTGGAGTCCATGCTCGCCCCCACCGCCCGCTGGGGTGTACCGGTAGAGACCATCAGCCTGGCCATCTCGTTAACCATCCGGTTGATCCCGCTGCAGCTCAACGCCGTGAACGAGGTACTGGATGCCAGGAAGGCACGCGGGGTTGATTTCTCCCTCACCGCCCTTGGCACCCCCGTAGTTATTCGTTCTATTCGCCGCGCCCGCGCCATCGCTGATGCCCTATGGGCGCGCGGGGTAGGCGATTAATCCTTCCGTAGACACACAAACGCTGGCCCAGACACATTCCGGTGTGCGGGCCAGCGTTAATGCTTGGGGCAGTACTACCCCCTAAGCCGTGTGCGCGCCCTGTGTGCATCTCTCGATGCCGCGAGGGCGGATACGGGCCGAGGAGTTATTCGCCACGGATTTCTCGCATGCGCTGCTGAATGGCATCGTTGCTCACCGAGTTCGAGGAGGGGCGAGGCGACTCGATGGACTGCTGGGGAGAACCGGACTCGAGAGCATCCCCACGCATATCGGAGCGGATCTGCTCCAAGCGGGAATGGCCTGCCATCTGTACGCCGGCTGCCTCAACCTCGGCCATGCGGCCTTGGACGCTGTTTTCTGCCAGCTCGGCGCGGCCCAGTGCGTTGGAATAGCGCCGCTCGATCTTCTCGCGCACCTGATCCAGGTTCGGGGTGTTGCCACCAGCAGCCACGGAGTTCATGGACTCCAGGGACTCGGTGACCTTCTCCTGCATCTTGGCCTGCTCGAGCTGCGAGAGCAGCTTGGTGCGCTCGGCGACCTTCTGCTGCAACACCATGGAGTTGCGCTCCACGGCCTTCTTGGCTTGGGTGGCCTGCTGCAGAGCTTGATCGTGCAGCTTCTTGGTGTCCTCCACAGACTGCTCAGCAGTGACCAGCTGGGCGGCGAAAGCCTCGGCAGCGTTCTCGTACTCCGAGGCCTTGGCCTCATTGCCCTCGGCGCGGGCTTGATCGGCCAGCTTCAGCGCCTGGCGGGTATTGCCTTGGAGCTTCTCGATCTCGGAGAGACGGCGGTTGAGCTGCATCTCCAACTGGCGCTGGTTGCCGATCACGTTGGCAGCCTGCTGCGAGAGCTCCTGGTGCTGACGCTGGGCTTCCTCAATGGCCTGCTGAATCTGAATCTTCGGATCCGCGTTCTCCTCGATTTTCGAGTCGAACAGCGCCATCAAGTACTTCCATGCCTTAGTAAAGGGATTAGCCATAACGCTTTCTCGTCAGCCTTTCTTGCCACAATGTGTATTCCTGCGCTGATTGTACGTCAGCAGGTATCGAACTGGCGCGCACGCACAGCACTACGCACCACAGCGTCCATCGGTGTCGCACCTAGCTCGTGCCGCCAAGCGTATCCAGCTCGGCGATCACTCTAGGCGCAGGGGGACGGTCTTACACTTTCGCCAAGTCCGCCTGCGCAGACTCCACTGCCATTGAGCCAGCGGCCTCGATGAGCACATCCGCGACACGGGTATCGAGTGCATAACAGACCGCGGCCAGTAGCTCGGAGGAGACCTCCTTGCGGCCTCGCTCCAATTCGGAGAGATAGCCTGGGGAAACACTGGAGGCCTCTGCGAGCTCGCGGAGGGTGATGCCCTTATCCGCGCGGAAGGACCGCAAGGCTGCCCCAAGAGCCTCGCGCAACAGCGGCTCCTCGGGACGCGAGGATGCCATGGTCTCCGCGCCTGCCGAGTCGGGGCGCACCCGATGGGCGCCGAGCGGCTGATCTAAAAGAGCTGTGTAAGTTGCCATCACTTCTTCTAACGTCTCGGGGACACCTTTTGTTCCCCGCGCCATCATCGGCGCGGCACGCGGTGGTGGTTGTGCACCCACTGTAGTTGCTTCTCGTTCACCCCAGCGGCATAGCGTCGATATGCTCGCGGCCGAAGTCGATCGCCTCGGCCACCGCCTGCGCGCGAATCCCCTGTCGGCTACAGCGGCGGGGCGGCGACATCCGGCGCACCCGCACGGCGTGCTCGCCGCTGGCTACGGCCATCCATACTTCCCCGACGGGATGCCCATCCTGTCGCTCTGGGCCGGCCACGCCGGTGAGGGCGATCGCGATGTCGGCACCGCAGGCCCGGCGAGCTCCACGCGCCATCGCAGTGGCACATTCCGGGGATATAGGGCCGAATAGGTCCAGCAGCTGCGGATCCACCCCAGCGAGTTCGCTTTTTAGCTCCGTGGCATAGGTGACTAGACCACCGCGCAGAACCGCGGAGGCGCCGCTGATATTGGCGAGCGTGCCGGCGAGCATTCCGGCGCTCAAAGATTCACAGCAGGCCAGAGTCAATCCGCGCCTGCGCAGCGCGTCGAGCAGCGCTGCCGCGGCGGTATCGAGAGAGTCCACGCTCTTAATTGGCCTTGCGGCCGTCGATAATGTACTGCACACCTGTGACTACGGTCACCACCACAGCGGCCAGCATCACCACAAAACTGGGGATGTCCATCCACCCTGGCAGCGGCAGCAAATAGAGCCCCACGGCAATGGTTTGTAGCGCGGTCTTGAGCTTGCCGCCCTTGGAGGCCGGAACCACCCTTCCGCGCCGGAGCTGCACCATGCGCCAGAAGGTAATGCCCAGCTCACGCGCCACGATGACGATGGTGACCCACCACGGCAGCATGTCAATGAGGTTGAGGCACACCAAGGAGGTGATCATCAGCGCCTTATCGGCTATGGGATCAGCGATCTTGCCGAATTCAGTGATCAGCCCGCGTTTACGCGCGATGTCCCCATCGAGCTTGTCGGTGAACATTAACATGGCGAACATGATGAACGCGGCCCATTGCCAGCCATTGTTCTGGCCTTGGCTCGTCAGCACCAGCCACGCGAAGGCGGGCACGAAAATAATGCGCAGCGATGTCAATACATTCGGCAGATTGAAATTCGAGGGTCGCTGCACGGAGTTAGCTGCTGGGGTGCTGTTGCTCGGGTCCTTCACGCCTTCAACCCTACCTTGCGACCTATAATTTGAAACCATGAAGGTTTTCGCAGTGGAATACTCCTACTCCCCCAGCTCCGAAAAGATCGCCGAGATTCGGCCCGTACACCGCGAGTTTCTTGGCGATCTCAAGCAGCAGGGAAAGCTCATCGGCTCCGGCCCCTACACCGACGGCGAGGGTGGCGCGCTCATCCTCATCGCTCTCGAGGATGAGGCAGGTATCGACGATGCCCGCGCGCTCATGGACCGCGACCCCTTCTACACGGGCGGCGCACTGGAGTCCCGTTCCTTTAAAACCTGGAACCCCGTGCTCAACGTCTTCGATATCTAGCGTGAGGGCGTCTCGCCGCCCTAGTCCTGGGAGGCCTCCACGCGGGCACTGCGCTGCGCGGCATCGCCGGTGGCGCTGTCCTCGTGCTTACCCAAGAGCTTGTTCGTGGAGATAGCCACGGCCCCTTGGGCCTCATCGCGCTTGCCCTTGATCCAGGACGCCACAATGGTCAGCACCAACACGCCCACGATGAAGGCCAAGGACATCCAGGTGCCGATCTCGGGCACATGCACATCCTCGCCGCCATTGATGAAGGGCAGGTTGTTTTCGTGCAGGGCGTGCAGGATGAGCTTCACGGCGATGAACGCCAGAATGATGCCCAGGCCATAGGCCAGGTAAACGAGGCGATCGAGCAGCCCATCGAGCAGGAAGTACATTTGCCGCAGGCCCATCAAGGCCAAGGCATTGGCGGTGAAGACGATATAGGCCTCGTTGGTCAGCCCATAGATGGCGGGGATGGAATCGAAGGCGAACATCACGTCGATAAAGCCGATCGCCACCAGCGCCATCGCCATCGGGGTAAAGAAACGCTTACCGTTGACGCGGGCGGTCATCTTATCGCCGTTGTAGTCGTCCGTCATCGGAATGAACCGGCGGGTGAAGCGGATAATCGCCATGTCCGCAGGATCGGTCGGCGGTGCATCCTTCGCCTCTTCCCACACGGTTTTGATCGCCGTGTAGAGCAAGAAGATACCGAAGAGATAGAAGATATCCGACCAGGCATTAATGGCGGCCGCGCCCAAGAGAATGAATACGGTGCGGAAGACCAACGCCATGGCGATACCGAAGAGCAGCACCTTTTGTTGATACTTGCGGGGAACATTGAAGGTGCCGATGATCAGCGCGAACACGAAGAGGTTGTCCACGCTCAATGCTTTTTCGGTGACGTAGCCGGAGAGGAACTCCAGGCCGCGTTGGTGATCCCAAACCAGCCACACAAAACCGCCGAAGAGCATGGCGAGCACCACGTAGAAGGCGGTCCAAAAGCCGGCTTCTTTCAAGCTCGGCTCGTGCGGGGTTTTGACGTGGGTAAAGAAGTCGAATGCGATGAACGCAATGACAATCACGGCCGTGAGCACCCACACCCACAAAGGCACATGCATAGTGATTATCCTCCGGTGCGAAAAGTAGTTACGTACCGGAGGTCTCCCCCACCGCGTAGTGGGCTGGTGGGACCGGGGCTGCTGCACGCCATCGCGGTACAGCGGCGGCCGTGCTGACGATCACCACCATTTCAGGGGTACTCCCCTCCATGACGGAACCCACTATATACGAAAAACCCGCACACATTGATCTCCATGTGTGCGGGTTCGGTCTTAGAACACTCCGCCGGTGGGATTCGCATCCACGGTCTTCACCTCGGGGCCATCCTCTTCCTTAGGCGCCTCGGCGGGATCGGCGCCCTTGATCATCCACAGGATGGTGTCCAGCTCATCGGGCTTGACCAAGACCTCGCGGGCCTTCGATCCCTCGGAGGGTCCGACCACCCCGCGAGTTTCCATGAGGTCCATGAGTCGGCCGGCCTTGGCGAAGCCGATGCGCAGCTTGCGTTGCAGCATGGAGGTCGAGCCCACCTGGGCGGTGACCACCAGCTCCACGGCCTCGAGGAGATCCTCGAGATCGTTGCCGATATCCGGGTCGATATCCTTGCTGGCTTCCGCCGACTTATCGTCGGTGACGCCCTCGGTGTACTCCGGTTCGGCCTGGGCCTTAGCGGCCTCCACCACTGCCTGGACTTCCTCGTCGGTCACATAGGCGCCCTGGATGCGCTGCGGCTTGCCGGCGCCTTGGGGAATGAACAGGCCATCGCCCATACCGATGAGCTTCTCCGCGCCGCCCTGATCGAGGATCACGCGCGAGTCAGTGAGCGAGGAGGTTGCGAAGGCCAGACGAGAGGGCACGTTCGTTTTGATCAGACCGGTGACCACATCCACCGAGGGGCGCTGCGTGGCTAGCACCAAGTGAATGCCTGCGGCACGCGCTTTTTGCGTGATGCGTACGATGCATTCCTCGATTTCCTTCGGCGCGGTCATCATCAGATCGGCGAGCTCGTCCACCACGCACACGATATAGGGATAGGGCTCGATCACCCGCTCCGAGCCCAGCGGTGCCTGGTACTCGCCGCTTTTGACCTTGCGGTTGAAGTCCTTGATGTGGCGCACGCGCGCCGACTTCATGTCTTGGTAGCGCTGCTCCATCTCATCCACCAGCCACTGCAGAGCGGCCGCCGCCTTCTTGGGCTGGGTGATGATCGGGGTGATCAGGTGGGGAATCCCCTCGTAGGGGGTGAGCTCCACCATCTTCGGGTCCACCAGGATCAGGCGCACATCCTCCGGCCGCGCACGGGTGAGCAGCGACACCAGCAGCGAGTTGACGAAGGCGGACTTACCGGAGCCGGTAGAACCCGCCACCAACAGGTGCGGCATCTTCTGCACCGAGTGGGAGACAAAATCGCCCTCAATGTTCTTACCCAAGCCGATAACCATCGGATCGGGATTGTCATGAGTTTCTGGGCAGCTCAGCACATCGGCGAGGTGCACCATCTCGCGATCGGAGTTGGGCACCTCGATACCCACGGCGGACTTGCCGGGAATCGGGGTGAGCAGACGCACGTTATCGGTGGCCGCCGCATAGGCCAGGTTGGACTGCAGGTTGGTCACCTTCGAGACCTTCACGCCCGGGCCCAGCTCCACCTCATAGCGGGTGACTGTGGGGCCGCGGGAGAAGCCCGTTACTTGGGCGTCCACTTTGAACTCATTAAAGACCTCGGTGATGGCCTCGATCATGCGGTCATTGGCAGCCGAGCGGGTCTTCGGCGCGCTACCGGCCACCAACAGATCGGTGGAGGGCAGCTCATAGTCGCTGTCATTATTGGCCACCGGTGCCGGCTCGCGCGCCGGCTCCTCCCGCTTATTCAGCTCGCTACGCGGCGTGGAGGCCGGAATCGCCGCCGGATCCACCGTCGAGACCTCAGCCGCATCCGACTCGGGCACAGCAGGCTTCGGAGCAGCGGGTGTCGGCGCGGCAGGCTGCGGGGTAGCCGGGCGCGGGCTGTGCGCGGCGGTGCGGGCTGCGGCAGAGCGCCGCACCGCGTCATGGGAGCGTTGTACGGCATCGTCGCTGCGCTCGGCTGCTGCTGCGTAGTCCTCGTCCGCATAGTCATCCTCTGCCTGCTCGGGATCTTCTGCCGGCAGCGGAGAGTCTGTACCGATGGCCGCGAAGGAACTGGTGGTGTGCGGATCACTCGGGGTGTAATCACGCGGCAGCACCGCAGTCGGCTCCGCCTCGGAGGTGGAGTACTCGGGCTGCGGGGCCTGCTGAGTGTCCTCGGCGGCGGCGGTGTAGCGGGGGCGCGGGCTCGCGCTCGGGCGCGGGGCAGGCTGCTGCGGGCTGGCGGCCACACGGCGCGGAATCTCCGCGCTGTCTCGCTCGCGCTCGCGGCGGGGACGAGACAGCGAGGAGTCCTCCACCAGCGGGCTCTGTGCGGCGTCCTCGTCGAACTCGGATTCTGCAACGGCGTCGATATCGAACTCCTCCGACTCGCCGCGGCCGAGCTGTTCGCGGATCCACAGGGAGCAGATATCCACGAATTCCCGCACGCTGATATCGGTGACGCGCAAGGCGCCGTAGATGATGACGAGCGTGAGAATCGGCACGGCCACATAGGAAGTAAAGCCTAGAGCCAGGACTCCGCCGAAGAGGGTGCCGATAATGCCGCCGGAATCGGCGCGCCCCGCTGTGGTCGTGGGCTGGCCGGAGAAAATATGGATCTGCCCCAGCATGCCCGCCACGATCAAGGCGGTGCCCACAAGCACGCGTAGCCGGTGGGTGGCCTTGGGGAAGGTGCCCATCATCACCACCACAGCCACAGCGATCAGTGCGATCGGCAAGAGGTGCGCGCCGGCGCCGATGAGCCATTGGCTCGAGCCGGCGATGACACGGCCAACGGGGCCCGCCACGTTAAACCACATGCTGGCGGCGATCACCGCAGCCACGCCGACCAGGCTGAGACCAATGCCATCGGAATGACGCTCAATAAAGTCTGGGACGCCGGCGGTGTCTTTCGCCGCGGGCGCCGTGTCCGTATCCGGCTCGGAGGCGGTGGGCTCGGAGCCATAGGAGGAACGCGAGCCACGCGGGCTCGCCGTGTAGCCGCTGGAGTCTGTTTCATTGAGGGGGTAGGCCTCATGCGGGGTACGAGCTCGCCGTATGACAGTGGTCTCCTCCTCCGATGCCTCGCCGGTATCGGCCTGCTCCGCCGCTTTCACGGCTTTGGCGGCCTTACGCTGCTGGGAGCGCTCAGCCATACGAGCCTTGCCCTGGGCCAGCTTCGCGCCCATGCCGCGGGTGGCGTTCGCGGTAGCGCTGGCCATAGCGGATACCCCCTGCCCCACGGCCACCAAGGCACTGCCGGTGCGCTCGCCGGAGCTTTCCGCAGCGCGGTAGGCAGGGTGGGTAGAGGTCGTGACCACCGAGGTGGATCGGGTAGAACTGGCCGAGCGTGAAGAACGCCCAGTGCTCGAACTACGGCCTGGGCGCGAGGTGGAGCTAGAGGGGCGCTTCTTCTTCCTCCGGGAAGATCCGGTTTGGCTCGTGACAGTCATGCGTTTTAGTCTATCCCCTCACATCCCTGTAGTCACAGCAGCAACACGGGCGTGGGGCGTGATCCGTGAAAAGAACTGTCGATCGCACCGCCCCAGCCGCGACCGCGGCCGGTACTAGAGGCTTTTCTTCTTCACTCCGGATTCATCACCCAGGATGCGCACATCCACCGGCTCGCGGCCGAAAAGCCACAGCACGATCTCGCCGATATCACCGATCACGGTCACTACCTGGTCCTCGGCGGAGGCGACCTTGCGCTTATCCCCCACCACGAAGCGCGAGAGCTCACTGGTGGTGGGGACACAGGCCACGGCCGAGCCCTTGGACGAGACCATGGTGCGCCCTAAGGTTTTGGCCACCTTGTAGAGCTCGCTTTCCTCTGCGGTACTCAGTTCCCGCTTGGTCCATCCCTCTTGGGCGCGGCGAACATCCTCGTGGTGGACGAAGTTCTCGGCGGTATTCATCACCGAGTCAAAGGGTTTGAGTAAGGTGGGCGGGCCGGCGGCCCATTCCTCCACGATCGTCTCATAGCCTTTATCTGCTAAAAGCTGCTCCACGGCGTCGTCGTGGGCGTCTGCTAATTGCGGGATCACAATGCCGCCGGCGGCGCGCACATTGGTCTCGCGGGCAAGTAGGTGCGCGGCTAAGTACTGGGTGTCCCACCCTTCGCAGAGAGTAGGAGCGGTGGGGCCGAGCTCTGTAAAGAGTGCGGCGAGTTTCTGGCGTTCTGATTGAGAAAAAGACATACGCCCCATCCTAACCAGTTTCAGCTAGCTAGGACTGGGACGTATCGCGTGGTCGCGCCTGAGCGCGACTACTTTTTAGAGCGAGGGACGAGCAGCCTTGATGTCGTCGTCGTCAAGCGCATCGTCCTTCGAGCGCATGGGGATGACGGTCGGCACGATCATCGGCTGGCGGCGCCACTTCTTCTCCACGAAGCGGGAGACGGTGCGCCGCAGCTTCTGCACCATGCGGTAAGGGTCGCCTTCGCCTTCGCCGGCGAGATCGGTCATGGTATTTTCCACCATCTCAGTGACCTCGCGCATCATGTCCTTGGACTCCTCGGAGAAGCCCTTGGCCTGGACGCGCGGCGTTTCCAGCAGCTGTCCGGAGCGGTTGTCGATCACGGCGGTGATGGAGATCAGGCCGCCCTCGCCGAGGGAGGTACGATCGGCCAGCACCTCGGCGTCCACGTCACCCATGGTGACGCCGTCGACGTAGAGATTGCCCACCGGGATCTGGCCCACAACCTTGGCGCGGCCCTGATCCAAGTCCACGACCACACCGTTTTGGGCGAGCACGACGCGGTCGCGCTCCACACCGGTGGAGATAGCCAGTTCCTTGTTGGCGCGCAGGTGGCGCCACTCGCCGTGCACCGGCATGGCGTTCTTCGGACGGGCGGCGTTGTACAGGAAGAGCAGCTCGCCGGAGTAACCGTGGCCGGAGGTGTGCACCTTGGCATCACGGCCGGTGATCACGGTGGCACCGATCTGGGCCAGCATGTTGATCACGCCGAAGACTGCTTCCTCATTGCCGGGCACCAGCGAGGAGGAAAGGATGATGAGATCGCCATCGCGGACGGTGATCTGCCGGTGCTCGCGGCGGGCCATGCGCGAGAGCGCAGCCATCGGCTCACCCTGGGTACCGGTGGTGATGAGCACGACCTTATGCGGTGCCATACGGGAGGCATCGTCCATGGAGACGATGGTGCCCTTCGGCGCCTTCAGGTAGCCGAGCTTCTCGGCGATCTCCATGTTGCGGATCATGGAACGGCCATTGAAGGCCACCTTGCGGCCGGCGGCCACGGCCGCGTCCACGGCAGACTGCACGCGATAGACATTGGACGCGAAGGACGCGATGATAACGCGCTGCTTCGCCTCGGTCACCAGACGCTTCAGGGTGGGGGCAATGTCTGCCTCCGAGCCGGAGACACCGGGGGTGGTGGCATTGGTGGAATCGCAGAGGAACAAGTCCACGCCCTCGTCGCCGAAGCGGGAGATAGCAGGAAGGTCGGTGGGACGACCATCCGTCGGGGTTTGATCCAGCTTGATATCGCCGGTGTGCAGCACTAGGCCGGCACCGGTCTTCAGTGCCACGCCCAAGCAGTCCGGGATAGAGTGGTTGACCGCGAAGAAACGCAGATCGAAAGGACCGCGCTTTTCGTGAGAGTCCTCGTTGATGATCGTCAGGTTCGGACGCTGGCGGTGCTCCTGGCACTTGGCGGAGATCAACGCGGCGGTGAACTTGGAGGCCAAGATCTCCAGGTCGGGCTTGAGCTTGAGCAGCCACGGGATCGCGCCGATGTGGTCTTCGTGGCCGTGGGTGACCACGAGGACGTCGAGGCGATCGAGGCGGGACTCGAGGTAATCGAAGTCAGGGAGGATCAGATCCACGCCCGGCTCACCCGAAGAGGGGAAGAGCACGCCACAGTCGATGAGCAGCAGACGGTTGTGGTATTCGAAGACGGTCATGTTGCGACCGATCTCGGAAATACCGCCGAGGGCGATGATGCGCAGCCCATCCTTCGGCTGCTTCGGCGGCTCCGGCAACGGCTGGGTGAGGTCGGCGCCCTGCATGGTGTGCACCACGGAGCGGCCGCCACGGTCATTACCGCGACCACCGCGACGGTTATTGCCGCGGGAACCATTGCGGGAACCGCGCTTATTCGAGCCGTTGTTCTTGGAGTTCTTGCCTCCATTCCCACCGTTAGAGTTGTTATTGTCCCGGTTATCGCCGCTCGCGGACTTCTTCGAAGAAGAACCGCCGGACTTGCCGCCAGTGGACTGCTTGCCGCCCTGGGAGTTCGATTTCTTCGAACCCTTAGAGTCGGACTGGGAGGACCCAGAGTTATCGGACTGGGAGGGGTTGGCTTCACCCGGGGCTTGGAATTCGACCTCGGGCGGTCCCGCCTTACGCGTCACCTTACGAGAGCGATTACGGGGTTCATTCATATTTATAAGACTCCAGCTTGTTCTAGATTATTTCGGAGCTCGGTCATGTCGTCGTCATTCGCGGGTATTTGCGGCAGACGCGGAGCTCCCACGTTAATTCCTTGCAGCTGTAATGCTGCCTTAGCCATGGAGACGCCACCCAATCGGCCTTGAGCGGCGACAAGGGGCGCGAGCGTTGCGTTGATCTCGCGGGCGCGTACAAGATCGCCTTCATCGAAGGCGGTGTACAAGTCACGGAGCTGTTGCGGTGCAACGTGCCCGATCACGGAGATAAAACCGCTGGCTCCAAGGGAGAGCCACGGAAGGTTGAGGGGATCATCGCCCGAGTACCATGCCAGACCGGTTTCGGCGATCAGAGTGGTAGCCCCAACGAGGTCGCCCTTGGCGTCCTTGACAGCCTGAACCTTCTCGTGCTCGGCTAGACGCCTCATAGTATCAGACTCCACAGGAATCGCAGACCGACCGGGGATGTCATAGATGCACACCGGCGCATCGGTGCTATCGGCGATCGCGCGGAAATGCTGGTACACACCCTCTTGGCAGGGCTTCGAATAATACGGCGTGACCAGCAGAAGTGCGTCCGCGCCGGCATCCCGAGAGGCGCGCGCCAGCTCCTGCGAGGCGGCCGTGTTATTGGTGGAGGCCCCGGCCACAATGGCGATATCGTCGCCCACCTCGGCGCGGATTTCTTTAATAAAGGTGATTTTTTCTGCCTGCGTCGTGGTGGGCGATTCGCCGGTGGTACCGCCCAGGATGAGCGCATCCACGCCCCGCGACGTCAGATGAGCCGCGAGCTTTCGTCCGGTAGCCACGTCGAGGCGATTGTCCTCATCGAAGGGGGTGATCATCGCTACGCCCACGGTACCGAAGACATCGGTTCCGTTTTTCTCGGCAAATCCAGTGTTCATGCTGTATCTAGCTACTCTCTGTGTGTCGGGATGGTGTCTGCTTCCGCGGCGGAAAAAGGGAGTATATCGCCTGCCCCAAGCGTCTCCATTTTAGGACACGCCCACATAGGGACTCGACGCCATGGGCGAACCATCGCTGAGGATGGCGATATCGAAATCACCAAAAACCACCGGGGCGGCGTCCTTGAGCAATTCGAGGCAGCGCACGGCCACGGTTCGCATCTCCTCATCGGCGTGCTCGGTGGCGCGGGTGGCGATGAAGTGTCGCCACGCCCGGAAATTACCGGTCATCACGATGCGCGATTCGGTGGCATTGGGCAGCACCGCGCGCGCTGCTTGCCGGGCCTGCTTCTTGCGCAGCAGGGCATTCGGTTCGTCGGCGAGTTTCTCCTCTAAAGCGGCGAGCAGCTCATCATAGGCGAAACGGGATTCATCCATCGCCCGATCAAACAGCCGCCGCAATTCGGGGTCGCGGTCGATCGCGCTCGGCACCACCACCGTGGCTTGGTCGGGGTGCACGAAACGCTGCGAGAGCTGCGAAAAGGAGAACATGCGGTGACGCACAAGCTCGTGGGTGCAGGCCCGCGAGATGGCGCGAATATACATCGTGGCTTGGGCGTGCTCGAGCAGCGCGGTATGCCCCACATCGATAATGTGGCGAATATAGGCCGCGTTGCTCGCGGTGCGTGGATTCGGCTTATCGAAGCTCTCGTAGCAGGCCCGCCCGGCGAACTCCACGAGCGCCTCGGCCCCTTCTGCATCGGTGCTCCAGTCGATATCGCTCGGCGCCTGAAACGAGGTGCAGGCCACCAGCTGCACCGATAAATCCTTATGTGTTGCCACCTCTACCGTACTTTCTTTTTCGCTTATCGACGCATCCCTGGCTGCTATCGCCACTTAGAGCCCGAGGTAGTGCTCCAGTCCCACAGTGAGCCCGGGGTGCTGGGCATAGTTACGCACGCCCACGAGCACCCCGGGAATAAAGGAGGTGCGATCATAGGAGTCTTGCTTGATGGTCAGCGACTGGCCCTGGGTACCGAAGATCACGGTCTCGTGGGCCACGGTGCCGCTCATGCGCACGGCGTGCACCGGCACTCCCTGCACATCGGCGCCGCGTGCCCCCTCGAGGGACTGGGTGGTGGCATCCGGTTGGCTGTCCATACCGGCCTCGCGGCGGGCCTCGGCGATGCCCTCCGCAGTGTGGACTGCGGTACCCGAGGGCGCGTCCAGCTTGTTCGGGTGGTGCATCTCAATCACCTCGGCCGACTCGAAGAAGCGCGCGGCCTGGCGGGCGAATTGCATGGTGAGCACCGCCGAGATGGCGAAATTCGGGGCAATGAGCACCGAGGAGCTGGAGTTTTCCAGCCAGCCACGCACGGTCTCGAGGCGCTCGGCGGTGAAGCCGGTTGTTCCCACCACTGCGGAAATATTGTGGGAGATCATGAACTCGAGATTGTCCATCACCACGTCCGGGGTGGTGAAATCCACCACTACCTCGGCTCCCGATTCGACGAGCGCGTCTAGACTATCGCCCCGATCGAGTGCCGCGACCAGGCGCAGATCCTCGCTGGCTTCCACGCCCGCTACAACCGCCTGGCCCACCCGGCCCTTCGCTCCGAGGACGCCAACTGCAATGGTGGATTCTGCCATGATGTTCTTCCCTGCTCCTTGAGATAGCTAAAAGACTGGTGGGTTAATCTACCCCACCAGTCTAGGCAAGCGTCCCTGTTATGTGTGGGAGAACCTACCGTGCGCGCTCTCCACAATGCGTGCGCCCCAGCTCGGCATGGCGAGCAGGAACTCTGGCTGCGGGTAGCCGCGCTCCGCGGCGCGCTCGTTGATGGCCTCAACCAGTTCGGTTGCGGTGCGAATATCGATCAGCGCGATGGCCGAGCCGCCGAATCCACCACCGGTCATGCGGGCGCCGAGGGCGCCGAACTCGCGGGCGGTATCCACCACGAGGTCGAGCTCCTCGGTGGAGACTTCATAGTCGTCCCGCAGCGAGGCGTGGGAGGCCCACATGTGCTCGCCAAAGCCCTGCAGGTTGCCGTCGACAAGCATCTGCACAGCCTCGGAGGTGCGCTCGATCTCGCTGATGACGTGCCGCACCCGACGGTGCACTACTTCCTGCCATTCTTCCTCCGTGCTGCCCTCGGGCACATTCTGTGCCGCCCACTGCTGGGCGACGGTGAAAGGATCCTCGACCTCGCGGAGGGTCGCAACGTGGGCGTGGGCGGTGACCCCGTCGATCACGGCGCGGCGCGAGGCGTATTGACCATCGGCCAGCGAGTGCGGGGCGTTGGTATTGCACACCACCAGGGTGTAGCCGGCGGCACCGACATCAAAAGGCACCAGCTGCTCGGAGTTGTCGAGGAAGTCGATAGCCAGGGCATTATCTTCCTGGGCAAGCAGGGAAATGCGCTGGTCCATACCGCCGGTAGAGGCACCAACGACCTCGTTTTCTGCGCGCATGGCGCACTCGACGAGACGGCGGCGACGACGCGGGGTCATCTCCATGCCCGCCAGGGCCATGGCGGCGGTGATGGCGGAGCATTCGATTGCCGCGGAGCTGGACAGGCCAGCACCAAGCGGAACATCGGAGACCATGGCCAGATCCATGCCCTGCTCCGGCAGAATGCCCGCCTCGATGGCGGCCCAGACCGCACCGATGACATAGCCGGCCCAGTTGTCGGGATGCTTTGGACCGACCTCGTCGATCCGGCACTCCACCACCGCGGGATCGGCGCCAACGGAGCTGACGCGCAGCACATCGTCGGGGCGCGCCGCGGCCGCAATATAGGCGCGGTTGTGCAGCGCGAAGGGCACGCTGATGCCGCCGGCGTAGTCGACGTGCTCCCCGATGAGGTTGACGCGACCCGGCGCCGCCACGACCACGCTCGGATCGGCGTCGAAGATCTCGCGGAAGTGCTCCTTGGCGCGCTCAATGCCCTGCGGAGCCTCGAGGGTGTCCATCCACTGGACGCTCTGTGTCATTTACTTCTCCCCTGCCTCAAGAATCTCTCGGAAACGATCGGCAATGCGTTCAGGGGTGGTGTCCGAGATCCACGCCCCCATGCCGGATTCGGAGCCGGCCAGGAACTTCATACGGTTCGGGGAACGCATCATGGAAAATAGCTGCAGGTACAGGCGGCCATAGCGGCGGTCCTCGCCGATCGGTGCCTGGTTCCAGCCTGCGATGTACGGGGTTTTCTCCACTCCGTCAAAGAAGTTGTCCACTGCCCCCAACAGGCGCAGATAGATGCGCGTGAGCTCATCCTTTTCCGCATCGTTGAGGCAGGCGAAGTCATAGGCCTCGGCGCGCTTGGCCATCACCATGACCTCCACCGGCCATTCTGCGGCGGCGGGCACGAAGGCGATGAAGTGCTCACCGTCGATGAGTACGCGGCGGCCACTGTCCTGCTCGGCGCTGATAATCGCGTCGAAAAGCGAGCCCCCCTTGCTGTCCTCATAGGCCTTTGCCTGCGTCAGCACCGCTTGGGCGCGCTTCGGCAGATAGGGATAGGAGTAGATCTGGCCGTGCGGGTGCTGCAGCGTGACTCCGATTTCCTTACCGCGGTTTTCGAAGGGGAATACGATGCGCACGCCCTCGATCTCCGAGAGCTCCTTCGTGCGGTGTGCCCATGCTTCCACCACGGTGCGGGCGCGGGTAAAGCCGAGGTCCTTGAAGGACTTGCTGGGCTCGGGAGTAAAGCACACCACCTCGCAGCGGGCTTGGGCGGCACCGCGAGGATAGAGTTCGTTGCCATCGACATAGCCGGAAAAGTCCACATCCTCGGGGATGTGCAGCGACAGCGAGGGGAAGCGGTTTTCGAAGACCACCACGTTGTAGTCATTGGCTGGGATCTCGGTGGGGATCTCTCCAGGGGTGGTGGGCGCCAAGGGATTTTCATTGGCCGGCGGCATGAAGGTGCGATTCATGCGGTGGGCGGCAAAAACCACCCATTCGCCGGTCAAGGGATCACGGCGCATCTCCGAGACCGTGCTCGCAGGGGGCAGCTCGCGGCTATCGTGCAGCTCGCGAGTAGCTTTCCCCGAGACATAGTCCGGCTCGTCATCAAAGTAGATGAGCTCGCGACCATCGGCGAGACGGGTGCGGGTGATAGCCACCTCGGGGGACGCGGAGTCGGAGACGCTCCTCGCAGTCTCGTCTGGCATTGCCATGAAACATTCACTTCCTTAAACGAAGAATTCGACGACGCTCAAAGCCACTCCCGTGAGCCTGCTCTGAGAGGGAGATGATGAAGTTATGTAAAAGAAAAGCGTGTGTGGTGTGCCCTGCCACGGCTCGCAACTGACGCGTCGCGGCAGGATGTCCAGCCGGGGCAGCTGGACACACCATTAGCCCCGGACTGTACCGCGAGGGACGATCGCCCCTCGCGGCGTGCAGTATTACTTAATGTCCTCGATGTCATCGGGGACGATGATCGGACGCATCTTCGCCCACGCGAAGAAGACGATGGCCACAACAGCCATCATAAGGCCGGTCCACAGGTTATAGGTGGCGTCCTTGGCCACACCGGTAGAGGGATCCACACCGGGATCCAAGAGCAGCCAGGAACCCAAGAGGATCACAGCGTAGAGGCCGATGAGGCCGCCGATGACGTTGCGAATATCGAAGGCGCCAGCCTTGTGGGTATCTTTCTTAGCCATGGTTATTACTCCTTCCTTGATCTAGTGCTAGGCGAAGATCACGTTGAGCGCGATCACGAGAACCATGCAGAGGATACCGAGCGGCACCGTGCGGTTGTACCACGGCAGGCTGGCCTCAGCAGCGTCGGTGAGGTTCTCCTTCGGGGTCACCGACTTAACAAAACCAACCAGCTCATGATCCGGCTTCGGCTTCGTCATCAAGGAGACCACGATGGAGAAGGTGATGTCCACGATGAAGGCGATGGAGGCAGCCACGAACGCGGTGCCCTGACCGGGCAGGTTGAAGAAGCCCGATTCCACCGAGGAGAAGGTGGCGATGGCCCAGTAGGCCATGGCGGAGAGGGTACCCAAGACCAGGCCCACCCAGCCGGCGGTCGGGGTCATGCGCTTCCAGAACATACCGAGGATGAAGGTGGCGAACAGCGGGGCGTTGAAGAAGCCGAACAGAGTCTGCAGGTAGTCCATCACGTTGCCGAAGTTCTCGGCGATCAACGCGGTGAACACAGCGATGAGGGTAGCCAGCACGGTGGCCATACGGCCGACCTTGGTGTAGTAATCATCCTGCTTATCTTTGACCACATAGCCCTGCCAGATGTCATAGCTCATCACGGTGTTGAAGGCAGAGATATTGGCAGCCATACCGGCCATGAACGCGGCGAGCAGACCTGCCAGCGCCACACCGAGCAAACCATTGGGCAGCAAATCACGCATCAGATAAAGCATTGCGTCATTCGGCTCAGCGCTGCCGTTCATAATCGGGGTGACGGTGGCACCAGCGATCATGCCGGGCACAACCACCACGAAGGGAACGAACATCTTCGGGAAGGCACCAATGATCGGGGTCTTACGAGCCGAGGAAAGTGAATCAGCAGCCATGGAGCGCTGCACCTCCACGAAGTTGGTGGTCCAGTAACCGAAGGAGAGCACGAAGCCCAAGCCGAAGGTCAAACCGATCACCGAGATCACCGGGTTATCAAAACCGGAGATCTCCGTACCCGGCCAGGTGTGGAAGTGGCTTTCGTTTTCCACAGCGTCCTTCAGACCCTGCCAGCCACCGATGTTGTGTAGACCAATCAGGGTCAGCGGCAGCAGTGCGGCGATGATCACGAAGAACTGCAGCACCTCATTGTAAATAGCTGCCGAGAGACCACCGAGGGTGATGTAGCTGAGCACGATCACCGCAGCGATAATGAGGGTGACGATCAGCGGCCAGCCCAGCAGGGAGTTGACCACCTTGGCCAGCAGCAGCAGGTTAATACCGGCAATGAGCAGCTGCGCCACGGCGAAGGAGATGGCGTTAACCAAGTGTGCGCCGGGGCCGAAACGCCGCAGCATGAACTCGGGCACCGAACGCACCTTGGAGCCGTAGTAGAAGGGCATCATCACGATGCCGAGGAACACCATGGCCGGCACAGCGCCGATCCAGAAGTAGTGCATGGTTTGGAAGCCATACTGCACACCGTTGGCAGACATGCCCACGATCTCGACGGCTCCCAGGTTAGCGGAGATGAAGGCGAGGCCAGTCACCCACGCAGGTAGCGAACGGCCCGAGAGGAAGAAGTCGATGGAGCTCGACACCTTCGAGCGGGCGGCCCAGCCGATTCCGAGAACGAAGACGAAATATAACGCGACGATCGCGTAATCGACCCACGTGGCGTCAAGCCGGAGCGCGGATTCAGCGACGATCATGTTGCTTTCTCCTTGGGTTGGTTTGTGGCTCCGCGAGCATTCTTCCGCAAAGCCTGCTTGGTTATGAGTGTCTATATTTAGTTAAAGAGCTTCTAGCCTGCGGCGATGGAGAAGTTGATACTCAGGCTTTCTTCGGGATCTAGCTCCGCCGCCCCATGGGAGCGGAAAGCATTGACCGGTGCCGACATCGGTTCGACCGCCAGAGCCCGCCCCACTCCGGGATAACCGCAGTCATAGGCGGGATCAGCCGTAAAGACCTGCAGCCACGGGGTGCGCATATCCGAACGCAGCACCACGGATGTATCGCTGTCGCGATGCCGCAGGGTGACTTCATAGGCAGAGGGCTGCTGAGGCTTGTCGACGCTGAAGCAGTGATCAAAGAACACCCCATCCATCGCTATCCCCGTGGCCACATCCTCGTTAACACCGAGATGGGTGGTGGCCGTCATCGGTCCCGCGGGCAGATTGCGGGTCGTTTCCAAAGGCAGATAGCTGCCACAGGGAAGAGTGAGCTCGCATTCATCCAGCGGCGCGCCGTGGGCGGTGATATACGGGTGGAAGCCCACGGCTACGGGCACAGTCTCATCACTGGCATTGCGCACTCGATACGCACAGCTCAATCCCGTGGCCTCATCAAGGCTCCAGGTAACGCTGTGGTGCAGCGCCCAAGGCCAGCCTTGGTGGTGGCCATCGTGCAGCTCGAGTGTCACGGAAGCCTCGGAGCTGTCCACACACTGCCACTCTTGGTAATGCACGAAACCATGAATAGCGTTGTTGCGCTGCGGTTCGGTGATCTCCAATTCATGGGTGGTGCCGTGGAAAATGAAGACTCCGCCATCCACTCGGTTGGGCCAGGGGCTCAAAATATTGCCGGCATTCATCGGTGCATCTGCACCCGCCTCGTACCCGATGAGCAAGGGAGCGCCTCGATAGCTCAGGGTGCGCACTCCCCCACCTCGTGTGGTGATCGTTGCGGTGTAGTCGCCGGCTTTGAGGGTGATATCGCGGGTGGTCATGAGTGCGCGCCCCTTTCCGTGCATTGTGCGGGAAGCGTTGCTGCTCCACCGCCCCACTAGCTATGAGGTACCACACACCCCTACAGGCTCAGGTAATAATCAACAGCCTGTGAGTATGTGTGCTTCTGCACTCATGTTACGCCCACTTTTATCGAAATGAACACCATTAGTTCACGGCCATCTGAGAGCCCATGTTCCATTCTCACACCTTCTTATAAGCCCTGACCTGCACGATAAGGGAGACATTTACGCACATCAAACCCAACATCAGACGACCTACCTGACCAGTTCGTGGCTAAGCTCACAGCCACAAATTCTCCACATCCCTCATGTGGGGTTGCTTGGGGTAACGATCAGAGAGTGCAGCCACTCGGGCGTGGTTATATCCTCTCGATTACTGGTCTTATGAACGCCTATTCTCCGCCTCCAGCGGGCAGACATACGCAACGCCCCACAGAACACACTTGGGCGTTCTGCGGGGCGTTGCTGGCAGTACTACACACCCGAGAGTCGGGCGCGCGGATAAGAGACTAGCTCTCCTCGACGGGGATCAAAGAGATCTTGCCGCGATTGTCGATATCGGCGATCTCCACCTGGAGCTTGTCGCCCACATTGACTTCGTCCTCAACCTTCTCGATACGCTTCTTGCCACCGAGTTTCGAGATGTGCACCAGACCGTCACGGCCCGGCAGCAGAGAAACGAAAGCACCGAAGGGGGTGGTTTTGACCACGGTGCCGAGGTAGCGCTCGCCCACCTTGGGCAGCTGCGGGTTCGCAATGGCGTTGATCTTCTCAATCGCCTGCTCCGCGGCCTCACCGGAGGTGGCGGAGATAAACACCGTACCGTCTTCCTCGATGGAGACGTCTGCACCGGTGTCCTCGGTGATCGAGTTAATCGTCTTGCCCTTCGGCCCGATGATCTCGCCGATCTTGGACTGCGGCACCTTCACAGAGGTGATACGCGGTGCGTAATCGCTCATCTCATCGGGCTCGTCGATCACATCGGCCATCGTGTCGAGGATGGTCAAGCGCGCGTCGCGAGCCTGGGAGAGGGCGTCGGCAAGCACAGTGGAAGGAATACCATCCAGCTTGGTGTCGAGCTGCAGCGCGGTGACGAAGTCGGCGGTGCCGGCCACCTTGAAGTCCATATCGCCGAAGGCATCCTCGGCACCGAGGATATCGGTGAGTGCCACATACTCGGTGGAGCCCTTAACCTCGCCGGAGACCAGCCCCATGGCGATACCCGCGACGGGTGCCTTCAAGGGCACACCAGCGTTGAGCAACGAGAGCGTGGACGCACACACCGAGCCCATGGAGGTCGAGCCGTTGGAGCCGAGTGCCTCGGAGACCTGACGGATGGTGTAGGGGAAATCCTCGCGGGAGGGGATCACCGGGATCAGGGCACGCTCAGCCAGCGCACCGTGGCCGATCTCGCGGCGCTTCGGGGAGCCCACGCGACCGGTCTCGCCGGTGGAATAGGGCGGGAAGTTGTAGTGGTGGATATAGCGCTTGGAGGTGGTGGGAGTCAGCGAATCGATCTGCTGCTCCATCTTCAGCATGTCCAGAGTGGTCACGCCGAGGATCTGGGTTTCGCCACGCTCGAAGAGGGCGGAGCCATGGGCGCGCGGGATCAGATCCACCTCCACGCTGAGGTCACGGATGTCGGTGACATCGCGGCCATCGATGCGGAAGTGCTCGGCCAGGATGCGCTGGCGCACGATCTGCTTCATCACCGCGTTATAGGCGGCGCGGATCTCCTTCTCCTGATCCTCGAAGCGCTCGCTCAGCTGCTCCTCGATCTCTTCCATGTGCTCATTGGTGGCCTCGTCGCGCTCCTGCTTACCGGAGATGGTGAGCAGCTTGTTGAGCTTCTTGGCGGCCTTCTTCTCCACGGCCTCGAAGATCTCCTCGGAGTACGGCGGGAAGAGCGGGAACTCCTGGGTGTCCTTGGCGGTCTCCTTCGCCAGCGCCTCCTGGGCGCGGCAGAGAACGTCAATGAAGGGCTTGGCGGCCTCGAGGCCCTCGGCCACAACCTGCTCGGTGGGGGCCGGAGCACCATCGTTGATGCGCTCGACCACGTTCTCCGTGGCGCCGGCTTCCACCATCATCACGGCCACATCGTCGACATTCTTGCGTCCCTGCTTGCGGGTGACGCGACGGCCAGCAACCACCAACTCGAACACAGCGGAGTTGTGCTGCTCATGGGTGGGGAATGCCACCCATTGGCCCTTGGGATGGTCCTCGTCCACAACGAGAGCCATACGCACGCCGCCCACGGCACCGGAGACCGGCAGACCGGAGAGCTGGGTGGCAGCAGAAGCGGCGTTGATAGCCACCACGTCGTACATATCCTGCGGGTTCACCGACAGCACGGTGACCACAATCTGTACCTCATTGCGCAGGCCCTTGACGAAGGTCGGGCGCAGCGGCCGGTCAATCAGACGGCAGGCCAAGATGGCCTCGGTGGAGGGGCGGCCCTCACGACGGAAGAAGGAACCGGGGATGCGACCTGCGGCGTACATGCGCTCTTCCACATCCACGGTCAGCGGGAAGAAGTCGAAACCTTCACGCGGCTGATTGGATGCGGTGGAGGTGGCCAGCATCATGGTTTCTTCATCGAGATACGCGGTCACGGAACCATCAGCTTGGCGGGCAAGCTGTCCTGTTTCGAGCCGGATCTCGCGGGTACCGAAGTCGCCATTATCGATGGTGGCAACTGCTTCGATGATTCCGAAGTCGGTGTCTTTATTAACGAATACGTCGCGCATGTGTGCTTGCGAACTCCTCTTATAACTAAAAATGGAGGCGGTCATCGGTGCCGCCTGAGTGGGTGTCTATAACGGTGACTTAGTCTAGCAGTTCCGCAGCACACGGCGCATAAAAAACACCACCGTCTCGACGCAGAGGACGAGAGGTGGTGAGATGAGGCGGCAATCGCCTCAGATACACGACGCTTAGCGACGCAGCCCCAGACGAGAGATCAGGTCACGGTAGCGATCGATGTTGGTGCGCTGCAGGTACTGCAGCAGACCCTTACGACGACCAACGAGCAGCAGCAGACCACGACGGGAGTGGTGATCGTGCTTGTGGCTCTTCAGGTGCTCGGTGAGGTTGCGGATGCGGTAGGTGAGCAGGGCAACCTGAGCCTCGGGAGAACCGGTATCGGTCTCGTGCAGACCGTACTCGTTCAGGATTTCTTTCTTCTTTGCGGTATCCAATGCCATGAGGGGATCCTCCAAAAATATTTCAGTCCGCAGTAAAAACAGGCACCGCCCTCCCAGTAGGAAGCCGGTGGGCGTGACTGTTGCAGACCACAGTCACAACCAACCCGAGAAATTTTAGCAGTCGATAGGTTCGGAAACAATTGCACGGGTGGCGGCCACGTCCGAACGAATGGCAGCGAGCAGGTCCTCAACACCGTTGAATTTCTCCATGCCGCGCACAAACTCCACAAACTCCACCCGCACCTGATGGCCGTAGAGATCCGCCTCGCGGTCGAGCACGAACGTTTCAACGCTGCGGCGCGGATCCTCGAAGGTGGGGTTATTTCCCACCGAGATCGCCGCGGGGTAGCGCACCCCGCACCGCATATCACCGGGAGTGGGAGTGGAGTCCAGCACGGTGAAATACCCGGCATAGACGCCATCGCCAGGCAGGGCTTGGCTGGGCGGGAAGTAGAGATTCGCGGTGGGAAATCCCAGTTCCCTGCCGCCGCGACCGGCACCGCGTACTACCTCGCCCTGTACCGCGAAGGGGCGAGTCAACGCCGCGTTGGCCTCGCGAATCTCGCCGCGCTCGAGCATCCCGCGGATACGGGTGGAGGAGATCGGCAGACCCGCTTCATTTAAGAGAGGCAAGACCGCCACCTCGACGCCGTATTTCTCCCCGAGCTCGCGCAGCGTGTCGGTGGTGCCGGCGGCCTTATGGCCAAAGGTGAAGTTCTCCCCTACCACCACGGCCTTCGCGCCGAGCTTGTCGACGAGCACGGTGGTGAAAAACTCCTCTGGCGACAGGTGCGCGAGGGAGGCGTCGAAACGCAGCGCCAGCAGATGGTCGATATTCAGCGCTGCTGCGATCTCGGCACGGTCATACACAGTGCCGAGCAACGGCGGCATCTTATCTGGGCGCACCACGGCCAGCGGATGCGGATCAAAGGTCACGAGCACAGAGGGCACGCCGTTCTCCCCGGCAAGAGCAGCGGCGCGGCGGAGCAAGGTTTGATGTCCGCTGTGAATGCCATCAAAAACTCCGATGGTGACCACGGAGGCGTCGAGCTGTGCGGGGACGTTATCCAGACCATGCCAAATATTCACAAGTGTATAGGGTACGGCATAGGCTAATACGCATGTCTTTCCCCCAAGAGAAGATCCCCTCCCCCGCTCAGCTGGCCGCCGCCGCAGACCCCCTCGCCACCTCGGGGCTGGTCGTGGTGGACAAGCCTCAGGGCATGACCTCCCACGATGTGGTGGGCCGACTGCGGCGGATCTTCGGCACCCGCAAAGTAGGCCATGCCGGCACTCTTGACCCGATGGCTACTGGGGTGTTGGTGGCCGGTATTGAACGCGGCACCAAATTCCTCGCGCATCTCGTGGCGGACACCAAAACCTATGCCGCCACCATCCGCTTAGGCGCCTCTACCACCACCGATGACGCCGAGGGCGATATTCTCACCCAGCACGATGCCTCCGCTATCAGCGATGAACAGATTCACGACGGTATCGCGCAACTTCGCGGGGAGATTATGCAGCGCCCCTCCTCCGTCTCGGCGATCAAGATCAATGGCCGCCGCGCCCACGAGCTAGTGCGGGAGGGAATCGACGTAGAGATTCCTGAACGACGCGTCACTATCTACTCTTTCGCGGTTCATTCCATCGAGCGCCACGATAGCTGGGTGGATATCCGCTGCTCGGTGCACTGCTCCTCGGGTACCTATATCCGCTCCCTCGCCCGCGACCTCGGGGCCGGACTCGGCGTGGGTGGCCACCTCACGACACTGCGTCGCAGCGCTGTTGGCCCCTTCACCCTCGACCACGCCCGCACCCTGGACCAGCTCGAGGATAAGCCCGAGCTGTCCTTGAGCCTGGACCAGGCCATGGCCGTGAGCTTTCCCCCGCTGCCGCTGAGTGCAGCGGAGGCGCGGGATGTGAGCATGGGGAAATGGCTCACCCCGCGCGGGATCAGCGGCGTGCACGCGGCAATGGCCCCGGATGGTCGCGCAGTTGCCCTACTCAAAGAAAAGGGCTCGCGCTTATCGACGGTATTCGTCGCCCGCCCCTCGACCCTCTAGCGCAGCTCGTTTGCAGCTAGACCACGGCGATGGCGGCGATAATAAAGCCCTCGCGGATCTCCCAGCGGCCCGTCATGAAGGGCACCGGCGTGGGGCGGGCCAGGAGATAGGAGATGAAGGTGCCATCGCTGCGCACATCGATCTCAGCTTGATCGAAGTCGAGCCAGCGATGCGTCAGCGGAAACCACGCCTTATACGTGGCCTCCTTGGCGCAAAAGAGCAGACGGTCGGCACAGGGAATGCCTTGGGATTCCAGCTCATCGAGTTGGGGTAGCTCACTAGGGCGGGCGATGGAGCTGAGTACTCCCCGCGGCAAAGACGCTGCGGGTTCGGCATCAAGGCCCATGGACTTCACCACCAGCCGCGGCGCCACCACCGCAGCGCGCAGCCCATCGGTATGCGTCATAGATCCAGAGACCGCCGCCGGCCACAAGGGCACGCCGCGCTCGCCGCGCAGGATCGGCGCCCCAGAGTCGCGCCCGAGCTTCTTCAGCGCTTGGTGGGCGCACCAGCGCGCATCACCGAACTCCGCCTTCCGTACCGTCACGGCGTGCGCCACCAAGGCCTGCTCGAGGGGGTGGAGCTCGTGGTATCGGCTCAGATCGGCGCTGCTGCGATCCACTTGCATGGAACAAAATTGGGCGGCCGCGGGGAAGAGATCGGGGCTACATTGCATCCGCGTCCACCTCCAGCACCGGATAGGGCCACGGCGCGCTGGCGGGACGGTTTTTCCACTCGCGCGGATATCCCAGCGAGGTTTCGATATGAGGGATGCCGTCGACCACCGTTTCCCCAGGCAGGTGCAGGTGACCGTAGATCACCTTCTCCGCGCGATAACGCACCGGCCAGGTGCGGGTATGGATCGTGCCGCACCACAGTGAGATCTCCGGCCAGGCCACCTGGTTGAGCGGCTCGATCACCAGCGGCCAGTGATTGATCAAGATGGTGGGGCCGGTGACGCGGCTGAGTCTTTTAACCGAGTAGGCCAATCGGTCCCAGCACCACGCGCGGATATCCACGAAGGGGGCAATGGCGAACTCATCGGTGAGCATCACCTGATTGTCCCGGGCGCGCTGCACCGCCTCCTCGGCGGTGAGCCCCGGCTGGCGGAAGGTGTAATCGTAGAGCGTAAAAAGCGGCGCGATGGTGCGACCGGCGAAGACGGGATAGGGATCCTCGGGGGTGAAAATATCGCGGGCGCGGCAGCCGGCCACCAGCTCGGCGTATTTCTCGCGGCCCACCACGGCATCGGTCGAGCGGCAAAACAGCTCGTGATTACCTGGCGCCCAGATCACCTCTTCAAAGCGCTCCTTGAGCTGCTCAAGGACAGCCAGAATATCGGGGGTGCGTTCGGCCACATCCCCGCCGACGATGAGCCAGTCGCTGGGACTCGTGGGCTGGATGCGCGCGATCATCTCCGCATTGGCTTTGACCGCGGCGTGCAGATCCGAGACAGCCCACAGGGTGGTCATTGCCGCACCATCGCCTTTCTCCGCACCGGATCGCTACTCACTCGGGGTCGCTTGTATCCCCACACTATACGGCGTTATTGGCCCACTTCATGGACGTGAAACGCCAGAGCACAGCGACCATGCGGATGAAGATGAAGGCCAAGAGCCCGCACCACACGCCGGTGAGTCCGGCCTCGAAAAACAGCGAGAGCCACACGCCTGGCAAAAAGCCCAGCACCACAGAGGCGATGGTGGCATTGCGCAAATACACCGCATCGGCGGCACCCAGCAGCACCCCGTCGAGCGCGAAGACCACACCGCCGCCGATAATCATGAGGATCAGAATCCACCACGGCCATTCCATGGCGGCAAGCACGCTGGCGTCCTGGGTGAATAGCCGCGGAATGAAGCGGAATCCGAGCGCAAAGAGCCCCGCCAATACTGCGGCCACAGCGGTGGAGTACAGCACCACCAGCCGCCCCACTCCCCTAGCTCGGTAGACCGAGCCCATGCCGAGGGCGGCGCCGGTCAGGGTTTGGGCGGCGATCGCCAGCGAGTCGAGAACCAGGGTGAGGAAGTTCCACAGCTGCATCATCACCTGGTGCGCGGCGAGGGAGGCCTCGCCGAAGCGGGCGGCGACCCCAGCGGCGGAGAGAAACGCCACCTGGAAGGACAAGGAGCGAATAATGAGATCTCGCCCCAGCACCAGCTGGTGCCGGATTACCTGCGGGCGCAGCGCCCAAGAGCCCTCGTGGGAGCGAACCAGGGCGAGCAGGAAGCAGGCGGAGGTGAGCGCCAAACCGGTGAGATTGGCCCACGCCGAGCCCACGAAGCCATAGGCGTGGACCAATATCGGCACGAGAATCGCGGCGGGGATCACGCCGGTGAGGGTGAACCAGAGCGGCGCGGTGGTGTTCTGGATGCCGCGCAGCCACCCATTGCCGGCCATGGTGATTAATAGCAGCGGGATACCGAAGCTAGCGATGCGTAGCCAGAGCGTGGCCTCGGCGGCCACCGACTCGCTGCTCGAGAGCCAGAGCGTAAACCAGGGGGAGCCGAAGAACATGATGGCGGCCAGCGCCGAGCCGACCAGCAGCGCCACCCAGGTGGCCTGTACCCCTTCAGCGACCGCTTCCTTCTTTTTTCCCGCCCCATAGAGCCGGGCGGCGCGGGCGGTGGTGCCATAAGAGAGGAAGGTCAGCTGGGTGGTGACCACGGAAAAGAGCGTGGTGGCGGCGCCGAGCGCGGCCAATTCGGTTTTGCCCAGCCGGCCCACGACCGCGGTATCGAGCAGCAAGTACAGCGGTGTCGCGGCGAGCACGCCCAGGGCGGGCAGCGCCAGCGCCAACACTGTACGGATACTCACCTTGCCTGCGGCGGCGAGGCGTTCATGCTCCTCGGCGTCAGCCGGGGCATCCTCCCCTGCCGCGGCGCGGGTGGAGTCGGTGCATTCGGGGGAATCGGTGGAGTCCAGGCTCACTGCAGTAGATAATCCTTCATCAGCGTCCAACAATCTTCTTCGGTGCCGGTCATGCTCAGCCCAGCGGCGTGGATGTGGCCTCCGCCGCCGTGACGGCGCGCCAGCGCAGCCACATCAATCTGCTCCGAGCGCAGAGAGAGGTTCCATCTGCCGGGCTGTTGTTCTTTGGCCACCACACACACCGCAGCATCCTCGAGGGCGTGCAGCAGCGTCACAGCGCGTTCCGCCACGAAGGGCGGAACCGTACTCAGCTGCGCATAGGGTGCGATGAGAATGGCGGCCCGACCCAGCGGAGTGTCCACGGCCTCAACCCCCGCCAGCAGCCTGCCGAGCATCTGGGTTTCTGCCACGGTGGAGCGATCCATGAGATCCGCGGTGATCGTTCCCGTATCGATCCCACTTTCGGCCAGCGCGGCGGCGAGCAGCAGCCGCGAGGTGGCATCCTCGTTGCCACTCCACGCGAAACCCCCAGTATCGGTGACCAGCCCCGCATAGAGGGCATGGGCCAGCGACTCGTTGAGTTCCACACCCGCCCGCTGGGCGAGAAGCCAGATCACGGCGGTGGTGGAATCGGCTCGGGGAGCAATAAGGTTCACGCCCTGCACCCCAGGGTTATGCTCGTGGTGATCTATCATGACCCGCGCCCAGTCGCCGGCAGCGATCTGCTCGGCATAGCGGCCGGCACGGTGCAGATCGCCGCAATCGACGACCACCACGCAGTCCGAATCCGCGGCGATAGGCCCCTCCCAAGAGATATCCGCGCACCGCGGAATGCTGCTGAGGTTGCGCGCTACCCCGCCGAGGTGGTCAATATAGCCGCGCGCCCGCGCCCCTAAAGCCTCGGCCAGCTGCATGAGTGCAGACACCGAACCAACGGCATCGGCATCCGGGCGCACATGCCCCACCACGGCCACGGATCGAGCAGAGCGCAGTGCAGCGATCGCTGCATCCAGGTCCTGGACGCGGAAGTCACTATCGCGCACACCCAACCGGGCTGGGCTGAGCATCGCGGCAGCAGATGTGGTGGCGGGAGGTGGCGTCGATAAGCGCGGGCGCGGGGAGGACACCTTTTACTCCTCGGCCTCGCGGTAGGGGTTCTCGCCACCAGCATAGTTTTTGCCCTCGGAGAGCTTGTGCAGCTCCTCGTCGCGCTGGCGGGCCTTGGCCAATAGCGCCTCCAGGTGGGCGCTCGCCTCAGGTACCGTGTCGAGCTCGAAGGACAGACGCGGGGTAAAACGCACGCTCAGGGCATCGCCGACGTATTTGCGCAGCTGGCCGCGGGCGCTCTCGAGGGCGGCGGCAGCCTCCTCGTGATCCGGCTCGGTGTCGATGGTGGCGCCACGGACCGTGTAAAACACCGTGACGTCGTGCAGATCGCCGGTCATGCGGCAATCGGTGATGGTGACATACTGCAGCCGCGGATCCTTGATGCGGAATTCAATCGAGTCAGCAACAATCGTGAGAATTCGCTTCGCCATCCGGCCGGCGCGTTGCTTATCAGCCATGGTGATTACTCCCTTTCTTCGTTGTGTATGTTTCCCGCTCCGCCTTGCGATGCGGCGGTGGCGGGAGACCCCGTTATTCTATCGTGCCGCCTGGACACCGTGACGACGAGCGGCGGCACGCCAACAGCCCTGCCGCCAAAGAAAGCGACAGGGCTGTGTACGGCGCATACTCACCGGTGGCGAGTAAGCGGGATCTTAGGTGCGGGGCACCTCGACCTCTTCGAATACCTCGATGATGTCATCGACCTGGATGTCCGGGTAGGACAGCACCATACCGCACTCGTAGCCGGCGGCGACCTCGGTGACATCGTCCTTCTCGCGGCGCAGCGACTCGATGGTGGCCTTGTCGGTCACCACGTTGCCGTCGCGGATCAGGCGCACCTTGGCGTTGCGACGCACCTTGCCGGATTCCACCATGCAGCCTGCGATGAGGCCCACGGAGGATGCCTTGAACAGCTGGCGGATCTCCGCACGACCGACCTCGCGCTCCTCGTAGATCGGCTTGAGCATGCCGCGTAGGGCTGCCTCCACCTCTTCCAGAGCACGGTAGATGACGGTGTAGTAGCGGATGTCCACGCCTTCGGCGTTGGCTTCCTCGGTGGCCTTGCCTTCGGAACGCACGTTGAAGGCGATGATCACGGCGTTGGACGCGGCAGCCAGCGACACGTTGGTCTGGGTGACAGCACCCACACCGCGGTCGATGATCTCCAGCTGGACTTCGTCGTCCACCTCGATCTTCAGCAGGGCGTCTTCCAGAGCCTCCACCGAACCGGCGTTGTCGCCCTTCAGGATCAGGTTGAGGGTGTTGGTTTCCTTCAGCACCGCATCCAGATCCTCGAGGGAGATGCGCTTCTTCGCACGGGCCTGCATGGCATTACGACGACGGGCGTTACGGCGGTCAGCGATCTGACGTGCCATGCGGTCATCATCGACCACCAGCAGGTTATCGCCGGCACCGGGCACAGAGTTCAAACCCTGCACCTGCACGGGGCGAGACGGACCGGCCTCTTCCACGTCGTTGCCGTACTCGTCCACCATGCGGCGCACACGACCATAGGCGTCGCCAGCCACGATGGAATCGCCCACGCGGAGGGTACCGCGCTGCACGATCACGGTAGCCACCGGGCCGCGGCCGCGGTCCAGGTGCGCCTCGATGGCCACACCCTGGGCATCCATGTTCGGGTTCGCGGTGAGCTCCAGGGAGGCGTCTGCGGTGAGCAGCACGGCCTCGAGCAGTCCGTCAATATTGGTGGCCTGCTTCGCGGAGATGTCCACGAACATGGTCTCTCCGCCGTAGTCTTCCGGAACCAAACCGTATTCGGTGAGCTGGCCGCGGATCTTCTCCGGGTTTGCGCCCGGCTTATCGATCTTGTTCACGGCAACCACGATCGGCACATCAGCAGCCTTGGCGTGGTTGATGGCCTCCACGGTCTGGGGCATCACGCCGTCATCCGCAGCAACCACCAGAATGGCGATATCGGTGGAGCTAGCACCACGAGCACGCATGGCGGTGAACGCCTCGTGACCCGGGGTATCCAGCAAGGTCACCGTGCGATCCTGGCCCTCGGCCTCAACATCGACCTGGTAGGCGCCGATGCCCTGGGTGATGCCACCGGCCTCACGACGGGCTTCATTGGACTGACGGATCGTGTCCAACAGGCGGGTCTTACCGTGGTCGACGTGACCCATGACGGTGACCACCGGTGGGCGCTTCTCCAGCAGGGAATCATCGCCCTCGTCCTCACCGAACTGCAAGTCGAAAGACTCGAGAAGCTCACGGTCCTCATCCTCCGGGGAGACGACCTCAACCTTGTAGTTGATCTCCTCACCCAGCAGCTGCAGAGTCTCATCGGAGACAGAGGCCGTAGCGGTCACGATCTCGCCTAGGTTGAACAATGCCTGCACCAGCGAGGACGCATCGGCACCGATCTTCTCGGCGAAGTCGGACAGCGAGGCGCCGCGGGCCAGACGCAGGGTCTTGCCGCCGCCATCGGGCAACCGCACGCCACCAACGACGTTCGGTGCCTTCATTGCCTCGTACTCATTGCGCTTCTGCCGCTTCGACTTGCGGCCCTTGCGCGGTGCGCCACCGGGACGACCGAACGCGCCTGCGGTACCGCCGCGACGGCCACCGCGTCCGCGGAAACCACCGGGACCACCGGGACCACCGGGACCACCATGGCCGCCACGGCCACGGCCGCCACCGCGGTTACCCGCAGCGGAACGCGAAGGCATCTGACCGGGGCTCGGGTGGTTCGGCATCATCGCCGGGGTGGGGCGGCGACCGCCACCCTGACGCTCCTGACCGCCCTGCTGCTGGCCGCGGGGCTTTCCACGACCCGGCTTGGCTCCCGGCTTTGCACCGGGCTTGCCGCCACCCTGGCCCTGACCCTGCTGGCCCTGGCCACCACGGTGTCCACCCGGGCGCGGAGCCGGGGCGTTCGTGCCCGTGGAGAATGGATTATTGGCTACGCGCGGCGCACGGCCACCCGGCTTCGGGCCGGGCTTGGGGCGCGGACGCGGCTTCGGCATAGCGGAGTCGGCAGCAGGCTTTTGCTGCGCAGCTGCGTCCTCGCCGCCCTTGGTGTCGTTCTGTGCGTCCTGCGCAGCCTGGAAGCTGGGCTTGGGAGCGCCGCTGGCAGCCGGCTTCTCCGCCGCAGCAGGCTTCTCCTCGCCGGGGGTCGGCGAAGGCTTCGCAGCCGGCTTTGCACCGGACTTGGCGGCAGGCTTTGCACCGGGCTTCTTGGCGCTTGTCGACGCCGCCGCAGCCGGCTTCGGAGCCTTCTCGGCAGCCGTGTCAGCGGGCTTGTCCGCGGCCTTCTGGTTAGCGCCTGGCTTGGCAGCCGGCTTTGCACCTGGCTTGGCGGCAGGCTTTGCACCGGGCTTCGCGGCGCTTGTCGATGCCGCCGCAGCCGGCTTCGCGGGCTTCTCGGCGGGCTTGTCGGCCTCGGCGCCGGAGTCGGCGTTCTGCGCTGCGTAGTGCGCGCGCATCTTCTTGATCACCGGCGGCTCGATTGTCGACGATGCGGTCTTTACAAATTCGCCCTGCTCTTTGAGCGTGGCGAGTAGGTCTTTGCTCTTGATACCGAGCTCTTTCGCGAGCTCATGTACTCGTAGCTTTCCTGGCACTTCTCTCCTCGTGGTTTGTGCAGAGGCGAGCGGCCGGGAAAGTGTTCTTCACTAGGGGGTGAAGTGTGTCTTTCTTAGGGCCTGCTGCCTCTACGGTTGTGTGTGGACGTTCATCGCTGATGCTTCATCGTGTGCTCATCAGTGTTCGAATCTTCCTTCTGTGTCATCCCGCTTCTCACATTGGCTTTGTGGGGATCCTTTCGGTTCCCCGAGCGATGCAATGTAGGTGCGAACGGGTTGTGTATCCACCGAGGCGGATACCCGTAGGGCGCGCGCAAAGCTGCGCCGCTTGCAGGCGAGCTCATAATGAGCCAATGAGGGTTGAATCCACGCCCCTCTCCCCGGCAAGACAGCCGCGGGATCGGCAATGATGCGGGAGGCATCGGCGGGATCAACAACCACGCGCAGTAACTCAGACGCGGGAAACAGGCGACGGCTAGCAATGCACATCCGCTGTGGGGTGTGTGCTGCGTTCGACTGCGTCATCCGGCCCTTTCTTGTGACTGCTGCGATGGTTAGCTCCTCTGAGCTCTGCTTCTCACGTTCCGTGCGGCGATCCGGTTTTTGGGCACAAAAACCCACCGGCTGTCACCACACGTTTGTGAGCCGAGAACAAGTGTACGCGAAAGCAGCCGAAATGTTTAACAGAACCTTAAGGCGGCCCCATGTTCAGCTGTGGCTGTTTCACATATGCCGCTGGATTGTGGGGCTCGCAGTGGGCTCGCAGTGGATTGGCGCTGCTGCTCTGCCGCCGCCGAGCCAGCCGTATTCATCGCAGGCTCAGTCGGCGAACACGGCGCGCCGCTCTAGGCCTTCGCCCGCTATTCCGCATCCGAGTGGATATCAATCTTCCACCCGGTCAGGCGCGCGGCGAGGCGAGCGTTTTGGCCTTCGCGGCCGATAGCCAAGGAGAGCTGATAGTCCGGCACCACGACCCGGGCGATCTGGTTTTCCAGATCGGTGATCTCCACGGAGACCACCTTGGACGGGGCCAGCGCATTGCCCACGTAGTGCTGGGGATCCTCCGAGTAATCGATGATGTCGATCTTTTCCCCGCCCAGTGCCTTCATGATGTTGTTCACGCGCTGGCCGCGCGGACCGATGCAGGCGCCCTTGGCGTTGAGTCCCTTAACGGTGCCACGCACCGCCACCTTGGAGCGGTGGCCTGCCTCGCGGGCGATGCTGACGATCTCCACGGCGCCGTCCTCGACCTCGGGGATCTCCAGCTCGAAGAGCTTACGCACCAGTTCAGGGTGGGTGCGCGAGAGGTTGATCTGCACGGCACGCGGCCCCTTGGACACGCCCACCACAAAGCTCTTGACTCGATCGCCGTGCTTGAGGTTTTCACCTGGGATTTGCTCGGCGGGGATGAGGATACCGTCGTGGCCATCGGCCTCGGTGCCCAGCTGTACCACCACGATGCCCTTTTCATTGGCGCGCGCATCGGCCTGCACCACACCGGAGATGACGGTGCCCTCGAAGCGGGTGTACTCGTCAAAGACGCGGTTGGCCTCTGCCTCGCGCAGCCGCGCCACAATGGCATTGCGTACGGCTAGGGCGGCGGTGCGGTTGAAGTTCGCAGGGGTGTCATCGCGTTCGGACAGGACGGTGCCGTCCTCGTCACGTTCAGTGAGGATCACTGCTACCTTGCCGCTTGCAGTATCGATGTCCACCCGAGCCTGTGTGGACTCGTCCATGGGATAGTTCTGCCGGTAGGTCTCGAGCAGAGCGTCGGCAATCGTCGACAGCAATTCCGAAACCGCAATTCCCTTGTCCTTTTCGATGGCGCTGAGCGCCTGGACATCAATGTTCACTTGTGATCCTCTCGCCACTGCAGGGCATCTTCATACGACATATCGGCAAGTTCCGCCTCGGCACCAGGAGCCTTGGCGAACTCAATTTCTACCACCGCGCGATCAATATCGCCCAATCCTAGCGCGTGCACCTCGAGCTCACCTGCTTTCTTGCCGGCCTTTTTCGCCTGCTTCGCGGATAGCTTGGAGATCACGATCACCGAGTCCTGCTCTGCCGACAACGCGCCCACGCGTCCCCGCAGCTGCACATCACCCTGGGTGATGCTGATGAGTCGCCCGCGGTTGCGGTGCCAGTGGCGCGGAGTCGTCAAGGGCCGATCCACTCCTGGGGTGGACACCTCGAGGGTGTATTCCTGGGCGCCGAAGGACATCTCCCCTGCCTCCTCGGCCGCGTCAAAGGCCGCAGAGAACTCGCCAGCGGCGACCTCCACCGCCTCGAGGCTGGGCACCTCGGCCTCCATGCCGGCGCTGTCGGCGGCGTCCACGATGATCGCGATCACGGACTTGGCGCCAGCGCGGTTAATCTTGATCTCCTCCACAGCCATCCCGTGGGCGTGGGCTACTGGAGAAATAAGTGAGTGAAGTGCATCTTTAGAGGGAAAAGCCATGCTCGCAAGCATACAGGTATGCTTCTTAGCCATGAATCGTATGAGCCGCAGGCAGTTTCTTCTCGCTACCTCAGCCCTGTGGGCTGGGGCGACACTGGCCTCGTGCGCTCCTTATCGCTCTGTTGATCAGGGCCTTAAGGAGCTAGCTATCGGGGCGGAGGCTGATGCGGAGGCACAACCGCCGATCGCCGAGATGCGCCATACTCACGCCAGCATGCTCGTGGAGGAAAATAACCGCCGCTGCGGCATCGACGAGCAGGGATCCTCGCCCGAGCGCTGCTCTGTGGAGGCGCTGGATGCGGATGCGATTGCGGAGCGTGCCGCCACAGTCTCTGCCGAGCTGTCCACAGCCGTGGCTGATTCCGCCCGCGCCACGTTCGACGCGGTGTCCACGATCGAATCCGACTCGTGGATGGTCCTCGCCAGCATTTACGCCGATCTAAGCACTCGGCTCTACGAGGAGGATCCGGACAAGGCGAAGGATATGCTGCGGCTCGACGTCATCGCGGCCGAGGATGTGGCGTTGAGTAAACAAGAAAAGTCGGCCCTGCTGGAGATGATCGCCTTCCACGAGGCCGCGATCTATGGCCTCGGCACGGCAGAGGCGTTTGCCGATAATCAGCAACACGCCCAGCTTTTTGCGGACTTGGGTACCGATCACCGCATGATTGCGGTGGCGCTCACCCAGATCGCGGCCGCCAATGGTCTCCAGCCCGAAACGGCCCCGACGAGTTATCAGATGGAGGGCTATGAGCAGATGAGCGATGCCGCCAGCGCCGATATTTTTGTGCGCCAGCTCTGCGATAATGCCCGCGGGATGTGGGATCATTTCCTTCTCGAGGCCTCGCATTCCACTGCCGCGCAGTGCGCCGCGCAGGCCATTGCCCAAGTGTCCGTGCAGTCCCATCGGGCGGCCGCGATCGGGATCTAGGCCAAGGCTTATCGACGCCTCCCCCACCCCTGATCCCCGCGGTTGCCCGCACAACTGTGGGCAGATACACGACAGCCACCATCCTGCATCACTGCGGGATGGTGGCTGTCGTGCGCTAAGGGTTTAGTTCTCACCCTCGGTGGAGCCCTCGAACTTCTTGTCGATGGCGTCGCGGGCCTTGTCTACCTTGTCGGAGTGCTCGTTGCCGAGCTTATCCTTGGCCACCTGCTCGCCCTTGTCGAGAACGTCCTTGCGCTTGTCGTCGTCGCTCAGGAATTCCTTTGCCTTATCCATGATTCCCATGAAGTTTCACACCTTTCGATTGTTGTGATTCGTATTTACTCGCACAATGCTAACGAATTTGGGGTGCGGGCGCGTAACTAGCCCCCGCGCCCAGTCGTGCCATGAGAACCTCACGCGGCCACGCCGCTCCACTGCTGAGAGCGCGGGGCGGCGTGGCCGGTGGTGAAACGAGTTGGCGGAATAACTCTTAGGAGGCGCGGCGGCGCAGTGCTACCAGGCCGGCGCCGGCAGCGGCGATGACGAGGCCGCCGAGCGTCACCATGCCGACATTGGCACCGGTGTTGGCCAAGGCTGGGCCAGAGTGGGACTCATGGTTGTGATGACCGTGCTGATCCTTGTGGTTGTGCTCGTTCATCGGAGCCGGAGCGGTCGAGGACTCGTGCATGTGCGAGTGATCATCGTGCATCTCCCCCTTGCCGTCTTTATCGGCCGCATCGCCGTGATCGTGGCCATCGGCATCGGCGTGGTCAGCGTGATCGGCATCGTCGTGGCCCTCAGCGTCAACGTGATCGCCGTGGTCCTCGCCATCGGCATCGTCGTTAGCGTCAGTGCTGCCAGAGTCGGTGTCAGTGCTGCCAGAGTCGGTGTCAGTGCTGCCGTCGTTGTCGCCTTCCTCAGCAGCGCTGCCGTTAGCATCTCCGTCGTACTCGCCGCCGGTGGCAGGCTGGTTAGTGCTATCGGAGGAGGACGAGGAGGACTCGCTAGAGGTCGACTGGTCAGCGTCGCCTTCTTCGGCGGCGGCGATACCGCCGGAGAGCATCAGGCCCGAGGCAGCGAAGGCTGCCATGCCGACACGCAGGCTACGGCCGACGGTGGTGCTGCGAGAGAGGGAATTCAGAGACATAAATAGCGTCTTTCTTATCAACGTAGCTGGCTGTCTCGGGAGGTAGATCGAGTGCACGCTACGGGGTTGGGTGGAGACAATGGGTTCAGCAGCGTGAGCGGTACCGATACAGCACCGCTCCAGTGCAGAAACTCCTAGTGTGCAATGTTAGTTTTGCTGCCAAACCTACACAAGAGCATTGGCCCCAAACAGGGGCCGATATGTACTAGTTGGTGCGGGCGCGACGCTGCTTCTCGGCCGCGATATAAAACTCGCGATCGCCGAGCTGTGCCGCGGCCTCGCTATCGACGATGACGGTGCAATTCGGGTGGAACTGCAAAATGCTGGCTGGGCAGTGCGCCGTCACGGGTCCCTCCACCATCGCGGCCACTGCCTCTGCCTTGGAGGCGCCGGTCGCGAGCAACACCGGACGCTGGGCAGCACGGATCGTGGCTAGGCCTTGGGTGATGGCCTCCACGGGGACCTCCTCTTCGGAGGAGAAGAAGCGGGCGTTATCGCGCACGGTCTGCGGGTGCAGGATCACGCGATGGGTCGGAGAGTCGAAGGCGGAGCCGGGCTCATTAAAGCCAATGTGCCCGTCCGAGCCGATGCCCAGCAGCTGCAATTGCACCTCGCCAGCACGCACTGCAGCCTCGTAGCGGGCGGCTTCCTCCGCGATGGACTCGGCTTGACCATTGGGGCTAAAGACGCGCGAATCATCGATGTCTACGTGCTCGGCGAATTCTCGCCGGATGGTGCGGTGGTAGCTATTTTCGTCAGAGCGATCGATACCGATGTATTCATCGAGCATGTAGACACTCACATCGGCAAAACTGATCTCGCCCGCCTGGTGGCGAGCAATGAGCTCCTTGTAGGTGGCAATAGGGGTCGAACCGGTGGCCAGCCCGATGGAAACCTTCCCCTTGCCCTGCACGGTGTCGGCAATCATGTCGGCAGCGATGGTGGCAACCTCAGCAGGGGACTCGGTGATAATTACGCGCATAGCGTCCCTTTCTTATCTACGCGCGCCGGCATCCCCAGTCTTCATCCGCGGTAGCAGTGACCACGAATAGGATGGCCGCGGCGCGCGGCCTCACTGTGTGCTGAGGATCTCCGCTCCCCTGCCCCGCTTGCGCCTGCGAGCGCCGCCCGCGACAGCGATATGAATAGATCAAGGGTGGCATGGGAAGAGATCCCATGCCACCCACATTACACACTCATCAGACGTCGTATTTACGCAGGAGGCTGTCTCATTTCCTCGCGGCCTTGTGCCCTCTAACGACGCCCCTGCGTGACCAGCTCGACGAGATGATCAACCACCTCGTCCACGGCGATATTCTCTGCCTCGCTACCGCGCGGCCGCACCTCGATGGTGCCCTCCTTGTAGCCACGACCCACCACGGCCATGAAGGGCATACCCAACAGCTCGGCATCCTTAAACTTCACGCCAGCGCCAATCTTGGGGCGGTCATCGAAGAGCACATCAATACCCCGCGCCGACAACTCCTCGGCGAGTTTATCCGCGGCCTCTGCCGCCTCGGCATCCTTGTTGGCGATCACCACATGCACCTCGTACGGGGCCACAGACACAGGCCATTTCAGGCCCTTCTCATCGTGTGTCTGCTCGGCGATCACAGCAAGTAGGCGGGACACGCCCACGCCATAGGAGCCCATCGTGGGCACCGCGCGCTTGCCATTCTCATCCAAAATCTGCACATCGAACGCCTCGGTGTATTTGCGGCCCAGCTGGAAGATGTGCCCGATCTCGATACCGCGCTCGAGGGTGAGCACGCCCATTCCCTCCGGCGCGGGGTCGCCCTCGCGCACCTCGGCTGCCTCCACGTAGGCATCCACCTCGAAGTCACGCCCCACCGTCATGTTCACGCTGTGGTGGCCCGCGACATCGCCGCCGGTGATCCATGAGGTGCCGCGCACGACGCGCGGATCGGCGTACACGCTCAGTTCATGCTCATTGAGCGCGCGCGGGCCCACATAGCCCTTCACCAAAAACTGGTTGTGCGCAAAGTCCTTGTCCTCGGCGAGCTCCACTTCGGCAGGCTCGAAGCTGGCGGCCAGGCGACCCATGTCCACCTCGCGGTCGCCGGGCAGGACCACGCCCGCGAGGCGGGGTTTCTCGGCGCCGGGGTCAGTCACGCGCACCACGATGCACTTGAGGGTATCGCTGGCCTCCACCGCGCGGCCCTCAATAGTGACGCCCTGTGTATTCGCCCACTCCACGAGCGCGGCGATCGTGGTCGCGCCAGGAGTTTCGTGATCCTCGGCGGCGGGGGCTGCCGCGGGATCACGTTCCTCCCCGGCCGGGGTCACCACGGCCTCGACATTGGCGGCATAGTCGCCCTCGGTGGCGCAGACAAAGGTGTCCTCGCCGGTGGGGCTGATAGCAAGGAACTCCTCGGAGGCCGAGCCGCCCATCGCGCCGGAGGTCGCAGCACAAATCACATACTCCACACCCAGGCGGTCGAAAATGTTTTGATACGCCTGGCGGTGCAGCTGATAGGACTCCTCAAGCCCAGCATCATCCATGTTGAAGGAGTAGGAATCCTTCATAATGAACTCGCGCCCGCGCAGGATACCGGCGCGGGGACGCTCCTCATCGCGATACTTGGTCTGCACCTGATAAAGGATGACGGGGAAATCCTTATAGGAGCTGTACATGTCCTTAACCGCGAGGGTGAACATCTCCTCGTGGGTCGGCCCGAGCAGCATGTCCGCGCCCTTGCGGTCCTTCAAGCGGAAGACGTTATCGCCGTATTCGGTCCACCGGTTGGACTGCTCATAGGGCCCGCGGGGCAGCAGGCCGGGGAAGCGCAGCTCCTGAGCGCCGATGGCGTTCATCTCCTCGCGCACAACCTTTTCGATCTTGTCCAGCGCGCGCACTCCGAGCGGCAGCATGGAGTAGATGCCCGGCGCATTGCGTCGGAGGTATCCGGCGCGCACCAAAAGCTTGTGGCTAGGAACTTCAGCGTCGGCGGGATCATCGCGCAACGTGCGCAAAAAGAGCTGAGACAAGCGTGTAATCATGGTGCCCGATCTTACTAGCTACACTCAAGGGCGTGCTCATTGTGCTCCCACCCTCTGAAACCAAGTCCTTTGGCGGCGATGGCGCGCCGCTGTCGCTCGATTCCCTCGGCTTCCCCGAACTGACTCCCCTGCGCCAGCAAATTATCGATGATCTGCGCGCTCTTGACGCTGCGGAGGCACGCGAGGCGCTGAAGTTGAAAAACAACTTTGATGAGGAGTTCGCCGCTAATCAGCAGCTGTGGACCTCCCCCACCACCCCAGCGCTGAGTCGCTACACGGGGGTGCTTTTCGACGCCCTCTCCCCGGCCACTCTCCCCCACGACCGGTGGAGCCAACTGGCTGTGGGCTCAGCACTCTTCGGCGTCGTGCGGGGACAGGATCTCATCCCCCATTACCGGCTGTCTGCGGGCACGAAGGTGCCGCGTCAGGAGGATCCCGCCGCCGCTGCACCAACGATGAAAAAGCGCTGGGGTGCAGCCATCACCGAGGCTCTGTCCGGCGTGGAGGGATTGGTGCTGGACTTCCGCTCGGGGGCGTATCAGAATCTTGGTCCGCTCTCCTCTGCGGCTACCGTGCGCGTGGAAACCACCGCGGGCAAGGTTGTGAGCCACTTCAATAAGCATTACAAGGGCGAACTGGCCCGCGTGCTCTGCCTGCACGATGCGGAGCCGGAGACCCTCGATGAGGTAATCGAGATCGCCCAGGGCGCTGGTCTTTCTATTAGCCTCAGCAGCCCGACGCAGCTCACGCTCGTGGTGGATCGCTAGGCGTTCGGCAGGGTGAGTCCTGCCACCTCGCCGATCACCAGCACTGCGGGCGGAGCAATGCCGTCCTCGCGGATAGAGGCGCCCAGCGTCGCGAGCGTGCAGCGCAGCACTTTTTGCTCAGCGGTCGTGCCTTCTTGAATTACGGCTGCGGGGGTCTCGGGGCTGCGGCCATCGGCCATCAATCGCTCCGCGATGACCCCGGAATTTTTCACGCCCATAATCACCACGAGGGTGCCGCCGGTGTGCGCCAGTGCCGTCCAATCGTTGAGCGAGTTGGGGTTATCGGGGGCGAGATGCCCCGAGATCACGGTGAAGGAATGCACCATCCCGCGCTGCGTCACGGGGATATCGGCGGCGGCCGGAACAGCGATGGCGCTGGTTACGCCCGGCACAACGGTGCACGCGATACCAGCTTCGGCACAGGCCTGTGCCTCTTCGAAACCGCGGCCAAACACATAAGGGTCGCCGCCTTTGAGCCGCGCCACCTTCTTCCCGGCACGGGCGTGGGTCACCAGCAGCTCATTGGTTTTTTCTTGGGCTACTTGCCGGCCATAGGGCAGCTTCGAGACGTCGATGATCTCTTTGGTCGAGACATCGCAGAGTTTGTCCAATTCGGCGCTTGGACCGAGGTGATCGGTGAGGATCACATCGGCCTCTTGCAGGGCATGCATGCCGCGCACCGTAATCAGATCCCACGCTCCGGGTCCGCCACCAATCAGAGTCACTGTCATGAATTGTGAGTGTAGTGGCCTTGGTGGGCAAAAATCGATTTAGCGATGCCTGCCCGCAGTGCACACAAAGTTCTCGATCGAGTGGGGAACGCTGGCGGGATGGACGTGGAGATAGGAGGCGTGGATCGTTGCGGACACAAAGCCTTCGGCCACCGCAGTGCCATCCCAGCCCCGCCAGCCCCAGGCCGGGCGGAAACCGGGTGCGGTCTCCTCGGCGAGGGCGGTGTGGTGAAACTCGTGACCGGTGACTCTGTGGCCGGCCTCGTAAAGCACCGAGGATTCCAGCGCCACGGCTTCCCGATAGCCCAGTTTCAGGCGGCGGCCCATGGCGCCATGGGTGCCGATCGCCCCCACCATGGGATGGGCGTCGAGGGTTTTGAGCAGCCACAGCAGTCCCGCGCATTCGGCGTGGACCGGTTTGCCGGCGGCTATGTGCTCGCGCACCCCGGCGGTAACACTATGCCGGGCGGCGAGTTCTTCCACATGTTCCTCGGGAAATCCGCCGGGCACAATGAGCCCTTCGCACTCGGGGAGTTCCTCGTGCAAGGGATCGAATTCCAGCACCTCGGCGCCAGCGGCACGCAGCAGCTCGGTGTGCTCGGCATAGGCGAAGCTGAACACCGGCCCCGAAGCCAGAGCGATACGCGGGGCGGTGCCCACGGCGTGGACCTCTGCGGCCGGATCCCAGGCGGGACCGGTATAGGCGCAGGAGGCCAGCTCGAGAATGGCATCGATGTCCACGTAGTTCTCGATCATGTCCGCCATGCGCTCGACGGATTCGACGGCGGCACCGCCCCGTTCGACGGCGGTCACGAGTCCGAGGTGTCGGGACGGTACTTCCACCTTGTCGATGCGCGGGATGATGCCCACCACTGGCACCCCTGAGTTTTCGATGGCGCGGCGACACACCTCGGCGTGCCGATCGGTGCCTGCCTTGTTAATGATCGCCCCAGCGATGCGTACATGGGGGTTATGCATGGCAAAACCGCGCACAATCGCGCCTGCAGATTGACTCATGCCGCGGACATCCACGACGAGGATCACGGGCAGCCCGAGCGCGGCGGCAATCTCAGCGGTGGAACCGGCACCGGCGTCTTCTGGTGAGTCGGTGATGCGGCCATCGAAGAGCCCCATCACGCCTTCCACCACGGCGATATCGCAGCCGGCGGCGCCGTGAGCATAGAGTGGGCCGATGCGATCGACGGAGCACATCACCGAATCGAGGTTGCGGCCCACACGCCCCGAGGCTAGGCCGTGATAGCCGGGATCGATATAGTCCGGCCCCACTTTGAACGGCGCGACGTTCATGCGCCGGGCCAGCGCCCCCATCAAGCCCGTGGCGATGGTAGTTTTGCCCGTCCCCGAGGCCGTGGCCGCGATGCACACACCGGGCACGCTTACCATTCGATCCCCTTCTGGCCCTTGCGGCCTTGGTCCATGGGGTGCTTGACCTTGGTCATAGTGGTGACCAAGTCCGCCACCTCGAGCAGGCGCGGGTCCGCATCGCGGCCCGTCATCACCACATGCTGGGTGCCGGGGCGAGTGCGTAATGTCTCCACCACATCCTCGACGTCGATCCACCCCCACTTAATGGGATAGGTGAACTCGTCGAGCACATAGAGATCATGGGTTTCATTGGCCAGGCGGCGCTTGATTTCCTCCCAGCCTTCGCGGGCGTCGCGGGCGTGGTCTTGTTCATCGCCACGCTTTTTCGCCCAGCTCCAACCCTCGCCCATCTTGTGCCACTCCACGAGCGGCTCATCGCTGAGCTCGTTGAGGCGCAGGAAGACCGATTCTTCCCCGACCCGCCATTTGGCGGATTTCACGAATTGGAATACGCCGATCTTCCAGCCTTGATTCCAGGCGCGCAGTGCCATGCCGAAGGCGGCGGTGGACTTTCCTTTTCCTTCCCCGGTGTGCACCGCGGTCACCGGCAGCATGCGTCGCTGCCGGGTGGTGAGGCCATCATCGGGAATATTTTTCGGATCAACTTTGCCTTGGGGCATCGGGTGGGGCTCGCTTTCGCACAGGGGGTGTATCTCTGAGCCATAGTAGCGAGACACACCCCGCCTCCCTGCCGCGGGGTGGTCCGCCCCACTCCTTTAAAGCGACTCAATGGCGCCGGCGACGTTATCGGAATTGAGCTCCGCAAGCTGCACGCAGGGAGCGCGCAGATGCTCCGCGAGGGTGCGCGCTAGCCCCAGCCGTACTCGGGCGGAGACCTCGCAGTCGATCACGATGGACCCGCTGAGCCCCTTGGCCGTGATAGCATCGGCGGCCGCATAGGCCTCTTTCATCCCATAGTTACCAGTGGCACGGCCGTCGCTGAGCACCACCATGATGGCGCGGCGACCCGGTTCCTTCCGAGCTTGGCGGGTGATGAGCTCATCTGCCATCACCAGCCCCTCGGCCAGCGGGGTGCGCCCGCCGACCCGAGCGGATTCGAGACGACGCCGCGCCACATCAATGGAACTGGTCGGTGGCAGCAAAAGCTCGGGGGCACGGCCACGCACGGTAATCACCGCCACCTTGTCGCGGCGGATATAGGCGTCTTTCAAAATTGATTCCACCGCACCGGTGACCGCCTCGAGGCGGGTGTGGCCAGCCACCGAACCGGAGGCGTCCACCACGAAGACGATGAGATTAGATTCCCTGCCCGCCTTGATGGAAGAACGCAGATCCTCCGGCCGCAGCTCCAAACGCCCATTGCTTATGATGGCGCCGCGCTCGGCGGCCGCCATGGCGGTGGCCACCACATGCACTCCCCTGCCGTGAGTGGTGGAGCGAATCACCGCCCCTTCACTCGACAGCGCCTTGGAACGTCGGCCCGGATTGGCTTCCTCGCCCATGCCCCGCCGGCGCAGTGTTCTAGCGGAGAAAGGGAGCGCCCATCGAGGCGCTATCACCCTTTCCATCGCCGCGCTGCGGCTGCTCCTCCTGCGGCGTCTCCTCGGACTCCTCCTGCTCCGGCGCGGAGGGCTCCTCCGAGCTATCGGCAGGCTCATCCTCCTGCGGCGGTTCGGTGTTCTGCTCGGGATCGGGGTTATCGTTGATGGCCTCGTCGAGCTTCTCGTCCAACTCGGAGTCGTCGATTCCGGGCTCATCGAAGGGATTGCGGCGCTTGCGGTGCGGCAGCGCGAGCTGGGCGGCCACGCGCACGTCCTCGTCCTCCACGATCTCGCTGCCACGCAGTGCTGCGTGGGCGATAGCGGTACGGGCGATTACGATATCGGCGCGCATGCCATCGACATCGAAGGCGGCGCAGAGCTGGGCGATACGCGCCACCTGTACGGTCGGCAACTCCACCTGCGCCACGGCGGCGCGAGCCTGATCCAGCTGCTCTTTGAGCTCGGTTTCCTGCTCCTGCCACTGGGCGGCAAAACCGTGGGGGTCGTTTTCATAGGCCAAGCGGCGGGTAATGATCTCCCCGCGCACGGCCGGGTCCTTCGAGCCGGTGACTTCCACCGCAAGCCCGAAACGGTCGAGCAACTGCGGGCGCAGCTCCCCCTCTTCGGGGTTCATGGTACCCACCAGCACGAATTTGGCGGGGGCGCTATAGGAGACACCATCGCGCTCAATACTGACCCGCCCGGTAGCGGCGGCATCAAGCAGCGCGTCCACGAGGTGATCGGCGAGCAGATTAACTTCGTCCACGTACAGAATGCCGCCATCGGCCTCGGCGAGCAGACCGGGCTGGTACTCGGCTTTACCGGTGCTCAGGATGGTCTCCACGTTGAGGGATCCCACCACGCGATCTTCAGTGGCGCCGAGGGGAAGGTTCACGAGGGAACCGTCGAGAAGCGGAGCGAAGCCACGCACCATGGTGGTCTTGGCGGTGCCTTTTTCTCCACGCACGCACACACCCCCAATCCCTGGTGAGATGGCGTTGAGAAGCAGGGCCAGCCGGAGCTGTTCCTGCCCCACGATCGCGGTAAATGGAAAACCAGGAACGGGGGTGTGTTCAGTCACATTAATCCTCGAGCTTGAGTGTCTTTTGGGTACGCTCCCACGTCTCCTCGAAGAGCTGCGGGTTCGCTGCCAGCTTAACACCGTAGGAGGGAACCATATCCTTAATCTTCGGTCCCCACTCCACCATGCGCTCGCCGAAGCAGCGCTCCAGCACCTCAAGCATGGCTGCCGGGGCGATGGACGCACCTGGGGAGGCACCGAGAATACCGGCGATAGAGCCCTCGGAGTTATTGATCAGCGAGGTACCGAACGCGAGAGTAGAGAAGGACGGTCCGGCGACCGGCTGGATAGCCTGGACGCGCTGGCCGGCGGTAACCAGTTCCCAATCCTCATCACGGGCGGTCGGCATGTACTCACGCAGCGACTCCATGCGTGCCTTCTGATCCTTGAGCAGCTCGGTAATCAGGTACTTGGTCAGGCCCATCTCCTGCACGCCCACGCCCACATAGGACAGCAGGTTCGTAACGCGGATGGACTTGAACAGGTCCAGGTTGGAGCCGGTCTTGAGGAACTTCGGGGTCCAGCCCGCGTAGGGGCCGAAGAGCAGGCCGCGCTTGCCGTCAATCACGCGGGTATCGAGGTGCGGCACCGACATCGGCGGAGCGCCCACAGAAGCCTTGCCGTAGACCTTAGCGGCGTGCTGCTCGATGAGCTCCTCGTTGGTGCAGCGCAGCCACTGGCCGGACACGGGGAATCCGCCCCAGCCGCGAATCTCGGGGATGCCGGACTTCTGCAGCAGCGGCAGCGCCATACCGCCGGCACCGACGAACACGAAGTTTGCGGTAATCACGGAGGTATCACCGGTGTGCACGTTGGTGGTGGTGATCTTCCACTTCTTGCCATCCTGGCTGAGGTTTTTCACCTCGTGGCCGTAGCGCAGCTCGGTGCCGGCCTCCTTCAGGCCCTCGATGAACTGCTTGGTTTGGGCACCGTAGTTGATGTCCGTACCAGCGGAGGTCCACGAGATAGATACCGGCTCCTTGGCGAAGTCACGGCCCTGCGCCATCAACGGCAGCTTCTCGGAGAAGACAGCGTCGTCATCGGAGTACTCCATGCCCGGGAAGAGCGGGTGACCCTTGAGAGCATCGAAGCGCTTCTTCAGATATGCCACCTGGTCCTCGCCGTGAGCGAAGGACACGTGAGGCACGGGGTTGATGAACTCGCGCGGATCCTTCAAAATCCCAGTGTCCAGCTGGTGCGACCAGAACTGGCGCGACACCTGGAACTTCTCGTTGATGTTGATGGCCTTGTCAATGTCAATACGCCCCTTGACCTCAGGGGTGTAGTTGAGCTCGCACAGGGCGGAGTGGCCCGTTCCTGCGTTGTTCCAGGGGGAGGAGGACTCCTGAGCTGGGGCGTCGAGCCGCTCCAGAATGAGCTGGCTCCACGAGGGCTCCAGCTGCTTCAACATTGCGGCGAGGGTGGCGCTCATGATGCCGGCGCCAACAAACGCTACATCCACTTCATCGCGTACCTGGGCAGTAGCTGCCTTGGAATCTGACACGTCAGTCCAACTTCCTTAATTCTCTATCTACGGTGCTCTCACGCGTTGTGCATTGTCTCTATTAGGTCCCGCACAGAATTCAGCCTGAACTACCCACCACCACAGAAACGACGAGCGGCGAGCAGACACAGCAGAACGGGTGCGACCCCTACAAACGCCTCGCAACCACCGGCACTCGAGACGGGTGCACGCGGGGCGCGGGTGCGTTTGTGCTGGTTCAAGTTTACGCGCCTACGCAGGCCAACAAATACTCTTTTAGAGGTCCTACCACTACCCTTTTCGCGCCTCTTTCGGCGCGGCGCGCGTCGACACAGCAAAGAAGGCACCATCACGCTGGCGTTTTCACAGCAAGAGCTCAGCATTATTCACCGGCCCTAAGCACAGGGAATTGCATGAAACCACCTCTTTTTTACCCCCAAAAGAGCGAAACTGGGCGTGCACTCCGCCTCCACCTTTTTGATTGTGTGGACTAGCCATCGCGCCGTGAACAGCGCCGCCGTCGCTGACCGGGTGTGCTCGAGCCGGCCAGCGCGAGAGGTGCACACCGCAGCCCAGCGCGGCCAGACCGCATGGTGCCCACACGGGTACTGCATCATCTGTGCTTTCCCGTCGATCTGGGCGCGTAAAGTTGGCCGCGCGAGAATGCTCCATGGCCAAGAAGGTAAGGGATGAAGCGAAGTGAGCGTCGATAAGCCTCTGCAGTGGCGGCCCGATCGTCTGGGCGCGGACTACGAGTATGCGCTCTGCGAGCTCGGGGCCGATCCCGATGGTGAAAGCCCTGTGTGCGCAGCACTGGTGCGCCACACCAGCCAGCATGAACACGCCGCAGTGATGGTGCATGGGATGACCGACTATTTCTTCCACGATCATGTGGCGCGCTATCTCGACTCCCGCGCAGTCACCACCTATGCCGTGGATCTGCGCAAGTGTGGCCGCGCGCTGCGCGAAGGGCAGACGCCCCACCATGTCAGTGATATTCGGCTGTACTGCGAGGACCTAGAGGCCACTCTCAAGCCGGTGGTGGCCGCGCATTCCAGCGTCAGCCTCATCGCTCACTCCACAGGGGCGTTGGCGGTGGCGGAATGGCTAGCCCAGACCACCCTGCCCGTGGACTCGGTGATTTATAACAGCCCCTGGTTGGAGATGCTTGGCCCGCCGTGGCTGCGCACCCACGTTCCGCGGCTCGCGGGAGCGATTACGCGGCTGCGCCCCGAGGCACTGCTGCGCCAACAACCCGATCCCAGCTACGGCAAGTCCTTGCATCGCGATTATGGCGGCGAATGGGCCTACGATCTCCAGCTCAAGCCACTGGCAGGTTTTCCGAAACGACTCAGCTGGCTGCGGGCGGTGGCACAATCCCAGCAACGACTCGCCCGCGATGAATTACGCACCCAGATCGCGAGCCTGGTACTCACCGCCGAGCGCAGCGGCGAGGGAGATATGCTCGCCGACGCCCACAGCAGCGACATCGTTTTAGAGGTCGCCGATATCTGGGCACGGGCTCCGCACCTATCGAGTGTGCTGAGTATCACCGCGCTGCCGCAGGCGATGCACGATGTGTACCTGTCCGCCCAGCCCACACGCAGCCAGGCGCTCGAGCTCACGGTGGACTGGATGCACCGGCATCGCAGGCACACGCCCTAGCGCACGCCGGATCAGAGAAGACGCGACAGCGCCCGATTGACATGAGCACTACTGTGGGAGAACGACAACTCGTATTCACCAACTATGACCCGTGTTTGAAGGAGATTTCCCCCATGGCTACTACCGCGGACAAACACTATGACCTCGTGATTATTGGCACCGGCTCTGGGAACTCGATTCCCGGCCCGGAGTTTGAGGATAAGTCCATCGCGATCGTGGAAAAGGGCGTCTTTGGTGGAACCTGCCTCAACGTCGGCTGCATTCCCACCAAGATGTTCGTCTACGCCGCAGAGCAGGCCCGCGCCGCCGCCCACAGCGAGCGCTATAACCTCGATACCCAGTTCAACTCCGTGGATTGGCCGGCCCTGCGCGAGCGCGTCTTCGGCGAGCGCATCGATAAGATTGCCGCCGGCGGCGAGGCCTATCGCCGCGGCGAAGAAACCCCGAATATTGATGTCTACGATGGCCACGCCCGCTTTGTGGACACCAAGACCATCGCCACCGCAGATGGCGATACCCCAGTAGTAATCTCCGGCGAGCAGATCGTGCTGGCCGTGGGGTCGCGCCCGCAGATTGTCCCGCCCTATGCCGGCACGGATTTCCGCTACTACACCAACGAAGACATCATGCGCCTCGAGGATCTCCCCGAGTCGATCATCATTCATGGCGGCGGGTTCATCGCCGCCGAGTTCGCGCATGTCTTCCACGATCTCGGCGCCACGGTGACCGTGATCAACCGCTCCCCGCGCATGATGAAAACCCTCGACGAGGATCTCACCACCTACTTCACCGAGATGGCCGAAAAGACGTGGAATACCTATCTGGGCCACGACATCAGCGAGGCCAGCAACACTGAGAATGGGGTTCGGGTGACCCTCGACGATGGCACCGTGCTCGAGGCCGATGTCTTCCTCGCCGCCACGGGACGCGTGCCCAATGGCGACCAGCTCGACGCCGAAAAGTCCGGCATCGAACTCGACGGCCCCCGCATTAAGGTGGACGACTACGGCCGCACCAGCTGCGAGGGCGTGTGGGCTCTGGGCGATTGCAGCTCCCCCTACCTGCTGAAGCACGTGGCCAATGCGGAGATGCGCGCCGTGCGCCACAACCTGCTGCACCCCGAGGATCTGCGCCCCATGCCGCACGAGAACGTGCCCTCCGCCGTGTTCACCCACCCGCAGATCGCCACCGTGGGACTGACCGAAGAGCAGGCCCGCGATAAGGGCTATGACATCACCGTCAAGATCCAAAAGTACGGCGATGTGGCCTATGGCTGGGCGATGGAAGATGAGTCCAATTTTGTGAAGCTCATCGCCGATCGCGCCACCGGCCAGCTGCTGGGTGCGCACTTCATCGGCCCCGAGGCCGCTACCCTGATCCACCAGCTGATCACCGTGATGACCTTCAAGCTGGATGTGCGTAAGGTCGCCACTGAGCAGTACTGGATCCACCCCGCACTCCCCGAGCTGGTGGAAAACGCGCTGCTGGGATTGGACTTCTCCTAGCTCCTCGCCCCGCCTGAACGACGAAAGCAGCGGCAGCCGAGCGCCGCACTCCCGCGCAGCACAGACGCCTGCGAGGGTCACTGCCGCGCCCGTGCCTGCCGCTTTTCTCTCTTCTCCCCCACGGCGTAGAATCCATAAACCATCGTGTCTGCACCAGTATCCCGTCACCCCGCATCCGTGGCCACACTCAGCCTCGCTGTAGCTGTGACCATAGCTTTGTCTGCCCTAGGCACGAACTTCACGCATCAATCGCTGTGGTACTCCGGCCTGGCAGCCGTGACCATGGTGGTGTGTTCTGGTGCCATTGGGCTCCTCGCCATTCGGCGTTTCGTATACCAGCATGTGCCGATACGCCCGCCCCACCTATTGTGCGGGGCGGGCGCGGTGGTGAGTTTGATCAGTGGCTGCGCCACCCTCGTCGTCCGGCAGCTGGGTTCGCCAACGCTTCACTCCACCGTGACCCTCGCCTCCTTCTACGCCATGCCTGTCGCGGCCGTGGCCTGTGCCCTCGGCGGATTCTTGCTGCTGCCGCGGCGCTGCGTCCCAGCCGTCTTTGGCATTATCAGCGGCGCTTTAGCCACCGGCTATATCTCCCTTGGCGCGGATACCCTGCTCACCCGCTCCGGGGTGGTGGCCACCGCTGTAGCCACCCTCGTGCTGAGCGTGTGGAGCATTATGGATCTACGCGGCTATCGCTCCCGCGGCACCTGGCCCCTACGGCTCGCAGCCGCCATCATTGCTGCAGTAATGACCTACGCCATCGTTATCGCCGCCACCCCCAGCAGCTGGTGGGCCAGCTATGCCCCGCCCCAAGCTCTGGCCCTGAGCTATATCGCCGCCGCAGCGCTCGGGCTCAGCGGCGGGCTCTCCTATCGCGGGCCGCAGCATCGCCCACACGACGCCGCCTAAGGGTTCGTAGCACCCGGCAGCGCCCGCCAGCTTAGGCCCCGAGGTCCGCGCAGAGCTGCGCAAGATCCCAGTGCTGCTCCACCGTATCGGCGATGAGATCCAGCTGGCGCATTCGCTCTGCGGCGAAGGAGGTATCGTCACTGACCACAAACCCAGGCTTGCCGGCGGTCTCTGCCACCCAGGCGAGAAAATCGCGGCGGGTGGCATCGTGTTCGAGTAGGCCGTGCACATGGGTGCCGCGGCATAACGCGGTGGCGCAGCCCTCGCCATTAAGCCAGGGCTGCTCGGCATTAGCCGCCACCCGCCCATGATGGATCTCATAGCCGCCCTGCGGGGTGCGGGTGAGGGTTTTGGTCTCGTGGAACTCGATGGTGGCGTCGAAAAGCCCGAGTCCTACAGCATCGGTGGGTCCTTCCACCCCATCGGTGATGTGGCGGCACATCATTTGGAAGCCGCCGCAGATACCGAGCGTCGGGCCACTGCGCTGCACGATCGCATCTGCCAGCCCGCTGCTGCGCAGCCACTGCAGATCCGACACCGTGGATTTCGAGCCGGGCAGCACCACCAGATCGGCGGAGGCCACCTCATCTGGATCGACGCTCCAGGTCACGGTCACGCCCGGTTCACAGGCCAGCGCCTCCACATCGGTGGCATTGGACACTCGCGGCAGCCGCACGGCCGCAACCCGCAGCCGCTGGGTGCCCAGGGCCGAGGTGGGTGGCCCAACGGGCGCGCCGATCACCGATTGCAGGGAGTCCTCCGCATCCAGCCACAGCCCGTGAATATAGGGCAGCACCGCCACGGTGGGAACCCCGGTGCGCCGCTGCAGCTCCTCCAGCCCGGGCTCGAGCAGGCTCTGATCCCCGCGGAACTTGTTGATCACAAAGCCCTTGATGCGGGCCCGGTCCGCGGCGGAGACAATCGCGTGGGTGCCATAGAGATGCGCCAGCACTCCCCCACGGTCGATATCGCCCACCACATACACCGGCAGATCCGCGGCCTCGGCGAGGCCGAAATTGGCTACATCTGTTGCGCGCAGGTTGATCTCCGCCGGCGAGCCGGCGCCCTCGCAGACAACGATGTCATAGCGGCTCTCGAGGTCGCCGAGCGCAGCCGCCGCAACCTCCCGCAGCTGGAGGCGGTGCTCCACATAGGAAGTGGCGGATACCTGTCCGCGGGCGGTGCCGCGCACCACCAGCTGCGAGGTGCGATCCGATCCGGGCTTGAGCAGGATGGGGTTGAAGTCCACATGCGGCTCCAGCCCGCATGCGGCCGCCTGCATGGCTTGGGCTCGCCCAATCTCCCCGCCGGTGGGGCACACCGCCGAGTTATTGGACATGTTCTGTGCCTTGAAGGGGGCCACCGCATAGCCGCGACGGCTCAGTGCCCGACACAGCCCGGCGGCGATAATGGATTTCCCGGCATCGGAAGTGGTGCCGGCGATCAATAGAGCTACCACGGGAGTTCTTCTGTGCCTCTAGTCCTCGTCGGGCAAGGTGAGGATCTCGTTGCCATCCTCGGTGATCACGAGAGTGTGCTCGAACTGGGCGCTATAGGCACCGTCGGTGGACTGCACCACCCAGCCATCGTCCCACATCCTGTAGTCGAGGCCGCCGAGGTTGATCATCGGCTCGACCGTCAGCGTCATGCCCGGCTCGAGCACATCGCGATAGGCCTGGGAATCGTAGTGCAGCACCACGAGCCCATTGTGGAATGTCGGGCCCACGCCATGGCCGGTGAAGTCCCGCACCACGGAGTAGCCGAAGCGCTTGGCATAGGATTCGATGACTCGGCCGATCACATTGACCTCGCGGCCCGGCTTGGCCACCTTGATGCCGCGCATCATTGCTTCTTTGGTGCGCTCCACGAGCAGCCGGTGCTCCTCGGAGACATCACCGGCGAGGAAGGTGGCATTGGTATCGCCGTGCACACCATTTTTGTAGGCGGTGATATCCACGTTCACGATATCGCCGTCTTGGACCACGGTCGCGTCGGGAATGCCATGGCAGACAATCTCATTCACCGACGTACAGCAGGACTTCGGAAAGCCGCGATAACCCAGCGTGGAAGGATAGGCGCCGTGATCGCACATATACTCGTGTGCGATCCGATCCAGGGCATCGGTGGTCACTCCTGGAGTAACGGCCTTACCCACCTCACGCAGGGCATTCGCGGCGATCTTGGAGCTTTCGCGCATCGCCTCGATGGTCTCGGGGGTCTGCACATAGGGTTCGCCAATGGCCTCCTGCACCTCGTCCTTCCACGCGTATTCCGGACGCTCAATATGATCCGGCACGGCGCGGATAGGAGTCTTGCGGGCAGGTACTTGCAAACGGGGGCGTTGAGTCATGCCCCTTATACTAGGCCCGTCGCGCACGCTTATCGACGCCGCCCTCCATCAGCACTGCCGTGCCCCTGGCAGCTAGCGCGCAGGGGCTAGTGAACAACGTCAGTACAGGGTGGGTTTAGCTCACCGTCACAGAGGGCGAACCGGACTCGGTCTCCTCCATGGTTTCGGCGATGCGGGTGGCTTCCTCAATCAGGGTTTCCACGATCTTGGATTCGGGCACGGTCTTCACGACCTCGCCTTTGACGAAGATTTGGCCCTTGCCGTTTCCGGAGGCCACACCGAGGTCGGCGTCGCGGGCCTCGCCCGGGCCATTGACCACGCAGCCCATGACGGCCACGCGCAGCGGCACCTCGAAGCCCTCCAGGCCTGCGGTGACTTCCTCGGCCAGGGTGTAGACATCCACCTGGGCGCGACCGCAGGAGGGGCAAGAGACGATCTCCAGCTTGCGGGGGCGCAGGTTCAGCGATTGCAGAATCTGATCGCCCACCTTGATCTCCTCCACCGGATCAGCGGAGAGGGAGACACGAATGGTATCGCCAATACCCTCGGCGAGCAGCGCGCCGAAGGCCACCGAGGATTTGATGGTGCCTTGGAAGGCCGGACCGGCCTCGGTGACGCCGAGGTGCAGCGGGTAGTCGGTCTGTGCGGCGAGCTGGCGGTAGGCCTCCACCATCACCACCGGATCGTTGTGCTTCACCGAGATGGCAATATCGCCGAAACCGTGCTCCTCAAAGAGCCCAGCCTCCCAGACCGCGGACTCCACCAGCGCCTCCGGGGTGGCCTTGCCGTACTTCTCCAAGAAGCGCTTATCCAGCGAGCCGGCGTTCACGCCAATACGGATGGGGATGCCGGCCTCGCCGGCGGCCTTCGCCACTTCTTTGACGCGGCCATCGAATTCGCGAATATTACCGGGATTAACGCGCACGGCCGAGCAGCCGGCGTCGATCGCCGCGAAAATGTATTTCGGCTGGAAGTGAATATCTGCCACCACGGGAATGGGTGATTTCTTCGCAATTGCAGGCAGCGCCTCCGCATCAACCGTCTTGGGGCAGGCGATGCGCACAATATCGCAGCCGGACGCGGTGAGCTGGGCGATCTGCTGCAGCGTGGCGTTAATATCGTGCGTCTTGGTGGTCGTCATCGACTGCACGGAGATGGGATAATCGGATCCCACGCCCACATCGCCCACCATGATCTGGCGGGTTGTGCGACGTGGCGCGAGGGTGGGCAGCGGGGCATCCGGCATGCCGAGACCGATCGGGGTACTCACAGAGAGATTCTCCTTTAAGAGATTTTTTGGGCTTTGAATCTTGATGTTATCAGCCGAATAGGCGCACAGGGTTGACCACATCGGCGGCGATGATCAGTACACCGATGCCCATCAGCAGCGCCCACATCACCACAATGAGCGGCATGAGGGCCGCGTAATTGGCCGGCCCCGCTGGGGCGAGACCGCGCATCCGGCGGATGGCGTCGCGAAGCTTCTCATAGAACACGATCACGATATGGCCACCATCAAGGGGCACAAAGGGAAGCAGGTTGAACAGGGCGAGGAAAAAATTCAGGCTGGCGAGCATCATGGCGAAGATCGACCATTGCGAACGCTCCACGAGCTCCCCACCCACGAGGGACGCACCCACCACGCTCATGGGCGAATCCATCTCGCGTTCGGCGCCGAAGATGGACCGAGCCACCCCGGGCAGCTTAGCGGGCAGCGAGGCCACCCCCTGCCACGTGGCATGCAGCATCGCTCCGGAATAGTGCAGGGTGGCGGGCACCGCCTCGAGGGGGCCATAGCTGAGGTAGAGATCAGGGATCGGCGCATTGACCACCCCAATCACACCAATCTCCTGGCCCTCCACTGTGCGCGAATCCACGCGCACATCCAGATCGACGGGGCGGTGATCGCGCTCCACGTGCACCGTGATCTCTTCGCCGGGGCGCTGCACCACATAGTCGCGCACATCGGTGAAGGTGGCCATCGACTGCCCATCGATCGCGCGGATCGTATCACCCGGGCGCACGCCCGCCACAGCGGCCGGCCCCTCGCGCACCTCGCCGACCCGGGCGCTGAGATCCGGATCGGGATTCGGCAGCCCGGCGGTGGCGGCCACCAGATACAGCGTGAGCAGGCCGAGAGCTAGGTTAATCAGCACCCCGCCGAGGAGCACAAACACGCGCTGATACCAGGGCTTGTACACCATGGCGTAGGGGCGTTCGTCCTCCGTGACGGGATCCACCGAGGTCATGCCTGCAATATCGCAGAACCCGCCCAAAGGAATCGCTTTGAGACCATATTCGGTGTGGCCTTTGCGGAAGGAGAACAACGTGGGGCCGAAACCGATGAAGTAGCGCCGCACCCGCATGCCACAAGAGCGCGCCGCCAGCAGGTGGCCCCACTCGTGCAATGCGATCGTGATCGCAATACCGAGCGCGAAAAGCACCACACCCATTGTGTAACTCACGATTCCACCGCCTTCTGCCTCGAGCTAGCCCCTCGCATACTACAGCGCCGGCGAGGTAACTATCCAGCTAGCGCTCGCGGCTGCGAATCTCCTGCTGCGCCAAGGAGCGCGCCCTGTCTTCCACGGCCAGCACATCCTCCACGTCGCGGGGCGGAATCGCGAAATCCTCGGCCTTATCGACGATCTCTGCCACCACATCCACGATCTGCGGGAAGCGAATGCGGCCCTGCAAAAACGCCTCTGCGGCTTCCTCATTGGCGGCGTTATACACCGCGGGAACGCTCCCGCGGCGAGAGGCGACGTGGCGGGCCAGCTCCACCGCGGGGAAGGCGGCATTATCCACCGGCTCGAACTCCCAAGCGAAAGACTGCGAGAAGTCCAGTGCGGGCTGAGCATCCTTGACCCGCTCCGGCCATGCCAGGGCATGAGAGATCGGCAGCTTCATCGACGGCGGGGAGGCCTGGGCAATGGTGCAGCCATCGATGAAGGTGACCATGGAGTGGATGATCGACTGCGGGTGCACGGTGACATCAATGAGCTGCGGGTCGATATCAAAAAGATAGCTGGCCTCGATAAGCTCAAGTCCTTTATTAATGAGGGTGGCAGAGTTGAGAGTGTTCATCTGCCCCATCGACCACGTGGGGTGCGCGGCGGCCTGCTCGGGAGTGACCTCCCACATGCGCTCCCGGTCCCAGCCACGGAAGGGGCCACCCGAGGCGGTCAAGACGAAGCGAGCGACCTCGTCGCTCCTGCCGGAGCGCAGACACTGGGCCATCGCCGAATGCTCCGAATCCACCGGCACCAGCTGCTCGGGGGCAGCGGCGCGCAGCACGATATCCCCGCCAGCGACGAGCGACTCCTTATTGGCCAGCGCCAAGCGTGCCCCCGACTCCAGCGCGGCCAGGGTGGCCCCCAGGCCGAGGGAGCCCACCAGACCATTGAGCACGGTATCGGCCTGCTGGCTGCGCACCAGCTCCGCGGAGGAATCCGCACCGGAGATCACGGTTCCGCCGAGCCCCTCCGAGGCTGTCTGCGCCGCCGTATCATCGGCGATGGCCACCTGCTCGGGCGCCAGTCCGCAGCGGCGGGCTTGCTCCATGGCGAGCGTGACGGAGCGGCCACCGCAGGACAGCCCCACAAGCTCAAAGCGATCGGGATTCGCTTCAATGATCTCGAGGGCCTGTGTGCCGATAGAACCTGTACTTCCTAAGAGGATGACGCGAGTCTTCATGCCTTATATTCTTGCACTCGCACCACAAGCGCGGCTGCGGACACTACCAAGAAGCTCTGCGCCCCGCGGCCCGCCGCCTATCCCCCGTGTGAGGCTAGCGCGAAAAGCACGGTTGGGAAGGGGCCGCTGCTGCGACACGGAGCGAGCAAAACAACTTCCATGAAACCTAAGAATGTGCAAAGATAGACGGAGAACTTTAAGCGTTTATTAAGAAGGAGAAAAGACTGTGTCTGGCGCTTCCCACCACATCGAGCCGGAAGTCTATAACGGCGTAAGCACCCTCGACGAGCCCTCGGCGAAGTGGGGCTGGCACGATCTCGGTTTGATCCCCACCCAGATTGCTGGCTGGGTCTCCGTGTTCTTCCTCCTCGGCTACAACTTCGGTAACCACAAGGGCCACGTGGAGACCATCTGGCTGCTCGTACTCGCCACGCTGGTGGCTATCGCGCTGCTCCTTCAGCTCTTCGCCCCCAAGCTCAACCAAGTGCGCACCGTGACCGCCCACAACAAGCCGGAGGGCCACCAGGAGCCGGTGTGGACCTACCAGCAGCACGCCATGACGGGCAAGTACGCCGAGCTGAGCGACTCCGAGCTGCGTGCGCTCAACATCGATCCCACGACCGTCCCGAACCGCACTGCTGTGGAGAAGTAAGCACAGCGCTGTTCAGATTGCTGGTCTAAGGACTCCCTCCTTCACACAGCACACATAATCCCCCAGGCACCCAGCAGGTGCATGGGGGATTATTGCATTGCGAGCCCGTGAGCTGGCTGACGCGTGAGCTAGCTGGCCCGTTCCTCCGCCGCGAGCTGACCGCAGGCGGCGGCAATGTCTTGGCCGCGGGTATCGCGCACCGTGCAGGGCACGCCTTGGGCGATTACGCGGCGCACGAACTCGTCCTGGCGCTGTTTGGGTGCGGCATCCCACTTGGATCCTGGTGTGGGGTTCAAGGGGATGAGGTTCACATGTACGCGAGAGCCCAAGGCCTGGTGCAGCTTCTTGCCCAGCATGTCCGCACGGAAGTCTTGATCATTGATATCGCGGATCAAGGCGTATTCGATGGACACGCGGCGGCCGGTCGCGTCCGCATAGTAGCGGGCGGCGTCGAGCACTTCGGCCACGGACCAGCGATTATTCACCGGCACCAAGCTATCGCGCAGTTCATCATCTGGGGTGTGCAAACTCAGCGCGAGGGTGACGCTGAGATTTTCATCAGCCAATTTCCGGATCGCCGGCGCCAAGCCCACGGTGGAGACGGTGACATTGCGCATGGAGATACCGAAACCTTCCGGCGCCGGGCGGGTGATCTGCTTGACCGCGCTCAATACGCGCTTGTAATTGGCCAGCGGCTCGCCCATACCCATGAACACCACATTGGTCAGACGGCCACCCTCCTGCTGCATGGTGGCCGCCGCCCGACGCACCTGATCCACGATCTCACCAATGGAAAGATTGCGATCCAATCCGCCTTGGCCGGTGGCGCAGAAAGGGCACGCCATTCCGCATCCGGCTTGGGAAGAGATGCACAGGGTGGCGCGGTCTGGATAGCGCATGAGCACCGACTCCAGCAGCGTGCCATCATTAAGCCGCCACAGAGTTTTTTGGGTAGCGCCCGCATCGGCTTCGGTGACGCGTACCTTGGACATCAGCTCGGGAAAGAGTGCGTCCTTGACCTTCTGCCGAGCGGACTCGGGCAGGTCGGTCATCGTCAGCGGGTCGGCTTCGAGCCGCCCATAGTAGTGACGGGCAATCTGGTTGACACGGAACTTCGGCAACCCCAGCTCAGTAACAGCGGAGATGCGCTCCTCGGGATCGAGATCGGCGAAGTGCAGCGGCGGCATGCCGCGCTGCGGGGCTTTGAACTGGAGGCGAACGGGTTCAGACATAGTAGGCCCCATTGTTTCACGAGGAAGGAGGACCGAGGAAATCCACTATACTGACGGTGTTTAAGACCTCCTAGAGATTAATTCTCTCTTTCCCTGCACGATCTGTACACCCCGCACGAGGAGACATCCGTGACCACCCCCGCTGAGCCCAATCCCAGCTCCGAGCCGCACCCGCGTATTAATGACGACTCGATCCTCGGCTCCTCCCACCCCACCCGCGCCCACGACGCCGTAGCCGAGCGCGCCGAGAGCTCCGCTACCCCAGCCCGCCGCGAGGATAGCGCGCCGGAGCAGCAGAGCCAGGCGGAGACTTCCGCGACGGCGAAGAAGAAGCCAGCCAAGCTCAACCGCACTCTCGCCTCTTCTACGTGGGCGGCGCTGATTATCGGCGCCCTGCTGCTCATCCTCTTGCTGGTGTTCATCATGCAGAACCAGCAGCCAGTGGAGCTGCAGCTCTTCGCCTGGACCTTTGAGTTCCCCGCTGGCGTGGGCTTTTTGCTCGCCGCTATCGCCGGGGCACTCATTATGGCCATGGCCGGCATCGTGCGCATGTTTGAGCTGCGGCGCCAGGTAAAAAAGGCCCGCCAATAACTACCCGTCGCATTAGCTACCAGCGGGGTGCTCTCATGCTTAAGGGCACCCCGCTGTTTACCTCTCTCCTGCCCTGCAGCGGGCGGTAAAACGCTGGGTTTTAGGGACGCTTCTTGGTGGAACGGCGCACCATCAACGCCCCGAGCAGACCAATGACCAGACACAGCACGGCCGCATAGAGCGATACCTTGGTGGCCTCGGCGAAGACGCGCGCCAGAGGCGCAATCACCTCCTCGGGTGCGCCCTGCTGGCGCAGGCCGACCAGCGTTCCACCGGCGGAGCTGCGCATGGCCTCGGCTAGCTGCGCTTGGCTGCCGACGAAGTCTGCGGACTTCCATGCGAGGGCGGCAGAGAGGGTAGCACCGGCCATGGCGGCACCCAGGGCGGAGCCGATCTGGCGCACGGTGGACTGGGTCGCGGATGCTTGGCCGGACTGGGCAATGGGGATATCGCCGAGCACCAGCGAGGTGAGCTGCGCCGAGGCGAGGCCGAGGCCAATGCCATAGACCACTAGGGCGAAGACCACGAGCCACAAGGGCTGCCCTACCCTTTCTTCAGCAGCGAGCTGCAGCGTGCCGAAAACCTCAAGCCCCAAGCCCACGAGCACGACACCCGGAGCGCCGATTCTGGCTGCCAGATGGCGGGCTGCGGCACCAGAGAGGAAGGCACCTATCGCCATCGCTGCCAGCACCAGCCCTGTAGCCAAGGCAGACAGTCCCGCCGAGGACACAAGGTAGAGCGGCAGCACGAAGACGAGCGCGAACTCGCCTACCGCCACCAGCAAGGCGGTGAGGTTGCCCCACGTGAAGGTGGGATAGCGGAACATGCCGAGATCCAGCAAGACCGACTGCTGGGTGCGAGCACGGCGCAACTCGGTGGCGACGAAGCCGCTCAAGGACATCGCGGCAATCACCAGTGCGATGCCAGCGGCAGAGGGCCAGTGCTGCGGCCACTGTGCGGAGCCGAGGTGAAAGTCCGCGATTGCTGTCCACCAGCCCAGTTTGGGGCCTTCAATGATGCCGAATACGAGCGTGCCGAAGCCGATCGCGGAGAGGCTAAATCCGAGAACGTCTCTCTCGCCCGCAGGGTGCTGCGCACTGCCGATGGGCTCGGCGGAGGTATCGGGCACCCACGCGAATGCTGCGCCGACGAGGCCGAGGGCCAGAGGAACGTTGACCCAAAAGATCCATTCCCAGCCGGCGCATTCGGTGATGACACCGCCGAGCAGCGGGCCGAGGGCGGCGGCGCCACTCATCACCGCGCCCCACACGCCGAAGGCTGCCGCGCGATCCTTGCCGCGAAACATGGCGTTAGTGGTGGATAGCGTCGATGGCAGAATGCAGGCTCCACCCACGCCTTGCACCACGCGGGCCACAATCAGTGTGGACACGGAGCTGGAGAGTGCGGCCAGGATCGAGCCGCTAGCGAAGATACACAGCCCAGCGAGGAAAAACTTACGCCGGCCGTAGCGGTCCCCCATGCGTCCGGCGGCGAGCAGCAGGGCGGCGAATACCACCGAGTAGACGCTGCTGACCCACTGGGCTTCCGAAAGATCAAGGTTAAGTTCGCGAATAATCGTGGGCATGGATACACCCACGATGGTGCCATCGAGCACGATCAGCGCCAGCCCCACCGCGAGGATGATGAGTGCGCGCCACTTATGCGGGGTGGCGGCGTCCTCCTTCGCGGACGCTGCCTCATCTATAGAGTTATGTGCCATCATGATGTTTCAGCATAGTCGCCACTGCTACACCGCTTTATCTTCACTTGTATCGATGGCCATCACACACACGTGCAGCGGCCCCGCAGCGGTGGTGTGTGCGCTCCGGTATTAGACCACTGCGGCTTCCACCGTGATGGTGGAGAGCACCAGCCATGTCACCATGGCTGCAGGCAACATGCCGTCGAGGCGGTCCATGAGTCCCCCATGGCCGGGCAAGAGCGCAGACATGTCTTTGATGCCGAGTTCGCGTTTGAATTGGGATTCGACGAGATCACCAAGAGTCGCGCAGATAACGAGGCCGAGGCCGAGAAGAATGCCCGCCCAGATTGAGCCGGCGAGCAGCAGGGTGACACAGAGTGCACCGGTGATCGTGCCGAGGACGATCGAGCCGGCGAAGCCTTCCCAGGACTTCTTGGGGCTGACCGCCGGCGCCATGGGATGCGAGCCGAAGAATACGCCGGCGGCGAAACCACCGACATCGGAGGCGACCACGCACAGCATGAAGGTGACCACGTACCACTTGGGGTCCGCGGGCCCATCGTTGAGTCTGGAGATGAGCGCGGCGAAGGTGCCGAACATGGGGATCCAGGTGAGCACGAAAATACCCATGCTCATATCGCGGAGATAGTTCTGGGGGGCGGTGCTGCGGCCGCGGTGAAAGAGCCGGCCAAACATCAGCGCGAGGACCGTGGTGACATAGGCGGCGGCCATCCCGTCTACCCCGAAGGGCCAGGACAGCCAGACCATGCCTTGGCCGCCGATGATCAGCACCCAGTGCGGGACCACATAGCCGTGCTCGCGGAGGCGGTGCACCACCTCCCAGGTGCCGCCGGCGACGGCGAGCGCCACGAGCGGATACCAGCCATAGGGGATGAGGACGATGCAGGCGAGCACGAGAGCACCGAGGCCCACTCCCACACCGATGGCGGTTTTGAGGTCACGGCCCGCCTTGTTTTTCGGCTTCGGCAGGTGCTCCCCGCTGAGACCAAGGGGATTTTTGATCAGCTCGCCCCGGTTCTTCTCTTCCACTGCCCCTCCAAAGTGTGCAGTTAACGCGCTGAGCGCCACGCACTACCCGCCGGTAGGGCCGCAACGCTCAACAGGAGGACACACCGGCGCTGCACTGGCCTCGTACCGTGGCGGCGACTCGGCGATAAAGCGATTCGGGGTGCCCTCAGGATTGTCCTGCGAGGTGAAGGCCTAAACCTCCATCAGCTCGCTTTCCTTGCGCTCGACGTGCTCGTCCACCTTGGCCACGTGCTTCTGGGTGATCTTATCCAGCTGCTGCTCCGCGGATTTCACTTCATCCTCACCGGCGTCGCCATCTTTTTGAATCTTCTTCAGGTGCTGATTGCCATCGCGGCGGATATTGCGGATGGCAATCTTGGCGTCCTCTCCCTTGGATTTAGCCAATTTCACCATGTCGCGGCGGCGCTCCTCGGTCAGCTGCGGAATGGTCACGCGCAGCACCTGGCCGTCGTTGGTGGGGTTTACGCCCAGGTCGGAGTTGCGGATGGCGTTTTCGATCTCGCTCATCAGGCTCTGCTCATAGGGCTTGATCAGCAGCATGCGCGGCTCCGGAACGGAAATGGTAGCCATTTGGGTAATGGGGGTCATCGCCCCGTAATATTCGGCCATCACGCCGTTGAACATTGCGGGGTTCGCGCGACCGGTGCGGATAGTGGTGAGGTCCTCGCGGACAAACTCCACGGACTGCTCCATACGGCCTTCGGCGTCGAAGAGGATCTCCTCGATCATCTCACTCATGGTGTAGTTCTCACTTCTCTATATGTGGGTGCGCGGACGAGCGCGCGGTGGGCGTTCACTCAAGTGAGCAACAGACCGGCCCCGACGCCGCGGCACCTGAGACGGTCTGCTTCTCACAGGTTCATCGTCCCAATCTATCAGGATTGGACGAGAGTTCCGATGGACTCGCCCTTGATGGCGCGGGCGATATTGCCCTCCTGCAGCAGATTGAACACGAGAATCGGCATGTTGTTGTCCATACACAGGCTAAACGCGGTGGCATCGGCCACCTTCAGGCCGCGCTCGATCACTTCGCGCGGGGTGATCTGAGTAAAGAGTTCGGCGTCGGGGTTGGTGCGGGGATCATCCGAGTACACTCCGTCCACGGCCTTGGCCATGAGCAGTACCTCGCAGTCGATCTCCAGGGCTCGCTGCGCGGCGGTGGTATCGGTGGAGAAGTACGGCAGCCCCATGCCGGCGCCGAAGATCACCACACGGCCCTTGTCTAGGTGGCGCTTGGCGCGCAGCGGCAGGTAGGGCTCGGCCACCTGCGCCATGTTGATGGAGGTTTGCACACGGCAGTCGATGCCGGCGCGCTCCAGGAAGTCCTGGAGGGCGAGGCAGTTCATCACGGTGCCGAGCATGCCCATATAGTCCGAGCGGTTACGGTCCAGACCGCGCTGTTGCAGCTGGGCGCCACGGAAGAAGTTGCCGCCGCCAATGACCACGGCAACCTCCGCCCCCTCGCGGGCGACACTCGCGATCTGCTGCGCCACGTTTTCCACCACATCGGGATCGATGCCCACAGTGCCACCGCCGAACATCTCACCCCCGAGCTTCAGCATGACGCGCTTATATCCCTCACGAGTGGCACCCTCGGCCATAGTTGTCACCTTTCGTCGACGCGGTTGGTTCGTTTGCGTATTCTACCCGCCGCCCCGATGACGTGCTCCACGCACTCGGCTTATCGACGCCACCCTCGCTCTTCCTGCTCTAAGGACAAGAAAAAACCTGCACCCCGTGGCTACGGGATGCAGGTCTACTCGGCGCTCAGCGCCTAGAGATTAAGAGGAGTGCTGGCCAACCTCGAGGCGACCGAAGCCGGTGAGCTTCACGCCTGCCTCGTCCATGACCTGCTTGACGGTCTTCTTGTTGTCAGAAACAGAAGCCTGGTCCTCCAGGACGACGTCCTTGTAGAAGCCGTTCATACGACCCTCCACGATCTTGGCGATAGCCTGCTCCGGCTTGCCCTCTTCGCGGGTGATCTTCTCCTGGGTAGCACGCTCGGACTCGACGATGTCGGCGGGGACCTCGTCGCGGTTGAGGTACTGCGCCTTCATGGCGGCAACCTGCATAGCGGCGGCGTGAGCGGCCTGCTCGGCAGCCTCGCCCTCGCCGGTATAAGCCACCAACACGCCCACTGCCGGCGGCAGGTCGGCTGCACGCTGGTGCTTGTAGACGGCGATGTTCTCGCCCTCGAGGGTGACAGCGCTGGAAAGCAGCAGCTTCTCACCGATCTTGGCGGAGAGCTCCTGGATAGCCTCGCCGGCGGTGGAGCCGTCCAGCGGTGCGTTGTTGAGCTCCTCAGCGGAGTTAGCCTTCACAGCGGCAGCGGCGTCAGCCACCTTGGCTGCGAATTCCTTGAACTCGGCGTTCTTGGCCACGAAGTCGGTCTCAGAGTTGACCTCGATCATCGTGGAACCGGAGACGGCAATCAGGCCCTCGGCGGCGGTGCGCTCGGCGCGCTTGCCCACGTCCTTAGCACCCTTAATACGCAGCAGCTCGACAGCCTTGTCGAAGTCGCCATCGGTCTCAGAAAGAGCCTTCTTGCAGTCCATCATTCCGGAGCCGGTGAGCTCGCGGAGCTTCTTAACGTCAGCGGCGCTGTAGTTCGCCATACGTGACGATCCTCCTTGGTTTTGTTGGATGTTTAGTTGTCCACAACACGTGCGTTGCGGTCCCGCAGTATTCACGGGCCATCGCCCACTAACCCTAGATGAGAGCATGCCGCTCTGCAGTGAAGTGGAGTGGGCGTCGATACGCACTGCGCATGATGTGGTGTTATTCAGGGCGAATAACACAGCCCCCACCGCACAACCAACGACAGTGAAGTTGTATCGCAGTGCGAGTGAGGGCTCTGTGTGAGTGTGAGCTCGGTGAAGTTACTTCTCTTCAGCCGATGCATCGGCAGCTGCCTCAGCAGCCTCGGATGCCTCAACCTTCGGTGCAACCTCTTCGCCGGCCTCAGCCTTGGGGGCAGCGTCCTTGTCCCCAGCGGCTTCCTTGGCTGCGGCGAGCTCGCGCTCTTCGCGTGCCTGCTTACCAGCGATCACGGCCTCGGCCACGATCTTGGTAAGAACGTTGATGGAGCGGATGGCGTCATCGTTACCCGGAACCGGGAACTGGACCTCATCGGGATCGCAGTTGGTGTCCAGGATGGCAACGACCGGGATGTTGAGCTTCTTCGCCTCAGCAACGGCGATGTGCTCCTTGTTGGTGTCTACAACCCACATGGCAGAAGGGATCTTCTTCATGTCGGCGATACCGGTGAGCACGCGCTCCAGCTTCTGACGCTCACGGGTGAGCATCAGGATCTCGCGCTTGCCGCGGCCCTTATAGCCGTCCTCAGCCTGGTCCATGGCCTGCAGTTCTTTCATGCGGTGCAGACGCTTGGACACGGTCTGGAAGTTGGTGAGCATACCGCCCAACCAGCGGTGGTTCACGTAGGGCATGCCAACGCGCTCGGCCTCGTTCTGCACAGCCTCCTGGGCCTGCTTCTTGGTACCGACGAACAGAATGCTGCCGCCGTGAGCCACAGTCTCCTTGACGAACTCGAAAGCCTCGTCAATGTAGGTCAGGGTCTGCTGCAGGTCGATGATGTAGATGCCGTTGCGCTCGGTGAAGATGAAGCGACGCATCTTCGGGTTCCAACGACGAGTCTGGTGACCAAAGTGCACACCAGCATCGAGAAGCTCGCGCATGGTTACAACTGCCATGGGAATGCTCCTTTTCTGGGAAAATCTAGATTCGGTTAGTGTCAATTGTGCAGGTTTTTATCCTGCACCCTAGCGGCCACTTTTCACCTCACTGCACCCCGCACCTGACGGCGTGGGGACCATGCAGCTATGGCGGCACCCTTTAAAGGCAAGGGCACACGCGACCGCGCGTAGTCAGTAGGCCCGTCGGTGCATACGCAGCCGATGGACACACTGCTGGCTAAACATTAGCCCACGATGTGCGTGGGAGCAATTCCGCCTTTCCTTGCCACAATCATGCGTGTGCACAGCTCAGCGGCGAAATCGTCACATGCGCACCACCATGCACAGATCGCGCCCATCCGAGACGCGACAGAAGGAATCTCTCGCCAGAATCCCCCACCCTCGTGAGCATGACTCGTTTTCTTGTTGTTCTGGCCGTAATCGCGCTGCACGTTGTCACCGCACCGGTGGCCGTGGCCTACGTGGATCCCACTACGGGCCTGGCCCACGCCTCGCACGTAATTCGGCCTTTTGCGAAGCCCGCCCAGAATTGGCTTTCGGGCCACCGCGGGGTGGATTTAGCTGCCGATATCGGCGCGGCAGTCCGCGCCGCCGAGGAGGGCGTGGTGGCTTTCGCTGGGGTGGTGGCCCGCACCCCGACTGTCTCGATCGATCATCCAGATGGAGTGCGCACCACCTATCAGCCCGTGCACTATACGGTACGGCGCGGTGATCGGGTGCGCGCTGGAGAGATTATCGGCAGACTCGCCGCCCCCACCACCCACTATCCGGGACTGCAGTGGGGTGCACGCCGCGATGGCGAGTACATCAATCCTTTAAGTCTTCTCTCCCGCCCCACGATCCGGCTCAAGCCCATTCGCGGGACGGCCACTACATTAGTCCGCCCGGGGATGGGCGTGGCGGAAGGCCTCGTGCAATCGCGCCGTGGAGACGTGGGTATAGATCTGCGTGGTCTGCAAGGAGGCGTGCCCCAACAGTTCCTGCACTTCTCTTAAGTCCGCTCCCCCATCGAGCATGTGGGTGGCGGCGCTGTGCCTAATCTCGTGCGGACTGAGCGGCGCCAGACCGGCCTCGAGGGTGAGCGCTTCGACGACGCGCCGCACTTGGCGCTGATCGATGCGCTTGCCGCGCACGCCCACAAAGAGCGCTGTCTCCTTAGGCTGGGTGAGCTGCGGGCGACCCCGCTCCAGCCACTCGCGGAGCGCGCGGCGCGCGGGCGCCCCAAAGGGCACCACCCGCTGTTTATTGCCCTTACCCGTCACCGTGGCCTTCCCCGCCGGGATATCCAGATTCTCCCTATCGAGCGCGCACAGCTCGGCCACACGCATACCGGAGGCATAAAGCAGCTCCAGCAGCGCCCTATCGCGCAGCTGCACCGGGGTGTCGGTGGGCAAGTCGCTCAATAGCTCCTCAGCTTGGGCAACACTGGCGACGGTGGGTAAATGACGCCCCGGTTTCGGGGTGTGGAGCTTATGGCCCACATCCGTCGAGATATAGCCAGCCTTGTAGGCCCAGGTAGAAAAGGAGCGCAGTGCGGCGGTGCGACGGGCCATGCTTGCCCGCGAGAGCCCTTGCTCGAGCGCCTCGGCCAGCCATAGGCGCATGGTGCTGAGACTAAAGTCCGACCACGTGCGTAGTCGAGAAAGATAGCCCACAAGATCGGAGCGATAGCCACGGACGGTGGCGGTGGATCGATCGCCGACATAGGAGAGGTGATCGCAGTAGTCGTCAAGAGCGACAGTGAATGCTGGAGCCATAGTATGAGAACACGCTAGCGGAGACGTCGCGACAGGAGTATTCGACGTCTCCGCTGAGCGCTGATGTTCACCCATAGTGCACAGCTTAGCTATTAGCGGGAGTCAGCCCGAACCCGCTAACTTCTAACTTAGGCTGCCCTTGTATCGTAAGTTAAGGCATACCTAATGCGCAACCCCTTGGGTAAAACTTTTTTATTTTATTTTTCCAGAAATCCTCTTTGCCCAGTTCACGCCGTCTCTATGGGCGAGTCCGCGGCGCTGCAGCTCCACCAGAAGATGCACTGTCAGCGCCACACTAAGCCCAGCACTCTCCGCCACCTGGGCTGCCGTGCGGCTCTGATCGCTACGGCAGGGCAGGCTGTCATAGACCCTGAGTTCATTGCGGCTGAGTTGCTGGATCGGGTCGCTGGGAAAGGCCAGTTCGCACTGCCCATCCACGTCGACCTCCCCGATCCTGCCCACCAGCCCCATGATGTCGGCCGCACTGACAACCAATTGCGCATCGCCGCGCTTGATTTTGTCGTGGCAACCAAGGGAGCCCGCCCCAGTGATGGGGCCGGGCACCGCCATGGCGACAGCGCCGAGCCCTTGCGCCCAAGCCAGCGTATTCAGCGCGCCGGAACGCCAGCCGGCTTCGACCACCACAGTGCCTGCGCTGAGCGCTGCCACGAGCCGATTCCGGGTGAGGAAGCGATGCCGCGCCGGCGGGGTCAGCGGCGGGTATTCACTCACCCAGCAACCGCCGGAGCGCACGATGCGCTCGATAAGGGCCGTGTTTTTCGCCGGATAGCAGCGTCCCGCCCCGTGGGCGCCGACGGCGACGGTGCATCCCCCAGCGTCGAGGGCCGCGGTATGAGCGGCAGTGTCTACCCCCAGCGCGGCGCCGGAGATGATGGTCCAGTGCTGCTCGGCTAACTGGCGGCTGATCTCTCCGCTCGCGCGCTGCCCATAGGAGCTCATAGCGCGGGTACCGACGATCGCCACCGAGCGCGCCACCGCCGCAGAGAGATCACCGCCGCGCACCCATAGGCCATGGGGTGCAACAGCATCGGCCGCATAGCTTCGCAGATGCTCCGAGGTGCCGGAGGCGGCGAAGCCGAATGCGCGATCGAGTTGTTCCCGGGGCCACTCCGGATCATCGGGGCAGATAAAGCGGGTCTGCAGCTGCTTAGCCTGCCGCAGTAGTTCGTGTTCTTCGCAGAAGTGCGCGCGCCGTTCGGCACTGCGGGAGAGGACGCCCACCCACTGCTCCCCGTGGCGAATGCCGGCCGCTATTTTTTCAGGGCTGTGCCCTGCTGTTAGCAACGCGTGCAGGGCCCGGGAGGGGCCTTCGAGAACGTAGTTGAGATACACCCAGGCGTGGAAACGTTCGGAGTTTTTCATCGCTGTAGTTTTCCTTCCTCGGTGCGCAGTTCTAGAGCACGGGCCATGTGGTCGAGGGTGGGCCGCGCGGCGGCGCCGGCACCAGTGTCGTCGAGGTCTCTGAGCGTCCACGCCAACCGCAGGGCCTTATCCACCCCGCGTTGGGAGATCTCCCCCGCACTCAAAAAGGCCCCCACATAGGCCATGGCTTCCTCGTCCGCGGCATAGTGTCGTCGCAGCAGCGGCGCGGGAATCACAGCATTCGTGCATCCGTGAGGGTTCACCGGGGCCCAGCGCCGGGCCGCGATCTCCCGCGCTACGGCGACGCGCTGGCGCACGGTATCGGAGGTTTCGGAATTGTGATCGCTAAGCACCCCGCCTACCCGGTGGGTGCGGGCGATGACGTCGATGCGATCGCGGATGGGGCCGGAAATATTGTTCAGATACCGGGCGCGGGCCGCACCACTGCAGGTACACGCGGAATCGCTATCCGCCCCGCAGGCGCAGGGATTAGCGGCAAGGACTAGCTGGAATCTGGCGGGCAGGGTGACGACCTTGTCGCTGCGGTTGAGCACCACGGCGCCGTTTTCCAGCGGCACGCGGAGGCTATCCAGCACGGATGCGGCGATCGCATTGGCCTCATCGAGAAAAAGCACGCCATTATGGCTTAAGGAGATGGCACCGAGTTTCACCTTCCCGGAGCCGCCGCCGATCAATCCAGCGCTGCTGACGCTATGGTGCGGGGCGATCAGCGGCGGACGGGTGATGATGTCCTCGCAGCCGTGGGTGGAGACAGAATGCGCGGCCGTGGTTTCAATCTGTTGGTGGCGGCTCAGCGGCGGCAGGATGGAGGGCAGCGCTGCGGCCAGCATGGATTTTCCGGAGCCGGCCGGCCCCACGAGAAAGAGGTGGTGTCCCCCAGCAGCGGCCACCTCGACGGCGTGCTTCGCTTCCTTCTGGCCGGCAATATCCGCAAGATCGACCGTGGAGCGGCTCGACTGTGCGGTGTGCTCGGTGGGGCTTATCCGCTGTAGCCCACCGCTACCGTTGATCCAGTCATAGACCTCGCGGAGGGTATCGGCCACCAGTACCGAGGGAGTATCGATGAGTTCGGCCTCCCGCGCGTGGGCACGGGGAATCACCACCGTTTTCACCCCTACCTCGGCGGCTGCGCGCAGCATGGGAAGGATGCCGCAGCAGGGTTTGAGCTGGCCATCGAGTCCGAGCTCGCCGAGGAACATGGTGTGTTCCAGTGGCGTGGCAGTGCGCGCCCCCAATATCGCCATGGCGAGGGCTAGATCGCATTGGGCGCCGGACTTGCGCACATTCGCCGGCGAGAGATTAACGATGATCCGTGTCTTGGGCCATGGCAGATCGCTATTTTTCACGGCGGTGCGGATGCGGTCGCGGGCCTCGTTAATGGCCGTATCGCCCAGCCCCACTATGTCTGTGCGCGGCAGGCCGGGGCCAATGTGGGCTTCCACCGTCACGCTAAATGCCGTGACGCCATCGAAGGCGGCGGAGATCGTCTTAGCGAGCGCCATGGTCCACCCCACTGAACAATTCCACGCCCGCGGGGCTGATGAGCACGACATCGAAGCGAATCGGGGTATAGGGCTTGCGTTCGAGCCAGCGCAGCGCCGCGCGCTGCATGCGGTGTAATTTGCGGGCCGTCACGGCCTCCGCCCCACCGTAGTGGGTGCCGGTGCGGGTTTTGACCTCCACAAACACAATGGTGCCGTCGAGATCTTCCACGATGAGATCGATCTCGCCGCATCGGTAGCGCACGTTGCGGGCCACCACGCGGGCGCCGGTGGATTCATACAGCCGTGCGGCATGCTCTTCTCCGGTACGGCCGATCCGCGCGTTGTGCGCGGAGGAGGCCGCGGCGGGCCGCGGCGGGCGCTGGTGTGGGGTCAGGGAGCCGTCGCTGGACGTAGCTAGTGTCATCGAATTCTGCCTTCAGGTGTCGATTCAGAGGTATAGGGACCATCGCCTCGCTGTGGCGGGGATGCGCCCCTAGTGTGATTCCCGATCGAGCATCCGGCAGGGAAAGAAGAAAGATAAGAAAAAATCTGTGGATAGCGGGGTGCGCTATCCACAGAGTGCAGTACTACTCGGTGCCGCCGAGGCTATGAGCACGGCGGCGGCTCAGCTGTTAATCGATCATCATCATCTCTGGCTTATCCAGCTCTTCGATGTTGACGTCCTTGAAGGTGATGACGCGCACGAAGCGCACGAAGCGAGCGGAGCGGTACATATCCCACACCCACGCATCGGACATGCGCACCTCGTAGTAAACCTCGGCGCCTTCGGTGTGCGGGATGAGCTCCACGGCATTGGCGAGGTAGAAGCGACGCTCGGTTTCCACCACATAGGAGAACTGGCTCACCACATCGCGGTATTCGCGGTAGAGGCTCAGCTCTACTTCTGCTTCGTAGTTTTCCAGCTCTTCGGCGCTCATCGCGTTTCCTTCCACGTGCTACAAGCTTCCTGAATGTTTCTGTAACTATAGCGATGAACTGGGCTGGGTCCTTTGAGGCGCACCGCGTCCATGTGGAGTTTCGTGCCATAGCCCTTATGCCCGGCCAGTCCATAGCCGGGATAGCGCTCATCGAGCTCGAGCATGAGGGCGTCTCGTTCATGCTTGGCCAAGACGCTGGCCGCCGCAATGCAGCGCGCCGCGGCGTCGCCGCTGATCACGCGCAGGCTGGGCCGGGCGAGCCCGGGCACGCGGTAGCCGTCGATAAGCACAAATCCAGGGGCGATATCGAGGGCATAGATGGCGCGCCGCATTCCGGAAATATTGGCATGTTGCAAGCCGCGGGCATCGATATCGGCGGCGGAAATGTGGATCACTGACCACGCCAGGGCGTGGTGTTTAATCAGCGGCGCCAGCCGAGCGCGGGCGGCTGGGGTGAGTTTCTTGGAATCGGTGACCTCCGCTAAGGGGCGCAGAGGCCGATCGGGGAGCACGCAGGCAGCGATGGTGATCGGGCCGGCGCAGGCTCCCCTCCCCGCTTCGTCAACGCCTGCGACTGGACCAAGGCCGGCTGCAGTGAGCTCTGCCTCGTAGGTGCGCAGGTATTTCTTTTTCCGCACGCTGCTGTGGGGCGTTGGGCTAGTCGACGCCGCCAATGCGGGACAGCGGCAGGATGATGAAGCGTACCTTGCCGATGATGTTCTCCTCGGGCACCGTGCCCTGGTGCTGGTCGCCGAGGTGATAGCGGGAGTCGGCCGAGTTGGTGCGGTTATCGCCCATCATGAAGTAGTGCCCCTCCGGCACCTCGACGGGGCCGAAGTAGGCGCCACCGCAGGCATCGGAGCCATTGGCGCTATCCACCGGATAGGTCGGGGGATCAAGCACATAGGAATCATCCACCTTCGTGCCGTCGACCATCACGCCGGGATCGCCTTCTTGGCAGGACACGGTCTGTCCACCGGTGGCAACGATGCGCTTGACCATGTCATTCTCATCTGGGGCGACCACGCCCACAAACGCGCCGATATTCTGCAGGCCGCGAATGAGGGTATTCGACGAGCGGGTGGACACGAAGTTCTGGTTCCAAGACTCCGGGCCCTTAAACACCACCACATCGCCCTGTTCAGGCTTGGTGAAGTCATAGGTGAGCTTGTCCACCACAATGCGGTCCCCCGTGCACTCGGGGCAGCCGTGCAGGGTAGGCTCCATCGACGCCGAGGGAATGAGATACACCCGACCCACGAAGGTCTGGAGCACGAAGACGATCACCAGGGTCACGGCGATGACGAGAGGAATCTCGATGTACCACGGCTTGCCGCCATCGTCCTCCTCATCCTCCGCGTCATCCTCGGCAGCCGTGTCCGCCGCGGTGGTGTCCTCGGCGGCTGTGTCTGCTGCGGTGTCCTCGCCGTCTTGGGGCTGAGGCTGATCCGAGTGAGCGGAACTGCCGGCTGTGGCGTCCTTCGACGCAGCCGGAGGCGTCGGCGAATCGGAGGGGGTCGCGTCTAGCTCGTGATCGGGGCGCTCAGTCATAGGGATAAATACTAGCAGCCGGACGCGACAGCCCTAGCCACCACAATCCGGCGCTGCGCAGAGCCAAAAAATGCAGCCGGCACCCGCACCATGGCCTGCTCCGCGCTGCCTTATTCTGCGGGCGCAGGGATAAAAACAGACCGGCCGCCGCCCACCACGAAGGGGACGACGGCCGGTGCCAGAGGCGACGCGCTAGTACTAGCGGCGCTCCTTGATCTTGGCAGCCTTACCGCGCAGGTTGCGCAGGTAGTAGAGCTTCGCACGGCGGACCTTACCGCGGGTGATCACGTCGATGTGATCAATGTTCGGGGAGTGCACCGGGAAGGTACGCTCCACACCGATGCCGAAGGACACCTTGCGGACGGTGAAGGTCTCGCGGATGCCACCGCCCTGGCGACGGATCACAACGCCGCGGAAGACCTGGACGCGCTGGTTGCCGCCCTCGATGATCTTCACGTGCACGTCCACGGTGTCACCGGGACGGAAAGTCGGGATATCGTCGCGCAGCGATGCTGCATCTACCTTGTCGAGAATGTTCATGAAACAATCCTTTGAATCTTGTGCTGAATAGAGGAACCTAGCGGCTTTTCCCCACGTGCCGGGGCGCTCGGCTGGTTCGTATCCGAGACAGTGACAGAAGCTGCCATCAATGAGGCAGACAACTTTCGAGATTATGCCATGCTCAGCCAGCAATAACAAATGATCGCCACGCCGTATTCTCCATGCGTGGCGCACCCACCAGCCCCATTCGCTCCTATACTTCTATGGCATGAGGTCCCAGCTGCCCCGTAGACCTTTCGTGATCGCCTATCTGCTGCTGCCACTGGCAATTATGCTACCTGGGCTAGTGTGGATTCTGCTCGCGCTGCTGCCCGAGCTTCCCGCGTCCATCGCCACGCACTGGGGCCTGAGCGGCCCGCCCAATAACTTTGGTTCTCCACTGCCGCTAATTCTTATTCTGGCGGGGCTCTTCGGCCCCCTCGCCCTGCTCTTGGGCGAACTGGCGGTCCGGCGGCGGGTATGCGGCCTCGGCGCGGCGGCGGTGCTGTCGTCTGGTTTCATGCTGGCGCTACTCCTCGATGTCCTGCTGCCCCAACGCGGTCTCAATGAGACAGAGCTCGCGACGGTGCGCACGGCGTGGCTGCCGGGTCTGATCACGATGCTGCTCTCGGTGTTTCTCGCAGCACTACTCCGTGGCTGGGTGCGCCGCCAGACAATAGCGCCGCTGCGCGTCGAGTCTGCGCCCCGTGTCTGGGAAGAAACCACCCGCCGCATCCCATGGGGAACACTCCTCCTCCTGCTTCTTTCCCTGCTGCTGGTGCTCATCTCCCCCGCCACCATGATCTTTGTCCTCGGGATCATCATCGCCACCGCGAGTCTCGGCAGCCGCACGCGCATCGAGCTTGACGACGCCGCCCTGATCCTCCGCTCCCCCGAACTCATGGTGTTTCCCTACTCGGAGATACAGCAGGTCGAGACTATCGACCACGTCGGCTTCTGGGATTGTGGCGGCTATGGAATCAACCAGAATGGCTCGGACCTCTTCGTTATCCCCGGCCCCGGCAATGCGGTGCGCGTGCACCTGCAGCAGCAGCGCGCGACCATCGTGGTACCCGAGGGGCAGGCCGCAGAGATCGCCGCGGAGATCAACGCTCGTCTCAGCGAAACGAGCAACACGAGCGCCTAGAGCGCGTACACTAATCCCCATGCGCGGGTGCCTCATCGCCGCAGTGGCGAGAGGCTGAGAACACACCGCTAGAACCTGCTGTGGTTAGCACCGACGAAGGAAGCATGCCTATGGGCGACACCGTTGATTATCGCTGTTATCTGGTCACCGCCGCCGACGATCCCGTGCGGGTCGTGGACACGGCGGTGCGCTGCGCTCGCGCCGGCGCGGGCGTCGTGCAAGTGCGCTCGAAGCCTATTTCTGCCCGCGATCTCTATCATCTTTCCTGCGCCGTGGCCCACGCTGTGCACGAGGTGGCACCGACAACGCGCACGCTCGTCGATGACCGCGTTGATGTGGCCCTGGCGGCCCGTGCCGCGGGCGCGCCGATTGCGGGAGTGCACCTCGGCCAAGACGATATCCCCGTCCGCGCCGCCCGCGCCCTGCTTGGCCCCGACGCCATCATCGGGCTGACCACCGGCACCCGCGAGCTCGTCGCCGCCGCGAATGAGGTGGCCGAGGTGATTGATTACATCGGCTGCGGGCCTTTTCGGCCCAGCCCCACCAAGGATTCCGGTCGCGCCCCCATTGGTCTAGCGGGCTATCCGGAGCTGGTAGAGCTCTCCACCCTGCCCGTGGTGGCCATCGGCGATGTCCAGCCCGGCGATGCCGCCGAGCTTGGCGCCACCGGGGTGGCCGGCGTCGCGCTGGTGCGCGCCCTGCATCATGCTCCCGATCCCGGCGCGGCCGTGCAGCAGGTGCTGCGGGGGTTGAGCCATGTCTAAGGTGACGATCATTGGCGCCGGAATTGTGGGCCTGAGCACTGCTTTTAGTCTTGCGCGGCGCGGGCATCAGGTGCGGCTTTTCGATACCTCCCCCGCCTCGGGGGCCACCCACTATGCGGGCGGGATGCTGGCCCCGGTGGCGGAGGTGCAGTACCGCCAAGAGGCACTCTTTCCGCTCATGAAGGATGCGGCCCGGTATTGGCCGGAGCTCGTGGCGGAGCTCTCCGCGCACACCGAGCTGCCGCTGGGATTCGATGATGCCGGCACCCTGGTGGTGGCCGCCGATCACGCCGATGGCCAGCATGTGGAAGAGCTCGCGCTATATCAACACGCTTTCGAGATGCGTGCCGCCCGCATCACCACCCGCCAGGCCCGCAGCGAGGAGCCGGCGCTGAGCCCGCGCCTGACGGGTGCGGTGAGCATCCCTGGGGATTTTCAGATCTATCCTCGCGTCTGCGCCCGCGCCCTGCTTGATGCCTGTCGCACGCTCGGGGTGGAGCTTCGTGCCGAGGCGGTGACTCATCTCGACGCCGCAGAGCGCGTGCAGGCTCTGCACACCAGCGCCGCCACCTATGCGGTGGATGAGCACGAGCAGGTGATTCTTGCCGCCGGGCTGGGCGTGGGGGAAATCACCGGCTGGGATAATCCGGTGCAGCTGCGCCCGGTCTACGGCGATATTCTGCGCGTGCGGGTGCCTGCTCACCTGCAGCCGCTGTGCACCAAGGTGATACGCGGCTTCGTGGAGGATCGCCCCGTCTACATCATTCCGCGCGCCGTGGATCAGACCATCGCTATTGGCGCGAGCACCCGCGAGGATCATCTGCAAGAGCCCAAGGTGGGGGCGGTCTATGATTTGCTTCGCGACGCCATCCGCATCATGCCTGGGCTCGAAGAATGTGAGCTTATCGAGGCAGCCACCGGCGCACGGCCCGGCTCACCGGATGATCTGCCCTATCTGGGCCGTGCCCGCATCACCAATCTCATTGTCTCTACCGGCTATTTCCGGCACGGCATTTTGCTCAGCTCTTGGGCGGCGCGCCGCACGCTCGAGCTCGTGGAAGGCGGCGAGCCACAGGATCTCGAGCACTGCAACCCTTATCGGCACGAACGACCCAGCACGTTGTGAGGAGTATATCCACCCCTATGTTCACCCTGACCATCAATGATTCACCCCAGCGCTTCTCCTCCCCGATCACCGTGGCCGAGCTAGTGCGGCAGCACACCGGCTCCGCGGAGACCGCGGGCATCGCCGTGGCCGTGGACGCCACCGTGGTGCCGGCGGCAGAGTGGGGCGAGCATACGCTCTCCGCCGATCACACCGTCGATATCCTCACCGCCGCCCAAGGAGGCTAGTTTTTATGCTGCGTATTGGCGCACACGAGTTTTCCTCGCACCTCATCATGGGCACCGGCGGGGCCACCTCCCAGGACATCCTAGAACAGGCGCTTCTCGCCTCCGGCACGCAGGTGACCACGGTGGCTATGCGACGCCACGCTGGGCGCACCAACACCAGCGGGGAGTCTATTTTCGAGCTGCTTTCCCGACTGGGTATCGCCACCTTGCCCAATACGGCCGGGTGTCGCACCGCCCGTGATGCCGTGCTCACCGCGCGCCTCGCCCGGGAGGCCCTGGGCACGGATCTGATCAAGGTGGAGGTAATCGCCGATGAACACACCCTGCTGCCCGATGTGGTGGAAACCCTCGATGCCTGTGAGCAGCTCGTGCTCGATGGCTTCACGGTGATGGCCTATACCTCGGACGATCCGGTGGTTGCCCAACGCTTAGAGGATGTAGGGGTGCATGCCGTGATGCCGCTAGGCTCCCCGATCGGCACGGGACTGGGCATTGTCAATGAGCACAATCTCGAGCTGATCTGCTCCCGCGCCCAGGTGCCGGTGCTGCTCGATGCAGGGGTAGGCACGGCCTCGGATGCTGCCCGCGCCATGGAGCTGGGCTGCGCGGGGGTGCTCTTGGCCTCGGCGGTCAACCGAGCCCAGGATCCGGTGGCCATGGCCACCGCGATGAAACTCGCCGTGCAGGCGGGCGCCCATGCCCGCGCCGCGGGCCGGATCCCGCAGCGCCGCCACGCCCAGGCCTCCTCCTCGTTTGAGGGGCTGGCCAGCTGGGAGGACACCGTCCTCTAGGGCAGCGTGCAGCCCGCTTCTCCTAGAACCCGGCGCGTTTCAGCGCCTCGGCCATGGAGCCTTGGTCGCTGCGACGCTGCGCGCCGCCCCGCTTGCCACTAGGGCGCCGCCGGGGCTTCGCGGCAGACCCAGATCCACCTGCAGCTGGGGTGGCTGGGTGCGAGGCGTCGTCGTCAAGCCGCAATGTCAATGAGATGCGCTTGCGGTCTACATCGACATCCAGCACCTTCACCCGCACCACCTGTCCGGAGCGCACCACCTCATGCGGGTCGGAGACATAGCGATGGGCCATTGCCGAGACGTGGACGAGACCGTCCTGGTGGACGCCCACATCCACGAAGGCGCCAAAGGCCGCCACATTGGTCACCGTGCCCTCGAGAACCATGCCGGGAGTGAGATCGCTGATTTTTTCCACGCCTTCCTTGAAGCGGGCGGTGGCGAACTCGGGGCGGGGATCGCGGCCGGGCTTGTCCAGCTCGGCGAGGATATCGCTCACCGTGGGCACACCGAAGCGATCATCCGCGAAATCGGCGGGTGCCAGGCGGGAGAGCACGCGGCTATTGCCGATGAGCTCGCCGACGCTCAAGCCCGTGGACTCGGCCATGCGGCGCGCCACGGAATAGGCCTCGGGGTGCACGGCGGAGGCATCAAGGGGGTCTGTAGCCCCGTGGATGCGGAGAAAGCCCGCGGCCTGTTCGAAGGCCTTGGGGCCGAGCCGTGGCACCTTCTTCAGCTGCGCCCGAGAGCGGAAAGCGCCCTCCTGGTCGCGATAGTGCACGATATTCTGCGCCACGGTGGAAGAGATCCCGGCGACGCGCTCCAGCAGCGGCACCGAGGCGGTATTGACATCCACGCCCACGGCATTTACCGCGGCCTCCACGACTCCATCCAGGCTGCGGGCCAGCGCCACCTGGTTCACATCATGCTGGTATTGCCCCACACCGATGGATTTCGGGTCGATCTTCACCAGCTCGGCCAGCGGGTCCTGCAGGCGACGGGCGATCGAGACCGCCCCGCGCAGCGAAACATCCATCTCGGGAAATTCCGCGGCCGCCAATTCGGAGGCGGAATACACCGAGGCACCCGATTCGGAGACCACCACCGGGGTGGGGCGGCTACCGCCCGCCGCGGCGATCATGTCTGCGATCTCGTGGGCCAGCTTGTCGCTTTCACGGGAGGCGGTGCCATTGCCCACCGCAATCAGCTCCACCCCATGCTCGGCGCACAGCCCGGCCAGCTCGGCGCGGGCGGCGTCCCAGCGGTTCTGCGGCTGGTGCGGGTAGACGATCGTGGTGGCGAGCACCGCCCCAGTGGCCGAGACCACCGCCACCTTCACGCCATTGCGGTAGCCCGGGTCCATCCCGAGCGTGGCCCGCTGCCCAGCCGGGGCGGCGAGCAGCACATCGCGCAGATTGGTGGAAAAGACCTCCAAGGCGCCCTTTTCGGCGATCTCCTTCAGCCTCATGCGCGCATCCAGCGACGCCGAGACATAGAGCTTCGTGCGCCACGCGAAACGCACCGCCTGCTTCAGCCACGCATTGTGGGACACTGGGATATCCATGGCAGCGGCCACCATGGCCTCATAGTCGGCATCCTCTCCTGCCTCGATCGTGAGATTGAGAATGCCCTCCTTCTCCCCGCGCAACAACGCTAGGATGCGGTGGCTCGGCAGGCTGCTCAGCGGCTCGGAAAAGTCGAAGTAGTCCTTGTATTTCGCACCGGCTCCTTCCGCGCCTTCCACGACGCTGGCGCTCATCACGCCCTGGCGAAAGACGCGCTCTCGCACCTCGCCCACCAGATCGGCATTCAGGGCGCAGCGATCGATGAGGATGGCGCGGGCACCGTCGAGGATCTCCTTCTCCCCGGGATAGTCCGCGCTGGTATAAGCGCTGGTATCGATCGGCTGGGTGGGCTCGGCCAGAATAGCGTCGAGAAGCGGCTCGATTCCGGCGGCCCGCGCTTTATCTGCCTTGGTGGTGCGGCGCTTCTTATAGGGAAGATAGAGATCCTCCAGGCGCGCCTTGGTGTCCACGGCCTCGATCTGGGCCCGCAGCGCGTCGGTGAGTTTCCCCTGTTCCGCGATGGCTGCGAGCACGGTCTCTTTGCGCTCAGCCAGTTCCCGCAGATAGCTCAGCCGCTCGGCGAGGAGGCGCAACTGAGAATCGTCGAGCCCCTCGGTCACCTCTTTGCGATAGCGGGCGATAAAGGGCACGGTGTTGCCTTCATCTAAAAGCGCGATGGTGGCTTCCACCTGGCTGGGCTTCAGCCCCAGTTCTTCAGCGATAGTGCGAGCAATCATTCGCGCCAGTTTAGCAATCGCACACACCCGCGCGGGCTGGTGGACTGAGGCGAGTGCGGCGGCGAGACAGCCGCGCTGCCGAAGGGGCATGATAAAAGCTATGTACTACGCCGATCTGCACGTCTTCTGCACCCCTGATGTCCTCCTTGCCGCGAGCGAGCTAGTCCCCTCCCGCATCGCTGGGCTGGTCTCGCTGCACACCGAAGCCGTGTCCTTGTCCTGCGAGCCGGATAACATGCTGCTCAACGAAGCGGGCGGACGGCCGGGCACCCTCTACCGCGTGGTCGTACATGCCGCCGAGCCGCTGCGCACAGAGCAGGTGATGAGCTGTTTCGCCGAGGATACTCTGTGGTACGGCTCCAGCGGCACCGGGGAGATCGATCCGGGTGTGAGCGCGGCCTGCGCCTGGCGCTAGTGCTGGTCCTCCGCCGGCCACTGATCCACAAACGAGGCATTATCTGAGTGATCCGATCCACCGGGCAGATATTGCTGCATGTGGAGGAACTCGAGATGCCGGTCGTAGAGATCCAAGAGATTCGAGATCAGTTGCTGGCGGGTATAGCCATAGACGTCATAGCCCAGCGAGCCGCTCTGCGAGAACACCTCGAGCCGGTAGTAGACGGTCTCGGTGGTGTGGGCGAAGCCGGGGCTGAGCTCACGCACGGGATAGATCTGGTAGCGGAAGGACTTCTCCTCGGTACCGAAATCCACCAACAAGTCGAGCTGGTTGATCCCCGTTCCCTCTACTTCTGAGGTGGTCAGCAGCGCATCGATGCCCTGTTCCCGCATCTGGGTGGCCACGTCTTCGAGTGCGGGGCGGGCAATCGTTTCCACATACTCTTGGCTGCGTTGCTGATCCGGCCAGGTAGACGCGCGTTGAATGCGGCTGCGCCAATCCTCCTCCGAGTTCCTGCCGGTCCGCGAGGAGATCGCCGAGTGCAGGGCCACCTTTCGGGACTGCTGCTCGAATACCTCGAGGCGCAAGGACTTGCTCAGGCCGAACATCAGGAGATACACCACGATGGCGAAGGGAATACCCATCACGATCGTCGCGGATTGCAGCGCGGAAATGCCGTTGATCTGCAGCATCGTCACGGTCAAAAGCCCCACCACGGCCACCCAGAACACGCGCTGCCACTTGGCGCCATCCTGTTGGGAGTCGGTGACATGCGAGGCGAAATTACTCATCACCAGCGCCCCGGAGTCCGCGGAGGTGACGAAAAACAGCATGCCCACCACCAGCGATAGAGCCACCATGACGGAGCCGTACGGGAGGGCGTCGAGAAGCACAAAAAAGCCCTGCTGCGGATTGTCGTTGGTGAGCAGGCCGAATTCCGTATCGCCGCCCATCACCCTATCGAGGGCGGTATTGCCGAAGATGGAGGCCCACAGCGCGGTGAAGGTAAAGGGCACAACCAGGGTGCCCACGATGAACTGGCGCAGCGTCCGGCCGCGGGAGATACGCGCCAAGAAGAGCCCCACAAAGGGCGCCCATGCCACCCACCATGCCCAGAAGAACAGGGTCCACGCTTGCATCCACTCCCCGGTCTGCGCGGGCGTCGTGGAATAGGCAAAGGAGCTAAACGTCCAGCTCGGGAGCTTGGTGAGGTAATCGCCGATGTTTTGCATCATGGCGTCGAAAAGAAAGGCCGTTTTGCCCGTGACCAACACATAGACCATGAGCAGCAGCGCCAGATAGACGTTGATCTCGGAGATGCGCTTGATGCCCTTATCCACCCCGGCCACCGCCGAGACAGTCGCGGCGAGGATGGCCACGGTCACCAGACCAATCTGGGCGGCGTGCCCCTCAGGGATGCCGAAGAGGAACTGCAGCCCGAAGTTCAGCTGCACCACGCCGATGCCGAGGGAGGCGGCCACACCAAAGACCGTGCCGAGCATCGCGGCGATATCCACGGCGTCTCCAATCGGCCCGTGCACCCGCTTGCCCAGAATCGGATAGAGGGCGGAGCGAATCGCCAAAGGCATATTGAGCCGGTAGGCGTAGTAGCCGAAGGCCATGCCAAGCAGCGCGTAGAGCGCCCAGCCGGACATGCCGTAGTGGAAGAAGGTCCACACCACCGCATCGCGGGCAGCGGCCGCGGTTTCTCCCTCTCCCTCGGGCGGGCCATAGTACTGGTTAATGGGCTCCGCCACGGAGTAGAACATCAAGCCGATGCCGATACCGGCCGCAAAAAGCATCGCGGACCAGGAAAAGAGCGAGTACTGCGGCCGGGCATGATCCGGGCCAAGTTTGATGGACCCAGCCCGCGAGCAGGCGATGAACAGCATAAATATTAGGGCGGCCGCCACGGTGAGAATGAGGAACCAGCCGAAATTGGAGGTGATCCAGCCGGTGACGGTGTTCAGGGTGGATTCCGCGGAATCCTTATTCACCAATCCCCAGATGGACACCAGGATCACACCGATACCGGAGGTGATGAACACCACCCAGTTCGGTTTCGGTGGCCGGCCGCCGCTATCAAAGGTGCCCGCCCTATAGGTGCCCACGATGGCGCGGCGATTCGTCGGTTCCTCGTGCGGCTGGGTGGTCTGCTTATAGGTCCTAGGGGTATTGCTCGAAGACATCTCGCAACTCTCGTTATCGATGGCGTTGATCTCGTGCACGCACACACCCGCACTGGGGCTGCGAGACCCCGCCCCGCCTAGCGACGCAGGAGCACGCACCACCTCCGCGCGACGCCACAGAATTCTCTCTGGCGCGCCGCGCCCACGGGGGTATGGCGAATAACAGTGTAGACCCCACCGCCGACATCAGGTTGAGAGGGCAATATTATCGTCGCAGCACACCGGCGCATGTTAAGGATTCAGCTCGGCGAGAAATGCGCGATCAGCGGCGCTAAGCTCCACGTGCTCGAGCAGATCAGGGCGACGCTCCGCGGTGCGCTGCAGCGCCTGCTCCCGCCGCCATCTCTCCACCCGAGCATGATCGCCGGAGAACAGCACCTCGGGAACATCGAGTCCCCGCCAACTCCGGGGCTTGGTGTAGCTCGGCCCCTCCAGCAGACCAGTGGAGAAGGAATCATCCTCGTGGCTGTTCTTATTGCCCAGCACCCCGGGGATCAGTCGCACGATCGCCTCCGCCATCACGAGCACCGCCACTTCCCCACCGACCAGCACATAATCACCGATGGAGACTTCTTCTACCCGATAGCGCTGACGGGCATCTTCCACCACCCGCTGATCGATGCCTTCATAGCGGCCGCAGGCAAACACGATATGTCTCTCCCTCGACCAACGCTCGGCATCGGCTTGCTGAAAAGGCCGGCCTGCCGGGGTGGGCACGATGAGCAGGGGCCGCTGCTCCGCCACTGTCTCATAGTCCTGCTCCACCACGGCCGGCCCACGCACGTGCCGCTGGGCTGAACTGAGCAGTTCCACCTCGGCGGCGGGGCCGGTACCGGCGGCGACATCATCCAGCGCAGGCCCCCACACCTCTGGTTTCATCACCATGCCGGGGCCGCCGCCATAGGGGGAATCATCCACCGCCTTGTGGTTGCCGCTGGCCCACTGCCGCAGATCGTGCACGCCGACCTGCACGATGTCGTGCTCAATCGCCTTGCCAATCAGGGCGTGGCGAAGCGGCTCCACATAGCCGGGGAAAATGCTGAGAACATCGAGACGCATCAGAGATCCAACAACCCTTCCGGCGGGGTCAGCGTGATACTGCCGTCCTCCAGATCCACCTCGGGCACGATCGCCTCAACAAAAGGCACGAGGCTCTCGCCGCCGCTGCTGAGCCGAATATTCAGCAGGTTATGGGCCACACCGCGCTCGACGCTGAGCACCTCGCCGATGTGTGCGCCATCGACGTAGACCCGCAGGCCCTCGAGCTCGTGATCGTAGAAGCCCTCGTCCTCGTCCTCCTCGCGGGGCTCAGCGAAAAATCGCATACCGCGCAGGCTCTCGGCCGCGGTGCGATCGGCGATCTCTTCGAACTTCACCAGCAGCCGCCCCTTATGCACTCGTGCCGCGGCGATGGTGAGCTCAAGGGTTTTCCCAGTTTGCTGCCCCTCGAGCACCTCGCCGATGGCGAAGCGTTCCTCGGGAACATCGGTGGTGGGGTCGATGATCACTTCTCCCTTAATGCCGTGGGATTTGATCACGCGCCCAATCTGCAGCTTCTCATCCATGATTGTGTAGTTTAAAGCCCTTTCTGCCGTGGGTGAACTAGCGGCCACCCGCGCCCCGCGCCAAGGCGGCTCGCGCATGAGAAAACCGCACCACGCTTTCCCTGTGCACAATGTGCGGGGCGCGGTGCGGCTGGCGTCGAAAAGCGCGCAGAGTTTACTCTGCAGCCTCCTCAGCCTCGGCCTCCTTGGCAGCCTCTTCCTCAGCCTTCTTCTTGGCCTCGGCCTCAGCGGCGTCCTTTTCTTCCTTGGCCTTGCGCTTCTTCTCGGTGATGGCCTCGGCGGTCGGACCGTTGTTGGCCTCGGAGAGGGCCTCGTTGAACAGCTCCAGCTTGGACTTCTTCTCCGGGGCAACCTTCAGGGTGCCCTCGGCGCCCTCGATGCCCTTGAACTTCTGCCAGTCACCGGTGACCTTCAGCAGGGCGAGAACCGGCTCGGTCGGCTGGGCGCCCACGCCCAACCAGTACTGAGCGCGCTCGGAATCGATGCGGATGACCGAGGGGTCCTCCTTGGGGTGGTAGATACCGATGTTCTCGATGACCTTGCCGTTGCGGCGGGTACGAGCATCAGCCACAACCACGCGGTACTGCGGGGTGCGGATCTTACCGATGCGGGCGAGCTTAATCTTGACAGCCATGTATGGCTCCTTTTCTTCTTGTCACTTAGGCAGTACAGACGCGCCTACACAGATGGTGGGCGCCGGTTCAACCCTTGGATTTACCTGCGGGTGACACCATGGGGTCGCCAGGCGAGACGTACTCGGGGACTGGCAGTTACCGCAGACAACTCGAAGAATACTACCTGAGTCCCCTCGACAGACACAACCCACGCTTAAGTACTGCGCCCCTCCATCCGCGGCCCCGCAGCGCTGGTGTCTTTTCGTCAAACGCGCCCGCAGTCGGTAGGCTAAACAGTCGATATCAGCCCGCTGCCACAGGCTTAGACCTTGTCACTGTATATTTTTTCGGTCGGCTTAAGCTGGGCGGAAAAGATGAGCATCTAAGGAGTCGAGTTCACCCAGTGTCTGAGAGCAATGCGCTGAAATCGGTGTCATATCGCTACGACCTCGACGGTTTGCGCGGTGTCGCTATCGCCTTTGTGGTGATCTTCCATGTGTTCGTCGGCCGTGTCTCCGGCGGCGTCGACGTCTTCCTGCTGCTATCCGGCTACTTCTTCCTCGGCTCGCAGCTGCGCTACGCCGAGCGCATGCGCGCCTCCCTTAATCCATGGTGGCCGCTATGGCGCACCATCCGCAGGCTGGTGCCGGCGCTGGTGGTGGTGCTCTTCTCGGTGGCGGGCCTGGTGTGGTGGATGGTGCCCTCGCTGAAGGAGGGCACGCTGGTCAAGCAGCTGCTCGCCAGCCTGCTGTACTACCAAAACTGGGAGCTGGCCACCCAAGACGCCGACTATAACGTGGCCTCGGATAGCGTCAGCCCGCTGCAGCATTTGTGGTCCATGTCCGTGCAGGGCCAATTCTATGTGGCCGCCATCCTGCTCTCGCTGGGCCTGCTGGCGCTGCTGCGCCTGCTGCGCTTGCGCCGCACCCGGGTATCCACGGTGGCGGGGCCCATCCTCATTCTCATCACCCTGACCTCCTTTATTTATGCATGCATTCTGCACAACCAAGATCAGGGCCTCAACTACTATTCCACCTTCTCCCGCGCCTGGGAGCTCACCCTCGGCGCCGTCCTAGCCATCTATGGGCACAGGATCCAGCTGAATGAGAAGTTGCGCTCCGCCCTGGCGGTGCTGGGCTTGCTCATGGTGCTCAGCACCGGCCTGCTCTTCGACGGCGCGCAGGTCTTCCCCGGCCCGTGGACGCTCTATCCCCTCGGCGGTGCGGTGTTCATCATCCTCGGCTCCGGCCCGGTATCGACTCTGCTCAGCCGCCGCAGCATGCGCTGGCTCGGCGATATCGCCTATTCACTCTATCTCTGGCACTGGCCGCTGTTGATCCTCTCGGTGATCTACTTCGACCTCACCGAGCCCAGCATCGTGCTGGGCGTGGCGGTGATCGCCCTGTCCGTAGTGCTGGCCCATCTCACCTACACCCTCGTGGAAAAGCCGCTGCGCCAGCACCGCTCCCGCCCGATGAGTGATGAGTATGTGGCGTGGAGCGCCTTCCAAGCAATGCAGAATAACTCGGCGGCGCGACTGCGGGGGCTGGGCGGCGCCAGCGTGGCCACCGTATTCATCCTGCTGCTGTCCATGGCACCGGCCTATAACCAGCAGCTCAGCAACGCCGAGGAGCAGACCCTAGACCCGCAGCTCTATCCCGGGGCGCTGGCACTCAGCGGGGCGACTGTGCCGCAGGATGTGGACCCGCAGCCGGATCCGGAGCTGATTGGTGATCTCTACCCACAGATCGGCTGGGATCGCTGCATGGCCTTTTCTTCCCAGCCCCCGGCCTACTTTCCCACCACCGCCTCCAATCCCGATGGCGAGGATGGGCCCTGTGCCTATGGCGAATTAGATAATTTCAGCAAAACCATCTACTTGGTGGGCGGCAGCCACGCCGAGCAATATTCCTCGGCACTCATCGACATCGCCAAGGAAGAGGGGTGGCGGATCATCCCGCAGCTGCGCCAGGGCTGCCCGCTCTTTTTGCAATACGAGGGCGAATACGACCCAGAGAATACGTGCGCCCGCTATAACCACAAGTCCTTGGATCTGCTGCTGGCAGCCCAGCCGGATCTGGTGCTCTCCACCTCCACCCGCCCGCAGTTCTTGAGCGGCGAGGGCCCCGACCATGTGCCCTATGATTATGAGCGGGTGTGGGAGCTGCTGGACGAGGCCGGTATCCCCTTCTTGGGCCTGCGCGATAATCCCTGGGGCTGGAATGAGGACGGTTCGCCCTTCAACCGCACCCAGTGCATGGCCCAGGGCAATAGCACTGAAGAGTGCGGCGTGGACCGAGACCTCGTCTATGCAGAGGAGGATCCCGCCAAGGAGATCCTGGACGGCTTCGACAATATGCGCTCGGTGGATACCGCTGATTGGTTCTGCGAGGAGGACTTCTGCCCGCCGGTGATCGGCAATGTCTACGTCTACCGCGATCGCAACCACATCTCGGAGGCCTATGCCTACACCCTGAAAGAGAAGCTGCGGGCCGAGCTGAAAAAGATGTTTGCCGATATCGACCCCGACAAGCTCGGCGATCCGGACGCCACCCCCACCACCACCTTCTTCGATGAAAACGATCCGGTGAACATGCGCTAGGCGCCCTCGCCCTGGGCGCGACGGGCACACAGACAGCATCAGGCGGCCTGCACTCCTCCTCAAGGGAAGTCCAGGCCGCCTGTGAGTTATCGGGCCGCAGCGGCGCGGCAGCCGAGCTAACTACTTGCCTTTACCGAAGTCCAGCTTGCTCAGGTCGATATCTTCCATGCCCTTCGGCATCTTCGGCATACCGGGGAAGCCGCCGCCCATGCCGCCCATCTGCTGCTGTAGCTTCTCCAATTCCTCTGGGGAGGGCATGCCGCCACCCATTCCGGGCATTGCGCCCCGCTTCGGCCCGCGGTTTTTGCCCTTGTTGGTGCGCTTGCCCTTCTTATTCTTGCGCCCCTTCGGCTTCTTCTTCGTGGCCGAGCGGCCGCCGCCCATGCCCGGCATGCCGAATTGGCCGGCCATCTTGCTCATCATCTTCTTCGCCTCAAAGAAGCGCTCCACCAGCTGGTTCACTTCCGAAACGGCCACACCGGAGCCCGTGGCGATGCGCTTGCGGCGGGAGGCGTTGAGGATCTTTGGGTCCTCGCGCTCGGCGGGGGTCATGCCGCGGATGATGGCCTGGATTCGGTCAAGCTGCTTCTCATCCACCATGTCGGCCATCTGCGACATCTGGGAACCACCGGGCAGCATCTTGAGGATGTTGCCGATCGGCCCCATGCGGCGGATCATGAGCATCTGATCGAGGAAGTCCTCTAGGGTGAGCTCTCCGGTGCCCAGCTTGGAGGCGGTTTTCATCGCCTCTTCCTGGTCCAGCTTCTGCTCGGCCTGCTCGATCAAGGAGAGCATATCGCCCATGCCGAGGATGCGGCTGGCCATGCGCTCCGGGTGGAAGACATCGAAATCTTCGAGCTTCTCGCCGGAGGAGGCGAACATAATCGGCTTGCCGGTGACCTCACGGATCGACAGCGCCGCACCACCGCGGGCATCGCCGTCCAGCTTGGTCAGCACCACGCCGGTGAAGTCCACGCCATCGCGGAAGGCCTCGGCGGTATGCACCGCATCCTGACCAATCATGGCGTCGATGACGAAGAGCACTTCGTCTGGGTTCACGGCATCGCGAATATTGCGGGCCTGCGTCATCAGCGTCTCGTCGATACCGAGACGACCAGCGGTATCCACGATCACGATGTCGTGCTGAGCTCGCTTGGCCTCAGCGATACCTTGGCGGGCTACCTCCACGGGGTCGCCATGGGAGGTGCCCATCTCGTGCTCGCTGCCGAGGGCAGTGCCGGGATCGGGGGCGAAGGTGGGCACACCGGCGCGCTCACCAACGATTTGCAGCTGCTGCACGGCGCCGGGGCGCTGCAGATCGCAGGCCACCAGCATGGGGGTGTGCCCCTGTCCGGCGAGGTGCTTGGCCAGCTTACCGGCCAGGGTGGTTTTACCAGCACCCTGCAAACCGGCGAGCATGATCACCGTGGGCGGGTTCTTGGCCAAGTTCAGCCGGCGAGTCTCCCCACCGAGAATGTCAACGAGTTCCTCATTGACGATCTTGATCACTTGCTGCGCTGGGTTGAGCGCCTTAGAAACCTCCGCGCCGGTTGCCCGGGACTTGATGCGCTTGATAAAGCCGCGTACCACACTCAGCGAGACGTCCGCCTCGAGCAGCGCCAGCCGGATCTCGCGGGCGGTGGCATTAATATCAGCTTCAGTGAGCTTGCCTTTGCCGCGTAGATCCTTAAGCGCCCCTGTGAGCCGGTCTGATAGTGATTCAAACACGAAAAGTTTCTCCCCTAGATGTACGTCTTGTCTCGCTATACATTACCTATACCGGCTTTATGCTAGCCGTTGAGCAGGCAGCGCGTCACGTCACGTTCGATCTGCGCGGAGTCATACTCGCCGGCGAGACAAAACTGGGCAATGCAGGTAGCACCGGGCCGGCGCAGGCTCAGCCACTCCACCTCGGGTAGCACGCTCAATAGCGTCCCGAGAATGCCGTGCACATCGGGCGCGCGCACCTCCACGGTGCGGCCATACCAATAGGTGGCCACCATGGAGGTGTGCACCTGCGGCGAGGTGGTGTGTACTCCCGACTTATAGGACTGCACAAAATGCTGAATGTCGAGTTCCGCGCCGAAACGCGGTCGCGCCTTGAGGGCCACGCAGTCGCCATTGACGCCGGCTTTGCGCAGCCGCAGGCCGCTGGCATGAACGGTGGCCAACAGCGTCATCAGCTGGGCGCGGTTCGGAATACGCGCCAGGATCCGGTAGTGCGCGCCTCGGCGCACGACCTCGATGGTCTCTACCTGCTCAATCTGCGGCGGCTGCGGCACAACACAGGTGAGCATCCGCTCGGCATTGCGCACGAGAATGTCCATGCCATAGGCCAGCGTGGAGCTATATACCCCCGGCCCAGTGCCGCGCGCATCTGCCTTGGTCAACAGCGCCAAAAGGTTGAGGATGAGCTGATCGTAGTGCACCGCATCGAGCAGCTTATCGACGCTATCCTCGCTACTCACATCCGTGGTGGTGGCCAATTCCGCGAGGGTGGTGTGCTCGAGCACCAAGGTGCGCAGCACCTCCACATCGGCCGCGGCGAAACCCATGCGCTGGGCTTGTGCCACCACCATCTCCGCGCCCACGATGGCGTGCGGCCGGCCGCAGCGCTTGCCCATGTCGTGGAAGAGCGCGGCCAGAAGCAGCAGGTCTGGGCGTGCCGCCGCGATGGTTTCGCTGGCGCAGTTTTCCACCACGGCTATGGAGTGGCGGTCGATGGTGTGAATATGCGTGGGTTCTTTGGGCATGAGCCCCCGCACTCTCTCCCACTCCGGCACGAGCGGGCTGAATAATCCAAAGCGGTCCATCGACCGCACCACCTCGAGGGTGTGCTCGGGACTGGAGAGGACGGTAAAAAAGTCCTCGACTGAGGGCTTTGGCCACGGCTCCGGCAGCGGCGGGCAAGTGCGCAGCGAGGACCACACGGCCGTGGACACCCGCAGCCCGTGGCGGGCGGCTGCAGCAGCAACGCGCAGCGGCAGGCCCGGATCCTCGAAGTTAGTATCGCGCGCCAAGGACACGTGATCGCCTTGGGCAAAAACATCTAAGTCCACCGGCTGGCGGCGGCTGCGGGTCAGCGGGACGCGGGTGATCACATCGCGGGCGCTATCGAGGGCCCGCGTCAGGGCCACATCCACGTTGTGGGCGGCCTCGGCGATGGCGCTGGACAGCTCATAACGATCGGTAAAGCCGAGCTTATCGGCCACGTCCACGGCGAACTCGGGGTCGAGGACATCGCGATGCCGACGGGCGGCGGTGTGCAGCAGCGTGCGGGCGTCGATAAGCAAACGGCGCTCGCGGGAAAGATCGGGGGCGTCCACGAGATTGCCGAGGGCGAGCGCGCGCAGCAACTCAATATCGCGCAGCCCGCCGTGCCCGTTTTTCAGATCCGGCCGAGTCATGGACACGCACGAGCCCGAGCGCCGCCAGCGCTTAATGGCCTCATCGGCGATGTGGTCGAATTTGCGCGGCAGCACTTGCCGCCAACGGTGCCGCACCGCGCGGATGGTGAAGGCGCTGAGCTCCTCATCGCCGCTGACATGGCATAGATCCAGCAAGGCGAGGCTGGCGCTGGGTTCGGTGGCCAGCACCGAGAGGCAGTCGGCGGTGGTGCGCACGCTGTGGTCAAGGGCGATGCGCGAATTCCAAATGGGATACCACACCTCGGAAAGATCGCCGTCGAAATCATCGGGAATGAGCAGCACCAGATCGAGATCGGAATGCGGCGTCATTTCTCCGCGCGCGAAAGAACCGGTGGCCGCGAGAGCACATCCTGGGGGCACCTGCACCGTGGCTACCGTCTGGTGCACGAAATCGAGGGTGTCGCTGCGGAACACAGCGGCGGTATGGGAGAGCTTCATAGTCATCAGCATAAAAACAGCCCCCGGTACCCAACACATGTGGGCCCGGAGGCTAGAGAAAATAGCGGCGTAAATTTACAGGGCGTCGGAGCCGCGCTCGCCGGTACGCACGCGCACGAGCTGGTCGATCGGACTCACCCAGATTTTGCCGTCGCCGATCTTGCCAGTGCGGGCGGCCCCGGCGATGGTATCGAGAACCTCATCGAGCTGGGAATCATCCACAATGGTCTCGATTTTGATCTTCGGCACGAAGTCGATGGCATATTCGGCGCCACGGTAGACCTCAGAGTGGCCCTTCTGCTGGCCGTAACCCTGGGTTTCGGTCACGGTCATGCCCAGCACGCCGATCTGGGAGAGGGCTTCTTTAATGTCGTTGAGAGTAAAAGGCTTAACGATGGCGGTAACAAGCTTCATGGGACAGTCACTCCTTGGAGATAGCGGTATCGGTGTCCGCGCCGAGCTGTCATCGATTGGCCTCGTATGAGGTCGATGCGCTCCGCGCCTTCGCCGTGCACGCGGCGCCAGCGCCGCGTGAATAGGTTGTACCTACGAAGTGTAGTTATTTCTCATAGTCTGCGTCGGCGGCACCGGACTCGCGATGAACTCCGGTGCCACCCACCGGGACTGCGCTAGAAGCGCATCGAGGAGGTCTCGTAGGCGGTCTCGCCGTGGATGCGGTAGTCGATTCCGCTTTCCTCATCGGTTTCTTCGATGCGCCAGCCCATGGTGCTGCGGATAATCAGGGCCATGACCACGGTGACCGCGGCGGAGACAACCATGGCCGCGAGTGCCACCGCGAACTGCACCACCAGCAGTGCGAAGCCATCGCTACCGCCGCCGTAGAAGATGCCGATGTTGGTATCCAGCAGCGCCAGGCCGATGGTGCCCCACAGGCCAGCAACCAGGTGCACACCCACCACATCGAGGGTGTCATCGAGGCCGAAGCGGTATTTCCAGCTCACTGCCCACGCTGCGAGTCCACCGCCAACGGCGCCGAGAACGAGGGAGCCCACTGGGTCGAGAGCACCGGCGGCCGGGGTGATCGCCACCAGGCCTGCCACCACGCCCGAGGCCGCACCGAGGGAGGTCATGTGGTGATCGCGGAAGCGCTCCACTACCAGCCAGCCGATAATTCCGGCGGCGGCTGCGGCGGCGGTATTCATCCATGCCAGACCCGCTAGGCCATCGGCGGCGAAGGCGGAACCGGCGTTGAAGCCGCACCAGCCGAACCAGAGCAGACCGGAGCCGATCATCACCATGGGCAGGTTGTGCGGGCGGTGCACGTGGCGCGGGAAGCCCCGACGGCGTCCACTCACCACGGCCAGCACCAGCGCCGCGGTGCCTGCGGCAATGTGCACCACGGTGCCGCCGGCGAAGTCCACCGGTCCAATGAGGGCGTCCTCGCCCTCGGAGCCGAACAACCATCCAGCAATGGAGTGGGAGGATTCGGAGAGCAATCCGCCGCCCCACACCATGTGCGCCAGCGGGAAATAGGCAAAGGTGACCCACAGGCCGGCAAAGACCAGCCAGGAAGAGAACTTCACGCGCTCCGCGATGGCACCACTGATAAGGGCCACGGAGATCACGGCGAAGGTCACCTGGAAGGCGACGTCGATAATCGCCGGGTACCCGGCTTCACTCATCACGTAGTCGCCGGCGCCATCGGTCATCACATTGCGCAGGCCGAAGTCCGTGAAGGGATCGGCCACAATGCCGGCGAGGTCCTTGCCGCCATAGGACATGGACCATCCATAAAGAATGAAGATGGGGATGACGACCCCCATCGCCCCAAAGGACATCATCATCGTGTTCAGTACGGACTTCTGGCGGGACATTCCGCCGTAGAACATGCTGAGTGCGGGAGTCATAAGCAACACCAAGGAAGCGGACATGAGCATCCAGCTTGCGTTTCCCTCCATGTTTTCTTCCTTTCTTGCTGCTGTGTCTCGTTATCGTCGGGTATCTATCACCAACAAAAAATAACTATAGACCAATAGAAAAATAAATTCTATTGGCCTATAGAAAGCGGCACCCCCTCATAAGAAAACCGCCCCTATCTGCACAGATAGGAGGCGGTAATCATGCGGTCACGGGGGTAGCTCTAGCCCAAGAGTGCGTCGACGAAACTTTCCGGCTCGAAGGGCGCAAGATCGTCTGCTCCCTCGCCCAAGCCGACGAGCTTCACGGGCACACCCAGCTCTTCCTGAACTTGGAACACGATACCGCCCTTGGCGGTGCCGTCGAGCTTGGTGAGCACCACACCGGAGATGTCCACAACATCGCGGAAGGTGCGCGCCTGAATCAGCCCGTTCTGGCCCACGGTGGCATCCAGCACCAGCAGCACCTCGTCCACCTCGGCCTTCTTCTCTACGACGCGCTTGACCTTGCCCAGCTGATCCATCAGGCCCTGCGAGGTGTGCAAACGCCCGGCGGTATCGATGAGCACCACATCGGCGTGCTGCTCGATGCCCTGTGCTACGGCGTCGAAGGCCACCGATGCCGGATCGGCGCCTTCCTTGCCGCGCACGGTGGTCGCACCCACCCGAGTACCCCATGTATCCAGCTGGTCGGCGGCGGCCGCACGGAAGGTATCGGCGGCGCCCAGCACCACGTCGTGGCCCATAGACACCAGCACGCGCGCCAGCTTGCCGGTGGTGGTGGTTTTACCGGTGCCATTAACACCCACCACCAGCACCACGGCCGGCTTGCCCTCATTGGGGATGGCGCGAATGGAGCGATCGAGCTCCGGCTGGCAGGCCTCAATGAGGGTCTCGCGCAGCATGGCCCGTGCCTCCTGCTCGCTGGACACACCGCGGGCGGCGATCTTCTCACGCAGATCATCCACGATCTTCATCGTCGCCGTGGAACCGAGATCAGCCATAATCAGCGTGTCCTCGATCTCCTCCCAGGCATCCTCATCCAGATCGCCGGCGGAGAGAATACCCAGCACAGACTGGCCGATCACATTCTGCGAACGCGACAAGCGTCCACGGAGCTTGCCTAAACGCCCCTCGGCGGGTGCGATGTCCTCGCGCTCGACCTCGGCCGGCTCGGGCTCCACCACGGCGGTATCGGACTCCTCCTCCGCCGCCGCAGCAGCAGGCTTATCGACGCCCTCTCGCTGCTCAGTATCGTCCTCGGCAGCAGTCTCGCCCTCGGAAACGACCGGCTGCTCATAGCTCTCGGACGACGCGGACTGGGTCAGCGGCGCCGGCCCGTCACTGACGCTGCGGGCCTGATCCTCCTCGACCGGGGCTGGCGCAGGCTGCTCGGTGGCCTTTTCGGCCTCCACCCGATCGATCTCGGCGTCCTCGACGGAACTGATCTGCTCCGCAGCGGCGGTGGGCTCGGACTCGGCCGGGGCCTCAGGCTCGGCTGGGATTTCGCTATCAGCCGAGGCCTCGTGCTGAGCGGCCGGGGTCTCGGCCTCGGACTCGGTGGGACGCGGCGGCTGCGCCACGGCGTCCTGCTCTACCCGATCAACCTCGCCCTCCTCGACGGAGCTGATCTGCTCCTCCGCTGCGGTAGGCTCGCTAGGCTCCGCTACAGGCTCCGGTGCCGGCTTCTCCACTGCGGTGGGCTCGGGCTGCGGGGTGTCCTGCGGGGTCGTGGAGGGTTGTGGGCTGTCGAGGCGCTGGCCGTCGAGAAGCTCGGGCTCCTTCTTCTTCGGGGTAGAACCGCTACCGGCGGCGGGGGCGAAGTTAAAGCCGCCCTGCGCCTGATAGTTACCGGATTTCTCCTCGCGGGTGAGCTCCTTGGTCTCCTCCTCTTTCTCGAAGGAGACAGTCTTGGCCTGCTTGCGCTTCAAGCCGATCACAATGACCGCGATCAGCAGCAGAATGACAACAACCGCCGCAATAATATAAGTGGTATTCATAGCGTCAATCCTCACTAGTGGGTCTTCATTGGGATATCCCCGTCCACGTTAGTATCTCTAGCTCGCTAGCGATGGATACTTTTCCGCCAGCACCATCGCCTCGCTCGAGACCACGTCGCCGGTCACCAGATCCGGCACCACGGTGGCCATCTCGGCCCAGCCCGGGCCCACCTCATCCAATAGCTTGGACTTGCCCAGCATGTCGTGGGCATGCATACGCGCCGCGAGAGCGAAAATCATGGACACCACCGGCGCTAGCGCCCACAGATCCTGCGGGTTATCGGTATCCACGCCATCCAACTTGTCGAAGCGGATACGTGCCGAGTTATAGAGCCGGCGCTGCGCGCCCTTGATCCCGCGCATCAGCGTCAAGGCCGGCTTGATCAGCTTGTGCCGCACCAAGATCTCAGAGAGCTGCTCGCGGTGCTTGAAGGTTTCAAATACCGCCATCAATCGCGTGGAATCCGCCATCATCGGCCCCGGCACGATCTCCGCCTGGGAGAAGAACATCTCCAGCAGCATCTCCTGCTGCGCCGGATCCATGTGCGCGATCTGCACCGTCGAACGGTCAATGCAGGCGGTGTCCAAGGTGGCGTCGCGGCCGGTGCTCAGCGTCTCCACCAAGCGCTTGCCGGCGGCGTCCTCCAGCTGCTTCATCACGGCCCGCAGCCGCTGGCGAGTCTCGGGGCTTATGGACTCTTCCTCGAGGGCTGCGGCCAGCTCCGGCAGCCCAGCCAGGGTGCTGAGCACACCGATCCAGGCATTGCGGTGAATCTCCGTGGCGTCCACGGTGGCCTCGGCTCCCTCGTGGGTGCCGGACATCGGGGTGGCCACCAGCCCGGAGGAGACTACGCAGCCCGGCTGCAACTCGCTGGGCACCAGCGAGGAGGCCAGCCCTGACAGGGCCTGCTGCGGGTGGGTACGCACCACCGCGGTGATGGCACGCCGCATCGGGGTATCGGCCCTATCCTCGGAGGCGAGGAAGTCCCAGAGCATCGGCATAATCGCGGGATCGTCGGGAGCGGAGTCGGACTCGCCGGCGAGAAACGCGGAGAACTCGGTAAAGCCCGCAGAGCCACTGCGATAGTAGCCCTCTTGGGCGATGGTCGATGCCGTTTCTGCGGGAGTGCGCGCGGGACGCTGCACGCTATAGGGATCAGAGGAAAAGAGCTGAATGGCCAGATCGCCAGCGCCCCGATAGGCCTCCGGCAGCGGGGTCTGGGCGCTGATCTCGTCGATCGTGTTCGCCAGCGCCCAGGGGGCCGTCAACGGCCAGATCCAGGCGCCCACGCGGTGATCGCTCGGCAGATCGCTGCAGTGCAGGGTGTCGTCGACAAGCTCCACCCCGGAGGTCAAGGGAGCAGGGTTGATATCGGCGAGGCCGACGGAGACCTTCCGATTCACGGCCTTGTCTACCCACTCCAGATCCATGCGGCCGGCGGGCATGGCGTTCATCGAGCCCACAAGCCGCGACATATCCGCGGCGAAGGTGTAGTCATCGAGGCGCGTCATCTTCGCGGTGCGCAAGGGGGTGCCGTGGTTATTCCGCACGGAAATACTCGGCTGGCTCACGCCGCCGCCGGCGGGCACGCGCAGGCGCACCATGCCCTGCGGATCGAACTCGGCGGGTTGGACGCGGGCGCGGGTGGTGCGCCACGAGGCCGGTTGGGTCTGCAGCGGCAGCTCGAAAAGTAGCCGCGGCGGGGTATAGCGCAGCGGCAGCTGATCGCCTTCCTCGGTGGTGATGGCGAAATCCACACCCGCGGCATCAGCGGCCACCTCCACGCGGGAGGGCACCACATCAAAAGGTTTCTCGCCGTGGCTAATGCGCAGCGTCGCCGGAGACAACCCTCCTTGGGCGGGGATACGGAAAGTCAGGGACCCACCAGCTACCTCGCTCTGGGTGTGCAGTCCCTCCACCAGGGCGCACTCGTGACGGAAGGACTCATTGCGGGGACCGCGCAAACGGATGAGGTACTCCCCCACCCACGGCGACTCCCACGCGGAAGGATCAAAGATATCGAAGACGCCGCCCTCTGCGGGCACCTCCAGCGGCTCGGCTGGGGCCACCTCCATGCCTTCCTCGCCGATGCCGGCGAAGGCCGAGATGGTCAGATACCACGTTTCTGCCTGTCCCGACACCGTGGGCGGGAACTCAGCAAGCAACGATTCGGAGTGCACCGGCAGGCCGCTGGTGGTGCGCACGCAGGCGGCGGCCGGGGAGGGATCGCGGAAGATCACGCGCTGGCGGGCGTCCACGCAGCGCACATTCTGCTCGCCGGCGCCATCGCGGTCGATCTTCAGGCTCGCCGCATCGGAGGTATCCACGCGCACGCACTGCCACTTATCCCAGCCCTCAACAGCCACCGTGTCGATGATCGGCAGGTCGCGGCCGGTGACCACGTCCACCACTTGGGCGTCATTCGGGCACACGACGCACAGCTCGGGATAGTGCAAGGAGGCCTTGTCGGTGACATTCGCGCCCTTGGGGGTGAAGATCAGGGTGGGATCCTCTGAGTCGATCACCGGCACCACCCAGTTCAACTCGGTGGTGACATCGTGGATGGCGATCTCGCGGGTCTGGTGCTCCACCGCGATATCGAGCGCCTCAGAGTAGGGGCGCTGCTCGCCCCAGGGGCGTCCGGTGCGATAAACGGTGGTGGTTCCGTCGATAGACACCCGCCATTGAATCTCCTCATTCGGCTGGTTCACCACCTTTTGCTCCGGCAGGCGCAAGCACACCTTCCGGCGGGCGGCGTTCCACATGATGCGGGGGCGCAACTCGCGAGTGCCCACGCCCACGGCGTGCTGACGGTCCTCGGTGCCCACGGGCCGCTCGCGCAGCTCGGCGATCACATGCTCCGCCACTGGCTGCACCATGGCCGGGCTCGGCCACTCGTCACGACGCACCCGCCATGTCGCCCCTTGGGAGGCGGCGAACTGACGGAAGGTCTCCACCGACTGCAGCACCTCCGCAAGCAGCTCGGGGGCGGCTTGGGCTACCGCAGCCGTGACGGGAAGCTCCTCCGTCTCCGCCAAGAAGGCCACGTCTACCTCGCCGTTCTGGGCGTCGAGCAGCTCGAGCAGTCCGGGGATCTCGGCGGCAGTCACGCCGATGTGGGCGGCAAGCACCAGCACCGGAGTCTCCGCCATGCCCTCGGGTACGGTGGTCTCGGTGGCTGCGATTACCCGGCGCGCCGCACTATCGGCGGCGGCCACCATGTCCTCGGTGGTGGGCAGCGCCATGCCGGAGAGGTATTCGATGAAGAAGCTCTCGGCGTCAATCATCGTGGAGGCCCGGTTGAGCAGGGTGGCCAGCGCGAGGTTCGGCGAGGAGACCATGAGCTCCTCCAGCTGGGCGCCGTCGGCGAGCTGCCGCGATAGAAACGCCCCATAGAAGCGCTCGATGCGCTCGAGTGCATCCGAGCTCAGTTCCCGGAGGGGAAAGGTGGGGGTGTGTTCGAACTCCTGCTTGAGTTCCAGCTCGGTGCGGAAGGCCCACCCGAGTAGAAATTCCGTGGAGGAGGAATCGGCGGCTGTGTTGGTTCTGCTACCGGCGCCGGTGCTCATAAGTTGGTGTGGTCCCCTTCTACTGCTTGATCACATACTGTGCGGTACTCGACGCAGCGCGTGGCATGCCTGCGCTAAGAGTCTTAGCGTAGTCCACGTGCCGCGCCAGTTCACCACGACTCCCGATTGCCGGTGCGGGCACGCCCCGAGGCGCTAGGTTGTGGGCTCGCCCACGGCCGGATCGACACTGCGGGGCTCGCTGTGCGGGCTCATGCGCTGCGAGAGCACCTGGGTGACGCCATCGCCGCGCATGGTCACTCCGTAGAGCACGTTGGCGATGTCCATGGTGGGTTTTTGGTGGGTGATCACGATCAGCTGCGAGGTTTCGCGGAGATCCTCGAACAGCGCGATGAGGCGCCGCAGGTTGACGTCGTCAAGCGCCGCCTCGACCTCGTCCATGACATAAAACGGCGAGGGTCGGGCTTTGAAGATCGCGACGAGCAGCGCCACCGCGGTCAGCGATTTCTCGCCACCGGAGAGCAGCGAGAGTCGTTTCACGCGCTTGCCCGGCGGGCGGGCTTCCACGTCGATGCCGGTGCCGAGCATGTCGGAAGGGTCGGTGAGCAGCAGCCGCCCTTCGCCTCCAGGAAAGAGCGTGGCAAAGACCGTGGGGAATTCCTGCTCCACATCCCGCCACGCCTCGGTGAAGAGGGTGAGGATCTGATCGTCCACCGACTCGATCACATCCTCCAGATCCGCCCGGGCCTGCTCCACATCGGCCAGCTGGGAGCTGAGATAGTCATAGCGTTCCTCCAGCGCCTTGTACTCCTCGAGGGCCAAGGGGTTGACCTTGCCCAGGGCGGCCAGCTGCTTTTCTGCCTGCTTCAACTCACGGGTGGTGGCGGCGCGATCAAAGCCCGGGCCGGGGGCGTGCTCGCTGCGCAGCGTCGCAGCATCCACCCCAGTCTGCTCGCTGAGCTTGACGACGCTTTCCTCCAGCCGCACCCGAGCGGTGGACAGCGCCATCTCCGCCTCGTGGCGGGCATCGCCAAGGCGGGAGGTTTTCTGGGTGGCCGCAGATAGCTCCTCGCGCGCCCGGCGGGCGCTGCTGACCACGGAGGCCTTGCGCTGCTCCAGCTCGTGGCGCTGAGTGGACACGGCTTCCCGTGCCGCCGCCACCCTGCCGCGCATCCGCTCACTTAGCTCCGCCACCACGGCGGCCAGGCCCGTCTCCTGCTTGCGCTTTTCCACCCGTGCCTCGTGCCGGGCGCGCTGCTGCTCGGCCTGCATCGCCTGCGACTTCAGTGCCGCGGCCCGGCCGAGGGCTGCGTTTTCGCGCTGCTCGAGCTGGCCCAGCCGCAGCCGTGCCTCGGTGTCCATGGAACGCAGCTGCTCCACATGCGCGGCCAGGTTGTCTTTCTCGGCGCTGGAGACCTCGGTGGGGCTGTCCTCATCCTCGGCCGAGGCCAACAGCTCGGAGACGGTGCGATAATCCTCGCGCGCCTGCTCGAGCTCCCTGCTAGCCCTATCGAGCCGCTCATAGAGGCTGGTGTGTTCCCGCTCCTGATTATCGGTGGCCTTGATCAGCCGATCGACCTCGGCGGCCTTGGTTTTATCCACCGCGTCGAACTCGCGCAGCGCGGCGGTGGTGGCGGCCACGTTCACACGGGCATCCTCAGCGGCCTTCTTGGTGCCGCTGAGGGTGCCGGCCATATCCTCGCGGCGGCGCAGCAGAGTGGCCAAGGTGGCCTCAGTATCGCTGATCTGCTGGGCGATCTCCACGCTGGTGGAGCCCACAGCCTCTGCATCGCCGCTGCCGCTATCGGTGATGAGCCAGCCATGCCCCAGCACCGCCCCAGCAGGGGTAACGGCGCGGAGCCGCGGATCGGCTTCCACCAGCTCCCGGCCAGCGGCGATATCGGGCACGATCACCACATCCACCAGCATCCGCGTCAGTGCCGAGGACACCGCGGTGGATAGTTCCACCTCATCCAAGAGCCAGCGATGCGCGCCGATATCGGTGTCAAGACGCCAGGGATCGGCCTCGCCGCTGGCGATAAACGCCGTGGCGGTGGTGTTCTCGGCGGCGAGCCGGGCCCGGAGCTGGGCATCGGGCAGCTCGCCCACGAGCGCCTCGGCGTGGCAGCCCAGTGCCGCCGCCAATGCCGGGGCGAGGGCGGTATCGACCCGCACGTGTTCGGCAAGCTGGCTATAGTCTGCGGCGACATCCGCGGACAGGGCGGCGCGGGGACGCTGCTGGCTTAAGACCTCCACCTTCGATTCCAGCCGGGAGATGGCCACGTCGAGTTCGCGGTGCTCGGCGCTGACCTCCTCGAGTCGCTGCTCGGCGGCGCGGGCCTCGGCCTGCGCCTGGCGGGAGTCCTCCACCAGAGGGGCGCGTTGCAGCGTGGTGTGCTGCAGTGCCTTCTTCGCCTGCGCGAGCTCCTTGTTCAGTTCGTCGAGGGAGCTGGCGGCCTGGCGTACCTGCTGTTCGCGTTCCTCCACGCGCCGCTCGGCGGCGGCGATGGCTTTGTGCGCACTATCGACGCGCTCGACCAGACGCGCTACCCCGGCCTGATGATCGGCGATGGCGGCGATGCGGGTGCGGTGTTCGCGTTCGGCGCGCTCGTAGTTCTCCCGTGCCGTGGCCAGCTCGCCGGAAATCTCCTCAAGTTGGGCGGCCGCCATTTCTTTGTCTTCGGAGAGCTCATAGGCTTCTTCCTCGGCCAGCTCGGCTTTCTCGCGTATCTGCGCGGCATCCGGGCCCTGATAGGCCTCCTCGGCGGCGCGGCTGGTGCGCTCCCTGGCGATGCGTAAGGTGGCGTCCACCCGCTCGGCGAGGGAGGACAGCTCGAACCATAGGTTCTGGGCCTGCTCGAGCTGCGGGGTCACCTCGTCTACCGCGGCGTCCCATTCAGCGGCGGCGGCCTGCACCTGCTCCAGATCTGCACGCGCTTGGGCGTGGCTATCAATAGCGCGGCGGTGGTGTACTTCCGCATCGGCGCAGGCGGCGTCCAAGCGGGTGATGGTATCGCCGGCCAACTGCAGCCGGTTGTGCCGTACCGTCGCCTGCACCGTGGCAGCCTTCTGCGCCGCCTCGGCCTGACGCGCCAACGGGCTGAGCTGCTTGCCCAGCTCCTCGGTGAGGTCGCGCAGGCGATCGAGGTTCGATTGCATCCCTACCAGCTTGCGCTGCGCCTTTTCCTTGCGGCGGCGATGCTTGAGCACCCCAGCGGCCTCTTCGATATAGGAGCGGCGCTCCTCCGGGCGGGATTCGAGGATCTCGGCCAGCTTTCCCTGGCCGACGATAATGTGCATCTCTTTACCGATGCCGGAATCACTGAGCAGCTCTTGAATATCCATCAGCCGGGCGCGCGAGCCGTTGATCTCGTATTCGGAAGCGCCATCGCGGAACATCCGGCGGGTGATAGAGACCTCGGAGTAGTCGATGTCGAGGGCGCCATCGGAGTTATCGATCGTCAGCGTCACCTCGGCGCGCCCGAGGGGCTTGCGCCCGCCGGCGCCGGCGAAAATGACATCGTCCATCTTGCCGCCGCGCAGGCTTTTCGCGCCCTGCTCCCCCATCACCCAGGCCAGCGCATCCACCACATTGGATTTGCCGGACCCATTGGGCCCCACGACAGCACAAATGCCGGGCTCGAACTTCATGGTGGTGGCGCTGGCGAAGGACTTAAAGCCCTTCATAGTCAGCGACTTCAAATACACCTTGAATTCCTCCCGGCATGGCCCCAGTTCGCACCCCTCGTTAGGCAGAGGCGCTGGGCTGCCCATCCACGAACTGCCCCGATAGGCAGCACGCGCATGGGCCAGCGTGCGATGATCACCGCACAGATTTTAGCGGGTGTGAAAACCGCTCGCCCCGCGCGGGTCGGTGTAGTGCGGGATCACCGTCTCCACTGAGCCGGGCCGGTGATGGCTGCTGGGCTGCTCGCTCAGCCGCTGCACCAGCTCCGCCACGGCCGTCTCCGTGCCTTCGGCAACCACGCAGACCCGGCCGTCCACTAAATTTTTCGCATACCCAGCGAGCCCGAGCTCTTTCGCGTTTTGCAGGGTCCACCAGCGAAAACCTACGCCTTGGACGTGGCCGTGCACCCACGCCGTAACCCGCGTGACGGCGGCATCCGCGGCGTCCGGCTCCCTGCCGCTCGCTGCTGCTAAGGAGTCATCCCTCGACGGGCACATCGATTAGAAATCCTTTGCTTTTTCTTCGCGCCAGGTCAGCGGATCGGAGCCGTCCCAGCATTCCATGCCGTCCCAGCCGCGCAGGCCGGGCACATCATCGCGGTGGAAGACGGGGTTCTGGCCCTTGGCCCGCTGTTCGGAGAAGTTCTTGAGCACGGCCACAGCCACGCCGCCGAGCGGGATGATGACCACCAGGTTGATCGTGGCCATCAAACCGGAGAACACATCGGCCAGCGACCACACCAGCGGCACTGTGCCTAGCGCGCCACCGAAGACGCACAGTCCCACTACAACGCGGTAGATGGTGAGGGCCTTCGGGGACTTGGTGAGGAATTCGATATTGGATTGGCCATAGTAGTAGTTACCGATCACCGAGGAGAAGGCCAGGAAGATGATCACGACGGTGAGGAAGTGGATGCCCCAGGTGCCCACGGTGGAGGCCAGTGCGGTTTGGGTGAGCTCGATACCGCCATCGCTGGCCGCGTAGTCGCCGCGGGAGAGCAGGATGATGAAGGCGGTGATGGTACACACCACGAGGGTGTCGAAGTACACGCCCAGGGTCTGGATCAGGCCCTGCTTGGCGGGGTGAGAGACACTCGCGGTCGCAGCGGCATTGGGCACCGAGCCCATACCGGCTTCGTTGGAGAACAGGCCACGCTGCACACCCCTCATGATCACTGCGCCGAGGGTGGCTCCGGCGAACTCGCGGATACCGAAGGCGTTGAGCACGATATTTTCCAGCATGCGGGGCACCTCGGTGATGTTCAGCGCCACCACAATGAAGCCCATGAGGATATAGGCCACGGCGATCACCGGGACAACCACTTGGGTGAAGCCACCGATGCGGCGGATGCCGCCGAAAATCACCACGTAGGTCGCCGCCGCCATGAGGGCGCCGATGATCATCTTGGCGGTCATGGTGTCCATATCGAAGGACAGGGTGACGGCCGCGGCGATGGAGTTGGACTGCACCGCATTGAACACGAAGCCATAGGTGGTGACGATGGCGATGACATAGATTAGCGCCAGCCAGCGTGCGTTGAAGGCCTTGGTGATGTAGTAGGCGGGTCCGCCGCGGTAGGAATCCTCATCGCGCACCTTATATACCTGCGCCAAGGTGGACTCCACGAAGGCGGTGGCGCCGCCGAGCAGCGCAAACAGCCACATCCAGAACACCGCACCTGGACCACCAGTGGCGATAGCGATGGCCACACCGACAACGTTGCCGGTGCCCACGCGCGAGGCCGCGGAGATGGTGAAGGCCTTAAAGGCGGAGACGCCCTGCTTGCCATCCGAGATATCGGAGGGCTTTTCCGTGATGGACTTGAACATCTCCGGTACGAACCGGAGCTGGACGAGCACGGTGCGCACACCGAAGTACAGGCCCGCAATGACCAGAAGGGCGATGACGAGGTACCAGAAGTACTCATTAAATGAGTCAATCGCAGCGGTTAAAGATTCCATGAGGAAAAATATACCGCCGGACACGAATTCTTCCTACCGTAATGCTAGTCACGCAAGCGGTTAGTGCTGGCAGCGGCCACAAAAATAGGTGGAGCGCCCCACCACTGTGATTCTTCTTATCTCAGTGCCACAGCGCGCACAGGGGAGCCCTTCTTGCCCATAGGCGTTGAGCGATCGCGCGAAATAGCCGGACGCACCATTGACGTTCACATAGAGATCATCGAAACTGGTGCCGCCTTGAGCAAGGGCCCGCCGCATCACCTGCTGCCCGGACTCCAGCAGCGCCCGCAGCCGCTGTAGGCTGATGCGCTGGGCAGAGCGCGTCGGTGCAATTCCTGCTGCCCACAGCATCTCATCAGCATAAATATTGCCGACGCCGGAAACGATGGTTTGTTCCAAAAGCAGAGCCTTAATCGGGCGCGCCCGCTGCTTCAGCCCCGCCGCCACCTGCGGCATTGATACTTCGGGATCGAGCAGATCGCGTGCGATATGGCTTATCGACGCCGGTATGCGCTGCTCCTGCTCGCCCAGAGACACCAGCTCATCTAGGCGCCAGTAGCCAAAGGTGCGCTGATCCACAAACCACACGGCAGGCCCGTACTCCAGCTGCAGGGCAGCCCGTAGGTGCGGATGGGAGTCGTGGGCATGGGGATCCGTGCTGAGCAGCATCTGCCCCGACATGCCGAGATGCACCACTACTGCTTCCTCGCCATCGAGACGCAGCCACATAAACTTTCCGCGCCGGGAGACCGCCTCAATCTGGCGACCACACAGCTGGGCGGCGAACGCCTCCGGCGAGTCCTCATTGTGGCGGATAGCCCGCGGATGCAGGATGCGGGCCGCTGCGATGCGGCGCTGTTCCAACCTTGGAGCCAGGCCGCTGCGCACCACCTCTACCTCGGGTAGTTCCGGCATGGGGGTACTAGTCCACGCTGGCGGCGTCGAAAAGCGGCAGGGTATCCCAGTCGTGCTCGAGAGCGGGCACCGCTTCGCGGGCGGCCTGCTGCTCGGCCGATTTCTTATTGGGGCCCTCTCCCCTCCCCACGAGGCGGCCCTCGATCACGGCATAGGCGGTGAAGTGGCGCTGGTGATCAGGCCCCACAGCGGTGCAGTGATACAGCGGTGCCTCCCGCTTATTCTCGGCGGCGCGTTCTTGTAGCGCCGTCTTATAGTCCACGTGCAGCCCCGTGCTGCGGGCGGTTTCAATCTTGCGCCCGAAGAGGGTCAGCACCACCTGCTCGGCCACGCCGAAACCATGCTCGATATAGATGGCACCCAGCAGCGCCTCGGTGGTGTCGGCTAGGATGGAATCCTTATTCGCGCCATCGGTCATCAGCTCGCCCTTGCCCAATAGAATATGGGGACCGAGATTGATCTCACGGGCGATATCCGCCAAGCCATAGCGGGAGACAATAGAGGCCCGCATCTTCGAGATATCGGACTCGGGGCTGTGTGGATAGTTGTGATAGAGCCGAGTGGCCACGGACAGCCCGAGGACGGCGTCGCCAAGAAACTCGAGCCGCTCATTATTGGGCAAATGCTCGTGCTCATTGGCAAAGGATCGGTGCGTCAGGGCGAGCTTCAGGCTGTCATCGGAGAGCTCCACACCGAGCGCCTGCAGCAGCGGGGCATGATCGACCTCGTGAAAACGCTGCTCCCATGCCTTTTCGCGGGGAATACGCTGTTTACGACGACTCACTGAAACTTCTCCAATCCTGCCCACCGCGGATCAATGCGGTCTTCCTCTTCTTCGCCCGATACCCCATCGGGGGCAGGCACGAGATCATAATCGCACTCGTCGCCGTAGTCCTCGCAGGTGGGGCTAAAGGGTAACTCGAGCCCCACCGTGGTGGTCAGGGCATCCAATAAGTCGATGCGGCCGGAATCAATGTGGCCGAGAGAATCCTCCAACGCATCGGCGGCATCTTCGTCACCGGCGGCGTCATCATCAATAAAGTCGGCGGATTCGGAATAGACCCGCGAAATACGGAAGTCCTGCTCCACGCTCAGCGGCTCGAGGCACCGGGCACACTGCCCGCTCAAGGTGGCGTGCACGGTGGCATCAACCATGATGGCATCACCAAGCGGGGCCAGGGTGGCGTCGACGGCCAGCTCCGAGCCCTGGTCAATAGCAATCAATTCCAGCCCGATGCGCTCAGGCGCGGGGCCGGTGGTGGATTGATAGTCCGTATTCGCCGAAGGCGAAAGCAGATGTGCTACATCGAATGTCAGTGGTGATGTCATGCACTCTAGACTACGTTGCTTGCCCCGCGCGGGCGAAAGCGCGGGAGTCAACGGCGACTGCGGGCTAGAGTTCCTCGCCGTAGTCGTAGCGCTGGTTATCACTCGAACGGCCGCTTCCTACGGCGCCGGCGCCGCGTCGCAAAGCGGTGCGGTCGCGGGAGACCACACGCAGGGTGGCGTTGAGACTGTCCTCGAACTCGGCCAGCTTGGCATCCACATAGTCATCACACTCGGCGCGCAGTCGATTGGAATCGGCATGGGCGGCATCCACTACGCGGTGCGCCTCCTCGTTGGCGCGACGCACCACCTCGGACTCGGAGACCAAACGCTGCTGCTCCGCCAAGCCCTCGGACACGGAGCGATCATAGGAGTCATTGCCCTGGGCCACGAGACGCTCTGCCTCCGCCTCAGCGCGATCGATACGATCCTCCGCCTCGCGGTGAGCATCATCGGTTACCCGTCGGGCCTCATCTTCTGCCTCGGCTACGAGACGGTGGGCCCGATCCTGGGCGTTATTGACCATGGCCTCGGAGTCGCGGTTAGCGGTATCCATAATCTCGTTGGCGTCGGCCTGCGCCTCGCCGACGATGGCATCGGCCTTGGTAGTGGCCTCGTGCACAATCTCGTCGCGCTTATCCAATACGTCCTGCGCATCATCGATTTCTACTGGCAGGGCATTGCGTAGCTCATCAAGCAGCATGAGCATGTCATTACGCGGCACCATGCAATTGGGGGTCATAGGCACGCCATAGGCCTGCTCTACGGTTTGGACCATTTCATCAAGGGTTTCAAAGACGCGATACATGGGCCTTACTCTACCGTGACGCAGCCGCCTCGGGGTGGAGTGACATGGGCGTATGCAGGCGAAGAAAACGCCTCTACGCTTTCTTAACCCCGCAACGACAGACACCCTGCCCCGCGGCCACAAGGACCACAGGACAGGGTGTGTCAGTAGCGGGATATCATCCCGCGGGGAGGGTGTTAGATAACGCCCTGCGCCAGCATCGCGTCGGCAACCTTCTTGAAGCCGGCGATGTTAGCGCCGATGACGTAGTCGCCGTCGTGGCCGTACTCCTCGGCGGTACGCTTACATGCGCGGAAGATATTGCGCATGATCACGTGGAGACGCTCGTCGGTGTACTCGAAGGACCAGGAGTCGCGGGAAGCGTTCTGCTGCATCTCCAGTGCGGAGGTAGCAACACCACCGGCGTTGGCGGCCTTACCGGGGCCGAAGGCGATCTTCCTCTCGCGGAAGACCTCAACAGCCTCCGGGGTGGAAGGCATGTTGGCGCCCTCAGCAACGTACTTACAGCCGTTGTCGATAAGCTTCTGGGCGTGCTCACCGTTGAGCTCGTTCTGGGTGGCGCAGGGCAGGGCCACATCGCACTCGAGATCCCAGATAGAGCCGTCGGAGTGGTAGGTAGCACCCTCGACCTCGTCGGCGTAGGCGGAGATACGGTCGCGGCGAACCTCCTTGATCTCCTTCAGCTTGGCCACGTCGATACCGTTCGGGGTGTGGATCCACCCTTGGGAATCGGAGCAGCCGACCACCACAGCGCCAAACTCTTGGGCCTTCTCGATGGCGTAGATAGCCACGTTGCCGGAACCGGAGACGATCACCTTGGCGCCATTGAGGGACTCGCCATCGGCAGCCATCATTTCCTTGGTGAAATACACCAAGCCATAACCGGTGGCCTCGGTACGCACCAAGGAGCCACCCCACTCGAGGCCCTTGCCGGTGAGGACACCGGACTCGTGCTGGTTAGCCAGACGACGGTACTGACCGAAGAGGTAGCCGATCTCACGGCCGCCCACTCCGATGTCACCGGCGGGTACGTCGCGGTACTCGCCGATGTGGCGGTGCAGCTCAGTCATGAAGGACTGGCAGAAGCGCATGATCTCGGCGTCGGATTTGCCCTTGGGGTCGAAGTCGGAACCGCCCTTGCCGCCGCCGATAGGCAGACCGGTGAGGGAGTTCTTGAAGATCTGCTCGAAGCCGAGGAACTTGATGATGCCCAGGTTCACGCTGGGGTGGAAGCGCAGGCCGCCTTTGTAGGGGCCGAGAGCGGAGTTAAACTGCACGCGGAAACCACGGTTGACCTGAACCTCTCCCTGATCATCAACCCACGGCACACGGAAGATCAGCTGACGCTCCGGCTCGCAGAGACGCTGGATCAGACCATAGTCCGCATAGTGCGGATCGTTGTCGAGAACGATCTTGAGGGAGTCCAGAACCTCGAGGACCGCCTGGTGGAACTCGGGCTCGCCGGCGTTACGCTGACACAAGCGGTTGTAGTACTCCGAGATCTGTGCGTCAACAGACTGCACATCATCGTTCTTAGTGGCGGTATTCGTCATAATTCTCCAATTCCCATATCCCTCGTGAACTCGAGGGATGAATTTCTATCGTCTTACCGATATCCAGTCTCTTGCTCAGGGGGAGTATGCGCAACTTAGCCATGTGTTACGTATGTCACACCTTCATGGTTCGCCGTATCACCCCTCAGTTTCCGCAGGTTGTCCACCACAATCAGCTCCGGCATATCGAAGCCGAGAGGAACCGGGCGGCAGTCAATCTCCCCCCATTCACCCCCGCTTTGCCAATTGTCCAATAGGTTTAACACCGCGCTGAGCACAGTCGGGTTGTAGGGAGAATACATATGCCCGCCGAGATTCTGCGGGCACACCTCCTGCAGCACCAGATTCTGCGTTTTCTGGCCAGAGATCTTTTGCACGTCCACATCCCAGATCATTTCGTCCACCCGCGTGGAAATAGTGGTATAGCGCGGCCCCGGCACGGTCTCTGCTGGGGTGTTCTGCTCCTCGATCGCCCGCGACCCGCGCAGTAGCTGCTGCAGGCTCGGCTGCAGCACGCGATCAAGGCCTCGGCTCAGCACTGCGCTCGACTCCCCCGCCGCCTGCTCGTGGAGATGATCCACCACGGTTCCGAGATGCGCCGGGCCGCCGCCGCGCGTCGGCGAGGCGATTCCGATCCAGCTGCGGGTGAGCTCACCCCGATCTATAGAGTTCACCCACATGCGGGCCACCGAGGCGCCTTGGGAAAAACCAATGATGTGCACGCCCGTCGCCCCAGAGGTGGCCAGCGCCGCACGTACCAGCTCATCCACCTGTGCCGCCGATTCTTCGAGCGGGCGATAGCCGAAACCCCGATCTGGGTCCGGCCCCATGCCATAGTCCAGTCCAAACACACACCAGCCGGCGTCCACGAGCCGTGGCCCCAATTCCGCGTAGTCGCCATAGAAGGTGGAATCCGTGCCATGCACCAGGATCACGGCCTCCTGCCGCTCTGTGGTGGCGCGGCAGGAAGGATCATTGGTTCCCTGCGGCTGTAGTGGGCGAACCTTGGAGTCGAGCAGCACCCGTTTCGCAAGAGATGGCCGCGCCACGCGGGGGCCTTCCACCCCCGTGCTCGCACCGGCGGGAGGTGTTGCGGCTGCGGGAGTCACGCCCACGGGGCTCAAAACAGCCCCGGCCAGTGCCATGACCGCCAGAATCGCAGCGACTGCCCTCGTGCTGCGGCCTATCGTCGCTGCGCGCCGCGTGCGCCATCGTGTATTTGTCATCACCGCTCCTTTAAGGACTACGGTCGAGATTTCTCTGCTCCCGCGCCGCATCGCCGCCGCGCAGCACCGTGTACTGACTTTCTAGTGAGAATAATAAGCCAGCGCAGCACAGAGGACTCCGAAAGCGTGCCTGTGGGAAGCGATGGGCCTTATACACTGTGAAGCTATGACTAATCGCCCGATGACGTTTCTTCTGGCCCCCGATTCTTTTAAGGGCACTGCCACAGCACAGCAGGCCTGCGCTCATCTTCGCGCCGGTATTCACGAGGTGCTTCCGGACGCCGAGGTCATCGCCTCCCCCATGGCCGATGGCGGCGAGGGAACATCCAGTCTCTTTGCCGGAACCCCGATCACTCTGCCCACAACCTCCGCCGATGGCAGGCTTATCGACGCCACCTATACCTTCATTCCGGCCCAGGGCTCCAACCCAGCCACCGCGGTGATCGACGTTGCTGCCGCCTCTGGCCTGCCCCAGGTCGGCGAAGGACACAGCCCGCTGAGCTCCGATACCTATGGCACCGGCGTGCTCATCGCCGATGCGGTGGAGCGGGGCGCGCAACGCATCGTGCTCGGCTTGGGCGGCACTGCCACCGTCGATGGCGGCACCGGCATTCTCGTCGCCCTCGGGGCGGTGCCCATGGATCACCGCGGCTATATGCTGCGCCAGGGCGGCGGGGATCTGCGCAATCTTGATTTCATCGATACCGCGCAGCTGAACGTGAAGGCCGCCGCCGTGGACTGGGTGCTGCTGGCGGATGTGACGAACCCCGCCACCGGAGCGCAGGGGGCGGCGGCAGTATTTGGGCCGCAAAAGGGTGCCAGCGACGCAGATATCGAGGTTCTGGATGCCGGTATTGCGCAGCTGTGCTCGGTCTGCGATGTGGACCCTGCCACCGCCGGCGGTGGCGCGGCGGGAGCGCTCCCGGTGGGCCTGAGCTGGCTATCGGGGCTGATCCATGGCACGAACGAGCACATTCAGCTCGTGCCCGGCGCGGAGTTTGTGGCCGCCCACCACGGCCTTGCCGAGAAGATTGCTGCCGCCGATGTGGTGGTCACGGGCGAGGGCCGAGTGGACGATACTTCCTTCGGCGGCAAGGTGGTAGGCCATATCAGCGAGTTGGCTGCTGCAGCTGATACCACCGCCGTGGTGGTGTGCGGGCGCTATGAGGCACAGCAGCGCCCAGCGATGGTGCAGGAACTCGCCCCTGGGATGGATGTGGCCGAGCAATTGCGCGCCGCCGGCAAGCAGCTCGCCGCAGACTGCGCTCGGAACTAACCGCCGCGGCGTTGAGCTTAGAGCCCTAGCTGGCCCATTAGGTCCTGGTATTGCTGCTCCCAGTCCTCGATGCTCTCCCCGGTGATGTCATTGAGCCCCTCAAGGGTCTCGAGGCCGCCGAGGTCGCCAAAGAGGTCGAGGCCGCCGTCACCAAAGAGTGATCCCACGAGGGAGTCCACTCCATCTTCATAGGCCTCGCTCAGCTGCCGCATATTCACATAAGGATCGCACACGAGCCAGGCCCCATCCTCCTTTTTCAGCAGGGTGGGGTATTTACTGTCCTCAAAGCGGATGCGCTGACGATCGTTGCCCACAAAATGCAGTTTTTCCACGGTCACGGCCTCCATGCCCGGCTCCGCCCCAGTGTCCCCCGCCAGCTTATCGAGCAAAGCGAGGTGATCAGGGTTGCCCTTGTGCTCCTCGCACATGTACTCATTGGCTTCCACGAAGGTGCTTGCCGAGTCATAGGCAGTGAGTGTCTCTTGGATGCCGTCGACCTCCGCGGCAAGGGCGCGTTTCTCACTGCCGGCCATCATCCACGCGGCGATACCAACGACGAGCGCCACCACGAGACCGATGGCGAGTCCGATGAAAAAGGGGCCGAAGGCAAATCGGCCGCCGGATGCCCCGCCAGCCCCACCCGACCCCTGGGGGCCGGTCGGGCCACCGGGGCCACCGGGGCCGCCGGCGGGAGCAGGCGTATCCCACTGGCCGTCATAGGTCTGGTTGCTCGCACCCTGCGGTCTAGGCTTGCCGGGGCGGGGTAAAAAACGGGTGTCCTCTGCTGCGTTCTGGGGACGATATGCGTCCTCGCGGCCATTCCAAGAGTTCTGGGGCGCCATGAAATATCCTTGTTCGCGGTGTGCTCGGGATGTCGGTCGTGGCCTCACTACCGCAGCTTCGCTACCGCGGTCTCACTACCGTGGTCGAGCTACACACTTGTTTTAGCCACAGAAGCACAGTGTAGCGCCCCTCACACGTGCTGGCAGCGATATCACTAGCGAGCTAACAGAACGGAACAGTAACGATGGCTAGGGATGTACCTGCACGGTCCAGGGATAGCGAGCCGGAAGCTCGAAAGCCATCTCGTTTTCGAGGGCAGCGGGATCGCGCGGAAGCGTAGCGGCGGGGGTGAAGAGCCGGGAGAGAACCATGACCAGCCCGTTGAGAGAGTGGGCGGGACGCTCAATATGCATGAGCATCCGAATCACCTCAGCATTAGCGAGCTCTCGGCCCTCATGCTGTTCGGCGTAGGTGTCGCGCAGCGCCTTTTCCACCCCCTCGAGAAGGGCTGGGTTCTGCTCGACGGCGCGGAGCTGTGCTTCTCCTACTTTGTTGTACTCGATGAGGCGAGAAAGTAGCAGTTCACAGCGTTGCTTGAGCTCGGGAATCTCTGCGGTGGGAACGAGACAATCGAAGATGACCTGTGCCATGCTTGCATGCTAGTCGAGGGTGCAGCTAATACGCTAGAGTCCATGAGTTCTCCCATGTATTCCCGACCCGCCCCCTTGCAAACGATGGCGGACGGCACAATCAAGCAGATTAACCCGTTCTCCGGCACGGAGGTGTGGACGGTGCCCGGCCGCGGCAATCGCCCACTCGCCGTGCCGAAGGTGGAGACCACGCCCCTACGGGACGAGGACCGGGACACCTCCTGTGCCTTTGGCGCGGCCCGCCTGCTCGAGACCCCGCCGGAGAAATCACGCATCGTGCGCACCGATCTCGGCTGGGAGATCAAGCGCGGGCTGCTGCCGAGCGAGCTGGATGAGAATTACGCCTTCCGCCGAGTGCCGAACCTCTTCGAAATCCTGTCCTTTGATTATTGGCAGGCCAATTATGACCTGACCATCGATGAGGAGACCTCACAGCGCATGCACACCTATATTGCGGATCCCGCGGGCCGCGAGCATGTACTCAATATTGTGCGGACCCGTATGCGCGCCTCCGGTATCCCCGAGGCCCAGGTGATGGCCACCACCGAGGAGGATTTACTGGCCAAGGCGCCGGGCTATTTCGCCGGCGGCCATGACGTAATTATCGGACGGCGCCATTTTAAGGACGACGCCACCGACACCTCAGGGTTGGCCTCATCGGGCACCCTCAGCGTGGATGAGCACCGCGCCTTCATCCGTTTCACCGTGGACTCCATGCGGGATCTCTACCGCCACAACCGCTATGCCCCCTATGTTGCGGTGTTCCAAAACTGGTTGAAACCCGCCGGCGCCTCCTTCGATCACCTGCACAAGCAGCTGGTGGCCATCGATGATCGCGGGGTACAGGCAGAGGGCGAGATCTCACGGCTGCGCGCGAATCCCAATATGTATAACGAGTGGGCTGTAGATTATGCCCACCGCCACAATCTCGTGATCGCCGAGAATGATCACGCCGTGTGCTTTGCCGGGTTCGGGCACCGCTACCCCACTCTGGAGATCTTCTCTAAGTCGGCGCGCTCCGAGCCGTGGAATCACACTGATGATGAGCGCGATGGCATGAGTGATCTCATCCACGCCTGCCACGCCGCCACCGGCGCCGAGGTTCCGTGCAATGAGGAGTGGCACCACAAGCCCATCAACTTGGATTTGCCGATGCCGTGGCGGGTAATGATTAAGTGGCGCGTCTCTACGCTTGCCGGTTTTGAGGGCGGCACCAAGATTTATTTGAACACCATGTCGCCCTACACGGTGCGCGATCGGGTGGTCTCACGGCTCTACGAGCTGCGTGAGAAGAAAAAGGTGGCCTCTAACCTGCGCATTGCCACGGAGGTGGAGCTGCGCCCCAACTCGCTGCGCTATACCCCCTCCCTGCCGTAAGGCGACGGAAAGGAGGCGCGGCTAGGCGCTTATCGACGCTTTATTGCCCGCTCTCCTGCTCGCCGCGCAGCCGCGCCCAGGTCTGCTCGGCCTCGGGCGCGGGCTCGACGTTGATCCCGTCCGCGGCAGGAACAAAGGGCATGGTTACTGCCTGCACCGAGCCATTACGGGTGGCCGAGAGCGCCTTGGTGGCGTTGTTCATCGAGATCAACCCCTCCGAGGTAGTGATGTGCGGCCCCAAGTCGTGGACGATATCCATCAGCTCCGGAATGTCCCACGGCACGCGCTTTTCTGACAGGCGCGCTGCAAACGCCTCTATGAGCATGTGCTGACGATCAATGCGGGCAATATCCGACTCATTGTCGATGCCATAGCGCGCTTGGGAAAAGGCAAAGGCCGTGGCGCCGTCGACGGTATGGCAGCCCTCTTTCAGCCCCGCAATGGCGGCGGCGTGCGCCGCCGAGGCGCACAGCTCCACCCCGCCGAGGCGGTCGATGGCCGTCTCAATAGCCTTCGAATCCAGCACCATCGAGCCTTCCACGCTGATCCCGGAGAGATCGTGCACTGTTTTCTCGGCGCAGGCGATCCCATAGGGGGAGGCTTGGGCGGCGCTATCGCTCGAGGCGCCGAAGGCATAGGCGGCGTTGATCTTGGTGTACTGCGGCTCGGTACTGCTGCCATCGGAGCGCTCGCATGTCGGAATATCCACCAAGGTGTCGCGCGGGATCGAGACCATCTCAATCGGGGTTCCCGACTTCAACCGAGCCAGCACCATGACATCGGTACGGCCCACATCACCAGGGCGTTCGGAGCGGGAGTTCAGCAATTCAGCATTACCGCCGGCGCGGGTATCCCGCACCATCACGAGGTAGATGCCGTTGTGACTGGGGGGTGCGGCCGTGTCTGCTGCCGGCCGCTCGGAGGTCGCGGTCTGATAGCCGGAGAACATCCAATACGCAGCACCCAAGGCCACAATGGAGCCGATTATAAGGAGCACGAACACTGCCACAAGGGCAATAAGTCCACGTCGTACCATCCGGTGCATAGCTGCCATGCTAGCACCTCAGAATGGCAATTCTCCGCTTTACAATCGCCATTTATTACCCCTATGTTGGGGCAACATGAGGAGTTGACTATATTCCCCCAGTCTCCATAACCCAAGGATAATCATACTTTTCAACAAAACACGAGCGTTACCCCTCCACGGAGAAAACATTCAATCCACCATCCTTAGCTCAAACTTGGACATATCTGTCTGGATTTTCGATAAGATCACCATGTCCAAAATCTGCCCCGTCTATTACGTTTGGTGGCCGACTACATGCTTGACGCGATACGGTCTGTATCGACGAATCGGAAGCCCTCGGACTTAGAGAGCCAATCCGCACCTCCTCGACCGCTGAGCATACGACAAGCCCAACGCAATCTGCGCCAGCGCATAGTGGTCATGGATGCGTTAAGCGTGGCTTTAGCTGTGTTCTGTGCAGATTTAGTGCGCTTTGGTAACCATGACTCTTATGCCCAGGCAGGTTCTCGACAGATTCCTTATTTACTGATCACTCCATTGATCGCCATCGGATGGTTCATTACCCTACGTATCATCCAAGCCGCCGATGAACGCGTGATCGCCGACGGGGCGGAGACCTATACGCGGGTGGTCCACTCCACCTTCATCGTCTTCGGCCTTATCTCGATCGCGAGCGTTCTCACAGAGACGGATCTTTCTCGCGGTTACCTCTTCGTGGCCCTATCTTTGGGACTTGCGCTCCTTCTTCTCAGCCGCTGGTTATCGCGGCGACAGTTGTGGCACAACTACAAAAAAGGACGCTGTGAACGACGCGTGATTGCTGTCGGTAGCTCCACTCTCGGCGAGCTACTGAACACCGCTGTCAATAGCCAAGCTACTCCATGGCGAATCGTAGGCCTGTGCAGCACCGAACCCTCAGAGGAACTCCAGCGGCTGCCAGGTGTGCACGCTTCCACCCCAACGGTATTCAGCTGGCGCGATATTAAGTGCCTCGCGCAACGCACCGGCGCCGATACCGTAGCGATTGCAGGCGCTTACACCATCGGTTTGCAGGGCATGCGTGAGCTCAGCTGGGACCTAGAGGAGCTCAACGTGGATATCTTGGTGGCGCCAGGCATCATCGATGTGGCCGGCCCTCGCATGCTGGTACGTCCCGTGGCGGGAATCCCGCTCATCCACGTCGATAAGCCGCGCTATCGTGGCGCCAGCAGACTGGGAAAGCTGCTGCTGGACAAAGTCGGCGCAACACTGCTCATTCTGTTCTTCTCTCCCGTGCTACTGATCTGTGCACTCGGGGTGAAACTCACCAGCCGCGGTCCTGTGTTCTACGTGGCGGAGCGTTTAGGCCTTAATAACGAACCCTTCGGCATGATCAAGTTTCGCTCTATGGTCAATGACGCCGACAAAATGAAAGAGCAGCTACGTTCACAGAATGAGTGCGAGGGTGGGGTGCTGTTCAAAATGAAAGACGATCCCCGCATCACACCTTTCGGTAAGTTCTTGCGTCGCTTCAGCTTGGACGAACTGCCCCAGCTCTTCAATGTTCTCGGCGGCAGCATGAGCCTGGTCGGTCCTCGTCCACCACTGCGCGAAGAAGTAATGCAATACGATCCCTTCGTCGCCCGCCGCATGCTCGTCCGCCCCGGTATGACTGGGCTATGGCAAGTCTCGGGCCGGTCCAACCTATCGTGGGAGCAGTCCGTACGCTTGGATCTGTCTTATGTTGAAAACTGGTCGCTGTTGGAAGACATCCACATTTTGTGGAGCACCCTGCGTGCTGTGCTTTCCCGCGACGGCGCCTACTAGCCCCCCCCTTACCCGACGGTGCGCCCCGCTACTCCTCGGCCCACCACCTGCTGCCCTACCCCACCGAAACATCTGTCAAGGACGCCCTTCATGACTATCACTTCATTTAAGAATTTCTTTTCTCACCGTTGGTGGATCATTCTGCTGGTGATGTTGCTTGGTATCCCCGCCGGTCTCGGCGTCTCCTATCTGCGGGAAGATCGCTACGTCTCCCAGGCCACGGTGTATATCTCGGTGAACCAATCTACCGGCGAGGCCGCCAATCCCTACCAGGCCAGCTTGACCTCACAGCAAATGGTGAAGTCCTATGCGGAGCTAGTGACCAACGCCGCTGTCACCAACAAGGTGGTTGATCGAGTGGTGCCGCCGATTTCCCGAAAGCAGGTGGAGGACGCAGTCTCTGCCAGCGCCAATGCCAATTCGGTGCTGCTGGAAATCTCCGCCACCACCGATCAGGCGCAGCTGTCCAAAGACATTGCTGACGCCACCATCGAGATATTCACCGACATGGTGAAAAAGACCTCAACCCCAGAGGGACAATCCCTGCCTACTATCTCCGCGAATGTGGTGGCACCGCCGTCACTGCCGACCGAGCCGAGCAACCCTAGCCCCGCGGCTTTCGCTCTCGCCGGCGCCTTCCTCGGCCTCGCACTCGGACTGCTTATCGCACTTATTGTGCACATGACCGACCGTCGCCTGCGCACCCACTCCGACGTCGCTGAGATCACCACCCTGCCGCAACTAGGCACCATCCCAGAGGACAAGCACATCAGCGAAAACAAGCAGATCGACTTCAGCGGCGGCTTCTCCCGCACCGCGGAGTCCTTCCGCACCCTGCGCACGAACCTGCAGTTCTGCGCGATCGACAACAATCCGCGGATCATCCAGATCACCAGTGCTCTCGCAGGCTCTGGCAAGTCCATCACCGCACTCAACCTGGCCGCCTCACTGGCTGAGCAGGGCGAGAAGGTCTGCCTCATCGAGGGCGATCTGCGCCGGCCTCGTCTCACCGAGTACATGGGGATCGACGCCCCTGTAGGTTTGACCAGTGTCCTGCGCCGCGAGATGGACCTCGAGGATGCGCTTATCGACGACGCCTCCGGGGTGACTCTCCTCGCTGCCGGTCCGATCCCGCCAAACCCGGCCGAGATTATTGGATCCAATGCCATGGCCGAGCTGCTGCAGCAGCTCAAGGACACCTATGACTATGTGATCGTGGATTCAGCGCCCGTGCTGCCGGTGACCGACGCCGCGCTACTGGCCCGCATCGTCGATGGCACCGTGATGATCGCTCGGTGGAATACCACCACCCGCGATAACCTCACCTCCTCTATCGACGCCCTCGAGAAAGTGAACGCCAAACTGCTCGGCGTGGTGCTCAGCCGCACCGTGGAGTCCGGCCGCAAGTCGGACTACAACCACTACTACGACCGCGTGGACGAGGCGAAGGACACGGCAGAATCCAGCAAGGAATCCTCCGAGTCCGCCACCACGAAGACGGAAAGCTAGGCCTGTGGCATCCACCAAAGACCGCATCATTAGCGTGCTGCCCCAGCCCGTATTCCAGCTGCTTCGCCGTGGCCGAGCCACGGCGCTGAACTTGCGTGATCACGACCGGGCCCTGGCCAGCTATAGTGCCAGTGATCGGCGCGTCTTGTCCGCCCACCAGGCATGCGCATCGCAGCAACACCGGCGCGGCACCGTACTCATCGCCTCGACGGGTGTGGCCAATATTGGCGATCAAGCCATGCTCAACGCCGCCCTGCAGACAGTGCCTGGCCCAGTGACTGTGGTGGCCAAGTCGGAGTCCACCTACACGATCGAGCGCGAGGACGTCACCGTCGTCCACGCTGCCGAGGCCTTCTATGGCTATGGCGGCGCCCGCGCCGCCGCGGTGGAGACTCTCGCCGAGTACATCGCCCAGGCGAACCACCTCTGCATCATTGGCGCCGACATCATCGACGGCGGCTACCAGCGCGGCGTGGCATATAAAACATGGTCGCTGGCCCGCGCCGCCGCCGAGGCCGGCTATGACACCCGCATTCTCGGCTTTAGTTGGGGCACTGCAGTAGACGAGCAGGTTAGCTCCATCGCCCGCGCCGCGCTCGCAGCCGGCGTACAGGCCTGCTGCCGCGACAGCATCTCCTATCAGCGCTTCCGCGCCGACACTCAGGAGATTGGCGACTGCGACCATGTGGCCGATGTGGTCTTTACTCTGCCCACCGCCACTGCGCCGGCAGCTGCCGCACCCACCCAGCCCTATACGCTCATTAATGTCTCGGGCCTGATTTCTCATCGCATGGATCAGGTGCAGGATTATCTGCAGGTATGCCGCTATCTATCGAGTCACGGCCGGGAGCTCGTCTTCATCCCGCACGTGGCAAATCGCGGTGGCGACGACCGGCAGGCTATTCGCGAGGTCACCACGGTCCTAGACACCGAGCACATCCCTTATCGCGTCCTGCCTGATCTTCTCTCTCCCGCCGAAGTGGCGCAGTGGGCAGCCGGGGCAGAGAGCGTGGTCACCGGCCGGATGCACCTCTCAATTCTCAGCTTCTCCAACCTCACTCCCGCGGTAGTGCTTGGCACCCAGGGCAAGGTGGAGGGCTTGGTTTCCGACCTCGAGCTGCCGTGGCTGCTGGTGGAACCGCGCCCTGGTATGGTCGGAGCCATCTGCGCCGCTCTGGAGCGCATTGCCAGCGACCCCGAGGCTGTCCACGAAACCCTGCGCACCACGGTGCCGCAGCTACGAGAGCGAGCGGCTGAGAATTTTAGGGGGCTATAGACTGTGGCCCAGCACACCTCCGTACTCGTGAACCGCGAGGAGCAGAACATCACTAGCGTGGTGGCGCAGGAGCTGCTCCGCTTTGGTGGCTCCCTCGCGCTCGTTCTGGTGCTCTACGGGGTACCGATGCTGCTGTTCGCTAACGGAACCATCATCGAGTCTGCGGTGATGTCTTTGCTCTTCGTCAGCATTGTCGCGCTGATTCTCTCGCTGCTCTCGCCGGTGACGGCGCTGCTGGTGGCCATTTTGGCCGCGGTGTTTCAAAATGCCATTCTGGGAATGATGCACAACGGCTCCGGCAATATCACCGTAGTGATCAGTGAAACCAAGACGATCATTGCTTTCATCTTGGCTGGGGTGCTGCTCCTCAAGGCCGTCTACCTCCAGCGCTCCACGATTCCGCTCTTCATCACCGCTGTGGTGTTCGGGCTGTACACCATCGGCCACAACGCGGGCCTCGACGCCAGTTTCGCAGCCAATGCCCGCAATTTCCTCGGACCTGTTCTCCTCATGCTCGCCCTAGCCACCTACACCCCCGTGGCCCGAGCGCTGCCGCGCGTGCAACTCTATGTCATGGTCTGCACCCTGTCGGCGGTGCTGGTGCTCGGATCACTGTTGGAGTACGCCATCGGCTCGCGGCACTGGAAGGCGCTGCTCAATGTGGAGCACATCGCGGGACTGAACGCGCTATCGGAGCAAACTATTGTCTTCGGCCGCACCGCCACCCGCGTCGGAGGCTTCCTCGTGGAACCCATCAACGCCGGCTATGTAGCCAGCTTCGTATTGATCTTCGCGCTGATCGAAATCATCCGGCAACTCTTTGTCTGCGAACACCCGAACGGGATGGCCGTCAGCGCGCTGGGAATCTCCGCAGTGTTTTTGATCATCACCATTTCTCTGGCCGCCACCAAGAACTCCATTCTGGTGGTCGCCACCGGCATTATCACCTATGTGCTGCTGCTCTGGTGGCGCAACCACCGACACTGGGCTTTTTGGGCCTCGGTGGCTATTGGTACAGTTCTCACCTTCGGCTACACCACCATGGTCAAAGGCCCCTCCTACATCGTGAATGTGTGGACGAACCCGGTGGGCACCTCCGGTGGTGAATCCTCCAGTATTCACATCGCTGGGCTGCTCAGCGGGCTGTACTCGATCGCCGATAATCCCCTCGGTTTCGGTGTGGGCAGCGGCGGTAATTTCTACCGTCTCTACCATCCCGAGATCCCCCGCCAATTGTGGCTGGAATCCGGCGGCGAAAGCGCCATCGGCACCTTAGTGTTCCAGATGGGCGTCATCGGCCTGCTCCTGCTGGCCTACGCGATCTATCTCGTCCTGCCGCGGCTGGATACAACCGGTGTTGCAGTACTCGCCGCGTGGTTTGCCGCCGCGCTCTTTTCCGAGGCCACCTTCGGTTCTATCGTGACCGTTCCGGCACTCGCCTTCGCCGCCTATCTGTCGGCCCACTCTGATCCCGCCCTTCCACAGGGCGCATCCACAACGCAGAACGGAGATCCAGCATGACCGTCCTCCGCCGCCTTTGGGAGCGTATTCCGCGCGTTGCCGTCGATAAGCGCTCCGAGCATTCCCCCAGCATCAACGGCATCGCTGTGTTCCGCGGCGATCTGGCCGCGGCCACCACGATGCTTCTCGACGCCATCCGCCCCTCTTCTCCCCTGCTGGCGATCACTCCCAACGTGGATCAGCTCAACCGCCTGATCACCGATGAGCACTGGCGCGAGGAATTTGGCTCCGCCGATGCGCTCTTTGTCGACGGCGCCCCGCTGCTCGCTCTTTTCCGCCTCCTCAAGGCCCATGACGTTTACCGCGTTACCGGCGCGGACCTTTTGCCCGCGGTGGCTGCTGCGGCCGCCACGCAGGATCGCACCATCGCCGTACTTGGGGGACGTGATGATATCCGCGAGGCCGCGGTGCGCCAGCTTCGTGCAGATAACCCAGGAGCGTCGATCCATGGCGTCTCTATTCCTTTTAGCGAGGATCTCACCGCTAACCCGGCCACCATCGCCACGCTGCGCGAACTCCAACCGGATGTGTCTTTCGTGTGCTTGGGCAGCCCGAAGCAGGAGCGCTGGGTGCTAGCCAATATCGAGCAGCTGCCCGCCGGCTGGTATGTTGGCGCGGGCGCAGCCGTGGACTTCGCGGCGGGCACCACCCAACGCGCCCCACAGCTGCTGCAAAAACTCGGCCTCGAGTGGGCCTATCGCCTCTCCCAGGAGCCGCGCCGCCTAGCGAAGCGCTACCTGGTGGTGGGCCCACTCTTCCTCGTTGTTATCGCCCGTGCCCTTGTCCAGTCAGCCCGAAAGAATAGCTAAATCTATGTCTACGCCCCGCACAGCTTTTAGCATCCGCGATGTCACCCAACGCGACTTCTGCATCGGGTGCGGCGGCTGCTCTATCGCCACCGAGGGCAGCATTCCCATCACGCTGTCTCGCGATGGACAGTATCGAGCAGGCGATCTCTCCGAGCACGCTGAAAATGTATCCGGGGTGTGCCCCTTCAGTGATGACTCCCCCACCGAGGACGATCTCGCCGCACCGCGCTATGCGGAGCACTGCAGCTACACCACCGCGATCGGCTATCACCGCGCCCTCTACGCCGGCCGGGTCCTCAGCGATGATTATCGCCTCGGTTCCTCCTCCGGCGGGCTGGTGTCTTTTGTCGCCGGCGCGCTGCTGTCTGCCGGCGCTGTCGATGGCATCATCCACGTCAAACGCACCTCCACAGACGAGGCGGATCAACCGCTCTTTGCCTTCGGGATCTCCACCACCCTCGAGGAGCTGCGGGCCCACCGCAAGTCTGTGTACTACCCGGTGGAGTTTTCCCAGGCGCTCGCCAGCGCCCAGCGCGCCGGCGGCCGCTATGTGTTCATTGGTATTCCCTGCCACGTGCGCGCTTTGAGGCTGCTCCAGCAGCGCGATCCGGAGCTGAGTGAGCTTGTGCCCTACACCATCGGTTTGGTGTGCGGGCATATGAAGACCACCGGCTTTGCCGAGTCGCTGGGCTGGCAGCTCGGCATCGAGCCGGCGAATCTGCGGGCTGTGGATTTCCGGGTAAAAGATCGCGTCGGCCCAGCCAATCGCTATGCCACCTCGGCCACCGATCGCGCCGGCCGCACCCGCACCAAAAAGACCTTCGAAATGCTCGGCACCAACTGGGGCCATGGCTTCTTCCAGCCCAAGGCCTGCAATGTCTGCGATGATATTTTCGCCGAGACCGCCGATATCGCCTTCGGCGACGCCTGGCTGCCCCGCTATGCCTCGGATCCGCTGGGCCACAATGTGGTGGTGGTGCGCAACCCTGAGCTCCACGAGCTGCTCCTGCGCGCCGAACAGACCGGCGAGGTGTTCTTAGAGGAGCTCTCTGAGGAGGACACTCTCAAAACCCAATCCGGCAATGTGCGCCACCGTCGCATCGGCGTGGAGGTGCGCCTCGCCGACGATATCGCGGCAGGGCTTCCCGTGCCCCACAAGCGGGTCGAGCCAGGCTATGAGCACGCCGATGACAAGCGCGTCGCCCTCATCCGTCGCCGCCGCGCGCTCAGCGAGCTCTCCATTTCCAGCTTCCGAGAGGCCCGCGAGAAGAACTCGTGGCGTCACTTTCTCGCAGCCATCGGCCCCAGCGTGAAGGCCTATGATGCCCAGGGCGCACAGTCGCGGCTGGCCCGCATTCTGGCGCCGCTGCCGCTGAGCATGCAGCTGCGGCTACGCACAGTATTAATGGGTACGCGCACCCTGATTTCTCGGTTTCGCCGTAGGTAGGTACGCCGTTAGCGGGCACCCTTGCGGTGCTTCGGCTGGTAGCTCTCCGCGCCGGAGAGCTTGTGGATTGCCCGCCAGTACAGCACGGCGGTGGTAACACGGCTGAGGAGCCGACCAATGAGCACGCCCACCACGCCGATGACGCTAAACAGCCCGAGGCCCACCACCACCATCACGGTGATGGAGACCAGCGAAGCGGGCACAAAATAGCGCTGCCCGTTGAGCATCACCAGCAGGCGCATGGCGGCAAAGACGTACACGATCGGCAGCGTGGCTACCAGCAGCACGGAAGAATAGGCGGCGACCGAGCCCACGGCCTCTGGGCCAATTCCACTCATGGCCACCACGAGGGCCACGCCCGCCCCCGGCAGGGCAATGGCGGCGACGGCGGCGAGGAGGCGTCGAACATCGCGGGTAAAACGCGCATAGGCCTCGCGATAATCCGACTGCCCAGCGGCATCCGCCCACCGCTTCATGCGCGGCAGAATCCCCAGCGCATAGGCTGCCTGGATGATGATGTAGGCAATCTTGTCCGCAAGCTCATAGAAGGTGATAGCGCCCTGGCCGACAGAGGAGATCACCGAGCGCTCGATCAGCACCGATGCTTGAGTGATGCCATTGGAGCCGAATTGCTGATACAGCGACAGCGCGCCACCTGTGGCCTGCGGGGAAGAATCGGTGTTGTCGAGCCCAGCGGCTGTGGCCCTATCGATGGGTTCATCGGCGAGGAAGCGTCGTTGCGCTAGGGCGAGGACCACGACACGTAGGATTTCCCCGAGCAGGAAGAACACCACCAATTCTCCGCCCTCGAAAGGCAGTACCAGCACCGCCACGATGAGCACGAGATAGCGCAAGCCCTGCGTGCTGAGGGGAATATAGCTGCGGTCTTCCAAGATCAGACACGCCGACAGCGGGCTGGCGAAACAGGCCACCAACACCGCGATGGCCACCACCAGCAGCCACACGCCCTGATCAGCGGGCAAACCACCGGTGAAAAGGAAAGCGATAAACGTCACCGCAGCCACCACTGTCACGCCGACCGCGGCGGGCACCGCCAGCGCCCGCACACAGCGCAGTACCGCAGCGCGCACCGTCGCCCCCGCGGTGAGAGAGCGGGACAGCTCCGCCACGGCATAGGCTTCCGCGGCCTGGGTGACAATAGCCGTGCCCAAGATGCTCACGGTGAGCAGCACAATGACGCGGTCCGAGTCCGCGGCGTCGAGGCGCAGCGCCAAGATAAAAGGAAGAAGCAACCCGGGGCCGAGCCCAAGCCCCATCGCGATGAGCTGGCGGAGCTTAGAAACTGTCACTGCGTCGCCTCGCTAGTCGCCACGTCTGCATACCTCCACTACTGCTGGCCGCATTGAAGAGCCGTGTTCTAATAGGCCTATGACTCTCAAGATTCTGACAGTGTGCACCGGAAATATCTGCCGTTCCCCGTATATCGAGTATCGCCTCGCCCACGCGGCCGCAGCCGCCGGGCTCGAGGTACAAGTAGATAGTGCGGGCACCCAAGCAACTAATGGTACCCCCTATCATCCGCATACCTTAAGCCTGCTTGAGAAGCAGGGAATAGACGCCAGCCAGGGAAGCTCGCGGTATCTCACGGCAGCCATTGCCAGGGACTATGACCTCGTTATCGCCGCAGCTGAGGACCATATTCCAGCCATCGCACGCACCGCGCCGGCGGCGTGGCGGTCCTGCATTACCTTGAGGCATCTCGCGAGCCTCAATCCGGAGGAGATCCGCCCCAGAACACCCATCATGGGCCAGCCGGAGACGAAACGAGTAGCCCAGAACGCCTCGGCTGGATCATTCAGCATCAGCGACCCCATCGGCCAGCCCCTCGCTGCTTTCGAGGCCATGGCCGCGAGCGTCGACGCCGCCCTCCCCCACGCCCTGCGGGTGATCGAGAAGCTAGCCGCGGAAAAGTAGAGCGGCATGGGAGCGGGCGGGGGCGGCTGAGGTGTGCTGGAGTTCCTCGGCGATCGGGACGGGAGTTCACACGCGCGGCGAGGCCGCCAACGAGATCGGCTGCATATCCGCGGCCAAGGCACACATCGGCAGCCTCCTAAGAGGTTGCTTGGCCCCTCCCTTTGGGAAGTGGGAAGCGCTCCAATGCCTTCAACGCCAATTCACGGGTGCGTTGTTCGATGTCCTCACCGGTCCACGAGTCCCGGTCCTTCAAGTCGGCGTTCAGCGCAAGCCCATTTTTGTAACCAATGGGGCGGTCCTTGGCGTCCGTGCGATCACGCTTTTCCACGAATGACTTGTTGCCAAGGTTGCTGTTGTATGCGGTGATAGTGAGATTTCCCAGCCGGTGTTTGTGAAGTTCCTGCTTTTCGGCAGCACGTTCCTTACCACCGAGCATCTCCGTCCACGACGCCGGCAAATTCTCCCCTTGCGGAAGGATGTGCTCGATGGTCCACACGAAGTGGGTTTTATCTTGACGCCACAGATCAACCCACGACTCTCTGGTCATGGCATCCTCGGCTAGTGTGGCCAAGATAAATCGTGCGACGTCAGTATTTTCCTCATAAATGCGGCCTAAGAGCCGTTCATGGAAATCTGTGTCGGAGGCCGAAACCGCTCTGATTTTCTCACCGATAATCTCAAGCACATCATTGCCTCTAGCATCACCGATCTCAGAGATGGTTGCCATGAACAACCTCGCTAGCGCGTGGGTGGGCGGGTAACCAGTGAGGTTTCGGCGGATGAAAAAGTTCGTGAGCACATCCACGACACTCTCGAGCTGATCATCACTGAGCTGCAGTTCATCCTGCTTCGTCATGAGCCACAGCAAAAGAACATAGGACGGTGCGCCTTGCGCACGCATGAGCCGCTGGAACGCTCGGTCCAAAGATGTTGACTCCTCAGGCACAGCAACGCAGTTGATGCGGCCGTACACCTTGCTGGCGTTGACGAGAGCATCAACAACAGGTACGAGATCCTGCTCTAAAATTTTCTCGTACACCCGTATCAAGTTGGACTTCATCGCAACGTACGCTTTGGGCACCTCTGGGAGGTCCTGTTTGAAGGCGTTGTAGTAATGCCTGAGGAAACGCTCCTGAGTGGAGTAGCTATCGCCAAGATTGACCAGCATCTCGTTCCAGCGCTTGAAGGCCTTATCGACATCCATGATCTTGCGCTTTTCGGACTCAGCTAAGAGTTGATTTTTGATCAAATCGACGGGAGAAAGCGGCAAGCCACGGTTATTCAGTGACTCGAAGAGAATGAATGCATCGGCGTTGCTATCAACCTCGATTTTTACGATGACTGCCTGGAGTGCTGCCTCGCGCAGCTGAAGCGCCGCCGTCGTTTCACTCAGTCCTTCCGTTTCGGCGAGCTTCTGAATAGCCGAACGAAAGTACTCCCAACATTTAGAGATCCTGCGGAGGCGGTAATACGGTTCCTTGTGGCTCTCAACTGATAATCCAGCGTCCGAGAGAACCTGGAGAAAATCAGCGAGGTTATGGCCCTGTTTCTGGGGCGTGACCCGCGGATGCTCGTCGGCTTTACGCACCAACTGGCGACGGAGATTATTAACGTCGGTCCGAGCGTCCTCGTCGAGCTCGTCGATGTGTTCCTTGAGAACCGAGTAGACCGCCGCTAGAAGCAGCGTCAGCGTTGTGAGTCGCTGTTGCCCGTCGACCACTTGGAGAATGTTTCCCTCAAGGGCGTCCGTAGTTTGGTCGAGCGTAATGATAGTGCCGAGGAAGTGTGACCCTTCGGCATTGATCAAGTCTTCGAACAAGTCCTCCCAGTGGGCCTTGCTCCATGAATACTCACGCTGATAAGGCGGAATTTTATAGAGCACATTGCCCTCGTGACTGAAGAGACTATGCACCGCATACTGGCTAGCTGACTTGATCATTACAACGGTTCCTTACTTGTTGCTGCGAGCTTCACGCCCTACACGTTGAACTTAAACTCCACCACGTCGCCGTCAGTCATGACGTAGTCCTTGCCCTCTTGGCGCACCTTGCCGTGAGCACGGGCTTCTGCCATCGATCCGGCGGCAGCGAGGTCCTCGAAGGAGACGACCTCAGCCTTAATGAAGCCCTTTTCGAAGTCGGTGTGGATCACGCCAGCGGCCTGGGGCGCGGTATCGCCCTTGTGGATGGTCCAGGCGCGGGCTTCCTTCGGGCCGGCAGTGAGATAGGTCTGCAAACCAAGGGTCTCGAAGCCGGCGCGAGCCAGCGAGGCCAGGCCCGGCTCGTCTTGGCCGACGCTTTCGAGCAACTCGGCTGCTTCTTCCTCATCGAGTTCGAGAAGCTCCGCCTCGGTCTTAGCGTCAAGGAAGACGCAATCGGCGGGGGCGACGAGCTCGCGCAACTCCTGCTTGCGGGCGTTATCGCTGAGCACGTCTTCGTCGGCGTTGAACACGTACAAGAAGGGCTTAGAGGTCAAAAAGTGCAGCTCGCGGAGAAGGGAGAGGTCCACATCCCCAGATACGGATGCGGCGAAGAGCGTGCGGTCATCCTCGAGGATCTCCTGCGCCTTCTTCACCTCGGCCACCATCGGGGCCTTGTCCTTATCCTTCTTGGCTTCCTTCTCCAGACGCGGCAGGGCCTTCTCAATGGTCTGCAGGTCTGCCAAGATCAGCTCGGTCTCAATGACGGAGATATCCGAGCGTGGGTCCACTGCACCATCCACGTGGATCACGTTCTCATCGGAGAAGGCGCGCACGACCTGGCAGATGGCGTCGGCCTCGCGGATGTTCGCGAGGAACTTATTGCCAAGCCCCTCGCCCTCAGAGGCACCCTTGACGATGCCGGCGATGTCCACGAAGGACACCGTGGCGGGGAGAATGCGCTCGGAGTGAAAAATCTCCGCGAGGGTGTTCAGGCGTGCATCGGGAAGCTCCACCAAACCCACATTGGGCTCGATGGTGGCGAAGGGATAGTTCGCAGCTAGCACGTCGTTGCGGGTCAGGGCATTAAACAGCGTGGACTTGCCCACATTGGGCAGGCCGACGATTCCAAGTGTAAGGCTCACGAGGCCTAATCCTAACAGCCGCGAGGCTGGGTCTTGGTGAGGTGTGCGTCGATAAGCCTGCTCCACCACGGGCTGAGCGTTCGCGGTTTCGCACGAGAGGTTTTTTGGGCAAGATAAATGACGTGAGCACTTCCACTAACGACGGCAGCGACTCCGCCCGCCCAGAACAGGACCGCGCGGCGGAAACCACCAGCCTGAACGATGAGGCGTCCAGCACCTTCGAAGCACTGGAATCCGATCCCATCGATCGCTCCGTGGTGATCTCGGATCTGATTAAGGACTTCGCATGGTGGTGCGTGCGCATCCTCATCATCTTCGCCACTGCGCTCGGGGCGGGCTGGCTGGCCACACAGTTCTGGAAAGGCCTGCTTCCCCTCATCCTCGCCCTGCTCGTCTCCTCGGTGCTGGTGGGGCCCACGAAGCGGCTCCGCAAGCTCGGGGTGCCCGCCGGGCTGGCCGCGATTCTTGTGTTATTAGCGGCGGTGGCGCTGCTCGCCGCGATTGTCTCCTTGATTGCGCCGTCGATGATTCGGCAGTCCCAAACGCTGTATCTCCAAACCTTGGAAGCGGTGCAACGCTTCCAGCTCTGGCTACAAGGGCCGCCACTGAACCTGCAAGAAAAGGACCTCACCGAGGCCTTTCAGTCCGGAACCAAATGGCTACAGGAGCAATCGGGCAATATCGCCGGCGAGCTCTTCGCCGGGCTGGGCGCGGCCGCATCCGTGATGCTCACACTCGTCGTGGTGTTGGTGCTCACCTTCTTCTTCCTCAAAGATGGCGAGCGCTTCCTGCCCTGGATGCGTAGCTTCACCGGCCGGCGCGTGGGCTGGCATCTCACAGAACTGCTGTCTCGTATCTGGGTCACGCTCTCCGGCTATATCCGGGTGCAGGCGGTGGTGTCCTTCATCGACGCCTTCTTCATCGGCCTCGGGTTGATAGTGGTGGGCGTTCCGCTGGCGCTGGCCCTTGCCGTGCTGACCTTTCTGGCCGGCTTTATCCCCATCGTGGGTGCTTTTGTCGCCGGGGCGCTCGCCGTTGTGGTGGCGCTGGTCTCACTGGGTATCAAGCAGGCCATCATCATCCTCATCATTGTGCTGGCAGTGCAGCAGCTTGAGGGCAATGTGTTGCAGCCGATGCTGCAGTCCAAGGCGATGAACCTGCACCCGGTGATCGTGCTGGTATCCGTAACCATTGGCGGTAGCCTATTCAACATTATCGGCGCCTTCCTCGCCGTGCCGTTCGCGGCAACCGTGGCCGTTATTTTGCGCTATATCTCGGATGTGGTCTCGCTCCGCTCCGGCGAGAAGCGGGCCGAGGATATTTCCTTCATCACGCAGCAGGGCTCTATCTCCGGCAAGCACACCGAGAAAGAAGCCCGCGAGCGACACACCCGCCTGCTCCTCCCACTGCGCTTCAGCAGCGATGCTGGCAGCGACAACGCCGACGACGACGCGAAGCGCTCGCACCGCGACGCCCCGAACTTTATCGCTAATTTGTTCGACAATCGCTCTAAAAAGTAGGCCCCGTGTCCGGCTCTGCCTCTAAGGTGGGGAGCCATGACTAGCTTTGCCGCGATCCTTCTTGCCCTCATTGCGCTCGTGGTCGGCCTGGTGCTCGGCTGGATAGCCCGCGGCAACGTTGAGCGGGGCGCAGATGGGCAGGCGCGCCCGACGGATCCCCAAGCACTCGAAGCACAAGACCAGCCGGCACTCTCCCCTGCCCCAGCCCTAGAGTCTCATCTGGCGTCGCTGCAGGCCACGATGTCTGCGCTCAACGAGCACCTCAACCAGATGGAGCGCCGCCAAACCCAGGCCCATGCCGAGTTCAGCGGCCACCTCCACACCATGTTGCGTACCTCGGCACGGCTCTCGGATCACACCTCCAAACTCGTCACGGCATTACAAAACCCCACGGTGCGGGGCCGCTGGGGCGAGGTACAACTCGAACGGGTGGTGGAACTTGCCGGCATGGTGAAGCATGTGGACTTCGATACCCAAACCACCGTGAGCGCACAGGGCAGCCGCGTCCGACCAGATATGCTCATCCACCTCTCCGGTGGGCGGCACATCGTGGTGGATGCCAAGGCCCCTTATAGCGCGTATTTGGATGCGCTTGAAACCACCGATCCGGAAGAACACGCCGGCTATCTCCGGCGGCACGCGCATCTGCTGCGCAGCCACGTCACTGCCCTGTCCAGCAAGGACTACCAGTCAGCGTTTCAGCCCACTCCCGAATTCGTCGTGCTTTTTGTTCCCGCCGATCCTTTCCTCGACGCCGCCCTCGGCGCCGATCCGGAGCTGCTGGAATACGCCTTTTCCCGCGATATCGTGCTCGCCACCCCATCGACATTGATGGCGTTGCTGCGCACTGTGGCGCTGGGCTGGCAACACTATGAGGTCTCTGAGCAGGCCGCCGCCATCCAGCAGCTCGGCGATGAGCTCTACCGCCGCCTCGGCACAATGACCGAGCATTTCACCCGCATGGGCGCCAGCCTCGAGAAATCAGTAGACACCTATAACGCGGCCATGGCCTCCCTCGACTCGCGGGTATTGGTGAGCGCGAGGAAGCTAAAAGAAACATCCTCGGTTGGTGGCACTGCACGGCCGATCACTGCCCCCGCTGAGATCCGCACCTCCCCCGCCCGGCCGCGGCACGCAGCTCAGCCAGATTATCCTCATGCGCAGGGGATGCGCGCTCGGCACGAGGGGTTGACAGACTAGATCGCCGTATTCTGAGAAGCCTGAGAACACCGCCGCGGCGGCGTTCCTCGTGGATTAACACATGGTGAATAGGTAAGATATCGGTTCGTGCCAACCCAGCCACGACATAATCCCTCAGCTCACCGCCATTCGTCACCGCGCGGTGGTTTTTCGGGTTTGCCCACGTGGTCCTCCACCTCGATCCTGATCGCATCCCTTTTCACCGGGCTTGTGATCAGTCTCAATCAGCAGTCCTTGGGCGCCTTATACCTCATGGCCTTCGCCGTGGGTGCCCTTGCGACGGTGCTCTGGGTGGAACCCCGCGGCCTGACCCTCACCGTGGCGCAGATTCCTGTGATCTTCGGTATCGCCACCCCGTGTGCGGCGCTTTTGCTGGGCAAGTCCAATTCCGTCAACGGCGGCGATGGGCGATTATCCAAGACGGAGCTTTTGACTCTGATCTATCCGCTCGCGCAGTTCTTCCCCACTCTCATCGTGGTCACCCTCAGCGCTGCGGCGATCGCGGTGCTGCGCTATCTGCATCATCGCCGCACCAATGTGAAACTCGAGCGCAAGCTCAGCGCCCAGCGCAAACGGGCCAGCGATTCGGATCGCCGCAATCTCAGTACCACGGCCCGCGCCCGGGAGGCGGCCAACCGCTCCCGCCGCTATCGCGGCGAGTCGGGCAATTCCGAGGTCACCGTCGAAGACTTGTTGGAGCGCAACCGCGGGGATCGTAAGCGCTCGAAGAAGCGTGGCTTCCCGCGGGAGCACAAGCCGGCCAGCGAGCACTCTAGTCCCCTCGAACAGGGCGCGCCTCACCATCCCGAGGCACCGGCCCGCCCCGAGGCGCCGACCCGTGCCGGCGACTATGAGGAGATCCGCTCCCCGCGTATTCCTCGCCCGCACACGCCGAGCGCACCGCAACCGCCTGCTCCCACGCCCGGCGATCCCGCTGCGGCGGCACCCCGCGGTAGCGCCCAGCCGCACACCGGCCCCCGTCCGAAGGACACGCCCCGCCCTGGTGCCTCGAACGACGGCACATACCCGCGCCGTGCAGATGCACAGCAGCATCGCACGCCACGCATCCGACGGCCGGACCACGAGAACCGTTTCCGTCGCCTCAAACGCGATGAGCGCGGCCGGCTGAGCGGCCGCCTGGACTCTCGGGGGATGCGCGAGCCACGCGCCTCCCGCGACTTCAGCACGACCCGAGGCGGCGATATGCCCCCGCGCACCCACACGGAAGGCTATCGCTCAGAGCAGCGTGGCGCGCAGGACAAGCAGCGCAGCTATCGCGGCTCCCGCGCACCCCATAATCCGCGCCGCGAGCCCCGGCGCGAACCCTTCCCTGGGCGCCCCGACGATCCCGACTCCTACGGCTTTCGTACACCTCCCCGCCGCGGGTACTAAACGCCCACACAGAGCAGAAGCACAAAGAACAGCGCGGTCCCGACACCTCCGTCGGGGCCGCGCTGGCCGCTATCTCGTCGTGCGTTAGCGCTTCTTGGTGCGATCGCTGGGACGCAGCACCCGCGGCAGAGAAAAGACGATCTTCTCCTGCGCGGTGGTTACTTCCTCGGCATCCCCAAACCCGTATCCCTCGAGGTACTCCACCACCTCTTGAACCAGGATTTCCGGCACGGATGCACCGGAGGTAATGCCCACCGTGCTCACGCCCTCTAACCACGCGGGATCAATTTGGTTGGCGTAGTCCACCAGATAGGAGTTGGCGGCACCGGCATCGAGGGCGACCTCCACTAGGCGCTTGGAGTTAGAGGAGTTCTGTGAGCCCACCACGATGATCAGTTCCGCTTGTTCGGCCACCTTCTTCACCGCCACCTGGCGGTTCTGGGTGGCATAGCAAATGTCATCGCTCGGCGGGTTCTCGAGATTGTCGTAGACCTCATGGAGCTTGTCGACGATTTCCATGGTTTCATCTACCGACAAGGTGGTCTGCGATAACCAGATGAGTTTTTCCTCGTGCAGAAACTCGGGCAGGGCCTCGATTCCTTCGAGTCCATCCACAAGGTGCACCACATCCGGGGCTTCGCCCGCGGTGCCCTCCACCTCCTCGTGGCCTTCGTGGCCAATGAGGATGATGTGATAGCCGGACTTGGCGAAGCGCTTGACTTCGTTGTGCACCTTCGTCACCAGCGGGCAGGTGGCGTCGATGGTGTCGTGGTTGCGCTCCGCGGCGGCCGCGTGCACCGCCGGGGACACGCCGTGGGCGGAAAAAACGAGGTGGGCGTTGGGCGGAACCTCGTCGGTGTCGTCGACGAAGATCGCCCCCGCCTTAGCTAGGGTTTCGACCACGTATTTGTTGTGCACGATTTCTTTGCGCACGTACACCGGAGCGCCATATTTCTCCAGCGCACGCTCAACGGTTTCGACTGCCCGGTCCACGCCCGCGCAATAGCCGCGCGGCGAGGCCAGCAGAATTTTCTTCACGCCAGCGGCGTGGGGGTTCGTCGCAGTTGAGGTAGCAGGTGAACTCATGCGCTCAACAGTACTTGCCTTGCGTGCATGCACACCACACAGCCATGCCTAGCCCGCTAGACTGAATGTCTGTTCTTTTCCTCGCCGCATCATCGACGCTCAGGGCGCTGCCCATGCGGTGAATGTGTGGGGAGGCGACGTCGATAAGCGCATAGGCAAAGAAGACTATGAATCAACAAGCGGCAAGCTCGGCAGAGAGCCCCTGGTCCGTCAGTCTGTTGAACTCCAAGGTCAAGGGCTGGATTCAGCGGCTGGGGCACGTGTGGGTGGAAGGCGAGCTCGCACAAATTAGTACGAAGCCCAGTTGGAAGCTGTCCTATCTCACGCTGCGTGATGTGGAGAAAGAAACCTCGGTGCAGCTCACTGTGCCCACGCAGATGGTGCTCAACCATGAACCGCCGCTGACCACCGGCGACCGGGTGGTGTGTTATGCCCGCCCCGCGTTTTATGAGGGCCGCGGCTCCTTTTCCCTGTGGGTGACGGAGATCCGCCACGTCGGCATCGGCGAGCTGCTGGCGCGCATCGCCCAGCTGCGGGAGACGCTGCAGCGCGAGGGGCTTTTCGCCCCAGAACGCAAGCAGACGCTGCCCTTTTTACCCAACCGGATTGGGCTGATTACTGGCCGCGGCTCGGCCGCCGAACGCGATGTGTTGGCAGTGTCGAAAGACCGCTGGCCCGAGGTGGATTATCGGGTGATCAATACCGCCGTTCAGGGCTCGCGCGCGGTGCCGGAGATTATCGACGCGCTCCGCACCCTCGACGAGGACGAGAGCGTGGACGTGATCATCATTGCGCGTGGCGGCGGCTCGGTGGAGGATCTTCTGCCCTTTTCTGAGGAGTCGCTGCAGCGCGCCGTCGCCGCGGCCCGCACCCCTGTGGTCTCTGCGATCGGACACGAGCCAGACACCCCCATTCTGGACAATGTGGCCGATCTGCGCGCCGCAACCCCCACCGATGCCGCCAAGCGCGTGGTGCCCGATGTGGTTGCCGAGCGCCAGCTCTTGGCCGAGGCCAGTAGCCGTTTGGCCCAGGCGCTGCGGGGCTGGGTGGCCCGCCAGGAGGAGGCGCTGCAGGCGCTGCGCAGCCGTCCGGTGCTCGCCGATCCTTATCTGCCGATCACCCAGCGCGAGGAGCAGATCACACAGGCGCGCGAGCGGATTCGCCGCACCATAGAGCACAGTCTTTCTCGCGCCGAAACCCAGACCTCCAGCCTGCGCGCCCAGGTGACGGCGTTGGGACCGGCCGCCACTTTAGCCCGTGGCTATGCGGTGGTGCAGGCGCTGCCTCGGGATGGCTCTGATCCGGAGGTGGTCACCTCCATCGAGCAGGCTGGCCCAGCCACCAATATGCGCATCAGAGTGGCCGATGGTTCCATCGCCGCAGTGTCCATGCAGACCTTCCCCAAAGACTAAAAATTCCAAGGAGATTTCCATGTCCAACCCCAACACCTATGGCCACGGCACCCCAAATGATGACAGCTTCACTCCCATCGAGGAGTTGAACTACGAGGCCGCGCGCGACGAGCTCATTGAGATCGTGCGCATCCTGGAGCTCGGGCAGATGTCGCTCGACGAGTCACTGAAGTACTGGGAACGCGGCGAGGCCCTCGCCAAGCGCTGTGAACAGCAGCTGGCGGGGGCCCGCAAAAAAGTAGAGGATGCGCTCTCCGAGTAGCGCTCGCGCATTAAGGCTTATCGACGCTGACCTCAATCGGTGTTGCCGCCGCATAGGCTTCAGCGAGCGTGGCAAAATCCTCGGCATCGGCGCTACCGGCTAAGACTATGCGCACGTCTCCGAGATCCGCTCCCCAGAGGTCACGCCCGTGGCGATCCTCCTTGATATAGGTGGTGAAATCCATGCCGGCCACGCTCACGGGCTCGCCCTTGGTTTTTAGACCCGAGTCATTGGCTCGCAGCACATCCTCCAAAGGCTGATTGCTCTGCATCAGCTGAAGATAGGCGCCGCCTGTGGTCACCCATCCTTGAATCACCGCGGGCTGGCCATTGACGCTGCCGCGGCGCGCCGAATTAGTGATCCAGCCCTCGGGGTCAGCGGGCTGGCGCAGCTCAAAGTCCACGGCCCGCGCCTCCATGTGCAGCACGGTGGAGGCATCGACTTCCTGCACCGGGCCGTTTTCCGGGGCGCCGGTATTAAAGGTGCACAAACCGGTAAACGCCACCGACGCTGCCGCGATGCCCATGATCACCAGAAGGGTCATGCCGATATCTCGGCTGTCTTGGAACAATTTGGGTTTTTCGCTCGCCACGGGCTCAAGTATGGCAGAGACGTAGAGGCCACTCCCAATTGCTCCGGCCGACGAATGCCCGCTTGGGCATGACAGCCGCCACAGAGCCCCATTTCGGGTGCATAAATCGCCGCACGCGCTGCACAAGAGTGCAACAATAGACAGTGTGGGTTGTGCAGCTGGGTTCTCATTCCCACTCGGTGGTTATGCGCCACCGCCACCCACGCTCACCTAACCGGCTCTCACATGATGATGTGAGCGAAGCGCTACTTGCCTGCAGGAGGCTTTACACCTATGTCTAACCATTCTTTGGAGATCCCCGATCGGAACCTGGCGTTGGAGCTTGTTCGCGTGACTGAGGCGGCCGCGCTTGCCTCCGGCCGCTGGGTTGGTCGCGGCCAGAAGAAGAAGGGCGACGGCGCCGCTGTGGACGCCATGCGCAAGCTCATCAACTCCGTGCAGATGCGTGGTGTCGTGATCATCGGTGAGGGCGAAAAGGATGAAGCCCCCATGCTGTTCAACGGCGAAAAGGTGGGCACCGGTGAGGGCCCTGAGGTGGATATCGCCGTCGACCCGGTGGACGGCACCACCCTGATGGCCGAGGGCCGCCCGAACGCCATCGCTGTTCTCGCCGCCGCCGAGCGCGGCACCATGTACGATCCCTCCGCAGTGTTCTACATGCGCAAGATCGCCGTGGGCCCCGAGGCCGCCGGCACCATTGACATCGAGGCGCCGGTCAAGCACAACATCCACGCCGTAGCCAAGGCCAAGGGCATTGATCCCACCAACGTCACCGTGGTGGTGCTGGACCGCCCCCGCCACAACGATCTGATCCGGGATATCCGCGAGGCAGGCGCCAAGGTGCGCCTCATTCGCGACGGCGATGTGGCCGGCGCCGTGGCCGCCGCCCAGGACACCAACTCCGTGGACATCATGATGGGCACCGGCGGCACCCCCGAGGGCATCATCACCGCCTGCGCCATGAAGTGCATGGGCGGCGAGATCCAAGGCATCCTGGCCCCCACCGATGACGCCGAGGTACAAAAGGCCAAGGACGCCGGCTTGGAACTCGATACCGTGCTCACCACCGACGATCTGGTGTCCTCGGACAACTGCTTCTTCGTGGCCACCGGTGTGACCAACGGTGACATGCTGCGTGGCGTGAGCTACCGCCGCAACGGCGCCACCACCCGTTCGCTGGTGATGCGCTCGAAGTCCGGCACCATCCGCTTCATTGAATCCACCCACCAGCTTGCCAAGCTGCAGGAGTACTCCGTGGTGGACTACACCAAGCTGGACTAAGACTCACCCCACTGCTGCCCTCTACGGACGACTGGGGTAAACAGACACCACCCCTCTGGCGGGAAACTCGGATGATCATCCGGTACCGCCAGAGAGGTGGTGTTGTCTGGTGTGCGGGCTGCGCCGGCGCTACCGAGCGCTAGTCGGCTGCTGACTGGACACTACTCGGCGAACCAGCCAGTCACTGCGGGAGCAATGTTGTGATACACGTGCTTCTTTTCCTGGTACTCCTCCAAGCCGGTCGGCCCCAGCTCGCGGCCGATGCCGGACTGTTTCATCCCGCCCCACTCTGCCTGCGGCAGATACGGGTGGAAGTCATTGATCCAGATGGTGCCGTGGCGCATGCCGCGGGCTACCCGCTCGGCGCGACCGGCGTTGCTGGTCCACACCGCACCAGCCAAGCCATAGGTGGTGTCATTGGCAATGCGTACAGCCTCGTCTTCCGTGGTAAACGTCTCGATAGTGGCCACGGGTCCGAAACCCTCATCGTGTACGCAGTCCATGCTCTGATCGCAGCCGGTGATGATGGTGGGCAAGTAAAAATAGCCCGCGGCGAGATCGGTGGCACCAGTGCCATTGCCTGCGGAGGAATCCTCCGCGGTAGCGCGACGGCCACCGCAGGCGATAGTGGCGCCCTGTTCCTTGGCGCGGTCCACATAGGCGGAGACCTTGTTCAGATGCTCCTCCGAAATCAGCGCCCCAGTTTCGGCGGCCTCATCCCGCGGGCCACCGAGCTTGATGGCGCTGGCGCGCTGCACCAGCGCCTCGGTGAAGCGCTCGGCGATGGATTCCTCCACGATAATGCGGGCACCTGCGGAGCACACCTGACCGGAATGGACGAAGGCGCCATTGAGTGCGTTATCCACGGCGGCGTCGAAGTCCGCATCCGCGAAGATCACATTCGGGTTTTTACCCCCCAGCTCGAGAGCGATGTTCTTAATCGTCTCTGCGGCGTTGCGGGCGATGAGCTTGCCGGTCTGCAGCCCGCCGGTGAAGGAGACCATATCGACATCGGGGCTCTGGGATAGCGGGTTGCCGCAGGCCGCACCGGCGCCGGTGACCAGATTGGCCACCCCATCGGGAAGCCCGGCCTCCCGCAGCACTGCCATAAGCAGCATCGCGGTGTGCGGAGTGAGCTCGGCGGGCTTGAGCACGAAGCTATTGCCGGCTGCCAGCGCCGGGGCCACCTTCCACGCCACCTGCAGCAATGGGTAGTTCCAAGGAGTGATCAGGCCACAGACACCAATGGGCTCGACATCGACGCGCGAGCGCACATTCTCATTTCCTGGGTCCACTACCCGACCCGCATCATGCTGTGCCAAGGTGCCGAAGTACTCGAAGCTGGAGATGATGTCATCCATATCGGCCTCGGCCTCCACGACGCGCTTGCCAGTATCGGCAGCTTCGGCGCAGGCGAAGGTGTCCTTATTGTCACGGATAGCGGCAGCAACGCGCAGCAGCAGGGCGCCGCGCTCCACCGCGGGAACCTGACTCCACACCTGGGCGTCGAAGCTCTCGCGCGCAGCAGCGATAGCCCGCTCCGTATCCGCATCGGCGGCTTCCGAGACGTCTCCTACGACGCTGCCGTCTGCCGGGCAGCTGATCGTGCGGGTCTCGCCGGACGCTGCTGGCTGCCAGCGGCCGGCAATAAACAACGAGGCGGGTCCCTCAGCCCCGTGCACTCCCTCGAGGAGAGCGCAGGTGGTGGGGTCGAATACGGGCTCGGACGGGGTTGTGGCCACGTCGAACACACTCCTTTTTCATCGGGGAATATTTCAGAATGGTTTATGCCAACAGTCCACGCTACCTATCTTGTTCCGGTGGCGTAGGGACGCGGACTATCGGACACTGTGGTGCGCCTGCCCAGCGGGCAGGCTCGTGGCTAGTTCTCTTCCCACACACGGGCAGGGGCGGCCCCATCGGAGACGTCGGTATTGCCGCGGTTTCCTTCCTGCATGTGCAGGAACTCTAGGTGACGTTCGAAGAGATCGAGCACGCTATTAAGAAGCTGCTCTTCGCTATAGCCGTAGACGTCATAGCCCAAGGATCCCTGGAGGTCGTGCACCTCGAGCCGGTAGTAGCACTCGGAGTCCGCGGTGGCCTTGCCGGCATAGGAGGGAACCTCGCCCACCACTGGGTAGATCTGGAAGCGGAAGTCCTTCTCTTCGCCGAAGCTGACGGTGAGATCCAGCTGGCTGACCTCGGAATCGGGAACCTCGGAGTACAGCAGCAGGCTAGCGAAGCCGAGATGGCGGATTTCTTGTGTCACCTTCTCCATGGCCGGCTTCGCCACATCCACCATGTAGCTTTGTGCATCCTCGGCCGAGGGCCAGTTGATGGCCCGCTCGAGGCGGCCCTGCCAGCCGCCACGGCTGCGCAGGCGGCCCGACATCGCGGAGTGGATGGCCACCATGCGCGCCTCAGATTTATAGGCCTCGATGCGCAAGGACTTCCACAGGCTGTACATGATCAAATAGATCACCACGGTAAACGGCAGGCCCATCACGATGGTGGCTGATTGCACGGTCACCACTCCATCGATGGCCAACAGCACGAGGGTGAGCACACCGACAATGGCCGACCACACGATGCGCGACCAGCTGGGGCCGTCTTGGCGGCTATTTTCGATTTTCGAGGTGAAGTTCGACAACACCAATGCCCCCGAGTCCGCCGAGGTGATGTAGAGCAGCAGCCCCACAGCGGTCACCAGCACCACCAGGATCATGCCGGCGGGATAGGACTGGATGAGGTCATAGAACCCACGCTGGGGTTCCGCCATGGCCACGGCGCCAAACTCGTCGTCTCCACCGATGATGCGATCCAAGGCGGAGTTACCGAAGAAGCTCATCCACATCACGATGAAGAGGAACGGGATGGTGAGCGTACCGAACACAAATTGGCGGATAGTGCGGCCACGGGAGATGCGAGCAAGGAAGAGCCCCACAAAGGGCGCCCAAGCCACCCACCATGCCCAGAAGAAGAGAGTCCAGGAGGCTAACCAGTCGCGGGTAGCCTGCGGGGTTTCCGAGAAGGCGTAGGTATCAAGTGTCCAATCCACGAAGTTCGCGGCGTAGTCCCCCACGTTCATCACGAGCGAATCGAAGAGGAAGGCGGTGCGCCCCGTGAACACCACGAAAAACATGAGCACCAGCGCGATGACCACGTTCAATTCGCTGAGCCGCTTAATGCCGCGATCCACACCTGATACGGCGGAGACGGTGGCGACCGCCACGGCGATCGTGACCAAGATGATCTGCGCGGCGGGCCCTTCTTCGATGCCAAAGACCATCTTCAAGCCGTAGTTCAGCTGCACCACGCCGATGCCGAGGGAGGCCGCGATGCCGAATACCGTTCCGAGGGTGGCGGCAATGTCTACCGAGTCGCCGATGGGGCCATGTATGCGGCGCCCGATGAGCGGATAGAGCGCGCTGCGCAAGGCCAGCGGCATGTTCAAGCGATAGGCGAAATAGCCAAAGGCCATGCCCATAAGCGCATAGAGGGCCCAGCCACTAATGCCGTAGTGGAAGAGCGCGAACACCACCGCGTCCTCTGCGGCCTTGCGGGTTTCCGCATCCCCTACTGGCGGGTTGTAGTACATGGTCACCGGTTCGGCGACGGCGAAGAAGATGAGGTCCACGCCGATACCGGCGGCAAAGAGCATTGAGGACCAGGAGAAGAGACCAAATTGGGGGCGCGAGTGATCCGGACCGAGGCGCACCGTGCCGGTGCGGGCGAGTGCGATCACCAGAACAAACACCACCGCCGCGGTGGCGGTGAGAATATAGAACCAGCCGAGATTCACCGAGATCCAGGCGGTGATCGATCCCAGCGCGGACTCGGCGGACTCCGGCGCGAGAGCAGCCCACAGCACCATGGCGAATACGCCCAGCACAGAGATGGCGAAGACCGGCATGTTCACCTTTGGCTTCTGCGCGATGCCGTCGCTGGTGCTGCGCTCTTCTGCGGCTGCCACGCCAGACGAATCCTCGGCTTGGCGCTCGTCACTTCTTTCTTTTCTATTTGTTGATCTGGACTCTAGGCTCACGCTCTCACTTCCTTAAAAATATGTTTGTCCACACACGTACTTATGAAAGGGAGTTAAACATGAAAAAACCTTCCACGTGCTTTCGAGGGTGCATTAAACTTCCCCAGAAAACAACCGACTAAGCCCCCTTGTCGAGGTATTCCCCCGCCCCTCCTGCCTGCCGAATCGACACTCATTACTCCAGCGTAGGGCACTGTAGGACGCCGCTGACATGCTACGGAACACTGTGTGGTAGCCAGCGGGACACGAAAGTCATTAGCATTAGTTCGGTAGGTTGTGATCATTTGTCAGACTTCTGTCAAGAGGAGGATTGTTCATCTTGGGTTTTAGCGACAGCCTGAAGAACGGTGTGAAAAAGCGTCTCGGGCTCGCCGAGGACACTGTGGAATTCGTGCAGGAGAAGCGACGCGATGTGATTGTGGTGGGCGGTGGCTCCGCCGGTTCCGTGATTGCTGCCCGCCTCAGCGAGGACGCCGATACTGATGTGCTGGTACTCGAGGCCGGCCGCATGGATTCACTGTGGGATCTCTACGTGCATATGCCTGCCGCGTTTTCCTTCCCCATCGGGAACAAGCACTATGACTGGCAGTACGAGTCCGACCCCGAGCCGGAGATGAACAACCGCCGCATCTACCACGCCCGCGGCAAGGTGGTGGGTGGATCGAGCTCCATCAACGGCATGATTTTTCAGCGCGGCAACCCCATGGATTATGAAAAGTGGGCGGATTCTGAGGGGATGCAGGACTGGGATTATGCCCACTGCCTGCCCTATTTCAACCGCATGGAGACTGCCCTCGCGGCGGATGAGGATGATCCCCGCCGCGGCCACAATGGCCCGCTGAAGCTCACCCGGGGCCCCGCCCAGACCCCGCTGTTCCAAGCGTTTTTCCGCTCTGTGCAGGAAGCCGGCTACACGCTGACCAATGACGTCAACGGCTACCGCCAGGAGGGCTTCGCCCCCTTCGACCGCAATATTGTTGGCGGCACTCGTCAATCCGCGGCTCGCGCCTATCTGCACCCCGCACTCGACCGAGACAATCTCGAGCTGCGCACCCGCGCCTTCACCCGCCGTGTCCTATTCGAGGGCACCAAGGCCGTGGGCGTGGAATATGAGTGGAAGGGCCATACCCGCCGCGTGTACGCCGACAAGGTGATTCTGTGCGGCGGCGCCATCAACACTCCGCAGCTGCTGCAGCTCTCGGGTGTCGGCCCGGCGGAGCTGCTCCAGGAGCACGGCATCGACGTGGTGGCCCCGTTGCCTGGCGTGGGCGAGAATCTGCAGGATCACCTCGAGGTCTATGTGCAGTACAACGTGACCAAGCCGGTGTCGATCATGCCGGCTCTGAAGATGTGGAAGCGCCCCTTCATTGGGGCGCAGTGGCTGGTGTCCAAGAAGGGCCCGGTCTCCTCTTCCCACTTTGAGGCGGGTGGCTTCGCGCGCTCGAATGAGGGGGAAAAGTATCCCAACTTGATGTTCCACTTCCTTCCGGCGGCGATCCGCTACGACGGCACCACTTCCGGCGCCGCCCATGGCTTCCAGTTCCATGTGGGCCCGATGTATTCCGATGCCCGCGGCCACGTGCGCATCACCAGCGATGACCCGCACGCCAAGCCCAGCATGTTGTTCAACTACCTGAGTACGGACCAAGACAAGCGCGAGTGGGTAGAGGCGATCCGCGTGGCCCGCGAGCTCTTGGACACCGAGGCCATGCGCGAGTACACCGACGGCGAGATCTCCCCCGGCCCCTCCGTCCAAAGCGACGAGGAGATCCTGGAGTGGGTGCGCAACGACGGCGAGACCGCGCTTCACCCCTCTTGCACCGCGAAGCTGGGGCCCGCCTCCGATGAGATGGCGGTAGTCGATCCGGAGACCATGCAGGTCCACGGCACCGAGGGGCTGTATGTGGTGGATGCCTCGGTGATGCCCGGTATCACCAACGGCAATATCTACGCGCCGACCATCATGATTGCGGAGAAGGCCTCCGATCTCATCGCTGGCCGCGAGCCGTTGGCGCCCAATAACGCGCCCTTCTACCGGGCCGATGCGGACATGCCGCTCTACGCTGAGGGCGAGGTAGCGAAGGACCACACGGACACTCCCCGCGGCGGGATTTAATCGCCCCGAGATGGCGTCGATAAGTATCGTGCTTATCGACGCTTTTCTCTGTCCTACCGTGCTGCACGGGGTGTATCTGCAGCGTCTAGGAATCCACGCTCCAACGGCTGACGTCGATCACGTGATCGGCGCGGTGCAGCACAGTGGGATCGTGGGTGATCGCCAGCACCGTAGTTCCCTGCTGCGCCAGCTGGTCGAGCAGATCCACGACTTCCGTGGCGTGCTGTGCGTCGAGGCCGGTGGTGGGCTCATCGACCACCAGAATGGGCCGGCCGGCGGCGAGAGCACGGGCAATGCTGGCGCGCTGGCGCTGCCCGCCCGAGCATGCGGCTGGCTTGTGATCCGCCACCGCGCTCAGCCGCACCGAGGCAAGCAACTCGTCCGCGTACGCCTGCGGATTCGGGTGCCCGCCGCAGACCGCGGCGCGCCGAACCTGATGCCGCAGGCTAAACATAGGATGCAGCGCCTGGGCGGCGTCTTGGGCGGCGTAGGCGCACTCCGCGCGAATCGGGCCGGGTCCGAGAAGCCCCAAGATATAGCGGATGAGCGTAGTTTTCCCGCAGCCGCTCGGGCCGCTCAACACAGTGAAGCTGCCGGCGGGCACGCGGAAGTGGACGTCGTGGAGAAGCAGCTCCCCCTTCGCCGTGTACACCTCCATGCCCTGCACGCTCAGGCCACCATGATCTTGGAACACAGTGCCCTGCCCCGCCTCCCGGCGCGGCGACACCTCAGCGGAACCGCTGCCCGCATGTGGCGGGTGTTCGTGCCGCTCTGCTGTGTCTCCGCAGGGCAGTTTAGCCACGGTTGAGGGCCTGATGATGGTGCGTGTGTCCTGTTCTTCCACCACCACAACCTGATCGCACACTCGCCGCAGAAAGTCCGGGTCGTGGCTGCTGAGAACAATGGCAACCCCGCGGGCTGCCGCATCCTCGAGCACGCGCGCCACCGCATCGACGGCGGCGGAGTCAAGACCAGTCGTGGGCTCGTCCAAGACGAGAATCTCTGGCGCATGGGCCAGGGCACGCACTAGTGCCAAACGAGTGCACTGCCCGCCGGACATGCGCGCCAAGGAATCAAACTTTTCTGGATCGAGGCGCACGCTCCGAGCAACCGCATCCACCGCTTCCCTATCGATCGCGCGCCGAGGCCGGCCGTCTCGAATAATCGACCATTGGGAACGAGCCGTATCCACGGTAGTGGCCGCGTCTTGCTCGACGAGACCGCAATGCTCGCGGCGCCAGCGTCGCCACCACCTACCGCTGTGCTCGCTTGCGTGCGTATCAGTAGGAAAGCGCCTACCGCCCAGCCACACCTGGCCCGTCACCTGCAGGGCGGGTGCGGGACAGGCGGCGAGCAGCGAGAGCAGCGTGGATTTTCCACTGCCAGAAGCACCACTGATCCCCAGGATCTCGCCCGGTTGGACACGCAAGGACTGCACCTCGATGGGCGTAGAGCCCGGATATGCTAGGCGCAGCTGCTCCACCGCGATGCGCGCAGAGGGCGCGGTCTCGTGTGCTGCCGCAGGCCCGTGTTCCGGCGCCGCGGCGGCCGCAGTGTTGGTTCCGCGACGCTGCGGGGTGTGCGCAGAGCGCAGAGTTGGCGGCTGCACGGCATTGACCAGCACATCGAAAAACAAGACGACGACGAGTAGCAGCGCAACGATAGCGCAGGTCGGGGCAATAACCGCTGCTGGATTCAGCATGACCCCAGAGAGATTCTCTCGGATCATGAGCGCCCAATCTGCCGTGGGAGCCGTGGGCCCCAGCCCGAGGATATGAACGCTCACCATCAACTGCATCGCGGCCAGACACCGCACTGCGGCATCGGCAACGATGAGGGGAAACAACGCCGGCACCATCTCCCGGAGAGCAATAGCGGCGGTGCTTTCGCCGCGCACCCGAGCAGATTCGATAAAGCCCGCGGTCGTTAGCGGCGCCGCCGCCGCGCTGAGCTGGCGCATGCCCTGCGGCACCCCGAGTAATAACATGGCCGCTGATACCGCGATCCACGCCGGAAAGATACTCGCCGCCGCAAGCACCACCACCATTGCCGGGATCGCTAACAGAGATGTGGACAGACGGTTGGCCACCCGTCTCCACCGCGGGCGTTGCACAGCGAGAAGGGACAGCACAGTGATGAAGAGGGTGGTCACAGCACCAATCGGCAGCGCCACCAAAAGACGAGCACCGCCTGCCAATAATCGCTGTCCCACGTCACGACCCAAGGCGTCGGCGCCCAGCAGCCCCACCTGTTGGTCATAGGGAAACGACACTGGGTGCACCGTATCGCCGGCCCGCACTGGCCCGTAGAGCACCAGCGCGCACACCAGCGCCATCAGCAGGCTGACTACTACAGCTGCTATCCGGGTTCCTGGCCACCGCCTGCTGCGGCGGGACTCGGCGCCGGCCACGCTGGTGCGTGGCTGCTGCCGCATTCTTTTCCCGCTCATCGCTTCACCCGCCTCTCGAGGGCAACGCTGAGCACATCAGCGCTGGTGTAGACCACGACTGCGATGCAGGACAGCACCAGGGCGATTCCCTGCACCACCGGCATGTCGCGTGCCCCGAGGGCGCTGGCGAGCAGCCCGCCCACACCGGGATAATTCAGTAGCGCTTCCACCACCACACCAGCTCCCAGCAGACCGACGGCACTAATCGCCGCAGTGTGGAGCACCACGGGTGCCATCCGGATTGCCACGCAACGCCAGAGCCGCTGCAGCAACGGCATGCCGCGTCGTTGGGCCGAGACATACAGGGGCAAAGCGAGCAGCTCCTCTGCGGGGCCGCGCAGGATCCGCGCCACCCAGGCAGCAACGGGGATGGCCAGCCCGAGCACTGGGAGCACGAGCTGCTCGGGCGATCCCCACGGTGATTCCCCGAGAGGGATCATGGTCACAGCCGGTAGTAGCCGCCACTTCACCGCGAAAAGCAGGACGAGCAGCACCACCACAATGGCCTCTGGGATCGCAGCGCAGGCCGCGACGAATGCGCTGAGCACAAAAGCGCTCGGGCGACCGCGCAGCACGGCCTGAATCAGTGCCCCACCGATACCGAAGGTCATCGCCAAGATCCACGCGGGCAGCACGACGGCAGATGAGGCACCCAATCGATGGGTGACAGTACTGAACACATCGGTGCCCCCGATCCAACTCGTTCCCAAATCGAGCTGCAGGGCGCTCCACCACCAGCTAGCCAGCCGGTACACCAACGGCTTGTCGAGGTCATAGTGGGTGCGCAGGCGCTCGGCGGCATCCTGGTTCGCCCCAGCGAGCTGGGAGGCGAAGTCTCCAGGAAGCCACGCAGTAATCAGGAACACGATGCTCACAACGACCAGCAAGGTCACAAATGCAGAGCCAACATTGCTCAGCACACGGCTCATCACCGCTGCACCTTTCGGCGCCCTGCTATCGGCGGTGGGTGGGGCTTTTTTCATCGCGGCTCCTGTTTAGCTGACTAGCTGATTAGCGTCGTGCGGAATTAGGCGGTTTCGACCCCATCGAGGGTGTAGCGGGCGGAGCCATCCCGCCAGCCGCTGACTCCATCTGCCATGCAGTCCAAGCCGCTACCGAAGCCCCACACGACCCAGCCGCCTTCTTCTGCCATACGGTGGTGCAGCTTGCCGAGGGCCTCGTTACGCTCCTTGTCGTCCTGGATGCTCATAGCGTCAGCGAAGTCCTTGTCGAACTCTGGGTCCTTAAAGCCCGTCTCGGAGAAAGCAGCGGAGGAGAGCACCGTCTGGCGCACGGTCACCGCAAAAGGAGTGTTGGTGTACATGCCCACAGTGAAGGGCTCCACGGTGTAGGCGGTGGACCAATAGGTGTCAGGGGCGTGCTCTTCGATCGTGACGCGAATGCCCGCCTCTTCCAGTTGCGCTGCGGCAACAGTAGCGGTTGTCATCATCCCGGGGTAGGACTGGGTGCTGTGCAGCGTCAGATCCAGGCCATCCGGGTGTCCCGCCTCGGCCAGCAGCTTCTTGGCCTTCTCCACATCGCGCTTGATGGGGGTGACATCCTTCGGCACCGAGGGATCGTTCTGCTTGATCATGTCATAGCCCACAGATCCATAGCCTAGGAAGACCTGCTCAACGAGCTTCTCTCGGTCCAGCGCGAGCTTGATGGCGTCTCGAACTTCCTTCTTGTCGAAGGGGGCAGTATCAACGCGGAGCAGCAGCGGATAGGTCTCGTAGCCGGGGCGCTGCCGGATGGTGTAGCCGGACTGCTGCTCGAGAGACTTCGCGGCTGCTGGGGCGAGCGAGGAGGCAACCATGACTGCGCCGGTGGATACGGCGTTTGCCATCGCCTGCGGATCGCTGAAGCCGTTGATCTCCACTCGTTGTGCCCGAGCATCGCTACCCCACCAGTGCTCATTGGGGCTCAGGACGGCATTGGTGCCTTCCAGCGCATCCTGCACGAATGGGCCGGAAGCGATCGGCGAATCGAATTCGGTCGTTCCGTCCTTGACCACGAGGATGAAACCCGCCAGCATGCGCGGCAGCTCCGCATCCGGCACGGAGGTCGCCAGCTCGATGGTGTAATCATCGACAATGCGCGAGGCCTTAATGTCCACGGTGCCCAAGCGCACACCGTTTTGTTCCTTCATTTCGTCGATACGGTTCAGGCTGTAGAACACGTCTTTCGCGGTGAGCGGGGAGCCGTCCGCGAATTGGGCGTCCTCGCGAAGATCGAACACCCAGCGGGTGGAGTCCTCGTTCGGGGTCCACTTCGTTGCAAGGCGCGGCACGAGGTTTCCGTCATCGCTGAGGAGCAGCTGATCGTACACGCAGCTGAGGCGGAACCAATCGGACTCGGAGAACAGCGAGCCATGGGGGTCGATGGAGGCTTGGCTGCCTGCAGCAACGGAGGCGAAAGTCAGGGTCGCGTCCGCGGAATCGGCGGCACCGGAGGACGAGGACTGTGCACTGCTGCTGTCGCTGTTATTAGAGCCACAGGCTGCGAGTACGGCACCGGCGATGCTTAATCCGGTGACAGAGAGGAATCGGCGGCGGTTCATTGCCATGTCAGTCTCCTATGAGAGTGGGCTTTCGCGCTCGGGCGAAAGGATAGGTGATGAGAGGGATGGAATGTGCTAGGCACGATCAGCACCCCATCAGGGAGGCTTATCGCCTTCTGCAGCTGCGGCGGCGCGCGAGCACCGCGCTCGTCCCGTTGTATGGGTTCCCGTGGCGTGGGTGCGCACTGCTTGCGAGAGCAGCGTGGCCACTCGGGCTACCTGTGGTTGCCGAAGAATCGAATAGTGGTGTGCCGACACGCCATGTACCTCGAAGGGGCCATCGATCCAGGAATCCCACCCGAGGTGCTCGTCCGTGCAGTCGTCGACGCCCATACCTTCCCCGCTGTTTCGGGGGGAGCGCTGATCCGCCCGCACCAGAAGAACAGCTACTTCTTGGTCCAGCAGGTGCGCATGATGATCATAAAGCGCATGAATATGGCGAGAAAATATGTCGTTTCGCACTTGTAGCGCCTTCGGGGACACGTCTACACCGTGCGCTTCGAGTTTGTCGCACAACGTGTCTACATCGGAGTCGGGGCCGCTATCACCGTCGAGGCCAAGATAGGCTTCGATAGAACGCAGCTGCCGCAACATCATGCGATTATCGCTACACTCTTGACGCTCTTCTTCGCTCAGAGACCGCGCTTCGCCTTGATTGAGAATATCGATAATTCTTTCTGGAGAATTAGAATCCACCATCCACACAAGATCAACCGAATCCCCTTGCTTGCGAAGAGCACACGCGATTTCGTGAGCCAATGTTCCTCCCATTGACCAACCGCCAATCGTGTAGGGGCCATCCGGTGATATTTTTTTGATCAAACTATAATAAAGATCAACCATCTCAGCGATACTCGCGCCGAGAACGTCGTGTCCGGCAATCTGCGGATCCATAATCGCCACGCATGGACGATCCGTCTCTAGGCGTCTCGCTAATTCTAGATAGCACAATGCGTCGCCTCCAGAGGGGTGAATGAAAAATATTGGCCTTCCCTCGCCTCGGGTGAGATGCAGACAACAGTCTCGAACCACACTCGCGATATCAATCTCTTTTACCCGAGCCGGCTCTGCAGACACGTTGTGCGAATCTGCGGCGCTTTCATCGCCGTCGGAGGTTCCTTCTTCCCCCTGCGCAGCGGCAGATATATACGCCTGCGCCAGTCCTTCCCGAGTGGGGTGCGCAAAAAACTCTGGGGCCACTTCTGCCATTGATAGCTGGTGGCTGTCCACGCACTCCAGCGCTGTGGAACACAACCTTTGTATAAGTTGCACGGCCAGCAAGGAATCGCCTCCGGCCCTAAAGAAGTGTTCTTCGCTTGCAATAGGAACGAGCTCGTTCCACAGCTTTTCAATGCACTTCTCTAGCTCAGCGGGGATCTCACGCACGTGTTTCTGCGGTGAGTTATGAGAATTCTCATTCTCCCCTGCCGTGAGATAATCGCTCAGAGCCATGCGCTCTTGAGGGATCTCGACAGTTTTGTGCCATGCGGATTCGCTGCCCAGTTCCAATAAGAGCTCATGTACTCGATCGAGAATCAACGATGGCGCATCCCCAAACCGCTCCGGGAGAGCGGCCATGGACAACACACATTCCCCGTAGAGCTCGAAACAACGCAGTTCAAGCTCCACCTGAGGCGTGCGAACCTGCTGGAAGTACTCCGAGATATCTATCGTTCCCAAAGGGCCAGCATTGGTACTCAAGTCACCGCCCAACGCTGCGTCCATTCCGAGTGTGGACTGGAATACAATTGGCGCCACAGATCGCGCGCGGCCCATGTTCTTCAGCAGCATTCGGCTGATGTCCACTGCGCTTATGAGGTTGTGGGACAAGCACTCACCAGATTGAGCAGCAATTGACCGTGCCACTTCTCGCATCGTCGGCTGCGCGCCAGAGGAATCATTCCTCCCAAGTTCGAGGGACACTAAAGCTGTGCGCGAGAAGGGTCCCATCAGGTTCATCACATCTGGGTGTATGCCGTGTCGATTGTGCTGCAGCGTATTGAGTAGCATCGCACCACGGTGAGTGCGCTCTGCTAAAGCAAGCGCGAAAGCCGTCATTGCTGCCGTGGTAGCAGTAACACCTTCTTTACGTGCCCGTTGGCAGATGCGTGACCACGTCTCTGCAGAAATCCTGCGTTCTAGCATGAGCATCGAACCAGCGCTGTTAGCCACAGTGGCAGAACCATCTGCGGGGTTAAGCACTGGAGGCGCAGGAAGAGTGGGAAGCCGTTCGCTCCACCATTGCCGGTCCGTATCCACGGCATCTTGTTCATACTCCTGCACAGAAAGCGCGTAATCCGCGAAAGTAATGTCGAGTTCAGGTAGCGGCTCTTCACTACACAGTGCCTTCAGGAGTGCCCGGTCAAATAGTGACGCAGACCAGCCATCGAGAACGAGGAGGCTGGAGGAGACGAAGAAGCGACCATGACCGCCAGGCAGAAGTAGTGCCCCGACTATCGCGGTAGCTCCACCGTTTACTGGATTCGGTCCTTGGTGAGTCATAGTGTGGCGGTGCTGCTGCAGGGCTGCCTCGAGTTCTTCCGGCGCAGTCAGCCCACGCATATCGACAACACGCACCTCCACGCATGAATCGATAACGTCTGCCGACGTTGGCCGGAAATATTGGAGTGAGTCTTCATCAATGCTCACACGCAGCATTGGGTGCGCCACAGCCACACGGCGGCAGGCAGAACGCAGGATTCTCGTCACCTCCGCTGGGTCGGTGATCTGCATATTCCACAGCGGAACGTCGGTATAGACGTGCGCGGTCGGATACGACACGTCGAGCGCCTGCGTCTGGCCCACAAAATATGCCTGTTGGAGAGACATCAGCGGGAAACGCTGCTGAGGATCGGCACGCTTGAGCTCGATGCTGGCTTGGCCTTCTGGGTGCTCTGCTGGGGACGGTGCGAGCAGCTGTGCGAGCTTGTCCACTACCTCGCTGACGGTGACATCTGCCCTCATCAGTGGCGCCGGAAGGGTGCACCCCAACTGGGATTTCAGGGTGTTCGCGATACGAACAGCCAAGAGTGAGTCTCCCCCGATATCGAGGAGGGTGGAGTCTCGTTGAATGGACTCAGCAGGCACGCCGACAAGATCGGCCCAAGCCTGACGCACGACCTCTACAAGGTCAGTGGCATCGCCGCTGAGCTGTTCCTCCTCCGCAACCGAGGATGCCTGCTCGTCCGCCGCGGTGTCCTTGGACGAGGAGGATTCGAGCCGGTCCTGATTGTGCTGCTGGCCGTCCTGAGCTTGCTGCGCTGTGATGTCGGTGGTGCCGCCGAGGATCCGAAGATACTTCTCGAAGAAGATTTCTGCTTCATCGATGTCCACGACATCAGCAACATCCCATTGCAGTACAAGCTCACCGCGATGAAAGAATGCCTGGTGATCCAGCCACACCTGCGGAGTTTGGGAGATACCGGTGACATACTCGCCCAGCCAACTGTGGTCATGGTCTTGTTCGAAGTCGACCATGCTGGTGAATACCACCGGAACGCTGACGACGTGTCCGCGCGCACGAGACAGCGCATGAAGCACTTCCACTCCGGACATCGCGCGATGATCCAAGGCATCAAAAAGTTCTCGGTTGGTCGCTCTCAGTCGATCGTCCTGCAACGCTTCTCCAGCATCAGCGTGACTGCGCAGGAGCAGCATGGAGGAGAATTCCCCGACCACCGAGTCGACCTGCTCTGCCCATTCGGCAGGAAGCGCACTCCGGCGATCAAAATGGGTCACCGAGACAGCAATATCTTCTTGCTCTGCATAATCGTGAAGCACGTGGGTATAAGCGCTGAGTAGCAGGCTGGTGAGCGACACTCCCGCTTGCTGAGCACGCTGACGCAGTTCTGCCAGGGCTTGGCCCTGGACACGGCCGCTCAATCGTGTGAAGCGAGGCGCACCATGAGCGGGATGGCGCGCAATAGCAGGTGCGTCAGGGAATCCGTCGAGCTGAGAGTCCCAATAGTCGCGGGCTCGCCGACGCTGTGCGGTCTCCGTCGGTTGGCTGGCGTGGAAACGCTGAATATCCTCAAATGTCAAGGGCAGCGGGTCCAGAGCTACCTCGGGGTGCTCGTAGTAGTGCTGCACACAGGAGTCGACGATGAGCCATGATGCGGAATCCACCATGAGCACATCGACCGCGATCATTACATGATCGCCGGCATCGGTGCGCACAATTTCCACCAACACTGGGAAATCTACGGCGGGATCAGACACTCGGCGCGAAACGCGCTCGCGGGTGCGTTCCACGAGCCTGCGCTGCGTCTCAGCCGAAGTGGCTCGTGCATCATGCACGTCGATCGTGGGAGCTCGGCGATCACGAATGCACTGCTCTCCGCTTTCCACGACGACAGCGCGAAGCATGGGATGGTGTGCCACTGTGGCATCCCATGCCGCCTGATACCGCGCGATATCGAGCTCCTGCGCACGATACTCGAGGTAGAACTGGCACGCCACCCCACCAAGTTCATAGCCATCGCCTCGGCCCACCCAGTAGGCGTGCTGAATACGGGTCAAGGGAAATGGTTCGTGAGCAGTGCCGAGGGTGGAAGCCACAGCTTCCGTGGGGGCTGGGTCCGGAGCATGCGCGTCGCGCTTATCGACGCTATGTTCCCCGTGGTCGAGGTGGTCTGCGAAGGTCCGTACCGTTGGATAATCGAGAAGATCGCGCAGCCGGGCGTGTATGCCGTGCCGCTGTTGCAACAACGAGAGCACTCGGGTCGCGAGGAGCGAGTGCCCGCCCGCGGCGAAGAAATCGGTGTCAAGATTGAGGTCACGTGCACCTAGAACCTCCGCCCACACTTCTGCTACTGCGCGTTGCTGAGTTGTCCATAGTGCAGCTTCTTCTTGCTGCTCCATGCACGCTGGCGTGGTCGATCGACGCGTGACCAACGTGCGGGAACGAGCGTTGAGCTCACCAGTGGATAGCGCGAAGTGTAATCCGGTGTCAGACGTACTTTCTTCCCGCACAACCTTGTCAATGACATTCAAAGCATCATCGATATCGATAGCGTGACGCAAAGAGACTTCCGAGGCAGCGGTGTTTTCCTCTTCACTTCCCAACCGGAAACGATCGAAGTCGATCACCGTCCATCCTCGGGCGGTAGCACAGGTATCAATGAAGGCACTGGCAGCAACATATCCACCTAGCCCGAAACCACCGATAGTTACTGCTGCAGAGGACATCACGAGGACACGTGGGCTGCTGCCGCTGTCTTGAATGGCTGTGGCCAAACACTCCAGACCTGCAATCTTGGCCGACATGACGCGGCTGAGCCCGTCCTCATCCATCTCTTCAAAGGTGAGCAGATCAATCTCCGCCGGAGCGAAAATGCACACGTCGTAATCTTCGTGGGCCAATATCTCCTGCACCTTGGCTTCATCGGTGACATCTGCGGCTTCCCACCGCAGCTCCCCGGCAGCGATCGCCGCGGCCAGCCGAGCTTGATGCCCCTGTGCCGTCGGCGCCGTACGCGAGCACACCGTTACCTCGTGGCCGTGGCCGAGTAGGTGCAGACACACGTTGCTACCGACACGGCCTGTGCCACCAAGCACTAAGACCTGCAGCGCCGGGGCCGACGCTGCAGCGCCGTCGGTGTGCGTGTCCTTGTGCAGCACAGCATCCAACGCTGGATTATCTTCGGCACTAACCCAGCTTCGTTGGAGCAGCACACCACCGCGCTGCGCATAGTGGAATCCACCGCCCGCGCTGCGGTTGAGCATCCTCGCGAGAAGATGTGGGTGTGCCTGGGTTCCCAGCGGTTCCTCGAGATCCACGGTGGCCCAGGCGATCCCGCCATGCTCCTGAGCGAATACTCGAGCGGCCGCTATCGTGGCCGCGCGATGAGCTTCGGGGCTATCTGCGGAAGTGACTGCGGCGCTGGCGTGAGAGACAACGAGCAGCGCTGGACCACTCTGCTGAGACTCTGACGGCTGGCTCCATAGCTTGTGCAGCTCAACGTAGGCCATTAGCTCCGCTCGCACCCGATCGAGTGCGGGCGCAGTCTTCTGCGTGGACAGCAGCGTTGGGAAGAACACCACACCATCGAGGTCGGCCCACGATGCGTGGTCCTGTGCACCATAGTCCACCCACTGCACACTCGGATCGAGTGTGGCAGCCTGGTGGCGAGCCTCAGGGGGCCAATAAGCGAACACGTACGAGCGTTCGGTGTCCCCAGCCTCGGGCGTATCGACCAAGCAGTACTTGGGAATTTGGGCCTGAACCGTGCGCGATCGGCGGCTGGCCTGGGTGCTGCTGTGGCTCGGTTTCACCGTCGGGGTGCGTCGATAAGAAAACCCCATCTCTGCCACTAAGTGGGGAGCAAAGCCCTCGTCTGTGACGAGTTCGGAGGCTGCAGAGTCGCGGCCGGCCGCCCACACATGTCCGCGCACCAGCTGGTGTGGAGTAATACCTGGGTTCTGCTGTGCTGGGGCAAGACTGAGACTCGCCTTGCAGATGGGCCTCCGGGCGACCATTTTCGCAAGCCCCAAACCGGGCCCGATATGGCAGGCGAGTACACCGTCATATCCTTGGCGCTCGAGTGCGTCGATGGCTGTGTCCACCGCCGCATCGAAACGCACCGGCTGGCGCAAATGCTGCACCCAATACTCGGGGTCAATCTTCTCCCCAGCACCGTGGACCTGCGTGTCGAGACAGCTCACCATGGTTCCTTGCCCAGTGGGTGATCCGACAGTGGTGGCTACCTCGCGAAACGCCGCCAGTTCTCCTTCGATGAGCCGAGAATGGCTGGCTGCCGCAATACCGACATTTCGGGTCGTTGCGCCCGCTTCTTCCACAGCGTGTCGAAGCACAGCGATGTCCCGACGCGGCCCACTCAGCACCACGGCATTGGGCGCATTGATTGCAGCAATATCGCAGGCCTGAAACGCTGCACGAACAGAAGCGTCGGTGGCGGAGTCACGACAGAGTTCCTCTAGGGCTGTCGCGCCCAGCCCCACGCTGAGCATCTCTCCTTCTGGTGCGTTCTCCATTGCTTGTGCACGGGCGCACACCAGTGAAACGGCGTCATCAACCGAGAGCGTGCCTGCGATCGTTGCCGCAGCATACTCGCCGGCACTATGACCAAGCATCACGTCCGGCATGATCCCTTCCGCCTGTGCGGCACGGGCAAGCGAGACGCTGTAGGCGTAGAGAGAAGACAAGAGGAGAAGGGGTGCAACAGGCTCATGTTGGGCCTGCTCGGCAGCAACGTCCTCGGTCAAAAATGCGAGACAATCTGTGCCGGTTTTTTCGTGAAAGCGCTGGCACAAGTCATGCAGGTGCGTCCAGAATTCTTGCTCACCGGCATGCCCTAGCTCGGCACGATGCAGCCCCGCTGCAGCTCCCCGCAGTGGCACACCAGCACCGGGGAATACCCACAGTAGGGCGGGGTTATTCCCACTATCGACAACGGTGGGCTCGGCGATGGCATCGTCGTGTGTATCGGATGCACGTGCACGCAGCTGGGAAAGGGAATAGACCGCCCGATAGCGTCGCTGCAATCGATGCACGGCCAGCATCCCAGCGAGTTGATGGCTGCAATCAGGATGAGTAGCGAGAGTGATTCCAACACGCCGCGCCATGTCTCGCACGCTGTCTGCGGTATGCGAACTGAGCAAAAATAGAGGATCTTCCTGCGGTTTCAGAGAAACACTGTCCCGCTCCGCCTCAGTGTTTTGCACCGGCGTGCAGCGCTCATCATATCCGGCGATAACGTGGCAATTCACGCCCCCGATGCCCAGTGCACTTACTCCTGCCCACCGTTGCGCTGCATCCCACGTACGCGGGGAAGAAAGGAGCTTAAGGTTCTGTGTGCGCGCAAGCGATGGGTGTGGCGAATTCGCGGTGTGCGCAGGCGGCTGAATACCAGTAGCCGCGGCCTGAATCGAAGCAATGAGGCTAGCGATGCCCGCTGCACTATCAGTGTGACCAATGTGGGCTTTGATCGAACATAGAGGGAGGTCATCGTCGTGACGTTGCCCGTATGCTTGGGAAAAGGCCGCAATCTCTACGTCGTCGCCTAACACCGTAGCTGTGCCGTGACCGTGCAACAGCCCAATATCTTGTGTTTCAAGACCGGAGACTGCCAAAGCTTCTTCAATGGCGGCGACGTGCCCTTCTACTGATGGGGCGCTAAAGCTGGCTCGGCCATACCTACCATCATTAGATACAGCGGAGCCTGCGATCATTCCCAGCACGGGCTGGTTCGCACGCAGCGCGTCTGTCGTTCGCCGCAATACGATAACGCCCGCGCCTTGGGTGAACACGGTTCCATCGGCGTCACTGCCATAGGAGTGGGTAAAGCCAGACGGCGAGTATGGCCCATCAGGAACAGCGACATAGCCGCCCAGATGCGCCCCCACGTCTTTCAGGCTCACGCCAACGACGATGGCGGTATCACACTCATGCACGTGCAAGCTATTGAAGGCTTGATGAACAGCCACCAAAGACGATGCACACGTTGCGCCGATACTCATCGTTGGACCAGTGAGGTTGTACCGGTACGCAATGCGTAGAGGCAGATAATCCGCAACGTTGCGGGAGTGCAGATCGAGGCTGCGGACAGGATCCGTGCCGCCCCTCGGATCGAAATCATCAGAAAGGTTGTCGTGGAGATATACCGATTCTGCGCAGGAAGAAAAAACACCGGTAACTCCCCACTCTTCTTCCCCTGTAAAACCGGCAAGATCAAGCGCTTCACCAACCAATTCCATCGCCAGCAGCATTTGCGGGTCAGTAGACTGCGCGGCGCTCTCACTCAATCCGAGTGCCTCAACATCGAATGCGTCCATGTGGCTGAGATCGCCGACGACGGGAACAAAATGCGGATGGCGATGTAGTGCGGAGGCACCTGCGTCCTGCGACGGTGTGCGGCGACCATAGCCGAATTCACCGTCTACTTGGAGGCCAAGGAGTTGCGCTGGGGTGTCGGCACCGGGGTACCTGCACGTCATAGATACGACGGCGATAGCGGGGTTAGCCCGAGTCACGAGACTGATTCCTCCTTGATGAGCTCTAGGCTGAATTGGTCCAGCCATTCCAGGGGGTGGTGTTTTTCTGGGTACCGGCTTTTAACGGTGAGACCCGCTGCCGTGGCTGCCTCTACCCATTCCTCACGGTTGAGAAAAATGCGTCCGCTGCTTCCGCGGGCATCCTGAAATTCTTGGCGCGGCCCATTCGGATCTGGCGCCATCAGAAACCTCATCGAGATCTGCAGGGGAAGATGTTCTGTTCCTGTCTCGATGAGATACATGCTCCCTTTCGGCCGCAGTTGTGCGGACAACTCCGAGAGCAGTTGCACAGGCCTCAGTGCGTTATGGGCAACGTTTCCACAGGCGATTACATCGAACCCCGAGCCTGAATGGAGGGAATCCAAAGCCTCACCAGGGGCATCATTGATATCGACGATGCCGAAGTTCATACCGGGACGTCCTGCGTAGCGCAGCTTTGCACGATGCAGGAACCACCGCGAGACGTCGCTAAAGGTGTAGTCCACGTGTGTGTTCCGGAGAGCATCAAGAACTGGGTCAGTGAGCGCGCCTGTACCCGCGCCTATCTCTGCCACGGCGAGCCTGGATGGGCAGCGCGCTGCGCGGGCAGCAAGCTGGGTCGCCACGTTGGTATTGATGGCACTACTGATCGGGTTGTTCTGATACATAGCCGACGCGGCACTGAGTGCATCGTTGTCGAAAAGTATCTGTCGCACGGTGTTTTCTCCCACAATGAGCGACTCGAGTTCGGCATCACAGGTGGAGAAAAATGCGTCAAGATTTTTTTGATTGTCGATGGTGCTCTCGTCCCACCCAGCTTCGGAAAGTAGCTCCTCGCCACGCACGCGGACTTCGGCCCACGAACATGACTGGGGCACGTCACCGGCGTCCTGAGCAAGCAATTCCCTCCATCGTTTCTGCTGGGCGTCGGGGTTCGAGGTAATGCTTTCCCAGCGGCGCAGAATCGGTGTGAGATGCGCCGGTACGTGAGCGTGATCGACATTCCTCAGCACTCGAGATATCGAGTCATATGCGGCCTGCTCTCGGTAGACATGGTGCACTTTTAACGCGTGGACGCGCCCGGCTGTGAGATCAGGGGAGACTGGATCCATACTGGTCATGACCGGCTATCCCCTCCTCGCTCCGCAGAAGACGAGTGCATCGCTTGGAATGTGGAACAGCGCGACAGCAGTTCGCTGTAGGTGCCGGCATCGACGATGCGTCCAGAATCCATGACGACGATGCAGTCGGCTGACACGACTGTGCTCAACCGGTGTGCCGCCATCACAACGGTGGAATCTTGCCGCAGCTGCTCGATGGCCTGCATGATGATCCGCTGCTGGAAGGCGTCGAGCGCGGAGGTGACCTCATCAAGCAACACCACGGGTGCTTGTTTGAGTAGAGCGCGGGCGATGGCCACACGCTGTCTTTCTCCACCCGAGAGCCGCTCGCCGCCTTCGCCCACGACGGTGTCAACGCCATCCTCAAGATGCCGCGCGAGATCCTCTACCCCGCACATGTCCATGACGTGCTCGATCTCTGCAGCGCTAGCGCTGGGTCGAGCAAGGACAATGTTGTCACGAATACTGGTATTGAGCAGGTAGGTGTCCTGAAAAACCACGCTGACGTGAGCGGAAATATCCTCGACGCTCATCCCGCGCACGTCCCGCCCCATAAGGTGCACTGTTCCGGAATCAACATCCCCGAAGCGTGCCAGCAGGGACAGCAGGGTGGTTTTCCCGGATCCTGACGCGCCGACAACCGCAACCAGACCCGGTCCGTCGAAGTCCAGGGTGAGGTCATCGACCCCAGAGGTGGAGCTCGGGTAGTACATGCTCGCGTGTTCCAGCGAGAACGCCGCGGGCTTTCCCGTCTCGGGGTTGATTTTGGGTGGCTGAGCAGCACGCTCAGGGTCCTGCTGTAGTTGTGGGGTAGCGAAGAAATCCAGCAGCCGCTGCACTGCATTCCGGGCCATGCGCAGCGCTGCTGCGAGTTCAGCGACACCGCGTAGAGGTTCGATACACCTCAACAGCAGCAGAATGTTCAGCACAATTGCTATACCGCTCTGCCCACTGTGAACTCCGTGCACAACGGCCACCACCAGGCTCAGCGCAATGGTGAGCTGCACCATGAAGGCGAATACAGTCACGCCTGGCAGGACCAAGCGGATCATGCGTGCGGTGTCGTCGCGAACGCGATCGAGTGCGGTATCGATGCGCTGCCGGCCGAAGCTTTGGGCAGAAGCCAAGCGCAGAGTCGGTTGCAGGCGAGCAAACTCGATCACCGCGCTAGCGGCTAGTTCTTGGGCTTCATGCAAGCGACCGTCGCTGGCGGCCACCATAGCGCGCCCCCATACTGCCGCGCCCCAACAGAAAAGCAAGAGCACCCAGAGGATCCCTCCAAGGAGGAGATCACGCGATGTCAGCAGCACTGCCAAGGAACACGGCACGATCACCGCTGGAATGAGACGCGGGAGAAGATGCGCTGGAATCGACATGGCCTGCATCACGTCCCCCGTGGTCAGAGTCGCGAGATCGCCCCTGCGGTCCGTGCGGAACCAGCCATAAGGAAGCGAGATGAGAGTGCAGCGCACCCGCTCTAAGAGTCCTTCGGCCAAGGAATATCCTGCGCCCCTACTCGCCATGACGCCCAGACTGGAGACGAGCACCCACACCGCAGCGAGCAGAAACGCCGGCCACAGCGGAGCGTCCTCGGTCAGTGCCACGGTGGCCATGACTATTGCCGCGACCTCCACCAGGCTGGCAGCGGCTACCACGCCGATCGCTATCCCGACGCGGCGGCGATCACGAGCGTCAAGAGAGAGCACCAGTCCGCGAAATGTGGACCGTGCTGCGGCATTCGAATGTGTGCTGTGAGTACTCATCTCGGACCTACAATCCCCGCACAAAGCTGGCTGAATACCGAGTCGCGCTGGGCGCGTAAGTCCGCCGGACTACCATGTTCGACAATGCTGCCGCGGTCCATCACCCACACCTGTTGCGCCTGTGTGGCGAAGGTGAGTCGGTGGTCAATCCTGATAATGGTGACTCCTTGTTGGTGGTGTTCTTCCAACCCCTGATCGATGCGTCGCTCGCCGAGCACATCAACTGCAGCGGTAGGTTCGTCGAGAATGAGTACGGGCTTTCGCTGGTAGAGAGCGCGGGCGAGAGTGAGCCTTTGGCGTTCACCGCCACTAAAAGAGGCTTCCCGGCCAAGAATGGTGTGCGTGCCCTCTGGCAGGGCGTATACCCGCTCATCGAGTTGCGCCTGCTGCAGACAGGAATCGATGCCGGCGCTGAGTGCTTCGCGCCCCATGGTGACGTTGTCTGCGATGCTCGCCTGCAAAATTCCTGGGTGTTGGCCTACGAAGGCGACATGCGTACCGATTGCTCCCAGCGGTAGTTGCGTAATGCTCACCGCTCCCGAGGGGGCATGGATGATGATGTCGCCCTCATCGAGGGAATACAGCCCCGTGAGGACCTGCGCGAGTGTTGATTTTCCGCCTCCAGAAGGTCCAACTATGGCCACGCTTTCCCCGCGATGGATGATCCCGCTTACCCGGTTGAGGACGCGATGCCCCTGCCGCGAACAACTCACCTCACGCAGCTCGATGGACTCCCAGTCTTCAGGCCACTGGCTGTGTACGCCGTGAGTCTCATCGCGGGGGCTGTCCGTTGCGCGTTGTCCCAGCGCCGCATCTAAGCGTTGCGCTGCGGCCAGCCCGGCGCTGATGTGTTGTGCGGCATAGGCCAGCGGCAAGATGGGAGCTCCCACCATCGGCGCGAGCAAGGCGGCATAGGCGATCGCCGCAGTGCCGACGTCGAACAGCAGCCCAGCCCCAATGGCGGTCACAAAAGCGGGAACGGGGCTCAGGAAGATCTCCGCCGCCGTCATTTTGCGCCCTACATCCATCGCCCATGCGTGGACGAAACGGCTATAGCGGGTCGCAGCCTTCCTGAATTGATCGGCGGATGCCGTCTGATCATCAACAGTGAAAAAGACTTTCGAGACAGCAACACCTTCCACGGCGGCGACACTTGCACTGTCGAGGGCGGAAACGTGTGCGAAATACTCGTCCATCTTCGCCATCGCGGTTCGTCCGTGATGGAGTTGAATGCCGGCCCCGATCAGAGCTGGAACACAGGCGATAAGTCCAGCTTGCGGGGAGAGAACCGCTAGGGCGATAAGAGCGAATACTGGTGTGAGAATCGAGGCGACTGCGTCGATAAGAGCATGCGCGACGACGTTGTGTAGGGCCCCGACATCATCTGTCAGCATCCGTTTTACTGCCGCTGAGTCTTTTTCAGCGAACTCGTCCATGGGCTGCCGTTGGAGATAATCTGCGATATCCCCGCGCAGCTCACGCTGGAGAAAAGTATCGGCTAGGTGACTCACCGTGGTTGCCGCGCCCAGAAAGATCGCTTGGCCGAGGAAACCGAGGATGGCTCCTATCAACAGGGGCCACGGAAGAGACACAGTCCCGACTTCAGTGACCAGCCATCCAGCCAGTGCCCCGGCGCAGAGCATTCCCGCCACAGCGCTGAACGAGGACAGCGCCTGCAAGACAGAAGCGCACAGGAGACGGCGACGGATTGGGGCCACGATGCGCACAAAAACTCCATAGTCCACGCGCCCTCCAGAGCTGCTCATCGTGAATCTTTTCCCTCCATCACGCTTCATTGGGAAGAACTTTTAACGAAGCCTAGGCAACCTTCAATCTTTAAGGTAGAAATCTAACTATGAATTCTCTAATTGGCAACGTTGCCCATTACGCACTGAGATCCCTGCTCACTGCCCTCGACAGTGAAAACCTCACTGAGAACGTTGGTGCACTGCCCAATCCCGAACTCCTCACACTGCGTGAATGCGGAGTCACATCCTTTCAGGCCCTTAAAATCCAACAAACCTTGCGCCAGGACTTAGGGATACAGATCCCTCTCAGCGAGCTTCTTGGCACACTCACCTTGGGCGAGCTCGCACGGCGCTACCACCCCCAAATGGGAGCAGACTCCAGCGCTCAGGTGCAGGCCGAAGATTCCTCACCCCTTCCTTCCTCCGCGGACGCTGCCGAAGAGATGCCACTCACCGCTCTTCAGACTGCGTATTGGGTTGGGCGCTCCCACGAGTTTGAACTTGGTGGGGTGGGATCCCATTGGTTCAACGAGTACATTCTCGATATCGACGCCATCACCCGCAGTCCCGCAGCCCGATATCTCTTAGATGACGCGCCGGATACCACCCCAGCTGAACTCGCAATTGACGTCCTTGACGTCGCCTTTCGTCGAGTGCTCGCCTCAGAAATCACTCTGCGTAGCGCGGTCACAGCTGAGGGCTGCCTGCGGGAGGCGGTGATCGACTGCCGCGATTTTCGGATTGAACGCGTCGACCTACGTGCCAGCGATCAGCAGACTGCGCAGGAGCGCTTGATGATGCTGCGCCGCAGCCATTCGCACCTTGTCTTCGACCCGATGCGCTGGCCGATGTTCGCGATCACGGCGGTCCTCTTGCCTGACCACACCGTGCATCTTTTACTCAGCACGGATGCAGTTCTTCTCGACTATGCGTCTTTTACCACCCTACTCACACGCTGGAAGGAGGCAGTGTATATGCCGTTTTCTGAGATGAGCGCTCACGATACATTTCGCCAGCACTCTCCCTTGCCGGAGTCGCACGATGCCCAGGCATGGTGGGAGAAACAGGAACTTAGTCCCCCACCCACCTTGGCTGTCGCTCCACAGGACGCCGCAGACACCACTACTCGATACCAGCGTCGCATTGATGGGAAGACCTGGGCGCGGATAGTGGAGCAGTGCGAACGTCACCATGTCTCCCCCACGGGATTGCTCTTGACGGTATATGCAGTGCTCTTAGATAGATTCCGGGTGAACGATGAGGATTTCTCCATTAACCTCACCGTCTATGATCGTCCTCCGGGACAATCGGATGTCATTGGCGACTTCAGCAGCAATGCCATCTGTGATGTTCCTACGTTGAACTACACCGTTCCTGCAGAGCACACGATTAAAGAAATCACCGATCGGCTGTGGGAGTGCGTTGATCACCGCGCCTACCCTGCCAGCGCCGAGCGCAAGCGTCGGAAGCTGCACGAACACGCTTCGCCTTTTAGTGCAACCGATCCCATCGTGTTCACCTCTACTCTCGGCGTAGGAACAACTGATGCCGAAGAGTGGCTTGGGAACAAGCAGCTCGGATTGTCTCAAACTCCGCAGGTTTTGGTCGACCATCTCGTATTCACCGCAGGTGATGACCTCGTGCTCGTATGGGATGTGCGCGACGGAGAATGGCCAGAGGACATGTGGGCGAGCTTCGCAGATTCTTCTCTCCGAGCAATGTCCCAATTCGCCACGAGCGATGCGTGGCATCGACCGAGTCTAGGATGGATGCCTTTCCACATCGAGATGGATGCCCCAGCAGATGCCGGTGTCCCCGAGGACGACGGTCTGCTCCATACTCCTTGGATGCGAGCCGCCAAGCGCTATCCAGAGCGTCCCGCAATCATCACCACTAGCACTACTCTGACGCACAGAGAGCTAGAAGAGCGCGTCTCCGCACTGCGCACGACCCTTGGCACACAGGTCAATGCTGGTGACCGTGTCATCATCGCTATGCCAAAGTCAGCCGCTCAAGTGGTCTCTGCGCTGGCTGTATGTGCCAGCGGGGCGGCCTATGTGCCCGTTGACCCCGCGTGGCCAGCAGCTCGAATCGAGGCAGTCGTGAAGCGGGCGACACCATCGACGATCCTCACTCTGTCCGATGAATCTGAAGCTCTCCGCGCCCTGGCAGAGACCTATTCGCTGAGTCAGGTCGCGCTCCGCCACGACGGGACGCTGGACACCAGCTGCGCTACTGCTCTAAAGGAAGAACACTCTTTAGCGCCAGCACCGAGCCACACCAGCCCCGACGATCTGGCCTACATCATCTTTACCTCGGGTTCCACAGGAGAGCCCAAAGGTGTCGCAATCGAGCACCGTCACGCCCGCGTAACCATTGATGACGTTAATGACCGATTCAACATAACCGCAGATGACAGCGTGTTGGGGGTGTCGTCGCTCAGTTTCGATCTGTCTGTGTACGACGTGTTTGGGATGCTCGGTGTCGGGGGATGCGTGATCCTTCCAGATCCCCACGAGGCCATCGACCCCACCTACCTCGCCACGCTCATCGAGAAGCACGGAATCACAGTGTGGAATTCCGCTCCCGCCACCTTCGAGCTCGTTATCGATGCACTGGAAACCAACCCTCAGCCACCGTCGATTCGCAGCCTGCGGCATGTACTTCTCTCTGGTGATTGGCTTCCCATCACGCTGCCCACACGTATGTGGTCTCTCAGCCCCTCTACCTATATTCATAGCCTTGGTGGCGCGACCGAAGCGGCTATCTGGTCCATCACCTATCCCATCACAGCGGTGCACGAGTCGTGGAAGAGTATTCCCTATGGCCGTGCCCTCCGTGGCCAAGAGTTCTTGGTGCTTGATGAAGACGGCCTACCCTGCCGAGTGGACCAACCCGGAGAGCTACACATTGGTGGACACGGAGTGGCCCGCGGCTACCTAGCGGATGAAGAAAAAACGAATGACCGCTTCATCATTCATCCCGTACTGCAACGACGTTTCTACCGCACAGGCGATATCGGTAAATGGCGGAGTGATTCCACCATCGAATTCTTAGGTCGAAATGATCGCCAAGTAAAAATTAATGGTTTCCGTATCGAACTTGGCGACGTCGAAGCAGCACTGCAACGCATGCCCAATGTTCGCGGTGCTGTCGTCACCGCAGTTCGAGGACCAGACAATCGGCAAAGGCTGATCGCCTATGTTGCGCAACATGACAACTCAGCCGCCTCTGACTATTACCAGCAGCTCAAAGACTCGCTGCCCAACTACATGGTGCCGCACCGCATCGTCACACTAGACGCCCTGCCGTTGACCGACAATGGAAAGGTTGATTTCTCCGCACTACCCGATCCCTTCAGCACCTCCCGAAAGAAAAATGCGGCGCCAACTCAGCACTCCTCCACGGGAGAGGTGTCCACGGAGAGCGAAAAGGAATCGCCTGCCCCCGCAGAGAGCAACCTCAGCACGGCGACCGCGGTGGATAGCGCAGCCCACTGCACCCCACGACCTATCCGTACGGAAGAAGAGACAGAAGAACAGAGCGAAAGCCCAGATTTCGACGATGCAGTGCATGCATTCATTTCCGCCCGTACTGACCACGAGCACTGGAAGAACCTGCCCTTACTCGCTCTCGGTTTCGACAGCGTCGGCCTCGTCCAGCTAGCGCTGCTCATTGAGGAGCACACCGGAACGCGCCCCTCACTCACGACGTTGACCAAGGCTGAAACGACAGGAGCGCTCATAGAATCTCTCAGGAGTACGTCCTCTGAGACTGATACGACGACTCCAGAGGATGCACCACGCCCTCGTCATTCGGCCGACAGCCCCTTACAACACCCATCAACGGTGGACTCACCCCCAGAGCGCAGCGTCCTTTACTCGCCTTCATCGAACAGCGAGCACGCGGAGGAAGGGGCGCAACGTGGCCAGACGGCGGAACCACTGTCGGTACGTATGCACCGTATTGCCGATGCCTTAGCACGCATCGAAGAGTGTGTTTCTGCTGTCGACCAACTAGAGCAGCTCCTTGGTCTCAAGAACGCGGAAAACCCGCAGACATCTGATCGGACTGCGTGTGCCCCAGCGCCGCAGAGCACGATGGCGGAGTTGGTCGAAGTGGACGACGCTGCGCTCGACGCTATCGGTAGAACAACTCCTCCCAGTACGGCGCGTGTAGACGCTCATGACGCTGACAACTGTGATGTGCCGTTTAACGAGATGCAACTTGCCTATTTCATCGGCCGTCAAACACCGTTTTATGGTGCCAAGACAGCCGCGCATTACTACACAGAGCTTCACTGTTCGGAGCTAGACCCGCAACGGCTCCAGGCGGCGTGCACACGCACGGTGGACGTCTTCGACTGCCTTAAGCTGTACGCAACGGCCAACGCAACGGCCCGCCGCGACCCTGATGCTGGAATCGACGTCGCTACCCTTGACCTCAGCGATCTCTCCGAAAACGAACAGCAGCACCGACTCTCGGGCATTCGCGAGGAGCGTGCCACTCGGGTTCTTGACTCCAGGCACGCGCCTTTGATCGAGGTGCTTGCCATCCACACCGGTCACAGACAGTGGCGAGTGATTGTCGATGTGGATCTCTTGTTCTTCGATGCGCCCACTGCCCTACGCATCACCCGTGTCATCGAGCAGGAGTATCTTCAGCCTGGGTGCACACGGGAATGGGATCGTGTCCCCCTCCCCGCCGCGGCTGCCCCCATTCGGCAGGCGGAACCGGGAGCCCCCATTGCGCCATCACCGGCCCTACCCCTCACCGCTGTCGGTGCCGCCTCCGAACCAACGGACCCACACCACCCGGCGGGAAGTCGCCACTGTTGGCACAGGCTACGCCATGTTGTACCGGCACACCTGGCCTCCACATTGGAGGAGGACGCGATGCACCACTCTGCCTCTTTGACCCAGTACATCATCTGGTGTGTCGCCCAGACTCTTTCTCCCGAGGAGGACTGCAGTCTCATTGTGACGACAAACCCTGCAGCTATCACGGATCCTGATGGCCCAGCGGGAGAACTCACCCATACCGCAGTTCTGACGGTGCCGTGTAGCCAAGGCGAAGCGGCAGCGAAGGCGGCATTGCATACGCAGTATTGGGAGAGCATGGATGCGAGAATCAATGCGCCACACGGCATGGCCCATGGCAATGACCAATTGCGCGCTGCCAGAAACGCCGGTGTAGCTCTGCCTGTCGTTTCGATATCGAGTGCGTTGGGCAGCGCCCCTGGTGACGCCTCGCAGCTGTTCACCGCTCTCGGCGAGACCGTCTATGCCATCTCTCAAACCCCTGGGATGTTGCTCGATGTCCAGGCGTTCCGTACAGAAGAGCAGGGAGATCTCGTAATTAACTGGGATTTTGATTCCACCGTCGTCGACGCAGCTACCTTGGGTCGTCTCTTCGATACTTTCCTCTCGCTGCTGAATCGTTCGCACATCACACCAGAGTCCAGGCACAGCGAGACTAGTGCGCAGCGGTATCCCGACTCTGCGGCAATCCGGGAGCTTGTGCACTCCACACTCAGCGACACCGCGAGCCTCGACGATCTTGATCCACAGCGTCCCTTCTTCGAGCAATCCATCACTTCGCTGGACTTAGTTGCCGCGCAGCAACGATTGCAGGCACAGGGCATGAATGTCACGGTCGTGGATCTACTTACCAATCCCACAGTCGATGCGCTCGTAGCGAAGATCGTCGATTCTTCTTCAGCATCCGAATCCAGCACCGCACCTGATGCTCGGCGCCTCGTTGCCGACACAACGAGCAATCACACGGTCACTGCCGACAGCCCCACTCGAGCAGAGCGCGGAACTGAGCAGGCTCCCCGGCGCGAGAGCCTCTCGCGTCGGGCCCGCGGGCACCGGCGTGCCGCTATCCTTGCGAACTATCACGATGCATAAACCCCATCCATACCTAGGCGAGGACGAGACTCGCATGCCCACGATGAACACTGCACTCACGCTATGGAGGTACACACGATGACAGACACCACCCAGCTGCCCGCTATTGACGCCGAGGTGATCGTGGTGGGAGGAGGGCCTGCGGGCATGACCGCGGCGCTGCTGCTCGGCCGGCAACAACGGCTCACCATCCACATCGATTCCGGCGATTACCGCAACGCCCCCTCCCCTGCCATTAATATGCTCGCCGCGAACAACGGGATCGCTCCCACCGACTACACCGCACAGGCGCGCGCGGCGGTCGCTGCCCTCGACACTGTGATTGCCCTACAAGGCCACGTGCGTTCCGCCCGCACCCTTCGCGCGCTCGACGATTCCGGCGAGGAAGTCGATGCCGTGGAAGTCACCCTCAGCAATGGCCGCACGATCACCGCCCAGCGCCTCATCCTTGGCACCGGCCAGCATGACCACCCCAATCTGCTGCCCGGCGCCGCCGAGCTGTGGGGCACCGAGGTGTTGCATTGCCCCTACTGCCACGGCTACGAGGCCAAGGATTCCGCCATCGCAGTGGTGCACATTCAGCAGCCGGATACCCCCATGGCTGGGCTTCTCGCCTCCTACCAAGCGCTCTATCTGCGTCAACGTCTCAGCGATCGCGTCACCCTCATCACCGAGGAGCTCCCACCCGCGGAGCATCGCACTGCTCTCGAGGCGCTGGGAGTGCGGGTGTTTCATGCCCGGGCACAGCGCCTTCAGGCCGGCGACACCGGCGGTTGTGTGCTGCACACGGACGCTCTCGACTCTTCCTCAGACGAGCTTGCGCAGGAGGAGCATCATCTCGATCACGTCTTCTTCCAGGCCCCCACCAGCGCCAGCCTGGATCTCAGCGCCGATCTCGAGTTGGAAACCCAGGGCCCCTACATTCTCGTCGACGCCCAGCAGCGCACCAGCAATCCTCTTGTCTTCGCTGCGGGCGATACTGCGCTTGCGCGCACGATGCCGCAGCCGCTGACCTTCGTCGCCCAAGCGCAGGCCCAAGGCCAGACCGCCGGGTTGTGGGCGGATCAGGATCTCTTTTTCGCCCACCCGCACACCCCGGCCCTGCCCACTATGTCGGATCCTGAGTCCGACTAAGCCTTCGGCGCGCCTACGTGCAGGGTGATCTCCCACTCTGCGGCGCGACGTTGCACGAAGTCGAGTACGCTATGGCCGTTTTCCGCAGCCCACGCAGGAATGGCATCAGTTGCTTGGGTGCAATCGAAGGTGATCGTGATCTGGTCGCCGGTATGAAGCTCAGCAACCGCGTTTTTTAGTTTGAGCAGCGGGAAGGGGCACACGTCGCCGCGGCTATCGAGGGCGTAGTGCCCCTCGCCGATCGATTCGACAGTGCGGGTGGACGTTGCGGCACGAAGCCCCACATCGACCGCTGTGAAACGGGGTGCGGGACGGGTAGCGAGGGCTACCTGCCCGTGCCCAGCGTCGACAAGCGGAGCGGAGAGACGCTCAGAGGTGGCGGGGAGGGAATCCCCACTGGTGGCTGGTGCCTGCTGTGTGGGGGAAGTGAGATAGAACTTCGCTGCCAGCCATACCCCGAGGGTGGTGAACAGAAGCGCGACCCAGCCTTGGTAGCTGAACAGGCTGGTTTGCACCATGCCATTGCCCACGGTGCAGCCCCCAGCCCAGCTGGCGCCCACACCCATGAGCACACCGCCAGCCAGGGAAGCCACGGCGGTGCGACCATCCGGCACGCGCACGCGGAACTCGCCACTGAGAGACGCGGCGATAATCGAGCCGAGAAGAATGCCGAGCACGAGTAGCGCTCCCCAGTCGAGGAAGGCGCTATCGCCAGTGACGAGATAATTCATCACGTTTTTGGATGGGCCGGTGATTCCCAGACCATCATTGCGCCCGGCGGCAGCCGATAAAGGCCACGCCACCACTCCGATGAGACCGACCAGCACGGCCGCGCGATAGACCGGAATGGGTGCAGACAGCACGCGCGTCAATCGCGGTGTATCAGTACGTACGGCTCGGGTCGGCTGCTGCGTCGTGGTCGAGCAGTAGTGCCAAACAAGGACGGCGGTGACGACGCTGAGTCCCAGGGCCAACACCCACGTCGCAATGTTGAAGTCTTCGGCGATGGAAACATGCTCAGTCTGCAGGCTCCGCCCCCAGTCGTTCAGTCCACGCAGGGCGCCCGTTTTCATCGCTGCCGCGGACAAGGCATAGGCGATGAGTGCAATCCATGATCCCACCAGCCCTTCGCCAGCGCGGTACCAGGTACCGGAGGCGCAGCCGCCGGCGAGAACAATGCCGATACCGAATAGCAGGCTGCCCACGATCACCGCCACCGGCGCGAAGGGATCAAATTCGGGCTGGATGAACCCCATACTGGTGAGAAGCTGCACTCCGAGGGCTTGCACGCTGATAACAACCAGCAGTGCTACGAAAGGACGGAACGTGCGCCGGAGGTAGATATCTCGCAGGAAGCCGGTAACGCAGAAGCGTCCGCGCTGCAGAACTGCGCCAAGAAGTGTGCCGAGCGCAAGGCCAGTGATGATCATGGTCGAACCCCTTGTGTCTATAACTGGTGTGCGGTGAACGCACAGCGGATGAGGTACTGCTTTTCTCCCGCGCATGCCACGACGGCACTACGGGCGATAGACCACCCGATAGTAGACATATCTGTCTATAAATAGTAAACCGCTCTGTACGTTAGTGAAGAAGCTCACATAAGCTCGGGGGATTCTTGGCGGCCACAGACCTACCCGCGGCAGAAAAATCAGTCATACTTAAAAGCAGTGCCTGCACTACCCCCTGCCCCGCGTCTGCGTGTGGCTGAGGTACCGGGCAATTCGCACGACTGACACATTGTCACCAACTTTTAAGGTGGTTTTTATGACTGAGTACCGCATCGAACACGACACCATGGGCGAAGTGAAGGTCCCCGCCGACGCTCTCTGGCGCGCCCAGACCCAGCGCGCAGTGCAGAACTTCCCGATCTCCGGCCGCGGTCTCGAGTCCGCTCAGATCCGCGCCATGGGCCTGCTTAAGGCAGCCTGCGCCCAGGTGAACAAGGACTCCGGAGACCTCCCGGCCGAGCAGGCCGATGCCATTATTGCCGCCGCGAAGGAAATCGCCGAGGGCAAGCATGACGCCGAGTTCCCGATCGATGTCTTCCAGACCGGTTCCGGCACGTCGTCGAACATGAACACCAACGAGGTCATCGCCTCGATCGCCAAGAACAATGGCGTGGAGGTGCACCCCAATGATCACGTGAACATGGGCCAGTCCTCCAATGACACCTTCCCCACCGCCACCCACGTGGCCTCCACCGAGGCGGCCGTGAAGGATCTCATCCCCGGCCTGAAGGTGCTGCAGGAATCCCTGGAGAAGAAGGCTAAGGACTGGGAAGAGGTCGTCAAGTCCGGGCGTACCCACCTGATGGACGCTGTTCCGGTCACCCTGGGCCAGGAGTTCTCCGGCTATGCCCGCCAGATCGCGGCCGGCATTGAGCGCGTCGAGGCCACCCTGCCCCGCCTGGGCGAGCTGCCGATTGGTGGCACCGCCGTGGGCACCGGCCTGAACACCCCGGCCGACTTCGGCGAGAAGGTCACCGCCGAGCTGGTCAAGCTCACCGGTGTTGAGGAGCTGCGTGAGTGCGTCAACCACTTCGAGGCTCAGGCTAACCGCGATGGCCTGGTGGAGTTCTCCGGCGCTATGCGCACCATCGCCGTGTCGTTGAACAAGATCGCCAACGATATCCGCTGGATGGGCTCCGGCCCGCTCACCGGCCTTGGCGAGATCCACCTGCCGGATCTGCAGCCGGGCTCGTCCATCATGCCGGGCAAGGTCAATCCGGTGCTGTGCGAGACCGCCACCCAGGTCGCCGCCCAGGTGATCGGTAACGACGCCGCTGTGGCATTCGGTGGCGCCCAGGGCGCCTTCGAGCTCAACGTGTTCATCCCGATGATGGCCCGCAACGTGCTCGAGTCCGCCCGCCTGCTGGCCAATACCTCCCGCGTCTTCGCCGAGAAGCTGGTGGATGGCATCGAGCCGAACGAGGAGCGCATGCAAACTCTCGCGGAGTCCTCCCCCTCCATCGTCACTCCGCTGAACTCCGCTATCGGCTACGAGGCTGCCGCCAAGGTAGCCAAGACCGCGCTGAAGGAAGGCAAGACCATTCGCCAGACCGTGATTGATCTCGGCTACGTCGATGGCGAGACGCTCACCGAAGAGGAGCTGGACCGTCGCCTGAACGTGCTCGATATGTGCAACACGGATCGCGACTCCTAAAACACTCCCTTCTCACATCACCCACAGGCGCGCCTTCGGGCGCGCCTTTTGTGCGCCCCCATGTCCGATGCAATGAGGACGAACGATAAGGCGCGGGGGCTAGAGGTTGGCGTCGACAAACGCTCCAGCTCTGCCGCAAGCCGAGAAAAATGCGTGAGGTGCAAGTTTGCACCGAGTGTATTTTTAGGAGTTAAATGGCGGGCATGACACACGAAAACCTCAGAGACAAGAAGCGCCGCGAAACTCTGGCGGCCATTTATTGCAGCGCGGCGCAGCTGGTGGCCGCGCGCGGCTTTGATGCGGTCACGGTGGACGAGATTTGTGCACAGGTCGGCATCTCGAAGCGCACCTTTTTTAATTACTGCGACTCCAAGGAACAGGCGGTGATCGGCCCCGGACCACGGCCGCTGTCAGCGGAGGAACGGGCCAAGTTTCTGGCCGCGCCCCATAGGAATCTGCTCGCCGATCTCCTCGAGCTGCACCTCAGCACCGTCATCGACGGCATGGGGGCGGATGAGGATGCTTTAAGGCGGCACCGCAAACAAATTATGCACCGCAATCACGATTTAGCCGCCCAGCGCAGCGCCCAAATGATGGCTGCCCTTGGATCGCTGACCGAACTCACCCGCGAGGTACTAGGTTGCGAACAAGAACAGGCGGAGGCCACCACCGCCTTGGTATCCACTTCCCTGTATTTAGGGCATCACCGCTGGCTGCAGCGTCCGCACGCAAACTACACCGCACTGCGTAAGGAATGCGCCCGCGCATTAGAGCAACTCGCCGGAGCCATGAAGGAGTACGCCTAACCATGAAGAAACCCCAGAAAGAACGACGACCCTCATCACTTTCTCCTGAAGAGCAGAAACGCGTCTGGTGGGTGCTGTCCGCACTCATGGTGGCAATGTTGCTCGCCAGCTTGGATCAGATGATCTTCGCTACTGCCCTGCCCACCATCGTCGGCGAACTCGGCGGGGTGGACCACATGATGTGGGTGATCACCGCCTATCTGCTCGCAGAAACCGTAATGCTGCCCATTTACGGCAAGTTGGGCGATCTCATCGGCCGCAAACAGCTCTTTATCGCGGCACTCATGATCTTTCTCCTCGGCTCTGTCATGGGCGGGCTGGCCACCGGCATGGCTGTGCTCATCGGCGGACGTGCGGTGCAAGGCATTGGCGCCGGCGGCTTGATGATTCTCTCCCAAGCGATCATCGCCGATGTGGTACCGCCCCGCGAACGCGGCCGGTATATGGGCGTCATGGGAGGCGTATTTGGTCTCTCCGCGGTGCTGGGCCCGCTGCTCGGCGGTTGGTTCACCGAAGGCCCCGGCTGGCGCTGGGCATTCTGGATGAACCTGCCCCTCGGCGTCATCGCGATCGTGGTGGCCGCCGTGGTGCTCAGGCTCCCCGCACGCTCGACGACGCTGCGCTGGGACTATCTCGGCACGCTGTTCATGGTCAGCGCGGCCACCACGCTGATCCTCTTCACCACTTGGGGAGGCTCACGCTATGCGTGGTCCGATCCGATCATCGTGGGACTGATCATCGCTTTCTTGGTCTCCGCCCTTGCGCTGATCGCCGTGGAGCGACGCGCCACCAACCCGCTGGTGCCGCTGGAGTTCTTCGCCAACCGCAACTTCGCGCTCACCACCACCGTGGGCCTCGTGCTGGGCATCACCATGTTCGGCGTGCTCGGCTACCTGCCTACCTACATGCAGATGGTGCACGGCTTCAACGCCACTGAGGCCGGCTTCATGATGATCCCCATGCTGGTATCCATGCTGAGCGTCAGCGTCTGGACCGGCATGCGTATCACCCGCACCGGGCGCTACCGCATCTACCCCATCCTCGGCATGATGATCGTGCTCGCCACCCTAGTGCTCTTCCACTCCATGCAGCCCAGCACCCCGGTATGGCAGATCGCCACCTACCTCTTCCTGCTCGGCTTCGGCCTCGGGCTTTCCGTGCAGGTGCTGGTGCTCATCGTGCAAAACACGCTACCCGCCGCCGTGGTGGGCACGGCGACCGCGGTGAATAACTTTTTCCGCCAGATCGGCTCCGCCTTGGGCTCCGCCCTCGTCGGCGGGATCTTCGTTGGCAATCTCTCTTCCCTCCTCGCCACTCGAATCCCCGAGGCCAGCCGACAATTGTCGCCCGAACAGCAAACTGCGCTCGCCCAGCACGAGGGTGTGGACACCAATGCGATCACCCCTGGGATCGTCGGAAACATGCCGGGGCCGGTACGCGAGGCCTTCATTTCCAGCTACAACGACGCCCTCACCCCAGTCTTTATGTACGTGATGCCGATGGCAGCGCTGTCCTTGCTGCTTCTGCTCTTTATTAAGCACGAGAAACTGCGGGAGACCCTAGACGCTGACAGCGATGCTGGGGCTGTCCCCACCGTTGCGACGCAAGCGCCACCGAGTACCCGCATCGTCGAGCACTCCGAGCCAGCCAACAAGTCCGAAAACACCCCTGAGCCTGGGCCCGGCTCGCGCTAGCTGCGACACACTGAGCCAATAAAAACAGCCCACCGGATGCGCTACGCGTGTACCGGTGGGCTGTATGCGGTATGGCCGTCGTATTAGGCCTCGGTGTCGTCGTGATCGAGGCGGTCGAGGGTTTCGTGGGTGTGATTGTCCGGATCATAATCCTCCGGCTTATCCAGCAGCCGCTCGTAGAGATCCACGTTGCGCCACTGCCCCTTGAGCTCCCCATAGGTCATGCGCCCCATGTGGTGCATAGTGCCCACGCGCTCGAAGCCGCGGGACTCGTGCAGCCGCTTGGAGCCTTCGTTCTCGGGGAAAATCCAGGCGTGCAGCGACCAATAGTGCAGGCTGTTGCACACATCGATGAGCTTATCCATCAGCGCGCCGGCGATACCGCGCCCCACGGCGTCCGTGCCCACGTAGATCGAGTTTTCCACCACGCCGTAGTACACCGAGCGCGAGGATGCCGGTGCCCCGGACACCCAGCCGAGCACCTTCTCATCATCGTCTTCTTCCACCGCGACGAAGCAGGTTTTGAGCAGCTTCTTCTGTGCGAATTCCTCCCACGTAGGACCGCTGGTCTCGAAGGAGGCGTGACCGCTGTCTAGCCCCTGCTCATAAATCGCGCGGGCCTGCGGATAGTCGGCCTTCGTCATCGGCCGGATACGGAAATCTCGCTGTGCCATGCGCATTATCTTCTCTCATTGCGGAATTGCGCCGCAAAATATGTCTGTGAGCTTGCGCTTTTCTCGCGCTTATCGACGCTTTCTCGCACGCCGTGCTCCCTTTCTTTTGGCAGCAGCCCCTGGCCGCTGTCCACGCCGCTGCTGCTTGGCACGTGTTTTTTCCCGGGCCGAACGCTTCTTCTGCTCCCCAGCAGCAGAATCCTGGCGGGTACTGCGCGGGGTGCGGCCGCGGGTGATGCCGATGAACTCTTGGATCTCTTCGCAGTCATCTTCCTTTTTCCATATGACAGCGATCTTAGTCGGATCTCCGCCACGGAAGTCGCGGTGCGCACAGGACTTGACGTTGAAGGAACGCAAGAGCGGCCGCGGGGCGCGGGCTACGCCCACATTCGCGCCGACCACATCGAGGGCCTGTTTTACTGCGGCGACATCCACCACGCCCTGCTCATCAGGGGCGGTAATGGTGATGATCTCCTCGGCGATGTCCTCGGCGTCGATCTCATCGAGCAGGGTGAGCTCGGAATCCACCGGCACGGCGATGCCGGGCTGCTCCTCGTAGAGAATGACCACGTGGTAGGGGTCGAGACTGGCGGGCGGGGTGGCGTCAACAAGCCGCGCCAGCGCCACGGTGGCCTCGCCAGAGGCGACGTCGGCGAGCGCATCATAGGATTCGAAGGAGCGGAAGCTGATATCGGTGCGCTCCCGCATGCGGGCAAACCATTTTCCGGGGGCGGTGCCCTTCACATACGAGATCACGAGTTCCATGACGATAAATGCTACCGTGAACCCTGTGAACGAAGAATCTGCACGCACCCCGATCCAGCCCTCCGGCACAGCAATGAAACCGGAGACTGCCGCCAAGAAGCTGGGAATCTATTTTCCCGCCTGCCCAGAGGAGTTCCGCATGACCGCGATCACGCACGCGGAGCTGAAGGCCCTGCGCACCACCCCACCCGCGTGGCTCAACGAGTTGCGCGAGACGGGCCCGCATCCGCGCCCGGTGGTAGCGGAGAAGCTCGGCATCACCATCGCCGCGCTCAAGCGCCATGACATGGACGCGGCGCTGACCACCGCCGAGATCGAAGAACTGCTCTCGACCATGCCCGCGTGGCTGGCCGAGGAGCGCGAGAAGTTCCAGGAGAATACGAACTCCTAACCCCCGAGCACACAACAACCACCATCTCAGCCCAGCGTGGAGCGAGATGGTGGTTGCGGCGTTTCGCGGCGTTTAGGCGAGCTTCCAGTCCTCGAGGCCGTCATAGAGCGGATAGTTCGCGGCCAGGGCATCGACGCGCTGGCGCAGCGCCTGCACATCGGCGTTCTTGCCGGCCGCCAGGGCGCTGCCGATGATATCGGCGACCTCGGTGAAGGCAGCGGCATCGAAGCCGCGGGTGGCCAATGCCGGGGTGCCGATACGCAGACCCGAGGTGACCATCGGCGGGCGCGGATCGAAGGGCACAGCATTGCGGTTGACGGTAATGCCCACCTCATGCAGCAGATCCTCGGCCTCCTGGCCGTTGAGCTCGGAATTGCGCAGATCCACCAGCACCAGGTGCACATCGGTGCCGCCGGTGAGCACATCCACGCCGGCGGCGGCGCAGTCCTCGCCCATCAACCGCTCGGCCAGGATCTTCGCGCCCTCAATGGTGCGGGCCTGGCGATCCTTGAACTCGTCGGTCTGGGCCACCTTGAAGGTCACGGCCTTGGCGGCGATGGCGTGCATCAGCGGCCCGCCCTGCTGGCCCGGGAAGACAGCGCTGTTGATCTTCTTCGCATAGTCCTGCTTAGCCAGGATCACACCCGAACGCGGCCCACCCAGGGTCTTGTGCACCGTGGAGGAGACCACATCGGCGTGCGGCACCGGGCTGGGGTGCAGCCCCGCGGCCACCAGACCGGCGAAGTGCGCCATATCCACCCACAGCTTCGCGCCCACCTCATCGGCGATCTCGCGGAAGGCCTGGAAGTCCTGGTGGCGCGGATAGGCGGACCAGCCACCGATGATCACATCGGGGCGCTCGGCCAGGGCCTGCTCGCGGACCTTATCCATATCGACGCGGAACGTCTCCGGATCCACCTCATAGGCGGCAACCTCGTAGAGCTTGCCGGAGAAGTTCAACTTCATCCCGTGCGTGAGGTGACCACCGTGGGCCAGAGACAGGCCCATGATTTTGTCCCCTGGATTAGCCAAAGCCATGAGCACCGCGGCATTCGCCTGCGCACCCGAGTGCGGCTGCACATTGGCGAACTCGGCACCGAACAGCGCCTTGACGCGCTCCCTCGCCAGGTCCTCGATAATGTCCACGTGCTCGCAGCCGCCATAGTAACGGCGCCCCGGGTAGCCCTCGGCGTACTTATTCGTCAGCACCGAACCCTGCGCCTGCAGCACCGCACGCGGCACGAAATTCTCCGAGGCGATCATCTCCAAGGTGTCGCGCTGGCGGCCTAGCTCGCCGCCAATAGCGGCAGCCACATCGGGATCGAGCTCGGCAAGTGACTGGTAGCGGATGTCCGGGGTATTTTCGCTCATGAAGGTCCTTCCCTATCACGGTGATTGTGCGGCAGCGGGGTGGCGTCGACAAGCCAGTAGTGCCGCGAGCGTACTTCTAACCGTAGCTAACTCTCGGGGCGAGACTAAAGCCACATACATCTAGTACCCTACTCCGATCACACGCCTAGACAGCGGGGTTGATGTTTTCGCCACGCCGCCAAGAGGGCACAATAGAGACTATGGTCCGCGCCAACGATTCCAGCCCCTATCTCGACTTCGACCGCAACTCATGGCGCACGCTGCGTAAATCCATGCCGCAGGTGTTGACGGAAAAAGAAGTCATTCAGCTGCGCGGTATCGGCGAATCCATCGACCTGGACGAAGTCGCCGAGGTGTATCTGCCGCTCTCGCGTCTCATCCACCTGCAAGTCGCCGCCCGACAGCGCCTACACCAAGCCACCGCCGAGTTCCTCGACGACCCCTTCACTCGGGTGCCCTATATCATCGGCGTCGCCGGCTCCGTCGCCGTCGGCAAATCCACCACGGCCCGCCTGCTGCAAGTGCTCCTCTCCCGCTGGGACAGCCACCCCCGCGTCGACCTCGTCACCACCGACGGTTTCCTCTACCCCAGCGCCGAACTCCACCGCCGCGGCCTGATGAGCCGCAAAGGATTCCCCGAATCCTATGATCGGCGGGCGCTGCTGCGCTTTGTCACCAATGTCAAAGCCGGCAAAGCCCTAGTCCAGGCGCCCGTTTACTCCCACACCCTCTACGACCGCATCCCTGGCGAAACCATCGACGTTGAACGCCCCGACATCGTCATCCTCGAAGGACTCAACGTCCTCCAAACCTCCCCCACGCTCATGGTCAGCGACCTCTTCGACTTCTCCGTCTATGTCGACGCCGCTACCGAGCACATCGAAAGCTGGTACATCGAGCGCTTCCTCAAGCTTCGGCACTCCGCCTTCCAGCAACCCAACGCCCACTTCTCCCATTACGCCAACCTCGACGACGACTCCGCCCGCGACGTCGCCCGCGAAATCTGGCAATCCGTGAACCTGCCCAACCTCGTGGAAAACATCCTGCCCACTAGGGTGCGGGCGTCGCTGGTGCTCCGGAAGAATATCGATCACTCCGTCCAACGAGTGCGGATGCGTAAACTATGACAGCGATCGCGGTATGAACATGGTTCAGTGAAGGCCGTGGCTCTCGCCTCGTGCTAGTTGGCGCGCAGCCACGCCTCGATCGGGGCAAGCTCGGAGAAATCTATGTGGGAGATGTCCTTGCCGTAGCCATCGACAATCGCCTGCTCAGCAATACTCAACGACGGCTTCGCCCGCAGCAGCTTCGTCATCGTCCACATCGTCGCCCGATGCACCCGCGACAGCTCCGAATAGGCCAAACGCCCCGGCAAATAAAAACGCGCAATCTCCGAGCATTTGACGACGCCGCGCAGCTGGTCCTTCTCCCGCGCCTGCGGCAGCGGAGTCATCCCCACAGCAACAAACGCCGTCGCAATCCCCTGCTGAGACAGCGAACGTGCCCACTCGACACCCCGGAACTGGCCGCCAAAATTCGGCGACAAGACCACCACACAGCCGGTGTGCTCACCGAGCTGGGAGGTGGCGTCGTCAAGCGTCATGCAGGGGGCAGCAACGCGAGCAGCAAGCTCGCGGGCATAGCGCTCAGTGGAGCCATAGGTGGAAGAAAAAACGATCGCAGCCATACTCACTTCCCAAAACGACGCGAACGCGAAGAATACTCACGCAACGCCCGCAAGAAATCGATACGGCGGAAAGCCGGCCAATAGGTATCGGTGAACCAAATCTCCGAATAGGCCGCCTGCCACAACAAAAAGCCCGAAAGACGCTGCTCGCCAGAAGTACGAATCACCAAATCCGGATCCGGCTGGCCCTTGGTGTAGAGATGCGTAGAAATAGCATCCACCGTGACCGCCTCCGCCAACTGGTCACTCGGGGTGCCGGCAGCGAGCTCATCGCGAATCAACGCCTGAACAGCGTCCACAATCTCTTGGCGGCCGCCATAGCCCACCGCCACATTGACCACCACGCCCGTGTGCTCACTCGTCCGCGACTCGGCCTCCCCCAGCGCCGCAGACAGCGAATCCGGCAACAAATCCGTGTGCCCCACCAAACGCACCCGGCAATTAATATCAGGATCCGACAACTCGCGCGCCACATCCGCCAAAATCTCAAAGAGCTGCTCCAGCTCCGAGGAGGAACGCGCCAGATTCTCCGTGCTCAGCAAATACACCGTCACCAAGGTGATACCGAGCTCATCCGCCCAGCGCACCATCTCAGCAATCTTCTGGGCCCCCACCCGATGGCCATGGCTGACATCAGAAAAACCCGCCTCGCGCGCCCACCGGCGATTACCATCCGCCATCACCGCGATATGCTTCGGCAAACGGGCGCCGCGCAGCTCCTTCGTGATACGCCGAACGTCCCGCTCGAGACGCTTCTCATAGAGCGGGTACAAAACCTTCGGCACAATCCTCACAAAACCCTAGTTTATCTCCACGAGACAGCGATCGCGATTCTCCGCGCCCGCTGTCTCCAACAAAAAGCCGCTGCCGTGGGACCACGACAGCGGCGGCGCACCCGCGGGCCCGGCGAATGGGGCCGAGAGGTGTGCGTCGATAAGCGAAAACAGCTAAAACCAAGTGCGCTTGGCTTGGTCGTAAAGGCCAGCCTCCTTGAGGGCCTTATCGATCGCCTCCGTATCGAAAACATCGAGGCCATTGTCCTCAGCGAAACGCTGACGACGGTTCAACCGAGCAATGCGGCGCGACAGGCGCCAACCAATGAACAACACCGCCACCAGCGACACAACCAGCACAAACAAGCCGATCGGCGAAGCTTTACCGAATTCGGGGCCGAGCGGGCCCTCCAGCTGGTCAGCCTGGGCGAGAATCTCGTACAGCACGTCAGTTAATCCTTATCGATCCCAGCGAACAAATCATCCTCTGGTAGTTCAGTCTTCACCCTCGTACGGGCCAATTCAAATTCCTCCGTGGGCCACAACTCGCGCTGCAACTCCACTGGGGTCGCAAAGAACGTGCCCGCCGGATCAATCTGCGTCGCATGCGCGCGCAACGCATCATCACGGCGCTCAAAATACTCCGCCGCATGCACCTGCGTCGTCACCCGCGCCAACGTATCGCCCCTATCCGAACGCAACCGCTCCAAAAAACCACCATAAGGCGACGGGCGGCCCTCCGCGACCAGACGATCATGGAACATCTGCAAACGCTGTCGGATAAAGCCGTGGGTGTAATACAACTTCAGCGGCGTCCACGGCTCCCCCACCTCCGGATAAAAGTTCTCATCACTAGACAGCGCCCACGCTTTCATCGACACCTCGTGCACCTTCAGGTGATCCGGGTGGGGGTAGCCGCCATTCTCGTCATAAGTAATGATCACGTGCGGCTTAAAATCACGCATCACGCGCACCACCTCGCGGGTGACCTCATCGCTGTCAGCGAGAGCAAAGCACCCCTCCGGCAACGGCGGCAAAGGATCACCCTCCGGCAAACCAGAATCCTCATAACCCAACCAGATATTAGAGGTGCCGAGCGCACGCATCGCCGCCGCCATCTCCTCGCGACGCACCTCGGCGATATTCTCCAACACGCCAGAGCGGTTCATATTCGGGTTCAAAATGCTCCCGCGCTCACCGCCAGTGCAGGTCAACACCAGCACATCCGCGCCCTCATCCACATAACGAGCCATCGTGGCCGCGCCCTTACTCGACTCATCATCCGGGTGGGCATGGATAGCCAAAAGACGCAAACCCTCCTTGGGGCGAGGCCGCTCAGCAGCGGCAGCACGATCCGTGCCCGGCTCAGATACAGCATCCGAAGGAATAGTCACGTGACAGTCACTCCCGTAAACGTTGAGAAAATAAAATTCATTCGCCTGCGCTAAGGCACAAGCATCCCACCATCGTAATAGCTGAAGCCAACAAGCTAGAATGACAGCGATCAACATTTTGATATCGAAGGCCTCGACACCCCAGAAAGCACGCCATGCCCAGCCCCACGTCGCAGTCGCACAACCAGAGCACAGAGCCCACCGCCACCTATGACAGCAAGCGCGGAACGATCTCCGGAAAGATCATCGCTGTCGGCGCGGTCATCTTCGCCATCGTGACTGTCATCGTGATCGTGCAATACTCCCAGAAACTGCAGGCGGGAAGTGTCGACGGGCAAATCACCAAGTTTGAACGAGTCGAGGACAACATGATTGCAGCGACGGTGGATATCACGCGGGATGACGTCGATAAGCCTGCATACTGCATAGTGACAGCGATGAACTACGACGCCGTGGAAGTGGGGCGGCGCGAAATCTACATCCCCAGCGGCGGCGAGCACACCACTCGGCACAACACCACAATCACCACCCGCGACATTCCCGTGGTCGCCGACATCTACGGATGCTCCAACACCATCCCTGACTACCTCAAAGGCGAAGACTAGGGCGTCTGATACTATGGCGACCTAGAATTTCTCGCTGACAGCGATGCACCCAACCCACCACCCAACGACGGGAAGGTATAAAGGCTAACTATGTCTGACGCCCGAAAGCAGTACATCACCCCGGAGACCAAGGCCAAGCTCGAAGCCGAGCTCAACGAGCTCATCGCGCACCGCCCCGTCGTCGCCGCCGAAATCAACGAGCGCCGCGAAGAAGGCGACCTCAAGGAAAACGCAGGCTACGACGCCGCCCGCGAGATGCAGGACCAAGAAGAAGCTCGCATCAAGCAAATCTCCGAAATTCTCGCCAATGCCACCACCGAGCGCTCCGCCGTCGAAGAAGGCGTCGCCAACGTCGGCTCCGTCGTGCACGTCTACTACAACGGCGACGAAAACGACAAAGAAACCTTCCTCATCGGCACCCGCGCCGCCGCCAGCGAAAACCCGGACCTCGAAACCTACTCCGAGCAGTCCCCCCTCGGCGCCGCAGTCCTCGGCGCCACCGAAGGCGAAACACGGGAATACACCGCCCCCTCCGGCGTGAGCATCAGCGTCACCGTGATCTCCGCGGAGCCCTACAACTCCGAGAAGTACGCCACCCTGCGCAACCAACGCTGACAGCGATCCACTTTTCATGCGTTCAACGATCCTCGCGATCGCAGTGACCTGCACTGCGGTCGCGCTTTCGGCTTGCACGCCCAGTCTCGAGCAGGACTCACCACATAAAATCGCCACCCCAGACAGCGATGCGATTCCGGTGAACCTGCCGCGCTATATAGACTGCGTCTCCACCCCAGAAATACGGCCCAAGCGGATTTCGCTCAACTGCGCTACAGACAGCGACTACGTAGACGACATCACGTGGGAGGAATGGCTCATTGATGGCGCCACCGGAACCGCGAGACTGCATACCGCATCGCTGTCTAGTAAAAAGAAGCGTACTGAGGCCGCCCGTAAGCAGCGCGGGCGCACGCGGGACTCTGCTGATCGCTCAAAAAAGGAAGTAAAGCGCGTCGCTGTCACTCTTGGCGATCCCGTGCACACTCCTTTTGGGCTCGCTTTTACGTCGCTGTCTATCGATGGCAAGGAGCAATCGCCCTAAGGGGCTTCCACCACGACTTCTAGCCTGGTCACCTCTTCTGGTGGCCAGGCTTATGGTGTATGCCGGCGGGGACTAGCGCTGTGTGGGGCTCGACGCTAGGGGTCGTCTCTTGTCGGTGGGGCGCTGTCGGGCCAGTGTTGGCGGCGGATTTTTGCCGCGGCTGATTGTTGGGAGAAGGTGCTTCTGTTGAAGCGTTTCTCTGGGTAGGGTTCTTCTGGTGTGGCGGCTTTGGTGTGATAGACGATGCCGCTGTCGGGGTCTCGTTCTGCGTGATATTTGTGCGGATGGATGCCGCTGTCATCTGTGTCCGAGTGGTGTTGCGGGCACATGAGTGTGAGGTTGTCTAGGTCGGTGGGGCCGCCCCGTGAGAACGGGTCGATGTGGTGGACGTGGCACGCCGTGACCGGTTGGTTGCATCCGGGGTGGGAGCACACCAGCTCGGTGGCGAATAAGGCGATGCGTTGGGCGACATCGGCGAAGCGTTTTTCGGTGCGCAGGGCTTTGATTTGGCCAGAGGTAGCGTCGTGAAGCGCGACGTGCCCAGTGGCGTCGATGCCGAGGAAGCTCAGGTCTAGGGCCGAGAGTTGAATACCGCAGGTGGTATGGAAGAGGGCGTTGGCGCCGGCGCGGGGTGGGAGTTCGAGGTCCTTGGCAGACAGCGACACGAGAACGTGGGCCAGCGGGTGTTTCGGTTCCTGGGATGACGCGGGGCGGCCGAGGATGGCGAAAAACGCGTCGGCGAGGCGTTGGCGCTTGGTGCGGTGGCAGGTGGTGTCGGTGCGGAGGGGTCGCGCGGTGGATTGGGCGACATCGAGTTGGGTTTTGAGCATGGCGAGGGCGTAGGGCGGGATGTAGCCGCCGATGCGGGCACCACCATCGCTGTCTTGGGGGCCGATGAAGAAACCGCGGTTGCGGTGGGCGCGCAGGGTGTCGCGGGGGAGCTCGTCGTTGCGTTCGTTGACGAGGCTCATCACGAATGCCTTGAGATCCTCGACGCTGCAGTGGGCCGCGCGCTCGACAGCGCGGAGGCGGATCGCTTCCCGCGGGACCGCGGCCTTGGATCGCAAGCACTTCAGGCCGCGCTCGATGGTGAGGCGCTGCTCGGCGGTGAGGCCCTGGCGGTTGGCGAGGTCCCGGGCGCGGGCGCGAATGCGTTCTGCTTCTTCCCGCCGCCTAGTGACAGCGATGCGGTTGTCGTCTGTGCTTGCGGGCTCGTCGATAACGCTGTCGTACCAGCCGCGGCCCTGAGCTCGCAAGTCCTTTGCTTTGGCTTTGGACCAGCCATAGGACTCAGTGAGGTACAGGGTGGATTTGTTCGAGCCGCAAAGCTCGGTGGTGCTGCAGGTATCGGCGGCGCGGGCGAGCTGGAGCTCGAAACGGGCGAAGGCCGTGAGCACGGATTTGAGGCGATCACGATGTTGATGAATCGCGGCGAGCTCGATGTCGCCGGATTCAAGGCTCGCAGAGTGGTGTTCGAGCCATTGCGCAGCGCTGTCTAGCGCGTGCTGATCCCCCGAGTACATTGATTTTCCCCCGAATAAAACGTACTTCTGTTCAACCAGCCCCCACTTTAACCCCTCCCCCGCCCGTTGCGCTCGCTGAAACTGCACGTCTTGGCGTGCTTCTTTGGCGTGCGATCCGGGCTCTGATGGGTTATGGGGGCTTTTCGGGGCCGCGAAATCTACCGCTGCCGGGCCTCGCTCAAACCCAGCCTCAAACACAGCCTCAAACTCAGCCACCCACACCCCAGCCCCACAAGCCCAAACCAACCAATCACCCCCACTAAGGCACGAAAAAACCCACACATGACGTCGCCGCCACGTGTGGGTTGGGTGTGTCTTAGTTACGGAAGTAGGACAGCAGGCGCAGGATCTCGGTGTAGAGCCACACGAGGGTGACGGCGAGTCCGAGCGCGACGCCCCAGGCCATCTTGGCGGGTGCGCCTTGGCGCACGAGCTGGTCGGCCATGTTGAAGTCGTTGAGGAAGGAGAAGGCGGCGAGCCCGATGCACACGAGCGAGAAGATGATGGCGAGCGGGCCACCGTCGGTGAGCGGGTTGTTGCCGGTGAACATGTAGAGCAGCATGTTGCCGATGGCCAGCACGACGACACCAATGAGGGCGCCGGTCATGATGCGCTGGAACTTCGGGGTGACCTTCACTGCGCCGGTTTTGTACACGTAGAGCATGCCGATGAACACACCGACGGTGCCGATGACGGCTTGGCCGATCATCACGGCGGCGTTGGTGTCGGCGACCACCATGTTGGTGAACATGAAGGAGATGCCGCCTACGAAGAGGCCTTCGAAGGCTGCGTAGGTCAGGGTAATGGGGGCGGAACCGTATTTCTTTCCGAAGGCGGAGATCAGCACGGTGATGAGGCCGCCGATGGCGCCGATGCCGGCGAGCATCATGGCGAGGCCTGGATTAGCAACACCGATCGCGTAGGTGATGATGGCGCCGACGATGATCACGCCGAGGGTGATGCCGGTTTTAGCGATGACATCGTCGACGGTCATGGGCCGCTCAGCGCCTTGGGCGGTGGCTTGGTTGAAGCTGGGATCTTGGTAGTAGCCCTGCATCGCGGCTTGCTGTGCCGCCTGCTGGCCGCGATAGCCCTGCCCATAGGGGTCGTTCTGATAACCGGGGGCTTGGCCGCCTCGCTGTCCCGATTGGGTGAGAGAGCTAAATACTGGATTGCTGCTACGCACTAGTTTGCCCGTGTCCTTTCATGGCTTTCTTAGCTTCGTTTATCTGCGATTGTTGTGTCACGTTATCGCGCTTACGTCCTATTCAACGTTTCCGCCCCCGTGTTAGTTCCCTCGGACCCCACTTTCCTTTCCCGACCCGCGGGCAGGGCAAATTCGCTCGCTGTGCGCGCGATGTTTTACACTGGTTCGAGCGCGCGCAGCGCGTGAGCCCCCTATAGCCCAATTGGCAGAGGCGGTGGACTTAAAATCCATTCAGTGTCGGTTCGAGTCCGACTGGGGGGACGTTTTTCTGTCTCCGCCCCTTCGCGCTTATCGACGCCACCTCCCCGCCGCTGCAGCGCTTCTTTATTCGAGTTCCCCGCGCTGCCGTGCGAGCTCATTGATGATCCCGTCGAGGATGTCTTTTTCGGAAATCATGATCTCGTGGACCTCTGTTTCCTCTTCGATCATGGTGGTGATGCCGTCGACGACCATCGCCCCGCCGGAGATGACATCGGCGCGGCCTTCGTGGATCACGGGGTGGGCGGCACGCTGGGTGGAGGTTTGTGCCAATAGGTCCCCGCAGAGCACGCGGAGGGCGTCGAAACGCAGCGTGCTGCCGTGGATCGCGGTGGCTTCATAGGCTTCGAGTCCTTGGGCGAGGGCGGAGAGCGTGGTGAAGGTGCCGGCGCAACCCACGAAGGTGACGGCGTCGCTGATGGGCACGATGGCGCGTACTTCGCTGAGGCGTTCGCGCACATAGTCGGCGGCGATGTCGATTTCGGTGCTGGTGGGCGGGTCGGAGCGCATGATGCGTTCGGTCAGGCGCACACAGCCCATCTGGCTGGAGTGGGAGCCGAGGATCTCGCCGTCGCTGGTGCCCACCACGAATTCTGTGGAGCCGCCGCCGAGGTCGATCACGCAGTAGGGCCCTGGGAGTTCTTTGAGGTCGCTGACTGCGCCGCTGAAGGAGAGCTGGGCTTCTTCTTCGCCGCTGATTACTTCGGCGCCGCGGTTGGGTGCTACCTGGTTGAGCAGCTTGCTGGTCATGGTGAAGAACTCATTGCGGTTGCCGGCGTCGCGGGTGGCGGAAGTGGCCACCATGCGCACGGCTTCGACGCGCTCGATCTTCATGATGTCCACGTAGCGCTCGAGCACGATGCGGGTGCGTTCGAGCGCCTCGGGATCGAATTCCCCGGTGGCGTCGACGCCTTGGCCGAGGCGCACGATTTCCATGCCGCGGTAGATGTCGCGGACGTGGCCGTCGCGGACTTCGGAGATGAGCAGGCGCAGGGAGTTGGTTCCGCAATCGACGGCGGCGAGGCGGGTCATGTTATTTCACCTCGGCGTTGGAGAAGTCGAATTGCTCGAGGTCGATGCCGAGCTCGGCGCAGGTGGGCCAGTCGGCGGGGATGGCGGTGCCGCGCAGTTTCCCGTGGTCGGCGGCGATCGCTACGGCCTCAGTGCCGAGGCGCACCCGATCGGGACCTTCCGATAGCGCATAGGCGATGAGCACGTGGACGCACTTGACGCGATCGGGCATGCCGCCGCCGGAGAAGTCGGTGCCGAGATCCTCGATAGCGTTGCGCTTGGCGAGATAAAACTCGTGGGCGCGGCGATAGTCCGCCGCGAGGTCAGCGTCGCTGTCGAGCCGCGCGGTCATCCATTTCATCACGTGCGCCACCTCGAGCCGCGAGGCCTCTGCGGTCAAGCGCGGGTCGGTGAGGTAGTACAGGGTGGGAAAGGGAGTGCCGTCTTCGAGTCGCGGCGCGGTTTCGATGACCCCGGGGGCGCCATCGGGGCAGCGGTAGGAGACGGCGCGCACGCCGCGGGGGCGGCGGCCAAGCTGGGTCTGGATCTCGTCTAGATCTGCATCGCGTACGCTCATGCGCTCTAGTGTCTCACGATCCAGGGCGCGGAGTTAATTCTGTGGCGGTGCGGCGGGCTCGGCGTCGGCGGGCTGAGGTTGTTGCTGTGGTTCGAGGGGTTCAAGCGGCAAATTAGAGATATTGGGCTCGTCCGCGCGATCGCTGTCTACGTCGTGATTGAGCTCCACTAGGGTGGCGCGGGGGTCGGTGACGCTGTGCCACAGATCGGTGTACCAGGTGTGGTTCTCGGCGCGCTCTTCTGCGCTTGTCGACGTCACCCCGTCGCTGGGTGTGATGGAGGGATCGAGAATACGGAAGGGTGTTTCCCCTTCTGCGATGGCGCCGAGGCGGCGGCGAATCTGCTCGTCTTGGTAGGCCGGAGAGTTGTTTTTCTCCAATTCGTCAAGCAGGCGCTCCTTTTCGGCTTGTTTGGCCGCGATGGAGGAGTTGAGATTGGAGATATCGGAGCGCTGGTCAAAGTAGGTGCGCAACGGCAGCACGATAAGCCAGAGCGCGAGCAGCAGGGCGACGACGAGCACGACGATCCCGACAGGGCTCATGCCGCGGGTCACCGAGGTGCGGGGCAGGCTGGCGCTGCGTGTGGGGGTGGCGAAGTGTGCCTTGTTTTTCACCGGTACCGATCGCGGGGTATCTCCTGTGGCCATAATGCGCCTAAGTTTAGCCCCACACAGCACACCGCGCCCCACGCGACACCCAGTGTGGGTGCCGGCCGTGGGGCGCGGTGGTGATCAGCGCGGGTGAGCGCGCGCTCTGCGGCGTTTATGCCTGGAAGCGCGGGAAGGCGCTGGCGCCAGCGTAGACAGCGGCGTCGCCGAGGATCTGCTCAATGCGCAGCAGCTGGTTGTACTTAGCAACACGCTCGGAGCGAGCCGGGGCACCGGTCTTGATCTGGCCGCAGTTGAGGGCCACAGCCAAATCGGCGATGGTGACGTCCTCGGTCTCACCGGAGCGGTGGGACATCATGCAGCGGTAGCCATTGCGGTGGGCCAGCTCGACAGCGTCGAAGGTCTCGGTGAGGGTACCGATCTGGTTCACCTTCACCAGCAGCGCGTTGGCGGCCTTCTTGTCGATGCCCTCCTGCAGGCGCTGCGGGTTGGTGACGAAGAAGTCGTCGCCGACGACCTGAACCTTCTCGCCGATAGTGGCGGTGAGGTTGGTGTAGCCCTCCCAGTCGTCTTCCTGCAGCGGATCTTCGATGGAGACGATCGGGTACTGCTCGATGAGCTCCTCGTAGACCTTGGCCATCTCCTCGGCGGTGTGCTCGCCGCCCTCGAAGTGGTACTTGCCGTCCTTGAAGAACTCGGAGGAGGCAACGTCCAGTGCCAGGGCAACGTCCTTGCCCGGGGTGAAGCCGGCCTTCTCGATGGCCTCGACGATGAGGTCGAGGGCAGCCTTGGTGGACTCGACGGAGGGAGCGAAGCCGCCCTCATCTCCCAAGCCGGTGGACAGGCCCTTCTCCTTAATAACCTTCTTCAGAGTGTGGTAGACCTCGGCGCCGATGCGCAGGGCCTCGGAGAAGGTCTCGGCACCGATCGGGGCGATCATGAACTCTTGGACGTCCACGCCGGAGTCGGCGTGAGCGCCACCGTTGAGGATGTTCATCATCGGCACGGGCAGAACGTGGGCGTTCGGGCCGCCGACGTAGCGGAAAAGCTCCAGCAGGGAGGAGTCAGCGGCAGCCTTAGCCACTGCCATGGACACGCCCAGAATGGCGTTGGCGCCTAGACGGGACTTGTTGTCGGTGCCATCGAGCTCGATGAGGGTCTGGTCGATCAGGCGCTGGTCATCGGCCTCGAGACCAGCGAGAGCGTCAGCGATTTCCTCGTTGACGTTCTCCACTGCCTTCTGCACACCCTTGCCCAGGTAGCGGTCACCGCCATCGCGCAGCTCGTGTGCCTCGTGCACACCGGTGGATGCACCCGAGGGCACATCGGCGCGACCGTGCGAGCCATCATCCAAGATGACCTCGCACTCAATGGTGGGGTTACCGCGGGAATCAAGGATCTCGCGTGCAAATACGTGCATAATCTCAGCCACTATGGCCTCCTAAGCCGTTAGACAGATTGCTGGGGTGTGGAAATGCGTGTGCGATCTTTCCACCAACATGCCCGATTCTAGCGCATTTTTGTGACATACGGACCCAAAACCACATGTTTGATGTCCGATAGCCAACATTTCTGCAGGATAGGCTGCGAGATGGTTGCGAAAGTCACGCTTCACCGCTCAATTGTGGCACGAAATGCGCGCCCCTGCCGTCGCAGGCGGCAATGTGGGAACAAACTCACACCGCTAGAGCGCCGGCTGCCCCAAGGCATAGGAGGCGGCGGCATCGCGCACCCGCACCAGATAGTCATTGGACATGTTGTAGGAGCGGATGCCATCGACCCAACCCTCTGGGGTGGCCAGATCGCGGCCATTCGAGCAGAGCAAGGTGGCCGAGCCGAGAGCGGCGTCGTCGATCTGATGCGGATCCGCTACCCCATCGCCATTGGCGTCGCGCCCATAGCGGCCCCAGGATTCGGGAATGAATTGCATCGGGCCCACGGCGCGATCCCACTGGGCATCGCCGTCGATCTCGCCCTGATCGGTATCGGGAATCTCCGCGAAGCCGGGCGAACCATCGAGCGGCACGCCGATGATCGGCGGGGAGACCACGCCATCATCGCCGATGCTGGAGCCGCCGAATACCTTGCCGGAATAGGTGCCGTGGCGGGTCTCCACAAAACCGATACCGGCGAGGGTATTCCACTTCAGGTGGCACTCCGGCCAAGAGGCGGCAGCGATCAGCTCCGCATTCGCATAGGCGCGCAGCGCCGGGGCGGGAATGGACATCTCCGCGGCCAGCGGATCGGCCCAGTAGCCGAGCTTGTCGGAGGTGCGCCCGGCATCATCGATATTGATGGCCGGCACTTCCGCCCCAGCGGCCGGCGGGACGTTATCGGGCACGGGCCGCAACTGGCGGATGGGGCTGGCACCCTCCAAGAGCGATAGCGCCCACCCCACCACGGCGATCACCATGATGATCGCCAAAACCGTGCTGCAGCCGCAGCCGAGCGCGCGTCGTCCTCCAGTAGCCATGGACGTTTAATATACAGAATCGCCCCGCTCGCGGCGCTGCTCCGTCTGCTTACCCTGCTCCCACAAGTTCTTCTGTTCTTCCACGGCAACGATCTCGGTGGTGCCATCGAAGAGATAGGGGGCGCGCCCCTGTAGTTTCTCCACGAAGGCCTGGGCTACCTCCACCATGGAAAAATCCCCGCGGCGGCGGGCCAGCTCGGCGTGGAACAGGACTTGGAGGTAGACATCGGCGAGTTCCTTCTTTAACTCCTCCGCGCTGGCCTCGCCACGCTCCCAGGCGACGACCGCGGCGATGAACTCCTCGCTTTCCTCCCGCAGATAGGGCACCAGTGAGCTATGGCTTTGGCTGCGCTCCCACTCTCCAATATCGAGCGCCCGCTCCATCACGGCCATGGCGTGCGTGCTGGGGCTGGCGCACACCCGCACCGGCGCCTCCGCTGCGGGCTCCGCGCCGAGGGCGCAGAGCTGGGAGCGAACGCTGCTGGGCAGATGTGCGTCGATAAGCACCGGCCCTTTCAAATCTGCGATGTACTCCAGCGGTACAGCAAAACCATTATCGGCATCGAGAACAATAGTGCGCATGGCCTCACCGTACCGCGTTACCCCCAGACGGAAACCCGATGCTTCTTAGTTTTCCGGCAGCGTGTTTTAGGGTATGTGCGTGACCAATACATCTCAGCCCGTGGTCTCGGGCACGAACTCTCATCGGCCGACCGTGCGCGTGTGGACGCTCGTGTCGCTCATTATCGGCTCCACGATCGGAACCGGCATTTTTGCTCTGCCGCAAAATGCGGGTTCTGTTGCGGGGCCCGGCGCGATGCTCATCGGCTGGGCAATTGCGGGCGTGGGCATGCTCTCGATTGCCTTTGTGTTCCAGATTCTGGCCGTACGTAAACCACATCTTGATTCAGGCGTGTATTCCTACGTGCGTGCCGGTCTCGGCGATTTCGTCGGCTTCGCCTCGGCATGGGGATATTGGCTGGGCTCCGTGATCGCCCAAGTGGGTTACGCCACGTTGTTTTTCTCCACGATCGGCCATTACGTGCCGATCTTTAATGATGAGCACCGGTGGATTCAAGCGGTGGCCGTATCCATCATGACCTGGGTGATCTACTTCGCCCTCACTCGCGGCATCAGACAGGCAGCGGTGCTGAATATGGTGACGACGGTGGCAAAATTGCTGCCGATTGCCGCTTTCATTCTGCTGGTGGCGTTTGTGGGCTTTAGCTGGGACACCTTCACCCTCGATATCTGGGCACGCGAGGGCTCGGTGGGGTCCACCATGGATCAGGTCAAGGGCATCATGCTCTTTACCGTGTGGGCCTTCATCGGCGTCGAGGGCGCCAGCGTCTATTCCAAACAGGCCCGCACCCGCTCTGATGTGGGCAAAGCCACCGTCTTCGGCTTCTTCACGGTGCTCGCCCTGCTAGTGACCGTAGCGACCCTCTCCTATGGCGTGTTCACCCAGGAGGAACTGGCGGCGCTGCCGGATAACTCCATGGCCAGCGTGCTGGAGGCCGTGGTGGGCCCGTGGGGTGGAGCGCTCATCTCACTGGGACTGTGTCTGTCGGTGCTGGGCGCCTATGTGTCGTGGCAGATGCTCTGTGCCGAACCGATCGCACTCATGGCCACGGACGGGCTGCTGCCCAAAAAACTGGGCGCTGTCAACGATCAGGGTGCCACGGTGTGGGCGCAGCTCGTATCCACCGTGGTGATTCAAATCTCGGTGGTTATCTTCTTCGTTAATAAGACCACCTACGTGTCCATGGTGCAGCTGGCCACCATGATGTACATGCTGCCCTACGTGTTCTCGGCTATCTATTTGCTGCTGCTGACCACCCGTGGCCGCGGCGTGGCACACCCGCAGGCCGGTATCCGCTTCGATGATTCCGGGCCGGATATTGCGGCACACGCGAACAGAAAACATCGCATGGTGGCGCTGATTGCCACCGTGTATTCGCTGTGGCTGTTCTATGCCGCCGATGTCACTTACGTGCTCTTCGGCGCGCTGCTCGTCATCCCTGGGCTGGTGCCGTATGTGTGGACCCGAAAAGCAAGCGGCGATCGGGTGTTCAACCCCGTGGAATGGGTGATTGTGGCGCTCGTTATCACCGGTGGCGCAATCGCCATCTACGGGCTGTCCACCGGCAGCCTTTCGCTCTAGCGCTGCCCCACCGCGCTTATCGACGCCTCCCCGCAGGAACACATATCCTGCCGGGGAGGCTTTTCCCTGCTGCCGGTGGCGCGGCGCCGCTTCTCAGCGCAAACGGTATTTCCGCCGCCTAGCTTCGCGCTTATCTTCGATATCCATCTGCTCATCGATCTCGGCGGCGGTGCGCGTGCCGCCCCGGCCCGCCCGGCGCCGCCGCGTCCCGGCCGCGGGGGCACCGCTACGTGCAGCACGGCCGCCCTCTGCGGTGGAGCTGCTCACCACCGGAGCGACGGTCTCCATGGCGGATTCCACGCCTGTGCTCACATTCACCCGATCCAGCTGGAACATGGTGGAAAGGAAATCCGCCACCCATTGCACAAGCTCGACATCGCGCAGCTGCGGATCGGTGATGGTGCGCCCCGCCTTGGGCAGCGGCACCATCACGGCCTTGGCGGCGGCGCGATAGGTAGAACCACCATAGAGCCGCTTGAGCCGCACCTGCTGGGAGTCTTTGAGTTCCACGGGGTGAATCTTGATGCGATTGCCCTGGACCACGATATCGGCCACCTGCGCACGGGCAGCCACCCGGCGCAGCCGTGCCATGGTGAGCAGGCGCTGGACCTCCACCGGCGGCTGGCCGAAACGATCGCTCATATCGTCTACGGCGCGGCCCAGCTCCTCCTCGGTGTTCGCAGCGGCAATAGTGCGATACATATCGAGACGCAGCCGCTCGGAGTTGATATAGCTATCGGGGATGTGGGCATCCACCGGCAGGTCGATGCGGATTTCGGTGGATTCCTTCTCGGTAGCGTCGAGGGGCTGACCGGAGGCGAGAGCACGGAAGGTCTCCACGGCCTCGCCCACGAGCCGCATATACAGATCGAAGCCCACACCGGCGATATGCCCGGACTGTTCGGCGCCGAGCACATTGCCCGCGCCGCGCATCTCCAGATCCTTCATCGCCACGGCCATGCCCGCACCTAGGTCATTGTTGTGGGCGATGGTGGAGAGCCGGTCATAGGCGATCTCAGTGAGCAGTACTCCCTTGGGGTAGAGGAAGTAGGCATAGCCGCGCTCGCGGGAGCGCCCCACACGCCCGCGCAGCTGGTGCAGCTGCGACAGGCCCATATGGTGGGCGTTTTCCACGATGAGGGTATTGGCATTGGCGATATCGAGGCCGGTTTCCACGATCGTGGTACACACCAGCACGTCATAGTCGCGATTCCAGAAGCCCTGCACGGTTTGTTCCAGCAGCTGCTCGCTCATCTGGCCGTGGGCAACCACGATCCGCGCTTCGGGCACGAGATCACGCAGCTCGCTGGCGCGCTTATCAATATCTTTGACCTTATTGTGCACGAAGAACACCTGCCCATCGCGCAGGATTTCGCGCCGAATCGCCGCCGCGATCTGCTTGTCCTCGGCCGCGCCCACATAGGTCAGAACTGGGTGGCGATCCTCGGGCGGGGTGAGGATGGTCGACATCTCCCTGATGCCGGCCATGGACATCTCGAGGGTGCGCGGGATCGGGGTGGCAGACATGGTGAGCACGTCCACGTGGGTGCGCAGGCCCTTGATATGTTCCTTGTGCTCCACGCCGAAGCGCTGTTCCTCGTCCACGATCACCAGCCCGAGGTTCTTCCAGGTCACACCGGTCTGCAGCAGGCGGTGGGTGCCGATCACCACATCTACCTCGCCGCTGGCCAAGCCGCTGATGATCTCCTTCGCCTCCGCGGTGGAGGTAAAACGCGATAGCCCACGGATGGTCACGGGAAAGCCCGCCATGCGTTCTTCGAAGGTGGATAGATGCTGCTGCGCCAGCAGCGTGGTGGGCACCAGCAACGCCACCTGCTTGCCATCTTGCACGGCCTTGAAGGCGGCGCGCACCGCCACCTCGGTTTTGCCATAGCCCACATCGCCGACGACCACACGGTCCATCGGCACCGGCTTTTCCATGTCCTCCTTCACCGCCTGAATGGCTAGCATCTGGTCCTCGGTTTCGACGAAGGGGAAGTTATCCTCCATCTCCTTTTGCCAGGGCGAATCTGGGGCGAAGGCATAGCCGGGGGCGGCCTGGCGCTTGGCATAGAGCTCAATGAGTTCGCCGGCGATCTCGCGCACCGCGGCGCGCGCCTTGCGCTTGGTGTTCTTCCAGTCCGAGCCGCCCATCTTCGACAGCGTCGGGGTCTCCCCGCCCACATACTTACTCAGCAGGTCGATGGAGTCCATGGGCACATAGAGCTTATCGGCCGGCGCGCCCCGCTTGGAGGAGGCGTATTCCAACACCACATACTCGCGCCGCGAGGTGCCATCGCCGGTGGTGATAGTGCGCTCGGTCATCTCCACAAAGCGGCCGATGCCATGGGTGTCATGCACCACATAGTCGCCCTTTTTCAGCGCCAGCGGATCCACCCTATTGCGCTTTTTCGCTGGACGACGCTTCGCCCCAGCAATATCCCCCACGCGGTTACCGGTGAGGTCTGTCTCCGTGATCACCACCAGATTCGGGCCGTCAAAGACCACACCGTTATGGGCGAAGGCCTGATAGAGCGTCACCTCGCCATCGCTCGGCTGCCAGCCGGGGGAGGCCACGGTGGTGCGGATTCCCTGCTCCTTAAACCGCTCCCGCATGCGCTTAATCGCCCCCTTGGCCGGGGCAATATAGGCGACCTTACCGCCGGCGAGGGTATGCGCCAGCAGCTTTTTCATCATGGACTCAATCTCTTTGAGATCACCCCGCGGCTGCGGCGGCAGCGACAACTCCACAGGCAGGGTGAGATCCTCGCTGGCCTCCAAAATCCCCGGTTCTGCCGCGGTCCAGTGCGGCTGGGAGTGAGCGAGCATGGCGTCGTGAAGCGCATCGATGCCCACATAGGAGCCTGCCGAGAGGTCCAGATCGGCGCTGGCCACCGGTGCTGTGCCGCCCATTGCGGCCACCTCCCACCCGGCGGCCAAAAACTCTTCATCCGTGGCGATGAGATCGCTGATACGGGCCATGATTTTCTGCGGCGCCAGCTCCAGCACATGCCAGCCACTGCCCAAGACCTGCGGCAACGGCACTAGCTCATGCGGGCTAAGCACCGGCAGCAGCGCCTCCATGCCATCGGCGTAGGTGTGGGTAGAGATCTTATCCAGCAGCTCCCCGAGGGCCGGGTGATGCGCATAGGTGCGCGCCAGCTCACGGGCACGACCCGCCACCGCATCGTCGATGAGCAGCGTGCGCGCGGGATAAATCGAGAGCTGCTCGAGCACGCGGTCGGCAATGGCGCGCTGATCCGCCACCGCGAACTCGCGCATCTCGCTAACCTCATCGCCCCAGAACTCGATGCGCACCGCCTGATCGGCTGTGGTGGGAAACACATCGATAATCCCGCCGCGGGTGGCGAACTCGCCGCGGCGAGAGACCATATCCACATGCGAGTAGCCGAAAAACACCAGCTGGGTGCGCAGCTGCTCAAAATCGCATTCCGCATCGGCCTGCAGGCGAATCGAGCGCTGCTCGGTATTCAGCACCGGCTGGCAATAACTGCGCGCCGGGGTGACCACCACGCGATAATCCTGCAGGGTGTCTAGGGTGTGGGCGCGACGGCCCACGATGTCCATCCCGGGGCTCAAGCGCTCGTGCGGCAGCGTCTCCCAAGAGGGCAAAAAGGCCACCTTCTCCCCCAGCATGGCCTTTAGCTCAGCGGTGAGATCCTCGGCCTCGCGGCCATTGGCGGTGACCACCAACAGCCGTGCCTTGTGCGCCAATGCCGCTATCGTCCACGGCCGGGCCTGATCAACGAGCGAGAGGTGCAGGCGCGGATCGCCCACATGGGTGAGTAATCCAGCGAACTTCTTATCCTCTGCGGCCGTGCGGGCCAAGCCGCTGAGCATGGGGGTGGATGATGCGGACGCCTCGTGAGTCACGGCTGGGCGATGCCTTCCTAAAAACGGTGGATGAATTCTACACAGCGCGGTCGCCGACGAGCGCCGCCGTGGGCGCGGCAGGCCAGTCCCCTGCGCTGCCGTGCACCTTACCGCGCTGATACTACTCGTAGGCGAGGTGTGGGCAGCAGCAGAGCCGGCGCGACAGCGCGCCGGTAGCAGGGGGGGGAGTTTCAGGTATCGGGTTAGTCCGCAGCTGGGGTGGAACCTGCCGCAGAGTCTCCACCTGCCGGATTCTGGGCGCCATCGCTGTGGGTACTGTCGTCCTGGGCGGTGCGGCGGCTATGGGCGCGCTGCAGAGCCTCGGGGGTTTCGGTGGGCTGATAGTACTTGGCGTTTTCGCCGACCGTCTTCAGCTCCGGATCGCGCAGGCTGGGATCAGCCACCATGCCGGCCAGGCCATTCCAGCAGAGATTAACGATGTGCGCGGCCACCACTTCTTTACTGGGCTCGCGCACATCCAGCCACCACTGCGCCGTGGAGGAGGCCATACCCACCAGCGCCTGGCCGTAAAGTACCGCCACATCGGGGTTGAGCCCCGACTTTTCGAAAGCACCGGCCAGAATATAGGAGACTTTGCCCACGGTGTCATTGAGCAGCGTGGAATAGGTGTTGTGCTGCTCGGGGTCCACATCGCGGGTAAGGATGGTGAACTCATCGGTGTGGTCTTCCACGAAAGACAAGAAGGCCATCACCGCGGATTCCACCCGGCGGCGGTAGCCGGAACAGTTCAGGGCATTTTCAATCACCGAGCGCATCAGCTGCGTATCGCGGTCCACGACCTCGGCATAGAGCCCCTCTTTACCACCAAAGTGCTCGTACACCACCGGCTTGGACACCCCTGCGCGAGAGGCAATCTCCTCCACGCTGGTGCCCTTGAGCCCGCGCTCAGCAAATACTGTGCGTCCTACTTCTACTAGTTGCTCGCGGCGCTGCTTGCCGGTCATCCTCCGCTTAACCATGCCGTAGAGCCTATACGCTTATGCATCTCTCAGTCTCATCTTTCCCCTCATACCTCCCCCACCAACGATTGGCACGCCCCCGACGCTATGTTGTAGGATTTCTAGCGCACGGCCGTAGGGCATGTGCGTTTCCCCATGGTGTAATTGGCAACACTACGGTTTTTGGTACCGTCATTCTAGGTTCGAGTCCTGGTGGGGAAGCTTTTTTATTTCCCCACCTGAACTGCACATAGTCCGCCAGTCGGAACACATTATGCACCCCCGATCGAGAGGGTTTACCCCCTTTCTTCGCAGAGCTGCTGCACTGCTGCCTTTAGCCGGTGACAGGCTCGATACCTGCCCGGCATGCCCGCGCGGTCCGCACCCCCACGGGCACCACTCACCCATCCCCCCATTCGGGCATAGCTCCCGCTCAGCATCGAGACATATTTTTGCGGCCCTACACACCCACTCTGTAACCTCTGTGACAAGAGTAAAGTCTCATTGAGGTAACACCTGATAAGCTCCCCAGCGATATAGATCAGTGATGCCGCCGACGGGCGGTGCTGATGTTTTCCGTGACCCGATTGGAAAGAACTTCATGAAGTCTGCATCTCAGACCCGCACTAAGGTGCTGTCTCTTGTGACCGCCGCCGCCGCTGCTATGGGAATCTCCGCCGCCCTGCCGGCCCCCTCCCACGCGGCCCCCGGCAATGTCGTCGTGGTTGGCGATTCCATGCCCGCCAATCCGAGCATCGAGGACTTCGTTGCCTCCAAGCTCCCTGAGCAGGCTCGCGTCATCACCCCGAACGCCCACCTCAACCAGGTGGGATGCGGCAGCGATGGTCTTTTCTCCGGCACTTATGCCCGCGTCTCGAACAAGCCCGTGGATGATTTCACCTGCCCCGGCGCCAGCTTCATGAGCGGCGGCATGCGCGTGGACTTCGCCATTGACACCGCGGCACGGCGCGGCAAGCTCAACAACGGCACCTCCGAGGTGGTCATCTTCGCCGGCGGCAATGACACCTACTCGCGGATGAGCAGCCAGTCCCTGCCCGATATTGAGCGCGATCTCTACGGCGCGATCCGCCACTCCATCGCCAAGGCCAAGCGCTTTGCCCCGAATGCCCGAGTGAAGGTCGTCGGCATGCCGCATGTGGCCAATGCGGAAGGCGGCGTGTGCCTGATCAACGTGATCCCCAATGTGCCGCTGGGCATTCCTGCCCGCACCGTCAATGACGTCGAGCGCCACCTGCAGTGGGCACAGGTGAACGCCTCCCGTGATGGTGGCGCCACCTTCGTAGACACCAAGCCGATCTCCGATGGCCACGAAATGTGCTCCAATGATCGCTGGATCACCGGCATCGTGGACACCACCGCCCGCAGCCCGCACAAGCTCATGTTCCACATGACCGATGCCGGCCTGAACGCGGTCGCTAGCCACACCGCCCGCTCCTAATACCCGCACCGGCCCCGCGCGGGCTACGGGTTCTATACACACCAACGCCCAGCCTCTCCCCTGCTCTATCGGGGCGAGGCTGGGCGTTGGCGTATCTTGCAGGCTGCAAGCGCCGAGCGGCTAGAGCTCGGGCTTGTCCTCTACGGCCGCGATGGCCTCGGTAACCAGCTGCCAGAAACGGCCATGGTCCAAGGTGGTCGCGACCTGGGTGGGGCACTCGGGGCCGGCGGGGGCACGGAAATCCACCACGGTCATGCCGGTGGTGAGACTGCCCTGCAACTCGACGTCGATGGGGGCACGGCGGGTGGCCACACACTCGGGATCGATGAGATAGGCGATCGTGCAGGGATCGTGCACCGGCGGATCGTCGAAGCCTTGGTTTTCCCTATAGGCCTCGCGGAAGAAACCGCATAGATCCACCACCAATTGGGAGCAATCGGTGCCCAGCTGCGCGATCTGCTGCTCGACCTCGCGGGTCGCGAGCGCCTGGTGGGTGAGATCCAGGCCCACCATGGTCACCGGCCAGCCGGCGTTGAACACGATATGTGCGGCTTCCGGGTCCACGTAGACATTGAACTCGGCCCAGGCAGTGCGGTTTCCGGTGTGATAGCCGCCGCCCATGAGCACCACCTCGCGGACCTTGGGCACAATGCGCGGCTCTTTGCGCACCGCGAGAGCGATATTGGTCAGCGGGCCGGTGGGAACGAGAGTGATCTCGCCGTCCTCACTGGCCATGATGGTGTCAATGATGAAGTCCACGCCGTGTTGCTCGCCGAGCGGCACCCGCGGCGTGGGCAGGGTGGCCCCGTCTAGGCCGGTCTCGCCGTGCACATCGGCGGCGACGCTCAGCGGCCGCACCAGCGGGCGGTCGCAGCCGGCATAGACCACGGTGTCCAGCCGAGCCGCGGTGGCCACGGAGCGGGCGTTGTGGGTGACCTTCTCTAAGGTCTGGTTGCCGCCGATGGTGGTAATGCCCACCAGGTCGATGGCGGGGTTGCCGCCGGCGAGGATGATGGCCACGGCGTCATCGTGGCCGGGATCGCAATCGAGAATGATTTTCCGTGGGGTATCTGCGCTCATAGTCTCCAGTGTAGGAGTCCCCGCTGCCCCGCGCGGGCGGCACGGGCCACAGTGTTAGTGCGCGGGCAGCACTGCGCTCTGGTACTCGGCGCGGATAAAATCGGCGACTTCGTGGGACTCAAGCGCCTGGGCGAGGGCCTGTACCGCCGGCGAGTCTGCCTTATCCTCCGGCGCCACCAGAATATTCACATAGGGGTTATTCTCCGGCTTCTCTGAGGCAAGACCATCCTCTGCGTAGTTCAGCCCGGCTTCGAGTGCGAAGTTGCCATTGATCACCGCTGCGGCCACATCCTCATCCTCGAGCGTCTGCGGCAGCAGACGGGCGTCGACGGGCGTGATGGTCAGATCGCGCGGATTAGCGGTGATGTCCTCCACGGCCGTCTCGGCGCCGCGATCATCCACCTCGATCAGCCCAGTATCGGCAAGTAGCGCCAGGGCGCGGGCACGATTCACCGGGTCATTGGGGATGGTCACCGTGGCGCCGTCGGGCAGCGCCTCGAGGGAATCAATGCTGGTAGAAAACAGCGTCAGTGGCTCGAGGTGGACGCTAGCGACACTGCGTAGGCTGTGATCGTCGTTTTCCTCGCTCCATTCCTCTAGGTAGGGCTGGTGTTGGAAGAAGTTGGCGTCGGCATCGCCGTGGGTGGTCACGTGATTGGGGTCGATTCCCCCTTGGATCACCTTCACATCCAGCTCCACTCCCTCCGCGAGGCCCTCGTCTGCGATATATTCCAGAATCCGGGCATGCGGCTCGGGCGAGGCGACAACGGTGAGTGTGTTCTCATCCGGCTGGGCGCTACAGGCGCTGAGGCCCAGGACGCACACTGCGGCGGCGGCAATCTTCTTAATCATGGTTTTAGGCTGCTTTCTTGTGCTTATCGACGATATCCGCGAAGTTATCCGCGAGGTATTGGTGATATTTCTGGGTCACATCAGGGTGGGCGCGCAGCCGAGACTTCAGGGCGTTTAAGCCATTGGTGCTATAGATCTGCTCGCCATCGAGATCCACGCCCACCTCCGTGGGGGAGTCACGCAGCTCCGGCGGGAGGCTGATGCGGGGCACCTCGGCATCGAGCGCGGGGCTATAGAAGAAGGGAATGGAGAAGCGGTCCGTGCCCGGCGCGGAAGGCAGCACCCGGTGCGGGGTGGCCTTAAGGTAGCCGCCGGTGGCCACGCTGAGCAGCTCGCCGATATTGACGATGAGGTAATCCTCCACGGCGGGAACATTCACCCAGCTGCCGTCGACAAGCACCTGCAGGCCGCGCGAGCCCTCCTCCACCGTGAGCAGAGTGATAAAACCGGCGTCGTGGTGCGCGCCGACGCCCTGGCGGGTGGCCGAGAGATCGTGGCCGGGATAGTGCACGATCTTCAGCAGCGAGTGCGGGGCGCGGAAGGCCTCGGCGAAAAAGTCCTCCTCCTCGCCGAAGGCCACCGCCCATGCCCGTAGCAGGCCGGCGCCGATCTGTTCGAGCTGGGCAAACCACGCCAGCGCGCGGTCTTTGAGCTCGGGTTGATCCGCAGGCCATTGATTGGGCCCTTGCAGGATCTTCCACGGCTGCTCCGGCACCTTCTCGAGCTCGGCGGGCAGCTCAGGGCCGATATCCAGCTGCTCGCGCCAATCGCGCAAGCCCTGGGTGCGTTCGGTGCCGGTGGCGGTATAGCCGCGGTAGTGCGGGGAATGTATTTGGGAGATGCGCCGCTTTTGCGCTGCGGGCTGGGCGAAAAAGGATTGAGCCTCGGCCAAGAGCCCCTCGCGGGCGCGGGGGGCAATGCCGTGGTTGGCAAGGTAGAAAAAGCCCACCTCGTGCGCCGCCTGGAGCAAGGCATGAAGCTCGTCTTCATATCCGGGATGCTCTGGGTTGCGTAGCCGAGAGAAGTCAATGACGGGAATAGTTGGTGTGTGCATGCCGCCATCATAGACACCTCTGTCTATTTATTTCGCGCACTACCCCCGATAGATGGCCATCATATTGGTTTGATAGTGCGCCTAGCTGGCATTTTGAGATAGACCGCTCGGTACGCGGGGGAGGCTCGGGGCGGTACGGACAGAGCGTCCCTGCGGCCCTAGAAGGTGCGGACCAGCTCGGCCAGCTCATCATCGCCGCGATCCCGCAACCGGCGCACGGTTTTCCGGCGAGCACACTCCGCCGGCAACCCCATCGCGAGATTGAGCGCGGCGATCACCACCTCGGGGCACGCCCAGTCCACCAGCGCACCATCGGCATCGAGGAACTCCTCGTCGAGGCCGATGCGGTTGATGAGCAGCACCAAGCCCTCGGCGTCCTCGCGCTCGGCGGGGGCGCGGGTGATGTCGAAGCTCTCGCCAAAGCGCAACCACATGCGCTCGCCCTCTTCGAGTCCGAGATCCTGAATAAAGCGGGAGATCGTGCCCAGCGAGGCAGTGGTTTTACCCCAGGTCAGGCGCTGCTCCCCCAGCCGGCTGGGAATCATTCGCGTCTCACCGAAGGCCACATCATAGATGGCGAGCACGCCGAGGCCGATGCCGGTGCCGGAGCCGCGCACGTGATCGTGACTCACGCGCAGCAGGAGATTCCACTCGCCGTCGCGGAGGTAGAGCCCCTTGGTCTCCTCGGGCAGGACGTGATTGACCAGCGCCTCCTCCTCAGTGCGGTAGCGCACCTGGCCGTGCTCGACCACGAAGTCGCCGGTGGCGGCAAAAGCCCGCACCGAGTTTTCCGCCACCCCATATCCGGTGGCCTCGGCGATAAGCTCCCGCAGCGGCACCGATGTGCGACGCTCGGGATCGGCCGCATTCGCCTGCGCCAGCCGCGCCCCGATGAAATCCGAGATCGTGGTCCACTCTTCTTTACCCCACTCGCGCAGCGCCCATGTGCGCGCCCCGCAGCGCTGCACATGCTCGGCACTGGATAGGCTGCCATCGATAGAGCGGCTACTGCGATCAGACAGCACCGCGTGCAGCTGCTCCGTGCTCATGGGCTCGCCCTCAATGCGCAGCACCGCACTGGCCCGAGCGACCACCGATCCGGTGTCGCTGAGCACATGGTCTTTATAGAGCGCATAGGGGGTGTGGGTGTCTATCCACTCCCGCATCAAGGCAGTATCCGCACCCACGGCATTCGCGAGTTCTTCTAGTGTGAGCACGCCATAGTTATCGGCAGCGGCGGCAATGGCCTTGTCCACCGCGGCGGCAAAGCCGGCCCGGACAAGCCAGCGGCCGGTGCCCGCGCCTGCGGACTCGGAGCCGTCAATACACTCCAGCCCCCATGATCCGGGCGCACCCACCATGGGCAGGATTGTCAATAGGTCCGTCTCCACTCCTGCGGGAACGGAACACAGCGCGGGCAGCAGCCGATAGATCTCCTCTACCGGTCGCGCGATGCCCACGCGCTCGCGCACGGCGGCTTGTACCAGCTCGCACACCGGCCCGATAGCGCCAAGCCCCGCGCAGAGCATGCTCTCGAGTTGCCGGACTCGCTCACGGCTCACCCCAAAGCGATCCCCTAAGGTCTGCAGGGACGCCGGTCCGGCTAGGCGTTCATCGAGAATTGGGGCAAAGCGCGCATCAGCGGCCACCACCTCCGCGATCTCCACGCAGGCAGCCCATGCCACGGTTTCTGTCCGTCTATCCAGGGCGGCCGCCGCGGCTGTGACGCTTTCGGGAATATTCTCCTTTTCTCCCAAGAGGTCCGCGGCCGTGCCAGTCAACGCCAACCAATCCAGCAGCACGGAGGCATCGCCCTGGGCAGGATCCTCATAAAGCAGCTGCTCCACCGGATGATCAGCGACCGTGGGAGCCTTATCGTCTTCTGCTTCGTCCTCCGATCCGCCCGTCTCATACTCATCCAGCGCTAGGAGCACCACCTCATTCAGCAACTTCTGCAGGCGCACCCGCCCAATCCCGGGCAGATCCGCCAGCTCCTCGACGGTAAGCTCGGTGATACCCACCTCGGACGGAATGCCCAGCCGCCGCCGCACTTTTGTCCACAGCGCGCTCTCCGGCACCAAACCGGGCCGAAGATAAGGTGAGAGCTGCCCCAAGGCGGTGGTGCTCCCCCGCCCCAGCCAGGCCTCCACCACAGCCATCGTGTCTGGCGCATCGGCGGCATTCGCCGTATCCAGCCAGGGAAACACTGCCGCTACAAGCTCCGCGTGGCCGTGGGCCTCGGTGTCCTTTTCTGTGGCGTTGATCGACGCCGTCATAGCCGCCAACGACCGCGCGAAGCTTACCTCATCAATGATCTCCACGCCGAGGGCACGCGCTTTCTTCGCCTTGCCGGACATGGTGTGCACATCGGCGGCCACCACGAGCCGCGAGGATGTGATCACCCCGCCCACACTCAATCCAGCCTCGCGGGCCCGCGCCTCCCAAGTTTCGCGCGGCAGGGCCATGGCCCCGGTGAAGGTGACACGATCTCCCGGCGCGAGCGCGCACACTTCCGCCGCCACCGGGGCCTGCCCGTCCTGGCCCTCCTGCTCATCTGGCTGGGCGAGCAGCTGCCGAAAGCGCGCGTGCTCAATGCTCAGCTGTTCGGCGATACGGCCAAGCCAGAGGCGCTCGCGCTCGGTGACCACCCCATCGGCCCAGGCCTCAATCACCAGCTGCTTCAGATAGTGCTCATGCAGTTCGCTGATGTCCTCGGCCTCGAGCCCATAGCTCTGCGCCACCCGACCCAGCTGCTCGAGCTCTTCCCTAGTGAGCCGCCCGTCCACCATCGCCTGTGCCAGCGCCGCGCAGTAGCGATCGGATTGCGCATCGCCAGTGGAGGGCATGGCGGTGGTCAGCCGCCGCAGCCACGCGGACTCCGCAGCAAAGGCGGCGTCTGCACTCACCGCAGCCCACTCGCTGATCGGGCCGGAGGGTGCGCTGCCGAAGAGCCCGTCCACCCGAGCGATGCACGGAGCAGGCGACTCCGGCAGGGCGTCCAGCTGCGCAGCAGTGAATACCAGCGGTGCGGCATCAGCACCCAGCTCGGGGTGCCGGCGCAGCAGCTCAATAAAGAGCTCGGTGGTGGCGGCGGCATCGGCGAGCGCGGTGTGGGCGGCGAGGTTATTCACACCAATCACCTCAAGACAGGCAGATAACTTGCCCGGCGCCCCAGGCAGCAGCCGGCGCGAGAGGACGCAGGTATCGAGTGTCCACGCAGTGCCCGGCAGCTGCACCCCTACTCGTGCGAATTCATCGCTGAGAAAGCGGCGTTCAAAGGAGGCGTTATGGGCCACCACAATGCGCCCCTGCAGCACCTCGGCGAGGCGGCCGGCCAGCTGCTCGAAGCTAGGGGCATTCAGGAGATCCCTAGGCTCAATGTGGTGAATATGGGAGTTGTCGAAACCACGATTCGGCTGCACCAGGCTACGCCAATAGCGTTCGGGCTGCGCCTGGGTATCGAGCACAACGATGCCGATCTCGAGGATCCTGTCGCTGCTGCGCACCCCCGTGGTCTCAAGGTCGAGGACGGCGAAGCCGCGGAATGCCTGATCGGTCTCTGTGTTCCTGCTCGGTGTGCTCATACATGTCTCCCTGCGCGCTGCTGCGATACGTCTGTAGTACGTCACTTAGTCTAACGACGCCACGGACACCTCCACTGCACTTTTCGCACACTCTTTCCCCGCTTTCCCAGCGTCGACAATTCCCCTCTGAGCTGCATAAAAAGCACGTACCACTTAGTACAGCCGCATTTTTGACAGTGCGGCCTTAGCGCTGCGGCGCTATAGCCCAGGGCTTAGCATCACATGAACTACTACCTCGCAGCGCGTGGATGTATCCCGCGCTCGCAGCCCGCACGGCTACCCCGCCCCGACGCACCACAGGGAGAACCACGATGTCCACGCAGCGGACTGAGGACGCCACAGCAGCGTCCGCGCAGGAAAAGGCCAATGGTCGCCGCCTCATTGCCGCCAACAGCCTGCAGAATGTGGGCGATCAATTCGTGGCGGCTAAGACCGTGCTGCCGTGGCTACTCGCCGCCGCCGGCACTCCCGCGTTCTTTATCGCGTTGCTGGTACCCATCCGCGAGTCGGGGCCGATGCTGCCGCAGGCGCCGCTGACCCCGTGGGTGATGCGGCACGAGCAGCGCGCCGGTATCTGGGTGGCGGGCGCACTTGGCCAAGCGGTGAGCTCCGCCATCATCGGCCTAGGCGCCCTGCTGCTCGATGGCTGGGGGCTGGGGTTGTGCGTGATCCTCGCGCTCATCGCCTTTGCGCTCTCCCGCTCTCTGTGCTCGATCGCCTCCAAGGATGTGCAGGGGCGCACCATCCCCAAGGGCCGCCGTGGCCGCATCAACGGCACCTCCACGATGATCGGCGGCATGGTGGCCATCGCCGTCGGTGGCGAGGTGCGGCTCATGCGCGATCGCGCCCCCGACTGGATATTGGCGGCACTTATCCTCCTCGCCGCCGGGCTATGGCTGATCAGCGCGCTGGTATTCCACCGCATCCAAGAGCCTGCGGTTGCCGCCGATCAATCCCAGCGCCCCACCGCCGGCTGGTTCAGCGATGTGCGCACCCTCCTCAGTGGGGACCGGGACTTCCGTAACTTTGTGATTCTGCGCTCATTGCTCTTGGTCTCCGCGCTATCGCCGGCGTTCATTGTGGCGCTCTCCGAGGAAAGCACCGATCTGCTTGCCGGTCTCGGATCCTTCCTCGTGGCCTCCGGGCTGGCCGCGGTACTCGGTGGCCGGATCTCGGGGGTCTGGTCGGATCGTTCCTCCAAAAGGGTGATGACGCTCGGCGCCGCCGTCTCCTCGCTGGCCTTGGTGGCTGTGGTCTCCTGCTATTGGTGGGCGCCCACCAGCTGGCACCCCTGGCTATTTCCCGCACTGTTTTTCGTGGTCACCCTCGCCCACACCGCGATCCGCGTCGCCCGCAAAACCTACATCGTGGACATGGCCGAGGGCGATGTGCGCACCCGCTATGTGGCCGTGGCCAACACCACCATGGGCATCATCTTGCTGTTCACCGGCGTGATCTCCGGGCTATTCGCCTACTTCGGTGAGGAGTGGGCGCTGGTGTTCCTCGCGGGCTTGGGCGCGCTGGGAGTGCTCTTTTCCCGCAGGATCGCCGATGTCTCCAGCCCATCCTCCTAGCCCCGGCAGTCTCCTCTCGCTTGTCGACGCCGCCACGCCGACACCACACCCCAGTGCCTCGAAGTCACCCGTTTCTGGGCTCAGCTAATGGTACTTTTAGAGCCGTACACGAAACGCTATCGAGACAAAGTTGCCTAATCTTTTATGTCAGATACTTCCCATACTTCCGCCGCCACCGCAGTGATCATGCTCGCTGCGGGCGCTGGCACCCGCATGAAGTCCGCCACTCCGAAAATGCTGCACCATGTTGCCGGCCGTTCCATGCTGGCGCATGGCCTGCACGCCGCGGCGGGCATCAACCCCGCCCATCTCATTGCTGTTGTCGGCCACGGCCGCGAACAGGTGGTCCCCGCCATTGAGGCCGAGACCCCGGCCCTGCCGCACTCCCCGACCGTGCACACCGCGGTGCAGGAGGAGCAAAACGGCACCGGCCATGCTGTCGGCGTCGGCCTAGAGGCCCTGCCGGCAGACTTCGCCGGCACCGTGGTTGTCACCACCTCCGATATCCCAGCGCTTAATGCTGAGACCCTGCAGCAGCTCGTGCGCACGCACACCAGCGCCCCGCAGGCTGCGGTCACCGTGCTGACCACCGCGGTGGATAATCCCCACGGCTATGGCCGCATCATCCGCGATGAGGATGGGCGCGTCACCGAGATCGTGGAGGAAAAGGACGCCACCGACTCCCAGCGTGCCGTCACCGAGATCAACTCGGCCGTCTACGCCTTCGATGCCGCGCTGCTCCGCCAGGCGCTCACCCAGCTGGACACCAACAATGCCCAAGGCGAGCTGTATCTCACCGACGTGATCAAGATTGCCCGCACCTCCGGCAAGCTGGTGCGCGCCCACAAGCTCGCCGACCCCTACTACGTGTCGGGAGTCAATGATCGGGTGCAGCTGGCTGCGATGAGCAAAGAATTCAACCGTCGCCTCTGCGAGGCCGCCATGCGCGGCGGCGCCACCATCGACGATCCCGCCACCACCTTCATCGACTGCACCGTGCAGATCGGCCAAGATGTGACCATTCACCCCGGCACCCAGCTCAAGGGCAGCACCACCATCGCTGATGGCGCCGAGATCGGCCCCGACACCACGCTGAGCAACGTGGAGGTGGGCGAAGGCGCCCAGGTGGTGCGCACCCACGGCTTCGACTCCCGCATCGGCGCCGGCGCCTCCGTAGGCCCGTTCACCTATCTGCGCCCAGGCACCGATCTCGGCGAGAACGGCAAGCTCGGCGGCTTCGTCGAGTCTAAAAACGCCCAGATTGGCCGCGGTTCCAAGGTTCCGCACCTCACCTACATCGGCGATGCCGAGGTGGGCGAGGACTCCAACATCGGCTGCTCCTCGGTGTTCGTCAACTACGACGGCGTGGACAAGCACCGCTCCGTCGTTGGCAGCCATGTGCGCCTCGGCTCCGACACCATGATCGTCGCTCCGGTGACCATTGGTGACGGCGTGTACTCCGGGGCAGGTACAGTAATTAAAGATGATGTACCTGCAGGTTCGCTCGTAGTCTCGGGCGGCAAACAGCGCAACATCGAAGGGTGGGTAGAGCGCAAGCGACCAAACACCCCAGCTGCCGACGCCGCAGCTGCCGCCCGCAAACCCAAGCAAGCATAAGGAAAGGTAAGGCATCGAATAACGATGACTGGCCAGTGGACAGATAACCAAAAGAACCTCATGGTGTTTTCCGGCCGGGGCAACCCGGCCCTCGGTGAGGAAGTGGCACGTGAGCTGGGTACCGAATTGACCCCCACCACCGCCCGCGACTTCGCCAATGGCGAGATCTTTGTGCGGTTCGAGGAATCCGTACGCGGCTGTGACGCCTTCGTGATCCAGTCCCACACGCAGCCGCTGAACAAGCTGCTGATGGAGCAACTGATCATGATCGATGCGCTCAAACGCGGCTCCGCCAAGCGCATCACCGCGATCCTGCCCTTCTACCCCTATGCCCGCCAGGACAAGAAGCACCGCGGCCGCGAGCCCATCTCCGCTCGTCTGGTGGCTGATCTGCTCAAGACCGCCGGCGCGGACCGCATCGTGTCCGTGGACCTGCACACCGACCAGATCCAGGGCTTCTTCGACGGCCCCGTCGATCACATGCACGCCATGCCGATCCTCACCGACTACATCAAGAGCAACTACGAGCTCAACAACATCTGCGTGGTTTCTCCCGACGCTGGCCGCGTGAAGATGGCCGAAAAGTGGGCCAATATCCTCGGCGACTCCCCCATGGCCTTCGTGCACAAGACCCGCTCCGTGGACGAAGCCAATAAGGTCACCGCGAATCGCGTGGTCGGCGACGTCGAAGGCCGCACCTGCGTGCTGCTCGACGACATGATCGACACCGGCGGCACGATCTCCGGTGCCGTGAACGTGCTCAAGGAAGCCGGCGCCGGTGATGTCATCATCGGCTGCACCCACGGCGTGTTCTCTGACCCCGCCCGCGAGCGCCTCTCCAAGTGCGGTGCCAAGGAAGTCATCACCACCGACACCCTGCCGCAGAACCCCGAGGGCTGGGACAACCTCACCGTGTTGCCCATCGCCCCGCTGCTGGCCAAGACGATCCACGAGATCTTCGAAAACGGCTCGGTGACCACCCTCTTCGAGGGCGAGGCCTAAACCCGCTCCGGCGTCTAGGACGGCCGTCTCCTCACTTTCGAGGCGACGGCCGCTTCTGCGCTTATCGACGCCGTCTGCTGCTGGTCCAGACACAACAACTCGCCCCGCGCCGAAGCGCGGAGCGAGAAGTGAGAAGGGCGATCCGTCCTAGAGACGTTCAGCGAGCCACTGCTTAATTACTCGGTTGAACTCATCAGCACGTTCCACCTGCGACCAGTGACCACACTGGGAGAAGATATGCACATCTGCATGTGGCACAACATTCAGCAGGTCCCAGGTGCGCGACACGGGAATCACCTTGTCCTGGGTGCCGTGGATCAGCAACACCGGAATGTCCAGTTCAGCGAGTTTGTCGAAATCTAGCGGCAACTCATTACGGTCACGATCACGGGCAGCAACAACCTCCTTGAGACGGTCGCTGGCTGTGTCATTGAGTGCGGAGTTGTAGCGCAGTTCCACAAGTTCCTCGGTGATCAGGCTCTTATCCACCACGAACAGTTCGAGGGTGTCACGGATGCCTTCCCGGGTCAGGGTGGGGTTCGAATGCCCCTTGAGTGCACCGGTGAGCTTGGCTCCCCCGGTACCCATGGAGATGATTCCAGCGAGGCGCTCCGGATGATCGATAGCGAATTGGAAGGCGAGCCAGCCGCCCAAGGAGTTACCCACAATCCAAGTCTTTTCAATGCCCAGTGCATCGAGAACGCGGATCGCATGCTCTACCCATTGACGAATGCCATACTCGGTGCCCTCTGCCACCACGGTTTGGCCATAGCCAATCGAGTCGATCGCGATGCAGCGGCCAAACTCGGCGATCTGAGGGAGGTTAAGCCACCAGTTCGCGGCGGCGGTAACCCCGGTTCCGGAGCCATGCAGGAAGAGGATCGGGGTGCCCTCACCAAGCTCGTGGTAGTGGGTGATCTCACCTGGTGCGGTCTCAAGCCACTTATCTTCCAGACCGAAGAAGGGATCTGTCTTAAAATCAGGGATCTGTGTCTCAGTCATAGCGGTTACTGTATCCTTCATCACATTCTTTAGGTGGGTGTATGTTCCGCTGAGCGGGACAATCCGGTGTGGAGGATTAGTCCCGCGGCCGCGGCACCGAGTAGGTGGTCAGGAACTTTCCGAGCAGAGTGCCATCCGCACTGGAATGAACCTCGGTATCGGTGACGATGATCGTCTTCCCGGCGCGGACGATCCGTGCGGTGGCAATCGCATCGCCCTTCCTGGTGTTCGCCACGACGTTCACCGTCGATGACACTGCAAGAGGGAACACGCCTTCCGCCACGTTGTGCATCGCCAACCATGTGGCGGTGATATCCGCGAGGCCAAAGAGCGCGGGAGCGGCGAACATTCCGGCCGGCTGCGAGACTTCCTTAGTCAAGGGCATCCCCACCTTGACGCACTCAGCCGAGCCTTCTATCGGATAGAGCCCGAGGGTGATGGCGATGTCATCCACACGGGAGTAAAAGTCGTTCCACTTTTCTTCAAATGTCATGTCAGCTCCAATGAGTCAATATCTGTAGCTTGCTGCTTCACCCGGTCGGGTTCGGCGACCATGAGATTCAGCTCCTCGCCGTCACGAGTCTCGACATCCACGACGAAATGCATCCCCGCCGCTTCGCATGCTCTCACCCCATCGAGATCGTCGATAGCCACTCCCACAATCACGCGGCGGCAGCGGGGATTAGCTCGAAAGGCTTCCGCAATGCCTGCCCGCATACGTTCCGTGGTGCCCAGCGACATCTCGACATCGTCCGCGCCATAGGGATACGTGTGCTTCAAAGACGAGCGAACAATGGGCGTGATCTTAAGCATCGGCATCCTCTCGTGTCGCAGCTGCGTCTCGAGCACGTTCCACCGCAAACACTTCTCGCACGTGTTCCCGGATAGCGATTTTGTTTACCTTGCCGGCTGAGTTGCGGTCGATGGCGTCGACAAGCACCAGCTTCTTCGGCAGCTTGTAGCGAGCAAGGTGATGCTCGCAGTGCTCCCGCAGCTGCTCAATCGTCAGGGTCGCACCCTCATCCAGCTGAACAACCGCCACCACAATTTCGCCCCAATCGGGATCAGGGTGACCAACAACCGCATTGGCCAGCACTCCCTCGGCTCCAGCGATCACACGCTCAACCTCTGCCGGATACACATTCTCGCCACCGGAGATAATAAGGTCCTTGAGACGATCCACCACGTAGTAGAAGCCGTCTTCGTCGCGAATACCGATGTCCCCAGAATGGAACCATCCCGCGGTATAGGCGGTATTCGTGACTTCGGGGTTATTCCAATATCCTGTGGCCACATTAGGTCCGCGCACCCACATTTCACCCGAAACGCCGGGCTCTTTCACCTCTTCCCCGGTGTCAGAGTTCATGAGCTTCACCTCGGTATAGGGCATCGGAATGCCACAGGAACCGATTTTGGACACAGTCATCTCTGGCGGAAGGTAGGTGGCAAAAGGCGAGGTTTCTGTGAGCCCCCACGCCTGCTGAATATTGATCCCTTTGTCCATATAGCGATGGATCAACACGGGCGGAACCGGCGCTCCGGCACAAATCGTGGCCCGCATCGAGTGCAGATCCGAGGAACCGAAGTTCGGGTGCTTGTACATGGCCTCTAGTTGGGCGGGCACAAGAAACGATGTGGACACAGAGTACTTCTCTATATCCTCCAGCACTCGGCCCGGATTGAATTGGCGGTGAATCAACACGGTATTGCCACGCACAAGAGACCGGATGGAAAAGGAGTTCAGCGCACCCACGTGGAAAAGAGGTGCCGTGGCCAGCGTGACATCACCTGGGCGCACATCCACCATGGAGTCCACGTTGATCTGGTTCCACCAGAGATTGCCGAAGGTGAGCTGCGCCCCCTTGGGCAATCCGGTTGTGCCGGAGGTGAAGAGCAACAGCGCAAGATCCTTCATCCCCATGGGCCGAATCTTTGGCGCGGGATTGGTCTCATCCGGGCTGATGAAAGCTGACGTGGAATGCCAATAAACAGGGACCGTCTTATCCGGTGGGCTGAGCTCATCATCGTCGACGGCCACAATATGCTGCCGCTCGATTCCGTAGACCGTCATGGCCTTTCCCACATATTCGCCTTCGACAACGACTGTGTGCGGAGTCCCCTGCATCAGCAGCTTTGATATCTCCGGCGCTGAGAGCCGGAAATTGAAGGGCATGAACGTCGCGCCCAACCACCATGTGGCGAGCATGGTGTAGAAAAAGCTCGCGGAGTTCACACCGACATAAGCCACACGATCGCCCTGACGCACACCTGCCTCATCGAGGTGCAGAACCCAACGCTGCAGAGTCTCGTGTAGCTCCGCGTAGGTGATATTTCTGTTTTCATAGACCAACGCTACGGCGTCGGGCCTGTACTGGGCATGCCGTGCGATCTGTGACACGGGGTTGATGTCCAGGGAGTCCGGATTGTGGACTACGCCGGTAATCATCATAAGGAATCGCCTCCTGCGGCAGTCTGGAAGCCGCGCGCGGCGATGCCTCCGTCGATCTGAACTACCGAACCAGTTATGTTGGCCCCGTCCTCGCGATCTGCGAGCATGATGTAGGGCCCAGTGAAACTGCTTGGGTCTGTCGAAATGTCGTGCAATGGGATGTAGGGGTTGCCGCCTTCTGGTCGGCGATCAATGGTGTCCTTGAAGCTGCGGCTGTCCAAGCCCGCGGCCGCCGGGCCACGAAGGTCAGTACGCATTCCACCGACCGCCACGCCATTGACGCGGACCTTTGGTGCCAGTTCGTGTGCGAACTGAAGCATGAGCCCTCTATCGGCGAATTTGGCTGCGGTGTACACCGGACCGCCGCCGGCAGCGTAGAAGGAGGCATTGGACAGGGTCATAATGATGGAGCCACGCGATTTCACAAGTTCTCGCCACGTGGCCTCAACGGTGAGGACATAGCCCTTGACATTGATGCCGAAAACTTCGTCGCATACCGCGGCTAGTTCCGCTCCGTTGAGCTTCGTGAGCGAGCGGTTGTAGTCCCAGATGCCGGCGTTGGGAATCACGGTGTCGATCCCGCCGAAGGCACGGCATGTCTCCTCCACCGCGGCATGGAGTGCTTCCGGCTGTCGCACATCGGCGCTGCAGGCCAACGCCCGGGATGTTCCTAATTCATCAGCTACTGCCTGTGCCCGCTCCAGCGACACATCGACCAAGGACACATTCGCGCCCTGTTCGTGGAATCGACGCGCGAGCGCTGCTCCCAATCCGGAACCCGCACCGGTGATAAAGACTGTCTGATCGTGAAACCTCTGTTGCGCCATAATGAATCCTCTCCTGTCCGTGGCTGCCAGCTAGAAGAACGTCGAAATGTTCTTCGAGGTCAAGACGTTGATGTCCAGGAGAATGCGCCGATCGAAAATCTTGTATCCCTCGTCAGTGGAACGAATGAGATCCGTCCGGGTACCAGCGAAGACATCCTTTTCTTCTTCCAACCGAGTACGCCACACGAGAAAGTTGCTGCGGGCTTCAATAACTTCCTCGCCGTCGACCTCTGCGTGTCGGAACACGAGATTGGTGATCAGATGCCTCGTGCGTGAAGGCGGGTCTTCGGCCCACGCCATGCCCGAGTCGAAGCGCCGGATTCTCCATGCCAGCGATTCTTTGGTTTCGTCATAGAAGGCTGCCTCCCCATAAGCGGCGATCGACAGCGCCTGCTGCCGCCGCAGGCGGTTAGATCGGGTTGGCGCCCAATACAGCAAGTCATCATCGAAGCGCTCCAACCAATCGGTGTAGCGGCCATCGTCCAGGAGATCCGCCTCACGATAATAAAAGTTCTGCAACTCATAGGCGCGCTGGATGTCCACCAGCTCCCCCACGACCGCATCGTCCCTGCGTAAATAGTCAGTCATTACATGTCTCCTCTTACAATCCCCGGCTACTTATCGAGCCAATTTCTTGAGATTCTCGCCGGGGTCGGCGAGCTTGTCCGGATCGGGGCTTAAGCCTCGATCAATCATTCGTCGTGCTGCACGCACCGCCATCGAGTCATCAACGGCAGCGGCGCCAACGACGCGACCGTCGTTAGTGATTCGGAACGCCACCGCGGGATGCCCGTTGCTGTCCTTGCGAACGACCGTGCTTCCAGGAAGGCTCATGTCCCCTACTCCCTCGACATGAACGCCATAGCGATCCGACCAGAACCAGCCCGCACCATGCTGCGGAAGATCCGTCCCTGCAATCGCGGCGGCGGCAGTCTGTGCAGTGTGTACCGCGTTCTCCCAATGCTCATGGCGCCGTTCGAGCGCTCCATCCTCGCGCCGTGTACGAGCACAATCACCGATAGCCCAGATCCCCGGCACGCTGGACTGTTGTGCTTCGTCCACCAGAATGCCGTTGTCGAAATCAAGCTCTGCTGAGCGAGCAAGCGCTTCCTCTGCGGTGATTCCCACTGCGACAACGACGACATCCGCGGCCAGGGAGTCGTGCCCCTTGATCTTCACGGTGAACGCGTGATCACCATCGTCGTGGTAGTTGATCTCTTCAGTAAGCCCATTGATATAAGTGACGCCATGATCGTCATGCATGTTGTGCAGGCGAGTAGCGATCTCTTCGCCCACCGCTGGCACCAGAGCAACGGGTGCTGGGTCAATAAGCGTGACCTGCGCTCCCAGATCGACAGCAGATCCAGCGAGCTCCGCACCGATCAAACCCGCGCCGACGATCGCGAGATCAACCCCCGGGCTAAGCCTGCTCTTGAGAGTCTCCGCGTCCTCGATGGTGCGCAGAGAGAGAATCTCGGGGTGGTTGAAACCAGGCAGGGGCAGCACCCGGGGCACGCCACCGGTGGCGATAACGAGATTGTCGTATCCGAGTTTCTGCGAGTCCTTCAGCGTGACGGTCTTATTGACGCCGTCCACGGCAATAGCTTCTCCTTGGACTACCTCAACTCGGTTTTCCTCGAACCACTCAGCCGGGGCGAGCAATAGATCGTCATGCTTTTTCGTGCCCTGCATGATCTCCTTAGACAGAGGCGGGCGATCATAAGGCAGGCCATGAGGGTCCACGATGGTGATGAGCCCATCCCACCCCAGCTTGCGCAGCGACTGAGCGAGGCTGAACCCGCCGATTCCGCCGCCGATAATGAGTGTGTGTGCCACGAGTTCTCAGCTCCTTGAGTATGAAGACAATTCTTTATGCCGATGAGCGGTATCTACTCAGCGGTAGCGGGAGTACCGGGATAGATCCAGATCTCTTCTCCGCGCAGCTCGAGCTTGTGGCTTGCCACATCTTCGGTAGCAGGCATACATTGCACCGCACCCGTTTTCAGGCAGAACTTCGCAGTGTGAATTGGGCACTCCACTTCGCAGCCTTCAATCCAACCGTCGGCGAGCGAGGCGTCTTCGTGGGAACAGGTGTCATTGAGCGCGTAGAACTCATCATCCTCAGTGCGGAACACTGCGATGGGCTCCGAGAAACCGGTGACATCGGTATCGACGACGATGGCCTCTTCAGGCTCGATATCGTCCATGACGGCGACTTTTACTGCTTCAGACATGGGTGAACCTTTTCTAGTGACATAGATAGTGGTGGGTGAACCGGCGCGGTCTTAGTTTTCGTGCCAGGCCGGGGTGTTCATGAGTTCCTTCCAGCGGCGGTAGAACCCTCGACCGGCAGCATCGGAATAGAGCTCCGAGGTGGTGCCGGGGAAGCCTTCGTTGTGCTTCTCGGTACCGATTCCCATCTGGTAGTTCAGAGCAGTTCCCTGAATCATGAAGCCATGGGCGTTCGCCTGTACTTCCGACCAGTTCTCTCCGTCGTCCTGCTCGAAAATTCCAGATGGCCCGAAGGTGCGAAGGTTATACAACCGCTGGGCCTTTTTGACGTCCTCCGGCATCGATTTATCCAGTACCGTCCACGCCCATACCTCCATCTTGTTTGGCCCCTTGGGGTGCCACACCCTGATCGAGCCGTTGACGGGAAGATAGGAGAAGTTAGGAAATACGTTGCCGTGCCCATTGGTCATCGGACCCGTGACTTGTTCCGGCGACAGGCGATCGCGCAGGAACTCGTAGTCGTAGTACTCGTGCACGGGTTGGGCATCAAAGCGGTTCTTCGGATGCACCGGGAAGCCGGCACCATGGCCTGCCTCGCTGGTGAACTGCTTGCCAGTTCGCTCTGCGATCGCTTTCTTCGGCCCCTTGCCCGATGGCGACATCACCATCAACGCCGAGGCGTGGGACATATTGACGTGGTACCAGTCCGTGGCGAATTGCTCCGCCGCGAGCTTCCAGTTGCCCTCGAGGACCCACTTGGTCACTCCCCCAACAACGCAGGTGCCTTCTGGGTCGCGGTCGAGAAAAGCATCGAGATACCAGGTGAGATCACCCAGCGCTTCTTCGAGCGGCTCTGCATTTTCGTCCCAGTTAGCGAAGATGAGTCCCTTGTAGGACTCCACGCGAGGCGCGGTAACTAGTCCCCAGTCGGCTGCGCTGAAGGAAGAGTCATAGTTGTCCTTACCAGGAAGGTTGATGAGCTCGCCGTCGAGATCATACGTCCAGCCGTGATAAGTGCAGGTGAAGTTTTTCGTGCGCCCATGGTCAGCACGGCACACGCGCGCACCTCGGTGGCGACAATTATTCAGCAGGACCCGGATCTCCCTCTTTTTGTTCATCGAGGCGATCACCGGATCCTCTCCCATGTAGGTCTGGAAGAAGTCGCCCGGCTTTTCGAACTGGTCCTCGTGTGCGATAAACAGCCACGAGCGTGCGAAAATCCGACGCATCTCCTGCCGGTAAATTTCTTGGTCGCTGAAAATTCGGCGATCAATCAGTCCTGCGTCCGGGTCGACCATTCCGCCAATGTCTGTATTGGCATCAAGGCCTTCGGGGCGCTGCAGCCCAGCAAGAGGCCTCGGGTTGTTCGGAGTTGCCATTTTCTCCGTCCCTACTTTCCTTGTCCTGTCGTGTCACACTGCGGAAACCATGCTCGGCGTCGCCATCCCAGGGGATAGATCGAACCCGAAAGACCACAACCGCTACGGCATGGTTTTCCACTGTGCTGAATCAACCCACTGGCGCCATCACGGTCCGTCCCCCCAGTGCAGAGGGTGGCCAACAACCATCCAGGCATTGCTATGTGAGCTGATTCATATGTTGTGTGCTTAATTATGTGACTGGTGTCAAACTTTTCTAAAGAGTCCGTTCCGCCCTCCGGAACGTCGCCCAGGGAGTACAGTTTCAACTAGATGCTCACCCCACCGACACCCCGAACCCTAGCCACCCCCTCATAGGGGCATTTGAAGGTATTTAAAGTAGAAAAGATGACACTCTAAACGTGGCCACTGTTCACCACGCCACCCCGCACCCACCCAGTGCTTAAAGATCGCAGTACGTCTCCTACGTACATCATTTACTCATGAGGTCAGCCCGCTATGACAAGAGAACAGCCAACGAAAGACACTCGCGGAGCAGTAGACAAAGCGATGAGTCTGTTGAGATGCTTCACCACCCACGACGCGATGGGCATCGGACTCAGTGAACTCGCCCGACGTGCCGAGCTCTCAAAAACAACGACACACCGCCTCCTTGGAACGCTGGTAGACAACGACGCGCTTGAACGCTCCGGCGATGTTTACCGGCTTGGCCCGCTATTTTTCGAACTCATCACAGAGCGAAGCAGTAAGCATTCAGAGCTCGTCAGCGAGCAGCTCACGCCTTATCTCGCCGCACTCTTTGAACACACTCGGCACACCGTGCACCTGGCTTATCTCGACAGCACCGAGGTCGTGTACGTCAATAAGCTGTTTTCTGCGCGTGGAGTTGATGCCCCATCCCGTATTGGTGGCCGGGCACCAGCGCACTGCACAGGCGTCGGCAAAGCGATGCTCGCTTTTGATGAAGGTGCCACCGAAACTGTCTTGGCCTCGGGGCTGCGCGGCTGGACCCCGTTCACGATCACGGATCCTGCGGAATTTAAGCGTGAGCTCGCCACAATTCATGACACCGGAATCGCCTACGACCGCCAAGAGATCACACTAGGCCTGAACTGTGTAGCAGCGCCTATATTCGGCATACACAATGTGCCGCAGGCGGCAATGAGCGTGTCTGGCCCCTCGGATTCTTTTGATCCGACAAGGGTTCTTCCTCCCCTCAGGAAGATCTGTGTAGCGGCAAGCCGCGTTGTACAACAGTGGCAAAGAAAAAACCGTCCCGAGATTTTCGACGACTAACCCCGACAGGCAGGCGCTTTCCTGCTTCGCGATACGCGCCTGCAACCGCTATCGCCGGGATGCACTGGTGCACACACCACGTGTGGCCTCCCACCTGAGTTCTTCTCAGGTGGGAGGCCACTGTAGAGCATTGACTCTATGCTTCTAGCCGGCTCGCTTGAGGTCGACAGCAACATCGATAATCATGTCCTCTTGCCCACCGACGTATCCTCGGCGCCCCACCTCCGCGAGGATGTCCTGCGTAGGCACTCCATAGCGTTCCGACGCGCGCTCGGCGTGGAGCAAGAAGGAGTTGTACACGCCCATCTGCCCCTGAACGATGGACCCGCGGTCCATAGCAGGCAGTCGATCCACCATAGGTTTGAGTACGTCCTCCGCGGCGTGCAGGATTTCCTTGCTCTTCACGCCAGTATCAATTCCTAGCCGCTCGAATGCTACGGCAAGGACTTCCGTCGGCGAGTTGCCGGCCCCGGCACCTAGCCCGGCGAGAGAACCATCAATTTGGCTCGCCCCTGCGCGAACCGCGAGGACAGAGTTGGCCACGCCGAAAGACATGTTTTGGTGACCGTGGAAGCCCACCTGGGCATCGTCACCGATCTCGTCCACGAGCGCCTTCACGCGGTCTGATGCCTGCTCCATGATCATTGCACCGGCCGAGTCCACGACGAACACACACTGGCAGCCAGCATCCACCATGATCCGCGCCTGCTGTGCGAGAGCAGCTGGCTCCGAGCGATGCGAGAGCATGAGGAAGCCGCTTGTTTCGAGTCCCAGCTCGCGGGCCGCTTGGAAATGAGAGATCGACACGTCGGCTTCGGTGCAGTGGGTGGCGACGCGAATCACGTCTACCCCTCGTGCTTGTGCTTCCTTGATGTCATCTACGCGCCCGACGCCAGGTAGGACGAGAGCAGCGATTTTGGCATTTTTCGCTTCATCGCGCGCGGCCGCGATCAAATCGAGTTCATTGACTTTGGAGAAGCCATAGTTGAAGGATGATCCGCCCAGGCCATCGCCGTGAGTAACCTCAATCATCTCTACATTGGCATCATCGAGGGCTCGTACGACTGTGCGCACCTGCTCCTCGGTGTACTGATGGCGCACCGAGTGCGAGCCATCGCGCAGCGTTGTGTCATTAATACGAATACTCATGGGTGAAAATTCCTCTCCTAGATCAGGCTCGCGAGTCGTTCGCCTGTGGCCACAGCTGCTGCAGTAATGATGTCCAGATTGCCTGCGTACTCCGGCAAGTAATCGCCGGCACCGGTTACCTCAAGCAACACAGTGACGCGACCCCAGCCATTCCATTCCGGTCGTGCTTCATCGAACTGCGGAGTAGCGGTGACGTGATAGCCGGGAACATAGGAACTCACGCGTTCAACCATGGTCTCGATTGCAGCGAGAACCTTGTTTTGTAGTTCGCCTTCCTGTGCCGCCTCGGCCGGCAGCGAGCAGTAGACGGTATTGCGCATATTCATTGGCGGCTCAACGGGATTCAGCACGATAATGGCCTTGCCACGCCGCGCCCCGCCCAGCTTTTCCAGCGCGGTAGCTGTAGTTTCTACAAATTCGTCAATATTGGCACGCGTGCCTGGTCCTGCGGAGCGAGAGGAAATCGAGGCAACGATTTCCGCGTATTCCACGTCAACAACGCTGGACACAGCAGAGACGATAGGGACCGTAGCCTGTCCGCCACACGTGATCATATTGACGTTGTCGAGGTCTTTGATCTCGTCCAGATTCACACTGGGAGAGAAGTAGGGTCCCACAGCCGCGGGGGTTAAGTCGATTGCCCGGATTCCCGCTTCTCGATAAAGCGGGGCATTTGCGAGGTGCGCATTGGCGGAGGTTGCCTCAAAGACAATATCCGGCAACCTGTCCTGCTTGACCAGCCACTCGACACCTTCGGCCGATGTAATCAAGCCCTTGTCTTTTGCCTTCTTGAGCCCTTCCGATTGCGGATCGACTCCCACCATGTACACCGGCTCAATGACCTCTGATTTTAGGAGTTTGTACATGAGGTCGGTGCCGATATTTCCCGGACCAACGATAGCTGCCGTGATCTTTTTACTCATTATTGTTGCCCTTCACTAAAAGTGGCTGTCAAAGTTCCATATTTGCCGTAATCCACGCGAACGCTTTCTCCCGCATGTACCGGTGCGGCGCCGCAGAAACTACCTGTAAGAATGATTTCTCCTGCCTGGAGCGGGGTTCCCTGCTCAGCGAGCACACCGGCTAGCCAGACGAGGGGCTTTAATGGATGCCCCATAACTGCCGAACCGATTCCTGATTGTGGCGCGCCTTCTCCCACCGTCATCTCGGCTTCAACCTCGGCCAACTGCCCGATAGGTATGTCAACCGGATTGGAGCTCAAAATGACTGCCGCACACGAGGCATTGTCTGCCACTGTGTCAACGAGACGGATATCCCAATTCCGAACGCGGGAGTCGATGATCTCTACTGCGAGATAGGCTTCCTCCACTGCGTCGACAACCTCGTCAAACGTGGCATCAGCGCCCAGATCGCGATTGATCTTAAAAGCCAATTCAGGCTCCACTTTTGGAGCGATAAACTGGGAGACATCAATGTGGTCCCCATCGTGGAATAGCTGCTGATCGGTGAAAAAACCAAAATCGGGGCTATCAACGCCAAGCTGCTGCTGCATCGCGATAGACGTGAGACCGATCTTCCTACCGAGGATGGTGCGCCCTTGCTCCTTCAGTGCACGTTCTTGCCACTGTTGGATGGCATAGGCACCGTCCAGATCTAGATCAGGAATGGTGTTGCGCGGCGGCTCAATGGCTTCTTTAGTGTCATAAGCTTCGAGCAGTGCTGCGGCAACCTTTTCTTTCGCATCATTCATAGCTGCGCCCTATCCTTTCGCCATAATTCCGAAGCCCGCGATGAACTCCTTGATTGGCTTGTAGTACTGGTAATGGACTTCCGCCTCGGGATTGGCGGCCGCAAGTGCGGAAAACGCCGCCACCCAGGTGCGTACCTCGTGGGAGGAGTGGCCTGCTTGTTCGTCCATCTCGTCAGCGATGTAGCTATCGAATCCAGTCGGATCCTTGCCGGCACACACCTGCATAAATGCTGTGTCCCACTCCGGGTTAAGGTCCTGAATAGGGGCCTCACCTTTGGCAAATGCGACAGCGTTGTTGATGACGTTCTGCTCTCGAGCGTGCCGGGCTTCTTCCGTGGGATGACGGCCGTTGAGCAAGAGTTTCTTTTGTTCTTCGGTGGCCGTAGCCCATTGCGGCACCGGAGGATCGTGGGACAAACCTCCCGATGCCATGAACAGCACCCGTTCATCGCGATCCGCAAAGAAGCGTCCCACAGCCTCACCCAGGTGCCGCACACGTTCCATTGATACGAAGGGGCGAGCGACTCCATTGACGAAGATTGGAATAACTGGGATTCCCTCGATGTCGCCGTAGATCACCTCTAGCGGCTGCACTCCCCCGTGGTCGATTTCCATGCGACGCGAGATAGCGACGTCGATATCACTGGAAATGATGAACTGCGCGAGTTCCTCCGCCAACTCGGTGGGCACAGTGAGCTGCCCAACCTGGCCGCCCCAGTCTCCAACGCTCACGCATTCGTAGCCCACACAATAAGGCGGCATCAGATCATAGAAGAATCCGTTGTAGTGGTCGGGCCAGAAGAGGACCACAAGCTCCGGGTCGTAGGACTTCACGTAGTTTCGAGCCTGTTCGAAAGCGTTGTGGAGTTCTTCGAGCACGTCCTTCGGTGGCTCAAGAACATTGAGCAATGGACTGTGCGACATCGCAAGCAACTGTGTAGACATGCCCCTATCGCCCCTCTTTCCTATTAGCGTCCTTACGTTCCAGTCCACAATATGGTTCAGGTCACTATGGCCGACAGTTCTCGTTCCGATTGATGGAACACTCCGCACGAGCCAATATCAGGGTCTGGTGTCCGGGGCGATTGCTACAATTACAGCGTCAAACAGCACTAACCCCCGATGACGCGAGGCGTGATGAAGAAGACCATTCGAGTGACCGGCGCCGTACTTCAACGAGACGGAAAGATCCTTGCCGCCCAACGAGGACAGGGAAAGAGCCTCGGCGGCTTCTGGGAGTTTCCGGGTGGAAAGATTGAAGAGGGAGAGACACCGGAGGCATCCCTCGCCCGCGAGCTCAAAGAAGAGCTACTGATCGACGCCCGGATCGAAGAACACATCACCACCACGCGGCATGAGTATGATTTCGCGATCATCGAACTGGCCACATACGTGTGTTCTCTGCCCTCCGGAGAGGAGCCCACACTGACCGAGCACGAACAGGTCCGCTGGCTCAGCAAAGAGGAGCTGAACGACGTGGAATGGGCGCCGGCCGATGTTCCTACCGTGGAGATCCTGTCACACGCATGAGCAACACCAATCCCACACCGCAGCTGCTGGACGATCTTCACCATGGCTTTATTGATCAGGACCATGCACCACAGGGTGATGGAACCCCTCATCTGATCGATAATCGCGATCCCAACACGATGCTGGCCGCTATCACCCGAGAGATGGAGCGGTGTAGTTCCTTTATTTTCTCGGTGGCGTTTATTACCCCGGGCGCTCTTGCCCTCCTCAAGCCGTACCTACTCAAGTACACGGGTAAGGCGACGATCATCACGTCCACCTACCTGGATTTCAACTCGCCGGAAATGTTCGAGGAGCTGCTCCAACTTCCGAATATTGAGGTTCGCGTGGTGGATGACCACGCTTATGGATTCCACGCCAAGGGCTATATTTTCTCCACGGTTTTCGGTGTCACCGCCATTGTCGGCAGTGCGAATATGACCCGTAAAGCACTGATGAAAAATCAGGAGTGGAACGTCAAATTCAGCGCGATGGAACACGGGGACATCGCTTATCAGCTACACGACGCCACGACCTACCAACGTGGTATCTCCGTTCCTTTGACTCGGGACTGGATCGAGGAGTATCGCTCGCGCCGCCAGGCGCCAGCTTTTCCTGAGCGGGACATCCAACTACGCACGAGAGAGCGCATCACCCCCAATGACATGCAGCTTCATGCGTTGGAAGAGCTCACTAAGCTGCGCGGCACCGGCGCTCAGAAAGCACTGATTATTTCCGCCACAGGCACCGGTAAAACCATTCTGGCCGCACTTGCCGCACGTGCAGCGCAACCGACTCGCCTCTTGTTCCTTGCTCATCGGGAACAGATCGTGCGTAAAGCGCGCGAGGAGTTCAGTCGCGTGATTGACGCAGGGGATGACGAGTTCTCTGTATTCCTCGGCAATGAACGGAATGCTACGCCTCGCTACGTATTCTCCACCGTGCAGACGATGTCTCGCCACAGCAGCTTAGACAGCCTGAGCCCCGATCAGTTCGATTACATCATTATCGACGAGGCTCACCGTTCAGCTGCTGACTCCTACCGCCGGATCATGGACCACTTCACGCCTGATTTCCTCTTGGGACTCACTGCGACTCCCGAGCGTACGGATGATCGCAGCGTCTATGAGCTCTTCGATTTCAACGTGGCATTCGAGATCCGCCTCGGCACTGCGCTGGAGAACGATATGCTGGCGCCCTTCGACTATTACGGTGTAGCTGACTATGTCGCGGAAGACGGCAACACCGTAGATGACGTCACAGATTTGAAATATCTGGTCGCCAAAGAACGCGTGCAGCATCTTCTGGAGAAACTACGCGTCTATGGTCGCGTGCGGGATGTGTGTGGTCTTATCTTCTGCAGTCGCACCGAAGAGGCGCAGGACCTTTCTCACATGCTCAATGAGTCTGAACTATTCGGGCGGCGCCTTCGCACTGTGGCTCTCAGCGCGACCGACTCACACGAGGAGCGCGAGCGCATGGTGCGGCGGCTAGAGTCCGGCGAGCTGGATTACATTATTACGGTGGATCTCTTCAATGAGGGGATCGATATCCCGAAGGTCAACCAGATCGTAATGCTGCGTCCCACGCAGTCAGTCATTGTATTTACGCAACAGCTCGGTCGCGGCCTACGGAAGTACCCGGGCAAAGAGAATCTTCGTGTCATCGACTTCATCGGTAACTACAAAAACAATTATCTGGTACCGATGGCTCTCAATGGCGAGACCAGAAAAAGAGATGTTCTTCGAGACGGCGCGCGTGCAGCGAAAGCAGTGTCCGGACTCAGTCATATCTCTTTCGATAACATCGCCCAGCAACGCATCCTCGACGCTATTAGCAAGGCAACAATGGACAACTTCTACCTGTTGAAGCAGGATATTGCAGATCTTCGCGCTCGACTCAACAAAGTACCCACGCTTTATGACTTCGCCCGCTTCGACAATGTTGAGCCGGAGGTCATGGCTCTCAAGAAGAAGAATTATTGGTCGCTGTTATATTCTGCGAAGTTCTGCAAGGAGAGCCCCAGCGAGACTCAAGAAGGCTTGCTCAATCTGCTCTCTCTGAGGATTCTCGACGGTAAGCGCCCGCACGAGCCGCTCCTGCTTCGTCGTCTCATCTATGGCCCCACAACAACCGACGAGACCCGCGCTTTGTTTGCCGATTACGGCACAACATCCGATCGCGCCACCATTGATAGCGCGGTCCGCGTGCTCACCGGAGAGTTCGACTGCTGGAAAACCGAGCCAGAGTTTCCTGTCATCACGCGAGAAGGCAACGGCCTCAGGCTTTCTTCGATGTTCCTGGAGAACTATCGCTCATCCGAGCTGTTCAAGGCTCATGTCGACGACATCATCGAAACGAGCTTATTCCTCAACAAGGAGAAGCATTCCATCGACGGAAAGATGATCGTAGGCAAGCTATACAACCGCGAAGATTTCTGCCGGCTTTTCAACTGGAGGCGCAATGAACGCGGCGTGATTAACGGCTACAAGATAGATAAAGAGACGAACACCTGCCCGATCTACATCACCCACCACAAGGGTGATGCGTTCTCTGAGAGCACCCGCTACGAAGACTATCTCGACTCCCCGGAGACCATGACCTGGTACACCCGTGGACGACGAACCCTGCACAGCAAGGAGCTCATACCGATCATCGACAACTCTGTCGACCTCCATATGTTCGCTAAGCGGGATGACCGGGAAGGCACTGATTTCTTCTACCTTGGCCCAGTGACCTCACGCGACGCGACTCAAGAACGGATGCCGGTGAAAGATGGCAACGTTGACATTGTGCGCATGAAGTTGGATTTTGAGATCCCCGTGAATCCCGCGGATCTGAGCTATCTCCGCGGAGCCGAGGCCTAGCCCCTCACTCCCCTAGCAGCACCCACACGTGCCCGTCGTTGAGCCGTACTGGGTAGGTACGCACGGGCTCGCTGGCGGGTGGGGTGAGCGCGTCCCCAGTTTTAAGACAGAAGGCTGCCACGTGCACGGGGCATTCCACCTCGCAGCCTTCCACCCAGCCTTCAGCGAGCGACGCATCCTCGTGTGTGCAGGTGTCGTCGATGCAGTAGAACTCGTCATCCTCGGTGCGAAACACGGCGATGGGGGCATCGAGGCCGGTCACCGCGGTTTCAAGGACGATCGCGGATTCGGGTGCAATGTCTGCCGCTGCTCCTGCATCGCACCAGTGGCCGGCGCCACTGTGCACTCGGGTATCACCATCATGAGCGGTGTCGCGCTTCTCCGCCTGGCTGTGTTCTGCCGCGGAGGTCGCTGTTTTCTTTCTGAAGAACCGCACCCGCTTCCTCCTTCCTCGCACCTGTGTGTGTCCTTTCAACTTTAAACAACCGCTGGCCCCGCTGGTGGGGCCTACCCCTTCCGTGCCGGCCGCACTGCACCCCAGCCATGGGACAAGTAGCCTCGGTGGATATGAAGCTTGCTACCTTTCGCTCCCCACTCACCCCAGATCGGACTCGCGTGGGACGCGTCGACGATGACCACTCGGCCACTCTTGTCGGTGAGTTTGCCGATGTGGCAGAGCTGCTCCACCAGCCCAATTGGCGCGAGCTTGCCGCACACGCCTCGGAGCTGACGGTCGAGTTTGAGCAGCACACCCTGGCCCCGCCGATTCCGCGTCCCAGCAAGATTATTTGCGTCGGTCTGAACTACGCGGCCCACATCGAGGAAATGGGCCACGAACGCCCCGATGTGCCCACCTTGTTCATCAAGTTCCCCGAGGCGCTGATCGGCCCCTTCGACGATATCCAGGTGCCGTCTTTCGCTCAGGACACTGCAGACTACGAGGGTGAGTTGGCAGTGATCGTCGCTAAGCGCACCCGCAATGTCACACCAGAGGAGGCCACAGATTCCATCGCTGGCTTCTCGGTGATCAATGATTTCACCTGTCGTGAGCTGCAAAAACGCACCCAACAGTGGCATCAGGGCAAGTCCTTGGAGCGCACCAGCGGTTTCGGGCCGTGGCTGGTCACCCCAGATGAGTTGGACGCGGAGGCGCGGCTGCACACCGTGGTCAATGGCGAAGAGCGCCAGAATGCGCCGCTATCGGATCTAGTGTTTAGCCCAGCGGATCTCGTCTCCTTCTGTTCACAGCTGTACACGCTCAATCCTGGCGATGTGATTGCCACCGGCACCCCGGCGGGTGTGGGGCATGGTCGCGGCGAGTATCTCTCCCATAATGATGTGGTTCAGGTCTCCGTGGACGGGATCGGCCGCATCCGAAATCGGGTTGTCTTTGGTGGATAACCTGCGGGTTGTGCTAGACTTCCGTTCGTCTCGGCGAGGGGGTTTGTAACCCAAGCCCCGTTATCGACGCGATCCAAGAGCTCAGCCCCACCTATTGGGGCTTCTAGCCTGCGGCGATGCGAGATGCCACGCACTGCCTGCGGGCTTTTTTCGTGTCGTGGACCTGCACATGGTTCCGGCGCGATCAAGCACAATCCGTCTGCGGTGCGCTGACCACTAACACAAACTTTTAAGGAGATAACAATGGCTACTAAGGCAATTGATATCAAGGCAAGCGCTCGCACTGAGTTCGGTAAGGGCGCTGCCCGCCGTGCCCGCCGCGACGGCCTGATCCCCCTCGTGGTGTACTCCAAGCACCTGGAGGCCCCGGTGCACGCCACCGTCGACCGCATCGAGTTCACCGCCATCGTGCGTAACCACGGTGTGAACGCGATTGTGAACGTCAACGTCGATGGCGAGGAGCACCTCACCATGATCAAGCACGTTGATCAGAACCCGCTGAGCTTCGACATCGACCACATCGACCTCTACGCCATTTCCCGCGGCGAGAAGGTCGAGGTCGAGGTGCCGATCACCTACACCGGCGAGCCGGCTCCGGGCACCCTCGTCTACCAGGATGCAGACACCCTGCTCCTGCTGGCCGATGTGCTCTCCATTCCGGAAGAGATCGAGATCGACATCGAGGGCCTCGAGGTCGGTACCCAGATCCTGGCCAAGGACGTTGCTATGCCCGGCAACTGCTCCCTGGCTGCCGATGAAGACGTGCTGGTTCTCAGCGTTGTCTACCCGGAGACCGAGGATGTCGAGCCGGGCGAGGCCGAGAACGAGGATCCGGAGGACGTCCCGACCGTGGACGAGGACGATGCGGACTCCGAGGAGGACTCCGAAGACAAGGAGTAATCCCCTCATACCGTGGCGCGATGCTTATCGACGTCACCTCGCACCACCACCCTAGGCGCCCTCTGTGCGTGCCTAGGGTGGTGCTGTATCTGGGCGCGCTACCATGAGGTGAATCTCGGTGCTTATCTAGAAAGCTTCTTGCCTCATGAACGTTGCCACCACCACTGCTCTTGCGGCAGTGTGTGCCCTATCGATTGGGCTTGTGTCCTGTTCCGCCGATTCCGGCACCCCCAACGCCAACTCTGCCCGTCTCGGCGTGGCGTTTTCCCCTGTCGCCGGCTTCGCGCCTTTTAGTGCGGATGCCTCCATTGCGACGCGTTTAGGTTCCTCGGAAACGCTCGTTCGCATCGCCCCCGACGGCACTCCCGAAGGCTGGTTGGCCTCGTCCTGGGAGCAGCCCAGCTCCACCACCGTGGTGTTCGAGCTGCGCTCTGGGGTGGATTTTCATGATGGCACCCGCATGGATGCCGATGCCGTGGCCAACTCGCTCAACGAGGCTTTTGCCTCTCCTTTCCGTCCGCGCGGGCTCGGCTCGGCGGCGCTGCGGGCCACCGCCACGGACACTCTCGAGGTGACGGTCACCTCCGATCGTCAGGATCCGATCTTGGCGCAACGCTTCGCGGATCCGGGCACCATGATTCTTTCTCCTCAGGCCTACACCACAGAAGATGAGCGTCTGGTGATCACCCCGATCGGCTTCGGCACAGGCCCCTATGTGTGGAAGGACGCCACTCCACGGCAGGCCCACCTTGAGGCCAATGCGGACTACTGGGGCGATCAGCCCGCGGTGCCGAGCGTGGATGTCACCTTCTCCGCCGATCCGGCCGAGCTGGCCCGCGAGGTGGAAAGCTCCCGGCTCGATGTCGCGGCGGGCCTGCCAGCCGCGAGCCTGAGCGATGTGAGCGAGCGCGCCGAGGTGATGACGGTATCCACCCCGCGCACCAGTCTGCTGTATTTCAATACGGGCAAAGGCATCTTCACCCGCGCCGATGTGCGCAGCGCGGCGATTGAGGCACTCGATATGCCAGCGCTGGTCCGCGATAGCTACCCTGCGGATACGAATGCGCTGCAGAATATGCTCTTCCGCGCCGCCGAACGCGGCGATGGCACAACGAAGCCGATCAAGCTGAACACCCCGGCTATAGACGACCTAGAGGATGGCCCCACCCATATCACCATGGCCACCTACTCTGATATCCCCGAGCTTCCCCAGCTCGCATCGGAGATCGCCGAGCAGCTCGAGCAGGCTGGTTTCCAGGTCCAGCTCAGCATTGATAGCTATGGGGCGCTGGAAAACCGGATCCTGGACGGGCGTTTTGATCTTGTTCTCGGCTCGCGCAACTACATGAGCGGCGCCGCGGACACACTCAGCTATCTCGCTTCCGATGCCACCTGCGGCAAGCGCTATAACATCGCCCGCTATTGCGATGAGAGCGTGGACGCAGAGATTGCCACCGCATTAACTACCACAGACACCGAGAGCCGCGAGACCGCGGCCGCACAGATCGCTCGGGAGATCCTCGCCAGTGGTGCGGTGCAGCCCATCGCCGTCGAGCAGGTCCATCTCAGCAGCCGCGGCTTTACCGGTCTAGCCGAGGATCCCTTCGAAGTGCAGCTACTCACCTCGGATTTCCGAGCAGAACCCTCCGCCTAGGCCACTACCCCCGCACGGGCCGCTGGCGACGCCCTACCCTGCGCCGCTCCAAGGGAGAGCCGCCGCGCTGTGCTGCGCTGTGCCCAGGCGCTGCCTAGGCAACAATCGCCTGTGTGCAGCGTGTTTCTACCTTCCACTGCTCAGGCGATGAGACTGCGGAATAGTGCTGCGCTGTGCCTAGGCGCAGCGAACCGCAGCGAACCGCGGTGGACATGAACACAGCCATATCTGCCATATCGCCCCCGTTAGTGGGTGTTTGTGTCGTACTTGTCATAGCTCACTTTATTTCACGTACGCTATGCCGATCGTTAAGAAGAGTAGTAACATGACAAATGAGAGCGCTATCATTTCTCGTTTTATAGCCTCTAGCTGCATATATCGCTAGTCATCACATAGACACGACAGTGATAGACACCCACGGCTTCTACTCGCAGACCCAATCGCCAGGAGGACACCATGCTTCTCTCAGAAGAGAGAACACTCATCGCCGACTACTGCCAGCACTTCGCATCCGACGGACTGGTCGTGGGAACGGCCGGAAATATCTCTATTCGCGCAGGTGAGCTCGTAGCCATCACCCCCACCGGACTGCCCTACGTCGGGATCACCCCAGAAGACATCTGCGTGGTCAATTTCGACACCGGAGAGCAGGTCGAAGGTCAGTATCGCCCCACCAGTGAGATACACCTCCACCTCCAGGCACTGCAGACGACCGGCCTCGATTCGATCGTGCACACGCACTCCGCCTATGCCACCACCGTGGCCAGCCTTGAAGGAGTAACAGAGCTACCCAATATCCACTACATCACCGCCACCATGGGCGGAGCGATCCCCGTCACGGAATACGCCCGCTATGGCAGCCAATTGCTCGCCGACAACGTCGAGGCCGCACTGCAGAGCAAAACCGCATGCCTGCTCGGCAATCACGGCTCCGTAGCCGCAGGTAAAGACCTAGCCGAGGCCTACACCAAGGCACAGTCCATTGAATGGCTGTCCAAGGTCTACCTCAACGCCCGAGCTGCGGGCACCCCGCGTATCCTCACGCCCGAGCAGATGGAAGAGGCCAGCGCCGCCATCGCCACCTACGGCCAGCCGCACAAGCGCTAAGCCGCACAAGCGCAAAGCGACATACCTAAGAGCCCACCATCGTCATGGTGGGCTCTTTTGTGCTGTCACGTGTGAGCGTTATCATGCTGCGCTCTCCTTTCCGGCCACACACCGTCGGATAGCTACCCCCATTGGGTGACCCTTCTCTCCAGCCTTTCCCACCCTCACGAGTCAGAGTGACGACCGTCTCAGTCGTCTTTACGCTGGGCTAACGCCACAAAACCCACCCCGTACGTGCGGGGCCGGCGGGAAAGATACCGAAAGCCCTTCCCCGCCTGTAGGGCCGGTGTTAGACTTTTGATAGCGCTAACATACGGGCATGAGACAGTGCCCACGGACCGATGGCTAGGCCCATTCGCCCCCATCGGCCACGGCGCTCCAGATCCCCCATACTGGGGTGACATTACCTCCCGAAGGAGAAGTACTCATGGTTCATCATCCGAAGATTGGCATCCGACCCACCATTGACGGCCGTCGTCGCGGAGTCCGCGAATCACTCGAAGATAAAACGATGTGGATGGCCCACGCTGCCGCCGATCTCATCACTAAGAATCTCCGTTACCTCGACGGCGAGCCCGTTGAGGTCGTCATCGCCGAAACCACCATCGGCCGCCCCGGCGAAGCAGCTGCCTGCGACGATCTTTTCGCTGGCCAGAACGTCATCGCCGAACTCACCGTGACTCCCGCCTGGTGCTATGTCACGGAAACCATGGACATGGATCCCAACCGTTTCCACGCCATCTGGGGCTATAACGGCACCGAGCGCCCCGGCGCCGTGACGCTGGCCGCAAATCTCGCCGCCTACGCTCAGTACGGCATTCCCGCATTCAGCATCTATGGTCACGACGTTCAAGATGCTGATGACACCGACATCCCCGAAGAGGTCTCTGACAAGATCCTGACCTTCTCCCGTGCAGCCGTTGCTGCGGGCCAGATGCGCGGTAAGGGCTATCTGCAGATGGGCTCGACCTGCATGGGCATCGCTGGTTCCTCCATCGATCGCCACTTCTTCCAGGACTATCTCGGCATGCGCGTGGAGTCCGTGGACATGACCGAGTTCATTCGCCGCATCAACGAAGGCATCTTCGATCCCGAGGAGTATGAGAAGGCACGCGCATGGGTGCGTGAGAACGTCCAGATCGGCAAGGATTTCAACCCCGAGCCGCGCGAGGACGTCGAAGAGCAGTGGGACTTCATCACCAAGATGGCTCTCATCGGCCGCGACATGATGGAAGGCAACCCCAAGCTCGCCGAGCTGGGCTTCGAGGAGGAAGCATGCGGCTTCAACGCCATCGCCTCCGGCTTCCAGGGGCAGCGTCAGTGGACCGACACCTACCCCAATGGTGACTTCATGGAGACCATGCTGAACACCACCTTCGACTGGAACGGCGCCCGCCGCCCAGTGGTGTTGGCCACGGAGAATGACACTCTCAATGGTGCCAGCATGCTCCTCAACTACCTGCTCACCAACCGCACGCAGATGTTCTCCGATGTGCGCACCTACTGGTCTCCTGAGGCCATTGAGCGCGTCACTGGCGAAAAGCCCACCGGCGGGGCCGCGAATGGCTTCTTGGACCTGCGTAACTCCGGCGCCACCACTCTCGACGCCACCGGCGTGATGAAGGACGCCGACGGTAATCCGTGCACCAAGCCTTTCTGGGAAGTCACCGAAGAGGACCAGAAGGCTGTCATGGAGGCCACCACCTTCCATGCGGCAACCCACGAGTATTTCCGTGGCGGTGGATTCTCTACCCACTTCCGCACCGCTCCGAACATGCCTGTCACCATGATTCGTCTGAATCTGGTCAAGGGCGTCGGCCCAGTGTTGCAGATCGCCGAGGGTGAGACCGTCACCCTGAGCGAAGAGGCCACCACAAAGATCGAGAACCGCACGGACCGTACCTGGCCCACCACGTTCTTCGCCCCGCGTCTGACGGGCAAGGGCGCATTCACCTCGGTGTATGACGTGATGGACAACTGGGGCGCGAACCACGGCGCCATCGGCTTCGGCCACTTCGGCAAGGAGCTGATCACTCTCGCCGCCATGCTCCGTATCCCAGTGAACATGCACAACGTGGACGATGCAGAGATCTTCCGTCCGCGCGCATGGGGTCTCCTTGGAACCGCAGACAAAGAAAGCGCCGACTTCCGCGCCTGCGAAACCTATGGTCCCTTCTTTGCCTAATTGCGCAGTGTACTGAGCGACAAGAGATAAGGATCACATAATGTCACGGGTCATCAGGACTTTGGCAATCGACATGGGCTCGTCCTCTGTTCGTGGAATTGTTGGTGCATGGGACACAGGTTCCAAGAAACTGACAAGGTCGGAAGTGTTTCGTGCAGAACACCACGTCTGCACCGATGAACAGGGAAACCTGTACTGGGATTTGGATGCGCTCAAAGACGCAGCCACCCAGGCACTCCACGCGGCCGGAGAAATTGATTCAGTTGCTGTCGATGGATGGGGAGTCGATTTCGTCGTCGTTGACGAAAACAATAATCCTCTGTCGCAGGCACGCTCCTATCGGGATAGTGCCGGCGCCCGAGGTCGAAGCCTGATGGCATCACGAATGCCGGAGACGGAGCAATACCACGCCTCCGGCGTTCTCCCCCAAGACATTAACTCTGTGTATCGCCTCGCACTGCAACCGCCCAGCACAGGCACGGTGATGTTCCTCCCGGACTTCATCGCCCGCTGCGTGCTTGATCAGCCCACACAGGCGTGGGCGTCGCGAGGAATCGCCTCTACCTCGGGGCTTCTCGCGGCAAGTCATGAGGATTGGTCCGAGGAGATACTCGCCACAGCGGGTATCGACCGGCAACGACTCCCCTCTATCACCAGCGAGCGGCGCGTGATCGGCACCCGTTCTGATGGCGTCCGCGTCATCGCCGCTGGCTCTCATGACACCGCCTGTGCACTCTCATCGCTATCTCGGGAATGTGGTTATCCCGAAGACGCCATGTTTATTTCCTGCGGATCATGGTCCGTTGTTGGCGCACAAACCGCACAAGCGGTGGTGACAGAGGAGGCCTACTCCCGAGGGGTCACCAATGAAGCCACCGCACGGGGCGATAACAGAGCCGAGCTCAACCTCACTGGGCTCTGGGTCGCCCAAGAGTGTCGGCGCGCCTGGGGAAATCCAAGCTACGAAGAACTCAACCGGCTGCTAGCGGACGCCTCAAATCCAGGCGCCATCATCGATGTGTGCGACCCGCGCTTCAGCGCCCCTGGAGACATGCCGGATCGCGTCGTGCAGGCAGCACGTGAACACAACGTCACCCTTTCGACACGAGGCGAAATCCTGCGCGTCGTATTTGATTCCATCGCCCGAGCCCAAGCAGATGCGATCCACACGCTTCGCACTCTGACCGGATCCACGGGGAAAACCTATGTCATGGGAGGCGGAGTAAAGAACCTCTTCCTCATGCAAAGGACAGCCGCCGCCCTCGGCGAAAGCATCCACGTCACGGATCCTGAGGCCACGGCCCTAGGAAACATCATCAACCAGCTCCTCACCCTGAACGTTCCCCCTGCAGATCTAGCGGAATGGGTTCGCAACGCTGGGGTGATCACCACCGTCTGTCCGACGGACGACTGAAAGAAAAGATCATGACTGACACTTCCGTTAGCAGTCCACAATCAACGCCCCCGAAGAAGGAACGTAAAAAGTACCTGAACGATGGAATGCTCGTTCCTTTCATCCTTCTGGTGTCCTGCTTCGCAGCCTGGGGTATGTCCACCGACATGACCGCGCCTCTCGTCAAGGTGTTTGGTTCGGTCTTCTCGATGTCGACGTTCCAATCCTCGCTCGTGCAGTTCTCCTATTATGGGGCATACTTCCTGCTTGCCATTCCGGCGGCCTTCATTAACTCGAAGTTGGGCTACAAGGGTGGCGTATGTATCGGCCTCTTCCTTGCTGCTGCCGGTGCCTTTGCGTTCTACCCCGCGAGCCTGAGCATGACCTTCGTGGCCTTTATCGGGGCCCTGTTCTCCCTCGCCGCAGGCCTGTCTATCCTCGAGACCTCCGCTAACCCGTTTGTTATTGCCATGGGTCCGGAAGAGACCTCGACGCGGCGCCTGAACTTCGCCCAATCCTTCAACCCCATCGGTTCTAACTTGGGTGTGCTGGTTGCGGCCATCATGATCCTGCCCAATATCCACGAGCACACGGCAGAAGAACGAGCATCGCTGCCCCAGGAGGAACTCACCTCTATGGTCTCGGGCGAGCTCAAGGCCGTGATGATTCCCTTCGTGGGCCTCGCCATCCTGTACCTGGTGCTCGGCATTGCTATCGCGCTGGTCAAGATTCCTGACCGTTCCCGGAGTGCCGGAGACGACGCAGTCGCTCTTCCGGTACCGAGCTCGGGACGCCTGGGCCGGTTGATCAGCAATCGCCGCTACTCCTTCGGTGTGGTTGCCCAGTTCTTCAACATTGGCGCCCAAACCTGTATCTGGACCTACGTCATCCACTACGCCACCAATGTCGTCGGCAAGACCAACGCCGAGTCGGGAATCTGGCTCCAGGTCTCCCTGATCTGCTTCCTCGTTGCCCGCTTCGTCATGACCGCCCTGATGGGCATCATCGACGCCCGCCGACTCTTGATCATCATGTGCTCCTTGGGTGTCGTCCTCACCTTGATCGGTATTCTCACCGGAAACATCATCGGTTTGATCGCTATCGCTTCTCTCTCCGCCTGTATTTCCTTGCTATTCCCCACTATCTATGGCCAGGCACTCACCGGACTCGGAGAAGACACCAAATTCGGTTCGGCTGGACTTGTTATGGCCATCGTCGGTGGCGCTCTTCTTCCCCCAGTACAAGGCCTGCTCGTCGATACTATTGGCACCGCCCACTCGTTCATTGTTGTTCTCGTCTGCTTCATTGTGGTGCTGTCCTACGGAGTGTTTACGCTCCGCTTCAAGAACCCTGGCGAAACCGCGCCGGCTGCCGCATAAGAGGCTGAATACATAATCATTATCACGCCTCCTCATCGTCACCTCTTTTCACACTAAGGAGAACACATGCTCCGCAATATCCCGGAGAAGATTTCACCGGAACTCCTCTACACTCTGGCCCGCATGGGACATGGCGATCGCATCGTCATTGGAGATGGAAATTTCCCAGGCTACACCCTCAATTCCACGGTCATCCACGCAGATGGTCACACCGTGGCTGACATGATGGACGCAATCCTCAAGCTGATGCCCTTGGACCCCTATAATCCATGGCAGATCGGCCTCATGGAAACTGTGGGAGACGATCCAGAGCCTCCTGTATGGAGCGAATTCGCAGAGATCGCCGAACGCAGCTATCCGGGCCATACCGTGAAGCACTTTGAGCGATTCGAGTTCTATGAGCAAGTAAAGAAGTGTTTCGCAGTTGTTGCGACCACGGACACCGCTCTCTACGGAAACATTATTCTCACGAAGGGAATTGTCATTCCCGAATAGATTCACGAATTTCGACAGACTGTATGGCGCCTAGGCCACCCGCATTCTCGGGTGTCCTAGGCGTCATGTACACTTACCGGCGTGCGTAAAAAGGCAGTTATGCAGGATGTGGCACAGTTAGCGGGGGTATCCACGCAAACTGTGTCTCGAGTGGTAAATAACCATTCTTCCGTGCGACCAGCCACCCGTGAACGCGTCTATGCCGCGATGCGCGAGCTCGACTACCGGCCCAACGCAGCGGCCCAAATGCTTGCCTCCGGCTCCTCCCGATCCATTGGTGTCCTCTCTGTAGGCACTATGTCTCACGGCTTGATCACCCTCTTTGCCGAGCTGCAGGCCCACGCCAAACACCGGGGATGGCATGTGCTCACCTCCTCCTCGGCCAATGCCGACTTCGCGGAGGCGCAATCCGCCCTTGACTATTTGCGCTCCCGGCAAGTGCTGGCGACGGTCATCCTCTTCCAACATCGCAGCCTCCTGCCCCTCTTCGAGCATTGGACGGGCGCGCCTGGGGTGATGATTAGCTCGGTCGACCACGGCATTGAGGGCATGTCCACCATCGGCATCGACCAAGTCTCCGGTCTCCACTCCGCCCTAGACCATTTGTGGGACCAAGGCGTGACCGATACGGCCATGATTACCGGCGATCGGGAATATATCGACGCTCGGGAACGTATGGTCATCTATCAGCGCTATAGCCGTCTGAAGAAGCACTCCTTCTCGCTTTTTGGCGGCAAGGGCTGGGGCGCCTGCGATGGCTACGCTGCCGCGCAGGAGATCCTCAACGTTGGCCTCCCCGAGGCCGTCATTGGTGGCAATGACAAAATCGCGGTCGGGTGTGCCCGCGCCTTCGCCGAGCACGGCTTCACCGCGGGGAAGGATTATAAGCTCATCGGGATTGACGATGATGAAGTCAGTTCCTACCTAACTCCTCCCCTCTCCTCTATTCGCCAGGACTTCGCCGAGCTCGCTGGTGTGGTCATTGATGAACTTGCTGGGTTGATAGATGGCAAGCCCCACCGCAAGCTCCTGCTGCCCTCCCATTTCATTCCCCGCGCGTCATCGCTGCCAGAGGATGCGCCCGAGCTCGGCTAGAACCCACAGCAGCTGATCCTAGGCTCGGAAACCGCGGCGGTATCGCTGCTACTAGGGTGAGGAAACATGGAAAGTTTTATCGTGGTTGGGCTGGGAAACTCAGGCTCTAAATACGCCGAGACCCGCCACAATATCGGGTTCATGGTGGCCGATGAGTTGGCGGGCCGCGGGATGGCGTCGTCACGCTTTAGCGTGCATAAAAAATCCGGCACGCAGATCGCGGAGCTGCGTCTGGGCCAGCAGCGGCTCATCGTGGCCAAGCCACTGTGTGCGATGAACTTCAGCGGCCGGCCGGTGCAGGCCTTGGCGCGTTTCTTCTCGCTCCCCCCGAGCAAGATCCTGGTGGTGCACGACGATATGGAGCTCGATTTTGGCCAGGTCGCGCACAAGATGGGCGGCGGCATGGCCGGCCATAATGGGCTGCGCTCGATCGCCCAAGCGTTGGGAACTCAGGACTTTCCGCGCATTCGGGTGGGCATCGGGCGCCCGCCGGGCTCCCAGGCACCGGCGAGCTTTGTGCTCAAGCCCTTCAGTACCCGTGAGCGCCGCGAGCTGCCCTTTGTGTGCAGCGATGCAGCCGATCTGATCGAGCAGAGCGTCACTGGCTAGTCGGCACGGCGCACCCGTTTCGCCCCGGCGAGCACTCGCGAGCGCACCGGCAGAGTCACACTCAGTGCCACCACCATCACCACCACACCGGCAACGACAATAGCGATCCATGAGGCGGGGTGTTCGAAAACGGTGGGATCGGTGTCAGTGAATTCCTGATAGCTGGAATAGGGCAAAAAGAGGATGCGGCCGAAGATGAAGGTCATCACACAGGTACCCACGAGGGGGCCGAGCATCTCGAGCCACGAGACAGCCAGCCCGACGCGATTGGGCACGCCCATCTTGTGCAGCGCCAGGGTTTGGGGCGCGCGTTCGAACTCAGCGGAGCATTGATTCATCATCGCGGAAATACCGGCCAGAATGAAGGTGAAGGAGATGGTGAATATCACGCCGGTCGTGATGTCCCTGTCAAACTCAACAAACATCTGCGTGACTGCGTCTTGGATATTAGGGTCGCTGGGGTTCTGAAAGGGTGCGGAGGCAAGAACCGCCACGATGAGCGAGACGGCTGCCACTCCGGAGACGCGTCGCCAGGCTTTTACCGGTTCCAGCGCTATCCGGCGGGCCGGCCAGCTGACCAGCAGCCACGGGGCTCGGGCGAATAGCCGCGACGCCAGCTGCATCACCAGCGGCATCACCAGATCCACGCTGAGCAGGAACACCACAATCACCGCCACAGATTTGGCGTATTGGGCCGGACCAGAACTCAGCCGCGGTGCGGGCGTGAGCAGGAACAATCCGATGGCGGCAATAAGCACGGCGATCCGCCAAAAACGCAGGGCCCGCGGTGTGGAACGACGCGATACCCCCAGGGGCGAAATATTGATCCGTACCAGGCTCCACCACGCCGAGAGCGTGACAAAACCTAGCAGCGCAATATCGAGCAGTGCATAGAGCCACAACGGCGCCAGGATTTCCTCATAGCGCACCGTATCTCCTTGAAAGGACAGGCGTTGAAAGAACGGCAGCAAGAGCAATGTTCCGCCCGTGCCCAGCACCACACCCACCGCGGCCTGCACGAGGGTATCGATCAGGCCCATGCGATTGACTTCCGCGCGGGAGAGCCCGAGCAGGCGGAAGCAGGCCAGTCGGCGTTCCCGCATCCGGGCCCCCAACAGGGTGGCTGAGCTGGTAAGCGAGAGTACGGGGAAGATCAGCAGGGCGCAGGCGAAACCAGCGAGGAATACATAAAACCCGAGGAGCGTCGACATCGTCGAATCCGCAGCGATGGCTTGGACCGCGAGTTCGCGCGGGTGCTGTTCGCGATAGACAAACATCCACGTGCCGGAGGCCACGATCATCACGATTGCGGTCACCGCGGTAAACGCTGCGACCGACAAGAGCGTCAAGAGCCCTGAGCCATCGCGCCGGCGCATGCGCGCGGAAAATACCTGGTAGGCAATCGAGCGCAGATTCGCCGCGCCACGATACACCCGCTGCGGCTGTGGGGCGCTGGTGGGCGCCGTGGAGGAGGCTGTGGTGGGGTTCATCATTGCCCCTCCCCGGCGCTGCGTCGCAAAGCCGCGTGGGCGGTGGCGGTGCGGGTACGCGAGCCATCGATGGGCCGGTCCGTGTGTACCCGCCCATCGCGGATCTCGATGAGCCGGTCGCACCACTGCGCCACATTGCTGTCATGGGTCACCGTGAGCAGGGTGGAGCCGCTGCGTTCTACCAAGGCGGTGAGTAGCTGCATCACCTCGTGTCCGGTGGCTTGGTCGAGAGCGCCGGTGGGTTCATCGGCGAAGATGATCGTCGGTTCACCGGCGATGGCGCGGGCTACGGCCACGCGCTGGGCTTGCCCGCCGGAGATATCGCCGGGCAGCTTGCCGCCATGGCCGCTCATGCCCAGCTTCGCCAGTAGTTCATCGGCCTGGCGCAGCGCTTCGCGACGCGAGCTGCCCCGCAGCTGTAGCGGCATGGCCACGTTTTCGCGGTTGCTGAGCTCTGGGATGAGCTGGCCGTCCTGGAATACGAAGCCGAAATCGTGCAGCCGGATGCGTGAACGCTCGGTGTCGCTGATGGTGGTGATATCACGCTGGTTGTAGATCACCGATCCCGCATCCGGCACCAGCACCCCAGCGAGGCAGTTCAGCAGTGTCGATTTACCGGAGCCGGAGGGACCCATGACGGCCACTGCCTCGCCGGCGCCGATCTCGAGGGAGATGTCGTGGAGTACATGTTCGGCGCCAAAGCTCTTAGACAGATTCTGCGCGCTGAGTAGTGAGTGTGTTGTCATATCTCTAATTCAAGGCTCTACGCTGGCATTTCCCAATACCCTAGAGGCTAGTTTTCCACGTAGTCCTAGCACTACCCCCACCGCCGCCAGCACGGCGATCGCAGCCGGCGGCCCTTTTAGAATGGGAGCCATGGCAGGTTTGTTTCCCCGATTCCGCACCCGAGCCGCTGCGCCTCGACGCGGCCGCGATGAGGAGATCCGCGAGCTGATTGATTCTCGTCGCACCATCGTGGATGCCTATGAGGTGGAGCGGCGGCGCATTGAGCGGGACCTGCACGATGGTGCCCAGCAGTCCTTCGTCGCGGCGGCGATGGCGCTGGGAGAGGCCGAGCTGGATCCCGCGGTGGAGAATAATCCGCAGCTGCGTGCCCTCTTAGAGCAGGCCCACCGCAATCTGGATGAGGGGCTGGCGGCCTTGCGGAATACGGTGCGCGGGATTCATCCGCACATGCTCAGCGACGCCGGCTTGGTGGCTGCGGTGGAGGAGCTGCTGCAGTCGATGCCGCTGCGTTCCTCGCTGACCTGCCCACATCCGCTTCCCACCCTGCCGGAGGGGGTCTTGGCCTGCGGGTATTTTTTTGTGTCTGAGGCGTTGAGCAATATCGGCAAATACGCCCCCGAGGCGCGGGTGGATGTGTTGATCACGGTCGATTCCGGGCTGCGGATCTCGGTGCTAGATACCGGCCCAGGTGACGCCCATATCGTGCCCGGTGGTGGCCTGCACGGTATCAAGGAACGTTTGGCGGCATTCGGGGGCACGATGGAGGTGAACTCGCCGCCGGGCGGGCCCACCCAGGTGGTGGCGGATGTGCCGCTACTGCTGCATCGCGGGGAGTCCGGCATCGTGCTCGGCACCCTCAGCTCTACTGCGGAGAGAAAGGATCACTCGCTATGAATATCGTCTTAGCCGATGATTCCGGCCTGCTGCGGGAGTCCTTGGCAGCCATGCTGGAACGCCAGGGCTTTCATGTGCTCGCGCAGTGCTCCTCGGCCGAGGAGGTCATGCCGCTTATCGACGCCCACTCCGCGGAGATCAGCCTATTGGTCACGGATGTCCGCATGCCGCCGTCGATGAGCGATGACGGCCTGCACGCGGCCGTGGCGGTGCGACAGCGCTACCCCGAGCTGGGCATCGTGGTCTGTTCCCAGTATGTGGCGCCGGCCTATGCCCGCACCGTGCTGGAGATGGCTGGGGGCGTGGCCGGCACCGGCTATGTGCTGAAGGATTCGGTGGGGCATGTCGCTGATTTCATCCGTACGCTGCGCACGGTGGCCGCCGGTGGCATGGTGATTGATCCGCAGGTAGCCCAGGCCATGGTGCATTCCCAGCAGGGCATGAGTGATCTCACCGCCCGGGAAAGTGAGGTGCTGGCGCTCATGGCTCAGGGATTATCCAATCCGGAGATCGCCAGCCGTCTCGTGGTCTCAGGCGCGGCGGTGGCGAAACATATTGCCGCGATTTTTCAGAAGCTGGGGCTCTCCCCCGAGGAGGACAACCGCCGCGTGAAAGCGGTGCTGCGTTATCTCTCGGACGTCGGTGTCTGAGGTATTCGGGTACAAAGGAGACATGACTCTTCATACTGCTTTTAAAGGAAACCCCGTCACCGTCTCCGGCGAGCTGCCCGAGGTGGGCTCGCGTCTCGGCGAGTTCTCGCTGACGAATGACTCGCTCGAGACTGTCACCAATGCTGATTTCGCTGGGCGCCGCGTGGTGCTCAACATTTTCCCCTCGGTGGATACCGGCGTCTGCGCCGCCTCCGTGCGCCAGTTCAATGAGCTCGCCGCGGGGCTGGACAACACCGTGGTGGTCAATGTCTCCCGCGATCTGCCCTTCGCCTTGGCTCGCTTCTGCGGTGCCGAAGGCTTGGAGAACGTGCAGGTGGCCTCGGACTTCCGCCGTGGCTTCGGCGATAACCTCGGCCTGGTGCAAACCGATGGCCCGCTGGCCCAGCTGCTGGCTCGCGCCGTGATCGTCGTAGATGGCGAGGGCACCGTGCTGCACTCCCAGCTGGTAGAGGAGATCGCCACCGAACCGGACTACGAGGCTGCTCTCGCGGCGCTGCGCTAAGCACGCTTTCGGCGCAGTGCCCCGATTCTACCCGCCTTATTCCAGCCTGCCGTGCGAGGATGAGGCGGGTCTTTGTGTCTCCGGCTTCGCCGAGCACGGAATCACAATAGCCACGGTGTTCACCGACAGCGGCGCAGCCACGGGGTGGAAAGCATGCACCACCTACAGTGGAATGGCCGCTCACCCATACGCCCTCCGCAGCACGCAGTGCGTACGCCTGTCGCCTCATCGACGCGGGTCTCAGTGGCCTTGTCGACGGAGACGTTGCAGGGACAACACCCCTGCGTTCTCGTGGCCGTATCAGCTTTTCTATTCATTCCGCACAGCACAGGCTAAGGTACTTCATAACTCTCATGTTGTGTGCGGTGCGCCACATGTGCACCCTGGAAAATAGAAAAGGAGATGTCCTCAGCCATGACCCCCAACTCCGTTGGCTTTGCGCTCGTCGTGCTCTTAGTCGTGCTCTTCGTGGGCAAGGTCGTGCGTATGCGCGTTCGGTGGACGCAGAACCTCTTCCTGCCCAGCTCTATCATTGCTGGCACCCTCGCCCTGCTTCTCGGCCCCGAGGTGCTGGGCACCATCGCTGGCTGGTTTGGCGAGACTACCGCCACAGAGTATCTGCAGGCGGGAGGCCTCTTTGGCGAGGACATGCTCAGCGTGTGGAAGACCCTGCCGGGGCTGTTGATCTCTGTCGTCTTCGCCACCCTCTTCTTGGGCCAAAAGCTGCCCAAGCCCAAAGAGGTCTATCACTTGGCCGGCCCGCAGCTCTCGGTGGGCGTGGCCTTCGCCTCTGGCCAGTATGTGGTGGGCATGCTGCTTGCCATGCTGGTGCTGGCTCCCCTCTTTGGGATGTCACCCATGGCGGGTGCGCTCATCGAAATCGGCTTTGAGGGCGGGCACGGCACCGCCGCCGGCATGATCGACGTCTTCCACGAGGTGGGTTTCCCCGAAGGCGGCGATCTCGCCGTGGCCGTGGCCACCGTGGGCCTCGTGGGCGGCATCGTGATCGGCGTGGGCGTGATCAACTGGGCTATCCGCACCGGCCGCACCACCATCGTCACCGAGGTCAAGGACCGCTCTCTCGAAGAACAGCGTGGCCTCTTCCGCCGCGATGAGCAGTACACCGCTGCGATGATGACCTCTCGCCCCTCCTCTATCGAGCCACTGTCCCTGCATGCCGCGTTCATTGGGTTGTCCATCCTCATCGGTATCTGCATCCTCGAGTTCCTGCAGTGGGTGGAGCAGATGCTGTGGGCAGATCAGGTGGAGCTGTTGCGCTATGTCCCGCTGTTCCCGATCGCTATGATCGGCGGCATTATCGTGCAGATCCTGCTGAATAAGACCGGCTATGACTACCTGGTGGATTCCAATATGATGCTGCGCCTGCAGGGCTTGGCGCTGGATCTGCTCATCGCGGCCGCCTTGGCCACCATTTCTTTGCAGGCGATCGCGGATAACTTCTGGCCCTTCGTGCTGCTGTGCGTGGGCGGCATCATCATCAACGTCGTCATCTTGCTGTGGCTGGTGCCGCGCGCTATCCCCTCCTATTGGCTCGAGCGCGGTATCGGCGATTTCGGCCAGTCCATGGGTGTGACCGCGACGGGACTGATCCTCATGCGCATCGCCGACCCTGATAGCGAAAGCCCCGCATTCGAGGCCTTCGGTTATAAGCAGCTGGTATTCGAGCCCTTCTTCGGCGGCGGCGTGATTACTGCTCTCGCAGTGCCGATCATCTACCAGTTCGGCCCCGGCTGGATTTTAGGCCCCATGCTGGCGCTATTTATCGCCTCCGTGGCGTGGAGCTTGCTCTATTGGGCTAAAAAGAGCAAGGACCCGCATGCTGCGAAGCTGGTGCAGCGCAAGCAAGAATCTGGCTCCTCGCCCGAGCCGGTCTAGGCCATGACACCTGCCGCGGTGCAGAGCCCGCCGAGTGAGCATCGATAAGCGCAACAAGCGCCCCACCCGAAACCGAAGGTGGGGCGCTTATTTCTGCGGGGCTAGTCCAACTCAGAGAGCTCGCGACGCGGAGGATAGACGCGCGGACGGGTGCCGGCAATCTCCTCCACGATGCGAATCACCTGGTTAGAGTAGCCGAACTCGTTGTCGTACCACACATACAGCACCAAGTGATTGCCGGTGGCGATGGTGGCCAGACCATCGACGATGCCGGCATGAGTGGAGCCGATGAAGTCATTCGACACCACCTCAGGGGACTTGATGTAGTTGATCTGTTGACGCAGCTCGGACTTCAGCGACACGGTGCGCAGGTAGTTATTCACCTCATCGGCATCCACGTCCTTCTTCATGGTGAGGTTCAGCACCGCCATGGATACATCCGGAGTAGGCACACGAATGGCATTGCCGGTGAGCTTGCCCTCGAGCTCCGGCAGGGCCTTCGCTACGGCCTTCGCCGCGCCGGTAGAGGTGAGCACCATGTTCAAGGTGGCGGCACGGCCGCGGCGCTCGCCCTTGTGGAAGTTATCGATCAGGTTTTGATCATTGGTGAAGGAGTGCACGGTTTCCACGTGACCAAACTCCACGCCATAACGGTGATCGATGGCCTTGAGCACCGGGGTGATGGCATTGGTGGTGCAGGACGCGGCGGAGAGGACCTCGTCCGAGTCCTCGATATCGGTGTGGTTGATGCCGTAGACGATGTTCTTGATATCGCCCTTGCCCGGGGCGGTGAGCAGCACCTTGGATGCACCCTTGGACTTGAGGTGCTGGGACAGCCCAGCGCGGTCACGCCACACACCGGTGTTGTCCACCACGATGGCGTCGTTGATGCCATAGGCGGTATAGTCCACCTCTTCGGGGCTATTGGCGTAGATCATCTGAATGGGGGTGCCATTGGCCCAGATGATTTCCTTCTCCTCATCGATGGTGATCGATCCCTCGAAGGCGCCATGGATGGAGTCACGGCGCAGCAGCGACGCGCGCTTGGCGATGTCATCCGCACACTTCTTACGCACCACCACAGCGCGCAGGCGGGTGCCACGCCCCTGGGCCTCACGGGCCACAAGGATGCGGGCCAACAGCCGACCAATACGGCCGAAGCCATAGAGCACCACATCGCGCTGCACATCGGTGCCTTTATCACCGATCACATCCGCCAGCTGCTCCTCCAGATAGGCGCGCAAATCGCCACCGTGCTTCTTGTGCCCGATGGCTAGGCGGGCCACGTCAATGGAGGCAGTACCGAGATCCAGCTCAAGCAAGGTCTGGAAGACGGGCAAGGTGTCTTCCAAAGGCAGCTCGCGCTCCACCACACGGCGCGCATAGCGGTGCATCTTGATGATCTCGATGTCCGACGGATTCACCAGCAGACGGCCGAAGATCGAGGTAACCACATTCTTCTCGCGGTGTAGGCGGCCGATCAGTGGGATCATCTGCTCCGCGAGCTCGATGCGCTTGCTCCAGTCGCTGGGGTTGGGGGTGTGGGCGTCGGGCATAGTGAAGTTCTTATCCTCCGCTAGTGATGGGTGAATGGTTCAATGTCCACCTCAAACGGTAGCGAAGATGTGGTTTTCAGGGGGCCGTTTTCACCCCACTTTCTCACCCCTCGGGGGAGATTTATGTCTGTTTTCCCCTATCCGGACGCTCGGATGTGAGCCACCCCCTACTCGGCTGTGATCCGCACTACCACTTACGCGCCTTGGCGATCGCCTTCTTCAGCGCCTTATCATCCAAATCCAAGGCATTGTCCTTGCGTAGCCGATGGCACACCACCGGACACGAGCAGCAGCGCTTCTTAGAACGGCAACACTTCTTCTTCGTCTTGCCCTTCTCCAAGTTGCGGCGAACCTTCTCCAGCTTCATACTTGCCCTCCTCCGCGCGTATTGACGCTTATCGACGCCATCTAGCGCCACGTCCCCGCGATTCACAGACAACCGGCCTAATTACCGTAGCCTTAACTAGTGAAAGTGTAGCTGACCTTAGTGACACAGGATGCGGGAATCAACCAGCGGTCTTAGCGGGGGATGGCGAGGGAAGTAAGCTGCCGCACGATCTCGGCGGCAGGGGCCTCGAGGCAGTCGTTCGCTCCTTCCCCTGCGAGGCAATAGGCCCAGGCCCTGTTCGCCTTCTGCCCCACTGGGGCAGGAGCGAGGTGCGGGAACACCGGCGGCATGGTGACCGCAGCATGTTCGTTCACACCAGTTATCACCCCACGGGCCACTCGCCCAGTGAAGGCGCGAGTTGCAGCGGTGCGCAGCTGGCCCTCGCGCAGAATCGCACGATTACTCTCGGAAGTGCCGGCTTCCTCGGCCAAGAGGAAGGCAGTGCCACAGGACACCGCCACCACGCCATCGAGCGCTAGGGCATCCGCCACAGCCTCTGGGGTACTCAGCCCACCGGCGGCGATGAGCGGCAGCTCGCAGACGGCCGCGACGGCGGAACATAGCTCCGGCAGGCCCATGGTGGTGGGCTCGTCCTCCTGATTCCACGTGCCGCGGTGGCCGCCGGCGGCGGCTGCCTGCACGATCACCGCATCCGCGCCCACCGGCTGAGCTTGGCGGGCTTCGTCGGGGCTGGTCACAGTCACCCACGTTTCAATCCCGCGCTCCCGGGCCTGCTGCACCTCCGCTGCGGAAAAGTAGCCAAACATGGAGCTCACCACCAGCGGCCTCGCCTCGAGCACGGCCGCGAATTTCTCCTCCCAGCCGAAGCTGTAGTCCACCTCAGGCTTCCAACGGCTGCCCAGCTCGGCGACGCACTGCTCTTCTGAGTGGGTCTCGAGATAGCGCGGCCGCGGGTGCGGGGCGAAAAGGTTGACGCCCACGTTCAGCCCGCCGGCTAGCTTTGCGGCAGTGCGCATATCCTCCCGCAAGGCCTCAGCACTGGCGCGCCCCGCCGCGAGGAAGCCGAGGTGACCCGCAGTCCACAACGACGCCGCCAGCTGTGGGGTCGATGGCCCACCCGCCATGGGCGCGGCAATGAGGGTGATAGTTCGATCGTGCAGGAGGTAACTCATAGCCGTTGAGCCTATGTGCAAGAATCGATGCGTGCACGGATTTGAAAACCTCAGCGACTCCCTCCGCTCCTTCTTCGCTCGCCTCGGCTCGCGGACTCCCACCCCCACCACGAGCCTGCCCGAGCGCATCGATTACCTGATTCTAGGACTAGGCAACCCCGGTAGTAACTATGAGGCCACCCGCCACAACGTGGGCTACATGGCTCTCGATGACATCTTGGCGCAGCGCGGCGATATCCTCACCCCGGTCGCCGGTGCCCCCTTAAGCATCGCCGCACTGGAGCATGAGGGCCGCAGCATTGTGCTGGCCCGCTCGCATACCTATATGAATAACTCGGGCGAGGCTATCGAGGCTCTCCAACGCCACCTGGAGCTGGACGCCGACCACGTGATCGTGATCCACGATGAGCTGGATCTTCCCGCTGGGACGGTGAAAATCAAACGCGGAGGCAATGAAAACGGCCACAACGGGCTGAAATCGCTCAGCGCCACTTTGGGTACCCGGGACTATGTGCGGGTGCGCATCGGCATCGGCCGTCCGCCACAGAGCGAACCGGTAGCCATCCCCGTGTGGGTGCTGGGACCTATCGATCCGTCTCCAGAGATGGAGCAGGCCATTGCCCGGGCCGCCGAGGGGGCCTGGTTGGCAGCCACCGACTCGCTCAGCGCCGCGCAGAATACGACCAACCGGCGCTAGCGTGGATCTCCACCGTCTATCCGAGGATGAGTTGGGCAAGCAGCGAGCCCACCACACAGGAGGTAGCCACACTGATGGCACCCGGGATGAGGAAGGAATGGTTAATCACGAACTTCCCGATCCGAGTGGTGCCGGTGCGATCAAAGCCGATGCACGCCAGATCTGATGGATAGGTGGGCAGGATCCAGTAACCGTAGGCCGCCCCGTAGAAGCCGACGATGAGCACCGGATCCACTCCGAGGCTCAAGCCCAAAGGCGCGATAGCCACCAACGCCGCAGCTTGGGAGTTGACCAGTTTGGACACAATGAGCAGCACCAAGGCATAGGTCCACGGCGCGGACGCCACTACATCGCCTAGGCCGTCTTTGAGTGCGTCGATGTGAGTACTGAAGAAGGTATCCGCCATCCAGGCCACACCGAAGACGGAGAACACCGCCGTCATACCCGCTTTGAACACGGTGGTATTGGCGATCTTCGTCTTATCCACCTCGCACCACAGCAGGATGATAGCACCGGCCACCAGCATCACCATCTGAATCACGAGATTCATCGATAGCGGTTTCATCACCCCATCCTCGGTGGGGAAACTGGGCCGTAGCCCCTCAACGGCACCCAACAGCACCACCACAGTAATCGCAGAGAAGAACACCGCCACCGCACGGTAGGCGCTTGTATCGAAGGTTTGCGAAAGCAGCGAGGTGTTGCCGCTGCGCATCGTCTCGGCGAACTCGGGATCTTGTAGCCGCTGCTGGAACTCAGGATCATCATCGAGGTCCTTGCCGCGGCGCGTGGACCACAACGCGGCCAGCAACACACCGCTCAGAGAAGCCGGCAGCGCCACCGAGAGGATTTGCGGGATGGAAAAAGCCTGATCGATTACCCCAGCTTTCTCGGCCAAGATTGAGGCAAGAGATACCGTGGCCACCGAGACCGGCGAGGCGGTGATACCCATCTGCGCCGCAGTGGACGCCGCAGCCATGGGCCGCTCGGGACGGATCTTCTTCTTCACCGCGATGTCTTCGATGATGGGAAACATCGTGTACACGACGTGGCCGGTGCCACACAGCACTGTGAGTGTCCACGTGGTTAGCGGCGCAAGAATCGTGATCAAGTGCGGCTTGGTGCGCAACAGCCGCTCGGCGAATTGCATCATCACATCCAAGCCCTTGGACTGTTGCAAGGTGGATGCGCAGCCAATCACCGCGATAATCGTGAGCATCACCGATACAGGTGGCTCGCCAGGCACCAAACCAAAAAGGAAGACCAGCACCATCAGCCCGAGCCCAGAGATCAGGCCGAGCCCGATTCCGCCGTAGCGGGTGCCGAGAAGAAGACAGAAGAGAATGATCGCGACTTGCAACACGATCGCAAGAGTGGACGTGGGATCGAGGAACCCAGAAAGCATGACACTGCCTCTCACTAGGGGATGAACAGCTTCTACACGCACCTTCAATCCCACGATCAGACCTGTGCACTCTCGTTTTCTAGGCCCAGCTGTGAGATAACAGCGCAACCTCAAGGCTAGGCCAGTAGGAGGTGGGATGTCTAGGCGTGAGTCGCCTACCTGCATCCGGGGGCTCGCTGTGCCACCGTTCTCGCTGCCCTGACCGGCGTCAGTGCTTGCGGCACCGGCGATGCGGCTGATCACATAATCCACTCCTGCGGCCATCAAAGATGGCCGCGTTAACGTGCATTGTCTGCCGTGCCCGTGCCGGCCCCTAGAGAATAGTGAGACGACTTTCGTAGCGCTCTATGTCAGCGCTCGATCGACATCCACAACATATCTGCCCGCTGAGGTGTTCCGACCGCCCCACCCGAGTGTCTCCCCCAGCTCTTTATAGTGCGGGCATCCTAGAAAATGCAGCCGCTAACAGCAGCCCATTCCATGAGGATGAAAGTAGCGACTTCGACGGTAACCAGCTCATTGGATACGGAGACGAGTACCACCCATCTCGCACGCCCGCAAAAACACGTCCCCAACACCAAGAAGTAGAGTGTGAACCACATCAGCACCCAGGCCCGTTCCCGCACAGGCGACTACACAGTAGCTCGGGCAGCCGGCGCCGCGCCACTGTGCAAGGGCGATCCGGGATACAGTCCCAAGCTTGACCGCGAGGGAGATGGCATCGCCTGCGAATAGCAGCAGCACTCTGCCTCTACGTAGATGAAGGCTCTAGGCCAACCCCGTGGCGTCAATGAGTGTTGCGAAGGCTTGCTGCACATCGCTGCGCCACAGCACCTCGGCGCGATCATCGGCTCGCCCTGGCCCGCCATTAATCACCACTACCGGCTTCCCGGCGCGCTGCGCCTCGATGGCGAAACGATAGCCGCTCATCACCGCCAGAGAGGAGCCAGCCACCAGCAGGAAATCGGCCTCCTCCACTAGGGCATGGGCCGCCGCCTTCCTCTTCGGGTTCACCGGTTCGCCGAAGTAGACCACATGGGGTTTGAGCAGCTGAGACCCACAGTGGGGGCAGCCCACGAGATGGAAACTCCCGACGGTCTCCTCTGCAAGAGCCACATCGCCATCGGGATTCACCGCGCCGCGGCTAGCCTCGGCGCGCTCAATATAGCCAGGATTAGCGGCCTGCAGGCGAGCGTCGATAAGCGTTCGTGGCATGATTTCCCCGCAGCTCAAGCACTCGATGCGGGAGAGATCGCCGTGGAGTTCCACCAGGCTTGTGCTGCCGGCGGCGCGGTGGAGGCCATCAACGTTTTGGGTAATCACCCCAGTGATCAGGCCCGCAGCTTCTAGCTCCACCAGCTGATAGTGCACCGAGTTCGGCCGAGCTGCGGCCATGTGCCGCCACCCCACAAAGGCCCGCGCCCAGTAGCGGTGCAGGGCGGCGCGATCATAGCGAAACTCCTGATAGGTCATCGGCCGCGAGCGGGCGAGCGAGCCCTGCGGCCCGCGATAATCCGGAATGCCAGAGGGCGTGGACACCCCCGCGCCGGTGAGCGCAGCGGCGCGCCCGCCGGCGAAGAGCTCCGCGATCTGTGCCACCGCCTCCGCAGGCGGGGTGGGCGGAGCCGTCTCATCCACTACGCGCTGAATCGAACGCACCGCGGAGGCATGTGTGCGAGCGATTGATTCAGACACCGAGGCGTTAAGATGAAACACCATGAGCAGAGTAGTTGACGAGGCCTCGCGCCGCAGAACCTTCGCCGTGATCGCACACCCCGACGCCGGTAAATCCACCCTGACCGAGGCGTTGGCGCTGCACGCGCACATGATCGCCGAAGCCGGCGCGGTGCACGGCAAGGCTGGGCGCAAAGCCACCGTCTCCGACTGGATGGATATGGAAAAGGAGCGCGGCATCTCTGTCGCCAGCTCCGCTCTGCAATTCGAGTACGCGCCCGAAGGCCACCAGGGCGAGCCCTACATGATTAACCTGGTGGACACCCCCGGCCACGCCGACTTCTCTGAGGACACCTATCGCGTGCTCACCGCCGTGGATGCCGCGGTGATGCTTATCGACGGCGCCAAGGGCCTCGAGCCCCAAACCCTCAAGCTCTTCCGCGTGTGTAAGGCCCGCGGCCTGCCCATTGTGACCGTGGTGAACAAATGGGACCGCGTGGGTAAAGAGCCGCTGGAATTGATGGATGAGATCGTCTCCGAAATCGGGCTACAACCCACCCCCTTGTTCTGGCCAGTGGGCGCTGCCGGTGATTTCCGAGGTTTGGCCCGCATCAACTCTGATGGCGAGGCGGAGGAATACATTCACTTCCTGCGCACCGCCGGGGGCTCCACCATTGCCCCCGAGGAGCACTACAGCCCCGAGGAGGCCGCCGCCAAGGAAGAGATGGCGTGGGAAACTGCTGCCGAGGAAGTAGAACTCATGGCCGCCGATGGCGCGGTGCATGATCCCGAGCTCTTCCTCGAGTGCACCACCTCCCCCACTATTTTCGCCTCGGCGATGCTCAACTTCGGTGTGCACCAGATCCTCGACGCTCTCTGCGCCTTGGCGCCGCAGCCCGCACCCCGTTCCGCGGACCCGGCCGTGGTGGCCGCCGCAACCTCTGCCATCGACGATCACCGCGATCTGGACAGCGACTTCGCCGGTGTGGTCTTTAAGGTGCAGGCCGGCATGGATCGCAAGCACCGCGATACCCTCGCCTTCATGCGCGTGGTCTCCGGCGAATTTGACCGCGGCATGCAAGTAACCCACGCCCAGTCCGGGCGCAGCTTCTCCACCAAGTACGCGCTCACCGTCTTCGGCCGCACCCGCGACACCGTGGACACCGCCTATCCCGGCGATATTGTCGGCCTCGTCAACGCCGGCTCGCTCGCCCCGGGCGACACCATCTACGCCGGCCGGAAAGTACAATTCCCGCCCATGCCGCAGTTCGCCCCCGAGCACTTCCGCACCCTGCGGGCGAAAACCCTGGGCAAGTACAAGCAATTCCGCAAAGCGCTGGAACAACTGGACTCCGAGGGCGTGGTGCAGATCCTGAAAAACGAGGCCCGCGGCGACGCCGCCCCCATTATGGCTGCTGTCGGCCCCATGCAGTTCGAAGTGATGCAGGCCCGCATGGATGTGGAATACAACGTGGAGACCATCACCGAGCCGGTCCCCTACTCGGTGGCGCGACGCACCACCGCCGCCACCGCGCCCGAGCTGAATAAGCAGCGCGGCGTGGAGATCTTCACCCGCACCGACGGCGAACTCATCGCGCTCTTTGGCGACAAGTGGCGTCTGAGCTTCATTGAGAAGGAACACCCCGAGTTCGAACTCTTCCCGCTGGTGGCAGACTAGCTCGACACCGAGGCTAGGGTACAGGGACGCTAGTGAGCCTGGCTCTCGTGCTTACCATCGCACCACTGCTCCGGCGGCACCGTCGCCTTTACTTGGGCGATATGCTCACCACACCCAGCCCACGTAGTTTTACCACAGGTGGGACACGGCACAGGACGGCACATAGGGGCACTCCTTTATCCTCGACAGAACTCGTTCTCCCTGCGATAATACCCCGTGCGTGCAGGGAACGAGCAAAGATTGGGTGCCGCTGCTGGACGGGGCACACCCAGAGTCGCAGCCCCCAGTGCGGGATGCGTTTCTTTAGCGCCCCAAGGTGGCTTCGCGCAGCGCAGAGGTGTTCTGAGCCGTACGCACTAGGGCGATGTTCATCTCTAGTGCCAGGCGCACGCCCACGATTTGCAGCAGCGCCGGAACCCACCCGAAGAGCAGGGCGATGATAGCGAAGAAGGTCGCCATAGCGCTCACATCCGAATCGCCAATATCCGAGGCCAAGAACAGCCAGATAAACACCCAGAACACATAGCCCAGAAGCGCCAGAACGATATTGGCCAGGTGGATGGCCTTGGCGAACTTGATGGTGATTAAGCTCGAAAAGCTGAAATCAAACAGCGCCTGCAGGAAGTTCTTCGACTCCGCCCCTACGGCGTTGAGTTGCGGAAAGCCAGTGGAGTCTGAACTAGCCACCGGCCCCTGCTGGGTGGCGTTGGGCTGCTGGTTCCCAGCGGAGGGGTAGAACGGGGCCGCGCCCTGCTGAGTGCTCTGCTGGGCGAAGGGCTGGTTAGGCTGCTGATTGGCCTGCTGGTTGGTGTTCTCCGCCGAGAACGCGCCCTGATTCTCCTCGCCCTGGTTGTGCTCGCCCTAGTTGTCGTTGGGCGAATACTGGTTATTCATGGATGGATGATCCCCTCTGATTCTCAGATCGAATGAATGCCAGCGGCGCGACATTGCCGTTCATGGCGTATATATACGCGCGCTTAGGCTAACGAACATAGTCAGTGGGTCAATCATTTCCCGCCGCCTTCACTCTCACGTGGGGGCTGTGCTTCTGCTACCGCGGCGGTGGTGAGGGGCGGGGTGGCGTCGATAAGCATCCCGCTCGGAGACGGAAGGTAGGTAGAATGCGGGCTTGTGACTATCCCCGCACCTCGCAGCATTGCTGAACTCCGCGCCGACGGCTACTTTCATCAAGCCTGTCTCGACGCCGCCTTCCTTCCCGCCCTATCCACGGCGATTGCGGTGGAGGCCGGCGATACAGACGGCGAGAACGTGCAGATCCGGCTGAGCTTCTCTGGGCACCGCCCCACTGAGATCACCGGCCAGCGCCTCGCCAGGATCCTGCCCACTGGTATGTGGCAGTGGCTACACCCGCGTATCGCGGAGGCGGCCGAGGAGTTCGCCATCCCCGAACTCGAGCACGAATGGGTAGCGCCCCGGCCACCAGGGCTGGATCTTGAGACCGCAACACGGCTGCTCACAGACGAGACTGAGGCCGACGCCGCCGCTGCACCACGCGTCTATCGCAGCCTCGCCACCGCGGAAGAACTCGCGGCGGGGATACGCACACTCTTTTCTAATGACCCCGTGCTCTATCTGCCCACCGCCGATGGCGCCACCATCATGGCGGCCGTTCCCGCTCCCACAGCCGCAGATTTTCATCGCACACTCTTTCACGCTGGAGCTTTCATGCCAGCCTCACCGGATATGGAACGCAGCATCGATGGGCTGGCTCGGCTGTTTGAATGCGACTATCGGCCCTGCGGCGAGGGCCACTATGAGCTGCGGGTGGCTGGACAGATCGTGGGAGTAAGCACCCGTGAGTCCATCGTGGTGGATTATGGCCGCGGCATGAGCTTCGCCGATGTGCTGCGCGACGCCCAGCAAGTGCCAACCGACTACCCGCCCGCCACGGATCCTTCCGTGACTGCTCATCCGGCGATCGTCCAAATGGCACAGACCAACGGCATCCCTGCGCTTCTGCGCGCCGAAGGCGCCCAGTCCGCGGCGCTGACTGGGGATCTCCACACCGCTAGGCGGTGTGTGCTCTATCGCAGCGGGGCGATGCCACCGCGGCCGGCGGCACCTGGATTGGCAACAGACAGACCAGCGTCACAACGCCCACAGAACCCTTCGGGTACCCCTAGCAGCGATGGAACTACCCCCGTGTCCCAACCTCCATCCACCTAGTTTCTGTGCCCGCCCTCGCTCGCGCGCTATAGTAAGAGACGTTCTCAGGGCGGGGCGTAATTCCCCACCGGTGGTGATAGTCCACGAGCCGCAGCTTCGGCTGTAGCAGACTCGGTGAAACTCCGGGACCGACGGTAATAGTCCGGATGGAAGAGAACCTAGGCGCTGTGCACGCCGCGCTAAGCGAGACTGCCACTTATGCTGTGGCTTTTAGTCTCGGGGCGCGGTTACTGCGATGCTGACCTATGTTGTGTTTCACCTGAGGATTTGTTTTCTGCTCAACCGAAACATGAAAGCGTGTAGGTCAGCGAATGAATCCTATAGTCGAGCTTCTTGATGCCACCGTCATCATCGGTGGTGCTCCTATTCTGTGGCGCGAAATCATCGGCAATGCTTTTGGCATTGGCTCCGCCATTTTTGGTTTGAAAAGGCGCGTATGGGCGTGGCCGGTGGGCATCATCGGCAATATTTTGCTCTTCACCGTCTTCCTCGGTGGCGTGTTCCACACACCGCAAAACCTTGATCTCTATGGCCAGGCGGCTCGCCAAGTGATGTTCTTGGTGGTCAGCGCCTATGGCTGGTACGGCTGGCAGCGCAACCTCAACAAGCGGGATCGCTCCACCGACCAAGCCGCCGTGGAGCCTCACTGGGCCACACCGCGACAACGCCTCGCCATCCTCACCTTCATGGTGATCAGCACCGTAGTCTGCGCCCAGATATTCTCCGCGCTTGGCTCGTGGGGGCCGTGGGCGGATGCGTGGATCTTCTCCGGCTCTCTTCTGGCCACCTTTGGCATGGCCAAGGGCTGGATCGAGTTTTGGCTGTTGTGGCTCAGCGTGGACATCGTCGGTGTGCCGCTGCTGCTCGCCGCAGGCTACTACCCCTCGGCCGTGCTTTACCTCGCCTATGGCGGGTTCGTGGCATGGGGCTTCGTGGAGTGGTCCCGTATGGAGCGTCGTCGCCGCAACCAAACCCGTGCGGCTTCCACCGAGACAGAACTCACCCACAGCGCAGCCTGACTCTGCAAGAGCAGGGGGAATTCCCTTACTCTGCCCTGTGCAGTCCCATCAAACAGTGGCCCACCGTAGAGGCGAACGCAGCCGGTCAGGTTGGTAGTACCCGGCCGGCTGCATTCTTCGTATTCAGCAGTGGAGACGGCGACCGCTGTATCCACCGTAATCTTGGGGCTACTTCACGACAGCGCGGTATTTCTCCACATCCACCTCGGCGGTCGTGGCCGGATCGAAGACGGCATCGCGGCCCTTATCCACCAGCACGGCACGCACGCCCTCGACAAAGTTCTTGTCCTCGCGCAGCACCTTGCCCACGGCGAACTCATTGGCCAGTGCCGCCTGCACATTATCCACGCGCTCGTTGGCATCCATCAGCTCCATGGTGGCCACCAACGACGCGGGGTTGGCTTGGGACAAGTGGCCGCGGACGAGGTCCCGGAACTCCTCACTGGGGCACTCCTGCAGCTGTGTCACTACCTCTTCCCACGAGGCAGCATCAAAGACCGTCTCGATATGCTCCATGAGCTCGGCCAGCTGGGATTCGCCCTCAAGCGGCTCAGCGAAGCTATCGATGACCGCGTTCATGCCGTCGGCATCGGCGGCCGATTCCAGTGCCTCGCGGAGCTGCTCGAACTTATCCGAGGGCACATAGTCGGTGGCGAGACCAGACCACATCATGTCCTGCGGGCTCAGTCGCCAGGTGGTGAGCACGAGGAACTTGGCCAAGGGGAAGGAGTGGGAGCCGGTGGCATTGACCATGCGCTGGAAGGCGTAGGTGACGCCTACATCGGGACAGAAGCCGATCGCCATCTCCGGCATGGAGGCCCAGGAGCGCTCCGACACCACGCGCCGGCTGCCGTGCACGGATACGCCCAAGCCGCCACCCATGACGATGCCATCGATGAGAGCGATATAGGGCTTGGGGAAGTCCACCACCGCCGCGTTCATGGAGTACTCGACGTCTAAGAAACGATCCCCCACCTCTGGCTGGCCATCGAGGATAGCCTCGCGGATGACCCGCACATCACCACCCGCACAGAAGGCCTTGGGGTTATTGGAGTAGATCACCACTCCGGACACGGCGTCATCCTCGCGCCACTCGTCGAGGGCGTCGTGAATGATCTGACACATCTCTGTGTCGAGGGAGTTGAGGCTCTTCGGGCGGTTGAGTTCTAAGAAACCGACCGAACCACGAACCTGCGCGATTACTGTTTTTTCTGCTGCGGCACCTTGGGTGCCTGTAGTGGAATCTCCTGTAGTCATGTACACAGTGTGTCACAAAATGCCAAAAGATGTGGCGGTGAACACTAATTTTGGGCTGAGGTCGAATCGCCCGTACCTGCGGGTTCTACTCCCCGAGTGCCTTTGTCGCAGGACGTAAAACGCGCATCCTCCCCATTGATTCCGGAGAGAATGCGCGCGAGATTGAGATCGGCGAGCGCTATTTCTTGTCTTTTTTGGACTTCTTCGACTTCTTGCTCTTCTTGTCCTTCTTCGAGCCGCCCTCGAGCTTGCGCTTTTCCAGCTTCGCGGCCACATCTGGCACATAGCGGAAATCGGAGCGCGGCGGCCGGTCGTAGTTGGTTTCCGACTCTGGGCGCTCGGGGATCTCCGGCAGCTCGCGGTCGATCTTCTCATAGGGAATCGTGGACAGCAGGTGGCTGATCACGTTAATGCGGGAGCGCTTCTTATCCTCGGATTCCACGGTGTACCACGGCGCGGAGGGGATGTCGGTGTGGATGAACATCTCGTCTTTGGCGCGGGAGTAGTCCTCCCAGCGGGTGATGGACTGCAGATCCATCGGTGAGAGCTTCCAGCGGCGCAGCGGATCATTGCGACGCGACCGGAAGCGCTTCACCTGCTCCTCATCAGAGACGGAGAACCAGTACTTGCGCAGCATGATTCCGTCTTCCACCAGCAGCCGCTCGAAGATGGGGGCCTGGTGCAGGAAGCGACGGTACTCAGCGGAGGTGCAAAAGCCCATCACGCGTTCCACGCCGGCGCGGTTGTACCACGAACGGTCAAAGATCACGATCTCACCGGCGGTGGGCAGGCGCTCAATATAGCGCTGGAAGTACCACTGGCCCTGCTCGCGGGAGTTCGGCGCGGGCAATGCCTCGATGCGGCAGGTACGCGGGTTGAGGTACTGAGTGATGCGCTTGATCGCGGAGCCCTTGCCGGCAGCGTCGCGGCCTTCCATGACGATCACCACGCGGGCACCGGTTTCCACCACCCATTGCTGCATATCCACCAGCTCAGCTTGGAGGTGCTTCAGCTCTTCCTCATAGGCCTTTTTCGATAGCTTCGGCGGGTCAGTGAAATCCTTTGTGTCCTTCTTGCTCATGAACACCAGAGTACCTTAAGAATCGCTGAAAAAATCACTCTATTCAGCATTAAGGGGCCAGTCCACATCGCGTGTCCTAGCCCCTAACGCCGCTACCCTTCGGCTATTACTCCTCCACGGAGAATTCAGCCATCTTATCCCACTCGGTTTTGCCCTCGATCAGGGTGTTGATGATCTCCGGGGTCTTCACCAACAGGCGCGGCATATCCACACATGCCTTCTGGAAGTGATCGGAGTTCACGTGCGGCTCCGCAGCGTCGTCCTTGAAGCCCTCGATGAGGATATAGCTGTTCGGTTCGTCGGTGGAGCGGTACCACTCAAAGAAGAGATTGCCCTCCTCAGCCCGGGTGGCCTCGGTGAACTCGGCGACTTCCTGGCGGAAGGTCTCCACGTACTCGTCCTTGACGGTGAATTTCACATTGATCAAGATCATGGCCCCAGCCTACGAAAAATCCGCCCCCACGGCCACCAGCGCTAGGCTTCCATCTGCTCGCCCAACTCTAGCCACTGCATTTCCAGCTCCTCAGCGCGCGCTGCCGCGTCTTTGAGCTTGGCGTCCAACCCGATCATCGCCTCTTGATCCACCGCCTGCGCTGCGGCAGCCATCTGCTCATTGAGGGAGTCGATCTCCGCGCGCACCTTGTCCAGCTTGCGCTCGGTGGCGGACAACTTCTTCGACAGCGCCCGCCACTGCTTCTGATCCACCTTCTTTTCGCTTGACGACGCCTCCTTCGTGCCCACATTCAGTGGCCCCGAACCTTCCGCCGCTGCCATCTCATCGCGGCGAGTGAGATACTGCTCAATTCCGCCCGGCAGGTTGGTGAGCGCACCATCTCCGAACAGCGCCCACGTGGAATCCGCGATGCGCTCAATCAAGTAGCGGTCGTGGGAGATCACCACCAAGGTGCCCGGCCAGGAGTCCAACAAGGATTCCAGCTCTTGCAGGGTATCGATATCGAGATCGTTGGTCGGCTCGTCGAGAAGCAGCACATTGGGTTCCGCCATGAGCACGCGGGTCAGTTGTAGCCGCCGCCGCTCGCCGCCGGAAAGATCCTTGATCGGAGTGCGCTGGCGTTTGGCGGAAAAGCCTAAGCGCTCCGCGAGCTGCGAGGCCGAGAGCTGTTTTTTGCCCAGCTCCACATAGCTGGCCACATCCTCCACCGCATCAAGCACGCGGCGCTCGGGATCGAGGTCATCTAATTCTTGGCGCAGCCAGCCCAGCCGCACCGTTTTGCCCTCGATGCGGCGCCCAGCATCAAGCGCATGCTCCCCCGCAAGGGCCCGCAGCAGGGTGGTTTTGCCCGAGCCATTCACCCCGACTAGGCCGATGCGCTCGCCCGGCGCGAGCCGCCAGGTGAGATCCTGCACCAGCACCCGGCCATCGGGGGTGGAGATCGTGGCATCTTCGAGCTCAATGACCACTTTTCCTTGGCGGCGCTTGGAGAAGGCCATGAGCTCCACGGTGTCGCGCGGGGCCGGCACATCGGAGATCAGCGCCTCGGCGGCCTCAATCCGGTAGCGCGGCTTCGAGGTGCGGGCCGGTGCCCCACGACGCAGCCACGCCAGTTCCTTGCGGGCGAGGTTGCGGCGGCGCTGTTCCATCGCATCCGCCTGGCGGGCGCGCTCGGCGCGAGCGAAGGTCCAGTCGTTATAGCCTCCCTCATACACGTCCACGGTGCCGTCGTGGACCTCCCAGGTGTGGGTGGCCACGGTGTCGAGGAACCAGCGATCGTGGGTGACCACCACCACCGCGAGATTGCGCTGGAGCAGATGATCGGCCAACCAACGCACGCCTTCCACGTCCAAGTGGTTGGTGGGCTCATCGAGCACCACCAGATCCAGCTCGCGCACCAGCGCGGCAGCTAGGTGGGTGCGGCGACGCTCACCGCCCGAGAGCGCAGAGACTGGGGTATCCAATCCGAGATCCACGATCCCGAGACCCGAGAGCACGTCACGCACCTTGGCATTAGAGGCCCACTCATAGGTTTCTAGCCCCAGCTGCTCCAGCACGACCTCCCCCACGGTGCGGGTATCGTCCAGCTTGGCCCGCTGCGTCACCACGGCAAGGCGCAGCTCCTTATTGTGGGAGACCCGTCCCGAATCCGGGTCGAGTTGCCCGGAGAGGATCTCAATGAGGGTGGTTTTACCACCTCCATTCAGCCCCACCACGCCGATCCGATCGTGCGATTGCACGCCAAGGCTCACGGAGTCGAGCAGGGTCTTCATCCCGAAGCTCTGGGTGACATTTTCTAGGTTGATCAAATTAGCCACGTCGGCAGGTATGTCCTTCTCACTAGTCGGCGTCGAAAGGTGGGCGAACTACGTTGTATACGGCTTAAGACTCGAGTGTTTCTATACCGCGAGCCACGGTGTGTACGGCGAAGGCATCGAAAACGGTGCCCGAATCGCGCAGCTCCTCGGCCACGGCCTCGGACGCCTCGGCGCTCTCGCACAGAAATGCCATAGTGGGTCCCGAGCCGGAAACCATACCGGCGAGTGCACCCGCGGCCGTGCCGGCGGCGAGGGTGGCCCGCAGCGTCGGCATCAGCGACAGCGCCGCCGGCTGCAAGTCATTCTGTAGCTGCCGCGCCACCGCGGCCGGATCACCGCTGAGTAAAGCGGTAGCTAGGGCGCTAGTGTCTGTGCTGGGCGCACCGGCCTTGCCGGCTTGGCGCATCTCATCGAGCTTGCGAAACACCTCAGGGGTGCGCAGCCCCTGCTTCTGAATCCCTAGGGCCAAGTGATAGGTGCCGCGGCTGAGCATCGGCACCAGCTGCTCCCCGCGGCCGGTGCCTAACTGCGTGCCACCTACGAGGCTAAAGGGCACATCCGAGCCGAGCTCGGCGGCGATCTCTAGCACCCGCTCCTGTGGCAAGGGTCCGTAGCCCTGGAGCGCATGCAGCACGGCGGCAGCATCCGCGGAGCCGCCGGCCATGCCACCAGCGGTGGGGATACCTTTGTGGATGTGGATATCTATCACCGGCAGGGTGATATCCGAGTTCTGTCTGCGTAGCTCCTGCAGATAGCGGGTGGCGGCGCCCACCACGAGATTGCTGGCGTCAAGCGGCACCGCGCTAGCGGCCAGGCCCGAGGCGCTCACCGCGCCCACATATTCGCTCAAGCGCGCCGGCCCCGCAGCGGGGCTGAGTCGCACCACATTGTGATTGGACAGAGATTGAAAAACGCTCGTCAACTCGTGGAACCCATCCTCGCGGGCCGCCCCTACTCCGAGAAAAAGGTTGATTTTGGCGCAGGCCCGCACCGAGGTGCTCGCTAAGCTCATTCCGCGGCCTCCTCTCGGGCGGCCAGGGCGATATCGACGAACTCACGCACCCCGAGGCGTTCGCCGCGCAATGTGGGATCGATGCCGGCGCGGCTAAGGATCGCCGCGCTGCGCTCGCCTGAGCCGAAGTGCCCCGAGAGTGCGGCCCGCAGGGTTTTGCGGCGCTGGGCGAAGGCGGCATCCACGATGGGAAATACCTCCGCGGCACTGGCCTGCCAGGGCATATTCTCGCGCTCATAGCAATCGATACGCACCAGACCAGAGTCGATCTTCGGGGCCGGCCAGAACACGTTCTTGCCCACCAGCCCAGCGCGGCGCACTTGTCCGTAGTAGGCGGCTTTCACACTGGGCACCCCATAGATTTTGCTGCCCGGCGCGGCGGCGAGCCGATCGGCCACTTCCTTTTGCACCATCACCAATACCCGCCGCAGGGAGGGAAACTCCGCCAAGATGTGCATGAGCACCGGCACGGAGACGTTATAGGGCAAGTTCGCCGCCAACACCGTCGGCGCCACGGCGCAGTCACTGCGCTGGAACTCCAAGGCGTTGCGATTGTGCACGCTGAGGGTCGCTGCGGCGGCACCGGCGCGAGCGGCCGCGGTGGCCGGTAGCTCTCCGGCGAGCCGCGGATCGATCTCCACGACCGTCACCGAGCGGGCCACCTCCAGCAATCCGAGAGTGAGCGAACCAAGCCCTGGGCCGATCTCGATCACATCGTCCGCGCCGGTGATCTCGGCGGCGGCGATGATCATCCGGACGGTGTTGGGATCGTGCAGGAAGTTCTGCCCCAGCTTCTTCGTCGGGCTCACATCGAGTTTCTCGGCGAGCTCGCGAATCTCCTTCGGGCCAAGCAGCTGGACGGCGCTGCCCTGCGGGGACACTCCTCCATCCTCGGCATGCGGCGGTGCGGTAGTCATAGTTTCTTCAGTGTAGTGGCTGATCCATTACCTCCCACTACCGAGGCGGCGGAGATAGCACGAAGCGCCCACCACAGAGGGCGGGCGCAGCAGGCAGCGGACGCGAGCAGGAACTCGCCGACCCACCCGAGCGAGCAGGGTGCTTAGCGAATGCCCAGCTTAGCGGTGCAGGCGGGCCATGCGCCCCAGCCCTGCGCGGCCTGTACCCGCTGGGCCACGGCGATCTGCTGCTCGCGGGTGGCCTGGCCGGCGGTGGGGGCGTACTCGCCGCCGCCATAGGCCTGCCAGGTGGAGGGGGCGAACTGCAGGCCACCGGAGTAGCCATTACCGGTGTTGATGCTCCAGTTGCCACCGGACTCGCACTGGGCGAGCTGATCCCAGACGCTGCCATTGGCCACGGCCGGAGCGGCCGGCTTCACGCCACGCTTGATGGTGGCGGGAGTGGAGGGGCGCAGTTCCTTCGTCTTGATCGTCACGGAGGCCACCTCCTTGCCATTGACGAGGGTGACCTTGCGGGTGATCTCTCGCTCGCCCGGGGTGGCTTCGCGCTCCACCACTTCGCTGCCCTGTTCCAAGTTGGCATCATCAACATAAACCGGATCGGCGGTGAAGGACTCGGTATCGGTCACTTCCTTTTCTTCCACCCGGGTGATGTCGATGGTCATTCCACGCTTCAGCGGTGTATCGAGTGCGGGGCTTACCTCATCCTTATCGCCCAAGGTGATGCCGCGCTCCTTGAGCACATCCCCCACGGTGCGCTCGGCCACCTTGGAATAGGTCACGGAACCGCCATCGTTAATGGTGATGATCTTGGACTTCACCACGTCCACAGTGAGCCCGTCGCGGGGAATCACGGTGGTGCCGTCGAGGGAGATGAGATCAGAGGGATCCACCATGCCGAGCTCGGCCAGCAGCTCATCCACAGTCAGCGCAGTGGAATCAACGGTCTTTTCCTCGCCGTCGATCACCAGCGCAACCTGCCTGGCGCTACGCACGGTGATCGTCTGATCATCAGTGATCGCGCTCTCCGGGCTGGGGCTAACAAGATCGCGGTCGGCGGCGGGGATATCGGCCTCATCCAGCACGGCACCGACAGTATCGGACGCGGTGGCGAGATTAATGGTCTCACCATTGAAATTAATGGTGACATCATTTTTGCTCACCGCATTGGCGGAGACCACACCGCCCACCAGCAGGGTGGCCAACATGCCGCCGGTGGCGACCCTGAGCGGAGTCGAGCTAGAGCCGGTGCCATTGATGCGAGCCTTGGTGCGGTGTCCCATGAAAGCTAGTGTTCCCTTCACCCTTAAGGTGTCGTGCGATCGTCATGTCGTGGCGCTCAGGCGGCGAGATACACAGGGTGCTTCTCCCCCGCTGGCGCAATGGATGTAACAGTACGGTAACAATTCTGTGATGTCTAGAGAATGTAGCCCCTAGAGCGAGCGAGTCTTGTATTTCAGACCACGCAGCTGAGACACCTATCCTCAGAGAAACCACAGCCGTCACACCCGCCCCTACCCCCTCAGCTGTACTGCTGCGGCGAAGAAAAACCCCCTCTGCACGGCCGTGCCGCCACCCCCGCTATCTAGGAGTGTTCTTGGACACAGCCGGCGCTCAGGCATGTGGGCTGCACCGGGTGGGCGCGCGTTAGGATGAGGATTCTCCCCTTAAGCTCCGCTGCGAGCAGACATGAGGGAAGAAACGCCGCCCGGAACGATACTCCCCTAAGACAAGGACGTTATGCCCAGCCCCACTGATATCCCCGCCGGCCTACTCCGCGAGCACAGCATCGCACTTGTCGTCGCCGATATGGATGGCACCCTGCTGGGCGATGATCACATGATCCCAGAAGGGTTCTGGCCGCTGCTCAACCGCCTGAACCGCGCTGGTATCAGCTTTGCCCCTGCCTCGGGGCGGCAATACGCCACCTTGCGCGAGCAGTTCGCCCACCCCGCCGCAGACAACCCGCCACGCAACTTCATTGCAGAAAATGGCACCAATGTGGTGCTCGATGACACCACGGTGTCGAGCAGCACGATCTCCCCAGACATCGTGGGCAAGGTACTGGACACAATCGCTCGGCTGCGCGACCGCGGCCACGATATCGGCATTGTGGCCTGCACCCCCGAGGTGGCCTATGTCGATCGCGGCGATGAGGCTTTTCTGGAGCAGACGCGGCGCTACTACGCATCGATGCAGCAGGTGGATGCAGTATCCGAGCTCAACCCGGAGGAGATCATCAAGATCGCGGTATTCGGCTTCGACTCGGTGGAAGAGAGCATCTACCCGCATCTGTCTGAGTTCTACGAGCAGGCACAGGTGACCGTATCCGGTAAGCACTGGATCGACATCATGGCGGCTGACGCCGATAAGGGTCACGGCCTGCGGGAACTCTGCGCCCAGCTGGGGATCTCGCCCAGCCAGACCTTAGCCTTCGGCGACTACCTCAACGATCTCGAACTGCTCCAGCAGGCCGGCATCGCCGTGGCCATGGCCAATGCTCACCCGCGCATCGCCGAAAGCGCAGACTTTATCGCGCCCTCCAATAGCGAGCAGGGCGTGCTGCAGGTGCTCCGCACACTACTCGACGCCCACGATCAGTCCGCGAGCTGATACACCCGCCGGAAGTTCGCCGCCACTGCAGCGCTAAACTCCTCGAGCGCCATGCCGCGGGTCATGGCGATGCACTGGGCGGTGTGGCCGATGAAGGCCGGCTCATTACGGGCGCCGCGGAAAGGCTCGGGCGTCATATAGGGCGCATCCGTTTCATAGAGAATTTGCTCCATGGGTGCCAAAGCCGCCGCCTGGCGTAATTCATCATTGCGTTTGAAGGTGACATTGCCGGCAAAGGAGAGCACATAGCCGCGCTCGATGGCCTCGCGGGCGACCTCCAGCGGCGAGGAAAAGCAGTGCAGAATCACCGTCTTAGGCTGCGGGGAGCTATCGAGCACCCGCAGCAACTCCGCGTCAGCCTCGCGATTGTGAATCATCAGCGCCTTGCCGCTGCTCACTGCGAGGTCAATATGAAAGCGCAGCGCTTCTTCCTGCGCCTCCAGCGGGGCGCACCACTCTTCTTTGCCGATCCAGTAGGTATCAAGCCCGGTCTCACCGATGGAGACGCACAGGGGATCGGCGGCCAGTTCGCACAGCCGGGCGCGGGCGGCGTCGTCAAGCTCACGTGCTCGCGTGGGGTGAATGGCGCACGCCGCCCACACCTGATCGAGCTGCTGCGCCACGGCCAAGGCGGCCTCGGCTTCCGCCAGGCCATCGCCGACGGTCACCATGGCCTCTACCCCAGCAGCGCGGGCGCGCTCGACCACCGCGGCCGGCTCATCGGGGCAGGAGGTGAGGTGGGTGTGGGCGTCGATAAGCCCCGTTGCCCCGGCGAGCGGGGTGGGCGTAGGTCGCTTCTTCTTTCCCATGGCTCTAGCCTGCCACCGGGGCCCAGGAGGGGCCCTCCTCGGCCAAGGCCGGGTCGAGCTTCTGGATCAGCGGCTTCGGCTTGGACAGCGGCGTGCCGGGAACACACTCAACGCGCTGCCACGCCGCCTGCTGCTGGGTGTAGTCGCCCATGATCACTGGGTAGGTCTTGTTCTTCTCCGGCAGGCCCACACCCACCGGCTCCACCGGCATATCGTCGGCTACCTCGCGCACCTGCGGGGTGGCGGCCCACTCACCCTCGCGGCCCAGGGTCTCGTGCACCTTTTGTGCGGTATGCGGGATGAAAGGAGTGAGCATGGTGTTGCAGTCGGATACCACCTGCAGCGCGGTCCACAGCACAGTGGCGAGGCGCTCCCGCTGGGTCTCGTCCTTCGCCAGCTTCCACGGCTCATTCTCCGCGATATAGGCATTGGCCTCGCCCACAATGTGCATCACCTGGTTGATCGCGGCCTTGAACTTGGAGTGCTCAAGGTTCTCCCCAGCCTCCACGAAGGCCCGCTCGGCCTGTTCCAAGAGCGCCTGCTCGGCGGCGGTGAGCTCGCCCGGGGTGGGGATCTCGCCAAAGTTCTTATAGGCCATGGACACGGTGCGGTTGACCAGATTGCCCCAGCCATTGGCCAGCTCGTTGTTCACGCGGCGCACAAACTCGTCCCAGGTGAAGTCGGTGTCATTATTCTCTGGGCCGGCCACGGCGATGAAATACCGCAGCGGATCGGGGCCGAACTCCTCGAGGAAGTCCTTGACATAGATCACCACTCCCTTGGAGGAGGAGAACTTCGAGCCCGACATCGTCAAATACTCCGAGGAGACCACCTCGGTGGGCAGATCGAGCTCGCCGAGCGGGCCGGCCTCACCGCCCTTAGCGCCCTGGCCGCGATAGCCCAGCAGCTCCGCCGGCCAGATCTGGGAGTGGAAGGTGATGTTGTCTTTGCCCATGAAGTAATAGGACCGGGTCTCTGGGTTGTTCCAGAACTCGCGCCACGCCTCCGGCTCGCCGATGCGATAGGCCCACTCGATGGAGGAGGACAAATACCCCACGACCGCGTCGAACCACACATAGAGCTTCTTGGCGTTGTTCTCTTCCCAGCCCTCGATGGGAACGGGCACGCCCCAGTCGATATCGCGGCTCATGGCGCGCGGGCGGATGTCCTTGAGCAGGTTCATCGAGAACTTCAGCACATTCGGGCGCCAGTCTTTGCGCTCAGTCAGCCACGTCTCCAGCGCCTCGGCGAGGGCAGGAAGATCGAGGAAAAAGTGCTCCGTCTCGCGGAACTCCGGGGTCTCCCCGTTGAGCTTGGACACCGGATTAATCAGATCCGCTGGGTCCAGCTGGTTACCGCAGTTATCGCACTGATCGCCGCGGGCGCCATCACAGCCGCAGATCGGGCAGGTGCCCTCAATATAGCGGTCGGGCAGGGTGCGCCCCGTGGAGGGAGAAATTGCCCCCTGGGTGACTTCCTTGACCATATAGCCGTTGTCATAGAGCCCGCGGAAGAGCTCCTGCACCGTGGCGTAGTGGTTGCGGGTGGTGGTGCGGGTAAACAGGTCATAGGTCAGCCCCAGCCCGGCGAGATCCTGCACAATCTGGCGATTGTAGCGATCAGCGAGCTCTTGGACGGCCACGCCCTCCTTCTCCGCCTGCACAAGTAGCGGCGTGCCGTGCTCGTCCGTTCCCGAAATCATCAACACGTTGCGGCCACGCATTCGCTGGTAGCGCGCAAATACATCGGACGGTACGCCAAACCCTGCCACGTGACCGATGTGGCGGGGGCCATTGGCGTAGGGCCAAGCTACTGAGACGAGCACAGATTCAGACATGCCTACGAGCATAATTGATAGACAGCTAAGTCTAAGACTTAGGCGTCATTCGCTTATCGACGCCACCCTCACGCCCCGTACCCACCGCCACGGCGCTTAGCGCACCCGCTGGCCCGCGGCGAGCTCGAAGAGATGCCGCAGCACCGCGCCGTTCTGGCTCGTGCGCAATCCACCGTGCTCATATTCGCTGGTGATATAGAGTGCGACATTTTCCAGCAGCTCCCCGGTCTCGAGGGAGAAGTTCAGGGGCACGAATACGTCATTGGCGTAGACCGCAGCTGCCCCCTGCACCCCGGCGTTCCGCAATGCCTCGGCGTCGTAGAGCGTGGGCCACTCATGAGCAGCGAGAATCTCGGCCACCTCTGCCCACGGCTGGAAGGCGGGCACTGTCTCGGACCACTCTTGGAACACATGCTCGCCGAGCAAGAGCGTGGGATCCTCGCGGAACTCCTGCGGCAGACAGCGTTGCGCCGCCCAGTTGGTGGCCCCGCCATCGGCGTAGGAGGATTCGTGCAGCACATAGTAGAGCGGGTTGCGGCCCCCATAGGGCAGCAGGCCAGCAAGATCATAGGCGAATTGGCTGGACTGGGGATCCAACTGCAGGAGCTGATAGAGCTTCAGCCAGCCGTCATCGGAGCCGAGCAGGTGCCCCAGCGAGCGTAACCGAGTCTCAGAGACCACCTCGCCATCGGGCAGCACGATCTCCCCGGCACGGGCCGCCTCGAGCAGCTGGCGCATGGTCTCCCGCAGCTCGGGGAAGCGTCGATAGAACTCCTCCGAGTTGCGGCGCATCCGGCGATAGCATTCGGAATACACCTCATCCACGGAGTGGCCCACCGCGGACAAACCGCCGGTGAAATAGCAGGTATCCAGCGACTCGGGGTAGGTGCTGAGGTAGTGCAAGGTGGTGAAACCACCGAAGGACTGCCCCAGGGTGCACCAGGTATCCACCTGGAGAATCTCGCGCAGGGCCTCCGCGTCACGAACGATGCCATCGGCGCGCAGGTGGGTGAGGTATTCGGCCACCTCGGCGGCGCTATTGCCGGCAAGAATACGCTCATCGACGGGACTGGACTGGCCAGTGCCGCGCTGATCTAGCATCACCACTTGATAGCGTTCGAGGGCCGTGGGCAGCCACGAGGGCTCGGCAGGCTGAGCACAGGGGCGGGGTGCTTCCACTCCCGGGCCGCCTTGCAAGAACAGCAGATAAGGCTTGTCCTCGCCACCTGGGGCTGTGACCACGCGGGCGAACACGTCGATGGTGCGCTCGTCTGCGGGGTCGGCGCTCAAAGGCTGCGTGAAGGTGATGTTGCTGAGAGTCAGCTCACCAAGGTGCTGGGTAGATATCGTATGGCTCATAGAGCCACAGTCTACTGCCACGTCTGGACACCATCGTCCAGCCCGAGGCGCCCGCCCACGACACACAGAAAACCGCCCTCCCCTTTTTTAAGGAGAAGGCGGTCAGGAGCCAGTGGCGAAAAGATTAGATCATCTTGCGCGCTTTGCGACGCACTTCGGAACGGCGCTGTTGCGCCTGCTTCCACTCGTTGTACACGCGGCGCTCGCGGGCCAGCTTCATAGCCCAGCGCTGCTGCTCCTTGTGATCCAGATAGAGCTTGTCATTGCTCAGGTCCTTATGCAGGGCAACCATGAGCAGGATGATCACCACGAGGAAGGGCGAGGCAGCCACAATGGTGACGTTCTGCAGGTTCTGCAGGGAGTCCTGGCCATCGCCGATGAGCAGCAGGGTCAGGCCAATGCCGGCGGTAAGAATACCCCAGGCGGCAGAGACGAAGCGGTTGGCCTCGATCGCGCCGTTCTGGCTCAGCGAGCCCATCACGGTGGAGGCGGAGTCCGCCGAGGTGATGAAGAAGGTAGACAGCAGCACCATCGCTACGAAGCCGGCAATGAAGCCGCCCGGCAGCTGATGCAGCAAGTCGAAGAGCTGACGCTGGCTGTCGCCGTCACCCCAGATGGATTCACCGCGCTGCTCGAAGGTGATGGCGGTGCCACCGAAGATCGAGAACCACACAGCGGACACTGCGGTGGGCACCAGCAGCACGCCGAGAATGAACTCACGCACGGTACGGCCGCGAGAAATGCGGGCCAAGAACATGCCCACGAAGGGGCTCCACGAGATCCACCATGCCCAGTAGAAGATGGTCCAGCCGGAGACCCATGCCGCGGCCTCGGGGTTGCCGTTGTTAGCAGTGCGGGCGGCCATCTCAAAGAACTGGGAGAAGTACGAGGACACCGAGGTGGGCAACATGTTGAGCACGTTAACTGTTGGCCCCAAGACGAACACGAAAATAGCGAGAAGCGCAGCCAGCACCATGTTGGCGTTAGAAATGTACTGAATGCCCTTGCCCACACCCGACATTGCGGAAATGATGAAGCAGACGGTCAGGATCAGCACGATCACAACCACGGTGGAGTTCTGCGGATCCTCGATCACACCAGAAGCGTCCAAGCCGGATTTGATCTGCAGCGCGCCAATACCCAGAGACGCGGCGGTACCGAAGACGGTCGCAATCACCGCGAGGATGTCGATCATCTTGCCGATTGTGCCGTTGGCACCGCGCTCACCGATCAATGGGATAAAGGCCGAAGACAGCAGCTGCTTACGGCCAAGGCGGAAGGTGGAATAGGCGATAGCCAAGCCCACGATCGCGTAAATCGCCCACGGGTGCAGGGTCCAGTGGAACAGGGTGGACGCAAACGCCGACGAGGCTTGGTGGTCTGGGTGCCCAGGCACACCATTACGGAAGAAGGTCAGCGGCTCGGAAGTACCGAAGAACATCAGGCCGATACCCATACCGGCCGCGAACATCATGGCGATCCAGCTAGGCGTAGAAAACTCCGGCGCATCATCATCGGCGCCGAGGTTGATATGTCCGAACTTGCTCAGAGCCACGTACAGGATGAACGCGACAAACACGGTACCGAAGAGCACGAAGGCCCAACCGAGCTTGTCAATCACCTGCGCGAAGGCATCATTAGCGAAGGCTGCGAAGCTATCGGGCAGGGTCAGACCCCACACCACGATAGCGATCACCACAGCCATCGAGGGGATGATGATTCCCCAGCTCAGAGGGGCATTCTTGTCTTCGTAGGCGCCGTAATCATTAAATTCGGCGGCTGCTTCCTTGTAGTTGAATTCGTCCTCGGAATCGAGAAGTGAGGCGAACTCGCCCGCGGCGGTCGTGCCGCTGGAGTCCTCAGTACTTCCCGAGGTGCGTTCAGCCCCTGCGGAATTCGGGGCCGCATTAGCCGTCGCGTTTACCACGTGGGCATCCGCACCGGTTCCTCCGGTCTCGTCTGCGGCAGGAGTGCCTGCCGCGTCATTCTGGTCAGAAGTGCTCATACTTCTAGCTTGGTGAAAACTCACCTCATTGCCAAAAGGAGAGAGCGCTTCGCTGGGCAGAAAGTCGCAGCATAGGGTTTCTCCCCTCTCCTCAGAGCTAGCTCAGCATTGGCTTAGAAGCTCCACAGATAGCAGCTTTTCCCCTGTTCAGGGGTGAGTTTGAGCATGCCTGAAGGGCAGCGTCGATAAGCGAAATGTCACAAGACGATAACAATTCGCTCAGACTGAGGCTGATCCACGCTCAGTTGTTGGCTCACTCCCATTATTAGCATCCGCAGCAGAGCCTTCAGCCGCGGCGCTGGGCCCAGTCTTCCTCGCATCGCGCTCGGCGATCACGGCATCATAGAGCTCGTTTTTGGACACCTTATGGCGCTGAGCCAGCTCCTTGGTCACGTTTTTCACCCGCTCTCCCGCGGCAACGCGCTGCACTGCCTGGGCTACCAGCTCCTCCAATGGGGTCGCCGCCGCCCCGGTCGCGCCGGCGATCACCACCGAAATCTCGCCCTTGACACCATTACTCGCCCAGTCGGCAAGCTCCGCCAAACCGCCGCGTTTGACCTGTTCATAGGTTTTCGTCAGCTCCCGACACACCGCCGCCTGCCGCTCGGGGCCGAGAATCTCCGCGGCCTCCTGAAGAGTCGCGGCGATGCGATGCGGGGATTCAAAGAAGCACACCGCCCGCTCTTCTGTGCGCAAACTAGCAAGCCAGGTGCGGCGCGCGCCCGCCTTGCGCGGGGCGAAACCATCGAAACAAAACTTGCCCACCGGCAGACCCGACAGAGCCAAGGCGGTGGGTACGGCCGAGGGGCCGGGCAGACAGGTCACCGCTATGCCCGCATCGTGAGCGGCTTGCACGAGGGGAAAGCCGGGGTCGGATACCGCGGGCATGCCGGCGTCGGTGACCACCAGCACCGAGTGGGCCGCAGCGGCGGCAATCAAGTCCTCCACCCGTGCGCTTTCATTGTGATCGAAATTAGAGATCACCTTTCCCTTGATCTCTACCCCCAGCGCCGCCGCGAGGGAGCGGGTGCGGCGCGTGTCCTCGGCGGCGATAATATCTGCCTGCGCCAAGGCGGCGACCAAGCGCGGCGATGCATCGTAGATATTGCCCAGAGGCGTAGCCGCAATAATCACCCCGCGGGGCAGCGAGTCAGCATAGGTCGGTGGTGCAGGGTGACGCGCGGAGGAGATGCTCATGAGCTCTAGCTTCTCACATCCCGGCGAGCGCCGAGGAAGGCGTACTCTGCCGGGCGCGGCGGCACCGAGCGAGAGGAGTTGGCGGCAATCCCTTTAGCGCCCTTTAGCGGTGTCCGGCTCAACATTTAGACTAAGTAGCCATGAGTTCAGCTTCGGCGAGTGCGCATGGCGCTGTAGAGCCGCCCTCCGATTCCCCAGACCGGCCTCGTGCTGCGGCCCCGCTCATCAATCGTGAGCCCCATGTGGGCTCGACAGCGGTGCGTGGGCGCGCCTGGCGCGGCGGCTCGCTGAGCTCTGAGCTGGTGTGGCGCCGCTGTGACACCCTCATCTTTGTCATCATCGCGGCGTTGTCTTTTTTCACTCGCTTCATCGCCCTGAGCGCCCACACCGCCAGCGGCACCCCCGTGTTCGATGAGAAGCACTATGTGCCCCAGGCATATGACCAACTGCGCAGCATTCACGGCCAGCTCGGCCTGCTCGCGGGCGGCGGGATCGAATCCAACCCGGGCTATGGGCTCGTAGTGCACCCGCCCTTGGGCAAGCGCCTCACTGCGCTGAGCGAAGCGATCTTTGGCTACTCCCCCTTGGGCTGGCGCGTGATGGCTGCCCTCTGTGGCAGCGCCTTGGTGCTCGTCATTATGCTGCTCGCCCGCCGTATCTCCCGCTCGTCTCGCGTGGCCCTCTTCGCCGGAATCATTGCGCTGTGTGACGGCGTCCTCTTAGTTATTTCCCGCTTCGGCATGCTGGACATCTATCTGGTGTTCTTTGTTCTCTGCGCCTGCTACGCCTTTATCCGCGATCGCGAAGAAGTGACCACACGGACCCTTCAGCCCGGCTCGGCACCGCTGCGCTTTGGGCTGCGCCCGTGGCTGCTCGCCTGCGGGCTGTTCTTTGGCTTAGCGCTATCCGTGAAGTGGTCGGGGCTGTACTACATGGCCTTCTTCGGCGTCATCACCGTGTGGTGGGATGCGTGGGTTCGTGCCGGGGCCGGCGATAAGAAGGCCGTGACCCGAACACTATTTCGCGATGCCCCGAAGGCCTTTGTCTACCTCGTCATCCTCCCCGTGGCCTGCTATATCTTCAGCTGGCGCGGCTGGTTCGCCGCAGAGACCTCCTCTTTCCGGCATGCCGCCGAGGAGGGGAAGATTGAGGAGGGTGCGTGGTATGCCTCGCTTCCCGATACCTTGGCGAGCTGGGTGTACTACCACGACAAGATGCTGAGCTTCCATTCCTCGCTCACCAACTCCAATGGCCACGAGCACCCTTGGGAGTCCAAGCCCTTGAGCTGGTTGGCCGCCCTGCGGCCGGTGCTCTTTTATTCCGACACCGATATCGCGTGCGGCGATTCCACCTGCCGGCGCATGATCTTTCTTTATGGCACGCCGATTATTTGGTGGCTGACCGTCCCCGTTCTCGTGTGGGCGATCGTGCAGTTCTTCCTGCGTGGCCGCGGCACCTATCTCATGGTGCTGCTCGGCTTCAGCGCCGGCTATGTTCCATGGCTCTTCTCCTATGATCGCCAAATGTATTTCTTCTACGCCGTGCCGCTCATCCCGTTCATCATCATCGGCTTAGCGTTGATCCTGAATCAGATGTGGGGCGCAGGCACCACGCTGCGACGGCACCCCCTGGCCAGCTCGCATCCGATGGCGCGATTGCGGCTGCACACCTGGCATGTGGGCAGCGTGCTTGCGGTGAGCTATCTCGTTGCGACAGTCGTGTTCTTCGCCATCTACTCCCCCATCTTCTACGGGATGTTGATCAGCGATGACTACTACTTCACCATCATGTGGCTGCGCAGCTGGCGTTAGCGGAGATCGGTGCTCTGCATGGGCATGGCGGATAGTTGCCGCCACGCCAATTCCAGCGCCACCAGTCCTCGATCAGCCAGCCAGTAGCACAGCAGCACCACAGCACTGAGCCCCACCAGTAGCAGCCAGTACACGCTGTCACGATCGATCGCCCCCAACACCATATCGCGGGCGCCAAAGCCGAGGCTGAAGGTAAATAGCGCCCCGTAGACGGGTAAGAGCCCCATCGCGATGCGGGAGCGCCACACCGCGAATACGAGGCCAAAGGCTAGAGCAAACCGCACGGTGGCGCCTTCGACAAGCATCCGCGCGAGATAAGGATCGAGCTCGCTTGCCTCCCATGTCTGTTGCACGGAAGCGGCGGCGGCGAAGAGTTGGATGCCCCAGAACAAAAACGCCAGCGCACAGATCGCCAACAGCACGCGGCTCATGCCCACCCCGATTGCGCGACGTGATGCTTGGCGACGCCGCTGCGGCTCCACCCCAGCGAGAATCATCTCAGAGAGATCGGGAGGGGTTACCCCCGCCCCATCGGAGTCGTCGGCAACACAAAAATTCAGGCTGCGCTTCAATGCCGCGGCCTCGTTGAGAAAGGCCCGGCAGTCGCTGCACTGGGACAGGTGCGCATCGAGCGCGTCATCATTGATGCCGGTGGGTTCGCCGTCCAGACGGGCAGATAGCGCCGCTTGGACTTGTGCGCAGTCCATCATCTGGTGAGCACTCCGTCAATACTGGCCCGGCCCGAGCCAAAGACGATCACCATGATGAGGGCGGTGATGAGCAGCAACACGTATTCAAACCCGCCCGTGCCGACAAATACCCCCGAGTCGAGGTGCACGAAATACAGGGCACCAGCCATGACCAGAGCTAATACGGCCGCGGCGATGGTGGTGAGAAAACCCACCACCAATAAACCACCGCAGGCGAGCTCCGCCATCATGGTGATATAGGCGGAGAGCTTGGGCTGCGGCACGTGCATCGCGCTGAAGGCGCCGATGGTCTCATCCATGCCGTCGATCGCGACCTTCTGCCAGCCATGGGCGATGAAGAGGAAGCCGAGCACGGCGCGCAGGAGAAACAGCGCTGCGTCCCTCATTGCTGGTCTATCCATGGTTTCTAAGACTAACACCCCAGCGCGGCCACGACCGTCTCAATAAAGCCGCGCGATCACAGCGCGCCGCAGTGCCCTCGCGGCGAGGACATAGGGCGCATCCACTTTAGTTCCATAGCGACATCACTGAGCGTGCCGCCTCGCCCAGCTCGCGGCCATAGGACGGGCCGTGGGTGGCTGCGTGGACGGCGAGCGGGTGCATCTGGTGCAGCGGGATGAGCTCCCGCCAGTTCTCCTCGAGCGCGGAGATGCTCTGGTAGCCCTGCACAATCTGATCGAAGAAGGGGGCACCGAATAGCGCCAACATGGCTATATCAGTCAGTGCGGCGCCACCATGTGCGGCGGGATCGATAAGGATGGGACCCTCTGCAGAGAAAAGCAGATTACCAGCCCAGAGATCACCATGGATCCGAGCCACCGGCGGATTATAGTCACTCGCCTCAATGCGCTGGCAGGCGACGAGCACGTCGCGATAGTCCTGCTCAGAGAGAGTTCCCTGCTGCCGCGCGGTCTCGGCAAAGGGCAGTACGCGCTGCTGAGTGTAGAAGCTGCCCCACCGCTCACAGGGCGTGCAGTCTTGGGGTTTCGTGCCGATGAAATTCTGTCCCCGAAACGCCTCGCCACCTGGGGCGGGTGGTGCACCATGCGCTGCTGCTCCAGCGCGGTGCATGAACGCGATCTGCCGGCCCGCCTCATACGCCGCCTCTGCGGTGGGGCGCACCTCGGTGACTCGGGCAGTCACGATGGCTGTTTCTGAGGCATCGAGCACCTCCACGATCGCGGCGGGCGCGCCTTCTTTGAGCCACCTCAGCCCAGCGGCTTCAGCGAGGGCCGCCCCGTGCTCGTTAGGTCTTTTGATGAATACATCGTCTCCGTACGAGTCCATGCCTCCAGCATGCCAAAGATGCACGGCCGGGGTGTGGCGAGCTGTCCCCACCCTCACCTAGCAGCCACGAGTCAGACTAGTCAGTCTCCCCATTGGACGGCTTTGGCGGCAACGTGTTGAGCAAAGCGTCTTCGGCGGACACCCGCGGCTCCTCGCTGGATTCGCTGGATCGCTCGCGATCACGTCGCAGTTCCGCGATCGAGTCTTCTAGGAATTCCAGCACGGAACGCCACTGTACGGCGGTGCGCTGCATGTACTTGTCGAGCTCATCAGTAGCAGCATGCTGATCGGCCTCGCGTAGTTCTTCTTCGGCGGCCTCAACTATGGCGCGCTCTGCCTGAGCTTGGGCCTTGCGTGAGCGCAATTCCGCCAATTCCTTGCGTAAACGGCTTACATATTCCTCAGCCTCGGCAAGTTTGACTTCCAGTCGAGCTTCCAGTTCGGTATCACTTCGTTCACTCATGGATCCGTCTTCCTCACAGCCACCGAGCAGGTGACCTCTCACTGCAATGAAGGCCTGCGCGGCGCGTGGTGCCAGCGCGAACCCTTATTACACAGTTTCGTTCCTGCTTTGATGTTTTTATTCACTGGGAAAAGTGGGGTGCAACCAAGGATACTCCCTCGGTGCCTGATGAGCAGTCCTCATGCCGAGATACTAAGGACCACACACTCGATCGTGTTATTCGTCTCCGCTATAGGTGTTCGTGTCCTCGCGCCTACACCGGCCCCTGAACGGCCAAACCCCAAGCGCTCGTCCATCGCTTGGGGTTTCCCTCAGGTATCAGGGCTCGTGCGTATCGTCGGGGGCAACGTTATCAGTATCGGTGCGAGGCACAGACTGCACCGATGGTGCCTTCTCCGCTGTGCTGCTCACAGCGCCGCTCTCGACGCTTGTCGACGCCGCCTCGTGGTCATCTGACGCTAGCTCCGCGTCTTGGCCCTCGTGGCCAGCGCGCAACTCTGCAATGGCTTCTTCCAGAAACTGCAGCACGGTGCGCCAGTGCACGTGCGTCTGCTGCGCGTACTCATCGAGATGATTGACTGCTTCATGTTGCATCTTCCGTTCAGCAACATCGTCAGGATCATCAGATTTCTTCACAAGAGCAGCGATGTCCTCGCGGATACTTGCTGCATATTTTTCCGCTTCGACGAGCTTGGCTTTGAGCCTTGACTCAAGATCAGGCGCGCTATGTTCGGACATGAATCAGCTCCCTAGAAGAGATTAGTGGCCAAGATCAGCAAGAGGGGGACCACAATGAACACGCCCACGGTCCACAGCACGGCCCAAATCTTGCGTTCTGCGGAGACCCGTGCCAGCGTTTCCGCTCCGCGCGGAGGAAGCCCGCGCAGGAAGGGAAGGCCGAAGATAATCAGGGTGGCGAACACATTGAACAGCAAGTGCACGAAGGCGGCCTGCATAGCCAGGGTGCCCTCCGCGCCAGTGAAGCCGAAGGCGGCAATCAGCGCGGTGATGGTGGTTCCGATATTGGCGCCGATAGTAAAGGGGTAAATCTGTCGCAGCGTGAAGGTGCCGGAGCCAGCCAGCGGCACTGCCAGAGAGGTGGTGGTGGAGGAGGACTGCACCATGATCGTCATGAGCGCGCCGGAGAAAATACCGGTGATGGGGCCACGTCCGATGGCGTTGTGCAGCACATCCTTGGCCTTACCCACCATGAGTACCTTGAGCAGCTTACCGATGTTGTTAATCACGGCGAGGATCAACACAACACCGAGCACAATGAGCAGACCGCCGGTCCACACATCGTTCAAGCCGAGAGCACCAACACCACTCTTGAACAGGTCCGCGAGCGGGGTCGTGATGGTCTTGACGAAGGAACCGATACCACTGAAGACTGCGGCAACGATACCGCCATCCGAACCATCAGTGTGGGCAGCCATCCAATTGGAGCTCTTCTCCAATATGCCGAACATCAGCTCAAGCGGAAGCAGAATAAGCACGGCCATCAGGTTGAAGAAATCATGCACGGTGGCTGCGGCGAAGGCGCGTCGGAAAGCATCCTTATCTCGCGCCATACCCAAGCTGACCAAGGTATTGGTCATGGTGGTTCCGAGATTGGCACCCATCAGCATGGGAATAGCCACTGCCATGGGCAATCCGCCGGCCACAAGACCAACCACGATGGAGGTGGTGGTGGACGAAGATTGAGTCAAGGCAGTGGCCAAAAGACCAATCATCAGGGCCACAAGCGGGTTAGAGGCGAAGGAGAACAGGGCCTCCGCCTGATCACCGGTGGCAATTTTAAAACCGGAACCGATGACCTTCACGGCCGTGATCAGCACGTAAATACCGAGGACCACGCCAATCCAGTCGCGGGCATTGGCTGCGGCCCCCTTCAGCGGAATGAAGGAGAGAGGACTGCGCGGGATAGCGGCATCGCTCTGCACCGCTTCGGAAGCTTCCGTAGCGGTATGTTCACGACTCTTGGTCTGCATGTAGTTCACATATCTCCGTGTTGAGCATGGACGAGGATCTGCACAGAGTAGAAACAACCGACATAACGGCCTCAAGAACCAAAGATGAACAAAGGATGAACACCCGGCAGGATCGGAACTAAAGCACCTGATAGAAGGCTGAAAATAAATTTTCTGTGATCTTAGACGCACCCGCATCGCAACCAGCTCTGCCTACCCCATCAAGTACACCCGTGCCATTAAACTTTTCTCAACCCGCACCCCGCTCACGTGGCGAAAGCCCGCTCACACTCACACACCGGGTGACCTTCTCCGCCTCATGCGGGGACAAACACACGGCCCATGAGCCAAATAAGCGTACCCTAAGAGCCCCCATTCAGTATGCATAACCGTGGGCTCCCCCAGCTGACGCCTTCTCGGGTGTCATTCCAGCGCCTTGTGCGGCCACTCGCCAGATATCTCTGTATCAACGCGGTGCACAATCGTCGTTGTTGGCGCCACTGTGAACGGATAGCTGAACTGGATGCGCATGCTCAATAACCGACATCTTCCCGGATGTTCTCGGTCGCGTGGCCGGCAGAACTGTAATTCCTAGCCCCGGGGAGGCAGCGATCAGTGTGCCTCCACCCTACCGGCGATCGATCCACAACCAAGCACTGCGGGACTCTTAGCCGCAGGTGGAATCAAGCCCAGCTTCACCCACATAGGAAGCCAACGCCACCACGCCCAAAAAGGAGGTGGCGTACAAGAGCGATGGACTAGCACACCGTCATGGTGTCCGGATCAACAGACAACAACTGAGCAAGCGTGGGAAAACCGTAGTCTCCTCTGAAAAGCTGAAGGTTTTCCCGCACGGTATAGGGGATATAGTCGTCCATGCCGTAATCTTTTGCCATAAGCATGTAGAGTTGCACGGCGAAGGTGTAATCACCGTCATCGGCCTCTTCTTGAACCCGAGCCATATCCTCTGGAGATAGCTGAGGGCCCGCCGACATTACGTAGTCGTACACGCTTTTCTGATCATCAAACTTCGGAAAATCCATCAGCGCTACCTTCCCCACGAATCACTCTGCCCCTGCGCTCAAGCCTGCACATGCCGGCGGTCGCCGCCACGTGGTCAGCTCACCAGCAGAAACCTCAAATATCAACCTAGCTCTCTAGCAGTGCCGAGGTGCTCGCTCAATGAGTACCACGTGGCCCCAGCATGCACGTGGGGCGGTGGGGACTCTCACCCCCTGTGGCTCCTTCTTCGCTATACGTGCGAGATCGGTATTAATGAGCGCCGTGCTCTCGTGAGCTCTGATACTCAGCCCACGCACGATCCTCTGCTTCGCGCTCCGCAGCGAGTTCACTAGCGACGTCCTCTTCAGTCCGTTCCACACGGCCACTAAGGTTCAGCTCCGCGTAACTTCGCGGAATGCACGTTGGTGCCGCACTCCCGCTCATAGTTGACCCATCAGTCTCCCATACAATGACTACGGGAAAATCACCAATAGATAGCGGCATGCTGTCAGTCTCCTCGCCATTGTCGACATTGGCATCGAAGAATACGAAGCGGCCCTCACCATGCAGCACTCGATCTTTGAGCTCATGTCCACGAGGGATTAAGCCTTGGGCAATCCTCGTTGCCTGTCGTAGATCTATTGCCATTGCTCTAGGTCACCTCCCACGATATCGAGCAGACCGGCCGTTGGCTCACAATCGTCAATTCTAGAGATCCAAAAATGACGAGGATTCAGATCAGTGGTGTGCTGCTTCGGAGGAATATGGTTCTGCTTAGGTGTGGATCGTGGAACGCACTGCCTTCTGCTCTTTCTCTCACGCCCATATATGACCTTCCCCTGTATGCCACGAAAAACGCCCTCAATCAGCGTGAACACAACAAAACCCCTAGTGGATAACCACTAGGGGAAATGTACTCTGTGGAGCCAAGGAGAATCGAACTCCCGACCTTCGCATTGCGAACGCGACGCTCTACCAACTGAGCTATGGCCCCAGACTGCGTCACAGCAGGGTGAGAGCAAACATACTCTAACTTACGCGACGCGGCTGACCGCCATTGTAGGCCGTTTCGTACTCATCGTAGTAATCGTCGTAGAAATCGGCGCTGACATCCCTGGTGTCGAGGTATTCGAAGTCAGGGCTCTCATCGTCCATGTCGAGGACAACAGCGCCGGGATGGCGCAGGCGCTCGGGCACACCCATCTCTTCGTCCCGGTCCGTGCGAACGCCAAGGCGGGCGCGGCGCAGATGGCGCAGTCGGTGCTGGCGGAGTTGTTGTTCGGCACGTACTTGTTTACGCAGGGCAGAAAGGTAGAGCACAGTCAAGAGCACTGCAGCGACGCTCCACAGCCAGGCCCAGCCCCCAGCAACGACGCCGAGCACAACGCCCAAAAGGACTGCCACGCCTAGGCCGATCGTGGTGCGCTGGCGGCGCTGGTAGCGGGCGTGGGCGAGATTGGCGTCGGCTTCGGGGTCGTACCAGCCGCGGCCGCGTCGAGAAGCAGCAAACTCACGATCCTCATCAGTGGCTTCTACCTCGTGCTCAACGGTGTCATCGGCAGGCGCTTCGGCCTCCGACACCTCGTCTGCGTCCTCATAGTGAGCTGCTGGGTGTAGCAGATCGGAGGGGCCGGTATAGGAGCTGTCGAACTCATAGGCGTCTTCGGCCACAGGAGTGTCCTCCTCGACCTCATCCGTCTCAGCCTCCACAGCGGACTCCTCGGCGGCAGGGGCCTTTGCTGCTACGGTGTCGACGCTTAGTGCCTGCTCGTCCTCGTCGTTGGCAGTCAGCTCCGCATCGGAAGTGTCCCCGCCGGAGGTGTCCTCATCCACCGCTGCATCCGCCTGGGTGTTCCGTGCTGGCTCCAGCTCTCGAACCACGTCGCCATCGACTTCATCCACCACGGGCTCTGCGGTCACGGTGGTGCGACGGGGAGAGTCATCAATTAGGATGTCGTCGGGATCGATTTCCTCTGCCTCCACAGCGGGCTGCGGAGTTTCGGGACGGATATCACGACGCGACCAGCGGGGTCTGGTGGCGCGAGGCAGCTCGCCGGAGCCACCCTCGTAGACCACGCGGGTTTCATCGAAGGCCTTATTGGTGCGACGGATCGGCTTTTGACCTCGGAGTGCAAGAGGTGCAAGAACGAAAAGCCACACCACCACCATGACGGCGATCGCGACTGTACCTGACACTGTTTGAGGACCTTCCTAGCTGAGAATAAGCGTGGAAATCATCGGTGCACCACACAACGATGCGAGTGCACACAAAGCGCACACGGACATCACCGGCGAGCGGAGAGGGGATCCCACTCTTGTCGATACTTAACACTAGTTGTGAATGCTATTGCGGCTGAGACAGCCACGCCGAGTCAGCCCATTATTTATTCCGTACCTACACTGTTTAGAGCACCCGGCGGAGGCGCCGTAGACGCTCTATCGCCGGCACCGCATAGTCCTTGCGCAGGATTGCCACGAGCCAATGGTCCTGCCAACGACCGTTGATATGCAATGCCTCGCGCAGATATCCTTCCTCGCTAAAACCACAATGCTCGAGCACGGCAGCAGAGGCGGGATTGTGGGGAAGGTAGGTGGCGGTCACCCTATTCAACTGCAGGTGGCCGAAGGCGTAGTCCACTCCGAGTGCACAGGCCACGGTGGCGATTCCTCGTCCGGTGTAGTCGCTATCCACCCAATAGCCAATCCAGCACTCGCTCAGGGCGCCCCGTTGAATATTGCCGAGAGTCATCTGCCCCACGAAGCGTCCATCGAGTTCGATCACCATGGGCACGATTTCACCGTTCATGCCGGCCTCTTCCAATATGCGGAAGGTGTCCTTCCACGCGCGAGCGGAGTGCGCCTGCTCCCATGTGCCCTCGACCGTTGGCTCAACCGGCTCAAGAAACTCGCGGTCTTTGATGCGCAAAGCACGCCAGTGTGGACCATCGCTGTAGGCCACGGGACGAAGACGCACCTGCTCGCCTCCAGGTAGGCGAACGGCGATTGTCGCCCGCGGCTCACAGCCACTGGGCGCCACGTGCGCCCGCACGCTATGTCGAACGCGCGTGAACAAACCGAACATAGAGATCGTGTGCTCTTTGAGATCGAAAACTGAGCTGCCGTGGAGTAATGATGCTTATGTCCTAGCGGCCTTGGGCGAGGAAGATCACGTCCACAATATCTCCGGGGCGGATCTCGGTGACGTCTTCCGGAATACGAATAATGGCGTTCGCTTCACTCAACCCTGCCAGCAGGTGCGCTGGGGCACCCCCAGCGCCGGCGAGGCCTTCCACGAGATAGTCCTGAGTCTGAGCATCGCGCATCAGCCGCGCCCGCACGAAGCCGCGACGGCCTGGACGGGAATCCACGTGGTTGAGGGCTCGCGCCCGCACAAAACGACGCTGCGTACTGGTTTTCCCGAGGCTGCGGCGAATCCACGGGCGGATGAAGGTCTCGAAAATCACCAGCGAGCTCACTGGGTTCGAGGGAGTTAAAAATACCGGCGTGCGCTCCTCGCCGAGAACACCAAAACCCTGCACGGAACCTGGGTGCATGGCCACTCGAGTGGTGTCGATATCGCCGAGCTCTCGCAGTACATCCTGGATAGTGCGAGAACTGGCTCCGCCGACAGCGCCAGAGATCACAATCAACTCCGAGCGCAGCGTTTGGCCTTCAATAATCTCCCGTAAGCGGCGTGGTTCACCCGCGGCGATACCCACGCGATGCACCTCGGCTCCCGCTTCCTTTACTGCGGCGGCGAGGGCATAGGAGTTGATGTCATAGACCTGTCCTAGCCCCGGTTCACGGTCGATATCAACGAGCTCCGCGCCAACGGAGATCACCGATACCCGCGGCCGCGGGTAGACCAGCACCTTGGAGCGTCCCACCGCCGCCAACAAACCGATCTGAGCGGGGGCGAGAGTCACCCCGGGGGCGACGGCCACGTCTCCGGGCTGGATGTCTTGGCCCACGCCGCGCACAAATTCGCCCGAGCGCACCGGGCGGGTGGCCACCACGCGCTTCGATCCACGATCGGACCACTCCAACGGGAGCACGGCGTCGGCAAGCGTAGGCAGGGGTGCGCCCGTGTGCACGCGCACTGCTTGTTTGGGCTGGAGGCGCAGCGGACGCTGGGAGCCGGCGGGAACCTCGCCAACCACGGGCATGGATGTTTCCGCCACGGGCTCAGGCGCGAGCTCCGGCACGTCCTCGCCGCCGCGTGAGGGGCGTCGGGATAGCCCGCGCTCGCCGCCAACGTCCACGGCCCGCACCGCATAGCCATCAATAGCGGCCTGCGGGAAGCCCGGAAGCGGCTTGGTGGCCTTGATTTCTTCGGCGCACATCATGCCGAGGGCTTCCGCGATAGCGATCCGCACCGGTTCCGGGGTGGCCGCAAGCGTGGTTATTAGCTCGAGCTGTTTCTCAACCGATCTCACAAGCTCACTAACTCCTTCGGTATCGCGTGTACGGCCAGCGCGGCAGGGCTTATCGGCCCCGTGCTGTGTAAAGAATTATTCTAGCCGCGTCGTTTCTTAGATTCCCGCTCCGCAAGCATCTCTTTAATGGCGCGCTTGAGACCAGGACCGTACTCGGGGTGGTCGAGACCAAAATCCACGCAGGCTCGGATAAATCCGCCTGGGTTACCCAGATCATGGCGCTTGCCTTCGTGAATCACGATGTGCACGGGGTGGCCTTGCTCAATAAGCAGCTCGATGGCATCGGTGAGCTGCAACTCCCCGCCCTTTCCTGGGGGAATGCGGCGCAACGCATCAAAAATCGAACGATCCAGCAAATAGCGGCCCGTGGCCACGAAGTTCGACGGTGCTTCATCAGCATCGGGCTTTTCCACCATGCCCACTACCTTGCGCACACTGCCTTCGCCGCACTCCTCGACGTCGAAGACACCATAGTTCGACACTTCATCGTGCGGCACCTCGAACGCGCACAGAACCGAACCGCCCTTGTCCGCGCGGACCTTCGCCATGTCCGCCATCACGCCCATGGGCATCACGATGTCGTCGGGCAGCATTACGGCCACCACGTCTTCGTCATCATCGAGGACGGACTCCGCCAAGCCCACTGCATGCCCCAATCCCAGGGGTTGATCCTGTTCCACAGGCACGGCGTCGATCAGGGTTTCCGCACGCTCCACCTTGCGCAGTTGATCCATTTTGCCGCGTTCGCGCAGCGTGCTCACCAATTCGGGATAGGGCTCGAAATGGGCGAGCACATCGGATTTTTGTGGCGCGGTGATAATAGCCAATCGAGAAGCGCCCAGCTGGGAGGCCTCTTCAGCGATTAACTCGATACCGGGGGTGTCCACTACCGGCAGGAGTTCCTTAGGGACGCGTTTGGTTGCGGGCAGGAAGCGGGTGCCTAAACCCGCAGCCGGCACAACCACAGTCTTAACAGAGTGTTCGTGATTCTCGATTGGCACGGTCATAACTTTTAAGACTACCTACCTCTGTCCTCACTTCCATGCTTTGACTCTCCGCGTGCCTATGCTGGGGCTATGAGCGCAGAGTCCTCCCCCACCGAGCATGCCCCAGAGAAATCCCGTATCCGCCGCGAGATGATCGCTCGACGCCGCGCGCTGAGCACTGTCGCACGCGAGGCAGCCAATGAAGCCCTGTGCACCCATGTGTCCAATCTCATGATGTCCATTGGTGCCCGACGCGCTGCCGCCTATGTGCCGCTGGCCACCGAGCCAGGCGGCGACGCGCTCGTCCCAGTTCTCGCCTCGTGCCTCGAGCAGCTCTATCTGCCCATTTCCGAGCCGCAAGGACAACTGAGCTGGGCGGAGTTTCGTGGTTTCGAGCACACCCGCACCGGCCCCTATTCCATCCCGGAGCCCACCGGCCCGCGCCACCCGAGCAGTATATTGAGCGAGCTCGACGTCATGCTCGTGCCCGCTCTGGCGGCTACCCCGCAGGGGTGTCGTTTAGGCAAAGGGGGCGGCTACTACGATCGCGCGCTGGCCACCCGCGCGGCGCTTCACCCCCTCGCCGCTGTGCTGCTTTTCGACGATAATCTGCTGCCGCAGCTGCCTACCGAGGACCATGACGCGCCCGTGGACATCATCATCACGCCCTCGGCGATCCGCAGCGTGGAATAGCGCGCTGCTAGCTCACCTGCGGCGAGAATGGGGAACCTAGTGCTAGCGCTGCTGCGTCTATTGGAGATATGAGCTCCTCTCTTGATTCTCGATTACGTTCTTTTACTCAAGCCCTCCACACCCCGAGCTATCATCGCGCCCGCCTGCTGCGCTGGTGTATCGCCGGTCTTTGCCTCGTGGTGGCTGCCGTATCTGCGCTGGCGCCTCTGCGCAGCAGCGACCCCGCCGCGGTGGTACTCAGCCGCGATGTGGCCGCCGGTGAGGAGATCGCCTCTGCCGATCTCATAGTGATCTCCGTGCCCGATCGGCTGCGCCCGGAGGGCGCCTATGCCGCGGTGGAGGATGTCAGCGGCCTTGTGGCGGCCTCAGCACTCCGCACGGGGGAGATCCTGCACCCGGCGCGGGTGCTCGGCCCCGAGCTCACAGCACAGCTCGCCACGGGCTCACCGACTATCCCCGATGCCACGATGGTTCCGATCACCGTGGCCGATCCCGCCGTGGCCGGCTTGCTCCAGCACGGCGATAGCATCAGTATTCTCACGTGGGCCGATAATCGCGAGGAGACGGTGACCATCGCAGAGCACGCTCGGGTGGCGCTGACCCAACCCCCAGTGGATACGGACGCACAGCCGGGCACCATCCTAGTGGTGCTTTCCCAACCAGAGGCGCACGCGGTGGCGGCTGCGGCACTCCACGGCCCCCTCACTGTCGTGGTCACCGGAGCCCGCGCCCGAAAGAACACAGGGATTCCCTAGCAGAGGCGGAACACACGGAGCCTTCATATCCACCCGTAGCGGAAAACCGGCCACTTAACGTATGGATGGGAAACTGGGCTAAAGTACAACCTTGACTTTAAGGCGGTCCCCTAGCGCCCACCACGTACTGCACGCCGGTAGGAACTGGCACTCGCCAAGGGTTCTTGTGTCTATTGCCTTTGCTGCATGCAGTGACGCTTCCTGACACCTGTGCTTTTCGCCCACTCCATCTCTTTATTTTTTAAGGACGCTTTCTATGTTCAAGGGTTTCCGCGACTTCATCCTGCGGGGTAATGTGATCGATCTTGCTGTGGCGGTCGTGATCGGCTCCGCTTTCACGGCCTTAGTTACTGCCTTCTCCGATAACATCATCGAACCGGTGCTGGCGTTATTCGGTTCCACCGATGTCCAAGGTTTTGCCTTCCAGCTCGACGACGATAAGCCCGGTACCGTAGTGAATGTGGGCAAACTCATCACGGCAGCACTGAACTTCCTGATTATGGCAGCCGTAGTTTACTTCCTGTTCGTTGCTCCTATGAACAGATTCCGAGCTCTGCAAGCCGCCCGTAAGGGAGTAACTGAGGATGAGGAAGCTCCCAGTTCTGTGGAAGCAGAGCTACTCGGCGAGATCCGCGATTTGCTCAGAGCTCAAGCCTCGTCCCCCACCGCAGCTCTCGACGGTAGCGTCGAAACGCAGAGCTCTTCTCCAAAGGAGAAGCACTAACACACGTGAGTATTGCGCCTCTGCGCAACTGCTTCTATCACGACGCCGCCACAGCCTAGCACCCTCATGGTGCCGGCTGCGGCGGCGATTGTGTGTGTACTGCGGTTCGGGACTACTCCCCGTGATGCGGCGGGCGGTTCTGCGTCCAGAACTCGGCGCTGAGCCGCCCATCTGCGTCTATGGGAGCTCCTTCTTCCACCACGCCGTCGCTATCGACATCGACGGTGCGGTCACGATCTCCGCGGTTATTCTCGGCCCCAGTGATGCGGCGATAGAAGTCAATCGAGTCCACGCTACGATCAATGTTTTCCGCATCGGAGAGACGACGGGTGCGGCGGCGCGGCCGCGATTTTCTCGACGGGGGCTGTGCCACTAGTCTTCCAAACTCCAATTCTGCAGCTGCTCGATCACGTGATCCACCAGCGGCAAGAGCGTGGCCATGCCGTCGCGAATCGCCGCCCGAGAGGGGGCGATATTGACCACAACAGTGGAGCCAGACACCCCAGCCACGCCGCGGGAGACGCACGCATCCACGGCTCCGCAGGCCAGCCCAGAGGAGCGTAGTGCCTGAGTGACCCCGTTGAGTTTTAGATCCAACACCGCCTCGGTGGCTTCTGGGGCCTTATCGCGCGGCCCCACCCCAGTACCGCCGATGGTGATCACCAGATCGGCGCCACCGACCACAGCGGTTTCAATTGCGGTTCGGATCTCGGATTCATCCGACCGCACCGACACGACCGCATCGACCGCATAGTTGCCCTCTTCGAGCAGCTCGGTCACGAGGCGGTCGGTGTCTTTGCCGCTGGCAATGACGTGATCGGTCACCAACACCACGAGGGCGTGGTGCACGGTGTGCCGGCCCGCAACTTCTTCCCGTTCGGAGGCCTGCAGAAATTCTGCCGATGGTTCCTCGATGTCGGCGAGGCGTTGCGCAGCTCGATCAGCTGCGGAGTTGAAATTTTCGTCAACCATGTCGACCTTTTCTGATCGGGGAATCTACGAGTGCTGGATATCAATCTACTCGCTCGGCAGCGTAACCTCGACCATTCGCGAATTCTCGCCATTGTCATCGACAATTTCCAGCTTGATCGTCGCCCCGAATTCTTGGGAGCGCACCGCTGTGATCAGCGCATCCGCGCTGTCGATGGAGCGATCATCGACCCGCGAAATAATATCTCCGGGCTTCACCCCAGCGGCCTCAGCGGGGCTACCCGGCTCCACGTCGGCCACCACGGCGCCATAGGGCGAGGGGCTCCGCGATACCCGCGCACCGATAATCGGCTGCTTCACCTTGCCGGTATCCACCAACTGGTTGGCCAAGCGGCGTGTCTGGTTAGAAGGAATAGCAAAGCCGACGCCAATGGATCCTGCACTTCTGCCGCCACCGGTGGAGGTGGTGGCAATCACTGAGTTCATACCTACGAGATTGCCCTGCATATCCACGAGCGGGCCGCCGGAGTTACCGGGGTTGATCGCCGCATCCGTTTGGATGGCGTCGATAAGCGAGGACTCGCCGGCGCGATTGCCTGCGGCTCGGATCGGGCGGTTCAGGGCGGAAACAATACCGCTGGTTACCGTGGCCTCGAGCCCGAGGGGCGAGCCGACGGCCACCACCTGCTGGCCTACCTTGAGATCATCGGAGTTACCGAAGGTCATAACGGTGAGATCGCGGGCGTTGCGCAGCTTAATCACGGCCACGTCGGTATCGGAATCGCCGGCGATGAAGTCGGCCTGATAGTGCTGGCCATCGTGCATCGTCACGACGATCGGGGAATTCTCGCTGCCGGCCACCACGTGGTTATTGGTCAGGATGAGCCCGTCTTCGGAGATCACCGAGCCCGAGCCTTCCGCGGTTTCGGTGGTAATCGATACCACGGCCGGCAGCACCCGGCTGGCGACGTCTTCCACGCTGCCCTCCGCGGCAGTGCCCGTGCGCTCCACGGGCTGTTCGGCGAGCGCGTTGACCCGATCCGAGCGCGACGAGCTGCCCGTACCGGAATTAGCCACCACCAGGCCGGTGATGCTGCCGGCGGCGACCGCGCCCACAAGCATCATGGCCATCGCCGTGACAAAGCCGACTTGGCGCTTCGGTTTCTGCTGCGGCGCGGCGGGATCGCTATATCCACCCTCCGGCGCCGCGTTCGGGCCGGGCTGTTGGGCACCGGGTTGCGGGGCGTGCGGCTGCGGGTTCTGCGGCTGCTCGGCGCGCGGCCCAGCCCACGGGGTGCCGGCTGCGTACTGCTCCGGCTGCCCAGGCTGCGCCTGCTGCGGCGCCGGCCCATCGGCGGGCCCGAATTGCTGGGTAGGTTGTTCCTGCCAGCGGCCATAGGGATTAGTACTCGGAGACTGCCAGCCCGACTCGGCGCCGTGAGTCTGCGCCGAGTCGGCGGGGCCTGATCCGTTCTGCTGGCCCCACGAGGGAGACTCGGAGGGACGGGGCATGGTGTTGTCTTCGTTCATAAATCCTTATTATTCACCTTGATTGTGGGGAATGACTGGCGAAGAATATCGCGCTTACTGACAGTTGTCTGTCAGTTTCCTTGGAAGCCCGCCGCCTAATTTTCTCGGTTGCGTTCCCACAGCGCGCCGAAGATTTCTTCGCGCGAGCCCTGCTTTGGAAATTCCTTTATGGGGTTCTCGCGCTTATCGACGTCGCCCTCCGCCGGCTCCATCTCATCCTCCTCGGCTTCCGGATTGCTTGGCTCTCCCGGCAGCTGCACGCGCATCAGCGCACCGCCGCTCTCGGACTCCTCGGCAACGATCGTGCCGGCATGGCGTTCGATTACCTGCTTGACGATAGCCAGCCCCAACCCAGAGCCGGGCATGGAACGCGACTGCACCGAGCGATAGAAACGCTGGAATACCTTCTCGCGATCTTCCACCGGAATGCCTGGCCCAGAGTCCGCGAAGGTGAGCTCCACTAAGTCCTCCCGCACTGGGGTCATGGCAATGCGCACCACCCCATCGGAGGGCGACCACTTGGCCGCATTATCCATCAGGTTCAAGGTGGCGCGCCCCAGCGCGAAAGGATCACCATAGAGGAACCAGTCGGTGGTCTGCATCTCAAAGACCACATCTGGGCGGCGCCGCTCCACGCGGGACAGCGACTCCTCCATGACCTCGGCGAGGTCGACCAGCTCCACTACCTGCTGAGGGCCATCCTCGCGGGCCAAATCCACGAGATCACCAATGAGGGTGGACATCTCCTCGATCTGGGCCACCACATCGCGCTCCAGATCGTTGCGGTCCTCCTCGCTGATCGCCGCCCCATTGCTGCGGGTGACCATCATCAACAGCTCGATATTGGTGCGCAGCGAGGTCAAGGGGGTTTTCAGCTCGTGTCCGGCATCGGCCACCAACTCCGCCTGGCGGATGCGGGAAGCCTGCAGGGCCGCCAGCATGTCATTGAAGGAGCGGGTGAGCTGCGCCAGCTCGTCATCGCCGACCACGGGGATCGGGCGGAGATCATCCGTGCGGGCCACATAGTCCACGGCCTGCTGCAGCCGGCCCACAGGCCGTAGGCCGGTGCGAGCAATCACCATGCCGGTGGCAATGGCGATGAGCACGCCCACACCACCAATGGTGAGCAGCATCAGCCCAAGACTGGTGATAATGCGGTGGGTGTTTTCGAGGTCTTGGGCCAGAATCACCGTGGCGCCATAGTCATTGCGCACCGCCACCACGCGCTCATCGCCATTGTTGCGGCGGCTCAGCTGCTGGGCGCCATTAATCACCCGGATTTCATCGAAAAGCTGAATCTGATCGCCCACCCCCGAATGCGAGCCTGGCGGGAAATACGCCACACGCATGGAGGGGTTGTAGTTCTTAAAGCGCAGGATCTCGGCTTCGGGGTTGTAGACAAACACCGGATCGAGACTCTTCGACAGCAGGGTCCCCGCTTTACTCTCGAGCTCACGGTCGACCGAGTTCGTCATCGCGGTCGATACCGTCCAGTAGGCGGCGATGGTCATGATTCCTACGGCGACGGCCACCATAAAGGCCGCGACCATAGACAAACGCCACCGCAGCGGGGAGCGATTCCACCCGCCGAGGCGCCTATCCATTTCAGCATCGGTGCCCGAGTCGGCGATATCACCGTCCTCGGGCACTGATGTGGACTGCCGCAGAATCACGGTGCAGTCTCACGCAGCACGTAGCCGACACCCCTCACCGTGTGAATCAGGCGCGGCTCGCCATCGGCCTCGGTCTTGCGACGCAGATAGCCGATATACACCTCGAGAGCGTTGCCGGAGGTGGGGAAATCATAGCCCCATACTTCCTCGAAGATCGCGGAACGGCTGAGCACATGCGTCGCCCTAGAGAGCAGCAGCTCGAGCAGCGCGAACTCGGTGCGAGTGAGGCTGATCTGACGCTGGCCGCGGAACACATCGCGGGTTTCGGGGTTCAGGCGTAGGTCGGAATAGACCAAATCGGCGGTGGTTTCTGGCCCGATGGCCTCGGCGGCGGCGCGGCGCAGCAGGGAACGCACCCTGGCCAGCAGCTCCTCGAGTGCAAAAGGCTTGGGCAGGTAGTCATCGGCACCCGCATCCAGCCCGGCCACTCGGTCCGAGACACCATCGCGTGCGGTGAGCACCAGAATGGGACGATCATCGCCGCGGCTGCGCAAGGTGCGACACACCTCGAGACCATCGACGCGCGGCATCATCACATCCAAGATCAGCAGATCAGGCTGCTCCTGTTCGGTGAGGTCCAGAGCGTCTTGGCCATCCTCGCCCATGACTACCTCATAGCCATTGAACGTCAGGGAGCGGCGCAGCGACTCGCGTACCGCCTGTTCGTCATCAACTACCAGAATTTTCATGAACTCTATTGTGCCCTATGTATCGCCAAACATACCTACGATGACGCCAATTTTAGACTCTTTACAGAAAGCTTTTTAGCCGCTGACAGCGAACCCACAGCTTTGCTGTGACCTGCCTCGCCACCGCCCCACAGACGGCGCCACCCCGCCCCTACTCCGCGGCGTAGTGCCGTGGGCGGGGTGGCGGATACACACGAACCCACCGCCGTGGGAGGCGATGGGTTCGTGATTGTCTCAGCTGGGCACTAGGCGCCGCAGCGGAGATAGGTACAAGGTGTTATTCGCGCTTAGAACTGCTCGAGGTCCACCAGGCCGAGCTTGGCGGCCTTCACCAGACGCTTCGGAATGCGGTAGGTCTGGCCGTCGATCTTGACTTCCTGGAGTGCCACGTTGTTGGCCTTCCACTGAGAGCGACGGGAACGAGTGTTGGCACGCGACATACGACGCTTTGGTACTGCCATGATGTATTCCCTCCTTTAGGCCTTCTTGTTGCGGCGAACTCGGTTGCCGTAACGACGTTGGAACTTCTCGACTCGACCAGCGGTGTCCATGACACGCTGAGCGCCGGTCCAGAACGGATGAGACTCGCTGGTGACGTCAACGACGATAAGCGGGTACTCGTTGCCGTCCTCCCACTCGACGGTGCGAGAGCTACCGGCGGTGGAGCGGGTCAGGAACTTGTGGCCCGTACCAGCATCCTGGAAAACTACCCAGTGGTAGTCAGGGTGGATGTCCTTCTTCATAAACTTCGATTCCCTCAGGGTTGAACTTCAGGTCGGTCGCGCACATCACGCCGGCATAGTCCTCAAAAAGATATAAGCGGCCAGCCGTGGCGCACGTCGTGCCTGAGTTGGGTTTCTTTAGGTGTGCAGTTCTGCGCGGCAGCCACGGCCACCGACAAGATGACAATGTGCTGCTGAGCGCGGTTCGCTCATCGCCACCACCCATGCAGTGCGCGCAGCGCGCATAGGCGTGCACGATGGCACTCGAAACATCCTACACACCGGCATTGTTCCTGCAAAACTCCCCCAACCTCGCACTAGCTCCACGCCCCGGTGGCGCCCCAAGGGTGCGGCGGCGATAAGGGTGGCGTCGATAAGCCACGCACAGGGCTCTAGATATATAGAGCCTCCTGGGTTGTGACACCGCATCTGGGCGCCACATCCACCCCACACATCCCAGCAGTGGCCGATACGACAGCAAATGAGCAAGCGATTAGGGATTTCACGCGAAAACATGTATTGTTATCGCTTGCTGTTGTCGAAGTATTCGTTTACGCCCCGTCGACGTGGCTGTGAGCCGCGCCCCGATGCCTTTTTTATTTTTAAGGCCTTGTGCGAGCAGCGGCTCCAGAAGAGTCAGACGTGGGCGGCTAGGAGAAGGAAACCCATGTCGGCTATTTGCCAGGTAACGGGACGCAAGCCGAGTTTCGGCAAGTCCGTCTCGCACTCGCACCGACGCACTAACCGCCGTTGGAGCCCCAACGTGCAGCGTCGTCGTTTCTACGCCCCTTCTTTGGGTCGTACCGTAACTCTTAATGTGTCCACCAAGGGCCTGAAGATCATCGACCGCGATGGTATCGACGCCGTTGTTACTCGTCTCATCGCACGTGGGGAGAAGATCTAACTTATGGCACGTAATGACATCCGCCCGATCATCAAGCTGAAGTCCACCGAGGGCACCGGCTACACCTATGTGACTCGGAAGAACAAGCGCAATAACCCCGATCGCATCACGCTGAAGAAGTATGATCCGATCGCCCGCAAGCACGTCGAATTCCGCGAGGAGCGATAATCTATGGCTAAGAAGTCTAAGATCGCCAAGAACGAGCAGCGCAAGGAAATCGTCGCCCGCTTTGCGGAGCGTCGCGCTGAGCTCAAGGCCATCATCAAGAACCCGAACACCTCTGACGAGGACCGTTTGGATGCGCAGTACGAGCTGAACCGTCAGCCCCGCGACGCCTCCCCGGTCCGCGTGCGTAACCGCGACGCCCACGATGGTCGTCCCCGCGGCTACCTCCGCAAGTTCGGCCTGTCCCGTGTCCGCGTTCGCGGCATGGCTCACCGTGGTGAGCTTCCGGGCGTCCGTAAGTCCAGCTGGTAATTAGGGAGTTTCAATGAAGCGTAATTTTAAGAAGGCGCGGATGGAACAGTCCCGCCGCCCCAAGAAGAACCCTCTGAAGGCTCTGGGTATCGAGAAGGTTGACTACAAGGAAGTCAACACTCTTCGTACCTTCATCTCTGACCGCGGCAAGATCCGTTCCCGCCGCGTCACCGGGCTCACCCCGCAGCAGCAGCGCCAGGTCGCTACCGCTGTGAAGAACGCCCGTGAGATGGCCCTCCTGCCGTTCACCAGCCGCTAAGCCGACTGGGACGCACTCTAATCGCTTACGCGATGACAGCGCACTGTTGCCGCTGGCATTCGTGACACGGCAAGAGTTTTCAGCAGTACAAGGCGCATATCTCCCACATTCGGGAGCTATGCGCCTTTTGCTTATCTCCAGGCTTGGTAGTCTTTTGCTAACCGTCCACCTCGCACAAGAAAGCCCACCTGTGCCCACTTCACTGCATCCCTCCCTCCGCCAACTACTCGAGCAAGCGCCCCAGTGTCACAGCCTCGCCATGGCTCGCGACATCCTCGAGGAATCCCATATTCTGCTGCGCAACGCTATCTCCCACGAGGACAAGGTAGATGCGTGGTCGCTCACCCGGTGGTTCTCCGATGTGGTGCAGGCCGTACTGCACTCCCCTGCCGTGTCGCAGCTCTGCGGTGGCGCCACCATCGTGGTCACCGGCGCCTTTGGCCGCGGCCATGGCCTGCCCACCTCGGGGGTGCAGTGGCTCAGCGTGCTCCGCGAGGGGCAGAGCAGTGACGACGCCGCCCTCGCCCACTTCTGCGAATCGGCCGGTCTTACCGTGCACGCCACCCCCGATAGCTTCACCCCCGCGGATAAGAAGGAATGGATCCGCCGGATCCACGCATCGGTCGAGAGCGGCGATGGCGAAGCCATGGGGCTTTTCGCAGATGCCGGCACCTGGGTGGCCGCCGAACTCGCCGCCGCGGTAGCCAGCGATGCCGAGCTGAGCACCCCGCTGCTCAGCCACGCCGCGAAGGTGCGCCCGCCGGCGATCGAAGTCATCGATGGGCTACCCAAACGTGACCGCGTCGTGGATATGCACGCTGAGCTGGTGGTACCACTAGCCAAGTTGGCCCGGTGGGCGTCGATGCGCGCCGGCAGTACCGTGACGGAAACGGATCGCCGCATCGCCGCCGCGGAGGTAGCGGGCGTGCTCAGCCATCACGAAGCCGCCTATGCTCGGGAGGCTTGGACGGCGGCGATCACCCTCCAGCTGCACCGCTGGGCGGACCGCGCTGGCGGGCACGTCATGCGCTGGGATCTGCTCCCGCAGCTGGACCGTTCCGCCTTTGGCGCAGCGTCCCGACTACTATCGGATGTCTTTGCGGCCGTAGATACTCGCTATAATCAGGCGCACAGCGTCGAGGAGGGAAAATAATGGCCGGAGCAGTAGGACGTCCCCGCAAAAATAGCGATCGTCGGCGCGGCAACAATGCCCGAGAGGAAATCCTCGACGCCGCCGCCGAGCTGTTCACCACTAAGGGTTTTTCCACCACCTCCACCCACGAGATCGCGGATGCGGTGGGCATGCGCCAGGCGAGCCTGTACTACCACTTTCCTTCCAAGTCGGATATCTTTCTTACTCTGCTGAAGTCCACGGTGGAACCGTCGATGGTGGTGGCCGCGGAACTCGGTGCCTCGGATATCACTCCCGAGATGCGCTTGTGGGCCCAGGTGGCCGCCGAGACACGGCATTTGCTGTCCACGAGGTGGAATGTGGGCAAGCTCTATCAGCTGCCGATGGCTTCCTCTGAAGAGTTCACGGAGTTCCACCGCCAGCGCGGGGACCTCTCCCAAATTTTCCGAGACCTCGCTGCGGAGATCGTTGGCCCCGATGATCCTCGCACCTTCTTGCCACGGCATATCGCCCAATCGGTGGTAGATATGCGCCCCAATGATGGCACTATCCCCTTCCCGCTGGCGATCGATAGCCTGCCCGAGCCCACGGTAATCTTGGCCGACGCCGCCCTGGCTGTGCTCAACGCCGAGCTGCCAGAGCGCCGCGAAGAAACGGCCCTTGAGCTCATCACCAAGGTACAGACCAGCTAGTCCCCGCCCTCGGTTATAGCCTCGCCGCTGCGCTCGAGGAGCCGGTGCGCCAGGGTAATCAGCGGGGTATCGACCATTTCCCCATCGAGGGAGAAGGCGCCCGGGTGCCGACGGCTTTCCGCCGCGATGCGCCGGGCCCAGTCCAGCTGTGCCGCACTCGGGTGAAAAGCTCGGCGCACCATCTCCACCTGGCTGGGGTGGATACAGGGATAGGCGGCAAAACCCATGCGCGCCGAGTCGAGCGCCTCGGTATAGAGCCCCTCGAGATCCGTGAAGTCTTGATACACCGCGTCGATGGCGAACTTGCCCGCCACGGCGGCGTGGATAAGGGTGTGGGAGCGCAGATAGTCCAGTGGCGCCCGATAGCGGCCCGGATGGGGCTCATCGTCGTGCTGGCGCGAGCTCGCCCCGCCGAGGCCGATAGTGAAATCATCGGCGCCCCAATACAGGCCCACCACCCGCTCGTCGCGGGCGATCTCGGCGGTATGCAGCAGCGCCTCGGGCAGCTCAATGATCGGCACAATATCGAGTCCGTCGAGCAGCGGGGAATCCGGCAGCGGCCCGGTGACCTTCGGGATGATCACCGAACGGTAGGGCGTCTCTGCGACGCAGCGAAGATCATCCTCGTGGTGCTCATCCTGCGGGCCCACCACCCGCACGAAGGTACGAGCCGGATCGAGATTGGACTCGCGAATGGTGGCGTAGGCGCTCGCCCGATCCACCGTCCCAGCACCATCTTCTAGATCGAGGATCACCATATCCGCCCGCGCGGCGGCCTTGGGAATGATCTCTGGGCGATTAACGGGGGCGAAGAGCAAAGCGGGCCCTGCGAGATGGAAAGTGCTCATGCCAGATCAGTCTAGCTGTCACAGTCCTACTCGCAGGGCCCGCAGCCCGCAGCCGCACCGCGACTGCGACCATAGCCGCTCTCAGCGCCAGGTTTAGTGCGCGAAGTGGCGGGCGCCGGTGAAGTACATCGTCACGCCGGCCTTGGTGGCGGCCTCGATCACTTCATCATCGCGGATGGAGCCGCCGGGCTGCACCACGGCACGAACTCCAGCCGCAGAGAGCACTTCGAAGCCATCGGCGAAGGGGAAGAAGGCATCGGAGGCGGCCACGGCACCGCGGGCACGCTCCTGCTCCCCTGCCAGAGTATTGGCGCGCTCGACCGCGAGCTTGGCTGCGTCCACGCGATTGACCTGCCCCATGCCCACGCCCACGGTAGCGCCCTCGTGGGCAAGCAAGATGGCATTGGACTTGGTGGCACGCACCGAGCGCCATGCGAACTCGAGATCGGCTAGGGTGTCCTCGTCCACGGCCTCACCGGCAGCGAGGGTCCAGCCGGCCGCGGTGTCGCCCTCAGCCTGGAGGCGATCGCGCTGCTGCACGAGCACACCACCGGAGATCTCGCGGGTCTCATACTGCTGCTGCTCGGGGGCGGGGCAGAGCAGGATACGAATATTCTTCTTCTGCTGCAGGATCTCTACCGCACCGTCCTCATAGCTGGGAGCGATAATCGCCTCGGTGAAGATCCCGGAGACGGTCTCTGCCATCTCCTTAGACACGGCACGGTTGGCGGCAATGATGCCGCCGAAGGCAGACATCGGATCGCAGGCGTGGGCGCGGCGGTGTGCCTCCGCAATGGAGTCCTCCGATACCGCGATGCCGCAGGGGTTGGCGTGCTTGATGATCGCCACGCAGGGACGCTCGTGGTCCCAGGCGGCGCGCCAAGCGGCGTCGCCATCGGTGTAGTTGTTGTAGCTCATCTGCTTGCCGTGTAGCTGGGTGGCGCGCGCCAGCCCCTCGCGCTCGGCGTCGTTGAGATACAGTGCTGCGCTCTGGTGCGGGTTCTCGCCGTAGCGCAGGGTTTCCTGCAGGGTATAGCTGGCGCCGCGCCATGCGGGGAAGGTGTTGTCGGCATCGTCCTGCTGGTGCAGCTGCTCGCCCATCCAGGTGGCCACGGCCACGTCATAGGCGGCGGTGTGCCGGAACGCCTCGGCGGCGAGCTCGGTGCGCTCGGCCCGGCTAAAGCCGCCGTTGGAGAGCGCCTGGGAGATGGCGTCGTAATGCGCAGGCGAGGTGACCACGGCTACCGAGGGGTGGTTCTTCGCGGCGGCACGCACCATGGAGGGACCGCCGATGTCGATCTGCTCCACGCAGGCGTCGAAGTCTGCGCCGGAGGCTACGGTCTCGCGGAAGGGGTAGAGATTCACCACCACCAGCTGGAAGGCCTCCACGCCCAGCTCCTCGAGCTGGGAGAGGTGATCGTCCTTGCGGGTGTCGGCGAGGATGCCTGCGTGCACCTTCGGGTGCAGCGTCTTAACCCGCCCCTCAAGACACTCGGGGAAGCCGGTAATGGCCTCCACGGGGGTCACGGGTACCCCGGCCTCCTCAATGCGGGCAGCGGTGGAGCCGGTGGAGACAATATCCACGCCGGCCTCGTGCAGATCACGCGCGAGAGACTCCAACCCAGTTTTGTCATACACGCTGATCAATGCGCGCTTAATAGTCTTGCGATCCTCGCTCATATGAGCTTGTTCCTAACCTTTCGCAGTATGTCTTTCGCCAACAATGGTCTCTGGTGCGCAGCGCCTGCCGTAGCGGCGCAGGCTAGCCGCGGGACAGAGTGTGCAGCACATCAACGATGGCCTGCCGCTCTACTACTTTGATGCGCTCATGCAGGCTGGCTTCCGTGTCATCGGCGTGCACCGCAACGGGGCGTTGCTCGATGATCTCGCCGGTGTCCACGCCCTCGTCGACGTAATGAACCGTCGATCCGGTGACTTTCACCCCGTAGTTCAGCGCATCCCGCACCGCGTGCGCGCCCGGGAATGCGGGCAGCAGCGCTGGGTGGGTATTAATGACCCGCCGCGGGAAACGCTCGAGAAACTCGGGGCTGAGGATGCGCATAAAGCCCGCTGAAACAACAAAATCTGGCTGCAGCGCCGCTACGGCCCGCGCCAGATCAAGGTTCCAGTGGTGTCGCTCCGCGCCGCCACGAAAGGGCACGAGCTCTGCCTGCACTCCAGCGGTGCGGGCCCGCTCCAGGGCCTGGCATTCGCAATCCGCCACCAGTCCACACACGCGATACGCCTCATCCTGGGCGTCCATGATGGCCTGGGCGAGGGTGCCGGAGCCCGATGCCAGAATGACGATGCGCATGGGCTGCAGATCAGGGCTCGGGGTAGTGCTATGGGGTGAAGTCACGAACACATACTAACGCTAACGCGGTTCACTACTGTCTTCTTCCCCCTGCGATCGCCCAGTTTCGACCTCCTCTACCCCCGTTTGGTTGTTCTCATCCGCACTTTCTGTGCTTTCGCTTGTCGACGCCATCTCGGCGCCATCCTCCGCAGCTACCGGATCCGGATCCTGCGGGTGCTCCTCGGCGGCGACAGTCTCCTCCGCAGCAGCGCTCTCTGTGGTCTCCGAGGTCTCGTCCGGCTCCTCTTCCTGGTCCGGCTCCTCTGTCTCGTCCGGCTCCGCGCTCTCCTCTACAGGGCTGGCGGCAGGCTCGCCGATGGCCGGAATGTCCGTGAGCTGTTCTTCGTAGTCTTCGTTGTGCTCCACATCGTCGAAACCGCCGACGAAGTCCTCTTCGCCTTCCTCGGTTTCTTCGCTGTACTCCTCCTCGGAGTCGGTCTCGCGGAATTCCTCGGGAACCGCGGCGGCGGCGCGATACGCCAGCAGGCGGTCGAGGCCCACCATGGCGATGCCGAGTACGAGCATCCACGCCGCACTCACGCCGGCAAAGAGAGGCACATGCACTCCGATGGAGCCATAGAGGCCCACCTGGCCACTCAGCAGCCATGCCAGCACGGCGGCGATCGCGGCAGTCCACAGCGCAGACAGCGCCACACACAGCCACGGGCGTTCGGCACGGGCGGGGATGTGCCAGCCGATCTCGAGGGCGATGAGCATGGGCACCAGCAAGAGCAGCCAGGCGTAGTCCCAGATCGAGGCCGGCCACGCTGTCAGCAGCGGCAGCGGGGGCATGGGCACGAGGGTGGCGTCGAAAAGGCTCACAAACCCCTCACCGAAGCGGGCCTCGCTCCCGCTGAGCACCGCCATGGCAGCGACCACGCCATTGACTGCGTAGAGCACAGAGACCCCTACCACCCCGAGGAAGCCGGAGCTGCCCTCGAAGGCGCTGCGGATCTCACCGAGCGCTGCATGGTGGGCGGCAATGCTCACACCCACGACGAACACAGCGACGGCGGCCATCGCGGTATGGAAACGCGTCGCCGCGTCGAAGCCGCTGAGTACTTCGCTAGGGACGCCGTATTTCTTACACAATGCCCGCCACAGGCGCGGGCCCATGCCAAAGATCAAGGCCAGGAGGTGAATGGCGAGCACACGGCCCAGAAGGTTAGGCAGCTGCAGGGTGAACTCGGCTGGACGCAGCACGGCCCAGATCGCCACGGCAAATAGCAGCGGCACGATCATGGTGGCGCCGGTGAGATAGGCGATGTCCACCACGCTCACCTTTTTATTCACGTTGTGCCGTATCAAGGCGGCCATTCCGGCGATCACCACCACCGGCCCCAGAAGCGGCATCGCGGAGAATGTGACGGTCTCAGCGTGCACCGCCGCCGTGTGTGCCCCCGCCCACACATAGGCGGTGGCGTCCAGCAGGTACCCCAGAGGCTCATTACTAAAGAGAATTGAGGCGAACGCCACCACGACGCAGAGTGCGAGCACAATCACGTTGGCGATCACCGAGGCCCCGCCGAAGCGGAGCAGACGTGACCGCCACGTCACGGGAGCGGGCGCTTGATCAGCCGCGCGCTGGCGACGTTCGGCGGTGCTGGCGCTAACCTTGACACGCCTCGATTGTCGCGTTTTCCTCGAGGAATGGCTTTGTGGCGACGTCGTTTTACTCACACGACCACTTTGCCATGAATCAGCTAAAGATAGGTCAAGCGACACCAGCACCGAGCCCCACCCCCTCACGGGTGGGAGGGCAGAGTCACGCCTGTAACGTTCTCCCCCGTTGTCACGTATAGAAACATTTTTCACAACATGCTCGATTGTGCTTGACCAATTCGTTATAAAAGGCTAGCGTTACTACCTGTTGATAACGGGATGGTTACATTTTTGTACACTTCTTAAGAATCTAACGATTCCGTAGCTTCTGGATGTCCACAGCTTCTGTATGCATCCAGCAGCGTTGGGACAATCCAGATCCGCGGTTCCCCCTCGGAACACTAGTTAGGCACAGAAAGAAGGCTCATGCAGACTCAGACTCGGGCACACGCCAAGCACCGCACCACTGCGATGAGCGCAACCGCTAAGGGACGCGTCGCCGCAGTGGCTTTTGCTACTGGCTCCGTCTCTATCGCGGGAGCCGGTGGCGCCGCCGTTGCCGCTACCACTGCTGATTCCCAGCCTGAGACCGCCGCTTTCGAGCTGGCCGCCGATCCGGCGACCACCATCCCTGATGCACAGCCGCAGATCCTCGCTATCGCCGAGTACAAGCCTGTGGAGGACCTGAGCAACCAGGTGCAGACCGCCCTGAAGTTCACCAAGGATCGCCTCGCCGCCGACGCTGCGGCTCGCGCCCCGAAGGCCGCCAAACCGGCCGAGGGTACCTTCACCTCCCCCTTCGGCCCCCGCTGGGGCACCATGCACAACGGCATCGACATCGCCAATGCCGTGGGCACCTCCATCGTCGCCGTGCTGAACGGCACCGTGATCGATGCCGGACCGGCCTCCGGTTTCGGCAACTGGGTGCGGGTGCTGCACGATGATGGCACCATCACCGTCTACGGCCACATGGAGACCGTCGAGGTCGCCGTCGGCCAGAAGGTGACCGCCGGGCAGCGTATCGCCGGCATGGGTTCCCGTGGTTTCTCCACCGGCTCCCACCTGCACTTCGAGGTCCACCCCGGTGGCGGCGGCCCCATCGATCCCGTGCCGTGGCTGGCTAACCTCGGCATCCACGTCTAAATAATCTTTAGAACATAAACATCAGCCCGCAACGTGTGTGATCACGCTGCGGGCTAATTTCGTGTGTCGTCCTGCGACCGGGGCGCGGGGCAGGCGCGCCCCGGCTGCTAGACAGAGTGCTTCTTAGAGCTTCTCCATGGGCACACCGCCGAGCAACATCAGGCGAACGGTGCCGCTCGAACCGAAATCGATGGTGGCGGTGGCACGCACCCCCACCCCTTCCACGGCCACCACGGTTCCGAGGCCGTATTTATCGTGATTGACCCTATCCCCTGCCTGCAGCGAGAGATTCTTATTCAGATGGCGCTTCGGCGCGGGGCTGCTGGGGCGCGGTGTCGATTGCTGCGGCGAGCCATAGCCCGAGCCATAGCTGGAACCGGAGCCATAGCCCGAACCGGACCACGACCCGCCGCCCATTCCTGAGCCGCTGCCCCACGCGGAGCTGGGCTGCGGTTCTTCTCGCTCCCACTCGATCAGCTCAGAGGGGATCTCGTTGAGGAAGCGCGAGGGCGGATTATTCATCGGCTTACCCCATGCCGAACGCACCATGGCCCGGGTGAGAAAGAGCCGCTGCCGCGCGCGGGTAATACCCACATAGGCCAGACGCCGTTCCTCAGCGAGTTCGGACGGATCCCCGAGACTACGCATGTGGGGGAACTGCCCGTCCTCCCAGCCGATGAGAAAGACCATCGGAAACTCCAAACCCTTGGCGGTGTGCAGCGTCATGAGCGTCACGACACCCTCGTCGCCATCGGGCAGCTGATCGGCATCGGCCACCAAGGAGACGCGCTCAAGAAAAGCCTGGAGGCTACCCGGCGCGGGCTCGCCCTCCTCTACCTCAAGGGCGCCGCCGTCCATCTCCGCATAGGCCTTCTGGTTCATGACTTCGGAGGTGAACTCGCGGGCGACGGACACCAGCTCGTTGAGATTATCCAAGCGGGTCGCGTCCTGGGGATCATTGGATTTCTCGAGTTGATGCTTATAGCCGGTGACGTCGAGAACCTCGGAGATGATATCGCCAATAGCCGGGATCTCTTCCTCGGCGACGATCTCCTCCATCCGGGCGCGCAGCCCGTCCATCATCTCGTTGTAGCGGGCAATTGCATTGCGGCCGCGCCCGCCGAGCAGGTCAATCATGCCGTTGCCGGCGTCGATAAGCGCCTGAGAAAAGGGGATCTGGTTATTCGCGGCGTGCAGATCCACAAAGGCAAGCGCCCTGTCGCCGATACCGCGGCGCGGGGTGTTGATGATGCGCCGAATGGAGACGTCATCATCAGGATTATCCAAGACGCGCAGGTAGGCGACGATATCGCGGATCTCTTTGCGCTCATAAAACCGGGTGCCACCCACCACTCGGTAGGTGATGCCACAGCGCATGAACGCGTCCTCGAGGGCACGTGAGGCATTGTTGGTGCGATACATCACCGCCACCTCATCGGCGCTGTGGCCTTCATCGAGCAGGCGGTTGATTTCCGAGGCGATATAGGAGGCCTCATCGTGCTCATTATCGGCAACATAGCCGATGATCTTCGGGCCGCTGCCCTCCGCAGTCCACAGCTTCTTCTCCCGGCGCCCCTCGTTTTGGGAAATCACCGCGTTCGCCGCGGTCAGAATATTCTGCGTGGAGCGATAGTTCTGCTCCAGCAGCACGGAGCGGGCCTGCGGGAAGTCGCGCTCAAACTCCTCGATATTGCGGATAGTGGCGCCGCGGAAGGCATAAATCGACTGATCGGCATCGCCTACCACACACAACTCGGAGGGGTGCTCGCTCTCAGCGCCGACGAGTTCCGCAACAAGCGCATACTGGGCGTGGTTGGTGTCCTGGTACTCGTCCACGAGGACGTGGCGGAAACGGGAACGATAGTGCTGGGCCACCTCGGGGTGCTGACGCAGAATCGCCACCATCTCGAAGATGAGATCATCGAAATCCACGGCATTAGCCTGCCGCAGCCGGCGGTTGTATTCCCGATACACCGCAGAGTGGGTCTCCTCATAGGGGTTATGCGTCCTCTCCGCGGCGGCCGCCGCCTCCTCCGGGCGCAGCAGCTCGTTTTTCCACGAAGAGATGGCATTGGCCACCTGGCGGGGCGGGAAACGCTTGGCGTCGAGCTGCATGTCCTTGGCAACAAGGCCGATCAAGCGGCGGGAATCATCGGCATCATAAATGGTGAAGTTGGAATTCAGCCCCGGGACCAGATGCGCATTCTGCCGCAGCATCCGCACGCAGGTGGAGTGGAAGGTAGACACCCACATCTGTTGCGCCGCTGGGCCCACCAGCTCCAACACCCGCTCGCGCATCTCGGCGGCGGCCTTATTAGTAAAGGTAATAGCCAGCACCTGCCACGGAGCGACGCCGCGTTCCGCCAGTAGGTAGGCGATACGGCGGGTCAGCACCGCGGTCTTGCCCGAGCCCGCACCCGCCACAATCAGCAGCGGCGAGCCACTATGCAGCACAGCCTCGCGCTGTTGCGGATTCAGCCCCTCGACAATGGCCTCCGAGCGGGCCTGCGGCGGGCGCGACGCTGGCGCTTCGGCAGCGCCTGGAAAAGCCGCCACGCGGGCGGCGGGAGACACGGCGGAGGACTGGGTGCTACGCGGACTAAAGGGAGAATTCGACATAGTGTCTTCTAAACTACTCGTTCGCTCGGACACTGCTCAGCGACGCTCACCCAGGCGTTCGATAGACGCAGCACTCGCATGCATTATCCCAGCGCATACCCCGCGATGTGGTGGGGGTGTGGCACAATACTGCTATGAGTGATGCTGAAGATTTTGCTATTCGCATGCCGTCGGGCACTGATGATCCGCTCTCTGACGCCGAGATCCAGCAGTATCGCAAGGAAATCGATCGTCTCGACAAGGTCATCATCGAATCCATCCAGCGCCGCACCGCCATCTCCCAGGCCATTGGGAAAACCCGCATGGGCTCCGGCGGCACTCGCCTTGTCCATACCCGCGAGGTGTCCATCATCAACCAGTTCCGCGAGCAATTGGGCGAAGAGGGCCCACAGCTCGCCGGTATTCTGCTGCGCCTCGGCCGCGGCAAGCTCTAGCCCCTCCACCGGCGCGAGCAGATCGCGAGCGCGGCGCGAGCTCCGGGCTTGTCGCGATCACACCAAAAAACAGTTACAGGGCGGCGCACCCCACCATGAGTTCATGATGTGGGTGCGCCGCCCTTGATCCGTGTGCGTTGCTCTTAGAGGCTGACCTCCGGCAGCGCCATGAGCTTGGTTTCGAGATACTCGTCAATACCTTCGAAACCGCCTTCGCGGCCCACACCGGACTGCTTCACTCCACCGAAGGGGGCGGAAGGGTCAGAGATCGCGCCCTTGTTGATGGCCAGCATGCCCACCTGCATCGCCTCGCCCGCGCCGAGGGCGCGCTCGAGATTCTCGGTGAATACATAGCCTGCAAGGCCAAAGAGGGTGTCATTGGCAAAGTCGATGGCGTCCGCATCGGAGCTGGCCTTATAGATTGCCACCACGGGTCCGAAGATTTCCTCGGTGGCGATGCGCGCCGAGCGCGGCACATCGGCCAGCACGGTCGGCGGGAAATAGGAGCCCTTCTCCGGGAGATTCTCGTCCAGCTCGTAGACGCTGCCTCCGGCGAGCACCCGCGCTCCCTGGGCGATGGCGTCATTGACCAGTTCGGAGACGGTTTCTACTTGGTCATCACCAGAAAGCGGCCCCACGGTGACGCCCTCATCGGTGCCGCGCCCCACGGTGTAGGTGCCGATCAGCTCGGTGACGCGCTCACAGAAGGCGTCGTACAGCTTCTCATGCACGATGAAGCGGTTCGCAGCGATGCACACCTGGCCGGCGCCGCGCATTTTCGCCACCTTCACGGCCTCCACGGCCTTGTCGAGATCAGCATCCTCACAAACGATGAAGGGGGCATTGCCGCCCAGCTCCAAGCTGGCGCCCAAGGTGTGCTCGGAGGCCTTCGCGTGGAGTGCCTGGCCCACCTCGGTGGAGCCGGTGAAGGTGAACTTGCGCAGACGGGGATCCTCCAGTAGCGAGGACGCCGCCGAACCGGAGCCGGGAATGATATTGATGACGCCATCGGGCAGCCCCGCTTCCTTGAGAATGCGGGCCAGATAGAGCATGGTCAGCGGGGTCTTCGAGGCCGGCTTGAGCACCATCGTGCACCCAGAGGCCAACACCGGGCCCATCTTGCGGGTGCCCATCGACAGCGGGAAGTTCCACGGGGTGATGGCCAGCACCGGCCCCACCGGCTGCCGGATAGTGATGACGCGACCACCACCAGCGGGCGTGATGCGGTAATCGCCGCTAATGCGGACGGCCTCCTCGGCGAACCAGCGGAAGAACTCGGCGCCATAGGCGACCTCGCCCCGAGAATCCGGAAGGGCGCGGCCCAGTTCGGCGGACATGATGTAGGCCAGTTCCTCACTGTGCTCGGTGAGTAACTCGTAGGCTCGGCGTAGAATCTCGGCGCGTTCGCGCGGGGCGGTGGCCGCCCACTCTTTCTGCACTGCAACGGCCGCATCCAGTGCTGCCACGGCGTCCGCCTCGCCGGCCTTGGCCACCGTAGCCAACACGCTGCCATCCGAAGGGTTTTCTACCTCGAAGGTCTCGCCGGAGCGGGCATCAACAAATTCACCATTAATAAAAAGCTGCGTGGGGCAATCAGCAATGACTGCGTCTAGATCAATACTCATAGCCACTACTATGCCCCCGAACCAGAAATGACGCCACTATCACAATGCCCGCGCTGGTGAGAGTTAGGGGTGGGCGAGGTTTTCTGCGCCTTCAGGTCACGGTGCGGACTGAAGCGCGGCTGCAGCGAAAGGGATGAGAGAACTCACTGAGGACCACGCTGAACTACAGGCCCGAACGAGGGCGAAAGTACCGCGCTGAACTAGATGTTTGGCCCTACTCGCTCGCCGACGTGGGCCCACGGCCGGTGGTACTCTCGCCTATATGAGAGATGCGCGCGACATAGACACGGCACGAGTGCTAGCCATCACAGCCTGCCCCACCGGAATTGCCCACACCTACATGGCCGCCGAGAATCTCGAGGCCGCTGCACAAGAGATGGGCATCGACCTGCGCGTGGAGACACACGGCTCGGTCGGAATCGAGGGCACTTTCACCGCTGAGGAGATTGCCGCCGCCGATGCCATTCTGATCTCCGCAGACACGGTGATCGACAAACAGCGCTTCGATGGGAAACGGCTACTCAGCACGTCTGTCGACGCCGCCATTAAGGATCCAGCCACAGTGCTCGAGCGCGCTCAGTCTGCCGCGGTGTGGACAGCCAGCGGCCGCCAAGAAGACAGCGCCGACACCGCCAGCACCGATGAACCACTGCGACGCCAGCTCTACCAAGCTCTGATGAACGGCGTGTCGCACATGGTGCCCTTCGTGGTCACTGGCGGTTTGCTCATCGCCGTGTCGCTATCGCTGGGTGGCAAACCCACCCCCGAAGGCTTGGCCATTCCGGAAGATTCCTTCTGGTTCTTACTCAGCTCCATCGGCGCCCTCGCTTTTGGCTTGATGGTGCCGGTGCTCTCTGCCTATATCGCCTCGGGTATCGCCGGCCGCCCCGGCCTCGCACCGGGTTTTATCACCGGCATGATTGCGGTGACGGGAACGCTGTATAACTCCGATTCCGGTGCCGGCTTCATCGGCGGCATTATCACCGGTTTCCTCTCCGGATATGTTGCCCTAGCGATTAAGAAAATACCGGTGGGTAAATATGGTGCCACGATCATGCCGGTGATCGTGATCCCCATCTTCACCACTCTCATCGTGGGCCTGCTCTTTGTCTACGTCCTGGGCGGGCCGATCTCCTCGCTCTTCGAAGCGCTCTCCACCTGGTTGGCCTCGCTCGATGGCGCCTCGGTGATTGTGCTCGGCGCCATTCTGGGAGCGATGATCGCTTTCGATATGGGTGGCCCCTTTAATAAGACCGCCTTCCTGTTCGGCGGTGGTATGATCGCCAGCGGCAACGCCGCCCCGATGGGTATGGTGGCCGCAGCAATCGCGGTGCCGCCGCTGGCGGTCGGGCTTTCCACCCTGCTGCGCCGCAGCTGGTTCAACAATTCCGAGCGCGACTCCGGCATCGCCGCGCTCTTCATGGGTTTCTTCGGTATCACCGAGGGCGCCATTCCCGTGGCCGCCGCACGCCCGTTACAGGTCATCCCCGCCAACGTGGCCGGCGGCGCTGTCGCCGGTGCCGTCGCCGGCCTGCTGCACGTGGAAGACAATGTGATGCACGGCGGTCCCATTGTGGCGGTACTCGGCGCGGTGGACAATACCCTCGGATTCTTCCTTGCTTTGGCCGCCGGCATCGCCGTCACCACTGGCCTGGTAATCGTGCTGGTGGGCATTTCTCGACGCCAACAGAACGATACCTCCTCCGCAGCCGCGACAGCCGCGCCTGCAGAGCAGACTGTCGCTTCTACTCCAGCTCCTGCCGCAGCTGGGGCCAGCGCCGCGGGAGCCGGCACCACTGCTGCCTCAGTCACCGCGGCCGCGGCCACCGATACCGACACCGCCACCACCGCCGAGGCCGAGGAGCTCATCACCGCGTCCTTGGTTGCCCTCGACACCCTCGCACCTGCCAGCGGCCAGCAGGAGGTACTGCGCACTCTCGTGCACGCCGCGAGCGAGCAGGACAGAATCACTCACCCTGAGCAGGTCATCGATGCGGCTCGTTCCCGCGAGGCCCACGCCTCCACTGCGGTGGGGCACCACGTGGCGATCCCCCATGCTCGATGCTCTGGGGTGGCGCGTCCCACCCTGGCTTTCGCACGCATTCCCGAGCCCGGGATGCAGTGGGATGAGGATGCTGAGGATCGCGTTCGTATGGTCTTTTTCATTGCCGCTCCGGAAGATGCCGGCAAGCAGCATCTGCGGATCTTGTCGAAGCTGGCCCGTGCCACTATGCGCGATGATGTCCGCACCCAGCTGCTTAGGGCCACCACGGCACAAGAAGCGGTGGCTGTGATTCGCAGCTGCATGCAGTAGCAGCGGCGCGGCCGCACCAACGGTCGGGTACTTCCTCTCCCCGCGCCGGCGCTGCTGCGCGCCGTGCGCCGGCATGTTTCACCGCACCGGACTTGCGCACCTGTTTCGCCCTTGAACGCGAAAAACTGGATTACACTGAAGTTATGACTTCCGAGTCCTCCTCGCATGATCGACAGCCGCCACGACTGCGTGCAAGCGACCACGATCGTTCCCGTGTCCTTGACTACCTCGCCCAAGCCTATGCGGATGGACGGCTCGACTATTCCGAGTTCGACGAGCGTTCCTCGGCTGCGTCCACCAGTCGTTTCGTGGACGAGCTCAGCCCGCTCCTCGAGGATCTCGGCGGCACCCCAGAGCTGCCCGCTACATCCCCCTCTCAATCTCTGTCGCCACGCCCGGATTCTGCCCAGTACGCGACAGAGCAGTGGGCGCCACGGCCGGAACAGCAGCGCGCCATCGCCCGCATCACTCGCCGCGTCGTGGGCGGGACGGGCTCGAAATATTCTTTGAGCCTCTTCGGCGCCAATTCCTTTTCCGGGGGTAGCACCCTTGCGACCCGCCATGACGCCATCGTGCTATTTAGTGGCGCCAGCCTCGATTTGCGCCACACCCAGCTGGAATCGAAGAACATCACCATCACCCTGAATGTGATGTTCGGCGGCTGCGACATCATCGTCCCCGAGGGCATGCGCGTGATTATGAACCCCGTGACCCTGTTCGGCGATAGCACAGTAAAGGTAAAAGACGGCGTCCGCGTGGACCCCAGCGAGTTACCCTCCTCCGCCCCGTCTGTCACCATCAACGGGTTCGTGTTATTCAGCGGCTGCGATGTCATTATCGCCCCAGATAAGTACGCACAACCCTAATCGGGTTTTTGGGTTCCCACGTTTCCCCCATCCCAATGTCCGATTATGTTGGGACTTTCACCACAGCTGAGAAGCGCCACCTGCGCGCTTGCGCTGACACGTCCCGCACACCCCAGCACAACGGGCATAGTCTCGCTAGCATTACCTCTAGAGTGGCGAGCCGATGAGCCGCACCATGGATCTCTATGCTGTCGGCCTGTGTAACTCGCCCACACTTTCCCAAGATCCCATATATCAAGGAGCGTTAGAGAAAAAGTGTCGATGGATATTACCAAGACTGAGACCTGGAGCAAGCTGTCCGCTCATCGCAACAAGCTGAGCGAGACCAGCCTCCGCGAGCTCTTCGCCGGCGATGCCGAGCGCGTCTCTAAACTCACCTTCTCTGCTGCTGACCTGCACGTGGATCTGTCCAAGAACGTGATTGATGATGAAGCCTGTGAGCTGCTGGTGCAGCTGGCCCGCGAGGCAGGGCTGCCGGAGAAGATCGAGGAGATGTTCTCCGGTTCGCACATCAATAACACCGAGGACCGTGCCGTGCTGCACACCGCGCTGCGCATGCCGGTGGAAGACTCTTTGGAGGTCGACGGCCAGGATGTGGCCGCAGACGTGCACGAGGTGCTCGGCCGGATGCGCGACTTTGCGCAGGCGCTGCGCTCGGGTTCGTGGCTCGGCCACACGGGTCACACCATTAAGACCGTGGTCAATATCGGTATCGGCGGCTCGGATCTGGGCCCGGCGATGGCCACCAAGGCGCTGCGCACCTACGCCACCGCCGGTATCAACGCCTACTTCGTCTCCAACGTGGACCCCGCGGATATGAGCGCCGTGCTCGACGAGGTGGATCCGGAGTCCACCCTGTTCATCGTGGCCTCGAAGACCTTCACCACCCAGGAGACTCTGGCCAATGCCCACGCCGCGAAGCGCTGGCTGCTGGAGAAGTTCGATGGCGATGAGTCGGCTGTGGCCAAGCACTTCGTCGCCGTGTCTACCAACGCCGAGAAGGTCGCCGAGTTCGGTATCGACACGGAGAACATGTTCGGCTTCTGGGATTGGGTTGGCGGCCGCTACTCGGTGGATTCCGCCATTGGTCTGTCGCTCATGGCCGTGATCGGGCCCATGGACTTCATGCGTTTCCTCGAGGGCTTCCACGCCATGGACGCCCACTTCCGTACCACCCCGCTGGAGAAGAACGTGCCGGCCCTGATGGGTCTGCTCGGCGTGTGGTACACCGATTTCTTCAGCGCGGAAACCCACGCGGTTCTGCCCTACTCCGAGGATCTCTCCCGCTTCCCCGCCTATCTGCAGCAGCTCACCATGGAGTCCAATGGCAAGTCGGTGCGCCACGACGGCACCTCGGTGACCACCAACACCGGCGAGATTTATTGGGGCGAGCCCGGCACCAATGGCCAGCACGCCTTCTATCAGCTGATGCACCAGGGCACCCGCATGGTGCCGGCGGACTTCATTGGTTTCGCCCGCCCCAAGGAGGATCTGCCCACCGCCAGCGGCGAGGGCTCCATGCACGACCTGCTCATGGGCAACTTCTTCGCCCAGACCAAGGTGCTTGCTTTCGGCAAGACCTATGAGGAGCTGCTCGAAGAAGGCGTGCCCACCGAGCTCATCACCCACAAACTCATGCCCGGTAACCGCCCCACCACCACCATTCTGGCGGAGGAGCTCACCCCCTTCACCCTTGGCGCCCTCATCGCGCTCTACGAGCACATCGTGTTCACTCAAGGCGTGATCTGGGATATCAACTCCTTTGATCAGTGGGGCGTGGAGCTGGGTAAGCAGCAGGCCAATGACCTTGCCCCCGCTGTGTCCGGTGAGCAAGAGCCCAACTCGGGTGATGCCTCCACCGACGCCCTGATCGCCTTCTACCGTTCCAAGCGCTAGCGCTCACTGCAGTCGCACTTTCCTCGCCCAGCACGTGCCCCGTATCACCGCGGCCGCGCTGGGCAGCGGCGCCTTTGCCCCTCTATACACGGGAAAAGTACCACTAGGTGGGAGATATTCTGGACCTACGTTCCCACGAGGTGACGCCCTGGCGTAGTGTGACTGCCGTGACTGCCACCACTACATCCCAGCCGAATCGCCGTATAGCGTTCATCGCTGCGACAGCAATTGTATTGAGCGCTCTCAACCTTCGCGCCCTCGTTACCGCACTGCCGCCACTGCTGCCGCGTATCGATGCCAGCTTAGGCCTCAGCGGTGTGATTCTCGGTGTCATTGGCATGGCCCCCACCGTCACCTTCGCCTTGGCAGCATTGTCGACGCCTCGCATGTTGCGCAGGTTCACCTCCGCTCAAACCTTATGCATCGCGATGCTCGTCACGGCCAGCGGTCAGCTCTTGCGAGTGCTGGGGCCTTCGACCCTGCTGCTGCTTGCGGGTACGTTTGTGGCTCTTTTCGCCATTGGTCTCAGCAATGCTGTGATCCCCGTGGCTCTTCGTGCCTTCTTTCCGCGGCGTGTGCCCCAGCTATCGATCGTGTACATGGTGTGCATGCAGATCGGTATGATGATTGCCCCCTTGCTCTCTGAGCCGCTGGCAGAGTCCCTCGATGGCCGTGGTGGCGTCGCAGGCTGGCAATTCGCACTCAGCGTATGGATTATTCCTGCTGTTGTCGCCGCAGCCGCGTGGTCGCCACTGTGGGGCTTGGCCCGCAGCCAGGCCGCCGCAGAAGCAGCCAAGCGCCGGAGTTCGCTGCCCGTCCATCGCACTTCCATCGGCCGCGGGCTGGTGGTGATGTTCGGCATGACAAGCTTCTCCACCTTCTCCTGCATGCTCTTCATTCCCCAGATGTATATCGACGGCGGCGCCAGCGTACACTTCGCAGCACTCATGCTCTCTTACTGGTCCGGGCTGGGGCTGGTGCTTTCGATCATCGGGCCGTGGATCGCCGCTCGCCTACGCGATCCCTTTCCCGTAGTGGCGTTTTTCCTAGTCTGCTTCATGGTCGGCAATGTGGGAATGGCGCTGCACCCCATGTCGGCGCCGTGGCTGTGGATCACACTATCTGGGGTGGGGCCTATTTCCTTTCCCATGGCGCTCACTCTCGTCAACTTGCGCGCGCGCACCACCGCCGGCACCACCGCTCTATCGAGTTTCGGCCAAGGCGGCGGCTACACCATCGCCGCCGTGGGTCCGTTGTTATTCGGCACGCTTCACGACGCCACCTCTAGTTGGATCGTGCCCGTGGGTATGACGGTGATCGCAACGGTACTTGTCATAATCGGCGCGTTCTTCGCTACCCGCAATACTTTTGTGGAGTCACAGCTCGGCGACATCGATTAGCCACTACCCAACAGCGGCTGGCAGCGGGGGCACCACCAGATGACCCGCTCCAGCTCTCCTTCATCCCCACCATGGTCCACCCCGCCAAGGAAGCCCTTCTCGATACGGCTGCCACAGCGGCGACAGGGGCGGGCATAGCGGCCAAACACATAGGCGGTCTCGCCAACCCGGTTAACCCCCGTGCTCACCCGCTTGGTGGCAAGGCGATTGGCCCACATGAGGCGACGGGTTATGCGCACCACCGCGGCCACATCCACCTTCGCCACGGGTGTAGCGGGATGGAGGCCGGCGAGAAAGCAGATTTCGGCCCGGTACTCGTTGCCCACGCCCGCGAGATTGCGTTGATCCAGCAGGGCCGCGCCGATGGCGCGCTCGGGGCGGCGCTGAATCCTCGCGCAGGCCTCAGCCTCATCCCAGTTCTCCCCCAACACATCTGGCCCCAGATGCGCGATGGCCTGCAGATAATCGGCGCTGCGTAGTACGTGCACCAGTCCCAGCTCGAAGCCCACTACCTCGATGGGGCGGGGATACTCGGGCGCGCCGTCGAGCTGCAGCACCACCCGCGCTTTCCAGCCCGGTTTCGACCAGCGATCCCCTCTGAGGGTTATTCGCCACGTGCCCTCCATTTTCAGGTGAGTCTGCAGGATCTGGTGCCCAAAATCCATGAAGAGATACTTGCCATAGGGCCACACCTGCTGCACGGTAGAGCCGCTGAAGTCCGTGGTGGCCCAGCGCGGCACCCGCAGCGAGGAGCCCACGACTTCCCGCCCAGTCATAAACTGCAAGCGGCGGCTGAGCTGAAATACTGAATCGCCCTCAGGCATGCTGTGCTCTCTTCCTCGTATCGCTCGGGGCGACGCTTCCACTAGGCACCTCGGATGCGCAGTGCGCTGCGTGGCAGTGTAGCAACCCCAGCCAGTGAAACCGGTGCCCCTAGCGCCGCCGACCCCCGGCACCGAAGGGGCCCCAGCGCCCGCCCCCAGAGCCCGCAGAGGGACGTCGAAAAGCATTCTTGTCCACCGCCTCCACGGCATCGGCCAACCCCCTGCCCCGCCGCTTCGTCTCCTCAGCGCTGCTGCGGCTAGAGCCAACGCGCACCCCCTTGGGCGTGATGCTCAGCCCCAGTGCTCGCACGGCCGGCAGAAGCGGCGACTCCCACACCGAGACCCCATTAATCTTTTCCACCACCACGGGTGTCACCGAGGTCAACTGGGTGGCGTGCTGCACGGCGGCGTCGATATCGCGTAGCGCGGACTCCACATCCGCCACCTCCTCGGGAATCCGGAGGGTCTTGCCGCCGCGGCTGAGATAGCCCAGCAAGACCCCGCCCCGCAGCACCACCATGGCTCCCGCCGCGCGAGAGTAACCACTACCCGGCCACTCGAGAGCGGCCCCATAGGGATTGGCGGGATCCGCGGCGGCCACAAGATAGAGTGCCTCCTCCCGGGTGGCGCGCACTCGATCCACCACCGCAGAGGTAGAAAACTGCGCCCCACCCAGACCATCGATGATGTAGCCGCGAGTGGCCTTTCCGGTTTCTTCAAAGGAACGCAGCACCTTATAGGCCAGCGCAAAACCGCCGAGAACGTTCTCCGCCTGGATCGAGCCGCGGGTGACCACCCCATAGCGATCCAGCCACGCCTCGCCATGCGCCACGGCGCGGGCAGTGGCCTCCGCCACCGGATCAGCGGGCCGGACGGCACGGGAGAAGCGACCCGGCACATCGACTGGCTGGCTGGCGTTCCCGGCGCGCCGGGCGTTGGCGCTCTGGGCGAAGCTGGTGCGCCCCATGCGCAGGCGCGAACGATTGGGGCGGCGGGTGGCGCGGTGTGCGGTTGCGCCTTTCGTGGAGGTGCCGGCGAGCCGGGCCCGCAGCGGGGCGAAGCTTTCGGGGCTCACCAGTGTTTTCTCCATCAGCGACCACAAGCTATCGCGCACCACCTCGGGGCTGTGTTCGGCTGGGGGCAGCGGCACTCCGAGTTCATCGGTGTAGCTCTCAAGGTAGCTCTGGAGTTCGCTGAAGAGGAAGGCACCGCCGGTGTCGAGGGCCTGCAGCAGCGCTGTCTCCGTGGTGGAGAGGGTGTGCTCGGCACCCTCCTCTAGCAGTTGTGGTGCGTAGTCGGCGGGGATGAGGCTCACCCACGGGTCGCGGGCGCCGGCGAGGCCGCGACACACCACGAGGACCTCGCCGTTTTGGGTGAGCTCGTCGAGGTCGGTGGGGGTGTAGTTGCTCACCCGCAGCGGAAAGACGAGAGACTCCCAGGCGCTGGCGGGAAGAAACACCCCTGCCAGTTGCTCGCACACAGCGAACACGCCATCGGCGCCGCGCAGCGTCGGATAGTCGCCGCAGGCGGCGAGGTTATGCCACTCGGGAAGGAAGGCGGCATAGGCCTGCCGGCTCACCGGCTCGATCTGGCTGTGCACCTTCGCCAGGGTGCGGGTGCGGAGTATTTTCAACACCCCGCGATCGACGTATTCGCGCTCCTCGATCTCGGCGCGGTAGCGTCCCTCCACAGCGCCATTGCGGCTGGCGGCAGTAGCGGCCACGCTGATCCCGATGCCCAAGGCGGTAGCGAGTTCCCGGGCGGTAAAGGGGCCACGGCTGCGGGCGTAACGGCGTACCAGCTGATCGAGGGCGTCGTCGATGGTGTCCGGATCCGCGCCGACCCCGGGCGGGACGGGGATGCCGAGGCCATCGCGCAACAGCGCGGCGTCGAGCACCAGCGCCGCATGAGCCTGCCCCTGGATACGCACCTCCATCACCTGCTGGCTGCGGGCGAGCTGAGTCCACGGCTCGGGGAAATCGGCGTGGCGCTGCAGCTCCGCCAGCGGGATGGGGCCGGTTTCGCGGAGCACGTCGATAAGCGCATCGGGGGTGCGGGCCCGCCAGCCCTCGGCGGTGTGCTGCAGCTGGGCGTGGACCTCGGAGATGATGTCTTGATCCAAAAGCTCTCGCAGCTCCACTGTGCCGAGGAGGCTGGCCAGCAGCTCGGGATCGAGGGATAACGCGGCGGCGCGTTTCTCGGCGAGTGGAGTATCGCCTTCGTACATGAACGCGCCGGTGTAGTTGAACATGAGCGAGGAGGCGAAGGGGCTGGGCTGCTCCACGGTGACCTCGGCGATCCGCACCCGGTGCTGCTCTATATCGCCCATCAGCGCGGTGAGCGCGTCGAGGTCATAGACATCCTGCAGGCATTCGCGCACCGTCTCCAAGATGATAGGAAAGGAGGGGTATTTGCGGGCCACGTCGAGCAGCTGGGCAGCGCGTTGGCGCTGCTGCCACAAGGGGGCCCGCTTGCCGGGATTGCGGCGCGGCAGCAGCAACGCCCGGGCCGCGCATTCGCGGAAGCGGGAGGCGAATAGCGCCGAGTTGCCCACCTGTTCGGTGACCAGATCGCTGATCTCGTCCTTATCGAAGCGAAAAAGCTCCGGCCCAGGGTCGGTATCCATGGCGGGCAGGCGCAGCACGATGCCGTTATCGCCGGCCACAGCCTGGGCGTCGATGCCGCTGTGCTCGGCGATGCGCGCCCCGACGGCCAACGCCCACGCGGCATTGACGCCGCGACCGTAGGGCGAGTGCAGCACCACGCGCCAGTCCCCGAGCTCGTCTGTGAAGCGTTCCACCAGCAGTGTGCGTTCATCGGGAACCATGCCGGTGGCCTGCTGCTGCTCGCGCACAAAGGCGCGCACATTATCGCGGGCCCACTGGTCGAGATCCGAGTTCTCCAGCACCTGCGGGTCATCGGCCACACGGCGTAGAAACTCGCCGATCATCACCCCCAGCTCCGCGGGCCGGCCGGGGCTATCGCCGCTCCAGAAGGGCAGCCGGCCGGTGTGGCCGGGGGCGGGGGTCACCAGCACCTGATCGCGGGTGATCTCCTCGATGCGCCAGCTCGACGCTCCCAGGGTGAAGACGTCGCCCACGCGGGACTCGTAGACCATCTCCTCATCGAGCTCCCCCACACGCCGCGGCCCATGCTCGCCGCCAGCAGCCAAAAACACCCCAAACATGCCGCGATCAGGAATGGTGCCACCGCTGGTCACCGCGACCCGCTGCGCCCCCTGCCGAGCAGAGAGCAGGCCGCTGACGCGATCAAAGTTCACCCGCGGTTTGAGCTCGGCAAAATCCGTTGAGGGATACACCCCGCTGACTAGGTCCACCACGGAGTCGAAGACGGTGCGGGCGAGATGGTGATAGGGATAGGCGCGGCGCACCATCTCATACCACTCGTCCACGTGAATATCGCCGTTTACCGTGACCGCAATGGTCTGCTGTGCCAGCACGTCGAGCGGATTCTGCGGCACGCTCAGCGCCTCGATAAACCCGGCGCGCATCTTGTCGACCACCACGGCGGAGTCCACCAGATCACTGCGATGCGTGGGATAGAAGGTGGCGCGGGATACCGCGTTGACACGGTGCCCGGCCCGGCCAACGCGCTGCAGCCCCGAGGCCACAGAGGGCGGGGATTGCACCTGGATCACGAGATCCACCGCGCCCATATCGATACCGAGTTCCAGCGAGGAGGTGGCCACGACGCAGCGCAGCTCGCCGCTTTTCAGCGCCGCTTCGGTGTGGGCGCGTTCATCCTTGCTCACCGAACCATGGTGGGCGCGGGCGATGATCGCCTCGGCCTCACCGGCAATATCCGTGGACTTCATCATCTGGGCGGGATCACGCCGGCGGGCGGCACTGAGCGCCTCGGGCTGGTGCTGGGCGGCATAGAGCTCATTAATGCGGGAGGTCAGCCGCTCCGCGCTGCGCCGAGAATTGACGAATACCAAGGTGGAGCGGGCGTTCATCACCTGCTCATAGAGTTGTTCCTCGATGAAGGGCCAGATGCTTCCCTGCTGCGGCAAGGCTGATTCCACGGCGGCATCGTCGAAGCTGGGCAGGCTCGGCGCGGACTTTTCATCGTTGTCGCTGCGCTGGCTGTGATCGTCAATAAGCGGAGAGGCGATCCCCAAGGGATCGTCGATGGTGGCCTCCCCGATGTTTGAGCCGCGCTCCGGCACAGGAAGATCCGACATATCGGGCACCGGCACCCGCACGCTCAGATCCCATTCCTTGCTGCTGTGCGGTGCCACGATATCCACGTCGCGGTCGCCGCCGAGGAACTGGGCGACGGTGTCAATGGGGCGCACCGTGGCCGATAAGCCGATGCGCTGCACTGGGCGCTCGCTCAGGGCCTCCAGCCGCTCCAGGGAGAGCGCCAGATGGCTGCCGCGTTTCGTGCCGGCGAGGGCGTGGATCTCGTCGATGATCACCGTATCGACATCGCTGAGAATCGACGCCGCCTTCGAGGTGAGCATCAAATACAGGCTCTCGGGCGTGGTGATTAACACATCGGGGGCGTTGCGTACCTGCCGCGCCCGCTCGGCATGCGGGGTATCGCCCGAGCGCACGCCCACGCTCACTCCGTGCAGCCGCACCCCATCGCGCTTGGCGGTCGTTTCAATTCCCGTCAAGGGCGCCCGCAGATTGTTCTGCACGTCCACTCCCAGCGCCTTCAGCGGGGAGATATAGAGCACGCGCACGCCCGTCTCGCTGACCTCCACCCGGCCCGGCGCGGGCACCCCCTGCAAAGGCAGCGCGTCTTCGCTGCGCTTATCGACGCTGTCCTGCTGGCTCACCAGCGTGTTCAGTGCCCATAAGAAGGCAGAAAGTGTTTTACCCGAACCGGTGGGCGCCACCACGAGCGCATGGTGTCCTGCGGAAATAGACTCCCACGCGGCGGCCTGCACGGCGGTGGGAGCGGCGAAGACATCAGTAAACCAGCGCGCCACCACTGGGTGGAACTTCTGCAGGATCTGAGCGGTCATGTAACCATCAAACCAAACCATTAAGCTAAAGGGCATGACTGCGCACATTGATGATGCCATTTTGACCCACCGTCTCGCCCAAGGAACCGGAGAGATCCTCAAGGGCGTCCGTAATGTCGGCGTGCTGCGAGGCCGCAACCTCGGCGATGCCGGCGATGAACTTGCCCAGAACTGGATCGCGCGTGTGCTCGAGCAGCACCGCCCCGAGGATGGAGTCCTCTCCGAAGAGGCCGCGGATAACCCCGCCCGTCTCGGCAAGGACCGCGTGTGGATCATCGATCCACTCGACGGCACCAAGGAGTTCGCCACCGGCCGCCAAGACTGGGCGGTGCACATCGCGCTAGTGGAAAACGGCACCCCCATCCACGCCGCCGTCGGCCTGCCTGATCTGGGCGTGGTCTTCGACTCCTCCGATGTCAAGGCCGTGATGGGCCCGCGCCCCTACAACATCGTGCTGTCGAAGAACCGCCCGCCGAAGGTGGGCACCTTTGTGGCCGAGAAGATGGACTGCAGCATCACCCCGATGGGTTCTGCCGGCGCGAAGGCGATGTCTGTGCTGCTCGGCGATGCCGACGCCTATATCCACGCCGGCGGCCAGTACGAGTGGGACTCCGCCGCGCCGGTGGGTGTGGCCCAGGCTGCGGGGCTGCACTGCTCGCGCCTCGATGGCTCCGAGCCCACCTACAACAACCGCGACACCTACATGCCGGACATGGTGATCTGCCGTCCGGACGTCAAGGATGAGATTCTGCAGCTCGCCGCGCAGTACCTCGAGGAGAACGGCTCCTACTAACACCGCCCCACCCCGCGCCGCCGGCATTCTTAGGCCGCGCGGGGTGTGTCTTTTTCTCTAGCTCCCCGTCGGCGGTGTCTACCGCCCTAGGTATGCTTAGCGTCTGTGAGTATCGAGACGCCTTATGAAGATCTTCTGCGCACTATTCTGCAGCAGGGAACCCGCAAGGATGACCGCACGGGCACGGGCACGATCAGCCTTTTTGCCCAGCAGATGCGGTTTAATCTGGCGGAGTCCTTTCCGCTGATCACCACGAAAAAAGTGCATATGAAATCCATCATTGGGGAGCTGCTGTGGTTCTTGCGCGGCGATTCCAATGTGGGCTTCTTGCACGAGCACGGGGTGAGCATCTGGGATGAGTGGGCCGATGAGAACGGCGATCTCGGCCCCATCTACGGCGTGCAGTGGCGCAGCTGGCCCACCCCCGATGGCCAGCACATCGATCAGATCTCGCGCGCTCTCGAGACGCTGCGCACCAACCCGGATTCCCGCCGCACCATTGTCAGCGCCTGGAATGTCTCGGAGCTCGATGCCATGGCCCTGCCGCCCTGCCACCTGCTCTTCCAGCTCTATGTGGCCGAGGGCCGGCTGTCCTGCCAGCTCTATCAGCGCAGCGCCGACATGTTCCTCGGCGTGCCCTTTAATATCGCCTCCTATTCCCTGCTCACCCACATGTTCGCCCAGCAGGCGGGGCTCGAGGTGGGCGAGTTCGTGTGGACTGGCGGCGACTGCCACATCTACACCAACCACCTCGAACAGGTGCGCACCCAATTGGAGCGCGAACCCCGCCCCTACCCGCAGCTATCGCTGCGCAAGGCGGAGTCGATGTTCGACTATGACTTCTCCGATATCGAAATCACCGGATACGATCCGCACCCGGCTATTCGTGGCCAGGTGGCGGTCTAGCCCGCCGAGGAAAGGAGTAGGTGGATGATCGGCGCTATCTGGGCGCAGTCCCGCGACGGCGTGATCGGCGATGGTCACTCGATGCCGTGGCATATTCCCGAGGATCTCGCGCATTTCAAGGAGATCACCTCCGGCCACCCCGTGCTCATGGGGCGCGCCACCTGGGAGTCCCTGCCGCCGACCGTGCGACCGCTGCCAGACCGCCGCAATCTCGTGGTATCCACCCGCACGCCCGGGCCGTGGTCCGCCGGGGCCGAAGTGCTGCCCGATCTTGGCACTCTGCCCGAGTACGACACCCTGTGGGTGATGGGCGGCGGCAGCATCTACGAGGCTCTTCTTGATCGCTGTGAGCGGATTGAGATGACGCTTGTCGACGCCACCCTCGCCACCGAGCTCGGCGACGCCGCCGTATATGCGCCCACGCTGCCTGCAAATGTCGAACTCGTCTCAGAAAGCGACTGGCACACCTCCCGCACGGGCACCCGCTATTGCTTCCGCAGCTATCGCCGGCGCGAGCCGCGCGCGTGAGTTTTCTGGGTGCGCTGAGAGCCACGGGTGTGGCACAGTGGAGGCTATGGCTAACGTAACTTTGTACACCACGTCGTGGTGCCCCTTTTGTCAGCGCCTGAAGAAGGCTTTGAACCGTACCGAGACTCCTTTCGATGAGATCGATGTGGAGCAGGATGCCGAGGCTGCCGCGTGGGTGGAGTCGGTTAACGATGGCAACCGTGTGGTTCCCACCGTGAAGTACTCCGATGGCTCTACCGCCACCAACCCGGCTGCATCCGAGGTTCGTGCGAAGCTCGAGGAGCTTAGCTAACTATCCGCTCAGCACGAGAAAGGGGCTCCTACCAGTGATCTGGTGGGAGCCCCTTTGCGCGTGTTTTCTGCCCTGTATTAGGAGGCGGGCTCCTCGCGCAGAAGGTAGATATCCATAATCCAGCCGTGTTCGGCGCGGAGCTGCTTTTTCAGCTCCGCGATCTCGGCACCGATCTCGCAGACCTTGCCGCGGCGCAGCACCTGCCAGTCCGTGGAGAGATACGCGCCCCAATAGATCACGGTGTTATCCGTGTAGTTCTCCATCCAGGCCGCTCCCCCATCGAGCATCACCACACAGTTCGCGCGGTCCGCCTCGCTGGTTTCTGGCAGCTTGCGCGCGGTGGTGACGTGGATGGCTTCACCGATGCGGTTCAGCAGCATCCCATGAGCCGCGGTGAGGGCCTGAATAGCGGTGATACCTGGGTAGATCGATCGGGTATGGGGTGTGTGCAGCCGGTCCAAGATCCGCAGCGTGGAGTCATAGAGCGAGGGATCGCCCCAGACGAGGAAGGCGGCTGTGCCGCCGCTGGGGAGATGCTCGCCCAAGGCGGCGTCGATACGCTGCGCGCGCGCCTGGTGCCAGCGTTGTACCTCTGCTGCGTAGTTCTCGGGATGGCGATCGCGGGGCGGATCGGGGATAGCGACGAGCTTCACCTGCGGCGCATGAGCCGCAATGATGCGCTCACGGACGGCACGCAGCTCCGCCTTGTCTTCTCCCTTATCAAGACTCAAGACGCAATCTGCGCTAGCAAGCGCCGCGATTGCGTCTTGAGTGATGTGCCCGGGGCTACCGGCCCCTATCCCGATCACACAAATGTGTGTGTCGTTCATGGTGGCAGTGATCTTTACTCGTCTTCTTCGTCGTGGGAGCCGAAGAGATCGGCCATCTCCTGCGGGTCCAAGCCGGTGTGCAGCTCGGAGAAGGAGGCCGAGAAAATCTGCTGCAGGTACAACTCACACGCAGCGGCGAGCTGCTTGGAGTCAAACTTGTTCAGCAGCAAGAGACGCTTAGAGGAGCCATCCTCAAGAATCTGATCTACGGCGAGAACCGGAACATCGTGATCAATGACAGTGTGCACACGAATATCGCGGCGCTGAACGTCGGTAAACGTCGGTCGTGCAGACATGGGGAACCTACCTATACAGTCAAGAAAATCTGAATACATACAACAGTAGGCGTTTCCTCCTACTTATGTGCGTCTTTAGTGCAATACACCCCCGCTGTGGGCCGTGGAGCTTCCTTGCATAAGGGTGCATCCACCCCCAAAAGTAAGCGCTAGCTGCGCTTTCGCTCTCTGTAGACGGACACCGCAGGCAGCCCTAGCAATCCAGAATGCGTCCAGCCCAACATGCGGCAATAGCGGCTAGCGCGCTATATCGAGGTGGCAACACGGCCACTAAGCGGGGAGAACTATCGACCACCTAGCCCCCCTATTCTCCCGAAATGAGCACCTGGCAGCGATTAAAATAGACCTGAGAATCCCAGCGGGAGCTGGGCCGAGGTAGTCGCCACGAAGGGAGCACACGTGCCTTCTCCGTCCCGTCTCAATAGAGGGGCAGCCATCACAGCCATTCTCGGAACCGCGGCCCTGGTGCTCGCAGGGTGCGGCGCAGACGATGCCGCACCCAACGGCTCCCCGAGCACCACCACGGTGACCGAAATCGAAACCGAAATCGTGGACGAGACTGGCGCTGATACGGAGTCGGCACCGCGCACCGAAGATGCCTACCTGCGCTATGAGGCGGGGCCCCACACCTCTGAGCTCTTTGCTAAAAGCGTGCGCGATGCCTTCGCCGCCCAATGGGTGCGTACGGGCAACACAGATGTGAGCGTGGAAGCCAACTCCTTCGTCACCGGAGACACCTACACCATGAAGTGCAGTGGCGAGCACATTGTTCACTGCACCGGCGGCAACAATGCGCACGTCTATCTCTACGACAAGACGGTGACCGCCGGCGAAGAGGGCGCGCCCGCATACCCCGAGTTAGACGATAACGAACCCCAGACTATCAGCGGTGTGATCCGCGATCTCTCGGGCGATGAGTTCCTGGAGAAATACGGGGAGCTCTACCCCTTTAAAACCCAAGTCACCGGCCGAGTGCGCTATGTGGAACTGGACGAGCCCACAGTGCTGCGCGGCACCTACGCCTACAGCGAAGGCAAGACTCGGGAGGATCAGACATACCGTGTAGCCATCGGCTCGACCCCCAAGGATTCGGCCGATAGCAGGTTGGCCGGCAGGGATGGCGAACACATCACCGAGGATGTCTCCCCGAGCCAGTGCTGGTGGCCTGGCGATCCGAACCCTCCAGGATGGGCCCTGCGCTGCAGGTTCGACTAGCTAGCGAAGCCCCAGCCGCTGGGCCGGCGCCCCCAGATACAGCACTATCCCCGATTCCTCGTCCGAATCGGGGATAGTGCGTTGTGGGCCTGAAAACAGGGCCCTCATGTGCCAGGCGCGGCACGGTTTTTATGTGCCCCAGAGAGGAATCGAACCTCCGACACCGGCTTTAGGAGAGCCGTGCTCTATCCACTGAGCTACTAGGGCTGCTACACGACGCGCACATTCTATGGCTGGGTGGCCACAGCATGTGGGGCGTGTCGTGATTAGGCTACCGTAGCCGCGGGCTAGCGGTGAAATTTGGGGTTATGCAGCAGTGATACGTCGATAAGCGGGCGGCGGCTAGTCGGTGTCGATGGTCACTTCTTCCTCGGCGACCGTGCGGGACTGCGGCTTGCGGGCGGCGGGGGCACCCTGGCGGGCCTTTTCCTCCTGCTGCTTCTTGGACTCAAGATATTCGCGGTGCTCGTCCTCGGCGGCGGCCCGCTTGGTCTTTTGTTCCTTCGGCTCCTTCGGAGAATCCATCTCCGGCCAGTACTGGTGCACCAGATAGGCGGCGAGCGGGAAGGCGAGCACCGTGATCGCGCCAGCACAGACCAAAATGGATGCGAGCTCTTCGCCAATGAGATCGCGGTGCGCGGCCACCTCGGTGACGGCAACGATGATGGGGAGACCAGTGGCCGCGTAGAGCCCCAGCTCCACCTTGTCGCGGGGCTCCTTCAACCCGGAGTCGGTATCGGTGAACATCTCGGTGAGGAACACTGGGATACCGCGGGCGACGAGGATCACGGCGACGAACAGGAAGATCAGCCACCACCGGCCGGCCACAGCGGAGATATTGATGGCCATGCCGGAGGTAATGAAGAACACGGGAATGAAGAAGCCATAGCCCATCACGTTGAGGCGGGCCTCCACGGTCTTGTGGAATTTCTCCGGCACCAGCGAGCGCAAGATAATACCCGCGGAGAAGGCGCCGAGCACCACGTCGAGCTCAAATACCGCAGCGGCCGCCATGAGCACCGTCAACAAGGCCATCACCGAACGCATCACCGTCTGCGAGGTATTACCAGCGCTCTCGTGGATTAGCGATCCCACCCGCGGCACAAGGGCCTTCACGGTGCGCGGGATAAAGGCGGTGATCAGCGCGATCGTCATGAAGATGAGGAGAATGATCAGGGTCAGGCCCATCGAGCGCGCCGAGAGCAACAGCGACATCGCGAAGATGGGGGCCATCTCGCCCACCGCGCCGTGCACGAACACCGTCTTGCCCACCTTGGAGGAGTCCATGCCCACGGACTTCAGAATGGGCAGCAGCGTGCCGAGCGCCGTCGAGGACACCGCAATCGCAATCGTGACCGCCCACAGCGGGTTTTCGGGTTGGGCAATAAAGTAGACCACCACGAACGCCACGGTGATACTGATCAGCCACGTCCGCAGCGCCCACCGGCCGGTGCGCCCCTTCATCGTCTTCGGATCGATCTCCCAGCCGGCGAGCAAGAAGAGCAACCCGAGACCGAGCTCACGGAGCATGCTCACGCCGCCATCGTCGACGGCGAACTCCAGCACCTCTGGACCGATAATCACGCCGATTCCCAGCATGAACACCACGGCGGGGATGTGGTTCTTCGTCATAAACGCGAGGAACTGCGACGCCAGTGCGGCGAGCGTAATCCACATCGTCGACACAATGACTGTGGTCATGGGCTTTACTCCAGAATTGTTTCTTCAACGGTGATGCGCGGGCGTGCCGACAGCTCTAAGGCTATAGGCTGCGGTATCCGCATGCGAATGTCACAGGATATACAACCGACAGGGGTTTTCGCTTATCGACGCTTTCCCCCTGCCTCTCCCCCGCTCTGCTAAGTATCCGAGGATTGCTCGGCTACCAGCCCCGCGAGCTGCTGCTCCACGAGGTCGGTGAGATCCTCAGGGGAGCCGGCGATGGCCGCGGCAGCCACGTAGTCCGAACCGAAGGTGACGGAGGAGTGGAGCGTGCGGCTATTCGACCATCCCCACTTAGATCCCTCGGCTCTGGGGAGAGTGCTGGTGCCGAAGTTCTGCTTATAGCCATCCGCCGCCACCGGCTTCGCTGTGCGCATGGCGTGCAGGAGCGGCGAGTTCGGATCCTCCTCGAGTTTCTGGGCGAGGAAGAAACACACGTCATAGGTAGAGGTCACGCTGTAGCCCCACCTAGAGTTTGCGCGGGTGGACTGCAAGCCATAGCGGGCGGCAGTGGCGTCGATGGCCTCCGGATAGGACTCATAGAGCGAGGCGGCAATGCTATCGCTGGAATCTCGCACCATGGTGAGCGCCTTCTTTTGTTCCGTGGCGCTACCGTGGTCGAGCACATAATCGGCAATGTAGAGCTTGATCAAGCTGAGCGCGGGGCGCGCGAAGCGCTCATTGGCGGTGCCGTGGTGCTCGCCATCGGAGAGCCGCACGAAGCTCACCTGCGAACCGGCCGCATGGGTGCCAAAGACATCGTTGTCCAGCGGCAGTGGCGCCGGCTCCACGGGGTAGCGATAGATAGGCGCCGTGGGCGCAGCTGGCGCGGTGGGCTCGGTGGCATAGTGCAGCGGCTCTGGGCTGCGTGCCGCCCCCACCGAGGGAAGCAGGAAAAGGGCGCCGACGAGAAAGAACGCTGGTGCAACCACCAGCGTGTGAAACCACGATGCGGGGCCTGAGCCGTGGGAAGTCGACGACATGGGTGACATTCTAAGAAACCCCAGCACATACCCACAAATACTGCGGACATGACGACAGCCCCGCCGCGAGCACGGACGGTGCTCAGCGCGGGGCTGCGAATCAGCGGTGTACCGGTAGGCCTCGTGTCACCGAGGCCGCGGCAGGAATCTTAGTGATCCACTGGGGCTTCGACGCCCACACCGGTGAGGGAACGAACTTCCATCTCTGCCTGGAGGTCTTCCATATTGTCCGACTTACCCAGGTAGGTGCCGATGATGCCGGCGAGGAAGGCGGCTGGGATGGAGACCAGACCCGGGCTCGTCAGCGGGAACCACGACCAGTCTGCATCGGGGAACATGGCGCTCGGGGCACCGGAGACCGCCGGGGAGAAGAAGATCAGCACCAGCGTGGCAATCAGACCGGTGTAGATGGAGGCGCAGGCACCCACGGTGTTGAAGCGCTTCCAGTACAGCGAGTACAGGATGGTCGGCAGGTTCGCCGAGGCGGCCACCGCGAAGGCCAGGGAGACCAGGAAGGCCACGTTCTGGTTCATCGCGAGGATACCCAACACGATGGACAGGACACCGATCGCCACCACGGTGATACGAGAGACGCGCACCTGCTCGGCCTCGGTGGATTCACCATTGCGGATCACCGAGTGATAGATATCGTGCGCCACCGAGGCGGAGGCGGTAATAGCCAGACCAGCGACCACGGCCAGCACGGTAGCGAAGGCCACAGCGGCGATGGCGGCCATGAACAGCGGGCCGGCCAGCTCCAGTGCCAGCAGCGGTGCAGCGGCGTTGGCGCCACCTGGGGCACTGAGGATCCGGTCCGGACCCACCAGTGCGGCAGCGGCGTAGCCGAGCACCAGAGTCATCAGGTAGAAGGAACCGATGAGTACGATAGCCCAAGTCACGGACTTACGAGCTTCCCGTGCGGTCGGCACGGTGTAGAAGCGCATGAGCACGTGCGGCAGACCAGCGGTACCCAGCACCAGAGCCAGGCCCAAGGAGAGGAAGTCCAGCTTGGTGGTGATGGAGCCACCATACTTCAGACCCGGATCCAAGATCGCGCTGGCTTCATAGCCCTTCGAGGCGAGAAGATCCGAGCCGGCGTGGGCCGCAACAGCGGAATCGAAGAGGTCGGACAGACCGCCCTTGATGTTGAAGAAGATGAGCACCGTCATGATGCCCACGCCACTCACCAGCAGCACGGCCTTAATCATCTGCACGTAGGTGGTGCCCTTCATACCGCCGATAAGCACGTAGGCGATCATGATGACGCCCACCACGGCAACCACAACGGCCTGGGCCGTGGGGTCATGGATATCGAGAAGGACGGACACCAGAGAGCCGGCGCCTGCCATTTGAGCGATGAGATAAAACAGCGACACGAACATGGTGCCGAAGGCTGCGGCGAGGCGCACGGGGCGCTGACGCAGACGGAAAGAGAGTACATCGGCCATGGTGAAGCGACCGGTGTTACGCAATGGCTCGGCCACCAGCAGCAGAGCGATCAGCCATGCCACGAAGAAGCCGATGGAGTACAAGAAGCCGTCGTAGCCGGAGATCGCGATCGCGCCCACGATACCGAGGAAGGATGCGGCGGAAAGGTAGTCGCCGGCGATGGCGAGACCATTTTGCGTACCGGAGAAGCTAGCGCCACCGGTGTAGAAGTCGCTGGCTTCCTTCGTGGTTCGACCCGCCTTCACCACCACGGTCATGGTGACCACGATGAAGAGTGCGAAGATGCCGATGTTCAGAATCGGGTTGCCAGTACTAGTTGCTTCTGCTGCGAGATGTGACTCGCTCGCTAAATAAGTGATGTTCATAGAATCTTCGCCTCCTTAGCCTTCCATGAGTTGACGGATATGAGCGGCCTTCGGCTCGATGTTCTTATTCGCGTAGCGCACATAGATCCACGTGATCAAGAACGTGGTGAAGAACTGAAGTGCGCCGAGAACGATGCCGAGATTCACCGCTCCATAGACCTTCACAGCCAAGAGGCTGGGAGCATAGGTGGCCAGCAGCACAAAGGCGACGTACCACACGAGGAAGGCCACAGACATGGGAAAGGTGAAGGACCGGAAGGTAGAGCGCAGCTCTTGAAACTCTGGGTTCTTCTGCATCTCGCGGAACTCTTGAGCGGTGGGTTCGTGCTTTCTCCGAGGCTGTTGGGCCTCTGGTGGTGGTGCGGTATTAGTCATGCTTTTTCCTATCTAGCGCCTAGCGCAAGCGGTGATGAAGCTCAGTGCTTTCTTTCAGCGCCCTCTCAGATTGGAACGCCCTAGCAAACAAATTACCTAGCTCACATTGCAATGTGTGATCTACGAAGCATTTTTTATCTACAGAGCGCTGAATCACTGCCCCCACTACCGGATCACCTGCACCAAGAAAGGTCCTACCACCACCCCCGACAAGGCAGACAGGATCCTTCTGTTAAGTTTGCGAACCTTTAGATTGTGAGCTTCGCTAGCTTTTCACGCGCACACAGAGAGGCTGCCGCGCCGCGACAGCCTCAGGTAAATGTGATGTTTCTTCAGCTTAAGCCGGTTTTCTGGAGTTCCGGAGGTCGGTGACGCTCGCGATCACGCTGTGCCTCACGCCGCGAGGCCGCCTGATTCACCCGCCACAGCAGCTCCACCAGCACGGCCCCGGCAACGCCGACCGCCACGGATTGCAGGAATAGTGGCGAGAGATGGGCGTCGAGAAGCAAAATATGGGCGCTGAAGGGCACGGCAAAAAGCGCCACATAGGCCAAGCCGGAGACCCCGATGAGCAGCATCTTCCACCAGTTCAGCGGGCGTGAGACCACCACGAGCACCCACCAGGCCATGATGAGCAGGGCGGCCAGCGCCGCGGTGGCCTCGTGCTGATTCACCCCCGAGCCGTGTGGCGAAGAAGAAATCACCATCCACCACAGGGAGACTCCGAGCCCGATGACCACCCCGGAGGGCATGGCCAAACGCAGCACACGGCTCGCGAAGCCGGGCCGAGCGCGCTCGTGGTTGGGAGCCAAGGACAGGATGAAGGCGGGAATGCCAATGGTGAACCAGCCGATCATTGTCACATGGATCGGCTGGAAGGGGTACACAACGCCAAATATGCCGGTGACCAGTGCCAAGATCACGGAGTAGACCGTCTTTGTGAGGAAGAGATTGGCCACGCGCTCAATATTGCCAATCACCCGGCGGCCCTCGGCCACCACATGCGGCAGCGTGGAAAAGCGATTATCCAGCAACACCAGCTGGGCCACCGAACGGGCCGCCGGCGATCCAGACCCCATGGCGATACCAATGGAGGCTTCCTTCAAAGCCAGCACATCGTTTACGCCATCGCCCGTCATCGCTACCGTGTGCCCGGATTCCTTGAGCGCGAGCACCATCTGCTTTTTCATCTCTGGAGTCACGCGGCCGAACACGCGGCCACGCTCCACGGCCGCTCGAAACTCCTCGGGATCGGTGGGAAGCTCGCGGGCATCGATGGCCTCGGTCGAGATACCAAGGGACCGGGCCACCGCCCCCACCGATACCGCATTATCGCCGGAGATGATCTTCAGCTGTACCTTTTCCTTGGCGAAGTAATCGAGGGTGGCACGAGCCTCGGGTCGGATCACCTGCTCCAGAATCACCAAGGCATGCGGCTCAAACTCCGTCTCTGTTTTCCTCCCGAGCAAGAGCACGCGCTGGCCGAGCTGCATATGCTCATCGGCTGCGCGCGACTCGGGAGCCAGCACATCGGGCGCCCCCAGCAGCCAGCACTCGCCGGAGGCCAGCTCCACACCTGAGTACTTCTTGGTGGAATCGAAAGCGATATGCTCACTCACCTGCGGCAGCGGGCTGGGCTCTCCCGGCGCGTCAGCACGGGAGTGCTGCAGCGCCTCGGCGATGGCCTGCATAGTGTCATTGGGGCGTTTATCGGCCTTGGCCATTGCGAGCAGCGTGGCCTCATACTCGGCCTCGGGGCGGCGACGTCCAGCATCCGCCACCACATCAAGGCCGGTATAGCCCATGCGGTTTTCCGTGAGCGTTCCGGTTTTATCAGCGCACACCACATCCACCCGCGCCAAACCTTCGATGGAGGGAAGCTCATTCACCAGCGCTTGGCGCTTGCCTAAGCGCACCACGCCGACGGCAAAGGCAATCGAGGTCATCAGCACGAGCCCCTCGGGCACCATCGGTACCAACGCCGCCACCATCGCCAGCAGGGACTCGCGTATTGGATTGCCGGTGCGCACCAGCTGGGTGTAGATCGCGAGCAGCCCCGTGGGAATAAGCAGCCAAGTGATGATCCGCAAGATCTTGTTGATCCCGTTTTGCAGCTCGGAGTCGGTGAGGGTGAAACGCCCGGCATCGCGTATCAGCTTGGCGGCATAGGCATCCTCACCGATGCCGGTGGCCTGGAAGGTGCCAAAGCCCGCGGCCACAAAGGAGCCGGAGTAGAGCGGATCTCCCACGGATTTCTTTATCGGCTCGGACTCGCCGGTGAGCATCGATTCATTGATCTCGAGCCCTTCGGAACTGCGCACCACGCCGTCCACCACCAGCTGGTCGCCGGCGCCAATATCGATGAGATCGTCGAGCACAATAGAATCGCGCGGAATCTCGGCTGTGGCCCCATCGCGGATCACCTTCGGATCCTCTTCGCCGAGGATCGTCAGCCGGTCCAGGGTGCGCTTGGCCCGCAGTTCCTGAATGATGCCAATGCTCGAGTTGGCGATAATGAGCAGACCGAAGGCACCATTAATAAAAGAGCCCGTCGTCGCCACGATAATGAAGAGCACCCCGAGGATGGCGTTGATCCGGGTGAACACATTGGAATAAATAATGTCGCGGGTTCGCCGACCGGTGCGCCGCAGCGTCACGTTCACCTGGCCGCGCTCGCGCCGCTCGACCACCTGCGCCGAGGTCAAGCCTGCGGCGGGAGTGATTGCCCGTGTGGTGTCTACCTCCATGAGCTCCGTAGTCTACCCCCTGTGTCCGGCGTAACTGAGCCGCGTGAGCACCCAAGACGGGGATTCACAGCGCTTTCCCAGCTGCGCCCTTGTCGCCCCCCCCCTCCTGCCAGCAGCGAAGCGGCGCTGCGCCCGGCTGGAGGCAGGGCCGTGGCGCTTAGCTAAACTCGCGGGGATCGGGCCCCACACGGCCGGCCCCCTCGCCCTGATCGATGGCGGTGATCCGCCGCAGTTCCTCCTCGCTGAGGGTGAAGGAGAAGACATCGATATTCTCCCGAATCCGCTCAGGCGTGCGCGAGCGCGGAATCACGATGCGATCCTGCTGCAGGCTCCAGCGCAGCGCCACCTGGGCAGGGCTGACCCCATGGTGCTCGGCGATCTCTCCCAAGATGTGATGGCTGAGGATCTCGCCCTGGCCCAACGGCGACCAGCACTCAGTAACGATGCCGTGGTGGTGGTGATAGTCCACGAGCTGGCGCTGCGAGAACCCGGGGTGGAGCTCGATCTGATTGATCGCGGGAGTGATGCCGGTATCGGCGATGATGCTGTCGAGAGTCTCCTCATAGAAGTTACAGACGCCCACGGTCTGTACCCTTCCCAGCCCTTGGAGCTGGGCAATCGCCTCGAAGCTGGCGCGGTAGGTGTCTGTATCCGGGCAGGGCCAGTGCACCATGTACATATCGAGATAGTCGAGGCCGAGTCGCTGCAGACTCTGATTGAAGGCCTCCCCTGTTTCCTCAAAGCCCTGTTGGTTATTCCACACCTTCGACACCACGAAGAGCTCATCGCGTTCCACATCGCCGGCGGCAATCGCTGCGCGCAGGGCGGCGCCGACGGCCTCCTCATTCTTATAGATCGCTGCACAATCAAAGTGGCGATACCCTGCCTCGATGGCAGTGCGGATGACTGTGTCGCATTCATCCGGGTCGATCTTCCACAAGCCCAGACCGAGCTGCGGAATAGGGGTGGCGTCGTTGAGGGTGATGGCGGGAACGCAAGTAGACATAGTTCCCATTGTGCCCCTGCCCCGCGCTCAGGGCTATAGCCAGTACCTAGGTGTCCACCGTGGCAGGCGTCCAACCCGTCTATTAAGGTAGGCCTACGTGATTGTTGGAAAATATGTCCGTGTGTGAGTTCACACCATGACTATGAGGAAAGAACACCAGAGTATGCACGACACCACACTCCACATAGATGGATTGACCAAGCGCTATGGCGATGTCGTCGCGCTGCAGGACATGAGTTTTTCCGTCGCCCCAGGCGAGATCTACGGCTTTGTTGGCTCCAACGGCGCTGGCAAAACCACCACGATGCGCATCGCGCTTGGCGTGCTCACCGCCGATTCTGGCGAGGTGCGCTTGGGCTCACGGGCAGTCGACGACGCCCTGCGCCGCAGCTTTGGCTACATGCCCGAGGAACGCGGGCTCTACCCCAAGCAAAAGGTGGCAGAGCAGCTGCACTATTTCGCACGACTGCACGGGCTCGATGCTGCCGCTGCCAAGCGCAATACCGCCGAGCTGCTCGAGCGGCTGGGTCTCAGTGACCGCGCGAAGGACAAATTGGAGCAGCTGTCTTTGGGTAATCAGCAGCGGGTGCAGCTCGCCGCGGCGCTCGTCTTTGATCCGCAGGTGCTGATCCTCGACGAGCCTTTTAGCGGCCTCGATCCCGTGGCCGTTGAGGTGATGTCCAACTCGCTGCGGGAACGCGCCCAGCAGGGCATTCCGGTGGTGTTTTCTTCGCACCAGCTGGATCTGGTGCAGCGTTTATGCGATCGCGTGGGCATCATCAGCGGCGGCCGCATGATGGCTCAAGGTAGCGTCGATGAGCTGCGGCAGTCTGGGCCGGTGCTCTATGAGATCACCAGCCCAGCCACCACCGCGTGGTGGGAGGCGCTCGCCGGTGTGGAGCTCGTGGAACGCCACCAGGACACGGTTGTGCTGTCGATCTCCGAGGAGGCCACGCACGGCCCTGGCGGCTTCGATGATCAGGAGCTGCTCCGGGCGGCGCTGGACGCCGGCCCCGTGCACCACTTTGGCCGTCGCCTGCCCTCTCTCACCGCGCTCTTCCAGGAGGTTGTGTCGCAATGAATTCCTATTCCTCTTTCTCCACGATCGGCCTCGTGATCAGGCGCGAGGCCGCAAAGCTGCTGAAATCGAAGAGCCTCTGGGTCATGCTCGGCGTGATGCTCGCCATTTCGGTGGTGGGCGGAGTTGTGGGCTATATCAATTCCGACGATGAGGACACCGCCTCTGATTCTCCGGTGGTTGCCGTGCTGGGCGAAGATCCCAGTATCCCCGACCGCGCCAGCGCCGAGGAGGCGCTGCGGGCCTCCGATGAAGAGGACAATGCCCCACGTCTTGATGCCGTGGTGGTACCCGCGGAGTCCGGCTCGGAGCTGCTCTACACCGGGGAGCTTCCCACCGGGCTGCTGGAGCAGCTCAACGCCACTCGCGCCGAGGTGTTTTTAGAATCCCAAGGCGTCGACCCCGCAGCCATGGCAGCCACCCAGCTCATCCCGGTGCAGGTCGGCGACGGCGACGCGGGATTCTTCGGCGATCCCGACACCTTGGGTAACCGAGTGGTCGCGCTCGTAGGCGTTTTTCTTCTCGTCCTCGCTATTTTGATGTTTGCCGCCATGATCGGCACCGCCGTGATGGAGGAGAAAAGCTCGCGCGTCATCGAGATCATTTTGGCCACGGTGCGCCCCCTCGATTTCCTCTGGGGCAAGGTGCTGGGTATCGGGCTCGTCGCCTTAGGCATGGTCACGGTGCTCTTTTCCGCAGGTATCGGCGCCGTGTGGGCCGCGGGGCTGACGGATGACCTCGACTTCGACCTCTCGATCATTCCCATTCTCGTGCTCTTCTTCATCCTCGGTTTCATCTTCTTCGGCCTGGTCTACGCCGCCGCAGGATCACTGGTATCGAGCATGGAGGACTACCAGTCGGCCCAGCTGCCCGCGCTGCTGCTGGCCTTGGCTATGACGTACACCCCCATGTTCGGCTTTTCCAAGCTGGACAGCACGTTCATGGAGATCGCGACATGGATTCCACCCTTCTCGGTGGGCGTTGCCCCGCTGCAATACGCCGCGGGTAACCTTTCCGCGCTGCAGCTGGCGGCCAGTGCCCTGGTGCTGGTGCTCACCACCTTCGCCGTCAGCTGGCTCACCTCCCGTATCTACCGCAACTCGGTACTGCACTCTGGCAGCGCCATCTCGTGGCTCAGCGCAGTCAAAAACGTGCGTTCGGCTTAGCCGGCACACGCTTATCGACGCCGACCTCCCCGCCTCGTCGCGGTGGCGGTCGGCGTTATTCGCGTTCGACGGACACACCTTGGGGTGTGATCATTGTGGCCTCCCGCTACGGCCCTCTCAGCGCCCCCGCTGATACTGCTTGCACAGCCTCGATACTGCCACCGCAGTCCCGCGCAGCCTGCTACCACCACACCCGCACGTGGGTGTAACTCGGCGGCGCGGTGCAGAATTTTTGCGTCATTGGGCCCCGCTTTGGGGTGGGTGCGGATAAGCTCACCCAGTATGGGACATACGAGCGCGCAGCAGCTGATTGATGAAGTACTCGACCCCGATTCTTTCCAGAATTGGGGCACCACGCCGAACTACGGCGATATCGACGATGCCTATAAGGATTCGCTAGCGCGGGCCCGCGAGAAATCCGGGGTGGACGAGGCCGTGATCATCGGGGAGGGCAGGGTCGCCGGCCACCGCGTAGCCTGCGTGCTCGGAGAGTTCCGCTTCCTCGGCGGCTCGATCGGCGCCGCCACCGCACGCCGCATCATCGACGGCATTCACCGCGCCACCGCGGAGAATCTGCCGCTGCTGATCTCCCCCTCCTCCGGTGGCACCCGCATGCAGGAAGGCACCCCCGCGTTCTCTTTGATGGTCTCCATCACCACCGCTGTGTATCGCCACAAGGACAAGCACCTGCCCTTCTTGGTGTATCTGCGCAACCCCACCACCGGCGGCGTGATGGCCTCTTGGGGTTCGGCCGGCAATCTCACCTTCGCCGAGCCAGGGGCACTCCTCGGTTTCTTAGGCCCGCGGGTGGTGGAGCTGACCACCGGCAAGCCTATGCCGCCTGGGGTGCAGACTGGGGAGAACCTCGCCACCCACGGGGTGATCGACGGCGTGGTTAACCCCGCGGAGCTCCGCACGAGCGTGATCAAGCTCATCACCACCCAGCAGGGCTATGAACCGGAGCATTCGGCCTGGGATTCGATTGTGGCTACCCGTCGCAGCGATCGACCTGGCCTACGGGATGTGCTCACGGTGCTCTCCGATAGCTATATCGAGCTCAATGGCACCGGCGATGGCCGCCACTCCCCTGCCGTGCAGGTAGGCATAGCCACTCTCGGGGGCCGCCCCGTGGTGATCATGGGGCAAGACCGGCACGCCCAGCCGCCGCACGCCGTCAGCGAGCTCGGCCCCGCAGCGCTGCGCTTCGCCCGCCGCGGCATCCAGCTGGCGCACGAGCTCAATATTCCTTTGATTTCTTTCATCGACACCCCCGGCGCGGAGCTCTCCCGCGAAGCCGAGGAGGCGGGTATGGCTGGCTCCATCTCTCGGACCTTGAATGAGCTGGTCAGCGTGGATGTACCCACGGTGTCCGTGATTCTGGGCCAGGGCTGCGGCGGCGGCGCGCTGGCGATGCTGCCCTCTGATGCGGTGATCAGCGCCGAGCATGGCTGGCTCTCCCCGCTGCCGCCCGAGGGGGCCTCGGCGATCATTTACCGCGATGTTCACCACGCGGCCGAGATGATGGATGCTCAAGACGTCAGCGCGGTGTGTCTGATGAACGCCGGCATTGTCTCCGGCATTGTTCCCGAGGGACCAGATGGCGCCGCGGGCGGGGACGCCGCCGACAACCCCGAGGAGTTCATCACCCGCATCTTGGAGTCTGTGGATTACACGCTGTGGAATCTGGAGCACAACGTGAAGCTGGTCGGCCGCGAACACCGCTTCCAAGGCTATGAGAAGCTCGCCGAGATGCAGCCTTAAACTCGGCGCACGCGGATCGCACACAAACACCGCCGCGGATACGCTCTCCCCGCGAGGAGAGAACAGTATCCGCGGCGGTGTTGCACTCTTTCGTGCCGTGGTGGTGATTAGCCGACAGAGAGCAGGTCAATCACGAACACCAAGGTTCGGCCGGAGAGCGGGTGACCGCCACCGGCGGGGCCATAGGCGGCCTCCGGCGGGATAGTGAGCTGGCGACGACCGCCCACCTTCATCCCGGGGATGCCCTCCTGCCAGCCGGCGATGAGGCCGGACAGCGGAAATTCGATAGCCTGGCCACGATCCCACGAGGAGTCGAACTCCTCACCGGTCTCGAAATCGACGCCCACGTAGTGAACCTCAACTAGGCCGCCCGGCTGAGCTTCATCGCCATCGCCGACCACGAGGTCCTCGATCACGATGTCCTCAGGTGCAGGCCCCTGTTGAACGTCAATCTGTGGCTTGTCCATGAATTCACTCCTGTTACATATGTATGTGCACTCGCGCCCCAGACACACGTGCCGCACCCGACGGTGCGTACCCGCGTGAGCGGTGGGGCGCCAGGCCGCGCACAATGAGTGGCCTCGCCCCCGCTTGCATGCCAGCAGCGGGCGGATGACCGCACGCGTGATGGCAGCCTCTCGGGCTGGGTTACGCACCCAGTGTACCTAAGAAATAACTCAACCCCGAATAATTTCTTGCCGTGGAGGCCTCCGGCGCCGACTGTCCCCGAGCGCGCGAAACCGCCGCCCCTCAGGCGAAGGACGGCGGTTCCTAACGCTTATCTTGCGCTATAAGGCGGGTTATTAGCCGCGCTCAGAGCGGGGCACGAACTCACGCAGCGGCTGGCCGGTGTAGACCTGACGCGGGCGGTAGATCTTGGAGGCCGGGTTCTCCACGAGCTCGCGGTACTGGGCGATCCAGCCGGGCAGACGGCCCATGGCGAAGAGGACGGTGAAGAAGTCCGTCGGGAAGCCCATGGCGCGATAGATGAGGCCGGTGTAGAAGTCCACGTTCGGGTAGAGCTTGCGGGAGATGAAGTAATCGTCGTTGAGGGCGATCTCCTCCAGCTGCATGGCCAGCTCCAGTGCCTCGTCGCCGCCGGTCTTCTCCAGCAGCTCGTGGGCGGTGTCCTTGATGATGGCGGCGCGCGGGTCGTAGTTCTTGTACACGCGGTGGCCGAAGCCCATCAGGCGGACGCCCTTTTCCTTGTTCTTCACGCGGTTCATGAAGTCGGTAGCGTCGCCGCCATTGTTCTCCTTGATGTCATCGAGCATCTCGAGAACAGCTTGGTTGGCGCCGCCGTGCAGCGGGCCGGACAGGGCGTTGATACCAGCGGCCACGGAGACGAACATGTTGGACTGCGCGGAGGCCACCATACGTACGGTGGAGGTGGAGCAGTTCTGCTCGTGATCGGCGTGCAGGATCAGCAGCTGATCCAGGGCCTTGACCATGAGCGGGTCGATCTCGTAGGGCTCGGTGGGGAAGCCGAACATCATGCGCAGGAAGTTGGCGCGGGCGTTGAGAGAGTTGTCCGGGTACATATAAGGCTGACCGTGGCGGGCGCGGTGAGCATAGGCAGCCAGCATCGGCACCTTAGCCATGAGGCGCACGGTGGCCTTATCGAGGTGATCCTCATTCAGCGGGTCGAGCTCATCCTGGTAATAGGTGGAGAGGATGTTAAGGGAGGAAGCCAGCACTGCCATCGGGTGGGCGTTGCGCGGGAAGACGTTAAATTGCGCCTTGAAGTCCTCGTCCAGCAGGGTGTGGTGACGAATGTCGTCATTGAACTTAGCCAGCTGCTCCCGGGTGGGAAGCTCGCCGTGAATCAGCAGGTAGGACACCTCGTTGAAGGTGGCCTTGGCGGCCAGATCCTCGATGGCGTAGCCGCGGTAGCGCAGAATGCCCTCGGCGCCATCGATGTAGGTGATGTCAGAGGCGGTGGAACCGGTAGACACATAGCCTGGGTCATAGGTGACCAAGCCGGTCTCCTGCAGCATCTTGCCGAGGACAACACCGTCGTTGCCTTCGGTGGCCTTGATGATGTCCATCTCGAATTCACCACCGGGGTAGTGAAGAACGGCCTTGTCCTTGTTTTCTGTAGCCACAGTATCCCTTTCAATTAAGTTGATATATCGCACCGGCCGCGATCGATAATGGGCGCTGGCTCTCTCCTCTATTAGGAGGTAAAAGAGTGATGCTCGGCGTGTGCGGATCATCATCGACGCTCGGAACCGAGCATCCTCCGCCTCACGCGAGACCGCGACCACATCAACACGTGAGCTTTACTACCCACGGCCGAAAGTGCTCCTGTACGTCACACTATACGTTTTTGACTGCATGCGTGCCCGCGCTTGCCCACCCCTCACACCCGCCCCACCTCCGCATAGGGGCAGAGACCGAGTAGCCGCGGGGATCGACCCACATAGTCACGCTTCCACGGCGAGGACCACAGCCTCGCCCGAACCGCATGTACTGCTCAGGGGGGCCACCCCTGAGTCGGCGCACTGCTCTCACGGTGCTGCTAGGTCAACATTTATGACCTTGCAGAAAGCTGGGGCCAGCGTTCTCACTATTGGGAAGCGTCGCTGACACACATGTCCGGTACTGGCCCATAGCCGCTGTTCAGCAGCTATTTGTCGCACCGACGGCAACAGTCTACCAGCGTCTGTGACGCGGACAACAAATTCTCCCGCTCCGCAGCCGCGCCGCCACCCACACACACCTGCGCCGTACTGCGAGGATGCCCATCCCAGCACCCAGCACTCCCCCTTTTTCTCGCCTGAATCATCCACCGGCGCCTCCCCCTAGTGCTACCCCCGCCCAGCGTGATCTCGCATCACCCACAGTGGGGAGCGCGCACTGGGTGCCCCTCACCTCGTGCCCGACGGGACACCCCCGCCGCAGGTGTCTGCACGTCACCCCCTTTTGTGAAAGCCCTGCCCGCCGCCGTCACTGGTTGGTTAATCTAAACAGGCAGAGCGCGCGCCGCGCTGCAATTTTATTGTGTTTTCTCGGTGCCCATCGTGGCAGTCATTTAAGGATCAAAATATTTATGTCTGAGGCCTTTACTACTCTTCCCGCTGAACTTATCCCCGCCGATGGCCGTTTTGGCTGTGGCCCCTCCAAGGTGCGCCCCGAGCAGCTGCGCGCCATCGTCGATGGCGGCAGCAGCATTGTGGGTACGTCCCACCGCCAGCCCGGCGTGAAGGATGTGGTGGGTGATGTCCGCACCGGTTTGGCAGAGCTGTTCTCCCTTCCGGAGGGCTATGAGATCGTGCTGTCCTTGGGCGGCGCCACTGCCTTCTGGGATGCCGCCACCTTCGGCCTCATCGAGCAGCGCTCGGGACATTTCACCTGCGGCGAGTTCTCCGGCAAGTTTGCCGCCGCTGCCGCCGCCGCGCCGTGGCTGGAGCAGCCCGCCATCGTGGAAGCCGAACCGGGCGATACCCCAGAGGTGCAGGCCATCGACGGCGTCGACGTGCTGGCGTGGGCGCACAACGAAACCTCCACTGGCGCAATGATGCCGGTGACCCGCCCCGATACCGACGCCCTCATTGCCATCGACGCCACCTCCGGCGCCGGCGGTTTGCCCGTTGATATCGCCGAGGCAGATGTCTACTACTTCTCCCCGCAGAAGTGCTTCGCCTCCGACGGCGGGCTGTGGCTGGCTGCCATGAGTCCCCGCGCCCTGGAGCGCATCGAGAAGATCAATGCCTCCGATCGCTTCATCCCCGCCTTTTTGAATCTGCAGACTGCGGTGAACAATTCGCGCAAGAACCAGACCTATAACACCCCGGCCGTGGCCAGCTTGCTCATGCTGCGCGACCAGGTGCAGTGGATGAATGACCAGGGCGGCTTGGACGCCATGGTGGCGCGCACCTCCGCCAGCTCCCGCATCCTCTATGACTGGGCCGAGTCCCGCCCCGAAGCCACCCCGTATGTCGCTACCCCGGAGAAGCGTTCGCTGGTGGTCGGCACTATCGACTTCGATGAGAGCGTGGACGCCGCCCAGCTGGCAAAGACGCTGCGCGCCAATGGCATCGTGGATGTGGAGCCCTACCGCAAGCTGGGACGCAATCAGCTGCGCATCGGCATGTTCCCCGCCATCGACTCGGCAGACATCACGCTGCTGACCAAGGCCATCGATTATGTCCTCGATGCCCGCTAGCCGCTCAACTAATCCCCTCTAGCAGCGAATAAAGCTAGAGAACACGCGCACGTGAGTGATCCACCACGTGCGCGTTTTCCATTAAGGTTGGACGTGTTAGTTAGTCCCACAACGACGCAGGGAGCGTGCATGCGCGAGCTAGAACTCAACGCCGCGGAGTCCAATCGGAACTCGCTCGTTTTTCACCTCGACGAGGAACAGGTGTTCTTGGCCGTGAGCGATGAGCTGCGCACACAGCTTATCGACGCCCTCTCCTCGTCCGAGCCCACCCCAGCTGCCCCTCCCGCTCCCGCCCCGCCGGCGGAGGCGCCCGAGGAGTCGGCGTCGACAAGCGTCGATCCCCGTTTGACTACCCCGCTGCGCATGCGACCGCGGGAGATTCAGGAACGGGTGCGCGCTGGGGCGACGATAGCGCAGCTCGCGGAAGAAAATGATGTCACCGAATCCCGCATCGAGCCCTATGCGCACCCCGTGCTGCTCGAGCGCGGCCGGATCGCGGAGATGTCCAAGCAGGCGCACCCGGTGCGCGATGATGGCCCCGCCAAGCTCACCCTGTGGGAAGTGCTGGCCACCGCCTTCGCGGCCCGCGGCAACAATGTCAGCGACGCCGCCTGGGACGCCTATCGCGACCCCTCTGGGCAGTGGATTATCACCGTGACGTGGACGGTAGGCCGCAGCACCAATGTGGCCGAGTACTCCTATCTCAATCACATGACCTCCTCGCCTACCGCGGTGGCGCGCAACCAGCTGGCCTCGGAGCTGATTAATCCGGAATTTTCGCAGCCCAACCGCGCGCTCAGCTCGGTGCGCGATACGGAGGAGGACGCGGATTACGATGATCCCGCTGACTTCGCCGATGCCGAAGAATTTCGCGGCCCCGAGCGCAGCGCCGACGGCGAGGGCGAGGATTTCTTGCAGCATCCGCCGGAGGAGCAGGCCCCGAAGCGGCGCCGCCGCAAGGCCAAGACACCGCACTGGGAAGACGTCCTTTTGGGTGTGCGCTCGAATACGAAACGACCGAGGAGCTAAGGCGCCATGGAGCGGCCCGCAGTAGTGACGTTTTTCTTCGTCAACACCGATACCCCCGCCGAGGTCATCGCCACCGAGCCTCGGGCGAATCGCGGCTTCGGCCGCAAATACCTCGCCCAGATGAATCCCCGCTGGCCCATCACCCCGATCGGGCAGTTCTCCTTGAACCGCTCCACGGATGTGTCCGAGAACGAGTTTTATATCGCCGGCTTCCCAGGGTTGTCGCTGGTACAAACCTATCTGCCCGATGTGCGCAGAATTTCCGATATCGATGCCGCCCTGCGTTCCTCACTGCCGGCCCGAGAACTGATCGTGACCGCCTATAACCGCGAGCGCGGCTATGGTGCTTTCGCCTACTGGCGCGGCGACACCCTGCTCCGGGCGTTTGCTGCCCGGCGCGACCGCGTCTACGAGGACGAGGGCATCCCCCAGCCCTTCGAACGCCCCTTCTGGGCGGGCGAGCGTAGCGAGAACGTGGGCGGTATCGCCTTGCCCTTCGAGCCGATCGATCTGGTGGCGGCGGCCACCCGCGAGTGGCTGGGCATCTACACGGGCGGACCGGATGTGAATGTGGTGGGCTATGCCACCGATGGCCGGCCCGAGCCCAAGGTGGAGCCCGCTCCGCCGAGTTCCCGCAGCATCGCCGATATTGTCTCGGCGGCGTCGTCGAAGCTGGGTCTGGGCGCGGCCGATCGGGATTATGACGACTACGCTCTCGATTCCACCCACAGCGAGGAGCGTTCCACCGGCGAAGAGCTGGGCGCGGTCGTGCGCTCTGGCTGGTCGTGGATGCGCAAGGCCGGCTCCACGGTGCGCGATGTTGCCGAGACGGTCGGCGAGCAGCTCTCGGATAAACTGCGTCACACCGACCGGCCCCGCAACAGCGGAACATTGCAGCTGCCCCGCTCCCGCTCGACGGCACAACGCGCGCCGCGCGACACCGAGTCCACCCCGCCGCCGCGCCGCGGTGAGCCCACTAGGCCGCAGGTCGAGAACACGGAGGCCGCCGAAAGCCCCCTCATCGAGGACGAATCCTAAGACAGGCTGCGGGCCCGCTCGTAGAGTGCCACGGCTGCGGCGGTGGCCACGTTGAGCGAGTCCGTGCCCGCAGCCATGGGAATACGGGCGCGGATATCGGTGGCGCGCATCGCGTGTTCTGTCAGCCCCGGGCCCTCGGCGCCGATGAGTAGCGCCACCTTCTCATAGGCTTGGCCCGTCTCGTCCACGAGGGCATCCTTGAGCAGCGCCGCCTCTGGGTTGGGGGTGAGCGAAACAATGTGGAATCCGGCCGCGCGCACCTGCTCGAGGCTGCGCTGCCACGTGGTATAGCCGCCGGCAAGATGGGCGAAAGGCAGGCGCAGCACATGCCCCATGGAGACGCGCACCACGCGCCGGTAGAGCGGATCGGCACAGCCGGCGCCGAAGAGCACCCCATCCACACCGAGTCCGGCAGCGTTGCGGAAGAGGGAGCCGATATTTTCGTGATCCCCCACTCCCTCGGCGATGACGAGGGTGCGCGCGCTGTCGACCACCTGCTCCACGGCCAGAGGCTCGGGCCGATCCGCGGCTGCCAACAGCCCGCGGTGGAGATCAAAGCCCGCCACCTCGGCGAGGGTGTCGCGGGTGGTGGCGTAGACGGGAATATCCCGGCGCGCGATCTCCTCCTGCACCCCAGGGATAGCGAGGAAATTCGATAGCTTGGGCTCGAAGCCCACAATGGAGCGCACGGGGAAGCGCGAATGCAGCAGCCGCTCGCTCACGAGATTGCCTTCGGCGATCACCAATCCCTTGCCGCCGCGCGCATCGGGGCGGCGGTCGGAGGAATTGAGATCGCGGTAGTCAGCGAAACGGGGATCTGCGCTGGAATCGAGAAAAATGGCCACGCTGTCCCATACTAGTGGGCTAGGCGGCGCCGATATGCAGCAGCTCACGCAGCACCGGCACGGCAACGCTGGCGCCAATGAGCACAAAGACGGTACCGGAGAGCATATCGATCTGGGGACTATAGCCCAGCATAGAGCGGCTGATCCGCGGCGTGGAGAGCACGAAGGCAATGCTTAAGAACCAGATCAGAGCCGACAGCCCCACCGCCCCGATGTAGATCAGCTGCACTCCCATGCTGGCGCCCACCGGCAAAAACTGGCTGAGCACGGCGGCCATGAAGAGCACAATCTTCGGGTTCGAGAGATTGGTGGCCAACCCCGTGAGATAGGCGCGGCGCATCTTCACTGGAGCCACCGCGAGCTCAGGGGGCTGGGGCGCGGTGCCACGTGCTAGCCAGCCGGCGCGGGCAATGGCGGCGCCCAGATACATGAGGTAGCCGCCGCCCACGAGCTGCAGCGCTTCGAGTAGCTCCGGGAAGCGCTGCAGCAGCTGCGCCATGCCGGCCACTGTCAGGGCCGTCCAGAAGGTGGCGCCGGTGACTATACCCAGCGCCGCGGCCAACGCCCGCTGCCGGCTGCGGCTCGCTAGGCGCAGGATCAGCAGCGTGTCCGGCCCCGGCGAGACCATGCCGATGGTGTTGGCCACCAAGAAGGGAAGAAGCGATCCAAGCATGGCCCGCTAATGTACGGCCGCCAGGATGGGATCGATGGCGAAATAGACCAAGAACAACGCGGAGATCAGCCACAGCAGCCAGTGCACCTGCTTGGCCCTGCCGGAGGCCACGGCCATGGCGGTATAGGCCACAAAGCCCACGCCGATACCGTTGGCGATCGAGTAGGTAAAGGGCATGGCCACGATGGTGAGGAAGGCCGGCAGCGCGACATGGAACTCGGTGAAGTCGATCTCGCGAATCTGTCCCATCATCAGCGCGCCGACGATCACCAGCACCGGGGCGGCAGCCTCGATCGGCACGACCTCATAGAGCGGGGTGAGAAACATCGCCAGCAGGAACATGATGCCGGTGACCACATTAGCCAACCCAGTGCGGGCACCATCGGCGATACCGGCAGCGGAGTCGATATAAACGGTGTTAGAGGAGGCGGAGCAGCCGCCGCCCACGACGGCGCCGACGCCCTCCACCACAAGTGCCCGCTTCATATCGGGCAGGTTGCCGTTCTCATCGCTCAGGCCCGCTTGGCGGCCCAGCGCCGTCATGGTGCCCATGGCGTCGAAGAAATTCGCCAGCACCAGGGTGAACACCAGCAGAGACGCCGAGAGCGCCCCGATCTGGGCGAAGGCGCCAAAGAGATCCACGGCGCCCACCAGGGAAAGATCTGGAGTGGAGCCGATGGATTCCGGCAGGGTGGGCACGGCCAGCGACCAGCCGGTGGGGTTGGGCTTGCCGTCGACGAAGGAGGGGCCGGAGCTGGTGAGCGACTCCACGATCATGGCGATGATCGTGGTGGAGACGATGCCGATAAACAGCCCGCCACGCACATTGCGCGCCACCAGCACGCCACAGATGAGCAAGCCGAGGACGAAGACGAAGGTGGGCCAGGACGCAATCGAACCGTCGATGCCGAGGGTCACCGGCACGGTCGTTCCCGCGGCATCGGGGATACGGCGGACGAAGCCGGCGTCCACCAGGCCAATCATGGCGATGAACATACCGATGCCCACGCCCATCGCGGCTTTGAGCGAATGCGGGATGGCGCGGAAGACGGCGACGCGGAAGCCAGAGACGGCGAGCACCACGATGATGATGCCGTCGATCACCACCAGCCCCATTGCCTCCGGCCAGGTCAGCCCCTCGGCGGAGACTAGGGTCACGGCCACTAGGGTGTTGATTCCGAGGCCGGTGGCGATGCCGAAGGGATAGCGGGCAAAGACGCCGAAGGCGATGGACATCACGCCCGCGGCGAGGGCGGTGACGGCGGCTACCTGCGGGATCCCGAGGGATACCCCGTTGCGGTCTTCGATACCGCCGAGGATCAGCGGGTTCAGCAGCACGATATAGGCCATGGCCAAGAAGGTGACCAGGCCGGCGCGGACCTCAGTGCCCACGCTCGAACCGCGTTGAGAAATAGAGAAGAAGGAATCGAGCCAGTTCTTCGGCTCGCGGGCGGCGCGAGGCTTCTGCTCGGCGACCTCAGAGTGTTGCGGGGCTGTCATGGCCTGCCTTTTCTTAAGTTGCGCTTTCCGTTGGCACGGCGCCTCAGCGCGGCTTTGCCCCCGGTGAGTGGTGGCCGTTGATAACGGCGCACACTTTCCAGCGGCGAGCACGCGTGGCGACGTGGTGTCGTGCACAGCAGCGTTGAAGGCGAGTAGCTAGACGCCGCTCTTCAACAGCCGCGTTTATGTTACTCTCAGCTGCTTGCAGAAGGAGAAATAACTCCCCGCAGTGCCGTCCAGCAGCGGCCCCAGCGCCACCCCTAGCGGCACCGCGGAGCAGGCGCCGCGGTGGGTTAAGCTAAAAAGCACTGGTGTTTATCACGCATCATCCTCGCCCAGATGAGGCTGGGTGCGCACACGTCAGCCCCGTATGCCGCACCCAGCCGTCGACGCCGCCCGAGTGTGCGCGATGCGTGCGACGCCGCATGCGAGAAACCGGCTTCACCCTAGTAGCACAAAGGAGCATGTCACCCGCGGTGTACAGGACTAGTTTTAGGCAGGTCGACGGGCGCGTCCGACATTTAGGGGAACATCTCAACCGTCTGGGCATGCATCTCAGTGCGAGCGATCATGAGGCCATCCGCGCCCGACTCCGCAGCGCAGGTAAGGGCAGCTTCTTTCCGCTCATTGAGGCGGAACGCTCCTATTGGAATGTGCGGCTGCGCCCCGATGTACCCACCAGCGATCACATTTGCGTCTCCACCCAGCTGCTGCGCGATCAACGCCGCGCCCCCGCCAGCTATGGGGTGGACTATCCCTGGCTCAAGCACCACCTCGATCGGCTACAGCACGAGGGCGCCGATGAGGGGCTTCTCAGCGACGGCCACGGCCGCGTGCTACAGGGGATTTTCGCCACGATCATCGTGATCACCGGAGCCACCGCGCATATTTCCACCCATCCAAGCTCGCACGCCTCGGTGCTGCGCGAACCCGTATTGGACTATCTCATCTCCCGCGGCGTGGAGGTACACCCCCACGTTAAGGGGCTGCCCCCCTATCTTTTGGGGCGCGGTGAAGTGTGGTTCGTGGATTCGCTGTCCGGGGTGCGCAAGGTGGAGCATTGGATGGAATATGGCACCACCCGCACGGCGCGCACCCACAGCTCTCCGCATATTGATGTGGCGGATGCCAATAGCTGGCTGTGGGCCACTGCGGAGCCCGTCTAGCGCCACCTGCCCCGCGGCGCCGCTGGCTTAGAGCTCGATGGCTTTTTCATCGTCATAGGGTGTGGCCACCGGCGCGCCGAGCTGTTCCTTCGGCGGGGTCAGCGAATGTGCCCCGCAGCCATAGGCGGCGTGCACCACGTGCCCATCGGCGGAGTATTCATTGGCGCACACGCCGAAGTTGCGCCCCACCTCCTCGGGGAGCTGCAGGTAGAAGGCACAGCTGCCGCATTCGAGGCTCGCCTTTTGCGCAAACTCGCTGCCCGGGCCGAAGGAGCCGCGCCCCCAGCGCTGCCGCGCCTCGGATAGCCCCGCCGCAGAGATCTCGAGATGAGTGGTGCCGTCCTCGTCGGTGGTGTCCACCACGCGGGGATCGCCCTCCTCGAGTGGCAGCTGCGTCTCCGGGTCCAGATCGCCGGGCCGGATGCGCTCGGAATAGGGCACCCATTCGGGCGCGGTCAGGGCGCTGCGGCCGGCGATGAGGGAGACATCATTGACGGTGATATGGTCCGAGCCGGGTGCGGCCGTGACACTCACATGCCATTGCCAGCCTCGGTAACCCGGCACCTCTGCACCGAAGCGATGCACGGCCAGGGTGTCGTCGATAAGCTGCGCCCCGATATGCTGCCCCACCGGTCCCTCATCCATCTCAGCGGCGGCGCTGAGTGCGATGCTGCGAGCCTGTGAGCTCAACAGCACGTGCGTGCTGCCGCTCGAGCTCGTGCTGCTCGGGGCGCTGGCGGCAACGCGGGGACGACGGCTGCGGCGGCGACGCCGCGCGCCGCTACGGGCGGATGGGCGCGAGGATCGGGAAGAGTCTGACTGTGTCACGATTACCATTATCCCCAACGTGGTGCAGAATACGAGGTATGAGGTTTGCTTCGCTCACATCTACCCTTGTCATCGCGGCCCTCGGAGCGTGTGCGCTCGGCGGATGCGCGTCTGAGCAGAACGGCCCGACCTACACGGTTTCCCAGAACGGCAACTCTGTCGATACCCCCACTGCTCCCAAAGTGCCCACCTTGGTGCCCACGGTGCTAGCTACGCATACTATTGCGCCCACCTTCGTCCAAGGCCTGCAGGTAATCGGCGATTCCTTCCTGCTCTCTACGGGGCTAAATGGGGAATCCACCATCCAATACCGCGATCGCGAGACCTATGCGCAGCAGACATCCCTGCCGCTTGACGACGCATTCTTCGGGGAAGGAGCAACCCTTGCCGACGGCTCCGTGTGGCAACTGACGTGGAAAGCTGGGGTGGCCTTCCAGCGCGATCCCGGCACCTTAGAAGAACGCGCCCGCTTCACCTATGACGGCGAGGGGTGGGGCCTGTGTGCTTTTGATGGCAACGGACCGCTCTATCTCTCCGATGGCAGTGCCACGATTCGCACCATGAATACTGCCGATTTCCAATCAACCGGCAACTTCACCATCCGCGACTCTGAGGGCCAGGCCATCTCCCGCCTCAATGAGCTCGAGTGCGCGGAGTTTCGCGGCCAGCCCGCCATCTACGCCAATATCTTCACCACAGATGAGATTGTGGTCTTTAGCCCCCACGACGGCGAGCTGCTCGCGCGCATCGACGCCTCCGCGCTGGATTCCCGCGCGCCCGAGGATCCCAACACCGTGCTCAACGGTATCGCCGCCGGGGAGAATGGGCGCTTCTATCTCACTGGCAAGAACTGGCCGGTGCTCTACGAGGTGGAGTGGCGCGAGAGCTAGAATCGATGTCCATGGCTACCCGCAAACAACGTCGTGCCCAATTCCGCACCGTGCTCCTCCTCATCGTGGCGGTGCTCGCCGTCCTCGGTGTGACCATGGTGCTGACGAAGCTGCTCAATAACCGTCCTGATCCCGAGCCGGAGACGGTGCGGATTAATGCCAGCGTGAATGGCACCACGGTGGAGGTCGCCCCCTATGTGATCGCCGAAGTAGGCGAGCGACCGAAGGAAGGCGACATCGCAGCCATCGAGGTCGCCCCCAAGGACACACTGTCGCTCGCTATTCCCGAGGTGGTGCACGACCACGACTGGGCGCTATTAACCATCTACGATGATCCGGCCTATAACGACGAGCAGTACTTCACTGCCAATGAGCGGACCGAGGTGGAGGTCCCCGGCTCGGTAGAGAGCAAAGAAAAGGACTCCACCGACACACCACGACTGGTGGTTGTGGAGGTGAAGTCCGTTCTCATTGGCCACAATGATGCTGGCGAGGAAACCCCCTACAACGTCACGTGGTCCATCACTACCCAGCCCGATTCCTAGGTATCGAGTTCCTTGGCAATGGCGCGCAAAATCGCCGCAATCTGGCGGCCGGTTTTGCGCTCTGGATAGCGGCCGGAGGTCAGCCCTGGCTGTACCTCGGTTTCGAGGACCGTCATCGCATCGGAAATCATGGAGTTGAGTTGCTCCGGCGAATAGGTGCGGCTCGGGCGGCGGCGGGCGCGCGGGCTGTCGAGTACCTTCACTCGCAGCGCCTGCGGGCCGCGTCGGCCAGCGGCAAAGTCGAACTCGATACGCTGCCCCTTGTGCAGCTCCTCCACCCCAGCCGGCAGCACCTGCTTGCTCACATAGCAGTCCTCCTCACCAGGGTTGGACACAAAGCCGAACCCACGCTCGGGGTCATACCACCTCACCTTGCCGATTGGCATGGCCTATCACCTCTTCTTGTCACGCACAGATACTTCAGCACTCGGACCGTCTCCCACGACACTCGAAACACACGCAGCGTCCGAGTGCGTTTCACGCCGAGTGCAGCAGACTAAAGAACACTAGTGTATTCCTCTCCGTCGCGGGGAGCCACACCCCGCGACGCATACGGTGCGAGCGCCGCGCTCGCCCCTAGACAGATACTGTGGGCGCGCGCCACTCGGCGGGAACACCATTCGTACCACACGCCCCACAAAGCACAGTTTTCACCCGTCTAGCAGGGCAAAGGCACGCATAAAACGGCCTCTAACACGCCGTCTCGACCGCCGCAGGCGCATATGTGCCATAGATCACATTCGCCAATTTGCCTACCCTGAACAGGGGATTCTCGAGCAGCTATCGCCACTACGCCACCGGAGCGTGACTAAATCGTTATAAACGGCTACGGTGCTTGTTAGGCGCTCACCGAGGAGCACCTCGCGGACCTCCCTGTATCCCGCACCGCACCGCAGCAGCGATACGCGGCGCTAGGGACAACAGTTATAAGGATCACGATTCCCTCCCTGCACTCGTGTATCCCCTCATGGAAGGCCCGCGCCCCTGAGACCGTTCCTCGGAACTCGAGCGTATTTCATACAGATTTCACCTCCCATACCGATTTAACGTGTGTGCGGCAGGGCATCGCTGCTTCTGGCGATACCGCTCGCGACGCACCGTCGCACCGGCTTAGCCAGTGACAACGAGGGCGCGCACACCGAAAGGAAAGACAGAGACTTATGGCTCGTCACGCCCGCAAGACCGCGTCCACTACCGCAAAGATCGCCGCCGGAACCATGGTCGTTGGCGCCGCCACCGCTGCCATGGCCCCCACCGCCTCCGCAGCTCCGGATTCGGATTGGGACCGCCTCGCACAGTGCGAGTCCGGCGGTAACTGGCACATCAACACCGGTAATGGCTACCACGGTGGTCTGCAGTTCGCCCCGTCTACTTGGAACGCTCATGGCGGCCAGGAGTTCGCCCCCACCGCCGATGGCGCCACCCGCGAAGAGCAGATCGTGGTTGCCGAGCGTGTGCTCGCCTCCCAGGGCTGGGGCGCATGGCCGGCCTGCTCCGCTCGTCTGGGCCTGAACTCTGCCCCCACCCAGCGTCCGGCTCCGGGCCACAGCGCTCCGAACCACAACTCCCCGGCGACCCCCGCTGGCACCAACTTTGCCCCAGCAGATGAGGCCCTCCGCGCTGTGGATCAGGCTTTCCGCACCGTAGACGAAGCCTATGGCCAGGCCAAGGGCGTGGCTCGCCAGGCCGGCATCCCGGTTCCGGGCCAGGTTGACCAGGCCTACAACACCGTGGTGGGCCAGGCCCGCCAGGCTGTGAACACCGTCGCCTCCCTGTACTAAGCCGTCGCTGCCCCAACTCTGGGGCATGCTGGCTCCATAGCGAGACGCCAGAGACACGTGGAAGGACCTCACTCCCCTATCTGGGGATGTGAGGTCCTTTTCGTTGTCTACACCCCCGACTCCGTTCGTGGGGTGTGCGATTGTGCCGGTCGAGGCCCTACGCAGCTGAGGCGCCGCTGAGCCCAAGGTGATATAAAACGCGACGTTCGATAAACTCACCTCAGTACACACTCACCTCACACCAGCGGCCTGCGCAGCGGATTATACGCCTGCGCGCCGCGGTGTGATTCACGGACTCAGTCTAGAGAACTACGAGGACAATCGTTGTGTTAAAACGGTCAATCAGTATCACTATGGCCTTCGTCGGACTCATCGTCGGCGCCGGCTTCGCATCAGGCCAGGAAATGCTGCAGTACTTTGTGGCCTTCGGTCGCTGGGGAGTTCTCGGTGCCGTCATCGCCGGTGTGCTCATGGCACTGACGGGCATGATCTGTCTGCAGCTGGGCTCCTACTTCCAAGCCGATGAGCACCTTTCCGTGCTGGAGAAGGTGACCTTCCCATGGATGTCGAGGATTCTCGACATCGCCGTCTCCATCACCTTGTTCTCCGTGGGCTTCGTGATGTTCGCCGGCGCCGGCTCGAACCTGCAGCAGGAGTTCGGGCTCGACGTGTGGGTGGGCGCTGTGCTCATGGTGGTCATGGTGCTCGCCGCCGGCATGCTGGATGTGGGCAAGGTGTCCAATGTGATGGGCGCAGCCACCCCGGTGATCATCGTCTTCCTGGCCGGCGCCTGCATCTACGCCATGATGCACTCCGGCGAGTCGCTGTCCACCCTCGAGCCGGTGGCCAATGAACTGCCCACCAGCCTGCCGAACTGGTTCATCTCCTCCATGAACTATGTGGGCTTCTGCCTCATGGTGGCGATCTCCATGGCCATCGTCATGGGTGGCGATAACGTGGATCCCCGCTCCTCCGCCATCGGCGGCCTGGCCGGCGGCACCATCTACGGCATCCTGCTGACTCTGTGCACCGTGGCCCTGTTCTCCTACATCAAGGTAGTCAAGGACGAGGATATGCCGACCCTGGCCATCGTCCAGGAGATCAACCCCTCCCTGGGCACCGCCATGGCGGTGGTGATCTACATCATGATCTTCAATACCGCTATTGGCATGTTCTACGCCTTGGCCAAGCGCCTCGCCAAGGGGGATCAGAGCAAGTTCCAGAAGTGGCTGTTCATCCTCGTCGGCGTCGGCTTCGTCCTCTCCTTCATCGGCTTCCGCCAGCTGGTGGCCTATGTCTACCCCGCACTGGGCTATATTGGTGTCGCGCTGATCGTGGTGCTCATCGTCGCCTGGTGGCGCGGCCGCAGCATGATCAAGGGCGAAACCGAGCGCCGCATCCGCATCCGCGAGCTCCTAGCTATGCGCTTCGACCCCAACCGGCCCTACTCCCGCGAGGAGGCTGCGGAGATGCGCCGCGAGATCGCCAGCTCCAATATCGAGGACGAGGAGCTGCTGGAGTCCATCACCGAGGAGGTGCGTGACGAACTCGAGGACACCTCGGAGCTCGACGAATCCACCAACCCTGCTCCCTCTCCTACGGCCGAGTCCGAGTCTGAGGACAGCACGAGCGTGAAATAGGCGTCGATACGCGCGCGCAACAGCACAACACCCCTAGATCACCGCCGGTGGGGCGGGACTAGGGGTGTTCTTCTCTGCGATACGCAGACACCCCGCCGCGGGCACAATCTTCGCGAGGCGGGGTGCGGAAAAGAGGCGTTAGGGGCGGTTGACCCGCGTGTAGGGGTGAACGTAGCCGGTCTCCTCATAGGGGACGGGGAAGATGAAATCATTACCCCACGGGCTATTCGCGCCGTCATACTCCGAGATGAGGTCAGTTACAGGATGTTCACCGGGTGCTACGTCCGGCCAGCCCGGATCAACGTAGCCCTTCTTCTCTACATTAGCCATGACGCCATTCTTTCAAATAGACAAATACTGTGCCCATGATTGTACCCGACGGGGGTAGCAAAATACATTGATGAGCACACATTCCGCGGCGGGCTCGGATGCGGCGATGCTGCAGCGGGCGGGGCCGGAATAAAGATGCTGTTTTGCCTGCGGTTGTCCTTTATGCTTGTGCTATGCCGCAGACATTTTCCTTCACCGTCGATGGCCCCTACAACAAGGAACACAATGAGATGTTCCGCGATGCGCGCCGGCTCAAGCTCTCCGCGCTCTTGTTCGGGCTCATCTTCTTCGGCTTGGCGCTCGGCGTGGTCTATTTCAGTAACCAAGCCTCTTGGTCCTACTACGCGGCCATCGCCTTCGGCGTCATCGGCCTCATCAGCCTCGTTCTTATCCCCGTATTGGATAAGCAGGTGGGCACCGCCCAAAGTCTCTATGACCGCTACGAGCTCGTGCCGGCGATGATCGCGCAGGTTAACCCGCGCGACAAGGTGATCCTCGCATTGGTGAACACCAGCGTGAACCCCGACGCGAAACCGGTGTGGGCCCTGGCTGCCCGCACCGTCACCCGCGTGGACGGCCACAGCTCCACCGTGGGTGAGCGAGTTCCCGCGGTGGCGGTATCGGGGCGCCGCAGCGTCCAGGACCAGGAGCACTGGGATGAGATCTCTCCCATGCCCATTGCCTGGGGCACCCCGGATCCGGATGTGGTGCGCGATGCTATTAACGCCATCGATCAGAAGCGCTGGCGGCGCCTCGAACAGCACCTGAATAAGGTGGATGATGTGCTGGCAACCAAATTCAACCTTCTCGAACTCTAGGAGTATCTCCAGGTTTATGAGTCCTTCCCCTCAGACTTCGCACGATCCCGGCATCGCCCGGATGGTCCCTTTCAACAAGTCCATCTTTGACACCATGACCACCCAGGCCGCCCGCTATGACGCGATCAACCTCGGTCAGGGCTACCCCGATCATTCTGGGCCGGAGTCCATGCTCCAGATGGCCTGTGAGCAGATTACTGCCGGCAATAACCAATACGCCCCGCCGCGCGGTGTCGCCGCGCTGCGGGAGGCCATCGCCCGCGAGCGCAATGTGCGCTATGACGCGAATATCACCGCGGACAATGTGCTCGTGACTGTCGGCGCCACCGAGGCCATCGCCGCCAGCGTATTGGGCCTAGTCGAGCCCGGCGATGAGGTGATCGTCTTCGAGCCCTACTATGACGCCTATGCGGCCTCCATTGCGCTTGCAAACGGCACCCGCGTGGCCGTTGCCCTCCATCTCGACACCGAGACCGGACACTGGGATATTGACCGCGAGGCCCTTGCCGCCGCGGTGACGGATAAGACCGTGGCGATCATGGTGAACAATCCGCACAACCCCACCGGCAGCGTCTTCAGCGAGCAGGGCCTGAAGGCGCTGGCGGATATTGCTATCGACAATGATCTCTGGGTGATCGCCGATGAGGTCTATGAGCATCTCATCTTCGACAGCCACCACACCCCCATCGCTGGCCTGCCTGGAATGCGGGAGCGCACCATCACCATTTCCTCGGCGGCGAAGACGTTCTGCGTCACCGGGTGGAAAACGGGCTGGGCTATTGCGGAGCCGCCCTTGCTTAATGCTCTGGCCCGCGCCAAGCAGTACCTCAGCTTCGTCGGCACCACCCCTACCCAGCCGGCTATCGCCTACGCGCTCAATAATGAGCAGGACTGGATTACGGATATGGTGCACGGGCTGGAGGAGCGCAAAAACCATCTGCGTGCCGTGCTCAGCGAGATCGGATTCACCGTCTACGACTCCCAGGGCACCTATTTCTTGCTTGTCGACGTCGCCTCCAAGGGCTTTGAGGACGGCATGGATTTCTGTATGCGCCTGCCCGAGATCGCCGGTGTCGCGGCCATTCCGGCGGCCGCATTCTGCGATGATCCAGAGCTGTGTCGCACCTTGGTGCGTTTCGCCTTCTCCAAATCGGACGCCTCTATTGATGAGGCCGCGCGCCGGCTGCGCGCCGCCTTCGCTTAAGGTCTCGCTCTGAGCTCTTCATGCCTTCTCGGCTGTGGTGTTCTGCCCTCCTCCCGTGGCGGCGGTGGAATCGCTACGCTGGGAAGGCATGAACCTTTCTGAGCTACGAAGTACCCAAGACATCTATGTGGATGCCAGCCCGAGCGATGTGTTTGCTCTCGTGACCTCCATTGAACGCACCGGCGAGTGGTCGCCTGTGTGTCGCACCTGCTGGTGGGAAGATGAGACCGTCACCCATCAGGAGGGGGCCTGGTTTAAGGGCCGCAATGAGACCCCCGAGCGCACGTGGGAGACCCGCAGCCTCGTCACTGCCTATGAACAGGATCGGCAGTTCCAGTGGGCCATCAATGGCGAGGTCGTCGTGTGGGGTTTTGTTCTCTCCTCTGAGGGGGAGGGCACCCGCCTGCACGAGACCTGGGAAGTGACCGAGAAGGGTCTAGCATTCTTCCAGGCCAAGTATGGTGCGGACTGGGAGGCACAGCTGGCAGAACGTCGCGATGCGGCGCTGGAGGGCATTCCTGCCACGCTTCAGGCCATTAAGGCTATTGCCGAGGGGCACTAAACCCTGCCCCGCTAGCGCGGTCTGGGCATGCAAAAAAGGATGTGATAGGTAAGCAGAGAATACTCCTTCTTACCTATCACATCCTTACTATGTTGCACTGTGAAGTTTTAGGTCGGCGGTGACTTACTCTCCCACACCCTCCCGGGTGCAGTACCATCAGCGCTGTCGGGCTTAGCTTCCGGGTTCGGAATGGGACCGGGCGTGTCCCCGATGCTATAACCACCG
>NZ_PQMG01000010.1 GCF_008930665.1 Corynebacterium sp. 74A
TGTGAAGTTTTAGGTCGGCGGTGACTTACTCTCCCACACCCTCCCGGGTGCAGTACCATCAGCGCTGTCGGGCTTAGCTTCCGGGTTCGGAATGGGACCGGGCGTGTCCCCGATGCTATAACCACCGACACATTTTTTTGTGTGGGTTTCTGTGTTGTTTCAGATACTGTGTAGTGGACGCGTGCGGCTTTACTGTTGCTTGTTGTTGTTTTCGTGTGTTGCGTGTGTGTTTTTTGTTGGTGGGTTAGTACCAGTCACCTCGAACACATTACTGTGCGTCCAGTTCTGGCCTATCAACCCCATCATCTCTGGGGTACCTCAAAAGAAACCTGGTCTTGAAAGGGGCTTCCCGCTTAGATGCTTTCAGCGGTTATCCTGTCCGTACGTAGCTAACCAGCCGTGCTCCTGGTGGAACAACTGGCACACTAGAGGTACGTCCGTCCCGGTCCTCTCGTACTAAGGACAGCTTTTCTCAAGTTTCAACGCGCGCGGCGGATAGAGACCGAACTGTCTCACGACGTTCTAAACCCAGCTCGCGTGCCGCTTTAATGGGCGAACAGCCCAACCCTTGGGACCTACTCCAGCCCCAGGATGCGACGAGCCGACATCGAGGTGCCAAACCATCCCGTCGATATGGACTCTTGGGGAAGATCAGCCTGTTATCCCCGGGGTACCTTTTATCCGTTGAGCGACACCCAATCCACGATGAGGTGCCGGATCACTAGTCCCTACTTTCGTATCTGCTTGACATGTCTGTCTCACAGTTAAGCTCCCTTGTGCACTTACACTCAACACCTGATTGCCAACCAGGCTGAGGGAACCTTTGGGCGCCTCCGTTACTCTTTGGGAGGCAACCGCCCCAGTTAAACTACCCACCAGGCACTGTCCCCAACCCAGATCATGGGCCAAGGTTGAGATATCCGAATCGGTCAGAGTGGTATTTCACCGTGCGACTCCACACCAACTAGCGTTAATGCTTCCACGTCTCCCACCTATGCTACACAAACCGACCCGAACACCAATACCAAGTTGTAGTGAAGGTCCCGGGGTCTTTTCGTCCTGCCGCGCGTAACGAGCATCTTTACTCGTACTGCAATTTCACCGGGCCTGTAGTTGAGACAGCAGGGAAGTCGTTACGCCATTCGTGCAGGTCGGAACTTACCCGACAAGGAATTTCGCTACCTTAGGATGGTTATAGTTACCACCGCCGTTTACTGGGGCTTAAATTCTCCGCTTCGACCCCAAAAAGGGTCTAACAGGTCCTCTTAACCTTCCAGCACCGGGCAGGCGTCAGTCCGTATACATCAACTTCCACGTTTTCGCACAGACCTATGTTTTTAGTAAACAGTCGCTTCCCTCTAGACTCTGCGACCACCACACAGCTTGTACACCGTGTAGGGTCCCCCTTCTCCCGAAGTTACGGGGGTATTTTGCCGAGTTCCTTAACTACAGTTCACCCGCTCGCCTTAGTATTCTCTACTCGATCACCTGTGTCGGTTTGGGGTACGGGCCGGCCATATACATCGCTAGAAGCTTTTCTCGACAGCACAGGATCACCACCATCCCCACTAAGTGGGTACGCATCACGCCTCACCCTATATATGTCCCGGATTTACCTAGAACACGGACTACACGCTTACACCAACACAACCAACGGTTGGCGTGGCTACCACTCTGTGTCACTCCATCACTTGACTACGACAGATCAGGCCCCACGCATCCTCACACACCACACACCCCGAAAGGCGTGTTAGAGGTGATTCTGGGTGGTTAGTATCACTGCATCATCATTGGTCGCATATAACCGGGTACGGGAATATCAACCCGTTTGCCATCGACTACGCCTGTCGGCCTCGCCTTAGGACCCGACTCACCCTGGGAAGACGAGCTTGACCCAGGAACCCTTGATCATCCGGCGGCAAGGATTCTCACCTTGCATTCGCTACTCATGCCTGCATTCTCACTCGCACACACTCCACCATAAGCTTCCGCCACAGCTTCACCGCATGCACGACGCTCCCCTACCCAACAACACCACAAAAGATGTCATTGTCGTGGTTTCGGCGGTGTACTTCAGCCCCACTACATTGTCGGCGCAGAACCACTCGACCAGTGAGCTATTACGCACTCTTTCAAGGATGGCTGCTTCTAAGCCAACCTCCTGGCTGTCTTCGCGATCCCACATCCTTTTCCACTTAGTACACTCTTAGGGGCCTTAACCGACGATCTGGGCTGTTTCCCTCTCGACTACGAAGCTTATCCCCCGCAGTCTCACTGCCACGCTATAACATTCACGGTATTCGGAGTTTGGCTGATGTTGCTAAGATGATAGTCCCGCTCAACCAACCAGTAGCTCTACCCCCGCAAAGAAACACGCAACGCTGCACCTAAATGCATTTCGGGGAGAACCAGCTATCACGGAGTTTGATTAGCCTTTCACCCCTACCCACAACTCATCCCCTCAGTTTTCAACCTAAGTGGGTTCGCGCCTCCACAACCTCTTACAGCTGCTTCACACTGGCCATGGGTAGATCACTCCGCTTCGGGTCCAGGACACGCCACTAAACACACTAGTTAGTATTCGCTTTCGCTACGACTACCCCACACACGGGTTAACCTCGCGACATGCCGCTGACTCGCAGGCTCATTCTTCAAAAGGCACGCCATCACACCCAAAAAGGATGCTCTGACGGATTGTAGACACACGGTTTCAGGTACTATTTCACTCCCCTCCCGGGGTACTTTTCACCATTCCCTCACGGTACTCATACACTATCGGTCACGCCAAGTATTCAGGCTTACCGGGTGGTCCCGGCAGATTCACAGCAGATTCCACGAGCCCGCTGCTACTCGGGAACACGCACACAACCATCGGCGCATATGTTCGGCTACCGGACTCTCACCGTCTACGGTAGGTGATCCCACACCACTTCGCCTCACACACACCAACAATCGAGATGACACGGCAGTATCACCAACACACATGCCCCACAACCAGCCACACGCAACCCCTGCCGAGTATCACACGCATGACTTTTAGCCATCATCCGCTTTCGTTCGCCACTACTCACAGAATCACTATTGTTTTCTTCTCCTACGGGTACTGAGATGTTTCACTTCCCCGCGTACACCCCCTATGCAGCTATACATTCACCACAAGGAAACACACACCCATAAAAAGCATGTGCTAGGTTACCCCATTCGGACACCCTCGGATCAACGCTCGATTGACAACTCCCCGAGGACTATCGCGGCCTTCCACGTCCTTCATCGGCTTGACGATGCCCAGGCATCCACCGTGCGCCCTTAATAAAAAACAGACACACAAACAATCAAAAAACACTAAGAACAAACACAATAAAATTGCTCGCGTCCACTATACAGTTCTCAAACAACACACACACCAACCACCCACCACCACACAAGCAGCAGTAGATAACCTAGTGTGCCCACAAGACAACCATGTTGCCTCAGACACCCAACAATGCACCAACTTCGCATAAACTTTGCCGACATGCTCGTCAACCACTCACAGTTACGGCGCGCGTATCTATTCACGATCGCGCATGTTCCATACAGGAATTTCAACTAAATACAGAAGCGGTGTCACCTATAACCATGACACCAAAACAAAAACTCCTTAGAAAGGAGGTGATCCAGCCGCACCTTCCGGTACGGCTACCTTGTTACGACTTCGTCCCAATCGCCAATCCCACCTTCGACCACTCCCCACCAAAAAGGCTTAGGCCATGGGCTTCGGGTGTTATCAACTTTCATGACGTGACGGGCGGTGTGTACAAGGCCCGGGAACGTATTCACCGCAGCATTGCTGATCTGCGATTACTAGCGACTCCGACTTCATGGGGTCGAGTTGCAGACCCCAATCCGAACTAAGACTGACTTTCAAGCGATCCGCTCACCCTCACAGGCTCGCATCGCGTTGTATCAACCATTGTAGCATGTGTGAAGCCCTGGACATAAGGGGCATGATGATTTGACGTCATCCCCACCTTCCTCCGAGTTAACCCCGGCAGTCTCTCATGAGTCCCCACCATAACGCGCTGGCAACATAAGACAAGGGTTGCGCTCGTTGCGGGACTTAACCCAACATCTCACGACACGAGCTGACGACAACCATGCACCACCTGTGAACAAGCCAAAAAGGAAAACGTATCTCTACGCCGATCCTGTCCATGTCAAGCCCAGGTAAGGTTCTTCGCGTTGCATCGAATTAATCCACATGCTCCGCCGCTTGTGCGGGCCCCCGTCAATTCCTTTGAGTTTTAGCCTTGCGGCCGTACTCCCCAGGCGGGGCGCTTAATGCGTTAGCTACGGCACAGAAACCATGAAAAGTCCCCACACCTAGCGCCCACCGTTTACAGCATGGACTACCAGGGTATCTAATCCTGTTCGCTACCCATGCTTTCGCTCCTCAGCGTCAGTAACTGCCCAGTAACCTGCCTTCGCCATCGGTGTTCCTCCTGATATCTGCGCATTTCACCGCTACACCAGGAATTCCAGTTACCCCTACAGCACTCAAGTAATGCCCGTATCGCCTGCACGCCCGAAGTTAAGCCCCGGGATTTCACAGACGACGCGACAAACCACCTACGAGCTCTTTACGCCCAGTAATTCCGGACAACGCTCGCACCCTACGTATTACCGCGGCTGCTGGCACGTAGTTAGCCGGTGCTTCTTCTATACCTACCGTCACCCAAAGGCTTCGTCGGTACCGAAAGGAGTTTACAACCCGAAGGCCTTCATCCCCCACGCGGCGTCGCTGCATCAGGCTTGCGCCCATTGTGCAATATTCCCCACTGCTGCCTCCCGTAGGAGTCTGGGCCGTGTCTCAGTCCCAATGTGGCCGATCACCCTCTCAGGCCGGCTACCCGTCGACGCCTTGGTAGGCCATTACCCCACCAACAAGCTGATAGGCCGCGAGCTCATCTTGAACCAAAATAAATCTTTCCACCACCGACACTAAACGATGGTCCTATCCGGTATTAGACCCAGTTTCCCAAGCTTATCCCAGAGTCCAAGGCAGATCACCCACGTGTTACTCACCCGTTCGCCACTCGAGTACCCCAGCAAGCTGAGGCCTTTCCGTTCGACTTGCATGTGTTAAGCACGCCGCCAGCGTTCGTCCTGAGCCAGGATCAAACTCTCCACAAAAAACCAAAAACACCACAAAAGTGTAATCAGAAAAAGCTACAAGCTCCGTGAAAAGCCCAAAACTAGCAAAAAAACAAAGGGGGCAGAATCCGACGAGGAAAACCCACCCCCCAAAAAATCATCAACACACACTGCTAAAAAACAGCACACGCATCAAATCACATGCGACCAAACAAACCCCAATCACAAGGGCACCTGATCCACACACAACCAAACACGCACACCACAACAAAAGCAGCACACATCAACAAAACAAAGCTGGCACACTATCGAGTTCTCAAACAACA
>NZ_PQMG01000011.1 GCF_008930665.1 Corynebacterium sp. 74A
ATGCCAATTGCAACCCCCGAGGTCTACAACGAGATGCTGACCAAGGCCAAGGAGGGCGGCTTCGCCTACCCGGCCATCAACTGCACCTCTTCCGAGACCATCAACGCCGCGCTCAAGGGCTTCGCTGACGCCGAGTCCGATGGCATCATCCAGTTCTCCACTGGCGGCGCTGAGTTCGGTTCCGGCCTCAACGTGAAGAACAAGGTTGCTGGCGCGTGCGCACTGGCTGCTTTCGCGCACGAGGCAGCCAAGCACTACGGCATCAACGTCGCCCTGCACACCGACCACTGCCAGAAGGAAGTTCTGGACGAGTACGTGCGCCCGCTCATCGCGATCTCCCAGGAGCGCGTGGACCGCGGCGAGCTGCCGCTGTTCCAGTCCCACATGTGGGATGGTTCCGCTGTGCCGATCGACGAGAACCTCGAGATCGCCCAGGAACTGTTGGAAAAGGCCCGTAACGCCAACATCGTTCTCGAGGTAGAGATTGGCGTTGTCGGCGGCGAGGAGGACGGCGTGGAGGCCAAGGCTGGCGCTAACCTCTACACCTCTGAGGAAGACTTCGCTAAGACCATCGATGCTCTCGGCACCGGCGAGAACGGCCGCTACCTGCTGGCCGCTACCTTCGGTAACGTCCACGGCGTGTACAAGCCGGGCAACGTCAAGCTGCGCCCCGAGGTTCTGGACATGGGCCAGAAGGTGGCAGAGAAGAAGCTCGGCTTGGATGCCGGCTCCAACCCCTTCGACTTCGTTTTCCACGGCGGCTCCGGCTCCGAGAAGGAAAAGATCGAGGAGTCCCTGCGCTACGGCGTGATCAAGATGAACGTGGACACCGACACCCAGTACGCGTTCACCAACCCGGTCGCCCGCCACATGTTCGCTAACTACGATGGCGTGTTCAAGATCGACGGCGAGGTCGGAAACAAGAAGGTCTACGATCCCCGCTCCTACATGAAGAAGGCCGAGACCGGCATGGCCGAGCGCATCGTGGAGGCCTGCCAGGACCTCCACTCCGC
>NZ_PQMG01000002.1 GCF_008930665.1 Corynebacterium sp. 74A
GGGCTCGGCGGCGGGGCCGGTGCGGGCAGTGCGCACCGTGCGCAGGCGTGGATCAAGCAGCGGGTAGCACAAATCCACGATGAGGTTGATCAGCACGAACAGTGCCGCGGCGAGCACCACGATGGCCATGAGTACAGGGGTGTCGCGATTGGATACCGCGTTCACGGTGAGCGCCCCGATCCCGGCTCGGCCGAAGACGGCCTCGGTCACCACCGAGCCGCCGATGAGTTCGCCGAAGATCATGCCGGCGATAGTGAGGGTGGGAAGCAGCGCATTGCGCATGATGCCGCGCCACAGCACCCACCGTTCGGTGGCGCCGCGGGCCCGCAACACGGTGACAAAGGGGCTGGCCTCCACGTCATCGATGGAACGGATGAGCACCTGCGCGAGGGGCGCAGCCACCGGAATCGAGAGGGTGATCACCGGCAACACCAGCTCATGCAGGGCGGAGCCGCCGATCACGGGGATGATGGCGAAGCGGAAACTCAGCAACTGGATGAGCACGATGCCGACGAAGAAGGTAGGGGTAGAAGCAAAAAGTGGCGGCAGCGATCCGGCCAGCGCCCGCAGCCAGCGGAAGGGTCCGAAGGTGGCGGCGGTGGCTATGAGGACCGCCAGCACCACGCCGAGGAGAAAGCCACTGACAGCCAGAGCCAGCGTGTGCGGAAGAGCCTCGCCCAAGAGAGTGGACACGGCACTGCCTTGGGCCACCGAGGTACCGAAGTTTCCTGTGAGATAGCCACCGAGGAGCACGAAGAACTGCACCACCAGGGGCTTATCCGCGCCATAGGAGCGGCGAATCTCCTCCACCTGTTGCGGCGAGAGACCGAGCTCGGGGCTGGCATAGCGGGCTTCGACCGCATCGCCGGGCAAGGCGGCGAGCAGCACGAAGGCGGCGATGAACACCAGCAGTATCACGGTGAAGGCTTGGAGGATGCGCGACAACACAGCAGACCGAGTCATATCTAGTTCTCCTTCGCGGCGCTCAGGCTGGTGGCATAGAACCACGGGCGGGCGGTGGGGCCGGTGTGGAAATCCCGCACGTTATCGCCTAGGGCAAACACTTGGGGTTCCTCAAAAAGCGGCAAGGCATAGGCTTTGTCCGACACATAGTTCTGGCTTTCCCGCACCACACGCTCTCGGGCGACAGGGTCCGCGGTGCCAGAGATGGCGTTCATCAGTCGTTCAAGTTCGGGATCGTGGATCTCTCCCGTATCTGTATCGCCATTGAGCAAAACATTGCGTTTCTCCGAATGCCAGAGGGAGGTCACCACGTCCGCATCGGCACGGCCCACAATGTGATGGGCCAATTGAATCTTCTCGATGTCCTTGGCCGCGGCGGTTTGGGCGGCATAGTCTCCCGGGTAGAGCTGCAGGTCTACCCCGATGCGGCGCAGCTGTGCCTGCATCATGGTCACAATCTCCTTCGAGCGTGGCTGCGGCACCGCCTCGTTGACCGTGAGGCTCAGGCGCTCGCCGTCCTTCTCCCGGATGGCGCCTGGGCCCGCGCCTGCGGGCAGCTGCCAGCCGGCCTCGTCGAGCAGCTGCCGCGCGGCCTCGGGGTCGTAGACATAGTGCTCGGATTGATCCTCATAGCCGCGCGCCTCGCTCGAAAGCGTGGAGGTGGCCAGCGGGTAGGAGTCGGTGAACAAGGTGTCGAGGATTTCCTCTCGGTTCACGCCCTTGATGAGCGCCTCGCGGACCCGCTGATCCGCGAGATAGGGGTGGGCGAAGTGAAAGTTGATGGAGTTATTCATCCCGCCGGTGCCGCCGGCATGGATGCGCACACCCAGCTCCCGAAAGCGGCGCTCATCGGGTGCTTCCACCTGGCGAATCACGTCGGCCTGGCCAGCGAGCAGAGCACCGGTGCGCACCGAGTCCTCTGGGGCGGTGACGATGGTGAGGGTGGTGAGCTTCGCCGGGCCGTGATGGGAGGCCGCCGGCGGGCCCCAGTCATAGTCCTCGCGCCGCACCAGCCGGATCTGGGTGCCCAGTTCCTCCTCCTCGATCACGAAGGGGCCGCTGGCCACCACGTTTACCGCATTGCCGGGGCCGAAGCCCTCGGCGTCGCGACGCAGCGTGGCAGTCGACAATAACCCAGCATTCAGGGTGGAGGTGGCTTGCGCGAAGCCCGGCGCGGGGGCGGAGAAGTGGAAGCGCACGGTGTGCTCATCGAGCACCTCGCCGCGCTCATAGTTGTTGATCTGCTCGCTGGGCGGCAGGGTGCGCTCGGCGTCGCCGCGCCCGAAGAGATCAAAGTTGGCCACCACATTCGCGGCGTCGAGGGCGCTGCCATCGGAGTAGGTCACGCCCTCACGTAGCCGGAAGGTGTATTCGGTGGCATCCTCGTTGATCTCGGGCAGCTCCGTGGCGATCCACGGGTGCAGCTCGAGGGTCTCGGGGTCTTGCCATAAGAGGCGATCGGTGATGTTTCCCACGATGCCCCCATTGGGGTAGAAGCCCGCGGTCGGCGGGTAGAGGCTGGTCCACGGGGCCGAATCGGCATAGGTCAGCTCCGCGGCGGCGGCGCGATCATCGGGGTTGGCTTTGAGGGGCGCGGCACAGCTGGCGAGCATCAGCATGGGAATCGCGAGCGCGGCAAGAAGCGGGGCGAGATGAGGGCGTCGTGAGAGTGTCATGGACGGAGCCTTCCTATGCGATAAACACAACAGCAGGTGCCCGCCAGACGCGGCCCCTCAGCCCCGCCGCGGCGCGCACAGCACGATATTAGACTGGCCATTCTATTTATAAAGGACTAATCTGTCTATTATGGGTATTTCACACTCGGCTCACGCTCACCCCCGCAGCATCGCCATCATCGGAGCAGGACCCCGCGGGATCTCCCTGCTTGAGCGGCTATCCACGGCTCAGCGCCACAGCGATCAGCCCACCCCCTTGACGGTGCATCTCCTCGACCCCCACCAGATCGGGGCGGGGCAGGTATGGCGCACCGACCAGCCGCGGACCATGTGCATGAACACCCTTGCCGATGCTGTCACCCTCTACCCCGACCCTGGCGCCAGCGTCGGCATTCCGCCACGCACCGGCCCCACCATGTATGAGTGGATCCGCGCACAGCTGCAGGACCCAGACGCGCGGGCGAGCGAGTTCTGGGAGGAGATGCGCGCCACCAAACCGGAGTCCAATCCCAGCCGCGCCCTCTACGGCGAGTATCTCCGTGCCGTCTACCAGCAGCTGCGCGACACCCTGCCAGAGACGATGACTGTGCGCGAGCACCCCCATACCGCCACCGCCATCGAGCCGCAGGGCTCCCAAGATCTGATAACACTCGCCGATGGCACCACCCTGCTGGCCGATGCCACCGTGTTGGCCCTCGGCTGGGACACCCCAGCTCCCTCCGCCGAGGAGGAGGCCCTCGCCCAAGCGAGCGGCCAGTGGATCGCCCCGGGCAACCCCATTGATCAGGATCTCTCCCCCATCGTCGCCGGCGAGACCGTGCTGGTGCGGGGGTTAGGCATGAGCTTCTTCGATTCCCTCCTGCTACTCACCGAGGGGCGCGGCGGCCGCTTCATCTCTGATACCTACCGGCGTTCGGGGCTGCGCTATGAGCCGAGCGGCCAGGAACCGCAGGTGGTGGTGGCCAGTGGCCGCGGCTATCCCTATCTGCCGAAATCGGAGTACCACTCCCTACCCCCTGCGCCACATAATCCCCGCACTCGCGCCGTGATCGCCGAGCTATCGGAACGCACCGGTTTGGGCTGCATCGATTTCGGCACCGAGGTCCTGCCCGCACTATTGCGCGATGCCCACGAGGCCTACTACCTCACCAGCCGCCCTGCCCGTGTGGAGGAAATTCTCCAGCTCATCGATAGCACCACCGATCCTCGGCTTTTGCCGGATCAGATCGCACCGCTTCTTGACGCCACCTCTCGCCCCTTCGACCCCTTCGCCTACTCCCAGCCATTGGCGGGGCTCCGCATGGATCCGCCCGCCCTGACCGAGCACATCGCCGCAGGACTCAGCGGCGATATCCACGAGGCTGAACGCGCCCGTGAATCCGCCTTCAAAAATGGCATGTGGGCCCTGGCCGCCTCCCGCAAGGCCGTGGGCATTCTCGGCGAACACGGCCGCTACACCCACGCCTCGCGCACCACCAGCCTCCGCGAATTCATGGCTCTGGGCCAGATGGCGGGATCGGGGCCGCCGCTGTTTCGCACCCGGCAGTTGCTGGCGCTTATCGACGCCGGCCTCGTGGAGTTTCTCGGCGCCACCCCACAGGTGAGCACCACCGAGACCGGCTTTCGTATGTCCTCTCCCACCACCCGCGACGCCCGCGAGGCCCGAGTGCTTCTCGATGCCTTCGTGCGCAACCCCGATATGGGCAGATCCGCCTCGCCTTTGGTGCGCTCAGTGGGCGCGAGGGCTCGGCTCTTCCGTTTTGACGATGGCAGCGCCTCGCGCTCGTGGGAAGTCGATCCCCATACTGGCCGTGTTCTCGGTAGCGAGGGAAAGGCCGATCCCCGGCTGCATGCGGTGGGCATTCCCTTGGGGGCGTTTCTCGCCGACACCACGATCTCGCCGATGCCGCGTACCGACCCCACTATGCTCCAGGAAAGCGACCGGGTGGCGCGCTCGCTGCTACGCATCGCCTGCGGCTCTCCGAGCGCCTAAAATGGATAGACATGACTGAACCGCGCAGCGTCTTTGAGGAGCTCGGCGAGGACACCTTCGATCGTTTAGTCGCCGGCTTTTATGCCCGCGTGAAGGAGGATGACATCCTCGGGCCCATGTACCCAGCCGAGGACATGGCGGGAGCCGAGTGGCGGCTAAAAATGTTTCTCATCCAATTCTGGGGCGGACCCAGCGAGTATTCCGCCCAACGGGGGCATCCGCGGCTTCGTATGCGCCATGCGCCTTTTCAGATTGATGCGGCCGCCGCCGAGCGCTGGCTGGAGCTGATGAAAGCCTCCATGGATGAGCTATCCCCCGAGCAGCTTTCCGACGCCCACCGTGCCGCGGTGTGGGAGCACATGGTGCGGGTGGCCTATATGCTGGTCAATCACACCTAGAGCAGGCTGGTGAGGGAGTCCGCACCGGCCCGGTACCACACCGAGCCGTAGTAGGCGTCGATACGCACCCACCTGCCCGAGCGCGACACCAACAAACGATTATGACTGGGCTCGGAGGTATCTGTGGGGATAAAGGCGAAGGCGTTGAGCGCGAACACCGCGCGCATCGGCACCTCCACCGTGATCTCGCCGGCGCTACAGCTGATCACTGTGGAGTTGAGCAGGGACACTGGCGGCCCCATGGCGGTAGAAAATTGCTTCGCCAAGCCGCGCCCCGCATCCACGAGCTGCCGCACCGCGGCTCCTGGAATGGATTCGATGAGCTCCCACCCGTCTTCTGGGGGTAGGGCACCCGGCCAGGACAGCGCGCCGCCGGGGGCGGGGCTGGGCTGGGGGTGCAACCCCGAGCCATCGAAGGTGAGTAGATCCTGGGCCCGATACACGGCCCCATCGCTGTCGATAGTCCCTTCCGCGCGCCGCCCTGCGAGCACCGAAAAGGGGGTGTGCACAAAGCACTCAAGCCCGCCGGAGCGGCGAGCGATGCGGATATGGGCGGCACTATCGAGCGCGAGGGCGCGCGTGATCAGCGCGAGGATCCCCTGCTGTCCTGAGGAAAACTGCACCACAACCTCGCCGCTCTAGTTACTGCCGTCCGAGATCGCCTTGGTCTCCTCGGCGCGGGTGAGCACCGAGATCTCCCGCTCGCTAATAGGACGCGGGCTCGAGGTGTGCAGGTCCATCGCGATCTGCACGACTTCGATAATGCAGCAAATCTTGCCGTGGCGATCCTTCAGCTTCTGCCGCGAGGTAAAGGAGGTGTGGCCGATGCTAATGACTTGGGTATCCACGGTCACTGCGGTGGTGTCGGTAAGCACCGGGGCGAGATAGTCGGCATCAAGGCGACGCACGAACACGGTGGGGATCTCGAGGCCGCGGGGCACGAACTCGTCGATAGCAAAACGCATCCGCGCCTCCTGAGCAATCTCCACATAGATGGAGTTGCTCATGTGCCCGAAGCGGTCAAAGTCTGTCCAGCGCACCGGAATGGCGCAGGAATGAATGGGGCCGGGCGTGGAGCTTTCCACATGGGCGGCAGTTTCGGTCATCGTGGTTACCTTCTCACATACAATGCGTTCGCTCAGGTGCGTACTTAGGCCATTGTGCCAGTGCGGGCGCGCCCGTGCACGGGATTGGCACCCACGATTGACAGCGGCACCACCGGCTCGGCGATCTTCGCCGTTGCGCGTCCCACCTCGCAGCCCGTGGTGTGGGCGCACCCATTTTTCTTTTCCCTCACGTTCTCGAGCACAATAGAGAGCATGAACATCCTGTCAATCCAATCGCACGTCACCTACGGGCACGTCGGCAATTCCGCTGCCGTGTTCCCCCTCCAGCGCATGGGCCACGAGGTGTGGGCTATCAACACCGTGGAGTTTTCCAACCACACCGGCTATGGCGCCTGGCGCGGACCGCTGATGCCCGCCTCTGATGTCACAGACATCGTCACCGGCCTCGAGGAGCGCGAGGTGCTGGGTTCGGTGGATGCCGTATTGTCTGGCTACCAGGGCGGCCCCGACATCGCGGATGCGATCCTCGACGCGGTGGCGCGAGTGAAAAAACACAACCCGAACGCCATCTATGTGTGCGATCCGGTGATGGGCAATGCCAAGTCAGGGTGCTTCGTCTCCGACGCCATCCCACCGCTACTGCGCGACAAGGTGGTGCCACAAGCCGATGTGATCGTGCCCAACCAGTTCGAACTGGGCTACTTGGTGGACCGCGAGGTCTCCGATCTGGATTCCACCCTCGCCGCCGTGGACGCCGCTTTCGATCTTGGCCCCTCGGCGGCACTCGTGACCTCCGTGGAGCGCCCCGACCGCGAGGAGGGCACCGTGGAGATGCTGGCCGTCGATGAGAAGGGCGCCTGGCTGGTCACCACCCCGAAGCTGCCGATTAAGATCAACGGCTCCGGCGATGTCACCGCCGCGCTCTTCACCGGCCACTACACCGAGGGCCGCGACGCCGCCGCTGCACTCGCCGCCACCACCTCCTCCATTTTCGACCTGGTGGAGGCGACCTACACCGCGGGCAGCCGTGAGCTGAAGCTCATCGAAACCCAGGATGCCTTCGCGCACCCGCGCATGCAGTTTGAGGTACGCCAAGTGCGCTAAATAGCTCTCGTCTCTAGACAACAACCACCGCCGCTGAGCTGATATCCAGCTCGGCGGCGGTGGTGTTCTTTCGCGGCGCACCGGCCCCGCTGTGGGGGGCGGGTGCTCCGACTTAGTGTCTAGCGAGAGAGCTTGCGGTGGGTCACACGCGAGGGGCGTGCGGCCTCTTGGCCGAGGCGCTCCACCTTATTCTTCTCATAGTCCTCGAAGTTGCCTTCGAACCAGAACCACTGGCCCTCGGCGATATTGCCTTCCCAAGCCAGGATGTGGGTACAGGTGCGGTCCAAGAACCAGCGGTCGTGGGAGATCACCACGGCACAACCAGGGAATTTCTGCAGCGCGTTTTCCAGCGAGCTCAGAGTTTCCACATCGAGGTCGTTGGTCGGCTCGTCCAGCAGGATCAAGTTGCCGCCCTGCTTCAGGGTCAGGGCAAGGTTCAGGCGGTTGCGCTCACCACCGGAGAGCACCTTGGCCGGCTTCTGCTGGTCCGGCCCCTTGAAACCGAACGCAGACAGGTAGGCACGAGAGGGCATCTCGTTTTGGCCGACGTGAATGTAGTCGAGGCCATCGGAGACAACCTCCCAGACGGTCTTTTCGCCGTCGATATTCTCGCGGTTTTGGTCCACATAGGACAGCTGCACGGTCTGGCCCACCTTGACCTCGCCGGAGTCCGGCTCCTCGAGACCAACAATGGTTTTAAACAGCGTGGACTTACCCACACCATTAGGGCCGATCACGCCCACGATGCCGTTGCGCGGCAAAGTGAAGGAGAGATCCTTAATCAGGGTGCGGCCATCGAAGCCTTTGGTGAGGTTGTGCACCTCCACCACCTGGTTACCCAAGCGCGGCGGGGTGGGGATCTGAATCTCTTCAAAGTCGAGCTTCTTGTACTGCTCGGCTTCCTTGGCCATCTCCTCGTAGCGCTCCAGACGGGCCTTGTTCTTGGCCTGGCGGGCCTTGGCGCCGGAGCGAACCCATGCCAGCTCGTCCTTGAGGCGCTTGCGCAGCTTAGCGTCCTTCTTGCCGGCTACCTCGAGGCGCTCGGCCTTCTTCTCCAGATAGGTGGAGTAGTTGCCCTCGTAGGGGTAGAGCTTGCCGCGGTCGACCTCGCAGATCCAGCCGGCCACGTGATCGAGGAAGTAACGATCGTGGGTCACGGCCAGCACGGCGCCGGGGTAGTCCGCCAGGTGCTTCTCCAGCCACAGCACGGACTCGGCGTCCAGGTGGTTAGTGGGCTCGTCCAGCAGCAACAGATCCGGCTCGGAGAGCAGCAGCTTGGCCAGGGCCACGCGGCGGCGCTCACCACCAGAGAGGTGGTTGACGGGCTCATCGGACGGCGGGCAGCGCAGGGCCTCCATGGCCTGCTCGATTTTGGAGTCCACTTCCCAGGCGTCAGCGGCATCCAGCTCCTCTTGGAGCTTGCCCATCTCTTCCATGAGCTCATCGGTGTAATTGGTGGCCATCTCCTCGGCGATGGCCTCGAAGCGCTGCTTCTTTTCGAAGATGCCGCCCAGGCCCTCTTCCACGTTCTCGCGGACGGTCTTCTCCTCATTCAGCGGCGGCTCCTGCTGCAGGATGCCGACGGTGGCTCCGGAATCCAGGAAGGCCTCGCCATTGGAGGGCTGGTCCAGCCCGGCCATAATCTTCAGAATCGAGGACTTACCGGCGCCGTTTGGACCAACGACACCGATCTTCGCGCCCGGATAAAAGGCCATGGTGACATTGTCCAGAATGACCTTGTCACCATGGGCCTTACGGACGTTTTTCATGGTGTAGATAAACTCGCCCAACTTATGTAACTCCCTATTAAATATGACGTGCACGTTAAGTAATGAGCAGCCGCCCCAGCCCGAGCAGAGGGCAGGGCTAAAACGCTGCTAGCCGCCTTAAAGGGTACATGAGTTCCAGCGCGGGCACCTACATTGCACTACGGGGTTAGAAGGGCACGGATTCGACCTCCTCCCCCAGCGCTTTCGCGGCAGCGGCGCGATTATCCGCGGCGGTATCCGCCGCACTATCTTCGCTGCCCGCCCCCACGCGCAGCAGCGAGCGGGTGACATCGCTGCCGATAAATTGGGCCTTAAACTTGACCTGGCTGCGCTTGGAGGTCACCCCATTGTCTTCCACCTCCCAGACGTCGGTATAGAAGTGGCCGACAAGAATCACGCTCATGCCGCAGCGCAAGGCGTGTGCGGCCGGGGAGGCGATCCTGCCCCAGCATTCGACATCCACCCACAGCTCGCTGACTTGCTCCCAATCTCCCTGCTCATTTTGGCGGGATTTGGAGGAGCAGACGCGAAACTTCGTGAGTTCCTTGCCGCTGGGAAATAGCCGGTATTCGGGCTCGGTGCCGAGATTGCCCATCAGAGTGGTTTGGATCATTGGCATAGCTGCACGGTCCTTTCTGGTGTTCTATGTTGCGTGCGATCACCAGAGTGGCCCATCCATCCGACTGCCGGCCCGAGAGAGCACACGGGCCTGTGGATAACCGCCTCGCCCACCCCCACGGGGCTGAGGTTATCCACAGGCCATATACACAGACCCAGCGTTAGCGGCGGCGCGGCCGCGAAATGTCCTTATTGTGGTAGTCGTCTTGCCTGTCCTCGCCGCGGCTGACCTGCTGTAGCCACTGGTTATAGGCCTCGAGCTGCTCATCGTCGGTAGCATCCGCCTGCGTGTCATAGGCGCGGGACTCGCGGCGATCCGCGGTCAGCCACTTGCGCAGCACCACAATGTAGACGATCACCAGTGGGAATGCGCCAGATGCCCAGGCAATGCCGCCGCCTACGGTCTGATCCCAGAGCAGGTCCACCTCCCAGGGCAAACCAAGGGTGCTGTAGAACTCCTCGCCCATTACCTGCTGGGTCTGCATGAGATAGACCGCGAAGTACATGTGGAAAGGAAGCGAAAACGTCAGCCACGCCGTCTTCGACATCGGCGAGCGCTGCACCGGCAGCGGGTCGGTGGCCATGATGTCCCAGTAATACATGTAGCCCGACCACAAAAACAGCACATTCATGCTCAGGTGTCCGGCGTGCTCGGAAATCGCCACCTCGTACAGACTCGGCACCAGATACATCAGATAGAAGATCACGAGGAACTGCACGGTGTTAAACACTGGGTGCACCACTACCCGCAGCACGGGGTTATCGAGGGCAATCTCCGCGAATTCATAGAGCCCCGGCACATCGCTTGTCGACGGCTCATTGGCTTTCAACGCCAGCTGCAGCGGATGGCCCAGCACCCAGAACACGGGGATGGTCATAGACAGGATCATGTGCCCGACCATGTGCATCGAGAAGGTGGCCGGGATATTCATGCCGATACCCGAGCTCATGGTGATCACTAGGGTGGCGCAGCCGAGCAGGAACCAAGCGCTGCGGCGAACCGGCCAGCTCTCGCCCTTGCGGCGCAGCTTGATGAGGCCGTATATATACAGTCCCGCGAGGATCAGCCCGAAGGTGGCGAAGGCGATATCGAACCGCCACATCGTCCACACATTCCAGATGGTGGGCTCCTCGTAGAGCTTGTAGCCCAGCTGGATATCCATGGTGTTGATGTCTGCCACCAGCGGCGGGGGCGGCGGGGTGCGGCCCAGCGACACGGCGACGCCGGTGACCGCGCCCATCACCAGCACCTCCACGATGGCGATGCGGCGGAAGGTGCGGTGATCATTCGGGTCGCGCTCCAGCCGCGGGATGGCGATGCGGCGGTGGGCGAAGCCGAAGAGGGCGAGCACCACCACGCCCACAGCCTTGGCGGTAATCAACAGACCATAGCCGGAGGTGAGCCAGTCCGAGAAGTCGATACGCACGGCGGCGTTGAGTAGACCGGACAGCGTCATACCGATAACAGCCACCAGCGCGAGCGGTGAATAGCGTCGAATAGCAATATCGAGGTGGGTACCCCGACGGCGGCCGTGTGCGATAAGCGCCATGAGCCCACCAACCCACAGCACCATGAACAGCAGGTGCCACAGATAGGAGTTCGTGCCGTAGTCGTGATTACCGCCGCTGGCAGAGTGCCCCTCCATACCCAGCGGGACGATCATGAGCACCGACAGCAGCAGCCACACTGGCTGCATAATCCACTTCTTGCTCAAGAGCGCCCCCAACCCGACGACTAGAGCGACGCAGGCCACCACGATCCAGGCCAAGGAGGTAGAAACTTGGGAGATCGCGATGGACCAATTCCCCGGCTTCATCGCCTGCCACAGCGATTCGCCGGAGACATCCGAGAGATACATCGGCACCATCGCCACCGCGATCATGCCGAAGCACAGCGCCGCCACCGCACCGGTGCGGCTGGCCAAGGAGCCATCCACGCCGAGTTCCGCTACCCGCAGCCGGGTGGCCAGTTCTGATTCGCGGTGAAACTCATAGCCATAGCCGCTCGCTTGGGAGCGCTGCTCCGCCGCCGCAAGCCGGCGTTTGTCCACGTACATCTCGCTGACGTGCTGGGTACGCGGCGGAGTAAGAAAAGAGCTGAAATAAAAAGAGCCCACAGCAAGCGCGGCCAGCATCATTCCCCCGGCGCGCAAAAAGGGCAGCCCAGCGGTGGTGGCCGGGCCGGGGTCGGGAATACCCAGCGCCGCTAGGGAGGCACTCAGGAATTGCCAAGAAATGAGGCCCGCAACCAGTCCTGCTGTAGTGAAAAATAGCACGTAGAGCGCCGTGCTCGGGCGCGCCGGGGAGGTAGGGGCCGAGGGTGCCGGTGCGGTTGTACCAGCGGAGATGCTCGTCGCTTCAGCCATGTTCTTAGGATAGCCGCCAGCCCGAGGATCGTTAACTGACCATGTCCTCAATTCCCCGCAGCATCTTCTAGGCCGCGTCCCGGTCCCGCCTTTTGCGCGCTGATCAGCGCGGTGACTAACATACGTAGGCATCGCTGTGCACGCGCCTTCTTGGCGCCCCGTGCAGCGATATACCTCCGTAGCTCAGTGGATTAGAGCAGTGGGTTTCTACCCCATGTGTCGCGGGTTCGAGTCCTGCCGGGGGTACTTTTTCTGGGCGATCCGCGATGTCCTCGAGAAGTACTGTCCGCTTCCCGACGTCCCATCCCCTCACACGCGGGGGTGCACAGCGCATTCCCGCAGGCTGAGACATGTGTCACCTTGGTGGCCAGAGTGTTTTAGTAAGCTCGACGGCATGCTCATTATTGATCACGACACAGTCGAAGCCCATTTGCCCAGCCCCGCCGCAGCCGTGGAGTCCATTAAAGAGGCATTGATCGCCATCGCTGATGGCTCGGCCAACACCGTGCCGAAGATTCAAGTGAGCGCCGGCGAGGGCCGCTCCTATTCCAACTCGATGCCCGCTGCCTGGCCAGATCGCAATCTTTTTGGCACCAAGTGGGTGACACTCACCCCGAACAACCCGGAGAAGGGCCTGCCCTTCGTCCAGGGCAGCGTGCTGCTCTCCGATCCGGATGATGGCTCCACCCTCGCCATTCTCGACGCTGCCCCGCTGACCGCTTTCCGTACCGCCGCCGTCACCGGCGCCAGCCTCGCTATCGACGGCGGGGAGCGCCGTGATGTGACCTTCCTCGGCACCGGGGTGCAGGCCCGCTCGCATGCCCAGATTCTCGAGGGACTCGGTTATGAGGAGATGACCGTGTGGGGTCGTAGCTCCTCCTCCCTCGATGCGCTGATGGAATGGGCCGCCGAGCACACTCCCGGCATCACCTTGAAGCCCACCTTGGATCGCGACGGTGCGATCCGCGACGCCGGGGTGATTATCACCGGCCTCGCCATGCGGGTACCGGGCCAGGAGATCACCTCCGCACAAGTGCGCGATGATGTGACCCTGCTGCCGCTGGACTATGGCACCGTGGTGGGCAAGGAACTGGCCGCCGCCAGCACTCTTGTCGCCGATGACCCCATCCAGTACGAGGCACTGCGCCCCGCGAAGATCGCCGAGGACTACCCCAAGGCCACCGGCGCTACCGGCGATCTGCTGAACGGCGATCGCCCCAAGGGCATCGTGGTGGCACAGAACCTGGGCTCCGGGCTCGGAGATATTGTTATTGGCAGCGACGTGCTCGCCTCCTACCGCGCCGCCAACTCCAACTAATTAGGATTCATCACCTCATCATGTCTCTTCCTCTCCCCCAACCCCAGCAGCGAGCCGTAGTTACCGGCGCCAGCCAGGGTATCGGCCGCGCGATTGCCCGGGATCTCGCCGCAGCGGGCCATAACCTCATTCTTGTTGCACGCCGCGAGGCCGTGCTGCAGGATCTGGCGGCAGAACTCGTCGATAAGCATGGCGTGGAAGTGGAGGTGCGCGCTGTTGATTTGGCCCGTGCCAACGCCCGCGCCGAGCTGGTGGATGAGCTGGCCCAGCGCGAGATTTCCATCATCATCAACTCCGCCGGCATCGCCAGCTTCGGAGCCTTCCGCGATCAGGACTGGAACTACGAGCAGGATCAGTTCGAGCTCAACGCTCGGGCCGTATTCGAGCTCACCCATGCTGTGCTGGCGGGCATGCTCCAGCGGGGCGAGGGCGCGATCCTCAATGTTGGCTCGGCGGCCGGTAATGTGCCGATCCCGAATAACGCCACCTACGTCTTTACCAAGGCGGGCGTGAATGCCTTTACCGAGGCGCTGCACTATGAGCTGCGCAAGACCGGGGTGCACTGCACCCTGCTGGCTCCTGGGCCGGTGCGCGAGGCGGAGATCGCCGAGGAGGAGAAGTCCATCGTGGACAAGGTGGTGCCCGACTTCCTGTGGACCACCTATGAATCCTGTTCGAAAGAAACCCTCGAGGCTTTGGCCAATAACCGGCGCCGCGTGGTGCCGGGGCCGCTATCGAAGGTCATGAATGCGGTGTCCAAGGTGGCACCGACGGGCCTACTCGCGCCACTGATGGGTTCCTTCTATGCTCGAATGGGTTAACCATTGTTGTTCCTCTCAACCCTAGAAAGCACCCTCCGTGACCATGTCTGAGCCGCAGCTACCCGCAAAATATGATCGCCTCGTGTGGATCGATCTGGAGATGACGGGTCTGGACCCCGCGCGACATGTGATCGTGGAGATCGCCGCCGTGGTCACCGACGCCCAGCTGAATATCCTCGGCGAGGGTGTGGACATCGTGGTGCACGCCAGCGAAGAAGAACTGGCCCAGATGGATGATTTTGTGGCGAATATGCACGCCTCCAGCGGGCTGACCGAGGAGATCACAGCCTCCACTATCAGCCTCGCCGAGGCGGAGCGGATGGTGCTGGAGCTCATCGCGGAGCACTGCGATCCCGAGCACCCCGCCCCCTTGGCCGGTAACTCCATCGCCACCGACCGCGCCTTCATCAAGGCGCGTATGCCGGCCCTCGATGCGGCGCTGCACTACCGCATGGTGGATGTCTCCTCCATCAAGGAGCTGGCACGGCGCTGGCAGCCGCGGGTGTACTACCACCAGCCGGACAAGGGCCTCGCCCACCGCGCGCTGGCGGATATCGTGGAATCGATCCGCGAACTCGACTACTATCGCCGCGCTCTCTTCGTAGCCGATCCCAGCCCCACATCGGAGAACTGCGGCGACGCCGCCGCTCAGGCCGTCGACCGCTACCGGGAGCATCTCGGACAGTAAAACCACCAACGCCCGCTACCCAGTGTGAAGGGAGCGGGCGTTATGCGTGTTTGCCGTGGGCCTAGACGAGCAGCAGGAAGAGCACTTGGGCGCCAATGATCTTGCCGATCATGCCCACCGGATACACCGTGGCATAGCCCCGCGCGGCGAGATCGGTGCCGGTCTGCGCATTCAGATAGGCGATAATCGCAGGATTGGTGGAGATGCCACCGGCCATGCCCATGGTTTCATCCCATTTCGCCCCCAGCACCCACGCGCCAAGAACAGCCATGGCGATCGCTGCAACCAGCGTGAGAACAAGACCGAAGCCCACGTAGAGCAAGGATTCAACATCAGAGAGCGCCGCGGCGAAGCCGGCTCCGGCGGTGGTGCCCACCCCGGCGAGGAAGAGCGCCAAGCCGATATTGATGAAGATCTTGTTGGCCTGGAAGGGCACGATCCACTGCAACCGGCCGGTGCGGCCACGCCAGCCCAAGATCAGTCCCACGAGGATGGGGCCGCCACCGAAGCCCAGGGAGAGAGTCAGCCCGCCCGGCATCGGGATCGGAATCATGCCCACCAGAAGTCCGGCGAGCAGCCCCAAGAAGAAGGGGAAGAAATCAAAGTTGCCCAGGGCGTTCTCGCTATCACCGAAGAACGTCCTCGCCTCGGCCATCTTGTGGGTCGGGGTGACTACCCGCACCTTGTCTGAGTATTCCAAACGGGTCGTGGGCGTGGGGATGAAGTCGGAGTCACCGCGACGCACCCGCGCGATGAGAAAACGCTTCTCCGCGAGGCCGAGCTCGTCGATAGTGCGGCCCACGATCTGCGGATTAGACACAGAGAAGCGGCGGTAATCGAGATTGTGGTCATCGATAGGGAAATGCACCTCGCGGCCCAGGATGTGCGTGGCCCGCCGGAGCTCCTCCTGCGTGCCGTGGATTAGCAGCACATCGCCGCTCGAGACCTCGGTATCCGCGGTGATGAGGGTTTGATGCTCCGGATCCTCGTGGTGGATCAGACGGGTAGCCACCACCTCAGCACCCGTGGGGCGCAGCACCTCTGCGACCGTGCCAGGTTCTATGGGGCCGAGCTCGAGGCCGGTGAGGTGGAGGTCCTCGGTGATCACACCGGCTTCTTTGGCGTCTGCGACGTGGTCCACCTTGCGCAGCTTCGCTCCCACGGCGGCCACTAGGATCAGGCCCAGAACACCACCCGGATAGGCCAGCGAGTAGCCGATCACTGGCAGCGCCAGCGCTTCGGGATCAGTGATACCCGAGGCCTTCATGGTTTCCACGATGGCTGCCATACCAGGAGTGGAGGTGACTGCGCCCGTCATGCTGCCGGCGCCTTGGGCGGCGTCGAGCCCTAGGAACTTCACGCCGACATAGGCCAACACGATCACACCGGTGAGCACGAGGGCTGCCAGGGCACTGATCTTCCAGCCACGGGAGCGGAATTCCGCGAAGAACTGCGCGCCGAAGCTCAGGCCGATGGCATACACAAATAGCGCTAGGCCGAAGGTGTACAGCAGCGGCGGAAGCTGGATCTCCGGCTCGACTGCGGAGAAAGCAATGGAGACAAACAACACGGCGGCGGAGCCGAGCGATATGCCGGCCACGTTCACTTTGCCCAGAAGATAGCCGAGGGCAAGTATCGCCATCAGCGCAATCAATGGATTGGCGGCGAGATAATCGAACACGAGGGGTCCTTGGGGAGCGCGGGGGCCCACGACAGCGGGCCCAAAAGAATATGAGGAGAGAAACGGCGTGGGCGTGCGACACTCCCCGCTTCCCCGCCCACGCGCGGAGAATGGTGAGAGCATGCGCACCCGTAGGTTCTCAGCAGGGTTACCGTATCACTGAGTCATCCTACGTCAAGTGAGAGCGCCACATCCCCACTGCTTGCGCGCCAGCAATTACCCATACCAGCTGCAGTTTTTGCTTTTCTTATGCGGTGCGCTACTATAACTCTCGCTGCAGAAAACGGCAGCGATGGTGGCTGTAGTTCAGCTGGTAGAGCACCAGGTTGTGATCCTGGGTGTCGCGGGTTCGAGTCCCGTCAGCCACCCCGACGATGAGCCCCCGGCCTTGGAAACAGGGTCCGGGGGCTTATTTTATTGCCTCACCCGGCGCCCCCGAGCAAGTCTTAGGCCTGCTTCTCGAAGAGAAGGCGCCACTGCCAACAGGCACGCACAACGGGCGGCCGACAACCTGCATGACGTCCATCCACACAATGGGGCGCGCTCATACCTGCGACCAGCACTCTCGACCGACCCCCTTACATACTGAGTACACCCGAAGCACTGGTTCGTGTCGACTGTGGACCTCTCAGTGGGCAGCCTCCTCCCCTATACGAATGGCTGCCCGCCACTCGTCGTTACCCCACTTCAGCGAAGCGGCTAGAAGATCGCTGGCGAGCAATTCATTGTGAAAACGCCCGAACATCGTTCCCCCTTGCCGCATCAGACGAACATTCAACTGATATGCGCTATTCAGGAGCGGCTCGGTGTGCGGGAAATCAACGAGCCCAGTGAGGATGTCTTCGAGCCCCTCCATTGTGAAATGCCAGCGCGTGACCTCAGAAAGAGGATAGGCACTGTTTTCGACATACCATCGTCCCTCCGGATCTTGGAGTGAGGCCAGCTCACCATCGACTCTCGCAGTGTTAATGAACAGCTCGATCTCAGCTACGCCAGCGACCATATGTTGGCAAACAACGAAGATCTCGAGGTTTCCCGCACTCACCACCAGCAGCCTTCGGTGTGATTGAGAGCGATTCGTCGCTGGCAAGCATGACACTATCCAGAGGTGTCTGTGCGTGTTGTAGGGGTCAGGCAGTGCCTCGTAGATGAACCATCCGAGGAGATCTCGGAGCACCTCATATTCGACCATCCTCGCGAGTTCTAAGAATTTTTTGCTATCCCTGCCGATGACGTTTTCCCCCGGACGCACTCGCTTCTCTCTATCCCACGGCAGAACCGTGGTGCCCCCCTCTATAGAGGTGAACTCAACATCGGCACCACCGTGGGGCCGTTGCGTATCCCGAACATTCCGGACCGATGATGCCCTTTCACTATCAGCAATAAGGGCCCTCTCTGGGTCGTCTAGATCGCCTTCCGGCAGCGGGAAAAACTCGAAAGTCACGATGTCATTCCACCGCCTGCGGTGGGAGCGAAAGCGAGAGACCACATTCACGGATTGCCCAACGTAGACGCTGCCATCGGCAAACCCCAGGCGATAAAGCCCCCTGAGACTCGACTCCCCCACGAGAATGATCGCGATTGAGTCCAGCTCCCGAACGTCATATACCCGTCCTGTCAGTTGTGTGCACTGGCCATGCTTGGATGAAGGAGACGAAAGATCCGAGGACATAGTGCAATTGTGCCTGATTACCTACTGCCCCTCGGCGGGACACTCACCCCTAGCGGTCTCTGCCACTGAACCCGCGCACAGCAGTCCTGCCATGCCCCCTCCCCTGCCCGACAAAGAATCCACTCGCCCCGGCGTAACCGCCGGCATATGCGCCTACGCGGGTACGCTGAAGAGCAGCACAATCCCCCGTATTAGCTGCGCAAAACTAATAAGAAACGCACGTCACAGTTTCCTCCGCTTTAATAACAATCAGATAACAACTATTTGCGTTTTGGCTGCTCAAGACAGTTTCTGGGTTGCATGCTGAGACCGGTTTCTTGAGTCTTAGTGAGTCTCGTGCACTGCACCCTGCTATTGCTGAGCAGGGCGCATGCCACCGCGCCTTGTACTTCCGCTTTCTTTAAGGACTGAACACATTCATGCTTAAACGCGTCATATCCATCACGCTTGCCTTCATTGGCTTGCTCGTGGGCGCCGGTTTCGCCACCGGCCAGGAAACGATCCAATACTTCGTCTCCCACGGCTCCATCGGCATCGCCGGCGCCGTGCTGGCCGGGCTGCTCATCTCCATCGGCGGCATGCTCTCGCTCCAGCTGGGCAGCTATTTTCTGGCCGACGAGCACAACGAGGTATTCCAAGACATCTCCAAGAAGTGGGTGGCCCGCTTCATGGATGTCTCGGTGATGATCACCCTCTTCAGCTTGGGATTCGTGATGCTCGCCGGTGCGGGTTCCACCTTCAACCAGCAGTTCGGCTGGCCGACTTGGGTGGGCTCCACCGTCATGCTGGCGCTGGTGATTGCCTCGGGCTTCCTCGACATCAACAAGGTGTCGAACGTGATTGGCGCGCTCACCCCGGCCATGATCATCGCGGTGATCATCGCCTTCACCTACATGATGTTCAACCTGCCGGACGATCTGTCCAGCCTCAACGATGTGGCCGTGCAGGCCGAATCCCCCATCAGTCCGTGGTGGCTCTCGGCCATTAACTACGCAGGCTTGGTGGAAATCATGGCGATCTCCATGGTGCTCGTGATCGGCGGCAGCTACCTCGACCCACGCGAATCCTCCCTCGGCGGGCTCGTGGGCGGTATCGCCTATACGGTGCTGCTGGTGATGATCTCGGTGACGCTCTTCCTCGGCGCTGACAAGGTGGAGGGCTCCTCGGTGCCCAACCTCACTCTCTTCGAGGAGATCCACCCGGTGATGGCCATTATCGCGGTGTTCATCGTCTACGCGATGATCTATAACTCCGCTATCGGCATGTTCTACGCCCTGGGCCGCCGCCTATCCGCGGGCAAGCAGTCTAAGTTCCGCCTCTACTTCATCATCACCACCTTGGTGGGCTACGCCATCTCCTTCATCGGTTTCGGTTCCCTGATGGCGAAGGTGTACCCGATTCTCGGCTACCTCGGCCTGCTGCTCATCGCCGTGCTGATCATTTTCTACATCCGCGATCGCCGCAAGATCGCCTCGGAGTCGAAGCGCCGTAATAAGATTCGCGACCTCGCCTACCGTAAGCACCACCCAGATAAGGAATTCACCGACGATCACGCAGCGGAAATGGAGAAGCTGATGGGTGATTCCCAGATCTCCGATGACTACCTCTCCAATGCGGTGCAGGAGGAAGTGACCGATTCGCTGGTGCAGGATGATTCCGTGGACTTCAGCGAAGAGGACGCCGAGCAGCTACGCGATACGGACACCCCCGATTCAGCGAAATCCTAAAGCCCTCGCGCCGCACGCCTGCAGCGTGGCGTCGATAAGCTGAGACTCAGGCCCACCACGTGTGGGCCTTTTCTCTACAGTGGGTGAAAGCACTACTCCCGTATGAGAAAGGCACGCATGATTCCGCTGTCGCTCATCGATTTCGCCCTCGTCTACGACGGGGAACGGCCTCGCGATAGTTTCTCGCGCTCGGTACGGCTTGCGCAGCGCGCAGAGACACTCGGCTATGAACGCATCTGGTACGCGGAGCACCACAATATGCCGCGTATCGCGTCCTCCGCCCCGGCCGTGCTGATCGCCCACGTGGGCGCGCACACCTCCACCATCAAACTGGGGGCGGGCGGAGTGATGCTGCCGAATCACGCGCCACTGGTGATCGCCGAACAATTCGGGGCCTTAGAGGAGATGTATCCCGGCCGTATCGGGCTGGGCTTGGGCCGTGCCCCTGGCACCGATCAGCGCACTGTGCAGGCTTTACGACGCTCCCCTCGCGCCGCCGAGCGCTTCCCCGAGGATGTCGCCGAATTGCAGGGGTATCTCTCCGGGGAGAGCCGGATCCCTGGCGTGCAGGCCATTCCCGGCGCCGCCACTGAGGTGCCGCTGTATATTCTCGGCTCCTCCCTCTTTGGCGCCCAGCTGGCCGCACAACTCGGCCTGCCCTATGCCTTCGCCTCACACTTCGCGCCGCAGCACCTCGATGAGGCCATCGCCGTCTACCGCGAGCGCTACCAGCCGAGCGCCGGTAATCCCGACCCCTATGTGATCGCCGCGGTGAATGTGACGGCCGCCGATACCACAGCCCAAGCCCAGGAGGACTGGGAGCAGGTGCGGCGCAGTCGGGTGAAATCACTGGCCGCCCGGGGCCGCGAGATCAGCGAAAAACAGCTCGACGCCTTGCTGCACTCCTATGCAGGCCAGCAGGTGAGCACCATGATGCGCTATACCGCGATCGGTACGAAGCCCGAGGTGCGCAGCTATCTCTCGGAGTTCGCGGAGCGCACCGGCGCTGATGAGCTCATGATCTCGCTGCAGTCGCCGTCGCATGCGGCGATGCTGCACTCCATGGAGATCCTCTCCGCCGCATGGGAGCTACCCAGCGCCGATCCAGCACTCTAACGGCATACACACGACAACGGCCCAGCCATCGCGTAGGTGGCTGGGCCGTTGGTCTCCGGCGCTAGGGGAAAGGGTCTACCACGAGGAGGTTTCGTCCGCGTTGCCTTTCTTCCATGTTTCCCAAGGGATATTCCAGTCGCCGAGACCGTCAAAGCCGGAGAGCTCACCGCCGATGGTGTTTTTCACCTTCACCACATCGCCGCGCTTGACGAGCTCTTGGAACCACTTGGCGTTGTCCGGAGAGACGTTCACACAGCCGTGGGACGTATTCGTGCTGCCCTGGGCCCACATGGACCACGGCGCGGAGTGCACATAGATTCCCGACCAGGACATCTGGGTGGCCCAGTCCACCTTCTGTCGATAACCGCGGGGGCTATCCACGGCTAGGCCGAAGGTAGAAGAATCCATGATCATCGAGGGGTTCTGATCACCAATCATGTAGATACCATTCGGCGTGGGGAAATCGGCATCACCCAAGGAGACGGGCATCGTCTTGAGCACCTCACCGTTCTTGGTCACCGTCATCGTCTTGGTCGAGTCATCGACGGTGCTGATGATCTCATCACCAATGCTGAATGAGATTTCATTATCGGCGTTGCCGTACATGCCGTTGCCCAAATCGACGCCATAGATATCGGCCTTCACCTTAACCTCGGTGCCGCTGGGCCAGAACTCGGCCGGACGCCAGCGCATCTCCGAATTATTCAGCCAATAGAATGCGCCCTCTACCTCAGGGGTAGTGCTTACGGTAATAGCGTCTTGGGCGGCCTGGCGATCAGAAATCGGGGCGTTAAAACGGAAAGAGATGGTCTGGCCCACGCCCACTACCGACCCATCCAGCGGCCCCAAGTAGACAGCCGCCCGGCCATCGGGTGCGACCGTGGTGAAACTTGCCTCGAGGGACTGGCCGTTCTCGGCCTGCGCATCCACGGTGTAGGTGCGGTAATAGCCCAGTGGCTCTGTGACATGCCACTTCTTACCGTTATCGCTGATCTCGGCTTCGACCACCTTGCCGGCCTCGTTCGTCATCGTCACCGACGTCAGCGTGGTGTGCTCCACAGTGACCTCGATGGGATCCGTGGGATTGACATCCGTGGCCTCATCGCCAACATTCAGCTTCGGAGTTTCCTCCTCGCGAACCTTCTCTATCTTGGTCTTCCCAGCGGCCTCTTCTTCCGTGTTGCCGTCACCAATCGTGCATCCAGCAAGAACCAAAGAACACGACACGAGCAGCGCCATCACGGCTCGCAGCAGCCGAGGCTGAGCTGTATAACCCCCGCTGACCTCGCCCGTCAGACCACTAAAAGAGAACCGCCCTGTGCTAAACATTTCACTCCGTCGATAAACCATAGTCTCGGTGGATTCTACACGCCCCGCGCGCTCGGACCGCGCCGGAAAAACCGCTTCCCAAAACCGTGACCAAACTGTTGCTTATCGCATGTCACACACCATGTTGTCGACACTGTGTGTCAAAAATCGAGCCCCTCCCCCGGACCTTGCTAGGCAGCTGCCGCGACACCATCATTCCGGCGAGGAGCGCCGCCCATCATCCCTACAACGCAGCGACACACCCCGTCTCACACCACGCAGCCACACGCGACCCACGAAGCTCTTAAATAGCCCTTGAGCTGGCGATTTTACAAGGTGTGAAACTGTTTGTAATATAACATCTCGTTGCACAGCGCACCGGCCACCACGGCAGGGACGCAGAGCATGCGCCATTAGCTCAATTGGCAGAGCAGCTGACTCTTAATCAGCGGGTTCGGGGTTCGAGTCCCTGATGGCGCACTTTTTCTTTACATCCTCTCTAGGCGGTTATCACGCCTAGAGAGGATTGTTGTATCTCTGCCCTGGGGTTGTAGGTACTTCAACGCATGCCCCCTGTAGGGGCTAACGCCGTCGCAATCTCACCAAAACCAAGGACCTACGGCACACGGGAATATAACATCACAGACGCGAGGCACGTACCGCCTCAGCGTGTAGCGAGCATCACCACACGCCTGTACAGCCGCAGCGCCTCCGATAACCAACCATCTCTACCTCATCACGCTACCCAAGGACCCCACGTGAACAGCACCCGCACCACAAACAGAATCCCAAAGGTTCTTGCCACCGCATCCCTCATCATCGGTGGTCTCCTATTTCTCGCCAACTTTCTCAGCATCACCAGCGGAGCGCGATCATTTATCGGCGGCCTATTTATCTCCATCGCTATCATCCTCCCCGGCGCAGCGTGGTTTTACTACCAATCCCGCGATAGGAAGCTCCAACAGCAGGTAGAGCTAGACCGGCAACTTGCCGGATACCTCACTGGGGGAGACCGCCAACTCCTACAGGGGGCGTCTGAGCCAGTAACTAAAGCTCCCCGTAAATGGGTGATCATTGCTTTATCTAGCGTCGTGCTGCTTGCCGCAGGAGGGGCGGTTTTGCCTTCCTCGGACAAGAAGGGGTCTTCAGACGGCTCAACCACCAGCACAAGCAAGGCGACGACTAGCACCACGAGCAAGACAACGACTAGCACCACTACACCTACTAGGACTGAGCGCTCTACTACCACTAGCACCAGCACGAGCCACAAGAAAGAGTCCCCTGAGCCTGAGCGGCGTAGCAGCACCTCAAATAGCACAACTCAGCCCCAGCGGGATGAGCCGTCGCAGGCGAATATTGTCCCCACGCCGGAACCCGAGCCTGAACGTGCTCCAACCACGTCGCCCAACCCTGCTCCCGCGCCGGCTCCCGCACCAGCCCCCGCGCCGGCTCCCGCACCAGCTCCCGCACCAGCTCCCGCGCCAGCTCCCGCCAACGACTACTACCCGAACTGTGACGCAGCCCGAGCCGCTGGCGTAGCCCCCATCTATGCCGGCCAGCCAGGCTATCGCCCCGGGCTCGATCGAGACAACGACGGCATCGCATGCGATAAGTAACCCTGAGGTTTACCCACAGTATCCACATACCAAGTGGGCACACACTTCACCCCAGTCGGGAGCGCTCCCGACTGGGTTTCTCGCTATTCGGCGCGGGCTGTACCGGCGGCACGCCTCGTCACCACCGTCTGCGGCAGCCTCTCTACGCCGCAGCGAAGCCCTTCTTCATTCCGAGCCCAACGTAGACCATGGCTCCAAGCAGGAGCACGATGCTGATGATCTGGAAGGTGGCAAGCGCCCCCGTGGTTTCGACCATTCCGCCGCCGATGGCGAGAATAATCCGGCCAACCACGATGGACGCGAGGAGAACGGTCGCGTGGGTACGTACTGGTCCTGGGTGTTGCGCGGCGGCTAGGCTAGCGGCAATGAACGCCACGAAGGCACTGAGGTTCAACATGATGACTGAGATGAACATAGGAGCTTCTGCCGTGCTCGAGGCCACTATGTAGAGCATCACCATGATCACGATCGAGGCCAGCAAAGAGATTCCGGTGCCCCAGAAGGCGACAATGAGGGACCGAGGGACTACAGTGCGCGCTGAGGAATTCATATATAAAACCCTAGTCCTCGCCCTACACCGAGCAATGGTGCCTAGCCCCTACTTCTCCGTGAGTTCGTTGATGTGCCCCTTTTCCGGGCCTTGGCGCTGCAGCAGCACATCCAGTTCCGCGCGCAGCGCCTCAGCATCCGCATCGCTGGAGAGCGAACTGTGTGTGACAGCAATCCAGCCGTCGAGAAGCTCCGTGGCGTAATTGTGCCCGAAGCCATCCGGCACGTCCGCCGCCCCACCTAGATCAGCGCTTACCTGCCAAAAGGTGATCACGGGATACCACGTCATCTGTGGGGCCCGGCCCGGGCCAAGCGGCTCGACGAGCCAGTCGGGGCGCTTCCACAGCAGATTCGGCTCCCACCACACCACTGGGTCGGTAGCGTGCTGCAGATAGAGCAGTCGATGCTCGCCCCAGCGGGGATCTGCTCCCAGCTGCCGCGCGTGGCGGCCGGTGGCGGCAAAGCGCACGGCACTCGACTCAGGCATGCGCGGCTGGTATTCGGGACTGCCCGGTTCGCGATTGGTGGTGAGCCAGCGGTGCAGCTCATTGCTGCGCGGCGGGCCCACCATGAACACACCATCGGGTTCTACATTCAGAGCGCGCAAGGACTCCAGTGCCGCCTCCACGCCCGTGGTGCCGAGGGACTCGCCGTAGAGATAGAGCTGGGGCCGGTTCCCAGCGGACAACGCAGACCACCATTGCGCCACCGTGTGGATCAACTCGCGCCCTGCTTCCGCAGCCGCCCCCGAGTCGCTGAGGAAAGACACCGCAGAGGGCAGCACGCCGAATTGGGCACTGGCAATGGCGGTATCGCCAGCAAAAAGCAGCTCGAAGGCCTGGGCCGCCACCGGATTGGCCCACCCCGTGCCGGTGACTGGGAGGATGAGCAATGCCTGCCGGTCGGCCGCCCCGGTACGATCGAGTTCCCCCACGAGCTTATCGACGCGCTCCTGCATATCCGCGCCATTGCCCACCCCTGCGTAGAGGCGGATAGGCTCGCGGGCGGGGCGCCGCGTCACCGCTTCCAGCCGCTCTTTGGTGGCGCCATCGGCGATGAAGCGCGAGCCCTCATAGCCGAGGCCCTCCCATGAGATCTCGCTGCCGGGTCCAGCCGAGCGATACGCCACCGTGGGTGGGGCGATGTCCTCGCGATAGGTGGCATTGCGATCGGCGGCTTGGCGCTCGATGATGGTTAGGCCTGTATTGGGGATGATAATTCCCACACTGGCCACCATGATCACCACTACGAACACGTTGGACACTACGGCCGCGATCCCAGGCGCCAGGCCGCGATGTTCAAGCACCTCTGCCGTGGACTCCGCCCACGCCGCCAGCAGCCGCCACAGCCAGATCAGCCCAAAGCACAGGGCCAATCCGAGGGCTGCGGAGAGCGGCAAAAAGTGGGTGAGGTGCGGTGTGGGCAGCCCTTGCGCAGTGGCGAGCTGCTCCTGCCACGACAGCGATGCCCACACCACCCCGAGCGCCACGAGAGCAAGCACCACGATGCCGATATAGTCGATCATCCGGCGCTGACGATCGGATAGCAGCAGGCGCGCCGCGCGCGGGCCGAGACGACACAACAGCATCCACCCCAGCTGACTCACACCCATGCCCACGCAGTAGCCGATATTCGCGGTTACCCCAGAGACAATTCCTTGGTAATACCACGTACGGGGCAGCAGTGAAGGCGTATAGGCGGCGGCGAAAAATAGGGCCACCCCGATTAGGCCAACCACGTTGTAGTGGCGGGATGTGACGGTCAGCCGCTCTGGACGGTCACTGCTACTCATTGGGGTCTCATATATTCAGCGTTGCCGGACTTAAAAAGCCCGCGCCACACCGACTCCCCTCGGGGATAATCGGCGCGGCGGGGCGTCGAAAAGCGAAAAGCGATTAAGATTAACGGGAAGCGAGCAGCTTCTGAATCTCCTTGAGATCCTTGTTGCGCTTGCGGGAACGCAGCACGCCAACGACGACTGCCCCCACAACAACCGCGCCCACGCCAGCCAGAATCTTCTGCACCTTCGGGTCCTGCAGCTTGTTGGTGGCTTCCTTCTTCGCATCGTTCACGATGTTCTTGGGCTGGCTGCGCTCGGCAAGCTCATCGAGGGTGTTCGCCAGGTTCTTGCGAGTGCGCTCGATGTCGCGCTGAATGTCCTCAATATTGCGTGCCACTGTTGTCGATACTCCCCTAGCTAGTTTTATCCATGTACTGTGCGCCCCGTAGGGTGCGGCGTTTACCTGCATGAGCCTACCTAAAACCACGCTGTGGTTTCTAGTCGGCATGCCTACCGCACTGCAGAAATGACGAGCCCTCGCTTACCCTAGAGCCATGACTCAACCCGCTTCCATTCGTCTCAGCGAGGGCGATACCGCCCCCGCTATCACTTTGCTTAACGACGCCAACGAGACAGTCAGCTTGGCGGACTTCCGTGGGCAGCGCGTTCTGGTTTATTTCTACCCGCGCGCCAACACCCCCGGCTGCACCACCGAAGCCTGCGATTTTCGTGACAACCTAGCCCGGCTCAATGATCTCGGCGTGGCTGTGGTGGGCATCTCCCCTGATAGCCCGGATAAGCTCGCGGCCTTCCGCGCCGATCACGGGCTCACCTTCACGCTGCTCTCCGATCCCGATAAAGAGGTGATGACACAGTGGGGCGCCTTCGGTGAGAAGAAGAACTACGGCAAGGTAGTCCACGGCGTGATTCGCTCCACCTTCTTGGTCGACGAGCACGGACGCATCGCCAGCGCCCAGTACAATGTGCGCGCCAAAGGCCACGTCGATCGGATTCTGCGCGACGTGCTCTAGCCGCCCAGATAGCTGGGCGGCACGAGGATAAACCGTGTTCACAGGGGCGTTCTGATTCGATAGACTCGGTAGCTACCATGGCTAGAACCTCCGATCACACCGGCTCCACCCAGACGCGCTCCACCGCGTCCGAGCCTTCTTTGATGCAGCACTCTGACTCCGCAGCGCAGCAGCGCAGCGATGCCTCCGACGCCGACGATGGCGATACTGCCATTCTGGTTCCACGCCGCCGCCCAGCCCAGCAACGCAGTCGGGAGAAATTCGCCCGCATGCTGGAGGCGGCGCGCAGCGTCCTCGTCGATCACGGGTTTGAATCCTTCACCTTCGACGAGGTGGCCAAGCGGGCTGAGGTGCCCATTGGCACGCTGTATCAGTTCTTTGCCAATAAGTATGTGATGATCTGCGAGCTGGATCGCCAAGACACCGCGGTGATCGTGGCCGAGCTGAAGAAATGGCCCAGCCGCGATCCGTCAATTCAGTGGCCGGATTTTCTGGATAACTTCATCGACCACCTCGCCCAATTGTGGAAAGCGGATCCCTCCCGGCGGGCGGTGTGGCATGCCATCCAGTCCACCCCAGCCACCCGCGCCACGGGTGCGGCCACCGAATCGGAGCTCTTGGATTTACTGGCGGAGGTACTCATCCCCCTCGCCCCGACGCTGCCACTTGCCGAGCGCCGCAAGCACGCCGGGATTTTGGTGCACACCGCCACCTCGCTGCTTAATTTCGCGGTGCGCGATGCCACCGCCTCGCCGGAGACCTATCTCACCACGGTGGAAGAGATCAAGCGCATGCTCATTGCCTATCTCTTCTCCGTCGCCCAAGGCTAGGTGTTCTACTCACACCCAGCGGTTTTCTCCCAGCATGGCGTGGGCGAGGCGGGCCGCCTCGTCTAGCGCGTCCTGCTCCTCTGACTGCGAGGATTCTGCTCCGGGCCCGGCGGTCTCTGCTGCGGGCGCCGCGGCACGGCGGCCAGGGGTGGGGGCATCCACCACGTGCTCATTATGGGAAAAATCTTGGCAGGGGTGCTCGGGGATGACCTCCGCCGCGGGAACGAGCTGGTGTTCGGCGAGGTAGTCATCGAAGTCTTTCGAGATACTCACAGCTTGTAGCCTAGCCGCCCCGCTCCCCGCGCCTGCGTCGGGCGGGGCCGTGGGGCGGCTATGGGGCGGGGCTAGCTGAGTACGCAGACCGCCACTGCGTAGTCGCCATCATGGCTGATACTCAGCTGCACGGAAGCATCGAGGTGCTCCGCGCTGATCCCGAGACTTTCTGCGGCTAGGGCTCGCAGCCGGCCACGCAGCCGGAGCTGGACTCGGCCGAAGGGATCGGCCTGCACCACGATGTCGCGGAAATCCACCTCGTGTTCCGCCAGCACGGGAGGCTGCCCAAACAGCGCTTGTGACCAGGCCTTAATCCAGGCCTCTTTGGCCGCCCATCGCCCCGCGAGATGCCGGGCCCGGGGCAGGCCAGTCAGGCCGCGCTGCTGGGCGTGGCGCAGCTCACTGCCGTGGAATACCCGCGCGAAGCGGGTACCTGGCTGGGCGAGCTGCTCGGCAAAACCCGGCACGTGCACCAGATCAATCCCGCACCCACGCACCGGCAGGTGCGGGATCTCTCTCGGCTGCTGGGCTGTGTCCACTGCCTTAGCCCTCGGTGGACAGGCGGTAGCGGCCGTCGCGGAGCCGGGCGTCGGCGTCGAGCAGCATGGCGATCTCCCGATCGTGGGCGGCATCGCCATCGCCGCCCAGGTTGCGGCCGGAGGTGCGCTCGTACAGCGGCGCGGCACCGTAGATGCCGGCGAGGATACGCTCGGCACCCGCCTGCTCCCGCGCCGCGGCCTGTGCGGCCCACTCTGCTGCCACGTCCTCGCCGCGCTGGGCCCGAACCGCCTCATAGAAGGCCGCTGGGTGGACCAGGGCCACCAGCGCCGAGACGTGACCGAAACCGAGCGAAGAGACAAACCCGGCCTTGAGCACGTCCTGCTCCGGCATCTTGAGCGGCTGGCGCAGCCACACAAGGTGCGGATGCTCGGCCAGCACGGGATCCACGCAGTCCAGCGAGAAGTTCGCCGGGATCACACCGGAGCGCAACACCTGGGCGAGGCCGGTGAGCTGGAAGGCTGCGGCACCACCCTTGGCGTGGCCGGTGAGACTCTTCTGCGAGATCACATACAGCGGGCTGCCCGCATCGCGACCAAGTGCCTGCTGGATACGCTCGTGCAGCTCAGACTCGTTGGGGTCATTGGCGTTGGTGGAGGTGTCGTGCTTCGACACCACGCGGATGTCATCCGCGTGCACGCCCAGCTCGGCCAGCTGGGTAGCCAGCGCCGAATGCGTGCCACCTTGGGCCGCGGCCAAAGCACCGAGCCCCGGCGCGGGGATGGAGGTGTGCAGGCCATCGGCGAAGGACTGGGCATAGCCCACCACCGCTTGCACCGGCATACCCAGCTCCAAGGCCACCGAGCCGCGCATGAGCAGCAGCGTGCCGCCGCCAGCGGATTCCACGAACCCACCGCGGCGTCGATCATTCGCGCGGGAGAAGTAGCGATCCTCGATGCCCTTATCCCGCATCGCCTGGGAATCAGCGGTAGCGGACATGTCGCCGAAGCCGGTGATGCCCTCCACGGAGAGATCATCGATACCGCCGGTGACCACCACATCGGCCTTGCCGAGACGGATCTTATCCATGCCTTCTTCCACCGACACGGCCGCCGTGGCGCAGGCCGCCACCGGGTGCACCATCTGGCCGTAGCCGCCCACATAGGCCTGCATGACGTGTGCCGCCACCACATTGGGCAGGGCTTCTTGCAGGATGTCGTTGGCGCGGGCCTCGTTGAGCAAGCCGTCCACGTAGAGCGAGCGCATGGAGGACATGCCGCCCATGCCGGTGCCCTGGGTGGAGCTGACCTTCGCCGGGTGCACGTGCGCCAGGATCTCGGCGGGAGTGAAGCCCGCAGAGAGGAAGGCGTCCACGGTGCACACGAGGTTCCACACGGCCACGCGGTCGAGGTTATTGACCATCTCGGCGGGAATGCCCCAGCGCGTGGGATCGAAGCCCTCGGGGATCTGCCCGCCCACGAAGCGCGACATCACCGCGCGGGTGGGCACCCGCACCTCGGAACCAGCGGGTCGGGTGACCAGCCATTCCTCGGTTTCTGGATGGAAGCGCACCACCGTGTTGGAGTCTTCAGCAGCATAGCCCTCGGCCTCCTCGCGGGTCGCCACGGCGAAGGTGAGGTCCTCTTCGAGGTAGATCTTGCTCAGCTGCGGGGCGAGGTTCGACACCATGGAGAAATCATCGTGGTACTGGCGCACGCCCACGCGGCCGAGCACCTCGTCATGATAGGCGTCAAAGATCTCGTCCTCGGCGATCTCCTCGCCTTCGGCCGTGAGCCAAGCGCCGTCCTCATAGGAGATCAGCCCCATGGACCAGGCCAACTCGACCACGCCGGCGGCGCTGAGATCGCCACTCAGCTCGGCCTCGAAGCGGGTACGCGAGGAGCCATAGGGCCCCAGCTCCGCGGCGGAGACCATGACCACCATGTTCTCCAGGGAGGCGCTCACCGAACCGTGGAAGGCTGCGGCGGCCGTGGCCGGTGCCGCGGGTAGTGCCGGCACATTCGGCAGCGCGTGGAAGCGCGGGGTGGTGTCCACCTCCTGCAGCTGCTCGGCGTCGGGGTTGCCGGCCGCGGAGCGTGCCAGCTCCGCAAGGTTGAGCTGCGCCTCGGCGAGCCCACCGGTGAAATCGGCGAGCAGCGGCGTATCGGCGGCAGCCTGGCGCGACTCCTGCGAGGCCAAAGAAATGAGTTCGCGGGCAATCTCGTCGGTGGAGTAGGTGCGCACGCCCTTGGCTTCGACCAGCTCGACGAGCGGATCATTGGCGCCCATCAACCCGGTGCCGCGCACCCAGCCGATCAGGGCGTGGGCCAGGGTGGTGCGGGCGGAGAAGTTCTCCTCCACGCTCCAGCGATTCACCAGGGCGTCGAGGGCGGCCTTGGACTCTCCATAGGCGCCGTCGCCGCCGAAGATTCCGCGGTTGGGCGAGCCCGGCAGCACCACGTGGGTGCGCTGGCCCACGTGGGTATCGCGGCCCAGAGCGGAGAGCCCGGCGATGAGACGTTCCACCGACCACAGGAGCAAACGCATCTGGTTTTCTGCCTGCGGGCCGGCTTCGTCGATGCTGCCCTGCACCGGCGGGGCGGCGAAGGGGAAGATCAGGCTCGGCACGAGCGCCGGCTTCGTCACCACGGAGGATGCGCCCACGGTGACGCGCTGTTCGGAGCCGATCCACTCCACGACCGCATCGAGGTCCGCATAGGAGGCCAAGTTGGCGGGGATCACCCACAGGGTGGCGCCGAAGCGGGCGTGCTCCGCGTAGAGCCGCTTGTAGAACTCCAAGCGCTCATGGCTCAGCCTCGAGGTGGTGGTGATCACGGTGGCGCCTTCGGCCAGCAGCTCTCCCACCACGGCGGCGGCGATGGACTGCGGCGAGGAACCGGTGACCACAGCCACGTCCTCAGCGAAGCTGCCGCGGCCCTGCTCTAGGGCCTGGTGGGCGAGGGAGTCGAGCCCGAAGTGACGGGCGTGGGCGGCGACGGTTTCGCCTGCGCCACTGACGTCAATGCTCTCGGGATCCACCAAGCCCAGCCCGGCGCGGGTGATGTCCTCGCGCGCCGAGGCCCAGCGGTCGTCGAGAAGCACCGCGCGCCGCGGATCGAAATTGCGGGAGACCATACGCGGCCAGTTCTGGCCGAGCTCCGCCGAGACCAACTCGAAGAGCTTCTCGTCGGCGCTGTGATCATCCAGCCCCACGGTTTGCGGGGCGTGATCGTGGCCGAGCTGCTTGAGGATCATGCGCGCGGTTTCGGCGAGCACGCCGGCCTTGCCGGTGACCTGCTCCGCGAAGGCGCCGAGGGCGGCGGAATCCACCGCGGTCTGCTCCCCTCCTGCCGCCGCGGGCTTAGCGACGCTCACTCCCAGGCGCTCTCCCGCAGCGAGCACAGCATTATCGATGAGCTGATCCAGCTCGCTGGCCGAGCTGGGCTGGGCGGGGCTGAGCTCTGCCAGCGCGCCACCCCGCACGGAGTCGCCATCGCGGGTACCGAGCACCATCTGGGCCTCGGCGTGGAGACGCCAGCCCTCGCCGAGCTGCCATACCTGGCTCACGCGCTCGGCGACAGCCGCGGGCTTCGCGCCCGCAGGGCCGGTGACTTTGCGCAGCCCATCGCTGATGGCATCGCCGAGGACCGGACCAAAGGCCTGGTAGCCCTTGGCCATGCGGCTCACGGTGTCCTGCAGGTCCGGGATCTCGGCATCGGCGGCGCCATCGATGGCCCCGAGGCCGAACTCCACGCCGAGATCCAGCAAGAGCTGGTTGCGTCGGGAGGAGACGCCATCCGTCAAGGTTTCGATGGTGTCGGTGGCGGTGATTTGGCCCGGCTGCACCTTCGTCCACAAGCTCAGCAGCACAGTGGTGGCATGGGCCGGGGTGAACTCCACCTCCGGGGTATCGCCAGCGGCCGCAGCGGGAGCCGGGGCCGGGGCGGGCTCGGGCTCTGCCACCGGCGGAGTGGCCGGGGCTGCGGGTGCGGGCTCGATATCCTCGGCGCTCTCGGCGGGTGCTTCTTCCTCCTCCGGGGCGGCGAAGGAGAAGCTGTCCTCGGCGAAGACGATGCCGCGATCGCGCTCAATATTGAGCACCTCCAGCCCTTCCCCACCGGGGGTCACGGCTGCGGTCTGGGCCATGATGTTGGCCAGGGTGGGCGCGTTGGCCACACCGATCTCCACGAAGCGCTCGACACCAAGCTCCGCGAGCATGAGGTCCTGGGTTTCGATCCAGCGCACTGGGGAGGCGAACTGCCATGCGAGCAGCTCGATCAGGATGGTGCGTGCCACTGCGGCGGTGTTCTCCGCCACCGCGGCATCGAAACGCTCGAGCAAGCGGTCCAAGATCGGGGAATCCACGACCTCCCGCATAGACTCCACGAACTCCGCGGTGATCGCGAAGGGGCGAGCCACCAAGTTCGGGATATAGCGTCCCACCAGCACCTCGGGGTCGATTTCTGCGGGCAGCAGGCTGTCGAGGTGATCGCGGAAGTCATCCACCCCGTCGCGCAGGACGGAGGAGTGGAAGGGCACATCGATGCCGGGGATGAGGATGAGCCCGCGGGCACCGGGGGCGCGCTGCTCGGCGGCAGCGGCGAGGGCCTTGAGACCGGCGCGAGTTCCGGCCACCGCGTATTGCTTGCCCTTGAGATTGTAATTGGCGATTTCGAGGAACTCGCCGGTGCTGTGGGATACCTCGGCCACGAAGTCGGCCACCTGATCTGCTGCCAAACCAAACTTATTGGGGCGCAGGGCGGCGAGGCCATAGTTGGATACGCCTTGCTCATCGCGCTCTACGAGCCGGTGCATCGTCAGCCCGCGGGCGTAGACGATTTCCACCACAGATTCTAGGGACAGCACCCCCGAGTAGGCGGCTAGGGCGTTGTACTCGCCCACGGAGTGCCCAGCGAAGAAAGCGGTATCGTCGAGCACTCCTGCTTCGCGCATCTGCGCCACCTGTGCCACACCAAGGGTGGCCATGGCCACCTGGGTGAACTGGGTGAGGAAGAGCACGCCGTCGGGGTGGAAGAAGCGTTCTCCGCCCACCACTACCTCGCGGGGGTTGGTGCGCACGATCTCCAGCACGGAGAAGCCCAGCGCAGCGCGTGTGTGGGCGTCGGCGCGATCCCATACCTGCTTGGCTTCGCGAGAGGAGGCATAGGCCTCCATGCCCATACCCTCGTGCTGGATTCCTTGGCCGGGGAAGGCGTAGAAGGTCGTCGGTGTTGCCATCACGGCTACTGCGGTGAGCACAGTCTCGCCATCGACGCTGGCAGTGACCTCGCGCACCTCGCCGCGACCGGGGCGGTTATCCACACCGGTGCGCTCGACCTTAAAGTCCACGGTCTCACCGGGGGCAATAGGCCGCAGCATGGTGGCGGTGAACTCGGTGATCGCGGCCGACTCGGTGTGCACGGCATCGTCGGCATAGGCGGCGGCGGTAACCAGCTCCGCCACCGCGGAGGTCCACATGCCGTGCACGATCACATCATCCAGCCCTGCCAGATGCGCAGCGGTGCTCGAGACGTGGATCGGGTTGCGATCCCCAGACACGGCGGCGAAGGGCAGCATGGATTCCGGTGCCACCACCTGCGCGCGGGTGCGCGCCGAGTGGGTCACGGGGCTGATCGAGGGCAGTGCAGAGGTATTGGTGCGCGCCGTCGCAGGGCCACGGCGGCCACGGATAGCGAAACGCTCGGTCAATGTGGCGCGCACGCGTCCCTCGGCATCGCTGATGGACACGCGCACCACCACGACACGCCCGATATCGGTGTCACTGACTTCATCGGCATGGGCGGTGGCGGTCAGCGGCACCCCGATCAGCGCCGCAGTGGAGGCCTGCTCGTCCCGCAGGGTGAGGTGGTGCTCGAGGTGCACCAGAGAGAGCATGCCCTCGACCACGCGCTCGCCGGGGCGGCCCGGGATCTCGGCGCCGCGCACAGCGGCGAAGATCGCCGGCCAGCAGGCACCCACCAACACATCGGGGGCGAGGGAATCGCTACCGCCCACGGTGACATCGCGCAGCGCCGCGCTGGTGAGGTTGTGATAGTCAGCGGCCCTATCGGCGTCGATCGTGAACTCGTGGGTGGCCGCACCCTCCACCAGCTCCGCCACGGAGCCGCCGGCGGCAATCTCGGTGAGGGTATCCATCGCCTCTTCCGCGGCACGCTGGGTGACCACGGGGGCGGCACCATCGACCTGCGGCAGCTCGAGCTTCACGCGCAGCTCGAGGCCCTCGCAGCGGCGTTCGCCGGCGAGGCTGACGACCAGCTCAGCGCTCGTATCGTCGAGCACCTGCAGGCGGGCACCCGTGCGGGGCTCGCGGGCGGAATCAGCCGAGAGAATCTCCCACTCGGCAGCGGGGGCAAGCGCGTGCAGGATGGAGGAGACGTTGCGGCCTGCCCAGTAGGTGGTGGGGCTGGAGAGCAGCGTCGACAAGCGCGAAGGGGTGTCTTCGGTAGCTGCCTCGCGATCGCGGGCGGCCTCGACCACGGCAGCATCGAAACGGCCGAGCAGCTCGGCAATGGGCTCATCCTTGATGGTGATGCCGGCCACGGCCACTGGGCCGGGGATGATGCACACCTCATCGGCGCTATAGCGCGGGTCGTGGGCCTGCCAGAGCGAATCGGAACGCCACCAGCGGCGGACGTTCTCGTCGATCACGGGCACGAAGTTGACCGGCTTGCCCGGGGTGCGCAGCTCGGCGATGAACCAATCCACATCCGCAGGGTGGAGGCGGCGGTCGAGATCATAGGCCGCGGCGGCCTCAGCCACGGCGGCGGCCGGGTCATCCTCCAGCTCCAGCGGGGAGAGCTGCGAGGGATGCTCGCCATGATCGGCGGGGTTCAGGCGCGCCTCGGTGCGCTGAAGCATGTGCTGGAAGCGGGTGTGCCAAGTTTTATCCACCCAGCCGGAGCCATCGGGCCCGGACAGCTCGAGATAGCGCTCCAACCAACTGCGGTAGCTCATCTCCTCCAGATCGCCGAAGTACTTCTTGCAGGTGGCGTTGATGGCGGTGATGATCTCCTCGCGACGGGCGGCCACGGCCTCGGCGTCGCCAGCGACCTCATCGAGCAGACGTCCGGCGCGGGCGAAGGAATTATCAATCTCGTGAATATCGGCGCCCAGCTGGGAGCGACCGGAGGCCATTCCCCCCTTGGCGGACCCGGCGGGAACCCAATCATTCGGGCCTGCGGTATCCACCAGAGCCTGCTTCACCTGCGGGGAGGTGCAGGCCTCGCGCGCCGCCATGGCAGCGGTGCCGACGAGCACGCCGTCCACCGGCATCGCGACGCGACCATAGGCCTCGGCCCAGCGGCCGGTGATGTAATCCGCGGCGCGCTCGGGAGTGCCAATACCGCCGCCGACAACCAGCACGGTATTGGGCTGGCGGCGGATCTGCTCATAGGTGTTGAGCAGCAAGTCATCGAGGGACTCCCAGGAGTGGTGACCGCCAGCGACGCCGCCTTCGACGTGCATGATCACCGGCACCTCGGGAACCTCGCGGGCAATGGCCAAAACCTGCTTGATGTGCTTGACCGCGCCCGGCTTGAAGGCCACCCACGGAATGCCCTCGGCACGCAGCTCGTGGATGAGCTGCACGGCTTCCTCGCGCTCCGGAATACCGGCGGTGATCACCACACCATCAATCGGGGCGCCATGGGCGCGGGCCTTGCGCACCAGCTTCTTACCGCCGATGTGCATGCCCCAGAGGTAGGGATCGAGGAACATGGAGTTGAACTGGGCATTGACTCCCGGCTCGAGCAGCTCGCCCAAACGGGTGAGGTTCTCATCTAGGATCTCCGGGGTGACCTGGCCACCGCCGGCGAGTTCTGCCCAATAGCCGGCATTCGCGGCGGCAGCAACAATCTCCGGATCCACCGTGGTGGGGGTCATGCCGGCCAAGAGAATCGGCGAGCGACCGGTCAGCCGCGTGAAGGCGGTTTCAACGCGGCGGCCATCGGCGCTGAGGCGCGGGGCGAAGTCGGTGTAGTCCACAGCCTGCGGAGTAGCAGCATGCGGGTCAGAGAGCTGGCCCTGCCCCTCGGCGGTGCCGGCGCGCACCACAGCGATGCCGGTGCCGGCGAGTTGCGGTGCCGAGAGCTTCGCCACGCCCTCCCCCGGGCCGATTTCGAGCAGCCAGGAAACGCCTGCTTCACGCACCCGACGCAGCTCGCGGGGCCAGTCCACGCTATCGACCAGCACGGCGCGGGCGCAGCGCTCGGCGAGCTGCTCATCTACCTCGAGGCGACGGGCCCAGTCGAGGGTGAGCTGAACAGCATCCTCCATGACCGGGTGGTGGAAGCCGGCGGTCACAGCAATGGGGCTGAACGTGGGGCGCAGGGCGGAGCCACCGCGCTCTTTATTCTCCAGCGCCTGCTGTTCCTTCTCGGCGCGGCGGCTCAGACGCTGCTGCACCAGCTCCAACTCGGCGGGGGTGCCCACAATTACCTGTGCATCGGGGGCATTATGCAGCCCCACGACGGCCTCGGTGCCGTGCAGCTCCTCTTCCACGATGGAGCGCTCGACACCACCGATGGCGAGCATCGGGCGACGCTCCCCTTCGCTGATCACACCACTGCGCTGGGCGGTGCGGGTAATCGCCGCACCGATGAGCCGAGCGATCACCAGCAGCTCGCTGGCGCGCTCGGGGGTGCGGGCATATTCCACGCCGAGGTGTCCCTGAGAGTGGCCGATGGACAGCTCGGCGCGCTGCCAAGGCACGTCCTGGGCACCCAGCGCATCGAGAGTGGCGATCTGGGCGAGCACAATGCCCGGCACGGACACCGCCGCGTTGGCGCTATATCCGTGATCCGATCCGGCAGGAACATCATCGAGCCCCGCCCAGCGGAAGGGGGTGAAACCGAGGGGGAGCACACCGGCGAGTTCTTCGTTGAGCTCGCTGAGGCGCTGCTCGGCGTCGGCGACTATCCCGCGCAAGCGGGACTCATCAGCCCCGGCTTCGGTGGCCTCGGCGAGGGGGCGCAGCCAGTCAAAACCTTGGCCCGAAAAACTTAAGGCGAAGCGCTCGTTCTCTAGCCGATCACTGAGGGTGCGCGGCCCTGCAGTGGGGGAACTGTCCTGCTGAGAGGGGGTGGAGTTAGGAGTGATCATGCTATGTCGTCGGCTCTTCTCAAACTTGGGGGAACAGGGTGCTACGCGGGACACACTGCCTTTTGGGATCAAACAGGTATCTCGTGGGAAAATAACCTACCACGTAATCATGAGGATTTCGTCATCTTTATGGTTCCGGCGTGCCCACCCACTCCGCCGCGGGCATCCGGCACAGCTAGACGTAGCCGTCCTCGCTAATACACAGATGTATGACCCGCCGGGCGAGCACGATTTTGAGTAGCGTCGTCACCGCTGCCATGACGAAGAACATGACCAGCCATGCCTGCCACCACAGCCCCGTGAAGGGATCCTCCACGCCGAGTAGCCCGTTGAGCCGCACCACCACATAGATAGCCATGAGCGCCACCACCGCGGCGGCAGTAATGGTGTGCGCGAACGCCTCGCCTATTTGAATGGTGAGCGGGGCCCGCGGCGGCGCCCCAGCTAGCCGAAGGGCGCGCACGTCCGCCGCAATGCGGTGGCGCATGAGTAAAGAGATAGCGAGTGCCGCCACCACGCTCGGAATGATCGAGGGCCCAAGCAGCACCACGAACACCTCCCACGAGGAGACATGCCAGGACCCACTGGCCATCATCATCGCCCGCATCCCAGAACCAACGACCACGATCAGCCCACCAAAGATCACCCAGGGCACGATCTGCGGGGCGCTGAAACGGCGGCGATTGCGCACATTCGCCCCTGCAATCCCCACAACTCGCGTCCACTGATCCAGCAGCGGCAGCAGCCACGGCATGACCAAGGACACCACCACGATCAGCCCCATAGACCAGCTGAGAAAAGCATCCGGCTCCATCGTGGCGGCTATAGAAGGCGCCAGCACCGCAGCTACCAGTAGCGCCGCCACCGGGGTTGTCCACCACGAGGAACGCACCACCACTGGGCGGAAGATGCGCCGCACGGGCCACAGCACCGCCAGCACCGCTGCCGTCGAACAGATAGCCACTGCGGCGAGCGCAGACGTGCTACTGAACGCCAGCGCGTCGAGGCTGAGGCAATCCGCCCGCAGCGCCTCTTCGGTCGGGCTAAGCAGCGGCGGCACCAGCACTAGACCCAAGGAGCTCGAGGCGAGTGCCACAACCACCACCTGTCCGAGCGCGAATCCCACGATCATCCAGCCCGGCATGCCCACTAAGCGCCAGCTGCGATACACCTCCCAGTGCTCGTCGATAAGCAACCGCATCTGCATCGACACAACCAACACGATGGAGCACAAGGACATGGCGAGGATCGTCCCTCCCAGCGGTCCGGCATCGCCCCCACCCGCAGTAATCAGGGTCAGGGCGAGCCCGCAACTCGCAGCGGAGACCACGAGCGTTAACACCACCGCCAGCCACGACACGCGGTTGGCCCAGACATCCTTAAGCCATACGCGCATGGTCTGCCTCCATGTCTATGATCCGGTCCGCGGCTGCGGCGGCGGCATGCGAGTGCGTCACCATCACCACGGTGGCCCCCCTGTGCGCAGCGGCCCGCAGGTGCTCCAGCACGGTCGTGGCAGTGGCATCATCCAGCGCCCCGGTGGGTTCATCGGCGAAGATGAACGCGGGCGTGGCCAGCAACGCCCGCGCTACAGCGACGCGCTGCTGCTGCCCACCGGAAAGCTCCGCGGGCATCTGGCGCTGGCACCCATCCAGTCCGAGATCGTGAAATACCCGATCCGCCTCCGCGCGAGTGCACGGGCGCCCAGAGAACTTCGCCGTGAGCATCGCATTGGTCCGGGCATCAAGCGATTCCAGCAGGTTATAGTCCTGGAACACGAAGGCCCGTTCCGTGCGCTCCGGCGCGTTTAGCGTGCCCGAACTGAGCTTATCCAGCCCCGAGAGTAGATTGAGCAAGGTGGACTTACCGCAGCCCGAGGGCCCCATTATGGCCACGAACTCGCCCGGCGCGATCGTGAGGCTAAGATCGCGAAACACGAGGCGGCGACCATACTTCTTGCTGAGGTTCTCTGCTGTCAACATGCCCTCATCACACCGCGCGCACCACGCCTGCCACGAGGGAACTGGCTGCCGAATCTATGGTGGAGCTAGCTCCACTTACTCGCACGGCTGCAACGCTTAGGCTTATTACTTATGTCAGTTCTGCGTTCAGTCGGTTGGAATATTCTGCTCGCACTAGCGTGCATTCCGGCGCTGGCCGTTACCCTCGTGCTGCTGCCGTGGCTGCCGCTACTCGCCCGCCCAGTGGATGCCTATGGCCGCTGCGGCGCACGGATCTTTGCTCGCCCCATTCGCCAGCGCACGGTATCTCGCTGGTTCGATTGGCGGCAGGTGCTCCATCTTTTTCTGCAGCTCGTGGTGTCTGTTCTCAGCTTGATGCTGTGGACCATGCTGGGCTCGTTCATTGTTTTCGTTGCGATCGCGCCCTTCATGGTGGATACGCTCGAGTTCAATTCTTGGCAGAGCTCGAATCGCGCGGTGAATGTGGCGCTCTGTTTCTCCTTCGTCGCGGTGGCGCTGGTGCTGCTGCTCGCGCTGAGCTGGGCCATGACCTGGCTCTCGGTGCGGGCCTCCCAACTCACCCTCGCTCCCTCCGTGCGGGAGGTTGAAGCTTCGCGAGCATTGCTTGCCGACGCTTTCTCGGGCGAACGACGCCGCATCGAAAGGGAACTCCACGATGGCCCCCAGCAGCACCTCACTGCGCTGAAACTCAATCTCGCGGCGGCTCGCCTCGCCGCGGATCCCGAGCCAGCGATACGCAAGGCCGAAGAAAACGCGGCCCAAGCCTTGGCCGCCCTGCGGGCCACGGTGCGCGGCATTGCCCCGCAGGTGCTCTACGATAACGGCGTCGTGGCAGCGGTGGAGGAACTACTCGCCCACGCCGGCATCGACACCACGCTGCACACCGACACAGCCGCCGTGCCGCCGCTGGATGAGACCACGGCTTTGCTGGCCTATCACTGCATCAGCGAGGGGCTGACGAACGCCACTCGGCACGGTCACGCCACCCACGCCGATATCGGCATCGACGCCACAGGCTCTGCACTGCACGTGACAGTGCGCGACAATGGCGACGGTCTGAGCGCGGACTCCCCCACCGCTAGTGCGGGCACGGGGATCATGGGACTACGGGAGCGTGCCGCTGTGCTCGATGGCACCGTGACGCTGCGCACCACTGACACCGGGACGCTGCTGCACCTCACGGTGCCACTACTAAGGAAGTAGCCACATGCATATTCTTCTCGCCGAGGATTCCACGCTGTTGCGCGCGGGCATCGAACAACTCCTGCACACCCTGGGCCATAGCGTGATCGCCGTCGCGGACGCCGACGCCCTGCGGGACCAGGGCCGTAGAGCAGATATCGACCTCGTGATCACGGATGTACGCATGCCGCCGCTGCTGCGCGACGATGGCCTCAAGGCGGCCTCGGAGCTGCGCCGCGAACGCCTGGGGCTGCCGGTGATTGTGCTGAGCCAATATGTGGCCGCCAGCTACCTCGATCAGCTCATGGACGGCGGCGGCTTCGGCTATCTCCTCAAAGAACGCGTCTCTGAGGTGGAGGAGTTTGTCCGAGCAATCGAGGATGTGGCTGCGGGAAAGACAGTGGTGGATCAGGAAGTGATCGCCACCTTGCTCAATGCCAAGCGCAGCGGCATCACCACCCTCACCCCGCGGGAGAAAGATGTGCTCGCGCTCATGGCTCAGGGCCTGAGTAACCGCGATATGGAAAAGACCCTGTTTCTTAGCCCCTCGGCGGTGAGCAAGCATGTGGCCAATGTGTTCATGAAACTCGGCTTCCAGCCCGAGGACGACAACCGCCGCGTCAAGGCTGTGCTCGCGTGGCTGCGCTACACCGGCTAGCCGCCGCACAGCGCCGGCACGCACCTGCCCGCCACCCTTGTGTGGGGCCAGTTATTGAGTGAGCTTAGGCACTGATAGACCGATATCTCTGTGGTGTGCGCCCAGAGCATTGCAGCTACTGGTGGGCAGGACTATACAGGGCGATATGAGTACTTTCGCATTAGAAAACCCGAACACCGGCCGTTCCGAGCAGGAGTTTGACCGCATCACGGATGCTGAGCGGGATGATATTCTCTCCCGCTCCACCGCCGCCTATACCTCGTGGCGCACCACCTCCATCGAGGAGCGTGTGGCGGTATTGAACGCCACCGCCGATCTTTATGAGGAGCGCATCGATGAGCTGGCCGACCACATCGGTCGAGAGATGGGCAAGCTGACCCGCTGGGCCAAGGCCGAAATCCAGCTTGTGGCCGATATTTACCGCTGGTACGCCGAGCACGCCCACGAGCTGCTCGCCGACGAGTATCTGCCGGCCTCCGGGGCACAGCAGACTGTGGTGAAAAAGGAGCCGCTCGGCCCGCTGCTCGGCGTCATGCCGTGGAACTTCCCCTACTACCAGGTGGCCCGCTTTGCCGCGCCGAACCTGCTGTTGGGCAACACCATCGTGCTCAAGCACGCCTCCATCTGCCCGCTGTCCTCCCAAGCCTGCCAAGACCTGCTGGAGGAGGCCGGTTTGCCGAAGGATGCCTATATCAACGTCTATGCCTCCGGCTCACAGATGGATGCCTTCGTGGCGGATAAGCGCATCAAGGGTGTCTCCCTCACCGGTTCGGAGGCTGCCGGTTCCGCCGTGGCCACCACCGCCGGCAAGCACTACAAGAAGTCCGTGTTGGAGCTGGGCGGCAATGATCCCTTCATCGTCCTGGATGAGCAGAACCTGGACTGGGTGCTGGAGCAGTTTGTGAAGATCCGCATGTACAACACCGGCCAGGCCTGCAACGCCCCGAAGCGGCTTATTGTGATGGAGGACTTCTACGATCGCACGGTCGAGTTCCTCGAGAAGAAGATCGCAGCGATGACGGTGGGCTCCTACGATGACGAGAACGCCGATATCGGCCCGCTGTCGTCTATCGGCGCCCGTGATGAGATCGTCGAACGACTCGAGAAGGCGGCCCGCGACGGCATCGCCACGGTGCGTGTCGGTGGCGGCGCCATTGATCGCGACGGCGCCTACATGGAGCCCACCCTGCTCACCGATGTCGACCCCAACTCGGAGATCGGCTGCAACGAGATCTTCGGCCCCGTCGCCGTCGTGTACAAGGTGGCTAATGTGGACGAGGCCATTGCCCTGGCCAATAACTCCGACTACGGCCTGTCCTCCTCGGTGTGGGGCACAGACCTCGAGCAGGCCTATGCAGTGGCGCAGCAACTCGAGGACGGCATGACCTTCGTCAACGAATCCTCGGTCACCGCCGCCAACCTGCCCTTCGGCGGCATTAACCGCTCCGGTTATGGCCGCGAGTTGGCCCGCTGGGGTGTGGGCGAGTTTGTGAATGAGCACCTCTACCGCGTCAGCGATCAAAGCGATGCCGGCCTCTCCCCTGCCCTCTAGTTTCTCCTAGATACACCAACACCCACCTACTGCTGTAGGTGGGTGTTCGTGCGCCTGGGGAGACTTGAACTCCCACGTCCTAAGACACTGGAACCTAAATCCAGCGCGTCTGCCAATTCCGCCACAGGCGCCCGCACCGCGTACACGGCGCTGCGGGTATTGTATCCAGCGCCTATGGGGATCGCCAACAACACTGTTGGCACGGGGTTTTCGCCACATGCTTCGCACCGCCCCCACAGCGCGGCGTCGTGAAGCATCTTGGGTATCGTAGAGGGGTGTGAGTACTAATCAGGGTGAGCCAACCACACCACCACGGCCCCGCAAGCGCGCGTCGGTGGGAATGATTGTGTTCGTCGCCCTCGCGGTGGCCGCCACGCTCGGATTGGCCTATTGGCAGTGGACTCGTTTTCAGTCCGGCTCGGGCACGTTCCAAAACTTGGGATATGCACTGCAGTGGCCCTTCTTCGGCGCGTTTATCGTCTACGCCTACCGGAGCTACCTCAAATACGAGAATGAATTGCTCGAGGATGACCAGGAGGTCTCCCCCGTTGATCGGCGTATCGCCGAACGCGGCGAGATGACCGAGATCGACGAGGACTTCCTTCCCCAGCGTCCGAGCATGGATGTGACTACCTTCAACGCACTCAACGAGCAGCACCGCCGCCGCTCCAGCTCCCCCTCTACCGACACCAACGAAAGCTCTTCCTAGCCATGACTTCTTCTTCTCAGTCCCAGCGCCCCGCCCCCACCCCGCAGCGTCAGGCGCGGGTACGCCAAGCCCTGAAGCTCTTTTCTATCGCCGCCTGGGTCACCGGTGTGTGGCTGTTGATCCTCACCACCCGCATGGTTCTCGAGTATCTGGTGGGCATCGACATGCCGGAGTGGACCCGCATCATTGGTCAGCTCCACGGCCTGTTTTACATGCTCTATCTCATCGCCACCTTGAACCTCGGCGTGAAGGCCCGCTGGGAGCCATTGCGCTGGATCCTCACCGCCCTCGCCGGCACGATCCCCTTCCTCTCCTTTGTGGCTGAGTCCCGCCGCCGCAAGGAAGTCACCGAGGCCTTCCAGCTCTAGCGCAGCACGCTTGACGACGCCGCCCTCCCCGCGGCAGCGCACCGCCGCACGCACGACCGCCGAGCCTGATCACTGTGATCGGACTCGGCGGTGTGGTGTGTGCTTTACAGCTGTTTAGCTCGAGGTGTCGTCGTCATTGTCCTCGGAGTCCTCGCTGCTGCGGGCCTCCCACTGGGCCACGAGCGAGGAAATCGCCGGAACCAGGGCCTCGAGGGCCTTGCCGCGGTGCGAGAGCGCATCCTTTTCTTCGCCACTCAGCTCGGCGGAGCTGCGGGGGCGCTCATCGGTGCCGTCCACGCGCTCATCCTCTTCGGCCGGCACGAACAGCGGATCATAGCCGAAGCCGTTCTCGCCCACGGGGTTACGCAGCAGGCGGCCAGCCCACTCACCCTTTTCAATGAACTCCTCACCCTCTGGGGTGACGATGGCGCACACCGACACGAAGCTGGCGTCGCGGCGCCCCAGGGGAACGTCTTTCATCTGCTTCAACAGCAGCTCATTGTTGGCGTCATCATCGCCCTCACCGGACCACCGAGCAGAGAGTACACCCGGCATGCCGTTCATTTCCTTCACGCACAAACCGGAATCATCGGCCAAGGTCACCTCGCCGGTGGCCTTGGCCCCGGCGCGGGCTTTGATCAGCGCGTTATCGGCAAAGGTGCGGCCATCTTCTACCGGCTCCTCATAACCAAGCAGGTCCTCGGAGGTCACCAGCTCGCAGTTCTCAATGCCTGCGACATCCAAGACACGGCGCAGCTCGACGAGTTTCTTGGGGTTGTGAGTAGCTACATGCAGCAGCATCGCATCACTCCTTTGATCGTCTCTGCTAGGCCTGAAGGGCGTGCTTTTGGGCGTCGATGAGCTCGCGACAGCCCTTCTCCGCCATGTCCAAAATGGCGGTGACTTCCGCGCGGCTGAAGGTGTTGTGCTCGCCGGTTCCCTGGATCTCTACAAACTCGCCGGACTCGGTCATGATCACGTTCATGTCCACATCGGCGCGGGAATCCTCCTCATAGGGCAGATCGAGGCACACGTGGCCATCGATGATGCCCACCGAGACAGCGGCCACGGGCGGCAGCAGCGGGTCACCGCTGAGCACGCCACGCTCGCGCAGCACCGAGATGGCGTCGGCAAGCGCCACATAGGCCCCGGTGATTGCGGCGGTGCGGGTACCGCCATCGGCCTGGAGCACATCGCAGTCGATGGAGATCGTGTTCTCGCCCAGCTGGGACAAATCCACAGCGGCGCGCAGGGAGCGCCCGACGAGGCGGGAAATCTCGTGGGTGCGGCCCTTGACCTTGCCGCGCATGGACTCGCGCGGCATGCGGTCATGGGTGGCGGCGGGAAGCATGGAATATTCGGCGGTGAGCCAGCCTTCGCCGGAATCCCGCTTGAAACGCGGCACCGATTCCTCGATCGAGGCGGTGCACATCACGCGAGTATTGCCGAACTCCACCAGCACACTGCCAGCGGGATTGGTGGTGAAACCACGGGTGATTCGGACCGGACGCATCTCATCGAGGGCGCGCCCATCTGCGCGCTGAAAGCTAGTAGTCATGGGCTTCAGGGTACACCGCAGGCGCGCCTCATCCCCTCAGACGTTGGGGCCTAGCCGGTATAGACCTGCCCCGGGGCGCCAACCACGATGGGGCCGTCGAACTCTTCGGCGGCGGCGCGCACCGCGCCCTCCACATCGCCCCACGGCGGAATGTGGACGAGCACTAGGGTGCCTACACCGGCCTCGCGGGCCAGCAGCCCTGCCTCGCGCCCCGAAATATGCAGCCCCTCCGGCTTGCCTTCCGAGGTGTAGCCCCAGGTCGCCTCGCAGAAAAAGACATCCGCGCCGCGGGCGCACTCGAGGGTGGAGTTGGTGAAGCTGGTGTCGCCGGAGTAGGCGAACACGGTCCCCGTGGCCTCTTCCTCAATGCGCAGGCTATAGGCCTCGATCGGGTGAATGGCCTCAAACGGGGTAATGGTGATGCCCTCGAGATGCTCCGCCTCGCCCAGCCGCCACGGGGCGTAGGCAAAGGTATCCGACATATCGTCTACCCCATCGGTCTCATCTGCGGAGATACGCCCCAGCCGCAGCTCGGCATCGCTGGGGCCGAAGCACAGATTGCGCCCTTGGGCAGCCAGCTCGGGGTGGAAACGCCGCCACACGAGCAGCGAGGGGAAATCGAGGCAATGATCCGCGTGCAGGTGAGAAAACACCACATGCGCCTCGGAGGGGTTGATCATCTGCATCAGCTGGGCCAGCACACCGGGGCCGATATCCATGATGATGGACTGTCCGCGTTCGCCCTGAAGGAGATATCCCGACGCCGGCCCCCCAGGGCCGCCCATGCTGCCGGTGCATCCAATGATGGTCAACTTCATACCATCACTTTGCCACTAAACCCGCGGTCGTGTGGAAAAAGCCGCGGTGGTGTTTGAAAAGTTACAGACCCTGTACGTGTTGGACCTCAGTCACATGCGGGCCGAGGAAGCGCTGCGCGAGCATGGCGAAAATAGCGGGGTCACCAGTGGATTCGAAGGAGCGTTCCACCGCGTGCTCAGGATCGGCCAGCTTGTCGCTGTGGCTCAGTACCCGCAGCACATCCTTCGCGGTTTCCTCCGCGCTGGACACCAGCGTCACATCATCGCCCATGGCCAGCTGGATTACGCCAGAGAGCAAGGGATAGTGGGTGCAGCCCAGCACGAGAGTATCGACGCCCGCGGCCTGCAGCGGTGCGAGATAGCCTTCCGCTACCCCCAAAATCTGGCGCCCCGAGGTGATTCCGCGTTCGACGAAGTTCACAAACTGCGGGCAGGGGGTGGCCGTGACCTCCACCTGGGGCGAGGCGGCGAAAAACTCCTGATAGGCCCCCGAGGTGATGGTTCCCTGGGTGCCAATAACACCAATCTTGTTATTGCGCGTGGTGGAGACGGCGCGCCGAACGGCCGGCAGAATCACGCCCACCACGGGAATGTCGTAGCGTTCGCGGGCATCCCGCACAAAAGCGGAGGTGGCGGTATTGCAGGCGATCACGATCATCTTGCAACCGCGCCGGACCAGCTCGTCGGCGATCCGCTGTGAGTGATCCCGCACCTTCGACAGTGGTTGCGGGCCATAGGGGGCGTTCTTGGTGTCCCCAATGTAGATAATCGATTCATGGGGCAGCTGGTCCACGATGGACCTCGCCACAGTGAGCCCGCCCAATCCGGAATCGAAGATGCCGATGGGGGCATTATTGCTGGTCTGATCCGCCAGCACTCGCTCGTGGCCGAACTCATCCACCACGGTGCGGAAGTTCCACGGATTGTCCACCATTAGCTGCTCTGCGCTGTCTCGTTCCTCACTGGTACCCACAGCACGCAAGCCTAGCGAGGCGGGCGCGGGAACACTAGCAGCGGCCCCACGCGCGTGGTCCAGAGCGCGCGTAATTCACAGCCGCGCGTGATTCACAGCGGGCGCTGCGTTGCGCAGCTGGCCACCGCGCGCTCGCCGCTACTGAGGTAGCGCCAGCCAGATACCCGCACCGATACACACCAGCCCCGCTACGGCCAGTACCCAACCCAGCGGCGACTGTGTGCGGCGTCGCACTCCGGCCACGAGGAGAACAACACCCACCACGATGGCGAGAAGCATCACCCAGAAACCCATCATTCCTCCATATCGGCCGTCTTAACCTTGCCTTATTTACTGTATGCGGTTCCCCCCTGTCACAACCCCCTCTCGCCGCTGATCATGCTGCGCGGATCATGCTGTGGGGCACGCGCAGAGTGGCGGGCGAAGGCGAGCACATAGACACCCCGCGATGCGTGCACCGCGGGGTGAGGAAAGTTCACTCAAAGGCGGGAGCAGACAGACTGCCGCCCGTGGTGGGGCTAGTAGCCGAGACTCGAGTTCGGCCGAGCGGCGATCTTCTTCACCGGATCGTCGGAGCTAATCACAGCCCCCGCGAGCACACCACCCAGCGCCCCGCCGAGGTGCGCCTGCCACGACACCGCGGCTTCTGTGGGGATCACGCCCCAGACGAAACCGGAATAGCTAAAGGCCAGCACCACGCCGAGAATGATCTGCCGCAGAGAGCGATTGAATACGCCCCGGACGATGAGATAGCTGAGCCAGCCATAGATCACTCCCGAGGCGCCGATGTGGTTGGTGCCGGGATAGCCCAAAAACCATGCTGCAAGCCCGCCGGTGATGGCCGCTATCACTGTGACTTCCCAGAAGGTGCGCCTGCCGGTGACACCCACCAAAAAAGCGAAGAGAGCTCCCGTCACCGTATTGCCAATGAGGTGATCCAGGTTGGCGTGGAGAAATGACCAGGTGAGGATATGCCATAGCGTGGAGGTATCGCGGGGATGGATTCCGAACCAGGACAGGTTGAGTATCCCCATCTGCTGCACGACGAACACCGCCCAGATCACGAGCACGTAACCGAGAGCGATCCGCAGGCCGGTGCCGAAACCACCGCGGGAGCGGCGCTGCGGTGGCTGCGCTGTCTGCCGCGGCGCCGGGCTCCACGCTGGGCCGGGCTGAGCGCCCGTGCCATAGGAGGTCGGGTGCGAGTAGTTCGAATAGCCGTGGGGCATGAGGGGCGACTCTTTTCACTCTCGTGCTGCATCGGATTATGTGTGCTCACGATTGTACGCACGCGCCATGGCGGCACCACGTGGGCTCAGCGAAGAATATCGCGGTACGCGCGCATTCCATGCGTGGACTCGGCGGAGGTCACCGCGTCCACAATCGCCGCCGCCACTACATCGGCGGCCGCGGCGGATAGCTGCGTTAACTGCTCGACATCCACTCCGGTGCGCGGGCCTGTCGCCAGGGCAAAAAGCGTGTCACCGTCGAGGGGAGAGTGGGCGGGGCGCACGGCGCGGGCGATACCATCGTGGCCGGCCAGCGCCAGCCGTGTGGCCTGCGCTTTGGTGAGCGGCGCGTCGGTAGCCACCACCCCGATCGTGGTGTTGAGCTTGCTGGCCGGACCGCGCAGGGTGGCATAGACCTCACAGTCGACGGCGGGGGCGTCCGGATCCCCATAGAGTCGCCCATGCTTATCGACGACATCTCCCACTGGGTTAGCCACGATGCCTGCTGCCACCACATACTGCCCCACCTGTGTGGAGGATTGGCCGAAGCCACCTTTGAGCCGCCCTGCCGCCGCGGCGGTGCCTGCTCCCACCGTGCCCGAGAGTAACTCGGTGCCGCTGAGTGCCCGATGGGCTGCTATCCACCCGTCGAGTGGCCGCGGCCGCGCCTGAGCGGAACCGACGAGAAGATCGAAGATGACCGCTGCGGGAACGATCGGCACGCGCGGGCCCTCGCTGTCCTCCCCGAGCACGGGGAAACCGAGCGAGCGCTCCTCCAGATATGCCATCACTCCGTCTGCCGCGGCCAGACCAAAGGCCGAACCCCCACTCAGGCAGACTGCGTGCACGGCCTCCACGGTGTTATGCGGCGCCAGCAGATCAGTTTCGCGGGTGCCGGGGCCGCCGCCACGCACATCTACGGCGCCGGTGGCGGACTCGGGGGCCACGATCACCGTGACTCCGGTATCACTATCGCTGTAGTGGGCGGCCCGAAGCCCCGCCACATCACACAATCGGCCGGCCACGGCGCTCGTACTCTCCTTGCAGTGGGTGGATGAACAGTCTTAGCTCATATAGGCGTGGAGCAGGGAGTCTTGGACGAATCCCAACCACTCCACCAGTTGATCGCGTTCTTCTTCCGCGCCCTCGTAGTTACCCATCTCCGAAGACGCAATATAGAGGCGCAGATCATTCAACCCCGATAGCCAAGCGTGTACCTCGCTATCGTCCACGGTCACGTTCACACCACCATCGGGGCCGAGGGCGCTATTAATAACTTGCAGGTTGCGTAGTTTGTCTCGGCAAATATCGTTTTCGTGCAAAGAGCGCAGCAGGGAATTATCGCCCTCGAATTCCTCATCGCCTTCGCGCTCAAAATCCGGCAAAAGACGAGCCAACCCAGGATCCTTCGGCGCTTCTTTATGCCCGCCTGTCATGCCCACGAGCTCTTCAAGCTCATCCTTCGGCGCGGATTGGGCGCGCTGAATAAGCGCCTCCGACACCGTGGCGGTGAGATTTCCCAGCACTTCGCGCTCGAGTGGCTCAAACACGGCGGTGTACTTTGGGCTGCGCATCAGCCCTTTCTTGCGCTTGAAGGATTCCATTTCGGCTTTCTTGTTCTCTTAAATTACGAGGCGAACTCGGTTCTCGGCGGCGCGATGACGACGGTGCGGCTTAGCCTGCCTGCTGCATCGTGGCCCACAGGCCCGCCGTGTGCAGTTTCTTCACATCGGCTTCGACTTTGTCTCGTTCACCGGAGGAGACTACGGCTTTACCTTCGGTGTGGACCTGCATCATTAATTCATTGGCGCGTTTCTTGTCGTAGCCCAATACCGTGTGGAAGATATAGGAGACATAGCTCATCAGATTCACGGGATCGTCCCAGCAGATGCACAGCCATGGCAGATTCTCGCTGGTGGTGACATCCACGTCGATCGCTTCGTCGAGCTCAGGCGTAGCCATCGGCGCCGAGGGGGTACTCATTGCATCCATACTCCATAGGGTAGTCATAAAGCAGCGCCCACGGGACTTCTCTGCCTGAGCAGCTGCTGAGCTGCGGACAAGGAGACGGCGTCGATAAGCGAGAAACGCTGCACGAACGCGTATGGTAAAGGCATGGTAGAACACGAGAACCTGAAAAGTCTGTCCTCGGCGCTGCTCACCGACATGTATGAATTGACCATGCTGGAAGCTGCCATCAAGGACGGCTCGGTGAATCGGCAATGCACGTTTGAAGTTTTCTCTCGCCGCCTCCCCAGCGAGCGCCGCTATGGCGTGGTGGCCGGTACACCCCGTGTGCTGGATGCCGTGACCAATTTCGTGTTTTCCGAAGCGCAGCTCGACAGCCTCGACTTCCTCAGTGCCGAGACTCTCGATTATCTGCGGAACTATCACTTCTCCGGCGATATCGACGGCTATCACGAGGGATCGCTGTATTTTCCCCACTCCCCTGTGCTCACGGTGCGCGGCACCTTTGGTGAATGCGTGATCTTAGAGACGGTCATTCTCTCCATCCTCAACGCGGACTCCGCGGTAGCCTCCGCCGCCGCACGCATGGTCACCGCCGCCGATGGCCGGCCGATCCTCGAGATGGGCTCCCGCCGCACCCACGAATATGCGGCCGTCACCGCCACCCGCGCCGCGTATCTGGCCGGCTTCTACGCCACCTCGAACTTGGAGGCCTCCCACCGCTATGGTGTGCCGGCCTCCGGCACTGCCGCGCACGCCTGGACGCTCCTGCACGTGGACGAGAATGGCCAGCCGGATGAAGAAGCGGCCTTCCGCTCGCAAGTGGCCGCCCAAGGTGTGGGCACCACCCTGCTGGTGGATACCTTCGACATCACCAAGGGCGTAGAAACCGCCCTCGCCGTGGCCGGGCCACAGCTCGGCGGAGTGCGCATTGACTCCGGCGATCTCGGCATGCTCACCAGACGGGTGCGGGACCAGCTCGACGCTGCCGGCGCCAGCGATACCAAGATCGTGGTGTCCTCCGACTTGGATGAATTCGCCATCGCCGGTCTGCGCGGTGATCCCGTGGACGTCTTCGGCGTGGGCACTTCGGTGGTCACCGGCTCCGGCGCCCCCACCGCAGGTCTGGTGTACAAACTCGTGGAGGTCGACGGCCACCCTGTGTCCAAGCGTTCCTCCAATAAGCGCTCCCACGGCGGCACCAAGCGTGCCATCCGTACCCGGCGCGCCACCGGCACCGCCGTGGAGGAGATCATCTACCCCTTCGACCACGACACCCCCGCCACCGGACGCCTCGAGCACGTGGAGCTGACTCAGCCGCTGATGCGCGGCGGCGCCATCGTTGATGGCCTGCCCACGCTGAAGGAATCCCGCGACTATCTGGCGCGAGAAATCGAATCGCTGCCGTGGGAGGGTCTGGCGCTCTCGCGGGGAGAACCCGCGGTGAATACCCGTTTCTACGGCTTCGAGAACTAAGCGCGCACCACCGGCCGCGCTGCCCCACTGCGGGCGCGGCGGTGTTCTCGGGTGAGCTGACTCTCCACCCCGCATGGGGCGCTCATTACTATGAGCGTTATGAGTTCCCCCGACAGCACCGCCTCGCCCACGGACGATGTCAGTGGCCTGCTCAGCGCAGCCGTCGAGCACCTCGGCGGGGCACGCCGCGAGGGACAGGAAAAGATGGCCCACGCGGTCAGTTCTGCTCTCTTTCGCCAGCGGCACCTAGCCGTCCAAGCCGGCACCGGCACCGGCAAATCCTTGGCCTATCTGGTACCGGCCTTTCGCTATGCGCACGAGACCGATACCACCGTCATCGTCTCCACCGCCACGATCGCCCTGCAGCGGCAGCTCGTGGGCCGCGATCTACCGGCGCTCGTCGAGGGCCTACGCCCCCAGCTGCAGCGTGACCCCACCTTCGCCATCCTTAAAGGCCGCAATAATTACCTCTGTCTGCACAAGCTCGATGCCGAGGACCCCTCCCTGCCGATGGGTGAGGCAGAGGAGCAGCCCACCGAGCTCTCGGAGCTCGGCCAGCAGGTGCGCCGCATCACCGAGTGGGCGAATGAGACTGAGACCGGTGACCGCGATGATCTCGACATCGGGGTCAGCGACCGGGTGTGGAATCTGATGAGTGTGAGCTCAAAAGACTGCATGGGCGCGGCCACCTGCCCCTTCGGCGAGGATTGCTTTGCCGAGCAGGCCCGCCACCACGCCTCCGATGTGGATGTGGTGGTGACCAACCACGCCCTCTTAGCCATTGATGCGCTCTCCGATGTGGATATCCTCCCCGAGCATGATGCGGTGATCATCGACGAGGCCCACGAACTCGATGGGCGCATCACCGCAGTCTCCACGAACTCGTTGTCCTCGACCGCGCTGAAACTCACCGCCACCCGCGCCGGCAAGGTGGGCGTGGACGGCAAGGAACAGAAGCTCACCGAGCTCGCCGAAGAATGGGACCGCACCCTCGAGGCCGAGGACGCAGGGCGCTGGTTAGAGATCAGCGAGGAGGCGTCGGGAATGCTGCTGAGCGTGCGCAAGCAGTGCCGCAGCATGCTCTCCTCTCTCGAAGGCGGCGAGCTGGGCGAAGATCAGGAGACTGCGGCCGAGCGGCGTTCGTTGGGCAATCACGTGAGCGAGCTGGTGCATGCCATCGACCGCATCATGGAGGTCTTCGATACCGATAATCCCGCCCGGCAGCAGGATGTGGTGTGGCTCGATCGCCCCTATGCTTCCTCCCCGGAGGCGGCTGGGTTTTCCTCCAGCTCTCGGCGCGATTCACTGAACGTGGCCCCGCTCTCGGTGGCGCCGCTGCTGGCGCAGAAGCTATTTGCCACCTCCACCGTTGTGCTCACCTCCGCCACCTTGGCGCTGGGCGGCAACTTCAACGCGATGGCAGCCTCTTGGGGGCTGAAGCAGGGAAGCTGGGACAGCTTGGATGCGGGAACCCCTTTCGATACCCGCTCCTCGGGCATTCTCTACTGCGCCACCCATCTGCCCGCCCCAGGCCGCGACGGCATATCGCCACAGACGCTCGAAGAGATGCGCGAGCTCATCATGGCTGCCGGCGGCCGCACCCTGGGGTTGTTCTCCTCGAGGCGGGCCGCCCGCGAAGCGGCCGAAAAACTGCGCCCTGTGCTGCCCTTCGACATTCTGCTGCAGGGCGATGACTCCATTGGGGCGCTTGTATCCGAGTTCGCCAAACACGAGAACACGTGTCTTTTTGGCACTCTCACCCTGTGGCAGGGTGTCGATGTGCCGGGACGGTCGCTCTCGCTGGTGATGATTGATCGGCTTCCTTTCCCCCGCCCCGATGATCCACTCTTGCAGGCTCGTAAGGAGGCTGCCGACGCAGAACACCGCAATGGCTTCATGGAGGTCGCGGCCACCCACGCCGCCCTTTTGCTCGCCCAGGGCGCGGGCCGGCTTCTGCGTTCGGTCACCGACCGCGGTGTGGTGGCCGTGCTGGATCAGCGGCTTGTGACCAAACGCTATGGCTCTTTCCTGCGGCGCTCGCTGCCGCCGATGTGGGAAACCGCCGATCCGGCGGTGGTGCGCGGGGCGCTGCAGAGGCTGGTGCGCTCATGAATCTTGCAGCATTGCTTTTCGACGCCACCCTCCCCTCTCATACCGCCGTGGTGGACCCCGACCGCAGTATCAGCTACCCGCAGCTGCGCGCGGATATTCTCGACCTTGCCGGCGCGCTCCAGAGCAGCGGTGTCCGTGCGGGGGATGTGGTGGGCATCCAGCTGCCGAATGGGATCGACTTCGCCCGGAGCTTCTTCGCTGTTCTCGCCGCCGGGGCCGTGGCTACCCCTCTGGGCACCCATCTCTCCGACAAGGATGCCGCCGCCCAGCTCCGAGAGGCGGGGGCACAGCTGGCGCTGCGCAGCGGCGCTGATATCGCCGCCCTCGTGGAGCAGCCGCACACAGCACTGGCCAACTTCGCCGCCGCACGCGAGCAGGATCTCGCCTGCCTGCCGTTTTCCTCGGGCACGACGGGGGCGCCGAAGGCCGTGGAGCTCACCCACGGCAACCTATGCGCTAATGTGCTGCAATTCGCCGAGCGGGTGGGCATCGCCGCGGGCGAGACCTGCCTGTCGATGCTGCCGCTGAGCCATATCTATGGGCTCACGGCGCTGCTCACCGTGCCGCTGTACTGCCGTGCCCGCGTGGTCACCGCACCTTTTTCCGCAATGGAATTCCTGCGCAACCACGAGCGCTGGCAGGTGAACACGACTTTCATCGCCCCTCCCCTGGCGCGTCTTTTGGCACAGCACCCCGTGGTGGACGAGATTGATTTCTCCCACTGCACCCAGATGATTAGTGGAGCGGCCTCACTGCCGTCCACCATGGCGCGCGCCGCCATGCAGCGCACGGGCGTGCCGATCCGCCAAGGCTATGGGCTCACCGAGGCCTCGCCGGTGACGCACCTCTGCGTGGCGGGGTCGCCGCTGAACTCTATCGGCCCGCCGCTGCGCGATACCCAGCAGCGCATCGTTGATCCGTTGAGCCTGCAGGAACGTGAGCCCGGCGAGGTGGGCGAGCTATGGGTTGCTGGGCCGCAGGTGATGCGCGGCTATTCCGGGGCGGGGCCCGATTCTTATGGGGCACTCGTCGATGGCTGGCTGCGCACCGGAGATATGGCTTATGCCAATGATCGCGGTGAGGTGTTTATCGTGGACCGCTTGAAAGACATCATTAAATCCCACGGCTTCCAGGTCTCACCGGTGAAACTCGAGGAGATCGTCCTGGGCTGCCCTGGGGTCCTCGACTGCGCCGTGGTCTCCGGTGTCGGAGACGATGGCGAGGAGATGCCCGTGGCCTGTGTGGTGGCCGATGATTCCGGTGTGGAAGCGGCAGCGCTCATGCGCTTTGTGGCCGAGCGGGTCGCCCCTTTCGAACGTATCCGGCAGGTGCGCTTTGTGGAATCCATTCCCCGATCGGCGGCGGGCAAAACGCTGCGGCGGGTACTGCGCTCTTAAACCGGCAGCAGTATCGCCACGGTGACAAGGAGTGTCCACAGGCTTTCCCAGCGGCCCACCTTCTTGGCGCTGAGAGGGGCCTCGCCCTCAGCGATGCGGCGGTTGTTGATTGTGGGCAGCACGGCTGCTCGTACCACGAGGAGGCAGAACACGATGGCCGTGAACCACGATGCCTCACCGGCGAAGAACAATCCCACCGCCACCACAGCGGCGGCAACGTGCATGCCCAGCGAGATAGCCAGCATGCGGCGGCTGCCGCGGTCGCGGATCAGTGTTTTCACCAAGGGCACCGTGCCAGCGAAATACAGGGCCAGCAATAAGGTGGTGATCCACACACTGCGGTCGAGCTGATCAGTGATGGCGCACGCCACGGGAATCAACAGGCTCGAGGCCACGACCGTCGACAGTCCCGAGGCCAAGGAGCGGCCGCGTTTATTCCATGCCTCCCACACGGCGATAGCCACGAGCGGGCCGAAGAGCAGCGCGAAGGCAATGAGCTGGGGCTGGAACACCAGCACTATCAGGGATGCGAGCGCCGAAATCGCCCCATAGACATACATGGGAGTGGCGTATTGAGCGCGCCGATCACCGCGGGTAGCGGTGCGGACCTTGAGAAACAGCCCGGCGGCGAAGAAACAAAAGTATCCGCTCAACCATGCGATGGCGAGCGGAATATGCAAGGGATGCACCCCCGCGAGGAACACACCAATGAGGAAGGGAAGAATCACCATCACCCAAGCGCCGTGCTGATCTGGCACCCAGGCTCGATTGCGCTTGGGCCGTGGTGTGCGGCGCCGCGGTGCGGCGTCCGCGCGGGCGGAGAACCGTGATGATGAAGTATTCACAGGCCTTAGTGTAGGCGACGCTGTGCTAAGCCCACACTGTGATATTTATCCCTGCGGCCGGGGATCCTCCCCGTCTCCGGGCTCCTTGAAGCGCATGTCACGCTTCTCCGGCTGCTCCGGCCACTCCGAGGTTCCCTCCGGATGCTGGTACTCAGATCCCGAGTGCGCCTCCGGCTGCGCAGTGGGCTCGGGCGAGCTATAGCCCTGCCAGCTGCTCGGCCCCGAGCCGGTCGCGCCGTCGTTGTACTGGGAGTAATCCTCCTGCGGCTGCTGGTAGCCCTGCTGCGGATAGCCCTGCTCTGGGTACTGCTGGTAGCCGCCCTGCGGGTAGCCCTGCTGCGGATAGCCATCCTGGCCGGGCTGGCCATAGGCCGGATAGGCCCCGCCATTGTGCTGGTAGTAGCCCTGCGGCTGCGTCGCGTTGGTGGCGACGCCAGCATAGGGGGAGCTGGGATCAGCGAACAGCCCCGCCGGGCCGCGCGACTGCTCGTAGAGCACGGTCATGAATACGGCAATAAACGGACTGGTGACCACGGTGGCCACAAGCAACCAGTTGCCGACCATGCTCACGAGAATCACGAGCAGCAGTGCCAAGAGCACCACGCCGACGTTTTTGCTCACAACATCCTTGGAGCGTTTGATCGCGCCCCAGACACCCAGCTCGGGTTCACGCAGATACGCGATCTGGGAGAAGCACAGCAACACGCCCACGATGATGCCCGGAATGATAAGCAAGACCAAACCAATCAGGGTAAACAGTCCTACGAGAAGGCCGATGCCGAGGAAGCCCAGGAAACGATCAACCCGGAAGAACTCCTTAAACGACAGCTTGCCCTCGCGGAGCGCATCGCTGGAGGTGCGGTACAGGAAGAAGCTCGAGAGGAAGGTCAGCGCCATAAACAGCAACAGAAACAGGATCATGCTGCTGATCTCTGAGCCCGTGAGCTCCTCGTTGGCGCTCGCATCCGTGGCAAAGGATGTCAGGCCGAGTTGGCCTACTGCTATGGCCGTGGAGAGGATGGTAAACAGCAGATTGCCCAACACCAAGGGAACCCAGTTCTGGGCAAATACTTTCCACGAGATGGTCAGCGCGCTGCTCAAGTCTGGGGAACCGAGGGGTTGGGTTCCTCCAGTCTGGCCGTAACCGTCGTACGCGTTAAAGTTCGGATCCGGCTGTCCGCCGTAAGGATTCTGGGGGTAGGTCATGCCACAACGGTAGCGCATGCACTACGAGAACTGCACTAGTGGAAACAGTAGATAGCAGCGGCGGTCACAGACCCTGGCGCCACCTCTGTAAACCCAGCATCGGCCACCTCGACGGCGCCGGGCTGGGCGCAGAACTCGCGGAAGTGCGGCCGAGGCAGCTCACGGACCTGCAGTTCGAAGCCCGTGCGCGCCCACGTCCAGGCGTCCTCCACGGGTAGCGCCGCAGCCAACAGCATGGAGGCGTGCCCCACTTGCGCAGTTTGCTTGCCGACGCTCATCTGCAAATCCCGATCCACTGCTATCAGGGGCACATCCCGCAGCGGCGGCTCCTCCTCCACCGAAGGGAGATCAGTTCCGCCGATCTGCAGTTTCGCAATCATCGGATCGGTGTCTGCGATGGCCGAGGGTACACAGGCCCGTGCGTGGGCGTCGTTCACGCTGCACGTCACCCCAGGTACCTCTTGGGCGCGCCGCCAGTGGATATTCCGAGCGCGGCGCGATACCTTGCGGATCCTGGCACCGTACCAGCCCGCGAGCCCCGCAGCGTAGGCGGTATCGCCGCCGGCGCGCTCGTCGAGGCAGCACGCCACGACGGCCATTGCTGCCGCCGCAGACAGACTCAGCCGATCCGGTCGCTCATTCTTGGGCATGTGCAGCACGATCGGCATCGCCTGCACCGTAGAGGGATCGGAGGGATCCTCGTGATGAGGCGGCCGCGGCTCGCTGAGAGCAGCGAGCCGCGCATGGGCCACGCGGAAGCTATCGGGGATATCGCTCATGCGGATAGAAGAACTAGCTGTGAGTGGCAAGCGGCACGCGACGGAACGTGCCCTCTGCGAGGTCCTCGGAATCGATCTCTTCGCGTGAAATGCCGAGGATATGCAGGATCTCATCCATATACGGGTGGTTCACACTGGTGTCGGCGATCTCCTTGAGCGCCGGCTTGGCGTTGAAGGCAATACCGAGACCGGCGGCAGAGAGCATGTCGATATCGTTGGCGCCATCGCCCACGGCCACGGTCTGGTGCATCTGCAGCCCAGCGTCGGCGGCAAACTCCGACAGCAAGCGCGCCTTGGCAGCGCGGTCGACGATCTCCCCGATCACCTTGCCGGTGAGTTTCCCGTCCTTGATCTCGAGGGTATTGGCGCGCACATAATCCAGATCGAGATCGGCGGCGAGGTTCTCCAGCACCTGGATGAAGCCGCCGGAGACCACTGCGGCCCGGTAGCCCATACGCTTGAGGGTCCGGATGGTGGTGCGGGCACCGGGGGTGAGCTGAATATCGCGGGCCACCTCGTCGATGATGGAGGCATCCAGTCCCTCGAGCACGGCGACGCGCTCGCGCAGGGATTCCTCGAAGTCCAACTCGCCGCGCATTGCCCGATCGGTGACGTCCTTGACCTCGGCCTCTTTGCCCGCGTGCGCGGCAAGCATCTCGATGACCTCGCCGGTGATGAGGGTGGAGTCGCAGTCGAAGCAGATGAGGCGCTTGGAGCGGCGCTGCAGCCCCGCCCGTTCGATCGCAATATCAATGCCCAAGGAGGCGGTGAGTTCGGCGAGTGCCTTACGCAGGCTGACGCCGCCGCCAGGCTCGGGGTTGGCCACACTGACGAGCAGCTCGATTCCGGTGACGGGATAGTCGGAGAGGCCCCTAATGGTGTCGATATTCGCGCCATAGTCCGCCAGGGTTTGGCCGATGGCCGAGATATGCTGTGCCGTCACTGGGGAGCCGAGCACCACGACCGCGTGGGTGGACATGGGGCGGGTGGGTGAGAGTGCATCGCTGACTTCCACGGTGATCTGCATGCCATAGGCACGCATGGTCTCGGTGAGTCCGACGCGCAGCATCTCTTCATTGTCCACATTGAAGCCGACGAGCGCGGCCAGTGATAGGCGGCCACGGAACTGGGACTGCTCCACGTCTAAGAGCTGCACGCGATGGGCGGCAAGCACACGGAAGAAGGCGGCGGTCACTCCGGAACGGTCGGGACCCGTGACAGTCATGACGGCGGGTGTGAGCCCCTCCCGAAGGGTGGTGGAAATATCGCTGGTGGTGCTGGTGGCAAGCGCCGGAGTGGTCACGGTAGTTGCTGTCCTTCGAGATATCGATGCCCCTCCCAAAGCGCTATGGGCGCATGGAAGGCGGGCTAATGGCTCTGACAAATTTCTCACGCTACCCGCTTGCACGGTGTTTTCCTGAAGTTATGCCGCGTGGACCCGCCTTTTTAGGCCCATACGGGGGCGAATGGCCGCGGTGCACAACGCACAAAAGGCGCTACCGCCCGGCCACCTTGGAGGTGGATCCAGACGGTAACGCCTTAGTCGAGGAGGTTTCTAGGAGGTTATGTCCCTCGAACGTGGTGCCTAGTGGCGACCCACGTGTGCTTCCTTGCGCATGCGTTCAACCATGTGCGGGTAGTGCAGCTCGAACGCGGGACGCTCGGAGCGGATACGCGGTAGCGAGGTGAAGTTGTGGCCGGGGGGCGGGCAGGAGGTTGCCCACTCCAAGGAGTTGCCATAACCCCACGGATCGTCGACGGTGACGATCTCGCCGTAGCGCCAAGACTTGAACACGTTCCAGATGAACGGGATCACGGACAGCCCCAGGACGAAGGAGAACACCGTGGAGACCTGGTTCAGGGTGGTCCAGCCGTCGGACTCAAGGTAATCGGCGTAACGACGCGGCATACCCATGTTGCCCAGCCAGTGCTGAACTAGGAAGGTGCCGTGGAAGCCGATGAAGGTGAGCCAGAAGTGGATCTTGCCCAAGCCCTCGCTCAGCATACGACCGGTCATCTTCGGGAACCAGAAGTACACACCAGCGCAGGACGCGAACACGATGGTACCGAAGAGGGTGTAGTGGAAGTGAGCGATGAGGAAGTAGGACTCAGAGATGTGGAAGTCCAGCGGCGGGGAGGCCAGCATAATGCCGGTCAGACCACCGAAGAGGAAGGTCACCAGGAAGCCCATGGTCCAGATCATCGGGGTCTCCCACGAAATGTGACCGCGCCACATCGTGCCCACCCAGTTGAAGAACTTCACGCCGGTCGGAACCGAAATGAGGAACGTCATGAAGGAGAAGAAGGGCAGCAGGATAGCACCGGTGACGAACATGTGGTGGGCCCACACGGCCATGGACAGGGCACCGATGGAGAGGGTAGCGAAGACCAGTCCGACGTAGCCGAACATGGGCTTGCGGGAGAACACCGGCACGATCTCGGAGACGATACCGAAGAACGGCAGTGCCAGCACGTACACCTCGGGGTGGCCGAAGAACCAGAACAGGTGCTGCCAGAGCAGAGCGCCGCCGTTACCCGGGGCGTAGATGTGGCCGCCCAGCTTGCGATCATAAAGAACGCCCAGAGCAGCTGCAGTCAGCAGCGGGAAGATCAGCAGTGCGATCACCGAGGTAACAAAGATGTTCCAGGTGAAGATCGGCATACGGAACATGGTCATACCCGGTGCGCGGAGGCACAGGATAGTGGTGAGCATGTTGATAGCCGAGGCAATGGTACCGACACCGGTGGCGCCCACACCCACGATCCAGAAGTCCGAGCCGATGCCCGGGGAGTGGATGGCGTCATTCAACGGCGAGTACATGGTCCAGCCGAAGTCCGCAGCACCACCAGGGGTGAGGAATCCGGCGAGCATAACGAGACCACCGACGGTGGTGATCCAGAAGCCGAAGGCATTCAGGCGCGGGAAGGCAACATCCGGCGCACCGATTTGCAGCGGCATGACGTAGTTGGCAAAGCCCCACACGACGGGCGTGCCGTACAGCAGCAGCATCACCGTGCCGTGCATGGTGAACAGCTGGTTGAACTGCTCATTAGACAGCATCTGAAGGCCAGGCTCGAAGAGCTCTGTACGGATAAGCAGTGCCATCAAACCGCCGACAAAGAAGTAGGTGAAGGACACGATGATGTACATGATGCCCAGGACCTTGTGGTCGGTGGTGGTTAGCATCCGCCAGGCCAGATTACCCTTGCGAGCGTGACCTGTAGGCGCAGGCCGCGTGGGTGCGACCGGTTGGTCGACCCGTGGCGCTACAGCGGTCATAATTTCCTCCTGACTAGGTGGCGTTGAGAGATAAACCCCCACCGCCGACGTTCATACACTCCGTATCTTAAGGGAAGTATAAGTTTTTCTGCCAGTCCTCCTAGGATCTGGACTTGCCCCTACCTTAGCGGCTACCACTACTTTTGGGAACCAGAATAGGGTTTCCGCTGCGCCAATCGTCGCTCTACCTAAGAAAATGCTTAGGGATAGTGACGTCGAACACACTTTTTATGGAGAGACTACACCTAAAGGGGGGTTAGCTCGGCCGATAGGTGCGCGTCGATAAGCATGGCACTGATCGACGCGCCCGAGCAAGCCTCGTGAGACTTAGAAGTCCCAGTCATCGTCCGTGGTGGATTCGGCGGTGCCGATCACATAGGACGAGCCGGAGCCGGAGAAGAAGTCGTGGTTCTCATCGGCGTTCGGCGAGAGCGCGGAGAGAATAGCGGGCGACACCCGCGTCTCATCGGCCGGAAAGAGTCCCTCATAGCCAAGATTATTCAGCGCCTTATTGGCGTTGTAGCGCAAGAAGCGCTTGGCGTCTTCGGTCCAGCCGAGATCATCGTAGAGATCCTCGGTGTACTCGATCTCGTTTTCATAGAGGTCGTAGAGGAAGTCGAAGGTGTACTCCTTCAGCTCCGCACGCTCCGCCTCGGTGATCGCTTCGAGATTGCGCTGATACTTATAGCCAATGTAATAGCCATGCACGGCCTCATCGCGAATGATCAGGCGGATAACATCGGCAGTGTTGGTCAGCTTGCCGTGGCTAGACCAATACATCGGCAGATAGAAGCCCGAATAGAAGAGGAAGGACTCCAGCAACGTGGAGGCCACCTTCTTCCGCCGCGGATCATCGCCTTTGTAGTAGTCCAAGATGAGGTGAGCCTTCTTCTGGAGGTTCTCATTCTCCTCGGACCAGCGGAAGGCATCGTTGATCTCCGCAGTGGAGGAGAGCGTCATGAAGATAGAGGAGTAGCTCTTCGCATGCACCGACTCCATGAAGGCGATGTTGGTGTACACCGCCTCCTCATGCGGGGTAATAGCATCGGGGATCAACGACACGGCACCCACGGTGCCCTGGATCGTGTCCAGCATGGTGAGACCGGTGAACACGCGCATAGTGGCGCGCTGCTCCAGCTCATTGAGCGTGCTCCAGCTCTTGATGTCATTCGACAGCGGCACCTTCTCCGGCAACCAGAAGTTACCAGTGAGGCGATCCCAGACCTCCTGATCCTTCTCGTCGGGGATGGTGTTCCAGTCAATAGCTTGCACCGGGGTGGCGCGGCCAGGTTCGCCCGAGGTGATGTGCACGGGAGTCTGGGCTTCAGGATGAACCGCCATGGTTTCTTTCCCTTCTTATCTAGCAACGTCGCGCCTACGCGCGACACGTGAGCGCCCACGCCGTGTACCCGCCTCAATAGATAGAAGCGAGGACACGGCGTTGCGCATGGAGGACATACAACAATCGGTGCTATAGCAGTGGCGGCGCTCGCGCGCGCCACAATTAGAGCACCTAGCTTAACCCCCGCACGCCCCTCACGCACTACCGCTGGGCGCCGACTCGCCCCCTCCCCCAGCGCCGGCTTCGGTCCGGTGCAGGACACTGCCTATCAACGATATCGACACCCCATACCCCACCCTTGCCGCCGCGCTACCCCCGTTCGGTGAGAGAGCAAGGCTCACCTTCTTCGCGCCCGCCCGACATATAGATTCATGTGAATACCGACATAGAGAAATGCACAAACAATATTGACCATCCCCGATTGTCCGGCAAATAAACGTCTTAATAAATATTTTATTTACGTCCATCAGTACGTTAGACGCATTTACATTAGGCTTTACTAACATAGAACATGCAGGTAAACCATACTTTAAAAAGCTAGTGAAGCGGGCAGTGAATTAAACATCAGTGGGTGTGTGGTGCTACTATTTGAAGCATGACAACTTTTCCACAGGACCTCGCAAAGAAATTCAACGACCAGACCACGGCTGAAATTCAAGCCTCGATGATCTACCTCCAGCTCTCTTACGAGCTGGAGAACAAGGGCCTCACCGGCATGGCTGCCTGGATGCGCAACCACTCCGTCGAGGAGATGGGCCACGCCGAGCGCTTCTCGAACCACCTGCTCAACCGCGGCGTTGTTCCCCAGATCAACACCGTCAGCATTCCGGAGATGAAGGTCGTCCAGCCCATCGACGCCTTCAAGCTGGCTCTCGAGCACGAGAAGAAGGTTTCGGAAATGATCCGCGATCTCGTTCGTGCCGCCGACGAAGCCTCTGACTTCGACTCCCGCCCGATGCTCAACTGGTTCCTCGACGAGCAGATCGAGGAGGAGGCCACCGTCTCCGAGATCATCGATCGCCTCGCAGTGGCCGGTGAGGACGGCGCAGGCATCCTGCGCGTCGACGCCGAGCTGAACTCCGAGGGCTAAACCTCTCACCTCACCGCCGCGTTCCCGCACTGTCGGGACGCGGCGGTTCGCGTTCTGTGGCGCTACCGACACCGGAGGCGCTTATCGACGCCCGCCTATAGGCACACAACAACCCCCGTCTCAGCAGAAGCTGGGATTCGGGGGTTGTTGTGCATCTATCATCCGCCGCCCGCGGCGGGCAGCGGCTCACGCGCTAGCGCGTCGCCTCGGGCGAGTGCTCGGCGATACTACGCAGCGCCGAGGCTTGTGTTTGCTCCAAACTGCCGTTATTAGATACCTCTTCACCGAACTCATCAGCGGCGAGGTCTTCGAGGGTAGCCAGTTGCGAGTCGAGGAGGCTGGCCGGCATGAAGTGCCCAGCGCGGGCGTTCATGCGTTCGGCCGTGATTGCCTTGGAGGCCACGAGGTGTAAGAAGAACACACCCTCGGCCCCAGCCGCGAGAATGTCTCGGTAGGAGCGCTTCAGCGCGGAGCAGGCGAGCACAGTGGTCACGCCATCTTTATCCTGATCGGCGATCCACTGGCGCAGATTCTCCAACCATGGCCAGCGGTCCTCGTCAGTGAGCGGGATACCCGCTGCCATCTTGGCTTTATTGGCCTGCGGGTGGAAACTATCCGCATCGGCGAATACCGCCCCGAGTTCCGCGGCGAGATACTCCCCCACCACCGATTTTCCGGTGCCCGAGACACCCATGCACACGATGTGCCGCACGGTGGGGGTTGAGGTCGCGCCGCTAGCCTGAGCTGTCATTTAGAGTAGCGCTCCAATCTGGAACAGAATGTAGGAGAAGGCGAAGCCCACGATACCGATCAGTGTCTGGTTCACCGTCCAGGTCTTGAGCGTGGTGGCCACGTCCATGCCCATGAGGCGACCCACCAGCCAGAAGCCGGAGTCATTGACGTGCGAGGCGAAGACGGAACCGGCGGCGGTGGCCATCACGATGGTGCCCAGCTGCCATTCGTTATAGCCGGCTGCGGCGACCGCTGGGGCCATGAGTGCTGCGGCGGTCGTGAGAGCCACAGTGGCCGAACCCTGCGCCACGCGCAGCACGACGGCCACGAGGAAGCAGGCGAGAATAACGGGAATACCGATGCCCTCCATGGAGCTGGCCACAGCGTCACCAATACCGGAGGTGCGCAGCACACCACCGAACATGCCGCCGGCGCCGGTAATGAGCACCACCGAGCAGATCGGCCCGAGGGCACCATCGAGGGACTTCTCCATGGCGCTGCGGTCGAGCCCGCGGCGTGTACCCAGCACATAGGCGGCGGTAAGGGTGGCAATTAGCAGGGCGATAGCGGTGTTACCGAAGAAGGAGCCGATGCTCACCAGGGGCGAATCAGCGGCGATCCAGCCTTCGGCTACCGCCATGGAGGTACCGGTGTTGAGGAAGATGAGCAGCGGCGGGATGGCCAGCAGGGCCACGACGGAGCCCGCAGACGCCGGCTTGGCCGGCTGATCGTGGTCCATGGGTCCACCGGTGAGCAGCTCCGGCACGGGGAGGTTATACTTCGGGCCCAGCACCTTCGCGAGCACATAACCGGTGATGTACCACAGGGGGAACACCATGATGAGGCCAACGAGCAGGGTGACACCCACATCGGCGTTATAGAACTCTGCAGCCGCGATCGGACCTGGGTGCGGCGGCATGAACACGTGCATCACAGAGAAGGCGCCCACGGCGGGCAGGCCGTAGAGCAGGATCGGGCCGCCAAGGCGACGAGCCACGGCGAAGACCACGGGCAGCATGACCATCAAACCGGCGTCGAAAAAGATGGGGAAGCCGATAAACAGCGACGCCACACCGAGCGCGAAGGGTGCTTTGTCCTCACCGAAGCGCCGGATGAGCACATCAGCCAGGGATTGAGCACCGCCAGATGTTTCCACTAGCCTGCCCAGCATGGCTCCAAGCCCCACCAGAAGCGCCACGCTTCCTAATGTGGAGCCGAATCCGGAAACCATCACCCCAGGAATCTCAGCCACCGGGATACCAGTGGCGAGTGCGGTGACAGCAGAAATCAGAATGAGCACCAGAAATGCGTGCAGTTTCAGCCCGATGATGAGAAAGAGAATGAGCGCGATGGCACCCGCGGCAATACCGAGCAATGGCCCGGCCCCGAGTGTTTGTTCCCACGTTTCCATAGAAATCCTTTTCAGCTATGGTCCCGCCCCTGAATCCACGATGGCGGACATGAGAGCAGGAATGTCGGGTGCGTGTGATTAATCCACGAACGCACAGAAAAGAGGTCTACATCTCTTTTATCACCCGCTATGAACAACCAGACAACACCTCCCCTTAAAGAGGGGTGATGAGTGCTAATAACCCAACATTCAATCCTATCTATTTAGTGTTTTCGCAGCTCACGGCCCCCTTATTTCTATCTATAGGAAAAGCTATGCGCCCCGCTCATTGGCCCCGCACACGCAGCTGGCCCCGGCGAGTTCTCCCCCACGGGCGGTGTCCTGCATTTTCTCGGAAATAAACCGCCATTAGTGTTCTTGGACTACAGAAAAGAGTGAAGTGTCACAGCAACCATCGAGGAATTCGGGCTCTCTGCGCGTCACAATGAAACGGTGTTGGATTCTCATCGCATCCTCTCCCCCTCCGCCGATGGAGAGGTTCGGATTCCGGCCCTCGTACGCCATAACGGCATTCTGTATTGCTTCTTTGATCAACGCCCCCGTCCCCCACATGGCGTTGGCTCGGACTTCAATGGCGAAGTGATGGCCTCGGATCTGCCTAATCCCAATCGGCTGGCATATCTCCTCCGCGGTGCCGCCGGGCAGTGGTCCTCGCCCCGCACACTGCAGGGCGGACCGGCAGTATCCAGCGATGCCTGTGTGGCTTCGAGCCAGGGCCGGATGACGGTGGCCTATGCCTCGGTCAGCGGCCCCGTGTCCTACATCTCTTCGACTCGGCACGGCCCGCGCCTCGAGCCGTGGGTGGCCAGCGGCCCCTCTCCCGAAAAACTGGTCCACCGCAGACTCGACGAGCTCTATGTGCACTGGGAGGCCGATGCTCTATTCGCCACCTCGGGTTCCACTATCACGTGGGAGGGCGCAGCACTGGTGCCCTATGTGGTGCGGCAGGGCGAACGCACCCATATCCGCATCGCGCACGTGGTCGGCACCGATGTTCGTGTCTGTTCCGAGCCGATTGCCCATCCTGAGCTCAATCTGGACGAAACCAGCTTGTCGATATATCGGGGGCGCATTGTGCTCAACGCCCGCGTACAGGGCTTCGAGGGGCGTGGCGCGGGACGACGCTGTTGGGCAACAAGCGAGGATGGCCTGCACTTTAGCCCAGTGCAGGTGCGCGAGCTGGAGGATCCCGGCTGCAATGGCACCCAGCTCGGACCGTGGCTATTGCACCCTCGCGATAACCAGCAGCGCCGTGCCGGCGTGCTGAGCAACATGATTGATGGCAGCACCATCCCGCTCACCACCGGCAGTTTCGGCTATAGCGACGCCCTCCGAGTCGACGAGCGACTGCTGGTGGTTTTCGAAAGCGACGACTGCCTCGCGGAGCTCTACACCCCGCCGCTCGCCGAGTGGGAATAAGCAGGCCACCTCGGCCTTGGTGCGTGCTCTCACGCAGGAGGTTTAGCCGTGTCGACTGAGCTGCGGGTTGGATTGTGGTGGACTATCGATTACTACCTCTGCCGTATGAGTAGGCGTACGTGAGAACGCGATCGCGGTAGTCGAGATTACCATCATCACCGTGGCATAGATGGCTACCGGCACGAGGCCCTGATCGAGTTGGGTCAGGCGGGTAGCCACCAGCGGGGCCAGCCCAGCGCCCAGAATAGCGCCGAGCTGGAACGCCAAACCGGAGCCGGTATAGCGCTGCTCTGGCGGGAATTTCTCCGAGATAAAGGCTCCAATCGCACCGTATTGGGAGGGCTGTACCACACCCACCAGGGCGATGAGTGCAGGCCAGACCAGTACGGGGTCGCCGCTATCTAATAACGTGAGCGTGATCCACAGCCCAACAATGGTGAAGCCACCACCGGCCAGCATGACGCGCCGGCGGCCGAAAAGGTCACTGAGATGCGCGGCAAAGGGCATGGCAAAAATGGCGATGATGGAGCCGAGGGTGACCATCATCAGGCCATCTTCGCGCGTGATCGGATGCGGGTTGTCCGCGGTGGAAGCCACCAGATAGGGCACGAGGTAGGCGGCCTGCAGGCCTTGGATGAACAGTCCACCCGAGGCAGCAAGAGTGCCGAGCAGCAGCTCTTTGTGGGAGGAGCTGAGGATCTTTAGTAGCGGGGCACCCGTGTGCACATCGCCGCGAGAGCGGGCGGCCTCGAAATCGGGGGATTCCTTCACCTGAGAGCGCAGGTAGAGCCCGACCACCACGATCGCGGCGGAGAAGAGGAACGGCACTCGCCAGCCCCAGTCGGTGACAAAGTACTGGGAGGCATCGGCGAAGTGGTCGCCCGATATAGAGGAGAAGATCGCCAACACGAAGGTGGACAGCACAGCTCCGGCTGGCCCGCCGGCGATAGCAATCGAGGCCGCGAAACCGCGTTTACCGTCCTCCGAATGCTCCATAGCCATGAGGGTGGCGCCGGCCCATTCGCCGCCGACCGCGACACCTTGGACCACACGCAACACCACCAGAACAATGGGTGCGATGATGCCCACGTCGTCCGCACTGGGCATCAACCCAATGGCGACCGACACCAACCCCATGGTGAGCAGAGTGATCACCAGGACGTTCTTCCGGCCGTACTTATCACCGAAATGCCCGAAGGCCATGGAACCGAGGGGGCGAGAGATATAGCCGGTGAGCAGAATGACAAAAGACAGGGTCGTGCCCATTGCCGGCGAGAGCGTGGAAAAGAACAGCTGCGGGAACACCAGTCCCGCGGCAGCTGCGTACAGCAGGAAGTCGTAGTATTCCACGGTGCTGCCGAGGAAGGAGGAGATGAGCGCGCGACGCTTATCTGCCGTACTGCGGAGCACAGCCGAATCGGGAGTAGACATTATTTTTCTCCAAGGTATGAATAACGCGCCGTTCCTGCATGATTTGTTGTCGGCAGGAACGGCGCGACAATACGGTGGGGGATGAAAAGTGGTGGGACGAACGTTCCCACCACTGTGTTTCGTCTTGGGGTTTAACGGGCAGACCAGCGCACGGTGTGGGAGTTGTGCGCTGCCCGGCGCGGCAGTAGTCGGCCGTAGTGGTAGTCGAAGTGGTGATAGCGATAGAACTCGCGACTGGGCTGGCCGCGATACATCTCGCTGGGCTGGCGGCCAGAGTCGCCGCGATAATCTCCGGTGTCCATCCGGCCGAACCAGTGCAAGTCATAGATCTGTTGATCGCTCCATAGCTCCAGCAGCAATAGGTGATTCTTCAGCTCCACGTTCTCGTACCAGCAATAGCTCTCGCAGCCGGGTTCGCGGCGAGTATCGGCGATCTCGGCCGCTGTGAGTGCGCGCATCTCGGGATTGTCCTCCACGGCGTTGTGAATAGCGATACGGACTGGGGCGTCACCTGGCCAGAAAATCACCGAATCAGAGTTCTCTGTCAGTGTCTCCTCGCTGACCCATTGGCCGTTCTGGATCGCGAAGGACTCCGCTGCGTAGATCTCGGCGCCGACTGCACGCAGTAGCTGGTGATAGGTTGGATAGCTCTCACGTGCGCGCACTACCGCACTCCAACTGGTTTCATCCGCGACCAAGATACTCACTGCAAGGGCAGGCTCCCCGGGAACGAGACTGCGGTAAAGCTCGGCGCTGGGAAGCTGCTCACGCAGGTGGGCGATATCGGTACGCAGCGCCTCGGGATCGATGCCGTGGGCAGCGGGCTCGGCGATGTCATGAAGTACCCGTAGCATCGCTTCAGCACTCCTTTTCCAACTGAGTGGAGTAGTCGATCACCCAGTCAGGAGATGCATACGCAGGATCAGGGGTACGGCGTCGCACCACGATTTCCACCAGGTAGCCACCTAGATCATCGAAGGTGTCGAGATAGCCGAACTCGGCGGCATTGCCTCGCAATGGGGAGCCCATACACAGCTCGTAGCCGGCTGCAGCAGCGGTGTGAATAATGCGGTCCCATTCCGCGGAGTCGGTGGTCATAGTCGTAAATACGTGGTGGATGCCCGGGCCGCGAATATCGAAAAATTCGCGGTTGTAGTGACTGGGACCGTGGTTACACTCGATGATCTCGAAGGCGAAGTTCGAGCATGTGCCTTGCGCGGTGAAGTAGCCGTGGTCCACCGGTTCGCCACGATATTGCGAGCGATCCAGCCGCCCGGCGCCAGTTTCCCATGTCTTCATCTCATAGCGCTGAATGCCGAAGATAGCGCGATAGTGTTCGAGAGTGGCCATCACATCGTGGACCAGCACACCGAAGTGATAGATGCCTTCGGTCGGAAGGAGCGCGTCCGCACTCGCACCGCCGCCCATGGGGCGCTGTTCCGATACCATCTCCACCATAAATCCACCCAGTTCGGTGCGGGTGTCATAGAAGCGGCGCTGGGTGCCGTCCACCGTAGCGGAGTAGGCCTGTCGAATACCTAGCTCGGCGAAGTGGTGCGTGATAGCGGCATCGTTGGCGAGTTCAGGAACAGCTACCTGGATGAAGCAGATGCCCTCACGTTTGGTTCGGAGATGCTCATTAAAGGGAGATTCACCGCTCAACGGTTGAATGAGCTCAAAGGTGAGGTTCTCATTCGATCCCACCGCTGAGGCCCAACGACCGGGGGTTTCGGTGTTGTGGCGGCCATAGCTGATGCCGTCTTCGGGGGCGTGGGTGCCGCGTTCCCAGGAGGTGATGCCGTAGATCTTCTCGTAGGAGCGGACCGCGGCATCGAGGTCATAGACCACAACGCCAATGCGATTCAAAATAGTGGTGTTCATGGGCGAGTACCGAGTCCTTTCTCGGGCAGGGTTAATAGAACAGGCTGAGGTTTTTGACCAAGATGGTGGCCATATCGAAGCGGATCTCGCGCTCGAGAATGAGAAAATCGAAGGGTGCGGAGTCATCGCGGCGAATGATGTCGCGACGTTCACCAGCGATGTGATCTTGAGAACGCTCGCCGCGGCTGCGGTAGATGAAGAAATTCGAGCGCACGTCGTAATCGCCATCCTCACGGGCGTCTACGCGAATATTGGTGATGAGGTGACGTGAGCGGGAGGCGGGCTCTTCCGCCCACGCGGTCTGGGTCTGGAGCCGAAAGACACGCTGGCGAAGAAATTCCCAGTTTTCCTCGAAGTACACCGAGGTCCCCTTGGGGTAGAACTCGTGCTTGCGCTCGCGGTACACGCGGTTTTCGCGAACCGGTGCCCAATAGCAGATCTCTGGGTGTAGGCAGGTGAGCCAATCATCCCACTCCATGTTGTCAATGAGTTCTGCCTCGTCGAAGAGGAATCGTTGCAGACGTCGTTCGGTATCTGCATCCACAAGTGGGCGGCGATTAGCGATGTAACTTGGCTGAGATGCGGTGGCCATGGGTGCTCCTCGTTAATGTTGCGGGTGGCTGTGGCCGCGCTAGCTGCTGACCGCGGCGGCCGTGTCGGCAGCGGCTTCGATACGGGCAGCCTTTGCGTTTTCGGCGTCGATATCGATTTCGGCGGAGATGTTTTTGCTGTCTGCGTCATCCGGCATGACGGCGCTGAAGTCGGCCTCGGCCACTTCCGGCGTGCCGGAGCGCATCTCGACCAGTTCTTCCCAGCTGTGGCCGTTCATCATGTCGCGGTAGAAGCCGTACATGTTCAACGCGGCGTTATCGGAGTAGACGTGAGCGGTGGATCCACCGGGGTAGCCATCCTCGTCTTCGCTGACATCCACCCCACGCATGTTGTAGGTGAAGCCGGTCTCGCGGGCTTTGGCCCCACGGAGGATGCGCTGCATCTCCTCCCAGTTTTCGGCGTCGTCCTGCTCGAACATTCCGCCTGGGGAGAAGGTCCGCATCACGTCCATGCGGATGGCTTCCTTTATTTCCTCGGGGGCGTCCTTCGGCACGAAAGCCCAAGACCAAATCTCCATCTCATGCGGCCCACGCGGATGGGTAACACGGAAGGTGTAGTTGCCCAGCAGCATGAAGTTAGGGAAGACATTCATATGCCCTCGTACCTCTCGGAACTCGCCTAAGCGTTCTTCAATGGAGGAGCGCACGCTGTTTTCCCATTCGATCAGGCTGGGAGTGGTGTTGGGGATCTCTTGTCCGCGACGGCCAAACCACGCGCCGCCGTGACCAAATGGACTGAAGAACTGACGGCCGGTGGGGATCTTCTCACGGCCTTTCTTGCGGTCGAAGGTGTCTGAACCGCTCGCCAATGCCTCCACTGCGGAGACGTGGGAAATCTCGGAGTGCTGCATATCGCTGGTCGGCTGTTCCACATTAAACTTCCAGTTCGCCGGCAGCACCCACTTATGCACGGCTATAGCTTCCATGCCGCCCGCGTAGCGGTCGATGTAGCCATCCAAGTAGTACTTGGCGTTGCCCAAATACTCTTCCAAGGGCGGGATCGTCTCATCCCACGAACCGAAGATGAAGCCTTTGTAATTCTCGATACGCGGCACGGACACCGCACTGAGCTTGGTTTTATCAATTCCCTGCGGGTAGGCGGTTTTCTCATGCGGGATGCTCACGAGCGTGCCATCCAGTCCATAGGCCCAACCATGGAAGGAACACATAAAACTCTTGGCCTGTCCCCGATCAGCGCGGCAGATCCGCATGCCGCGGTGGCGGCACTGGTTCATGAACGCGCGCACGCTACCGTCTTTTTGCCGGACGACGACCACCGGATCTTCGCCGATATAGGTCTGAATATAGCTGCCCTTCTTGGGCAGCATTGTCTCGTGGGCGAGGAACACCCACGTGCGCTTCCATACCTGTTCGAGTTCTTGGGAGTAGATCTCATCGTCGGCAAAGATCTTTCCAGAGACATATCCCCCGACGGGGTCGATCAATTTCGTCATATCAACCATTACTGGTTGCCTCCTCGTTGTCTATTGACTCCGCTGCGGTGCGCGGGACCTGTCTCCTCACGCGGAAGCGATGGAATCGAATGACTGTTGTTATGGGCTGAGATGCAACTCAACAAACACTGGATATGTGCTGTAGGTCACTGTGTAACTAACAACATAACGAGGCGACGCTCACCACCGTGGCTCTTTTCCGATAGGCGGAACAACACCAGGCATGAGCTGGACATATACAGCAAAAACCGGCCCCTACCCGTGGTAGGTGCCGGTGAAAGCGTGTACGTAAACTAGCGGTTCAACGCGGGGTTCTGAGGCCCCTCGTCGGAACGATGTTTAGTGATCGTCCCAGTGATCGCCGTGCTTGGCGTGGCGGTGACCATCGTGGATGTAGTCCACGTGATCGCCGTGCTTTACGGCCTCGTGGCCACAGCCTTCGCCGTGCTCGTGGTCGTGCCCCTCGTGGACGGTGTGAGCATCCTGCTCGCACTCGACCCACTGGCCATCGACCTTGCGATGAATGTGGCCGTCGTGGGCGTAGTCGGTGTGATCGCCGTGAGTGAAGGCGGTGTGTCCGCAGTCCTCGCCGTGCTCGTGATCGTGGTTCTCGTGTACGTGAGTCATCTTAAAACACGCCTTTCTTTCAAACAGATCCTTGGGGGATTGCCTCCAGTTGGGAACAATCAGTTTCCCGGTGGGAAACTCTCTTCGACCTTATCTTTTCACTAAGGGGCCGTTATTGCAAATCCGCTGGTAGAAAAGACCTACATCTATATGGGAAGGATCTCTTCGAGTGCCACAATGAGATCGTCGTCATAGGGTTCGGTTTTGGGCCCGAAACGGCCGCTGACTTCGCCGGAGTCATCCACAAGGAACTTCTCGAAGTTCCAAGAGATCTCCTCTCCCCCGGTCTTTTCCTTCAGGTGTGCAAAGAGCGGATGCGCTCCCTCACCGTTCACATCGGCCTTAGCGAGCATCGGAAACTCCACTCCGAAGTCCTGGCGCACGAACTCGGCGATCTCGGCATCACTGCCCGGCTCTTGCTCGCCAAATTGATTGCAGGGCATGCCGATCACATAGAAGCCACGCATCATGTACTCCTCGAAGAGCTCCTGCAGCTCCTCGTATTGTTCGGTGAGCCCGCACTCGGAGGCGGTGTTCACAATCAGTAGGGCATGGCCAGCCCAGGTGCCCATGGTGGTCTTTTTGCCATCGATAGTGGTCACGGGAATGTCATAAAAAGTGCTCATGCTCCCAGCCTACGCACAGGAACGATCGAGGATACTGCGATAGGTGTGCGGCTCAGCACCATAGCCGGTGGCGGCGTCGATGGCGTGGAAAAAGTCGCGTTCCGCCCCCGGTTTCGCCAGCGAGCGGGCGGAGATAGACAGTCGGACTGTATTGCCGCGGGCGGCGCCGCGGCGGGCGGCTTTGGCGATGCTGCTGCGCCACCAGGAGACACTGCCATAGCCTTCACCCACGGAAAGATTGCGGGTGCGCACGAAGTCACCGGTTTGAAAATCGTAGATACCTTTGGTGGAGGCACCACCGCGAAACCCCAGTTCAGGCAGCACCTGCAGGGTGCCGGTGGACATGCGCCAGCGCGGCGGGGCAAAGAGGTCGAGCTCGAAACCGACATCGTCCATCAGCCGCAGCGCCCCACGGAGCCGCAGCCGCGCCTCGTGGGCAGGCAGCGTGGCGAACTCGGTGCGGCGGCCCTGCACCGAGGCATCGAATCCGTTGAGCACGAGGGCATGGCCCTGCTCAGTGCAGTCGCGCAGCCACTCTTGGGTGGCGCGATCGCGCTTCAGCCGCCACTCCTCGATCCGCGGCGCCACCAGAATGGACACCGGCAGATCTCGGCACTGACACCGCTCCACAAACGCGGCCGCATCGTCGATGGTGCTAGCGAAAACCGAGGTGAGTGAAACCAGCAGCGTGGGATGCATAGCGCGATTATCGCACCCCAGCGCCGCGCCCGCAGCGCGAGCAGCCCTAGGTTCAGGCCGCTAGGGCAGGCGCTCTTGGTGGACGGCGTCGTCGAGGCTGCGAGCGTGGTTCCAGCCGAAGCGCACCAAATCCGGCACCTCCTCGAGGTGGCTCACCGGCCCCACGCACAGCCAGGCCACGGGGCGCTGGCGGCCCGTGCAGCCCACGAAGTCGGCCAGAAAGTCCTCCTCATAGAAGCTCACCCAGCCCATACCCAGCCCCAGCGCGGTCGCAGCGAGCCACATGTTCTCAATGGCGAGGGTGACGCTCATCAACCCGGTCTCATCGATGGTGTGGCGGCCCAAAATATGCGGCCCACCCCGCTCCGGATCATAGGTCACCACAATCCCAGTGCCGGACTCGCGAATCCCCTCGATCTTGATGGGATTGAATACCTCTTTGCGCTCTGCCGGCAGCGAGTCCGCGAAGGCGCGGCGGCGCTCGGCCACGTGCGCGGCAAAGGCCTCGAGACGGGCCGTATCCTGCACCACCACAAAGTCCCAGGGCTGGGAGTTACCCACCGAGGGGGCCGCATGGCCGGCGCGGAGAATACGGCGAAGCGAGTCGGCGTCGATACGCTCGCCGGTGTATTCGGCCCGCACATCGCGGCGCCGGGAGATGGCGTCGAAAAGCTCCATGCTAGGCCGCCCCCGCCTGATCGAGCACCCAGGCGTATTCGAAGGCGGTCTGCTTCCACTTGTCGTAGCGGCCGGAGACACCGCCATGACCAGCAACCATCTCGGTCTTGAGCAGGAACTGACCGCCGGTCGCGGTAGCGCGCAGCTTCGCAATCCACTTCGCCGGCTCCACGTAGAGCACGCGGGTGTCATTGAGCGAGGTGATCGCCATGATATTGGGATAGTTCTGGGCGCACACATTCTCGTAGGGAGCGTAGGTGGCGATGTAGTCATAGACCTTCGCATCGTGCAAAGGATCGCCCCACTCCTCCCACTCGGTCACGGTGAGCGGCAACTCCGGCATGAGAATGGAGGTCAGCGGATCCACGAAGGGCACAATCGCCTGGATCGCGGCGAACTTCTCGGGGGCGAGGTTGGCCACCGCGCCCATGAGTAGCCCGCCCGCGGAGCCGCCCTGGGCCACCAGCTGCTGCGAGGTGGTCATGCCGGAATCCAGCAGGTAGTCGGCGCAGGCAATGAAGTCGGTGAAGGTATTCATCTTCTTCAGCATCTTGCCCTCGTCATACCAGGCACGGCCCATCTCGCCGCCGCCGCGAATATGGGCGATGGCGATCACCATGCCTCGATCCATCAGCGATAGCGCGGAGACAGAAAAGCCCGGCTCATTCGACATCTCATAGGAGCCATAGCCGTAGAGCATGGTCGGATGGGGCTGGGAGAGGTCCAGATCGGCACGACGAATCAGCGAGATCGGGATGCGCGAACCATCGCTGGCGGTGGCCCATTCCCGCGTGGCGGTGTAGTCATCGCGCTCATAGCCGCCGAGCACCTCCTGCTCCTTGCGCACGATGCGCTCGCCGGTGGCCACCACATAGTCCAGCACCTGGGTGGGCGTGGTGTAGGAGCTATAGCCCATGCGCAGCACCGGGGCGTGCCACAGCGCATTGGAGCCGAACCCAGCGGAATAGAGCTCCTCATCGAACTCGATCGGCTCGAAATTCCCAAAGTCGGCACCGTATAGGTCCATAATGGCCAGCCGCGCCAGCCCCGCGCTGCGGTAGCTGAGAACCAGCTGCTCAGCGAAGCAGTCCACACCCTCGAGGCGCACGTCCTCGCGGTGTGGCAGCAGCTCGTGGAGGTCCTCCACCGTGGTCAGCTCGCCCACGGGGGCCCAGCCCAGTGCGAAATTGGGGCCGGTGGCGTTGTGCAGCACCAGCCAGCGGTCCTCGCCGCCCACCACGGCGTGATCCACCCCGTACTCGACGCCGGGGGTGCGGGGCATGAGGCATGTGAACTCGCCGGTGGGATCAGACATCGGGCACACCCACTGCTCGGAGGTGAGCTTGGAGGAATCGTCGATCACCAGATACTTATTGGAGCGCGTTTTCCCGATGCTCACCCAGAACTTCTCGTCCGGCTCGTGGAAGATGCGCACATCCGCGGCGGCGTCGGTGCCGATCTCGTGACGCCACACCGAGTCGGGGCGCCAGGCCTCATCGACGCGGGTGTAGAAAATATAGCGCTCATCCTCGGAGAACAACGCCCCGTAGAAGGTGTCGGCGATACGATCCGGGAGCAGCTCGCCCGTGCTGAGGTCCTTGATCACGAGCTCGAAGCGCTCATCGCCGCTGGTATCGGTGGAATAGGCCACATAGCGCCCGGATCGGGTGGCGACCATCGCCCCGAGGGAGAAGAAGTCATGGCCCTCGGCGAGGGCGTCCATATCCAGCACTACTTCCTCGCGCGGATGCGGGCTGTCCGGGTGGATCTCCGGCGGAGTCCAGGAGTCGTCCTCCACGGGGATGCGGCAGGAGCGCCCATAGGACTTGCCTTCTTCGGTGCGGCCGAAATACCAGTACTTCTCCGTGCGCGAGGGCACGGACATGTCGGTTTGCTTGATGCGGGAGGAGATCTCGGAGAAAATTGCCTCGCGCAGCGGTGCTAGGTGCGCGGTTTCCTGCTCGGTATAGGCGTTTTCCGCGTTGAGATACTCGATCGTCTCGGGGGCGGTTTTCTCCCGCATCCATTCATAGTTGTCCACAAAGCTGCGGCCATGGTGGGTGCGGGTGATCGGTCGGATGTCAGCGACAGGGGGCTGTACGGTCATAACCCCACATTCTACAAATGAGGTCCAGTCCCCTTCCCCGCCGGTGACTGCCCACGCTTATCGACGCCTCTCTGCTGCCCCCGCCCCGCCCAGTCCGCACGCTAGCGAGCCGGCGGGGCGCTGTTTAGCGCCGTTTAGTGCTGTTTAGCGCCGGGAGAGATTCTCGTCGAGCTTCTTCTCAATCGAGTTGAGCTTCGTGGCCATCCAGTAGAGCCCGTAGAGCACCGCGATGAACGGAAGCAGAGATAGGGCTATGAGCAAAATTTCGGTGATTCCCATGACTGTCCTTCCTTCGGTCGTGATGTCACCGACAATATATGCGGCGCCAGTTCCTCGTGCTCGAGCGCGTGTAGCGGTTGCACCATCCGCATCCCGCCACGCTCGAATACCTCGGCATGCACCCCGTAGACGTTCTGGATGAGTTCTGGGGTAAGCACCGCATCGGGGGCACCATCGGCGTGCAGCTCGCCTTGTTGCATCACGACTAGGCGGTCCGAATAGCGGGCAGCAAGGTTAATATCGTGAATCGCCAGCAGGCCGATGGCGTTGTGCTCGCGCACCCACTCCCGCACGAGATCCAGCAAAAAGAGCTGTCGGTGCAGATCAAGGGCACTCGTGGGCTCATCGAGCACCAACACATCTGGGCAGGTCACCAGGGCTTGGGCCACGGCCACCAGCTGCCGCTGGCCGCCGGAGAGCTCGCCGAGATAGCTGTGCGCCAGATCCGCGATACCCAGCCGCTCCATGGTGGCGGCGGCCGCTTCCTCCGGCTTGCCGGTGGTGGTGCTCGCCCGGCGCGCCGCGATGAGCACCGTCTCGAAGGCGTGAAGCGCCGCGGTGCTGGGCAAATCCTGGGGCACATAGCCCACGTGCCGGCGCAGGCTGGCGCCCTGGAAGCGTTCCGCACCCGTATCGAGCACCACGCTTCCGCGGTGTTTATTCACCCCGGAAATCGCTTTGAGCAGTGTGGACTTACCGGCGGCATTGGGGCCGAGCAGGGCGGTGAGCTCTCCAGCGTGCAGCGGCTCGCAATCGAAACCGGGCACGATCACGCTGCGGCCATAGCGCACCGATACGTGGTTGAGGTTCAGGGTGGTCACCACAGGTTCCTCCTCTTGGTCACGATGAGGGTGATGAAGAAGGGCACGCCCACCAGGGCGGTGATGATGCCGATGGGCACGGCCACACCGGGGATGATGAGCATGCTCACCGCGTGCGATACCGAGAGCATCACCGCCCCTGCGGCGGCGGAGGCGGGGATGAAGTAGCGCTGGTCCTCGCCCACGAGCATGCGGGCGATGTGCGGGCCCACTAGGCCGACGAAGCCGATGATTCCGGAGAAGGCCACAGCGGTGGCGGCCATGAGGGAGCACAGCACCAGCACACCCACGCGGAGGCGTTGGACGTTCACGCCCATGGCCTGGGCGCGGGCGTCGCCAAGCTTTAATGCGGTTAGTCGCCAGGACAGCAGAACGAAGATGGGGATGCTGATGGCCACCACAATGGCGAGCACTAGGTTGCCGGCCCACGTGGCGCGGGTCATTGAGCCCATGGACCAGAAGACGATCTGCTGCAGGGCCTCGGTGGAGGCGCGGTATTGGATGAGCGCCAGCAGGGCCTGGAAGAGGAAGACGAGGCCGATGCCGAGCAGGATCATGGTTTCGGCGCTGGCGCCGCGCCAGATAGAGGCGCCGACGATCACGAAGGTGGCGATCATCGCCGACACCCACGCCACCATGGCGAGGTTGAACTGGGGTTGATCGATGATCACCCAGCCCAGCACGATGGTGGCGGCACCGCCGAAGGCCGCGGCGGCGGAGATACCAAGGGTAAAGGGCTCGGCCAGCGGATTGCCCAGAATGGTTTGCATTTGCGCACCGGCCACCGAGAGCACGATGCCGACCAGCAGCGCCATCACCGACATCGGCAGGCGCAGGCTATAGAGCACCGTGTGGTCCTGGCTATTCAGCGAGCCGGGGTTAATGAGGCCGAGCACCACGCCGCGCGCGCCCAAGTTAGTGGGCCCGACCACGGTGGCGGCGATAAAGCCGATGATGGCCACGGCCACGAGAAGGGCGATAATCAGCCAGCGCTTGACGGTGGTGGCGCGGTGCTGCCGCACCAGCTGCGCCGTTACCTCCGTGCTGGCAAAAGTGGTGGGGCGGGCGGACGCATTCTTATTCTCTGCGTCGGCGGCGGTGTTCGTGGGTGATGTCGTGCTGGAATCTTGCACGCGTGAGGTCATGAATAATGTCCCTGAGTACACGGCGGCGCAGCCGTGAGCCGACTGCGCCGCGAAAAGTGGGTAGGTGCCTACTTGTTGTGCTTGACGAAGAACACGCCCGATGCCTCGAAGGGCAGGTAGTCCTCGTGGGCCTGCTTCCAGTGGGCCGCTACGTCCTCATCCTTGAAGAGCTCTGGGTGCAGCCATGCGGCGAACTGCTCCAGGGCGAGGAAGTTCATCGGCGAATCATAGAACTGGTGCCACACGCCGTAGAGGTGTCCCTGCTTCGGGGCCTCCAGCTGGTCGAAGCCATTGGTGGCGAGCAGACCAGCGAGGGTCTCCTGAGCCTTTTCCTCCGTGGCGAAATAGCCGAGCTCCACGTGCGGGATAGCCTGCTTGGTGGCATCATCCTTGGAACCGGTGACGTCGGCACCCCAAGAACCGCCGGTAGCGATGATCGCCTCCGGTGCCTCAGCGATCACCTTTTCTGCGGTGATATCGCCGGACTCGGTGTCGAGAATCTCATCGCCGAGGTTCTTGCCGCCGGCGACGTTGATGAACTCGCCCAAGTTGGACTTGGACACGGTGGCGCAGCAGTCCTTCAGACCAGCGGCGCGCCACAGCAGGGTGGTGGGACGATCCTCATCAGGGAGGTCCTTGGTCCTCTCCTCGAGGCGGTCGATGGTGTCCTGCCAGTCCTTGTTGAACTTCTCGGCCGCGTCCTCGTGGTCGAAGAGCTCACCCAATGCGGTCACGGACTTGGTGGTGTTCTCCAGCGGGTGCTGGCGGAAGTCAGTAACAATGTATTTGATGCCGGCCTGATCGAGCTTGTCCAACATGCCGGTGGTGGAGACCGCATCATAGTGGTCAGCGGTCATCACCAGCGCGTCCGGCTCGAAGGAGAGCAGATTCTCCACGGTGACATCGCCCTTGGCCATATTGCCGATCTCGGGCAACTCGTTGACCTCGGGCACGGACTCCTCGAGGCGCTTCTTAAAGGAGGGAGCGCCCTTGGTCAGGTCGCTACCGATCGCCACCACGTGGTCGATTGGGTCCTCATTATTCAAAATCGAGGTGGCGAAGAGGGCACGGCCCTCGCCGAGGATCACCCGCTCCGGCTGCTCGTCGAAGGTGACGGTCCGGCCCTTCACGTCGGTGACAGTCACCGCCGTGTCCTCTGGGGTGGTGCTTTCCTTCTCTGCCTCCGAGTCGGCGCCGTTTCCTCCGGCGCAGGCGCTCAGCGCGAGGCTAGCGGTGGCGATTAGACCGAGTGCCACACTACGCACACGTCTCATGAAGTTCCTCCTGCAGGTACTTGTGTGAACGCAGCGCCCTTCACACCCACGCCATCACGCGGGCACTCCCCGCCCTGCGTTGACACCTAAAAGCCACGCTCAGCAAAGATAAACTCAGCAACGCTGCGTTCCATTTGATAGAACTTGTGAATGCTAACATAGGCTTAGCTAAGTTGGCTAGGTGTGGTAGGTAACTCTTCCATCACACCGCCTGCTGAACTGCGAGAACACAAAAGCCGAGAGCGTAGAACACTCTCGGCTTTGCTACAAACTACTGAGGATAGGCTATGCAGTCTACCTCGACCGTGGAGGGGATGGGGCGGCTGCTATACGCAGGTGCCAATCCACTCGGAAAACTTCTTGCCCGATACCCGCTCATAGGCGTCGATATAGCGCTCCCGGGTGGCCTCCACCACGGAGCCGGGCAGGGCCGGCGGCGGGGTGTGATCCGACTTCTTCCACCCCGACTTCGGGCCGGTGAGCCAGTTGCGCACGTACTGCTTATCGAAGCTGGGCTGAACCGCGCCCTCCTTGTACCCGTCCTTCGGCCAATAGCGGGAGGAATCGGGGGTGAGCACCTCATCGGCAAGCACGAGGGTGCCGTTTTCGTCCACGCCGAATTCCAGCTTGGTGTCCGCCAGAATCAGCCCGCGCTCCTCGGCGAGGGCCGCAGCGGTGCGGTAGATGGAGAGAGTGGCCTTGCGCAGTTGATCGGCGCGCTTCTCGCCGAGCTTCTCCACGACTCGCTCGAAGGAGACGTTCTCATCGTGATCGCCCAATTCCGCCTTCGTGGCAGGGGTGAAGATCGGCTCCGGCAGCTTAGAGGCCTCACGCAGGCCGTCGGGAAGCTCGATACCGCAGACGGTGCCGTGCTCCTGATACTCGGCAAAACCCGAGCCGGTGAGATAACCGCGGGCCACGCACTCGAAAGGCAGCATCTTCAGCTTCTTGCACAGAACGGCGCGGCCGAGCACCTCCTCCGGGATTCGCTCATCGTCAATGGGGCCGGCGAGGTGATTGGGTACATCGAGAATGTCGAAGAAGTGCATACTCATGGCGGTGAGCACGCGCCCCTTGTCCGGGATTTCGGTGTCCAAGATGTAGTCGAAAGCCGAGATGCGATCGGAGACCACCATGAGCAGAGTCTCCTCATCGACCTCGTAGATCTCACGGACCTTGCCTGCGGAGACGTGGTCATACGATGAAAGTTCTGGACGCATGATTAAGCAGTGTAGACCTCTCACCCCACGGGTGCACACCTTATGCTCAGGTTTGTTCTGCCCCGCAGGCAAGGCGGGGTATTAGACGATTTCTCCTGGGGTGTAGTTCACTGCCTCCGGGTACTGATTGGCCAGCTCTTGGACGTGGTTGAGCACCCGCTCCACCTGCGATTCGGCCTCACCAATGAAGGCGTGACGATCAGCCAGGGCGGCGTTGAGCTCCTCTTCGCCCAAAGGAAGGCGCTCATCGGCGGCCAGGCGCTCGATCAGATCCTGCTCGGCGCCATTTTCGCGCATATTCAGCGCCACCGCCACGGCGTTTTCCTTAATCACCTCGTGGGCCTGTTCGCGGCCCACCCCAGCGCGCACGGCGGCCATGAGAATGCGGGTGGTGGCAAGGAAGGGCAGGTAGCGATCCAGCTCGCGCTCGATCATGGCGGGGAACACCCCGAACTCGTCGAGGACAGTGAGGAAGGTTTCAAACATGCCGTCGATGGCGAAGAACGCATCGGGCAGGGCGACGCGGCGAACCACCGAGCAGAACACATCGCCTTCGTTCCACTGCTGGCCGGCGAGATCGGCCACCATGGTGAGATAGCCGCGCAGCACCACCTGCAGGCCGCAGACACGCTCACAGGAGCGAGCGTTCATCTTGTGCGGCATCGCCGAGGAGCCCACCTGGCCTTCCTTGAAGCCTTCGGTGACTACCTCATTGCCCGCCATAAGACGGATCGTGGTGGCCAGCGAGGAGGGGCCGGCGCCCAGCTGCACCAGAGCGGAGAGCACCTCGAAATCGAGGGAGCGGGGATAGACCTGGCCGACGGAATCGAAGGTGCGGCTGAAGCCGAGGTGATCGGCGATGCTGCGCTCGAGAGCGGCCAGCTTCATGGGATCGCCGCCCATGAGATCCAGCATGTCCTGGGCGGTGCCCATCGGGCCCTTGATGCCGCGCAGCGGATAATTCTCCAGCTGGTGTTCGATGCGCTGCACCGCCACGAGCATCTCGTCTGCGGCGGAGGCGAAACGCTTGCCCAAGGTGGTGGCCTGGGCAGCCACATTGTGGGAACGACCAGCCATCACCAGCGCCTTGTTCTCCGCGGCGAGGCGGGCCACGCGGCTGAGCACGGCCACGGATTTATTGCGAATGAGCTCAAGCGAGGAGTGCAGCTGCAGCTGCTCGACATTCTCGGTGAGATCGCGGCTGGTCATGCCCTTATGGATGTGCTCATAGCCGGCGAGGGCATTGAACTCCTCGATGCGGGCCTTCACATCGTGGCGGGTGATCCGCTCGCGAGCGGCGATCGAATCCAGGTCGATCTGTTCCACTACCTCTTCATAGGCGGTGATGGCCTCGGCGGGGATGTCCACTCCCAGCTCGGCTTGGGCGCGCATCACGGCGATCCACAGGCGGCGTTCCGTGATGATCTTGTACTCGGGGCTCCAAATCTGCGCCAGTGCAGGCGAGGCATAGCGGGAAGCAAGGACATTAGAGATGCGTGGTGTCGACATAGTGGCTATTATCGCACGCCACGCTCTCAAGGCGCGGGCATTCGCTTATCGACGCTCTCCTGCCGCCCCACGAGTGGGCAGGCGACTAGCGGCGCCGCTCGCAGAAACGCTCGAGGGTTTTCACCGGGCCGGCGGCAATGAGAATGTCATCGGGGCCGATGACATCGTCCGGCACGGTGGGCCGGAAGCTACGCCCGGAGCGCTTAAGGGCCACAATGTCCGGTTCGGCTTCGGCGACCTGGTGCCCGTGCAACCAGCGCGGCGCGGCGAGCTTGACCATCGCATAGTCCACATCGAACTCGATATAGTCCTCGGCGTGGCCGGAGATCACATGCGCCAAACGCTTGCCGGTGGAGAATCCGGGGCGAATGAGGTTATTGACGCCCATCGAGCGCAGGATCGTGGCATGCGCCTTGGAATCCGCTTTGGCCCACACCCCCGTGACTCCGAGCTCCTTGAGGTTATTCACTGTCAGCAGCGAGGCCGACATGTCCTCGCCGATGCCCACGATCACGTGTTCCGCATCGAGCACACCGAGCTGTTTGAGGGCCTCGATATCGGTGGCGTCGGCGATCACGCTATGGGTGAGCTTTTCTGCCTCTTTGAGGGCGCGTTCGGAAATGTCCACGCCCACCACGTCCACTCCGGAGGCAACCAGCTCCTCGCCGAGAGCGAGGCCGAAGCGCCCCAGACCGAGAATGACAACTCTTTGCTTAGCCAATGAAGGGCCTTTCTTTGGGATAGGACAGATGGCTGCGTTTTTGGGAGGCGAGCGCGGCCACCACGGTAATGGGGCCGATCCTGCCCGCGAACATCAACCCAATTAGGATCAGCTGGGCCGCCGGCGGCAGTGCATCCGTGATGCCGAGGGATAGTCCCGTCGTAGAGAATGCGCTAATGACTTCGAACGTCACCTTCTCCATGCCCAGCTCCGGCGCCAGCATGGTCACCCCAAGGGTAGCGCCAACGAGCAGGGTCAGCGACATCATGATCACCGACAGCGCCTGGCGCACGGTGGCATTGGGGATGCGCTTGCGGCGAATATCTACCTCTTCGCGACCACGCACCTCGGCCAGCACCACCACGAGTAGAACGGCCACCGTGGTGATGCGGACACCACCGGCGGTGCCGCCGGAGCCGCCGCCGATGGCCATGAGCACCTCGGTGAGAACGATATAGCCGGGGTGGATGGTTTCCATGTCGATGGCGTTAAAGCCGGCGGTACGGGTGGTTGCCGAGTGGAAGAAGGACAGCAGCCACGAAGTGTCTTCGAACATGCGCGCACCGAGGGTGCCCACGATGAGCAGGATGATGGTGCCCCAGACGGTGAACCAGCCAGAAAGGGATTTCATCGCCCGGGAGGGGGCGGCCACAATATAGAACCCCAGACCGCCGATGATGATCGCCGCCGCCACGGGCAGCAGGATCAGGGCATCACTGGCATAGGGAATGAGCGAGTCGCTATGCAGCGCAAAGCCGGCGTTATTGAATGCGGAGACGGCGTGGAATCCGCCCTGCCACACGGCCTGGCCGGGAGTGAAGCCATAGCCCTTGGCAAAACGTGCGGCGAGCAGGATCGCGGTGACAAGCTCCATGGTCAAGGAGATACCGACGATAGTGAGCACCGCCTTTTTCACATCACCCAGGTGCGAAACTCGCCCTTCGGCGGTGGTGGTGATGCTGGATTTAAGGCCCACTTTGCCTAGGGCCAGCCAGCTCACCAGCACGGTCAAGGTCATAATGCCTAAACCACCCAGCTGGATCAGCACCATGATGATGGCCTGTCCGGTGTGGGAGAAGTAGCTGGCGGTATCCACCACAATCAAACCGGTCAGACACACCGCCGAGGTGGCGGTGAACAGAGAGGTAATGAAGTCGTAGCTCTGCCCTGGCGCATGGGCCACGGGCAGACTCAGTAGCGCGGTACCGATGGCGATGAGGATAAGGAATCCTCCCGCCACGAGGAACGCAGGTCGTTTCATGGAGCGCTAGTATATGCCTCTCTTAGGTTCATAGGTAGTTACACAGGCGTGTTCATTCTTACACCCGTTTCACACACTTTTCGCTGCGCACGCCCCAAGACCACGACGCACACCCGCCCGCCACCGAGAACTGATCTCGGCGACGGGCGGGTGCGACAGAGTGCGAGGCAGTGAACTTTTTTGCGCTGCCCTGCGGGGTGGCTGCGCCGCTAGGCGTCGCTCTCCCCCAGATCGACGGGAATTCCCGCGGGAAGCTCATCCCGCTCAGCGTTGGCGCCGGGGTTAACTCCCTTCGTCACCTGCACGGGGTTTCCGGAGGCGATGGAGTGGGCCGGCACATCGCGGTCCACCACGGAACCAGCAGCGATCACAGACTTGCGGCCAATGGTCACACCCGGCAGCACGGTGACGCCAGGACCAATCCACACATCGTCTTCGACCGTAATGGGCTTGGCTATTTTCCAGCCATAGGAGCGCATCTCCGCATCGTGCACCGGCGGCATGGCGGTGTAGAGCTGGCAACCGGGGGAGATATTCACGCGCTCCCCGATCTTCACCTCGGCGGAATCGAGGATCGTCACATTGGCCTGGATACGGCTGCCCTTGCCGATGGAGGTGTGCACGCCGTATTGGATATAGATCGGCGATTCCACCTCGGTGTCCTCGGTATCGAAGTGGCCGAGCAGACCGAGCAACAGGTCCTGCTGACGAATCTCATCGGTGGTGCTGTTGAAATCACGCAGGGTGCGGGCCGCGGCACGACGGGCCTCTGCGGGCTCCTTGGACTTCGGCAAGTACCATTCTCCGCTGCGCATCTGCTCCAGCGTGGAGTAGGTCTCGGGATCAAAACTGTTTTCGCTCATGGATCCATTGTGCACTACTCCACACTTAAGATGAAGGGCTTGTTGGATCACAAGGGGTAGACGGCCCCCGTTTGGGTGGCAGGGCGCTGGGCGCCCTGCCGGTCCCGCATCGCTAGATGCTGATCTCGCCGCGCTGTGCCTTCAGGGCGATATCGCTGCGATAAAAACCGCCCTCGAGCTCGAGGGACTCGATCAGCTCATAAGCCTTAGCCCGGGCGTCTTCCACATCTGTGCCCCGAGCCACTGCGTTGAGCACGCGGCCGCCATTGGCCACGAACTCCCCCGCCTCCGTACGCTTCGTGCCGGCGTGCAGTACATAGGAATCCCCCTCATAATCCACGGCGCCGAGGCCATGGATCACATCGCCCTTCTGCGGTGCGGCCGGATAGCCTGCGGCGGCAAGAACCACGGTCAGGGCCGCTCCCTCATGCCACTCAAGCGGCGGCAGCTCCGCCAGGCGCCCCTGCGCGGTCGCGGCCAGCACCTCGGCGAGCGGAGTTGTCAGCAGCGCCAGCACGGCCTGGGTTTCGGGATCGCCGAAGCGGCAATTGAACTCCACCACGGCGGGCCCCGCACTCCCCCACGCCAGGCCCGCATAGAGCAGACCCGAATAGGGGCAGCCGCGGGCCACCATCTCGCGGGCTACGGGCTCGCACACCTCATCGACGATGCGCTGAACGGCATCCTCCGGCAGCCACGGCAAGGGGGCGTAGGCGCCCATGCCGCCGGTATTAGGGCCCTCATCATTATCGAAGGCGCGCTTGTGGTCCTGCGCCGGCAGCAGCGGCACCACGGTCTCGCCATCGACAAAGCAGAAGAGTGAGACTTCAGGGCCGTCGAGGAAGGATTCCACCAACACCGGATTGCCGGCGTCGAGCACCGAGCGGGCATGGGCCGCCGCCTCGGCGCGGTCACTGGTGACCACAACTCCCTTGCCGCCGGCCAAGCCATCGTCTTTGACCACGTACTGCGGGCCGTACGCGTCCAGCACGGCCTCGATGTCCTCGCTCGACTCGATACGGGTGGCCGTCGCCGTGGCCACCCCAGCGGCATTCATCACATCCTTGGCGAAGGCCTTGGATCCCTCGATCATCGCCGCCTCCTTCGAGGGGCCGAACACGGCGATACCCGCCTCGCGCAGGGCATCACCCACCCCGGCCACCAGCGGGATCTCCGGCCCCACCACCACGAGATCGGCCTGCAACTCGGTGGCGAGCGCGGTGATCTGCGCGCCATCCTCCACGTCGATGGCGGCACCCTCCCATTCGGGATGACACACCGCCAGATCCGTCATGCCATCGCCACCAGGGGCGATGTGCAGATCCGTGACGGAGTCGTCTTTACTCAGTGCCAGCAGTAGGGCGTGTTCGCGGGCGCCCGACCCGATAACCAAGATGCGCATGGCTCTTAGTGTAGCGACCGCACACACACTCAACCCCCCGTCTCGTGTGGCGCCACATTCGCGTAGCGATCTCGTCTAGCCTTGAAGGTATGAGCAGCATTTTCACGAAAATCATTTCCGGAGAACTTCCCGCCCGTTTCGTCTACCGCGATGACCGTGTGGTCGCTTTTCTTGATATTCGGCCTCTCACCTATGGCCACACCCTTGTGGTCCCGGTGACTGAGGTGGATAAGTGGACTGACTTGCCCCAGCCCGAGCTGCGTTCTCTCACCGAACTGGCCCAGCAGGTGGGCCGCGCCCAGATCGAAGCCTTCGGCTGCGAGCGCGCCGGCACCGTGATCGCCGGTTTCGATGTGCCGCACACCCACATTCACGTCTTCCCCGCCAACGCGATGAGCGATTTCAACTTCGGCAACGCCATCGCCGAGCCCGAAGAGGCCAAACTCGACGAGGCCGCCGCCAAGCTACGCGCGGTGCTCGACACCGACGACAACGGCTACCCCCACCGCTAAGGGGACGCGACCATGGCACATACCACCGTCGAGCTCGACGGCGAGGACTACAGTTTCGACTGGCCCGCCGACACCACGTTGTTGAGCGCCATGCTCGATGCCGGCATCCCGGCACCCCACTCCTGCACGATGGGCCAATGCGGGGCCTGCCAATGCACGCTCGAAGGCGGGGAATCGCATATGGACAACAACGCCGTGCTCGATGACTATGACGTGGCCGATGATCAGCGTCTCGCCTGCCAAACTAAACGCGACTCCGAAGGCCCCTACGAGGTCAGTTATCTCTTCTAGGCGTCGGGATCAGGGGTGCGGGGCAGGCGCACGCTAAAGACGGCGCCGCGCCCCTCGGCGGTGTCGAGGCTGATCTGCCCCTGGTGGGCGTCGACAAGCGAAGAGACGATCGCCAAACCGAGCCCGCTGCCGCCCGAGGCGCGGGACCGAGACGTATCGGCGCGATAAAAACGCTCGAATACATGCTGGGCGTCGTGCTCATTCATCCCTGGGCCACAATCGGCCACAATGATCTCCACCTGCTCGGGGGTGGACTGCACCCGCACCGTGATGGGTTCGGCGCCGTGAGCACGGGCATTATTGAGAAGATTCACCAGCACCTGCCGGATCTTATCGACATCCACCGTCGCCCGCGCGGGGCCTGAGGCCGCCACGGTGATCTCGGCGTCACGATAGTCGCCAACCACCCGCTGACACAGCTCCACGAGGTCTGTGTCCTGCAGGTTCAAAGTCATGCCCTCCGCTCGGGCGAGGGCCAGCAGCCCCTCCACCAACTCGCTCATGCGGTCGGCCTCTTCCCGCACCTTCGCCACAACCCGATCCGGGTCATTCATCGCCCCCGATTGATAGAGCTCCGCATAGCCGCGCACGCTGGTCAGCGGGGTGCGCAGCTCATGCGAGGCATCGCCAACGAAGCGGCGCATCTGCTCTTCCTTGTCCTGGGCGGCGGTGAGCGAGGACTGCAACTGCTCCAGCATGGTGTTCATCGCGGCGCCGACCTTGCCCACCTCCGTGGAGTGGGAGGTGTACTGCACACGCCGATCGAGATCGCCGCCGGTGATGGCCTCTGCGGTATCGGCCACATTGCGCAGCGGCTGCAAAGAACGATGCACCACCACCGCGGCGATACCAGCCGCTGCCAGCAGCACCATCACGCCAATGCCCCATTGCGCGGTGCGCAAATTCCGCAGCAGCCGCTCCTCGTCCGCCACCGAGCGCGCCACCACTGTGATACTGCGATTATCGCCGATCGCCACCACCCGCCACTTCGATTCATCTGCCGAACCAGGCGAGGCGCCCACGGTAAAGGGGCCTTCCCCGATGCGCACCATGGACAAATCGGGGGAGGAATTCGAATCGTTATAGCGCACCGAGGTGCCATCGCTAAAGATCTGCTCCACATAGAAGCTCGAAGGCGGGCGGGGCTGGGTGGATTGGGAGGAATAGAGCTCGCTATTGCTGGCCCAGCCGCTCGCGGCACCCACCAGCTGGCCATCTACCTCGTTATAGGCGAAATTCCGCATGATCGAATTCACCGCGGTGGCGCTGGCGATCATGCCCACCCCCATGATGGCGACCACAATGAGCACCACAGACACCCGTAAGGGCAGGCGCTGGGGACGACGCCACCAGCGGGGCTGATTCTCCTCGGCGGAATAGGCGGAAGCCATGGGCTATTAATCCTTCGGAACGCGCAGAATATAGCCGACGCCGCGGACAGTGTGGATCAGGTGCGGCTCGGTGGTATCGAGTTTGCGGCGCAGATAGGAGATATAGGATTCCACCACATTGCCATCGCCGCCGAAATCGTAGTTCCACACGGCGTCGAGGATCTGGGCCTTCGACAGCACGATCTCGGCATTGTCCATGAGATAGTGCAGCACGTTGTATTCGGTGGGAGAAAGCTCCACGACCTCGCCGGCTTTGCGCACCTCGTGGGTGTTATCGTCCAGCTCGAGATCGGCGTAGCGCAGCACCGGCCGCTGCCCGGCGCGCCCTCCAGGCTCTGCGGGCTGGCTGCTCTGGGAGCGACGCAGGATCACCCGCAGCCGCGTGACCACCTCCTCCAAGGAGAAAGGCTTGGTCACATAGTCATCGGCACCGAGGGTTAGCCCACGGATCTTATCGGGTACCTCATCCTTCGCGGTGAGGAAGAGCACTGGGGCGTCATTGCCTTGGGCGCGGATAGTCGATAGCAGCTCGAAGCCGTCCATATGCGGCATCATCACATCAAGGATGAAGGCATCCACCTGCTCGGTTTTGAGCTTCTCCAGCGCTACCGGCCCAGAGTAGGCGGTGACCACGGTGAAGCCTTGGAACTTCAGCGATACGTCGAGCAATTCGACGATGTTCGGTTCATCGTCCACAACCATCACTGTCACACTCATGGCTTCTATTCTGCCCTAGCCTTTCGCCATGGTTGAAGTGGAGGTTGCCGCTGGGGTGGCCGGGGGCTGCACTCGAGGCCCACCGGCCCCTGCCTTGCAGCGCGAGAAGGCAGGGGCGCGGGGCCGGGGCGGAGAGGTGCTTAGAGGTGCTTGACGCTGGGGCCGATATTGCGCAGGTTGGCGCGAGCCAAGTTCACCATGCGCCCCACGCCGCCACCGAAGACGGTGCGGGTAGCCGCCTTGGAGAAGCCCAACAGCATGTCCATGGTGATGTTCGGCGGGATGGACAGCGCGTTCGGATCGGTGACCACATCGATGAGCACGGGGCCGTCATAGGCTAGGGCCTCGGCCAGCTTGGGCTGTACATCCTGCGGATCTTCGATGCGCACGTGCTTGATGCCGATGGCCTCGGCGATCGCGGCGTAGTTCACACCCTCATGGTCGGTGTCGCTTTCCGGCAGCCCCTGCACGAGCATTTCCAGCTTGACCATGCCGAGAGAGGAGTTATTAAACACCACCGTCTTGATCGGCAGGTTGTGCAGCTTCACGGTCAAAAGCTCGCCCATGAGCATGCCGAGACCGCCATCACCGGACATGGAGATCACCTGGCGCTCGCGGTCGGCGGCCTGGGCGCCGAGGGCCTGCGGCAAGGCGTTGGCCATGGTGCCGTGGCGGAAAGAGCCGAGCAGCGTGCGCTCACCCATGGGGTTGTTGATGTAGCGGGCGGCCCACACATTGCACATACCGGTGTCCACGGTGAACACGGCGTTATCATCCGCCAGTTCATCGAGGACATCGGCCACATACTCGGGATGAATGGGCTTCAATTCCTCCACACCCGTGGTGTAGGCATCCACGATGTCATTGAGCTTGGTGTAGTGCTCCTTGAGCATCTTGTCGAGGAAGCTGCGATCCTTCTTTTCCTCCACATGCTCCAAGATATTTTCAATGGTGGCCTTCACATCGCCCACCACCGGGTAGTGCACCGTGGTGCGGCGGCCAATGTTTTCGCCCTTGATATCCACCTGAGCCACGTTCTTCTTCGGCAGGAAGTCATCGTAGGGGAAGTCGGTGCCCAAGAGAATGAGCAGCTCGGCCTTATCGCAGGCATCGTGGCAGGCGCCATAGCCCAGCAGACCAGACATACCCACGTCATAGCTATTGCCGTGCTGGATATACATTTTGCCGCCGAGGGCGTGACCGATCGGGGCCTTCACCTTTTCCGCGAGGGCAAATACCTCCTCGCGGGCGTCGGCGCAGCCGGCACCGCAGAACAGCGTCACCGTATCGGCCTCATTAATGGCCTCCACCAGCCGAGCGGCATCCGTGGGGTTCGGGTACACCACGGAGCGCTTGGAGGTGACCGCGGAGTCCAGCCAGCGCGTGTCCTCTACCTCTTGGGTGGAGACATCGCCGGGAATAATCAGCACAGACACACCCTTGCCGGCCAAGGTGGACTGCACGGCGTGATGCGTAATGCGGGCGCCCTGATCGCCGCTGAAGACGGTCTCGCAGTAGCCGGAGGCCTGGCGGAAAATCTCGGCCGGCTTGGTCTCTTGGAAGAAGTTGGACCCGATCTGGGCCGCAGGGATGTGCGAGGCCAAAGCCAGCACCTTCGCCCCATTGCGGTGGGCATCCATCAGCCCCTGAATGAAGTGGGTATTACCCGGGCCGCAGGAGGCGGCGCACACGGCGAGCTCACCAGTAACGAGGGATTCGGCCCCGGCAGCAAACGCTGCGGCCTCCTCATTGCGTACGTGCACCCATTCAATGCTGGACGAGGACACGGCGTCCACGATGGGGTTCAAGCTATCGCCGACGATGCCAAACATGCGCTTGACACCGAGATCTTCCAAGTATTTCACCAATACCTGTGCGTATGAAGCCATGACTATTCTCCTTATAGGTTTCTGTGCGGGGATTATTGGGGGCCGCTGAGCGTGCAGCGCAGCTGCAGTAGGGCCTCCACCCCGCTCTACTGTGCCCCTTTCCCGCGCCCCGCGCTAGGGCCCCGCCCGCGCCCAGCGGACCCACCGGCCCAGATTCTCGGCTGTGTGCTGGTTTTTTATTCCTTGCCGTGCCGCTGATCACACATCCGAGCTGCCGGCGGGCTGCGGCGGCGCGGTGGTCTGCGCACCGGCTAGGGACTGCGCAGCACAGAGCGCTTGTTATTCTGAGCCTTGGCACTCACTTAGTACCGGAAAGCTATCTGTTTTCGCGGAATGGGCGAAAAGCCCCCGGCACCTAATTTTTCGTAGAGGACACACGCATCATGGGCACTCGCCGCACCACATCGCGCACCGATTCCACCACTGTCTTCTGTTGGGGGCTCTGGGACTGGGGATCGGCCGCCTTCAACGCTGTGCTCGTCACCTTCATCTTCGGGGTGTATCTCACCGACTCGGTGGGCCAGACGCTCAGCGGATCCACCCCAGCATCGTCCTATTTGGGCTGGGCAATCGCGCTCGCTGGGGTGGCCATTGCCCTGCTGGCTCCCATTGTGGGGCGCCGGAACGATGTGCGCGGCACGCGTCGACGCGCTCTGCTGTTGTGGTCAGCAGTGACAGTGGCGCTCATGGCCAGCTTGGCTTTTATCCGCAATGATCACCCCATCTATTTCTGGGTGGGCATCACCATCATGGGTCTGGCAAGCATTACGTTCCAGTTCGCGGAGGTCAATTACTTTGCGCAGCTGGGGCAGGTCTCCACCAAGGCGAATGTGGGACGAGTATCCGCCTTCGGCTGGTCCATGGGCTATTTCGGCGGTATCGTGCTGCTGCTCATCTGCTTCTTCGGGTTTATCTCCGGCGATGGCGGGCTGCTGAGGCTACCCACCGAGGGCGGCTTCAACGTGCGTATGGTGGCACTACTCGCGGCCGCCTGGTTTGGGGCCTTCGCGCTTCCCACCTTGCTGCGCGTCCCTGAGATCGAGCCACAGCCTGAGGCGCACACACCGCGCGGGGTGGTGGATTCTTATAAGGACCTCGGCCGGGTGATCGCCCAGCTGTGGCGCAGCGACCGTCGAGCGGTCTTTTTCCTCATCGCCTCCGCGGTCTTTCGCGATGGGCTCGCCGCCGTCTTCTCCTTCGGAGCGGTCCTCGCCGTCACGGTGTATGGATTGGGCGCAGACGACGTCATCCTCTTCGGTATCGCCGCCAATGTGATCTCCGCACTCGGGGCCTTAGGCGCCGGCTGGCTGGACGATCGCTTCGGCCCGAAGCCGGTGATTCTCGCATCGCTGGGGCTGATGGTGCTCGATGGGATCGCCCTCTTCTTCGCTGAGGGACCTCGCGCCTTCTGGATTCTCGGGCTGATCCTGTGCTTCTTTGTCGGCCCCGCCCAAAGCGCATCGCGGTCCTTTTTGCAGCGGCTGAGCCCCGCTGGCCGCAATGGGCAAATGTATGGTCTCTACGCCACCACCGGGCGCGCCATCAGCTGGCTCGCCCCCGCCCTCTTCGCGCTGTTCGTGGCTCTGTCCGGCAGCGATCGCGCGGGCGTATTGGGCATCGTGGTCGTACTCGCCGCCGGGGCGCTGCTCCTGCTACCGGTACGCCAACCCGAGTTGGACCACAGCAGCCAGCCCGCCTAGCGGCGCTATAAGCCCCAGCGCAGAAAAACCGGAGCCTCACGCTATCTCGAGGGGAATAGACACCTCGGAATAGCGGGCTCCGGTGATTGCATGTGCATACGGCCTGAGAGCAGGCCGCATGCTGAGCTATGCTCGCGGTTTAGACCTGAGCGATGAGCTCCTCCAGCGGGGTGGCGGAGAGCAGGTAGGGGGCGACCTCAAGCACGGTGAACGCGCCGGTCTTGCCCTGCTCAGCCAAGCGGTGTGCAGCGCGGCCATAGGCCACCATCACACCACCGGTGAAGTCGGGGTTACGCTCCAGCTGCAGCTTGTATTCCACAAGGTGCTCGGAGAAACCGGCGTGACCGTGGCTGATCACATAACCGCCGTGCGGCATGCCGGTGTGCTCGGCATCGAAGGTGGCCTCATCAATGAAGTTCACCTCTACCTCGTAGCCGACGAAGTAATCCGGCATGGTGCGGATCTCTTCCTCAATACGTGCGTGCTCGGACTCGTCTGCAACGACCCAGCACTGACGCTTGTGCACGGCCTCAACCTGCTCGCCATTGCGGGCCTTCTCCAGCACCTCGGCGTCCGGCAGGGTGTACTGCACAGCCTTCTTCACGCCCTCGATACGACGCAGCGCATCGGAGTGGCCTTGGGACAGGCCCGGGCCCCAGAAGGTGGACTGCTGGCCATTGATGAAGGAGCCAGCCATCACACGGTTGAGGGAGAACATACCCGGATCCCAGCCGGTAGAAACGACGGCGACGTTCTCGCCCTGCTTCGCAGCAGCATCCATATCGCGGTAGTGGCGCGGGATGTCGTGGTGGTTGTCATAGGTGTCCACCGTGGTGAAGTGCTCAGCGAACTTCACGGCCTGCTCGGGGATATCGGTAGCGGAACCGACGCACAGGAACAGCACATCGATCTGATCCTTGTAGTCCTCCACCTTGTCCACGGGGAAGACTGGGGTGTCGGTATCGAGGCTATCGCGGCGGGTGAAGATTCCGGCCAGCTCCATGTCGGGCTGATCGTTGATGATCTTCTCCACGCTCTTACCAAGGTTTCCGTAGCCGACGATGCCGGCGCGTACAGTGCTCATTGTCTCTCCTTCAATAGTTTGACTTCTTGAGATAAGCACACGCTACATGGATTCCGGCGCTCTGCCCACTTTTTCTCCGTGCCACTATCCTCTAGCTGCAAGAATTTCCCTGTTCACCTATAGAAAAGGGGTCTAGAGTGGTGAGCTATTTCACATTTTTTCGCTTATCGACGCCACCCTGCCGCCCCACACACCCCGAAAACGAGAACTAGGCCCCTCACTCACGAATGAAGGAACAGGGGCCTCGGGTGTAGCTGCCGCGACAGATTAAGAGCGAGGGTGGCTAAGCATCAGCCCGATAAAGAGACCGGCGCCACCGATGAGATTGCCGACGGTAGCCCACAGGATGTTGTACACCATCCCGCCGAGGCCATAATCCGCCCCGGCGAGCAGACCGGCCGGCATGTAGAACATATTGGCCACGCAGTGCTCGAAGCCAAGGAGCACGAAGAGCATGATCGGGAACCAGATGCCGAAGAGCTTGCCCACGGTGTGGCGGGCGGCCGTGGCCATGAGCACGGCGGCACAGACGAGAACGTTACAGAGGATGCCCTTGACCACGATGCTGCCCGCGCCAGCGTGAGCCTTCTTATCGGTGAGCGTGAGCAGGAAGTCGGTCATCTGAGCGTCGAAAAGCCCAGATTTAATAGCGGCCGCAGCGATAGCGAAGGCGCCGACGAAGTTGAAGAGATAGACGATGCCCCAGTTGCGGAGCATGGCACCCCACGAGAAACGGCCGCGCAGCGGTCCGGCCGCCATCATGGTGTTCGAGGTAAAGAGCTCCATCCCGAGGAGCACGATCGCCATCAGGCCAACGGGGAATACCGCCGAACCCAAGAAGCGCAGCAGCCCGATGCTATCGGTCTCCGACTGCGGGGCGGCGAGAATGACATTGCCCACGGCCCCGAGGCTAATGGCGGCGCCGGCGAAGAAACCCAGAATGATCAGCGATACCAACGGCTTGGCTGCCTTGGCTTTGCCCGAGGCTAGCGTGGCATCCACGACCTCGACGGGGGTGGCAGTAGGTGCTGGTGCAACGGCAGTGGACATGCGGGAACAACCCCTTCATAGTCGTGGACAATAGGCGATAAAACAACACTGACCACGCCCGTGACCATGCACGGCACGTTCGCAGCCGTAGACATTCTATTTTCCTAGGCTACTCTCAGGAAAACCAGCAGGTACTCAGGAACCCCACCCGCACACGATTGAAGGCCAGCTGCGAACGTGACGCGCTCACACCTGGCCTTCAGGTTGAGCTGGAGACGAGACTTGAACTCGCAACCTACGGTTTACAAGACCGTTGCGCTACCGATTGCGCCACTCCAGCACATACATACACCGCCTGTATAGGCAGCGAGGTACGAGGCACAATATTACAGTCCAGCGGCCGGGATTTCCAAGCCAGAACCGCCGCGAGGTGGCGTCGTCACGCTACCGCGGACGGGCGCGTGTCTAGGGCTCCACAAAAGTAGGGCGTGCGCAGTCTATATGCGCCAGATGCCCAGGCGCGTTAGACTGCCAATCTGCGCAGTACAACGCCTGAATTTCCGGATTCCGCCTCGCCGGCGGACGGCTGTGCGCGCTCTCCCCTATCATTCGCCACCAGAATGGGAAGTTCCACCTCCGTGACTAGCGTTTACTCTCGTTTTAAAGAGTGGGTGTTCCCCTCGGGCCGCGTGGCCACCATCGACGCCTCGCAGGCCGCCGCGCCGCCCTCCCCGCTCGCACCTATTGACCTCACCGATGCCGACCAAGTGGCCTTCGTGATGGACGTCGCCATCCGTATCGGCGATATTCTGCTCTCTTCCGGCACCGCCAATAACGATGTGAAATCGCAGATCCACACCGTGTGCTCGTCCTATGGCCTGCACTACTGCCACGTGGACATCACGATGAACACCATCACCGTGTTCTCCCACGTGGGCGGCAAGCGTCGCCGGCCGGTGAGCGCCTTCCGCGTGGCCGGACGCATCGACGTGAACTTTTCCAAGCTGAGCGACGTCGACCGCCTTATCCGCTCTATCCAGGCCGGCGCCACCCCACCGGAAGTGGCAGACAAGATCCTCACCGAGATCATCGCCGCCCCGCCGCCCTATGGCGCCAAGATTTCGGTGCTGGGCTGGGCCTCGATGGCGGCCGCCGTCTCGGTGCTGCTCGGCGGTAATGCCTTGGTGGCCTCGCTCTCCTTCGCCACCACCTTGGCCATCATGGTTATTAATATCCTGCTCGACCGGCAGGGCATGCCCTCTTTCTTCCAAAACGTCTTCGGCGGCTTCGTCGCCACCCTGCCCGCCGCCTTTGGCTATCGCCTAGCCACCGAATTGGGCTGGTCCTTCAACCCCAGCCAGGTCATTGCTACCGGCATCATCGTGCTGCTGGCCGGCCTGACCCTGGTGCAGGCCCTTCAAGATGGCATCACGGGCGCGCCCGTCACGGCCTCTGCCCGCTTCTTTGAAACGATGCTCATCACCGGCGGCATCATCGGTGGCGTCGCCCTCGGCATCGAGGTGGCCTCCACGATGGGCGTCGAACTGCCGCCGATTCAGACCTCTCCCCCGCTGCAGTTCTCCTCCTCGGTGGTGAAGGTGGCGGCGGGTTCACTCGCCGCGGCGACCTTCGCGGTGGGCTCCTATGCGGAATGGTCGACCGTGGCGGTGGCCTGGCTTACCGGCGCAGCCGGTTTCTCCCTGCACCTGCTGGTACTGCAGCCGCTCGGAGTGGGGGCGCTGACCTCCACGGCCATGTCCGCCACCATGATCGGCTTGGCCGGCGGCCTGTTGGCCCGCCGATTCCTGATCCCGCCGCTGATCATCGCCATCTCCGGCGTGACCCCCTTCTTGCCGGGTCTAGCGGTCTATCGCGGCATGTACTCCATGCTGAATGAGCAGCTGATCAACGGCTTCACCTATATCGCTCTGGCAGTCGCCACCGCCGGTGGGCTCGCTGCGGGCGTGGTGTTTGGTGAGTGGATTGCCCGCAAGCTGCGCCGCCCGCCGATCATGCGTGCCTATCGCGCTATTCGCCACCCCCGCCGCTACAGCACCGCGACGACGACAACGCAGCCCCACTCCGGTATTGACCCCGTCTAGGCTGCACGTCCGCGCCACCCATGGCGTATAATTGCTTCCTTGACGTCTGTTTACGCTTTCTCTTATTTCTCACAGGAGGATCCTTGCCACCCAAGGTGACTGACACCCGTTCCACTGCCGCCGAGTCGCTGCACGCGGTTGAAAAGGAGACAGCCGAAGCCGCACGGAAGATCGTGTCCAGCTACTCCGAAGACTTCCTCGACGCTGTCACTCTCTCGTGCATGCTCGGAATCGAACCAGAGGGGCTGATCTACTCCAAGGTGGCCGCCGAGTTCGAGGAGCCGGAAGAGAAGAAAGCAACCAAGAAGGCTACGAAGAAGGCCAGCAAAAAAGCCTCCAAGAAGTCCTCCAAGAAGACCACGCGCAAAAAGGCTACGAAGAAAGCGTCGAAGAAGGCCAGCAAAAAGGCCACCAAGAAGTCCTCCAAGAAGACCACGCGCAAAAAGGCTACGAAGAAAGCCAGCTCCAAGGCCACTAAAAAGGCCACCTAGACCCTAGCGTGGCGTCGTCGCTGAGCGGAAGGAACGATGCCGCGAACCACCTCCGCTTGAGAAGTAAGGCCCGCCCGTGTCCAGCGCTAGCAGTGAACGCTATTCCTTTATCGTCGTTGCCAACCGACTCCCCGTAGATCTCGAGCGCGACTCGAAAGGCAATCAACGCTGGGTTCCCAGCCCCGGCGGGCTGGTCTCTGCGCTGACCCCCGTGCTCGCTGCCCATGAGGGCGCGTGGGTGGGCTGGCCCGGCATCCCAGATGTTTCGCCCGAGCCGCTGCACTCTGAGAAGGGCTATGATCTCCACCCCGTTACGCTGCGCCAGCGCGACTTCGAGGAGTTCTACGAGGGCTTTTCCAATGCCACTCTCTGGCCGCTCTACCACGACCTCATCGTCACCCCCGAATATCATCGCCACTGGTGGGAGACCTACCGCGAGGTGAACCTGCGCTTCGCCGAAGCCACCGCCGCCATCGCCGAAGAGGGCGCCACCGTCTGGGTGCAGGACTATCAGCTGCAGCTGGTCCCCGGCATCCTGCGCCATCTGCGCCCCGATCTCACCATCGGGCTCTTCTTACACATTCCCTTCCCCTCCCCCGACCTGTTTCGACAGCTGCCGTGGCGCGAGGAGATCGTGCGCGGCATGCTCGGCGCCGATGTAATCGGCTTCCACTTAGACCGCGATGCCGCCAACTTTGTCCACCTGGCCCGTAGCGTCGGCGGGCTCGCCGGCTCCCATACCGGCCAGCCCGATGAGCTCGCTATCAGCGAGTACTGCGCCGACGGAGAGTGCGACCTTGACACGGATGTCTCCGCACAAGAACACCACTGCTACCGGGCCACGGTGACCACCGCGACCGACCGTAGCGTGCGCATCGGTTCCTTCCCGATCTCGCTCGATACCTCCGACATCACCGCCGCTCTCAACTCGGCGGATGTGCCCGCCCTACGCTCCCGGCTCGGCGACCCCGAGGTACTGATCCTGGGCGTTGATCGTCTGGACTACACCAAGGGCATCGAGGCCCGCCTCGACGCCTGCGAGGAACTATTCGACACCGAGGCGCTCGATCCGGCCAGCACCGTCGTGGTTCAGGTGGCCACCCCTAGCCGCGAACGCATCGAGCACTATCGCACCACCCGCGCCCGCGTGGAACACACGGTGGGCCGGATTAATGGCCGCTTCGGCGAGATCGGCCGCCCCGTGGTGCACTATCTGCATCACGCCGTGGACAAAACGGAGCTGGTCAATCTCTACGCCGCTGCCGATATCATGCTGGTGACCCCGCTAAAAGACGGCATGAACCTGGTGGCCAAAGAGTATGTGTGCGCCCACCCCGAAGGCGATGGCGCACTGGTGCTCTCCGAATTTGCGGGTGCCGCCGCGGAATTGCACGACGCCTATCTGTGCAATCCGCACGATATCGAATCGATCAAACGCGCCCTGCTCTCTGCAGTCCGCGATCTGCGAGACGATTCCACACAGAGCAAGGAGCGCATGCAGGCAATGAACCACACCGTCATGGAACATGACGTGCACTACTGGGCCGAGTCCTTCCTCTCTGCTCTCGCCACTCCGGCTGGGGGTGAGAAGTGATGCGTCCCTATGCGGCGATAGCTACAGTCCTCTCGCTCATCCTGCTCAGCGGCTGCGGCAGCGAGGAGCGCCCGGAGAGCCCGATCACTGGGCCTGCGTGGTATATCACCGATGTGTACACCCAGCCGGATTCGCCCTCCCAGCTGCCCGATTCCATCGCCGGCCAGGCCGTTATGTCGCTGGGCGAACACACGGTCGCCGGCGATACCGGCTGCGCCCCCTTCCAGGCCGAGGTGCACTACTCCCACGATGGGGAGGGCTCGACCTCTGCCGACGCCACCCACCTGCGTTTCGATCATCTGCGCATCGACGACCCCACCTGCGAGGGTGCCGCCCAGTACTTCCATGAGCACATCGTTTCCCTGCTCAACAGTGAGCTCGACATTGAGTACAAGGAGTCCAGCCTGCTGCTGCGCTCTTCTGCTGAAGAGATCGACGCCCCCGCCCTACGGCTTACTTCTGCACTCTAAGTGGGTCTCATGCGCAAAGCGCCGTCGGTACACTAGGGCCCTATGGCTATGAGCAGCATGACCGACCGCATTATCGACGCCGCCAAGAGCATCAAGCTCCTCGTGGTCTCTGACTTCGACGGCACGATCGCCGGTTTTGCCGACGATCCCACGCAGGTGCCCATCAACACACGCACCATGCACACCCTCGAGGAGCTCGCCCTTTTGCCCAATACCTTCGTGGCTATCCTGTCCGGCCGCGACCTGGACAATCTCACCTCCCTCGTGGAGCTCAACGCCCCCATCATGCTGGTGGGCTCGCATGGCGCTGAATCCTCCTCCTCACCGGTGACGCTCAGCGACGAGCAGGTCACTGTTCTGCAGCGCTGCACCACGGCGCTCGAGGCAGTGGCCGAGGACTATCCCGGCGCGTATGTTGAGCGCAAACCCTTCCACCGCGTCTTCCATGTGCGCCGCATGGACAACCCCGAGAAGCGCGAGAACGCCTTGGCCCGCGCCCGCGAGGTGCTCTCCGGTGAAGATGTGATTGTCAAGGGCGGCAAGAACATCATCGAGCTGGCGATGCTGGACATCAACAAAGGGACATGGATCGATGCGGTGCGCGAGCAGCTGAACTGCGATTGCGTGGTATTCGCCGGCGATGATGTCACCGACGAGGATGGCTTCCGCGCCCTGGGCGACTTCGACCTGGGTGTCAAAGTGGGAGCGGGTGAGAGCGCAGCACATATGCACCTCGAGGACGATCTCGAGGCCGTTGCCGATATGTTCACCGCCCTCTACGAGGCACGCCGCGACTATAAATAGTGCTCCAACGGTCGGCGGCGGGGCCTAGGACCGTGGCGGGGCAACGGTGGAGCCCTCGTTGAAGGTGGTCTCCAATTGCACCCGAATGGATTCCGGTTCCGCGCCGCCCTCGGCGGCGTCGATGACTGCACTGAGCAGCTCGCCGGTGGTCTTGCCTTTGAGTTTATTGGGCTGGATCACCGTGGTGAGGTTGCGCAGCAATGCCACGGCGGTGCCATCGAAGCCAGTGACCGAGAGATCCTGAGGTACCGAGAGCCCCTGGGAGCGGGCATACTCGAGCACCCCGATAGCCATAGAATCGGTGGTGCACAGCACCGCAGTGAGCTCGGGATGAGAGCTCAGTAGCTCGCGGGCGGCGTCGACATTGTTCTCGTGATCGTTGATATGGCGCTCCACAATCGGCACCGTCGCCGGATCGATACCGGCGGCCGCCAGCACATCGAGTGCGCCGCGCACTCGATCTTGCTGCACATTCATGGTGGCGGTGCGCAGGCGCTGCTCATCGACCATGCCGTCATGACGCACATTGGCCAAGCGGATACAGAGGATGCCGATCTTCTGGTGGCCGGCGTCGATCAGCGCCTGGGCGGCCGGGGCGATCGCGTCGTAGTCATTAATACCCACATAGGGCAGGTCCTCATACCGGTCGGGTTGATCGCAGACCACCAGCGGCAGTCCGCGCTGCCGCGCCGCATGCAGATAAGGATCAGCAGCGGAGACGGAGTAGACCACAAATCCGTCGACAGAACTGGAGTTCACCACTCCCGCGGCGAGGTCCTTATCCTCGCTGGTTTCTGGACCACAGGGCACGAGGGTGAGAGCCACATCGCGACCGACGGTGGATTCCGCGAGCCCGGCGAGAAAGTCCACCGAGGCGGAATCTTCGAAGGCATAGGGCAGGTGCTCGGTAAGGAGCACGCCCACGTTGCCTGTCTTCTTCATCCGCAGCGAGCGGGCGGTGGGGTCGGGGCCGGTATAGCCCACGCGACGCGCGGTGGCCAGTATCTTTTCGCGCAGTGCCTCAGAGAGCTGTTCGGGGTGATTATAGGCATTCGACACCGTGGTGCGGCTGATGCCGAGTTCCGCCGCTATGGAGGCAAGAGTCCCTCTACTGCCGGTGCTACTGCGCCCGTTATTACGCCTGCGAGAGTTGGTGGCCATAGCCAAAATCTAGCACGCCGCCCATTTTCACTGATTTCCAGTTGACAATGCTTTTCAGTACACGTTCACTGTTGAGTATGAAGCACCTAAAAGCCCTCATTGGTATCGCCAGTGCCAGTGCCCTTGCACTAGCCGGATGTTCCTCAGCCTCCGATTCGGCCGACTCTAGCTCGGCCTCGGATTCCAGCAAGAATGCTGACGCCATCACCATCGTCACCTCTACCTCCATCTGGTCCGATGTGGCCGACGAGGTAGTGGACAGCGACGACGTCACCATCACCCCGATCATCGATGGCGATGGCATCGATCCCCACTCCTTCGAACCCACCGCCTCTGACATGGCCAAGGTTGAAGAAGCCGACTATGTCATCGTCGGTGGCGGCGGCTACGACGCCTGGCTCTACAACGCCCTCGATAACAACGACAAGATCATCCACGCCCTGCCGCTCACCGAGCACCACCATGACCACGACCACGGTTACGATCATGGGCACGACCACGGCCATGAGGGCGAGGACGCCCACGACCACGACCACGGCCATGAGGGCGAAGCTGCCCACGACCACGACCACAACCATGAGGGCGAAGCTGCCCACGACCACGACCACGGCCACGAAGGCGAAGACGGCCACGACCACGACCACAGTCACTCCCTCGTTGGAGCCGCCGAGAACGAGCACTCCTGGTTCAACCCGAAGCTCGTGATGTCCGTGGCAAACGATTTGGACCAGCGTCTGGAGAAGGATCACCCTGAGGTTGATGCGGATGCACAGCGCGTCGATAAGCGCATGGACAGCCTGCACGATCAGCTTCACGAGCTGCCGCACATTCACTTCCTGCAGACTCACCCGATCGCAGACCAGCTCTTCCTGCACACCGAGTTCCACGATGTGACCCCCAAGGATTACCGCAAGGCCACCCTGAACCACTCGGAGCCCTCGGCAGCAGCCCTCGCCAAGGCGCTGGAGACTGTCAACGGTGGTGAGGTGGAGCTGATGGTCGATACCCCGGAGACCTCCACCGAGTACACCGAGCGCCTGCGCGACGCCGCGGGGGAGCAGGATATTCCGATCGTGGAAATCACCGAGACCCCCGCACAGGGCGAGAACTTCTTCGACTTCCTCGACAACATCGTCAAGGAGCTGAAGGAGAAGGCCGAACAGATTAAGAAGTAGGCCAGCCCCTCTTTCACCTACCTCAACGCCAACCCGCCGGCCCTGGGACGATCATCGCCTCAGGGCCGGCGGAGACGAAGGCTAGAATTGCAGCAATGATTCTTTCGCTGACTAGCGCGGCGGTCACTCCCCTATGGCACGATCTTTCTTTTGATCTCGCGCCAGGGGAGTTTCTGGCCGTATTGGGCCCCAATGGTGTGGGAAAATCCACGCTGCTCCACACCATCATGGGCAACCGAGCACTCTCCTCAGGCTCGATCTCCGCAACCAATAAGATCGGCTACATTCCCCAGCAGCGAATGTTTGATCCCGAGCTGCCACTGCGCGCCCGCGACCTGGTATCGCTGTCCTTGGCACACGGGGTGCTGCGGCATCGCCGCCCCCAGGCCGGCCAAGTTGATGAGCTCCTCGACATGGTGGGGGCAAGCGGCTTCGGTTCGACCCGCGTGGGTCGACTCTCCGGCGGACAGCAGCAACTGATTCGTCAGGCGCAGGCTTTTGGCGGCAACCCCGAGCTGCTGCTCTGTGACGAGCCCTTGCTCTCGCTCGACTTCCGCGCCTCGAGCGCGACGGTGCAACGTCTAGATGAGCGGCGCCGCGCCGGCATGGCGGTGGTGTTTGTGACGCACTCGATTAACCCGATTCTCTCGGTCACCGACCGCGTGCTCTACATCGGCCCCAGGGGCCACACCTTGGGCACCGTCTCTGAGGTGATGCGCTCTGAAATTCTTAGTGAGCTATACGGAACCAAGGTCACGGTCGCCGAGGTCGATGGCCGTTTGGTGGTGGTGTAAATGACTATCTCTACTCTCATGGAAGACACCGCCTACCTGCTGAGCGTCGGCTTCGTGCAGGATGCGCTCATCGCCGCCGCCCTGCTCGGCATCGTCTCCGGTGTGATGACACCTTTGATTGTGCTGCGGCAGATGTCCTTTTCTGTGCATGGCACCTCGGAGCTCGCACTGATGGGCGCCTCCGCCGCACTATTGGCCGGAATCAATATCGGCATGGGAGCCGTGGTGGGCTCCGTGATCGCCGCGGTTGTCTTGGCACTTTTGGGCATGAAACGCCAAGACAGCGCCGTGGGCGTGGTGATGAGCTTCGGCATGGGCCTGTCCGTGCTGTTCATTCACCTCTACCCCGGTAAAACCTCGACTGCCTTTTCCCTTCTCACGGGCCAAATCGTGGGCGTTTCCTCCGCCTCGCTGTGGCTTCTTGCCGCCGTGGTCGTGGTCGTGGTGGGGGCCGTGGTGATTTTCTGGCGGCCCCTACTCTTTGCCAGCGCCGATCCGCAGCTGGCCGCCGCGAGCGGCATCCCCACCCGCTGGGTGGCTGTGGGCTTCGCAGTTCTGGTTGGCCTCACCGCCGCCCAGTCGGTGCAGATTGTGGGTGCCCTGCTCGTGATGAGCCTGCTCATCACTCCCGGTGCGGCAGCCGTGCAGATCACCTCCCACCCCGTGCGGGCCGTGATCTATTCCACCCTGTTTGCGGAAATATCTGCGGTGGGCGGCATTATTCTCTCGCTCGCCCCAGGCCTTCCCGTCTCGGTCTTTGTCACTACGCTGTCCTTTCTCATCTATCTCGTATGCCGCGGCATCGGCGCGGTTCGGGGCCGCCGCATCACCTCGGCGGAACACACGCAGTACATGCAGGAACCGCACTGCGATCCCCGCTAAAGCCCAGCTAAATCCCTGTTAAGGCCCCGCTAAGGCAGCATCTTTGTGTTGAGTGCACGACCGCAGCGTTTCGAACGCTCGGCGTGCACTTTTCGCTATCCCCTTCCCCTCGCCCTGCCCCCTCACTCACTCCCGATACACACCGCACGCGCCGCGACAGCGATGCTGGTGCACAGCGGATAAATATTACAAATCAATAACGTTTGCTAGTGTTTAGTGAGTCAGCGCACAACATGCGCGACAACGCGGGCTAGATAACCCTCCCTCAGGGTGCTCTGGACTCGCGATTCGACCTCCCATGTCATGCATCCCGCAGTTGCTTGGGAGGGCGGCTGAAAATATACTTGCGTCAATTTCCATAAATCCCTCCTACCTCACGGATATACATATGGCACACGAACCACACACTCAGGGCATTTCCTTTGCCGAGCGACGCCGCGTCCTCGCGGCCACCACTATCGGCACTGCCATCGAGTGGTATGACTATTTCCTCTATGCCGCGGTTGCCGGACTGGTGTTTAAGACCACCATGTTCGGCTCCCTCGAGGGTGGATTGGCCACGGTCATCGCCTTCCTCACCGTTGGCCTGTCCTTCCTCTTCCGCCCCCTGGGCGCCTTCCTCGCTGGCCACTACGGTGATCGCGTCGGCCGCCGCGTAGTACTCATGATCACCCTCTTCGCCATGGGCTTGGCCACTACCCTCATTGGCCTGTTGCCCACCTATGAGACCGCCGGCATCTGGGGCCCGATCCTGCTTATTGCCCTACGCATCATCCAAGGCATCTCTGCCGGTGGCGAGTGGGGCTCGGCGGTACTGCTGGCCGTTGAGCACGCCCCCAATAACAAGCGCGGCATCTACGGCGCCGGCCCACAGATCGGTGTGCCTTTGGGCCTGCTGATGTCCTCGGCTGCGCTATCGATGATGACCTATATCGCGCCCGGTGATGCCTTCGTGGAGTGGGGCTGGCGCATCCCCTTCCTCTTCTCCATCGTGTTGGTGGCGATCGGCTACTTCGTTCGCCGCGGGGTGGACGAGTCCCCAGTGTTCTCCGAGATCGCCGAACGCAAGCAGGACGAAGTGACCAACCCCATTGGCGTGCTCTTCAAGAATTTCCTCCCCGTGGTCATCACCGGCGCACTCATCTTCGCCGGCAACTCCGCCGTGGGCTATATGACGGCCGGCGGTTACATCCAGAATTACGCTAGCGACAATGTAGGAATTGAGCGCTCCGTGGTGCTCAATGCTGTGACTGTCTCAGCGTTCACGTGGATGATCTTCACCCTGTTCGCGGGCTGGGTCTCGGACTATATCGGTCGTCGCGGCACCTATCTCATCGGCTTCGTGCTGCAGGCCGTGGGTGCCGCTGCCCTCTTCCCGCTCACCAATACCGGCGATGTGAGCAAGCTCTACATGGCGCTCATTCTGCTCACCGTTGGTCTCGGCCTGACCTATGGCCAACAGTCCGCCATGTACGCCGAGCTCTTCCCCGCCTCTATTCGCGCCTCGGGCGTGTCCATCACCTACGCCTTCGGCTCGATCGTGGGCGGCGCCTTCGCCCCGACCATCGCTGCGGCGCTGGTGGGCGCCACCGGCACGACCTTCGCTGTGAGCGTCTACTTGGTCGTCGCCTCGTGCGTTGGCTTCTTCTGCGCGTTCATCCTGCGGGAACGAGCCGGCATTCCCTTGACTCCCACCCACGAGTCCCGCCAGTCCGAAAGCCACTTCCGTTTCCAGCCGGCCCCGCAGGCAGAGTCCGCCACCGTGTCCTAGTAGCCCGCTGTGCTCGCATGCCGAGCACAGCTCAACCTCTAGTGCGCTATCTCACTATCGTGTTGTAGCTTGGGCATTATGGCTCGGACATCTTTTTCTCAGCTCACGAGGCCGCGCCCGCTTCCTACGTGGCTGTGGTTCGCGCCCACGACCCCACCCGAGGAAGAAGAGATCGCCCTCGTCCGCTCTGCGGCCGAGGGTTCGTGGCCCGGTAATACTCGCGCCACGTGGCGCGCCTTCTTCTCCTTCCCCAAGGTCGCCTCGCTCTCGCTGGCCTTGGGGCTTTTGATCACCCCTCTATCCGTCGTGGTCTCACGCCTGCTTGGTGTCATCACCGATCGTCTCCTCGGCGAGGCCATCTCCTTTACAGAGGTGCTCATTCCCCTACTGATCATCGTGGTTCTCTACGTCATCAGCTGGATCGCCGAGATACACAGCGCCGCCTTCGTGGAGCTAGGGCGTGTCCGTCTCGTGCACCGCATCCGTAATGCCGTGGTTGAGCGGCTCTTAAGCGCCCATGATCTGCACACATCACCGGGCACGGTGATGAACACCATCGACGAGGACTCCCACACCGTCTCGCTTACTAAGTATCTCAATACTTTCCCGCTGCAGATGGTGATGATGCTCCTCGCCACCACGATCGTGGCGATTCCCATCGACTACCGCCTAGCCCTGCTTATCCCCCTCGGTGGCCTCACCACTCTCGCCGCCTCGATGTACACCGGCCGGTTCATCACTCAGGTTGCGTCCTCGCGCCGCACCGCTGAGGCTCACGTTGTCTCCTTAGGCACCGATTTTGCCCAGGGCTCCCGCGTGATCAAGGGGCTCGGCGCGGTCGATACCTGCGAGAAGCGATTCGATGAGGCCGCCACCCACTCGCTGCGGGCCATGCTTCACGACGCTCGCATCGCGTTTTATGCCTCGCTTGCCCGGCAGTTCGTCCCCGTGGTGTTCATTGTGGCCTGCGTGGCTCTGGCCGGAACCTTGGTGAGCTCGGGCGATATCACCGCCGGCGAGTTCATGACGATCATGCTCAGTGCCCCACCGGCACTATTTATCAGTGGTAAGGCCCTGGGGCTCTCGGTGGAAACCGTGGCCCGCGCCAGCACCTCCGCCGGCCGTATTCACCAGCTCGTGGCGGGCTTCGATACCACGAGCGCCGCACAGCGCTACACCACTACCTCCACCACCGGCCTGGTCGTGGCCGATAGCGATCCCGGCTGGGCAGGGCTGCGGGTGCCGCATGTGAGCACCATTTTCGCCACGAGCCTGCGGGAAAACTTGGACCCCGAGCACAGCCACGGCGACGCGGAACTACGCCACGCCCTCGACGTCGCCTGCTGTGAAGACATCGTGCGCCGCCTCGGCGGCTATGGGCCCCATGGCGAGCTGCCCACCGGGGCCATCGGCGAGGCCGGGTTGAATCTCTCGGGCGGGCAGCGCCAGCGCATCGGCGTGGCCCGCGCCGTACTCAGCGACGCCGAGGTACTCATCTTCGATGAACCCACCACCGGCCTCGACGCGGTGACGCTCTCGCGGGTGATACACAACGTGAAGCAGCAACGTGCCGCCCAGCTCACCGTGGTGATCAGCAGCTCGCGGGCATGGCGCCACGCCGCCGATCGCATCCTCGCTGCCGAGGACACACCCGCTCGCGCTGCGACGCAGGACAAGGAGGACGCCTCATGAGCCAGAGCGAGAATCTTGGGGCCGATGCTCTCGCCCCCGCTACTCCCCGCGAGAGCCTGCGCTATCTGCGTAGCCTGCGCGCCTATCCCCGCCGCTGGTGGTGGGCACTGCTGGTGGCCGTGGCGATTGTGACGGTGGCGGCGCAAAACCTCAGCTCCGTCATCATGGGCCGCTCCATCGACGTGTTCTCGGGGCGCTCCTTCAGTATTTTTGGCTCCGGCCCCTCCGCGGTCACCTGGGTACTCATCGCCATCGGCGCGCTCACCCTAGCCCGGATGTTCACCACCGAGCTCGTGGTCTATATGTTGTCCATTCTCACCCGCACGGTCTCGGTTGAGCTGCGCCAGCGCTGTCTTTCGGCCGTGCTCCGCGCCCCCGCACCACGCATTCTGGAGCTCGGCACGGGCAATGTGATCACCCGTCTGACGCGCGATATCGATAACCTCTACCGCACCGTCACCATGGTCGGGGCGCGGCTGGTGATCACCCTGGTGATGTTTCCGCTCACGCTCATCGCCACGGTGGCGATCCACCCCGCGTTCCTGCTGTGCTGGGTGCTCGTGGCCGTGCCCGTGGGGCTATTTTTGCGCCGCTCGCTCAGCGAGCTACCCGCCGCGGTCAACCGTGCCGCTGCCGCCGAAGCGCAGCGCAATAACGTGCTCCTCGACTCGATCCGGGGTTTCGACACTATCCACAACTATGGTTTGTCCCGCTGGGCCCGTCACCGCATGACTACTACCTCGTGGCAGGTCATCAACGCCGAGCGCATCATCATTCCTCTCAATGCGCGCATCCTCAGCGGCGGCTATGTCGGATTCTCGATTCTTTTGCTCTCCACCACCGCATTGGGCGCGTGGATGGCGGTGCAGGAGATCATCACCCCCGGCCAAGCGGCCGCCGCGATCCTCCTAGCGTTCCGCATGGAAATTCATATTTTCAATGTGCTCGACTTCGCCAGCATGATCCAATCGGCCTCTACCTCCTTGGGCCGCGCTGTGTCCTTGGCGCTGCTCAGCGGCCAGGACAAGGATGATAACGAGGAGGATCTCACCACCCCTCCCGCGATCACCGTGGAGAATCTGAGCTTCAGCTATGACGGCGGCCAATCGAATGTGATTGAACCCCTCAACCTCACGCTCGAGGCCGGCAGCACCACTGCGCTCGTGGGCACCTCCGGCGCCGGAAAATCCACCCTCGCCCAGTTGCTGAGCGGGCTGCTCGAGCCCAGTGGCGGCGCCATCTACGTAGACACCCCCACCGGCCGCATCAACACCGCGGAGGTCTCGCACAACTGGGTGGCGCGACATATCAGCATGGCCAACCAGGAAATGCACGTCTTCTCGGGCACCTTGCGGGAGGATTTGCAGCTTGCTCGGCCCGGCGCGAAAGACGCAGAGCTCATGGCGGCTCTGGCGGCCGCAGGACTGCAGCCGCGGTCTCCGCTCTGGCAGCGCTGGCTGCCCCAGGGACTCGACACCAAGGTCGGTGCTGGGCACGAGGACCTCGCCCCAGAGGTGATGCAGCAGATAGCGCTGGCCCGGATCAGTTTGGTGGATCCGCCCGTTCTCATCCTGGACGAGGCCACCTCGGAGGCGGGCTCGGACTATGCTCAAGATCTCGAGGCCGCCGCCCAGCGCGCCGTCAAGGGCCGCACCGCCTTGGTGATCGCACACCGGCTCGATCAATCCCGCAGCGCTGATCGCATCCTCGTCATGGAGCAGGGCCGCATCATCGAAGACGGCACGCACGAGGAGCTCATCGCCAATGGGGAGCACTACGCCAGCCTCTATGCCCAATGGGCGGGCTAGCCCCGCGCGGATATCCTCTTCGCAGCACACAGCAGCGCCTCCCGAATAAACACCGGGAGGCGCTGCTGCGTAGTGCTGCGTTTTGCTACTAGTGGCCGACGCGGCGTTGGCGGGCGAACTCGCTGAGCACCACGCCCGCTGCCACGGAGGCGTTGAGTGATTCCACCCACTCCGCCATGGGCACGGACATCAGGGTGTCACAGTTCTCCCGCACCAGCCGAGAAATACCCTTGCCCTCAGAGCCGACCACGATCACCACGGGAGTGGTGCCATCGTAGGTATCGAGGGTGTGATCGCCGCCGGCATCGAGGCCGACGACCTGGTAGCCATTGTCTTGGAAGGTCTTGACGGTGCGCGTCATGTTCGTCACCTTCGACACGGGCACGCGGGCGGCCGTGCCCGCGGAGCTACGCCAGGTCACGCCCGTGACGTGGGTGGAACGACGCTCTGGAATCACTACCCCGTGGCCACCGAAGGCTGCCACCGAGCGGATAATCGCACCCAGGTTGCGCGGGTCAGTGATGTTATCCAAACACACCACCATGCCCGGTTCGGGGAGTGCGGCGATCTCGGCGATGAGGTCCTCCACGTTTTTGTAGCTATAGGGCTCGATGAGCAGGCCAATACCCTGGTGCAGGCCATTGCCGGTCATCTGATCCAGCTCGGGGCGCGGCACCTCCACGATGGCGATGTCCTTGGACTTAGCCAAGGTGACGGCCTCGTTGAGGCGCTCATCATAGGCGGTTCCCGCCACCACGTATAGAGTCTGGGCGGGTACCTTGGCGTGTAGGCACTCCACCACCGGGTTGCGGCCTACGACCAGCTCATCCACGGTGGTCTTTTTAAAGTGGCGGCCCTGATCGCGGCGCTTCTTTTCCTGCTTGGCCTTATAGGCCTTGTGGTACTCGCGGTCCTCGGCCTTCGGGGTGGGGCCCTTGCCGCGCAGAGCCTTGCGCCCCAAACCGCCGCTGCCCTTGGGCGCGCCCTTCTTATTAGATTTACGAACGCCGCCGTGCCGGTTCTTCTGTCCCATGATTGTTTCTATTCCTCACACATCGTCTCGCGCACACCGCGGGTGCCTTCTCCAGGGCGCAACGCCGCGTATGCGATGAACTGTCACTGGGCTCGCATCTACGGTGGCGCCGGTGCCAGCGCATCCGGTTAGCTTAGCTTAAAGTCCAGCTTGCGCCATCTTTGCCGTCTACCACGGTGATACCTGCGGCCTGGAGGCGGTCACGCACTGCATCGGCGGTGGCCCAGTCCTTGGCGGCGCGGGCCTCGGCGCGGCGCTCCAGCTCGGCTCCGACCAAGACGTCCAGGGCTTTGGTGGCCTCGGAGTCGCCGCTATCGCGGCGGGCAGCCCACACTGGCGACTGCGGATCCACGCCCAGCACCGCCGCCATGGCGCGCACCTGACCGGCAACGGCGCGGGCGTCCCCGGTGCGCCCATCGGCCAGTGCTTGATTGCCGCGACGCACCGCATTGTGGATCTCTGCCAGCGCCGCGGGCACGCCCAGATCGTCGTCCATGGCCTGCTCGAAGGCCTCGGTCCAGGTGGTGGACTCCACCGGGCCCACGCGATCGAGGAAGGCCTCGATGCGGCGATAGCCTTGGGCGGCCTCGGTGAGCGACTGCTCCGAGTACTCCAGCATGGAGCGATAGTGGGCGGAACCGAGGTAGTAGCGCAATTCCACCGGCCGCACCAGCTCGAGAATATTCGGCACGGAAAGCACATTGCCGAGGGATTTCGACATCTTCTCCCCGGACATGGTGACCCAGCCGTTGTGCATCCAGAAGTTGGCGAAGCCATCGCCGGCGGCGTGCGCCTGGGCGGTCTCGTTCTCGTGGTGCGGGAATTGCAGATCTAGCCCGCCGCAGTGGATATCGAACTCTGGGCCAAGATAGGCGGTGGCCATGGCGGAGCATTCGATATGCCAGCCGGGACGCCCCGGCCCCCAGGGCGAGGGCCAGGAGGGCTCACCGGGCTTGGCGGCTTTCCAGAGGGTGAAGTCACGCGGATCGCGCTTGCCGGTGCCCGCCGATTCGCCTTGGTCCAGCTCCTCGAGCTTCTGGCCGGAGATCATGCCGTAGTTCTCGATCGTGGTGGGCTGGCAGTACACATTGCCCTCGGCGGCATAACCGTGGCCATTGTCGATGATGCGCTGGATATAGTCGATCATCTCGGTGATATGGCCGGTGGCGCGCGGCTCGAGTGAGGGCGGGGTCACGCCCAATTGATCATAGGCCCAGGTAAAGGCGCGCTCGTGCGTGGCGGCCCACTCCCACCACGGCCGGCCGGCCTCGGCCGCTTTGCTCAGGATTTTATCGTCGATATTGGTGACGTTGCGGATAAACGCCACATCAAGGCCCTTGGCTTCCAGCCAGTTACGCAAAATATCGAAGGCCACACCGGAACGCACGTGCCCAATATGCGGGATGGTTTGCACGGTAGCGCCACAGAGGTAGACGCTGGCGTGCCCTTCCCGCACGGGGATGAAATCACGTTGGCTACGGGTTGCGGTGTCAAAAATGCGTAAAGTCACGCCGCTTAGTCTAACGGTTGCCACACCACGGCGGTAGCAACGGCGGCGCGCCCCTCATGGCGGCCGGTGAAGCCTAAGTGGTCGGTCGATGTGGCTGCGATGGATGCTGGGCAGCCCAGAATCTCGGAGATCTTTTCTTCTGCTTCTTGTCGACGCTGTCCTAATCGTGGAGACTGGCCCACAAGCTGGGCGGCAACGTTGCCGATGACAAACCCGTGCTCAGCGAGCAGCTGGCGGCATTCGCGCAGGAGCTGCTCGCCACTCACGCCGTCATATTCGGCCCGCCCCACACCGACGAAACTACCTAGGTCGCCGAGGTTGGCGGCCGAGAGCAGGGCGTCGACAAGCGCATGCGCCACAACGTCACCGTCGGAATGTCCCTCACAGCCGGGCTGGCCGGGGAAGAGGAGGCAGGCGATCCAGCAGTCTTTGCCGTCTTGGACTTGGTGGGCATCGGTGGCGATGCCAACGCGGGGAATGATGGGACTAGTCACTGGGCACCTCGAAAATCGTGGACTCTGCGCTATCGGTCACCTGAGTGGCCAAGAGCATGTCCATGGGGGTGGTTACTTTAAAGGCCATGGGATCGCCCTGCACACAGCGCACCGGCACCCCGAACCATTCCATGAGGCTGGCATCGTCGGTGGCCACAAAACTCGGCTGGGCGAAATAGGCGCGGTTGGCCTCGCGGAGCACCGCCAAATCAAAACCCTGCGGGGTTTGCACGGCGCGCAAGGTGGAGCGGTCTGGGGTGGATGCCACCTGTTGCTGCCCGTCTACCTCGCGGATCTCTTTGATGGTATCCGCCACCGGCAGTACTGGGATCACCGCGGGTGCGCCTTGGACCACGGCTCGGGCGACGCGGGCGATCATGCCCGGCGGGGTGAGCGCGCGGGCGCTATCGTGCACCAGCACAACGCCCTGCTCATGCGTGATGGCCTGCAATCCGCGCCATACGGAATCGGCGCGCTCGGCACCGCCATGCACGAGGGTCACCTCGCCGTCAAGGCCCCGTTTCCGCAGCAAGGTGCGGGCGTAGTCCTCCATGTCTGGGCTGACGGTGACCACGATGGCATCGACCACTTGAGAGGTGAGCATCGCGGTGATGCTGCGTTCTAACAAGGTCACTCCGCGCAGCGGCACATAGGCCTTCGGCATCGGCGCACCGAGGCGGGTGCCGGAACCTGCGGCGGCAATAATCGCAGTCACTGTGGGGGACATGGCGGCGCGGCGGGCTGAGGGTTAGTCGTCGAAGTTGAGGTCGTCGAGGTCCACATCATCGAGGTCATCGTCCTCCACCGGGGCGGTGACTCCCGACGCGGCGGCGCGGTGCCGCGCGATGGCGTCGGCGTACTGCTTCTCGCGCTCCTCCGCCTTGGACTCGTCCAGCTCCTTGGCGAGGGCCAGCTCGCCCACCAGGATCTGGCGGGCCTTGGCCAGCATGCGCTTCTCACCTGCGGACAGGCCACGATCCTGATCGCGGCGCCACAGATCACGCACCACCTCGGCGACCTTATTCACATCACCCGAGGCGAGGCGCTCCTGATTGGCCTTATAGCGGCGAGACCAGTTACCGGCCTCTTCCACATCCATATCGCGCAGCACCGAGAAGACCTTGCGCAGGCCCTCATCGCCCACGACATCGCGAACGCCCACCAGCTCCACGTTCTTGGCAGGAACCCGCACCACCAGATCGGACTGCAGGATCTGCAGCACGAGGAAGTCGAGCACGTCGTCTCCCATCTGCCGCTGCTCCATGGCCTCGATGCGGGCGGCACCGTGATGGGGGTAGACGACCGTGTCTCCGACCTTAAAATCCATACCTTTTGCACTCTCTTCACTGGGGAAATGTGTGACTCACTGCGTTGGCGGCTCCACAGTTCGCGGCGCGCACCGCGCCACGACACTGATACGTAAAGCGCGTCTATTCTAGCACGCCAGCAGCGCCACCTGCGGTGCCCGCCTAGCTGGTCTGGGCCCCTCCGCTCCCCTAGCGCCTCCTGCATCACACCGCACCGGCGGGTGCAGCTCGACAGCCGCGGGCACGCGCCCGCAGCACAGCCGCTAAAGAGTGCCCAGTTCAGCTCGCACGATCACCGCGGGAACAGCCCGCTTTTCCTCCCGCAGCGGCGGTCGTCGCGAGGCAGACACACGTGGGATAGTGTGCCCTAAGCAGGCGGTAATACCCGTCTCAGTCTCGCCCCCGTACGGGGAAGAAACTGTGTGAATAACCTTAGAATTAGCTAGAGTGACTGTTAATAATCTAGATCCATGCGAAGCCTTAGATGGAGGGCATTGAACGTGAAGAATCCACTGAACTCGGCAGCCCGTCGCGCCGGACTGGCTGCGGTGGCCGGCCTCTCGGCCCTTGCACTCGCCGCCTGCGGTGCCGGACAGGTCTCCCAGACCTCTGATCAGGTTGCCGCTGTGGACGGTGCCTCCGCTGGCACCGAGGATGGCCTCATGGCTGTGCGGGATGTCCACGTGATTGTGGAGGACGACGCCACCACCGGCCTAAAGTTCACTGCGATCAACCAGGATCCGAGTGGCACCTCGCATACCCTTAAGTCCGTCGAGGTGGAAGGCAATGAGGTGCAGCTCTCCGCTAATCCCTCGCTGGGTCAGAACTGCTCTCTCGTGGCCGATACCGCGCAGAATATTAAGGCCCTGAAGAAGCCGGGCAAGGACGATGCCTGCATCACCTACGCCACTTCCACCGTGAATAACCCGGGCTTCCCCGCCGGCGGCAACGTGAACGTCACCTTCACCTTCAATGACGCCACGATCGACATGATCGCCACCGTCACTGGCAACCAGCAGGAGACCTTCATGAGCGAACGCGAAGTGGAGAACTAAACCACCACGGCGCGTACCCTATCCGGTATCCTCAACACTTCCTCCAAGAGTTGATGATGCCGGATTTTTGCATTCTGGCGTGCCCGCCGTAGCAGCGCTGCCCGCGTGCCCCGCTGCTCCGCCTGTCCCTCTCTTGCCCACTTCCCATGTCTAGAAAGGCTCTGCTGCATGGCCCGCAAACCCAAAACAGCATTCGTCTGCTCCGAGTGCGGCCACTCGAGCCCGAAGTGGCTGGGACGCTGCCCCAGCTGCGGCGAGTGGGGCACGCTGACAGAGCAGGCCGCCCCGGCCCAGCACGCCACGGGGCGTGGCGGCGCGGCAGCGTCTCGTTCTACCCAGGGGCTCACTCCCACCACGGCGGCGGCATCGATCACCAGCATCGACCCCACCTCCTCGCTGGCTATGACCACCGGCATCTCCGAACTGGATCGCGTGCTGGGAGCGGGCATTGTGCCCGGATCCGTGGTTCTGATGGCCGGCGAGCCGGGCGTGGGAAAGTCCACCTTGCTGCTGGAAGTCGCTGCCCGCTGGGCCGCCCAGCGTGAGGGGGAGAACACCCGCACCGCCCTCTATGTCACCGCCGAGGAATCAGCGGGGCAGGTCCGCATGCGCGCCGAGCGCACCGGCGGGCTGCGGGAGAGCCTCTACCTTGCGGCCGAGTCGGATCTAGACACCATTTTTGGCCACATCACGCAGCTCCAGCCCTCGCTGGTGATCGTGGACTCGGTACAGACTGTCACCGCCGCCGATATCGATGGCGTGCAGGGCGGTGTGGCCCAGTCGCGCGCGGTCACCGCCGCCCTGACCAGCATGGCCAAGGCCTCCGGTATCCCCGTACTACTGGTGGGGCATGTGACCAAGGACGGCACTGTTGCCGGCCCACGGGTACTCGAACACCTGGTGGATGTGGTGCTCAACTTCGAGGGCGATAAACACTCCTCGCTGCGCATGCTGCGCGGGATGAAGAACCGTTTCGGCGCCACGGATGAGGTGGGCTGCTTCGAACAAACCTCCTCCGGAATCAAGGAGGTCAAGGACCCCAGTGGGCTCTTCCTTTCCCACATGGGCACCACCCCCGATGGCTCGGCGGTGACGGTCACCATGGATGGGGTGCGCCCGATACTCGCCGAGGTACAGGCCCTCCTAGTAGACACACAATCGAAGAATCCGCGGCGCGCCGTCACGGGCCTCGACGCCACCCGCGTGCCGATGATCCTGGCGGTGCTGGCCGCCCGCGCCCAGAAGCGCTCGGACGATAAAGAGGTGTATGTCGCCACGGTCGGGGGCATGCGGGTCAGTGAACCCGCGGCGGATCTCGCGGTGGCGCTGGCCACGGTGAGCGCGATGAATCGTCGCCCGCTGCCCTCCCGCACCGTGGTGCTTGGCGAGGTCGGCTTGGCCGGGGAAATTCGGCGAGTCCCGGACGCCGATAAGCGCCTCGTGGAGGCCAGCCGACTCGGCTATACCCGCGCCCTGATTCCCGCGGGGAATCTGCCCGCCGGCGCACCGAAGGGCGCCCGATCGATGGATATTAGAGAAGTAGCCACGATCCAAGATGCGATCGTGGCTCTCGATTCTCGGCGCTAGCAGCTATTTCAGGTTGAAGGTCACAGCCTCGGAGGCATTATCGCCGATGACGGTGTGCAGGAAGTAGGCGCCGCTGGGCACCCGCTGCCGGTTATCGCATTGCCCCGGTGCCGAGGTGGTCTTGGACCACTGCGCCTCATAGTTGGTCTCGGTCCCTGCCTCGAAGACCTTATCGGAATCATCCTCCGGCGGGTTGCAGTCTGTGTCCGCCCACACCCGCTCGCTGGTGTCGAGGTTGTACACCTCATAGCGCAGCTGCTCCTTGCTCAGGTCAATGGTGCAGTCCGCCTTGGTGGGATTATTGACGATCATGTAGAAGGTCGGAGTCTGGTTCGGTTCGAACTCCGATTGCCTCATCTCCGCCCGGATCTCTAGATCCTCCAAGCGGCAGCTGGGCTTCGGCTCTTCCTTCGCGGAGGTTTCGACGCTTGTCGACGCCTCCTCCGAGTCAGCTTCGCCCTCGTCCGTGTTCGTCTCCTCATTACTAGCAGAGGTGGCGGTGGTCTGTGCAGCGTTATCCGGTTCGGTGGAATTATCGTCCCCGCCGGCCAGCGCGCTGATGATCCACACAAGCAGGCCAATGACGACAACCAAGATCACCACGGCCGCAACGCGGCGGCGCATGTAGATCTCATCGGGCAGTCTCTTCTGCGGTCTGGGAGTGTTCACGCCCTCTAGCTTAACTGCACTCCCTGCGAGACAGCCGGCAACGACACCGGCGTGTCTGCCTCATTCTTACAGCTCAGCGCCCGAATCCTTGGCCGGAGCCTACTCCACGCCGAAGGCGATGAGCTTCTCCACCACACCGTCGTCGAGGCGGTAGCGCGCGCTGACGACACCGAGCGAGCCGGCGTCGACAAGCTCCTGAATGATGGGGATACGGTGAATGACCGACTTCAACGTTTGGAGGGCGTGCTCACGCTCGTAGTCATCGGTGCTGTCACCGCCCTTGCGGCGGGCCTCGATGACAGAGGGGGCCACCTGCTGCACCAGCTCGCGTTGGAAACGCTCCGGGATGGGGCCCTCGTCGAGCGCGCCGACGGTGGCAGCAACCGCACCGCAGTATTGGTGGCCGAGTACCACCAAGAGCGGCACGCCGAGGCCCTCCACCGCGAATTCCAAGGAGGCCAGCACGGCGTTGTCCACGGTTTCTCCGGCGGTGCGGATCACGAAAACATCGCCGAGACCCTGATCGAAGATGGTCTCAATGGGTGCACGCGAATCCGAGCAGGCCAATACGCACACGCTCGGCGCCTGCCCCTCACGCAATTCTTCGCGACGCTGCGAGCACTGGCGAGGATACGCGGGACTCATCTCCCGCCATCGCCTATTGCCCTCCTGCAACACATCCCAGGCTTCCTGCGGAGTGAGCGTCTTGTAGTTTTCAGCTTTACCCATACGTGTCATTCTTCCACTCCGGCAGGACATCATGGGTGCTTATTACTCCCCATATCCCCCCGACTAGGCTAATAAACCCTGATGTTTAACTCGGCCGCACTTCTGACATGGTTCACCGCCCACCGCCGCCCATTGCTGTGGCGCGCGCCCAGCACCAGCGCCTGGGGCGTGCTCGTCTCCGAGGTCATGAGCCAGCAGACCCCGGTGGCGCGGGTCGAACCGCAGTGGGAGGCGTGGATGCGGCGCTGGCCCACCCCGCAGGATGTGGCGCAGGCCTCCACCGCAGACATCCTCACCGCCTGGGATCGGCTGGGCTATCCGCGCCGGGCGCTGCGGCTCAAGGAATGCGCCCAGGCCATCACCGACCGCCACCACGGCGAGGTTCCCGCCGATCTTGCAGCGCTGCTGGATCTGCCCGGTATCGGCGACTACACCGCTCGGGCGGTCCTTGCTTTTCATTATCGACGCCGCGTTCCGGTGGTTGATACCAATGTTCGGCGCGTCATCTCCCGGGCAGTGCACGGCCGCTATCTGCCCCGACCTGCCCGCAAGAAGGACCTAGCCGATGTGGAGGCGCTGCTGCCCGCCGGCACCGATGCCGCAGCAGAGGAGCGCGCCGCGGAGCTGTCCACCGCCATCATGGAGCTCGGCGCACTGGTCTGTACCGCCTCCTCGCCGCGCTGCGCGGAATGCCCCTTGCTGAACAGCTGTCGCTGGCAGCTCGCGGGCTGCCCGGAGCCCAGCGCGGCGGAACTAGAGGCCAGCAAGAAGCGAGTGCAGAAATTCCAGGGCACCGATCGCCAAGTGCGGGGAAAGATTATGGCCTTAGCCCGCGCCCACAAACAGGTAGAGCGGGCAGAGATCGATGCGGTGTGGGAGGACAAGGCACAGCTAGCGCGGGCACTATTTTCGCTGCTCGATGACGGTTTACTCGAAGCGGTAGCCGACGATCGTTTCGCCCTGCCGCGCTAAGAACACGGCGCGGGAGAGCAACCAGCAGATGACCTTGGCTACAGGGTAGGCTTACTTTATTATTTTGTCTGCGTACTAAGGGAGCCCATGACTACCCTCGCCACTCGACGTCGCCGCGCCGACGCCGCCCAGCGCCCGCGCGGCCAGCGCTATCGCACCCTCTGGATCGCCGCGCTCATCGGCGCCTGCCTGCTCAGCATAATCGCCAATATCGCCCTGGGGCAGTACGGCATAGCCCCACAGCGCACCATCGAATCCTTATTTGCTGGGCCCTATGGCGACACTGGGGTGGATGCCACCCATTCCGTGATCTGGAATGTGCGCATGCCCCGCGTTGTTTTAGGGCTGCTCGTTGGTGCCGCCTTGGGCGTAGCGGGGGCGCTGCTGCAAGGATTATTGGGCAATCCCCTGGCAGAACCCGGCGTGATCGGCGTGACCAGTGGCTGCGCCGTGGGCGCGGCCGTGGCCATCGTGTTCAACCTCGTATTTGTCTCCACCGCGACGGTGCCCGTGCTGGCGTTTATCTCCGGTATCGCCACCGCGGCCTTGGTGTATCTGCTCTCCTCCATCCGCGGCAGCGTCAAAGTGGTGACTCTGATCCTCACCGGCATCGCCGTCAATGCCGTCGCTGGGGCCGCCATTAGCTTCTTGGTGTTTTTGGCGCCCACCACCTCCCGCGAGCAGATCATCTTCTGGCAGATGGGCTCGCTCAACGGCGCCCAATGGCCACACGTGGTGACAGTCCTTATTCCCATCGCCGTCTGCATTGCTCTTGCTATTCGCATCTCCCCCTCGCTGGACTTATTGGCGCTCGGCGAACGCGCCGCCGCCCATGCCGGGGCAAATATGAAGGTGCTGCGCCCAGGAGTGATCGCCCTATCCACTGCGCTGTGCGCCGCAGCGGTGAGCTTCGCCGGCATCATCTCCTTCGTCGGGCTGATCGTGCCGCATATTCTGCGCCAAGGTATCGGCCCCTCGAATCGCTGGCTGGTGCCGCTTTCTGCGATCGGCGGCGCCACCCTCGTCACCGGCGCGGATCTGGTGGCCAGAATCCTCATCCCCTATTCCGAATTACCCATCGGCATCTTCACCGCCCTCGTGGGCGGGCCGATGTTCTTCGTGCTGCTGCGCCGCAACTTGCTCAAGCGCGGCCAGCTCTAAACCCACCACCCCTGTTTGTATGAGGACACACCGAGTCGAGTACCCCATGAGCACTCCCCTGCTATCAGCGAAGAATCTGAACGTGAGCATCACCGTGGATAACACGGAACGCGACCTGCTCAGCGATATCTCCATCGACCTTCAGCCCAGTGAGGTGCTCGGGCTGATCGGCCCCAATGGCGCCGGCAAATCCACCCTCCTCGCCGCACTCTCCGGCGACTACACCCCCAACTCCGGTGAGGTGCAGCTCGCCGGGCGCAGCTACGCCGAAACCTCACCGCGGGAAGCCGGACAGCTGCGTTCGGTGATGCTGCAAGACACCTCGGTGGCCTTTTCCTTCACCGTCGAGGACGTGGTGGCCATGGGCCGCACCCCATGGAAGCCCGATCCGGACCGCGACGCGGAGATTGTGCAGGAGGCCCTCGAACTGCTCGATCTCACCGAGTTCGCCCACCGCGAAGTCTCCACGCTTTCTGGCGGTGAGCGCGCCCGGGCCGCCTTGGCACGCGTGATTGCACAGCAATCGCAGGCGATGCTTCTCGACGAACCGATCGCTGCCATGGACATCGGCTGGGCCGAGGCCACCATGCACACCATTCGTCGCGTCGCCCAGACCGGCCGCGGGGTGCTCATCATCGTCCACGATCTCGCCACCGCTGCTCGGCACTGCGATCGCCTCGTGCTGCTGCAACACGGCCGCGTGGTGGTCTCTGGCACCCCACGCGAGGTGTGCACCCCCGAGATTCTCAGCTCTGTCTACGGCTGGGACATCGACGTCACCTGGGAGGGCGATCACCCGTGGATTCGTCCGCGCTAAAGCGGCGAAGGCGAGAATAGAAAAACAGCGGTGAATGCTCACCGCTGTTTCTCTTTAGGTATCGAGGCTGCGTATTTAGCGCTCGTTCTTCGACCGCTGCACGCGAGCACGCACGATCAACGCCACACCAACAGCGCTGATGAGTCCGGCGACAATCGCCATGCCGCGCACCGCCGCACCCGTGCGGGCCAAACCAGACTTCTCCTCTGCGGCAGAGCCTGCACTCGCCGCCTCTCGCCCCTGCGGGGAGGTGGGCGCCGCCGAGTTCTCAACCGGCTTCGGGGCGTGCTGTGTATCAGCTGGGGTCTCCACGCCCTGAGATGCGGGGCGACTGACAACGCTGGACTCGGGGGAGACGCTGGTCTCGCTCGACGAGGAAACACTCGACGATGACGGAGCGCTCTCGGAAGACGGGGCCTCGGCGGTTGTGGTGTCCTCGGCGTCAGGGGTCTCCTCTACCGAGGTCTCTGGCGCGGCAGGGCTCGGCTCGGGAGTCTCGGTGGTGCTGCTCGACTCCGAGGGCTCAGTACTCGTCTCGTTGTCCTCGGCTGGCTCAGAGGTGCTCTCCGGAGCATCCTCGCTATCGCCCTCTTCGGCCTCACCGTCATCCATGTCTTCTGCGCCAGGCTCAGCGGTCGTGCTGGGGCTGGGCTCTTCGCTGGGGTCCTCGCTCGGCTCTGCGCTGGAGCTCGGCTCGTCACTAGGTTCAGCGCTCGGCTCGGTGCTGGAGCTCGGCTCTTCGCTGGGGTCCTCGCTCGGCTCTTCGCTGGGGTCAGTACTGGGATCCTCGCTCGGGCTCGGCTCCGAGGAGGTCTCGCTGGCATCCGTGTCTCCGGATTCCGATGCGTCGTTGTCCTTCTCAGGCTCGGCGGCGTCGGATGTCTCGGTGCTCTCACCGCTCTCTTCGCCCTCAGCGTCCTCGCTCTCGGTGTCCTCATCCTCCTCGCCGAGGAGTTCTTCATCCTCGGCTTCGCTATCCACAGCCAGTGCCTCGCTGGTGGCGAAGCGATTGACCTCGAGGAAGTCCTTATAGGTTGTGGTGTCGGTGACCACGCCGCCGGTGATGATGTCCTCGGGGCTGCGGACTAGAAGCACGCGGGTCGTGCCGCTGGTGCCCTTGGTGTTCGGAATGGTCTGTTTATCGATGACTTCCAAGGTGCGCATATCCACCACATTCAGGGAGCCATCGCTTTCGGCGGTCACTACCGCGGTGCCATCGCCGAGGGGCACAACCCCTGAAATGCTGTGTAGTTCGCCGATGCGGGCGGCGTCGCCAAGCGGAGTGAGCTCACCGTTGTTGTAGGTGAAGAACTGCACCTGGGATCCCGTGGTGTAGCCGCTGTTGTAGAAGGCCACCGTGCCCCCGGAAACAGCCATGCCCGAGGGGCGCATGTCGGCGGCCACCGAATCGCTGCCAGGCACCACTGTGGCTTGGAGGTTGTCGGCGGCGGGATCAATACGCAGCGGCGGCACTCGCCAAGTGTCCTCGTCCTGATCCACCCCAGAGGCGGGGAAGAACAGCAGCGAACCGTCATCAAGCACAGCCATATCGCGCATCGGAGCGAATGAGTAGCTCTCGCCGTAGACGGAGCCCAACGCCTGATCGGAGGCAGCATCCAGCCCGTCAATGCTGGAGCGAACATTGGCGATCGCGCGGTCGCTGCGGGTGCCATCGGAGCTGCGGGTGATCAGCGTGGCATTGCCGGCGCCCTCATTGCGCAGCGCGTAGAGCACCCAGCCATGCTCGGTGGGAGCGCTGGCGATGCCGGTGATGGTACCGGCCTCGTCCTTCGCGATCACCTCGGTGATGTTCTCCAGACCCTTCGGCCCCACGGTAGCCTGTTTCACGGCGCCGTCATCGAGGAAGAACAGCGTGTTCTTGCCTGGCGAAACCACCCAGGCGCTGTCATCCGAGGAAATGGACAGGTGCTGAATCTGCTGCATTGTGCGCACATCCAGCACACTCAGCCCGCTCTTGGTGGCCAGCACGAGATAGTCTCCCACCATCACGGCGCGGGAGGATTCCGCCTCCAAATCGGTGCGAACCCCACCAACCAGCTTGCGTCCGCCTGCCGCACCGGCCGGCATGCCGCCGCTTCCCTCATACGCGAACGAGACCGGCGCCAGCGGGCTGCCGAGATTGTAGAAATTGGAGAACGCACGCACCCCATCGGCGGTGAGCGTCGGCACCAGATTGCTCCACTGCGCCATTGACCCGTCCTGCGTGAACGTGGCTGAGGAGGGGTTGATCGTCGCGATGCGCGCTCGTTTCTTCTCAAACACGTCCCCGCTGCGGTACTGCTTGGCGTAGACGTCCATCTCGAGATAGGAGTCCCCGCCCACCACGATCGTCGGATCGCTGAACTCTAGGTCCAGATCGCAGCTGCCGCGTGCGGGCGTCGATCCGTTGCAATATTGCAGGAAGTGCACGGCGCCATTGAACTCGGCGCGGGTGGTTGCGGTGTCCTCGTCATAGCTGACCTTCTTCAGCGTGAATCGATAACCGCTTTCGACCAGGGCATCGCCCTCGATGGTCTTGCTCGCCCCGCCGCTCACACTCGTCGCGCCGCCCACATAATTGATGAAGCTCTCGCGCAGCGCCCACTCCATGTACTCCGCACTCTGCTGCTTATCGCTTGTCGACGCCACCTCGCCGCCACCGGCCTCCACCACACCAGCGATAGCGCTGGGGTAGAGCAGCCCCGCCAGAGAGACGGTCGTGGCGGCCGTGCAGGCCACGATGGTGCGGTTAATAATATTTCCAGTCTGGGCTCGATTGGAAGATGTCACTGTGCCCTCACTCCATAATCCACGCAGCCCACTAGTTAGGCTGCCCTTGCTCCTAATGAGGTAACTACACGTAGGATGACATGGACAATAGGGGGTGATCACGCCCATCTATATACGCAGAACAGGCACACCCCCACAGGGGGAATAGATTGATATTCGTTTATTTCATACATTGCCCAAAGCGAGCTGAGTAGCCGCAATTGAACATAGGCCAACAGCTATATAGCCCACCATTGTGAGCCACTCCTCCGGCGGGGTCCAAGCGGAGAAAATAATGATGAGCATAAACACCACTGCCCACATCGCCACGGTCACAACTATTGTCTTAGCTGGGCTTTTCACCCTTTCCTCCGCGACACTCATGGCCTGCAACCGCCGCCGCAGAGGGTGAAAGAATATAGCAATAACGCAGGCCAGCAATGCTGTGGCGAATCCAATAAACAGATAAGCGTTCCCCATCGTTATGGACACCGCCACTGCCGCCATCACGAAGGCGAACAGCCCCCTCTCTATGGGGGTAACAGCATAATATTTATGTTCATCTAAGACCCCTGCTGGGTCCCATTTTTCTGGCGCAAAATAATCTTGGTCCGAACACATGTCTCGTTAGCCTACCCTATACTTTTCTTCTCTCTTGGTTTAACCTTTGCGCAAACATGTAAAGGAGGGGTGAGTATATGTCACTCTCACTTCTGCCCCGCGTCCGTCGGCAGCGCACCCGCCGCCGACTGGCAGCGGGGTTATCAGCGGCTGCCTTGACGGCCGCATGTGTCATGCCGCTAGCTCCCACGGCCGCGGCGGAAGACACCACCACCACAACGACAAGCAGTGCCACATCCTCTACGACTAAGGAGCAGCCAGACCCAAGCACCAGCCAGTCCAAGGCATCGTCATCCGCAGACCTGTGGGGTTCCTCCGGCAGCTGGCCGCAGCCAGAACCATCCCCCGCCGAGCCGACGGAGACCACCAAGCCCTCCCCTAGCCCCAAGCCCAGCCCCGAGCCCGAGCCCGAGCCATCTTCACCCTCGCGATGCTCCGCATCTGAAGGCGTGAACATTTCTGGCGATGTGTCCTGGGGTGTGCGCGAGTCCTTCCGGAAATACATCAAGGGGCCGATCGCCAAGGGCAGCTGGAAGGTCAGCTCCCCAGCGAAGGAGAACAACGGCAGCTTCATCTTCCCCATCGACAAGGGGTTTGTGACCACCGATAAGGTTCAGGGACTGATCCGTAGCGAAGGCAAGGTGGAGTTCAACGGCCACGGTGGGCTGCTCAAGACCATCTTCGAAGATCCCGTCGTGGAAATGACCTCCCCACGCACGGCGAAGCTCTTTACCTCGATGTACACCCAAGACCCCGAAGGAAACCCAGTGAAGGGGCTGGACAAAGAGGTACACTTCGCCGATCTCGAGTTCCGGACGGCTCCCATTACCTCGGGTAAGCACGTGGCTGAAGCGCGTATCACCCAGCGTGGTTCTGATGCGCTTTCCAACTTCTACCCCGCCGGCGATGCTCTGGATCCGGTGAGCCTCACCATCAAGGTGAAAGAAGCCTGCGGCAAAGCCCCCAAGCCCACGCCTGGGGATTCTGGTGGAGACTCCACGAACTCTGGGAAGAAGCCGCAGCCTGGCCGCGAGACCGATAACGGGAACTCGGACAACTCCCGCCCAAGTGGCGGGGACTCCGAATCACCCGCCGGTGGCAACGCTGGCGGCAACCCCTTCGGTGACGCCCCTTGGGGTGCGGACACTCCCGGTAATACCGATTCCGACGGCGGTATCGTTTCCCCGAACGCGCCTGGTGTCTCCGGCAATGCGGGTGGCACGAAGCCCGTGGCGGCCGCACCCGGACAGTCTGCGTCGGCGCGCACCTGTAATGGCGTGTCCTCGGGACAAGTGGCGTGGGGAGTCAAGCAATCCTTCCGCAGCTATATTCGCGGCTCGATTGCGAAGGGTGGCTGGCGCACCAGCGGCGTTCGCGATAATGGCGGCATCTTCGTGTTCTCCGGTCGATCCGGCAGCTTCGATCCCGATGCACGCGCCGGCACGATCGCTACCTCCGGCACCGTGGCCTTCAATGGCCACAAGGGGAAACTGGACATGAAGATCCGTAACCCACGCGTGGTGATCAAGGGCAACTCGGGCCAGCTCGTAGCCAATGTCACCTCCTCCGACACCTCGGGCAACCCCTCCAACTTCGGTGATGTGGCTATCGGCACCCTGCAGGTGAACAGCCTCAACGCCACTAGCTCCGCTGTGTCTGGTTCCGCGAACGTGGTACTCACCCAGGCCGGGTCCCGCGCTTTCGCCGAGTTCTATCCGCCCGGAACGGCCATGGATCCAGTGAACTTCCGTGCCAAGCTCAGCGGGAAATCCGCCTGCGCCGATGGTTCGGCCGCCACCTCCAGCTCCGCCGGCGGCACTGGCGGAATGGCCTCGATTGGTGCCGCCGCTGCCGACGCCCTCGCCAATGGCGATTCGGTCGACGCTGTGGACCTCAACGGTGACGGCGTGATCGATGAAGAAGAACTGGCCGAAGCCGAGGGCGAAGGCGAGGAAGAGTCCATGTTCGAAGAGGGCAAGGACGTCGAGTTCAAGAACAAAAAGAAGAACAAGAAGGCGGAAGATACCACTCTGGCCTCTGTCAGCGAGGGCATGAGCCCATGGCAGCTCGTAGCCGGTGGCCTCGTGTTCATCTTTGCGGCGGCCGGAACCAGCTACCTCGCGGTGCGACAAAAGAAAGGAGCCTAAGTGAAAATCCGCCTCGCGGCACTGAGCCTCATCGGCTCCGTTGTGCTCGCCGGATGTGGACTCAACGTATCCACGCCCGGTGAGAACAACAACAACGCTCGCGCCGAACAAACCAGTTTCGAGCAGGCGTTGCAGAACCTGAACAGCAGCTCTGCAGAGATCGGAGATAGCGGAGCTGTAGAGACTCAGCTCGTCGGGGATGTCACTCCCGTAGCCGAGGACGTCAGCCCTGAGCTTCCCGTGGAGCTCAGCGACTCCGATGGCTACGACGTCACCGTCACCGATGTCTCGCGGATCATGCCTCTGGACCTCTACGGCACTACCTCTCGCACCATTGCGGGCCTGGGGCTCAGAGACAACATCGTGGGCCGCACCGTCAGCTCCGAAGAGCCCAGCTTGCAGGAGCTGCCGGTGGTGACCCAAGGCGGCCACAACATCAATGTGGAGGCCGTGCTGGCTCTCGACCCGACTCTGATCATCGTGGATCACTCCATCGGCCCAGACTCAGCTATTGACCAGCTCCGCGATGCCGGCGTGACCACCGTGGTGATCAATCCGAGCCGGAAGATGGCATCGATTGGCGACGACATCCGCACCATCGCCGGGGTCGTAGGCCTCGACGACGAGGGGGAAGAACTCGCGGAACGCGCGGAGAAGGAACGCGATGAAGCAATCGACGCCGTCAGCGAGATCGTCCCCGATCAGGCTCCCCGCGCTGCCTTCGTGTACGCGCGAGGTTCCTCTGGGGTGTTCTTCATTCTTGGACCGGAAAGCGGCACCGCAGAACTCTTCGAGTCTGTGGGCGCGGTGGATACGGCCAAGGAAGCCGATATCGCCGACATGGCCCCGGCCAATGCCGAAGCCTTCGCCAAGCTCAATCCCGATGTCATCGTGATGATGTCCAAAGGGCTCGAGTCCACCGGCGGTATCGATGGCATGCTCTCCCGCCCCGGCGTGGCCGAGACTGAGGCAGCCAAGAATAAACGCTTCATCACCATCGCGGACAGCCAAGCCTTGAGCTTCGGCCCTCAGACGGGCGAGATGATTCTCGCCTTCGCCACTGCCCTGTACAACCCCAACTCCCAGTAACACCAACCCTTATATCGAAAGGTATCTGACATCATGTCTCTGAATCGCTCTTCCCGCGCCCGTATTCGCCGCATGGCGCTTGCTGGTGCAGTCTCTGCGTCACTCGCAGTCTCCCTCACCCCCGCCACCGCCTTCGCAGAGGTAGTGCAGGACAAGAGCTGTGTTGCCGACAATAAGATCGTTGCCGCACACAGCGGTACCTTCGAATGGAGTCTGCGTGACTCCTTTGTTAATTACGTCACAGGCTTTGTCGCCCGCGGCAGCGTGGAGTCCACTGGCTCCGTGACCGATGCGGGTAGCGGAAAGAATTGGACGTTCACCGCTGGGCAGGCATACTCCGCGGACCCCAACTCCGTGACCCTGTTTGTTCCCGGTACCCTCCACTTCACCGGGCACGGAGAAGGCGAGAATGCGAAATTGGACAATACTTTCTCCAATTTCCGCCTCGAGATCACTGGCACGCAAGCCGTGATGTACTTGGATGCAAAGTTCCGCAAGTTTGAGGGCATGACGACCGTTGGCGAATGGGAGACCATGAACAATGTTCGTTTCGCAGAGTGGACCCTCTCCGAACCGTTCACTGGCCAGTGGGGCGAGACCGTCACCTTCACCAGCGACGGTGTCGGTTACCTGACCGAAGAAGGAAAGGTCGCATTTGGCGGCTTCTACAACGCCGAGAAGGAGCCCGTATCACCGCTGAAGGTGGGCTCTGTGACCTTCGGCGAGGACTGCGATAAGCCTGATTCCGAGCCGGTCCCAGGTGACGGCGATGCCGACGGTGACGATACCGACAACGGAAACACTGACGGCGGCGACGCTGACAACAGCAATGCCGACGGCGGCGACGCTGACGGCGGCGACTCCGAAACCCCCGGGGACGCTGACAACGACGACACCGAAACCCCCGGGGACACTGACAACGACGACACCGAAACCCCCGGGGACACTGACAACGACGACACCGAAACCCCCGGCGATACTGACGGCGGCGACGCTGGCGAGGGCGACACCGACAACAGCGATGCCGACAACAGCGACGCTGACGGCAGCGACTCCGAAACCCCCGGGGACGCTGACAACGACGACACCGAAACCCCCGGCGATACTGACGGCGGCGACGCTGGCGAGGGCGACACCGACAACAGCGATGCCGACGGCGGCGACGCTGGCGAGGGCGACACCGACAACGGCGATGCCGACGGCGGCGACGCTGGCGAGGGCGACACCGACAACGGCGACGCTGACAACAGCGATGCCGACAACAGCGACGCTGACGGCGGCGACGCTGACGGCGGCGACTCCGAAACCCCCGGGGACGCTGACAACGACGACACCGAAACCCCCGGCGATACTGACGGCGGCGACGCTGGCGAGAGCGACACCGACAACAGCGATGCCGACGGCGGCGACGCTGACAACGGCGACTCCGACAACGGCGACGCTGACAACAGCGATGCCGACAACAGCGACGCTGACGGCGGCGACTCCGAAACCCCCGGCGACCACCACACCTCGGGTCACGACAATGACTCGAATGGTACGAAGCCTGAGGACGGCCACAAGCCCAACACCGACAATGACGGTGGTATGAAGCCGTCCACTGACGGCCACGGCTCCACTGACGATCACAACCACGAGGCTCCAGCTGGGAACGACAACAATGGTTCCCACGGCGGAACTCATGTTGATCACTCGCACGGCTCCTCCGGTCTTGCAAACACCGGCGCCTCGGTGATGAGCACCACCGGCATGGCTCTCGGTTTGATCCTCACCGGTGCAGCTGCCGTCTTCCTCGCTCACCGCCGGAAGAACGCCTAGCGTCCTCACGCTAGTGCGCGGACAGTAAAGGGATTCGCCTCCCACTGCCACTAGACCACTGCTCTCCTCCCCTACTTATCTCGTCACAGGGGGAAGGAGAGCAGTTTTCTTATACGCCCACCCACTCCCCTGCCCGCTCACCTCTGGGCAACGAGTGAGGTGGGCAGAGGGTGGCGTCGATAAGCCTAAAAACTCCCCACCGAACGGGCTATGCCATTCGGTGGGGAGTGCGCGCTGTGCGGCGGGACTACTTCCAGCGGCCGCGGTAGGTGAGGCCACCCGGCAGATTCACCCACACACCACCGCGAGAGTTGAAGGTCACCGGCCCAACCTTGGTGGAGGTGGAGGCGCCAGAACCCGAGAAATTAATCCACGAGTTCTTGCCCACCTTCTTGCGCTTACGGAACGTGATTCCCATGGTTATCTCCTAGTTGTTCTCGCCGCGGGAGTCATCGTCCTCGCCGCTAGTATCGGCATTGTCCTCGTCATCCGCCGCAGGAACCACGGTGTTATCGGATTCGGGAACATCCTCCTCGGCGGCGTCGCTGACTTCCTTGATCGCGGCGGCAGCCTCGGGGGAGATCTCGGAGAAAGTCTCCTGCGGCAGCGGCTTCGGGCGCGGAGTGAAGGTGAAGGTGGCGTCGTCGGTGTTCTTGGACTCGCCGTCCCAGCCCTCGACATCGACGGTGATAATCTCTCCGGCACCGACCTCGCCAAAGAGGATGCGCTCGGACAGAGCATCCTCGATATCGCGCTGAATGGTACGACGCAGCGGACGAGCACCCAAGACCGGGTCAAAGCCACGCTTCGCCAAAAGGTTCTTGGCCTTATCGGTGAGCTCGATACCCATATCCTTCTCGGCGAGCGCATCCCGCACGCGGGAGATCAAAAGATCCACCATTTGCACGATCTCATCACGGGTGAGCTGATGGAACACCACCGTGGAATCAATACGGTTGAGGAACTCGGGGCGGAAGTGCTTCTTCAGCTCATCATCCACCTTCTGCTTCATCCGCTCATACTGGGCCTCGTGGTCCATCTCCGAGGTGCCGGTGAAGCCCAAGCCCACCGGCTTGGAGATGTCCTGGGTGCCCAAGTTCGAGGTGAAGATCAATACCGTGTTCTTGAAGTCCACGACGCGGCCTTGGCCGTCGGTGAGTCGACCATCCTCGAGGACCTGCAACAGGGTGTTGTAGATCTCCTTATGCGCCTTCTCGATCTCGTCGAAAAGCACCACGGAGAAGGGCTTGCGGCGCACCTTCTCGGTGAGCTGGCCGCCCTCTTCATAGCCCACATACCCGGGAGGGGCACCGAAGAGACGGGAGGCGGTGAAGCGGTCATGGAACTCGCCCATATCGATCTGGATGAGGGCGTCTTCCTCGCCGAAGAGGAACTCTGCCAGAGCCTTGGACAGCTCCGTTTTACCCACACCGGAGGGGCCGGCGAAGATGAACGAACCGCTGGGGCGCTTCGGATCTTTCAGGCCAGCACGGGTGCGGCGGATGGCACGAGACACTGCCTTCACGGCATCGTTCTGGCCGATGATGCGCTTGTGCAGCTCCTCTTCCATGTGGAGCAGGCGATCGGATTCCTCTTCGGTGAGCTTGAAGACGGGGATACCGGTCCAGTGGCCGAGCACCTCCGCGATCTGCTCCTCGCTGACCTCAGCGATGTCCTCGAGGTCGCCAGAGCGCCACTGCTTTTCCTTTTCGGCGCGCTCTTCACCCAGCTTGCGCTCCTTATCGCGCAGGCCGGCGGCCTTCTCAAAGTCCTGGGCGTCGATCGCGGCTTCCTTCTCGCGGCGCACGCTCGCGATACGCTCATCCACCTCGCGGATGGAGTCGGGGGCGGTCATGCGCTTAATGCGCATCCGGGCACCCGCCTCATCGATCAAATCCACGGCCTTATCCGGCAAGAAGCGATCATTGATGTAGCGGTTGGACAAATTAGCGGCTGCGGACAGGGCGCTATCGGTGATAGAGACACGGTGGTGCGCCTCGTAGCGGTCACGCAGTCCCTTGAGGATCTCAATGGTGTCCTCCACCGACGGCTCGGGAACCTGCACCGGCTGGAAACGACGCTCGAGGGCCGCATCCTTTTCGATGTGCTTGCGGTACTCATCCAAGGTGGTGGCACCGATGGTCTGCAGTTCACCGCGGGCCAGCTTGGGCTTCAGCAGCGAGGCAGCGTCGATGGCGCCCTCGGCGGCGCCGGCACCCACGAGGGTATGAATCTCGTCGATGAACAAAATGATGTCGCCGCGCTGGTTAATCTCCTTCAGCACCTTCTTCAGGCGCTCCTCGAAGTCACCGCGGTAACGAGAACCGGCCACAAGAGAACCCAAGTCCAGCGAGTAGAGCTGCTTATCCTTGAGGGTCTCCGGAACCTTGCCATTAACGATGTCGAGGGCAAGTCCCTCCACCACGGCGGTCTTACCCACACCGGGCTCGCCGATGAGCACGGGGTTATTCTTCGTGCGGCGAGACAACACCTGCATAATGCGCTCGATCTCGTCCTCACGGCCCACCACGGGATCCAACTTGCCATCCTTGGCGGCCTGGGTGAGGTTACGCCCGAACTGGTCCAACACCAGGGAATTAGAACGCTCACCAGCGCCACCGCCACCGCGGCCGCCACTGGCTGCACCGGCGCCGAGCACCTTGCCACCGGCAGGTGCGGCGCCACCCTCGTCCTCGGAGCCTTCTTGGCCGCCCTCATAGCCGGAGAGCAGCTGGATAACCTGCTGACGCACGCGCGGCAGATCCGCGCCGAGCTTCACCAGCACCTGTGCGGCTACGCCCTCGCCCTCACGAATGAGGCCGAGCAGCAAAAACTCGGTGCCGATGTATTTGTGCCCCATCTGCAGGCCCTCACGCAGGGACAGCTCCAACACCTTCTTGGCGCGTGGAGTAAAGGGGATATGCCCACTGGTTTGCTGGGTGCCGTGGCCGATAATCTCCTCGACCTCTTGGCGCACAGCGTCGAGAGAGATGCCCATCGACTCGAGCGCCTTCGCGGCTACACCTTCACCCTCGCTAATAAGACCGAGCAGGATGTGCTCGGTGCCAATGTAGTTGTGGTTAAGCATGCGAGCTTCGTCCTGCGCTAGCACGATCACTCGACGGGCTCGGTCCGTAAATCTCTCAAACATAGTGTTGTGTGTCCCCTTTACTTCATAAGCCGCGCGCGATAGTACGCGCGCCGGCTCATTCAACTGGTGTTATTCGCTACACACACTCTAACGCGCGCGCGGCGGTGGTCATCCCCGTCGCCGGCTGCCGCACCTCCTCCCACGGCAGCCCTGCGCATGTTTGTGCTGCTCAGGCCGCCTTGTGGAAGGTGTACGCCTGTAGCGAACACGCAGGGCGAGGCGTTCTCAACGCGCCTCGCTCCTTGCCCTCAAAAAACTATAAGGTTAGGCTACACTCTAACATTTTCTGTGTGGGGGTTGAGCTCCCTCCTATTCGCTGCGCAGCGCACCGAGTTCGTAGGGGCTCACCACTGCCCCACCCTTGGTGAAAGGACATTCATGACTGCCTCTGTTGCCGAGCCCTTGTCCCTAGCATTGAAGGCCTCTACCGCCCAGGCCCACGACTTGGCGGAAAACGCCGAGTTCATCAAAAAGGTAGTCGGCGGCGAACTCGATGTCGCCGCCTACACCGCCCTATTGGAGCAGACCTATCAGTTCTATGCCGCTCTGGAGTCCATGAGCCGCGGCCTGCAAAATGATCCGATTTTCGCGCTCATCTATGACGAGACGCTGATGCGCCTGCCGCAACTGCGCAAGGATCTGCGTGCCCTGCACGGCTCGGATACATGGCGGGAAAATCTCACCATGCTTCCCGCCACCGCCCGCTATTGCGTCCGCCTCGCGGAGATCGGCGCACTGGCCGATGGACCGGCGGCTCTCGCACACCATTATGTGCGCTATCTGGGCGATCTCTCGGGCGGCCAGGTGATTGCGGTGATGCTCAAGCGCCACTACGGGGTGAATGAGGAGGCGCTGAACTTCTACCGCTTCATCGGCATCGACAAGCCCAAGAAGTATAAGGACTCCTACCGCGAGAAGCTGGATAATCTGCAGCTCACCGAGGCGCAGCGCGAGCATGTTCTCGACGAGGCTGCCCGCGCCTTCCGTCACAATATGGAGGTCTTTGGCGATCTCAAGGAGCTCACTGGGATCTAACCCCCTGCTGGGTGGTGGGCGCTGCGCTGGTTGTCGCCGCCGCAGCAGCCCGCACCCAGTGGCTCCGCCGAGCACGCGCGCCGAGAGCCGGAAACGAGTAGTGTCCTGGCACGCACGTAGAGTACGGGGTATGCGTTTTCTCGAAGAACCTACCCATGAATTGACCTACTCCGACGTGTTTATGGTGCCCTCGCGCTCCTCCGTGGGCTCGCGTATGCACGTTGATCTCAGCACCAGTGACGGCACCGGCACCACCATTCCTCTCGTGGTGGCCAATATGACGGCCGTCGCTGGTCGCCGCATGGCGGAAACGATCGCCCGGCGCGGCGGGCTCGCAATCCTGCCGCAGGATGTGCCCGCAGAGATTGCCGCAGAGACGATTCGCACGGTGAAGGATGCCCACCTCACCTTCGATACCCCTATCACGGTCAAGCCCCACCACACCGTGGGTTATGCCCGCAACCTGATTCATAAGCGCGCGCATGGCGCCGCCATCGTGGTGGCGGAGGATAAACCGGTGGGCCTTATTACGGAAAAGGACCTTGTGGGCGCCGATAACTTCACCCAGGTGGGCGCGCTCATGGCCACCTCCCTACTCACCCTGCCGACGGATATTGATCCGCAAGAGGCTTTTAGCCGGCTGCGGGATGCCTCCCGCAAGCTCGCCCCGGTGGTCGATAGCGAGGGCCGTCTCGCGGGGATCATGACCCGCACCTCCGCGCTGCGCGCCACGGTCTACACCCCCGCAGTAGATGACTCTGGGCGGCTGCGGGTGGGCGCTGCCATCGGCATCAATGGCGATATTGAGCAGCGCGTGCGCGTGCTTGTCGACGCCGGCGCTGATGTCTTGGTCGTAGACACGGCACACGGCCACCAGGATTCCATGATCGCCGCCGTAAAGCGGGTGCGGGCAATGGATCCAGGGGTTCCGATTGTGGCCGGCAATATCGTCACGGCCGAGGGCGTACGCGATCTCGTCGCAGCGGGCGCCGACATTATCAAGGTGGGTGTCGGCCCGGGCGCGATGTGCACCACGCGCATGCAGACGGGCGTGGGCCGCCCGCAGTTCACGGCGGTACTCGAATGCGCGGCGGCGGCCCGTGAGCTCGGGGCGCATGTGTGGGCCGATGGCGGGGTGCGCGATCCTCGCGATGTGGCGCTGGCACTTGCTGCGGGCGCCTCGAATGTGATGATCGGTTCGTGGTTCGCCGGCACCTTTGAATCCCCGGGCGATCTCATGCACGACGCCGATGGGCGCATGTACAAGGAGTCCTTCGGCATGGCATCACGCCGGGCGGTGGAAAACCGCAATCAGCGCACCGAGGCCTTCGAGCGCGCCCGGCGCGAAATGTTTGAAGAAGGCATTTCCTCTGCGCGTATCTACCTCGATCCTGCCCGCGGCGGGGTCGAGGACCAAGTGGATTCCATCATCAGCGGTGTACGCTCCTCCTTCACCTATGCCGGTGCCGCCTCGATTCCGGAGTTCCACGAGCGCGCCGTGGTGGGTATTCAATCTGCCGCCGGCTACCAGGAGGGCAAGCCCCGCTCCTCGCGCGGCTAAACCCCGCCACTCTGCACGCCCCCCACAATGACAACGATGGCAGCACCCTCATCAGAGGATGCTGCCATCGCAGACGTCAACAGACGTAAACGGCAAGGGCGCGGTTATTAGAGTCCGAGGGCTGCAGCGAACTCTTCCTTGAGCTGCTCTAGCCGCTGTTCAGCGGCGGCGCGATCAGAGGCGATCACCTCGAGATAGCACTTGAGCTTCGGCTCTGTGCCAGAGGGACGGGCGACAATGCGATCGCCGCCATCGGTTTCCACCCAGAATCCGGTGGTGGGCGGCAGCCCGCGGAATCCGGCGGAGAGATCCGAGAAATCCGTTACGCTTGCGCCCGCCAACGTGGTCGGCGGAGTGGTCTTGAGCCGCTCCAGGGCGGCGGCGATGGCCGCCGGGTCGGACATGCGGAAGGTCAATGGCGAGGTGACATACAGCCCATAGGCTGCGGCGATCTCGTCGAGGAAATCCTGCAAGCTCTTTCCCTCGGCGCGGAGGCGATCCACCAGATCGGCGACGCGCAGGCAAGCGGTGATGCCATCCTTATCGCGCACGATCTCCGGATCGGTGCAGTAGCCCAGTGCTTCCTCGTAGCCCATGATCATCTCTGGGGTGCGGGCGATCCACTTAAACCCGGTCAGGGTGGGCTGGAAGCGCAGGCCGTGGCGCTCTGCCACCTTGCCCAACAGGCGCGAGGACACGATCGACGCCGCCAGCGTGGCGTCGTCACCCTCGTGGGAGCGGGCGATGTCCTCGGCGAGTACGGCGCCCACCTCATCGCCGGAGAGCTGGCGCCAGCCTTCGGCGGTAGGAATGGCCACGGAGCAGCGATCCGCATCGGGGTCGAGGGCGAGGATGAGCTCGGCGCCGGAGCGCTCGGCGGTGGCGATGGAGAGATCCAGCGCCCCGTCTTCCTCCGGGTTGGGGAAGGCCACGGTGGGGAAATCAGGATCGGGCTCGAATTGCTCAGCCACCGGCGTCACCGCGCTGAATCCCGCGCGGGAGAGCACGGTCTGCAGCACGCGGCCACCCACACCATGCATGGCGGTGAACACGATGGGCAGATCGGATTCCCCGCTGCCCCGGCGCAGGCTCACCGCACGGGAGAGATACTCCTCCAGCACCGATTCGGCCACCGGCTCGATATTTTCTTTGCGGCGCGGAATCTCATCGGCGTCTGGGGCGGCGGCGATAAGCTCCGCGATCTCCTTATCGGCGGGGCTGATCAGCTGCACGCCCTTGGCGGCATCACTATCTACCACGCGGCCACCGAGGTAGACCTTATAGCCGTTATCCTTGGGCGGATTATGCGAGGCGGTCACCATCACGCCGGCATCGGCATCGAAATGACGCACGCAGAAGGCAGTGAAGGGGGTGGGCAGCTGCGGCGGAATCAGGTGCACGATGCACCCTGCCGCGGCGAAGATCTCTGCGGCAGCTTGGTGGAAACCGGCGGAGCCATAGCGCGCATCGCAGCCGATCACCACCACGGGCCGCTCCACCTGAGAGTTCAGCCATGCGGCCACGCCGGCGGTGGCGCGGGAGACGGTCGCCACGTTCATCCGTGACTCACCGCCCTCGAGGCGGCCGCGCAAACCGGCGGTGCCGAACTCCAGCGGGCCGGCGAAGCGGGCGGCGAGCTCCTCGGTATCAGCCGCGTCGAGCAGGCGCTGCAGCTCGGCGGCAGTGGTCTCGTCGGGGTCGTGCTCGATCCACCGAGCGATCCGAGAACGATCGATAGTCATTTAGTCCAACTCCTTCAGAATGGCGGCGGAGGAGGAGCAGCCGAGACGGCTGGCCCCAGCGTCGATCATGGCGCGGGCGGTGGCGAGATCACGGATCCCGCCGGAAGCCTTCACTCCGAGGCGGTCGCCCACGGTCTCGCGCATGAGGCGAACGGCCGCAACGCTGGCGCCGCCGGCCGGGTGGAATCCGGTGGAGGTTTTAACAAAGTCAGCCCCAGCGGCCTCGGCGGCTTGGCAGCAGCCCACGATCTCCTCGTCGTTGAGCACGGCGGATTCGATGATCACCTTGAGCAGCGCGCTCGGGATGGCCGCACGCACGGCGGCGATATCGGCCTGCACGGCTTCGAAGTCGCCTTCCTTGGCATCGGCGATATTGATCACCATGTCCACTTCGTCGGCGCCCTGCTGCACCGACAGCGCGGCCTCAGCGGCCTTGATCTCCGACTGCACGGCACCAGAGGGGAAGCCGCACACGGTGGCCACAGCAACACCCTCGGGGGCGGTGATGGGCAGCTCGGAGGGAGAGACACAGATGGAGAACACTCCTAGCTCGCCGGCCTCGGCGGCGAGAGCCTCAAAATCGGCGCGGGTGGCCTCCGGCTTCAGCAGGGTGTGGTCGATATAGCGGGCGAGTTCTGCTCGGTTCAAGCTCATAACAACAGTCTCCTTAAACGATGCGATCAAGAATGATGGTGCGGGCCGGGGCTGGGCCATCGCCGATGACGATGCCCGGGCGGATGGATTCCAGCGCCCGCTCGATGCGATCGGGGGTTTCGGTGTGCAGGGTGAGCAGTGGCTCTCCCTTCTTCACCTCTTGGCCAATCTCGGCATGAATTTCAATGCCGGCGGTGGCCTGCACGGGATCTTCCTTGCGGGCGCGACCGGCGCCGAGGCGCCAGGATCCCACGCCCAAAGCGAGCGCATCCAGCTGGGTGAGCACGCCATCGCGCTCAGCGCGCACGACCTCCTGATGCGGGGCCACGGGCAGGGCCGCGTCCGGATCGCCGCCTTGAGCGCGGATCATCTTCCGCCAGGAATCCATGGCGCGGCCATCCTTGAGGGCCTCCTCCACGTCCGGATCATGTACGCCCACCAGCTCCAGCATCTCGCGGGCCAGCTCACAGGTGATCTCCACCAGATCAGCGGGGCCGCCGCCGGCGAGCACCTCGAGGGATTCCTCCACCTCGAGGGCATTGCCAATCTTGCGCCCCAAGGGGGTGTTCATGTCGGTGAGGAGTGCTCGGGTGTTCACTCCAGCGTCATTGCCCAGATCCACCATGGTGCGGGCGAGGGCGCGGGCCTGGTCGAGGTCCTTCATGAACGCGCCGGAGCCGACCTTCACGTCCAGCACCAGCGCCGAGGTGCCTTCCGCAATCTTCTTGCTCATGATGGAGGAGGCAATCAGCGGGATGCAGTCGACAGTGGCGGTGATATCGCGCAGCGCGTAAATCTTCTTATCCGCCGGGGCGAGGCCGGCGCCCGCGGCCGCCACCACCGCGCCCGAATCCTCAAGGATGGACATGAGGCGATCATTGGGCACATCTGCCTGCCAGCCAGGGATGGACTCCAGCTTGTCGAGGGTGCCGCCGGTGTGGCCCAGGCCGCGGCCTGAGAGTTGCGGCACCGCCACTCCATAGGAGGAGACGAGCGGCCCGAGCGGGAGCGTCACCTTGTCGCCGACGCCGCCGGTGGAGTGCTTATCGGTGGTGGGCTTCGACAGCCCGGAGAAGTCCATGGTGGTACCGGAGGCGATCATCGCCTGGGTCCAGTCCACAATCTCGCGACGGTTCATATCGCGGATGAAAATGGCCATGTTCAGTGCCGCCATCTGCTCATCACCCACGACCCCGCGGGTATAGGCATCGATGACCCAGTTGATCTGCTCAGTGGAGAGTTCGCCGCCATCACGCTTGGTGCGGATGATATCGACGACATCGAATTGTTCAGCCATATCGCCTCTGTCCTCTTTCCTCTAGCGGGCCCCACCACGGCAGTGACCCCACTCACCATGGCTCCCCAAAAGTTAGGTAGACCCTTGATATTGCTCTTTGAGACCAAGTATCATCCCGCTTAGAACAAATGTCAATACGTGGATTGCCAATTGTTCCCTGTTTGTCGCGCTGTGCTTTCCGACGAGGGACCGTACGCTGATCAGCTAAGAGCTTGACCGCAGCCAACGCCGATTCATGCCCGGAGAGCGGCGTCGTCAAGCGTGCTTCTTCTCCCCAGCGAAAGGACCACCTCGCATGGTTGATCACGCCTCCTTGCTCGCGCGCGCCCGCGAAGCCGCCGAGCACGCCTACGCCCCGTACAGCGACTTCCCCGTGGGAGCCGCCGTGCTGAGCGCAGACGGAACAATCTACACCGGATGCAATGTAGAAAACGCCTCCTATGGGCTCACCCTGTGCGCCGAGCGCAATGCCACTACCACCATGATCGCCCGTCTCGACCCCAGCGATAGCGTGGGACGACGCATCGATACGGTCGCCATCGTGGGCCTGAACGCGGCTCCCTGCTGGCCGTGCGGCGCGTGCCGCCAAGTGCTCCGCGAGTTCGGCTGCACCACCGTCGTGGTGGAGGATGACAAGGGCGAGCCTCTCAGCCTGAATTTCGACACACTCCTGCCCTATTCCTTCGGGCCCGAACACCTCTCTAAGGAGGCATAACCTATGGATCGCTTCCAAGGCCTCATCGGCATTTTTGTGATCTTCGCGGTACTGATCGCGTTATCCTCACATCGCCGCCAGATCAATTGGCGCACCCTGGGCGTGGGCTTATTGCTCCAGGTGTCCTTCGCACTATTGGTGCTGAAGTGGACTCCCGGTTTCCACGCTCTCGAAGCTGTCTCCAGCGCAATTGAGAAGCTGATCGACTACACCAACAAAGGCACCTCCTTTGTCTTTGGTCCCCTCTTCGGCGAGGACGTGGGCTTTATTTTCGCCCTCAACGTCTTGCCGGTGATTATCTTCCTCGGCGCCATCATCGGCGCCCTGTACTATCTACGCATTCTGCAGTGGTTCGTGGAGATCGTGGGTACCATTCTGCGCAAGGTGCTGGGCGTATCCAAGATCGAGGGTGTGTGGGCCTCGACGGTTGTCTTCCTCGGCCAGTCCGAGGCCCCGCTGGTGATTAAGCCGTGGCTGCCCAAGCTCACCCGCTCCGAGCTATTTACCTGCATGTCCGGCGGATTCGCCGCCGTGGCCGGCTCCACCTTGGTGGGCTATTCACTGCTGGGCGCACCGCTGCCCTATCTGCTGGCCGCCTCGGTGATGAACGCCCCCGGCTCGCTCATGGTGGCCAAGGCCCTCATGCCCGAGACGGAAGAATCGCAGGTGAACGCCAATGTGCGCGAGGTGCGCGATGAAGATTCGCGCAACATTATCGACGCCATCGGCACCGGCGCGCTCTCCGGTGGCCGGATCGCCGTCACCGTGGCCTGCCTGCTGGTGGCCTTCATCGCCGGTATCGCTATGGTCAATGCCGGCATCGGCGGCATCGGCAGCATCTTCGGCCAAGAGAATTGGTCCCTCGAGGGACTATTCGGCGTGCTCCTCTCCCCGCTGGCATGGGCGATCGGCGTGCCCTGGGAGGAGGCCAGCTTGGTGGGTAACTTCATCGGCCAAAAGACCATTCTCAACGAGTTTGTCGGCTATACCGCCTTCTCCGAGCACGTGGATGATCTCTCCGCGAAGTCCGTGATGCTCACCTCCTTCGCCCTGGCTGGTTTCGCCAACTTCTCCTCTATCGCCATCCAGATTGGTTCCTTCGGCGCCCTCGTTCCCGAGCGCCGTTCCGAGGTAGCCGAGCTCGGCATCAAAGCCCTTTTCGCCGGCTTCTGCACCAATATGCTCAACGCCGCCATCGTAGGCATCGTCGCCTTCTAGCTTCGACGCTTATCGACGCCTCCCCGCCGCCACTCACACTGCGGTGGGGAGGCATTCCTCTGTCCAGGGCCACCACGCCGCAGCCGCGCCAGCCGGTGGGAATCCTTAGCGCTCGAGGATGGCGCAGGCGGTCTGGTGGTCAATCACCAGATGCGTGGCCAGCCCCATGCGCAGCGCGGCGGCAATGGCGGCGGTTTTGGATAGCCCTCCGGCCACGAGAATGCGCACCGGGCGGGAGGAGAGATCAGAGAGGCTAATCCCCACGGTGCGCTCGTCCACGCTCGGGGCCGCAATGGCGCCCTCGCTGGTGAAAAAGCGCGAGCAGGCATCGCCCACCGCGTCCCTCTCCAGCTGCTGGATCTCACGCTCGCTGAGATAGCCCATGGATAGTGGCAAAGAGTCGCGGTGCACCGCGCCGACGGTAAAGATCGCCACATCCGTATGCGCCCCGAGTTCCAAGGTGTGGCTGATGAGCCGATCCTGCTCCACCACGGCTTTAGTTTCGGGGTTATCGAAAATCACGGGCAGCGGCAGGGTGCGGGCATAGGCACCGAAGGCACGGCAGAAGAGATTGATGGTCTCGATATCGTTGCTGGAGCGTTCGCTATAGCTCAACCCGCCCTTGAGCTGCACGATCTCCACGCCTTGGCGCGGGGTATCGCCGAGGGCACGCGCCACGGCATACATGGTGTTTCCCCAGCTCACACCCACGAGATGCCCGTCATCGACGTGCTCTTGCAACACCAGCGCCCCCATGCGGCCGAGCTCTTTGAGAATTTCCTCGGAGGAATCGCGGGCGGTGTGCACCACGCGCACCTCTTTCAGCCCGTACTGGCCAAAGCGTTCCACCAGGGTTTCGGCCACATGGCCGCGTTCTTCCCGCGGGTCGAGGATCTGGATGACGACATAGCCGCGCTCCCGGGCGTATTGCAGCAGCTTCGCCACGGTGGGGCGGGAAATACCCATCTCGGCGGCCACCTCGGCCTGGCTCATCTCAGACTCGTAGTAGAGCTTCGCCGCGCGGAGGGCCTGTTCATCGCGAGCATCCATACCGTGGAGCCTTTCCTTCATCGATGTATTCACAAGCGGCGCTAGGAGAATCTAGCGGTTGAGGGCCGCGGTGGCGGAGCGATCAATACGGCCGAAATTGTAGTAGGCGGCGCAGGCCCCCTCGGGCGAGACCATGCAGGTACCGATCGGGGTGGCGGGCGTGCAGGCGGTGCCGAAGACGCGGCACTGCCAGGGCTTGATCCGGCCGGTGAGCACACTCCCGCACTCGCAGGCCTTCGGATCTTCCACCCGGCGGCCCGGAATATCGAAGCGCTTCTCTGCATCCCACGGCGCATAGTCCTCGTGGATAGCCAGGCCAGACTCGGGCAGTGTCCCCAGTCCGCGCCACTCGAAGCTCTCCCGCACCACAAAGGTTTCACCCAGCAGGGCCATGGCTTGTTTATTGCCGCCGGGCTGGACCACGCGGGCGTATTGGTTATCCACTCGCGCCAGCCCAGCATCCACGTCACCGCTGATACATTGCCGCAGCAGCATCGCCACAGATTGCAGCACATCGAGCGGCTCGAAACCGGCCACCGCCACGGGCATATCGTATTCAAAGGGCAAAAACTCGAAGGCGTCCGTGCCCACGATCGCGGCCACGTGCCCAGGCCCGATGAAGCCATTGACGATCGCCCGCAGGGGCGGCTCAATGAGGACGTGATTGGAAAACACCGAAAAGTTCTTAATGTCGAGCGCCTTGGCGGCGCGCAGCGTGGCAGCGGTGGAGGGCGCCGTGGTTTCAAATCCCACGGCAAAGAAGATCACGTGCTTATCGGGGTTCTTCTTCGCCAGCTCGAGAGAATCCAAGGGCGAGTACACGAACTCCACATTGGCGCCACGCGCTCGGGCATCAAGCAGCGAGCCCTCCGATCCGGGCACGCGCATCATGTCCCCGAAGGTGGTGAAGAGCACGTCCGGCTGGGACGCCAGCCAGAGGGCGTCGTCGACACGCCCCATGGGGATCACGCACACCGGGCAGCCAGGGCCGTGCACGAGATTGATGGAATCGGGGAGCAGATTCTCGATGCCATAGCGGTAAATGGTGTGGGTATGCCCGCCGCAGACCTCCATCAAAGACAACGGCTCCTCGAGGGCAGCGGCATCGCGTTCAATACGATCTAGCAGGGCCCGCGCTGCGGCGGGGTCACGGAACTCATCAACAAACTTCATCGCAACCGCTATCCGATATCCGAACGAGAGAAAGAATCGAGCTCATCATCGAAGGTCCCACCACCGAGCTGCTTGATTTGCTGCAGGGTGAGAGCGGCCTCATCCTCGTCGATCTTCGATAGCGCAAAGCCCACATGCACCAGCACCCATTCCCCCTCCTCGAGGGCCTCGCCCACCAAGAGATCGGTGGAAATCTTCCGGCTCACCCCAGACATTGACACTGTGGCACGGTGGCCATCCTCAATGTCCACGACTTGTGCGGGTACTCCCAGACACATCGGTGTTCCCTTCTTCGGTGCTAGCGAGGATTCTCAGCTTTATTCACAAATTTTACTCCCGCTGCGCGGGCTCACCTAACGCGGATGGGCCCTGGCGGTGCCCCCGCGGCAGCCGCTCCGGCCGCAGCAGATTGAGCTCGGCGATAGCGCGAAGCGAGGCTTCGGCATCCGCCGCGTCCACCACGGTCATGGCGAAGCCCTGTTGGATCAGCACATAGTCGCCCACCTCGGCCTCGGGCAGATAGGACATATTCACTTCCCGCCGCTGCCCGGCCATATCCACCTCGGCCATGCTCAACAGGCCAGGCTCGCGGGAGAGAATCTTGGCGGGGATTCCGAGACACATCTTTAGTCCTCCTCCTCGGCGCTCGCAGCCGATACGGTATCTTCACGCAGCTGCAGCCCCATCTGCCCCCGCGGGGCAGCGGCGCAGGGCAGGCAGGGATCAGCGGTACGGATCGATTCCTCCACATCGGAGTCCTGCACCAGCGCGTGACGCATCATCTGCGCCAACCAGTACTCGTTCTGGGCGGTGGGGGTGAGGATGCGGCACTCCACCACTCGCTGCTGCTCATCCACCGTATATGTGTGGGCGAGTAGCCCGCGCGGCCCATCGACGACCCCGGTGAAACTGCCCGCCCGCGGCTGCAGCTCCGCCTGAATATCCGCACCATAGAGCTCCTTTTCCGAGCGGAGCCGCTCGACTGCCGCCATGCGGCGGCGAATCTCCGCCACCATGACCGCCGTCAGGCCCCGCTCCGCAGTGGCGGCATCAGCATGTGCCACCGGGCCCACCCGGTAGGGCTGCCACTGCCCCGAGGACAGCTGCACCTGCGGGCGGGGTGCCGGATCACCGGGGCGCGTTTCGCGGATACGTTCAGCGCTGTCCGCCGCGGCGAAGCTCTCGCCTGAGGAGAGCACAATCCGGTCCCCCACCGGGTCCGTTCCCAGGTGCATATCCACTCCCTGCCACGGGGGCACGGGAGATTCCGCCGCGGCACACTCCAGCAGCTCCGCGCACAACTGCTCGACATCCAGATCGAGCGCCTCCACCGCGCCCCTATCGGCGGGGGCCACCACCCCACCCGGGGTGGCTACGCGGGGAAAATGCCCGGTGGCCCCGGCAGCCGCCATGAGTGCGTCGCCACGCTCTTTGAGCGCCCGTGCACTCTGCGGGCTCACGCTGAGGAACTTGGGCGCATAGGCGGACAGAGCGGCACCGTGGAGCAGGAGCTCCCGCACAGCGCGGGCGGTGGCGGGCAGAGTGGACACACCGTGCATCCGATCGAGCGCCGCCATCCCCGCCAAGTGGTGGGCCACGGGGCAGAGTCCGCAGAGGTGAGTCACCATGTGCACCACCTCGGCCACCGGTTTTCCGAGTAGTAGCGGCTCCAGTCGCGGCAGCCCCGAGAGGTCAAAGTGGGCATCAACGATGCGCCCGTCTCTATCGCGAGTGTAGAGCACCGTGGCCTCGAAAGGATCAATGATGGCGTCGAGGCGGATGCTGGTGGAGGAGTTAGACATAATAGATTCCATGCATGAATTCAGCCTGCTGAGCGGCGTTGTCTCCACTGTATCCGCCCACGCCCCGGGAAGAACTGTGGAAAAAGTGGCGTTGCGCGTGGGCAGCCTCGCCGGTGTGGTCACCGAGGCGCTGTACGCCGCGTGGCCGCTGGCCCGCAGCGGCACCTGCTGCGCCGAGGCGACGCTGGACGTGGAGAACATCACCGCCACCGTTTACTGCCCCAGCTGCGCTGGGGAGGTGGAGATTGATGAGTATTTTGCCCTGACCTGCCCCCGCTGCGGCACGCCCACGGCGGACCTGCGGCGGGGACGCGAGTTCGAGATCGCCTATATTGATCTCACCGATCCCCCGGCTTCGTAGCTCCACAGCGTTCACCTCCCCGTGTCGGTGCTCTCGGCGGCCAACCAGTCGGCGATCACCTCGCGGGCGGCGGCGACAGCCTCCGGCAGCGCGGCGATCACCGGTTCGCTCAGGCCCACCGATAGCTCAGTGCTGGCGGGCACCACGCCCACCACGGCTATCTCCTCGGGTTCTGTGCCCAATAAGCGCGCCGCAGCAAGCAGATCCAGCAGACTCACTTGATGCGGGGAAAGATGCGACTGCACGAGCCGCGGCAGCTGGTCTCCGCGCAGGACTGTGACCTGTCCCGGCTGGGCACCCGCGATGGCGTCGAGAAGCAATAAACGGCGCGCCTGCTGTACCACGGGAAGAATCTCCATACCGGAGGTGCCGCCATCGATGAATTCCACGGGGCCGGGGCAGGCAGGATCCGCGAGGGGCTGGCGGCGATGGCTCGGCACCCACGCCAGCTCTGCGACCTCGCTGTCGCCGGTGGCCAGCTGACGCAGCAGCTCGAGACCGATCCCGTCATCGGACATGATGGGATTACCAATGCCCACCACCGTCACCGGCGCCGCCACTAGCCGATCTCCGGGGCGTCATAGGGCTGGGCGCCGCGGCGCAGCCACACTCCGCCGTTGATCATGGAGGAGACGCCACCATGGCGCTCGACCGAGTCCGCCCGCACCGCGAGATAGACGTGAATCCAGACGAACATCCACACGATGAACATGATCATGGCGTGAATGAGCCGCATGGTGGGGATACCGGTCCAGTGCACCGGGTAGCTAAAGAAGGACCAGATGATCGAGTTCTGGTTGTAGAGCCCGTAGAGCGCTAGTCCGCTGAGCATTTGGAAGAGACAGAGCAGATAGATCGCGGTATAGGCGAATTGCTGCAGCGGGTTGTGGGTGAGATAGAGCGGCGGGTGCTTCTGCAGGAAGAGATAGTACTTCAGGGTGCCCACCAGCCCGTGTAGATCCCGTTTGGAACGAATGGGCCACATCGCTCGCCATCGTAGCTGGCGGTGCCGCGAAGTTACCCAGATCACGCAGCGGGTAAAGCCCAGCAGCAGCCAGAGGAACGCGGCCACGAAGTGGATAAAGCGCACCCAGCCCATGAGATAGCCCAGATCGCCGCCGGGTTGCTGGGCGGGAAGCAGGCCGGGGTTCATGATGAAATAGCCGGTGACGGAGAGGATGACGATGAGCGCCACATTGCCCCAGTGCTGCAGGCGAAGCGGCACCGTCCACAGATTCACCCGCACCCACTGGTTGGGATTAGCGCGCACATCCTTCATCGCGCGGTCTTTGTCCTCGACCTTCACCCCCACCACGCCTTGAAAGCGGAAGGGGCCGGGCTGGCCATCGGCATCCACATGGGCGGTGGCGATGCCGAGGAGGCGTTCACCCTTACGGCGGGCCGTCTTGACGGTCTGCACCAGTGGGGCGCGCTCCTCGTTCGACAGTTGCGACTGCTCGAGTACCGCCTCATAGTCGCCGCGCATAATCATCCGGGTCTGGTGCTCTTTATTGATCGTGATCGTGTCACAGACCGCCAGCGAATAGGGGCGCTCGGTACTGGCCGCGTCGAAAGATACGGCCGTCAGCTCCGCTTGGTCGATATCGGGGCGATTGACGTGCAGCGAGGTGCGTAGCGCCCGCTCCACGGGATCGGTGCTGTCCTGCGGCCCCACCGCGGCCAAGGCCAGAAGCCGACCGCTGGAATAGTGCCCCACCGAATAGGCCCGAGTCGGGCGCAGCACGCGCTCTGCGCCTTGGGGGCGGCGCTTCTTCGAGTGTGACTCGGCCCCGCGGCCCGAACCGTGCGGTGTGTGGAGGGTGGTCATGGCGTCATCACCTCCATCACGCTCTCCCCGTTGGGGTCGAGCACGTGGACCGCGCAGGACATGCACGGATCAAAGGAGTGAATGGTGCGTAGCGGCTCCAGTGGCTGCTTCGGATCGACCAGCGGGTGCTTGCCGCCATGGGCGAGAGAGTGTTCATAGGGCCCCATCTGGCCGCGGGCATCGCGGCCGCCCGCCAGCCAGGTGGTGGGCACCACCGCCTGGTAGTTATCCACCTTGCCGTCTTTAATCCGCACCCAGTGGCCGAGCGTGCCGCGAGCCACCTCCAGCATGCTGAACCCCTCGCATTCCTGCGGCCAGCTGGAAGGCTCCCAGGTGGAGGAATCGAAGACGTCGATATCACCGCGGCGCAGGCCGTCGATGAACGCGGGCAGAATCGTATCCGCCAGGGCCTCGGCGGTGGTCACCGCCTCCACGGCGCGGGCGAAGGTGCGCCCAGCGGTGGAGTTGAGCTGCTCCACACGAATATCCAGCGCCTTCATGGCCTCATTCACCAGCCGTGTGGTGGTGGGTTCTTTTTGCAGATACGCCAGCAGCACCCGCGCGACCGGCCCGACCTGTGTGGGGCGGCCATCGTAGCGGGGTGCTTTCGACCAGGTGTATTCTTCGCTGTCTCCGAGCCACTCATAGGGTGGCTGCGGCCCAGTGTAATCCACCACCGTTTCGCCTTCGGAGGGGTGCAGCCCCACGTCTTTGCCCTCGCTATAGCTGAACCACGCGCTGCTGACGAACTCGGTGATCTTGGCTGGGTCCAGCTCGTGCAGGGTGGAGTAATCGCCGTCGAGGATCACGCCGGGCCGAATATCGGGGTGGAAGGAGGACACGGGACGGCCGGTGGGATCGCCGCCATAGGTGGCGCCCGCCATGCCTACGGCGAGGAAGTTCGGGGCCGCCGCGCCAATATCGAAGTAGTCCTTATAGGCCCCCATGATCGCGACAGCATCTGGGTAGTAGCAGTCGTTGACGAACTCGAGGATCTCATCAATCCAGGAGGACACCTGATCGAGCTGCACCTGGTTGACGGTCTCGGACTTATTGGGGTCAATCGAGCACGCCATTCCGCCGACGAGGAAGTTGGGGTGCGGGTTCTTGCCGCCAAAGACCGTATTGATGCGGATGATCGAGCGCTGGAACTGCAGCGCATCGAGGTAGTGCGAGACCGCCATGAGATTCGCTTCCGGCGGCAGGCGATAATCAGGGTGCTCCCAGTAGCCATTGCTAAAGATGGAGAGCTGGCCGGAATCCAGCACCCCTTGGATGGTCTCTTTCACCTTCTGGAAGGTGGTTTCGCTGTTGTTCTTCCACGTCGATCCGATCGAGGCGGCAAACTCTACGGCTTTTTTCGGATCAGCCTCGGCCGCAGAGACCACATTCACCCAGTCCAGGGCGTGCAGGTGATAAAAGTGCACCACGTGATCGTGCACTTCCTGCGATCCCAGCACCAGATCGCGAATCAGTCGCGCCTGCTTGGGCACGGTGGAGCCGATGGCGTCTTCCACCGCCACCACCGATCCGATCGAGTGCACGCCGGTGCACACCCCGCAGATGCGGCCTACAAAGGCCCACACATCACGCGGGTCACGGCCCTCCACGATTTCCTCGATCCCGCGAAATTGCGTGGTCTCCGACCATGCGTTGGTGATCTTCTCCCCCTCGCGCTCCAGCTCGATACGCAGGTGTCCTTCGATGCGAGTGAGGGGGTCAATGACAACGCGCTCTGCCATTTACTTACCTTCCTTAGTGTGCGGTTCCGCCGGCCCTGCCTCGGGGGTAGGGTGGGCGCGTGACGACGCCGTCTCCTCGGCCTCGCCAGCAGCAGCGGGAAGATCACCGAAGGCCGCGAGCAGCTCCTCGTCCTTATCTCCCGAGCGGATCGGAATTGTTTTAAATGTGGTGATGCCGGCGTGCACGGCCGCCCCAGCAATGCCGGCGCCTACTAGACCCCACCCCACCTTCTCCGCGGAGGACTCGACGCCAAAAGCACCCACATTGGGGAGTTCCTCGTAGAAGGGAGTGAACTTGTCAAAGAAGTGCTTCTCGGTACAGCCGATACACGGGTGACCGGCGCCGATCGGCCAGCCGGAGCGCATATTCCACTGCACAATCGGGCAGGGGCTAAAGGTGGAGGGGCCTTTGCAACCCACCTCGTAGAGGCACCAGCCATTGCGTGCGCCTTCATCGTCGAAGGTCTTCACGAACTGCCCGGCATCAAAGTGGGGGCGCTTGGGGCAGGAATCGTGGATGCGCTGATCGTAGGCGAAGAGCGGACGCCCCTCGGCGTCCACCTTGGGCGGCTCGCCATGAGTGAGCAGGTAGGTGATGGTGGCGGTAATAACCTCGCCGATCGGCGGGCAGCCGGAGACATTAATCACCGGCTTATCGGTGATGATCTCCTCCACGCCCACCGCGCCGGTGGGATTGGGGCGAGCCGCCTGCACCGAGCCATAGACGGCACAGGCCCCGACGGCGAGCACCACCGAGGCCCCCTCGGCGGCCTCGCGCAGCACCTGCTCCGAGGTTTTGCCGCCAATCATGCAGTAGATGCCGTTTTCCTTGGTGGGCACCGAACCATTAACCACCAAAATATGGGGTTCGCCGCGCATATCCTCGAGGGCCTTCTCGGCCCCATGCCCAGAGGCGGCCATGAGCAGCTCGTTGTAATTCAGCGACAGCAGATCCAGCACCATATCTTCGACGGTGGTGCCGCCGGAACGGATGAGCGATTCCATACAGCCGGTACATTCCTGCAGCTGCAGCCACGCCACATTGGGCTTCTCGACGTTGCCTAGTTTCTCGGCAATTTCTTCTGCCTGGGCTTCAAATCCGCTCATTACTGGAACGCCGGTGGCAAATACTCCCGCCATGGCGCCACATAACTTGAGAAAGTCACGCCGCGGTACTCCGCGCATTTCCAGATTTTCTCGAAGGTTTTTCCCTTGCCAACTATTCGCCAGATGCATATATGGTGCCCTTATCTTTAACCATTCGCTTGCCGCGTGGCATGAATGTGTTGTGATAAGTCGCAAATCTCACCGTTGGAACAGACACAGGAAGCGGCGATGCGCAGCCACATTGTCACGCGGATAGTCCAGCATCGATTTTATCAACCGCATCATCGCCCTTTCAGGGCGTTGCGCAGGGCATATCTCACACCCCGCAGCGCGTATCCGGCCACGCGAATAGCGCTCTGAGCGCTTTCGCCAAGCGTGCGGGATTTCTACGGAAGCGTAGCCAATAGTAGGCACACCTTGTTTATCGCGAGAATTACTGCGCTCTGTGATGGAGTAATTCACATTTTTATCTGCCAGAAGAGCACAGCGGTGCGGTCTTCTACCCCCAAAAGGTGTACCTGCTCTAGTCCCGCACCAGTTTTAGGCAGGGCTAGGCCGGAGCCAATCCAGCCAGTCCTCCAGCCCCTCTCCAGTGCGGGCGGACATCTCGATCACCGGCGCATTCGGGTTTATTGAGTGCAGATTGGAGCGGAACAGCTCCATGTCGAAGTCCAGATGGGGTGCGAGATCCATCTTGTTCATCACGATGGCGTCGACGGCTTTAAACATCACGGGATATTTCAGCGGCTTGTCCTCGCCCTCAGTAATGGAGAAGATCATGGCCTTGCGGTGCTCTCCCACCGCAAACTCGGCAGGACAGACGAGATTGCCCACGTTCTCCACGATCACCAGATCCAGCTGGGAGAGATCCAACCCCTGCAGGGCACGGTGCACCATGGGGGCGTCGAGATGGCACTCCCCGCCGAAACCGTGGCCGGTGTTGAGCAGGGAAATCTGGGCGCCATGGCCGCGGAGCCGATCTGCGTCCAGGGAGGTCTCAATATCTCCTTCGATCACGCCGATACGCACCTGGCCTGCGAGGGCGGCGAGGCTACGCTGCAGCACTGTGGTTTTGCCGGCGCCGGGGGAGCTCATGAGGTTGATGCATTCGACGCCGTGGGCGTCGAATGCGGCACGGTTCTCGGCGGCACAGCGGTCGTTTTCCGTAAAGATGTCTTCCAATACCGAGATACGCTCGCGCCCAGTGTCATAGGCTGAGTGATCTCCGAGATCGCGCTCGCTGCTCAGTGCCGGAGCGTGCCCGTGCTCATGGCTATGCCCGTGCTCATGGCTGTGTACTGTGCCATCATCGTGCCGGTGGAATCGTCCCATAGTTCTTCTCTTTTCGCCTGCTCGCAGAAAGTGGCTGTGCCCTTAGCTTAGCGCGGAGGCCGGCCCCTCCACCTCGATATCGACCACCCGGAATTCCTCCCCAGAGAGAATCTCGGCAGCCCCACCACAGCGGGGACAGCATAGGTTCAGCTCGGCGCCCATCTCGCCGTGAAAACCGCAGGAGCATCCCAGCCACACCGGAATCCAGCGGGTGTCGAGCTGGGCGCCGTCGAGTTCGGTGCCGGCAGAGACGAAGTGCCACGCATACTCGAAAGAGGCGGGCACCACCTGCCGCAGCTGTCCCACCTCGAGATGGACTACGCGTACGCGGCGGCCGGCGGCGGCGCGGCGCACCACCGCTGCGAGCTGGGTGGACAGAGCGACTTCGTGCACGTGATCGAATCTAGCAGCCGCTACTACTATCGGGGATATGGTGAGTGAGCGTAGACGCGCCGAGATTCTCGGGGTGGTACAAGGCGTCGGGTTTCGACCCCACGTCGCCCGGTGTGCCGCGCGCTTTCCGCTCACTGGGTTCTGCGGTAATTCCGACTCGGCCGTCTATATCGAGGCCCAGGGCGACCCGGCGGTCCTTGCGGAGTTCTTCCACACCGTCATCGACGAGCTGCCGCCGCTAGCGCAGGTGCAGCACCACCACACCACTGCGATACCGCTGCGCCCTGCAGAACGCGGCTTTCGCATTGTCGCCTCACAGCACTCCGGCGCCACCCCTACCCTGCTGCCGCCAGATGTGGCCATCTGCCCAGAGTGCGTGGCCGATATGGCGGATCCACACAATCGGCGCTTCCGCTATCCTTTCACCACCTGCACCAACTGCGGTCCACGGCTATCGATAATCGAGTCCCTGCCCTATGACCGCCCCCGCACCACCATGCGGGAGTTTCCCATGTGTCCGCGCTGCGCCGCCGAATACGCCGACCCGCTGGATCGGCGCTATCACGCCCAGCCCATCAGCTGCCCCGACTGCGGCCCGCAGCTCTGGCTGGAGCGCGAGGGCCGCCGGGTGGAGGGCGATCTCACCCGCGCCGCCGAGTGGCTGGCCGCAGGGGAGATTCTGGCGGTCAAAGGCTTAGGCGGGTTCCATCTGCTCTGCGATGCGCGCAACTCAGCCAGCGTGGCGCGGCTGCGCCGGCGGAAGCAGCGACCCCATAAGCCCTTCGCGGTGATGGCGCCGCTCGCCGAGGTCGAACGCCTCGCGGAGATCGACCCGACGCTGGTGTCTCAGCCCGCCCAGCCCATCGTTATCGCCCCGCAGGCAGCCGATTATGACCTCGCCGACGAGGTGGCCCCAGGCAATACGGATATTGGCATTATGCTGCCCTATACCCCGCTGCACACCCTGCTCGTGGATCGCCCCGTAGTGGCCACCTCCGGCAATATCTCCGGCGAGCCGCTCTGCTTCGAGAATGAGCGCGCCCGCGCCCAGCTTGCAGGAATGGCCGATGGGTGGGTGATGCACGACCGGCCGATCCACGTCCCAGTGGAGGATTCCGTGGATCTTGCCCACCATGATCGGCTGCTGCCGGTGCGCCGCTCGCGCGGTAAGGCGCCGCTTCCGCTGCCGCTCTCGCTGCCCGGCGCGAGGTCTTCGCCGCCGGTGCTGGCCGTGGGCGGGGAATTAAAAAACACCTTCACCTTGCTCGTCGGCGAGACCGCCCATATTTCCGCGCATATCGGCGACATGGGCTCCTGGGCGACCCAGCAGGCTTTTGAGCGCGCCGTGGAGCAGCTGCTGAGTATGCGTCGCGCTGAGCCAGAGCTCGTAGCCTGCGATTTGCACCCGAACTATGCCACCACGGCGTGGGCGGAGCGCACCGGATTGCCCGTGGTGCAGGTGCAGCATCACCACGCCCACGCTCTCTCGCTGCTCGCCGAGCAGCAGCTTCTCGATCAGCCGGCGGTGATCGCCACCCTGGATGGCACCGGCTATGGCCTCGACGGCACGATCTGGGGCGGCGAAATCCTCAGCTATTCCCCGGATCGTGGCTGCACCCGCGCCTGGCACATCCCCCGCTTTCCGCTTCTCGGCGGCGACCGTGCGGTCCGTCATCCTTGGCGCATCGCCGTCGGGCTCAGCCACGCCTATGGCCTCGAGTGCCCGCCGCTGCCCGCGCCCGCAGCAGAGCGTGAGCTGGTAGAAGCCCAGCTGCGCACCGGATACGGGGCGGTGGAGTGCAGCTCAGCAGGCAGGCTTATCGACGCCATCTCCACCATGCTTGGCCTCTGCCCCGAACAGAGCTTTGAGGCCCATGCCGCGCTGCGGCTGGAAACCTGCGCCCGCAGCGCCACCGAGCAGCTGCCCTCGGAGGCGGACAGCATTCCCGAGCTGGTGCAGGAGGCTCTTGATGGCACCGCCGCCGCGACGGCGGCGTGGCGTTTCCACCACGGGCTGGCACAGATTCTTGCCACCCAGATGCGCCGCATTGCCGCCGAGACTGGGGCGGAGATCATGGGTATTAGTGGTGGCTGTGGCCTCAACCGGCTTGTGCTCGGGCATCTGCGCCGCGCGCTGCCGGAATTGAAGGAGCACCGCGTCGTTCCCGCCAATGATGGCGGGCTCTCCCTCGGCCAGGCCGTGGCGGCGCGGCTAGCAAATGCGGGGCAATGGGTCCCCGACCAGCATGTCCACCATGCGGGTGCCACCGAAGCCGGTGCGTAGCACCACCGAGGCGGCCGGTTGTTCCACGACCTGCCCCAGCTCCACGGCCTCAGGCGCGCCCGCGGCATGGAGGGCGCGCAGCGCCGCCTCGGTCTGCGCCGCCGGAACCACGGCGACAAAGGTCCCCTCATTGGCCACATAGAGCGGGTCGATGCCCAGCATGTCACAGGCGGCGCGGGTCATATCCCGCACCCGCACCCCGTGCTCGTCGATGGCAACTCCGAGGCCGGTGGAACGAGCAAGCTCATTGAGCACGGTGGCCACGCCGCCGCGGGTGGCATCCCGCATCCAGCGCACCTGCGGGGCGGCGTCGATAAGCGCCTGCACAGCGGAATTGAGGGCCCGGGTATCGGACTCGATGGGGGCGTGAATGGCCAGATCACCGCGGGCCAGCATGACGGCCATGCCGTGGTCGGCGATAGGGCCGGAGATAATAATGCTGTCTCCCACCTGCACATGCTCGGAGCCAAGCTGCAGGTTCGGCTGGATGGTGCCGATGCCGGCGGTGGTGATGTAGAGCTTGTCGCCTGCCCCCTTGGGCACCACCTTGGTATCGCCGGTGGCGATGGTGACCCCCGCTGCATCGGCGGCGGCGCGCATGTCCTCCACTATGCGACGCAACACCGCAATCTCGAGCCCTTCTTCCAAGATAAAAGCCGCCGAGATCAGCGCGGGCTGTGCACCTGCCATCGAAAGATCATTGACCGTACCGTTGATGGCTAAGTCGCCGATGGAACCGCCGGGAAACTCGATGGGATTGACCACATAGGAATCGGTGGACATCGCCAGCGCACTGCCCGCTTCGCGGATGAAGGAGTCTGCTGCCACCACAGCCGAATCGCCACCGGCAGAGAGGATGGGATTGCCATAGGCATCGAGGAATACCTGCTCAACGAGCGCGGCAGAGGCCTTGCCACCGGAACCGTGGGCCAGGGTCACGCGATCCTCGGTGAGGCGGAAGGGGCGGGCACGGACCCGAGAGATATTGCTCTGGACCTTGTGTTCATCGTGGTTTAGCCGGTTCTTCGGTTCCATGGCGTGGGCCCTGCCTCGCTTCTCGTAAATGCAATCGTAGGGTGCGCGCCGCAGCACAGCGAGCGGCGGGCGCATGTCTCGCTTATTAAGCGTAGTAGCCCCCAGCCAGCCGCTGCGCGTCGATTCACCCACCTGCGCCTACCCTAGCTGCAGTGAGATCAGCCACATATTTGATGACAGTTAGGACACGCTCGGCCCACTACTCCGGCGTGTTGTGAGCATTTTGGGTACAAGTCCTCAGCAAGCCGCTAGCGGATTCACAGCTGATCTCCAGATTACCCCTCCCTTCCACCCCCGCGCACCGCCCTGAGCTGGGTTTTTGCATTTGTTTTGAATAATGAATCACAGGGGGTATCACACCCGCGGAGCGACTAGGGCGACGGCGCAGAGCAGGCTAGTGTCTCCGACTATGACAACAGTGTGGAGAACACTCACGGCGGTGCCGTTGACGACGCACAAGGCAGCTGCGGTGAGTATCGCGCTGTTGATTATCGCGATCGTGGCCGCAGCACTACTTTTGCTGCGCGGGGGCCGCCTGCATCGCCGAGCTGGGCTCGTCGCTCTAGCAGCGGGAGCGCTGGTGCCACTCGGAATATGGATCGGACTGGAAAAGATCTGGCGCCCCTTCCCCGATCACATCCCCACCGAGATCTACCTCTCCGGTGGAGTGACGGTGGCTGTACTCGTGGCAGCTCTGACGAGCCTCGCAATCCGGCCGCGGCGACGCGGAGTGCTGCTTCTCCCCCTCGTCGTACTTGCCCTGATCGGAGCGCTGATGGTGGCCAACACCGCCTATCAGGTCTATCCCACGCTCGGAGCCTTGGATCCGCGGCCACATGCAGCGAAGATGAGCATGAGCGAGGCGGAGGCGATGCGTGCCAAGAACACCGTTCCGGAGAATAAGGACGGAGACACCGTCGGTGCACTCGTCAGCATCGACATCCCCAGCGGCAGCGGCTACCAGCCGCGCCCAGCCCAGGCTTATCTGCCACCGGCTTTCTTTGCAGGGGAGAAATTACCAGTGTTGATACTCATGCCCGGTTCTCCCGGTTCGCCACCCCAGTGGTTCAACACCGGACAGCTCACTCACATAGCTGATGCCTTCCAGCAGAGGCACAACGGCACCGCGCCCCTGATTCTGAGTGTCGATGCCACCGGCACCCTCGCGGGCGCCCCGAAATGTGTCGGCGAGGTAGAGGACTATGTACGCACCACAGTGCCTAACTATGCGATTTCTTCCCTCGGAGCCACTCCAGATCGCAGCCGGTGGAGTATCGGAGGTTTGTCTTACGGTGGCACGTGTGCACTGCAGATATTCTCCCGACACCCCGATGCCTTCGGCACAGTTTTGGACTATTCCGGTGAGGCGGAACCATCGGTGGGCAATCATAAGCAGACCGTGGATCAGCTCTTTCAGGGCAGCGAAGATGCTTTCGCTGCTCACAATCCACGGGATGTCCTCACTGCTGCCCTGAACTCCAACTCCACGGCCTATCGGGGGCGCGCCGCTCGCTTTGCTGCTGGGGCGCGCGATCACGATGCTCAGCGGGCGATGCAGGGATTTGACTCTCAACTGCGTTCCCTTGGGGTAGACAGCCACTACCAGGAATATCCAGGCGGCCATACGTGGCAAGTATGGCGCGCGGCCATTACCAACGATTTTGAATTCATTGCTCAACGAGGGGGACTGACATGACACACTCACCCGACGCCACGGCTCACGATTCTACAACCGACCCGAAAGCTGAGCCACCAACTCTGCTGGTACTCCTGCGCCGCCGACTGCTCAACTATGCAGTCTCTGGACCCGTCACCCTCTCGATGATCGCCTGTGCGTGGATCATCCATCTGGTGGGAATAAACGCCGTCTTCGGCCCAGAAAGCTATCTGGAAAAGGTAGCGATTAGCGGGCTCAGTACCCAAACGCTGCAGGGCTTGTTTCCCGCCACACTTGGGTTACTCCTCCTCGGCATACCCGCTGAGCGCACCCTAGGTACGTGGCGCTATCTACTCGCCGCGATACTGTCTCAAACCCTCGCTGTCGGCACTGCGGTCGCACTCGGAGAGCTCTGGACAGCGCACTCTGGGTGGGCCCGAGGGATCGCCTCGGGCACAATTCTTACCCCAACAGTGTGGCTGCTGGCCGTCAGCATGTTGGCTGCACCTCACTACACCGTGGTGTGGCGACGCAGAGTACAGTTCTTCTCTGTCGTGATCGCGGTAGTCTTGCTCCTTTATTCCGGAACATTGCAGGATGTTGCGATAGCGATCGCGGTGACGGGATGCGGGTTGATCACGATCCGCCATTGGGACTGGCAGGCGACTGTGCGAGAAAAGCGCCGCATTTCCGCAATCACAGTATTCGCTGTTGCCATCGGCCCCTTTTTGGCCGCCATGAATCCACACAGCAATGCGGTACTTTCCTCACTCGGACTATTTGTCACCTCCCCGTCTTGGTCTCTTGACTCAGCGGAGGAGGTATGCGCTCATGCTCGCCATAGTGCAGCATGCATGAGCGCTGCGAACTCCGTAAACAATGCAGGTATTGCGCCCTTCCTCGGCAATGTGGCCATCGCACTCGTCTTTGGAGTGCTCTGCTACGGACTCGCCCGTGGCCGCCGCCGCGCGCTCTATGCCACTATCGTGTTGCTTCTCGCCACCGCCGGCGTGATTATCGCCGCATCCTCACGCGTCGGTATCGCGTGGGCCCCCTTCGTGGTGCAGGCTCTCGCCCTCATTGCCCAAAGGAAGTGGTTCACCTCGGCGGGATCACGTCGAGCTGTGGTGCGCTCTATGGCCATCATGGGCGGTCTCACCATGGTACTCGCAGGGCTCTGGCTCGCGATCTTGCCCACCATGACCGGCCTGCGCGAGTTACCGTGGCGCTTCCTCCCCCCAGTGTTGTCCCGATTCTCGCCGGCACCACTTATTCCAGAATCGGGCATTGAGAGCCTCAGCTTTGAGTGGACCCCGGTGATCTTCTGGACGGCCGCAGCGACCATATTGTGGCGGCTGTTCACCGCCCCCACCCCATCGACCGTGCCCCCAGCAGTGCGCCGGATCTTGGAAAACGGAACCGGCGACCACATTTCGTGGATGGGTACATGGCCGCACAATTCCTACTGGATCGCAGCAGACGAACGCGGCTATGTAGCCTATCGTGTCCACGCTTCTATCGCGGTTACCGTCGGTGCTCCGGTGGTGCTAGATGCTGCTGAGTTGTCGAGTGTGGCCGATGAGTTCGAACAGTATGCCCGCAACCAAGGCTGGCGGGTGGCCTGGTATTCGGTGAATAACGAGTTCGCCTCCACGCGTGCCGCACATTATTCCTCCCTGCACGTGGCCGAGGAGTCCGTGGTAGAGGTGGGCATCGAGTTCAAGGGCAAGAAATTTCAGGATGTGCGCACGGCCCGTAACCGCGCCGTCAAGGAGAATATTCGCTACGAGTGGACCACATGGTCCCAGGCCAACCCTGTGATTCGTGCCCAGATCCACGCATTGAGCGAACAATGGGTCTCGGAAAAGGCCCTGCCGGAGATGGGCTTTACCCTAGGCTCGGTATCAGAACTCATCGATGATGAGGTGAAGCTGCTGATCGCCGTAGATGACACCATGCACGTGCACGGTGTCACCAGCTGGCTGCCGGTACGCCATAATGGCGAGATCGTCGGCATCACCCTAGATTTCATGCGTCGAGATCGCGAAGGATTTCGGCCCGTGGTGGAATTCCTCATCGCCGAGGCGATCACCACCGCCCCCGATATCTATGGTCCGCAGCTGGAGTGGGTCTCCCTTTCCGGAGCTCCGCTCTCTGGCGGGGATACCTCCAGCCTGCTGGGCACGATGCTCAATGAACTCGGCAGAGTCCTCGAGCCCCTCTATGGCTTCCGCTCACTTGCCGCTTTCAAGCGCAAGTTCAAGCCAGTGGAGCACTCTTGGCTACTCTGCTATGACGACCCCACTGCGCTGCCCGCCATCGGCCTCGCTGTGTCTCGCTGCTACCTGCCGCACGTAAAACTGCGAGACGCTCGGGCCGCCGCTGCGGTATGGACCGCCGCCCGCAGCGAGAGAAAAGACCGCGCCGCAACCGCCCACGCGGACAACCGCGAGCGCTCCTAAAGGCCCCTATACACACGGCACCCGCCGTCTGCGCCTCGGGAAGAATCCCCAGCTGCAGCCGGCGGGTGCGTGTATGTTTGGCAGCGAGGTTTTAAAGCTCGGGCTTCACAATCGGGAAGAGCACGGTCTCGCGGATACCGAGGCCAGTCAGCGCCATGAGCAGGCGATCGATGCCCATGCCGCAGCCTGCGGTGGGCGGCATGCCCTGCTCCATGGCGGCCAGGAAGTCCTCGTCCAGCACCATGGCTTCATCGTCGCCATCCGCGGCCAGGCGGGCTTGATCCTCGAAGCGTTCCCGCTGAATGATCGGATCGACCAGCTCGGAGTAGCCGGTGGCCAGCTCGAAGCCGCGAACGTAGAGGTCCCACTTCTCGGTCACTCCGGGCTTCTCGCGGTGAGAGCGGGTCAGCGGGGAGGTCTCCACGGGGAAGTCCTTGACAAAGATCGGGCCGTGCAGCTGATCTTCGCAGAGCAATTCCCAGATCTCCTCGACCAGCTTGCCGTGGCCCCAGCCGCCGGTGGCCGGAACGTCTAGGCCGATCGCTGCAGCGATCTGCTTCAGCTCCTCGACGCTGCTGTCGATGGTGACCTCGGGCTGGCCGGGGAATTTACGCTGCAGCGCCTCGTTGAGCGAGGGATACATCTCAATTTCTTTCCACTCGCCGCCGAGGTCGTACTCGGTGCCATCGGCGAGGGTGACGGTGGTGGAGCCGAAGACCTCCATGGCCACGGCCTGAATTAGCTCGCGGATGGTGCGGGCGCCGTCCTCGTAGGTGCCCCACGCCTGGTAGGTCTCCAGCATGGCGAACTCCGGAGAGTGGGAGGAGTCCACACCCTCGTTGCGGAAGTTGCGGTTCACCTCGAACACGCGCTCCAGGCCGCCGACCACGCAGCGCTTGAGATAGAGCTCCGGCGCGATACGCAGATAGAGATCCATGTCCATGGCATTGGAGTGAGTCACGAAAGGACGCGCCGCAGCGCCGCCGTGCAGGGTCTGCAGCATCGGGGTTTCTACCTCCACGAAGCCCTCACCCTCGAGGTGGTGGCGCAGCGCGCGCATGACCTTGATGCGGGTCATGGCGTTGCGGCGGGCCTGCTCGCGCATGATGAGGTCGGTATAGCGCTGGCGCACGCGGGTATCTTCGCTCATCTCCTTATGTGCCACCGGCAGCGGGCGCAGGGATTTGGCCGCCATATGCCAGCGCGCGGCCATCACGGAGAGCTCACCGCGCTTGGAGGCGATCACACGACCACGCACGGAGACAATATCGCCGAGGTCCACGTCCTGCTTCCAACTGGCGAGGGCGTCCTCGCCGACCTCCCGCAGCGAGAGCATCGCCTGCATGGTCTCGCCGCTGCCCTCCTGCAGGGTGGCGAAGCACAGCTTGCCGGTATTACGGACGAAAATCACGCGCCCGGCGATAGCCACCTCGGTGTCGGTTTCTTCCCCGACCTCCAGCACTCGCGCCCCCTCCGGGGCCTCGGCGGCATCGTCTTTGCGCACAAAGAACTGGCGACGCAGCTCCGTGATCGAGATGGTGCGGTCTACCTCCACGGGGTAGGGATCGCGCCCCTCGGCGAGCAGCTTCTCGCGCTTCTCGCGACGGATTCGCAACTGCTCAGGCACATCATCTACGCGTTCGGCGGGTTTTTGCTTCTTAGTCTGCTCGCTCATGACTGATTACTCTAGTGCATTCCCCCGCAGGCGCTTTTCGACGCCCACCTCCTGCCCAGCACCCCGCCGCCGCTCGCTCACCCCGCGCCGACCTAGAGCAAAACGGACATCACAGCCCCATTTATCCGCAGATTCCCACAGTAGTTTTTACCCCCATTACTTTCTGGTCGCCTGACGTACTACCCCTCTCCCCGAGACCAAAACGGCAGTGACCAGCGGCGACATAAAATAGGCCGCCAGCCAGCACCTTTATGCTGTGAGCCCCGACAGGCCCCGGATGTTGTTGTGATGCCCACCGCACACAATACGCCGAGGGGCCTACCCCGCCGATCCACAACTGTGCAGGTCTATCCTTGATGAGGTGCGGCGGGAGCCATAGACTTACGGTTACGTAATAAGCGCTGATGCCGACGAGGCCACGCCCCGCACTGCTGGGACGCCACACCCTCGCCATCACCAACGTTTCACCACGTGCTCGGGCGCGCATGTGCCGCGGATTGCGTCGATAAGCACCGACGCCGCGATTTAATCCACATACAACGCGCCACCCCAGAAAGGGGGCATTTATGCTCGTGCTCCCGTGTCACTTTATGGAAAAGAGGCCGACCATGAACTCGAAGCGCACACTGTTCATCGCCACCACCACCGCCTTGGCCACTCTGGCAGCACCGCTCGCCGTGGCCGCACCGGTCTACGCCGCGGAGGCACCCACCGCAGTAGAGGACCACGCCCAGGTCCAGGTGCAGGAGGGATACATGACCAGCGCCGATGGCAAGGGCACCCAGATCTGGTGGAAGTCACAGACCCAGCCTCACGCCCGTGGCACCGTGGTGGTCATCCACGGCGCCGCCGAGCACTCGGGCCGCTATGACTACGTGAGCAACCGCCTGCTCGACGCCGGCTACAATGTCTACCGGCTGGACCACCGGGGCCACGGCAAGTCCGCCCTCCCCGAGCTGGGTAATGCGGTGGTGCGCGGCCACATCGATGATTTTCATTATCTCGTCGACGATATGAACCAGCTGGTGAACAAAGCCAAGTCCGAGAACCCGGGCATGAAGACTTTTATGCTCGGCCACTCCATGGGCGCACTTGCGGCACAGTTCTACGGCATTAAATACCCCGGCCAGATCGATGCCTTTGTCACCAATGGTGGCGGCGCCCCGCTCAACCTTTCTGGGGTGAACAACCCGGGGCAGACCATCACCCCCGAGGCGATCACCGAGACTCAGCGCAATGCACAGCCGAGCATCTACGAGAGCCTGCCTTTCCGAGAGCTGACCACCTTTAATGCCCACATGGTCAATGAGATGATTCCCGGCCGCCGCGATATTCATATGCCCTCGCCGCTGGGCAGCGACCTCATCCAGGTGCCCAATGCCTTCACCAACGGGGTGGCCTCCGACCCGGCGGTCACCGCCGAATACCAGACCGATCCGCTGGTCAATAAGAAGATCAGCCTCGGCATGGCCGAGCAGATGGCCTTCGCGGGCTTCTACGATGCGGCGAACGCTGATCTCTTCACCGCCCCGACACTCATCATGCACGGCAGCAAAGACGGGCTGGTGCCGCCGTACTTCGCCCAGGACTGGTACAACGCCATTGGCTCCGCCGATAAGGAGCTCATCTACTGGGAGGGCCAGATGCACGAGGTGCTCAACGAGCCCGCCAAGCACGAGGCCATGGATAAGGTCATCGACTGGCTCAACGCCCACTAGAAAAACACGAACCCCACGCTTTCGGCGTGGGGTTCGTGTTGGGTGCAGCCTCGCTGCACGAAGCGTGGCCGCCGGCCCATGGTCTCGGGCGCGGCGGTGCACACCGCTTTAAAAGGGCGTGTTACGCACCATCAGCTCCACCTTCTGGAAGCTCTTCAGATCCGAATAGCCGCACTTGGCCATGGCGCGGCGCAGGCCGCCGACAAAGTTCTCCGAGCCATAGCAGGAGCTGGAGGGGCCGTGCAGCAGAGTCTGCAGCGGCACCAGGTCGCTGCCCTCGGAATCTCCACCGAAGCCCACCTGCTGCACCATGCCGCGCGGGAACCGAGGATGCGCAGTCACCGAAGGCCAGAACCAGCCGGGAGCGGCAGCCTCGGTGGCAAAAGCCAGCGGGCTGCCCAGCATGACGGCATCAGCGCCGCAGGCCATGGCGCGGGCGACATTGCCGGAGTACACCAGCTCATCGGAGTCGGCGATGATGTGCACATACCGGCCGCCGGTCTCGTCGAGGTAGTCACGACGCGCCGCAGCCACATCGGCGATGGCGGAGGCCATCGGGGTGTGGATACCCACGGTGAGGTCATTGGTATTAGAACCGCCACCCGCAATCACGCCGGCGGCGCCGGTGCGCATCAGGTGCAGCGCGGTGTGATAATCGCCCACGCCACCGGCGATCACCGGCACATCTAGGGTACCGATGAACTCCTTTAAGTTCAGGGGCTCGCCGCCGGTCTCCACATGCTCTGCGGAAATAATGGTGCCCTGGATGACGATGATCTCGGCGCCGGCCTTCACCAACACCGGGGAGAGCTCGCGGGCATGCTGCGGAGAGACGCGCACGGCCACCGTGGCGTCGCCGGAGCGCACCTCGCGGATGCGCTCCGTGAGCAGATCCACGTCTAGTTCTGCGGCGTGGAGCTGCTGCAGCAGCGCCACCGCGGCCTCGGAGCCCTGCTCCATCTCGGTGTTCACCACTTGTGCGATGGCGCCCTTGAGATCAGAGTGGCGGCCCCACAGCCCCTCGGCGTTGATCACGGCCAGGCCGCCGTTGTCCGCCATGGCGTTGACGAACTCTGGGGAGGCGAGGCTGTCTGTCGGATGGGAGAGGAAAGGAATATCGAAGCTGTAGGCATCGAAGTGCCAAGTGGTGTCCACGTCCTTGGAGGAGCGGGTGCGGCGCACGGGCACAAGCCCGATGTCGGCGAGCGAGTAGGTGCGGCGGGCCTCCCGGCCGATGCCGATTTCCACGATGTCACGCATAGTCTTTGGTATTCACTTTCCGTCTATGTCGGGGGCGTATAGGTGCCTAGGGCCAAGAAGAAAGGCCCTAGGTCGTCTGCCTAGAGCCTTCATCTTAGCGCTGGTAGTAGTTCGGAGCTTCAACGGTCATCTGAATGTCGTGCGGGTGCGACTCGCGCAACCCGGCACCGGTGATCCGTACAAACTGAGCGTCGTGAAGCTCCTCAATGCTGGAGGAGCCGGTGTAGCCCATGGCTGCGCGCAGCCCGCCCACCAGCTGGTGGGTGATGGAGTCGATCGAGCCGCGGAAGGGCACGCGCCCCTCGATGCCTTCCGGCACCAGCTTGTCTTCGCTTTTCACATCGGCTTGGAAGTAGCGGTCCTTGGAGAAGGAGCGCTGCTCGCCGGAGAGGCCGCGGCCGCGCATGGCCCCCAGCGAGCCCATGCCGCGATACATCTTGTACTGCTTGCCGTTGACCACGGTGATCTCGCCCGGGGCCTCGGCAGTACCGGCCAGCATGGAGCCGAGCATCACGGTCGAGGCGCCGGCGGCCAAGGCCTTAGCGATATCGCCGGAGTATTGCATACCGCCATCGGCGATGATGGGCACGCCGGCCTTGTGGGCCTCGGTGGCGGCCTCCATGATGGCGGTGATCTGCGGGGCGCCCACACCAGCGACCACGCGGGTGGTGCAGATAGAACCCGGGCCAATACCCACCTTGATGGCGTCCGCGCCGGCCTCGATCATGGCCTTCGCAGCGCTACGGGTGGCCAGGTTACCGCCGATCACCTCGACGGTCTCGCCCCATTCCTTCTTCACTCGGGAGACCATCTCCAGCACGCCGCGGGAGTGGGCGTGGGCGGAGTCCACCACGAGCACATCCACGCCGGCATCCACCAACGCCCCGGCGCGCTGCCAGGACTCATCGCCGGTGCCGATGCCTGCGCCCACCAGCAAGCGGCCGCGCTGATCCTTGGAGGAGTGCGGGTACTGCTCGGTCTTCACGAAGTCCTTGACCGTGATCAGACCGACCAGGCGGTTGTCATTGTCCACGATCGGCAGCTTCTCGATCTTATTGGCGCTGAGCAGGTGTAGTGCTTCCTCCTTGCTCACGCCCTCCTTGGCCACCACCAGCGGCATGGGAGTCATGACCTCGGCGACCGGGCGGTTGAAGTCCGGCTCGAAGCGCATATCGCGGTTGGTGCAGATGCCCAGCAGCACGCCGTTATCGTCCACCACGGGCAGACCAGAGATACGGAAGCGGGCGCACAGCGCATCCACCTCGCCGATGCTCTGATCGGGGCGACAGGTGACGGGGTCGGAGACCATGCCGGATTCGGAGCGCTTGACCAGCTCCACCTGCTCGGCCTGATCCTGAATGGAGAGGTTGCGGTGCAAAATACCCATGCCACCTTGGCGGGACATGGCGATCGCCATGCGGGCCTCAGTGACGGTGTCCATAGCCGCCGACACCACCGGAATGTGCAGGCGCAGCTTGCGCGTCAATTGCGCAGACGTCGTCACCTCGGAGGGGATCACATTGGACTCATTGGGCAAAAGCAGCACATCATCAAAGGTCAGCCCCACCAAGGCCACCTTATTAGGATCATCGCCACCGGTTGTCACTCGCTCGTTATTCATCTGCTTGAAAGATCCTCCTCGTAGTCGCGCGTATCCCCGTCACTGTCCCAGCGCCACCGTCTTTGCGGCCGTTCGATGCTTATCGACGCCACCTCGCGGCCACGCTCACCGGCACGGTGCAGATACAGGTGCCTTCAAGACTAATCCCTCCGCCTCAGAGTTGAGAACACTTTTCCCCTGCTACCCCTACTCGTGGCAGAGGGAGGAGGTGGGGATGCCCGATTGCTGAGCGGAGGATGACAGTTGATTAATGAGGGCACACTCAATACCCTGAACGATGTGAATTTCTCTGAGATGCCACGTGATCCCTTTGAAGGCGATCCCAACGACCCCGCCCGTCTGTTGGATGAGGACGAGCCCTTTGCTCCCCTGAGCGAGGACGAGCGCGCCGGCCTGCATCAGGATCTCAAGCTGGTTAAGGAGTTCCGCACTCATCTCGCTCCCCGCGGGATCAAGGGCATCGTGTATTTCTGTGAGGATTGCGATCGCCCCCATTATTGCGACTGGGAGATGATGCAATCCAATATTCGCGCCACCTTGCAGGACGAGTTGCCGCCGGTGCACGAGCCGAGCGCCAACCCCAATCCCGATGAATATGCCCCCTGGGAGTACTGCATGGGCTTTCTCGACGGCATCACCCACCACCGCTTCGGGCGCTAAGCTCCCACACATCACAACAGGCCCCGCCATATGGCGGGGCCTGTTGCTATAGCTGGGCAGTATTTAGAGCGGATCGCGCACGGCCTCGGGCGCTTCGTGTCCGCCATCGTGCATCAGACGCTCCACCACGGACTTCTCTTTGTCGTCCTTGGACTCCTTCGTGTCCACCTCGAGGGAGCGCTCGCCCGGGGCCAGCGGCGAGTCCACGGCCTCCGGCTCGCGGCTGGGCCGCACCGGTCGGGTGGTCTCGCCATACTCATGGGCCTCGGTGACCGTTTCCGTGATGGTTTCGGTCGCGGTAGTGGTCTCCGTCGTCGCACTCGGCTTCGAGGACTGCGTGCTCGCCGAGGAATTCGACTGCGTGACCGTGGCCGTCACCGTGGAGGTCCGCGTGGACGGGCGCGGCGCGGCGGGAGTCATGGTGACGGTGCGCTGGGCTTCTTCCACGCGGCGGTGTGCGAGCTCCCGATCACGTTCATCAAGGTAGTTGATCAACTCACGGGCCTGGGCGATGAGGCGCTTGGCCCCTTCCACATCGCCGCGCTCGCGCAGTTCATCGGCTTCCTCCAAGGTAGAGGCGAGTTGCACCATATCGGCCCGGGGCTCGCCGAAGACGGCGACGCGAGCGCCCCACAGGGGGCCGCCAGGCTGGGCGTTGTAGACGGTGGTGCCGCCGACGACGATCATGGCGCTGGCAGCCACGGCGCCGAGTGCGGCGCCACCGACCATGCCCATCAAGCGTGGCTGCTGCGGCCGGCGCCGCTGAGCGCGGTGCGTGGCCATCGAGGCCACCGGCGCAGCGGTGGAATCCGTGGTGGCCGTGCCATTGTCTGCCGCTTGGTCCAGCAGCGCGCGAATATCCGGCACCGCATCGCTGGCGGCATCGCTGTGCACTTCTTCGCGCATGCCCGCGAGGGCCGCGGCGAGGGGATCCGAGCCGTGGCTGGGATCAGCGCCGGCGGCGAGTTCGTCGAGGAACGCATCGCACTGAAAAAATTCATCGCGCTGCACAGACAGATCCCTCGGATCTTCATGAGAACGAGATGTCATCGTGTGCTTCCTTCAAATTTCTTACGCAGCTGCTTCAGCGCTCGGTGTTGCGCCACGCGTACTGCCCCTGCTGTGGTGTCCAGAACCTCCGCAGTTTCCTCTGCGCTCAGTCCCACAAAGAGGCGGAGTACAAGGATTTCGCGAGACCTATCACTTAATAGATCGAGCAAGGCCCTCACCTCGTTACTACCGTCGAGACTTGGACTTACATCTTCGGGATTCATCGAGCGATCTGCGGTGTCGGGGACCTCGTCGGTGGGGTGTAATCGATCGCGCCCCATAGCTCGATGTGCATCGATCACTTTATTGGAAGCGATTCCATAAACAAAGGCCATGAAGGGGCGCCCATGGTCCTTATAGTTCGGTACCGCGGTAGCCACCGCCAGGCACACATCCTGGATGACGTCCTCGGGCGCGGGGTACTGGCTGCGGGAGATACGCGCCCGCACATAGCGAGTCACCAAAGGGTGAATCAGCCGAATAATTTCCTGTAGAGCTCTGTTGTCCCCATCAGCAGCGGGCGCGATCAGCGGGGCGAGCTGTTGCTCCAGTTCACCTGACACTGTTCGTCGGGCCTCCCACTATCTGCGATACGAATATGACAAATGTCCTACCGGCACCACGCTTGGCAAACCACAGCGTGGCCGCCTCTCGCTAAAGAGCCCGCACATTAGCTCGGACAGTAAACAGTACGTTTTAAGTATAACGACACGTCCTATTGAAACTTTTTGAACACCCCCCGCCAGACTAACCCCCTCCCCAGCGTGCCCCCACCCAAGAGTTCACACATCGTTCATATCGCTCCATAGCCCCTGTACAGGGCATATGCGTTTGTTAGGAAAAGCATTTCTTTAAATCAGGTGCCATGAATGCTTAATGTGTCGTTTACCCGTAGCGCGCACACTGATCGGCGTATCACCATCGTCTTGTTCACACGCCTTTTATTCATCAAGGAGCATCCTCATGCCCCAGCCGAGCGAGCTACCCGGCACCTACACGGATTTTTGGGATTGGCAGATGAAGGGAGCCTGCCGCGGGCACGAGTCCTCGGTGTTCTTCCACCCCGATGGGGAGCGCGGCCGCGCCCGACTCAATCGCGAAAACAAAGCCAAGGAAGTCTGCCATGGCTGCCCCGTCCTCGAGCAATGCCGTGATCACGCCCTGCGCGTAGGCGAGCCCTATGGCATCTGGGGCGGGCTCTCTGAATCCGAGCGCGCCATCATCCTCCGCACCCGCTAAACGCCCCACCGGAGGCACCACAGCATAAACGCCCAGCCCCTGAGATTGTCAGGGCGCTGGGCGTTGCTGCAGTATGAGCCGAGTTTAGTGGTGGTGGTGGCCGCAGCCACCCTCCTGCTCCTCGGGCTCGGCCGGCTTATCCACCACGGAGGCCTCGGTGGTCAGCACCATCCGAGCCACGGAGGTGGCGTTCACCACGGCGGAGTGGGTCACCTTCACAGGGTCAATGATGCCCTGCTCGATGAGGTTGCCATACTCCAAGGTGGCGGCGTTGAAGCCGGAACCATTGTCCATCTCTGCGGTGTGGGCGACCACGACGGCACCGTCCAGACCGGCGTTGGCGGCAATCCAGTAGGTGGGCTTGGTCAGCGCGCGGGCGGTAGCCAGCACACCGATCTTCTCCTCGCCCTCGAACTCCTCGGCATAGGCCTTGAGCTCTTCGGCGATCTGCACCAGGGCGGATCCACCGCCGGCCACGATGCCCTCATCGGCAGCAGCCTTGGCAGCGTTGATGGCGTCCTCCACGCGCAGTTTGCGCTCGCCGACCTCGGTCTCGGTGGCGGCGCCCACCTTAATCACGGCGATACCACCGGAGAGCTTGGCCAGACGCTCCTGCGCCTTTTCCTTATCCCAGGTGGAGGAGGTGGACTCGATTTCGCGGCGAATCTGCTCGCGGCGCACCTCGACGTCCTCGGCAGAGCCGGCACCATCGACGATCACGGTCTGATCCTTGGTCACGGTGACGCGACGAGCGGAACCGAAGTGGCTCATCTCGGTCTCGGAGAGGTTGATGCCCACCTCCGGGTCGATCACGGTGGCGTTGGTGACCACGGCGAGATCATCCATGAAGGCCTTGCGGCGATCGCCGAAGTACGGGGACTTCACGGCCACCACGTTGAGGGTCTTGCGCAGGGCGTTGACCACAACCATCTGCAGCGGCTCGCCCTCGATGTCCTCCGCAATGATGAGCACGGGGCGCTTGGAGTCCACGATCTTCTCCAGCACCGGCACGAAGTCCGGCAGCGAGGAGATTTTATTGCGCACCAGCAGGATCAGCGGATCGTCCAGCTCGGCGCGCTGGGCATCGACGTCGGTGATGAAGTAGGGAGAAAGGAAGCCCTTGTCGAAGGACACGCCCTCGGTGATGTCGAGGGTAGTCTCCATGGACTGGGACTCCTCAACGGTGACCACACCGTCCTTGCCCACCTTCTCCATGGCGCCGGCCACCATCTCGCCGATCTCCGGATCGCGCGAGGACACAGTGGCCACGTTCGCAATATCGGAGGCCGAGGAGACATCGGTGGCACGTGCCTTGAGCAACTCCACGGTCTTGTCCGCCGCAGCCGCGATACCGCGGTTGAGGCCGATGGGGTTGGAGCCTGCCGCTACGTTGCGCAGGCCTTCGTCGATAAGCGCCTGGGCGAGCAGCGTGGCGGTGGTGGTGCCATCGCCGGCAGCGTCGTTGGTCTTGATGGCCACAGACTTCACCAGCTGGGCGCCGAGGTCCTCGAGGGGCTCCTCCACGTCGATATCGCGGGCGATGGTGACACCATCGTTGGTGACGGTCGGGGCGCCGAAGGCCTTCTCGAGCACCACATTGCGGCCGCGGGGACCAAGGGTGACCTTGACGGCGTCGGCGAGAGTATTGACGCCGCGTTGGATGCCCTCGCGGGCCTCCTGGTTAAAAGCAATGAGTTTCGCCATAAGTGGCTCGACCCCTCCTTAGTTCTCGATGACTGCGAGAATGTCGCGCTGAGACAGCAGCAGGTACTCCTGGCCGTTGTACTTCAGCTCGGTTCCGCCGTACTTAGAGAACACCACGACGTCGCCTTCCTTCACGTCCATCTGGACGCGCTCGTCGTTGTCGCCCCAGCGGCCCGGGCCCACAGCGATGACGGTGGCTTCCTGCGGCTTTTCCTTAGCAGAGTCCGGGATAACCAGACCGGATGCGGTGGTGGTCTCGGCCTCGTTGATCTGGACCAGGACGCGGTCTTCCAGCGGCTTGATGTTTACATTCGCCACGATATTCCTCCATATGACATAGCAAGAATGGTTTCTATGTGCCGGTTGGTACTTCCAGCACAGCCGTCGTCGCGGGTGAACAACTGTGGGTCACACAACCTATTGGCACTCTACCCCCGTGAGTGCTAACGCTCAACTGTGCCCACTGCTAGGGTGCTGAGCTCTCGGGCCTGGGGCCTCAGCCTGGCGTCGACGCGCCCGCCTCTGCGGAGGATCGGCGGCGCCACTGGGCGATAAAGGGCAAGGACAGGACTATCAGCCCCGCCCCGAGGGTGGCCGCACCCAGCCCGAGGGTAAAGCCACCGAGGATCAGCATGGGGGCAATAATGATCACCAGAATCTCGATGGGCGCGAATCCCACATAGGCCACGCCAAACTCCTCGAGGGTGCCGGACTTCATATTCGGATCCACGATCTTCAAAATGGCAATCGCCGTGGCCACAGAGGCGGTGGACCAGCCCCAGCCAAAGAGAGCGCGCTCAAACCATGGATCCTTGAAGGCGCGCGGCGCCACCACAAAGGCATAGACGCAGCAGAACGCCAGGGCGAAGAGAAAAAGCAACACCAGCGCTACGGCATAGTCGGCCACCACCGCGGGAATAATCGCGGCCACACCCGTGACCACAAGATAGTCGGTGAAGCCGCCGGAAATAGAGCCCACCAGGTCCTTATCCACAAAGTGGGGCGCTTTCACCATATGCAGCAACCCCACCCCGAGCATGCCGACGACGAACGAGGACGCAAACAGCGGCACGGACAGCACCGGAAATAGCGACTCGAGCAGCAGCTTGATCTGATAGCCCACGAACATGGTGATGCCCACGACGGAGACATGCAGGGCGATCGGCTCGATCGAGGAGGGGTTCGTGGTGGCCTTACCCACGCTCGGGCGCTCACTGCTCTGGCCGATCCAGCCGGTGCGAATATCGTCCGAGAGGCTGGAGAAATCCGGCAGCTGCGAGGTCTTGCCCGTAGACGACCCCCACTTGGCGATGATCACCCCGCCCACCACAGCGGCGAGGGTGCCGACAGTGGCCGCCGTGAAGCCGAGCGTCATCGCGGCTTCTTGGCCCTGGCTTTCTAGCGATCCGCCAACCGCTGCGGCCACGCCGAAGCCGCCCACAAAGCCCACCGGCACCATCGCGCCGAACCACTCGGGCGTGCCCACGAGCGGGGCGAAGAGGAGCACGCCGAGCAGGGCGAATATGCCCCACTGCGTCAGGAACATAGACACCGATACCGACCACATCGTGCGCGCCCCGGAGCGAACCTCTTGGGAGAAGTTCATGGTGTAGGGCAATGCGCCGAAGACGGCCGCGATAAGCATGGTGGTGTAGGTGTTGAGCTGATCGGAGAAGGGGATCCATCCCAGCCCCTCGGGGCCGAGGGCGAGGCCGAGAATGCCCGCGGTAATGGGCGCAGGCACCATGAGTTTTTGGAATACCGGCACGAATCGCCGCAGTAGTTTGCCCACCATGAGCAACACGGAGATCCAGCCGAGATCCAGCAGCAAAACATAGGGCGAGAAATCATCCATAGGCGTACCTCACATCTTTGGAAGGTCTATGACTTAAGCCATATTCACAACAATGTCAGCTAGACTACAGACTTCTCTTAGCGTCTCGAAACCCTCCCCACACACGAGCACGCGCCCGCGACGAGCGGGCGCTGTCGCGGACGCGAGGGCGATACCCGTGCTGCACGGGGCGCGTCTACTCGGCGGCGCGGCGGCCGAGGTTGAGCACTGCCGCTCGCCAGAGGGCATAATCCTCCGGCTCGTCTTCCCGGTAGTTGTCCACGGCGCGGATACCGGAACGCACCTGCTCGATATCGTCATCGCTGATATCGGAGCCATCGGCGCCGACAAAGAGCACCGGCCCGCAGACGGCATTGGTGGGGTCGGTGAGGAAGGCGGAGTTTCCGGTGGTGGCCTCTTGGCGGCCCATGGATGCCACGGGGTTGGGCTCGGCGCCCTCGCTGGCCGCAGCGGCGGCGTAGAGCGCGGCCACGGTGGTGCCATCATCACGGAAGGTGACGGACAAACGCTGCCCATCGGCGCCGAGATACGAGGCGGCGTCCTCAAGCTCGAAGGTGATTAGCTGCGAAGAGGAATCGGGGTGTACGAGCAGGCCACGGGGCATGGAGAAACAACCTTTGCTAGTTCTGCGTGAGGAGCGCGCGGGCGCAGGGACATCTTCTGTGTCTAACAGAGCAACCAACCCAAGCGCCTGCCCTCGCCGCATAATTCAGCAGATGTTTCCCAAAGTTTCACCCCGCGTGTGCGCGGCGGCAACTAAGCCTGGGGCTGTTCCACCTCAAGCGAGGGGTCGGTGCCCACGCTGAGATCCGAGGGGGCGGCCCCGGCGCGAATCCGCTCGGCGCAGAGCGCGGCGATCATCACTCCGTTATCGGTGCAGTAGCTCAGCGGCGGCACCCGTAACTCGATGCCGGCGGAGCGGCAGCGCCGCTGGGCGAGCTCACGCAAGCGGGAATTGGCGGCCACTCCCCCGCCAAGCAGCAACACGCTGGCGCCGGTGTCGCGGCAGGCGCGCACCGCCTTGGCCGTGAGGACATCCACCACGGCTTCTTGGAAGGAGGCACACACATCGGGGATATCGATCACCTGGCCCTCGCGCTCGGCCTGCTCCACATAGCGGGCGACGGCGGTTTTGAGCCCGGAAAAGGAGAAGTCATAGGCGGATTTGCGCATGCCGCGGGGAAAGGCGATGGCCTTGGGGTTGCCGGTGCGGGCGAGGCGGTCGATCACGGGCCCGCCCGGGTAGCCGAGACGCAGCAGTCTAGCCACCTTGTCATAGGCTTCACCGGCGGCATCGTCCACGGTAGAGCCCAGTTCCACCATGGGCTCGCCTACGGCGCGCACCTCGAGTAGCTGGGTGTGCCCGCCGGAGACCAGCAGCGCCACGCAGTGCGGCAGCTGCTCGCCGTCGATATTGGCGACGGCCACGTGGCCGCCGAGGTGATTGAGCCCGTAGAAGTCCACGCCCCAGGCCGCGGCATAGGCCTTCGCGGCGGAGGCGCCCACCAGCAGCGCGCCGGCAAGGCCGGGGCCCACGGTGGCAGCCACGACATCGGGTTTGTCGATGCCGGCCTCGCGCAGGGCTTGGTGCATCACCGGTTGGATGGATTCCAAGTGGGCGCGGGAGGCGATTTCGGGCACCACGCCGCCGAAGCGGGCGTGCTGGTCCATGGAGGAGGCGACGGCATTGGCGCGGACGGCCATGCGGCCATCCTCGAAGAGCTCGATGATGCCGACACCGGTTTCGTCGCAGGATGATTCGATCCCGCAGATAAAGCGTGACACGACTCTGTATTGACCTAGCTGGGGTTGGGGGCGCCGTGCGGGTTGCGCTGCATCACATAGGCATCGGCGCCGGAGGGCTGATAGTAGTTCTTGCGCTCGTCGATAACGCCGAAGCCATAGCGCTGGTAAAGCGTCACCGCGGCGGTGTTATCGGTGCGGCATTCGAGGAAGATCGGCCCCTCATAATAGTCGGCCACGTCCACGAAAACCTGCAGCATGAGGGTGGCGATGCCCTGGCGGCGGTAGTCGGGGTCCACGCCAATGGTGTGGATCTCGAACTCGGGATCATCCTCCGGTCCGAGCATGGCGAGGCCGGCATAGCCCACGAGCACGCCATTGTCTTCGTAGCCGATATAGATGGTGCGGCCGGCGAACTCATAGTAGAAGGCCTGCTCGCTCCACGGATCATCCTCGCCGAAGAGCTGCTTTTCCAGCTGGGCGCAGCGCGGGGCATCCTCGTTGTTCAACAGGCGCAGCGCGTCGGGCAGGATCAGCTGCCCATCGTCGTCGGTGATCGCAGGGCGCGGGGTGGATGATGACGCAGGGTTGGAGTCACTCACGGGAACAGTTCACACTTCCTTGACGGGTCTCACTCGGTGTTGATGGGCGATGCCCGGCGCTACACGGGCGGTGCCGCGATGCGCCGCTTATCTTCGACACTATACGCAGCCGCTAGCCCAGATTGATGTCGGGGATCGCCGGCGATAGCGGCTGCGGCGCGGGTTCCACGGCATCGGGCCGGCGCAAATAGAGCGGCACCAGCGGCTCGGGCTCACGCCCCCAGTCCGCCACCGCCACCAGCGATGCCGGGGTGGGGCTGATATCCACGCGCCGCGCCGTGGCGGGCAGCTCAATGTGCGCGGGGCAGTTGAGCACCTCCACCGGATCATCCTGCAGCAGCTCGGCCACATGGGCGGGGGCGTGCACCTCGGGGCCGGCGCTGCGCTGGCCGTCGCGGTAGCGGGACCAGTAGACCTCGCGGCGGCGGGCGTCGGTGGCCACGAGGAGGCTACTGGGCGGGGAGGTGGCGTCGATAAGCTGCTGGGCGATCGCATCGTGGGAGACCACTCCGTGCACGGGGATGCCGAGCGCATCGCCGAGGGCGGCGGCAGTGGCCATGCCCACGCGCAGGCCGGTGAAGGGCCCCGGGCCGCAGCCGACCACGATGGCGTCGAGATCAGGCAGGGTGCAGCCGGCGCGGGCGGCGCAGTCTTGGATGGTAGGAATAAGCACCTCATTGTGCTTGCGGCAGTCGCGCACCAGCTGCACGGCGAGCTCGCCGTGGGCGGTGTCGACGATGCCGGCGACAAGTGTAGGTGTGGAGGTATCGATGGCTAAGCACAACACGATGTATCACCCTACCCACCCGCTAGGCTAGAAGCCTATGCAGGCAACAGTGACCACCGCCGTGGGCGCTTTTACTCTCACCGCGGGCCCGCAGGGTATTACCCGGGTGAGTTTCGGCGCGGAGCAGCCCATCGCCCCAGCTTCTGACCTGCTGCGCCAGGCGTGCGAGGAGTTGTGTGCCTATGCCGCGGGCGAGCGCCGGCGGTTCTCGGTGGCGTGGGATTCTCGCCCCCACACCGCTTTTCGACGCCATCTCTACGCCGCCCTGAGCACCGTGGACTATGGCGAGACCATTAGCTACGCCCAGCTCGCAGCGCGGGCCGGGCATCCCCAGGCGGTGCGCGCCACCGGCACGGCGCTCCGGCTGAATCCTGTGCCCGTGTTTCTGCCCTGCCATCGGATTCTGCGCGGCGACGGCACTATCGGCGGCTATGCCGGCGGGGTGGAGCTGAAGCGCCGGCTGCTGCGCCTGGAGGGCGTGGAGATCTAGTCTGCGGTGGCGCGGCGCTGGCGAACATCGTGCACCCCGATCGTGGTGGCGCTGAGCATGATGACGACGATGATGCCGAAACTGCCGGCCACGGCCACCGGCCAGGCCACGCGCTCCAGCAGGGTGAAGAGCACAGCGGTAATCATGGCCAGGCCGATGGCGGTGCCGATGCGCTGGCCCACCTGCAACACCGCCCCAGAGGAACCGGCATAGTTTTGGGGCACATCCGCCAGCGACAAGGTTTGGTTCGGGCTGATCACGCTGCCCTGCCCCACGCCGACGATGCCGAGGGTGGCCACCAGCCACCACTCGCTGAGCATGCCGCGGTGCTCGCCGAGGATCACCAGGATGCTCAAGATCATGCCGGTGGTGGCCACGAGCATGCCGCCCACGACCAGTGGGCGGCCGAGGTCCATCACTCGCCGGCCGGCCCAGTCCGCAGAGAGCGAGGAGGCCAGCGCGGCGGGGATCCCCACGGAGCCGGCCACAAGCGCCGAGTATCCCAAACCTTGCTGGAAGTACATGGCCACGATCACCCAGATGCTGGTGATGCCCAAAAAATACAGCGAGGATAGTGCGGCACCATTGCGGAAACTCGAGACAACCAGCACATCGAGATCCACCATGGGGGCGTGGCCGGAATCCTTATAGGAGCGTTCCCAGCGCACAAAAGCGGTGAGCAGCAGCAGGGAGACCAGTACTAAGCCCCACACCCACGGCCGTTCTTTTCCCTCCACGAAAGGCAGCAGGAAGAGCAGCACGGCGCTGGTCAGCAGCGCTACGCCCACGGGGTCGATGGCGCGGATCACCGAGGAGATCTTGTAGCTGCCGTCCGGCGTGCGCACCGGATCGGCGCTCGCCAGCGGCCGCGGGAACCATAAAAGCCCCAAGATCAGCACGATCAGCCCGATAGGCAGATTGACGAACATGGTGAGCTGCCAGCCTAAGTCTTCCCCGCCGAGACCGATGAGGAACCCGCCGAGCACAGGGCCAATGGCCACCGCGATGCCCACGGTGGAGCCGAAGAAACCAAAGGCACGGCCGCGTTCTTTGCCGGTGAAATAGTACTGAATCATGCCGATCAGCTGCGGATTCATTAACCCCGCACCCATGCCCTGCACCAGCCGAGCTCCCACGAGGAAGGCGGGAGTAGGCGACAGGCCACCTGCGACGGAGCCGCTGAGGAACACAATCAGGCCGATGAGGAAAAACCCAGGGCGGCCGAAAATATCTCCGGCCCGACCGGCGGGCACGAGGAAGGCACCAAAGACGAGTGTGTAGCCGGAGAGCACCCATTGGATATCGGTGTGGGTGGCACCCAGGCCGGCCTGGATCGCGGGCAGCGCCACGTTCATGATGCTCACGGACATCAGGGACATAAACACGGACACGAGCATGAGCCCGAGGATTTTCCAGCGAATAGGATCCGCGGCAGCGGGGGTGGTACTCAACTGCTTAGTCTCCTCATCTATCCATCGTCACCACACTGGGCTCGTCCTTCATCGGCGCCGATCATGCACAGCCGCAGCGTCGCTCCCACACAAACCTAATACGGCGGGAACGCGATATTTCTCAATGCCGACGTGCTGGGCCGAGCACTCCCCGAAAAAATTCGTGGAATAGTGCTCCGGCTGAACGCAGCACCACCCTACTCATACTCCTCTTTCTCCGGCGCCGCCCACTGGACGCGCCTACAGTTATGAGCCATGGCGACATCACCGCGGAGAGTCGATGGGCTCGATATCGCACGGGCGCTCGCGATCATCGGCATGATGTACGCGCACACCGTGTATCACGGGCCGAGCGTACTCATAGATCTTTCGGACGGCTATCCTTCTACCCTCTTCGCCGTGCTCAGCGGCATCACCTTGGCCATCATCGTGGATAGACATCACTGGAGCGTGGCCACCATCAGAGGCATCGCCCTAATCGCGGTGAGTATCGTCCTCACGCCCTTCAGCGGCGCGATCGCCGTCGTCCTCGGTACCATTGGCGTGGCGCAGATCCTGCTCGCGCCCCTCGCGCAGTGGAGCACGCGGCGCTTAGTCATTCTCACCGCGGTGCTCGTGCTTATCGCGCCGTTGCTGCAAAAGGCGCTTCTTATGTCGATGAGCCCTGTCGGCCTGATAGGAGACGGCGTCTATCCGCTGCCGGCATGGCTGGCCTACACCCTCCTCGGAGTCCTGCTCGCCAGGGTGTATTGGGCGCGAGCGCTGCTGTGGTGTATCCCCGCCGGCGTAGGTGCCGTACTTGCCCGCTCTGTGCTTATTGGCCACGCCGATTCTTTTCTCGCCCCCGCGGGGATGGCAGACTCGCCGTTATCCGCTGCGCTGCAGTTCTATCTGCTGCCGCTGCCTCACAGCGGCTCCATCGGCGATATGGTGGCTACTGGGCTTGCGGCCGTGGCCGTCATCGTGGCCCTGCGATATGCCCACTTCTACCCGCTGCAGGCCATCGGCTCCATGGCCCTGACGGTCTACGTCACCCACGTTCTACTCACCGCGCCTTTGACGGCGGCGCTCAACCCCTCGACGGATGGCTATTCCTCCGCCCCAGCGTTCGGTTCCTCTGCATTCGGCACAGATGACACAGACACAGCTCCGGGCAGCACACGCTACGAAGAAGGCGACTCGGTGGCCGGCCCCGCGGAAGCAGAGGTGTTGCAGCAGCGCCAGCGCGCCCTGGATGTGCTTCACATGCGCCTGCGCGGGCCCCTCAACAGCGAGCAGTTCGAGCGTGCTCTGAGCGAGTACACCCTGGACTATTACATGGCCGAGCCCGATCCCGTTGTCGGCTCACCGGCGCCGCTGTCTGCCGAGCAGCAACAGCTCCGCGATGAGCTTCTCGCACTCGACTCCCCCGCGGCCGCCAAAGAGAGTGCTGAGCGCTTCATCGGCGAGTACTCCCCCGATGCAGATGGCAGCGTCGGCGAGATCCCGACACCAGACGCCGAGCCCTATAGCTGGCAGGACGTGAGTGTGCTCAGCATCCAACTGTTGATCGTCCTGCTCGGCACCTCGCTCTATCGCCTGCGCTGGCGGCGCGGCCCCATGGAATATCTGCTTCACCGCCTCAGCATTGCCACGAGCACCAGCGGCGGCGAGCCGCCCTCGCGCTCACCATCGTGGGTGCTGCGGAGCGGACGTCCACGCGCAGCTAGTGCCACTGCCAAGAAATGAGGCGCGCCTCCGAATCTGGGTCGGCCTCCACCGCGGAATGGCGATCGAGGGTGAGCAGCAGATAATGCTCGGCGAGCTGCTCCATCAAGCCCTTGCCCCACTCGGCCACCACCACCGCCTCGTGCAGCTCGCTATCCATATCCAAAGAGTCAAGCGCCCCCACCGGATCCACCGGGCCGCTGCCCTCCCCGAGCAGCCGATACGCATCCACGTGGATCAGGCTCGGGCCGCTGCCGCGCGGGCGATGCTCCCGGGCGATAGTAAAGGTCGGCGAGGTCACCCGCCCCTTCACATTCATACCGCGGGCGACGCCCTGGGTGAGGCTGGTTTTTCCCGCCCCCAGCGGGCCATCCAGAATCACCACATCCCCAGCCTCGAGGACACGGCCGAGCCGTTCCCCGAAGGCGTGGGTGTCCTCCAATTCCTCGCAACGCTCCTGCCCAGAGGCGGGCCACTCTTTAAGCATCTACTCCTACTCCTCCACTGGGTTGTGCTGCTGAGCCGGCAGATAGTGCCGCACCGTCCGTCCCTTCGGGGCGCACACCATCTCATAGGCGATCGTGCCGGCGGCCGCGGCGAGCTCAGCAGCGGTCATCTCTCCCGCGCTGCCATCGCCACAGAGCACCACCTCATCACCGATGGCCACCCCCTGTGCATTATCCCCGAGGTCCACCACGATCTGATCCATACACACCCGACCGATCTGCCGATAGCGCTGGCCCTTGATACTCACCCATAGATCGGATTCGCCGCGCCGGGTCTGCACGGCGCGCGGCAGCCCATCGGCGTAGCCCACCGCCACCACGGCGGTCACGCTCTCCCGCGGGGCACGCCACGTCAGCCCGTAGCTAACGCCCTCGCCGGCATGGGTGGTTTTGATGGTGGTCACCCGCGCCGTCCACCGCATCGCGGGGATAAGCCCCCACTCCTTAACGTCTCTTCCGGCGAAGGGGGAGACCCCATAGAGCGCCAGCCCGGGACGGATGGCCTCGAAGTAGAGATCGGGGCGCGTCAGGGTGGCTGGGGAATTGGCCAGATGCCGCAGCCGCGGGCGCAGGCCGCAGCGCTGGGCGCAATCCCAGGCGCGGCGCAGCAACTCTGCTTGGGCGTCGATGCTGCTATTGCCGGGATCATCGGCGCAGGCCAGGTGGCTGAAAATACCATCGACCGTCACCGTAGGGGCGGCGGCGAGCAGGTGAAAGATCTCCTCCCACTCCTCTTCATCCACCCCCGAGCGATTCAGCCCGGTATCCACCTTCACGTGCACGGTGATAGGTCGCCCCTGTAGCTGGGCAATAAGACTACGGGCCTGCTCCATGTTCGCGATGCCCAGCACCACTCCCGCCTCGAGCGCAGCATCAAGGTCCTGGGCGGGATGCCAGAGCCAGCACAGCACCGGCTGCTCATAGCCGCGTAGGCGCAGCGCGGCGACCAGCTCGAGCGCCTCAGGCAGGGTGGCCACCCCAAACATATCGGCGCCCTCGCGCGCCATCACGGCAGCGCATTCCGCCATGCCATGGCCATAGGCATCGGCCTTCACCACTGCGATGAGCTGGGCATTCCCGGCGCGCGCCTTGAGCGCACGGGTATTGTGCGCAATCGCCTCAAGATCAATGGTGGTGCTGAGCAAATCCATAAGCCACATTGTGCCACTGTCACCGCAGCGTAGGATGAACCGCATGTTCGTTTCCGCTGCCCGCCGCCCTCACCTGTCACGATCGCGGTGCTCAGCGCTTATCGACGTCGCCCTCCTGGTCGGCAGCCTCGCCATCATCAATTCCCTCGCCCACTTCACCGAGCTGGCGTCCTATCGTTCCACGGTGCCGCTCGGAGTAGCGGCGATGGTGCTGCTGTCCTTCGCCCGCGGCTATACCCCACAAGCGATGGGGATCTCCCGGTCCACACTGCGCCGTGGCGCGCGCTGGGCTGGGATATCGATAGCGGCAGTCATCCTCGTGGTGGGCGCCGGGCTGGCGTTGCCGTTTACACGCGAGTTCTTCCTCAATGATTCCTACGCCACTCTGCGCCGCGCCCTGCTGGCCGCGCTGGTGATTATCCCGCTGCAAACCGTGGTTCCGGAGGAGCTGGCTTTTCGCGGCATGCTGCACGTCTCCCTCGCTCGCCTCGGCGGCACCAAGCTGGTGTTTGGGGCGGGTTCTGTGTTGTTCGGGCTGTGGCATATCAGCTCCTCGCTGGGACTGACTGCCTCCAACGCGGGCCTGTCGGGGTTACTCGGCTCCGGCAGCCTCGCCACCTGGATCGGGGTGGGCTTAGCGGTACTGGCCACCGCCGGTGCTGGGGCGGTACTCACCTGGCTGCGCCACCATACCGATAGCGTGATCGCCCCCATTGGTTTGCACTGGGCACTCAACGCCACCGGGGCGCTGGCGGCCGCGGCGGCGTGGACGTGGCTCTAGGACGGCGTCGATAAGCAAAAAACTCGAGCACCACGGCATGTGGGCTCGAGTTCTTTTTGCTGCTGGGACTATTCCACAGTCACGGACTTCGCCAGGTTACGGGGCTTGTCGATGTCCTCGTTACCGCACTCGCGGGCGATGAACGCAGCGAGGAACTGCAGCGGGACGGTGGCCAACAGGGGCTGCATGATCGTGGAGGTCTCGGGGATACGGATGAGCCAGTTGGCGTAGGGTTCCACTGCATCATCGCCTTCCTCGGCGATCACGATGGTTTTCGCGCCGCGGGCACGGATCTCCTGAATATTGGAGACGATCTTGGAGTGCAGCAGCTTCACCCCACGCGGCGAGGGCACCACCACAACCACGGGAAGATCGTCCTCGATGAGCGCGATCGGCCCATGCTTAAGCTCACCAGCCGGGAAGCCCTCGGCGTGAATATAGGCCAGCTCCTTCAGCTTCAGCGCACCCTCCAGCGCCACGGGGAAGCCCACGCCGCGGCCCAAGAACAGCATGGTGGGAATCGCGCCCAGCACCTCCGAGATGCGCTTGGTCTCGTCCTCAACGGCGAGCAGAGTCTCGATCTTCTCCGGGATGGACTCCAGATCATGGTAGATATCTGTGATCTCATCCGGGTACTTGGTGCCCTTGGCCTGCGCCAGGGCCAAGCCCACGATGTAGTTGGCGGCCACCTGCGCCAAAAAGGCCTTGGTGGAGGCCACACCAATCTCCGGGCCAGCGTGGGTGTAGAGCACCGCATCGGACTCGCGGGGAATCTGTGCCCCGTTGGTGTTGCACACCGCCAGCACCTTGGCGCCCTGGGCCTTGGCGTGGCGAACGGCCTCAAGCGTATCGGCGGTCTCACCGGACTGGGACACGGCCACCACGAGGGTGTTTTTGTCCAGCACCGGATCGCGATAACGGAACTCGCTGGCTACCTCGATCTCCACGGGGACGCGGGCCCAGTGCTCGATGGCATACTTGGCCAGCAGGCCCGAGTGGTAGGCCGAACCGCAGGCCACCACGAAGATTTTGTCCACGGCCTTGAGATCGGCCTGGCTGAAGTTCTGCTCGTCCAAGACGATGCGGCCGTCCTGGAAGTGGCCGGCCAAGGTGTCGCGCACCGCCGCGGGCTGCTCATGAATCTCCTTCATCATGAAGGAATCGAAGCCACCCTTCTCGGCGGCGCTCAAATCCCAGTCAATGGTGAAGGGCTTGCCCTCAGCGGGGCTGCCATCGAAGTTGAGAATCTCATAGGAATCACGGGTGATGATCACCACGTTGTCCTGGCCCAGCTCAACAGCATCCTTGGTGTATTCAATAAAGGCCGCCACATCCGAGCCAAGAAACATCTCGTCCTCGCCGATACCGACGATCAACGGGGTGGAACGGCGGGCCGCAATGATGGTGTCCGGGTGATCGGCGTGGGTAAACAGCAGGGTGAATGCGCCCTCGAGACGATTGAGCACATGCAGGGCCGAGGCCTGGAAATCGCCCTTGGTCTCACCCTCGTTATAGGCGGCGGCCAGCATGTGCGCGGCCACCTCCGAGTCGGTTTCCGAGAGCAGTTCCACGCCGCTGTACTCCAGCTCCTCGCGCAGCACCGCGAAGTTCTCGATAATGCCGTTGTGCACAATGGCCACCTTGCCGTCCGCAGACAGGTGCGGGTGGGCATTGCTATCGGTGGGACGCCCGTGCGTAGCCCAGCGAGTGTGCCCCACAGCGGTGTGGCCCCGGAAGTTATCGGCACCTTCCTCATCGATACGCATCTCGAGGTTGCTAATCTTGCCGGCCTTCTTCACAGCATTAATGCTGCCCGCACCGTCTGCGACGGCGATTCCTGAAGAGTCATAGCCGCGGTATTCCATGCGCTTGAGGGCGCCGAGCGCCACACCCAAGCCTTCACGATGACCGATGTATCCAACGATTCCACACATGCCGTTCATCCTAACCCAACCCAGAGACACCTCCCCTCGCAACAGCTCACCGCGCGCCGCGAGCCCTGAAGCCCGCCCCCTGCACCTCGGCCGTGCACTCTCCGGCTGGAGCCGCAGCCCCACGGTCTGGCGTGCATAGACTATCCTTGAACACCGTGGCTGAGAACTTGAAGAAACACCTAAGCAAACTGTCCAAGCGTGGCCCCCACCGCGTGCTCGTGGGCGATCTGTCCTATGCCGGCATCCCCGGCAAGGTTTATACCCCCGCCGAGGGCCAGGGCCTGCCCGCAGTGGCCTTTGGCCACGATTGGCGGCAGGGCATTAAGCACTACCACGCCACCCTGCGCCACCTCGCGAGCTGGGGCATTGTGGCGGTGGCACCGGACACCGAGACCGGTTTCGCCCCCGATCACCGTGGCTTCGCTGCTGATCTAGAAACCTGCATGCAGATTGCCGCTGGGGTGAAGCTCGGCCAAGGCAATATCACCGTCGCCCCGGGCAAAATCGGCTTGGTGGGCCACGGCATGGGAGCCGGCGCCGCGATTCTTGCCGCCGTAGACCGCGATCTGGTCAAGGCCGTCGCCGCCATCTACCCCTCCGTTACCGCCCCCTCCTCCGAAGAAGCCGCCCGCCACGTGAACGTGCCTGGGCTTGTACTCTCCCCGGGCCGCGGCGAGTTCCTCGATATGGGTAACCCGCCGAAGGTGGCCTTCAACTGGGGCGGCGATGTCGCTTTCCGCGTCGTGGACAAGGCGAGCCAGACCGGCTTCCGCGAGGCAAGCGTGAGCAAGCTCCTCACCGGAATCAGCGGGCTCGAGTTCGGCGCCCAAGAGACTGCCCGCGGACTAGTCACCGGCTTCCTGCTGCACCAGCTCGCCGGGGAGAATAAGTACTCGGCATTCTCTGCCTTCGCGGCTGAGGGCAAGGGCGTGACCGCCTGGACCCGCCAAGAGCTACGTGAAGAGGTAGCCAAGCACGACCCCTATGCGGATGCCTCCACCGAGGATGCCGAGCAGGACTAACCTCCACATCTCATCTTTATCCCCGCCCCGAGCGGTGCCTTTAAGGCGAGTTTCTCAGCACTCCCCGAACAGGACCGCGCGGGGCGGGTTTCTTCTGCGCTGGGCGCGGCCATGCCCGCTCTGCCGCATTCGCCGCCGGGCGCTGTGTGGCACTCGTATGCGGCGGGGTTGGAGTGTGTTCTGCGCTGGTTCGCGCCTCGCGCCGGGCTTGGGCGGTGAGCTCATCGAGGGAGCGGGAAAACTCAGTTAGCCGCGCACTCGTGTGGCGCTGGAAGGTCTCGAGGTGCCGGAGGAAATCGGGGTTCACGTTAGTCACCACGCACCTGCCTTGTGGGGCCAGCTGGTGTGCTCACTGTGTTCTCCTTCATCAGTCGGTGGGGCGGCATCGGCGGCAGCTGCTACCGGCGCGGCAGCCTCGGCCGGCGATTCTGGTTGTGGCTCGGGCGGTGCCGATTCTGGGGCTGGGTCTGGGGCTGCCTCCTGCGCCACGTTCTGCATGGCCACCTTCTGTGCCGGTGGCTCGGGTTCGGGCACAGCGGCGAGATCCTCCGGTGGGCAGGGATCGACCGGCTGAGGCGCTTCTGGCTCGGGCTGCGGTGTGGGTGCAGGGTCGGCAGCCGGCGCAACCGGGGCGCAGGGTTGTTCCACCACTGGCGGGCACTCCACTACCGGTGTGGGCGGGCAGGCGCTGGGTGCTTGTCCAAGATGCGCGGATACCTCGATAGTGCCGGCTATAGCGGCCTCGAGGTGCGCATGAAGCGAGGCCTGAGCCTGTGCCACTCCGACGGCGGCGGCGCTGGCCATCGCCTGCCCCACCGTGAGTACCGAACCACTCACCAGCTGCCCGAGCTCAACGGCTGGGCACGGCGGTGCGGCGGCGGGAGCAGGTGCCGGTGGCGGGCTCGGTGGGGTCGCTGGGGTTTCTGGTACGCAGGGCTTAGGCGGCGTTGTCGGTGGCTGTGGCGGCGGCGCGGCTGACGCGGGCTCGCAGGCCGGGGCCGGTTGTGGGGCCGGCTGCGGCTCTACCGGCGGCGGCAGGGGCGCTGCCGCCGGCGCCGGTGCTGGCTGCGGTACGGGAGTCTCCGTCACGCAGGGCTCCGGCTTCGCTACGGGCGGGGCGGCCGCGGGCTCACACGGCGGCTCCGGCTCACACGGTGGCGCGGACTCGCACGCGGCGGGAGCTTCGGTGGCGCAGTGCTGCTCGGCGTGGGCGATCAGCTCATCAAAACAGCCCGCCACGGCTGTGTCGTGATCGCCGAAGATACCCAGCAGCTGCTGGCCGGCGCTATCGATCAGCCCTGCGCCCATGTGCACTAATTGCTGCGCCAGACCGCGGGCACCGCTACTGCCCAGCAATTCGAGGGCGTGGCACACCGCGCGTACTGCCTCATCAAGGCTCAGCGTCATCGCCTGCGCCGCCTCATGGGCGCTGCTTCCGACCGCGTCGATGCTATCAGCGCAAGAATGCGCGGCCGCCTCTACTGCTGCGGCACCTTCTACCCGCTGCTCCCACTGCCGCATAGCCTCGCTCAGGCCGCCGCACATGGCCCCCTCGGCCACTCCGGCGAGAGCGGGGCTGAGCACCTCCTGCACCCAGCGGCTGGCGTCCTGCGGGGCGGATTCTCCTAGGGCGTAGCTCGCGGCTGTGCGTAGTGCGGAAGTATCCACACCGGCGAGATTCTCGGCGGCGGCGCTTAACTCCTCGGCGCTGATCTGCGGCCCGGTGTACAGCGGGCCCGCGGCCAGACGCAGCGCCTCCACCGTGGAGCCGTAGCAGGTCACGGAGCTGTTCATCTGCCTTCACCTGCCTTATCGATGCGGTGCAGGGCGCTGGCCACCTCGTGGTCCTGCTCTGAGAGGGCGCGGAGATGATCGCTGGCGGTATGCGTCGATAAGCGAGCTGCGTCTAAAGCAGTGGCGGTATCGGTGTGCAGTTGGGTGAAGACACGGGCGAGGGTTTCACCGCGTTCCCTCAGCCCCTTCCCCGCCGCGGCGGGCGGGAACTGTGGTGCGTGGCGCTGGTGCGCGCTCGTGTTCTCGGCGATAGTGCGGAGCAACTCGGCGGTATGCGCCAGCGCGGTTGGTGGATCGACATCTATGTCAGTGTGCGTCATAGCCTCCCCCATGCGAGGTCAAAGAAACGGCGGCGTGCACCCTGACAGGGCGCACCTTCTCACCGAGTTAGACGCACACTTACCCTTGGGAGGTTCCCGCGGCGCGGAAGTATTCTGCGCACCCCGCGGGAATGACGGCGGGAGGCGGGTTTAGACCTCAGCGACCACGGCGGCCAGACGACCGGCCACCTTTCGGGCCTGCTCCTCGTGGGCGGCCTCCACCATGACGCGGAAGAGATCCTCTGTGCCGGAGGCACGCAGCAGCACTCGGCCGGTGTCGCCCAGCTCCGCCTCAGCCTTGGTGATGGCCTCCTTAACCCGAGGATGATCCATGATTATGGACTTGTCCGAGACCGGAACGTTGATGAGCATCTGCGGCAGCACCGTCATCACGGTGGCCAATTCCTTAAGGCTTGAGCCGGTTTCTGCCATGCGTGCCATGAGCGAAAGGCCGGTGAGTACGCCATCGCCGGTGGTTCCGTGATCGGGGATCACGATGTGGCCGGACTGCTCGCCGCCGAGGCTATAGCCGCTGCGGTTGAGCTCGGCGAGGACATAGCGATCGCCCACCTGGGTGGTGAGCACCTCAATGTCGGCGTCCTCCATGGCCAGCTTCAGCCCTAGATTCGACATCACTGTGGCCACCAGGGTGTTCTTACGCAGCTCGCTATTGGCCTTCATCGCCACGGCCAGAATCGCCATGATCTGATCGCCATCAACGATGGTGCCCTCGGCGTCCACGGCGAGGCAGCGATCGGCGTCGCCATCGTGAGCCAAGCCAATATCGGCGCCGTGCTCGCGGACCGCGCGCTGCACCTCCTCGATGTGGGTGGAGCCGCAGCCATCGTTGATGTTGTAGGAATTCGGCTTGTGGTGAATCGGAATCACCTCGGCACCGGCGGCGCCATAGGCTAATGGGGCTACCTCGGCGGCGGCACCATTGGCGCAGTCCACCACCACCTTGATCCCAGAGAGATCCTGCGGCACGGCCTGGGCTAGGTGCATCAGATAGCGTTCTTGGGCGTCCGAGGCTTCCTCAATCACGCGGCCAATACCGTGGCCGGTGGGGCCTTCGGCGGCGATATTGTCCATGCGGCGCTCGATCTCGTCCTCTACCTCATCGGGCAGTTTATGGCCGCCGTCGGAAAAGAACTTGATGCCATTATCCGGCATGGGGTTGTGGGAGGCGGAGATCATCACGCCCATATCTGCGCCATAATCATCGGTCAAAAATGCCACCGCCGGGGTGGGGATCACGCCGACGCGCAACACGTCCACACCGCGCGATGCCATGCCCGCGGAGATCGCCGCGGCCAGCATCTCGCCGGAGACGCGCGGGTCGCGGCCCACGATGGCGACGGGGCGGCGCTTGGAGTTGCGGTACTCCTTTGTCAGTACCTCCGCAGCCGCTGCACCGAGCTGCAGCGCCAAGGGGGCCGTCAGCTTCTTATTGGCTAATCCACGTACACCGTCTGTTCCGAAGAGTCGAGTCATTCCTCCATTATGCACGCTCGGCTACCCCGATCCCACGCCAGACATTCCCTTGCGGTGGTACTCAGACGTATGACCCGTGCCCATGCGGAAGCAGCTGCCCGTGCGCCGGGGCTGGCAGCTAGTAGCCTTGCAGCCATGCCAGTAGATGCCCGCGATAGTAGTGCCGTTATTATTCGTGATCCCCGCCGCCGCCTGCTCACCGTGCGCGAGCCCGCCGGCGCCGCGCTGACCCTCCCCCAGGCTGTAGCTCAGCCGGGAGAATCCGCCACCCACGCCGCACTCAGGGCGCTGCAGGAACTCGGCATCACCATCGCAGCAGCGGAGCTCACCCCCTGCGGAGACATCACGACCCGCGCTAGCAGCACGGACACCGAGCTGGCGCGGGTGGCACTATTTCTCGTCCCCGGCTCGCCGCTTCACGACGCAGCCGCCCAGGACAGGACAGCACCTGCCGCGGGACAGGGGCTGGGCCCCGAGCGGCAGTGGCTCGCACTCGATACACTCGATGATCGCTCCGTGCCACTGACGCCGCTGCTCACAGAGCATGTGCTGGATTATCTTCGGGGCCACCCCATTCACTCGGTGGCGGTGTTTAGCGGCGCCCGCGCGGGACAGGATGGGCGCCACCTCGTGGCTGCCCGCGCTGTGGGAGAGAGCCTGGCACGCAATGGCATGCGGCTTGTCTATGGCGGCAGCGCAATGGGGTTGATGGGGGCCGTGTCCACGGCGGCCCTCGAGGCCGGCGGAGCGGTGAGCGGGGTGCTACCGCAGAGCCTGATGCACGGCGAGATCGCGCATCCCAGACTGACGCAGCTCGAGGTGGTGGAGACAATGCACGCCCGCAAACAGCGCATGAGCGAGCGTGCCGACGCCTTCCTCTGCCTGCCCGGCGGCACCGGCACATTGGATGAGTTCTACGATGTGTGGACCGGCCAGCAGCTCGGATATCACGCCAAGCCGATCGCGTTTTTAGACAGCGACTATTGGGCTCCCACTCTGCGTGCGCTCAGCATCATGGTAGAGGAGGGCTTTGTGCGAGCAGAAGATTATGACGCGCTCATCCTCGGCGATAGCCCCGAGGAGATTCTCCAGGCCATGCGCACCTGGATCGCCCCACGACCCAAGTGGAGCTAGCAGCACCACGGCAGGCGTTTTCCGGCCGTGGTGCTGCTAGCGGTGCCCCAGAAACGAGCAACGCCCGCGGCCGAAGCCACGGGCGTTGAAGAAGCGTTGGTGTTTAACGCTTGGAGTACTGCGGAGCACGACGGGCCTTGTGCAGACCTGCCTTCTTGCGCTCCACGGCACGGGCGTCGCGAGTGAGAAGGCCAGCCTTCTTCAGCTGCTTACGCTCAGCCGGGTTGTACTCGTTGAGGGCGCGGGCGATAGCCAGACGCATAGCACCGGACTGACCGGTGGGGCCGCCACCGGAGATGCGGGCACGGATGTCGAACTGGTTCTCGCGCTCCAGAAGGGTCAGCGGGGTCTTGATGTCCTGCTGGTTGAGCTTGGAGGGGAAGTACTCCTCGAACTCACGGCCGTTGACGGTGATCTTGCCGGTGCCCTGGGTCATGGTGACGCGGGCGACGGCGCGCTTACGACGGCCAACGGTCTGGATCGGCTGGCTGAGATCGGCCGGGCCCTCGGCTGCGGGAGCCTCGGCGGTCTCGGCGGACTCGTCCACGAGGGAGTCACCGATGGTGTTGGTGAACTCCTCGGTTGCGGCCTGCGCTGCAGCGATGTCCTCAGCGGAGGCTACCTGGGATTCGTTCTGGTTCTGTTCGGTCACTGGGCCACCTGCTTGATCTCGAAGGTCTCGGGCTTCTGGGCTGCATACGGGTGCTCGGAGCCGGCGAAGACGTGAAGCTTCTTCACCGAGGCGCGGGAGAGACGGTTGTGCGGCATCATGCCCTCAACAGACTCGAACACAACGCGCTCCGGGTGCAGCTCGAGGGAGCGACCCAGGGACATGGTCTTCAGACCACCCGGGTAGCCGGAGTGACGGTAGCGGAACTCACGCTCGCGCTTGTTAGAGGAAACAGCAACCTTGTCAGCATTGATGATGATGACGTGGTCACCGCAGTCGACATTGGGTGCGTACTGGGGCTTGCCCTTGCCGCGCAGGAGGCCTGCGGCGGTCACTGCCAGGCGACCCAGCACCACATCAGTGGCGTCGATGACATACCACTTGCGGGTGATGTCACCGCTCTTCGGGTGATAAGTAGACAATGCAAAACCTTTCAAAGTCTATTCTGCTCGCTGCCAGCCAAACGTGTCAGTTATGGATAGCGCGGCGGCCGGTGGAGACCCGCGCTATCAGTACTCTTCCCAGCTTCCGCATCCCCTCGAAGGGCAGGCGTTACTACGGCGAGTACACACGAAGAGTGAATTTTAGCCCCCTATAGCTGCGCAGCGCAAACTCCTCGCCGCGTCACTGCTCCGGCTAGCTCGGGAATATCGTCCCAGGCTGTGTCGTTGGTGCCGCAATGAAACACCGTGGGCTCTCCCCCAGGGTGGAACCACGCGTCTATAGCTTAAGGAGGACATCTATGTCTCATATCGTCATTATTGGTGGCCACGGAAAGATCGCCCTTGAGCTGGCCTCTATTCTCAGCGAACGCGGCGATAGCGTCACTGCATTGATCCGAAATCCCGACCATGCCGCCGATGTGGAGGCTGCCGGAGCACATCCGGTGGTGGTCGACGTGGAAGAATCCTCGATCGCAGAGCTCACCGCGGCCCTGCGTGGCGCGGATGCCGTGGTGTGGTCCGCCGGCGCCGGCGGCTCTGGTGGGGCGGCGCGCACCTACGCCGTTGATCGGGACGCGGCTATCCGCAGCATGGACGCCGCCCAAGCCGCCGGGGTGAAGCGCTATATTATGGTCTCCTTCAATGGTTCGCGCTCCCCACTACAGATTCCGGAGGATCATCCCCTCTACGACTACGCCGTGGCCAAGCTCGCGGCCGATATGCACCTGGTGGGCAGCGACTTAGAGTGGACCATCCTGGGTCCTGGCACACTGAGCGATGAGCCGGCGACAGGGACGGTGCGCGTCACTCCACTAACGCACGGGATGTCCTCCGAGACCTCCCGCGGCAATGTCGCACAGGTGGCGGCTGGCGCACTGCAGCAGCCCGCCACCATCCACCGGGTGATCCCCTTTATCAATGGCTCCACCCCTATCGCCGAGGCCCTCGCCGAGGTGCCTGAAGACTACTCGGAGATCAGCTAATACCGGACAGCGCTCGGGGGACGTGCGACAGCACACACCCCGCGGTAGCGTGCCGCCCATTCATCACTGGCGGCTGGTGCTACGACGCGGGGTGTGGCTGCGTATTGCTCGATGAGGTGGTGGTTCTTGAGGCCGCGCGGCACGAGGCGGTGCGCTCACGCGAGTGGGTGGCTGCGTCCCTGGAATGTGGAGATACACGGAGAACACGGGGATTCCACGGACACGCCCGCGCGCGAGACACACCGGCCCGAGCCTCTGCGGCGGCGGGCGGCTAGCTCCAGCTAGCGGCAGCGCGGCGATTGACATCGCTCATACGCTCATTGCCTTCTGCCACAGTGCGGGAGATGGTGGCCAAAATGGTGTTGATCTCCAGTGCGGCGGCATCCCACGCGCGCTGGGCTTCTTGGTAGGCGGAGGAGGACTCGCCTTCCCACGCCGCGGTCATCGGCGCGATCTGGGCTTTGAGGTCCTCCAAGTTGCCGTTGATCTTGGCGGAGGTGGCGCGAATATCCTCAGCCGCTTGGCTGATGGCGCCGAATTGATAACGAATCGTGTCCATGAGTGGCATTAGCCTTTCTGTGTTGCGCTCTTATTAAGTGTGCTGATGCAGGCGAGTGGGATGCGGCGGCGCTAGAGCGCCAAGCCGCCACCCACCCGACGGAATGCGGTTTCGTTCTCGGTCTCGGAAACGTCGAAGGCGCGGGCGTTGGCGCGGATATTCTCCGAGATGGAGCTCAGCGCCTCCTGCAGCTGGCGTGCCGAGGCGTCCCAGCGGCTCATGAGATTGGTGAAAGCCAGCTGCGCGCTGCCTTGCCAGCTACCACCGATGGCGTCGACGGTGCCGCGCAGCCGAGCCAGCTCGGCCTGAACGTCGTGGTTGGTCTGATCCACCTTGCCTGCGGTGGCGACCATGGTCTGTGATTCTGTGCGAAAGTGCCCAGTCATAGATGCTCCTTGAAAGATAATCCTGTGTGCATTGATGCAGCAGCTGCTGCCGGATATATAGGGAATGGACTGCACAGTGATCGGATGTGATGCTCCCCCGAGTGCTCCACACAATCCCCCCTGTGGTGGTGAAACCAAGTGGCTTCATGGGATATAGACGTCAGGCACAGCGACTGAGGTTCCGCCCCGGCTAAAAAAGCTTCTCCCCATCGCCGGTGGTGTTATCGCGGTGCTCGAGACTATCCACCGCCATGCGGCAGCTGGCGGTATGCGCATGGCTGGGCTGATGCCGCGAATGACAGCCCACGCTGATCAAGGTGTCCTGCTCTACCCAGGCGGTCCAGCGCACCAGCGAGCCATCGCCTGGTTCTTCGATATAGCTGGTCTGGGCGGGCTGCCCGTGCCGGCGAAATACGGCCGCCTCGGTGCGCAGTGTCTCATCCACGGCCACCATCGCCTCTACCTCGGCGATCACCGCCTCCGGCGACACAGAATAGACCTCATCGAAGGAGATGAGGATGCGCAGTTCGGGATCCGCACCGTTGAGCTGAAAGCTACTGTCCCCACGGTCACTAATCTCGAATCCCTCCGGGGTGCGCACCCGCACTGGGCCGCGCTCTACCACTATCTCTCGCGGCGCCGCAGCGCTTGTCGACGCCTCCTCCCCGGCATTGTCACTCGGCGGCGGGCTGGAACCCGGCTGCTCCGGTTCCGCCACGGTGCGCACCGGCGCCGGCTCCAAGGACTGCCGGGTAGACCACCAACTCACCCCCACCACGAACAGCACCACTGCCACGATGCCCACGCTAAAGAGATTGACCCGCTCCAGCAGCCGGGCGATGCCGCCACCGTGGAGAGAGCGGCGGCGCACGCCCTGTGGCGGCTGCGGCCACGGGCCGTCCTCGGGCTCCGGTTGCGGCGCCGCAGTAGATCGCAGCGCGGTGGCGGGCGGGGCGGGTGGCGCTGCAGGCGCGGTGGGCTCGGACGCTTCGACTGGCTCGGGTGGCGGCTCGCCATAGCGCCAGGCCCGCACGCGGGCGGTGTGACACTGCTCCAGCAGGCACTCGCCGGGTTCTTCGGCGGCATCGATGATCACCTCGACCTGCGGCCACTGGCTACCGGTCAGATCCCGCAGCTCGGAGACTAAGCGGCGGGCCTGATCGGGCTCGCTTAAGGCGGCGGCGCCGAGATCATAGAAGTAGTGCGCTTTAGCGGTGGTTGCCTCGACCACGATGGTGAGCGCATCGGTGACGGAGACTTCCCAACGGGGCATCATTTAGTCACTCACCACCTGAATGAGTCCTTCGGCACTGCCGCCGCGGATCAACTGGGCCCGACCCGGCGCGAGGGTGGCGGGCCGCGCCCCGAAGAGCGGGCCCTCGTCTTTATCACTGTCGAAGAGCAGCACCAGCGGCGAGGAGTCCTTCAATTCCGCGAGTCCAGGCGCAAAGAAGGCACGGGAGGCGCCGCCGGATTTGCGGGCGTAGATCAGGTGCAGGCCGATATCGGCGGCGTGCGGGAGCAGGGGCGCGAGCGGATCGAGTAGCCCGTGCGGCAGCAGCTCGGCGTCGTCGATAAGCAGATATAGCTCGGGCCCGCTCCACCAGGAACGTTGAAGCAGCTGCTGCGGGGTGATGTCTTCGCTGGGTAGGCGCTGGCGCAGCGTGGTGCAGAGATCGCTAATGAGGCTGCGGCTGGCGTCGGTAGTGCCGCTATAGCCGGCCAGCATGTGCTCGGGGAATGCCCCGAGGTGGCGGCGGCGATGATCGATCACCAGCAGCCGCACCTGCTCATGCGGCAGCTGTGCGAGGTGGCGGCCCACGACCTTGAGCAACTGGGATTTGCCGCAGCCCTTGTTGCCGAGGGCAATCACGTGCTGGGTGTCGCTGAAGTCCACCGCCACCGGCTCGAGTCGGGCCCCGCCCAAGCCCAGTAGCACCTGCTCGGAGTCGGGCAGGCTGGCGGCCGGCAGGCTAAGAGGCAGGGTTTTCAGCGCCGGCACGGCCGCCATGCCGGCTTCCTCGCTCTGCCGGGCCACATGGGCGATGTCTTGGGCGCTGGATTGGGCGATGAGGATATTCTCCCCTGCCGCGTTGAGTCCTCGGCCGGGCAGGGCGGGGAGTTTTTCTTGGCGGCGGCGATCGATCACTGAGTCCATGGCCTCGGGCAGACGCAGCTCATAGCGTTGGCCGATGAGATCCCGCACCGATGGCCGCAGGGCGGTCCAGCGGGAGGTAGAGATCACCAGATGCACCCGCGCCGCGAGGCCCTCGCTGGCGATGCGCTGCAGGCTCGGGGTGAGCTCCTCGAAGTCGGTGGTGAGTGCCTGCCAACCGTCGATAAGCAAAAAAGTGTGGCGCTGCTCCGGCTCATCGATAAAACCGAGCACCTCATCCACCACGCGGGCGATGGTTTCTTCCTGCTCGCGGCCAGCCACCCCAGCGGTGTGTGGGAGGCGAGTGAGGGTGCCGAGCCCGCCGCCGCCGAGGTCCAGAGCGTACACGCGTAGCGTCTCGGTGCTGTGGGTGGAGGCGAGCGCGGTGGCGATGCTACGCAGCATGGTGGTTTTGCCGCTCTGCGGCCCGCCGCAGACGGCCACATGCCCGTTTTGGCCGGTGAAGTCCACCACGAGGGGATCTTGGCGCTGCTCATAGGGGCGATCGATCACGCCCACCGCAGCACGTAGGGGGCCGAGATCCTCCACCACCCCGCCGAGCGGGATGGCAGCGGGCAGCGGATCCAGCCACACCTTGTGCGCCTTCAGCCCCAGCTGGGCGGCGCGGGCGGTGGTGAGTTCCACGGTGAGATCCACGAGCGTCTGGGTACTCGAGGGGCCCTGCTGCGAGCTGGCGCTGGCGGCGGGCAGGCGCGGCTCGGGCAGGGTATCGGCGCGGGTATCGAAGCGGCCCACCCGCACGATCGCCTCCGCAGCGGGGCTGGTACTGGCGCTGACCGGGCCGGAGACATAGCTTGCTTGGAAGCCGCGCACCTCGGCGGCATCGGCTTTGATGAAGCCACGGCCGGGTTGATTGGGCAGCTCATAGGCGTCCGGCACGCCGAGCACGTGGCGGGATTCCATGGCCGAGAAGGTGCGCAACCCAATGCGGTAGCTGAGGTGCGAGTCCAGCCCGCGCAGCCGCCCCTCCTCCAGGCGCTGGCTGGCGAGCAGCAGGTGGATGTGCAGGGAGCGGCCCAGCCGGCCGACGGCGGCGAAGAGATCGGCGAAGTCGGGATGCTGGCCGAGCAGCTCGGAGAACTCATCGATCACGATCACCAGCGCCGGCATCGGCTCGGTGCCAGCTGCGGCCGCGGCGGCGTTGAAGGCCTCCACATTGGGCACGTTGCCGGCCGCGCGCAGTACTTCTTGGCGGCGGTTCATCTCCCCAGAGATGGCGTCGCTCATGCGCTCTACCAGATCAGCCTCGGCGTGCAGGTTGGTGATCACTGCGGAGGTGTGCGGCAGGCCATCGAGGCCGAGGAAGGTGGCGCCGCCTTTGAAGTCCACCAGCACAAAGTTCAGCTCCGCTGGGGAGTGGCTAAGGGCAAGAGAGACCACGAACGTGCGCAGGAGCTCGGATTTTCCCGATCCGGTGGCACCGATACACAGCCCGTGCGGCCCCACCCCGCCGTGGGCGGATTCTTTGATATCGAGCAGCAGCGGCTGACCATCGCTTCCCACACCGATGGGCACGTTGAGGCGGGTGGGATCGCCTGGGGCGCGAGGCGCCCACAGGGTCTCGGCGCGCACATGCTCTTGCTCGTGGTAGCCGAGCAGCGGCAGGAGCTCTCCCGAAGGAGCGGTGCTGTGCCGCTCTGGCCGGTCGTGGGGATGAAGGGCCTTGGCCAGGCAGGTGGCCTCGGCGATGCTGAGGGTATCGGGCACCCCGATGGTTTCCTCGCCGCCGAGAATCGAGACCACCAGCGCGGCATCGGCGTGCAGGATCAGCCCGTCATTGAAGGCTGCCTCATACAGCGGCGTGGCCTGGTGGGCGTCGATGGCGATAATGAGATCCCAGCGGCGCGAGCCCACGAGGTGGGCGGGCTGCTCGGCATCGTCGATATCCACGATGAGTACCCGGCAGGCGGCCTCGCTGGGAGTGCGGGTGTGCGGCAACCATTTTAGCCACTGCCACTCCCCCTCGGCGGCGGCAGCGGCGCGGGTGCCGCTGAGCACCTCGATGCCGATGGCCTCGGGCCCGTGGTGAAAGACCAGTTGGGCGATGAGTGCCCGCGCGAGAGCCCGGGCCTTTTCCCCGTGCAGCGAGAGCACGCTGAACGAGCCCACCTGCACCACCAGTGGCATGGCGGGCACGGTGTCCACGGCGGTCACCATGTGGCGCAGCGCCACCGCGCACACCGGGTCAAGGTCCTCGGTGGCGTTGATGTTGTGTAATTCGATCGGCGTGCAGAGCGCGGTGGTGCCACGCCCGATGCGCACCTCCCCCACATCGGGATCGCCGAGGCTACGCTCCCACATCCGCGGCGAGCCGGCGGCGGCGTAGAGCGCCTTCGGATCGGGGTGGCGGTGCAGCTCGTGGGCGCGCTGCGCGGCGGCGTTGTTCAGCGCGGCGCGGCGAACATGCGAGAGATGCCGCAGATAGGTGCGGCGGGTGTCATCGCTGTCCTCGCCACCCTGGGGCATAAACATCGCCAGCATCGAGGCGCCCATCATCAGCGGAAAGAGCAGCATCATGGGATTAAGCTGCCGTTCTCCGGTGAGCATCAGCGCCACCATGCCCACCATGGCCAGCACCATCACCACCGGGATGATGATGCGCACCAGCGGCACCGGCTGCCGCGTCGGGGCATCCGGTACGGCTTCCGGCTGGATGCTGCCGCTGGGCAGCGGTGGTGCCGCGATCCGCTCGATCGCTCTGGTTTCTTCTACTGCCTGCGGAAATGCGACAGCCATATCTCAAACTCCCCCCGTAGCACGGATACTGGCTGCACCCGGCGCGCAGGCATGTCCCCCATCCCCGCGCCGCATGCATGATCGACGTCGCCCGCTCGCTCAGCCCCACCGGAACAGCGGTGCTCGGCCGCTGCTCCGGTGCGCCTCGAGTGGACACGGCACTGATCCTAAGCCAAGCTGATGGGCACTGCAGGCCAAAGGTTTCGCGTCTGCAGCTCGCCAGCACCCCATGGAGGGTGGAGGGGGAGATGGTTCGGGGGAACCATCGCAGCAGCACTCGACGCCGTCGTGCGCGCGAGCACCGCTATCTCTCTGTGCCGTCTGTGGGCGTGATCGTGTTATCTACTCAGGGGGAATTTCTTGTGACGCTGTCACTTCACTCACCATCGGCGCCGCCGCACGAGCCGCGCCCCGCCACCACGGCGGTGACCACCACCATCCGTCTCGACGTGCCGGAGCAGCCCGAGCGCAATCGTCAGCTCGATATTGTGTTGCCGCCGCGTTCCTCACTGGCGGAGGTGCTCGATGAGGTCTTAGATCTCCTCGATGCGCCGAGCATCAGCGTGCCCTGGCAGGGGCGCACCGCCGCAGGGGTGCCTATCGACGCCACCCGGCCGCTGCACACCGTGCCCTTCCTGCATGGGGGCGTGCTGGTGCTCGGGCCGTATGAGCAGCACGCCGCGCCGGTGGTCAAAGACACCGCCCATGCGCTTGCCGACGCCGCCAGCACCCCCTGCCGGCGCGGCCTCGATACGCTACCGCTGCTGGTGGCGGGCCTAGTAGTGTGTCTCGGCGCGGTGGCCGCACCGCTGAGTGCCACCGCAGTGGCGTGGTGGGGTGCCAGCCTCGCGCTGGCGGCCAGCGCAGTGGCCCTGCGGGCGCGCCGCCGGCTCAACCCAGAGGCCACCGCCTGCTATATGGGCATTGCCCAGCTCAGCGCAGCGATAGCCGGGGCCAGCGCCGCCCAGCAGCGCGGCGTGGAGGCCCTCGCGCTCTCGAGCAGTGCCGCGGGGTGGACTCTGGTGGCTGCTGCGGGTGGACTGGCCGCCGCCACCGCCCTCGGCGCGAAGACCCTGCATATTCGGCACTGTGCCGCGGCGATCACCACGGTCGCCCTGCTGACGGTGTGCGGCGGGTTGCTGGCCGCGAGCGGCGAGTGGGTGGCTGCCAGCGCCGGCACCATCGCGATGGCCATGGTGGCTATGAGCGCCGCGCCCAGTGTGGCACTGAAAGCCGCGGGTCTCCGGGTGCCGCTGATCCCCTCGGCCGGCCAGGACCTCGAGGTGGCCGATCATACGATCGCCGAGCCGGAGAAGAAGGCCCGGCGAACTGCGCAGATCCTGGGTGGTTTCTACCTTGGGCTCACGGTGGTACTGAGCCCGCTGCTGCTGGTGCTCGCCCAGCGCGCCGATGCCTTCGCCCTCGCCTTGGTGGCCTGCACCGTGGGGTCCGTGGTGGTGCATGCCGCCCGTCATCACGATGTCTGGAGCATGTGGGCGTTGTGGGTCTCTAGCTGCGCCGGGATGGCCGCGCTCGCGCTATGCGCGCTGCGTATGGCCACCGCGGAGCTTGCCGGCCAGGGCTCGTGGATTATCTGGCCGTTGGTGCTCGCCGGGGCTGTGCTCGCGCTTGCGGGCGCCGCTCCCCTACTCACTGGGCCGCTATCCACCATGGAGCCCACATGGCAGCGGCGCCTCGAGCGAGTGGAGCACATCGCATTGGCCGCCATCATTCCGCTCTCCGCGCACCTCATGGGCATATTCACCGCGATCCGCACCTGGGGATGGTAGGTCGTGATGCGCTTCGTGTGTCCCCTGATGGCCGCCGTGCTGCTCGTCGGCTGCGCCCCTCTCACCGTCGCCCAGGACTCGCCGCCCGCGCCGGATGCCCCAGACATTGCCTGCGCTCAGCCCGTGCAGATCAGCGACTCCGCTGGCGATCGTACCGCGTGGGATGAGGCTGTACGACGCTCCCTCGCCCTCCGCGATACCCACCAGCACGCCACCGGTGCCGGGGTAAAAGTCGCCGTGGTCGATACCGGGGTGGCGCAGCATCCACGCCTGCGCATGACCCCAGATGCGGATTTTATCCATCCCGAACAGCCGCGCGCGGATCATGATTGTGACTCCCACGGCACCGTGGTGGCGGGGATCATCGGTATGCTCCCCGACCCGAGCAGCGATGAACTCACCGGCATCGCCCCGGATGCTGAGATCCTCAGCATCCGCCACACCAGCACCCACTATCGCAGCCCGCAGCGCAGCAGCAGCGGCAATCTCGCGAATCTCGCCGAGGCTATCCACGCGGCCATCGACGCCAAAGCGGATGTGATCAACGTGTCGGTGGTGTCCTGCGTCTCTCCCGCCCGCGCCGCGGGGCTGAACACGCAAGCACTCCGCGCTGCGGTACGACGGGCGGAGGCCAGCAACGTCGTGGTGGTCGCCGCGGCCGGCAATGTCTCCGAGAAGTGCTCACCCGGCGATGTGGTGTATCCGGCGCATCTGCCCACCGTGATCGCGGTCAGCGCCGTCGATCACTCCACGCGCAGCCTCGCCGACTACGCACTCCCCGCCGCCGAGGACACTGGGCTGCGGCTCAGCGCCAAGGGCGATGTGCCCATAGCCCTGCACTCGGAAGGAAGCGGCCTCGCCTCTGGGGTATATGGCGACGAAGGGCAAGTACACGGCTATAGCGGCACCAGCTTCGCCACGCCGGTGGTCTCTGGCACCGTCGCACTCCTGCTGCAGCGCGACCGCCACGCCAGCCCCGCGGAGATCCGGGCGCGACTGGCCGCCATCGCCGACCCGGCGCGGGGTGAATTCGATATCCACGCCGCGCTCACTCACCTCGATCTCGATACCCGCACCACCGCAGCGGAGCGGGATATCACCATCCGCACCGTGCAGAGCGATCCCACCCGCAGCCGGGTGGCGATCATGGCAGCGGTGGCCCTCGCCGCGATCGCACTCCGCGCCATCATCCGCGGCTGGCACAGCGACCACGAGGCCTAAAAACCCTCGCCCCTCGCCCACAGGCTGAGGCGAAGGGCAAGGGGTTACTTATAGCGCTGAGCTATTCCTCTTATATTGCGATGCGCGGGAGCGCGGGCCGCTTCAAAAGACAGCACCTCGCCCTCCGGCAATAACGACACCACCGACCATGAGGCCGCCGTGGTGGACTCCACGCCCACCACCGCTAACTCTTTGCCCGAGGGCACCGCATGCCGCCGCCCCGTCTCCGAGATCACATGCGTGCCCTGGGCGGTATCCACCCCAAAAGCCAAGCCCGAGCGCTGCTCATCCTCATAGGCCGGACGGTAATGGGTGGCATGGGCACCCAACACGGGGATCGAACCCTCCAGCGCGCCCATCCGCACCCCAGGGCCGCGCTGTGTACCCGCCGAGCACACCGCCGCTGGATGCGACTCCGGCGCGCCGAGGAAGGGGGCGTCGATAAGCGAATACGGGCGACGCAGCAGCTGCAGTGTCTGCCCACTATCGCCGAAACCACTGATGTCCTCCCGCGTGCGCTCGCGCGTCCGCGCCCCCAGTTGCACGAGAATGCTGCGTTGCGTGTCCGTGAGCTCTATCAGGCCCTCGCGGCGGATGAGATAGGCGGCCCCGCCCACATCCGCGATCTCCCACGGGCCCGAGGGCACCGCGAAATCCGGCAGCGCATGAACAGTATTCAGCCACGTACTGGAGGTCTCCACCACCGGAGTGTCTCTATCCACCCCCACTGCCTGGCGGGTAGCGGCCCCCAGCTCATCACGCGCAAAAGGCAACCGGCGACGCCCCTCGGAGGTAATCAACCACTGCGTACCGCGCTCATCGCGGGCCACAAACGCCTCCTCCTCCCCCAGCGGCCGATACTCAATCCCCGAGCCCACGTGCAGCTCATCACTACGCACCTCGTGGCAGGCCACCAAAGGCTGCTCCGGCGCCGTGTCCGCCACGGCCGACGGCGCCACCCCGATGCCCACCTCATGCGCGAAACGCTGCGTGGCCAGCACCGCATCCGAAATCCGCGCTGGGGTGGCGGCCTCGCCCACCACCAGCCGTGCCGAAGCCAAATTAGTTACGGGATGAACGCCCTCCTCGGAGCGCACATAGAGCGCCCCCGAATCGGCCACCATGATCGGCGCCTCCCCTGGATCGCGCTGCGGCGAAAATAACGCCATCGCGCCGGCGCCCAACCCCACCACCACAGCCGCGGCAGCACCAAAGGCCAGCGCCTTATTCCGCGCCCCGAGCGGATCGTGGATCATTCGAATATCGCCCATCACCGCCCCGAGCTCGGCGCGACGGAGCAGAAACTTATAGCCGCTCACCTGCGCCTGCGTGGTGGGCTGCAGGATCGACCGCAGCGGCTGATGGTGTGTATCGGAGTGCTCACCCATGTGGCACCAGACTCCTCCCCCGAGAATGACTATTAGGACCGCGCCCTCGCACACACACTCACGCGAAAGCCTCTAGGTGGCTTTTCGACGCACCCCGTCCCCGACGGGTGCTGATGGCCTCAAGGCCTGCAGATTCTGTGCTGTGTACCTGCGCTGAGCGACGCTGCTCTCACTTTAAACGCTGCGCAGGCGGGGTGCAGGGTGAGGACAGCGCGTGCTCTCCTGTACTCACTGAATCATTCCCCAGAGCTCTACCCCCGCCCGGTATTCTGCAGAGGTTGGAGTACTCAACCATCTTGTGGAGGAACACTGTGGGCATTTTTAAGCGCCGGTCTGGGCAGACCCCTTCATCGTCTGATTCGAAGAACACCAACCTCGTGGGGTCGATGGTGGACAAGCTCGGCGCCAAGGTCGATTCCGAAATCGCGTTGCAGAAGCGGATGATCGCCAAAACGAAAATCATCCAGAAGCATCTCCCCGCACTTGAGCGAAACTCCTGTCTTGCAGCAGTATCACAGGCTGGGATGGTCCTGCGAGACGATGAAGAGATTCTTTTTGCAGCCGTAGCCAAAGAAGCGGACTTAGATGTCGGATGCGTACTTGTCGCCACGGTGGATCGCATTTTTATTGCCTATAACAAGACGCTCAACTTCGCCCATACAGAGCTGCTCTACAGCGCAATCGATCGTATTGACGTGGGGCGTAATCTCCGAGGAGCATGGATTAATCTGTGGTCTAATGCCCAGATGATTCAACTCGAAAAGTGCACTCGGGATTTCGAGGAATTGCAGGACATTGTGCGCGAGCGCCAAACAGCCGGAGCGCAGGATGCAGCCACTTCGCCTTCCCAGGCCGCGGCTGCCCCTTCTGATCTCGATACCGGCATGGAACAGATTAAGAAACTTGCTGATCTTCATGCCCAAGGAATTCTCTCCGACGAGGAATTCGCGGCCGCGAAGGCCAAGGCCCTCGGACTCTAATAACCGCCATACGATGAGTTATCGCTAGTCACGACATCGGGCCGCTGTGGTCGTGACGGTGGCCTGGTGATAACACTGATGCGCTTGGGATGGGGACACCCGAGTCAAGGGACCTCCATCCCAGTGCAAAGAGTTATACGCCGTTTGTGGAGCATCGCCACAGCGCGATAAGCGATATCGCTGACTAAGCGAAATTCTGAGTTGGGAGGCCCGAAGTACGGGTAGTCTGGAAGCATGTCTGTTAGCTCGTTATCTGCCAGTACCCAGAATTATGTGAAGATCATTTGGGGACTGAGCGAATGGAGTACGGCGCCCATCACCACGGGAATGATCGCAGACAAAGCTGGGGTGAAGAAGTCCACGGTCTCCGATGCGTTGCGCAAGCTTAGTGACGCCGGCCTCGTCGAGCACTCGCGCTATTCCGCAGTGACTCTAACGGATCTGGGCAGAGAGTACGCAGTGGCCATGGTGCGCAGGCACCGCCTGATCGAAACCTTCCTCGTGGACACCTTGGGATATCGCTGGGAACAGGTGGATCGCGAAGCGGATGCTCTTGAACATGTGGTGTCTGATCTGATGATCGAACGATTGGATGAGCACCTTGGCCATCCACAACGCGACCCGCACGGGGATGCAATTCCTGACTCGCAGGGCACTATTATCCGCCCGCCCGCGGTGCGATTAACGGAATGCGAACCGCATTCCGTGGTGACCATTGCCCGCATTGCCGATGATGATCCACAGCTTTTGCAGTACCTTGCCGAACATGACATCGGCCTCGATACGCGCGTTCAGGTGACGGCGGGACCGCCCTTTAGCGAGTCGATCACTATCACGCCGCACGACGGCGAGGAGGCACTCACTATCAGCAGCACCATAGCGCAGTCGATCTTCGCTATCCCCTCGCAGCCGCAGGACTAACTACGCTGCGCCGCGCGATCAGAAGAATCCGCGGAGCGCATCTGGGATTCGGGGCGGCGGCCCCATCTGCCAGGCTGCATCCACAAAACGGGTCACGTCGTCTTGATCGGCGTTGCGCAGGTAGAGGCTGACCATCCTCATGAAATATTCCATGACCTCTTCAGGCGCATGGGAGCTAGCCAAGATGCGCGTAGCCGATGCGGGGTTTCCCTCTTTGAGATCACTAAACATGCCTACGGCTTCTATCCAGTGACCATCGGAGGCTGGTTGTGCATCCATCGCTCTTCCTCCCTCGTATGACGAGAAGTGTCCATCCACCGCACCAGCACCGGCTGCGTCGAGGACACAGCCACTGCCCATATCGGTGAACATGTGCATGGTCTTCGGTTCACGCACTGCAGATCACAACAGAGCCGCAGTGTTCGTCTAGTCGAAGTTAAATGTTTGACACAGCCTATCACAAGCGCTCATAATTGCCGTGGATAACTACACACTGGTGCCCGCGGTCGCTGCGGGCGGGGCGGATTAGCGCATTTATGCAGCTCAAAGTGGATCACCACCGCTGCGAATGCATGAGTACGAGCCTTTCTGAGCGGGCCCGCACGGCCCCTCCGCGATGGAGCTTTCCCGTCGCGTGCTCATCGTCTCAGCGGCACGTGCCTCAGCGTGGTTATGCCACAGCACGGCCCCCACACCAGGATCGTCCTCCACTGCGGGAAGCGCCGAGCAGCCCCTCAACACCAGCTACACACGCTTTAAGGAGTATGTATGACTAACAAGAACGTAGTAGTACTTGTCGGAAGCTTGCGACGTGGATCCTTCGCCCGCAAGATCGCGAAGAATGTGATCCCCATGTTCCCCGAGGACATCTCCGCCGAGATCGTGGAGATCCGGGACCTACCTTTGTACGACTTCGATTATGACGATCCCGAGGTCGAGGACAAGACCACCCCGCAGGAGTACACCGAGTTCCGCGAGCGGCTCAAGCAAGCCGATGGCGTTCTCTTCGTTACGGCAGAAAACAACCGCACCATCCCCGCTGCACTGAAGAACGCCGTTGATATCGGATCCAAGCCCAACTCCGATGTGGCATGGAAGGGCCTGCCCGCCGCGATCATCAGCCACTCCGTTGGCCGCATGGGCGGCTACTCCTCCCAAAAGAACCTGAAGCTGGCACTCTCCTACTTCGACATGCCGATGCTGGGGCAGCCGGAGGTATTCCTCGGCCAGTCGCCGACGCTTTTCGACGACAATGACAAGATCGCCGTGGAATCCACGGTGGAGTTCCTCCAGGGCCACGTCCAGCGCTTCGTCGAGCTCATGGAAGCCAACCCGCGAAACAAGGCCTAACGCCCCGTGCGCGGAGGGGTACGTACACCCCAACCAATTGCGCTCACGAATTAAGCCGCGCCAATCGTTTCGGTCTGCACGTACCGGCGACTAGTGGAGGCAACAGCTTTGGGTCTCTAGCTACCACCCACTAGCTGTGCAGCCTCCTGGCGCGGCTTTTTCGTACCTCTTTAACGGCGCCACCGAGGTGCGGTGAGTTCTATGAAAGTGCCGATCCACATAGACGACTGGGCAGCACTCCACTATCCGCCGCTCTACCGAGCTCGCCCTCGATCACTTCGGCTCCCTCAACAAACTCATCTTGCGCGGTGCCATCGGACGGAGCAAAGCGCCGCGTCGGAAACCACTATCCGGACAAGCGATAGTAGTTAAGCCGCGCCACTAATTTCTCAGCGCGGGTGGGATCATCCGCCCTCAACCCGCGTTCGCGAAGCAATTCGATCTGTTCCCTATAGGTCTTGAACTGCTTCATCTGCCTCATATGTACCCCAGCACACAAGACAAGGACCGGCCCTGCCCCCACCGAGGTGGGCAGCGGAACCGGTCATGTTGGTGCTTATACTACCTCGCGAACCCCACCGAAGCGAGGAAGATCTGCACACTCGTGGAACACTGCCCTGCGTGTTCATTGGCTCTCTGTCGCCAGCGATCATCTCCGCGCCCTCTCAGAGCAGGACCACGAGGTGGCCGGCGCCCTGCACCCCATCGATATGGCAGAGGAGGGTAGATGAACAGCTCCGTGACCTGCTACGGCTCCACGGTGGAGGCGCTGCGTCTGGCCGCAGGCCTGCTGCTGTCAACGGGTGGATCCGAATACGTTCTTTTAAAAGGGACTACCCAATAAGGATGCCGTGAGGCATGTCTCCGTATCGAGCTGGTTGAGCCCTTCCCCGCGCGAGGAAGGTCCCTGCAGCTGCCTTGTCGTCGATGCGCATGCCGCGTTGCTCGAGCAGTTCTACCTGTTGCTCGTAGCTCAGCCACCTTTTCTCCATCGCGTATGCCTCCATAGAAATGAAAGGCCCCAGTCATGTGTGCATTACCCACAAGGGGAAGAGGCCTGACCGAGGATCTATCACCGAACATTTTACGTCACCGCGCCCACTGGCACAACGGTACTGCTGTCAGGGTATCCGGATCGGGGAACGTTCACCGGCATAAAGGCGAGAAGACACAGTCGCGCTCGCGCGCACCCCGAATCATGTCACCCTAGGCGCTTATCATGGCTACTACTGAGTTTCAGGCATGTACCGACGCTGCCTCGGCGGCTATCCGAGCCCACGAGCAGCTCTATCAGCCCTGAGAGGAGCACGGCCACCTACACCCCATGGACCGAATCCACACCTATCCGCCACTGCTCCCCCACCCCGTTAACTAGCGCTCATCATCTCGCTCATCTGCGCCATCGCCAGAGTCCCGCCGCTGCGATGGGCGCGCGCCTTTGCCGAGGACCTTGGCGGCGACCACCACTGTGGGAGTCACCAAGGTGATGAAGAAGATGAGAACAATGATGAGGATGTCGCCTGCGCCCATGGTTGCGCACCTCCGTGCTGTCGTCGGGTTAGGAGTCCTTGTCTTCTGGATCCGCGGCTGCGATCGGCTGGGGTGCTGGGCCGCGGGGCGGATCATCGAGGTGATCGCCCTTAAAGCGCCAGCCCTGCATGGTGACAGAGAGCTCCTTCGGATCGCGGTCACGATTCTTATTGGGTTTAGAGGGGCGATGGAAATAGGGCACCTCTTCGCCCTCGTCGTTGACGCGGGTGGGCAAGGGCGGCAGCTTCTCCGGGGAGAAGCGTGAGTTCTTGCGAATCTCCAGCAGCTCCTTGTCGGTGAAATTAGCGTTCACCGCCCAGATCACTGTGTCGTGGTCCTTGTACACCGGGGTGAGCCCAGGTGATTCCCAGCTACCGTGGTCGAGGCGCAGGTGTGGGTGCTGGAAGGGCCAGAAGATCGGCGGGGAGGAGATGTAGTACTTCACGTTGAGTTCTTTGACCATTTCATCGGCAAAGTTCTCCTCATCCGGATCATAGGTGGTGCCAGCGCCCACCAAGTTCGGATAATCATGGGCGATGTGTGTCGGCGAACCAATGGGCGGCTCGGGCCACTGATAGTGCTTAAACACCGCGGGCAGCCCGTTATAGGCATACATCCACCCATGACCATCCGCCGGCTCACCAATGATCGTTCCCTCATAGGCACCGGGCTGCTTGGCCAGCCAGTCGAAGGCATGGCGATCATAGGGGGTGACCATGCGCTCTACGCGGTAGGTGGAGCCCACCGCCCACTGGTCGCCGCCGCGCACAGCCGCCTGGGCCTCGTCGATGGCCACGAGTACCACGATTCCGCTGAAGAGCAGCGATACCGCGGCAGAGGCCGCCGCCCAGGCACGCACCTGTTTGCTTGGGGCGGGATCGTCATAGTCTGGGGAGTGGGCATGCTCCCCCGCTGCGGCACGGGCGCGGCGTATCTGGGAACGACGCAGCCACCAAGTCACAGGGGCCAAAGACACTAGCCGCACCGCGGCAGCGAGGGCCACGCCGGCGCCGGCGGCGATGAAGATCCCCACCGGCATCACCAGTCGGTGTGGGCCGTTGTAGTGCAACGCCGAGATCATGTGCAGCAGATCTCCCACGCCGGTGCCGAAGGGCTCGAAGGCTTCGGTGGTGACCGCCAAGAACACTCCATAGGCTGCGGCAGCCCACAGCGCGCGACGCCACAGCAGCGCCACAATGCCGCCGGCCAATGCCAGCCAGAGCAGCCCCATGTGGGACTCAAATATCTCGGTGTGGCGGGTCTGCAACGTAGCGGCGTGATACCACGCCTCCGAACGGGAGAAACCGAAGTCCTCCCCGAAGGCCTCCACTTCCTTCGTCGCGCCGAAACCAGCCACAATCTGGGGCAAGAGCACTAGCATTGCGCCTGCACCAGTCGCGGAAAGCAACCCCACATCCTTCAACCGGACGAGAATGCGTTCCCGCCAATTCGCCGGTGTCGTCGACGGCGACCACAGCAGATACAACAGCCAATAACAGGCCACGAGTGTCACCACGATCGTGACTACCGAGGAATGCACTTGGGCCGCGCCCAAAAAAGCCATCCCGGCGGCCAACGCCCGGCCAGGGTTCTCCGACACCTTCATCATCGCGCAGCCAGCGATCATCGCCATGCCTACACCCGCGATATACGGCCACGCCCCCACGTAGTGCCCGATCCAGAACACAGCCGGAATAGCGTAAACAATAATCGCGGCGAAGGCGGCCGCAATGCCCGCCGCCATGCCGCGCGAGCCAAGGATGCGCCATGCCACATAGGCTGCGGCCATCACAAAGCCCAGTGCTGGGAGCATGATGGAGGATATATTCAGTGCCTCGATAACGGAGTAGTTGCTGGCGTCGACAAGCGCAAAAACCCCAGCATGCCAACCGGAGGGATAAAACTGGCTCACCTCGGGCTCGCGGGAGAGTACCTCACCCATGCGGGTCGGCGACGCCATGTGGTTCTCCGCGATGTAGCGCACCACATTGGCGTGCCATTCCACATCCCAGCCTTGGTGGATCGAGCCCAGCCCCTCGGGGGTGTCTGTGAGGATCTCCAGCCCCCGTCGGAGGAACATACTGACCCCCAGGAGCACACCGGCCGCCGCGATCAACCAGGTGTAGGTGCGGCTATTGCGCGCGCGGCGTCGCACCGCGTCGGTGATACGCGAGGAGGCATCGCCCCAGCCTTCGCCGCCGCGCGCCCGCGCGAAGCGCCGTTGGGCAATCACGAGCCGCGCCAACCCCCATAGGGCTGCGATCACCCACATGCTGATGATGCCGCCGCGGATAAATCCACCGTCGTAGTCTTTATCGATAGCGCCGGCCAACCACGCCAACAACCCGTAGATGCCGAAGCTCAGCGGCAAGGACATGGCAGCTGCGCTCGAGGGACGCAGCCCGCTGATCAGGGCGAAAATAAAGCCGGGCAGCAGAAAGACCAGACTGGTGATGGTGAGCACCGAGAACAACAACGCGTCTACCCTGCCTTCATTACTCGCATGAGGGATACTGCACGGACTTTTATCCTAGACCCACTACCCCACGGGCAGGTATGCCCGCGCTGCACACCGCTAGTGATCACGGCGTTTTTTGGTCACGAGGGAGCGTGCCTGCAGCTCCTCGACGCTCGTCGGATAGTCCACCCCGGCCAGCGCCAGCCCTCGTGCTGGGGCCAACCGCAGCCGCGGGGAACGGGTGTCGCGGAGAAGCAGATCGTCCACGAACTCCACCGGTTCGGCGCCGCGACCTACCTCGATGCAGGCGCCGACGAGGGCGCGCACCATGTTCCAGCAAAACGCATCCGCGCTTAGCGACGCTTGAAAGAGCCGGGGCTCCAGGGCAGTGGAGATATCCTCCCACTGGAAATACTGCAGAGTGCGGATCGTAGTGGCGTGGGGCTTGGCTTTGCAGAAGCCCGCAAAATCGTGCAGGCCGAGCAGCCGGTCCGCGGCCTGGTGCATCAGCTCGAGATCCAGTTCGTGACGGACCTGCGCGGTATCGCGGCGACGCAACGGGTGGGCTCCGGCGCGGGCACAGGTGAGACGGTAGACGTAGTGGCGTCGTAAAGCGGAAAAACGCGCGTCGAAACCCTGCGGGGCAAGCTGCACATCGCGGACCTGGATATCGCCCTGGAGCATCTTATTCAGCCGCGTCACCAAACGCGCGGGATCGCCATTAATGGAGCGGGACTCCAGGGCCGCAGCAGGCACATCAGCATGGGCGACCTGGGCGAGGGCATGGACGCCCGCATCGGTACGGCCAGCCACAACCAGCTCAATGGGCTGGCGAAAGATCGTGCTCAGCCGCTCTTCCAGCTCCTCTTGCACCGTGCGCGGGCGCGGGGCATCGGGGTGCGCACGGTTGAATTGTTTGGCCCAGCCGTGAAAGTCCGTGCCGTCATAGGCGAGGTCAAAGCGCAGGCGGACAGTATCAGACTGCGCGGTGTCGATCTCAGACACGGGAGATAATCCTCCTTGCGGGATGAGCGAGACACGGCCACGGTGACGCGGCCGTTTAGTTGTTCATAAAATACTTGGTGAAACGCTTGGAGCCGGTGAGCACCACCGTCAAACCATAAAACTGCAGCCACAGCCCGAGGGTATCGAGGGAGATGCGCTGGAAGATACCGCCCGAGGCGCCGGTGACCGCCACGAGGAACATCATCGCGGAGACAACGGAGAAAAAGAGTATGAGCGCGGTGGTGATGATGAACGCCCAGCCGGCGGCCTTCACCCCGTGCGCGGCGCGGGCGCCGACAATCACGATGAATGTGACCACCAAGGTGGACCACGCGGAAATGTAGATCAGCCCCAGCATGGCCTCATGCACCCACCGGGTGATATCGAGAGGCGCCAGCCCTGCCAGGCCCACGCCCACACCCCACACGCCGATCAGCCGAGTCACGCGGGCATCTAAGAGCGGGTGGAGGCGGGTGATGCCCATGCGGAGCTGCTCGCACATCAATGAGGCGGTGAGCATCAACACCCCAGTGGCGAGGAGCGCCCCGTTAAACACGAAGAATCCCGGGGAGCAGATCTCCACCGCGGGGATCTCCATGGGCAAGGAGCCGCAAGTGCGGGCACCGAGATCATCGACTCGGTTGGTCTCGATATTGAAATCGCCCAGATAGACCCGCGCGGCATAGAGGCGGGCCAGGAAAATCAGGAGCGGCCCGAGGAAGATCATCCAGCCGATCGTGCGGATGCGCGACCACTGCATCGCGGCATTGGAGGGGCGGTCCTCATAGCGGGGGCGCGGTCGCTGCTCCTCGCCCGTGGCCGCGGCGCTCGGGGTGGCGCTGGGCGTGGCGGCGCTCGACGTATCCGCAGCACGAGAACCCTCCTCGGGTGGCTGCGGGGACTGCGGGGCGCCGCTGGTTTCATTCACGCCTCTACCCTAACCGATCACCTGCAACCGACTAACGACCACAAGGAAGAAACCTCTAGCACCTGTGCGTGCACCATCACTGCTCTGCGCCGCCCATATTCTTAGGGCCGCCTTGCCTTATTATTCGTTAGTCCGATAGCATCGACGTGACTAACGAGCCATGATGAGCCGCAGACGCGTAAAGGACACAGCAGCATGGGTAAGGGAATATACGGCACGATCATGAAGCTGCTGCGGGCGGAGGATCTGCAGTGCACGGTCGAGCGGGTGTGGATGCACACCGACACTATGAAAGCGCTGCGCATCAGCTCGCCCGAGTTTATTCGCACCATCCGGCCCGCCGAGGGCGAGTATCTGCGCTGCTGGTTCCCAGAGCTGAGCAACCCGGCTAAAGAAGTGATGCGCGGCTACACCCTGACCGATATCGACTATGACACCGGGGAGTTCACCCTCTATTTCCTGCTCCACGAGCCTGCCGGGCCCGCGTGCGCGTGGGCGCAGAGCGCCACAGAGGGCGATACATTCGACGCCGCCTACTACGGCTCCAGCCCCTTTCGCGTGGAGGGTGCAGACCCCTATGGCTTCGTTTTCATTGCCGACGCCGCTGGTATTCCCTATGTCAATGCCCTCGCCGCCGATTTAGCGCCCCGCTGTCCCGTGCAGGTGTGGATGCTTGATTGGCACCCTACCGATCATGAGATCCCCATCATGGAGCACGAGAATATCTCGGTGGAATGGGTGGCTCCCACCAGCGAGGCGCTGCTGGAAAAGGCTCGCGGCTTCACCTGGGAGGGCTGGTATCCGCACCTCATTTGCGAAGCGAAGGTGCTGCTCGCTACGCGACGCTACCTGCTGAAAAACGTGGGTATGAAAAAGGGCGACATGCACATCCACGCGTATTGGATTGCCGGCAAGGCGATGGGAACCAGCCGAGACGTCTCCCGCTCTCAGGATTAGGCGCCCGTACCGCAGCCGCGACTGACACGGCCGAGCGTTTCCCGCCCCGCGCAGCCCTAGAAAAAGACGAACACCGCAGGGATATCCCTGCGGTGTTTCTGTCTCAATCCGACGAGTGTCCGGCTTTAGCGAAAGCGCTTAAGCCTTGTCCTCGGTGGACTCGGTGGTCTCAGCGGCCTCGGCCTCCTCGACATCGGTCTCCTCAGCCTGAGCCTCTTCAGCCTTCTTGGAAGCTGCGGCGCGGGTGGCGCGCTCCGCCTCGGTGGAGACGGTGGGCTCGAGCACCAGCGAGATCTGGGACATCGGGGCGTTGTCGCCGCGACGGTTCTCCAGCTTGATGATGCGGGTGTAGCCGCCCTCGCGACCCTCGAACTGGGGAGCCAGCTCGTGGAAGAGGTGGAAGATGACATCCTTGTCCTGGATGTGCTTAGCAACGTTGCGGCGATCCGCGACGGTGCCCTTCTTGGCCTTGGTGATGAGCTTCTCCGCGTAGGGGCGAAGCAGCTTGGCCTTGGCGTGGGTGGTAACGATCTGCTCGTTCATGAACAGCTGGGCTGCCAGGTTCGCCAGAATCTTCTTCTGGTGAGAAGCCGAGCCGCCCAGACGGGCACCCTTCTTCGGGGTAGGCATAATGGTTCTCCTCGTATAGGAATGTTGTGAGCTTATTCCCGCCGCGGGCCCAGCCGTTTAGCGCTGGTGGGCGGCGGTTTCGCCCGGATATGTCTTACTCGGAATCTTCAGCGTCGGAGGCGTCAGTGTCCACGAAGTCGCCGGTCTCGGCGTCGTAGCCCTCGATTTGGGTGGGATCGAAGTCCTCCGGCGCGTCCTTGAGGGTCAGGCCCAGCCCTGCGAGCTTCACCTTGACCTCGTTGATGGACTTCTGACCGAAGTTGCGGATATCCAGCAGATCCGACTCGGTGCACTCTGCGAGCTCACCGACGGTGTGGATGTCCTGGCGCTTCAGGCAGTTGTAGGAGCGAACGGAGAAGTTCAGATCCTCGATGGCCACGCTGTAGGCGGCGATGTTCTCGGTCTCCTGCGGGGAGGGACCGATCTCGATGCCCTCGGCGGCGGTGTTCAGCTCGCGGGCGAGACCGAACAGCTCCACCAGGGTCTTGCCGGCGGAGGCAAGAGCGTCGCGGGCGGTGATGGAGTTCTTGGTCTCCACATCGATGATGAGCTTGTCAAAGTCGGTGCGCTGCGCAACACGCGTTGCCTCAACCTTGTAGCTCACCTTGAGCACCGGCGAGTAAATCTGGTCCACGGGGATGCGGCCGATTTCCTTGCTGCCGTTGTACATGGTGGCGGGAACGTAGCCGCGGCCGCGCTCGACCACCATTTCGATGTCCAGACGACCCTGCTCATTCAGCGAGGCGATGTGCAGATCCGGATTGTGGATCTCCACGCCAGCCGGCGGCTGAATATCAGCTGCGGTGACGTCGCCTTCGCCTTCCTTGGACAGATACATCACAACCGGCTCGTCGGAGTCGGAGGACAGCACGAGGCCCTTGATGTTGAGGATGATGTCGGAGACATCTTCCTTCACACCCGAGATGGTGGTGAACTCGTGGAGCACACCGTCGATCTTGATGCTGGTCACGGCCGCGCCCGGGATGGACGACAGCAGGGTGCGACGCAGCGAGTTACCGAGGGTGTAGCCGAAGCCGGGCTCCAGCGGTTCGATCACGAAGCGTGAACGAGCCTGTTCAACGAACTCCTCGGTGAGGGTAGGGCGTTGCGAAATGAGCATGGGATAGAACTCCTTGTGTGGCGACCGCTATATGACGCCTGAGATAAGGAACATATGACGTTGTTGTGCTGCCGGTGCAGCAACCACCTAGGTGGCGTCGCACCAGCACGAGCACGTGAAGATTCCTCTTCGGTAATGGCGCCCCGCCGGCCGCTATGGGCCAGCGAGTGGCAGCTATTACTTCGAGTAAAGCTCGACGATGAGCTGCTCCTGCAGCGGAATGTCGATCTGGGCGCGCTCGGGCAACTGGTGCACGAGGATGCGCAGGGTGGAGGGCACGACCTGGAGCCATGCCGGAACGACGGCGTCCACCTGGTTGTCCTGGGCCTCGTCGAACCAGACCATCTTGCGGGACTTCTCACGGACATCGATGATGTCGTACTGAGAAACCTGGAAAGACGGAACGTTGATGTTCTTGCCGTTCACGGTGAAGTGACCGTGGGAGACAAGCTGACGAGCCTGACGACGCGTGCGGGCGAGGCCGGCACGGTAGACAACGTTGTCGAGACGGGACTCGAGCAGGATGAGCAGGTTGTCGCCGGTCTTGCCGGGCTGACGGTTCGCCTCGGCGTAGTAGCGGCGGAACTGCTTCTCCATGACGCCGTAGGTGAAACGAGCCTTCTGCTTCTCCTGCAGCTGCAGGAGGTACTCGGACTCCTTGATGCGAGCGCGGCCTGCCTGTCCCGGGGGGTACGGGCGACGCTCGAAGGACATATCTCCACCGACGAGGTCGACGCGGAGACGGCGGGACTTACGGGTTGCTGGGCCGGTATAACGAGCCATGAGTTTCTAACCTTCCTTTCCCGAATTCTTAAACGCGACGACGCTTCGGCGGACGGCAACCGTTGTGCGGCTGCGGAGTCACATCCGAGATCGAGAGAACCTCAAGGCCGGCGGCCTGGAGGGAGCGGATTGCGGTTTCGCGGCCCGAACCCGGGCCCTTGACGTAGACGTCAACCTTCTTCATGCCGTGATCCATTGCCTTGCGGGCAGCGTTCTCGGCAGCCATCTGCGCAGCGAACGGGGTGGACTTACGGGAGCCCTTGAACCCGACGTGGCCGGAGGAGGCCCAAGAGATGACGGCACCATTCGGGTCGGTGATAGACACGATGGTGTTGTTGAAGGTGGACTTAATGTAAGCGGCACCCTGTGCCACATTCTTCTTTACGACGCGACGGCCAGAACGGCGAGCGCCGGAGCGAGTCTTTGGAGGCATTACTTCTTCTTTCCTGCGATCGTCTTCTTCGGGCCCTTACGGGTACGAGCGTTGGTCTTGGTGCGCTGACCGCGCACGGGCAGGCCACGACGGTGGCGCAGACCCTGGTAGCAGCCGATCTCGATCTTGCGACGGATGTCAGCCTGAACCTGGCGGCGGAGGTCACCCTCAACCTTCCACGAGTTCTCGATAACATCACGCAGAGCAGAGATCTGCTCATCGGTCAGAGCGTCGGTACGCAGGTCGGGAGAGATGCCAGTCTCTTCCAGCAGCTTGGCGGCGCGAGCCGGGCCAATGCCGTAAATGTAGGTGAGAGCGACCTCCATGCGCTTATTGCGCGGGAGGTCAACTCCAGCTAGACGTGCCATGAGGCATTACCTTTCCGGTTGTTACGGTGGTTTTCTCCCAACTCGTCCCCACCAGTTGACGCTTCGCCCGGATGCGGTGCCGGACTGTGGGCCAAGATACGTAGGGCTTCAGCCACCGATTGCCGAAGGTTGGTTGAGTGCCACGGTTGGATCCGCCGTGCAGGCGCATACATGAGCAAGAACCCAACGTGAAATAACCGTCGGGTTCCGTCTCGCCTCGGGGCACTCGGTAGAGTTAGGAGGCTGTGAGTTTTACTTGTAGCGGTAGACGATGCGGCCGCGGGACAGGTCATAGGGAGACAGCTCCACTACCACGCGGTCCTCGGGCAGGATACGGATGTAGTGCTGGCGCATCTTGCCACTGATGTGCGCGAGCACCTTGTGGCCGTTGTCCAGCTCTACTCGAAACATTGCGTTCGGAAGAGGCTCGATGATTCGACCCTCAACCTCAATTGCGCCTTCTTTTGCCATATCCTCAAACATTTCCCCAGCCACTGCTGTGGCCGGTTTGATGGTCGTCTGCTACATAGGCGCGACAGCCAAAACAGTCACACCAAAGCGCAAGCATACCGTTTCTGCTGGAAATCGCAAAATGGCTGCGTCATCACGCGCGAGGGGCCGGCGAGGTTTAGTTTTTGTTACCGGCGCGGAGGAGAGCATCGCCTTCGAGGCGGAAGATTTCTTGATCCTCCAGCGCCCCGCCGCCCATCCTGGTGTAGAAGGCACGGCCATTGTCATTGTCTTTGGACACATTCCACTCCATGCGGGCATAGCCGCGGTCCACGCATTCGGCGGCCAAGGAGCTCAGCAGTGCCTGACCATAGCCTTTGCCGCGGTGCTCCTCGCGCACATAGAGATCCTCCATGTGAATGACGGGCGTGGATTCCCAAGTGGAAAATTTATAGAACCACAGGGCGAAGCCGGCGAGCCGCTCGGCGCCCTCTTCTTGAAGCACGGTGACCCGCGCCAAAGGGTGCGGGCTAAAGAGGTGTTGTTCGAGACGCTCCTCATTGGCGCGTACACCATTGGGAGCGCCCTCGTGTTCGGCGAGGCAGTGGATGAGATCGAGGATCTCGGGGATGTCTGTGTCACGGGCGGGGCGGATCGTATAGTCCTGCATAACTATCCAGTGTAGCGATCTAGGCCACACTATGATGCCAGCAGCGCCCGAGCGCTGGCCCCCGCCGCGCGTTAAGGGGTGCTTATCGACGCACGTGCCCGTTGGGAACGCCGTAGTCCACATCGCCCCAGACATAGACGAGATCGCCTATGTTGAGGTGGTTGAAGTACCGCTCGGACTCGCGCATGGGCACGTGCACGCAACCGTGGGAGAGCACCTCGGGGTCACCGCCGTGGAAAGCGATACCGTTCCTGGTGAAGTACACGGAATTCGGCATGGGAGCGTTGTAGAACTCGCGGGAGACCTCGTACTTGACCTTGCGGTTCACATAGTGGCGACCAGGCGGGGTGTCGTAGCCATCGGCGCCGGTGGAGACGCGAATGACGTCACTGACGCGGTGGCCCTTGCCGTCCTGCAGCCAAGCCACCTGCTTATCAGCGTCCACGCAGGCACGTGCCTCTTTCGGGCACGGGCTGGGAGTGGGGCGCGGACTCGGCGCCGGAGCGGGCTGCGGGGCCGGAGCGGGAGCCGGATTCGGTGCGGGGCGCGGGCCGGAGTGGCGGGCGATGATGCCCGGGTAGACGGCCTCGAGGGTGCGGTCTACGGCGTCCTTGGCCTGCTGTGCCAGCGGTGCCGGCAGCAGCTGGTCGGCGCTGCGGTGCAGATCACCACGGGTGCGCCATGCCTGGGCCTCGCCCTGGGCCTGGAAATCGGACTGGGTGGGGATGGTGAAGCCATCGAGGCCCGGCAGCTCGAACTGGGAGGAACCGAAGTCCGGCACCATGTTGTCGAGGCCGAAGGGAAGCTGTGCGTGCGCTGCCGGAGCAAGCGGGAGAGCAACAGCGAGGGTGGCGCACACGGCGGTAGCGCCGCGCACGAGCCGAGCACCAACACCGCAGCCGGAGGAGTGACGAGAGCCCATAGGAGTGTAGACGTCCTTTTCTTCAAGCGACACCTCATGTGGGCGCCGCGTTGTGTATTTCAAGCCCACCCTATCTGATCACACTCAGGTTGGGCGATATTTTAGGAATCTTATCCCCTTATCGTGCGGTGCAGTCAAGGGGACACACCCTAGGAGAAGTCCCCCTCCGGGCGCGTGGTGAGAATGCGCGGCCCCGCAGCGGTGGCGGCCACCGTGTGCTCCCAGTGCGCGGCGGGCGAACCATCCTCGGTGACCACCGTCCAGTTATCCTCGAGCACCTCCGAATAGGCGGTGCCGCCGGCGAGCATGGGTTCGATCGCCAGCACCGAGCCTTCCTGGATCAGCGGTCCCCTATTGCCCCGCCCTTCATTGGCGAGGAAAGGATCCTCGTGCATGGTGCGCCCGATTCCGTGGCCGCCATAGCCGTCCACGATGAACAGCTCCACGTTGAACTTCTTCTCGGCCGCGCGGGTGGCCATCTCGAGGGCGTGGGATATATCGGTGAGCCGGTTGCCCGGCACCATGGCCGCAATGCCCTGGCGTAGCACCCATGCCGTGGCGTCATTGAGCGCGGAGGTGGCGTCGTCAAGCTCCCCGATGCCGAAGCTGAGCGCGGAGTCGCCGACCCAGCCGTTATAGGTGGCGCCGCAGTCGATGGAGACGAGATCACCGGGCTGCAGGATGGTCTCGGCGTTGGGGATGCCGTGCACGATGGCATCGTTGACGGAGGCGCAGATCGAGGCCGGGAAGCCTTCATAGCCGAGGAAGGTGGGAGTGGCGCCGTGATCGCGGATGACGGTCTCGGCGATGCGGTCGAGCTCGAGTGTGCTCATGCCCTCGCGGGCGGCGGCGCGCACCTCGTGCAGGGCGTGGCCGACGATAGCGCCCGCGGCCGCCATCTTCTCTAGCTGCTCGGGGGTTTTGGCGGGGATTGTGCGGTTGTTCTTGCGACGCGCCATGGGCGGCGTTCTCCTTTGGTTCTTGGTTAGGGGGTCGGCACAGCACAACGCCGACCATCCTCTCGAGGAGAGGAGGCCGGCGGAGGCGAGAGATGAACTTATTTGCCGAGGGCGCTCATGGCGCGCTCGTTGATCTCTTCGATGCTGCCTTCAGCTTCGACGGTGTAGACGCTGTCGCCGTAGTAGTCGATCACGGGGGCGGTCTGCTCGCGGTAGACCTCCATGCGGGTGCGGATGGTCTCCTCGTTATCGTCGGCGCGACCGCGGGCGAGCATGCGCTCGACCACGACGTCCTCGGATACCTGGAAGTTCAGCACGCCGTCGATGTCCACGCCTTGCTTCTGCAGCATCTCAGCCAGCAGGTCGGCCTGCTCGGTGGTGCGGGGGAAGCCGTCCAGCAGGAAGCCCTCGCTGGCGTCGTCCTCGGCGAGGCGGGATTCCACCATGCGGGCGGTCACCTCGGTGGGGACGAGTTTGCCGGCGTCGATATAGCTTTTCGCCTCCACGCCCAGCGGGGTTCCTTCGCCAATATTTGCTCGGAATAGATCACCGGTGGAGATGTGCGGAACACCCAGCTTCTCGGAAAGAATCGCAGCTTGGGTGCCCTTGCCTGCACCGGGAGGGCCTAGGAGAACGAGTCGCATTACTTCAAGAATCCTTCATAGTTGCTTTGCAGGAGCTGACTCTCAATCTGCTTGACGGTGGTCAGAGCCACCGAGACAAGAATCAGAAGTGCGGTACCACCAAAGGGAGTTGCACCTGCGTCTATGTTACCAACTCCGAGGTCCAGCATGATGTTCGGCAATACGGCAATGATGCCCAGATAGGCGGCACCCACGAAGAGCAGTCGGTTCATCACATAGCCCAAGTAGTGGGCGGTGGGACGCCCGGGGCGAATGCCCGGCACGAAGCCGCCGTACTTCTTCATGTTCTCGGCCTGCTCGTAGGGGTCGTATTGCACCGAGACGTAGAAGTAGGAGAAGAACACGATGAGCACAAAGTAGAGCACGATGTACTGCCACGAGGAGGGGGTCTGCAGGTGCGCGATAACGTTGCGCATCCACCAGTTATCCGGCACCGAGGCGCTATTGGAGTTCACGATCTGGGTGATCAGCACCGGCATGTAGATGAGCGAGGAGGCGAAGATCACCGGGATCACGCCACCCTGGTTCACCTTCAGCGGCAGGTAGGTGGAGGTGCCACCGTATTGGCGGCGGCCCACCATGCGCTTGGCGTACTGCACTGGGATGCGGCGCTGCCCCTGCTCGATGAAGACCACGCCGATCACCAGCAGGATCACCGCGGCGAGCACGACACCGAAGACCACCCCACCGGAGGATTGCAGGATGTTCATGCCGTCGGTGGGCAGACGCGTGGCGATACCGGCGAAGATCAGCAGCGACATGCCATTACCGATGCCGCGTTCGGTGATGAGCTCGCCGAGCCACATCACCAGCACCGCACCGGAGGTCATCACCACGACCAGCATGAGCAGGGTGAAGATATTCGAATTTTCCACCAGCACGCGCTGGCCTTGGCCCAGTAGCTGCTCGCGATCGGCGAGCGCCACGATGCCGGCGGATTGCAGCAGCGCCAACGCCACCGTGAGGTAGCGGGTGTACTGCATCATCGTAGATTGGCCCGATTGGCCTTCCTTTTTGAGCTCCTCGAATCGCGGGATCACCACTGTGAGCAGCTGCACGATAATCGACGCCGTAATGTAGGGCATGATGCCGATGGCGAACACCGAGAGCTGCAGCAGCGCACCGCCGGAAAACAGGTTAATCAGCGAGTACACGCCGGAGTTTTCCGAGGCGATCTCATGCAGCCGTGCGCTGATCTCGCGATAGTCCACGCCGGGCGAGGGGATCTGTGCACCGATGCGGTACAGCACGACCATCGCGAGCGTGAACAGAATCTTCTTTCGCAGATCAGCGTCCTTGAAGGCCGAGACAATGGCGGACACTAATAATCCTCCTGTACACCCCTAGCTCGATCTGCGGCGGGTGTGCCGCACCCGATCGAGGACATAAGGGACGTAGTAACAAATACCTAACTGGACGAATCAGCGCACGCACCAAGCTCGCGTGCCTGAGATCAAGAGTTAACAACGGTGCCACTTTACCAGCAATGCTCGCCGGCACCGATATTGCGTACTCACCACACCCTAACCTTGAGGGGGAACCCCCGCTCAGCAGGGCCGCGCGCTTATCGACGCAGCCCTCGATCGGCCATCGTATGGGAGATAACAAAGCCGCCAGCCTCAGCTACTGCTGGGACTGGCGGCTTCCGCACTCTTCGCGCCCCGCGCTCGGCGCGGGACTGAGGGGTGCTACTGAGCCTCGGCGACAGAGCCGCCGGCGGCCTCGATCTTTTCCTTGGCGGAACCGGAGAACTTCTGTGCGGTCACGTTGACCTTCACAGAGATGTCGCCGTTGCCGAGCACCTTGACGGGCTGGTTCTTTCGCACCAGGCCGGCTGCCACGAGATCGGCAACGCTGACGTCGCCGCCCTGCGGGAAAGCCTTCTCGATGTCTGCAACGTTGACCACCTGGAAGATGACCTTGTTGCGGGCCTTGAAGCCCTTGAGCTTCGGCAGGCGCATGTGGATGGGCATCTGGCCACCCTCGAAACCTGCTGGCACCTGCTTACGAGCCTTGGTGCCCTTGGTACCGCGGCCAGCGGTGGTGCCCTTGGAGGCATTACCGCGACCCACGCGGGTCTTGGCCTTCTTCGCGCCCTTCGCCGGGCGCAGATCGTGGAGCTTAATAGGTTCGCTCATGAGTTATCTACTCCCCTGCTACTTCTTCGACCTCGACCATGTGGCGAACAGTGTTGATGTAGCCACGAACGATCGGGGTGTCCGGGCGAACAACAACATTGTTCGGGCGCTTCAGGCCGAGGCTGCGCAGCGTGTCACGCTGATTCTTCTTAGCACCGACGGTGCTTTTGGTCATGGTGATCTTGAGGGCCATGATTTACGCCTCCTGACCTGCGCGTGCGCGCAGCATACGGGCCGGGGTGACCTCTTCGATGCTCTTGCCGCGGCGGGCAGCGACCTCTTCGGGGCGCACGAGCTGCTTGAGGGCATCCACGGTGGCGTGGACAACGTTGATGGCGTTGTCCGAGCCGAGAGACTTGGACAGGATGTCCTGCACGCCAGCGCACTCAAGCACCGGGCGGGCAGCGCCACCAGCGATCACACCGGTACCGGGGGCAGCGGGGCGAAGCATAACGACGCCGCCTGCGGCCTCACCCTGAACCGGGTGGGTGATGGTTCCGGCAATCATCGGGACGCGGAAGAAGTTCTTACGAGCTTCCTCGGCACCCTTCTGGATAGCGGCGGGAACTTCCTTGGCCTTGCCGTAGCCAACGCCGACCATGCCCTGGCCGTCGCCGACGATCACGAGAGCGGTGAAGCTGAAGCGACGACCACCCTTCTGGACCTTGGACACGCGGTTGATGGTGACAACGCGCTCCAAGTACTGCGAGCGCTCGTCCTGCTGGTTGCGGTCATTGCGACGACCACCACGGCGGTCGTTGCGGTTGTTCTTCTGGTTCTCGTCGGCGGTGCGTCCGCCGTCGCGCCGTTCACGTCCTGGCATTACGCGATCCTTCCGTTGTTGAACTTATCTGCGGTGATCATTAGAAGTTCAGACCACCTTCACGAGCGCCATCGGCCAAAGCCGCAACGCGGCCGTGGAACTGGTAGCCACCACGGTCAAAGACAACCTTCTCAATGCCGGCAGCCTTGGCGCGCTCGGCGACGAGCTTGCCCACAGCGGTGGCCTTGGCCTTCTTGTCGCCCTCCATCTCGCGGATGGACTGGTCCATCGAGGATGCAGCGGCCAGGGTGTGGCCGGCCAGGTCGTCGATGACCTGAACGTGCATGTGACGGGAGGAACGGTGGACGACGAGACGCGGTGCCTCGGGGGTACCGCGCAGCTTCTTGCGCAGACGGAAGTGACGACGGGCACGAGCCTGACGACGACGGGTAGAGATGTCCTTGCCGACAGGAACGCGCTTGTTCTCTGCAGTGTTGCTCATTACTTACCTGTCTTTCCGAGCTTGCGGCGGACCTGCTCACCCTCGTAGCGGATGCCCTTACCCTTGTAGGGGTCATCCTTACGCAGACGACGGATGTTAGCGGCGACCTGGCCGACCTGCTGCTTGTTGATACCGGAGATCGAAAGCTTGGTGTTGCCATCGACCGCGAAGGTGATGCCCTCGGGGGCCTCAACCAGCACGGGGTGGCTGTAGCCGAGAGAGAACTCGAGGTTCTGGCCCTTGGCCTGCACACGGTAACCAACACCGAAGATTTCCATCTTGATGGTGTAGCCCTCGGTCACGCCCACAACCATGTTGTTCACGAGAGAGCGGGACAGACCGTGCAGGGAACGGTTCTTACGGTGATCATCGGGGCGGGAGACAATAATCTGGTTGTCTTCCACGGCAACGGTGATCGGGGCCGGGATGTCCTGGGACAGAGTGCCCTTGGAGCCCTTGACCTCAACGTTCTGGCCGTCGATCTTGATGTCAACGCCGCTGGGGATGGCGATGGGAGCTTTACCAATACGAGACATATTTAGATTCCCTCCCTCTTACCAGACGTAGGCGAGGACTTCTCCGCCTACGCCCTTCTCGTGAGCCTGGCGGTCAGTGAGCAGCCCCTGAGATGTGGAGATAATCGCCACACCGAGGCCACCGAGAACCTGCGGCAGGTTGGTGGACTTTGCGTACACGCGCAGACCGGGCTTGGACACGCGACGAACGCCGGAAATGGAACGCTCACGGGCGGAGGAATACTTCAGATCCAGGGTGAGGGTCTTGCCAACCTTGGCGTCCTCCACCTTGTAATCCTTGATATAACCCTCTTGCTTGAGGATGCCCGCGATGTTCGCCTTCAGCTTGGAAGACGGCATGGACACGGTCTCGTGGTACGCGTGGTTAGCGTTACGAATGCGAGACAGCATGTCTGCAATGGGATCAGTCATGGTCATAAGACTTAGACCTTGATACCTTTCTCGTTGCGGTTCCTAATTCACCCAAGAACCGTTGTCAGCTGTCACTAGGGAGCCGGCGACTCTGGCGCTTCCACGCACTCAATAGTGGGAAAGCTCGCTGCCTTGCACTCACGAACGCTGGACGTTATGGGGCGAATATAAGGCCTACAACAAAGTAGGAACGTACAAAATAAAAGGATCTCGCGGGATCTCGCGAGTCCAAGAATGAAATGATACACACCCCCAGCCTGCGGGTCAAGACGTTTCAGCACGTCACCGCTCTCGGCCGGGGCGGTGCATCTAGCGCTGAAGCTCGTGCTGCAGGGCGTCGAGTTCCCCGCCGCCGGACATCTCTAGCGTGAGGGTGTCAACATCCACGTCCTCGCGCCGCGCCTGCAGCGTCTGCTTGCCGAGGGTGAGCACCACAAACCTATCCCCCACCAGCAGCGCGTGCTTGGGGTTGTGGGTGATGAAGATGACGGCGGTGCCCTGTTCCCGGGCCTTGGCGATGAATTTCAGCACCATGCCGGACTGCTTCACGCCCAACGCGGCGGTGGGCTCATCCAAAATCACCACGCGGGCGCCAAAGTAGATAGCCCGGGCGATCGCCACCACTTGGCGCTGGCCACCGGACAGCGAGGAGACGGGCGCATCGATATCGGGGATGACAATGCCCATGTGTTCCAGCTCCGTGGCGGCGATGCGCTTCATCTTCCCCTCATTGATCAACCCCCAGCGATTGCTGATCTCCTGGCCGAGGAAGAAGTTGCGCCACACACTCATCTGCCCCACCACGGCCAAGTCCTGGTACACGGTGGCAATACCGGCGGCGAGAGCATCGGCCGGGGAAGTGAAGTGCGTCGGGGTGGCGTCGACAAGCATCGTGCCCGAGGTGTGGGGATGCAGGCCGGCCAGAATCTTGATGAGCGTGGATTTGCCGGCACCATTATCGCCCAGCACACAGGTGACCTCGCCGGGCACCACCTGCAGATTGATCGAGCGAAGCGCGTCGAAGGCGCCGTATTTTTTGCTGACGTCGTGCAGCTCAATGATCGGGTCCATGGGCTATTTCTTTTCCGTATATTTCGCGACGCCGAGGTTCGTCATGACGGCGAACAGCAGCATGGCGCCGAGGAAGAACTTGAACCAGTCCGGGTTCCACCCGGCGTAGACGATGCCTTGGTTGGTCATGCCGAAAATCAGGGCGCCGATAGCGGTGCCGACGGCGGTGCCTTTGCCGCCATTCATCGCGCAGCCGCCGATGACGGCCGCAATGATATAGAGGAACTCATTGCCCACGCCCTGGCCCGCTTGGATGGAGTCGAAGGCGAAGAGATTGTGCATGCCCACAAACCATGCGGCGAAACCAACGAACATGAACAGGATGATCTTGGTGCGGCGCACCGGCACACCCACGGCATGGGCGGCGTCCTGGTTGCCGCCAACGGCGAAGATCCAGTTACCAAACTTGGTTTTAAAAAGCAGGATCGACGCCAGCGCCACGAAGCCAATCCACCAGAACACCGTCACCCGCACCTGCACCCCAGCGACATTGACATTGGAGGCAAACACCATGTTCGCGGAGTAGAAACCCTCCATATCCGCGATGGTAGGAGTGGCCACCGCGCCGGTGACGAGCTTGGTGATGGCCAAGTTCAGCCCCTGCAGCATGAGGAAGGCGCTCAGCGTGATGAGGAAGGAGGGGATACCGGTGGTGGTCGTGAGATAGCCGTTGAGCGCGCCGATGGTCAGCGCGATAAGCAGCGCAATGCCCGCCCCCACCCAAGAGTTCAGGTGCAGATTGTAATTGAGCATCGTGGCGGCCAAAGCAGCAGTCGTCACGGCGACACCAGAGGAGAGGTCGAATTCATCGCCGATCATGAGCATGCCCACCGCTAGGGCCATGATGCCCATCGTGGACGATGCATAGAGCACCGTGGCCAGCGACTCAAAAGAGCGGAAGGGTGGGGCCACGATCATGAAGAGCGTGAAAATCACGATGGCGCCGAGCAGGCTCGCCAGCTCGGGGCGGCGAATGAGTTTCTGAAAGAACGAGCGCTGCAGCATGCGTTCATCGGCCGCGCTCGCCGAAGCGGTGTCGCTCATCGCAGGCCCGCCTTTGCCGCGGCGGCGATGGCGTCCACATTGCTGGCGTCCACGAAGGAGGGGCCGGTATAGACCGGCCGGCCACCGCCCACGGTGGTGCCATTGCGCATATTCAGCCACAGAGAATCCACGGCCAGATAGCCCTGCAGATAGGGCTGCTGGTCCACTGCCCACTCGACGTCTCCAGCGGTGATGGCGCTCACCAGTTCCGCATTGGTGTCGAACGTAGAAATCTTGGCCTCGGAACCGGCCTGCTCCTTGGACTTCACGGCGGCCAGCGCGACTGGGGCCACCAGCCCCATCACCCAATCGATACTCGGATCCTCCGTGAGCTTCGCCTGCAGAGTAGAGGTGACGGAGGTGAGGTCCATGCCATTGACATAGAGAATCTCCACCGAGCCGCCGGCACCGACCTTCTCGAGGCCCTTCTTCACGCCCTCGCAGCGCGCCTCTTGGGAGGAGTTGCCCTGCTCGTGGATCACACAGAGCACATTCGATGCATTATCTGCGGCGAGGCGCTCGCCGGCGAGCTCGCCGGCCACGGATTCATCCTGGCCAAAGAAGCCGCTCAGGCCGTAGTTCTGATACTCGTTCATTCCGGCATTGAGTCCCACGACGGGAATACCGGCATCCACGGCGTTCTGGGCGGCGGGGCCGATCGCCTGCGCATTCGGCAGGGTGACAGCAACGCCGTCTACCCCGGCATCCACCGCCGACTTCACCAGGTTCGCCTGATTGGGCGCCTGCGGATCGGAGGAGTAGCGCAGCTCAATATTGCTCTTCTTGGCCGCATCCTCCGCGCCCTTGCGCACCAGATCCCAGAAGGTATCGCCCGGCGCGCCGTGGCTGACCATCGCCACCACCGCGCGATCGGTATCGGCCCCGCCGAAGCCGGGGCCGCCGCCCGTGCCGCCGCCGGAGTCGCTGGGACGCGGGGCGCCGCCGGTAGAAGAGCAGCCGCTAAGAAGCAGCGCCAGCACCCCGATGAGGGCCATGAGAATAGTGGCGGTGGAGGTGGCGTGCCGCGAGTACGGCGAGGACACACGGTGGGAAAGACCTAGCATAACTATTGATTCAACGGAAGCGCCCTCCCCGCTGTCAAATGCGTTTGCCCAGCTCATCCGACATTTCTTGAACGATTAAGAATGGCTGTTCTGGCCTTTTAGCACAGAGCCCTCCGTACAAACTCCACCCGCGAGCACACCCTCACACCCCGCCCATGGCCCTCGGGCCGCGAGCCTGCTGCCCCCCCCTATCGCCGAGATACACACCATAAGGGGGCATCCCCTGTGCCTCCGCACTCACCCCTCTAGCCCTAAGCATTAGCGTAGCCTAACCTTGAAATTAGGTGCGTATGAATACTTTCCCTAGTTCAGTGAGGTGGTACTTGTGCCTGATCCCTGCTACCACGACTCTCAGCTCGCACTTGAGGTCAAGGACCTGCGCTGCGAGCGAGGGCCGGCGAAGAAGCGTATCCCCGTACTCAAAGGCGTGAACCTGCACATAGCGTCTGGCGAGATTGTCGCGGTCTTAGGTGCCAATGGCGCCGGTAAGACCACTCTCATCAATGTGCTGTCGACTCTCCTTCCCGCATCCTCTGGCACGGCGCGGGTGGCGGGCCTCGATGTCACGACCCAGCCCGCCGAGGTGCGGCGACACATCAGCATGACGGGGCAGTTCGCCACGGTGGATGAGCGACTCACCGGAGCGGAAAATCTCATCTACTTCGCCCGTCTCGCGGGGCTGTCTCGCAGCGCTGCCACAGCCCGCACCACCGAGCTACTCAGCGAGTTCCAGCTGGATGCCGCCGCCCATCGCCGAGTGGCGGATTATTCCGGCGGTATGCGCCGCCGGCTAGACATCGCCATCTCCCTCACCGTCCCGCCCACCCTGCTCTTCCTCGATGAGCCGACCACCGGCCTCGACCCGACAGCGCGGGCCCATGTGTGGGAACTCATCACCCGGCTCAGCAATGAGGGCACCTCCATTCTGCTCACCACGCAATATCTCGACGAGGCCGATAGTCTCGCCGATCGCATCGCGGTGCTTGCCGACGGCGTGGTGATTGATGAGGGCACTCCCACCGAACTCAAGAGCCGTTATGGCATGCTCATCTGCGAGGTGAGCATGGATAGCGCCACCCATGCCGAGAAGCTCTGCATGCAGGCCCACAAGGCCGGACTATCCGCCCAAGTGGAACACAACTGCGTGCGCGCCGAAGCACCCCGTGGGCACCGCGATCTCGTTCGCTTGCTCGGTCTCTGGGAGGGCGAGGACAGCAGCATCGTGGACGTGGCACTCACCCCGCCCTCGCTCGATGATGTCTACGCCGCCATTGCCGATAGCGGCGATGTGGCCGGACAGCACATAACCCCCTCCCCCAGCAGCGAGCAGCCTGCGGATGCGGGCAGCGACCGGCGGGGGCGGCCATGACCTCCACTCGCATCCACCACCCCCTCGAAGCAACTCCACGGCCTTTCGGGGCGATCGCCAGCATCTGGAAACGAGACATGCTGCGCTTGCTGCGCAATCAGGCGGCGATGATCTCCAGCATCATGATTCCGTCGATATTTATGCTCGCGTTCTATGCGTCCTTTGCCCGCTCCGCGGAGCACTTTATGGATAGCTATGCCGACTTCATCCTTCCTTCCGCCGTCACCCAGGCGATCATTTTCACGGCTGGTGGCTCCTGCCTAGCAGTCGCCGAGGATAAAGAAGATGGTTTTTACTCTCGCCTGCTCAGCATGCCTGTGCCCTCCTGGTCGATTGTGGCTGGCCGGCTCTTGGCTGATCTCACCCGCATGACCTGGTCCGGGGCGATACCGCTGGCGCTCGCATTTCTTCTTGGTGCGCGCTTTCACGGCGGCATCGGTGCCGCGGCGCTCTTCCTGCTCGCCCTCGCCCTCATTACCGTGGTGCTCTCCGCGGCGATCGACGGGCTAGTGCTCATCACCGCCCATCCGGTGTCCACCGCACTCACCTTCCAAGGGCTCACCATCGCGATACTTTTGCTATCCACCGCCTTCGTCCCCGCGGACGCCCTGCCGGAGCATGTGGGGACGGTGGTCGCCCATATTCCACTCTCTCCCATCTTGGATTCTTTGCGCGCACTCGCCGCGGCCGAACCACTGGGCTCCACCGGGGTGGAGGCCGCAGTGTGGCTGATCGTGCTCAGCGCGGCCGGATTCTGGGGATTTAGTACTGCGCTCAGGAGGGGCCATGTCTCTTAAGCTCACGTCTCTCATGCTGCATACGCGACGCCGCATTCTGCGCACCATCAGAGACCGCGCCAGCATGTCCGCAACACTGCTCACCCCCGTGGTGATGTTTCTGATCATGCGCATTCTCTTTGGGGATCTCATCGCCGCCTCCCAAGGCCGCACCAGCCCCGATCTCACGGCGGTGTGCCTACTCATGGTGCTCGGCGCCCAGTGGATGAACTCCACCTACTGCGCCTCAGAGACCGTCCGCGAGCGCACCTCCGGATTTACTGCCCGCATCGCCGTCAGCCCAGGCGGCACCGTCCCCTTGGTGTGCGGCGAGACCCTCTATTATGCGATTCGCTTCCTTTCCGCAGCACTGGCGACGCTCCTCGTGGGAGTGGTCGCTGGGGCGCGCTTCCACGGCGCGGCGACCATCACCGTTGTGCTGCTGGCAATCGTGATCTCCTCGCTCGTGTCCGCGCTCATGGCCACGTGGATGGCGTATTCCACCACCAATCCGGAATCGCTGATGATGGTCACCCCACTGCTGATGACGCTGCTCTTCCTCTCAGCCGGAGTGGTGGGAACAGACAGCTTTGTAGAGCCCGTACAACCCTTCGTGCGGCATAACCCCATCACGCATCTCGTGGAGGGGGTCACTGCCCTCAGCGCCGATAGCGATTCCGGTAATCACCTGCTCATTGCTCTCGCCTGGGCGGTCGGCGCCGGGGTGATATTCCTCATCGGCGCGAGCCGCACCTACTCGCGCGCCCAGACGCAGCTGAGCTAAATACAGCCTCCACTATGTCTCATATCACCATTGCCTAGAGCACTTTGACCTGCTAGAAGTGAAAGAGCGCGTGTTCTTATCAGCCCTAGGCGCTAGCGGGACACGCCGGACACACTATTTTTATCCGCACCACTGAAGGAGGGACAGTCCCCATGTTTGGCCAGCAACAGGTGAAGCAGAAGCTGTCGCCGTACCTCGCCCCCACGCGGATTCAGAGCCCGATCACCTAGATCGAGATTCCACCGCGGGGTACGGCTGACAGCGCACACCGATTGTCTCCTTCCCGCGGTTTTTCTTGCCGCTCCCCTTCACCTCCTCCCCCAGCATCGTTAATGATGCCTATGCGCCAGCCGGGCGGGCGAGGTGGCGTCGATAAGCGGCCCCGCTACTGCGGCACAGGACAGAGGCGGTGTGGTCACCACCCACCGATACTCACTTTGCTCATCGAAGGAGAGCACCTATGTCACCACAGCGCAGACGACGCGGCCGCCGCAGAAGAGATCCCGAGATCCGTTCGCTGCAGCCGCACTCCCCCATTGTGAAGAACTTCGCCTCAGAGATCGAGGACGGGGTTCTGCTCCAGGCCCAGCAGCTGGCCGCGATGCCCTTTGTGCGCCCGCACGTAGCACTCATGCCGGATGCCCACATCGGACTCGGCTCCTCTGTGGGATGCGTATTCGGCACGATCGACGCCGTCATCCCTGCAGCCGTGGGCGTGGATATTGGCTGCGGCATGATCGGTGTGCGCACCCAGTTCAGTGCCGCCGATCTTGCCGGCCGCAACCTCGAGCAGCTGCGCGACGCCGTCGAGGCCGCCATCCCCCTCTCGCTGGGAAACTACAACGACTGGCAGCTTGCGGACAGCGCCGATGCTCGCTGCCGCGAACTCAACGAGCTCGCCGAGGGCGACGATGTAGATCTGAGCCACTCACCTCGGTGGCGGCAGCAGCTCGGTTCGCTCGGCGGCGGGAACCACTTCATCGAGCTCTGCCTCGACGAGGAGGAGCGGGTGTGGATGTTTCTGCACTCCGGCTCGCGGGGCGTGGGCAACCAGATCGCCCGTATGCACATCCGTATCGCCCAGCAGCTCATGGACCGCTGGTGGATTCCGCTGCCCAATAAGGACGTGGCCTACCTGGTCGATGGCACGCCCGAGTTCGATCGCTACATCAAGGATCTCACCTGGGCGCAGCGCTTCGCCTATCTCAACCGCGAAGAAATGATGGACCGCTTTGCCCGCTGCCTCGGGGAGTTCCTCGGCACCGAGGTGGTGGAGGAGGAGCGCATTAACTGCCACCACAACTACACCGAGAAGGAGGAGCACCACGGGCGCACCGTGTGGCTCACCCGCAAGGGCGCCATCCGCGCCGACGAGGGCAGTCTCGCCCTCATCCCGGGCTCGATGGGCACGGCCAGCTATGTCGTGGAGGGAAAGGGCAATGCAGTAGCACTGCGGTCCGCACCCCACGGGGCGGGACGTCGCTTCTCTCGCAGCGAAGCGCGCCGGCGCTTCACCGTCGAGGATCTGGACCAGCGCATGGGCGGGATCGTTTACCGCCACGGCGATGCCTGGGTGGACGAGATTCCCGATGCCTATAAGGACATCGACGCGGTGATGGCCGACTCCGCCGAGTTGGTCCACATCCGCCACACCCTGCGCCAGGTGCTCAACATCAAGGGCACCTAGCGCGGCAGCGAGAAGCACCACAGGCGGCACGGCACGCACAGCGTCGCGCCGCGCCGCCCTTAACGCTGTTCAATCATCGCCGGTATAGTCACCACACGTGGGTTATTACAGCATCAAAATGCACGCCAGTGCGCACGGCCAGCACATTTCGGGAGCTGAGCGCATCCTGCCGAAGGAGCAGCTCGCGGAGATGGCAGAGATCCTCGTCACTCGCGCGCTGACCCACCCCAAGGGGCAGGCTGCGGAGATCTCGCTGCACGCCACGGCGGTAGCGGATGAGCAGATCGTTACTGTGCCCGCGCTAGAAACCAGCACGGTGCCCACCGACTCCCCGGCCGCGGCCGACGCGGTGATCGCCGAGGTTCTCACCGAGGTGGGTGTGGCGGATGCCGCCCCCTTCGTGCGGCTATTGCGCGAGGTATCGGGGCTGCGCGGGGCGATGATCGCCGATGCCGCTACCGGCGCCCGGCGCGAACCCGATCCCCAGCGCGGGGTGCGGGTATCCACCTTCGACGCCACTGCCAGCTCGATGTCTGCGGAGAAGGAACACTATCGCGAGGCACTCACCCTCGCCTCCAAGGCTCTGAGCGCCCCCGGCATTGTGGCGGAGCTGTGCATGTCTGATGACCCCGACTACACCACCGGCTATATCGCCACCGCGGGCCACTACCGGCGCCTGTTGAACATGAAAGAGCAGGGCAGCACACGTGGTACTCGTGTCCTTATATATAGGGGTACGGACGCGGATCTCGCGGCGACAATTAACTATCTTGAAAACATCCCAGTATTAGTTGAATTATGAGCACACTCTCCCACCACTCCCGCGCCGCCAATCAGGTGTGGTCCGCCGAGGGCCTGGCACGCCAGATTCACACCTTTGACGGCTCACAGCAGCCACGCGGCACGATCGACGGCGAGTACTATCTCCAGTTCTCCAGTTCGGACTATCTGGGGTTATCCACTCACCCGCGTATGCGTACCGCGGCTACCAACGCCATTGAGCGCTATGGCACCGGCTCGGGCGGCTCACGCCTGACCACCGGCACCACCATGCACGGCGCCCTCGAGCGGGAGCTGGCCGAGCATTTCGGTTATGAGGACGCAGTGTGGTTCGGCAGCGGGTACCAAGCGAATCTCTCCACCATCGCTACGTTGGCTCAGCTTGCGGGCAGTGAATTGACGATCTTCTCCGATGCGCTCAATCACGCCAGCCTTATCGACGGCATCCGCATGGCGCGGCACACCGCCGGCTGCCAGGTGACTGTCTTCCCGCACGCCAACTATGACGCGCTCTCTGAGCTCACCGCCACCTGCCCCACCACATTCGGACTCATTGTCTCCGACGGTGTGTTCTCCATGTCCGGTGCGGTCGCCGATCACGCTCGTTTGGAGGAGATCGCGCTCAGCCGCGGCATGTGGCTGCTCGTGGACGATGCCCACGGTGTGGGTGCCCTCGGCGAACACGGCCGGGGCAGCCTCGACGGTATCTCTCGCCCCGATGTGCTCATCGGTACCGCCTCCAAGGCGCTGGGCTGTGCCGGCGGTTTTGTGCTCTGTGATGAAGACACCGCCACTCTGCTGCGCAATCGGGCCCGCAGCTTCGTGTTTTCCACCTCCTCTCCGCCGGCCACGGTGGCCGCCGCCCGCACCGCCCTAGAGATCCTTACGCAGGAGCCGGAGCACCAGCAGCGCTTGCACGACAATATTGCTTATCTGCGCGCGGGTCTGGCCGACCAAGGGCTGCCCAGCCCTGGGGTGTCGCCCATCGTGCCGGTGGTGATCGGGGATGAGCGCGAGGCCATGGCTGTCAGCGAGGCGCTGAAACAACGCCAGATTTTCTGTAATGCCATTCGCTACCCCACCGTGGCCCGCGGTGCCGCCATGCTCCGGCTCACGGTGCAGACGACGATGGAACACGAGGATATTGACGCCCTCCTCGCCGCCCTCGCTCAGGTGCGTGGCGTTTAGCCGCCCACGGCGCAGCCGGACACGCGGCGCTGAATACGAGGTGTGCAGCGATTCCGGAGCGCCTCGGCTTAGCCCCGAGTGGGGGAGCCACCCCCAGCTATTTCCCCCATATAGGGGCAAGCTCGGAGGACTTATATACTCAATTCTATGACTATCGCACATAATGATTCTGGTTTCCGCCCTCCCGCAGGCGGTTTCAAGCCTGCGCCCGTCAATCCCGTGGCGAACGAGTTTGATAATCCCGAATCGACCGGCAAGCCCAAGCCCTACGCTGCGGGTATTCCCGGTGTTGCGCACGCGATGCAGCACGCAGTGCCGAACCGCGGGTTACTGCCGCTGCTCACTATGAACAAGCCTGGCGGCGTGGACTGTCCCGGCTGTGCGTGGCCCGAACCGCCACAGCACGAGCTGGGCATTGTGGAATTCTGCGAAAACGGCGCCAAAGCTATCGCGGAAGAGACCACCCCGAATCGCGCCGATCGTGATTTCTGGGCCTCCGTCTCCGTGCCCGAAATGCGCGAAAAAACCGATTATTGGTTGGGCAAGCGCGGCCGCATTACCGAGCCGCTGCTCTACGACCGCTCCAGCGGCGATGAGCACTACCGCCCCATCTCCTGGGAGGATGCCTTCTCCCTCATTGCGGACAAGCTGAGCACCATTCACCCCGATGAGGCTGTGTTCTACACCTCCGGCCGCGCCTCGAATGAGTCGGCGTACATGATTCAGCTGCTGGCCCGCCGCTTCGGCACCAATAACCTGCCCGACTGCGCGAATATGTGCCACGACTCCACCGGCGCCGCCCTGGGCGAAACTCTCGGCCTGGGCAAGGGCTCCGTGGTGATTGAGGACTTCTCCCGCACTGACCTGATTATCTCTGTGGGACAAAACCCGGGCACCAACCACCCGCGTGCCCTCGGTTCCTTCTCCAAGTGCAAGGAAAACGGCGGCAAAATCCTCGCGATTAACCCCATGCCGGAGACCGGCCTCCGAGGCTTCCGCGACCCCCAGGAGCCCGCCGCTCTGGTGGGCAAGCCCGCCAAGCTGGCCGATGAGTTCTTGCAGGTGCGCTTGGATGGCGACCGCGCCTTCTTCCAGGCCCTCAACAAGGAACTGATCCGTCGCGACGCCCTCGATCACAAGTTCCTCGATAACTTCTGCTCCGGTGTGGAGGAGACGATCGAGCACCTCAACTCCCTCGACGATGCCGAGCTGCTGCGCGGCTGCGGGTTGAGCATGGCGGATATCAAGAAGGCCGCCGACATGGTGGAGGAAGCCCGCACCGTGGTGCTTACTTGGACTCTCGGCGTGACCCAGCACGAAAACGCCGTGTACACCATCCGCGAGATGGTGAACTTCCTGCTGCTCACCGGCAATATCGGCAAGCCGGGCGCCGGCACCGCGCCGCTGCGCGGCCACTCCAATGTGCAGGGCGACCGCACCATGGGCGTGTGGGAGAAGATCAAGGAACCCTTCCGCCTCGCCCTCGAAGAGCGCTTCGGTTTCGACTGCCCCGCCGAGGACGGTCTGGGCACCGTGCCCTCGCTGCAGGCGATGCGCAGTGGCAAAACCAAGTTCTTCCTCTCTCTCGGCGGCAACCTGGTGCGCGTGGCTTCGGACACCTCGGTGGTGGAGCAGGCCATGGCCTCCAATGAGCTGACCGTGCACTTGTCCACCAAGCCCAATGGCTCCCACGCCTGGCCGGGCGAGAAGTCCCTCATCCTGCCGGTTCTGGCCCGCACCGATGTGGATAACAAGCCCTCCGGCCCGCAGAAGGTCACCGTGGAGGATTCCGCCGGTGCCGTGCACGCCTCTGAGGGCCACCGCACCGCCAACCACGATCTCTCGCTGCGCAGCGAAATCGAGATCCTGGGCACCATCGGCAAGATGGTGTGCGGCGATGAGTGGTGGCAGCCGATGATCGACGACTACTCGGTGATCCGCGATCACATCGCGGCCACCATCCCTGGCTTCGAGGACTACAACAAGCGCATCGAAAACCCGGGCGGGTTCATGCTGCCTAATGGTCCGCGCCAGCGTGAGTTCAATACTCACGACGGCAAGGCCCACCTGACCGTCAACGAGACCAATGTGATCGACCTGCGTGAGGGCGAGCTGCTGATGAACACCGTCCGCTCGCACGATCAATACAACTCCACCATCTATGGTCTGGACGATCGCTACCGCGGCATCAAGAATGGCCGCCGCGTGGTGTTCATGAACCCCGAGGACGCCCGCGAGCGCGGGGTCCGCGATGGCGACCTGGTGGATCTGGTCTCCCGCTACTCCGATAGCGAGCGCCGCGCCCCGAACTTCCGCATCGTGGAGTTCCCCGTGGCCAAGGACTGCGTGACCACCTACTTCCCCGAGGCGAATGTGCTGGTGCCGCTGGATTCCCGCGCCCACATCTCCCACACCCCAGTGTCCAAGTCCTGCCGCGTGTTCATCGAGCCGCTGGGAAGGAATGTCAATGACTAATTCCTCCCCCGCCAAGGGCAAGAAAGACGACCCAGAGAAGATGGCGGCCATGCAGCAATGGCTCGATCAGGTGTGCTCGGAGCTAGGCTTGGATCGCGCCGTGGCCAGTGATAACACCGATCAGCTCCTGGGGCTTACTGGGCGCATCGCCCATGGCCCTAGCCGCCCCGGCGCGCCGCTGAGCTGTTTCCTGCTCGGCCTCGCCGTGGGGGCGGACACCGCCGGAGACAGCAGCGCGCTGGATCCCGAGCAGGTGCGCGCTGCGGTACGGGAGCGCGCCGAGCGGCTCATCGGGTTGATCGAGGACTAAACCAGTCCGTAGTGGTGGGCAGGAGCGCAGTGTCCATAAGCGCCCTGCCCACTGCGAGATAAGGTGGAAAGCACAGCTGTGGGCAGAATTATTGATAACCCCCGCATCACTCGGGTGATCCTGCGCGATGATGAGATCTTTATGAACGAGCGCAGCGATGCGGTGGCGGTGGAAGAACCCCTCGAGCTGCGCGTCGGCGGCACCACCTACACCACCACCATGCGCACCGCCGGCAACGATATCGAGTGGATGCACGGCTTCCTCTACAGCGAAGGGCTTATTAGCAACGCGGAGGATGTACAGGAAGCCCGCTACTGCGCTGGGGCGACCGGAGAAGACGGCGCCAACACCTATAACGTGCTGGAGTGCTCCTTAAGCGATGTTCTCCCGCTGCGGCCCCGCCTCGGCACCATGACCAGCGCCTGCGGTGTGTGCGGCACCAACTCTATCCAGGAGATCACCCGCGCCGCCCGGTATCCCATCACCCCCATCACCCCGCACCCACGGCTCATCGCCGCGCTGCCGGAGGCGCTGCGCACCGAGCAAAAAGCCTTTGAGAAGACTGGGGGCATTCACGCCGCTGGGCTCTTCGCACCCGATGGCACGCCGTTGTTTATTCGCGAGGACGTGGGCCGGCACAATGCCTGCGACAAGGTGATCGGGGCGGCGCTGATGGCGGGCATGGAGTTTCCGCTCGCCGGGCACATCATGGTGATGAGTTCGCGCGCCTCCTTCGAGCTGGTACAAAAAACCGTACTGGCCGGGTGCTCGGGACTGGTCGCGGTATCAGCCGCCACCAGTCTGGCGGTGGACCTCGCCCGCGCCACCGGGCTGCTGCTCGTAGGGTTTGACCGAGGCGATCGCTTCAACCTCTACTCCGGCGAGCTGGCCGCGGTGAACACCGAGAGCTAGCTGCTGACTATGCTCTGACTCAGCACGCCGCAGGGCGGGTACATCAACTCCTGATTAACCCCTTGATCTATCCGCTGCCAATGCGATTCATCCCGCACACCCCTACCCCCGCTGCCCTCGCTGCTGGGCGCGGGGCACTACTCTATGTCATGGACGCTGGCACCGAGCGATGGCCGTATGGGATCTGCGTATAAGGCTGTACGCTGCTGCAAGGCGCCCGCTGCGAGCGGCTCGCCCACCCAGCACGGTGCCCACCCTGGAGGATGCTGCCCGCGGCTCTCTACGTCCGCCCTGCTTGTGTTTACGGTTCTTCCAAGATCGCTGGGGCACAGCACGCAGCGCCTCGGCGCCGCCGGCAGCACGATCGTGTCGTTGCGCCAGCGACTTATCGCGTCCACGAGGCGGCAGCCACCGCAGGGCCTGTGCACACCAGCGGGCCCCGCGCCGCTAGCGGGCATGAAGCAGCATGCCCGGCCGGCCACAGCGTGAGATTAATGGGAAGACACACGTCCTCGCCCCGCCACCGCATCGGGGCTACCCGCGCCGCGGCACTGCCGCGCGGCTGGAAGACACTGCCCGATAGTGCTTCATTATTGGATAAAGGAGAATAAACGATGATTCGCCGCTCGCTTGAAATCGCCATGGCCTTCATTGGCGTGCTGGTGGGAGCCAGTTTCGCCTCGGGCCGCGAGGCGCTGCAATACTATGTGGCCTTCGGTAACTGGGGCATATTGGGGGCTGTCTTGGCCTCATTGGCAATGATGATTGCCGGCGTCACCATTTTGCAGCTGGGCAGTTATCACCGCGCGAAGGAGCACACCAATGTCTTCGACGCGATCTCTGGCCCGCTCACCTCCAAGATCTTGGATGGTGCCACCATGATCACCCTGTTTTGTATCGGCTTCGCCATGTTCGCTGGCGCCGGCGCGAATCTCGAGCAGCAATTCGGCTGGCCGGTGTGGGTGGGCGCGATATCGATGCTCATTCTGGTGCTGCTCACGGGATTGTTGGACGTGGATAAGGTGACCATCGTCATCGGCGCCATCACCCCCTTCATCATCGTGTTGATCAGTACCGCCACCCTGTGGACGATTGTCCACTCCAACCCAGACTTCTCGACGCTGCACGACCAGGCCACCCAGATCCCCACCACGCTGCCCAATTGGTGGATTTCCGCGCTCAATAACCTCGGCCTGCAGGTGATCGTGGTGGTGTCGATGGCCATCGTGATCGGCGGTAACTTCCTCGATTCCCGCGAGGTGGGTATCGGCGGCATTGTTGGCGGCTTCGTGTTCCTCTTCCTGCTGGCGGTGTTGGTGGGCTCCATGTACATGTCTGTGGACACCGTCATGGAAACGGACATGCCCACCCTGGCGATGATCAATAACATCCACCCCACGCTGGGCTTCATTATGACCTTCGCCATCTACGGCATGATCTACAACACCGCGATCAGTATGTTCTACGCCTTCGCCAAGCGCGTGACCAAGAACAAGCCACAGAACTTCTACAAGGCCTATTGCATCGCCGTGCTCATCGGTTTCGTGCTCAGCTTCATTGGGTTCTCCAATCTGATCGGTTGGATTTACCCGATCCTGGGTTATATGGGCATCCTCATCATGATCATCATCGGCTGGGCCTGGTGGAAGCACCGCGGTGACCTAGAGTCAGAAACTGAGCTGCGCCGCCGCGCCCGCGAGCTGCTGGGCAAGCGAGTCACCTCCGACGAGAAGCTAACCCGCACCGAGGCTCGGGAGCTGCGCACAATCGCCTATAACTCCAACATTCCGGAAAAGGAGTTCATCTCCGAGATCCTTACCGAGGTGGACATCGATTCCGATTCGGATGAGGCGGAGCAGATTATCGCCTCCAACACCCCAACTTCGCCCTCCTCATAGCACGTCTTCCCGCCTCGGCGGGGAGTTTTCGCTTATCGACGCCATCCCGCAGCCGCTGTCGCGCGCTGCCGAGCAGCATCCTTCGCTGGAGCGCCGCACTAGGCTAGAGGACATGAAAAATATCGTGATTACAGGTGCCAGTGATGGGGTGGGGGCGGCGACCGCTCGTCAGCTTGTGGAGCGTGGCCACCGGGTGCTGATTGTTGGTCGCAACGAGGAGAAAACAATCCGGCTGGCCACCCAGCTGGACTGCACCTACTTTTTGGCGGATTATCTCGAGCTCGACCAGGTACGCCGCCTCGCTGCGGATATTGCCGGGCACTGGGACAGCATCGATGTGCTCATGAACAATGCAGGCGGCATGTTCCAGCACTATGGGCTCAGCGCCGATGGCTATGAGCGCACCTACCAGCTCAATCACCTTGCCCCCTTCCTGCTCACCAATCTCTTAGTGCCGCAGCTCGCGGCTGGGGAAGGACGGGTGGTGGGCACCTCCTCCATCGCCGCACTCGTGGGCAAGGTGGATTTCTCTAACCTCATGCACACAGAGGACTACTCGTGGCGCAAGGCCTATCCTGATTCCAAGCTGGCCACTACCTTGTTCTGCGCCGAGATCAACAACCGTTTGGGCGATCGCGGCATCACAGGGCTGTCGCTACATCCCGGTGTGGTCTCTACTTCCTTTGCCCGCGACGCCAGCAATCTCATGGGGTCGTTCTATAACAGTCGCCTCGCACCAAAGGTGATGGATACCCCAGAGACCTCGGCCACCCGCATGGTGTATCTCGCAGAAACACCCTTCGGCGAGGGAGTAGAGCCTGGTGGCTACTATGTGCGCAATCGCCGCTTCCCACTGCCGCCGAAAGGCCGAGATAGCCGGACCGCCGCCCGGCTATGGGTGGATTCCGCCGCGAAGGTCGGTCTGGACTAGCGCGCTTTAGCGCAGGTGTAGCAGCCGCGAGATATGGCTGCGGTTGCGCGCCACCCAGCGATACACGATCCCCGCACCAGGCAGGAGACACGCAAGGCCGAGGGTGCGGATACCGAGGCTGCGCCCGTGTTGGCGCAAGACCATGCCAATGGCGGTGTTCCCGCGATAGAGCCGCAAGCCGGTGGTGTAGAGGGCGTGGTCGATAATTTCCGCGCGTACAACCCGTGCCAAGCCCTCATCGCTGGGGCTGGCCGGCTCCACCGCGACCCGCGGGGCCAGCTGGGCGAGTTTGAGTGCGCAGGCCTGGCAAAATCCGCAGTCGCCGTCATAATAAAAAACCGGTTGTACTCGCATCTTTTCTCAGCCTCCTACCGATCCTTTAATTGCACCCACGTGACTACAGCACCGAACTGACGCGTCTCCCCGCCCGCCGTGCGCACCCGCAACGGGGCACCGGGACTGCACTCGAGCACCTGCTCCCAGCGATAGCTGCGCGTCGAACTCGTGCGCCGGCCGCGGCGAAACTCCACCAGCTCACGGCCTAACTGCAGCCGCACATCATCCTCCACATCGATGCACCAGCAACCCGCACCACGATCACTGCGGTGCAGCCCCTCGGGGCTGCACTCGACGTCTGCGAGGCGCTCAATGCGCTCAATCACGCCCAAACGATGACTCACTCCCTCGGCATCGAGTAGCACGAGCGGCATGGACACCTCGGCGCGGCGCACCTTGGAGAAGGTCCACACCGATGGCCGCAGCGGGGTGCGCGGGCTGGTTTCTGCGTCTCTTGGGCGGGCAGCGGAGCGTCGAGAAGTGCGCTCGGAGCTTTGCCGTTGCCAGCTGACTACCGTGCTGCCATGCAGAGTAAGCAGCCGGGGGTGGTCCGCGAATCGCAGCGCAAAGCGGTCGGTCTCCGATAGTTCCGGGGGCAGCGCGGGCAGGCGCTGGCCGCGCACAGCCTGCAGCGCCTGCACCACCTCCTCATCCGTACTCGTAGCGCTGACACCATGGGTGCTTAAGCCCAGCAGAAGGTGGGCGAAAGGCATTTCCGGCTGGGCTTCCCAAGTGCGGCGCAGCTCCTCGAGGAGGATCGGGATACGCGTGGGATCGCGGTCCACGGCCCCCTCCTTTCGCTCCCGCGGCGTCGGAGCTCACTACCCCGTGTCGGCACCGCTGGTCTGGACACGAGCATAGCCCCGGCGCGATACGGAGTCGTTCCGGGGCGGGAAGTTTCGCCTTAGCGGGCATCAAGCGAGAGCATCCCTAGGTGTCACCTGCCCTAGGTGTTTTCTGCTATCGGCCGGAGAAATGGTGGGTGCGCCCTTCGCCTCACCGGAGCGGGCTATCCCTCGACACTCACCGAGCCGTCGTCATTGACGTGCACTGTCGCGGCGGCGGCACGCGCAAGATTCAGGCGCTGCCAGGATCCAGCGGCGGATTGATCGTCCAGTGGGGCACCAGCGGGAGCGGCAGTCTGGCGCAGCACCTCGGCGCGCTGCTGCCAAGTGAGTTCGGGAAATATCGAGCTCAGCAATACCGGTGCAGCCTCGGGAACGATCATCGGCGCCGCGGTGGAGTAGACGGGCGCGAAACCATAGTCGAGGCGCTCAGTATAGGCATCCACCACCGCAGCGCTGGGGGCGATGCCTGCAGCGCACGCGGAGAGGCTGGACTGGCAGCGCCATTCTAGCTCCGCCCGCAATTCTGCGGCGGCCGCATCGAGGGCCTCGCGCATACGTGGATCATTGAGCCGGTCCGCGGCCGCAGCCGTGCCGGTGATGCGCCCGCCGATCACGTCAAGGGGATAATGCACTCCGAGCACCACGCGGTGATAGCCGGATTCGGCACCGCGGGCGATGAGCTGCGGGGCAAATTCCGGCAGCATATAGGCCAGCAAGGTGGTGGTCCACGTAGCCTGGTTGGTGTGCCCCGAGGGGAAGGACTTGCTGTCTTTATAGAGGTTCTCACCTTCGGGGTTGTAGCGGTTGATCCGCTCGGGGGCCACCTTAAAGGGCCGGTCATAGCCGAAGGCCGCCTTCTCAGCGAATGTGGAGCTGGCGGGGCCACCGGCGCGCGCCAGCCACCCGCGCCCGAGGAGCATCTCCGTTTTAGGTAGGCGCCCCGCCGCTAATGCTTCGCGCACATGCTGGGCGAGCGTCGGCCCGAGAGCATCCGTGACCACCGGCAGCAGTCCCCTTTTATCGGCGAGTGCCCCTTCTTGGGCAGCGGCGATGAGCTCGGGGTTATCGGCGGCGGCGTTATTGATGGCGATGGTGCGCGCAAGGTTGTCCTGCACCACCTCGGGGTGGTTGCGCTCGAGATCCCAGAATCCCGCAACCGGCTGCAGATACACCCCACCGGGATAGGAGCTGATATCGGAGATATATCCCACGTAGTCGCTGGCTGCGAAGGGCTGCGGGGTCGGCTCAGCTATATCCGCCTGGGCGAGCGGGGCGACAATCATCATGACACTTCCGAGGACGGCGGCCAGGGTGAGGGCACGACCTCGACGAGGATTCACCATGAGTGTTTTTTCTCCTTAGAACATTTCAGTGCTGACGTGCCGTCCATGCGGCGGCGCGGAGGTGTGCTGGCGCCTCTCGTCTAGGCGAGGGCGTGGGGGTGGGGCTGGGCCCCCGGCTTTCCCGCATAGGTGCGGTAGCTCATGTCTACCCAGAGTGGTGCGTCCGGTTCGAGCACGCTATCACCCAACACCCAGTCGGCGTGGGCATAGTCCGGTGTGATCTCTACGGCCATATAGCCATGCCGTGAGAAGTCAATGTGCTTAAACCAGGGATTAACGGCGGTAAGTGTGCTCTCTCCGACGCGCATCATGTTCTTCACCACCTCATGCTGCGGGATTTTCTGGCTCACTGCATCATAGGCGCCGGCAGCACTGATAGAGGTGGTTACAAATTCCGTCGCGGCCACCCGTCGGTTCCCGTCTCGGTAGCCTTGCGGGTCCAGCGGCACATCATTGGCCCAACTACTGTGAATGTCTCCGGTGAGAAAGAGCACATTGCGACCGCCCGCGCCGACGATACTATCGACAATGCGCTGGCGCTCCGCCATGAAGCCGTCCCATTGGTCAGTATTCAGTGCCACACCCTCTTCGGGTAGCCCCACCTGCTTTTGCAGGAAGGAGCGGAGCAGGGGATCGAGCCCGGTAGGCAGCGTCATGGGTGCGATCATCACCTCATTGCCCACCACCTGCCACCGGGCGGTGGAATTGGCCAGCTGCTCGCTAAACCACTCGAATTGCTCTCTTCCCAGCATGGAGCGTTCGGAATCATTCGCGTGGGCCCAGAAGAGAGGATCGCTGCGATCCTTATTGTCTCCAGAGTGCACCAGCGCGGCATCGCGGAAGGTGCGCAGGTCCGGAACGATGAGGTCGAAAAGGCTGCCATAGGAGAAGCTGCGGTAGATCGTCTCGCGGCCTTCCTGGGTGCGTACCGGCATCCACTCGTAATAGGCCTGCATGCCATTGCGGCGCAGCAGCTGATAATCCTCGCCAAACTCCGGCGCACCACCGCCTTGACCATCCTTATAGGCGTTATCGGAGAACTCGTGATCGTCCCAGATACAGATCATAGGCAATCGAGCATGCAGGGCCGCGAGATCAGGATCCTTTTTATAATGCCCCTGCCGGATGCGGAAATCTTGCAGGCTGGTGGTGCGACGCGGCGGCTGTACACGACGCACCACGGTATCGAAGGCGCCGGTGTAGCCGCCGGTTTCATACTCATAGGTGTAGTCACCCAAATGCAGCACAAATTCGAGGTCATCTCGCTCTGCGATGTGTCGGTAGCCACGAAAATACCCGGCCTCGTAGTTGGCACAGGAACACACTGCAAAGCGCACGGGATCCATCGCTCCTGCCGCAGGCGCTGTGCGGGTGCGGCCGATGGGAGAATGCGCCTCACGGTAGGCGAAACGGTAGTAGTACTCGGTGGCCGGTTGCAGACCAGTGACGTCCACCGAAATGGTGTGATCTCGCTCCGCGCTGGTGTGGGCTACACCTGTGGAGACGATATGGCGAAAAGTCTCATCGGTAGCCACCTCCCAGAACACCTCGACGGCAGGCCCCAGCCCAGAGCCGGGGAGGGCCTCGGCGGTAGGGGTGAGCCGAGTCCAGATGATAACTGCATGGGGCAGCGGGTCACCGGAGGCCACCGAGTGCTGAAAGTAGCCCCCCAGCGGGGCGGGTTCACTCGCCTCAGCGAGACTCACGGGAGCCACAGCGGCAAGCCCCGTGGCAGAGGTTAATGCGAGAAAGTGTCGGCGTTTCACTCGGCTAAGAATAACAGGATCCTTCCCCAGTTGAACCGGTTTTTCACCACATTCTCTTACGTTCCTCCAAGGTTTTACGCCGCGTTAACTTTTCTTAAACTCACCGTTACGCAGCGGGGGTGAATTCCTGCTAGCGCCGCCACTGCCCCACCGGCCAGGGCTGCGCTTCTTCTTGCAGCTCCGCCAAGGTCACGCTCAGGCGCGGGATACTCAGCTCCGCTACCGAATCCGCGCGCACCGACTGGCGCCGCACGCTATGGTCATGCAGATGCAGCGCCACCACCTCCCCCAGGCCCCATTCCGCCGTGGGGACCCACGCCTCCTCGGAGCCGTTGATGAGCACTAGGGCGGCGTTCTCGCCGAAGGCGGCGCGAACCACATAGGCCAGACGCTCCTCGCCGCAGTGCAGCACCGTGGTGCGGGCCGCGATCTGGGCATAGTCACTTTCTCGTAGCCAGGAGTGCTCCCGCCGCAACCGCAGCATATCCCGCACGACATGCCCCATGTTCGGGAAGCCAGCGGCGCGGTCATAGTCGAAGACGTTGATCGTATCTGGGGACTTATAGGAGTTCTCCACCCCGTGCTTGGTGCGGCAGAATTCCTGCCCGGCATGCAGGAACATCACCCCGCGGGAGAGCAGCTGAATCTCGGTGGCGAGGGCATGCCGCCGGACCGGATCACTGACCCCGGTGGCCAGAAGTTTGTCATACATGGTGAGGTTGTCGTGCGCCTCGTTGTACACCACCGATTGGGCCGCGCTGAGATAGGTGCGGGTGGTACGGGCACCGAGGTGGGCGTCGATAAGCGTCTGTCCCCCGCCGCCACCGGAGATGAATCCACGAGAGTCGGCGTGAAACACCCCGCCTTTGATCACATCGCGGAAGGTGTCATTGAACATCGCCACCCGCGGCAGCAGCCGCGCGTTACTTTGATTCGCACCAAGTGACTCGGGCGGATGATTGCCCATCTCCCAGCCCTCCCCCAGCAGCACGATGCCGGGATCGATCGCATCCAGCGCGGCGCGCACCGCCCTGATGGTGGCGACATCGTGCAGCCCCATGAGATCCAGCCGGAAACCGTCGACGCCATAGGTACTGGCCCAATAGCACAAGGAATCCACAATATATCGGCGCATCATGGACCGCTCCGAGGCCGTCTCATTGCCGCAGAAGGAGCCATCGCAGTGCTGGCCATTAGCGTCCGTGCGAAAGAAGTAGCTGGGAACCGTGCGCTGAAATGGATGCTGTGTCGCATCGTAGACGTGGTTGTACACCACATCCATCACCACCCGCAGGCCACGGGCGTGCAGTGCGTCCACGAGTGCACGGAACTCGGTAATTCTAGCCGCAGGGTCAGTAGGGTCGGTGGAATAACTGCCCTCGGGGACGTTATAGTGCGCCGGATCATAGCCCCAGTTGTATTGGGCATTGAAACCGAGGTCCGCGGTTTCATCGACGGTGGCGAAATCGCTTACCGGCAGGAGCTGAATGTGCGTCACCCCGAGCGAGCAGAGATAATCTAGGCCCGAAGGATAACCGGCCGCGGTGCGAGTGCCTTCCTCTGTCAGGCCCAGGAACTTTCCCTTGTGGGTGATGCCGTTATCCTCGCCGATCGTGAGATCCCGAATATGTGCTTCGTAGATCACCGCATCCTCGAGCGCCCCGAAGGAGGGAGCCCGCTGCACCGCGGGCAGCAGATGCGCCGGATCCAGCACAACACCGCGTACCCCATTGGCCGTGACCGCGGTGGCATAGGGGTCCACCGCCGTAGTGCTGTAATCGGCAAACTCCAGCACATAGTGGTAGTCCCAGCCCCACACATCGCTATCTACCCGGCAGTGCCAGCTACCGTGTGCACCGCGCTTCAGAGCATAGACCGCCGGTTCGGCCGAGGAGACGCCCCCAGCTGGGCCGCCGATCGGCTGCTGCGGCGGCGCTAGATGCAGACTCACCGAACGTGCGGTCGGTGCCCAGAGATAAAAATCTGCCCCCGCGTGCGGATCATGCCGGTCACACACCACCCCCAAGGGGCCGGAGTAATAGGGATAGCGCTGCGAGTGTGCACCAGGGTGGGCGAGTGAGCGGGCGGGCAGATCCTCGTCGGACACGGTGGCGGCGGTCCCCTTCCTTGCATCGCTGCCCGACGCGAGCTTCCCCCGCGCACGTAGGCACAGTGTGTATGCTACCGCCGCATCGATAGCGATTAATCATCGCACCCCGGTTGCCGATGGATCGTTAAGCTGAAGGTATGAAGCATCAAACGACCAAAGATATTCCCGCCATCGGGCTGTCCACGGGAGCCCTGAGTATCACTGCCGGGGTGCTCTTTTTAGCGATTATGGCCCTCAAGGAGGGCTACTCGGATGGCTCGGCGTTGCTCTGTGTGCTCTGCGGGCTGGCGATGGTTATTCACGCCGCGCTGGTCCCCACCTTCCCGCCGCTCGCCCGTTTCTCGCTCTTTGTCGCAGCGGGCATCACCATCGTGGCCACCGAACGCATCTATGACGTCTGGATAGGCATACTGGTAGCCGCCTTGGCCTGCGGCGGCTCGCTCCTTGGCACGTGGGCGGAGCTCTGGGGTCCAGGAGCCACCCGCAGCACAGGACGGCGAGCTCCCCGCGGCGGGCTGCTGCACCCATCCCCCACGCCTGCGCCACCCATCGTCTATTTCCTCATGATGGGCTACGTCGCGCTGGCCGCCTTGGGCATGCTCGCTTTCACCCTTCCCACCACAATCCTGCTCCTCGTTCTCGGGGCCGGATTCGTGGCTGCAGTGTGCTACTACCGCTGGAACCTCACCCAGCGCTTGGCACTGAGCATCGCCGCGCTCGGCACCATCAGCACCCATATCGGCGCACTGCTTATCATCAGCAAAAACGTGGTCGGCGCGATCTATGTCTGGCCCATCCTGGCCCTGCCCGTCTCTCTTATCGCCATGGCATTGGTCTTTAACACCCGCCCCCAGCCACAGCCATAACGAAGATAGACAGAGAGAAGACCCGCCCCTTCCCCGGAACGGATCCGGAAAGAAGGGGCGGGTTATCTAGTCTTGAGACAGATGCCCAGCGCTGCCTAGCGACTACTCACTAGCCGGCGCCGAGCGATGAACGCCTTAGGGGCGCTGCATCTTGCCATCCTTGTCCTTGAACGGGAAGCCCAGGTGGCGCAGCAGGGCGCGGCCTTCCTCGTTGTTGGTGGCGGTGGTGACCACGGTGATGTCCATACCGCGCGGACGGTCAATCTTGTCCACATCGATCTCGTAGAACATGGACTGCTCAGTGAGACCGAAGGTGTAGTTACCGTGACCATCGAACTGCTGATCAGACAGACCACGGAAGTCACGAATACGCGGCAGAGCCACGGTCAGCAGACGATCCAGGAACTCCCACATGCGGTCGCCACGCAGGGTGACGCGGGCGCCGATGGGCATGCCCTCACGCAGCTTGAAGTTCGCGATGGACTTCTTGGCGCGACGGATCTGCGGCTTCTGGCCGGTGATAGCGGTGAGGTCCTCGAGAGCACCGTTGATCATCTTGGAGTCGCGGGCAGCGTCGCCCACACCCATGTTGACCACGATCTTGGTCAGGCCGGGGATCTCCATGACGTTGGAGTGGTTGAACTCCTCAGCCAGCTTCTGCTTGATGTCCTCGCGGTAACGGGTCTTCAGACGCGGGGTGTAGTTCTCCATTGTTAGATGTCCTTCCCGTTGCGCTTGGAGATACGAACCTTCTTGCCGTTCTCGTCGAAGCGGTAGCCAACGCGGGTCGGGTTGCCATCGGAGTCGAGCACCATCACGTTGGACACGTGGATGGGAGCCTCCTGGGTGACAATTCCGCCGGACTCAGCACCGGCTTCGGGTGCGGAGTTGACGACGTGCTTCTTGATGCGGTTGACGCCCTCGACGAGGACCTTGTTCCGCTTCGGGAAAGCCTGAATGACCTTGCCCTTAGCGCCCTTATCCGGACCAGAGATCACGATGACGTTATCGCCCTTATGGATCTTCATAGTCTTAGATCACCTCCGGAGCGAGAGAAACAATCTTCATGAACTTCTTGTCGCGCAGCTCACGAGCAACGGGGCCGAAGATGCGGGTACCGCGGGGCTCGTTGTCGTTCTTGATGATCACTGCAGCGTTCTCATCGAACTTGATGTACGAGCCGTCCGGGCGACGGGTCTCCTTCTTGGCGCGAACGATGACAGCCTTGACGATCTCGCCAGACTTCACGTTGCCATTCGGAGCAGCTTCCTTGACGGTGGCGACAATGACGTCGCCGATTCCTGCGAAGCGTCGGGTGGAACCGCCGAGCACACGGATGCAGAGAATCTCTCGTGCACCAGAGTTGTCGGCGACCTTCAGACGCGATTCTTGTTGAATCACAGTGGGTCTCTCCTGACCTGGATATAACGCGTGTCAGATTTCCGTCCTGTACACGCACGGTCTATGTCTTTCTGCGTACAACCACTACTACCCGCCCTAATGAGCGGGGAACGACCATCCGGCTCGGAACGCACCGAATGTATGCCGTCGTGTGACGGTTGCAACCCGAATATTCAACCACATGCCCACCGTGTGCACCAAATTTTTCTCGCCACACGCAGATGCTTGTCGACGCCCACTCGCAACCACCCCACCCGTACCCGCGAGACCCAAACCGCAGGGCGGGTTAAGCGCGGCGAGCCCGCTGATGCTGCGGCTCGGGATCCACCAGGTAGCCGCGCAGGCTGCGGGCCAGCTCCTCCTGCCAGGTCGATAGCCCCTCGAGGGCGTTATCGGCGAGCGTGGAGGTGACGGCAACATGGCGCACCATGCCGTAGCTCACCAGCGCCAATACCCGCGGGTCACGGGCAGAGATACACGGCACATCGGAGGCGGCGCCGCGCCCACCGATTCCGAGGCGGACTTCATCGGCGGTTTGGATGCGTTGGATGATCTTCTCCAGTAGGGCGACGATGCGCAGCTGGCCACTGCCGAGGCGTTCAATAGTGAAGGTATAGGCGTGAGAGTAATCCGCTCGCAGCACCGCTTCCAAAAGCTCGCTAGCGGAGGCCTGCTCAGCGGAGACCACCAGCGCGGCGATGAGATCCTCCACGGTCTCTGGGGCCGGATTGAGTGCGGAGACCACAGTCAAGAGCTCCTCGGTGAGCAGCGTGGTGGTCAGATCAGACAGGGCCTTATATCGGGCATAGAGAGTGGGCCGAGAAATGCCGGCCCGGCGCGCCACACCAGACATTGTGGTGCGTTCGAGGCCCTCCTCGAGCACACTCTGGCGCGCAGCATCCAAAATTGCAGCGTCAATATCGCCAGTCCCTGTCGGCATAAAACGTCGCCTTTCTTCTCTACGCACTCACGGGACACGTCACAACGTGTCACCAGAAACTGTAAGGCTAGCCGCACTGCACAGGTCAGATTGTTGAACATGCAGCATTTTTCCTGCATATAGCCTGCCAGCGTGGAACTCTCGCTCCAGGAAACAACAATAGCGCAGATTAGAGTGCCCCATTCCCAGTAGGGACCACAAAACTTCTCACTAATATTCAGTATAATGCATATTATAAATTACGAAGGGGTGTACATTCTGGCCCCGATTCGTATTACAGGGACCTGTGTTGTGTAACCCCACCGAGCGGCCCGCATCCCCTCTCAGATGCACCCCATGTCCCCAAGGTGGCGTCGATAAGCGTGCTCCGCCCGCGCATGCGGGCCAGCTCAGGAGGGGTTCCATTCTTAACGAAAATACTTACACTAAAGAAACATGAGTACTTCACCGAATACCCTGAATGGCAAGACTGCACTCGTTAGTGGCGGCACCCTCGGCATTGGGGCGGGAATCGCCCGCGCCCTCGCCGCCCAAGGCGCCCACGTGATCGTCACCGGCCTAACCGAGGAGGAGTGCGCCGCCTCCGAGTTTGAGGCACATGTCCTCGATGTACGCGACGCCGAGGCCTGCACCCAGCTCCTCGAGAGCTTCGACAGCCTGGACATCCTGGCCAGCAACGCCGGCATCTATCCGCAATCCTCCATTGCGGAGATGAGCGATGAGGACATTGACCTCATCTTCGACGTCAACGTCAAGGGCACCATCCACATGGTGCAGGCCGCTACCCCGCTGCTCGCGGCCTCCGGTGCGGGGCGCGTGGTGATTACCTCCTCGATCACGGGTAACTACACCGGCTATCCGCTGTGGTCCCACTATGGCGCCACCAAGGCCGCCCAGATGGGCTTTGTGCGTAGTGCCGCCATCGAGCTGGCGCCGCAGTCCATCACCGTCAACGCCGTGCTTCCCGGCAATATTCTCACCCCGGGCCTGAAGGAGATGGGCGAGAAGTACATCGCGGACATGGAAGCCACCGTGCCGCTGGGATTCCTCGGCACCCCCGAGGACATCGGCCACACCGTCGCCTTCCTCGCCAGCGATGCCGCCCGCTATATTACCGGTCAGGGCATTGTGGTCGATGGCGGCCAGATCCTGCCTGAATCACCCGATTTCTAAAAACACCGACACCGGCGCGCTGCCAAATATCCAGCGGGACGGTGCTGTGTGTTGAGGGGCTAAGGCGGCCGGCGATGTGGGGCCGCGGTTTAACGGCTCAAGGTGAGCAGCTGCATGCCCCAGCCGGCCGGCTGTACCGCTTCGACTCGCCACCCCGCGCCTGTGACCACGTCCGTGATCTCCTCTTGAGAGGGAACACAGCCACCGTTAGCGCAGAGCCGTTGCAAATCGTTTTCGCATGCTTCCGCATGGATTCTGTGCGTGACCATGAGCTCTTCCACGATCCAACACGTGGAGATTCCTGCCGCCGCGATGCGCTCCAGCAGCTCTCCGAGCTGCTCGATCGGACCCAGCGCGCAGGGAGTAATCACCATCGCGCTATCCCCCTGCCATGTCGCAGCACGCGTGATGCCTGCGTGCTCTAGCTCGCCCTGCGTGGCCTGAGCGCGCTGGTCTAGCTCGCGCTCATCGTCTACAACGACCGTGACGGTCACGCCCTTGCGGCTCGCGATCTCGGCGGCGTACACCTCTGCATCGGGGCCGCCGATACTGAGTGTGCGCTGCGGAGAGATGGCGGCCGCCACGGCGGGCGCCGTCCACGGCGCGGTGGAACTATCCAGCGGATGACGCTGAGGGGCAGCGGCTGCGGGAGATGCACCACGAGGCTGACCGCCGCGCAGTGCTTCCCCTAGCCCCATAACCTCAGGCTTAAAGTCCGTGGCGAGGAGATAGCTCATGGTCTCGTAGTCCAGCATCTCGGCAAGCTCGGAGCTCAGAGCAAAGCGTCCATCCTGCTCAATAACAAGGCCGGTAGTGGACAGATAGCGGAGCAAGCGCTGTGCCGCATGGGTATCAAGTTCGCAGCCGGACTCAGTGATCTGCGCTGGGGTAGCGCCCTCTGTGAATTCCCACAGCCGCGCCACCACACCCGAGCGGAGTGCGGCCTGCGCTGCAAAGATGGGGAGAATGTTGCTCATTCCCCTGAGCTTTTCTCGTATAGCCATGAGCGTGTTGAGCGGAGCGCCGTCCTCAGCCACGGTGGATGTGTGCTCCCGCCAGTAGCCGACAATCTCGGTGTTCTCTCGCCCCACGCCGAGTTCCTTCGCGAGGGCACGAATCTGCTTCAGGGCACCCGCTTCCCCGGCCGCCCACACAAAGCCTTCACCATCAGGCAGGCTATCTCGCAGGCTGAGAGCCCGCTCCGCGAAGGACTCCCCTTCCGCGACCACCGCCCAGTGGATGTCTGCATCGGCATCGCTCGGAAGCGACATAATGTCCGAACGTTCAGCAACCTCAATCACCGCGATCACGCGATGCCCCTGCGGTAGCTCTTCGAGGCAGCGAGAGATAGCCGGCAGCGCGGTGTGATCGCCGCAGAGAAAAAGCCAGTCCGTGTGTGTCGGCAGCGCGGCACTTCTCTTCGGACCCACCACATATACTTTGTCGCCAATAGTTGCCTTGGCACTAAATGTCTCAGCGAGACCGTCGTGGTGGCGGGCGAAATCGATATCAACGGTGCCCGCCTCTTTATCGAATCGGCGCACGGTATATGTGCGGAAGAGGTTCTTTACTTCTTCCGTCCAATCGAGGGCGCCATTGCCCAGCGGCGGCGGATAGGGACGATCGCCACTGACAGGGTGAGGAAAGACCAATCGGACGTCATCATCAAAACCCGTACTGATGAACTCCGGATTATCTACGCCATACCCGGCAAAGGCCTGGAGCTGCTCACCAGCGAGAGTGATGCGCCGGAGATTGGGCGTAATATCACGAACCTGCACCACCTCGAGGTCGCGCAGGGTAATGGGAAATATATCTTGTTGTCTATGTGTCCGAGCCATACAATGCCTTTCTCACTTATATATAGATAGCTGTGGATATTTCTGCGAAGAACCCCGCCAATTATCTGCCACAGCTATCTGGGCACGAGAAATACTGAACTGCCCCACCATGCTATCGACATTTGTCGACACTGAACAGACCCCTTTTCCACACCTAGGAGCCACTCTCAGACTTCGAACAGGAAACCGCTTAAGAGTTTTGAGCATTTAGAAATAGACGCTCATTAATTTCTCCTGACGCAGCACAGGATCGATGGACATTGCGCCCGCTGTCTCCTAGTCCCGCGCAATCACCACAAAAAGCAACTCGGCCCGGATCACGGCATCGGAGAGGTCAACGTTGCACGCCTCGCTGATATGCGCGAGCCGGCTGCGCACGGTGTGACGATGCGCCCCCAGCGCCGCCGCGGTATCTCCGATATGCCCGCCGAGTCGTAGATACAGCTCGAGGGTGCGGGCATATTCCGTGCCGTCGCGTTCATCGGCGGCGGCGAGCACATCGAAGGTTTCCGCGCCGCGGGCCTGCAAGGCGCTGAGCACTTCGGGCCGATGCAGCCAGGAGGCTTTTACATTGAAGGGGCCCACATGCGCGCCGGTGGCTGTCGCCCGGGCGCGGCGCATCAGCTCAGCCACATGCTCGCGGCTGAGCTCATTCCACCGGATAGCCGCCCCCATGGCGATCGCTACCTCGCGCACCTCTGGACCGAAGTGCTCCACAATGTCGTGATCATCGCGGGAGCCGCGAAATAGGAAAAGCTGCATGTCGGTGTCCAGCGGCAGGCTAAAGAGCGCTCGGGAATGGGCCTGTAGCCGTGAGTCGAGCGTGGTACGCGCCGCCATCAGGGCTGCGGGATCATCCGCACGCACCACCACGGCGCGAACGCGCCCTTGGGAATCCACAGCATGGCGCATGGCATGAGCCACCAAGGAGCCCTCTTGGTCGATGCCGAGCAGCAGCGCCAGCGCCAGCGAGTTCATCTCCGAACGGGCGGCCCGCAGGAAGGTAGGACGCTGCAACAAGATGTCCGCCAGACCACTACAGTGCTGGAGCACACTGCGCTCCCGGGTGTGGAAGCTGCTGCGCCGCACTACCATCATCAGGTTCACGCGTTCTCCCTGTTCAGAAAGCCGCTGGGTAAGGTGCACCAGTTCTCCTGTCCGCCCGGCCCGCGAGTGGCGGTGACCGGCCGCAATATCGGCCACCACAAGCTCCCCCGCGTCGATACCACCGAAGGGCACATTCACCAGCACTCGAGCGTCATTATCCGCAATCGCGATGGCCGCCTGCAGCGAGGCCGAGGCGCTGCGGAGCAGCCGGTGCACATCACCGCTGACGGCATCCTTATTGAGCTGCTGCTGCACACGCTGCTGCCAGCGCTCCCCCTGGGCGGCGCGGCGCGCCTGCTCCTTGTGCACTGCATGGATCACCGAGATAAAAGGAATGTGCGGGGGAACCTCAAAGACGGGGATGCGGTGCCGCTCCGCCGCAGCAAGCATTGGCTGCGGCACCGTCTCAAAGGCATAGCCAGTGCCAAAGCCGATGGCCACCGCCCCGGCGTGGACGAGGGTATCCACATAGTCGCCCAGTGCTTCAGGAGTGTCCGTAAAGGACATACCGAGGGTGAGAATGATGGAGTTGGCGATGATGAAATCGGCGGGTTTCTTCAGCTCATTGGTTTGAATGTCTAAAAACTGGGTGCTCCACTCGTTGTGTGGGGTGAGTTCGAGGCTCTGTCGTTGCAGCAGCCAGTCAGTAGTCAACGGGGAGGTCGCGGTGCCGGACAGCGCCGGTTCTGCCGCACGCACAGGATTCGCCATGGCGTCCAATCTATATAAATTTTTTGGACTAGATGGCGATATTCCTCGGGCGGGCTCGGGGTGCATACTCAAGGCTACCGGCGTTGGCGCGATATAGGTCACAGTTACTAGTGGATTCGCGCCCACGCATCACGCTTTCAGAGTCCCCAACCACGCTCAAAGGAGTTGCCCATGCACGATTTCACCTATCGCCTCCCCCAGGAACGCGCCGTGCATACCAGCCTGCCGGGACCGCGCTCCGCTGCCTTGAGTGAGCGTCGCGAAGCTGCGGTGGCCCGCGCCCTGTCCCCGGGACTGCCCGGCTTCGTCGTAGACGCCGATGGCGGTGTGCTTGTCGACGCCGACGGCAATTCTTTTATCGACTTTGCCTCTGGCATCGCCGTCACCTCGGTGGGCGCCTCCAATAAGAAGGTGGCGGAGGCGGTGGCCGAGTCGGCCACCCACTTCACCCACACCAGCTTCATGGTCTCGCCCTACGAGTCCTATGTGGCCGTGTGCGAGAAGCTAGCCGAGCTCACTCCGGGCGATCACCACAAGAAGTCGGTGCTGCTCAACTCCGGCGCCGAGGCTGTGGAAAACGCGGTAAAGATCGCCCGCGCCCACACCCGCAAGAACGCCGTGGTTGTCTTCGATCACGGCTACCATGGCCGCACCAACCTCACCATGGCGATGACCGCCAAGAACAAGCCCTATAAAACGGGATTCGGCCCCTTCGCCGCCGAGGTGTACCGCGCCCCGATGTCCTATCCACTGCGCGATGGTCTCGATGGGGCTAGTGCCGCCGCCCGCGCCACCACCATGATGGAGCAGGAGATCGGCGTCGAGAATCTCGCCTGCGTGGTGATCGAACCGATCCAGGGCGAGGGAGGCTTCATCGAACCGGCTCGCGGCTTCTTGCCCGCCCTGCAGGCGTGGTGCCGGGACAACAATGTGGTCTTCGTGGCCGATGAGATCCAAGCCGGCTTCTGCCGCACGGGCCAGTGGTTCGCCTGCGAGGAGGAGCAGGTGGTGCCGGATCTCGTGGCCATGGCCAAGGGGATTGCCGGCGGTCTGCCGCTCTCGGCAGTCACCGGCCGCGCCGAGATGATGGACGCGCCCGTGGTGGGCGGGCTTGGCGGCACCTATGGCGGTAACCCCATCGCCTGCGACGCCGCGCTGGCCGCCATCGGCGAGATGGAGGAGCACGATCTAGCGGGGCGCGCCCGCGAGATGGAACGCATCATCCGCGAGGTCTTGGAGCCCCTCACCGAGCTCGACACTGTCGCTGAGGTCCGCGGCCGCGGCGCAATGATCGCCATCGAGCTGGCCACTAGTGACGGCGAGCCCCTTGGCGCCCTCACCAGTGAGGTGGCAGCTGCCTGCAAGGAACAGGGAATTCTCATTCTCTCTTGCGGCATCGATGGCAATGTCATTCGCCTGCTGCCCTCCCTCGTGATCAGTGAGGCGCTGCTCCGCGAAGGCCTAGACATTCTCGCCGCCGAAATTCGCGCCCGTTCCTAGCCCCCTTTTATTGCCCTCCCCCACCAGCCCGACTCGCGGCTGGGCTGGTGGAACAAGAGGCCGGGCGCGTATCAGCGCCCCACATACACCGCACCAGAGGCCCCACACAGGCACCTAGTGCGGTTTCTCTTAGGCCCATATACCTTTTCGATCTTCTTAAGGAGTGATCTATGAGCACACAGACTCGCACCAGCGCGGACAGAGAACACCGCATCACCCCGCTGCAAGGAGTGGCGCTGATTTTCGGCACCAATATCGGTGCCGGCATCCTCTCCCTGCCCTATGCCGGCAAAAATGGTGGGTTCTTAGCGCTCGTGATCGCGCTGCTCATCGCCGGCACTCTCACCACGATCTCCATGCTCTATGTGGCCGAGGTGTCGCTGCGTACCCAGGAGCCGCTGCAGCTCTCCGGCCTCGCCGAGAAATACCTCGGCAATCTCGGCCGCTGGCTGGTGTTTAGCGCCATCCTTATCAACGGTATCGGCGCGCTCATCGCCTACGCCGCCGGCTCGGGCCGGCTCCTGCACAATCTCCTCGACATCTCCCCCACCCTCGGCACGCTGCTATTTTTCCTCCTGGGCTCGGTGGTGATGTGGAAGGGACTGCACGCCACCGGCATCGCCGAGGGCGCGATCACCACCGGCATGGCCGCCATCATCGCCATCCTCTGCGGCTGGACCTTCTTTGGCCCGGGCATTGATCTGGAGAATCTGTGGATTCTGCGCCCCTACTACATTGTGCCGATCATGAACTTGGCGGTGTTTACCTTCCTCGCCCAGTATGTGGTGCCCGAGCTGGCGCGCGGGCTCGCCGAGGATAACCCCTCCTCCATTCCGCACGCCATTGTTGCCGGCATGTGCATCACCGGTTTCACCCTCACGCTCGTGCCCTTCGCCGCGCTCGGGCTGCTCGGCGGCGATGTCACCGAGGTCGTCACCCTCGCGTGGGGCGAGAAGCTTGGCGACGTCGCCTACCTGCTGGCCAATGTCTTTGCCCTGCTGGCCATGCTGACCTCCTTTTTGGCCATCGGCTTCACCACAATGCGCAATGTGTTAAACATCGCCCACTGGCCGGAATATGGCTGGCAGCGCGTCGCCGCCGTCGGCATCACCGTGCTCCCGCCGCTGCTCATCTCTCTGGCGGGCTTCGGCGGCTTCGTCAGTGCGCTCAGCTATGCCGGCGGCTTTGCCGGGGCAATCATGTCTATCGTGCCAGTGCTCTTACTCAATACCGCCCGCACCCACGGCGACAAGCCCGCCGCATGGCAGACCACCTGGCAGGCGCATCCGCTGATCCAAGGCACCATCGTTGTGGTCTACATGGCCGCCTTCCTCTTCAGCATCGCGCTGCTGCTGCACCTCGTTCCGGAGGCCTGGCAATAGGCCACATCACCGCTACGCCCTCCCCACCCCACGCGATAGGTGGCCGGGGAGGGCGGCGTCGATAAGCGTGCAAGCCCCTTTAGTAGGGATCGAGGTCGAGGACATCATCGACGGTAACCATCTCATCACTCGGCAGACCTCGCTTCAGCCCCTCGCTGCGGAAGAAGGCGGGATTGCGCCACCACGTCAGCGCCATAACCAGCACACCCAGCACCAAAATGGTTATTCCGAGCACGAACACCAAGCCCATGCCGAAGATCTCGGAGCCCGAGCCATAGGCGGGATCCATGGCGTCGTGGGAGGTCTGGAAGAAGAAAATGAGCAGCAACGCCCCGCCGATGAAGGGCGCCAAAAACTGGGTGAGCGCCGTGGACCAGCTCTTCAAGGACTGGTGGCGGAAGTACCACACGCAGGCGAAGGCCGTCACTCCGTAGTAGAAGCAGACCATCATGCCCAGCGCCGTGATGGTATCCCACAGCACGGCCTCGCTGATGACACGCATGATCGCATAGAAACCAAAGGAGACCATCGCGGCCACGATCGTGGCGAAACCCGGGGACTGGTACTTGGGTGTCACCTGCGCGAAACGCTGCGGCAGCGCCCCATAAAATCCCATGGCCAGCATCGTGCGGGCGGGGCCAATGAAGGTAGATTGCAGCGAGGCCGCCGAGGACCCGAGCACCGCGATAGACATGAGGATCGCCACCGGCCCCATCACCGGACCAGCCAATTCGGCAAAAATATTCTCCTGAATCGTCTCATTGCCCAAACCGAACTCGCCGCTGCCCGGACCGGAATAGCGCAGCGTGGAAATTGCAATGATTTGGTAGAGCACGACGATCACCAGGATGGTGGCGGTGGCTGCCTTGCCCGGGGTGGAATTGGATCCCTGGGTCTCCTCACTCATGGTGAGCACCACGTCCCAGCCCCAGTAGATAAACACCGATAGCGCAATACCGGCGGCGAAGGCCGAGAAGGAGCTCACCCCGAAGGGATTGAGCCACTCCCAACTGAAGGGGGTGCTATCGAAAGCGCTGCCATTTTCTGCCTTGAATAACGCCATCCCAGAAAAGAGCAGCAGCACCCCGATCTGCACGGCCACCAGCACATACTGGATGGTCTTGGTGGTATCGAGACCGCGATAGGAGATGGCAGAAGCGATAACGATAAACACCAAACAGGTGAGAATATTGACCAGCACATTATCTTTTAGCGCCGCCAATTCGGGGCGGAGAAATACCTGCGATAGCAGCAGGTAGAAGAAGTCCACCGCAATACCCGCGAGGTTGGACAGCACCAAGATGGTGGCGGCCAATAATCCCCAACCACCCAGCCAGCCGATGACCGGGCCGAAGGCGCGGGTGGCCCAGGTGAACGTCGTTCCCGAGTCCGGCATCGATTCATTGAGCTGGCGATAGCCGATGGCCACCAAAAGCATGGGCACAAACCCCACCAAGAGCACAGCCGGCATGTGTTCGCCGACCTCACTGGCGGTGGGGCCCAACGCACCCGAGAGGGTATAAGCCGGGGCAATACAGGAGATACCAATCACCGCAGCGCCGACGATGCCGACGGTGCCGGAGCTCAGCCCCTTGGATACGGACAAAGAGGGGGTCTCGCTCATGATGTCCTCCCCTCCTCCACCGCAAAGCGCACGCAATGGCCGCGAGGCACAATGACCATCGGCACCGTCAGGTGCTTGAGGATGCGCATGGTGATGGAGCCGGCGAAGACGGAGCGGGATTGCTCCACTCGCGAGGAGCCCACACACAGTAGATCCCCCTCGCGCCACTCCACGGTGTTCACCGCGCTGGTGATCTCGCTGCTCTTGCCCATCTCGATCGCTACCGGCACCGCGCGAGTGGCGATGCCGAGGGTCACCCGCGCATCATCGAGTACCCGTTGGGCGTTCTCCTGGGCGAAGGACTCTCGGGCCTCATCGTGATTGACCCCCAGCAGCGCCAGTAGTCGCAGCGGCACCTCTGCCCGGCGCGCCGTGAGCAGCCCTGTTTCGACGAGACTGCCCGACCCGGGGCGGGTACCCACCGCACAGGTAATGCGGCGGAGCGGGTGGCGGCGATAGCCCCGCGGCGCCAAGGCCACCGGCACCGGCGAACCGAAGAGCAAGTCCGTGGCCACGGTTCCCAACTTGTGCCGCTTCAGCGGGCTGGAGGACGCCCCGCCCACGCACAGCAAATCCGCCTCGAGTTCCTCGGCGGCACGGCTGAGACCTTCGGCAGTCGTGGCCCCCGAGTAGATACGGGCGCAGATGCGCACGTCCTCGGGCACGAGGGAGAGCGCTTCTTTCAGCCAGCGGAACCCTTGGTTGAGCAGAATGTCGTGAGCATCGCCGGTGGGCGGGTATTCGTGGCTAAACACATCGTGGCGGCGCAAGACGAGCACGATGGTGAGCTCGGCATCGAGGGACTGGGCCACATCAATGCCCAAGTTCAGGGCGTCGAGCCCTTGCGGGGTGGCTTCATAGCCGACTACACATCGCATGATCACTCCTCGAGCAGATCGTGAAGGGTGGCCGCAACCTTATGCCCCATGCGGATCGCGCCATCAACGTGCTGGTAGCCCGCGCCGGCAATATCCGAGCAGGCGAAGTACATGCGCCCGACTGGTTCCTCGTTGTACTTCCCCCAGCGAAAGAGCCCACCCATATCGTAGGAGCAGGCATAGGCGCCGCGGGTCCATTCCTCGGCGCCCCAATCGGAGAGGTAGAAGGACTCAGGCTCGCGGGCCTCCTCTCCGAGCATCACAGCCATGGCGTCGAGGATGGTGCGCTTACGCTCCTCCTCGGGCAGCGCGAACATCTCCTCCGCGCGGGTATCGATGATGAAGCCCACGAGGGTGCCGCGGGAATCGCCGTAATTGGTGTTGTCGTAGATCTCCTGCACCAGGTGCTCCGAGGAGAAACAGGTACCCGATAGCCCCTTGTCGCGCCAGAAGGGAGTGGCGTAGGTGGCGTGCACCTTAATCACCAGACCCATGGACTGGTGCTGGTGCATGATGTGCTGGGTGCGGGGCATCTCCGGCACATAGGAGATGCGATTGTAAAGATTCGGCGGGATCGCAAGAATGGCATAGGAAGCCTCCACCACGGTGTCGTTATCGCCGTAGACCACCACGCCCTCATCACTGCGCTCGATGGTGCGCACCGGGGTGCCGAGCAGGATATTTTCCGAGCCAATCCGCTCGGCGAGGGTGAGAGACACCTTCTGCATACCGCCCACCACGCGGGCATCGAGAATGAAGTCCTCATCCACCAAATTGCTGAATGATCCCGCCGAGGCGGCCATGTGCAGCGCCTGCAGCGCGGAGAAGGTGTGAGCCGGTTTGGTGAGCATGCCGCCGGCAATGAAGAGGCCGATGTTCTTGCGCGCCTCGTCATCATCGGACTGCTGCTCCAGCCAGTGCTGGAATGTCACATTGTCCCACTCCTCGGCGCGCGGATGCTCCCACGGCCGGGCCGGATCCATGTCGGAGACATGCTCATCCATCAGCGCGATAAGGCGGAGGATCTCGCGCTGCGTGGATTCGGCGCACGGGAATATTTCGCCGGTATAGCGCTTCACCTCGCCATCGGGGCCGAGGTAGATGGACTCGCCCTCGCGGTAGCGTTGAAACGTCTCCAAACCGAGTTCATCGAGGGTGGCGAGCAGCTCGGTTTGATCCGGCGACACCCACTGGCCGCCGATCTCGAACCAGCCGCCATCCATGACATCAGAGCGGGTGCGCCCGCCCACTCGGTCGCGGGCCTCGAGAACGGCCACGCTGTGGCCGGCCTCGGTGAGACGATGCGCGGCGGACAAGCCGGCGGGACCGGCGCCAATGATCGCAACATCGACAGTGCGGTGCTCAGACATGATAAAACTCCTTCGATAATGCAGGGGGACGTGACAACGCCCGTAGTAATAAGGGCCGTGGATACAGCCCGTGGATGCGGCCTCACTCGCCGCGGGGATGAGCCGCTAGTGGGCGCTCATGACGTGCTTGATACGGGTGTATTCCTCCAAGCCGTAGAGGGAGAGGTCCTTGCCATAGCCGGAGTCCTTGAAGCCGCCATGGGGCATTTCTGCCACCAGCGGGATATGGCAGTTGATCCAGACACATCCGAAGTCCAGCTCGCGGCTGGCGCGATCCGAGACCCGCACATCGCTCGTCCAGATGCTGGAGGCCAGACCATAGGAGACGTCATTGGCCAAGGTGAGCGCCTCATCGATATCGGCGAAGGGCTGCACCGTGAGAATCGGCCCGAAGCTCTCCTCCTGGATAGCTCGATCCGATTGCCGCAACCCCGTAATCACGGTGGGGGCCAGATAGAACCCCGCGCTGCCCACGCGCTCCCCGCCGGTGGCGATGTGGGCGTGCTCGGGAAGGTCGTTGAGCACACCCAGTACTTTCTCGAAATGGCGGGGATTGTTGAGCGCGCCATAGAAGGCCTCGGTGTCCTCCGGTGCGCCCGGCCGCAACTTCTCGGCCTGCTCCACCAGCAAGGACGTGAATTCTTCCTCCACACTCGCCTCCACCAGCACCCGGGTGGCGGCAGTGCAATCCTGGCCGCCGTTGAAGAAGCCAGCCTGCGCGATGCCTTCGGCAGCAGCGGCGAGATCGGCATCAGCACAGACGATCACGGGGGCCTTGCCGCCCAGCTCAAGGTGCGAGCGCTTGAGGTTCTCACCGGCGCTGCGCCCCACGGCGCGCCCGGCCGGAACCGAGCCGGTGATCGCACACATCCGCACCGTCGGGTGCGCCACCAAAGCCGCGCCGGTGGAGGCATCGCCGAGAACGATATTGACGACACCATCCGGCAGAATATCTGCCAGGAGCTTAGCGAGGGCCAGAGTGGAAGAGGGCGTCGTATCGCTCGGCTTAAATACCACCGTATTGCCGGCAGCGATGGCGGGAATGATCTTCCACAGTCCCATCATGAGCGGGTAGTTCCATGGCGCTACCTGCGCCACCACGCCCAGCGGCTCGCGGCGGATCGAGGAGGTGTGTCCCTCCATGTACTCGCTTTGCGCCACCCCCGACAGCGTCCGGGCGGCGCCGGCGAAAAAGCGGACCTGGTCGGCGCCGACCTGGCACTCTTCGGCCTCGATCATGTGAATGAGCTGGCCGGTTTCGCGGGATTGCACCTCGGCCAAGTGGCGAGAGTTCTCCTCGATAGCGTCGGCGATCTGCAGCAGGTAGCGTTGCCGCTCGCTGGGGGTGGTGCGGCTCCACTGGCTAAAGGCCGCGTCGGCCGCGGCGACCGCAGCATCAATATCCTGCTGGCCTGAAATCGGGGACTGTCCGAGCACCTCCTCCGTCACGGGACTGATGAGGTCGAAAGCCTCGGAGGTCTCCGCTGGCACGAAACGATTATTGATAAAGTTCTCTAGCATTGCGCCTCCTAGCACGTAGGGCCCACCATGCTGCGGGCTGTGCTGTTCAGTATGGGGAGGCAGTACACCACACACACATCGCCCACGTGGCAATAATCACTTTTCAGATTCACCCACGGGGCGAGTGCATTGTGTGCTTAGGTTACGCTAATCGCGCGCGGCACGGAGGAGGCGTGCGGCACGTGGGGAGCTGGGGAGATTCGGTGCAGCGTCCGGGGAGGCGGCGTCGATAAGCGCAAAAAACCGGCCACCACCTCATGGGCGGGGCCGGTTTTTCTTATGCCGCTACAGGTTTAGCGGGCCTTCTCGACGATCTCGACGAGACGGTAGTGCTTGTCCTTGGACAGCGGGCGGCATTCTTCGATGCGGACGCGGTCGCCGATGCCGGCGGTCTCGTTCTCATCGTGTGCCTTCACCTTGGAGTTGGTGCGGATGGTCTTGCCGTAGAGGGCGTGCTGCTTGCGGTCCTCGAGCTCCACCACGATGGTCTTCTGCATCTTGTCAGAAACCACGTAGCCGAGACGGACCTTCTGAGCGCCCTTTTCCTTCTTGTTCACGTTTGCCTCACTCATTGTTAAGCCTCAGCTCCCGGAACCACGGACAGGCCCAGCTCACGCTCGCGGATAACCGTGTAAATGCGGGCGATGTCGCGCTTGACCGTGCGCAGGCGGCGGTTGTTGGTCAGCTGACCGGTAGCCAACTGGAAGCGCAGGTTGAACAGCTCTTCCTTGGCCTCGTTCAGCTTGGTGGTCAGTTCTTCTGCGGAAAGCTCACGCAATTCGTGTGCAGGGGTACCGGTAGCCATTAGAACTGGTCCTCCTTCCTAACGATGCGGAACTTCATGGGCAGTTTTTGACCAGCGCGACGCAGTGCCTCCAGGGCAACTGCCTCGTTCGGGTAGCTCATCTCGAAGAGGATGCGACCCGGCTTCACGTTGGCGACCCACTTCTCCACGGGGCCCTTACCGGAACCCATACGCACGCCGAGCGGCTTCTGGGTCAGGGGGCGATCCGGGAAGATGTTGATCCACACCTTGCCACCACGCTTGACGTGGCGGTTGATGGCAATACGTGCGGCCTCAATCTGACGGTTGGTGACGTAGGCCGGCTCGAGAGCCTGGATTCCGTAGTCACCGAAGGTTACGCGAGTGCCGCCCTTGGCCATACCGCGACGGTGCGGGCGGTGCTGGCGACGGTACTTCACGCGCTTGGGAATAAGCATGAGGTTTAGCCCTCCTTCTTCTCTGCGCGCTGACGGCGCTGGCCACCGCGGCGCGGACGCTCGCGACGGTCGCCGCGGCCGCGACGGGCCTGCGGTGCGTTGAGCTCGGACTCGCGCTTGCCACCGACGACGTCACCCTTGTAGATCCACACCTTCACGCCGATGCGGCCGAAGGTGGTGTGGGCCTCGTAGGTGCCATAGTCGATCTCGGCGCGCAGGGTGTGCAGCGGAACGCGACCCTCGTGGTAGCGCTCGGTGCGGGACATCTCGGCACCGCCGAGACGACCGGCGCACTGCACCTTGATGCCCTTGACGTGCGGCTGGCGCATCGCGGACTGGATGGCCTTGCGCATAGCACGACGGAAAGCAACGCGGTTAGCGAGCTGCTCGGCGATGGACTGAGCCACCAGCTGAGCGTTAGCGTCGATGTTCTTAACCTCGAGGATGTTGAGGGCGACCTGCTTGCCGGTCAGCTTCTCCAGCTGGCCGCGGATGCGGTCGGCCTCGGAACCACGACGGCCGATCACGATGCCCGGGCGGGCGGTGTGAATGTCGACGCGGACGCGATCGCGGGTGCGCTCGATGACAACATCGGCGATACCAGCGCGGTCAAGACCCTTGGAGAGGAACTCGCGGATCTTGATGTCCTCAGCGAGGTAGTCTGCATAGTTCTTGTCGGCGTACCAGTGGGACTTCCAGTCAGAAGTGATACCCAGCCGGAGGCCGTGGGGATGGATTTTCTGGCCCATGCTTAGGCACCTTCCTTCTGGCTCTCGACAACCACGGTGATGTGGCTGGTGCGCTTGCGAACTTGGAAAGCACGACCCTGGGCGCGCGGACGGATCCGGCGCATGGTCGGGCCTTCGTCTGCCCATGCCTGGGAGATAACCAGGGTCTTCGGGTCCAGACCGAAGTTGTTTTCTGCGTTAGCCGCAGCGGAAGCAACGACCTTCGCGACCGGATCGGAAGCGCCCTGGGGGGCGTACTTCAGGATCGCGAGTGCTTCGGACACGGACTTGCCGCGGACCAGGTCCACGACACGACGTGCCTTCATCGGGGAGACCCGGACGAAGCGCGCGGTAGCGCGGGCGGTAGTGATTTGGTCACTCATCGCTTACCTACGTCCCTTCTTGTCATCCTTGACGTGACCCTTGAAGGTCTTGGTCGGTGCGAACTCGCCTAGCTTGTGGCCCACCATGGAATCATCCACGAACACCGGCACGTGCTTGCGACCGTCATGGACGGCGAAGGTGTGACCGATGAAATCGGGAAGAATGGTGGAACGACGAGACCAGGTCTTGATTACCTTCTTGGTACCGTTTTCGTTCTGAACATCCACCTTGTTGAGGAGGTGCTCATCGACGAACGGGCCCTTCTTGAGGCTACGTGGCATCTAAATTCCCTCCTCTTAACGCTTCTTGTTGGAACGACGACGGCGAACGATCATGTCGTTGCTGTAACGGTTCGGCTTGCGGGTACGAACTTCCTTCTTACCCCAAGGCGACACAGGGTGGCGACCACCAGAGGTGCGGCCTTCACCACCACCGTGCGGGTGGTCAACCGGGTTCATCACGACACCGCGGACGGTAGGACGTACGCCCTTCCAGCGCATACGGCCAGCCTTGCCCCAGCGGATGTTGATCTGATCCTGGTTTCCGACCTCGCCGATGGTGGCGCGGCAGCGCACATCCACGCGGCGGATCTCGGAGGAGGGCATACGCAGCACGGCGTACTTTCCTTCCTTACCGAGCAGCTGGATCGAGGCACCAGCGGAACGAGCCAGCTTGGCACCAGCACCCGGCTTCAGTTCCACGCAGTGAATGGTGGTACCGGTCGGGATGTTGCGCAGCGGCAGGTTGTTGCCGGGCTTGATATCAGCATTGGGGCCGGATTCAACGATCGCGTGCTGCTTCAGGTTCTTCGGCGCCACGATGTAGCGCTTCTCGCCATCGGCGTAGTGAAGCAGAGCGATGTTGGCGGTACGGTTCGGGTCGTACTCGATGTGAGCGACCTTGGCCGGAATACCGTCCTTGTCGTTACGGCGGAAATCAATCACGCGGTAACGACGCTTGTGTCCGCCGCCCTTGTGGCGAACGGTGATGTGACCGTGTACGTTACGGCCACCGGTCTTGCTCAGCGGGCGCAGCAGAGACTTCTCCGGGGTGGAACGAGTGATTTCCTCGAACTGGGAGACAGAGCTCTGACGGCGACCCGGCGTAGTCGGCTTGTACTTACGAATAGCCATACTTTCTCAGTCCTTAATGTCTCGACTCGCGGGTTACGCGGCCGAACCGCCGAAGATGTCGATTGCGTCGCTGCCTTCGCGCAGAGTCACGTAGGCGCGCTTGGTTGCCTTGCGCTGGCCGTAGCCGCCGGTGCGGGTGCGCTTGCGCTTGCCCTCACGGTTGGCGGTGTTGACGCGAGCCACCTTGACACCGAAGATCTCCTCGATGGCGTGACCAATAGCGCGCTTGTTGGCGCGGGGGTCCACCAGGAAGGTGTAGGTGTTCTGCTCCATCAACTCATACGACTTCTCGGAGACAACCGGAGCGATGATGATGTCGCGGGGATTGGCGATCTTAGCCATTACTTCTCCTCCTTCTCGACGCGCTGTGCGCGGGTCACGAAGGCGTTCAGTGCCTCGACCGAGAACACGACGTCGTCGGAGTACAACACATCGTAGGTGTTGAGCTGATCGGCGACGAGGGTACGAACGTGCGGCAGGTTGTTGACGGACTTGCGCGCGGTGATGTCCTCGCGAGTCACGACAACCAGAATCTGACGACGGTCGGTGAGACGCTCGAGGAAGCCCTTGGCCTTCTTAGTGGAAGGCACCTGGCCCGGCACGAGCTCGGAGACCACGTGAATGCGGTCGTGACGAGCGCGGTCAGAGAGAGCGCCACGCAGAGCGGCGGCGATCATCTTCTTCGGGGTGCGCTGAGCGTAGTTACGCGGCTTGGGGCCGTGGACAATGCCGCCACCGGTCCAGTGCGGAGCACGGATGGAACCCTGGCGAGCACGGCCGGTGCCCTTCTGGCGCCACGGCTTCTTACCACCGCCGCGGACTTCGCCGCGGGTCTTGGTGGAGTGAGTGCCCTGACGCTTGGCGGAGAGCTGTGCATTCACAACCTGGTGCATCAGCGCAATGCTGGCGTCCTGGTCGAAAATGGATGCGGGCAGCTCAACCTGGCCGTCGGTGCCACCGTCAGCGGTGTGGACGTCAAGCTTGAGATTGGTCATGCGTGTGCACCGCCCTTCACTGCGGTCTTAACGGTTACGATTCCACCGCGTACACCAGGGATAGCACCCTTGATGAGCAACAGATTGGAATCGGCGTCGATCTTCTGAACCTTCAGGTTCTGGGTGGTGACGCGGTTGTTACCCATGCGTCCAGCCATACGCTTGCCCTTGAAAACGCGACCCGGGGTAGCGCAGGCGCCAATGCCACCGACGCGGCGGTGAGCGGCCTGGTTACCGTGGGCTGCGCCCTGGCCAGCAAAGCCGTGACGCTTCATACCGCCGGCGAAGCCGTGGCCCTTGGAGGTGCCGGTGACATCCACGAAGTCAATGCCTTCGAAGATCTCCACGGTCACGTCCTGGCCGACCTCATATCCGCTCACATCGTCGAGACGAATCTCGGTGAGGTGGCGGCGAGGGGTAACGCCAGCTTTCTTGAAGTGACCAGCGCCAGGCTTGTTCACCTTGCGAGGGTCGATGTCGCCATAGGCGATCTGGATGGCGTTGTAGCCATCGGTTTCAACGGTTCGGATCTGGGTAACCACACAGGGCCCAGCCTCGACGACGGTCACCGGTACAACGCGGTTCTCCTCGTCGAAGACCTGGGTCATGCCGAGCTTGGTACCCAGAATGCCCTTGATCTCTTGTTCACTCATTATCTATTCTCCGTGCCAAAAAGTTTCGTCGATCACTGAATGTTCACGTCGACGCTGGCCGGCAGATCGATGCGCATGAGGGCATCAACCGTCTTCGGCGTCGGGTCGAGGATATCGATCAGGCGCTTATGCGTGCGCATCTCGAAGTGCTCGCGAGAGTCCTTGTACTTATGGGGAGAACGAATAACGGCGTACACGTTCTTTTCAGTGGGCAGTGGCACAGGGCCGACAACACGGGCGCCTGTGCGGGTGACCGTCTCCACGATCTTGCGTGCAGACGCATCGATCGCCTCATGGTCATAGGCCTTGAGCCGAATGCGGATTTTTTGTCCCGCCACGCTAATCCTCTTCCTCGCTTGTCCCACATCGAATTCGAGTGGTGGGAATCGCTTTCATGTTCTCTATAACGTTGTCCGGCCGGTCAGTTGGGGCTGGTCGCAACGCCAGTGTTACTTGTCGGTTTCTCACAAAGTAGGAAAGAAAGTTGGGTGCATGATGTAAACATCACGCCCAGTGCTTTGTATCCCTACGTGCTAGTTCCGCTTCCCCCTAGTTCACACTGGATGAGAGCGAGACGATGACCGTAGTTATCCAAGCTGGAAGGGATTGTTCATCCGGTTTCCATACTGCCGCTGTTTACTTACCATGCCCCTTCTTCGCGATCCGGTCTCCACGCAACCTTGTGCGCGGACCCCATCTCTACGGCCGCATCCGAAGATGCGACAGAAGGTGGTTCATGCTTGCCCTACCAGCGCCGGCCAACCCCTATCCACCCTGATAGAGGGCAGTTTTGAGGCGCCGCCGTGTTAAGGCAACTCAAGTATTAAAACACAGAGCTCCCGATAAGCGCAAGTAGTTGCCGATTTTCCGCTCCGCGGCACGCTTATCGACGCCGCCCTCCCCGCACCGTTAGTCCCTGCCCTAGAAGCTACGGACACCGGGCGATGTAACGCTTCACACCCCGCGCGCGTTTCAGCTTATGTCCCGTGTACATCGCGGCGTGCGACCGTCTACCTCTTTTCGCGCCGTGTCTGCAGAGACCCCAGGGCGACGCCACCCCACGCCCCCTCGAGACGTGGTCGCCCGACACGGCGCCCCGTACCTGCGAGCCCCAGCTCACAGGTACGGGTATAGATTAGGGTGAGAGACCCCCTCTCCCCATCACGTCACGAACAGAATGAGATTAATGAAGCCTTCCTCCCTTTTCGCCACCGTTGCCGCCGGCATCATGGCCGCAGCCGCCGTTTTCGCCCCCACTGCCAGCGCCACCACCCACTCCGGTGATTCTATTTTGATGGACACCGCCGATGGCAGCACCTATGGCTGCACCCTCACCGATATCCGCCACGACAACACTGGCCGCGCCTGGGGCGTCACTGCTGGCCACTGCTTCGAAGAAGCCGATGTCGTCTCCGTGCGCTCTGCCGGCGATGACCAGGTGCTCGCCACCGGCACCGAATTGGCTGAACTCAAGACCTTCTACGGCCACAATAACGAGCTTCTTCCCCCGCAGGTACAAGACGTGGCGGTATTCCCGCTCGCCGCTGGCGTGGACTATGACGCCACCACCATCCACTCCTATTCGCACCACCGCCCCATCCTGAGCGAGCTGGTCAAGGGCAATCCCTTCTACGATGCATGGAACTCCCCGTGGGAGCTCGGCGAGCCGCAGGCCATCACTCCCGATCTCGTCGGCCGTACCGCCTGCCAGGAAGGTGGCTCCTTGGGTCGCACCTGTGGCGTGATCGTCTACTCCGATCCGGAGTCCTCCACCGTGGTGGCCATTGTGCCCACCATCCAGGGCGACTCCGGCGGCCCGCTGCACGTGGCCGGCGCGGACGGAAAGCGCCACGTCATTGGCGCCCTGTCCGGCGGCACCATCCTGCTCGTCAATTCCTTCTCGGACCCGAGCCATTTCCCGCTCTTCGGCTAAATAGCGCCGCGCGACTGCGCACCTCACCCCCGATCATCCCTGCGATGGTCGGGGGTTTCCTCGTGTTTATCCCGTGTCGTCCGGATGCGGCTTACCCGCAGAGAATTCCACTAAGAACATTGAAGAATAGCGATATGAGGTGTAAATGGCGTTCTTTTTCTCCTATTTTTCTTCGTTACTGAACTGATACCTAGCGAAGGGTGCCAAACCAGCAGGTTAGGTCTAAGATGGCGAGGGCGGCCTCAACTATTAAGACCGCACGATCGCCGAACACCTTCGGCCCTGCATACTGGGCCGTCTCACCTAAGGATTAGTTCTCTGGTGAGAATGGGTCCGGCGCAGAATTTTCGATACTTTATACAAAGGAGAATTTCTCATGGCTGAGAACGAGAAGAAGACCGGCACCGACATCGACGTCAAGAACGATTCCGTTTTGGACACCCAGCGCGGCCGCACCAGCATCGACGACGTCGTGGTTGCAAAGATCGCTGGCATCGCTGCCCGCGAGGTCTCCGGTGTGCACGACCTAGGCGGCGGCGCTGCTCGTATGGTTGGCGCTCTGCGCGACTCCTTCAACGCTGGCACCGACGTGCGCCAGGGTGTGGACGTTGAGGTTGGCGAGACCGAGGCTGCTGCCGACGTCGCCATCATCGCCGAGTACGGCGTAGCCATCCACGAGCTGGCTGAGGCTATCCGCCAGAACGTTATCGACGCTATCGAGTCCATGACCGGCCTGAAGGTCACCGAGGTCAACGTTGTGGTTCACGACGTCAACCTCCCTAAGGACGAGAACGAGGACGAGGAAGAGTCCGCCGCTCCTCGCGTCAACTAAACGCGACTGCGAACAGCCTCATCAGCGTTCATAACCATATGTCTCATACACCGCATCGTCTTGACCAGACACACGCGGCAGAACTGAGCGATGCTCTCCTCGGAGTGGACGGGGTTGACTCCCTCCACTCCGGGCGATACGGGCAGATTGCGCTTCTCTATCCCGGTGTTCGTTACCCGGGTTTGGCTCAGCGCACGTCCGATAATGGCGACCAGCGACTGGAGATCCATCTCGTGGTCACCCAGGATGCCCTCTCTGACCTACAGGGCGTGGCACAACGGTGCCGCGAGGTTGCATCCCCTTATGTTTCTGGCGCTATCGATGTCACCATCGCCGACGTCGCCGCGTAGCGGGTTCACCCCTTCCCAGGGCGTGAACCCCACATCATTTCTAGACTTCAAGGACACATTCCATGAGTAAATTTGAACTCGGAATCGTCATTGGCCTCGCGCTTGCCTTCGCTGGCATTTTCGGCGGCTTCGGCGGTTTCTTCCTTGCGCTCGCGCTGGGCACCCTCGGCGGCGTCCTCGGGGCCCACTTCGGTGGCGAGATCGACCTGCGACGCGCATTCGACTCCGTGAACAATCGCGGAAGGGGATAGCACGTGACGGCCCCCAGTACTACTGATGGCCGCGGCCGCACCAGCATCGACGAACGCGTCACTCGCACGATCATCCTCGAAGCGCTGAACGCTGTCCCCGGCACAGTGAAGCTCGAGCGGCTTGGCCGCCGCAGCTTCCCGCGTATCGACGCCCTCGTGGACAACGAGTACCGCACCGTCTCTGTGGAGGCCTTCATCGCCTGCTCCTTCCCTGCCCCAGTGACCTCTGTGGCAGAGATGGCCCGCCGCGCTATCGCCGGCGCGGTGAAGACCTATCTCGACTACGAGTGTGAATCAGTCTCCGTGGTTGTTGGCACCGTGGTCCGTGGCGAACAGCGACTCTCTCTCGAGGAGCTACGCCACTACGATCCCATCCCCACCCCCGTGGAGCTGGTGAATCGCCGCCCCGAGCAGCTCACCGCCATCACCACCGCTGACTATTACCCCGGCGTAAAAGGCCGCGAGGTGAGCGTCGATAAGCAGAGTGCTGCGCTCGCTGAAATCGAGGTAGCTGAGCGTTCCCCGCTTCAGCCCATTAAGGTCAATCGCAGCGCCGAACCACGTCCGGTACGCGCGCCGCAGCGCCAAGAGCCGATCGTGGTGCAAGCTCCCAAGAGCATCACGGCGGTGCCGGTGCAGGCGCCGAAACGCGCCACCCCGCACTCGCCCCGTGTCCGCCCGCGCCCCGAAATCACTCCCGTGCGAGTGAACACGGTGCCCGTGCGTCCGGCGCAGCGCCCGCAGCCGACCGAGCCCTACCACCCCAGCGCCCCGGAGCGCCCAGCACTCACCCCAGTGCGGGCCCGCCGCGTGCCCGTGGTGGAGGTGCGTGCGCCGAAGCCGATCGAGCCTTTCCGCCCGAGCGCGCCGAAGCGTCCGCGTCTCATCGAGCCACGTCGTAACCCGCAAAAACCCACCATCCGTCCTGTGGTTAATCCCAGTGCGGTCTACCAGCCCACACCCCAGAAGAGGAGGTCCGCACGATGAAAGCACAACCCGCAGCCCGCGGAGTAGCGATCTTCATCGGCCTGCTCCTCGTCGCCGCCGGCGCTATCGCCGGCCGGGAACTTTGGGTCCTGCTCTCCGATACCAACCAGAGCAGCTGGATCGAACCCGTGCTGAATTATCTGCGCGATGTCGATCAGTGGGCCACGTGGATGTTTGCAGTCGCCGGGGCGTGCGCCGCGCTTGCCCTGATCCTGCTGTTTATCGCATTCAAACCGCGCTCCACCACGCACCTCGAATACAGCTACGGTGATACCACCCTGCATATTCGTCGCGTGGACTTCGCCCGCCTGCTCACCGCCACCGCCCTCAGCATTCCTGGGGTGCGCGCCGCGGAGAGCACTGTGCGGAAGAAGAAGGCGGGCGTGCAGGTACAGACTGACTTCGCCGACGAAGCCATGCTGGACAAGTTGCGCGCGGAAGAGGAGAAGCACGTTCATGCACTCTCCTCGTCCATGAAGCTGAAGATCACCACTCACAACGACGGAAAGGAAAGCTAGATGACTACCCGCCTTTCTTTTATTGACCGTCTCGTGGTGTTCCTCGTAGCTCTGCTCCTCGGCGCCTTCGCTGCCCCGTTTATTGGTACGCTTTTCGACGCCCAGTGGGCCCAAGACATCTTCGCATGGCTTGACATCCCCAATTGGCCCGACGCCGTGGAGGGCAGCGGCTGGATCATCGGTCTAGCCGTAACCATCGCCGTGGCCGTCCTCATCGGATTGCCGCTGATCATCGCCAACCTGCGCACCCATCGTTTCTCCCGAGGCACCGCCTCCCGGGATTCGGTGGAGGCTGCCGGCACGGGACTCGGCGGTACCGAGGATCTGCACGGGCGCATTAGTGTCGAGGTCGCTGACCTCGCCGATGCCGCCGCAGACTCCATCGAGACCATCGACGGCGTGGAGCGCGTCCGCACCAAGGTGTACGTCGATCGCTCCGAGCCCACCATGCAGTTCACGATTCTGGCGAAGCCGGCCTCGCTACACAGCGGCCTCCTCCCGGAGCTCGACTCCATCCGCCACAGCCTCGACGAGGCCCTGCCGGAAACCAAGATCGCGATTCGCTACATCCTGGAGATGTTGCCGAATCAGCGCCGCATCTCCACCAATAGCACCGTCTAGGAGCCATTGGGGTTCCTCGACAGCTCATTGGACCAGCAGCGCCCCTCTCGCTACGGCGAGCAGGGGCGCTGCTGCGTCTCTGCCCCGCACACCGCAGCCGCGGCGGCCCGCACGTTCGGTGCGCACTCCCCTAGCGTCACAGTGCACGCAGTGAGGCTGCCTCTCTGCGCTGGGTAGCCCGATGGGGTGGGCCTCGTCCGGTCCGCTCCACATGTCCGGGTAGGCCACACACTCCGCGTATTTCTCTCTCGTGGTGACCTTGCGGAACCGCCAGTAGCCGCTCAGCGGCGTTGAGGTACCCCGTGGCGGCTGCATGGGCTTGCTTGGCTATCCCTTTAGCCGCGGCCAAACTGACAGCGTACCACAGGGTGGTGAGCGGGGCAGGCGGAGCTTTCGCTGGGCTGCACTTGCGCGAGCGGCGGCAGACGGGCATGAAAAATCCCCCTAGGAGAACCTAGGGGGATGAGTTCGCTCTAGCGAGCAGCTAAGTGCTGGCTAGGACGTGAAGATCATTACTTGATGATCTTGGTAACGCGACCAGCGCCCACGGTGCGGCCACCCTCACGGATAGCGAAGCGCAGACCCTCGTCCATGGCGACGGGCTGGATCAGCTCGACGGACATGTCAACGTTGTCGCCAGGCATAACCATCTCGACACCGTCGGGAAGCTTCACGACACCGGTAACGTCGGTGGTGCGGAAGTAGAACTGCGGACGGTAGTTGTCGAAGAACGGGGTGTGGCGGCCGCCCTCGTCCTTGGACAGGACGTAGACGGAACCCTCGAACTGGGTGTGGGGGGTGTAGGCGCCCGGCTTGGCCACAATCTGGCCACGCTCGACGTCCTCGCGCTTGGTACCACGCAGAAGCAGACCACAGTTGTCGCCAGCCTCGGTGTAGTCCATCATCTTGCGGAACATCTCGATACCGGTGACGGTGGTCTTCTGGGACTTCTCGCGGATACCCAGGATCTCGACCTCGTCGTTGACCTCGAGCTTGCCGCGCTCCACACGACCGGTAACCACGGTGCCGCGGCCGGTGATGGTGAAGATGTCCTCGATCGGCATCAAGAAGGGCTTGTCGGTCTCGCGGACCGGATCCGGGATGAAGTCATCGCAAGCCTGCATGAGCTCAGCAACGGAGTCAACCCACTTCTGGTCGCCCTCGAGAGCCTTCAGAGCGGAGATGTGAACGATCGGAGCTTCCTCGTCGTACTCCTGGTCGGCCAGCAGCTCGCGGACCTCCATCTCGACGAGCTCGACGATTTCCTCGTCATCCACCATGTCGCACTTGTTCAGTGCAACGAGGATGGAGGGCACGCCAACCTGGCGAGCGAGCAGCACGTGCTCACGGGTCTGCGGCATGGGGCCGTCGGTAGCGGCAACCACGAGGATTGCGCCGTCCATCTGAGCAGCGCCGGTAATCATGTTCTTGATGTAGTCGGCGTGGCCCGGGGCGTCCACGTGTGCGTAGTGGCGCTTCTCGGTCTCGTACTCAACGTGAGAAACGTTAATGGTAATACCGCGCTCGCGCTCCTCGGGGGCGTTGTCAATCGCCTCGAAAGCGGAAGCCTCGTTCAGGTCCGGGAACTTCTCTGCCAGAACCTTGGTGATAGCTGCGGTGGTGGTGGTCTTACCGTGGTCGACGTGACCGATAGTACCGATGTTTACGTGCGGCTTGTTACGCTCGAACTTAGCCTTTGCCACTTCTGTGTCCTCCTGGACTTCGCGGTGGCTACGACTCTCGCAGCCACAAGTTGTTTGCTATTTCCCCTTAGGCTCAATGCGGTTGCATCTCACTTAGGAAGATATAGCGGGTCATTTATTGCCAGTTACATGATAATAGGTGTGGTGATGGCAGATTTCAAACCATCCTCACTTCCATTCCGGCCCATCGCCACCATCGTCCTTCGTCCCTGATGGATAAGGATATGGGTGCGTGCGGGCCAACGCAGGTAACGGCCTGCTCAACGGGTCTCTCTCATGGAGAGTGTGCCCGCTCAGCGGGCCGTTACCCGCAGTTCCCGGCTAGGTCTGGCAAAAACCTCGCTGGAAACCAGGGCACGGCCGGAGCTTAGGCGCCGGTGCGCTCGGCGATGATGTCCTGCGCCACGTTGGTGGGAACCTCTGCGTAGGAATCGAAGATCATCGTGTAGTTAGCACGACCCTGAGTCTTCGAACGCAGGTCACCGACGTAACCGAACATCTGAGACAGCGGAACGAGGGCCTTGACAACCTTCGCGCCGGAGCGGTCGTCCATGGACTGAACCTGGCCACGGCGGGAGTTGATATCGCCAATAACCTCGCCCATGTACTCCTCGGGGGTGATGACCTCGACGGCCATCAGCGGCTCGAGCAGTGCCGGCTTTGCCTTGGCAACAGCTTCCTTCAGCGCCTGGGAACCGGCGAGCTTGAAGGCCATCTCAGAGGAGTCAACCTCGTGGTACTGGCCGTCGAGCAGGGTGGCCTTGATGTTCACCAGCGGGAAGCCAGCGAGGAAGCCGTACTGCATAGCGTCCTGGATACCGGCGTCCACGGAGGGGATGTACTCCTTCGGGATGCGGCCACCAGTGACTTGGTTGTCGAATGCGTAGGTTGCGGACTCGCCCTCTTCGAGCTCCTCTGCATCGGGTGCGTAGGGCTCGATGGAGATGATGACCTTCGCGAACTGACCGGAACCACCGGTCTGCTTCTTGTGGGTGTACTCGAGCTTCTCCACGGGCTTGCGGATGGTCTCGCGGTACGCCACCTGCGGGGCACCCACGTTGGCCTCAACCTTGAACTCGCGCTTCATGCGGTCAACCAGAACGTCGAGGTGCAGCTCGCCCATACCGCCGATGACGGTCTGGCCGGACTCCTCGTCCAGGTTCACGGTGAAGGTCGGGTCCTCTTCGGCCAGCTTCTGGATAGCGGTACCCAGCTTCTCCTGGTCGGCCTTGGACTTCGGCTCGATGGCCACCTGGATCACGGGATCCGGGAAGTCCATGGACTCGAGGATGATCGGGTCATTGGCGTTACAGAGAGTGTCACCAGTGGTGGTCTCCTTCAGGCCAATGAAGGCGTAGATGTTACCAGCGTGTGCCTTCTCAACAGGGTTCTCCTTGTTGGCGTGCATCTGGAACATCTTGCCCACGCGCTCCTTGCGGTCCTTGGTGGAGTTCAGGACCTGCTCGCCCGGCTCAGCGGTACCGGAGTACACGCGGATGAAGGTGAGCTTACCGAAGAACGGGTGCGCTGCGATCTTGAAGGCAAGAGCGGACAGCGGGGCGTCGTCGGAGGGCTTGCGGGTCAGCTTGACCTCTTCCTCGCCCACCTTGTGGCCCACGACCTCGCCCACGTCGAGCGGGTTCGGCAGGAAGTCCACAACAGCGTCGAGCAGCGGCTGGACACCCTTATTGCGGTAGGCGGTACCGCAGTACACGGGGTAGATCTCGGAGTTGACGGTCATCTTGCGGATGGCGCCCTTGATCTCGTCCATGGTCAGCTCTTCGCCGCCGAAGTACTTCTCCATGAGCTCTTCGTCGGACTCAGCCACGGCCTCGAGCAGCTTCTCGCGGTACTCCTCGGCCTTCTCCTGCAGATCGGCCGGGATCTCCTCGACGGTGGCTTCGGTACCGATATCGGTCTTGCCACGCCAAGTGAGGGCCTTCATCTCGAGCAGGTCGACAACGCCGTCGAAGTCGTCCTCAGCACCGATCGGGAGCTGCATAACGAGCGGCTTCGCGTTCAGGCGGTCCACGATGGTCTGGACGGTGAAGTAGAAGTCCGCGCCCATCTTGTCCATCTTGTTCACGAAGCAGATACGCGGGACGTCATACTTTGCAGCCTGACGCCACACCTGCTCGGACTGCGGCTCAACGCCTTCCTTGCCGTCGAAGACAGCAACAGCGCCATCGAGCACGCGCAGGGAGCGCTCCACCTCAACGGTGAAGTCAACGTGACCCGGGGTGTCGATGATGTTGATCTGGTTACCCTCCCAGAAGCAGGTCACTGCTGCGGAGGTAATGGTAATGCCGCGTTCCTTCTCCTGCTCCATCCAGTCGGTGGTGGAGGCACCGTCGTGGGTCTCACCGACCTTACGGTTAATACCGGTGTAGAACAGAATACGTTCGGTGGTGGTGGTCTTACCGGCATCGATGTGGGCCATGATGCCGATATTGCGGACCTTCTTTAGATCCTTAAGCACTTCTTGTGCCACAGTAAATCCCCAATTGTTGGTTGGTGTAGGCCGCCAAATGGCGCCCTGAGTGGATACAGTTGTCTCATTCTCAGCTATCCGCGCGAGCGTATCGCCCGTTAGCTAGTCGACGCCATCTCTATGGCGGCTCATCGCCCGTGCTGTTCGGGCTCGCCTCCACCAGTGAGATGCAAAGCATCTCCCAGTGGGGCGCCCATCAAGCAGGACACGAAAAATGACACTACCAGCGGTAGTGGGCGAATGCGCGGTTAGCTTCAGCCATCTTGTGGGTGTCCTCGCGGCGCTTCACGGAAGCACCGAGGCCGTTTGCGGCATCGAGGATCTCATTAGCGAGACGATCAACCATGGTGTGCTCGCGGCGCTGACGGGTGAAGGTCACCATCCAGCGGAGTGCGAGAGTGGTTGCACGGCCGGGACGAACCTCGACCGGAACCTGGTAGGTGGCGCCACCCACGCGGCGGGAACGAACTTCGAGGTCGGGCTTGATGTTTCCAACAGCCTTCTCCAAGGTGCCCACCGGATCGGTGCCGGTCTTTTCCTTGCAGATCTCGAGAGCGCTGTAGACGATGCGCTCAGCGGTGGACTTCTTGCCGTCCAGCAGAACCTTGTTGATCAGCTGGGTGACGAGCTCGGAGTTGTAAATCGGGTCCTTAACTACAGGACGTACAGGTGCCTTGCCCTTACGCATGTTTTACTTCTCCTTCTTCGCACCGTAGCGGGAACGTGCCTGCTTGCGGTCCTTCACACCCTGGGTGTCAAGTGCGCCGCGCACGATCTTGTAACGAACACCGGGGAGGTCCTTCACACGACCACCACGCACGAGCACCATGGAGTGCTCCTGCAGGTTGTGGCCCTCGCCCGGAATGTAGGCGGACACCTCGATACCGGAGGTCAGACGCACACGGGCGACCTTACGGAGCGCGGAGTTCGGCTTCTTCGGGGTGACGGTGTACACGCGGGTGCACACGCCACGGCGCTGCGGAGAGCCCTTAAGAGCCGCGGTCTTCACCTTTGCGGTCTTATCATGTCGGCCCTTGCGGACCAGCTGCTGAATAGTTGGCATGAACTTCTTTCTGTATCTGACTAGCGCGTCGAATAGACAGCTACCTGGATTCCCATGGTGAGGCTATGGTGCTGGAGCTACTCCACAAGGACATCACCGGCGGCCGCAGGAGGCGTCCGCCTAGCAGTCCCTCAGTGAACACTGCGGGCTTACGCCCACTGTGCCCTCTACGCAGTCTTCGGGTGTTCTCTTTATTTTTCCTTGCCACCGCAACCCGGCGATGAAAGAACCAATAATCAAGACACGGCAAACCCAGTCAGCCGCTCTCGCTGGCCTACTGGGTGGTGTGTCAGGGGTGGTTCTTGCAGCACACAGGCACTGTGATGGCAAGCCGCCCAAAAAATCTTTTTCAAGCTTGGGCAAGTATAGTTCACACCCATCCCACAATCAAGAGCCCCACCTGCAGAATCACTGAGCTCCACTTCCCATCCAGAAGTAATTCCGCGGCTTAGCTCGAGGTGCGCGCGCTATCCTTGAGCTTGCGAGCAAGCGCCGTGAGCGCCTCTTGCCCGGATTCATAGCTGCCATCCTTGGGCTCGGCCATGATGGCGATCGGTAGGTCTCGGTTATCGGGCCCCAGCACGATCCCGAATTGGCGCACGAGATAGCGCCCAGCATCATCGGGGCCCCAGCCGCCCTTGAAACGCGGTTCGGGCAGGACGGCAAGCCCATAGGGCTGGTGCTCAGCACTATCACCCATGGCTTCGTAGATGGTTTCTGCCCCTTCGAGGGTGGGCAGGCTGGCACCGAAACGCACCTGATCCTTCAACGCCCACTCGGTTTGGCCATATGGAGTGAATTGGCCTTGGTGGAAGGCGTTGTAATCGGTCTCGGTATCGCCGCCATCGCGCAGCACCTCATTGGCCGCGAGGGCCGCTTCTTCCCCACCGCCGATGGCATTCCACAGAATCTCTGCCGCGGCATTGTCCGAGGCCGCGATGGCGGCCTCCACCACACTGGGATCAGCCACACCGACGCGCTCGGCGGCAATGGCGATGGCCACCTTGGAGGTGGACCATGCTGCTCCCGTGGTGAGGCTGCCATGCACCTCGCCATCGACGGCGATACCCAAGGGGCCATAGCGTTTCTCTAGCTGCGAGACGGCGTCGTCAAGCGCCGCATGATCGATGCGCGGGACCCCGGCGCGGGTGGTTGAGGAGGGCCGTGGGTTCGAAGAACTGGACTCTGTGACGGGGCTATCGGAGTCCATACCGATGGTGCAGCCGGCGAGGGTGCACGCCGCGATCACCGCTATTCCGCCGCGCAACGGCCATAAAATTCTCATATCTCACCTTGTCTGTGTGCTCCGAGGTTCGGCATTAGCTTAGACCGTAGGCACCGTGACACACAGAACAGCCCTCCTACCCGTTCTTCGCCGCTCGTGTATTCAGCGGTTATGGGAGGGCTCCTCTCCCACTTTGAGGAGCCGCTCCCCGCCGAATTCTGTGGCGGATGATGAAGGGTAGAAGGGCTGTGTACTAATGCAGACCGAGGGCCGAACTAGGCGTGGTAGTTCGTATCCTCCAGCGGCACATTGGCGCCGGTGAACTCCTGGTAGCTTCCGTCCGGATCGTAGATCGCATCGCCGAAGGGCGAGATCGAGTACGCCGGGCTGCTGGCGGCTTCGGTGGGCTTGACCGCAATGTTGCGGTAGCGCGAAATACCGGTGCCGGCCGGGATCAGCTTACCGATGATCACGTTCTCCTTGAGGCCAATGAGCTTGTCCGAGCGCTTGTTAATAGCGGCATCGGTGAGCACACGGGTGGTCTCCTGGAAGGACGCGGCGGACAGCCACGACTCGGTAGCCAGCGAGGCCTTGGTGATACCCATGATCTCGCTGCGGAGCTGTGCGGCCTCGCCACCCGACTTGCGGGCCTCGAGGTTGGCAGCCTTCGCCTCGGAGAGGTCCACCAAGGTACCGGGAAGGAACTCGGTGGAGCCGGACTCGATCACGGTGCCGCGGCGCAGCATCTGGCGGATGATGATCTCGATGTGCTTATCGTGGATCGCCACACCCTGGGTGCGGTACACCGCCTGCACCTCATCAATAAGGTGCTTTTCGACGCCGCGTCGGCCGAGGTGCTCGAGCACATCGTGCGGATCGGCCGGGCCGCGGAGCAGGCGCTGGCCCACTTCCACTCGGTCGCCTTCGCGCAGGGTGCGCTCGATGGTGGACTGCGGGTTGGACTCCATGGGTACGCGCACCTGGGCCAGGCCCTGACGCTTGGAGAGCTTCTCGTAGACCACATCATCGGAGCCGTCGTCCGGCACGATGGTGAGGGTGTAGAAGTTACCGGTGTCTTCCAGCTTGACGGAACCAGCCACCGAGGCGATCGGAGCGCGGTTCTTCGGCACACGGGCCTCGAAGAGCTCCTGCACACGGGGCAGACCGCCGGTGATGTCGCCACCGACACCACCCTGGTGGAAGGTACGCATGGTCAGCTGGGTACCGGGCTCACCAATCGACTGGGCGGCGATAATACCGACGGCCTCGCCGATCTCCACCTGCTTACCGGTGGCCATGGACTTGCCATAGCACTTGGCGCAGACGCCGGCCGGGGTTTCACAGGTGAGCACCGAACGCAGCTTGATGACCTGGATCCCGCCAGCGATGAGGGTAGTGACTTCCTCTTCGCCGATGTAGGTACCGGCGGGCAGCACAACCTCGCCCTCGTCGGTGGTGGCATCGGCGGCGAGCACGCGGCCGTACACACTGGTCTCATTGAGCGGATCCGGGGTGTAGCCGGTGATCTCGCCGGAGGCATCGGTGACCGGCTCGGAGATGGCCACGCGAATGCCTTGGCGGGTCTCGCAGTCGTCCTCGCGCACAATCACATCCTGGGCGACGTCCACCAGACGACGGGTCAGGTAACCCGAGTCGGCGGTACGCAGAGCGGTATCGGCCAGGCCCTTACGGGAACCGTGGGAGTTGTTGAAGTACTCGAGCACCGACAGGCCCTCACGGAAGGAGGTCTTGATCGGGCGGGTGATGTAGTCACCCTTCGAGTTCACAACCATGCCCTTCATACCGGCTAGGGTCCAGATCTGACGCATGTTACCGGCGGCGCCCGACTTCACGATCATCGGAATCGGGTTCTCGTCCGGGTAGAGGTCCTCCACGGCCTGCCCCACGGTGTCGGTGGCGTCCTTCCACAGCTCCACCAGGCGGTCATAGCGCTCACGCGGGGTGAGAGCACCCTTCTCCCAGTACTTTTTCTCGATCTCTCGGGCCGAGGCCTCGTAGCGCTCGAGAATCTCGTGCTTGTTCGGAAGCACCAGCACGTCGGACATGGTGATGGTCACACCGGAGCGGGTTGCCCAGTAGAAACCAGCATCCTTCATCTTGTCCATGGTCTGGGCCACGGTGATCATGGGGTACTTGGCGGCGAGATCGTTAATCACATCGCCGAGCATGATCTTGTCCTGGCCGCCACCCTTACGCACCATGATGCCTTCAAGGTACGGGTAGTTCCACGGCAGCAGCTCGTTGAACATGATGCGTCCGAGCGTGGTGTGGGCGGTCCACACCTGGCCGGGCTGCCAGCCATCGGGGAACTGCTCCGCCTCGATCTCAGCGGTCGGGCGCAGGTGCGAGATGCGCACCTTGATCGGGGCCTGCAGGCCCAACACCCCACGGTCGCGGGCCATGATGGCCTCCGCGTAGGAGGAGTACACGCCCTGCTCGGGACCATCCTCGGTGGCAGCGCTGTAGGCGCCTTCGCCGCCGAGCTGATCCGGGGTCTTCTCTAGGGTCAGGTAGTACAGGCCGGTCACCATGTCCAGACGCGGCATGGCCAGCGGCTTACCGGAGGCCGGGGACAGGATGTTATTCGAGGCGAGCATCAGGATGCGGGCCTCGGCCTGAGCCTCGGCGGACAGCGGCAGGTGCACGGCCATCTGGTCACCGTCGAAGTCGGCGTTGAAGGCCTCACAGGCCAGCGGGTGCAGCTGAATAGCCTTACCCTCGACGAGCACCGGCTCGAAGGCCTGAATACCCAGGCGGTGCAGGGTGGGGGCACGGTTGAGCATCACCGGGTGCTCGGAGATGGCCTCTTCCAGCACGTCCCACACCTCGGGGCGCTGGCGCTCCACCATGCGCTTCGCGGACTTGATGTTCTGAGCGTAGTCGTGCTCCACCAGACGCTTCATCACGAAGGGCTTGAACAGCTCCAAGGCCATGAGCTTCGGCAGACCACACTCGTGCAGCTTCAGCTGCGGACCGACGATAATCACGGAACGACCGGAGTAGTCCACGCGCTTACCCAGCAGGTTCTGACGGAAGCGGCCCTGCTTGCCCTTGAGCAGGTCAGACAGAGACTTCAGCGGACGGTTACCCGGGCCGGTGACGGGACGGCCACGACGGCCGTTGTCGAAGAGCGCGTCCACGGACTCCTGCAACATGCGCTTCTCGTTGTTCACGATGATCTCGGGCGCGCCGAGGTCGATCATGCGCTTGAGTCGGTTATTGCGGTTGATCACACGACGGTAGAGGTCGTTGAGGTCCGAGGTGGCGAAGCGGCCACCGTCGAGCTGCACCATCGGGCGCAGCTCCGGCGGGATCACCGGGATGCAGTCGAGCACCATGCCGGCCGGATCGTTACCCGAGCGCTGGAAGGCGGCAACCACCTTCAGGCGCTTGAGGGCACGCATCTTCTTCTGGCCCTTGCCGTTATTGATGATCTCGCGGAGGCTCTCGGCCTCGGCGTCGAGGTCGAAGTTACGCACGAGGGTCTGAATGGCCTCGGCGCCCATACCACCGGTGAAGTAATCCTCGTAGCGGTCGACGAGCTCTTCGTAGATGGTCTCGTCGATGATCATCTGCTTCGGGGCCAGCTTGGTGAAGGTCTGCCAGATCTCGTCGAGACGATCGATCTCACGCTCGGCCTTCTCGCGGATGTGCTGCATTTCCTTCTCGGCAGCATTCTGCACCTTGCGGCGGGCATCGGCTTTCGCACCGGCCTCTTCCAGCTCCGCGAGGTCCTCTTCCATCTTCTGAGCGCGCTCAGCGATTTCAGACTCGGCATCGGCCTCCACGTCCTTCTTCTCCAGCAGCATCTCAGCTTCCAGAGTGGTCAGGTCGGCGTGGCGGGCCTCATCGTCCACCGAGGTGATGATGTTGGCAGCGAAGTAAATAATGCGCTCCAGGTCCTTCGGAGCAAGGTCCAGAAGGTAGCCCAAGCGAGAGGGAACGCCCTTGAAGTACCAGATGTGGGTCACGGGCGCGGCCAGCTCAATGTGGCCCATACGCTCGCGGCGCACCTTGGACTTGGTCACCTCAACGCCGCAGCGCTCACAGATGATGCCCTTGTAGCGGACGCGCTTGTACTTGCCGCAGGCGCACTCCCAGTCGCGGGTAGGACCGAAGATACGCTCACAGAAGAGGCCGTCCTTTTCCGGCTTGAGGGTGCGGTAGTTAATGGTCTCCGGCTTCTTGACCTCGCCTTTGGACCAACGACGGATATCGTCGGCGGTGGCCAGACCAATACGGAGCTCGTCGAAGAAGTTGACGTCGAGCACGCAAACTCCCTTTCCCCCACGCGGTGGTGGGGTGTCGTAGTTTTTGTAAAGAACTTGAAGTGTCAGTTTCTTGCGCTTATTCCCCGAGCTCGCGGCGTGGCCTGCGGCCGCACCGGAGCTGGTGGGAAAGAAAGCACCGTATTTTTAGGCGATGTCGTCCGAGCGCTCGTCGCGAGAAAGGTTGATGCCCAGGGAGGCACCGGCCTGATCGAACTCATCATCGTCGGTAGTGCCCAGCTCCATCGGAGTGCCATCGGCGGAGAGAACCTCCACGTTCAGGCACAGCGACTGCAGCTCCTTGAGCAGCACCTTGAAGGACTCGGGGATGCCAGGATCGGGGATGTTATCGCCCTTGACGATCGCCTCGTAGACCTTCACACGACCCACCACGTCATCGGACTTGATGGTGAGCAGCTCCTGCAGGGTGTAGGCGGCGCCATAGGCCTGCATAGCCCACACCTCCATCTCACCGAAGCGCTGGCCACCGAACTGTGCCTTACCGCCCAGCGGCTGCTGGGTGATCATGGAGTACGGGCCGGTGGAGCGGGCGTGGATCTTCTCATCCACCAAGTGGTGCAGCTTCAGCATGTACATGTAGCCGACCGAGATCGGGTGCTGGAAGGGCTCGCCGGAACGACCATCGAAGAGTCGAGCTTTGCCGTCGCCGTCGATGAGCACATCGCCATCGCGGTTCGGACGCGAGTTGGCCAGCAGACCAGCCAGTTCCTCGTTGGAGGCGCCGTCGAACACTGGGGTCGCGGTGAGCGAGTTGGCGGGAACGTCGTACAGCTCCTCGGGGAGAGTCTTGAGCAGCTGGGCGTTCTTCTCGTCCTCGGGGTCGATCTTCCAACCAGCGGCGGCCAGCCAACCCAAGTGCACCTCGAGCACCTGACCAATGTTCATACGACGGGGCACACCGTGAGTGTTCAGGATGATGTCCACTGGGGTGCCATCAGCCATGAAGGGCATGTCCTCGGCGGGCAGGATCTTGCCCACCACGCCCTTGTTACCGTGGCGGCCGGCGAGCTTATCGCCGTCCTGGATCTTGCGCTTCTGAGCCACGTACACGCGGATCATCTCGTTCACGCCCGGGGAGAGATCGTCGTCGTCCTCACGGGAGAAGCGACGCACGCCGATAACCTTGCCGGTTTCACCGTGCGGCACCTTCATAGAGGTGTCGCGCACCTCGCGGGCCTTCTCACCGAAGATGGCGCGCAGCAGGCGCTCCTCCGGAGTCAGCTCGGTTTCACCCTTCGGGGTGACCTTGCCCACCAGGATGTCGCCGTCGCGGACATCGGCGCCGATACGCACAATACCGCGCTCGTCGAGGTCCTTGAGCACATCCTCAGAGACGTTCGGGATCTCGCGAGTGATCTCCTCGGCACCGAGCTTGGTGTCGCGGGCATCGATCTCGTGCTCCTCGATGTGGATCGAGGTCAAAACGTCCTCTTCCACCAGGCGCTGGTTGAGGATGATGGCGTCCTCGTAGTTGTGGCCTTCCCACGGCATGAACGCAACCAGCAGGTTGCGACCCAGGGCCATTTCGCCCTCGTGGGTACCAGGGCCATCAGCCAGAACTTCCCCCTCTTCCACACGCTGCCCGAGGTTCACCAAGGGGCGCTGGTTGTAGCAGGTGCCCTGGTTGGTGCGCTCGAACTTGCGCAGCATGTAGGTCTCGCGGGTGCCGTCATCAGCCATCACGGTGATGAAGTCGGCGCAGACGTTCTCGACCACGCCGGCCTTGTTGTTGATCACCAAGTCGCCGGCGTCATAGGCGGCGCGCAGCTCCATACCGGTGCCCACATAGGCGGACTCGGAACGTACCAGCGGCACAGCCTGACGCTGCATGTTCGCACCCATGAGGGCACGGTTGGCGTCGTCGTGCTCGAGGAAGGGAATCATGGCGGTCGCCACCGACACCATCTGGCGCGGGGAGATATCCATGTAGTCCACGCCCTCAGGACCCACGACCTCAATGTCGCCGTCCTTCACGCGCACCTCGATGCGGGAGTCGAGAATCGTGCCATCCTCATCCACGCGGAGAGAGGCCTGCGCCACGGCGGCGCGATCCTCTTCATCGGCGGTGAGATAGACGATCTCGTCGGTGAGCTTGCCGTCCTCCACCTTGCGGTAGGGGGTTTCGATGAAGCCGAAGTGGTTCACGCGGGCATAGCAAGAGAGCGAACCGATCAGACCGATGTTCGGGCCCTCAGGGGTCTCAATCGGGCACATGCGGCCATAGTGAGACGGGTGCACGTCGCGCACCTCAATGCCGGCGCGTTCACGGGACAGACCACCCGGGCCGAGCGCGGAGAGACGACGCTTGTGGGTCAGACCAGACAGAGAGTTGTTCTGGTCCATGAACTGCGAGAGCTGGGAGGTGCCGAAGAACTCGCGGATGGCAGCCGACACGGGGCGCACGTTGATCAGGGAGGTCGGAGTGATGGACTCCGCGTCCTGGGTGGTCATGCGCTCGCGGACCACGCGCTCCATGCGGGACAGGCCCACGCGGACCTGGTTCTGGATGAGCTCGCCAACGGTACGCAGACGACGGTTACCGAAGTGGTCGATATCGTCGGTATCGATCGGGATCTCCACACCGTCCGGGGACACCATGGAGGTTTCTCCCGCGTGCAGGCGCACCAAGTACTCGATGGTGGTGGCGATGTCCTCTTCGGTGAGGGTCATCGTGCGCTCATCAGCACCGGTGAGACCGAGCTTGCGGTTGACCTTGTAGCGGCCCACCTTGGCCAAGTCATAACGCTTGGGCTTGAAGAAGCTATTGTCCAGCAGGGACTGCGCGAGATCGCGGGTCGGCTGCTCGCCCGGGCGCTGCTTGCGGTAAATCTCCAGCAGTGCCTCATCGGTGTTGGAGACGGTGTCGTTCTCCAAGGTGGACATAATCAGCTCGGAGAAACCGAAGCGCTCCGTGATCTGCTCGGTGGTCCAACCAAGCGCCTTGAGCAGCACGGTGACGGGCTGACGACGCTTACGGTCGATACGCACGCCGACGCTATCGCGCTTATCCACGTCGAACTCGAGCCATGCGCCACGGGAAGGAATAACCTTCACCGAGTGCAGCGGACGTTCGGTGGATTTATCGATGGTGCGATCGAAGTACACACCGGGAGAACGCACGAGCTGCGACACCACGACACGCTCGGTGCCGTTGACGATGAACGTGCCACGGTCGGTCATCATCGGGAAGTCGCCGATGAAGACCGTCTGGGACTTGATCTCCTGCGTTTCATTGTTAATGAACTCGGCTGTCACATACAGCGGAGCGGAGTAGTTGATGTCCTTATCCTTGGACTCATCAACGGTGTTCTTCACGTCCTCGAAGCGTGGCTCCGAGAGCGACAAAGACATGTTGCCGGAGTAGTCCTGAATCGGGGACAACTCTTCCAGGATGTCCTCAAGACCACTGGTAATACGGGCACCCTCGGGTGCCTCGGCCTGTTGACGGGCGCGCCACTCGGGCGTGCCAATAAGCCAAGCAAAGGATTCGAGCTGTAGGTCGAGTAGACCCGGCAGCGCGATGGGCTCCTGAATTTTCGCGAATGAATATCGCTTCGGAGCTCCGGGGATTTCGGCCACTGACTTGGTCTGGCGGGAGACTGCCAAGATGCGTCCTTCCAGCACCTCACGCGACAACTACAGGGATGTGCTTCAGTGTGTTAAAAGTGGGACACACACCAAGGCCTAGCCCCGAGCCGCCGCTAACTTTGAGCATTTCGGTCTGCTATAGGAACCTCGCCTAACCGGCCGCGATAGCACTAAACGACCTTGTCAATTCGGTTTTTCCAAACCATTTAAACAAGGTCTCGTGAAAATCTGGGGTCGACGGATTCCAGCGCAAAGAATCAGCTTATACCACAGCTGCACGCTTGTAAAGGCCGTGGGCGATGAGGCGAATGGGACAGCGGTGCTGAGACTGGCATTCACGCCGCAGGCGGCCTGTATGAGCATCGGAGTGGATCGTGGTGGCAGCGTGGAATTCTCACGCGCCGGTGCTGACCTCCTCACGGCCCGCCCGTTCCCGGCGCGCCCGGCGTCCGCCGATAAATACTCCGATGAGCGCTAGTAGCGCCAGAGCTTCACCGCATCCTAGCAGCACCCAGCCCGCGATTCGAATACCCTGTCCACCGCGCGTGTGCTCTGCGGCGGCGGCGAGTGCCTGCTGGTTCTCCTCGCTCATGCGGAACTCTCCCACCAGCACCAACTCGGGCTTTTCCCGCTTGGTGTCGGCATAGAAGTCGTTAATATTTTCCTCGATGTTGAGCACCAAGCCGCTATCGACGTCCACGAAGATCCGGCGATCGACCTCGTGGTAGAGATAGCCGGCCGAGCCATCCTGCAGCCGCGCGGTATTAAAGATCCCAGGGTAGGACTGCGCCACGTTCTGCGGCTCGATGTACTGGTGATAGACCTTCACCTCGCGGCCGGCGATCTCGGACTTTTCCACAAACTCGAGCGGAAAAGAGCGGCGCAGGGTGGAGTCATAGAATTCCAGGCCGTGATTGGCGGGAGTGGGCTCGAACTTGAGCCACTGGCCGCCGATATCAAAGCTGCGGGTGGGGCTGGCCATTTGATCCGCCACGGTGGCAGGGGAGCTCGCGAGCCCCGTGAGCCGGTTCATGCGATAGCTGGTGATATCGGCGGTGATCAGGCGGTCCTGGTCCGCTTGGCGGGACTCGCGCATGAGCGTAGAGCCTGCTTTGACGGTAACGGTCTCCGCATCGGCGGGATCCACGAACTCAAAATGCACCTGCTTGGTCACCGGCGCATCCAGCACCCGCCCCTCGGGCGAGCTGAGCAACCGTGACTGCGCCGTGTCATCGCGAAGCGTCCACGTCACCGGGCCCGTGTCGAGGGCGATGCGGGAATCGGTGTGCAGTGCGCGCGGCAAAAAGAGCCCCGCCGCGATGAGGGCGGCGGCCAACCCGAGAACAAGGGAGGCGGCGATGCGAGACTTTGGCAGCATGCCTAAAGAGTGTAGCCGCCGCCGCGAACGCTTTGGGACCGAGGCGCACGCGCAGCGCACCACCTCAGCTATCTCAGGCACGCGACCCCCTCCCTCCTACCCCAGAGGCGAGGAGAGCGCCGCAGCCATGCGCGCGGCGCCGGTGTCTGAACCAGGCGGTGTCCGGGCCATCTTGTAGGCTTGCCCTAGTATCTGAGCGCCGCTGCCCCGAGGCGCTCGTTTTCCTCCCGCTGTTGCCACTGACCTCGTTGTATGGAAGGACGTTTTCTGCGCCGTGTCTGATCCCCATCCTCAGCACCAGCCTCAGCACCCTGAGGAGCAGGCGCGCGCTGATCACGCCGCCCAGCAGCCCAGCAGCGCCGCCGAACTCGGCGCGACCGAGCCCGGCGCTGCGGATGACGAGAGCTCAACCCCACCCACCCCGGCGTTTATTGCGTCGCCGACCACGCGCGATAAGTGGCTCTTTGTGTATCTCTTCGTGGATATGCTGCTGAGCCTGGCGATGATCCCGCTTCGGGTGTGGCTGTTGAATAATCCGCTCCCTTATGCGTTGCTCGTGGGCGGCTATACCTCCGCGATTATCGGCGGCGCCCAGTCCACCGTCGGTGGCACCGCCGCGTGGGTGATCGTGGTGTGCGCTCTGGTGGGCGGGCTGCGCTCCATCCCCCTGTGGTGGATGATTGGCCGCTGGTGGGGCCGCGAATACCTCGCCATGGTGGTGGAACAGTCGCCACGGATGCGCACCTGGTTGGACCGTCTGGGGCGGCTGAGCCCTCCCCTGCTGCTGGGCGCGATCTTTATCTCCTATATCCCCTTCATGCCGATTCGCCTCATCGCGAATCTTTTGGCCACCATCCGCGGGGTGTCCTTCCGCATGATTCTGGCGGTCAACGCCGCCGGCGTGCTGGTGCGCAACAGCATCTTTGCCTATATCGGTATCCGCTATGGCGAGCAGGTGATCGGGGTGGTGGATCAGATCAATCGCTACGCCCTGTGGATCACGCTCGCTTTGGTGGTCTTTGCTGTGATCTCGGCTCGCCGCTCCAAGCGCCGCCCCATCTAGCTGTCGGTAGGCTGGCGCCATGGATACCTTGAGATCGCATTCTGGACTACAGCTGCCTGTGCAGGGCTTCGGCACCTATAAGCTCAAAGGCGCGGCGGGAGTGGAGTCCATTCGCTCCGCTATCTCCGCGGGGTACCGGCTCGTGGACAGCGCCTATAACTACGAGAATGAGGGCACCGTGGGCAGGGCGGTGCGTACCGCGCTACGGGCGGATGGCAGCGCCACCCGTTCGGAGCTGCTCATTACCTCAAAGCTGCCGGGGCGCTATCACAACAACGCCGTTACCTGCGTGGAGGAGTCCCTCTACCGCTTGGGGCGGAACTTTATTGATCTGTATTTGATCCACTGGCCCAATCCCTCGCAGGGGCTGTTTATCGATGCCTACCGCGGGCTCATGGCCGCTCGGGATAAGGGACTCATTCGCCACATCGGCGTGTGCAATTTCCTGCCGGAGCACCTAGAGCAGGTAGAAGCCGCCACCGGCGAGCTTCCCGCAGTGAACCAGATCGAATTGCACCCCTACTTCCCCCAGGTCGAGGCCCGCGCCTATCACCGCGAGCGCGGCATCATCACCCAGTCTTGGAGCCCGCTCAACCGCGGCGAGGTGCTCGGGGAACCGGTGCTGGCAGAGATCGCCCGCGCCCATGATGCGACCCCAGCGCAGATCGTTCTCGCCTGGCATCGCGCCATCGACGCACTCGCCATTCCGAAGGCCAGCTCCCTCCAACGGCAGCAGGAGAACCTGGCCGCGCTAGAGATCACCTTGGATGCGGCCGAGGTAGAGTCCATCACGGCGCTGGGCCGGGCAGATGGGCGTCGTAAAGCCCAAGACCCCGCGGGCTATGAGGAGTTTTAGGCTGCTCCCCGCACTGCCCTCAACACCGGCCACCCCGAATACTGGGACGGCCGGTGTTGCGGTATCTGGGGCGCGCACCGCGCACCGCGCCATACCCCCTTCTTGGTGAAAACTACCTACGGTTCCGTCAGAACTCTTTTATGTGTTTCTTATCTCACTTAGGATTCGCAGATATAGAGTTCATCTTATTTTCATCGACCTAGAAAGCTGGGCCTCATGTCCTCTGCCTCTCGCCGCCGTGCTGCCGCGGTCACATTTCTATCCGCCACTGCCCTGCTGATGCCCCAGCACGCCGTCGCCGCCCCGCTGCTTCCTCCGGCCCCAGAAGTGAGCTCCTCCACCGCGGACTGGCCGGATCTGCCGCAGGACATCGCGCCTCCCTTCGTGCCGCAGCCGCTGCGCGATGCCGGCCTCACCGGACTGCGGCTCACGGCCCCCTATGACGAGGCCCCCGGCGCGATCCGCAGCACCTATGGCCAGCGCGGCCCCCACGAGGTGGCCGCCACCACGATGGCACGGCAGTGCACCGACGCTTTCTACGTGTTCTATAACTCGATACTGCGCTACCAGAACGGAGCGAACTCGCAGGCGCCCTGCTATGGCACCTGGCCCTCCGGACCGGAATCCCCCATCGGCTCCCAGCTGGTCTACCCGGCAGACATCGCCGAGTCTGATCCCGCACCGTTGATCGTGCTCTCCCCCGGCATCGGCGCCGAGCCGGGCATGGTTTCTCGCCAAGCCGAGCTCTACGCCAGCCACGGCTATGTGGTGGCCATCGGATACACTTGGGTCAACTGGTTCGGCTACCAAGTGGAGCTGGCCGCCACCGCCGCGATCGACGCCGCCACCAGCCCGGGCCCGCTGCAGGGCAAGATTGACACCTCCCGCACCGTGCTCGTCGGCCACTCCGCCGGCGGCGGCTCTGTGATGCGCGTGGCCGAAAGCCTCGGACCGGCGATGCACGCCGCAGGCGATGAGAACTTCACCGTCCGTGGCGTGACCGCAGTCAACCCCGGCCCTGCGGATTTCGGTCTAGCCTCCGAGCCCACCACCAAGCCCGCGCTGGTGCTCTTCGCCGAGCACGAGACCCTGGTGGCCCACCCGCTCTCCGAGCTGCTCTACACCAACGCCCGCGGCCCCAAGTGGCGCGCCACCGTGAACAATGCCTTCCACGGCACCTTCGTGGATGCCCCAGAACACAACGTGTACGGCGGTCTGGTGCTCTCCTTCAGCGAGTATGTGCTGAGCAACTCCGAGCGCACCCAGGCCATCTACACCGGCGAGGGCTTGGCGTCTGACTCCGAGCTGCACGATGTGCAGCGGGAGAATATCGGCTAGCCCTGCACCCCGGCCACCCCTGCGCCCACCATCCGCGCCGCCTGCAACCAAGGAGTTCTCCCCATGACCTCAGCACTGCGCCGCCGCCTGCTCACCCTCTGCGCCACGCTCGCGCTCGTGCCCACCGCCACCGCCCAGGCCGTGAGCGACAGCCCGCAGCCGGTTCTTCCCGACTCCCCTGGCCCCCGCGCCTGTGTGCCGCATCTGGGTAATCCGGCCCAGGGCTATGGGCAGTTCCCCTTGGGGCTGGTGCCGCCGGATTTCGGCGATGTGGGCTATGAGGACTTGCCGGTGGTCGATCCCGCGGGACTTCCCGAGGAGGTGGTGCTGCGCGATAATACCCAGGGCTTTAATGACAAGGTGGAGGTGGCGCTGCGCCACGGCGAGCTTGCCGTGCGCCATGTGGGAGATCCGGTCTGGCGGCAGCTGCCCACTCCCGAATGCCTGCGCGGGGAGATCGTGGGCATCTCGCTCAACGAAGATGCGCTGGTCGCCCTCGATGACGCGGGCTGGATGTACACCCTGTCTAATCTCTTATCCAGCCCCAGCCGCTGGGGCTGGATCCGGGCCTGGGGTGGGCCGGTCTGGCTAGGTAAGGGGCATCGCTCTCCCACCACGGAGCCTGGCCGCTGGGCGCTGAGCGTGATCGGCACCCACACCGACCGCTGGTATGACACCCCCGATGGCAAGCAGCAGCCGATTTCTTTGGCGAAGGTCACCCAGGTGGTGGCGCTGAGCGAGGATGGCTCGCGGATCTACACCCTCGATCCGTGGCTGGCCCGCGACTACTCCTATGAGGTGGGCACCCCACTGAACTCGCGTTTCCGCGTGCACAGCATCAGTGCTGGCGGCTCGGTCATCTTTGTCACCAATAAGTACGGCGATATGTACACTCGCCTTTCGGATTTTGATATCAACGGCTCCGATCCGGCCCAGTTCCGCTACACGTGGGGCGAGGATGCTCGCCCCGCCGCGCCCGATGCGCTGCGCCACCGGCTGGATCCTCGCACCGCCCCGATTGGGCTGCCAGCCGAGGACTGGGCCCAGCAGCCGCATATTCCCGGCGAGATCACCGACCGCATCTCTATCCACTCCACCGCCGCTGGTTCGGCGCAGCGGGAATTGCGGGTCGAGGGCCGCCACGCAGGCCGCACCGGCTACTGGCATAAGCAGCTGCGCGCCAGCGAGTGGGAGTTCACCTCCACCGACGTGCCCTTGCAGGGCACGCTGCTGGAGAACTCCTCCTATGATCGCTCCCACGAGACTCTCGCCCCTGCCTCGCCCTTCTCCTATGCGGGATCGCTCAGCGACGCCGCCCGCCTGGAGGTAGATGAGTTTGCTTATGCCTCGCCCTCCCGCGAGGTGGACCTGCAGATCAACGGGCGCCGCTATCCCCTCGTGCTGCACACTATCGATGGCCGTCTCGGCTCGGCGCTGAGTATGCGCACCTTGCCCATCGAGGGTGAGTTTGGGCCACGCCCGGCGGGGCTGGTGCAGGCTGTGCCGCGCAACTATATGGCCGCCTTTGAGGTGCCCGAGGCCACCCGCAGCGCCGCGGCCAGCGATCCCGCCCTGACGCGCTTCCTGCGGGACTATCTGGGCGATGAGCAGTTCCATCAGGTGTATCTGAAGGTCACCCCGAACACCATGGAGATCATCAACTCCCCGGTGCAGAATCTGGCGGCCCCGCTCATCAGCGACACCGCCACGCTGCACGCCGTAGAGCGCTAGCCGCACGCCCTCGGGCACAGCAAAAACCTCCCCAGCACCTACAGTGCGGGGAGGTTTTTAGGCATGTACCTTCTCACGCTGCCACGCGCGGCGGCAGCGGAGAAAAGGAAATGACCTTACTTGAGGGAGACCTTAGCGCCGGCATCCTCGAGCTTGGTCTTGGCAGCCTCAGCGTCGTCCTTGTTAGCGCCCTCGATGATAGCCTTCGGAGCGGACTCAACGAGCTCCTTGGCTTCCTTCAGACCCAGGCCGGAGACGATCTCACGGACAGCCTTAATAACGCCGATCTTCTTGGAGCCAGCGTCCTCGAGAACGACGTCGAACTCGTCCTTCTCCTCAGCAGCAGCGGCACCCTCAGCGCCCGGAGCAGCAGCAACAGCGGCAACCGGAGCAGCGGCGGTGACGTCGAAGACCTCTTCGAATTCCTTAACGAACTCGGAGAGCTCGATGAGGGTCATTTCCTTGAAAGCTTCAATGAGCTCGTCCTTGGTGAGCTTAGCCATGATGGCAATCCTTTCGGTAGTGTTCCTCCCCAGCGGTGGCGCTAGTGCGCGGCCGCCGAGGTGAATCTAGGTGTAATGAGTGTGTACTTTCGCGGTATGTCGCCGCCGGGATGACGTCGACAAGCTGCAAAAGTTCAGGGTTAGTCTTCCTTCTTCTCCTGCAGCGCGACAGCGAGTCGAGCCACCTGAGAAGCGGGAGCGTTGAACAGGCCAGCGGCCTTTGCCAAGCTGCCCTTCATGGCGCCGGCCAGCTTCGCGAGGGTGACCTCGCGGTTGTCCAGGTCAGCGATAGCGGAGACCTGCTCAGCATTGAGCGCGTCACCGTCCATGAAGCCACCCTTGATGACGAAAGCCTTGTTGTCTTCGCCGAACTTCTTCATCGCCTTGGCAGCGTCAACTGCCTCGCCCTTAACGAAGGCGACTGCGGTGGGTCCGGTGAAAACATCGTCGAGGCCCTCGACGCCGGCATCCTTGAGAGCCAGCTTCATCAGGGTGTTCTTGGCGACGGAGTACTGGACATCTTCGCCGAGCGAACGACGCAGTTCAGTCATCTGAGCCACGGACAGGCCGCGGTACTCACTGACGAAAATGGAGTCTGCGTTCTCAAAGCGAGCCTTGAGCTCCGCAAGATCCGATGCGTTCTTCGGGTTAGCCATTACTTCGCCTCCTTCCTCAATATGTCTTGTGTCGTTTCCGCCGAGGCTTCCCACAGATGCAGAAAGCCCCGTGCAAGAGCACAGGGCATATCCCTTTCACTACTGAAAGGCATGATTCCAAGTGTCTCCTGCGTGGGCCGGCTGAAGCACTTCAGCACCTTCGACCCGCCCCGGCTGGGCGGATGACCGACGGTCTTCGGTGAAACTTGTCGCGACCCGCCGATGAGGCGAGCCGCTCAAACTTCGACTGCTTAACCTATCCCCTTGTCGCTGCAGAAGTCAAATATGCTCAGCGTTCCTTCGCTTATCGACGCTTGCAGCCCCACACCCCACCGGCCCTCGCACACCCGTGCGCCCAGCAGCGCCCGCCGTCCACCCTGGGGCCTACACTCACAGATGTCCACCCGCTACCAACTGCCTTCAGGAGATCTGCCATGCCCGCCACCCCGGCCCATAGGCCCTATGCGGATGTGGAATTCGCTGTGGTCGATCTAGAGACCACCGGGCTGGGCGTTCGTGACAGGGTGGTGGAAATCGGGGTGGTCATCAGCGATGCGCGAGGGACGATCCTGCGGGAATGGGAAAGCCTCGTGCAGCCGGGCTGCGCCATTCCCACCACGGCGATCCATGGTATTAGCGCCGCCGATGTACGCGATGCCCCGCGCTTCGCCGAGGTGGCCGCCGAGCTGGCCGAGCTGCTCGATCAGCGCGTCCTCGTCGCCCATAATGCACCCTTTGATCTGCGCTTTTTGCGCCGCGAGTTTGCGGCGGTGGAGGTGGAATTCGCGCCGCTTCGCTGCCACTACCTCGATACCTGCGCGCTCGGACGCGCGGCTTATCCCAGTTCCCCTTCTCGCAGCCTGCGCACCCTCTTAGAGATGGCCGGCATTGACAATGCCGCCGCACACACCGCGCTCGCTGATGCGCGCGCCACCGCCGAACTGCTCGCCGCCTGCATGCAACGGCTAGAGCTAGCGCCACCCACCGAGGTCTTTGCCTTTCACCATGCGCTCAACCCCGCGCTCCGCGCGATGGCCGCGCCCCGCTATCCCCGCCGCCACCGGCGCACCTCAGCGACATAAGTGCGGAGTACCGCCGCTGAGCAGCCACCCGGACAAAGTGTGACTCAGAATACTTTTACTTCGCTAGAGTGAAACTATGAGCCCCCAGCACACTCCCGCAGCACAGCCCTCCCGTGGCGCGGATAACACCGCCGCCTGGGACGCGGATGTGATCCTCTATGACGGCAGCGTGGCCACCGTCCGCGCAGTACGCGACAGCGACCGCCCGCTGCTGGTGGAGTTTTATACGCGCGTCTCCGATGCCTCGAAATACTTGCGGTTCTTTAGCGCCCACCCCACCCTCAGCGAGAGCGATTTGGACTCTTGGGTGCAGGTGGATCACCGCGATACGGTCACGCTGGTGCTCACCATGCGCGAGCAGATTATCGCCACCGCCCACTACGAGGTGGTGGACAAGCTCCTACCGCAGCGCGTGGCCGATGTGTCCTTCTTGGTCCAGGACGATGCCCAAGGCAAAGGCGCGGCCAATATTTTGCTCGAACATCTGGCACAGGCGGGCCGCGATAATAAGGTCGAGCGCTTCTTCGCGGAGATGCTCACCCAGAACCGTGCGATGGTGCACGTCTTTCGCCGCGCCGGCTATGAGGTTCGTCCTGAACTGGAGGACGGTTTTATCACCGTCGATTTTCACATCGATCCCACCGACCGCTCCCGCGAGGTGATGCTGCAACGCGAGCAGAAATCCGAGGCCGCCGCGATTTCGCGACTGCTGCGCCCGCGCTCCGTAGCGGTGGTGGGCGATAGCGACAGAATGCAGGCCTTCATTAGCCGCATCTTCTCCTCACATTTCCGGGGGCAGGTGCATGTGAGCACGGGGCCGGGGCACGCGCCCGCACCGGCGGCGGAGGATTCGGCACCGGCGGCCCCCGCAGCCCCCGATCTGCTCGCCGCCATTCCTGGCCCCATCGACTTGGTGGTGGCCCACTATGAGCAAGAGAGCTTTGACGCACTCTTGGCCACCGCCGCGGCGAAAGAGGCGACGGGCATCGTGGTGTTGGCGCGAGGCGAGAATCCCTCCTTGAGTAGCGAGGACGCCCACCACGTGCTGAGTGCGGCCCGCGCCCGCGGCATACGCGCCCTCGGCCCGGCTTCGCTCGGCCTGATCAATACTGACCCCGAGGTGAGCCTCAACGCCACCCCGGCACCCCTCCCGCAGCGTGGGCCGGTGGGACTGTTCACCCAGTCTGCCGGGGTGGCCACCCTAGCTCTCGCCCGCGCGGTGGAGCTCAACATCGGTATTAGTTCTTTTCTCGCCTCCGGCGCTTTCGCGGATGTCACCGGCAATGACGTGATCCAGTATTGGAGCGCAGATGAGGCCACCTCCATCGCGCTGCTGAGCCTCGACGCCATCGGCAACCCGCGCAAGTTCTTCCGGTTGCTCCGCCGCCTCGCCGTGGATAAGCATGTGGTGGTGTTTAGCCCCTCCCGCGCGTTGCGCTCGGCACTGCCCAGTGCCGAGGTTCACGATGCCGAGAGGCACAGCCTAGAGGTGCACGCCCCTGCCGCCGCCTTCGATGAAGTCATCCGCCGCACCGGGGCGATGGTGGTCTCCCGGCGCGACACCATGTTCGATATCGCGCGCATCCTCTCCTCCCAACCGGCGCCGCGCGGTCGCCAGGTAAAGGTGATCTCCAACTCGGCGGGCTTGAGCGAGCAGATGGCCCAGGCCGCGAGCCGTTTCGGGCTGGTGGCCGAGGCGGTCACCGTCCGCGGGGAACCAGTGGCGGGACTGGTCGCCGCCACCGCGGAGGCCCTACGTGGCGGCTGCGATGCGGTGCTGTGTGCCGCGGTAGAGATCAGCGAGCCGATCATCGCCCCCGTGCTGCCGCAGCTGCACGCCCTCGCCGCCGATGCCGCTATTCCGCTCCTTGCCGCCGTGGTGGGCTTCGATGAGCGTCTTGCCTACCTCTCTGCGGACACTGGGTGCTCTGGGGTGCCGCTCTTTCGGAACTATGCCGATGCCCTCGAGGCGCTCGGGGTGATCGTGGATACCGCCGAGATCAAGGCGAAGCAGCGTTATGAGCAGCCGGATAGCGCCGGGTTCGACCGCGGACGTGCCACCGCCGTGATCGAGCGCGCGCTCGCGGCCGCGCCGGAGGGCGGGGCACTCAGCGATGAGGACTGTGCGGAGCTGTTGTCCTGCTATGGCATTGAGCTGGTGCACTGGGAGCCGGCCCGCACAGTGGATGAGGCCCACTCCGCCGCTGAGGGCTTCGGCTGGAATGTGGTGCTGAAAGCCACCGCCGCCCAGGTGCGCGGCCGCCCGGAGCTACACACCATTCATCGCGCGATCAACGATCTTGCCTCCTTGCGCCGCGCCTGGGATGCGCTCGGCCAGCTGGGCGTGGAGCTGGGGCTGGCCGCCACCGCCGAGGAGGCCGTCCAGGTCCTGCACCCGGTGGTGCAGCCGACGGTGTCCACCGGCACTGCGGTGAATGTGCGCGGTATCGAAAACCCCGTGCTGGGCCCGATGATCTCGCTGGGGCTGACCTCGGCCGCGGCGGTGTTGAATGAGGATCGTCGCTGGTGCACCCCTCCCCTGAGCGAGACGGAGGCCCGCGCCATGATCACCCACCTTGCCACTGCCCCACTGCTCACCGGCTATCGCGGCACAGAGGCCACCGACATCAGCGCGCTGCAGCGCATTATTGTGCAGCTCGCCCAGTTGAAGGACGATCTGGCTAGCGTCGCGGAGATCGAACTCACGCCAGTGATCGCCAGCCCCCACGGCGCCCAGGTGGTGGGGGCCCGCGCGGTGGTGCAGCCACAGTCCCGCTCCCGCGATCCCCTGATTCGAGCGATGTGATGCGCCATGTCCCGACCTGTGTTGCTGCACTCGGAAACGTTATTCAACTATAGCTTTGGGCGCCAGCACCCCATGGGCCCAGACCGGGTACGGCTGGCCGTGGAGCTGGCGGACTATCTTGGCGTGCTGCCGCTCTTTGATACCGCCGTTCCGCTGCCCCAGCACCGCGAACAGGCGCGCCGGATCCACGACCCCGACTATCTGGCGGCTCTCGGCCAGCTCACTCCCAATCCCAGCTATGGCTGGGGCACCGAGGACAATCCCCTCGCCGCCGGGATCCACGAGGTAGCGCTCGATATCGTGGCCGCATCCACCACCGCCGCGCAGCTGGTGTGGGAGGGCCACTGCACGCGGGCGGTCAATATTGCCGGCGGGCTCCACCACGCGCAGCGACGGGGAATTTCTGGTTTTTGCATGCTTAACGACGCCGCCGCGGCCATTGAGTGGCTGCTGCGCCATGGCGCCCAGCGGGTGGCCTATGTGGACGTCGATGCCCACCACGGCGATGGGGTGGAGCAGATGTTTTGGGATGATCCACGGGTGCTCACGATCTCAGTCCACGAATCGGGGCTGTATCTTTTCCCCGGCACCGGATTCGCCGGGGATATCGGTGGACCTCAGGCCCTAGGCACCGCGGTCAATGTGGCCGTGGAAAAAGACATCACGGATCGGGAATGGCTGCGCGCAGTACACGGCATCATCCCGCCGCTGCTTCAGCGCTTCGCCCCAGAGATCATCATTTCCCAGCATGGTGCCGACCCGCATCGCGCCGACCCGCTGACTCACATGGGGCTGTCGGTCAACGCCATGGAGATGACCGCGCGCTCGGTGCGGCGGTGGGCGGATCGCTATGCCCAGGGCCGCTGGGTGGCCTTGGGCGGTGGCGGCTATCACCGGGACTCGCTGGCTCGCAGCTGGGCGGCGCTCGTGGCCGTAGTCGCTGGGGTGGAGCTCGACATGGCCACGCCCATGCCCGCCGGATGGGAGAGCAGGGTGCATCGCCACGGGGTGGTGCCTACCTCGACCACGCTGGGCGATTCGTGGGCCGATCTGGCGGGGGTGGAGCCCACCGAAGTCATCGGCGGGCAGCGCTGCCAGGCCATGGTGGCGACCTCCAAGGCGGTATTTCCCTATTGGGGTATCGCCGCCTATCCGAGTTAAGTAGGCCCACACCTAGTAGCGGTGACGGCCCCAACATGGGGCAAAGCTGAGAGAACTATGCCCCCATGGCACCCCAGGAAGCGCGGTGCATTTATCACCCTCACAGAAATATGGGCCAGTTATCGATAACTAGACGCCTAGAAGTGCGCTAGACCATAGTCCGCGCGGGCGGGGATCGCCACAATCGGTGGCGTTGCGATAGCGCGCTAGATATTGTCCGCTGCCGCCATTCTCAGATAGTCCAGATGTGCCTCCACCGCCTGCACCGCCCGCCGCACATCACGGGTGATGACCGCATCCGCGATGTCGATATGGCGTGCCGGCGCGGTCGCCGTCGAGCCATAGTGCGGCGCATGCATATGCAACCCATTTACCCAGCACTGATCGCGCAGCCGCCCCAGCAATTCCACCCAACGCTGATTTCCCGTCAGCGATACCAGGTAGAGGTGAAAGTGATGATCCGCTTCGAGATAGTCGAACATGCCTCCAGCACTCGCCCCCGCCGACAGTTCATCGACATGGGCCGCATACTCCTCTACGTTCGCGACCTGCTCTGATGTGAGCCGCGCTGCCGCCACCGTGCGCACGGCCTCTACCTCCAAAAGCCGACGTAGCTGGTAGATCTCCCACACATCCGTACTGCCGAGCCGCACCACGCGGAAACCACGATTACGCACCAGCTCCAGCAAGCCACGCTCCGCCAAGCTCATCATGGCCTCTCGCACCGGCGAGTTGGACACCTGCAGCTCCTTAGCCATGGCATTCGCCGAATAGATCTGCCCCACCTCCATATCTCCTTGCAACAGCAAGAGCCGAATATGTGTCTCCACCCACGCCTTATAGGTGCCCCACGACTGCTCCTCCTCGCCACCAAGGCCCTCCACTGCGGACATACACGCCTCCTCTATAGCCTCATATCTGACGTATGAGGACCCATAACTTGTGCCTTTCGGTTATATATAACATAAACTGAGCTCCACGTCTCAGGGCCGTGTGCCTATGCAGTGAGGCACAAACTAGGCAAAGAAGACTGCACCACGGCGTCGCTCCGGCGCCGTGCGTGCTCATGTGAAAGGAGATTCATGGTGATGGATTACGTCACCTTGTCGCAAGCGAAATCAGTCGACAGCGTCATTCAGTCCGTGTTCGGACCAATCGTGGACATCATGGAGAAGGTCGTGTTCTTCTCCATCCCCGTGGGCGGCGCCCAGCTCCCGCTCGTGGTCGTATGGCTACTCCTCGCGGGGCTATTCTGCACATTCTTTCTCCGCGTCCGCCCCATCCGGGATGCGGCGCAAACCATGCACGTTATTCGCGGCCGGCTGGCCAAGAAATCTGATCCGGGCGAGGTGACGAGCTTCCAAGCCTTTGCTACCGAGCTCGCCGGAACGGTGGGACTCGGCAATATCGCCGGTGTGGCCGTGGCCATTGGTGCCGGCGGCCCCGGTGCTTCCTTCTGGATCGTGCTCGCCGGTGTGATCGGCATGGCCGTGAAGATGGCCGAGGCCACCCTCTCCCAGATGTTCCGTCGCGTGAATAGCGATGGCACCATCTCTGGTGGCCCCATGTATTACCTCAGCGATGGCCTCGCCTCCGTGGGTAAGGCCAAGCTGGGCAAGGTGTTGGGCATGACCTACGCCATCGGCTTCGCCATTGCCGCCTTCGGTGCCGGCAATATCTTCCAGGCAAACCAGGTGGCCCTGCACGTTATCGAAATTACCGGTGGTTCGGAGAGCTTCTTCAGCGGCAATGCGTGGCTGATTGGCGTCATCCTCGCCATCCCCGCTGCCGTGGTCATCATCGGTGGCATCCAGTCCATCTCCAATTGGACCTCCCGCATGGTTCCGCTGATGGCCGTGCTCTACGTGGTGGGTGTTCTCACCGTGCTCGCAGTGAACTTTGGCCAGCTGGGAAGCGCCTTTTCCCTCATCATCTCCGGCGCCTTCACCCCTGAGGGTGTGACCGGCGGTGTGATCGGCGTGATGGTGATCGGTATCCAGCGAGCTCTGTTCTCGAACGTTGCCGGTGTCGGTACTGCCGGCTTCGCGCACTCCGCCACCAAGAACCAGAACGCCACCGAGGAGGGCCTGACCGCCGCATGGGAGCCCTTCGTCGACTCCGTTGTGGTCTGTACTCTCACCTCCCTGGCGATCATCACCACTGGTGTGTACCAGAACCCCAGCGATGAGGGCGTGATGATGGCCACCGGTGCCTTTGCCACCGTGAACCAGGGCTTTACCTATGTGCTCTCGCTGTGCATTGTGATTTTCGCTTTCTCCACTCTGCTGTCTTATGCCTACTACGGCCAGAAGGCCGCCGGCTATGTGTTTAATAACAGCAAGAAGGCCGAGATGGCCTATAAGATCGGCTATCTCATCATGATCGTGGTGGGCGCAGCTGTGTCGCTGGACACCGTCGTCCGCTTCTCCGACGCCGCCTTCTTCTTCGTGGCCATCCCCAATATTCTCGGTATCTACCTGCTGGCCGGGCCGCTACGCCGCGAGATCGCCGGTTACCGCAAGGCCACCGCCGCCGGCAAGATGGAACCCGCTCCCGAGCAGGAGCAGGTGAAGATGCTGAACACCGATTAGTTCCAGCATCCGCGCAGGTCCGCGCCCTCGCTTGAGCTCGGACACCCCGAGCCGCGAGCGCATCTTCGAATCACGCGCCTGTCTCTCCGGCCACAGGAGGGTGGGCTACGGAGCGGACTATGCGCCCTAAACGGGGAGAATCTCGTGATTCTCTCGGACGCCACCGCTGGTCTGGGGCGCTGTTTCTTAGCGCCCAGTACTCCAGGCACAAGGGGTGGCGATTGTCTTTTCTCGCCGTTTCTTTCCCCACATTCCTGTCCGCGCGGTTACGTATATTCCCTTCCGGCGGCGCCAGGCCTAGGCATGAGTTATTGACTACTGCGGTGGCATCCTTAAAGAGCCGTCGAGGCGAATTGTTTCTCCATTGAGGTAGTCGTTCTCCACGATGCTCTCCACGAGAGCGGCATATTCTCTCGGGTGTGCCATGCGTCCCGGTAGGGGGACGCGCGCTTCGAGTTCTTCGCGCACACTATCTGGCATCGCGGCCATCATTGGGGTAGCCACCACGCCTGGCGCGATGGCGTTCACCCTGATACCGCTGCGGGCAAGGTCGCGGGCGGCGGTGAGGGTAAGGGCATGGACGCCGCCTTTGGAGGCCGCATAGGCTGCCTGGCCCACCTGCCCCTCGAATGCCGCCACCGAGGCGGTCATGAGGATGACGCCGCGAATGCCGTCCTCGTTCACTGGTCCCTGCTGAGCCATCGCGGCCGCGGCCGCTGCCACCACCGAGAAGGTGCCGCAGAGGTTAATGTTGATCACCTTCGCGAAGAGTTCGGGATCGTGGGCGCCTGCCCGGCCGACGATGCGCATCGAGGGCGCGATCCCAGCACAGGTCACCACCACTCGGATCTCGCCGAGGCGGGCGGCGGCGTCCACCGCAGCACTCACCTGCTCGGGGTCGCTGACATCCACCGGAATGTAGTGCGCCCCTTCGAGCGGCTGTTCACAGGCATCGATAGCATCGGGGAGATCACAAGCCGCGATAATCATGCCTCGCTGCTGCAGGTGGTGGGCGGTCGCCGCCCCCAGCCCGGAGGCTGCTCCGGTGACGATGGCGACGGTTCCTGATTCAATCTGCATGGCTGCTCCTTAAGTCTGTACTGGGCTTATTAGACGAAGGCGGATATGCCCGTGACGGCGCGACCAACAATGAGCGAGTTGATCTCATAGGTGCCCTCGTAGGTGTAGAGAATCTCGGCATCGTTGAGCAGTTTGGATACCTCATAGTCGGTGAGGATGCCGTTGCCGCCACCGATAGCACGGGCAAGCTGCGCCGATTCCCGGGCGAGGCGGGTGCCGGTGGCTTTGACCAGCGCGGCGTGGGCCATATCGAAGGCGCCCTCTTCTTGCAGCCGCGCGATGGAGGCCATCATGGACACGGTGGCAGTGGCATTGCCGAGGATTCGTGTGAGCTGTTCTTGCACCAGCTGGAAGGCGGCGATGGGGGTGCCAAACTGCTCCCGCGTCAGCGCGATGTGGCGGGCGCGATCAAACATGGCGAGCTGAATGCCGGCGGCCTGCCAGCCCACCCAAGCGCGGGAGTTGCGCAGCATCTCATTGGTGGCAGCGAAGGATGCCGCCCCAGGGATGAGCGCGGAGTCCGGAACCTCCACCTGGTCGAAGACGAGGTCCGCGTTCTGCATGATGCGCAGGCCCATCTTGCGCGAGATTTTGCTTCGCGTGATACCGGGCACGTCCAACTCCACGATGAAGCCCTTGACCTGCCTATCGGCAACATCGCGGGCGAAGAGGATGGCAAAGTCGGCGAAGGTGCCGCCACCGATCCAGCGCTTGGCGCCATTGAGTACCCAGCCGGATGCGGTGCGTTCGGCACTTAAAGCAAGGCCCCCTGCCACGTCGGAACCATGCTCCGGTTCAGTGAGGGCGAAACAGCCGAGGGAGTCGAAGCTCCGCAGCCCCGGCAGCCACGCGTTCTTCTGCTCGTCGGAGCCGAGCTGGCTGATGAGGTCCACGACCAGCTCATTGTGAATACCGACCAGCGCGGAGAGGGACACATCGGCGCGGGTAACCTCGGCATAGGCGAGCCCCTTGAACAGTCGCGAGGCGCCGGAACACTCGAGCTCGCCTAATCCATGCTCGGCGAGCAGGGGCAGTAGATCGAAGGGGAACTCTTCGCGGTCCCAGTACTCGCCCACCACGGGGCGAACCTGTGTTTGCAGAACATCGTGGAGGGCGGTGAGGCGGGTGCGCTCCTGCTCGTCCAGCATGTGTGCCACGGCGAGGATATCGGCCTCGGGGATGTGCGCTTTCGCGAGCAGGGCGGGATCAGTAGGGAGTCCGGCGTGCGAGTGGGACATGGGGTGCTCCTAAGATGAAACAAGGACAAAGCCACAACAGCATGTGTGTGTCCTAGACCACAAAGTACGGTTTACTCAGAAATTGTACAGTTGCTGCGTGGAATGTACAGCCCTTTGCCGATATCTTGCGCTAGAAAGCCCCCTCACTTCATGACCAGTAGCACCCCCGTCGCCGCCCCGCTGACCCCACGCCAGCAGGAGCTTTTTGCCACCTTGCGCAAGGATTTTCTCGCCCACGGTTTCGCTGATTTCACCATCGATCAAGCGGTGCGCACCCTGCATTGCTCGAAGTCCACCATCTATGCGGTGGGCCGAACGCGCGATGAGATCATCCGCCGAGTTCTGGTGAGTTTCTTTCGGGACGTGGCCCAGCACACGACTGCGGCGATCATGGATGCGGGTAGCCGTCGACAAGCACTAGAACGCTATTTCAATGCCATGTCCGAGGCCCTGCAGCCCGCGTCTCAAGAATTCATGCACGATATGTGCACGCTGCCGGTGGCCACCGAGGTCTACGTGACCAATACCCGCGCGGCCACCGCCCAAATCCAGCGCATCATCACCGACGGCATGCAGGCAGGGGAGTTTCGCAAGGTCCCCGCCTCCTTTTTAGCGGCGCTTATCGACGCCACCATGACCCACATCCAAGCGGGGGAATATGCCCACACCCTGCCCATTCAAGACACCTACCAGGTCTTGGGCGGGATCATCCTGCACGGTATCGACGCGAGCTGAGTCAGCCTAGGGCAACACCCGCAGCGCCTTGCCTAGGCGCAGCGCCGCCGTCATGATCCGCGCATAGGCGCGACGGGAGAGCCGCTGCGGGCCACGAATGGACAGAAAGCGCTGCTCGGTGATGTTTTGGGCGGCCGTGTATTTCATCATGCCTTCGCGGCCATGCCGGTGCGCCAGCCCAGAATCCTTCCTGCCACCCATGGGGTTATCGATCGCCGCCCACGCGGCCGTGTAGCCATCGTTGATCGCCACCGACCCTGAAGTCAGCTGCGGCGCCAGCTCCCAGGCGGTAGCGGGAGCGGCACACACGCTGGCATTGAGCCCATAGCGCGTGTCATTGGCCGCGGCGATCGCCTCCTGCATATCCTCCACCGGCTGGAGATACACCACCGGCCCAAAGACTTCTTCGGTGTGTAGCCGCGCCTGCTCCGGCACATCGCAGAGCACGGTGGCCTCATAGAAATAGGGCCCCAGATCGGGGCGCGCCCGGCCGCCGGTGAGCACCTGTGCCCCGTGGGCGCAGGCGCCCTCCACAAAGGAGTGCACGGTCTCCAGCTGGGTGGCCGAGGCCAGCGAGCCCATATCCGCATCCCATGCGAAACCGTGCACGTGGGAGAGCTGCTGAACCCGCTGCACAAAGGCATCACGGAAGGCCGCATACACTGGCTTTTCCACATAGATGCGCTCGATCGACACGCACAGCTGGCCAGAATTGCTGAAACAGCCATCGATGGCGCAGCGCACCGCGGCGTCGAGGTCAGCATCGGCACACACGATCATCGGGTTTTTCCCACCTAGCTCCGCCGAGTAGCCGATCAGGCGGCGCCCCGCCGTCTCCCCTAAGAGTGCGCCGGTGGCGCTCGAGCCGGTAAACATCAAATAATCGCACTGCTGCGCCACCGCGCCACCAACCACCGCGCCGGAGCCGGTCACGATCTGCGCGAGATCGCGGGGCAGACCAGCGTCGAAAAGCAGCTGGTAAGCGATCAATGCAGTAAACGGGGTGGCACTATCCGGTTTGAGCACCACGGCATTACCGGCCAAGAGGGCAGGAATTGCATCGCAGATACTCAAGGAGAGCGGATAGTTCCACGGACTGATCTGCCCCACTACCCCATGGGGATGGTGATACTCCCGCGAGCGCGAGAGCACAGGCATGGCGCCACGACGCCGCCGCGGGGCAAGGAATTTCTCCGCGTGGCGGGCGTAATAGCGCGCATTGGTGGCCACGTCCATGACCTCATCGAAGGCCGAGGCGCGGTTCTTTCCCGTCTCTAGCTGCACGATATCGCAGAGCAGGTCGCGGTGGCGGAGAACGGCGTCATGAAAGCGCTCAAAAATAACGCGGCGCTGCGCTGGGGAGACCGTGCGCCAGGCGGCCTGGGCGGCGCGCGCCCGAGCGAAGGCCTCCAGCACATCCTCCTCGGTGCCGGCATAGACCCACGCAATCGTCTGGCCAGTGAAAGGGGCCTCCACCGGGATACGCTCCCGCTCGCCGGCGCCCTCCCGCGCGGGCACGGTGAGGCAACGGAGGGACGCGGCGAGATCGGTGGGCAGAGGGCCAAGGGCGAGACGATGCGGCATCATGCCTCGGAGAGTACCAACTCCACTGCCCTGCCGACTCCCTTCCCAGCAGCCCACGCACACATCAGTACATTTTTTAGCGAAACCGTATCATTTTGCGACATCTTCGTTTAGGCTTGAGACTCACATCACATCGGCTCATGCATATTGACCCACGCTACACCCGCCCAGCGAAGGAGTACCCATGGCTCAGGCGACCATCCCCAACGACAACACCCGCGCTTTTCTCGCGGCCCGCGACTTCCTCGTGGCACATCAGCAGGACTACGACGCAGCGCGCGCCGGTTTCCACTGGCCCCGCTTCGAGACCTTCAACTTTGCCAGCGACTGGTTCGACTATCTCGCCACCCACCCCGACTCCGCGACGCGAGAAGCACTCGTGATCACCGAGGTTGATGGCTCCGATACCCGCCGCACCTATGCTGAGCTGGCGCAGCGCAGCACCCAGCTCGCCGCGTGGTTTCAACAGATCGGCATGCGCCGCGGCGACCGCGTGATGCTCATGCTCAATAACCAAGTGGAGCTGTGGGAGACGATGCTCGCCTGCATTCGCGGCGGCTTCGTGCTCAACCCGGCCACCGCGATGCTCGGGGCGGCGGATCTGCAGGACCGCAGCGACCGCGCCGAGGTGTCCTGGGTGGTAGCTAACCCCGAGGACGCCGAGAAGTTCAACGACGTACACGGCGAGTTCACCGTGATCCAAACCGGTCCCGGCGGCAGCGATGAACCACCGGCGCAACATTCCCACCCCACCGTGCAGTATTCCGAGTCCTTCCATGCGCCGACGGAGTTCGAGCTCAGCGAAGCCACCGGCGCGGACGATACCCTGCTGCTCTACTTCACCTCCGGCACTACCTCCAAGGCGAAGCTGGTGGAGCATACCCACACCTCCTATCCGGTGGGCCATTTGAGCACCATGTACTGGATTGGGCTCGAACCGGGGGATGTGCACCTCAATGTGGCAGCCCCCGGCTGGGCGAAGCATGCGTGGTCGAACTTCTTCGGCCCCTTCATCGCCGGGGCCACCATTTTCCTCTATAACTATGCGCGCTTCGACGCCGCCGCGCTGATGCAGAAGATGGACGAGGAGAAGGTGACCAGCTTCTGCGCCCCACCGACCGTGTGGCGCATGCTGGCCCAGGCCGATCTGGATCTCCTCGCTACCCCGCCACGGAAGGTGGTGGCCGCCGGCGAGCCGCTCAACCCAGAGTTGATCAGCCATGTGGAAAAGAAGTGGGGTGTGACCATCCGCGATGGTTTCGGTCAAACCGAGTCCTCGCTACAGATCGCAAACTCGCCTGGCAATCCTGTGAAGGCTGGCTCCATGGGGCGGCCTATGCCCGGCTTCGAGATCGTATTGAAAGACCCCGCCACCGATGAGTGTGGCGACCACGGAGAAATCTGTATCTCCCTCGACCCCCGCCCCGTGGGGCTCACCCCAGGCTATTATGGCGATCCCGCTAAAAATACCGAGACCTTCCGCGAGGGCTTTTACCACACCGGCGATATCGCCGAGCGGGACAAGGACGGCTACATCACCTATATTGGCCGCGCTGATGATGTGTTCAAGGCCTCGGATTATCGCCTCTCCCCTTTTGAACTTGAGTCCGCGGTGATCGAGCATCCAGCCGTGGCCGAGGTGGCGGTGGTGCCCTCTCCCGACCCCATTCGCCTCGCGGTGCCCAAGGCCTATGTGATTCTCGCGGCCGGCTATGAGCCCACCGCCGAGACTGCCGAGAGCATTCTGCGGCATTGCCGCGCCACACTCGCCCCCTATAAGCGGATTCGCCGCCTCGAGTTCCACGATCTTCCGAAGACCGTCTCCGGCAAGATCCGGCGCGTGGATCTGCGACGCCGAGAGATGGACATCCACCAAGCCGATGCGGGGGCCTCCACAGTGGCAACAGAGTGGGCCGATAGCGACTTCCCCTCACTCAAGGGCTAACAGCAGCCCCGCTCCTCACTTACCTCAACACAGCAGTACGCGCCCACCCGAATGCTCGGGGCGGGCGCGTACTATGCCACGGGAGCGCACTGGGGTGTCGCGCGATCCTATCGCGGCGGGTTTTAGCGATGAGTGAACTCGGCATCGCGCTTGTTCACAAAGGCGTCCATGCCTTCCTTTTGATCCTGAGAGGCGAAAGCCGAGTGGAAGATGCGGCGCTCGAAGAGCACGCCTTGCTGCAGGGTGGTGTCGAAGGCGGCGTTGACCGCCTCTTTTACCATCGTGGCGGCAACGAGAGACTTCGCAGCGATCTCCTCGGCTACCGCTAGCGTTTCCTCCAGTAGGGACTCCGTGGGCACCACGCGGGAGACCAAGCCGGCGCGCTCAGCTTCCTCCGCATCCATCATCCGCCCGGTCAAGCACATATCCATGGCCTTGGACTTACCCACCGCGCGGGTGAGCCGCTGGGAACCGCCCATGCCGGGCAGCACGCCCAGCTTGATCTCCGGCTGCCCGAAGCGGGCGGACTCGGCGGCGATGATGAAGTCGCACATCATGGCCAGCTCACAGCCGCCGCCAAGGGCATAGCCGCTCACCGCGGCGATCACGGGGGTACGCACGGCGGTAAGCCCGTCCCACTCGGCAAACCAGTTGCTGCGGTACATGTCGGTGGCGGATTGCTCGGCCATCTCCTTGATGTCCGCCCCCGCCGCAAAGGCCTTCTCTGATCCGGTGATCACGATGCAGCCGATGGCATCATCCGCGTCATAGGCTTGGGCCGCGGCAACGACCTCGCGCATGGTGGCATCGTTGAGGGCGTTGAGCGCCTTGGGGCGATTGAGGGCAATCAGGCCAACACGGCCTCGGGTCTCGCACACAATAGTCTCGGTCATGGCTCTCCTTCGAGTTCAGAGTGATAGGTAATTTATTGGCTCGCTCGCGGAACAACGCCCCTCGGGAAACGCGCCACGGCGGTGTATCTGCCACGATACGCACAACCGGTGGTCGAGGGCGCTTCCCCTGCTCATCGTGTGTGGGCGGCGTTTATAGAGCGCGGAATCTTCCATGAGCGATCGCCCCCTATGTGGCGCGCTCAAGCAGCAGGGCCTCGCCTTGGCCGCCACCGCCACAGAGGCTCACTCCCGCCCGCTGGCCTCGCCCGGCGTGGAGCGCATGGGCGGCGTGCACCACCAGCCGCGCCCCCGAGGCGCCGATCGGATGGCCGAGGGCAATCGCCCCACCATCGGGATTGAGTATCGCAGGCTCGATTCCCAGCACTCGCGCCGAGTGCACGGCCACCGCGGCGAAGGCCTCGTTGATCTCCACCCAGTCGAGATCGCTCGCCCGCCAGCCTTGGGCTGACAACGCGGTCAGTAAAGCCTGCGCCGGCTGTTCCTGAAGGGAGTTATCTGGCCCTGCGACCTGCCCGTGTGCTTTCACGACCGCAAGGACAGTCCAGCCCTGCTGCTCGGCGATACGCCGCTGGGTAAGCACTACCGCCGCCGCGCCATCGGAAATCTGAGAGGAGTTGCCCGCCGTGAGCGTGCCCTCGGCGGCAAAGGCGGGGCGCAACCGCGCGAGGGTATCGGCCGTGCACTCGGGGCGGATTCCCTCATCCTCGCTGAGCAGGACCTCCCCCTCGCGGGAGGAGGTGAGAACGGGAACGATCTCGGCATCGAAGCACCCCTCGGCCGTGGCGCGGGCGGCGCGCTGATGCGAGCGGGCCGCCATCTCGTCTTGCTCCTCGCGGCTCGCGGGATAGCGCTGCGCGTGCGATTCCGCGAGCTCCCCCATGGAGATGTGCAGATCGGCCGCGCTCAACCCGTCGTGACTCATGTGATCGAGGGTGCGCAGCGGTCCGAAGGTGGTGCCCCGCCTGCTGCCCATGAGTAGATGCGGGGCCTGGGACATGGACTCCATCCCACCAGCCACCACCACCTCGGCATCCCCGAGCCGCAGCATGCGGATGGCGTCGATAATCGCGCTCAAACCGGAAAGACATACTTTATTCACGCTCGCGGTGTGTGCCCGCGGAGAGATGCCGGCAGCTAATGCCGCCTGTTTGGCGGGGTTTTGCCCCACGCCCGCACTGAGCACATGCCCGAGAATCACTGCATCGACCGCGGCGGCGGGAATAGTCGCGCTCTCGAGGGCATGGCGCATGGCGATTGACGCCAGCTCTGGGGCGCTGAGTTGCGATAGTGCGCCAAGCATACGGCCGGTAGGGGTGCGCGTAGCGCCGACGATGACGATGTCTGTATCCGCGGCGATTGTCATAGGGCCTCCCAGTGGAGAAACACAAAGTGTACGGTATGGGACCCTATCGTACCGCGACCATGAGATCCACGCCACAGCTTTGTGGCTACTTCTTGGAACGCCAAAGGGCACAGCCCCCGCAGTGGAAGGCTGTGCCCCTTATGCTTTTATTAATCACGTGACGCTTGTCGACGCACCCTCCTAGTCGCGAGTACGCAGTCGGACCAGGACGAGCGTGCCGCCGAGGAAGATCATCACGAGAGCGATGATACTCATGGTGATCACCGAGGCACCGGTATTAGCCAAGCCTTGGCGCTTTTCTTCCTTAGCTGCCGACTTCGAGGGAGCCGCAGTGGTGTGAGGCACCGTGGTGTGAGGTGCGGAACCCTGAGTACGGATCGGCTTCTCTGCAGTAGAGGTACCGGGAGCGGCCACCGACCGAGTCGTGGAAGACGGGGTGGTGGATTCGGAGGTCTCGGAGTTCACAGAGGTGGTCTCCTCCGGGGTGGAGGTCTCAGACTCGGTGGTCTCGGACTTCTCCTCCTCGCGCTCAGTCTCCTTAGCCGGCTCGTCCTTCTTGGGCTCGTCCTTCTTGGGCTCGTCCTTCTTGGGCTCGTCCTTCTTGGGCTCGTCAGGCTTAGCACAATCGGGGCTCTTCGGACAGGAGGGCTTTACCGGAGCTTGGGTGGGATTTTCCGGAGCCTGGGACGGCATCGGCTCTTCAGAGGTGGTCTGCTCAGGCACCTCAACGGGGGCAGACTTGACGACGATAGTTTGTGCGCGATCCTCGCGGTCGTGGTGCACAACCTCGTGTCCGCCTTCGACAATCTCGCCGGCTTCGGTGCGTACCGCCTTCTCAAAGACAACGTAGGAGTGGCCGGGCTCCAGGGTGACCTTGTCGAAATCAACCTTGACGCTGCCCTTCGCCTCGCTCACGGTCTCCACCTTGGTGGCTTTAGCAACAACACGATCATCGCCTAGGTCCATGAGTTCACCGGTGAAGGTGTACTCCTTGCCCTCCTCAAAGCCTTCGTAGTCAATGGTGTCGACCACGTGCACTGCCTCGTCCACCTCGGCGGCGGAGAGTTCCACGGCTGCGTCTGCGGAGGCCTTTTCACCCTCAACAGAGACGGTGGTGCGCATAGCGGAGGGGGTGCGCTCCTCCTCCTTCTGGGTCTCCTTCTTGTTATCGTCCACGACCACGCGCTCGCCATCCTTGCCGTGGGTCATCTCGACGGTAAGCAGGTTCTGGTAGGCTTCGGCGGCTGCAGAGCTGGCACGTCGCGGGTCCTGGTCAGTCACATAGACGCGGATAACGGCGTCGTCCGGGTGCTGCTCCAGCTGTACCTCAGGATCTTGACCAACAAGGGCTGCAGCGGCGCGAGCCACATTGAAGTTCTGATTGGCGATGTTATCGACGGCGGCGAAAGTCTCAGCGCTGGGATCCTTGGTGCCACCGGCGGTAAACATGTTGTCGGTGTAGCGCCATACAGCGAGCTGGGTGGCGTGGTAGAAGTCGCCGTCATCGAGGCCGAAGCGCTCCTTGATACCGGCTGCGTTGAAGCCGTAGCCATTGTAGATGGTGCGCAGAATGGCATCGTTGAACTCGTCGCTGTTATCGAAGGCCGAACTCGTCCCGGAACCGGGCTTGTTGGAGGCCTTGAGCAGATCATAGGACGAGGTCATGCGTACCGGATAGTTCGACTCCGCAGAGGTCGGGGGCTGCAGGCGCTGATTGAAGCAGAATGCCACCTCGCCGTCAGTCTCGGCAACATTCTGTCCGGTCCATTCGGTGACGCGGTAGTGGCTGAATGGGGCCTCAGCACTGAAGCCGCGGTAGTCCTGCTCCTCAGTGGCGTGAGCGGAGGCCGGTAGGCTCACCGCAATTACTCCCACGAGCAAGGTGATGGCAACCAGTACGGCCGCCCAGCTTGTTCTTAAAGCGTTCAATGTTCTCCTGCTTTTCAATATTCGATCCGGCAGCGATCCGAGCGATAGGTGTACCGCCCGTGGACACCGGGATTGTTTTTTGAGCCATAACACATACACCCCGCTCACACGTGGGATGTCTATGGCGATGAAGTGGAAATCTAATACCTTTTTCAGGCTGCGGCAAGCCCGCAGTGTTTACAACATTTATTCTTGTTGAAATGTCCACTTTTTGGCCGCACCCCTGACAGAATGCCCGATCGGGCACTGCAAATGTGGTAAATCCCAGATGGGGCCCTATTTTTGCAGTTCATATGTCCGACCGGAAAGGCCAAATAGATCACGGTTTGGTAACTATCGGAAGTGTTCGTCACATGGGTAACCAACCCAACCATGGACATGCCTTACATATGCCGACATCCTGTCATGTGTCCAGCGTATGGCCTTTTTATCACCCACCAGCACACATGAAGGTGGCCCCAGACATAGAGGTCCGATGAGTGGGATGTTACACAGTATTGCGCACACTGTGTTTTACCCCATACTTACCTGCTGGACGGCCTGAATCAGCTCTACAGAGCCCTATACGTGCCCTAGCTTCGCGATAAGCGGACGATGAACGCGAGATGATCTGCGTTCCCCACGGGCATGGTGGAACAGCCCCGAACATGAAACTCGGGAGAGACGAAGATGTGATCAATGGAGGTGCGTAGGGGGTGGCTCTGCCATGTGGAGCCAAAGGAAACCTGGGCAGGCCACGTCCCCACCGCATTCCGTCCGCATACTTCGCTTGCGGCTATGAGCCGCTCTCGCTGGGTCAGCGGGCCGTGGCGGAGGGTGGCATTGAAATCACCGGCGAGGAGCACGGGGCCGGGAAGTTTCTCCCCATAGCGTATGAAGGCCTGCGTCTGCTGACGCCACTGCTCCATGAGAAACGACACTGGTGGCACGGGGTGCACGCCGGCTACATGGAAGCTCTGCCCCGTATGCGGGGTGATAATCGCCGCCTTCGACTCTAGGTCAAAGGAAGGAATATCGGCTGGGGCGACCGAGCCGAGGCGCGGATGCACAAGTACCTGGGTGGCCGCCGGCCCTCGTGCAGAGTGCCCAGGGGCGGGATCGATCAAGGCCTGCTCAAATTCGCTGCCCTGCACCGCGGCGTCCACGCGGGAGCGCTCTGCTTCCGGCAGGACAACGATATCGGGGTCCGCTGCAGCCACGAGAGCCTGAAAGCCGGCAGCAGACAGCGTGTTTTGGCTGTTTAAGGTGACCACAGTCAACTCAGGGGCCGCATCCGGCGACGGTGCAGGCAGGCTGCCACGAGCAGGCGCAGGCACTGGAACCACGGCCAACACGGTCGCCAACGCCACCGCTATCGCGCCCGCTATCCCCTCGAGAATCCGGAAGGCGGTGCGGCGCCGCAACAGCGCCTGGAGCAGCAGAACGAGGCCGCACACGAGCCCGCCTGCAGCCATGAGATAGGGAAAGGCGATCAGCTGGGCGCCGCCGAGGCGAGTACTCAGCCATCGCGCGGGCGCCCAGTGGGGAAAGAGGATGACGAGACCACAGGCCCCGAGCATGCTCCACAGGGCGAGCTGCGCCAAGACAGCGCCGGCCCTTCTCATCAGCGGCACCCCTTAATTCTTAACCAATTTGATTATAGGTGTGTCCCTAATTGTGGACAGAGCGTTGATAGCCCACGGCATTGTCCTGCTCATTCCAGTAGAGCAGCACTTTATCACCGCCCTCGCCATCGCGGTAGGTGACGTCGATGCTGTAGCCTTCCGGATCGGCCTTGAGTTCTTCAATCATGTGCGGGCTGCCCTCATCGCGGCCCACGTACTCGCCGGCGTGGAAGAGCAGCAGTACGGACTCGGCGTTCTCTAGGGGCTTATCGGCCTCATCCACGCGGGCATAGGTGAGATCGGTGCAGGCATTCCAGTTGGAATCCCCCTTGAAGGACCAACTGCCTTCTTCTTGGTTGATCTGGGCCACCGCGCGGTGCACCGCATCTGCGTTCGGGTCCACGGCGCACTCATCGTTGCTCTCCGTGTCGCTCTCCGTAACCTCAGTGCTGGTTTCTGCGGAGCTATCCGCAGACGATACGGAGCTCGAGGCCTCGGTGCTCGCTGCAGTCACAGCATCGTCCTCATTAGAGGAGCAGCCGGCGGCGCCGAGCAGCACCGCAGAGGCGGCAATCGCTAGGCTCGCGCGGACGGGACGCTGACGTGTAGAAATACTCATAACCCTCGATTGTTGCATATTTCGGCGGCACAGCCCTGCCCGCCCAGCCGTTAGTCGCCTGGGTGGGGCGCTAGGAGGTGGCGTCGATAAGCATCCTGCGCAGACCGTAGCATGGAGCAGGTGAAACGTTTCTTCTATGCGCTGAAAACCCTCCTCAGCGCGAAACTATGGTCCGGTGCGGCGGTCACCGGCGTCGTGGCGGCCGTCCTTGCCATCGTGCTCACCGAGGTGGATGTGCCCGGTGAGTACCTGCTCGCCCAGTATTTGTGGCCGGGCGACACCGACGGTGCCGCCGACATGCTGAGCTTCGTGGCCTCCTCCACCATGACGGTGCTGACCACCACGATCTCCATGACACTGATCGTGCTGCAAGTCGCCTCGGGCAACTTCTCGCATCAATTGCTGCGCGACTATATCGAATCGCCGGCGGTGCGCGGCATCATCGCGGTCTATGTGGGCAACTTTGTCTACGCCGTGCTGGTGCTGCGTTCTTTGGACAAGGACGCGGAATCCCCGCCACAACTGGCTGTCACCGTCGCCGTGCTTGGCGTGCTCATCGCCTTAGGCACCTTCATCTGGTACGTCTCTCGGGTGGTGGACATGGTGCGGGTAGACACCATCATCAGGCAATCTGCGGAGCGCACCCTCGCCCACGCAGATACCGCCCCGCCCACCGACACCCCGGCCGTGTATTTTGAGCGCCCCGAACCGCCCAGCCATGCGGCGGTGCTGTGCGCGGAGAGCTTCGGCTATGTGCAGCGCGTCGATCACCAATCGGCGGCCGACTGGGCGAAAGAACACGAGGCGACAGTGGTGATCGATGTCCAACCGGGCGATAGGATCATCGCCGGGCAGCCAGTGGCGATGTGGTGGTGCGCTACCCAGCACGCCACCCACGCACTAGACATGCCGGATCCGATCTTCCTCTCCCTCGAGCGGGTCTCCGGAAACGATTTCGCACTGGGCTTGCGCCAACTGCTCGATATCGGGGTGCGGGCGCTTTCGCCTGGAGTCAACGATCCCACCACTGCCCGGCATACGATCGGACAAGCCACCAGCGTGCTGCGCACACTCGTCACACACCCGCCGCAGCCGGTGGTGCACGAGGACGAGGAGGGGCGCTGTGTCCTCTGGGCCGCGGAACGCACCCAGGCGGAGCTGCTCGCAGAGTGGGTCTCAGAAATGCGCCGCTATGGCGCACAGGAACCGGGCGTGTTGGTGGAATTGCTGGACATGCTGCACATTGTGGGCGAAGAATCCCGCGACCCAGCAGTACGGGTGGTCGTGCGCAAAGAAATCGAGGCGATCATCCGGGCCGCCGCGCGGGCCATCGACGAGCCCCTCGATAGGCAGCGCGTGCTGCGCGCTGCGGGAGTCAAAGACTAAGAGGCGCGAGGACTATGCCCGCACTGCAGTGGGTGGCCCTCCACTGCCCGCACCGCGGCCCCAGTGCCCGCTAAGCCGCGCCCGCAACGAAGCTCGGCGCAGACGCACAACACCCCTGTCACCCTCCCGCGCTGGCGGGAAGTGGCAGGGGTGTGATGTCTCAGACTATTCCGCTCCGCACCGCACGCGGGCGGGACGGAACGAAGAAGGAGACTTTAAGCCTTGGCGGCGTAGTTCTTCACCACGGAGGTGTCCACGGGGATGCCGGGGCCCTGGGTGGCGGAAAGGGTGACCTTCTTCAGGTAGATGCCCTTGGAGGAGGCGGGCTTGAGGCGCAGCAGCTCGTCGATGAGCGCGCCGTAGTTCTCAGCCAGCTGCTCTGGGGTGAAGGAGGCCTTGCCGATCAGGGCGTGCAGGTTCGCAGCCTTGTCCACGCGGAAGGCGATCTTACCGCCCTTGATCTCCTTGACAGCCTTGGCCACATCGGTGGTGACGGTGCCGGTCTTGGGGTTCGGCATCAGGCCACGGGGGCCGAGGACGCGGGCCACACGACCAACCTTGGCCATCTGGTCCGGGGTGGCGATAGCGGCGTCGAAGTCGGTCCAGCCGCCCTGGATCTTCTCGATCAGATCCTCGGAGCCCACGACGTCAGCGCCGGCTTCCTCAGCTGCGGTGGCGTTCGGGCCAGCAGCGAAGACAACCACGCGCACGGACTTACCGGTGCCGTTCGGCAGCGAGACGGTGCCGCGCACGAGCTGATCAGCCTTGCGGGGGTCAACGCCGAGGCGGACGGCAACGTCCACGGATGCGTCGTACTTGTCAGAGGAGGTGTCCTTGGCCAGCTGAGCGGCCTCGAGCGGAGAGTAGATCCGGCCCTTGTCCACCTTGGACTGGAGCTCCTGGTAACGGCGGGAGTGCTTCTTGCTCATGTTTCACAATCCTTAAAGTTTTTGAAACGTGCGATGGAATGTTGTGGTGTTGATGGGCCGTGAGCGGGCCCTACCACTCGCCTTCCCCTTTGCGGGAAGGCGTTGGGCCACCGCGAGGGTGGCTGGGGAGGTATTACTTAACCTCGATGCCCATGGACCGGGCGGTACCGGCGATGATCTTGGCTGCAGCCTCGATGTCGTTGGCGTTGAGGTCCGGCTTCTTGGTGGTGGCGATCTCCTTGCACTGATCCCAGGTCACAGAGCCGACCTTCTCAGTGTGGGGAACGCCGGAGCCCTTCTTCAGGCCAGCGGCCTTCAGCAGCAGCTTGGCTGCCGGCGGGGTCTTCAGCACGAAGTCGAAGGAGCGGTCCTCGTAGACGGTGATCTCCACCGGCACGATATTGCCGCGCTGAGCCTCGGTAGCAGCGTTGTAGGCCTTGCAGAACTCCATGATGTTGACACCATGGGCACCCAGGGCCGGGCCGACCGGGGGAGCCGGGTTAGCGGCGCCAGCCTCGATCTGCAGCTTGATAAGGCCAGAGACCTTTTTCTTCTTCTTAGCCATGTTTCTTTACCTCTTCCGTGGTACCGCACCGCCGACAGCGGGTACTGGCTAGTTTCAACCCGCCCGTATGTGGCCGATGCGTCCGGATGCCGAGCTTTACTCAGCCACCGGGGATTTATTGACAGTATGTTCTGCGTGTGTGCGCCAACGGCCAACGCCGCCGCGCCTGCACTGCGCACACCACGAAGGCCTGCGCAGACACGCGAAGGAAAAGTTTACACCTTCGCGCAGGTCAGACCAAATAGAGGCCATTGCCCCGCTGTAGCACAGCCGAGCCACGCCCCACGGCGGTCTAGTTGACCTTTTCCACCTGGTCGAAGGTGAGCTCCACTGGGGTCTCACGACCGAAGATGGACACCAGCGCCTGCAGCTTGCCGTTTTCGGCATCGATCTCGGAGATGGTGGCGGACACGGTGGCCAGCGCGCCGGTAAGAATGGTGACGGCCTCGCCGACCTGGTAATCCACTTCCACGGGGGCCTGCTTCTTGCTGGGCTGTGCCACAACCTGCTCGCCATCCTTGGAGGCGGCCGGCTGCTCGCCCTGCTCGCCCTCCACCGGGGTGGTCTCCTGCGGCAGCAGGAACTTGGCCACGTCGCGGTGCTTCACCGGGGTGGCGTGCCCCTCGTTGCCCACGAAGCTGGTCACGCCTGGGGTCTCACGCACCACGGACCAGGAGCGATCGTCGATGTCCATGCGCACCAGCACATAGCCCGGCAGCAGCTTGCGCTTCACGCGCTTGCGCTGACCGTCGCGGATTTCCACGACCTCCTCGATGGGCACGACGACCTCGTAGATGAAGTCCTCCACCTCCAGGGTCTGGGCACGCATGTCCAGGTTGGTCTTCACCTTGTTCTCATAGCCGGAGTAGCACTGAATGATGTACCACTGGCCCGGCTTCTTCTTCAGCTCACGAATGAACTTACGCAGGCGGGCCTTGTACTCGGCGAGAGAATCATCGCTTTCGGCAGCGGCCTGATCGGCCACGGCAACATCCGCATTGAGCGCGTCCTCCACGCCCTCCTTTTCGGCGGCGGCGCGCTCTTCTGCGCTCTCCTCGCCCTGGTTCTCGAGTCGCTCATCGGCGGCCTGGGCAGCAGTCGCGGCCTGGGCGGCGGTCTCGAAGGAGGTGGCGGCACCCTCAGCGGCGGTGCCCACGTTCTCGACGGAGGTGTCTTCTGCCTCTGCGGCGGCACCGGTGGTGTTCTCAGTGTTCTCGCTCATAGTGTCCTTGCTCTGTCTTTCGCGGATATCGGGTATCGGAATGTGCGGCTTTGTGCTCTCATTGCCGCCTGCGGTGCGTTCGCGCCCGTCCTGCGGGCTCCGCACAGCCGCGCAGCCGTGCGGCGCGGGCACTGAGGCAATAAAAGTCCCGCCTTGGCGCTAGTGGCTAAGGCGGGTAAAAGCTATGGGAATCATCCTAGTTAAGGGTTGAGAACTAGGTCAACTCCTCGGGAGGCCAAAATGTCGATGCCCCATACGAGGAGGGTCATCACGATGAGGAAGCCGAAGACGATGAGGGTGTAGTTCACCATCTGCTTGGAGGTCGGCCAAATGACCTTCTTCATCTCCTCCACCACTTCGGGAACGAAGTGCATGGGGCCGCCACCGGGCTTCTCGTCTTCATCCTTGGTGGCTACGGCCCGCTTGGAGGAATAAGACTCGCTCGAGGTCGTGCTTACGCCGGTGAGCTGTCGCTTGCCCGTGGGCCGCGCGCTCGGTTTGCGATCGTCTGCCACGTTTCTCCTCGATACGACTTTCCAAAAAGTATTTGCAGGGGCGACAGGACTTGAACCTGCAACCTGCGGTTTTGGAGACCGCTGCTCTGCCAATTGAGCCACGCCCCTTGGCGCGCTGTCGCAGTCGCCGCTCGCGGCGGCTCGTGCGCAACACTGCCGATAACTGTAATGACTTCCCTGCAGGAAGTAAAGACACCTACCGGCTACACACACGAAATAAGACCCAACCGAAGATATCGGCTAGGCCTTATCATGCGGTGTGCAGTAGCGGTTCCGAGACTCGAACTCGGGACCTCACGATTATGAGTCGTGCGCTCTCACCAACTGAGCTAAACCGCCCCATTCATATACAACCACTCGCTGCGAGCGGCTATATAAATGAACAGAGCCCCCTGACAGAATCGAACTGTCGACCTTTTCCTTACCATGGAAACGCTCTGCCGACTGAGCTAAGGGGGCTTAGCTTCCCTTATAGGAATCACACTGTGTTGTGCAGTGCGCCTTCCGTTGAAGCCTTAAGAAGATTAACCCGAAGCCATGAAAGAACACAAATCTGCACCTCATCGCCTCTTTCTGGGCCCATTATGGGGATTATTAGCACCCCTTGAGCGTGCATCCACCCCGCGCGCAACGCCCGCTCGGCTTATCGACGCCGCCCCACCGCCCCACACTCCCGCAGCCGCACAAAGAAAAACCCGAGGCCTCCCATCGGGGAGAACCTCGGGTAATAAAGAGTGCCAGGTAATGGATTCGAACCATTGAAGGCAATGCCGGCGGATTTACAGTCCGCTCCCTTTGGCCGCTCGGGCAACCTGGCGTGCACGCTTGGTGCGGTCACTTACTCTACTATGCGCCCCATATGTTTAAGCAAATCGCCGCCCTGCGCTGGGCGTTTATGCCACACACGCCGCTGCCTAGCGGCCGCTATCCCACGCGTCCGGCGGTGAGCTGCGCTAGGGTGCGTAGCGCTTCGGTGACCTTATTCTGCGGCAGTTCAGACAGGGCGTTTTCCGCCTCGGCGAGGTAGTGCTCAATGTCCTGCTTGGCGCGAGCCCGACCGCCGGAGCGCTCCAGCAGGGCAATGATCTCGGGAACATCCTCATCGGCCACCGGCCCGGTGACGCGGGCGCGGAGCTCATCGCCGACCTCGCCCTCCTCACGCAAGGCGTAGAGCACCGGCAGGGTGAATACTCCCTCGCGCAGATCGGTGCCGGGGGTCTTTCCGGACTGGCTGGAATCGGAGAAGATATCGATGATGTCATCGACGATCTGGAAGACCATGCCCACGGCCTCGCCATAGCGCTCGACAGCCTTGATGTGCTGCTTGTCCGCGCCTGAGTGCAGGGCACCGAGATAGCCCGCGGCGGCGATGAGCACACCGGTCTTTTCGCGGATCACGTTGAGATAGTGCTCCACCGGATCACCGCCGCGCGGGCCCACTGTTTCGCGCATCTGTCCGGTGACAAGCTGCTCAAAGGTGGTGGCGAAGTGCTGCACGGTCTCGACGCCGAGCTGGCCCATCATGCGGGAGGTGTAGGCCAAAAGGATATCGCCGGCGAGGATCGCCACCGAGTTATTCCAGCGGTGGTTGGCGGATTCGACTCCACGCCGCTTCTCGGCTTCGTCCATCACATCGTCGTGATAGAGGGTGGCCAGGTGGGTCATTTCCACGATGGCGCCGGCGCGCTGCACGTTGAGACTGCCGGGCTCGGGCCCATATTGCGAGGCGAGCAGGGCGAACATGGGGCGGAATCGCTTACCCCCTGCTTCGAAGAGATGCGCCACCTTATCGGCAACAAAGTCGGCGCCGCTGGCGACGTCGTTACGCAAAAGCTCTTCGACGTCCTCCATCTTCTCTGTCACCCAGGCACTCAGCTCTGGATCTCCCAAGTCAAGACGGGGAATCGAGCCTTGAGATGCGGTGACCTGCACCCATTGCTCGTTGTCTTGCGAGCCCACGGCTGTACCGTTACTCATACTTGGTTGTCCTCGACCTTCGTTGGCTGCTGGGGGGCTGTTTCTGAGAGTAGGACGTCCACACTTCTCAGGCGCTTTTAATCTACAGATGATAACCGTAGTCTACGTTCGGGGGCTATCTACAGTCGACGCCCACTTCAATGCCACAATAGGTGCGTGGCCCATCCTGATGTTGCAGTAGACGTTCTGATCGTGGGCGCGGGCCCCACTGGCTCCGCGGCCGCCTATCATGCCGCCCATGCGGGGCGCTCCGTGTTGCTTATCGACGCCGCCTCCTTCCCCCGCGATAAAACCTGCGGCGATGGCCTGACCCCGCGCGCCATCAAGGAGCTGCACGCGCTGCAGCTGGCCGAGGAGGTCACCGCCCACTACCGCAATCAGGGCTTGTTCCTGCACGGCTATGGCGGCGATGTGCAGGCCCCGTGGCCGGACAGCGGCTTCGGGCGTATCGGCTCGGCCATGAAGCGCCGTGATTTCGACACCCTGCTCTTCCGGCATGCCCAGCAGCAGGATGGGGTGAGCACGTGGGAAAACGCCGAGGCGCAGCGCGCCCATATCTACGGCGGCCGCATTGAGCGCGTCGAGGTGCGCTATCAGGACGACCTCCGCGTGATTACTCCGCGCATGGTGCTGGTGGCAGATGGGGTGCGCTCCTCCTTTGGCCGGCAGCTGGGCCGCCAGTGGCACCGCGACCAGGTTTTTGGCATTGCGGCACGCGCCTATTGCACCACGCCTCGCGGCGACGATCCGTGGATGCACTCGCACGTGGAACTCTGCGATGAGCAGGGCACGGTACAGCCTGGCTATGGCTGGATTTTCCCGCTCGGCGGCGATGAGGTGAATATCGGCTGCGGGGCGCTATCCACGGCTAGTCGACCAGCCCAGATCAACACCAAAAAGCTGCTGGCCTCTTATGCCGAGCAGCAGCGCCAGCAGTGGCAGCTCGACGCCCCACGGGAGATCGCCTCGGCGCTGCTTCCCATGGGTGGCGCGATCAGCTCCGTGGCGGGCAAGAACTGGATGTTGCTTGGCGACGCCGCCGCGCTCGTCAATCCCCTCAATGGCGAGGGCATTGACTATGGCATGGAATCAGCGCGGCTGGCGGTGGAGTTAATGCAGCACAGCAGCACTGTCCGCGAGGAGTGGCCGCGGCTGCTGCGCGAGCACTATGGCGAGAGTTTCCGGCTGGCGCGACGGCTCGCGCGCGTGCTCACCTATCCGCAGTTTCTGCCGGTGGCGGGCCCACTGGCGATGCGCGGGCTCGGCGGCCGGGTACTCATGCCGGCGGCGGCTCGTTTGATGGGCAATCTCATCACCGAGTCCGACCGCGACCTCGTAGCGCGGGTGTGGCACGGCGCCCAGCATTGCTTGGGTTGGGTGGACGATACCCCGCTCTGGAGTTAGCGGACGCCGCTACTTCGGTTTGATAGCGGAGTGCAGGGCGGTGATGCCGAAAGTGAGGTTGCGCCAGCCGCATTCGCTCCATCCGGAGCGATTGATGGCGGCGGCAAGCTCTTCCTGGTTGGGCCAGGCGCGGATGGATTCCGCCAGATACTCATAGGCCTCGGGGTTAGAGGAGACCGCGCGCGCCACCGCGGGCAGCGCCCGCATGAGATATTCCTTGTACACGGTGGCAAACACCGGCACGGTGGGGGTGGAGAACTCGGCCACGGTGAGTCGGCCGCCCGGTTTGGTCACGCGCGCCATTTCTTGTAGCCCGGCGCGAAAATCCTGGATGTTGCGCAGCCCGAAACTGATGGTCACGGCGTCGAAGGTGTTATCGCGGAAGGGCAGGTGCATGCCGTCGCCGACGACCTTCGGCACGGCGCGATGGCTTCCCGCCTTGAGCATGCCCTGGGAGAAGTCGCAGGCCACCACCCAGGCTCCGGACTTGCTCAGCTCGACGGTGGACACCGCCGTTCCCGCGGCGAGATCCAATACTTTTTCTCCGGGCTGGAGGTTGAGGCGCTCGCGGGTGCGGGTGCGCCAGTGCCGGTCTTGGCCGAAGGAGAGCACGGTATTGGTGATGTCGTAGTTTTTGCCGACGTCGTCAAACATGCGCGCGACGTCTTTGGGCTGCTTGTCCAGATTTGCCTTAACCACGCCTGCAGAGCTTACCCGAGCCGCTCTCTGCGCTGGCGGGGCGGCCGCGGCAGTGACACCGCCGGTCTAGCGGCGCCCCCGCTATTTGCGCGCTGGGGCGTGCACGGCCTGCTCGTAGTGCTCGAGGAGCTGGTCGACCAGCGCCGCCCACGTGCGCGGCTCCACGGAGCGGCGGGCGTCTTCTCGCAAGGTGGGCAGGTGCATGAGGCAGCGGTCGGTGGCCAGCTCGAGTTGCTGTTCAAAGCTCTCGACGTCGAGCAGATAGCCGTTATAGCCATCGGTGACGAGATCGATGGGCCCGCCGGCGCGCGGGGCAATGGTGGGCACCCCGCTGGCTTGGGCTTCTTGGATGGTCTGGCAGAAGGTTTCGAACTCGCCGGGGTGCACAAAGACGTCCATGCTGGCGTAGGCGCGGGCGAGTTCGGTGCCGGAGAGCGCGCCGGTGAAGATCGCCTCGGGGAGCTGCGCGGACAAACTGGCCCGCTCTGGCCCATCGCCGACGACCACCAGCTGTACATCGGAGCGGTGAGCAAGGGCGCGCAAGCGCTGCACCCCCTTTTCCGCGGCGAGCCGCCCCACAAACCCCACCACATAGCGTGTGCCCGGTCGCTGTTGCAGCCAGTGGGCTCGTAGAGAGTGGTCACGACGGCGGGGATGGAAGAGCTCGGCGTCCACACCGCGGCCCCACCGGTGAATGCGCTGCACCCCGTGCTCCTCAAGCTCAGCGATGGCGGCCGAGGAAGGAGCGAGGGTGCGTGCCGCCTGGTTGTGGATGATGCGCGTCCAGTCCCATGCGGCCACGGCCAGGGGTGTGAGTCGGTAGGTGGTGGCGAAGCCGGCGACATCGGTTTGGTAGACGGCCACTGCGGGAATGCCCAGCTGTCGCGCCGAGAAAGAGGCATAGCCGCCGAGGACGAAGGGTGAGGCCAAGTGGATCACGTCGGGGGCGAAGGAGCGCAGCGCGTGGGTGACGGCCGGCACCGGCACACCGATGGGCAGCGAGTTGATCAGCGGCATACGCACGGTGGGGACCCGCACGATTTGCGCACCTGCATAGGAGGGGATCTCCTCTTGAAACTCGCGCGCCCCCGGCGCGATCACGATGGCTTCATGCTCGCCCTCGATATGCTCCAGGATGCGAAGGATGGAATTGGTGACTCCGTTGACATTGGGCAGGAAGGATTCCGCGACTATTCCGATGCGCATGCCGGTTAGTGTGCCTTGCCCGTCTTCCGTACGGGTTGGCTCAGGGTATCGAGTGCCCGAATTTTTGATGAATGCCCAATAAACCACCACAGGCCCGCGCCGATAGCGCTCGCAACGGTGAATACCGACAGCGCTGGGATCACCGCAAGGGTCCAGTTCCGTCCTTCTACCTTCACCAAGTCGGGGTTAGCGGTGGAGTAGTTCACCCACACCCGCTGCCCCACTCCCAGATCCGAGGGATACAGCAGTCCGGATGGCGGAACGTGAAAGATGCCGCCCTCGTCCTGGAACTCCACGGTGGTGCGCAACCAATCCTCATTGGTTACCCGCGCCAGCGCCCGGCCGGGGTTAGAGGAAATAGCGTGATCGTTCATCATGGCGGCGCCCACCATGCCGATACTCATCAACACCACGGCCCCATAGAGCACGATCACGAGCTGGCGGAGGCGGCGGGCGATCATTTCTCCCACTCCACCTTGTCCTGCAAGCGCCGCTGCAGTTCGCGGCGGGTGACGCGGGTCGTGCGAGCCTCGATCACCTCGATCCCATCGGCGCCGCGCTCTGCGGTGTCGGCGAGGGCATCGATAAGCTCCTGCACGCTCTCCACTCGGCGGTGCTGCACCCCATAGCCCGCGCACAGCGCCTGCAGATCCACATCGTGCGGGGTGCCGAAGGCGGTGTCAAAGACCTCGCGGTGCGCTTCTGCACCCTGCTCGAGGGTTTCGAAAATCCCGCCGCCATTATCGTTGGCCACCACGATGGTGAGGTTCTCTGGGCGCGGCGAGTCAGCAGGAATAAGTAGCCCGCCGATATCGTGCAGGAAGGTCACGTCCCCCAGCAGCGCCACCGTCCGCGGGGCCCGCACGTAGTCATTCTCGCGGTGCTGCCGAGCCAGGGCTACGCCCACTGCCTGGGCGGTCGAGCCATCGATCCCGGCGGCGCCGCGGGGAGAATAGGTATCCACCCCATCAAAGGGCAGCCCCACCATGCTGGCATCGCGCACGGGATTGGAGGCCCCGAGGAAAAAGCCATCGCCCACCGCGAGAGTATCGGCCACAGCGGCAGCGGCATGCAGCCCGCTAAATCCCAGATCCTCCTCGGCGAGGGTATCGCGCACGGCCTCGGCGGCGCGGCTCGAGGCGGCGTCGACAAGCTCCAGCCAGCCCTGGCTGATCTCGCCGCTGACGCGCACGCTGCTCGCCACCTCGGTGGCACCACCCCACGGATCGGTATAGCTCTCGCCGCGGGTGAGCACCGTGGTGCGCACCCCCAGCCGCATCAGCGCCAGCACATCCCGGTGTAGCGTCGGATGGCCGACAATAATGACGTGCTCGGGGCGGGCGATCTCCACCCCGCTGAGCAGCACATTCGCCGCCAAAGGATGCACCGGATGGAAAGGGGCGGGGGCGCTGGGCTCGGCGATCGTGGGCGCATCCTCTAGCCCCTCCACCGCCCACGCGCCATCACCGGCGATCACCAGCACCTGCGCGCTCAGATCCACGTCCACCACGCCCCAATCGCGCGGCTTCGGGCTTATCGACGCCGCCCTCGTCCCCGCAACCACCGGCTCTGGGGTGGCCTCCGGCACCAGAGGCGTATCGAAGGCGATGTTGATATGGGCCTGCCGGCGCTCCGCGAGCGCGCGCCGCAGCATGGCCTGGGCTGTGGCCGGGCGGGTGGACTCGCTAATAGCTACCGTGGGCGTGACGGTGGAAAACAGCCCGTGCTGCACAATGGTTTGGCTGGCGCCGGTACCGACGAGCCGGGAGGGGCGATCGGCGGAGATAATAGCCAAGGGAATATCGGCGTGATGCGCCTCGATCATCGCCGGCAGACAATTGGCCACGGCCGTGCCCGAGGTCATCACCACCGGCACCACCCGGCCAGTCACCCGCGCCATCCCGAGTGCGGCAAACGCCGCATCCCGCTCATCGAGGCGCACATGCAGCCGCAGCCCCTGCGCCGCCGCGAGCGCAAGGGATAAAGGAGCATTCCGAGAACCCGGACACACCACCACATCAGTGCAGCTCAGAGCAAGTTCTTCAACGATGGCGCGCGCGGTATCCCAAGATGTCATAGCCCTAATTCTAACCAGCACGCCGCAATGCGCTTGAGCCACCAATCCCGACGCTCTGGCGGGGCGGCCAGCTCCTCCAATCGCGCGGGGTCCGGGCTGAGCGGCGCGGTGGAGATCATCCCGCCCACGATCTCTCGCGGCGCGGCAACATCCTCGATAAACAGCTGGCTGGTGGCCAGCCCCGCCGCGTACTCGGGTGCCACCGTGGCGGCGGCCACCACCCCAGAATTCATCCCCACCGCAGTGTCGAGGGCGGAGGCGATCCTGATCCCCATGCCGTGCTGGGCCATGAACTCGGCCACCCGCTCCACCTGGGCCACCCCGCCGATCGGCGCCACCTTAATCACCGCATAATCTGCGGCCCGACGGCGGGCAATCTCATATGGATCCTCCGCCTTGCGGATGGACTCATCGGCGGCGATGGGCACATCCACCCAGCGGCGCAGCTCCTCCATCTCCCCCACGGTGGCCACCGGCTGCTCCATATATTCCAGCGGCCCGAGATGCCGTGCGGCGGCGATCGCTTCATTCACCGACCAGCCGCGGTTGGCATCGACCCGCAGCGTGGCATCGGGGCGCAGCTGCCGAATGGTGGCGATGCGCTCGATATCCTCAGCCAGGCTCTGGCTCGGCTCCGCCACCTTGACCTTGAGCACCGAGCACTCCCGGAAACGGTCCAGCACCTCCGGCAGCTGCTCGGGCCCCACGGCGGGGATGGTGCCATTGACGGGAATGTGGCTGCAGGGTGGCGTCGATAAGCCTGTATAGGCGGCCTCCAACCCGGAGAGTAGCCAGCGAGCGGCCTCCGGCGGCGCGTATTCCGTGAACGCGGAGAACTCGCCCCAGCCCTGCGGCCCCGCAAACAGCGCGGCTTCGCGCACGGTCACACCCCGGAATTTCACGCGCATCGGCAGCGCCACCACGTGGGTGCGCTCCAGAACCTCATCGAGCGAACACATAGCTTCTAGGATAATGAGGTATGAGCGAGCAACCATTCAACCCTGAACTGTGGCGAGCCGTCGAGGGCTTCGACGATCTCACCGATATCACCTACCACCGGCATGTGGGCACTGACCGATCCCACGGCATCGTGCGCATCGCCTTCGACCGCCCCGAGGTGCGCAACGCTTTTCGCCCCCACACCGTCGATGAGCTCTACCGCGCTCTCGACCATGCCCGCCGCACCCCCGATGTGGGCTGCGTGCTGCTCTGCGGCAACGGCCCCAGCGACAAAGACGGCGGCTGGGCCTTCTGTTCCGGCGGCGACCAGCGCATTCGCGGACGCTCCGGCTATCGCTATGCCTCCGGCGACACCGAGGACACCGTCGATGAGATGCGCACCAAAGCCGAGGGCGGACGGCTGCACATTCTCGAGGTACAGCGACTCATCCGCACCATGCCCAAGGTGGTAATCGCCGTGGTGGGTGGCTGGGCTGCCGGCGGCGGACACTCCCTGCATGTGGTGTGCGATATGACGATCGCCTCCAAGCAGCACGCCCGCTTCAAGCAGACCGACGCCGACGTCGGCTCCTTTGACGCCGGCTATGGCTCCGCCTATCTGGCGAAGATGGTGGGCCAAAAACGCGCCCGCGAAATCTTCTTCCTCGGCCGCACCTACACCGCCGAGGACATGTTCCAGATGGGCGCGGTGAACCTCGTGGCCGAGCACGCCGAGATTGAAAATGAGGCCATCCAGATGGCCGTGGAGATCAATGGGAAATCCCCCACCGCACAGCGCATGCTGAAATTCGCCTTCAACCTCACCGATGATGGCCTCATGGGCCAGCAGGTCTTCGCCGGCGAAGCCACCCGCTTGGCGTATATGACCGACGAGGCCGTGGAAGGCAAGAATTCCTTCCTCGAAAAACGCGCCCCCGACTGGTCCTCTTTCCCCTACTACTACTAAAGGCGCCAGCCGACGGGGCCTGCGGCGCGTGCGGGCTCCAGCGCTTTTGAGCTCGGCACCCGCTGCGCTGAACGCACAGAGCTAGAACGCACGAAGCCCGCCAACACGGAGGTTGGCGGGCTGTGCTTCAGGGGGGGTTAAAGGTTAATCATGTGCCCCATCGTTCCCTCACAGGCTTCCTTCATGGCCTCGGAGAGGGTCGGGTGGGTGTGCACGTTGCGGCCGATCTCTTCAGCGGTGAGATCGAAGCGCTGCGCCAGGGTGAGCTGCGGCAGCAGCTCGGAGACATTCGCGCCCACCATGTGTGCGCCCAGCAGTTCGCCGTATTCGCCATCGGCAATCACCTTGACGAAGCCCGCGGGCTCGCCCAGACCTTGGGCCTTGCCGTTGGCGGACAGCGGGAAGGTAGCCACCTTAATATCGCGGTCGGAGAACTTCTCCTTCGCGGCATCCTCGGTGTAGCCGAAGGAGGCAACCTGGGGATTACAGAAGGTAGCGCGCGGCATCATCATGTAATCGCCCAGCTCTTGGGTCTCGGCATCAGCGATGGTCTCGGCGGCCACCACACCCTGGGCCTCAGCGACGTGAGCCAGCTGCAGCTTCGCGGTGACATCGCCAATGGCGTAGATGTGATCCACATTGGTGCGCATGCGCTCGTCGATGGCGATAGCACCACGATCGGTGAGCTCCACACCGGTGTTCTCCAGGCCGAAGCCCTCGACGCGGGGAGCGAAGCCGATGGACACCATCACACGATCGACGATGAGGGTGTCGTTCTTCTTGCCGTCCTTGGACTCAACATCCACCTCGACGCTGTCGCCGTTGTCGCGCACCTCGGTGGTCTTGTAGCCGGTGAGGATCTTCACGCCAAGCTTCTTGTACTGCTTGGCCATCTCCTTGGATACGTCCTTATCCTCATTGGGCAGGACGCTGTCCATGAACTCGACGATGGTGACATCCACGCCGTAGTTCGCGAGCACATAAGCAAACTCCATACCGATAGCGCCTGCACCCACGATCACCATGGAATCAGGGAGCTCGCTGTCGAGGATCTGTTCCTTGTAGGAGCAGATATTTCCGCCCAGCTCCACACCAGGCAGGGAACGCACCACAGAACCGGTGGCGATAATGCAGTCGTCGAAGGTGAGAGTCGTACCCTCGTCCTCGCCCTCGGTGATCTCAATGGTGTGGGCATCAGTGAAGGAACCAAGACCATTAATTTCGGTGATCTTGTTCTTCTTCATCAGGTAATGCACACCCTTGACGATGCCCGCGGATACTTTGCGGGAGCGCTTGTGCGCAGCCTCAAAGCTGAAGCTGACATCGCCTTCGATACCGAAGGTCTTCGCCTCGTGGTTAAAGGTGTGGGCCAGCTCTGCGTTCTTCAGCAGGGCCTTGGAGGGAATACAGCCAACATTGAGGCAGACACCGCCCCAATACTGCTTCTCAACGACCGCAACCTTCTTGCCAAGCTGGGCTGCTCGAATGGCGGCGACATAGCCTCCGGGGCCAGCGCCAAGTACTACAACATCATAATGATCAGACACGTTCATAAGGATACGTGGTTTAGTCCGCCACCGTCGACGTTTGAGACAAAGCTACCCACCACCCAAGGCCACACCCCCACCGCTTGGGGGCAGTGGGACGGCTTCGGTGGCGGGTAGTGGGCTGCATAGTCGAGGCCCCGCCGCGCCTTGTGCGCCGCGCGTTCTCGACTCTTAGCGCTTAGAACAGATCAAGGTCCACAGCGATGTCGGCGAGCTGGGAGGAGCCAGCGTTGAGGAACTGGCCGAGCGCGGTGTTAATAGCTACGAGAATCTCTTCGTTCATAAAACGTCCTTATGTCCTATATATATTCTTTCGCGGTGCAGGCTAGGCGGCGGTGACTATCTGCTCGCCGTGGCACCGCTAAAACACTATCGGGCGCCAGACGAGCGGCCTGTACAGAAGAATAGACCACTCGGCGCCATGTTCCTAGGGGCAATTCTGTGACTGGTGTGACAGTCCGGATATGGGGGAACCACACTCGTAACTCTTTCCAATACGGCGGGAACAGCGTAGTCTTATCGTTGCCTAAAATCTGATTAAGAACCGACATGGGGTTTGTATGACGTTTCGTTTCGTGGCGCCGCTCGTGGCGGCCACCATCGCAGCAGCTGGATTGATCGCACCGACCGTGGCCGTGCCCACCGCCACAGTGGCGACGGCCGCTGAGGCCGCACAGGTACACGAGGGCCCCACCCCAGGGTTGGAGACAGCACCGGCGTGGCGGGACAAGGTGAACTCCACCCCCAACATGAAGGAAATGTGGGCCTTCTCCCCGGCGATGAACCGCAATGTGCCCCTCGTGGTCATCACCCCGGAGGATACCTCCACTCCCCGCCCCACCCTGTACCTGCTCAATGGTGGCGATGGCGGCGAGGGCCGTGCGAACTGGGTCATGCAGACGGACGTGGCCCAGTTCTATGCCGATAAGAACGTGAATGTGGTCATCCCCATGGAGGGCCGCTTCTCCTACTACACCGACTGGGTCAACCCCGAGCAGCCGAAGCTCGGCGGCACCCAGCTGTGGGAGACCTTCCTCACCCAGGAGCTTCCGACCCCGCTGGAGTCCGAACTTGGCGCCTCTGGTGAGCGCGGTATTGCGGGCATGTCGATGTCCGCTACCAGCTCGCTGCTGCTGGCCCAGCACAACCCGGAGCTGTACCAGGCTGTTGGTTCCTTCTCTGGCTGCGCCTCTACCAACGATCCGATCTCTGACGCCATGCTGCGCGTGACGCTCAACCGCGCCAATGTCAGCCCGGATGACATGTGGGGCCCGGTCGGTTCGGAGACGCGCGAATACAACGACGCTGTCGCCCAGGCAGAGTCGCTGCGCGGCCGAGAGATCTACATCTCCAATTCCGCCGGCACCTCCGGTAAGCCGGATATGATCAGCAACCCTCGCTTTGAGAACAACCCCCTGACCGTAGCCAATGTCCAGGTCGTGGGTGGCGGCATCGAGGCTGCCACCAACTGGTGCACCCACCTGCTCAAGGCCAAGATGGACAAGCTCGAGATTCCCGCCAAATTCAACATCCGCGATACCGGTACCCACCAGTGGAGCTACTGGCAGATGGATCTGCGTGACTCCTGGCCCGTCTTCGATCGCGCGTGGAGCACGAACTAAAAGCCGCCCGCGAAACAGCCACGTCTCGGCCCGAAAGAGGCCGCGAGTAACCGCAGCGCCCCGCACACCTTCACGAGGAAGGCCGTGCGGGGCGCTGCCGCGTTCTCTTCCGTTGCTGCGCACCCCTCTAGGGGCTCGGGGCGAGAGCTACGCCGGCGAGAACCGGGCAGGTGAGGATGCCGCCACCATCCCAAGCAACACTGGGTGCTAGAGCCGATGCCCCGAGCTGATCTCACGGCGTCAGGGGACGCCTCATAGCACCGTATTCGCCGCCCGACGCGGCTGCGCCTTCCGCCGATACCCACAACCCCACCACCGCTGGCTGCGGTGATGGGGCGTGAGGTTCGGGACTACTCCGTGCTGTTCGCGGGTCTAGCTGCAGCGCACGATCGGCTGCGGATCGTAGACCGTTTGTTGGGTTTCCCGCGCGATCTCTGCCCCAGAGAGGTTGCGGATGATGCGGGTATCAGAGGTGGTGAAGCCGGGAGCGCCGGAGGATGGCGAGCAGTCATCGCCGGAGAGGCTAATGCGGTGCGGCTGGGTGGGGGCCCAGCGGCCGCCGGAGACCGATTCCACCTCCACTTCCTTGACTCCCTTGAACTCCACAGTGATTTCGTTGCCGTGCACCCACGAGGAAATGAGGACCGGATTCTTTGAGGTGTTCTTGAACTGGAGGTCGATCAATCCCTCAAACACGGTGGCTTCACGACCGGCTGGGTAGCGGGAGATGTAATAGGAGTGCGGGGTATGCGCCACATCCTCCATGCCGGCGAAGTAGGCGGCATTGTAGAGGGTGGTAGCAAATTGAGAAATTCCGCCGCCCACGGCTTTATCGGCACGGCCGTTGAGAATAATGCCGGATTCCACGAAGCCTTGGGCGGCACCCCTCGGTCCGGTATAGCCATTGAGCGAGAAGGTTTGTCCGGGAACCACCACAGCCCCATCGACGAGCTGGGCGGTGAGCGCGATATTAGTGCCAGAGGGCCCAGAAAAGTCGCCGGTGGTGAAGGTCGAGACCGTTTCAGAGAAGTTCGCCTGTTGGGCCTGCTCGGTGGTGTAGGTGGCCGGCTCATCCTCATAGGCGGCGTCGAACTCGCGGGGTTCATCGCCGAGGATACGCTGCTCGAGGCCGTCCATCACGGAGTCCCACTGGATCTGCACACCGTCGACGCTCGGAATTACTTCCCCACCGCCGCGGGTGAAGCTGGCGTTTTTCATCTCCACCTCGGTCTCGGAGAGCGCCTCGCCGAGGATGGCGCGAGCGGCGTCCTCATTGTATTCGCTGCGGAGGTGGTCCCCCTCGGGTACGAAAGTGATGACCTCGCCCATGCGCTCCAGCGGAATCTGGCCGGTCACATCCTCGCGGCCGCGCACGACCACCGGTCCGGACAGCGCCGTGGCGGCATCCTTCTGGGCCGCGGAGCTATCACGCACGGCAGGCTCTTCAGAAACTGCCGATACTTCGACTCCCTTGGTGTCGAGCCACCGCTCCGGCAGGGAGGCCTCCAGTCCCTCGCGGGAAGGATGCTGGCCATTGAGCGGCTCGTCGACGATCACCTCGCCATTATCGATCCGGACCGCGGCGTCGCGCGGCGGCCGGGAGAGCTCCTCGCTCACGCGATCCACCCCGGCGGCGAAGGCGGCCTCATCCACGGCGCTCACCACATCAGATTCCTGACTGCGGAACAGCGCAGCGATCTCGCGCACGGGATTGAGGGAGGTGTGCGGGGCCTGGGCCACGGTGCGCTCCCAGTCGGCGGACAGGCCAATCTCGGCGGGCACCACGTGGGTGTCCATCTCGCCAGCGCGCACGGTTATGGGCTTGTCCTCCACCCCTGCGAGGCGACTGGCAAGCAACTCGCGGGCCTCGGCCTCGCCGAGCCCGCCCACGGCCACGCCGTTGATTTCGCTATTGCGCTGAAGCTTGTCTTTGCCCAGCAGATAGTTCGCCAGCAGCGCTACACACGCCACCGCGAGCAGCCCCACGACGACGAGGAGAGAAATTTTGCGCACATTCACGTTTCTCAACCTTACTAATCGCGCGTATTCTTGGCGATTTCCTATCTCGTCTTAAGCCTGCCTGAGAATATGCATCTAGCCAGTTCAACAGCGCATTGTTCACCTTCAGCGCGACAGAAAAGTGATTATTGTGACTGTTGTGGCGCATGGGCTTTCGCTCTCTAGGGTATGAACAACCGCTCTCCATCACCTACACTGGAAGGGGTTTTGTCATAGATAGATCACGCCCCAGTACCTGCGCGGTGCCGGTGGCGTGGCTGTGGCATACATCCACAAACGAGACGACGCCGCGCCCGCTCCTCCACCGAGGACGCTGGGCGCGAGATATACGAGAACGAAGGAAGGGGCACTGTCACCGGTGTTTGAATCCACCCAGACGATGCTGGTTGCCTATGACGGTTCGCCGGAATCGCAACGAGCACTCGACTACGCCGCCGCGCTGCTGGCGCCGAAGCACGTGGAGATCATCACCGCGTGGGAACCGCTCTACCGCCAGGCTGCCCGCGCCGCCGGGCAGTCGGGAATGAAGCTCTCGGATATGCAGTCGACCGATGATGAAACCGAGGATCCCGCCTATCAGCAGGCGCTAGCCACCTGCCGCGAGGGCGTCCAACGCGCCGAGGAGCTGGGCTTCTACGTGAAGGCACACCTCGTGGAATCGGCTACGTCTATCTGGTCGGCCATCATCGATGCCTCCGAGGACCTCCGCCCCGATGTGATCGTAATTGGCACTCGCGCCGAAACCGGAATACGATCTTTCTTCAGTTCTTCGACGACAGAAAGTATCGTCCACAACACCAACATTCCCGTGTTCGTGGTTCCCCCGGAAGACAATGAGGATTAAACCATGGCTCTTGAATCAGATAGCGTCACTCGCCGCACGATTGGCCCCGCGTTTGCCTCTGCTGTCGTCGGCCTCCTTCTAGGGATGGTTGCAATCCTTGGCCTCTCCATCTTCTCCTCGCAAGACACCGTCCCTCAGTCGCACGCGGTCAATAGCGACGACGCCCTCCTCGGCGGCGTCGAATACGGCACCCGCTAGCCTGCCCTCGCTGGGACCCTCTCGCCTCCCTTTCTCCCGCATGGCCACCACCCTGCGGGTCTCACCCCATGCCCGCGTCCACCTGCTGGCATGGTTATTCGCGGCGCTGTGCTCCTTCGGATCTGCCTGGGGGCGCACCGCCGCCGACACCAAACTTGATCTGGCTCTCAATCCCGCCGGCTTTCTCGCCCGGGCGGTGCGGCCGTGGACCGATGTGTTCCCACTCGGCCAGCTGCAGAACCAAGCCTATGGCTATCTCTTTCCCCAAGGCCTCTTCTTTCTCCTCACCGAGCCACTGCCCGACTGGGTAGCCCAGCGGCTCTGGTGGACCCTCATACTGGGTCTTTCCTTTTCTGGGTTTTATCGCCTGGCCGGCACACTGCGGCTACCGAGCCCTATTCTCGGCGCGGCCGCCTATGCTTTATCCCCGCGGATTCTCACCACACTCGGTGCGATCTCCTCTGAAGCCTGGCCTGTGGCCCTCGTGCCGTGGATCGTAGAGCCGCTCGTCCGCGCCAAACCGGCGCTCGGCCGTGCCATCATCGCGGTGGCGTGTCTCGGCGCGGTCAATGCCACCGCCACCATCGCCGCATGTATTCCCGGCGGTTTCGTGCTGCTCTTCCGCCACCGCTGGGTGGACTTCGGCCACTTCCTCATCGGCTCCATCTTGGTGAGCATGTGGTGGCTGGTGCCGCTGGCCACCATGGGCCGACTCTCCCCGCCTTTTACCGACTACATCGAAAACGCGCACATCACCACCGGGAACCTCAACGGGGTGCAGGTGCTGCGCGGCGCCACCAGCTGGACCCCTTTCGTCGATAGCGAACGACTCGCGGGACATGTCCTCGCACTCAACCCGATTCTGGTGTTGGCCACCGTCGCGGTGGCGGCCGCCGGTATTGCTGGGCTAAAGCGGATGCGCGGCCAAGGAATGTGGATCACTCTGCTGCTCATCGGCGTGATTATTCTCTGCGGCTCGCACTATGTCACGGGCTTCCTCGATGGTCCCGGCGCGCTGCTGCGCAATGTGCACAAGTTCGACCCCTTGGTGCGGCTGCCGCTGTGTATCGGTATCGCCTGCCTCAGCGTGCACTGGCATAAGTTGCTCTACATCGCCACGGCGCTGGCGGTGGTGATGGCCAGCTCGCCAGCGTGGTCGCTGCGGCTGGCACCTCGGGGCACATTCCAGGAGGTGCCCTCCTATGTCTACGAGACCGCGGATTGGCTGAACACGCACGGGGAGAATACCCGCACGCTGATCTATCCGCCGGTGCGTTTCGCCCGCCAGGATTGGGGCTGGACCCGCGATGAGCCGCTGCAGCCGCTGCTGGAGGTGCCGTGGATTGCCCGCGACGCGGTCCCCCTAGTCAATCCCGAAGCAATCCGCGGCCTCGATGGGGTGATGGACTCGCTCCAGGATGGTTCCTTCGCGGCGCTGCCCCAACTCGGCGTGGGCCTGATTGCGGTACGCCACGATGTGGGCCAGCGCGCCGGCACGGAGCTGGTAGACGCCGCCGAGGAACAGGGCTTGACGGTGCACTCCTTCGGCAAGATAGATGTGATCGAAATCGATCCCGAGCGCGGCGCCTCAGTGGTGGATCAGCCCATCGACCAAGTGCTCGGCGGTGGAGAGTCGCTGGCCTTGATCAATGAGGTGCTGGGCTATGAGCCACGCCAGCTCACCAGCGCACCCGAGCAGGCGCAGATCATCACCGACACTCCCCTAGCCATTGCGCGCAACTATGGCACCGGGCAGCATTCGGGTCTTTTGGCCCGCCGCGAGGAAGCGCCCGATATTAAGAATCCGGTGATCGACTACCCCTCCCAGGCGCCGAAGCTGTGGCTGCGGGAAACCGGCGGTACTGTTACCGCCGGCCCGAATGCCGCGGATGCCGGCAGTATTTACGGCCCGCGCACGAATCACTCCCCCACCGCTGCGGTCGATGGCTTCGCCGGCACCGCCTTCTACGGCGATTGGTTGAGCCTCGATCCGGAGAATGATGATGTGCGCACCCTGAAGCTGCAGATTCGGGGCCGCTCCGGCGATCTTCTGGTCAATGGCACCCGCGTATTTATGCGGGAAGGCGAGACCGCCGAGTTACGGGTAGACGAGTTGCCGGTGCGCATTATCCCGGGCCCGGGACAAGGGATCGCCGAGGCCGATATGGGTATCCGCCGCGAGATCGTGGTGCAGGGCTCGCCCAGCGCCCAGCACTACCTATTCAGCCAGCGGCAGGTGTACACCGGTGTGCTCGCCCGCACCTTAGTGCTCCCCGAACCGGCGCGCCTTGAGTTACGCACCTCCTCCTGCGGGGCGTGGACGAATACGCTTATCGACGGCACACCCCACGGCTGCGGCCCCGTCGAGCTGGACGCGGGGGAACATCGCCTCTCCACTAACGCCGAGTGGCTGATGCTCACCAACCCCCAAGCACCCCCAGCGCCGCGAAAGCAGCTGGTGGATACCTCCTATTCCTTCAACCCAGGTTTGAGCATGGGCGATGCTCCGCCCACCACCATCAATGCCGGTATGCAGGCTTTTGAGGCCGATGCCCTCGCCCCGCTGCGTTTCCCGCGGAGCTATCTGCTGGTCGGCGTGATCATTTCTCTGCTCGCCGCGGCCTGGGCGCTCTATCTGCCCACCACGCCGCGGATCCCAGGGGTATTTCGCCCGACTCCGCGCTATGCCGTGCTGGCCCCACTGGTCTTCGGCCTGCCGGGGCTTATCGGCATTGTGGTGGCATGGATTGTGGAGCGGTGGACCACGCTACGCATCGCCGGGCTGAGCGTGCTGGTTACTGGTCTGTGGCTACAGCGCGGCGTCGAGGCTGGCGGGCACGTGCTGACGCAGGCAGCCATCGCCACAGCCCTCGCGCTGGTCGCTCTACCAGGTGGTAAGACAGATACGCCACCGGCAGGGTCAGCCCCAGAGTCACCGCAGTGATCAGCAGGAAATTGCCGGTGAACGGGCGCATGCCCAGAAGCGGAAACACCATTTCTAGCACCACCACATGCCAGAGGAAGATGGAATAAGAAATGGTGCCGAGCTGACTGAATAGGCGCGAGTCGAGCAGCCGCGAGCCCGGCGCGAGCGCATAGGGCACCAGCACCACGGCGGCGAAGGCGGCGCCAGCAATCACGCGGCGCAGAAACTCCAGCGGGGAGGGGTGCTCGAGACCGAGCGGCCCGAAGAACTCCTGGCCGGCCACAAAAAGGATGGCGGCGGCGCAGATCCACCAGATCCAGCGACGACGCAGCCATCTCTCTGCGGTGGGCGTGGGCTGAATGCGGGCCGCCAGCAGCCCCACGGCGAACCAGCAGGTATAGGCGGGCGGGAAGATCTGCCAGTTGGGGCCGCCGGTGGGGAAGGGAATAAAGGCCCAGCCGAGACTGAGCAGCGCCAACCCAAGAATGATCCACCGCTTCTGGGAGATAAAGGGAAATACCAGATAGAAGGCCACTTCCACGCACATTGACCACAAGTGGGTGATACCTGGGAGCAGCCCGTGGGGCAGATAGATCTGGGCGAAGAAGAAAGTGGCGATCACCGCCGCTGGGTCGGCGTCGAAATTGGCTGGCAGGATAATCAACGCGGTGGCCACACACACTACATAGGCGGGCACCACGCGGAAGAAGCGCTTGGCATAAAAGGAGCGGCGGGTGCGATAGTCGCCGCGCGCCAGCAGATAGGCGGAGAGCGCAAAAAAGAGCGCAACAAAGAAGTCGAAACGCCCTAAAAATCCACCCACCAGCGAGCTGGGATCCATGCCAGACTGAAAAGAGGTGTGGGTGAGCAGCACTCCGCAGGCGGCAACGGCGCGCAAACCCTCGAGGCTTGGATTGTAACCGCGCGGCGTTGCGTAGGATTGAGGAGACACGACACTTATTGTTTCATACCCACAATTGATACTTCACTGTTCGCAGCGCGGTGGCTCCACCGCCACGAACGCCCGCCTAGAAGGAGAGTCGACGTGGCCCGCGGTAGCAGAACCGGCAGCATCGTCTCGCTGCTCATCGCCCGAGTATTCCTCGGTGCCGCCGTCTTTTTTGTGGCCTTGTCCTTCATCATCTACACCACGTGGAAGTTCAGCGAGGGCTCACTGCCACGCAACTACGCCACGCATGTCACCACCGTGCCCAGCATCGCCGTGGGGTCACTGGCAGGAGGCCAGACGGTGTCCAAAGAAAGCAGTATCGTGCTAGGCGAACCCGCGGACCGAGAGAATGTGACGGCCGAGGCACGCACTACGGTGCGCTCCCAGGAGCAGGTGCTCTACCGCGAGGAGGACTCGGTTACTCTCAGCCGCGGCACCGGCTATCCGGTGGAGACGGCGTCGTCACGCTATATGGGCGGCGCCCCAGGGCTGATCGTCGGCTCCACTCTCACCCATTCTTCTTTTGTGCGCGTCGGCCTGAACTATCGTTTCCCGCCGACGACCGGGAAATCCTCCTATCCCTATTTTGATACGGTGCTGCAGGCCTCGGTGCCGGTGGACTTCGTGGATGCCGTGGATTATCACGGCGAGGAGGTCTTCACCTATCACCAAGAGATCGGCCCCGTGCGGGTGATCGGCGGCTATTACGCGGTCGAACGCGATATCACGGTGGAGCCTTTCACCGGAATGATCGTGGACCTGAAAGAGCGTCCCCTCTGGTTCACCGCACCCGATACCCCCACCGCCGAACAGCGCACCGCCGAGTTTTTCGCCGGCGCCTCCTCGGTGGAAGGCACCGTTTTCAGCGCCCGCTTCGACTGGGATGAGAGCACCACATCCCAGCAGTGGGCCGAAGCCGAGCGGAAACTCAGCGCCTTCCACGCCATGCGCTTAACCCAGTATCTCAGCCGCACGCTGTCCTTCCTGCTGCTCATCGCCGCCGCTGTCACCTACCTGCGTGCGCGGAGCTAGTATGCGCGGCCGCGCCTTCCTCCCCGCACTGCGCGGGACGACGCTGTCGTGGGCCATCGTGGCGCTCTGCCTTGGCATGCTCGCCCTAACGCTGCTGCGTAGTGGCGTGCTCATCACCCGCGACATGGTGCTTATCGACACCCCAGCCCTCAGCGCGGATGCACTCGGGGTGGGTGATCTCCCCGCCCGCAATGTGCCCCAAGACGGGCTCTTGGCGCTGCTGGGCCAGATCCTGCCGGCCTCCTGGTTCGCCCGTGCCCTCATCCTCGGCTCGGCCGGTATAGCCGCCTGGGCCGCCTGGGGCTATGGGCCGCTCGGGGTGGGGCTCACGCTCTGCAATCCCTTCATTATCGAGCGCCTGGCCCAAGGCCAGTGGTCGCTGGTGATCGCCGCCTGGCTCTTGCCGGGGATCGCCGCCAGCGCCCAGCATCCGCTCCGGCAGCTCGGCCTCGTGTGGCTTGCCAGCCTCACCCCCACCGGTGCGGTGGTGGCCGGGGTGGTGGCGATTCTCACCCGCCCCGCACTCAGCTCGGTTGCGGGCGCGGCCGCGGTGTCCTTGCCTTGGCTCGTGCCCGCGCTGCTCAACCCACCCAGCAGCGCGGCGGGAGCTGCCTTCGCCACCCGCCCCGAGGTCGATTTCGGCCCGGAGGTGCTGAATATCGCCGCCACCGTTGTGGGCTTGGGGGGAATCTGGAACGCCGAGGTGGCCCGCACCGGCGGCGTGATCGCGGGGGCGCTACTTTTTCTCCTTCTGCTCACCGGTCTGCGCGCCGCGCCGCGCCGGCTGGTGCTGCTCGGCGCCGCGGGTATCCTGGCCGCCGCCTGCAGCCTCGATGTGCAGGGAATTCCGGGCGGGGCGCTATTTCGCGACACGCATAAATTTGTTCTTTTCGCCCTGCCGGCCTACGCGGCTATGGCCGCCGGTATCCGCTGGGTATGGCTCCAGGGCGTAGGGCTGGTACTGCTGGCGCTCAGCGTGCCACAGGCCCCGCAGCAGCTCGCTGAGCTGCGTCCCGTTCCCGCCGACTCCTCTTGGCAGCGCCTGCACGACGAGGCCGAAGGGGTGGATGTGCTGCTGGTGGGTCCCGCCACCGCGATCACCACCTATGAGGGGCGAGTGGCGGTGGATCCGCGCACCAAGGCAGTGGCGGCCGTCCAGCCTGGAGGTTTGGTGGTGGACGGGACGATCGTGGACCCGCCGAACCCGCGCTGGCAGCAGGCCATGGACGCCTGGGAGCGTCGTGATGATGCCGCCTTGGCGCGCCTCCAGGTGGGGCTGGTGGTCGATGGTGGACACACCCACCGGATTACCGGGGTGGAACCTCGGCCGCACGGCTATGGACTAGGACTGCTGGTGTGGTGGCTGCTGGTGCCGCTATTTATCGGGCTTCGCGCTCTACGAGTTCGGCAAAGGCAGCGCCCGTCGTAGCCCAGGAATACTGATGGGCGCGCTGCCGGGCAGCCTCGCCGAGACTGGTGCGACGCGCGGGATCCGCAATCAGCTCCGCCGTTGCGGCCAGCAGCTGCTCGGGGGTATCCACCAGCACGCCGGTTTCACCATCGAGCACGGAATCGCACAGTCCCCGCGAGCTGCGATAGCCAATCGTGGGCACCCCGTGCTGGGCGGCCTCCACCACCGCTAGGCCCCAGCCTTCCTTGCGGGAGGGCATCAGATGGATATCCGCTCGCTCCAGCAAGGCGTGTTTGGCCTCCTCGGACACATGCCCATGGAAATGGATATTCTCCCCCGCGATCTCGCGGAGGTTCTCCTCCCACCAGCCGGAGCCGATCACGTCCAAGTCCACTCCGAGGGCATCCGCTACCTCGATGGCGTGCTCGATCTGCTTGTGTGGCACGAGGCGAGACAGCGTCACCAGCCGTGGGCCAGAGGCCGGGGGGAGGGCGTCGAAATGCGGTACGGGATCGACACCATTGTGGATCACGCTGATATAGCGCACTCCCAGCTCGCGCAGCTCACTCGCCGAGGCCTCGGAGACGGTGACCCAGCGGGCGTGGCGATAGACCCGCGGCGCGACTGTGGACTCCAAAAACCAGCCCAGCTGCGCCAATCCGGGCCCAGCCACCGGCCATTGCTCGCGGTGGCAGTGATGGGTGAGCACCACGGTCGGGGCATTCAGGAAAAGCCGAGCGAAGAAAGGAATGCCGTTTTGGGTATCCACCACCGCATCGACCCCGCGCAGCTCCCCGATGCCTACGCGTCCGGCCAACATGGCCAGCCACGCCCGCGGATAGACCGTGAGCCTGCCACCCGCCCGCCGAAAACGCACCCCCGCGCGGCTCGTGGTGGCAGGGGCGTTTTCATTGGCCGCGGTGCGGAAAATCACCTCATGGCCACGCTCCACGAGGTGCTCCGCGACGCGCTCAAGGTAGCGTTCACTACCACCGCCTTGAGGGTGGGTGGAATCGCGCCAGCAGAGCAGGAGAATCTTCATCACACCCAAGCCTATAATGGAGCCCCATGCGCACCATATTCCGCTCGGCTCTCAACCGCCTGAATGGGCAGCCCGCACCGCAAACCATCTCGCGAGCCACCTTCGGGCGCACGTGGTCACTACTGCGCTCCTTCCCTCTCGAACAGGCTGACCCCGACGTCTTTTATACGGGCCTGGCCCGCGACACCGCCGAGCTTATCGACGCCCTCTGCACGGATTATGGTGTGTCCCTCCACGGCTCCCGGGTGCTGGATGTGGGCGGTGGCCCCGGCTATTTCACCTCCGAGTTTGCCGCCCGCGGGGCCCGCTATATCTCCTGCGAGCCTGGGGAGCTCGCCACCGATGTGCGCGGCTCTGGCATGCAACTGCCTTTCCTCGATAACAGCTGCGAGATCACCTATTCCTCCAATGTGGCCGAGCATGTGCCCGAGCCTTGGACCATGGCCGATGAGATGCTGCGGGTGACCGCCCCCGGCGGGCTGGTGGTGTTGTCCTACACCATCTGGCTGGGCCCTTTCGGCGGCCACGAAACCGGGCTGTGGCAGCACTATGTGGGCGGGGAGTTTGCCCGCCAACGCTATAAGAAAAAGCACGGCCACGAGCCCAAGAACATCTTTGGCACATCGCTATTCGACGTTTCCTGCGCCGAGGGCCTGCGCTGGGCAGAGAGCACGGGGCAGATGGTGCTGGCCTTCCCCCGCTATCACCCGTGGTGGGCATGGTGGGCCGTGCGCGTCCCGCTCTTCCGCGAATTCGCCGTCTCGAATCTGGTGGTCGTGCTCCGCAAAAACTAGACCCTAGCGGCCCACGCACTCCTGCCGCAGGCCGCGGCCGATCTCTGCCACGCTGGGGCGATGCTTTGCCACCGCGCCGCAGAACAGCACCAGCGATGTGCCCAGCAGCACCACGAGCGGGGCGAGATCCCACGACAGCTCCCCATCGCCTGCGGCGAAGGGCGGCAGGAGCAGCAGCAGAAATGCCACCGCCCACCACCAGCGATAGAGCGCCACCACGCCGATGATGCCCACCGCCCCCATCAGGGTATAGTGCACCCACAGCACACTCGAGACGCTGGTGGCACCCAGCATCATCACCACCGCAATGATCTCAAATTTCTTGGTGCTCTCACTGCCCATCAGCGCCAGCGCCCCCACCGCGAGAACAACAAGAATGAGCAGCTTGATCGGCAGCGCCCAGGGGGAGGACTCATCGAAAACACCCACGATGGCCTCCGTTCGCACCGGCATGATGAGCAGTGCATCGATAGCCACATTGTGCGGGGCCAGGGTATGGGCGCCGATCCACCCCACCGTCTCCCGCCACGCGCTGAACACGGAGCTGGGGACGAGAAGATAGGACACCACGCCGGCAATAGCGAGCAGGCCGGTGGCGATGAGCCCGGCGCGGCGTCGTGAAGCGAAAAGCAGCATAGCCACCACCACCGCCACCGGGGTGATCTTGATGAAGGCGGCTACCGCGATGCACGCCCCGGCCAGCCAGGGGCGGCGTCGGCTCAGCGCCACACTCAGCGTGATGAGCGCGTAGATAAAGGGCGAGGTTTGGCCCAGCGTGATACTGGCCTGCGCTGCCGAGCTCAGCCACACCAGCGTGGTGACGGCCACCAGCACCCCTGGGCGCGGGGCACGATCGGTCCACATCGCGATCGCCGCAGCAGCCAGCAGGGTGAGGGACACACCGGTGATCACCGCTCCCAGGGCGATAAACACCGAGAAGCTCATGATCATGGTCAGCGGGGCGAGAATATAGGCCACCGCGGGCAGGTGCACATAGGGGTGTGGCACCAGGGTGTGCTCGGCGATGAGCTCAGCCTCGTGGGTCCACTCCGCGCCGGTGAAGAGCCCATAATCATTGGGGTCGATGGCATAGAGCGCATCTGCATGCCCGGTGGCCACCAAGCGACCAGCGATCCACCAGCTGGCAGCATCGTCTGGCGTGGCTAGGCGCAGCTGCGCATATAGCGTCAGAGCAGCGAAGGCCGCAGCCACCAGCCACACCGAGGTAGGGAACATCCCCCGCGTCGGCTCAGACGAGGCATGATGCGCGCGGGCTGCAGAAGAAACCATAAACGCGAAGTTTAGCGCCGAGCGCGGCGCGGGGGCGAGTCCGCAGGCCGGCCAGCACGCCGATAGCGCAGCCCGGTAGCACTCGGGCCCGCCGCTGTGGGGCGCGGCGCCGGCGCGAGGGTGGCCGTCGGTGCAGGTGCGGGTTCGGAGGCCGGTGCGGGCGCAGGTGCAGGTGCAGGAGCGAAGGCCGGTGCGGGTGCCGGGCGGCCGCTGATCTCGGTGAGAATCCCGCGCCACACCGAGCGGAAGGACAGCCCCTCGCTACGCATGATCTCGCCCACCACCAGCAGCACCGTGGGAATCACCATCAGCGCCAACGGCGCCCACTGCAGCGCCCCCGGTGTGGTGTCCATATCCACGAAATGCCCGCCGAGGGGCTGATAGGCCAGCAGCAGGACGCCGAGCACCCAGTAGCGGCGGTGCAGAATGAGCACTCCGGCAATCGGCACAAACGCCACCAGACCATAGTGCAACCACACGACACCAGATACCGAGGTGGCCACCAACAGAATCGCCACTGCCGAGATTTCAAACTTATGGCGCGACTGGGTGCCCATAAGCAGCACAAGGCCAAGGCCCACGAGCAGCACATAGAGACCATTGAGCACGGTCGCCGCAGCTGGGGTACCGGGGACGGCCTCCACCTGCACCTCTAAGGTAGTGCGCTCGGCAAAGAGCGAATCGAGGGAGGCGTTGATGGGGACCGCCAGGGTGTGGGAGTTCATCCACGCGATCGTGTCCCGCCACGCCGTGATCACTGCATTGTCCACCAACAGCAGGGTCAGTACTGCGCCCGCAGACACCACGGCCAGGCCCACCAGCCCAGCGCGGCGCCGCGATCCGAAGCCCACCAGCACCACAATCAACGCGACCGGGGTGATCTTGATCAGCGCCGCAATGCCAATGAGCACTCCCGCGATCACGGGACGACGCTCCGAGAGCGCCAGCGCCACCGCGATGATGGCATAAATAAAAGGAGAGGACTGCCCGAGCGTGATGCTCATCTGGCTTGCCGTGCACAGCCACAGCGCCACGCTGCCCAGCCAGAGGGCGGAGGTCGACGGCGCCGAACGAGTAAAAAGGCCGATGCTGGCCGCCACGATCACCACAATGCAGACTCCGTTGATTGCCGAGCCGATGGTGGCGAAGGTGGAAAAGGACATGATGTGGGTGAGCGGCGAGAGCGCATAGGCCACTAAAGGAATATGCACATAGGGGTGCGGATAGGGCGAGACATCGCGGATGAGTTCCGCCTGCTGCGCCCACGCATCGCCGGTGTATGAGGCAAAGTCAGTGGTATCGACCGCGTAGATCGCGTGGGCCTGTCCTTCTGCCACGAGCGAGGCTGCAATCCACCACGAGGCCAGATCATCCGGATAGCCGGAGCGGCGGAAGAGCCACAGGGTCAGCACCGCGAATACCGCAGCCACCACCCATACTCGCAGCGGGAACAGCCCGTCGGAGCGCTGAGCGCTGGAATGCCGACCGAGCGGTGCGCCTTTGAGGGCCCGCTCCCACTCGCCCGTCGTATTGCCGGCGCTGCCGCCTGCGCCACGTGCACTAGCTGCGTCGCGTGCACCAGCTGTGCCGCGCGCTCCGCGGGAGGACGCTAGTTGCCGACCCTGTCGTGGGGTGTCCCGTCCCTGAGCGCTTGGCATATACGTTGCACGTCCATTCCGTTTTATCCAGGCGAAGTTATATTCTCTCGGATAGTTTAGCGAAGGAATACACCTCGCGGCAGGCGGACGCAGATACGCCGACTGCCCGGCCCCGCAGCCCCGCCTCCCCCTCATACGCGAGGGGCAACGGCGGTGCTCGATTGGGACCGGGCAGAACAGGTCTGTCTCAGGCGAGGAGACTACTTGGCGTCGGCAATACGCTTCTTCAGAGCGGCGAACTGCTCATGCACCTCGGCCGGAACCTTGGGGCCGAGCTTCTCCAGCCATGCCTCGTTATCGGCCAGATCGCCCTCCCACTGCTCGGCGGGGGCGCTCAGTGCCTCTTCCACATCGGCGACCGGGGTGTCCAAGCCGGTGAGGTCGATGTCCTCCACCTTGGCGGTGTGGCCCACCACGGTCTCGGTGGCGCCCACGCGGCCCTCGATGCGATCGATGATCCACTTGAGCACGCGAGAGTTCTCGCCGAAGCCGGGCCAGAGGAAGCGGCCATCGTCGCCGCGACGGAACCAGTTGACCAAGAACACGGACGGCATCTTGTCGCCGCCCTTGACGCCCATGTCGATCCAGTGCTGCAGGTAGTCACCGGCGTTGTAGCCGATGAAGGGCAGCATGGCCATCGGGTCGTGGCGCAGGGAGCCCACCTTTGCCTCGGCGGAGGCGGCGGTCTGACCGGAGGACAGGAGCGCACCAATCATGGTGGCGTGATCCCAGTTGTGTGCCTGGGTGACCAGCGGCACGGTGTCGGGGCGACGGCCACCGAAGAGGATGGCGTCGATCGGCACACCCTGCCAGTCGTTGAACTCCTTGGCAGCCACCGGGCACTGCGAGATCGGCACGCAGTAGCGGGAGTTCGGGTGGGAGGAGGGCTGCTCGGAATCCGGGGTCCACTCATTACCCAGCCAGTCGATGGCGTGATCGGGCTTGTTCTCCAAGCCTTCCCACCACACATCGCCGTCGTCGGTGAGCGCAACGTTGGTGAACAGGGTGTTGCCCGGCTCCATGGTGCGCATGGCGTTGGGGTTGGAGGAGTAGTTGGTGCCCGGAGCCACGCCGAAGAAACCATTCTCCGGGTTCACGGCGTAGAGGCGGCCATCCTCACCGAAGTGCAGCCACGCGATGTCATCGCCGACCACCTCGGCGCTCCAGCCCTCCAGGGTGGGCTCGATCATGGCCAGGTTGGTCTTACCGCAGGCGGAGGGGAAGGCGGCAGCCACGTAGTAGGACTTACCCTCCGGGGAGTTGAGCTTGAGGATGAGCATGTGCTCGGCCATCCAGCCCTCTTCCTGGGCCATCACCGAGGCGATACGCAGGGCGTAGCACTTCTTGGCCAAGATGGCGTTGCCGCCATAGCCGGAGCCATAGGACCAAATCTCCTTGGTCTCCGGGAACTGGGTGATGTACTTGGTGTCGTTGCAGGGCCACGGCACGTCCTCCTGGCCCTCCTCCAACGGCGCACCCACGGAGTGGAAGCAGTGGACGAAAGCGCCATTCTCGCCGATCTTGTCCAGGGCTTCCTGACCCATGCGGGTCATGATGCGCATGGACATGACCACATAGGCGGAGTCAGTCAGCTGCACACCCAGCTTCGGGCTGGGGTCATCGATCGGACCCATGCAGAACGGCACCACGTACATGGTGCGGCCCTTCATGGAGCCCTTGTACTGCTCCAGCATTTCCTCGCGCATCTTCACCGGGTCGGCCCAGTTGTTGGTGGGACCAGCGCCCTCCTCGCTGTGCGAGCAGATGAAGGTACGGGATTCCACGCGAGCAACGTCATCGGGGTTCGAGCGAGCGAGGTAGCTGTTGGGGCGCTTCTCCTCGTTCAGCTTGATCAGGGTGCCCGCTTCCACGAGCTCGGCGGCGAGTCGATCCCACTCCTCCTGAGAACCATCGGCGAACACCACTCGTTCGGGCTGGAAGAGATCGACAGCCTCGGCGATCCAGGTGAGCAGTTCTTCATTCTTGGTGGGGGCAGGGCCTTCAAGGCCTTTGATAGCGGTCATCGCTTCTCCAGACATGTGCATCACTCGACAGACTTTCACTACCAAGATTAATGAAGTGCCTGCACGCTGAACCCGTGTTTTGGATCGCTTTTGAGAAAAGGTACGAATATTCGCTGGACCGAACACCTGCTTAGTGACGTTTTGGGCATAAGTCACACCTTATGCGGAGGCGCCTCGCCCCACTTTGGGGGTATTTACTCGCCACGACTACCCCAGACCATGACCGTACGGGCACTAGCTATTATTGAACTTTTACCCATCCACTTGGAAGAATGTCTCAAGTGTCTACTAGTGATAATTCTGATTCTCTCGCTGTAGGTGGTCACACCACCTCCGCAGCGACTCCGTCTTCCCCCGCACCGCAGCACGATGCTGGCCGCGACCGGGCTGTCGGCGACCTGCCGGGCGGGCGCCCTCTCCAGTCTGATTTCAACGATGGCTTGGACTATCCGCGGCTCGGCTCAGTGAGCTTCCGCCGCGGCACTCTCACCGATAATCAACAGGCCCTCATGGAGGAGCACTGGCCCCGCTTGGGCACCGTGCTCTCTGATGAACGCATCGATCCCGCCGCCTGGTTCGGCCGCGAGGCCCGCACCATCGTGGAGATCGGCTCCGGCACCGGCACCTCCACCGCAGCGATGGCCCCGCTCGAGGCGGACACCAATATCATCGCCGTGGAGCTGTATAAGCCTGGGCTGGCGAAGCTGCTCGGCAGCGTCGTCCGCGAGGGCATCGAGAACATCCGCATGGTGCGCGGCGACGGCATCGAGGTACTCAACCGCATGATCGCGCCCGCCTCCCTCGACGGGGTGCGCATCTACTTTCCAGATCCGTGGCCCAAGGCGCGGCACCACAAGCGCCGCATCATCCAATCTGGGCCGCTGCACCTCATCGCCTCCCGCCTCAAGCCGGGCGGAGTCTTGCACGTAGCCACCGACCACGCCGACTACGCCGAGTGGATCGATGAGCTGGTCGAGGTCGAGCCCGCACTAGAGTACATGGGGTGGCCATGGGCTGAATGCCCTCAGCTCACTGACCGGCAAGTTATTACTAAGTTCGAGGGCAAGGGCCTCGATAAGAGCCACGTGATTCGTGAATATCTGTGGCGTAAGCGTGACGACGCTACCCCAAAGGAGATCTAGCCCATGAGTGATTTCGTGGAACTGCACCACCGCTATGACGATTCGGGGCGCATCGGCCCGGCCAATATGTTGCTGGTGTGGGACGGCCCGAACCTCGATATGGGGCTCGGCGCCCTGCTCGGCGGCCGTCCTTCCGGGGCCCAGCGCCCCCGCTTCGACGCGGTGGGCCGCTGGCTGATCAACGAGGCCGCCGCCATCGACCCGGCCATCGATCCTGAGGCCACCGTCTTCACCAATGTCTCCCCCGACGCCGCCGAGGCCGTGCGTCCGTGGGTGGATGCGATGCGCAATATGGGTTTCGCGGTATTCGCGAAGCCCAAAACGGCGGAGGATTCCGATGTGGATCCCGATATGATCCGCCATATTGAGCGTCGAGAAGCAGAGGGCGTGCTCAAGGGCCTGGTGGTGGCGAGCGCCGATGGCCGCAACTTCCACGACACTCTCGAGCGGATCGCCGCCACCGGGGTGCCGGTGACCGTGCTGGGCTTCCACGAGCACTGCTCGTGGGCGACCGCCTCGGAGTCACTGCGTTTCGTTGATCTCGAGGACATTGACGGCGTCTTCCTCGAGCCCTTGCCGCGCATCACCTTGGACAACCTGCCCGAGGACGGCGCGTGGCTGCTGCCCTTCCGTCCGCTGCGTGCGCTGCTGAATTCCAAGCCGCACTAGGCCGCGGGGATAGACGAGGAGCTACACCATGTTCTACAAGTGGGGACTGCTGTCCTATCGTTTCCGGCGCATCGTCCCAGCGGTGATCGTGCTGGTGATCCTTGCGCTCTACGCGCTGGCCGGCACCAAGCTGGAGGACCGGATGAGCCAGGAGGGCTGGGATGATCCCGGCTCCAGCTCAACCCAGGCTGCCCAGATCGAGCTGGACACCTTCGGCCGCGACAATAACGGCGATGTGATCCTGCTCTTCGAATCCACACGCGATCGCCCCCTAGACGATCCCGCCACGGTGGAGCAGGCCCGCGATTTCCTCGCCCGCCTGCAGGAGCAGCATTCCGGGCAGATTTCGCATATCACCAGCTACTTCGATAACCGCAATGGCCAGCTGGCCACGGCCGATAAGCGCCTGGCCTTCGCGGCCATCGGTTTGCAGGGCGATGGGGAACAAACCCTAAAGGATTTCCGCGCCGTGGGCGAGGACTTCACCCCGCCGGCGCACATGCTCAACGACGATGTCCGCGTAGAGGTGGCCGGCGCCACGGCCATCGCCGATGCCCTCGATAAGGGCATGGCCGGCGATATCAAACGCGCCGAGCTGGTGGCACTGCCCCTAGTGGGCTTGTTGCTGCTCATCGTCTTCGGTTCTCTCATCGCCGCGGTCATGCCGCTGATCGTGGGTATTCTCTCCATCTTCGGCTCGCTGGGCGTGCTCAGCGTGCTTGCCGAATTTACACAGGTGAACGTGTTTGCCATGTCCGTGGTGACCCTGCTCGGGTTGGGGCTAGCCATCGACTATGGGCTGTTCATGGTCTCCCGCTTCCGCGAGGAATTGGATGCCGGCCGCGATGTCCGCTCCGCGGTGGCCATCACCACCGCCACTGCTGGGCAGACCGTGGTGTTCTCCGCGGCCATGGTGGCGGTGGCTCTGTCGGGTCTGCTGGTCTTTCCCCAGGCCTTCCTCAAGTCCATCGCCTATGGTGCTATCTCCGCTGTGGGGCTGGCGGCGGTGCTCTCCATCACGGTGCTGCCCTCGATCTTCGGCATGCTCGGCCCCAACATCAACAAGTTGCGGGTGCGCTCGGTGTCCAAGAAGAAAGAGGACATCGAAACCTCGGTGTGGGCGCGCATAGCCGGCTGGTCCATGAAGCGCGCCAAGATGGTGACCTTCGGCATCACCGCACTGCTCATCGCCCTCACTATCCCCTTGGGCGGGGTAAGCTTCGGCGGCATCAACGAAACCTATCTGCCGCCAACCAACGATGTGCGCCAGACCCAGGCCAGCTTTGACCAGAACTTCCCGCAGTACCGCACCGAACCCATCAAACTGGTGGTGACCGGCGCCGATAATGCCGCGCTGGTGAATATCTACCAGCAGGCCAACCAGGTGGAGGGACTCACGGGGCGCTTTACGCCCTCCTCCCCCACCGAGAACGGCACTACTGTCCTCTCGGCCGGTATTGAGAACCGTTCACAGAACAAAGCCGTGGTGGATCAACTCCGCGATATTGATCCCCCCGAAGGCGTGGATCTCTACATCGGCGGCACCCCGGCCCTCGAGATCGAATCCATCGAGGCGCTCTTTGATCGACTGCCGTGGATGGCGGTGTATATCATCGCCGCCACCTTCATTCTCATGAGCATCGTCTTCGGTTCGGTCATCCTGCCCGCCAAGGCCGTGATCATGACCATCCTCACCCTCGGCACCACCTTGGGTGTGCTCACTTGGATGTTCGTCGATGGCCTCGGCGCCGATTTCTTCAACTTCACCCCGGGCCCGCTGATGAGCCCGATCCTGGTGCTCATCTCCGCCATCGTCTACGGCCTGTCCACCGACTATGAGGTCTTCTTGGTCTCCCGCATGGTGGAATCCCGCAAACGCGGCGCCACCACCGACCAGGCGATCCGCTATGGCACCGCCCACACCGGCTCCATCATTACGGCCGCGGCGCTCATCATGATCGTGGTCTGCGGCGCCTTCGGCTTCTCGGACATTGTGATGATGAAGTACATCGCCTTCGGCATGATCGCTGCATTGCTTCTCGACGCCACCATCGTGCGCATGTTCCTCGTGCCCGCTGTCATGCACCTGCTGCGCGAGGACTGCTGGTGGGCGCCGCGCTGGGTGAAGCGGGCCTCCGAATTCGTCGGCCACGGCACTGAGCCGCTCGCCGCCGTGGCACCCACCACTGCGCAGCAGAGCGACTACGCTGAGGCGGAGGAGCCCAGCAGCGTCGAGGTCTATCCCGAGGATCTCACAGTGCGTAGTGGCACCCCCGCCGAGGACAATAATCAACTCATCCCCTTCCATGACCTCATGGCCCGCCTCGAGAGAGAACAACAGGGCAAGCATGGTCGCGGGTCCGCGACGAAGGGAGACTAATGCTGCAGATCCTGCGCAACCCTTGGGTTCGTTGGCTGTTCCCGCTGGTGGTGCTCGGGATCGTGCTCATTATCTTCCGCGATAAGCTGCCCTTTATCGCGGAAGGCTTCATGGAGCTCGACGATATGGCCGGCCGCGGCATGGCCCTGGCCATTATCAGCTCCATTCTGGCCCTCGTGGCCATGGCCGAAGTGATGTATGTGTTTATGCGGGCCGGGAAAGTACAAGCGTCCCGGCTCCAAGCCAATGCCCTCACCTTCGGCTCCAATGCCTGGTCCACCTCCTTTCCCGGTGGGCCGGCTTTTGCCACGGTGCTGCAGTATCAAATCATGAATAGCTGGGGCGCGGGCCCCGCCATCAGCACCTGGTTCTTGGTGCTCTCCTCCACCCTGTCCACGCTGTGGCTGGTGGCGCTCGGCGTGATCGCCATTATCTTCCTCGGCGCCTCGCTGTCGCTTGGGTCTTTGCTGCTCACGCTGGCGGTGCTGCTGGCGCTGTCCGCACTCACCTATTGGGCCTCCTCCAACCCCGATACGCTCAAGCGTCTCCTCCGGCCGCTGAGCTCCCGGACATCGCTAGCAATTAACCATCACATCGATCAGCTCAAGGCCGCCCACATGGGTTTCGGCACCTTCCTCTACGCGGCCAGCATGTCCTTCCTCAACTGGATCTTCGATATTGTCACCCTCGTCGGGGCGGTATGGGCGGTCACCTATCAGCTGCCCGATATCTATGGCGGTGAAAACAAAACCACCATTGCCGGCATCGCGCTCGCTTTCGTGACCGCCAAGATCGCCGGCACCGTGCAGGTCACCCCCGGCGGCCTCGGGCCGGTGGAAGCGGCCATGATGGGCACGCTCGTGGCCACCGGTATGACCGCCGCCCAGGCCTTCTCCGCGGTGTTTATTTACCGACTCATCAGTCTCGGGCTCATCACCATCCTTGGTTGGATCATCTACTTCTTCGGCTTCTCCAGCCGTGGGCTCCACCCGCGTCCCGAGGTGAAAGAACACCAGGACCCCGTGGCCCGCGAGCAAAATGCCGATCCTGCGGGTGGGTCAGTAGATTAGAGCCTATGGCTCGATATTTTCTCGGCGATGTCCTCGCCATCGTTCTCTTTGCTCTCCTTGCCCGTATCGCTCACCAGAGCGACACGATGCCGCTCAGTGCCGCCGGGGTAGCTGATACCGCCTGGCCCTTCCTCATCGGCACCCTCCTGGCATGGGGCGTCATCTATCTCGCCGCGCTGGAGCCATGGCGCATCGCCCCCGCCGGCATCAGCGTGTGGCTGTGCAGCGTCATCGCCGGGCTGGGGATCTGGGGGCTGCGCCACGGCGCGCTACCGCACTGGTCTTTCATCATCGTCGCCTCGCTGATGTCGCTGGTGCTGCTGCTCGGCTGGCGCCTAGTGGCAGCCCGCATGCAGAAAGGCAACGCCGCCATCTAGCACCCAGCGACACCGTAACGCAGGCACCCCACCTCCCTGACTTCGCGGGAGATGGGGTGCGAGTGGGCGTCGATAAGCGCCCTGCTACATCGGAATAATGGTGTGCTTCTTGGGCAGATCCTCCACCTGCTTTGTAGCGAGCTGGCGGAAAGCCTGGCGCAGCGCCACGCGGGTGGTATTAGGTTCAATCATGGCATCCACATAGCCACGCTCAGCCGCCACATAGGGGCTGGTCATGTTCTCGTCGTAGAAGTCCATGAACAGCTTCTTCATATAGGCGCGCTGCTCCTCCGGCATCTGCGCCAGCTTCTTGCCCTGAATCATCACGGCCGCGGCGGCCGCACCCATCACCGCGATCTGGGCGGTGGGCCAGGCAAGGTTGATATCGCCGGAAAGGTTCTTCGACCCCATCGCCGCATAGGCGCCGCCATAGGCCTTGCGCACGATCAGCGAGACCTTGGGCACGCTGGCCTCCACCAATGCGAAAGGCAGCTTGGCGCCACGGTGGATCAAGCCCACCTTCTCCTGCTGCACCCCGGGCAGGTAGCCGGGGGTATCCACCACGAAGAGCAGCGGAACATTGTAGGCATCGCAAATGCGGATGAAGCGGGTGGCCTTATCGGAGGCATCGGCATCAATACAGCCCGCATAGTGCAGCGGATTATTGGCCACAATGCCCACCGACTTGCCATCGATACGGCCGAAGGCGGTGATGATATTGGGCGCGAAATTCTCCTGAATCTCCAGCACATCATCGCTATCGAGCAGCTTCGGCAGCAAATCCTGCATGTTGTAGCCGGCGTTCGTATCATCCGGCATAAACAGATCGAGCTCGCTGGCCTGGGCCACATCCTCATCGGCGGGCGCCCAGAACTCCGGCGCCTCATCGAAGCAGGTCATGGGTAGATGCGCCATGAGATCCTGCACATAGGCGAAGGCCTCGTCTTCCGAGGACGCAACATAGGAGACATTGCCGTTGAGCTCCTGCTCGCGGGCACCACCCAGCTCGGCGGAGGTGATCTCCTCGCCGGTGACCTCCTTGATCACTGCGGGGCCGGTGACATACATTTCGGCACGATCCTCCACCGCCACCACGAAGTCGGTGGTGACGGGGGCATAGACGGCGCCGCCGGCGCACTTGCCCATCATGATGGAGATCTGCGGGGAACGGCCCGAGAGCGGCATTTGACGGCGGGCAATCTCGGAGTACATGGCCAGCGAGGTCACGGCATCCTGAATGCGGGCGCCGCCGGAATCCTGAATGCCAATCACTGGGCAGCCAATCTTGATGGCCATGTCCATGATCTCGCACACCTTGCGCCCGAAGGTCACGCCCACCGAACCGCCATAGACGGTCTTATCGTGGGCGTAGATCGCCACGGTGCGGCCATCAATGCGGCCATAGCCGGTGACCACGCCGTCCGAGTAGGGAGCATCCGCCTCGTCTGGGGTGCGGCCCAAGGCGCCGACCTCCACGAAGGAGCCGGCATCCAGCAACCGAGCGATGCGCTGGCGCGGCGTGGTCAAACCTGCCTCGTCGCGCTTACGGCGAGAACGCTCACTGCCGGGATCCTGCGCTTTTTCCAAGCGTTGGCGCAGATCAGCGAGCTTCTCAGCCGTGGTCATCGGATTCACTATCGTTTATCCTCTTGCTACTCGAGTTCAACTATGCGGCGGCTCAGATACGAGCCCACCTTTGCAATCTCGGGCTCATCCACCACTGCGAGGTGATCGCCCTTGAGGTGCACAATTTCTAACTCATCCACGATACTCGACCAGCCGCCGTCTTCGTCAATCGACGCGTATCGTGGCTCTAACTCGATTGCGCCATCGTGCATCCGTTCCGCGCGGAAGAGCACCACCGGGCACTGCACCTCCGCCCAGGTGTGGAAATCCACCTGATCGAGGATGCGGTTATCCACAAAGCTGGCCCGCTGATGCTCCAGCACCCCGGCGCTCAAACCATGCTCGCTGGCATCGGTGGTGGCAAGGAATTCCGTGAGCATTCCCAGCAGCGCCTCCTCGCCGGCGGACTCCAGCAAGTCATAGGGCACGGGGAAGTCGATGCCATAGGTTTTCTTGGCAAAGGCCGCATAGCGACCCCAGCGCGCCTTGGTCTCCTCCAGGGTGTCCGGCACCTTCTCCGAGGGCTGCACCGTGTCCAATAGCGCCACCAGCTTGGGCTCATTCGCCGTGCCCTGCAGCTGGCGGGCGACCTCCATGGCCAGTGCCCCGCCGAAGCTCCAGCCGCCCAGCACAATCGGGTGGCCATCCGCCCGGGCAACGATATCGTCCACGTATGCCGCGGCGCGCTCCGCGAAACTTCCCTCGAGCCGCTCCACGCCATAGACCGGAACCTCCTCCGGCAGGCGCCGCATCAGCGGCTGGTACACCACCGAGGAACCACCGGCCGGGTGGAACATGAACAGCGCCGGGGATGTGGAGCCCTCGGGGCGTTCCCGCAGCACCCGAATAGTGCCCTCCACCTCGGTTTCGAGCCCCTCGCGCACCAGGTTGGCCAGCGTTTCGAGGCTCTCGGCCGCGCGCACCGCATCCGCAGACACGTCCACGCCGCACCGCTCAGTGAGTCGAGCCGCCATCTGTTCCGCCTGCTCCTCGCTGATCTCCGGCAGCGCGCTCGTCACACCCCGCGCCGCCCGGCCCGTGATGGCGGCCCAGGTAGCAAAGACGAGACGCTCCGAGGCATCACGCGGGGCCACGCCCACGCCGTTGCCCTCCTCGCCGGGTCGCTTATCGACGTCGCCCTCTGGCGCGGCAGCCTCCGGCTGGGAGGTCTCCGGCTCGGCCGCGGGTGCTGCCGTAGCCGCCGCAGACTCTGCTGCGGTGTCGCGGCTGTGCACCTTCTCGGTGACGATCTGCACCACATCGGCCACGGAGGCATCGCGCAGCGCCTGCACCTGCAGCGGCGGGATCTGGAAATCGTGCTCGATGCGATTCTTGATGCGCATACCCATGAGGGAATCGAGGCCGAGATCGATCAGGGGCAGCTCGGCGGGCAGATCTTCTAGGTCATAGCCCATCGACTCCGAGACGATCATGCGCAGTCGCTCCTCCACGGTTTCCCCGGAGGTGGGGTCCCAGACCTGCACATCGAATTCCGCATCCTCCACCCCAGGGGGCGGGGTGGCTGTAGCCGCGCCGGCAGCCGCAGCCGCTGGGGCGGGCCCGGCGGTGGTGGCCTCGGCGATGCTCGGGGAAGCGGCGAAGCCCTCCGCCACCAGCGTGCTCTCCCTGCCGGAGATGGCGTAAACACGCACATCCACGCCGCCAAGGGAGGCGGAGGCCGTGGTGGTGATCTCGCCGGTGGGCGCCAGCGGATTGCGATCCTCAACGAGCACGACCTGGGCACCGGGCAGAAGGGCCTGGGCGGCGGCGTCGATAAGCGCATGGGAGCTGGGGACGAGATCCGCCTGAGTGGAAAAAGCGACCGTCCCGTCGGGAAGAACCACCTTGGAGCCGGGCAGCTGCGGAGAACCGCCGGCCGGGCGGGCGGCCGTCCAATAGCGCTGCTTCTTCCAGCGCATGGTGGGAAGCTCCGCGCAGGGGCCATCGCCGAAGAGCACAGAAGCGTTCACCGGCTGGCCTTGGACATAGAGCTTGGCGAGGGTCTCGCGCAGCGAATCCTCCGCCGGAACCTTGCGCTTGAGCAGGAACAATAGCTGCGCATCCGGTTTAGCGACCGAGAAGGCAGTATTCATCATCGGCATGAGTGCGACTGGGTTCGGAGAGATCTCCACGAGGGTCTCATAGCCATGCGCAAAAGCCTGCTCGGTGGCGTCCTGGAACCACACCGAGTGGCGGGTGCAGGTGACCCAGTAGTCAGCACCGTGCACCACTTCGCCCGGGGTGTAGACGCGGCCGCGCTCCACCGAGCTGAACAGTGGAATGGATATCGGCTGCGGCTCGATGGGGGCGATCTCTGCATAGAGCTCGCCCAAGATCGGGTCCAGCGCACTGGTGTGACCCGCCCCCTTGACGTTGAGCAGGCGGGCGAATTTGCCCTCGGACTCCAGCTGCTCCACGAAGGCGGTGACGGCCTCGCGCGGCCCACCGACGGTGGTCATGCCGGGGCCGGCATAGACGGCCGGCTCGATTCCCTCGGGGAGGTCATTGGAGGCGGTCTCCACCAGGGCCATGGCGCCGAGCTCGTCCTCGGGCAAGGAGCGCTCGCCCTCGCCCATGAGGCGGGAGCGGTGGCAGGCGATCAGCATGGCATCGGCGGCGCTGAGGCCACCGGCCGCATAGGCGGCGGCGATCTCGCCCATGGACATGCCCATCACGGCTGCCGGTTTCACCCCCAGCTCAGCCATGTAGTCGGTGAGCGCGATCTGGATGGCGGTGATGCCCACCTGCGCGGTCTCGGTGTCATAGTTCAGCTCGTCGTTGAGGATGAGCTCCTCCAGCGACCACCCGGACTCGAAACGAATGATCTCATCCAGCTCGCGGATACGCGCAGCAAATAGCGAGGAGGAGGTGAAAAGATCCTTGGCCATCTTGCGATGCTGCGAACCAAAACCGGAGTAAACGAAGACCGGGCCGTTCTGGGCGGGGGCATCCGCCACAGCGATACCGTGCGCTTTCTTGCCTTCCGCGACCAGGCTCAGTCGCTTCTGCAATTCCTCGCGATCCTGCGCCACCACGGCGGCCCGGGAGCGGCCGTGATTGCGCTTGGCGGTGGCGCGAGAGATCTCCACCGGCGTGGCCTCGGGGTGGGCCTCCATCCACTCCACTAGGGCAGCGGCGGCCGCCTTGCGGCGCGAGGGCACCAGCCCGGAGACGGTTACCAGCGCGCCCTCGCCGCCGAGCTGCGGCTCCTGCACGGGGCGCGGCTGCTCATAATCCGAGGCGAGGAACTCAGAGACCACCACATGGGCATTGGTGCCGCCGAAGCCGAAACCGGACACACCGGCTAGTTTGTGGCCGGAGTACTCGGGCCACTCCCGCGGATCCTCCACGGCTTCGAGATGATCGGCGTCAAAGTTGATATAGCGGTTGGGCGAGCTAAAGCCCGCCAGCGGCGGCACCGTATCGTGCATCATGCTCAGCACTACTTTGATCATGCCCGCAGCACCCGCCGCAGACTCGGTATGGCCAAAGTTGGTCTTGGCGGAGCCCAGCAGCAGCGGTTCGGCGTTGCCGCGCTGCGCGCCCAATACCGCGCCGAGTGCCTGGGCCTCGATGGGATCACCGAGGATCGTGCCGGTGCCGTGGGCCTCCACATAATCCACTGCGGCCGGATCCACCTGGGCATCGGCATAGGCGCGACGCAGCACATCCACCTGGGCTTCCGGGTTCGGGGCGGTCAGCCCATTCGAGCGGCCATCAGAGTTCACCGCCGAGCCCTTAATCACGGCCAAGATGGAATCGCCTGCCGCGAGCGCGTCGTCGACACGCTTGAGCACCAGCACCCCCGCCCCATCGGAGCGCACGATGCCCTTGGCATCATCGGAGAAGGCCTTGATCCCCTCTTCCGAGATCACACCCAGCTCGCCGAAGGCGATAGAGACAAAGGGCGCAGCCAGCACGTTCACGCCGCCCGCGATGGCGGTGTCGGCCTCCCCGGCGCGCAAATCGCGCACCGCTTGGTGCACAGCGACCAACGAGGAGGAACACGCAGTGTCCACGCTCACCGAGGGGCCGTGGAAGTCGAAGGCATAGGAGACGCGGTTCGGAACGATGGAGCTGGCCGTGCCGGTGAGTGCATAGGGGTGCATCTCATTGGGGTCGGCGGAGACCAGCATGCCGTAGTCATTATTGGACGAGCCCATGTACACGCCGGTGCGGGTGCCGCGCAGCGTGTTCGCGGGAATGCCGGCATGCTCCAGCGCCTCCCACGTGAGTTCGAGGGTCAGGCGCTGCTGCGGGTCCATGTTGGCGGCCTCCACGGGAGACAGACCAAAGAACTCGGCGTCGAAACTCTGAATGTCATCGAGGTAGCCGCCCGTGGTGGGCACCTTGCTCAAGCGGGCCTGGGTGACCTCATCGGCGGCGTATTCGGACCAGCGGCCCAGCGGCAGATCGCCGGTCATGACCTCGCCGTCGACTACCCGCTCCCACATTTCCGCCGCGGAGGACGCGCCCGGCATACGAGCGGCCACACCGACGATGGCGATATCATGCGTGCCCGGGGTGAGCATGCCACCCTGCAGGCGCGACGCGGCCGAGGCGGAGCTCGGGGCCGGGGCGTGTGCCCCACCGCCGGAGACGAACTCCGCCAGCGCCCGAATAGTGGGGTGCTGGTACGCGACCGTGGCGTCGAGCTGCACCCCGGTGAGATTCTCCAGCTCGCCGGAGAGAATCACCACATCGCGGGAGGAGAGCCCGAACGATTGCATGGGCGTATCCACGTCCACGTCGTCCACGGATAGCTCAGTGTTCTCGGCTACCCAGCGTGTCAGCCACGCCGACAGCTCGTTCACGGAGGTAGGACCTTGACCCTGGTTCTCGTTCACAACTCACCTAACTACGACAGAAAACGGCCCTCACACCCATGATCCGGTGGAACACACTGAATCCCGGTGGAGGGCCACAGTAACAGCGTTCGCCGCGATACCCGCGGAGAGAAGCCGCCAGAATGCGGCCGTTACCGTTATGTTACTAAATAGTTGCTAGATACTGGCGCTGGCTCACCTTGCGCGCAATCTTTCCGCTCGAAGAACGGGCGATGCCCTCCGGCGGCAGGATGCGTACCTCGTGCGGCTGCACGCCATGGCCCTGCACCACGGCAGCGCGGATATCCTGGATAGCCTGCTCATCGCCGTCTTCCCCGGCCGAGAGATCGCGCTCCGCGAGAATCACGAGCTTCTCCACGTCATCTCCCTCGATGGCGAAGGCAGCCACGCAGTTGGGTCGCACATGCTCGCTTGCCGACGCCACCGTGTATTCAATGTCCTGCGGGTAGTGGTTACGGCCCGCAATCACGATGAGGTCCTTGAGTCGGCCGGTGATATAAAGCTCGCCCTCGAACATCACGCCCAAGTCGCCGGTGGCCATCCAGTAGCCGTCCTCTGGAGCGGTGGGCACGCGGGAATCGTCGAGTTTCGCGGCCAGCTTATTGCGGAAGGTGGCAACAGTCTCATCGGGGCGATCCAAATAGCCTTGGGCCATGTTGTCACCGTGCGCCCAGATCTCGCCGATCTGACCATCAGGCAGCTCGGTGCGGGTCTCGGGGTCCACGATGGTGCAGAGCTGAGTGGGCACGGCCTCGCCATTGGAGGCAAATGCCACGGTGGTCTCCGACTTCTCGCGGATCTCTGCGCGCCCCTCAGACAGGGCTTGACGATCGAAGTGGCTGATCACTGGGCAATTCCCGCTCTGCGGTGTGGTGACCATGAGTGATGCCTCGGCCAAACCATAGGAGGGGCGCAGCGCCGAACGGCGGAAGCCCTGCGCCTCGAAGGCGCCAAGGAAGGCCTCCACGGCGGCCTCAGTGACCGGCTCGGAGCCACAGATCAGTCCCTCAACAGCGGAGAGGTCCAGATCCTCTGCCCCTTCGGGGTAGCGGGCAGCCAGCTCCAAGGCGAAGTTGGGGGCTACCGTGTAGACGTGCTGATCGCCCTCGCGGCGGTTGAGCTGGTTGAGCCAGCGGGAGGGGCGCTGCACGAAATCGCGGGGAGACATCAGCTCCTGGGGCAGGCCCAGAATGGTCACGAAGATAGCCAAAATGATGCCCATGTCGTGGTGCAGAGGCAGCCAGGTGGACAGGCGCAGCGGGAATTTAATGTCCACGGCGCGGAAGATTTGCAGCACATTCGTGATGATGGAGCGGTTGCTCAGCACCACACCCGCCGGAGTGCGGGTGGAGCCGGAGGTGTACTGCAGAAAAGCCGGCATATCCAGCGGCAGCATCGCGCGGGCGGCCATGGCCTGCGGATCGGACATGGGGTTGACGTATTTCGCGGCCGTGGAATCTGGCAGCGCGTCCACAGTGAGCACGCGCGGGCGCTCACTGCCGGGCAGCTCGGCAAAGAAGCCACGCACGGCCGCTGCGGTGCGCTTATTGCTCAGCACGATGCGCGGCTCGCAATCAGCGAAGACGGCCTGCAGGTGCTCGGAGTGGCCCGGCTCATTGGGATCGTAGAGCGGCACGGGCACCGTGCCCGCGTAGAGCGCTCCGAGGAAACCAAAGATGTACTCGGGGCTGTTATTGGCCATGATGGCCACCCGATCGCCGCGCTCGCTCACCTGCTGCAGCCGCGCGGCCACGGCTTTGATGCGGGTGTTGATCTGAGAACGCGTGTAAGTGACCAGCTCGCCCTCGCGGCTGGCGCTATAGTCCCAATAGCTCAGGCACACGCGGTCGCCATCACCCTGGGCAGCCCCAGCTTGATAGGACATCTCGGCCAACCCCGCCAGGCTCAGCATGGGAGGCAGAACGATATTGCCTTCGCTATCAAAAAACTTGCCCAACACTGCGTTGAGATCCATTGGCATTACCCCTGTCGATGATGCACGCGCTGTGTCCGCGTGGTGCTTATGTGACTATTGTCAAGTACGGCTACCAGACTATTACTTTGTGGCGCAAAAATTCAAAAAGCGGCGACAGGGGCGGTCGTACCGTCCCTATCGCCGCTGCGCGAGCCACCGCGCTTGTACTAGCCGATAAGATCCTTGGCCCACTGCACCGTCCACTTATCAGCGGTGGTTCCGGGCACCACATATTCGTTCTGGGCATACCATGCGTGCACCCCATTGACCTCCAGCATGGCGCGTGCCCGCTCGAGAGCATTCCGCACATCGCGTGGCGCGTCGCAGACCGGATCATCGGGGGCACAGACATCCATGACTCGATCGTTGAGCTCGCCGAAGCCCCCAGCGCGGCTGCCCCGCATGGTAGCCCCCGGCACAATAGGCTGCACCACAGCGTTGAGCGGATGCAGGGCGATCTCCGCGCCCACTCCGCCGACCTGAGTACCGGGCACCACACCCACCCCCGGCTCGCGACGACCATCGGCGATGAGCGCCGCGCCCTTGATACGGTCGGCAGGGATCACGCCGCGGCCATTGCCGATATCGGAGACGATATCGCCCACGATCACGGCACCCTGGGAAAATCCGGCGAGGATGAACTCGGTGTTTGGGCACTGCTGATGAGTGGCCACTAGTTCGGCGTTGAGCCGGTCAATGCCCTCGGTACGGGAATCGTCATAGCTCATCTCAGTGAGCGCATTGATATTGCGGAACTGGGCCGTATAAGGCAGCGTCCAGACCTTCACATCCTGCTCGCTATAGGCCTCGGAGAGAGGCCGCGAGATGCCAAGCATGAAGGACCGGTCATTGGCGGTGGGATTCGCGGGGTCATCATCCGCGCTCGACTCCCATGTGCCCGGGGCAGAGATGAACTCCACACGGGGGCAACCGTCAGGATCCGCGGCCTCACCATCAGACGATGCCTGCTGCCCGGAGTTGTGTGGATTACTCGTGAGCCAATCGCCCACGCCCACCAGAATGACGCCGAGCATGACCACGACGGCAAGGATTGTGAGGAGCTTTTTCATGAGCTCTAGCAGTACGCCTTCTCGGCGGCATCCGCAATGCGGTCCGCCAGCTGCTCAGCGTTGAGCTCGCTGCGACCCTGCTGATCTAGCTGGCCCGCGACGGCGTTGAGCAGCACGGAATCGCGCCCCTCTTCGCACACCTCTTGGGCAGTGGCCACCAGTTGGTCCTCCACCCCGTTGACATCGACGCCCTTGAGTTCCTCGAAGAACTCGACCTCCTTGGGGTCTCCCGGCTCGGCGCCCGGAATCGACTCGATCTCCCGAGCACTCTGATCCGCCGGGGCCTCCTCGGTGGGCGAGCTCGGCTCACTGGACTTCTTATCCTTGTCCTGTGTGGACTGCTCGCGGTGCAGAGACTCCACCTTGGGCTCCTCGGGTGCCTCCGAGGTTGAGGAGCCACAGCCGGAGAGCACACAGAGAGCCGCCACGCATAGAACCGCACGCTTCAGCATGGGGGTCCGCCCTTCCTTCATCGCTTATTTCTTCACAACGGTGCCGTTGACAGCCTCAAGGGTGCCACCCTCGAATTGCTGGCGCTGCCCACCGGCTGGGATGTCCTCGGTGTCGCTGGTAGGCCAGCCGAGCGGGCCGGTCTCCCACTTCTGCTGGGTCCAGTAGTCGCGGATCGGGCCATTCTTGATGATCTTGGCGCCGGTCTTGGGGCTCCAGTAGATCACGCCGCCCTCGAACTCCTGCAGGGCGCCGCCGGGGATGAGGCGCTCAGCGGCGATCGGGGTGCCGATGCCGGCATCGCCCAGTCCGGAATCCTTGAGCTTCTGTGCGATCGCGCCGATCACGGTGACGGTGCGGTTATCCGGGGTGCGGGCGATAACGCCGCCCTGGAATTGCTGCATCAGGCCCTCGCCCACGGCCACCGGCGCTGCGGTCGGGTAGCCGAGGCGACCCCTCTCGTAGTCGCTCTCGCCCCATTCGCGCACAATATCGGCGGGCACGGCCACCGCCCCGGTGTCTGGGGTCCAGTAGATCGAGCCATTCTCGAAGTGGTTATAGCGGCCCACCTTGTCCGGGGTGGTGCGCTCGTGCGTCTTCGGGAAGCCCAGCCAGGAGCTGGGACCACCGATCTCGGAGTAGCGGGCGCTAATGCGGCCGTTGAGTACCCAGGCGCCGGTCTTTTCGGACCAGTAGGCGCGGCCATCACGGAAGTCCTGGGCGACGCCGCCGGCCACCGGGTATTCGTTGGTGACGCAGTCGCCCCAGCGGCCGGACTTGGTCACTTCGCCAATGGCGCCCTGGGTGATGCACTCGATGCCGCGATCCTCCTTGTCCATGCCGAGTGCCTCGGCGATGTGCGGCCAGGCGTTTTTCATCTCGAACTGCCAGTAGGGCCATGCGTGCACCCCGGAGTCACGGAAGCGGACGATCACGCCCACATCGGCCTGCTTGGCCTTGTTCACGAAGGTCTGGGAGCTCAAGCGCGAGAGCACCTCAAGCCCCTGACCGGCGTAGTTCTGCTGGTCGGCGGGGTTGCTGGCGCGTCCCGACCCGGCGGAGACATAGACCTTCATGTCCTTCATGGCCTCGATCCCCAGCTTGGGATCGTGGTCGATCCACGCCTGGCTATAGAAGGGGCCCCACATCTTGGCGGCGTTATAGCCGCCGGCATCCGTCATGGCGGCGGTAATAGCCTCCGGCATGCCGGTCGTGGTGGTGTCCAGGTATCCGGAGAAGGATCCGGCGAAGCGGAAGAGATCCGGGCGGTGCTGTGCCAGGTTGAAGGCACCGGTGCCGCCCATCGACAGGCCCACCACGGCGCGCTGATCATTGGTCCGGAAGCCCTCCTTGAGCACCGCAGCCATCTCCTGGGTGAGGAAGGTCTCCCACATGTAGTGCTTGCCCTTGTCCGGCTCGAGCCAGTCGGAGTAGAAGGAGGACTCGCCGCCTACCGGCATCACTACGTTGATGTTCTTGTCGGCATAGAACTGCTCGATATCGGTTTCGATCGTCCAGCCGGACTCGTCATCGCGGGCGCGCATGCCATCGAGCGCCCAGAGCGAGGGGAAGGTGGCGTCGGGATTGGCGTACCAGTCGCGGGCCAGCAGCACCTGCACCGGAATCGGCTCGCCCGGCATCGCCGCGGAGTTGATATAGATCTTGATGTGGCGATCGCTGAGGTATTCCACCTTCGCCACGCTCACACCCTCGGGCAGCCCGTTGATTTCGGGAAATTCGGTGCGCATCGGGGTGCGCGACGGGGTGCCCTCTGGACGCAGCGAGTCAGTGAAGCCAGAGGAGCTCAGGCTCGAGCCAGGCGTCTGCGCCTGGGCTTGCGGCAGAGGCAGCACGGTGACGGCAAGAGCGATCGACGTCGGGATGGCTGCGAGCGCAATCTTGAGGGAACGTCGCGACGAACCTGTGCGAGGAGCAGAAGTCGAGTTGAACATGTGCTTTCCTTTAAGCGGCGTGGTGGAACCTAGTGCTAGTGAGTGGATAGCTCGCGAACGACAGCGCGAGCATGCAATGCGGCACACGTGACTGCGAGGAGCCAACGGAGAGCCGAACTGCTCGGATTCATCACACTGCGGAGCCGGAAGTTCCCCTCCTCCGGCGCGCGCGGAGTGCGCATTGGAATGTAAGTTTAAGTATAACTTTAGACTTTAGGTTCAGCGACACGCCACCAGCAGCGAAAAACCGCACGCCGGGAATATAAAAACCGCCTCCCTGCCGAGCGTGACTCGTGCGGGGAGGCGGGTGCTGTCGCAGTGGCTATGCGGGCTTAGCGGGCGCGCATGCCATCCAAGATCCAGCCCTCGGACTGGTGCAGCTGGAAGTTCCACTGTGCCCAATCGTGAATACCGATGAGCGGGAAGTTCGTGGTGAAGTTCAGGCCGGCCGTGCGGGCCTTAGCCTCCCACATGCGGGTGGAGGCAAGGGCGCTGGCCTCCAACAAGCCGCCCGCAGCGATCACGTTCGGCGGCAAGTTGCGGGTGATATCCGGGATACCGGAGGCAGCAGAGATGTAGACATTCGTGCCATTGGCGCGCAGCCTATCCATATTCATGAAGGGGTCTTCCGCCACCCGGCGCGGATCCGCCATGGAGGAATACATGTTCATGATGTTGTAACCGCCCACATCAAGCAGGGCGAGGCCAAGGAGAATCTCCATGCCCGGCAGAGTCTGGGTGAGGTAGCCGGAGAAGGACGCGACCTGGCGGAAGCGATCCGGGTGATTGGCGGCCAGGTTCATGGCAGCGGTGCCGCCCATGGACAGGCCGATCACAGCGTTGTTATTGCGCGCCACACCGAAATGAGTAGCCAGGTAGTCCGGCAGCTCCTTCGAGAGGAAGGTGTCCCACTTGTAGTTCACGTAGTTTCGGGGATCAACGGTGGCATCGCCGTGCCAGTCGGTGTAGAAGGAACCAGCGCCGCCTACCGGCATCACGAGGGTGATGTTGTCATTGAGGAACAGGCTCGGCGCGGCAGTCTCAAAGGTCCACGCATTGGCGGTGTCGAGAGCGCGCATGCCATCGAGCATGTATAGGCCTGCATTGCCGCCGCGGCCAGCAGGCTGAATCTGGACCGTAACGTTGCGGCCCATAGCTGGGGAGTAGACATCACACCGTTGAATCCAGTGCATGCTCCTATCCCACTCGCACTGTCCCGTGCTGTCCGGCCGCAGCCAGTCGCGGTTGCCGGCCTGGGCGTTCGAGCTGGTCGCCACCATGACGCCGAGCGCGGTGCAGAGGGCCAGCAACACAGCGGCGATGGTGCGTCCACTGCGTCGCAGCGAGGCTGCATAATTCATGGTTCTCCTAGAAAAGTCTTAACTCTCTGTCATTCGTACACCCAGCGCATCCCGTGACGGCCAGGCGCTCTACGTCCCTGCCCCTGCTCGGGGCATAGGGGTAGCGCGTCCACAGTGTGAATCGATCACCGTGACTCATTTGTTACACAGCTAAACGCTACACCATGAAAAAGGGGAACACCCAAGAAAAAAGTGCCGCCTTAGGTGGGCGACACTCGCGCGCACGGGCGCAGATATCGGGAATATACTGCGCCTAACTGATATTTTCCCTAACTCACGCTAAGGATTAAGGCCCCGTCTCGCACCTCACCTATTAGAGGGTTCCCGGGGCTAAGTAGACAGCCAAAACAATGCACAGGATCCACAGCACGGCCAGGGTTTGCAGCGGCCGATCCCGCAGGGCCACCTCATCGGGGGCGCCGCCCTCGCCGCGGTCAATATCCGAGGCATAGCGCATGATCGCCACGGTGAAGGGCACCATAGAGATCTGGTACCACACCGCCCCATCGCCATCGGCGGCCTGCGCCATCTGGAAGCCCCAGAGGGCGTAGAAGATGATCACGGCAGTGGCCGCCATCTGCCAGACGAAACGCAGATAGGTGGGGGTATAGCCCTGGAGGGACTTGCGGATCTTTGCGCCGGTCTCCTGCGCCAGCAGATACTCGGCATAGCGCTTGCCGCCGGCCATGAAGAGCGAACCGAAGGCAGCCACCAGCAGGAACCACTGGGAGAGCGCGATGCTGGCGGCCACGCCACCCGCCATGGCGCGCAGCATGAATCCGGAGGAGACCAAGGCAATATCGATCACCGGTTGGTGCTTCCAGCCAAAGCAGTAGCCAAGCTGCAGCACGATGTACACAGACACCACCACGGCGAGGTTCGTCCCCGAGGTCGCCAGCAGCGAGACGCCGACAGCGCCCGCAATAAGCACGAGCGCCATGCCATAGGCCACGCCCACGGGCAGTACCCCGGCGGCGATGGGCCGGAAACGCTTGACGGGATGCTCGCGGTCGGCCTCCACATCGCGGGCGTCATTGACCAGATAGATCGACGAGGCCGCCATGCAGAACACGGCGAAGGCGATCACGATATCGCGGAAGGTGGTGACGGTGAACGCCTCCACACCGGCAGCCAAGGGGGCGGCCACCACGAGCACGTTTTTCACCCACTGCTTCGGGCGCAAGGCCTTGAACATGCCATCCAGCAGGTTCCGGGGCGGCTGATGCTGGGAGCCCACGTCCAAGCCGCGGGTGTGCGGTTCTGAGCCAATCAGGCCGGTGTCCTGGTCCGCGGGACCAGCATCGTGGGCCTCAGTGCTCGTCATACTATCTCCTTCAGCTTGTCCTCTAGCAGCGTGTCCACCAGCTCTGCACTGAGCCAGCCCAGAGCGGCACCAGCGGCCACATCCGTGGGATAGTGCACCCCCAGAACGAGTCGCGAGGCCATCATGAGCGGCACCCCGACCAGCGGCGCGGGCGAGCCCGTGACATGGGCGGCATAGGCCAGCGCGGCGGTGGTGGAGGTCGAATGCGACGAAGGGAAGCTTAAGCGCGAGGGCGTACCCACGCCAATTAGGATTCGCTCATCATGCGGCCGTCGCCGCCGAACGATGCGCTTAATAATGACGCTCGCGGCATGGGAACTGAACGCGGCGGCGCTCAGCCCGAGCCATTGACCGCGGCGGGGCCGATCAACGGCGGCGAGCACCAGCCCCGAGCCCATCCAGCCAGCGGCATGCTCACCGAAGAAAGACATGCCGCGGGCGAAAGGAAGCACCAAGGGGGCGTCGAAAAGCCGCTGTTGAATGGCCACCAAGATGTCGGCTTCAGCCTTACTCATCAAAAATCTTCCCCCAGGCCTCGCGCGAGGTCAAAACCTCGTGGTGCGCCCGGTAGAGGGTACGCAGTTCCTCGAAGCGCTCGGCCACTTCCTTCTGCAGACTGCGGGATTCCTCCCATAGCGCCTTCGCCTTGGCGCGATCGCGCTTGCGGTATACCACTCCCCTGCCATCGGCGGTGGTCACGGTGGCGCCGTCCACGCGGGACAGCGAGAACCAGCGGGCCTCGAGCGGCGAGAGATTGGCCTGCGGCACCTCGTGATGGGTGTCGTTTTCCTTGGACAGCGAGTGCTTAATGCCCTTGGCGAGCCACACGGCCTTCTTCAACGGTGCGAGACGACCGCCAATATCGTGGGTGGGCACGCCCGGAATGCCGGTGGCCTTGGGCAGCTCTGCGGCGCTGGGCAGCACCACGGCATCGGGATAGTCCTTGCGGATCTGCTGGATGCGCGGCAGCGAGGACTCGAGGACATCGAAGAGCCGCTCTGGGCCTGCCAAGAAGTCCTTCATGGCCTCGTTCTGGATGGCCACGGTGGAATACTCCAAGCACATGAGGTGCTTGAGAGTGGCCTTGCGCATGGACTTGATGATGCCGTCCACCGGCCCCTCATGATTCAACGCGGCCACGATCAGGCGATTGCGCAGGTGGAAATAGGCCTGCCAGTCAATGGCATCGTCCTTATCGGACCAGGCCATATGCCAGATGGCCACGCCCGGCCAGGTGGCGGTGGGATAGCCATGAGCCCCGGCGCGCAGGCCGAACTCGGCGTCGTCCCACTTAATGAACAGCGGCAGCGGCTGCCCGATCTCCTCGGCCACCACGCGCGGAATCATGCACATCCACCAGCCGTTGTAATCCACATCGATGCGGCGGTGCAGGTCGCGGGAGTGGGGTGTGCCGGGCTTATCGCCGAAGTCTCCGCGATCGCTCAGCGGGTTCTTGGCGAAATCGTGGTCATAGTGCACAAAGGGAGCGGAGGTCCACATGAAGATGGAGCGGTCGATCACCTCGCCCATGGAGTGCAGGTGGGAGCGTTCCTGCAGGTTGAGCATCTGCCCGCCGACGAGGATCGGGGAGGTGGCATAGCGGGCCACCTGCAGAGCGCGCAGCACCGAGTCGGGTTCGATGGCGATGTCATCATCCATGTAGAGGATGTAGGGCGACTGCTTCTCGCCGGCCGCGCCCGTGCCATCGGCCCCACCGAGGGCCTCGTACATGATGCGGGAATAGCCGCCGGAGCCGCCGAGATTGCCTTGGCGGAACTCGAAGAAACGATCGCCAAAGGCGGCCACGGCATCGGCATAGCCGGGCTCATCGGCGGGATGCTTATTCCCCTGATCGGGCATGATGACGGTATCAATCACCGCATCCACATCCGGATCAGAGGCCAAGGCCTCGAGGGCGGCCACGGCATCGGCGGGGCGGTTGAAGGTGGGAATACCCACGGTGACGCGCGGCTCGAAGGGGCCGACGGTGCTGCCATCGGGCATCACCTGCGGTTGCGGGGCGCAGGGGGCGTACCAGCCGGCCTTGGTGATGGTCACCTCGCTATCGCTGGTGACATCGAACCAGAGCCAGCCGCCGTCCTCGAAGGGGGCGAGGGAGCATTCGAACTCGATCACGCCGCCCTCGCTGAGACCGCCATCGACGGCGATCCGGGCGCCATCAATCTTGGATCGGTAGACGTCGATGCGTGCGTCACCGTCCATCTCGAGGCGCAGCACCACGGAGTCCAGCTGGGACCAGCGGCGCCAGTAGCTGGCGGGGAAGGCATTGAAATAGGTCTGGAAGGAGACCTCACAACCCTCGGGAATCGTCACTGCGGTGCGGCTATCCCACCGGGCGCGGGCAGGGTTTTGCTCCGACTCGATCAGATAGAGCATCCGCACATCACGCGGCTCGCCGCGCTTCGGCAGCAGCACACGCTGCAGCTGTTCCACTGCGAGGAACTTGGTTTCAGCACTCATAAAAAGTTTTTAGGCCTTCCGATTCTTCGGGCACGTTTTATCTGCATCAACGATAGTCGCCGCCCCGCCTATACGCCGCCACACACTCGTGGCGGGGAGAAAAATGTGAGGGGCATCAACCCTCTCTCCTGCGCTTATCGACGCCATCCCGCCGCCACCGCGGCGCGACAGGCGAGCCCTAATTCCAAGTGATGGGCTTCCCGCTCGACGCCACATCGCTGTAGGTATGGGGGTCGAACTCCACCGTGAAGATGCCCTTGCCGCTCAACGCATAGCGGATATTGGCTAGGAAACGGTGCATGCTCATCGGCTCGCGATAGCTGGCGGCCAGCTCCTGAAACTCAGGGGTGGACAGGGCGTGGCGAGCGGCCTCGACGGCCTTGCGATCCACTCCTGGTGGCAGGCGGTTGATGTCTGTGGAGGATTCGGCCAGCACCCAGGGCAAAGAGAGTAGCTTGTCGTGGCCGATACGTTCACTTTCCAAGCGGGGAGATCGGGCCGCCAAGGGGGTGGCGAGTCCCACCGGTTCCAATACGCGCACCTCCAGCGGGGAGTTCATGCTGGTCATGCCGAGATTGATGTAGTTAATCGTGGGCGCGAAACGATCAAAATCCCCCTGCCCCATGGTGCGGGGATACGCCACCCAGTGCCGCTCATCGGTCTCGGGGTTAATGGCCAAACCGAGGACGGCCGCCTCCCCATTCTCGGCCAACTGCAATGCCTCGGGGAAGCCCTGCATATTGGGGAAGGTGAGGAAGTTCTCGGCCAGAAGCAGCGGCTGGGTCTGTGGGTCGCGGCCGGTGGTTTCATAGTAGAAGCCGCGCTCATCCACGATGCTCAGATCCGAGTCCTTCTCTGGGATCTCCCATGGATGGCCGCGATAGGCGACCGTGCCCGACCAGCCGGCGATCAACACCGCCTGTACCGCCAGCGCCAGGGCGATGGGGCTGCGTTCCAGCCGCAGCGGCAGCACCGCCGCGGGCAGCAGGAGGGCGAATAGCGGCAGCAAGAGCATGCGGCCATGCATGAAGTCACCGCCGACCCGCAGCACATAGAGCACATGCACCAAGGCGCAGGCCACGAACACCCCGGTGACGAGCACCGGCCGGCGCTGGGCGGAACTGCCCAAGGCGGCCGTACCGGCCATGAGCGAGATGACGGCCAGGGCCACCGGCAGCACATAGGGGTGGCTGAAGTCGCGGAGATAGTTCAGGCCCGAGGCCCATTCCGCCCCGCTGGCGGATTTCGCCACTGCTGTCTGCGGCACCAGCACCCCGTAGTAGCCCATGCGGAAGATCTCATAGGCCAGGGGTACAGGCAGCGCCGCCGCGAGCACGAGGCCGCGCGAGCGCCAGCTCTGCGCCCCCACCACCAGCACGATGATCACGACCCCGCCGTAGAGCGCCAGCTCAGGGCGCACCAGCCAGCTCATTCCGGCGACAAAACCGACGAGCGGGGCGGCGATATCATCGAAGCCCCAGCGCAGCAGCACCCACCACAGCACGGCGAGATAAAAAATAGACAGCCCCCACTCCAGCCCAGAGGTGGCGAAATCGCGTGCGGGGGGCAGGGCGAAATACACCAGCATGCCCACAGGCAGCAGGATCACTGTGGCCCCGCGATAAAAACGCGCCGAGGCTAGCACCCCGATTACCCCAGCGCCCGTGGTGAAGAGCAACGCCAGTGCCAAGGCCACCATTTCGAGGCGAGCATGGGTGAGTACTCCGCCCACATAAATAAGGTATTGCCACAGCGTGGAGGTATTGGCCTCCACGCGCTCGCCGATGTTGAACACTGGGCCGTGGCCGGCCTGAAGATTGCGCACCGTGCGCAAGACGATGAGGCCATCATCACTCATCCAGCGGCGCATCCAGCCGCCCACGAAGGCGAAAACGGCAACAAGCAGGGCGGACGCTGCAGTAGACAGCGCCAGCGGGGTGCGGCGGGTATGGCGGCGCCGGTGTCGGCTCATGACAGCACAGTTTAGCAGCGCCCGGATGCTCCAGCGCCTTAGAGGAGGTGGAGACTGTTAGTCTATGGACACTATGAGCAGCGCTAACCCATCCCGTGACTACGACATTGTGCTCTTTGGCGCCACGAGCTTTGTGGGCCGAATAATCGCCCGCTATCTGCTGGAGCACGGCGGCGAGCGCCGACTATGCTTCGCCGGCCGCTCGGAGCACACACTCACTGAACTCTATGGCGAGACACAGGTGCCCCTGCGCGTTGCCGATGCCAGCGACGCGGCGGCTATGGCCGAGCTCGCCCGCAGCGCCCGGGTGATTATCACCACCGTCGGCCCCTATGCCCGCTATGGCTGGGCGCTGGTGCGCGCCTGCGCCGAGGCCGGCACCCACTATGTGGATCTCTCCGGCGAGGCCGAATTCGTCCAAGATAGTGTCCGCGAGCTCGACGATCTAGCCGCAGCACGCGGCGCGAAAATCATTCACTCCTGTGGTTTCGACTCTGTGCCCTCCGATCTGGCCTGCTGGCTGCTCGCCGAGCACTGTGGCGGGCAACTCGGCACGGTGCAGATGGTGGTCTCCGATCTGGTCGGCGGGGTCTCCGGCGGGACCATCGCCTCCATGCTCAACTCGCTGCGCACCGGGCGCCCCGCGGCCCGCCACCCCTATGCATTAAATAATGAGCTCTATGGTCCGGCGCCCAGCGAGGAGGCGTCGTCACGCCCCCGTTTAGGACGCGGGGAGAGTCTCGCGCCGTTCTTTATGGCCGGCTATAACGTGCGCCTGGTGCGCCGTTCGGCCTGGTTGCTCGACTATGGCGAGTCCTTCCGATATAGCGAGGTGCACGATCTCGGCTCACGGCCGCGGGCGCTCGCCTTCACCGCTGTGCTGGGCGGGATCAGCTACCTCGCGCAACGGGACTGGGGGCAGCGGGTGCTGCAGCGGCTATTCCCCGCTCCGGGACAAGGCCCCAGCGAGCAGCAGCGGGCCACAGGGCGTTTCACGGTGACCACCACTGAACTGGCCAGCGGCAACAGCGTGCGGATCCACCACGACCGCGACCCCGGATATGACAGCACCGCGCTGATGATCAGCGAGATTGCGCTGTCGCTTCTCGACGCGGACTCCCCTGCCACCGCCGGCGTGCTCACCCCGGCCACCGGCGGCGGTGCGGCCGCGCTGCGCCGCCTCCGGGCAGCCGGAATGGACATCCGCACCTGCCCGGCGGGGGCAGCTCACCACCCTGATTCTTCTGCCGACGAGAGAAAGACATAAAACATGCTGGCGACTATTCTGGCGCAGCAGTCCAGTGCCGACGAGGGCGGAGTCACCGCCGATCAAGTTCAACAAGCGGTGCGCATGCTCACGTGGGAAAAGGTGGGCATTGGCGCCCTGATTTTCCTCGTCGGCTGCATGCTCGCCTGGGTGGTGCTCAAGCTGACGAAGCCGCTGCTCGTCACCGTGGGGCGCGCCCCGGTCTCGGCGCGGGCCTTCGCGCAGATCGCAGCGTGGGCGGTCACCATTATCGCCTTTGGCGTGGCCATTACCTACACCTTCCCCTCAATTAAGCCGGTCAATATCATTGGCGGCTTGGGCGTGGTGTCCATCGCCGCCGGTATTGCCTTCCAAACCGTGCTGGGCAACATGTTTGCCGGGCTGGTGATTCTCATGCGGGAAAAACCGGTGGTGGGCGATCAGATCGCCATCGAGGATATTTCCGGCACCGTGACGGACATTAACCTCTCCACCACCACGGTGCGCACCTTTAATGGCCGCCAAGTGCTCATCCCCAATGGCACGGTGCACACCTCGATGATGACGGTGCAGACCCATAACGAGTGGGTGCGGACCGCCTTCGACGTGGAGATCCGCAATCCCAAAGACTATGAGCGGGCCCGTGTGATCGCCATAGAAGCACTCAACGCCGAGCCCGCTGTGCTCAATGAGCCGGAGCCGGTGGCCGTGCTCCGCGATGTGGTGGGAGGACTGGCCACCATGGAGATCCGCTTCTGGTCCGGATCCCGGCAGATGGAGACCGTCACGTCCATGGACGCGGCGATCGTGGCGGTGATCAAGGCCCTCGCGGCGCAGGGCGTCGCGATTGGCCCGACCACCGTGGTGGAGATGGAGGAGAACTAGGAGTTCTTCACCTTTTCCGCGTGGGCCTGCATGAGCCGCCGCTCATCGCGGCCGACCAGTGCGAATAGCAGCACGGTGATCACGCCGAAGACAATGAAGATAGTAAAGGCTATATCCCAGCCGTAGTTCTTCACCACGACGCCGACGCCGGTAGAGGCGAGCGTCGCGCCCAGCAGGTAGCCGAATAGGCCAGTAAAGCCTGCAGCGGTGCCGGCCACATTGTGCGGGGAGAGGTCAATGGCCTGCAGCCCAATGAGCATCACGGGGCCGTAGATGAGACCACCGATCATGCCCACGAGCAGAATTAGCAGCCACATCGGGGTGCCCACCGGAAGCAGCCAGTAGAAGAGAATGCACACCACCACACCGACGCTGAAGAGCATGCCGGCGCCGGAACGCCAGCCGCGGAACACCTTGTCAGAGATCACACCGCAAAGGATGGTACCGACAATGCCCGCGAGCTCGAAGGTGGCGAAGCCCACCAGGCCACTGCCGATCTCTGCGTGGTGCTTATCGTGCAAGAACACAGTGATCCAGTTGAGCACGCCATAGCGCAGGGCGTAGACGAAGACGTTGGCGATGGCCAGCATCACGATGGTGCGGTTGGTGAGCACGTGCTTCAACACTCGCTGCAGCGTGCTGGTGCCATCGTCTTCGACGGCATCCACCTTGGCGGGGTCGTGGCGGTATTCCTCGATGGGCGGCAAGCCTTCGGCCTCGGGCCGGTCGCGGACCAAGAGGAAACCGATGGCGGCCACTACGAGGGCAACCACGGCCGGCACCCAGAAGGCGACCTCCCAGGTATCGGGGAACATCCACAGTCCGAAAGCGATGAGGGCGGGCAGGGCCGCGCCGCCCACATTGTGGGCGGTATTCCACAGCGAGGTTTTAAAGCCGCGCTCATTCGTGGAGAACCAGTAGACGAGGACGCGACCGCAGGGCGGCCAGCCCATGCCCTGCACCCAGCCGTTGATGAACATGACGGTGGCGAACACCGTGACCGAGGCGGAAACCCACGGCACGAAGGCGATGAAGAGATTCACGATCGCCGAAAGCGCAAGGCCCAGCGGCATGAAGTAGCGGGCATTGGAACGGTCTGAGACCATGGCCGAGAAGAACTTGGACAGCCCATAGGCGAAAAGCACAGCATTGGCGATCACGCCAACGCCGACTACATCGATTTCGCTGTCTTTCACCAGCAGCGGCGCCACCGCCGAGATGTTGTTGCGCACCAAATAGAAACCGGCGTAGCCGATGAAGATACCCATGAACACCTGCAGGCGCAGGCGCGGGTAGAGGCGGTGAATTTCTTCAGAACTCTTGCGGGGGGCTGCCGGCGGGGCAGCGAGCCATGACATACTCATGATCTCTTCCGAGCTCCTTTTCTCTTAACAATCTGAATAGGACCAGTGTTCTGCGGGATCCACTTCCCCCCTTCGGGCGCGGCGCGCAAGCAACACCATTTCTCAGATTAACGCCGGCTAAGAAGAACGCTCTGAGCACCATTTACTTCGCCTACGTAAGAGTTATTTAAGTGGCGGGATTTCCGCAGCTTAACCCCACCCCCTTCCCCCATGACACCCCTCGGGTTGTGACGATTGTCTCCGCTTGGATCTGTGCCATCACCCCATCAACCCACCCGTGCAGGGGTAGTTAGGGCACTAGCGATACCTCTTTAGACATAAAGAAAACAGGGCCGAGGCGGCGCAACCGGCCTCGGCCCTGTGTATGGGGGGGGGGGTGACGCCTGCGCGAGATGGCGTCGATAAGCGAAAGAAGGCTAAAGGATATCGCGCAGCTTGTTATCGAACATGCTCAGCGCGGAAGCGATAGCCATGTGCATATCTAGGTACTGATAGGTGCCCAGGCGGCCACCGAAGAACACCTGATTGCGCTCCTCCTCTTCCTTGGCGAGGGCACGGTAACGGCCGAGAATATCGCGATCTTCCGGGGTGTTGATCGGGTAGTACACCTCATCATCGCCCTCGGCGAAGCGGGAGTACTCCTTCATGATCACGGTTTTGTCATTCGGATAGCTATCGCGCTCCGGGTGGAAGTGGCGGAACTCGTGGATGCGGGTATAGGGCACGTCCGCATCGTTGTAGTTCATCACCGAGGTGCCCTGGAAGTCGCCTACCGGCAGCACCTCAAGCTCGAAATCAAGGGTGCGCCAGCCAAGGCGGCCCTCGGAGTAGTCGAAATAGCGATCCATGGGGCCGGTATAGACCACGGGCACGCCGCTATAGCGCTCGCGCACCTCGAACCAGTCGGTATTCAGCTGCACCTCGATGAGCTCATGCTCGGCCATCTTCTCCAGCCACGCAGCATAACCGTCCACCGGCAGCCCCTCGTAGGTGTCATTGAAGTAGCGGTTATCAAAGGTGTAGCGCACCGGCAGGCGGGTGATATTCGATGCCGGCAGCTCCTTCGGGTCGGTCTGCCATTGCTTGGCGGTGTAATCCCGAATAAACGCCTCATAGAGGGGGCGTCCGACCAGCGAAATGGCCTTTTCCTCGAGATTCTGGGCGTCATCGGTGTCCACCTCGGCGGCCTGCTCCTCGATGAGAGCCTTGGCCTCCTCGGGGCTGTAGTACTTGCCAAAGAACTGCGCGATCAGCCCCAGTCCCATCGGGAACTGATAGGCCTGGCCATCATGCATCGCAAAAACACGGTGCTGATAGCCCGTGAAGGAGGTGAACTGATTCACGTATTCCCAGACCCGTTTATTGGAGGTGTGGAAGAGGTGCGCGCCATAGCGGTGCACCTCAATGCCAGTCTCCGGCTCCTTCTCGGAATAGGCGTTGCCACCGAGATGCCCACGCTTTTCGACGATCAGCACCCGCTTACCCAGTTGCGAAGCAGCACGCTCCGCAACCGTGAGCCCAAAGAGGCCTGAGCCCACAACGATGAGGTCATAGTCAGTCATATCTCCGAAGCTTAACCAAGTGCCCCCAGCAAAGGGTGATGGCGGGGCCGCGACGCGGAAGAACCGGAAGGCACAATGCCCAGCATATGTGGACATGTCAGCTTCCAGATTGGCCTCGCATCCTGCACGCGAGCCACATTCGTATCAATTTTCCCAGCTTTATACTAAGATTTACAAGGATTCATTTAAGTTTCTCCAGCAACAACCCTCAGGGGGCAATCCATAGTGCAGCAACGACGACGGTTCCTCGGCCGAACGGGGCGGCCGCTCACTGCCATCGTGGCGGCGGCAAGCGTGATCCTCGGCTCCGTAGTAGCCATGAACTCCGAAACCATCCGGCCCACCGACTCAGTCGCAGCCGACCCGATTAGCGTCAGCGAATCCTCCATCTCCTTCGACAGCGGCGACAACGTGGTAGTCGCTGACCCCGCGGTAGACAGCCAAGGCGAGGACGGGGGTGAACGCACCGTCAAACAATTCACCCGCGACGAAGAATTCTCCATGTTCGCGCTCACTTGGGACGGCACCAAGGACTTTGTCGCCCACTTCCGTGCCAAGGACGACGCCGGCAACTGGGGCCCCTGGTATGAAGCAGAGCCCCTCTACGAGACCAGCGGCGGCGAGAAAGACGGCACCGAGCTGATCTATCTCGCCCCCACCCACTCCGTGCAGGTCTCAGTGACCAACGTGGACTTGGTCTCCGGTGGGCCCACCAACCTCGATGCGGTATTCATCGACGGCAACGCCTCCACCGACCCGCATGCCGGCATCGACCTGGCCGCCGATTCCGATGGCATGCCCAGCATGATCTCCCGCGCAGGCTGGGGCGCGGACGAGTCCAAGCGCTGCATGAGCCCCACCTACGATGACCACGTTTCCGGGATCACCGTGCACCACACCGCGGGCAGCAATAACTACACCGCCGCCCAGGCGGCCGCCCAGGTGCGCGGCATTTATCACTACCACGCCGCCACCCTCGGCTGGTGCGACATCGGATACAACGCACTGGTAGACAAGTTCGGCAATATCTACGAAGGCCGCGCTGGAGGCCTCAACAAGGCCGTACAGGGTGCGCACGCCGGTGGCTTCAACCAGAACACCTGGGGCATCTCCATGATCGGCAACTACTCCACCCAGAGCCCCACCACCGCCACCATCGAGTCCATGGGCAAAACCATAGGCTGGCGCACCGCCGTCGAGGGCCTCGACCCCACCGGCTCCAGCATCCACTACTCCGAAGGCAGTCACTACACCAAGTACCCTGCCGGTACCGCGGTGAAGCTGCCGAATATTTTCGCGCACCGCGACGTGGGCAACACCACCTGCCCCGGCGATGCCGGCTACTCGCAGATGCTGAAGATCCGCACCATCGCCAAGAAGACCTACGACGCCATCAACGCTGGCGCGGTGGGTACAAGCAGCGACACCGAGACCTCCACTGCGGAAAGCAGCACGTCGACGGCAGCTGCGGAGACCACCACGGAATCCACCTCGGAGACCATCAGCGAGAGCAGCACTGCGGAGACCAGCACCACGGAAACCACTGCGGAGACCACGAGCGAGAAGGAGCCCACCTCGGCCACCTCGAGCACCACGCCTGCCGCAACGACGAGCACGTCTTCTGCTAGCACGTCACCGAGCACTGCGGAGACCACCTCCGAGACCACCAGCGACAAGGAGCCCACCCCGGCTACCTCGACCACCACGCCTGCGGAGAAGGAGCCCACTCCGGAGTCTGAGGTGGATCTCACTGGCCAGGCCGATCAAGAAGCGTCCGCGCTCTTCTCTCGCGCCCTCGGTGCCATCATCGATCATGTCCAAGGCCGCAGTGTCGATGTCTCCGAGATCCTCGACATCGTAGGCTCCATCTTGGCCCTCGTGCTCAATTCCGAGAATGCTCCGAGCATGCAGAATGGTGCGCTGGATGAGGTGGGCAATATCCCGATGATCGATGATCTGAGCATCGCCGATCTGCCGGTGTTTGTGCCGAAGAAGATCACCACCACCGGCGACAGCGTCGAGTCGCAGAAATACAACGATATCGACAACCGCTTCGGTCCCGTATTGGGCAGCCCGCGCGGTGGCGTGCACTACGCATCGCCCTCGGACGCCGTGGGCGAGCTGCGCTATGTGCCCTTCACCGATGGTGTGATCATCTCCTCCCCCGATGGTGGCACGCACGCGCTGTGGGGCGAGATCGCGGATGCATGGGCCTCGACCGGGCTCGACGCCGGCATCCTGGGCCTGCCGACCAGCGATCAATACGCCACCGATGACGGCTACCGAGTGGACTTCATCGGCGGCCACATCAGCTACAACCCCACGGATGGCAGCCTCGAGATCATCGCCCGCTAGGCGCCCAGCTCAACGCGAACCGCTGGCTTTGGCCAGCACTCTGACCGCCCTTTCCGCACCGTCGGACGGGGCGGTTTCTGCGCTGTAGCCCTAGAACAGCACCCCAGACACAGCACAGCCCCCACCTACCGGCACTGGCGGTGGGGGCTGCGCGGTGGCGTTAGGATTCGGGGAAGAGCAGCTCCAGCACGTCGGCGATCGCGCCGTCGTTGTTATCGCCAATCGTCTCATCGGCGGCGTCACGCACAGCCTGGGCGGCGTTGCCCATGGCATAGGAGCGGCCCGACCAGCGGAGCATCTCACAGTCATTAGGCATGTCGCCAAAGCTCATCACGTCGGCGGCGTCGACGCCATAGTAGTTGGCCACCTTCGCCAAACCGACCGCCTTGTTCACGTTCGGAGCACATACTTCCACCAGGCCGCCGGACATGGAAAAGGTCACGTGCGCCATCTCGGCGGGGATGCGGTCGCGCAGCAGCTCGGCGATTTTCTCGGAGCTGAGGTGCTCGCTACGTACCAGTAACTTCACCGCGGAGCTGCCGAAGAGCTGCTTGTGCTCCTCTACCCCGTACTCCTGCGACTCCCAGGCGTGGGAATAGTCCGGCGCCACCGCAAAGAGCTCATGGGTGGGGTCGAAGGCGGAACGCCCGGCGCGCTCGACGGCGAAATGTACCCCGCCCAGCGGTTCCAGCACCTCGGTGGCGATGCGCGCGACAGTGCGCTGGGTCTGCGGTTTCAGCGTGGCGCTATGAATGATCCTGTCTTGGGCAGAGTCATAGACGATGGCGCCATTGGCGCACACGCACAGCGGATTGATCCCCAGCTGCTCGAGGATCGGAAAGATCCAGCGCGGCGGCCGGCCGGTGGCGAGCACCACCTTCGTTCCTTCATGCACGGCCTGGTGCAGCACACTCACCACGCGGGGTGGGATGCGCTCGGCGTCGTCGATGAGGGTACCGTCCACGTCGGTGGCAATAAGCAGCGGTCGCGCACAAGCGCCGTCCGTGGGCGAAGGTGACGAGGTCATCGTTTTTTCTCTTTCATTTTCTTAGCGGCTTTCGCCTGTGCCTGCTCGGCCTTGCGAGCTTGTTTCGCTTGTCGACGCTCTTTCTCCGCCTGATCCAATAGGTCAGCCCGCTCTTGGGTGGGTGCAGAGCCGCCGATGCTCGCGGGCAGCCACGGCTCGTCGCCGGCGAAGGGGCCGAACTCCTCGGCATAGTCGCGGCGCACCTCGGCCAGCATCTCGGTCATGCGATCACGCAGCCGAGTGGTGACCTCCTCGGGGCTGCCCTCGGTGGAGATCGGCTCGCCGACGCGCACCCACAGCGGCAGGTGATTGCGGCCGAGATTTTTGGGCAAATCCTTGGTCCAGAAGCGCTGGGAGCCCCACACGACCAGCGGAATGAGGGACACCTCGGAGCGCTGCGCGATGCGGGCCGCCCCCGTTTTGAATTCCTTGAGATCAAAGGACCTCGAGATCGTGCCCTCCGGGAAAATGCCCACCAGATGGCCGTCGCTGCAGTGCTGAACTGCGGCCTCGAAGGCATCGTGGCCGGCCTCGCGGTCCACGGGCACGTGCTTCATCGCTCGCATCACCCAGCCCACGGGGAAGGGGGCGGAGAAAATCTCCTTTTTGGTCATAAACCGCACCAGTCGCCGGCCCCGCAGATAGGCGGGGACGCCGGCAAAGATGAAGTCCATGTAGCCGGTGTGATTCACCGCGATCACCGCCGCGCCATCGGCGGGAATATTCTCGGTGCCCTCCACCACGGCGCGGACCCCTTGGAATTTCATCACCAGCCGTGCCACGGCGATGCCGATGCGATACACCGGTTCCTTCAGCTCAGCGTGCTGTGCTGCGCTGATGACCGGCTCGGAGGTGGGCACGAGGAATCCGGAGGTCTTCCGGAAACGCTGGTTGTTTTTTCTCCACATTGACGGTGTCCTCTGATGGGGTCCTGATCGGCCTAGGGCGAGCGTTGGCGGTCGGGGCTAGCTTTGGGGCTCCAGCACATCCACGCCCACGTAGGGGCGCAGCTGCTCCGGCACCACCACGGAGCCGTCCTTGCGCTGGTGATTCTCCAGCAGGGCCGCCAGCCAGCGGGTGGTAGCAAGGGTGCCATTGAGGGTGGCGCACACCTGGGCGCGGCCCTGCTCATCACGGTAGCGGGTCTGCAGGCGACGGGCTTGGAAGGTGGTGCAGTTGGAGGTGGAGGTGAGCTCGCGATAGGTATTTTGGGTGGGAATCCAAGCCTCGGTGTCGAACTTGCGGGCCGCGGACTGACCCAAATCGCCGCCGGCGATGTCGATCACGCGATAGGGCACCTCGATGGCGGAGAGCATATCGCGCTCCATATTCAGCAGGTTCTGGTGCTCCTGCTCCGCGTCCTCGGGCTTGGCGTAGACGAACATCTCCAGCTTGTTGAACTGGTGTACGCGGATGATGCCGCGGGTGTCCTTGCCATAGGAGCCGGCTTCACGACGGAAACAGCTGGACCAGCCCGCGTATTTCTTGGGCCCATCGCTGAGGTCGATGATCTCATCCTTGTGGTAGCCAGCCAATGCCACCTCCGAGGTGCCCACGAGATAAAGGTCATCGGCGGGGAGATAGTAGATTTCATCGGAGTGCTCGCCGAGGAAGCCAGTACCGGCCATCACATCGGGGCGCACCAGCACCGGCGGCACCATGAGCTTAAAGCCATGCTCCATCGCCTTCTTGGCGGCGAGGTTCATCAGGCCGAGCTCCAGCAGGGCACCGTAGCCGGTGAGGTAATAGAAGCGGGCGCCCGAGACCTTCACGCCGCGCTCCATATCGAGCAGGCCGAGGCTCTCGCCGAGTTCGGCGTGATCCTTGGGCTCGAAATCCAGCTCGGGCGGGGTACCTACATAGTCCACCTCGACGAAGTCCTCTTCACCGCCGGCGGGGGCGCCCTCCACCACATTGGAGAGCTTCATTTGTAGTTCGTGCACCTCAGATTCGGCGGCCTTTTGCTCCGCATCGGCTGCCTTAACCTTGGCCTTGAGCTCATTAGATCCCTCGAGCAGGGCCGGGCGGTCCTCGGGGGCGGCCTGGCCAATCTTTTTAGCAAAGGCCTTCTGCTCGCTGCGCAGAGCATCCGCGTCGACAATGGCGGAACGGCGGCGTTCATCGGCGGCGAGGAGGGCGTCGACAAGCGCAGGATCGTCCCCGCGGTTCAGCTGGGACTGGCGAACGACATCTGGGTTTTCACGCAAGAACTTTAGATCAATCACATTCATCAGCCTACCGCGCAGCGGGCCAAAAATGGGACTGTCTCCACCCCAGCGCGTGGCAGAGGATACATCCATTGGTCCGCTCCGGTTATCACCAGTTCGCTAGTATGGAGGTATGTCCCCGTCTTTTCCCGCGCGCCCGCTCGCCGACACCGGCAAGCCCAAGCATGCCCAGCTGCGGGAAGTCCTCGAGGACATCTGCACCCACGAGCTCAAGCCCGGAGATATGCTGCCTGGCGAGCGCATCCTTGAAGATACCTTCGGAGTTTCTCGCATCACCGTGCGCCGCGCGATTGGTGACCTCGTGGCTAGTGGCAAGCTTAAACGAGCTCGGGGCAAAGGCACCTTCGTCGCCCCCAACCCGCTGATCAATCGCCTGCATTTGGCGTCCTTCTCCTCCGAGATGGAAGCCCAGCAGCTCACCGCCAGTTCTAAAATCCTGTCCTCTGCTTGGGCGCCCGCCCCGCCGGAGGTGGCAAAGTTCTTCGGCACCGATCCCAACACCCCGCACACCCACTTGGTGCGGCTGCGGCTGGGCAATGGCGAGCCTTATGCCATCGACGATGGCTGGTATAACTCCCGCTACGCCCCCACTCTGTTAGAAACCGACGTGTATAAGTCGGTCTACGCCATTCTAGATCGCGACTACGGGGTGGCCATCACCGATGCGGAGCAGACGGCCACCGCCATCAATGCCAGCCCCGATGACGCCGAGCTGCTGGGGCTTCGCCCCCTCGACGCGCTCCTCGCCGTCACGCGGGTCTCCAGCTCGAACGATAAGCCCGTGGAGTGGTGCCGCTCGCTGTACCACCCGGATCGTTTTAGCCTGAAAACACACGTACAGCGGGCCTAGCTCTTCGCTGCACCCAGGCCCCAACGGCAGCGCCTCACGCTGCGGCTGCCGCTGTGCACGGGACTTTAGGGCACGCCACTTACAGCCGCAGCACAGCTAAGTCGCTAGCATGGGGGACGTGAATTCGACGACTACACCCACCTGGCGCAGCGCCACCGCACTGCGGGTCTGCGCAATTGCCGCCCTCGCCGGCGGTGTGGCGATTGGCAGCTTCGATATGGTCAGAGAATCCCAAACACCTGAGGAAACCCCAGACGCCTCCCCCACGACCTCCACAGTCAAAGAGGTGGCGCCGTTTACCACCGCCGACGCCGGCTCCTGCGTGACATGGTCCTTCACCTCCGCAGGTGAGGTCGCTGACTTCGAACAAACCGACTGCGCTAGCCCGCACCGCTTCGAGGTCACCGCCCGCGAGGACCTGGCCGCCTATCCCTCCTCCGAGTTCGGCCCCGACGCCCCCGCCCCGGACCTCACCCGGCAGGCGCAGCTGCGCGAGGAGCTCTGCCAGCAGCCCACCATCAGCTATCTCAACGGCACCTATGATCCGCGCGGCCGTTATTCCATCGCGCCGGTGCTCCCCCCGCCCAGCGCTTGGGAGGCCGGGGATCGCACCATGCTGTGCGGCCTGCAATCCACCGACCCCAATGGCGTGCCGCTGGAGACCACCGGCAAGGTCGCCGATCAGGACCAGGCCCGCGTCTATGAGGCCGGTACCTGCGTGAGTATCGACGCCGCCAATGTGCCCCACACCGTCAGCTGCGATACCGACCACGTTCTCGAGGTCACTCGCGTTGTGAACCTCACCGAGTTCTTCCCGGACTCCGTGCCCACCGAGGACCAGCAAAATCAAGAACTCAACCGCGTCTGCACCCAGGCTGCGGAGGATTTCTTGGGCAGCGAGGAGAATCTCTACCAGTCCACGCTGCAGCCTTTCTGGACCACGCTGTCCGCTGATGCCTGGCAGGGCGGTTCGAAGTCTGTGAATTGCTCGCTGATCAAGGCCCGCGAGGATGGCGGCTTCTCCACCCTGAAGGGCACCGCCACCGGCCCCTTCACCATCGATGGCGCGGCCCCGCCGCCGCAGCCGGAGCGCAATCCGCTGCGCGAGGACCTCCCCCGCTAAGGACGCGCACCATGGTTGCCATCAGCGATGAACGCTTCGAAGAACTCGTGGACGAGGGCCTTGACCTCGTCCCCGAGAAGCTCTTGAACCATCTCACCAACGTGGTGATCCAGATCGAGGACCGCAATCCCCGATCCCCAGGCATCCTCGGACTCTACGAGGGTGTGGCCCTGACCGAGCGCACCAATGAATTCAGCGGCTTTTTGCCGGACACCATCACCATCTACCGCGAATCCCTCAAGGATTATTGCGCGAGCGAAAGTGAACTCGTCGAACAGGTGCGGATCACCGTGATACACGAGATCGCGCACTATTTCGGCATTGACGACGCTCGGCTGCACGAGCTCGGCTGGGGCTAAAGCCCACCTGGGCTGCTAGGGGCCGGTGTTTTAGGCCCCGCCGAGCTCCCCCACCGGAGTATCTGACCAGTGGGTCAGGGTCCAGCTACCGAAAAGCTGCCCGCGCGGTTCCAGCACAATCAGTCCGCAATTCTCGAGGCGGTGATCCCGCGCGAACTCCGGCTCCAGCCCACAGGCATGGCTGGCAACCGTGCGGCTGATGGCGCCGTGATTGACCAGCACCGCATCGCGGCCAGCGTCCACGTGCTCGTTGAGCATCTCGACCAGCACCGGCAGATAGCGGCTGAGGATAGCGCGCAGCGACTCTCCTCCTAGCAGCGCCGCCTGCTCGCCGCAGAGGCGACGGTAGAAATAATCGAGGTACCGCGCGGCATCCTCGGGATCCGTGCTGCCCTCGAGGTCGCCGGCACTGATCTCGTGGACTCCTTCGCGCACCACAACTCGGCCCAGCTCGCGGCCGCTGCTATCGCGGAAGCGTTCCGCGGCGCGCATCGCGGTTTGCTGGGCGCGGATCGCCAGCCCGCAATAGATCTGCCCGAGGTGCTCGCCGCTGAACTCGACGAGCTTATCCCCCAGCGCATAGGCCTGCTGCTGGCCTTGCTCGGTGAGCTCGGCTCCCGGCGGGAAGGTATCGAGCACACGGTTTTTATTGGCGTAGGTCTCGCCGTGGCGAGCCAAAATAATACGACCCTGGCGGGAGGTGGCACTCATCGCTGACCTTCTTTCATTCGGGCCACCCACGCGGTGGCGGCGTCACGTTCAGGGGTGTTGCTGGGCTGCTCCGACGGGGCGGAATTATGTGGCCACGAGCCGAGATAGTGCAAGGACTCGCAGCGCATGTGCAACGCCCGCAGCGCTTCAGCCACGATGGCGTCGTCGATATGCCCCACCAGATCGGCGTGGAAGCGGTAGGTGCCCAGCCCAGTGCGGGTGGGACGGGACTCGATGCGGGTGAGGTCCACGCCGCGAAGCGAGAACTCCGTCAGCGCCCCCACCAGGCTGCCGGGCACATTTGGCAAGGTGAACACCACGGAGGTGCGATCATTTCCCGTCCGCGGAGTCGGTACGCCTGCCGGGCCCACCACCACGAACTGGGTGCGCGCGCCCGGCACATCGGCCACATCGCTGGCTATCACCTGCAAGCCCCACAGATCGGCGGCGGCTTCCGGGGCGGCTGCGTAGTCGGCCTCGCCGCGGGCCACGGCTTCCGCTGCGGCGGCATTGGAGGAGGCGGGAATGAATTCAACCTCGCCCAGCAGGCGCTGCGCCGAGAGTTTCACCTGCTGCCACGCCACGGGGTGGGTGCTCAACCGCGGCGGGGTGGACGTAGGCGCGGCGTCGCCCCGCATGAATGCGAAGGAGATATCGAGAGCGAACTCGTGATAAATCTGTACTCCCTCGGCGGCGGCCAGGGCATCGAAGGTGGGAGTCACGGCCCCATCCACCGAGTTTTCGATGGCCACGCAGGCATAGTCAGCCGAGCCCTGGACGACCGCATCGAGAGCCTCCGCCGGCGAGGACACCGGCAGCCCCGTCACATCGTCTGCGTCAAAGCAGCCGCGCGCGGCGAATGCCTGCATCGCCATCTCCGTGAACGTGCCGCGCGGACCGAGAAAAGCCACCGTAGTACTCATGATCTTTGAGTGTAGCGGCTCGCTGGCACACAAACACGGGCTCCCTTTCCCCCGCCGCCAGTAGCGGTCTACCATCAACATTCATGCCGCATCCCGCCCCGTCAATCGACACCCAGCTCGCCTGCATTCACCGCAAGCTGGCGGCGCTCACCCCCGCCGAGCACGGGGTGGTGCACGATGCCACCACCCAGCCCGTGGCCCCTACCGGGCATGGCCGCCTCGACGGCATGGTGCTCTTCGTCAAAGATCTCTCCGATGTGGCGGGCATGCCCACGAGTTATGGTTCGATACATCGCCGCCATATTCCGCGCAGCCATGATCATGTCAATGAGTGGCTGCTGAATCAGGGCGCCACCATCGCCGGCAAGAGCGCTACCTCGGAGATGGGGATGACCGCCTATACCGAGCCCGTCGGCCAGGACCCCATCCGCAACCCGCTGTGGCCTGGGCGCACTCCCGGTGGTTCCTCCGGCGGCGCGGCAGCACTGGTGGCGCGCGGCATCGTCGAGGTCGCCCACGCCTCCGATGGGGGCGGCTCCATCCGAGTGCCCGCCGCGGCGTGCGGGCTGGTGGGCTTCAAACCACCGCACACTCCCGGCGAGGGCCGGCTCACCGCCCAAGGCTTCCTCACCACCAGTGTGCGCCGCGCCGCTGCTCTCCACGGCTTTCGCCCACACTCTCGCCGCCTGCGCATTGCTGTGCTCCGCGCCCCGCTGCACGGCGACGGGGAGGTCGATCCGATCATGCTGTCTGCGCTTGCCGACGCCACCACCACGCTCCGCGCCCATGGGCACGAGATCATCCCCGTGGACCCCGCCTACGGCCCGGAGCCCTTCGCCGCCTTCCAAACCCTGATGTGGCACAAGTCGAGCCGCATTCCTGGCCCCGCCTCCCCGATCGTGGAGTACATGCGCGAACGCGGCCGCGGCCTCGCCCCAGGAGCGCTCGAAGAGGCACTGCGTACCCTCGCTGCTCTCGACCGACATGTGCGCTACGCCTGGCCCTGCGAGCTGCTGCTCACCCCCACCTTGGCCTATGATCCCCCGCCGATCGGCACCTTCAGCTCCCTAGAGCCCCAAGACGATTTCGACGAACAGACACGCTGGACCCCGTGGGGCAGTCTCTTCAATATCACCGGCCGCGCCGCCATCTCTGTGCCCTGGGCCCTGCCCGGGCGCCCGCCAGTGGGACTCCACCTGGGCTGCATCCACGCCGGTGCCGCCGAGCTGCTCGGGGTGGCCGAACAGCTCGAAGCTGCGGGCGCGCCGAAAGGAAAAGAGGCATGATTCTGGCGGAAATCCTGGTGGTTCTTCTCATCACCTTCGGTGCCTCGGGGCTACGCTCCGCCCTGCGACTGACCGATGCGTTGCTCGCGCCCGAGGCGCTCAATAAACAAAGCACCACGCTCAACGCCCCACAGTCCTCGGTGCCGTGGCTGGATCTGGGGCTGCAGCTGATATCGGCCGCCGTGCTCTGCGGCTGGGGCTTACTGGTGGTGTACCTGCTCGCTCGCGACCGTATCTTTCTGCAGCGTCCGCGCCCGCGCGATGGACTGAGCGGGGCCGTCTTGGCCGCACTGATTGGTATTCCGGGGCTCGGGCTGTACGTGCTGGCCTTGCACGCCGGCTGGACCAAAGAAGTGGTGGTATCCGCCTATGACTCAGGGCTGTGGGCAGGACTGATCCTGCTGCTATGGGGCTTCGCTAACGCCTTCGCCGAGGAGACCGTGGTGGTGTGGTGGCTGAGTACCCGGCTGGCGCAGCTGCGCTGGGCGCCGGTGGCCATCATTAGCGCCTCTGCGGTGCTGCGCGGCTCCTATCACCTGTATCAGGGGCTCAGCGCCGGGGCGGGCAATATTGTGATGGGCGTGGTCTTCGCCGCTTTCTACTGGAAGTTCCGGCGGGTGTGGCCACTGGTGTTCGCCCACTTTTTCATCGACACCGTGGCTTTTTTGGGCTACCAATTCCTTGATGTATCGAGGCTTGGATTGTCTTAGGCATTAGAGTATCCAGACATGGACGATTTCGCGAGAGACAAAGACGGCCGTATTCTGCGCGATCACTACGGTCGTCCCGTCAGGCGGCGCCCTCAATCGCCCCGTGCGGGGGACTCGCCCGTTTCTCGACGCAATCCTCAGTCTTCTCGCGAGCCGCAGTCGCGGCGTGAGCCTCGGCGGGAGCCCCGCCGAGAGCCGCGGCGCGAACCGCGCCGTGATCGCTCAATCAACCGGCCCCAGCCCGAGCATCGGGCATCGGACTACCGGCCGCAGCGCCACCGGCGCAGCGAAGAATCCTTGGGACGGCACCGCCAGCCCAGCTATGAGGAGCAGCGCCAGGCCTACTATCGCGAGCACCCCGAGGCGGCACGCTCGGTACAGCAGCGTCCCCGCCAGTACTACGCCCCAGTGCCGGAGCCGGTGCGCCCTGCACCGCAGCAGCCGCTGCAACCGCAGCCTGCCGCTGCGCCCCGGCGCCGCGCCCCGTGGCGGGGCATGCGCCGGCCCCGCATGGGCTGTTTCTCCATGTTCCGCTGGGCGCTGGCGATCATCGTCACCATCGCGGTGGTGGGCATGTTGTGGGCCGACACCAAATTCGAGCGGGTCGAGGCCATGCCTGCCCAGCAGATCAGTAATACCAGCGGCTCGAACTGGCTGCTGGTGGGCTCCGATTCCCGCGAGGGGCTCACTCCAGAGCAGAACCACGAGCTGATGACCGGCGGGGATGTGGGAGGCAACCGCACCGACACGATCATGATCTTGCACGTGCCCCTCTTCGGCAAGCCCACGCTGCTGTCGCTCCCGCGCGATAGCTATGTGGAGATTCCGGGCTATGGCATGAACAAGATCAATGCTGCCTTTTCCTTCGGTGGTCCGCCGCTGCTCATCGAGACCGTCGAGCAGAGCACGGGGCTGAAGATCGATCACTACGCCGAAGTCGGCTTTGGCGGCTTCGCCCACGCTGTCGACGCCGTGGGCGGGGTGGAGCTCTGCGTGGATGAGCCCATCCACGATGACGTGATCAACTTCCACATGGAACCCGGCTGCCAGAAATTCGATGGTGCCCAGGCGTTGAGCTTTGTGCGCACCCGATCCACTGCACAGGGAGATATTGACCGCGCGGCCCGCCAGCGGCAGTTCCTCGGTGCCCTCGCCAAGAAGGTAGCCTCCCCCACCACCTTCCTCAACCCCTTCCGGTCTATCCCGCTGGTCAACGGGGTAGCGGGTTCGCTCACAGTGGACTCGAGCGACCACACCTGGGATCTTTTGTGGGCGGCGCTGCACATGGCCGGCGGTTTCAACACCGAGGTCGCCCCCGTGGGCGGCATCGACTATGTGGATGTCGGCTCGGTTGTGCTGTGGGATGAAACCCAGGCGGAGCAACTCTTTAGTTCCCTTCGCTAGCTCTGCTGTGCATAACCCTTCATCGGTCGCGAGTTATGCACAGCCCGCGCAGCGGGCATGGTCTGTCCTGTTTTAGTGTGTGCCGCACACGCTCATTCAGGAAGGAGGCCCCCATGATCGCTAGCGACCAGGTGCAGCAGATTGTTGACCGCATCGGCGAGGATCTCGCCCAGCTCGTGGTACTCTACGACGTCGATACCGGCGGGTTCACCTCTCTGGGGGCTACTCTCCCACAGCTGGCACAACTCGAGGAGCATATGTCGCTCAAGGCGCACCTCGATGTGCTTATCGCACACCGCGCCAGCACGGAAGACCTCATGGACGTGGCGGGCACCTCCAAGCCACGCCGTATTCTCAAGGAACGTCTCGGCTGGTCTAATTCTCGCGCCAACTCCACCATCGGACAGGCCCGCTGCCTCTACGGAAAGCTCAAGGATGAGCCGGATGAGACGCTGACTGAGGAGCAGAACGATATCAACCGCGGCGCCGCGGAGATGCTGCGCGGCCGCACCCGCAGGCAGCTGTGCGACTACCGGATCTCCGGCGATACCCGCACCGCGATAGATAAAGCCCTGCTCGGGCTGCGCACCGGCAGCGCGCTACTACGCGAAACACTGCGCCAGAAAGCCGTGGACTATGCCCACAACGCTAGCTGCGATGACACTAGGGCCTATGTTAAGCACCTGGTTACCCACGCCAATAGCGAGCTCAGCCCCGAACCAGCCCGCGCCGAACGCAACCGCGCTTTCACCATCACCGAGGCAGATAACGACGGCGGCAGCCGCGTCTTCGGTTATCTGCCCGAGCGCATCACCGCCAAGCTGCGGGCATGGCTAGAGCCTTTCGTCGAGCGCACCGTCGACAAAGATGACCCGCGCACCGTGCAGCAACGCTACGCGGATGCACTCGACGCCGCCCTCGACCGCGGCGGCATCGGCGCGGCCAGCATGGTGTTCTCGGTATCGGCCAAGGACTTCGATGACACTGATCTCGCCGCCGCCGGGATGCTCTTTCCCACCAACACCGGCAATGAGCTCACTGTCAGCGACGTGCTCTCGCTCGCCCAAGCCAAATACGGCTTCGTGTGCGTCCACGATCCCCGCACCGGCCAGGTGCTGGATCTGCGAAGAACCACCAGGTTGGCGAATATCTACCAGCGCCTCGCGCTATTCGCCTCCGAGCTCGTGTGCTCTCACCCAGGGTGCTCGGAGCCGGTGAGTCGCTGCGATATCCACCACATCACCTCGTGGAATGATGGCGGCCCCACCGACATATCAAATCTCACGCTGCGCTGCCCCGAGCACCACAGCGACAACGATGACACCAAGCAACATCCCATAAAGGAGCACGCTGCCCGCCACCCCGAGACCAGAGTGGTCGGCTCGGCAACCGCCGAGGCCCCCGTAAACCCGGTACCCAATACATCCACGGCGGCGACACAATCGGCGGGCGCGAAAACACGCCGCCAAGCCTGGCCACATTCACCACCGGCCCCCGAATAGTAGAAAAGGCCAGCTGGGAGTGATCCCCAGCTGGCCAGTACAGCCATGAATATCGCGCGAATTAGCGGATAGTGAGCTGCCGCGACTTGATGTTGTTGAGGGCCTTACGCTCCTCGGCGTTCAGCTGCGCATCATTGCTCAGCTCTGCCGAGATCAAGGAATTGAGCTCCTCCACGGCCGGCACGCACTCCTCCGGAGTGATCGTGGGATCGAGATCGAAGACCGGAACGGTGAGACCGTGCGTGCGGAAAGCACCAGCGAACTTGGTGTCCTCGCCAAGGTGCAGTTTGCCGGCCGCCGCGATGCGGGCAAGGGCAGCGAGCAGCTTGTCCTCATCATCCTGGCGCACCCAACGGATGTGGGCCTTCTCGCCGGGATCCACCCACCACAGAGCACCGGGTACGTCTGCGTGTACTTCCTGGGAGGGAATGATGGTGTCATTGGCCATCTGCAGCATGCGTGCGGTCTGTTCATCGCCGGTCTGCCCCTCTGGTACCCACCAGTTGAAGGTATCGAAGGCCTGCACGTGGAGCTCGGCATCTGCGCTCAGCAGTGCGCTCAGCTCCGGCTGGGAACCATCCTGGTTGCCGGGCGCCAAGGTAGCGCCGGGGGCGGCGTTGATGACCCAATTAAGGGCATAGGCCAAATCCTTGCCCTGGGTCTTGGTGCGGTGCTGGGTTTGCATAGCCACAAACGCCTCGCCGCCGGCCTCGTCGTCGCGCACCAAAGCAGCGACGGCTCCCGGCAGCACGGTACAGATGTAGACCTCGCGGTCAGTTCCAGCGACGTCCACCTTGGCGTATGCGGAGGGGATGAACTCCTGCAGTGCCACCAGCTGCGGCTCGGCAGCGAGCCCCTCGAAGGGGCGGGTTTCGCCCATCAACGCGGCGCGCTCAGCGGCACGTGCGGCGAGTTTGGCCTGCTTGCGACTCATGCCCTCAGGCAGATTCTCACGATTCTTCTTCTTTTTGCCCATGGCACAAACATACCCGTTCGCCCCGGCGCGCCAGTTGTCTGCTCCCCAGTGGGTGTTAGGCCCGCGGCCCGCGGTTTACGACCTCGCGCGCCAGAGCGGGCACATTGGTGGCCAACCACTGCACGCCATTGTCGCGGCACACGGCCATCTCCTCGGGGTTGTCCACGGTCCACACATAGCTCGCCGGCGGCAGGGTGCCATTGTTGATGTGTTCGCGGGCTTTCCGCATAGCGAGACCAACCGAGGTGGGGTGAATCGTCTGCTCGCGAATGCGGTGATACCAGGCGTTGGGATCGTTGCGCAGGTAGATCCGGTCAAGCTCCGGTGCCAATTGCTGCATGCGGTTGATCGCGGATCCGGAAAAGGAGATCACGTGGATATAGGGGTCTGCTTCTAGGCGGCGGTAGCGGAGTGTTTTCACCAATTCTTCCTCCAGCATCCGGCCATAGCGCATGGGGTGTTTGCTCTCTATAAAGAGGTGCTTTCCGGGGTAATCCTCCATGATGTCAAGCAGTTCGTTGAGGGTACAGGGCCCGGAGGGGGCCGCCGCAGTGCCGAAGTTGTACCGGCGTAGCTGCTCTACCGTCTGGGTGGATACTCGGCCGCTGCCATCAGAGACACGATCCACGATGGGATCGTGGATACATACCAGCTCACCGCAGCGGGCCAGACGGATATCGCATTCCACCCCGTCCGCGCCCTGCACAAACGCCTCGGTGAAGGCTGTTGCGGTGAGCTCCGGATAGTCGGCGGATGCGCCTCGGTGCGCGATCACATACATTTTCTCGCTGCCTCCTGTATCAGTATCGCCCAGTGCCCGAGTGGCGGATCTTGTCGCCAGTTTTAGGATACGGGGCGTAGACGCAGAGCACCGGCCGTGCCCCGTGTACCCAGTTCAGGTGCGGGACAGGCCGGTGGTGATAAGGCGAGCAAGCGCTCTCTATTTAGAAGAAGTTCTGCTGTACCTCGCGCAGTGCATCAGCGGACTTGGTGAAGCGCTCCATCTCGTGCTCGTTGAGCTCGAGCTCGACCACACGGTTGATGCCGTTGCGGTTCACGATCGCAGGGGTGCCGATGTAGATGTCTTCTTGGCCGTACTCGCCTTGGAGCAGGGCGGAGACAGGCAGGGCCACATCCTGGTTTTGCAGCACCGCGCGGGTGATGCGGGCCAGTCCCATGCCGATGCCATAGGAGGTGGAGCCCTTGGCGTCGATGATGCGATAGGCGGCATCGCGGGTGTCTTCGAAAATCTTTTCCAGACGCTCTTCCAGATCTGGCTCCTTGGCCAGCTTCATTCGCATGGACACACCAGCGATGGTGGCGGAGGAGAGCACCGGCAGCTCGCTGTCGCCGTGCTCGCCCACAATGTAGGCGTGGATGGAGGTGGGCGAGCAGTCGTAGAGTTCACCGAGCATGTAGCGGAAGCGGGCGGAATCCAGCACGGTGCCGGAGCCGATCACGCGCTGCCACGGCAGGCCGGAGTACTTCCATGCGGCATAGGAAAGCACGTCCACCGGGTTGGAGGCGACCACCATGATGCCGTCGAAGTTGTTGGCCATCACTTCGTCCACGATGGACTTCATGATCTTCATGTTCTTGTCCACCAGCTGCAACCGGGTCTCGCCGGGCTTCTGGGCGGCGCCGGCGCAGATGACCACCATGGCGGCGTCTTCGCAGTCGGCGTAGGTGCCCTTGCTGACACGAGTGCGGGAGCTGGCCCAGACGACGCCGTGGTTAAGGTCCATGACGTTGCCGGCAAGCTTCTTCTCATCGATGTCGATGATGGCCAAGTGGTCCACCGTGCCCTGGTTCACCAGAGCGTAGGCATAGGCCACTCCCACGTCACCGGCGCCGATGAGCACAACCTTGTTGCCAACAATATCCTTCATTGTTTCATCCCTTGCGATGTTTGGTTTTTCGCTTTCAGCTGCCCATTGTGCCCGTTTGTTTTTGTTTTTGCCAGTATTTGGCAGCCTTTTTCCGCTGAAAGTGGGAAACCCCACAGCTTCTATACTGAGACACTATGCCCCGCTATGACGCCATCCTCTTTGACCTCGACGGCACGCTCGTCGATCACGACTCTGCCGCCCGCCACGCCGCCACCCGCCTGATCCAGCACTACGCCATGGAAGGCTCAGAACACGCCCTCATCGAGCGGTGGTTCCAGATCGAAAACGAGGAGTTCTCCCGCTTCGAACGAGGCGAGATCACCCATGCCCAGCAGCGCCTCAACCGCATGGCCCGCTTCTTTGCTACCCCGCTCAGTGAAGAGGAGTCGCGCCGGCGTTTCGAGGTATTCGCCTCCTTCTATCGTGAAGGCTGGCGCGCTTTCCCCGATGCGGCTGCAGCCTTGGCCCTCGCCGCGAACACTGGAGCAACGGTGGCCATTTTTACGAATGGCGCCCGCGACATGCAGGCGGGCAAGCTCGCTGTCACCGGCCTCGAGTCGGCGTCGATAAGCCTCATCCCCACCGCGGAACTCAGCTGCGCCAAACCCGATCCGCAGGCCTATCGGGAGGCGCTGGCGCTGCTTGGGACACCGGCAGAACGCGCGGTGATGATCGGCGATAACTACAACAACGATGTGCGTGCCGCCCGCGCCGCCGGCCTCGACGCCGTGCATGTTGCCGACCCCGCCGACCTACTGGAGCTGTTGCGCACCCACGTTCTCGGCGGAACGCGCCCGTAGTAGCCTTTATGGGTGCTTAGCTCAATCGACACAACATATCTTCAGTGGGGGCTGGATCACCGCTCCCCGACGCTCGACGCGGCGGTCACCGCTTTTAGCAATGTCGGCACGACCGCCCTGAGCCTGCCCGTGGCCACAGCACTCGCGTTTCTGCTCACTGCGGTGCTGCGCAGCTGGACTCCCGTGCTCACCCTCGCCCTAGCAGCGGCACTGTCGACGAGCACCACCACCATCATCAAGACACTGGTGGGGCGCACCCGGCCCGATTACGCCTTCGCAGTGCCGCCCTTCGAGTCCTCATATTCTTTCCCCTCGGGGCACACGCTCAACGCAACCGTTCTTGCTCTCGTGCTCGCCTATTTTGGCGGCCATGCGGTGCGCGGGCGCGTTGTTCGCATCCTCGTCTGGCTGGCCGCGCTGGGATATGCGCTGTGCATGGGCATCTCCCGAGTATTTCTCGCCCACCATTGGAGCACCGATGTGCTCGCCGGATGGGTCATCGGGGCGACCATCGCCGGTGTGGCGATCCTGCTGGTGGGGGTACTGAGCTGTCGCCGCGGCGGGCTGCCCCTGCCGCTGGCTCCGACCCACCCGGCGCGCTAGCCGCAGGCCACCCCCGTGGAGTGGACGGGGCAATAGCCCTCGGGGTTTTTGTGCAGATACTGCTGGTGATAATCCTCGGCCAAATAGTAGGCACCCGCGGGGGTATCGCTGAGCTGGGCCACCTCGGTGGTGACGGGACCAAACCCGGCCGCGGCCAGCTTCGGCCCATAGGCGGCGAGAAGCTCGCGCACGAGCTGCTCATCCTCGGCGGAATCCACAAAATAGGCGGAGCGATACTGGGTGCCCACATCATTGCCCTGGCGATAACCCTGGGTGGGATCGTGGGCCTCAAGGGTGGCGCTAATAATCTCCCGAGCGCTGATCCGCGCGGGATCGTAGACCACCTCCACCACCTCGGTGTGGCCCGTCCGGCCCGTGCATACCTCGCGGTAGGTCGGATTGGGAGTGAACCCTCCGGCATAACCCACGGAGGTGGAGTCCACCCCGTCGAGCTGCCACAGCAGTTTCTCCGCGCCCCAGAAGCATCCCATGCCAATGATGAGGCGCCGCTGCTCCGGCTTCCACGGTCCGGTGATCGGAGTGCCGAGAACCGCGTGGGACTGAGGGCACTCCAGCACGGGGGTAGAACCGCCGCGCAGCGCCTGGGCCTCGCTCACCATCTCAGGGGTGCGTGAAAATAGAAATCCCATAGTGCTAGCACTTTCTCTAGGGGGTAAGGGCGATGTCCTCTCGAGGGCCACGTGGGCACTCGACCCAATCTAGTCCCGTCGCCGCGTTCCTGCTGCGGTACCCCTGCCGGAGCCGGTTTTCTCAACCATTTTGTTGCGATATTCACATTCTCACCTATCATGGGTATCAATGCCACGGCACCGCGCCGTGGCTGTGAACGTAAAAACCACGAAAGGCTTTTATCATGACTTACACCCTTCCCGAGCTGGATTACTCTTACGACGCCCTCGAGCCGCACATCGCCGCCGAGATTATGGAGCTGCACCACTCCAAGCACCACGCCAACTACGTCAAGGGCGCTAATACTGCCCTCGAGAAGCTGGCAACTGCTCGTGAGAACGGCGAGATCTCTGCCGTGGTTACCGCCCTGTCCAAGGACCTCGCTTTCAACTTGGGTGGCCACACCAACCACTCCATTTTCTGGAAGAACCTCTCCCCCAACGGCGGCGGCGAGCCCACCGGTGAACTAGCAGAGGCCATCAACGCCGAGTTTGGTTCCTTCGAGAACTTCAAGTCTCACTTCTCCGCAGCCGCTCTGGGCCTGCAGGGCTCCGGCTGGGCAGTTCTCGGCTATGACCACATCGGTGAGCGCCTCGTGGTTGAGCAGATCACCGATCAGCAGGGCAACATCTCCGCTAACCTGACCCCGCTGCTCATGCTGGACATGTGGGAGCACGCCTTCTACCTCCAGTACAAGAACGTCAAGGCTGACTACGTTGAGGCCGTGTGGAACGTCTTCAACTGGGATGACGTTGCCGAGCGTTACGCCAAGGCAGCCAACTAAGGCCCATCACGCCTGCTAGTTCGTGGCCTCGCCCTCAGTGGGTGGGGCCACGTTCTGCGTTGTGTGGGCATAAAAAACTGCACGCCCGGTCGAGGCGTGCAGTGCTGTGGCTATGAAGCCGAGAACCTAGCGCAGGGCGGCGGCGATGCGCTGCGCCACGTAGCGGGAACCTGCCTCGCTGGGGTGCAGGCCCATGTTGTAGTTCGGGGTGGTGGTGTCGATGCTGCCAGAGACCCAGCGCTGCACATCGGGCACGCAGGTGTGGTGAGCGGCGGAACCGGCCTTGATGTCCACGAAGGTGGCGCCGGTCTGGCGGGCCGCCGCGATCTGGTTATCGCGGTTCCAGTTCTCCACATCGCGCAGCAGCGGCACCGGCACGCCCATCGGGACGTTGGGAACCACGTTCAGTGCGCAAAGCATGCCCGAGGTGGGCTCGGTGACCTGCAGCATGCCCGGAATGATGATCTGGATGCGCGGAGAAACGCGACGGATCTGATTCACGGCGTCATGAATATCCTTCAGGTAGGCGTTGTGCACGGCCTGGTTATCGAGGATATTCACGCCATCGCGCACACCGAAGCCACCGTAGTTATTCATGCCCGCGGCCAACACCACGGCGCGCGTGCCGGGGTGAATATCGCCGGCCTGGATGGCGCGGGCGACGCGCTGGGTGGCCACACGCGAGGTCTCGGCGACACAGGACCAGTCAGAGATCGGTGCCTTGGCAATCTGGCCGAGCAGGCGCGGCGCATTATTCGGGGCCTGCAGGCAGCCCTCGCGGGCGGGATAGCCGTTGTACACCTGCGGGTTCATCCCGCGCATGGCGTTGAGGATCTGATCCGGGTTCGCGGAGTAGGAATCACCAAAGTAGGCGATATTGCCCTGCGGGGCGGCGGCAGCCACTGGGGCAGCGCTCACGCCCACCACCGCGGCGGTGGCGACTCCCAACATAGCGGCGGTAACTTTCTTCAGACCTGTCGTGAATCCCACGGTAATTTTTCCCTTTCATGCGGCTCACCCTAGTTAGGTGCATTCTGCATGAGAATAACCTGAGCACCAGATAGCCCCAAAAACTTTTAACCCAGCTCACAGAAAAACCGCCCCTGGCAGCGGGTGCCAGGGGCGGTCGGACAGCGAGCGTGCCGCAGATCCTGTTTAGCGGCCAGTACCTGCGTAAACGATGGCTTCTTCGTCGCCGCCGAGCTCGAAGCGCTCGTGCAGAGCGCGGGCAGCCTCGGGGAGGTCGGCCTCGCGGACGAGCACCGAGATGCGGATCTCGGAGGTGGAGATGAGCTCGATATTTACTCCCACATCGCGCAGCGCCTCACAGAAGTCGGCGGTGACTCCGGGGTGAGACTTCATGCCTGCGCCCACTAGGGAGACCTTGCCCACTTGGTCGTCGTAGAGCACGTTCTCGTAGCCGGCACCGGCCTGCATCTTCTTCAGCAGCTCCATGGCGCGAGGGCCATCGGCGCGAGGGCAGGTGAAGGTGATGTCGGTCTTGCCGTCCTCGAGGGAGGAGACATTCTGCAGCACCATATCGATGTTGATCTCTGCATCCGCGATGACACGGAAGATGCGGGCGGACTCGCCCGGCAGATCCGAGATTCCCAAAACAGTGATCTTGGCTTCCGAGCTATCGGTTGCCACGCCAGTGAGTATTGCTTCTTCCACGGGAATATCCTCCATTGATCCGTCGACGAGGGTGCCAATGTCATTACTGTAGGACGAACGCACACGCAAGGGCACGTTGAATGCGCGGGCGTATTCGACGCTGCGCAGCACCAAGATCTTCGATCCCACAGCAGCCAATTCGAGCATCTCCTCGAAGGAGATCTTGTCTAGTTTGCGGGCATTGGGCACGATGCGCGGATCGGCGGTGTAGACGCCGTCCACATCCGAGTAGATTTCGCACACATCGGCCTCGAGCGCCGCGGCGAGCGCCACCGCAGTGGTATCGGAACCGCCACGGCCCAAGGTGGTGACATCGCGGGTTTCCTTATTCACACCCTGGAAGCCGGCAACCAGGCAGATCTTGCCCTGGCTGAGGGCCTCCTGCACACGCCCCGGGGTGACCTCGATGATGCGGGCATTGCCGTGCCGCTCCGTGGTGAGCACGCCCGCCTGGGAGCCGGTGAAGGACTGGGCCTTCGCACCGAAGCTCTCAATCGCCATGGCCACCAGCGCATTGGAGATACGCTCCCCGGCGGTGAGTAGCATGTCCATCTCGCGGGCCGGCGGAACGGGATTGACCTGCGCCGCCAAATCGAGGAACTCATCGGTGGTATCACCCATGGCGGAGCACACCACCACCACATCGTGGCCCTGCTTCTTGGTGGCCACAATACGTTCAGCAACGCTGCGGATACGCTCCGCACTCTCCAGAGATGATCCACCGTATTTCTGCACAATAAGTGCCACAGGTGCCGTCCTTTCCTTGGCATGAGGCCCCGCACCGTCTTTGCCGCGGGTCTGCGAGGCAATTTCTGCCGAAGTATTGGTTTTTCCGCACTCATCGTACATGGCGCCCATTGCAGGACACTATCGAGTTCACATTCACCCCCAGGGTGAGGATCGCACCACGCCAGCACCGCCACCCCGCGCGCCGCGACGGTTCCACGCCACCCCTAGCGATACTCTAAGTGCTGTGCCTAATACCCTGCTTGCCATTCTTTTTGCCACTGCCTCTGCGCTGACGATCGCATGGGGCACGGTCGTGCGGCACAATATCGCACTCGAGGCACCCGAGGGCCGGTCCATCGCCACGGCCATGCGCCGCCCCTTATGGTGGGCGGGCTCTTTTTCTGCGCTCGGCGCCTATGGCCTGCAGGTTGTGGCCCTCGGCTTCGGCACCCTGCTCGTAGTGCAGCCCATCCTGGTGCTCTCCCTCATGTTCACCCTGCCGCTGTCGGCCTACTACGACAAGCACCGGCTCACCTTCGCCGAAATGCTGTGGGCGGGCGTGCTCACCGTCTCCGTATCGGTGCTGGTGCTGCTGGGCCGCCCCGCCTCGGGCACCCCTGATCCATCGCTGCACCGCTGGCTGCTGGCCCTCGGCATCGGCGTGGTCGTTCTCGTCGGCCTCGACCGTTGGGCGCAACGCCAGATCCGCCGCGAGAAGGCCCTGCTGCTCGGCATCGTCACCGGCGCTGTTTTCGGCTATGTGGCGGTGCTATCTAAGGCCATCGCCGATATCTTCGTCCACAAAGGCGGGTTCTTCGGCATCCTCACCTCTTGGGAGCTCTATGCGCTGATCGCCTGCGCCACCATCGGCACCTTGGTGCAGCAGGTCTCCTTTAATGCCGGCGCACTCAAAAACTCCCTGCCGGCCATGAAGGTCGCCGAGCCCATCGTAGCCTTCATCTTGGGCTATGCAGTGTTAAGCGAATCCTTCCAAGCCAGCGGATGGCAATGGGCGTGGATGGCCCTCGCTCTGCTGGCCATGATTGGCTCCACCTTCCAGCTATCGCGGCTCGGAATCGACTAGTGCGCATCGCCCGTGCCAGCGGGCCGGCGCACACGCGAGTAGGCGTCGATAAGCGTGCATAGGCCCCCGATAGGGGGAACACTGAACTGGTTTTTCCCAAAGGATGGAACGTCGGTGCCCGAAAATACTGACGGATGCGGTAATGTGCCTCACATGATTCGCGGTAGTCAGGGATTCCTCCTCCTTAGTCGCCGCGGCGGGTGTTAGCGCTTAATTGTTCGTTGGCCGCCCCGTCGCGGAGTTTCAGGCGCGGCCAACATTCCCGAACACTGAGCCAAGAAAGCACCCATAGTTATGTCGATGAACGACACTTTCATCTCCGCCCCCACTGAAATCACCACCCCGAACGGCCCGCGTCGCGAGGGGCAGCCGGCATGGAATAAGCAGCGCAACTCCACCATGCCGAGTAAGCGCTACCAGCCCTATCACGTGGAAGTCGAAGACTTCTCGCTGCCGGACCGCACCTGGCCGGACAAGAAGATGACGGTGGCCCCGCAGTGGTGTGCCGTGGACCTGCGCGACGGCAACCAGGCCCTGATCGATCCGATGAGCCCAGAACGCAAGCGCCGCATGTTCGACCTGCTGGTGCGCATGGGCTACAAGGAGATCGAGGTGGGCTTCCCCTCGGCCTCCCAAACCGATTTCAACTTTGTGCAGGAGATCATCAAGGAAGACAAGATCCCCGATGATGTGACCATCCAGGTGCTGGTGCAGGCCCGCGAGCACCTGATCCGCCGCACCTTCGAGGCCTGCGAGGGCGCGAAGAACGTGATCGTGCACTTCTACAACTCCACGTCCATCCTGCAGCGCGATGTGGTGTTCCGGAAGGATAAGGAGCAGATCAAGAAGCTGGCCACCGACGCCGCTGAGCTGATCCAGACCATCGCCAAGGACTACCCAGACACCAACTGGCGCTGGGAGTACTCGCCGGAGTCCTATACCGGCACCGAGGTGGCCTATGCCAAGGAAGTCATCGACGCCGTCACCGACGTCATGCAGCCCACCCCAGAGAACCCCATGATCATTAACCTGCCCTCCACGGTGGAGATGATCACCCCCAATGTCTACGCCGACTCCATCGAGTGGATGGACCGCAACCTGAACCGTCGCGATTCCATCATCTTGTCGCTGCACCCGCACAATGACCGCGGCACCGGTGTCGCCACCGCCGAGCTGGGCTTCATGGCGGGCGCCGACCGCATCGAGGGCTGCCTCTTCGGCAATGGCGAGCGCACCGGCAATGTCTGCCTGGTGACCCTGGGCCTGAACCTGATGACCCAGGGCGTCGACCCGCAGATCGACTTCTCCGATATCGCCCACATTCGTCGCACGGTGGAGTATTGCAACCAGCTGCGCGTGCCGGAGCGCCACCCCTATGGCGGCGATCTGGTGTTCACCGCCTTCTCCGGCTCCCACCAGGACGCCGTGAACAAGGGCCTGGACGCCATGGCCGCCAAGCACCGCCCCGGCGCGACCCACACCGATGTGGCCTGGGAGGAACTGCGCGATATCACGTGGGAGGTGCCCTATCTGCCGATCGACCCGAAGGATGTGGGCCGCAACTACGAGGCCGTGATCCGCGTGAACTCACAGTCCGGCAAGGGCGGCGTCGCCTACATCATGAAGACCGACCACGGCATCAACCTGCCGCGGCCGATGCAGGTGGAATTCTCCTCCGTGGTGCAGGCCGTGACCGATTCCGAGGGCGGCGAGGTGAACTCGAAGTCCATGTGGGATATTTTCGCGAGCGAGTACCTGGATCGGGTGAGCCCGGTGGAGCAGATCTCGCTGCGCGTGGATAACGCCCAGTCCGATGGCGAGCTCTCGCAGGTGACCGCCAAGCTGGAGATCAACGGCGAGGAAAAGACCGTCTCCGGCCACGGCAACGGCCCTGTGTCCGCCTATGCCAATGCTCTCGAGCAGCTGGACATCAACGTCGAGGTGCTGGATTACTCCCAGCACGCCCGTACCGCCGGCGATGACGCCGAGGCCGCCGCCTTCGTCTACGCCGACGTCAATGGCCAGCAGGTGTGGGGTGTCGGCGTGGCCGGCTCTATCACCTACGCCTCGCTGAAGGCCGTGACCTCCGCGATCAACCGCGCCATGGCCTAGCCTCTCGCTCACTGACTCCCGAGCGCTCCCTGCGAGCCTCGGGAGTTTGTGCTGCGCGCTTATCGACGCCACCCTGCTGGCAGCTGCATTCTCTGCACCCCAGCGGATTCCGCCGTGCCACCTGCACTGGGGGTAGCTCACCTGCCGCGACGCACTCTCGCTACTTCTTACCCCTTGCTAGGATTGTGATCTAAACCACTCTCGATATCGAGCAAAGGAGGATCACATGTCCCGCGCTGACGCTTCCCCACCCACCACCGAGCCATCCGCAGATGGCCCCAACCCCGACGCCAGGTGGCGTGTGATCGGCCCTGGCCTCGTGGCTGCCGCCACCGGTGTCGGTGCCGGCGATCTTGTCGCCACCATGATTGCTGGGCAAAAATTCGGCTACACCCTCCTCTGGGCAGCCGTGGTGGGCGCGATCATGAAGATTGTGCTCGTCGAAGGCGTGGGCCGTTATTCTCTATCCACCGGCCACACGATCTATACCGGCTGGCGGCGCATTGGCCGCTGGACCAGCTGGTATTTCGCCCCCTACATCGTGGTGTGGGGGTTCGTCTATGGTGCTGCGGCCATGAGCTCCACGGCGCTGCCGCTGGCCGCGCTCTTTCCCGGCACCACTCTCACCTGGTGGGCGATCGGCACGGGCATTCTCGGATTCATCCTCACCTGGATAGGCCGCTACGAGTTCTTCGAAAAAATCATCGCCGTGCTGGTGGGACTCATGTTCCTCACCGTGGTCGGTATTGCCACGCTCTCCCTGCAACACCTGCCCGAGATCCTCACCGGGCTCATACCCCGCATCCCTGAGGGCTCGGGGGTCTACGTGCTCTCCCTCGCCGGTGGCGTCGGCGGCACCATCACCCTGGCCGCCTATGGCTATTGGTGCCGTGAAAAAGGCTGGCGCACTCCCGGCTGGATGAAAGTGATGCGGATCGATAACACCGTGGCCTATGTGGTCACCGGCATCTTCGTGATCGCCATGCTGATCCTCGGCGCCGACCTGCTCTACTCCGCCAATATCGCCGTCGAAAACGGCGACAAGGCCTTGCTGGGGCTCTCCGATGTGCTGGCGGATCGCTACAACCCGACCATCGGCACGATCTTTCTCATCGGCTTCTGGGCGGCCAGCTTCTCCTCGGTGCTGGGCGTGTGGAATGGCGTGTCCCTGATGTTCGCCGACTACATCGGCCACCTGCGCAAGCTCCCAGAGAACCACCCCTCCACCACCACCGGCGGCAAGTACTACAAGCTCTACACCCTGTGGCTGACCTTCCCGCCCATGCTGCTGCTCTTCCTCGGCCGCCCGGTGGTCCTAGTGCTGCTCTACGGTGTGCTCGGTGCGTTCTTCATGCCTTTTTTGGGCTTTACGTTGCTCATCCTGCTCAATACCGATGCCACCCCGAAGCAATGGCGCAACGGCTGGTTCGCCAACACAATGATGGCCATCATCTCGCTGGCCTTCGTGGCTATCTGCGTGAACCAGATCATGAGCTACTTCTAAAGACCACCGCCCCGCGCCCTGCACCTAGTCCGCGGGATCGGCGCGGTTGTGGTTTAGCATAGGAATCTATGAGCAACGGTAACCATCATCTGAGCCGCGAAGAGCGCAGGGCGCGTCGACAAGCCGAGCTCGAGCGGGCCCCCTTTGTGGTTGCCACGGTCCAGACCTCGGGTATTCACCCCGCGTCGGCGCGGATGGTTGCCATCGATTTGGCCACGTTCACCCCGAGCGGTGAGCTCGATGAGCACGTGCACCACGTGCTCAATCCCAAGGCGGATCCGGGACCGCCGCATCTGCACGGGCTGAGCAAGGAGGAGGTGGCGGCGGCCCCCACCTTCGCCGGAGTGGCGAAAAGTATCTGCCGTATGATCGACGGCCGTACCCTCATCACCTTCGACATGGCCCTCACCTGGGGTTTCATCGTCTCGGAATCGAAGCGGGCCATCGCCCATAACCGGCGCGCCCACGCCCCGAAGCAGCGGCGGCGGCGCGGCGGCAAGCGCAATCGCTCGAATTTCGGGCATGTGCCCAAGCCGGTGGCCCTCATCGACCTGCTCACCACCGTGCGCCGCACCGGCACCACGATCGAGGACGAGCGACTGCGCGGCGTGGCGCGCCAGTGGGGGCTATTCGACGGCTCCCCGCAGGCAACCCGCGAACGCGCCAGCGTCCCTGAAGCGGAGTTTTCCTTCGAGGCCACCCAGCTCACCTGGGATCTCTATGCGGCCATAGAGAATCCTGTGAGCTACCAGGCCGAGGAGTTGAAGGCGGATCGCTGCGGCCTGCAGCGCACGGTGCTGCGCGTGGATGCCGCCCAGGCCGACGCCGCCGCGGAGAACCCCGGAACGTATCAGCCGGGAGGCTCGCTGCAACCCGGCATGGAGGTGGTGCTCACCCCGCAGATCGAGCTGCCCGATACCGAGATCATTCAGGCCGCGCTCGATGCTGGGTTGAGCTACAGCGAGAAGCTGGGCCGTGGCTCCTCGCTGGTGATCTGCAATCACACCCAGGATCTCAAGGGCAAGGCGATGCACGCGCAGCGGAAGAATATTCCGCTCATGGCCGATACCGCTTTCGTCGAGCTGGCCCGTCAGGCCGCCAAAGAAACGGACAACTAGGCAGCCGGCTCAGCCCCGCGGCGCCAAGGCGCGCCTGTGAGCAGGCGTGCCCCTCCCAGCGGCGGTTGAGGCTACAATTTCTTAACCATGAGCATCAACCTTCCTCGGCCTCTCCGCCGTCTGCGCGCCACCCTTGCCACGACGGCAGCTTCAGCAGCCACTGCGGCCTCGCGTGCGACCGGCCGCGGTGCCGGCGGCATGATCGGCGGCCTGGTGGCCAATGCGATCGACCCCACGATCATGACCACCGTGGCGAAGAACCGCCCCACCGTGCTGATCACCGGCACCAATGGCAAGTCCACCACGACCCGCATGACCGCGAACGCGCTGCGCAGCCGCTACACCGTGGCCACCAATGATGGCGGCGACAACATGGACGCGGGCATTATCTCCGCGCTCATGGCCGGCAAGGATGCCAGCCACGTGGTGCTGGAGTGCGATGAGCTGCACGTGCCTAAGGTGGCCGACCGGCTTCACCCCACGGCGCTCATCCTGCTCAACCTCACCCGAGACCAGCTGGACCGGGTCGGCGAGATCAATAAGCTCGAGCGCGCGCTGCGCGCCTGTGTCGAGGCCCATCCCGAGATGACCGTGATCGCCAATTGCGATGACGTGCTGGTCACCTCCGTTGCCTTCGACGCCGAGAACGTGGTGTGGGTCTCTGCCGGCGCCGGCTGGATCGGCGATTCGGTGTCCTGCCCGCGCACCGGCTCCCATGTGGTGCACAACGGCGATGATTGGTACGCCACCAAGCCGCTGGCCGATGGCCGCGAGTTCCGCCGCCCCGAGCCCAGCTGGGTGATCGATGATGAGGCGCTGCGCTCCCCGCTGGGTGATACGCCACTGGATTTGAAGCTGCCGGGCAAGGCCAATCGCGGTAACGCCGCCCAGGCCATTGCGGCGGCGGTGAGCTGCTTCGATATCAGCCTCGATGGCGCCCGTGACGCGGTGGAGGAGGTGGATAATGTGGCCGGCCGCTACTCCACTATCGAATTCGAGGGCCGTGAGGTGCACATGCTGCTGGCCAAGAACCCGGCGGGCTGGCAAGAGGCGCTGTCCATGCTCGATCGCGAGGCCGAGGGCCATGTGATCGCCGTCAACGGCCAGGTGGCCGATGGCGAGGACCTATCGTGGCTGTGGGATGTGGTGTTTGAGAACTTCGAGAACCTCCACGTGCACGCCGCCGGCGAACGCGGTACTGACCTTGCGGTCAGGTTGAAGTATGCCTCGATTGATCATGACCTCATCCACGATCCCGTGGAGGCCATTCGTGCCTGCCCGCCCGGCCGGGTGGAGGTGCTGGCCAATTACACGGCTTTCCGTGATCTGAAGAAGGCTCTCGAACGTTCGCTCCAGGCAGCTAAGGAAGGAAACGAGTAAATGACTCTCACTATCGGACTGCTGCTGCCTGATGTGCTCGGCACCTATGGCGACGATGGCAATGCCCTCGTGCTGCGCCAGCGCGCCCGGCTGCGCGGCATTGATGCCGATATTCATCGGATCACCTTGCAGGACGCCATCCCGGATTCCTGCGATCTCTACTGCATGGGCGGCGGCGAGGACGCAGCCCAGGTGTTGGCGGCGGAGCATCTGCGTGCCCACGGCGGCCTTATCCGCGCCGCAGAGAAGAAGACCCCGATCCTGAGCATCTGCGCCGGTTTTCAGGTACTCGGCGAGTCTTTCCACGCCTCCGGCGGGGTACACGAGGGCTTGGGGCTTATCGACGCCACCACCGCGCAACTACGCACCCGCGCCATCGGTGAAGTGGAGGCCACGCCCTCCACGGTGCTCACCGAGCAGATCTCCGATGCGCAGCGCATTAGCGGCACCGTGAGCCTGCGCCTGAGCGGCTTCGAAAACCACATGGGTTCTACCGTGCTGGGACCGGATGCCCAGCCGCTCTGCTCGATTACTCGCGGGATCGGCAACACCGATTCCGGCCATGGGGCCGGCTGCGATGGCGCTATCCAGGGCACCGTGATCGCCACCTATATGCACGGGCCCTTCTTGGCCCGTAACCCGCATATCGCGGATCTTCTCTTGGCCCGCGCCATGGGGGTGGAGTTCACTGATCTCGAGCCGCTGGTGCTCGATGAGGTCTCGCAGCTGCGCGAGGAGCGCCTCGACAGCTAGCTGGCTGCGGCCGAGGGCATGGCGCGAAAGGGCGGCGCTCGCGCTAGTGATCGCCCCTAGGTCGCGCCTAAAGCCGGTGGCGGCCGGTGAGTGCGCGGGAGAGCGTGAGTTCATCAACGAACTCCAGATCGCCGCCCAGCGGCATGCCGGAGGCAAGCCGCGAGATCACCAGGTCCGGAAAATCACGCAGGAGCCGCGCCAGATACGAGGCGGTGGCTTCGCCCTCGGTATTGGGGTCGGTAGCGAGGATCACCTCGCTGATATCGGGGGCGGGCTCGCCCTCGCGGTCCTCGAGAACCCCACCAATGCGCTGCAGCAGCTGTGAGACGGTGAGGTCCTTCGGGCCCACATTATTCAGCGGATCCAGTGCCCCGCCGAGCACGTGATAGCGGCCCTCATACTCCCCGGTGCGTTCGATCACCTGAATGTCTTTGGGTTCTTCCACTACGCAGATCACGCTGGGGTCGCGCTGGGAGTCTGCGCAGATGCGGCACAGCTCATCGCGGGAAACATTGCAGCAAATACGGCAGAAGGTGACCCCGCCGCGCACCGCGCCGAGCGCATTTTGGAGCCGCTCGACATCCTCGGAATCGGTGTTGAGCAGGTGAAAGGCGATCCGCTGTGCGGACTTCGGCCCCACTCCTGGGAGCCGAGAGAGCTCGTCGATGAGATCTTGGAGCGGGCCTTCGAACATGCGGGGTGGGTGTCCTTCGTGTGCCGGTCTATTCCCGCCATTGCGCGGGTCAACCTCGGTCGTGGGGTGGGGTGCTCATCGGTGTGGCGGGGACGCCACAGGCCGCTATCGCTGCTGGGAGTGTACACACAAACACCCCGCACGGGGCGGGGCGCTGAATGTGACCAGACGTCTCGGTCAGGTTTTAGCCGAGCATGCCGTCCAGGTCGCCACCGAAGCCAGCATTTTGCAGCGGGCCCATCTTTTCCTCGGCTACATCGGAGATGCGCTTGTGGGCGTCCTCGAGGGCGCCCAGCACGAGATCCTGCAGGGTGTCAACATCCTCCGGATCGACAACCTTCGGGTCGATCTCGACGCCGGTGATGTGGCCGGCACCGTTCATGGTGGCCTTGACCAAACCATTGCCGGCCTCGCCAACGACCTCGGTGGCCATAATTTCCTGCTGGGCCTGCTGCAGCTGCTCCTGCATCTGCTGGGCCTGAGCGAGAATCTGCTGCATATCGGGCTGAGTCATGGTTGTTGCCTTTCTTAGGGGGTATCTTTATCGCCCCAACGAGTGTAGACGTTTTATACCAGCTTCGCTCCCAGCTGCTCCTGCAAAAGCTCGATCGCCACGGTGCGCTGGTCACGCCTATCGGCGCTGCCCTCGCCCTCCGCGGCCTCGCGGGCGAAGGACTCTTCCACATCCTCCGGGCTTTCCTCTACCGGCTGGGGCGGGGCGGGTGCAGGCGGGCGCGGCGGAGCGGCCGGTTCGGGGGCCGCATCCTCCGGCTCGGGCTCTGGAGGCAGCGGCACTGAGTCCGCCATGCCCGCGTAGGGGTCGCGGTCGCTATAGTCGCTCGGCGCCTCCGGCTCGGGCGGCGGAGGTTGCTGCCCAGGCCGAGCATGGGGATTGCCGCGGGCTGCCCTTTCCTGCCAGCGTCGCCGCGGCGGGGCCTCCTTCTTCTTTTCCGGTTCCGGTTCGCGCACCGGCGCGGCGGTGCCGGGCTCGGGAGGTAGCTGCGGGGGCACCCAGCCACCGGGCGCACGTCGGGCGGGGCGGGCCGGTTCCTCCTCGTCTGCGTCGCTGTCCTCGGACTCGGTGGGCGTGGCTGCAGGGGCCGGCGCGCGCGTCCCGATCACGCAGCTGACTGTCACCGTCGCGCCCGTCACCTGCTCGACGGCCTGGGCAATCACCGCGGCGTGCTCGGGCGCGGAGAGCCGCGCCGCCAGCGCCCCCGTGTGGTGGCCGAGCTGCAGCGTCTCCGGGGTCTCCTTCAGTACTTGGGCCTCGGCGATCATCACGCCCGTACGCGCATTGGCGCTGAAGATCGCGCTGCGAATCTCCGGCCACTGCTGGGCAATGCTCTGCTGTGTGCCCGCAGCGCTTGTCGACGCCTCCTCGCTGCGCTCTTCCCGCTCCGGCGTGGCAGTGGACTCTGCGGTGGCTTCAGCGGCGGGCTCCGGTGCAACAGGCGTGGGTTCGGGCTGCTGCGGGGCCGCAGCCCGTGGGGTTGCAGCGGGAGCGGCTTTCTTCTGTTCTGCTTTCTGCTGCTCTTGCTGCTCCCGCTGCTCGCGTTCCCGTTGTTCCCGCTGCTCGCGCACAGATTTCCGTTCAAAGCGCCGAGATGGCTTTTTCTCCTCGCTCTCGCCCCGGCTGCCGCGCGGCACGGCAGCAGCCCCAGCCGCAGCTGTGGCTCCGCCGGCGGTGCCGAGGGCACTGCCGGCGCTTCCTGCGGTGGCGGCGGGCAGCATGAGCTTGGCGCACATGACCTCCAGCAGGAGCCGGGCGGAGGTGGCGCCGCGCATATCGCTGAGCCCCTCGTTGGTCAGCGCGGCCATGCGAGCCAGCTGTTCTGGGCTGAAGCGTCCGGCCTGCTCGGCCAGCACCTCTTCGCGCCCAGTGGGCACATCCACCAGCCCGTGGTTCATGGCGTCGTGCACGGTGCGCACCACCATGAGATCACGCAGGCGGTTGAGCAGGTCGAGGGCGAATTGGCGGGGCTCGAAGCCACCCTCGATCACGTCGTCGACGGTGGCAAACATGGCGGAATAATCTTCGCTGGCTAAGGCCTCCACGGCGGCGTCGAGAAGCGAATCATTGGTCACTCCTAGCAGCAGCACGGCCTGCTCATAGCTCAGTCCCTCCGGCCCGGCGCCGGCGAGCAGCTGGTCCAGAATGGACAGCGAGTCGCGCGGGGAGCCGCCGCCCGAGCGGATCACCAGCGGGTACACGGCATCATCTACCTGGGCGTTCTCGGCCGCCACGGTGCGTTCCAGCAGCCCGCGCATCGCCATGGGGGTGAGCAGGCGGAAAGGATAGTGGTGGGTACGCGAGCGGATGGTGCTGATCACCTTTTCCGGCTCGGTGGTGGCGAAGATGAAAATGAGGTGCTCCGGCGGCTCCTCCACGATTTTCAGCAGCGCATTGGAGCCCTCGGTGGTGATCATGTGCGCCTCGTCGATGATGAACACCCGATAGCGGGACTCCGCCGGTGCGTAGTAGGCGCGATCGCGCAGCTCACGCATATCGTCCACGCCGCGGTGGCTGGCGGCGTCGAGTTCGGTGACATCGAGGTTGCCGGGCCCACCCGGGGCCAGGGACACGCATGAAGGGCACACCCCGCAGGGAGTGGAGGTGGGGCCGTTTACGCAGTTTAAGGAGCGCGCCATGATGCGCGCGGAGGAGGTTTTACCGCAGCCCCGCGGCCCCGAGAACAAATAGGCATGGTTAATGCGGCCAGAGTCGAGCGCCACCGACAGCGGTTGGGTGACGTGCTCTTGGCCGACAACTTCTGCGAAGGACGCGGGACGGTACTTGCGATAGAGAGCCACGGTACGGAAGTCTACCCGTTCACCTTCTTCTCTCCCCCGCTGTGTGGCTACTCGCCGAGCACCCGGCGCGGGGCAGCTCAGCCGCTGCGGCGGCAGTGGGCGTCGGCACGCATCGCCATGCTGGGATGGGGGCTAAACTGAGGGGTTATGAGCCTTCAGACGAGTCTGTCCATGCCGGCCGGGCGCGGCCATCTTGAGTCCGCGCGTCACTCCAGCGGGGAACTGCTGTTCATGTCAGAGCTGGCGGATTTCAGCGAGAATAGTTCGATTCGGGGCGGGGTTCCGGTGATCGCGCCGTGGTTTTCGAAGGATCTGGGCCACGATGAGCTGCAGCACGGCTGGGCGCGGCGCATCCAGTGGGAGGTGCAGGACACCACCGGCGGCATCGACGCCCGCTGCACCCACGATGGCTGGGATCTGCGGTTTTCCGCGCAGCACACCGAGCAGGGTTTCGCGCTGATGCTGCGGGCGCACAATCTCACGGAGTATCGCCGCCTCATCCAACTGGCGTTTCACCCCTATTTTTTGGTCGATGATGTCACCGGCACGGAGGTCCTAGGCGCGCAGCGCCGCTGGCTTTTCGACGGCACCGCCACGGACGAGCGCGTCGCCACCGAGCAGTATTCTCCCTTCACCATCAGCGATGGTGCGCGCACGCTGACCATCACCTCCCAGGGCACCGATCACGTGGTGGTGTGGAATCCGGGGGCGGCCGCCGATGAGAACATCGGGGATCTGCAGCAGGGCGATTGGAAGCGCTTTGTGTGCGTGGAGCCGGCGCTGCTGGGGCCAGACTCGGCGGGGCATTCGGTGGGGCCGGAGGATTGGGCCGCCATCGGCATGACGGTGAAGGTGAGCTAGCCCGGCTTTCCTACCCGCTGATACACCACAGCCACCGACTGCCCTAGTGGCGAATCGGTGGCTGAGCTATGCGCGGCTGTGTGGGCGTTTAGACCAACAGTTCGGCGATCTGGATGGTGTTCAGCGCCGCGCCCTTGCGCAGGTTATCGCCGGAGACCACGAGGATCAGGCCCTTGTTATCGTCCACGGTCTGGTCCTGGCGGATACGACCCACGAGCGAGGGGTCGGTGCCGGCGGCGGCCAGCGGGGTGGGCACGTCTACCAGCTCCACACCGGGGGCATCGGCCAGCAGCTGCTTGGCCTCCTCCACACTGAGAGAGTTCTCAAACTGGGCGTGGATGGTCAGGGTGTGGCCAGTAAAGACGGGGATGCGCACGCAGGTGCCGGAGACGCGCAGCTCGGGGATGCCGAGGATCTTGCGGGACTCGTTGCGCAGCTTCTGCTCCTCATCGGTTTCGAGGGAACCATCGTCGACCATGTTGCCGGCCAGCGGCACGGCGTTGAAGGCGATCGGGGCCACATAGGGGCCGAGGTCGGTGGGGTTGAGCACGGAGCCGTCGAGGGCGAGCTGCTCGGCGGAGGCCTCCACTGCTCGGCTTTGCTCGGCCAGTGCCTGCACCCCAGCCAAGCCGGAGCCGGACACAGCCTGGTAGGAGGAGACGTGCAGCACCTTCAGCCCAGCCTTGTCGTGCAGCGGCTTGAGCACCGGCATCGCGGCCATGGTGGTGCAGTTCGGGTTGGCGATGATGCCCTTGGGCACCTCGTTCTTGGCCTCCGGGTTCACCTCGGAGACGATCAGCGGCACCTCATCGTCCTTGCGCCATGCGGAGGAGTTATCCACCACGGTGGCACCGGCCTCGGCGAAGAGCGGGGCGTACTGCTTGGAGGTGGAGCCGCCCGCAGAGAACAAGGCGATGTCGATGCCCTGCAGCGAGTCCACGGTGGCCTCGGCGAGATCCTCGACCTCCACGTCCTTACCGTCGTAGGTGAGGGTAGTGCCGGCGGAGCGCTTGGAGGCGAAGAAGCGGATAGCGTCGAGCGGGAAGTTGCGCTCTTCGAGCAGGGTGCGCATCACGCGACCGACCTGGCCGGTGGCGCCAACTACTGCGACAGTCGTCATGGGGAATCAGCCGCCCTTTCTGAAGACGGTAGAGGACATACAGTGGCTACTTATGCTACGCGCGCCCTGGCTAAGGACCAATGAAGGGCCCGTTATTCGGGTGAAATCTCACATCCCGCCGCGGCGGTGGCCTACTCGGGCTGGCCAGCGGGCGGAATCTTCTCCAGCACCCAGCGTCGAAACTGCTCCGCTGCGGGGGTGAGTTCCCCCGTGGCGCGCCACACGAGGCCGAGCTCGCGGTAGCAGGCCGGGCGCAGCGGGCGTAGCACGAATCCCTGCTGGGCTGTCCCGCCGGTCAGATACGGATCGTTCATCGGCAGCAGCGCCACTCCCAGCCCCGCGCTCACCAGCCCGGCGACGGTGGACAGCTCCATGGAGTCGAAGGCCACCGGCGCGGTGATCCCAGAGGCGGCCACGAGATCATCGAGCAATTGCCGGGTGCCATAGCCCACCTTGGTGGCGATAAAGGGCTGACCGTCCACCTCCTCCATGCTGATCGGCGCCGAACCAGCCGCGGCCAAGCGATGGCCGATGGGGCAGGCCACCGCCAAGGGCTGCCGGTAGAGCTGACGCCAGTGCAGGGCGTCGGCGGCAACCCCGCGGGGATGCGGCCCGACCAGGGCCAGATCGGCCTCATCGGCGTGCACCCGCTCGATCAGCCCCGAGGCGGGGCCCTGGTGCAGGGCGAAGTGCACCCCTGGGTGGGCGCGGCGATAATCGCGGATGAGATCCGGCACCATCCACGTGCCCAGTGAATGCATGAAGTCGAGGCGGATGGTGCCATGTTCGGGATCAAGCAGCCGCGAAATATCCAGCTGGGCGGCATCGAAGCGGGCGATGATGCTCTCCCCGGCGCGGCGCAGCGTCTCGCCGCGGGTATTAATCACGAGGGTGCGGCCGCGGCGCTCGAAGAGTTCGGCTCCCACCTCGCGTTCGACGCGCTGCAGCACCCGCGTCACGGTGGGTTGGGCCATGCCGAGTTCATCAGCGGTGGCGGTGATGTGCTGATTGCGGGCGATGGCCACAAATACCCGCAGGTCCTCGATACTCACAGAGCTCATATGCCCTCCCCGAGGCTATATACCGAAAATGCATGGAACTTCTCTTTTTTCTACATTTTACTAATCATCGCTGTTAGCGCACCATGGTGTGCATGTCCGTCACACCCCCGAGCCGCCCCGCATCTGCGGACGGCACCAGCAGCGCCGACGCCGCCACGCTGCCGCCTGGCCTCGAGCGCACCGACCCCGACTATCGCCGCGTCCTGGGAGCGACCCTCGCGGCGGGTCTCGCGGCCTTCAACACGCTCTACTGCACGCAGGCGATGCTGCCACGGCTGACCACCGCCTTCGAGATCACCCCAACGATCAGCGCGCTCACGGTCTCCGCGACCACCGGCGCGCTGGCACTGTGCGTCGTACCGGCCTCAATCCTCTCGGAGCGCTTTGGGCGGGGGCGGATCATGACGATCTCGCTGATCGCCAGCATCCTCATCGGACTGCTCCTCCCCTTCTCCCCGACGGCCACCTGGCTGATTATTGGCCGCGGCCTCCAAGGGGCGATGATCGCCGGCGTGCCCGCAGTGGCCATGGCGCTGCTCTCGGAGGAACTCGCCCCCGCCGCGCTAGCGAAGGCCATTGGGGTCTATATCGCCGGCACCTCCCTCGGCGGACTCTCCGGCCGCCTCATCCCCGCCGGCGTCCTGGAACTGTCCACGTGGCGCTGGGCGCTCGGGGCCAATCTGCTCTTCGCCGGCATCTGCGCGATCATTGCGATCATCGTCCTGCCCCCGCAGCGCCGCTTCCAGCCCAAAAGGCTCCGCTTCCGCGGCGAGCTGCAGGCCATGGCCGGACACTGGAAAAACCCGCGGCTTGCGGGGCTCTTCCTCATCGCCGGGCTGGCCATGGGGGTATTCGTCTCGCTCTATAACTATGTGGGCTTCGTCCTCATCAATGATTTCGGCCTCAGCGAGGCGCTGGTCGGCGTGGTCTTCCTCCTCTACTTGGCGGGCACTTGGTCCTCGGCCCGGGCCGGGGTGTGGAGCAGCAAATATGGCTCCGGCATCACCCTGGTGTGCGGCGCCGGCACGTCCCTAATCGCGCTGCTGGTGTGCCTCGCCCCACAATTGGGCGTGCTTCTCGCGGCGATTTTGGTCTTTACTGCCGCCTTCTTCGTCGTCCACTCCACGGCCTCGGCTTGGGTGGGCCACACCGCCGTGGAGAACCGCGCGGAGGCCTCCAGCACGTACGTGGCCTGCTACTACTTGGGTTCTTCCGTGTTCGGCTGGCTGTCTGGATTGCTTTTCGACGCCACCAGCTGGACGGGGCTGATCCTTGGCTTGGCCGCGGTGAGCACACTCACCCTCGGCATTGGCGGAGTGCTCTTTGTCGCTTCACGACGCTCCGAGCCCTCCGCCCTCCCCTAATTGGAGGCCGCATTTTCCACGGATAAACTCGTGGCTATGAATGCTGGTGTGCTCCCCCTGCCCACTCCGTCGACCCGCGCCGATACTCGAAGCCGCCGCGGCCGGCAGCGGGCGCTGCCCGCCACGGTGTGGCTAATCGCGCTTGTCTTAATCTCCGTGGCGCACCCCTTCATCCCCCATAACCAGTGGGTGCTCACCCACACCTTCACTCTGGGCGTTCTGAGCAACTCCATTCTCATCTGGTCCTGCCAGCTCAGCGACCAGCTGCTGCACCTGCGCCCCACACCGGCCACCTTCCGCACCCGAGCGTGGATCATCGGTGGGTTAAACCTCGGCATCGTGGGCGTGCTGCTCGGCCAGCTGCTCACCCCGGCACTGGACTGGGACGCCCCCGTCTTAAGTCTTGGCGCCACGATCGTCGCCCTCAGCGTGCTGGCCAATGCCCTCCACCTCATCCTGCTGCGCCGCAGCACCCGCCGCCCACAGCGCTTCGGCCCCTCCCTGTGGCTATTTGTTCTGGCCCAGGGCGTCTTTGTCTATGACGTGCTCGATACCGCCCTGGCGCAGGTCAGCACGATCAGCGCCAAAACCGGCTCCACCGCGATCCTCGGGCACGTGATCACCAATGTCTTCGGCTTCGTCGGCCTGACTGCGGCCGGCGCGGCCGCGCTGCTTTTCCCCACCATCTGGCGCGCCCAGGGCTCCTTTCGTTTCGATGGGCCTATCGCCGGGGTTCTCGGCGGCGGGATCGTGGTTGCCCTCTGCGGGCTGCGCCTGCAGCATCTGCCGCTCGTCGGGGTGGGCCTGGCCCTTTACACTCTCGGCTGGCTGGGGCGCTGGCTCAGCTGGATTCCCGTGATGCGCGCAGTCCTCGCCGTCCCGCGCGATCGCATCACCTTCTCCTCACTGGCACTGGCCACCGCACCCCTCTGGCTCATCGGCTCCACTGGGATCCTCAGCGCCACTCTGCTGCGCGGCCAGTCTCCCGACCTGCCCGTCCTAGCGCTCCTCGTGGGCTTCGCCGCCCAGTTGCTGATCGGCACCCTCTCCTTCCTGCTCCCCAGCATGCTGGGCGGCGGCCCGGCCGCGGTCCGCGCTGGACTGTATCGCCTCCAGACCGCGGGGCTGCTGCGGTGGACCATGCTCAATGGCGGCCTGCTGATCTGGCTGCTGCCGCTGGGCTCTAGCTGGTTGAAGGTGGCGGCCTCGATCCTGGCCACCGGTGCCCTCGCGGCCTTTTTGCCGCTGCTACTGAGTTCCCGGCGCGCCCAACGGGCGGTGCTGGCCGGCACCCGCGAGGGCCCCGCCCCACGCACCCACACCCCGGCGCATCAGATCACGGCGGGGATCGCCGTGCTGGCGCTGCTGTGCAGCCTCTTCGCACTCTCCTCCGCCACCACGCCCGCACCGGCGCCCGGTATGGGCACCACCGAGCAGAGCGGCACCACTGAGCTCACCGTGGAGGCACACGATATGCGCTTTAGCCCAGCGACACTCGCGGTACCGCGTGGGCACCGCCTGCTCCTGACGGTGCACAACACCGATAGCTCCCAGGTCCACGATCTGGTGCTCGCCACCGGGCAGGCCACCGGCCGCATCCCGGCGGGCGAATCGGTACAGCTGGACGCTGGGGTGATCACGGGGCCGGTGGAGGGCTGGTGCTCGATCGCTGGGCATAGGTTGCAGGGCATGACCCTGCAGATCACCGTCGATGGCGATGCGCTCCCCCACGACGCTCCCACACCCCAGGCTGCCCCGTCGGCTGCGGCGGTCACCCCTCCGGAGAAGATCGACCCCGCCATGGCCGCCGACCCAGAACTCGCCCCTGCGCCGTCATCCACGGTGCACCGCCACACCATCGAGGTCAGCGAAACAGAGTTCCGCATTAATGACCGCACTCGCGGGCGCTGGACTTTCAATGGCGGACTGAGCGGGCCGACTCTGCGCGGCCGTGTCGGCGACATCTTTGAGATCACCCTGATCAACAACGGCTCAATGAGCCACTCTGTGGATTTTCATGCCGGCATGGTCAGCCCCAATGAGGTGATGCGCGATATCGCCCCAGGAGAGCAGCTGCTCTACCGTTTCCGCGCCGAACACGCAGGGGCATGGCTCTATCACTGCGGTACCGCGCCGATGTCGCTGCATCTTGCGGCCGGCATGTTCGGCGCCGTCATCATCGACCCACCCGATCTAGCGCCCGTGGATCACGAATACATTCTGGTCCAGTCCGAGGTCTATGGCCTCGACACCACCGCGGAGCATCCGGTAGACGAGGCCGCACTCCGCGCCCTGCGGCCCGACGCCACGGTGTTTAATGGCCTCGAGTTCGGATATATGGCCGCGCCCCTGACCATGCGCCCCGGCCAGACTGCGCGCTTCTGGGTGGTTAATGCGGGGCCAAATATCGCCAGTAGCTTCCATATTGTGGGCACCCAGTTTCACACGATGTATAAGGAAGGCGCCTACCAGCTGCGCGAGGCCGCGGACAGTGGCGGCGGCCAGGCGCTCGGGCTCTTGGCCGCCCAAGGTGGATTTGTGGAGGCCCGCTTCCCAGAGGCCGGAACCTATACATTTGTGAATCACCAGTTCATCGACGCAGAGCGCGGCGCCAAGGGGCGCATTATCGTCAGCGATCGCTAAGCAGGGGCGCATCCGCGCCCACCTGCCGCCCGCACCGTTCGAGGAATCTGAGAATCCACACTGTAGACTTGGGCGCAGAATAAAGAGACACGGTATTCTCAACCGGCAGAAGACAACGCCCCACACCTGTGAGGCTCAATGCAACAAGGAGTGCAGCATGGGTTTGTTCCGCACAATCCGAAAGGCACGCTTAAAGTCCAAGGCCGAAATCAAGGCCGCTAAGGCGCGCGCCAAGAAGGAAGCCAAGGAGGCCGCAAAGCTGGAGTACAAGCGCAATAAGCTCCTCGCTAAGCAGGAAAAAAACCTGCTCAAGGCGGATCATAAGGGCATGAAGAACAAGCGCAAGCACGAGCGTAAGCGCGCCCAGCAAGAGCTGGATAAGATCAAGGCCGGCAAGTTCAACAAAAAGAACGCGAAGCGTTATGCTGGTTTCGCCCGCACCTTGGCGCCGCTTCTGCTGCCGCTGGTCTATCGCGGCATCACCTGGGTCAAGGAACAGCGCATTCAGCGGCGCTCCCGCAAGCTCGGAGTCGCGCCGGATCAGCTGGCACAGTTCAACGGCCACGGCGCAGCCGTCAAGGCCCGTATCGCGGGCATCAGCGCCAACGTGGAGAAGTCCTCGTTGCCCCGTGGTTTTGTGATGGATGTCGAGGATCGGCTGAAGGAGCTGGACGCCGCCGTGGATAACGCGGAATTTATGACCGTCGAGCAGCGCCGTCGCTCCCACTCCTCCATTAATCGCGATCTCGACCAGATCATGCACGAGATCAATTCCAAGCTGAAGTCTTAACCGCCCGTCTTGCGGCACCTCACCGCCCCGTAGACCGCCCACTCTGCCTCCCTCACACCGAGGAGTGTCAGCGTGGGCGATTTTTTTCGCTCGGACAATTGCAGGGTCTTTAGGTTTTACTCAGTAATTATGGATAGCGTTCTCATATAAAATATATACGCAAAGTGTTTTCCCATCGAAATTAATTGCAAAAAGCAATTCTTCTTGTATTATTGTCTTTAGGTAGCACGCGGTGTCAGATATGCCCTATACATAGTGCACCGCACACAGCTGCAACAAAGACAGCGAACGAAGAATCGTTTGAGGAGAGGTAGAAACATCATGGCCCGTAGAGAAGTCACCCAGTATTTTGATGATCTCGATCAGACCCCGCTGGAAGAGGACGCCGTCCATATCGTCCACTTCGCCGTCGAGGGTCGTGAGTACGTGCTGGATTTGTCGGCAGAAAACGCCGCCAAGTTCCGCCAGGACATGCAGCCGTACATGACTGCCGGCCGCGCCGTGAGCACCGCAGGTCGAGGCCGCCGCAAGGCCGCTGCTGCGACCGGGCGGAATAACCAGTCCCGCGAGATCCGCAAGTGGGCGCAAGACAATGGTTACAAGGTCGCCGCGCGCGGAAAAATCCCCCAAGAGGTCTACGACGCCTACTATGAGGCCCACGCCAAGTAGAGTTTAAGGTGGATTTTCCTCTCTGAGCCCAACTCAGCCCCCTCACCGTACTGATCCCAGTAATGTGGAGGGCTGAGTTTTTTTATTCGCACTCTCTAGTCGAAGGATGGACCCCGTGACTATTCGCCGCCTCCGCCAGCTCCCGCTACTTTTCGGCACCGTTGTGGCCCTTGGTCTGGCAGGATGCACCGACCCCTCCCCCACCCCGAGCCCAGAAACCGACGCGGCGGAAGATAGTAGCGAGGAGGCGTCGACAAGCGATGTGCAGCCCGCCCTAGCAGTGGACACCATCCCCGAGGCACCCCGTGGCACTGGCGAGCTATGCCCGTATCTGGATGCGCAATTTGTGGCCAATACCAATGGCCAGCGCGTGCTCGATCAGGGCCTGGATACCCGTTTTGATCCCCCTGCCTGCGTTTTTTGGTCCTATGGGGATAATCCGCAGGTGCTGGTGAGTGTGCGCCATAACGAAAATGAGGCCATCGCCCGCCAGGTGGTGGATTGGGCGGCGCCAGTGGGCTCCACCGAGCCAGCCGAGCGGCCCGCCGGTTTTCAGGGCGGGCGCGGCAGCCTCGGCTCATCCGGGCTGGAGGGCTACTCGGTGTACGCGGTAGCGAAGGGCACCACCAGCGTGGTGGTGTTCAGCGATCAGGAACAAACCATCAAGCCCGAGTCGATTGCGGAGCAAGTCATCTCCGATCTCGGGCTCTAGGGCCTAGACGGATACGTCGTTATAGGGCAGCAGCGGCGAGATCATCGGGAACACTAGGTCCATCAAGAGGAAGAACACGCCGACCAAAAGCGCGATGAGCAAAATGAGCTTCACCGGCCACGGGCCGGGCAGCAAGCGCCAGATCCATCCATACATTTAGCGTTCCTCCAGCTCCGGCGGGGTGAATCCGCCCTGTTTATCGTAATGGGCCACCTGCATGGCGTGAATAATCATGCGCTCCGCATTAGAGAATTGCGGGTGGCAGGTGGTCATGGTCATGAGCGCCTCGGCGTTGAGGGCAGCTGGGTCATCATCCGTCACCCCGGGGATGGTCTCCAGAACGGACACGTTCGTCGGCGTGGTGATGGTGCGGCCATAGACCGAGTGATAGTCGCCCGAGGCGATGCGCTGACGCTGCTCTGGGGTGAAGCAGTCGGTGCGCTGATCGCCGTCATCCATCGGCAGCACCCGATAGACCTCCCAGGTGTCCTGGGTCTCCACCACCACGGCATCACAGGTATTGAGCTTGCCGAGATCATTAAAGGGCGCGCCCTTGCCCACGCGGTGGCCCGCGATGGCGAAGTTACCGGCCTCACCGGGCATTTCGGTCTCGGTATAGCGGCCTGGGCCCGAGAGCAGCGTGTGATCGTCGGTGCCTTCCAGAATGGCGAAATGATAGTCCGAGCCGAAACTCGGCACATACATGCGCGCGAAGGCATCGCCCAGCTCGGGGACCTTCTTCTGACGCGGATTCGACCACTGGTGATCGAGCTCTTCATTAGCGGCGGCCTGCTTCTTGCCCGCCTCGAGATTCGTCCAATAGGCCTCGTAGTAGGCAAAGAGCAGGATCAGGACACCGATGGTCAGTAGCAGCTCACCGAGGATCTGCACGACACCGGGGCCATGAGAGCTCGGGGCACGGTGACAACCAGGGCGGGGTCGGCGGGAAGCCCGCACCGGCCTTCCAGATTTAGGGACAGGGGCGCTCATAGATGGACATTTTAAGCCAGAGTGTCAAGGAGAGCACTATTCATACCGCGCCCTCTGAGTGGTAGAGGCCGACTGAGCAGCAGACATGGGATGTGTTTTCAGACAACTCATCGGCCTCGGCCGCAGCCCAGGGGTGGGAACGCGCTGGGAAACCTATAGAGTTATGGGGGAGATTTTTTACTTATTATCAGTAGGAGAATTCGATGGTTGATGCTCTCGTATTCCCCGTGTCTGGGGTAATGAAGCTCTGGCATATCCTGCTTCATGATGGGCTCGGGTTGAACGAATCCCGCGCCTGGCTATTCACCATCTTCGGCCTGATTATCACCGTCCGACTCTCCATCTTCCCCTTCTTCTGGAAACAACAGAAGAACAGCCGCATGTCCTATAAGCTGCGCCCTCAGCTCGCGGCGCTGCGCAAGGAATACGGGCTGGTAACCGATCCCGTCATACTCAAAGAGCAGAAGCGCAAACGCAAGCAGCTCTACAAGGAGAATCAGTACTCGGCCACGGCCGGTTGCGTGCCGGCGCTCATCCAGATCCCCGTATTCATTGGTCTCTACCGGCTCATGCTGCGCATGGCGCGGCCCTCCGATGGCATCGAATCCGCCCACCACCCGCCTATCGGCATGCTCAGCTCCGAGGAGATGGCGAGTTTTTTGCAGGTGCGCATCCGCGATGTGCCCATTGCCTCCTACGTAGCCATGTCTGATGAGCAGTTTGCCCTGCTCAACACCAGCCACGACCAAGTGTTTCGCTTCGTGCTGCCGCTGGTGATCTGCGCCTCCGTGTTCACCACGATCAACATGGTCACCGCCTCGATCCGCAACTACTTCACCTTGGACTTCAACTCCCCGAGCGCGGTGAAGATGCAGAAGTTCATGCTGCCCTTCATGTTTATGGCGGCCATCTTCCCCATCTACTTCGGCCTGCTCGGCCCCTTCCCCGTGGCCATCGCCATCTACTGGTTCGGCAATAACCTGTGGACGCTCACCCAGTCCATGACCACCATGGCGATCATGCACTACCGCTACCCGCTGAGCGAGGAGTTCATCGCCCACCGCGACCAGGGACGCGAGAACTATCGCAAGAAGAAAGCCTTCTTCCGGCAGCGGAAATGGGGCGTGCGACGACGACGCCTGCAGTGCATCACCGCCGGTGCATCCAAGCGGGAGCAGCTCCGCAAAGAGATCGCCATGATCGAAGAGCGGGGCAAAGCCTATGACGAGGCGGTAGCCAAAGCCAAGGCCCAAGCCAAGCAGGCCTCCAAGGCACTGCGCACCGCCAAAAAAGAACACAAACGGGCCCTCAAGCGCGGCGAGCCGCTACCCCAGCCAGCACCCGCCGCCCCAGATCCCGAGCAGCAGGAGCAGAAGCCGGCACCCACCCAGAAGCCGAAGCCCCGGATGATCACGCTGCGGCTCGACGAGAAGACGATGGGCGCCCCCACTGCCAGCACGCGCCGGCAGGCGCCGCGCACAGTACCCGCCATGGCGGAGATCGCCCGCGCCGCGGATACGCCCGCACAGTCCGCTGCACCTCAGCCGACACAGCCAGCACGGTCGCCGCAGCAGAAGCGGAGCGCGAGCACCCCCGCGCAGCGCCCCACGCGGCGCACAGAGCCCTCCTCGCATGTGCTGCGGCGGAAGGATACGGCCACCGGCCCCAAGCAGCGCGTGATGCGGCACCTGAAGCCCCATCACGGGCGGCACCGTATGGCTGACGTGAATAAGCCGCGGAAACCGCGGCAGAGTTAGGCGTCGATAAGCGCTAAATGGCGTAGTCGGCGGGTGGTGCGCCGAGCAATTGCTTCGCCAGATCGCGGGCGGTGAGCAGCGGCGCAATATCGTGGGTGAGCTTCGCCCCGGCGAGGCCGCCGTCGAGGAAGATGAGCAATTGGTTGGCTAGGGACTCGCTGGGGTAGCCGTTTTTCTCGGTCAATAGCGCAGTCATGGTCTCCTGCAACCATTTCCGATGGGTTAGAGCGGCGTTGATGATGCCCTGCTCGGATTCGTTTTCGGGTCGGGGATACTCGCTAGCGGCATTTTGAAAGTGGGAACCGCGGAAGTCTTTGCCTGGTTCGTCCTCGATGACCTTCGTAAAAAACGCGAGGATTTTCTTCTCGGGGTCCTCGTAATCGGCGACGCGCTCTTCCCAATCATTCCGCCAGTCCTGGTCCAGGGCCTCGAGATAAGCGATCACGAGGGCGTCTTTAGAGCCGAAAAGTGAATAAAGACTTGCCTTGGCCACATCGGCTTCGCGGAGCACGCGATCAATGCCGATGACGCGGATGCCCTCGGTGGTGAACAGCGCGGTGGCGCTGGCGAGGAGCCGCTCCCGTGGGCTCGGGCGATTCTTGCGCCGTGCCCGACCAGGCTTCTTGGTTCCTGCACCCTTTGCTGCTGCCATCGCTTTCTCCGCTCACCCTTCCTTACTGTGTGCCACACGAGGGCTATGCGCGCGTCGAGCGCCACCCCCTGCGCGATATAGACGCACCGGTCTGTTTTATGTCTCTCCTAGCAGCATATCGTGTTTGTGGCGGGCCGTGGTAGCGAATCGGCGACAGTGTGAATCTACCCAGCGCTGGGCGCGCTCTACGACGCGTATCTTCAACCTTCAGCGCATGAGAAAAGCCGCCGGGTTCATCCCGACGGCTTAAAACGTGATCTCGCTGTCACCTCCTCTGAAAGGAGGCTGTGCGAGGGATCAACTAGTTCTTCTTGATCTTGCCCACAACCCACAGGAGGAGCACAGCGCCCAGCAAGCAGGTGAAGAAGCTGAACCACCAGCCACCGGACTCTACGTCCAGGGCAAGGCCGAGGATCAGGCCACCGATGAGGCCGCCGGCAACACCGACGAGGATGTTCATGCCGATGCCCATCTGAGCATCGGTGCCCATGATCTTAGAGGCAATCCAGCCTGCGAGGCCGCCGATAATGATCCATCCAAAGAATCCAAGTCCGAGCATGTTCTGTCCTTTCTCTGTGGTGCCCGCCTAGTGCGGGCACCACTAACTTTTAGTCATACATGTGCTGTATGGTGCTCCTACCCGTTTTACAGAGCAGAAACTCTAAAAGCTACCCTCAGGACATTCCGCACTCAAATCGTGTCCAAACCTTAATATTAGGTTTGGCTTTAATCAGGATCGGAATCTGGGCGGACCACCATCATCGGGCACGGGGCGGACTGCAGCAGGGCCCGCGAGGTGGAACCCAGCAGCATGCCCTTGAAGCCGCCGCGTCCATGGGAGCCCACCACGAGCAGCTGGGCACCTTCGGCGGCATCCACTAGGGCGCGCACCGGGCGATCGCGGGTGACAATCTTGTTCACCTTCACGTTCGGGTAGCGCTCGATGAAGGGAGCCAGACGCTCGTCCAGCATTTCTGCCTGCTCCCGCTCCACGCTTGCCCACTGCTGCTGGGCAGCGGCAAGGCCAGCGAGGGAGGTTTGCACCTGCATATCCATCCAAGTGTGCACCGCGTTCAACTCAGCGCCGCGGGCATCCGCCTCAGCGAAAGCATAGGCGGTGGCCTTTTCCGAGACTCCCGAGCCATCCACGCCGACGACCACGGGGCCGTACTTGGTGGAATCCAGCACTTGGCTGTCCTCGCGGACCACCACGACCGGGTTATAGGAGTGGCTGACCACTGCGGCAGAGACCGAACCCATCACCATGCCGGACAGCCCACCCAAGCCGCGGGAGCCCATGACGATCATGGTGACGTCCTTGGACATCTCCAGCAGCATGTCAATGGGCGAGCCCTCAGCGATGGTGTGGCCGATCTTGATATCGGGCGCCACCTCGTGCGCGATCGCACGGGCTTCTTCAATCTTCTCGAGAGTTTCCTTTTGCAGGTCGTCGAAAAGCTCCTGCGGCGGCACCATGCCCTCTGCATAGAGGAACTGGGGCATGGCATAGCTTGCGGCCAGACGAAGGGGCTCGCCGCGCTTCATAGCGGTGTTAGCGGCCCAGCGCACGGCGGTCTTGGAGGCCTCCGAGCCATCTACGGCAGCAACAATAATTTGCTCTTTGCTCATCGTGTATCGCCTTCCCAATCACGTGGCTTAATGTCACCTTCCAGCCTACCTGGATATAGCCCGTGGGGATAGTGTTTATAACCAGTTAGGGCCGAGTGGGGCCAATATCACCCACACACGGGCGTTCAGCGATCCACCCCGCTCTCCCAGCTGCCACCGGTCACCCCATTATCCCTGCAGCACTACCCCGTGTGAGCTGGCATAATCCCGCCCTAGGCCCAACCCTAGAGCCTGATCTCGGGCGAATGCACGGCAGACAGAGAAAAGCTCCCGAGCTATCCTGCACAGGATCTCTCGGGAGCTTTATCGCGCGGTGGCGGAGGGATTTGAACCCTCGGTAGGGGATTACCCTACACTCGCTTTCGAGGCGAGCACCTTCGGCCGCTCGGACACGCCACCGCGTAATAGGTTACGGGCGGGTGCGTAGATACACCAAATCCGCTGGCGCAGCACCGTTGTCCAGTGGCCGCGCGCAGCGGATCAGGCTCATCAACTTGGCGCTAATGATTCAGTGGCGCCGGAGCGATCTTTTTAGTTCTTGAACTTACCGAAAACCTCGTTGGCCTTGTCCTTGATGGCTTCGCCGGCTTCCTCGACCTTGTCCTTGACCTCGGACTTAACCTGATCGGCCTTGCCCTCGTTCTTGACGTCGTCGTTGCCGGTAGCCTCGCCGAAGCCTTCCTTGGCCTTGCCTACGAGATCGTCCTTTGCGTTTTCAAAGTCAGACATAGAGTCTCCTTCCGTTGGTGAACGTTTATCAATCACCGACAATAGGTGTGAAATCCCTCTCGCGCCACGTCGGGTTGCTTTTGAGACCCAATTGTTACCCACCATTGCGTAGGTTACGGAAAAACCCCTGCATAAGCCGCTCGCATTCTTCTCGCAATATGCCCCCAATAAGTTCAGGATGGTGCACCGTGAGCGGATCTAAAGGGATGTCATAGACGGATCCGCAGGCCCCAGTTTTGGGCTCGTACGCTCCGAAGATAATGCGCCCCACCCTAGCGCCGATGGCCGCGCCGGCGCACATGGCGCAGGGCTCGAGAGTGACGACGAGAGTGCAGTCCTCGAGCCGCCAGCCATCGCCGAGCTGCTGTACGGCTGCGCGGATAGCGAGCACCTCGGCGTGGGCGGTGGGATCGGCATCGGCTTCTCGACGATTCGTTGCCCGCGCCACCTCTTGGCCCCACGGGTCCACAATCACCGCGCCCACGGGAACATCCCCGGCGGGTGTATCCGCTGCCACTTCGAGGGCGCGGCGCATGAGCGCGCGGGCCTGCTTAAGGTACTGCGGCTCGGGCAGCACGCCCTTAGGAGAGCTCGAGGCCGGTGGCATCGGCGAGTTGTTCCTCGAAACCGAGCTCTTCTGCGATCTTCATCACCGCTTCGGAGGGCCAGAGCTCATCATCGTCGAGGATCACGTCCATCACCTGCTCGGACAGGCCGACGTCCTCCAAAATGGTGAAGTCGCCTTCGGCCCATGGGTCGACGTCATCGAGCTCGTCCTCGTCCAGATCAGGCAGGTCGATGCCGAGCTCATTGAGCACGTCCTCGGCAAGGTCATCGTCGAGGGCGTAAGTGGCGTCGGACAGCAGGGCGAACACTCGCGACGGAGTGGGCCGGACGATGATGAAATAATCATCCTCGCTGCACAGCAGGGCGAAGGCTGGGCCTTCCGCGCGGAGGCTGCGCACGGCGGCGATGGAGGTGTCTAGGCTTTCAAAGTCATCTTTGTAGCGCTGCACCTGCCATTGGCCGTTGTTGAGGGTAACCACCACAGAAAAGTCGACGCGATCGGCACTCATACCACGTAACCGTAGTCGTTTTGTGCCACACTTGTCGGATGATCCCGCATAACATTTCTCGTCCCGTCTGCATCCTCGGGCTCGGGCTGATCGGCGGCTCCTTGCTGCGCGATCTGCACCACGCCGGCCACGCCTGCTTTGGCTTTAACCGCTCCCCCTCCGCCGTGTCTACGGCCCAAGATGAGGGCTATGACGTCTCCTCGCAGCTCGAGCCCACCCTCGAGCGCGCTGAACAGGAAGGCGCCTTGATTGTGTTGGCGGTGCCGATGCCGGCGATCGGCACCATGCTCGATGCCATCGCCAGCTACGCCCCGTCCTGCGGCATCACCGATGTGGTGAGTGTGAAATCGGCGGTGCTCGCCGAGGTGCGCGCCCGCGGCATGGAAGGCCGCTATGTGGGCGGGCACCCCATGGCTGGAACCGCCGATTCCGGCTGGTCGGCCGCCCACGATGACCTCTTCAAGGGCGCCGCGTGGGTGATTACCTTCGACTATGCAGCAGAGCACCCCGAGGCTGTGGATGAGGACTGGCTGCGGCTGTGGGTGGATTGCGTGCGCATGGCCAGCAAGGTGGGGGCGGAGGTCATCCCGGCCCGCAGCGATCACCACGATTCCGCGGTGGCGCGCATCTCGCATGTGCCCCACCTGCTCGCCGAGGCCCTCGCCGTGGTCGGCGATAATGGCGGCCCGCTCGCCCTATCGCTGGCCGCCGGTTCCTTCCGCGATGGCACCCGTGTGGCCAGCTCGGCGCCCTCGCTGGTGCGCGCCATGTGCGAGACCAACCACGAGGCGGTACTCACCGCCTTGGATGAGGCACTGGAGTTGCTTAACGACGCCCGCACGCATCTCACCACCTCCGCGCCGAATATTGGCGAGCTGGTGGATTTCGGTTATCGCTCCCGCGTCCGCTTTGAGGCGCGGAGTAATTCCACCCCGAATAACTCCACGCAGATTAGTTCCCGCCCGGTGCTGCGCATCCAGCCGGGTAGCGCCGCCTGGGTACAGCAGCTCATTCATGCCGAAAACCTCGGTGCCCGCATCGAGCTGCTCGAGGCCCCCGCACCGCTGCCGAGCGAGGATGAGCGGCCGCGGTAGTCATATCGCGGGCCCGCAGAACGCTGGGGGCCCGCGATGCGCTCACCCGAGACCGCCCTGAAACGCCAGAAAACCCAGTCCATCAAGTGGATGAACTGGGTTTCCGTTGGTGCGCCCGAAGGGATTCGAACCCCTAACCTTCTGATCCGTAGTCAGATGCTCTATCCGTTGAGCTACGGGCGCAGTCCACGTCACTGAGATTTCTCTCGGTGCTGTGCAACGAGAAAATACATTACACCCCCAGCAAAGAAACCGGCAAGTTGCCTGCTCATGAGGCTTTTTGCCGGTTTCTTTCTGGCTACTGGGCACGCTGCACGGGGCATCAAACGCCGTGCAGCCGCAGCCGTGGACTATCCCCCTAGCTAGGGCAGCACGAGGTTGAACACGGGCACCGCGAGGAGATACACGGTGGCGGTGATCAGGAAGAGACCAATGATGTTTAGCCCGATACCACCCTTGACCATTTCGCCGATACGGACATAGCCGGAACCGAAGGCGATGGCGTTCGGCGGAGTCGCGACCGGCAGCATGAAGGCACAGGTGGCGGCCAGTGCCACCGGGATGGTGAGCAGCAGGACGTTCTCTTCGCCGCCGAGGCTGGTGAGGCCAATACCCACGGCCACGCCGCCCAGGATGGGCAGGAAGGCCGCAGCCGTAGCGGTGTTCGAGGTGAACTCGGTGAGGATGAGCACCACGGCGGCAATGACGAAGATGAACAGGATGGTGGGCAGCACATCGAGGCCGCGGGCGAGCTCACCAATCCACAGCGACAGTCCGGAGACGGAGAACATCTTGGACAGTGCGAGGCCACCGCCGAAGAGCAGCAGCACATCCCAGGGGAGTTCCTTGGCGGTCTCCCAGTCGATGAGGCGCACGCCGGTTTTTGCATTGGCAGGGAGAATGAACAGCAGAAGCGCTGCGGTCATGCCGATGGCGGCGTCGGCAATGTTCAGTGCGGAGCCGCTGATGCGGATGATGATGGGAATGAAGATCCAAGACAGGGCGGTCAGCAGGAAAATCAGGCCCACATACTTTTCGCCGCGGCACATCGGGCCCATGGCCTTGATCTCGTTACGGATCAGCTCACGTCCACCGGGGATCTCCTTGATCTCCGGCTTGAACACGCTGATAAGCACGAACCAGGCGATGGCCAGGAACACGGCGGCCAGCGGCACGCCGACCATCATCCACTGCCCGAAGCCGATGTGCACGTCGTGGTTATCGGACATGTAGCCGACCAGCAGGGCGTTCGGCGGGGTGCCGATGATAGTGCCCAAGGAACCAATCGAGGCCGAGTAGGCGATGGCGAGCATCAGCGCCGTCGCGAACTTCTTCTGCTTGTCTTGGCCGCCGACCTGTTCGGCGGTAAGCGCCAGTACGGATACACCGATGGGCAACATCACCACGGCGGTGGCGGTATTGGACACCCACATGGAGAGGAAGCCGGTGGCGATCATGAAGCCGGCGATGAGCTGCTTGGGCTTGGTGCCCACCAGCAGCACCACGCTGAGCGCGAGGCGCCGGTGCAAATTCCAGCGCTGCATGCCGAGCGCCAGGATGAATCCACCCATAAACAGGAAGATGGTGGGGTTGCCGTATTGGCCGGAGACATCACCGAAATCCACCAGCTGCGCTAGGGGGAACAGCGCGAGCGGCACCAAGGCGGTGGCGGCCAGCGGGATGGCTTCCGTCATCCACCATGCGCCCATGAGCACGGCACCAGCGGCGGTGGTGCGGAGCGCCTGATAGGTATAGGGCTCCTCGGTATCCGGATAGGCCTTGTTCACGGTGTCGGCCGCGGATTCCGGGAAGAGATAGTAAACGATCAGCGCAAGCACGACGCCCAAAATGAGGCCGAAGGCCTGGCGGCGCCATGCTGAGGCGGGGGGAGCCTCAGCGTCGGCTGCCGGTGCGTGGGCGCTCGACTCGTGAGTAACTGGGGTAGACACAGCGGTACCAGCTTTCCATGTGTGAGTGAAGAAAAACGGGTGTGAAGCCGCTCGCCAACACCTCATGGGCTCTCTGCGGTGATGTCCGATCCCGCATTTCCCCACGTCAATGGGGTCGGGGGCGGCGCAAGGCAGCTTCCGTGAAGCACTTACTGCGAAAGGAAATGCTTACCCTACTTAGAGTAGTTCTCAAGAGGGTTGTTATAAGTCATTTCGCCCGAAATGCTCACAGAACCTGAGAAGATTACCCCTAAATGGATGGGGACTGTCCGTATGTCACCTGCCGTTAATGTCAGACGGTTCATTAAAGAAAAGGGGCCGGCCGCCGCTGCTGCAGTGCGCAGACGACGTCCGGCCCCGTCCTCCACTGGAGGTGGCGCGGGTGCGCGGGGACCATGCCCTAGTTCATGGACACCTCACAGGCCACATCGGCCGGGGTGGCGGCCTGTGCCGTGTGTACCTCTGCGTCCTTGACTTGCTTCTTGTTAGTGAACACCACGGGGATGATCGTGGAGAGGCCTTCCTTCTCGATCTCGCTAAAGTCCACCCGCACGATCGGGGTTCCTTGGCTCACGCTCTGGCCCTTTTCTACGAGGCGCTCGAAGCCGCGGCCCTTCATGTTCACGGTGTCAATGCCCACGTGCACGAGCACTTCGAGGCCCTTATCGCTCTTGAGAGCGAAGGCGTGGCCGGTGGGAAAGACCGTCACGAGGGTACCGTCGATAGGCGCGGTTACCTCGAGTACTCCGCCGACGGGCTTGAGCGCGAAACCTTGGCCCATCATGCCATCAGCGAATACGGGGTCATCCACCTCGGACATGGCGCATACCTCACCCTCGCAGGGAGCGTGGACCTTGGTTTTCTTTCCGAATCCGAACATTGTTTCTCCTTTTATTCTTCTACTCGTCTTGTGCGGGAACGCGGCCCTGCACGTCACGAGCGAGTCTAATCCCGTGGTGAGGCCACGGCACACACCGCGGCCTCACTCATCCCATGACCTGCTGCGCAGGTGGCATGGACAGGTTATTCCTCAGCTTCCCCGGTAGCGCTGACGCTGCTCGGGGTTTGGCGCACTACTTCGTCATAGACGAACTGCACCTGGGGGCCGATGATGATCTGCACCGAGTTCTTGGAGGGCTTGATCACACCGAGCACCTTGTTCTGCGGCAGCTTGGGCTCGTCGAACTTGCTGCCATCTTTGACCACCACGCGCAGGCGGGTGGCGCAGTAATCGAGGGAGTCGATGTTCTCAGCCCCACCGAGAGCGGTGATGATCTTCGCGGCGGTGGCACGGGTGTCATCATCGCCGGAGTCCTCGTCTTCCTCGCTGTCTACCTCGGCGTCCTTACCGCGGCCCGGGGTGGACATGTTGAAGGCGCCGATCAAGAAGTAGAAGATCACGAAGTACAGGGCGAAGTAGACCACGCCGAGTAGCAGCAGCATCCACCACTGGTTTGCCAGCGGGTTGCGTGCGGAGAGCACCATGTCCACGAAACCGGCGGAGAAGCCGAAGCCTGCGGTCCAGTGGAAGGTAGCGGCAATCGCCAGGGAGATACCGGTGAGCAGGGCGTGCACCACGTAGAGCACCGGGGCGACGAACATGAAGGAGAACTCGAGGGGCTCGGTCACACCGGTGAAGAAGGCGGCCAGGGCGCCAGCCAGCATCAGCGAGCCGACAACCTTGCGGCGCTTGCCCTCGGCGCGCAGGTAGATGGCCAGTGCGGCACCGGGCAGACCGAACATCATGATCGGGAAGAAGCCGGCCTGGTATTGACCGATCACGCCCACGACCTCACAGGTGCTGCCGTCCCAGATACCGGGGCAGGTGGCGGCGTCGGTGGCTGCAGAAGCGTCCGCGATGGTGGATGCGCCACCCTGGAACTTGCCGATGTCATTAATGCCGATCACATCGAACCAGAAGATGGAGTTCAGCGCGTGGTGCAGACCGGTGGGAATGAGCAGACGGTTGAAGAAGCCGTACACGCCCGCGCCACCGGCGCCGAGGCCCTGAATCCAGGTACCGAAGTTGAAGAGCACTCCGTAGATCACCGGCCACACGAAGTAGAAGATGCCGGAGAGAATGATCGAGAAGAAGGAGGTGAGAATCGGCACCAGGCGACGGCCAGAGAAGAAGGCCAGGAAGTCGGGCAGCTTCACCCCGCTGAATCGGTTGTACACCCAGGCGGCGAGCACACCGATGACGATGCCGAAGAGCACGTTCTTGCTGCCCACGGCAGCCCAGCCCTCAGCAGCCCAGTCGCGGGCGGCCTGGCCGGTGAGTTCCTCGGGATCGCCGATGCCACGGTAGCCGGCCACGGCGTCCTCGCCCAGCAGCTTCGTGAGCGTAGCAAAGCCGATGAAGCCGGAGAGCGCCGCAGCACCATTGGAGTCCTTGGCCAAGCCAAAAGCAATAGCGATGGCGAAGATCAGGCCCAGGTTGTCCAGAATGGCACTACCGGAGGAGATGAGGATGGAGGCGAAGGCGTTATCAGCGCCCCATCCGGTGGGATCGATCCAATAACCGATACCCATGAGAATTGCCGCCACTGGCAGGACGGCCACAGCGCCCATGAGGGCCTTGCCCAGACGCTGTAGTGAAGTCATTACTTTATTCATGACCTGCACTCACCCCTTCTTGTATGGAAATAGTTGTGTTTTATTGTGTGTATCCGTGCAGATACACCGCGAGAAAAGCGGTCTCTCCGCGAAGTTTTTTATCTAAGGTGTCCGTGCCCGCTAGGTCCCGTATCACGTCCTCGGCCAGTTCCCATTCCTCCGGTAATTGCCGAGAAATAGTGCTGGCGAGGGCATTGCTGCGATAGTTCTGCTCCCGCAGTCGTGTGAGGAGATAACGGAGCCGAATAGGCAAGGAATCATCTGCTGCGTCGCGCTTATCGACGCTCACCGCATCGCCCGCGCCCGCCTCGGCAATGTGGAGCCGCCGGTGAATGAGCTGCTCCGCCCGAGAAATGGCATTGGCCGTGGCCAAGGGTTTTTTCACGGTGTCGCCAGTGCGGGCGGCGGTGAGGTGGAGGGTGATAAACGCGGCCTCATCAAGCGGCAGATCGCGGGTGTCGAGGTTGGCGTTGAGGTAGTGCACCACCACTTCCGCGGCGGAAAAGGCCTCGGGGAATACCGCTTTGATCTCGTTGACGAGGGTGTTTTCGATGAGCTCGCCGCGATCGACGCGCTCAACTGCTGCCGAGAGATGCTCGGTGAGAATCACATAAATTGAGGGATGCAATTCCCCCAGCACATCCACGGCTAAGTCTATGGCGGCACTAATCACGGCCAGCTGGGCGGCGTTGATACGGCCGAGGCTGGTGAGGATTTCTTCCTGCTCCGCGGTGAGCTCCACATATTCTTGCCGATTTTCTGCGGCAGTGACCTCAGCGCGAGACATGATGTCTCCGATGGATGCGCCGAAGCCAAGTCCTTTCCCCACAATCACTTTGGACTGGGGGGCTGGGCCCTCGGAATCGCGCACCACCACGGCGTTATTGCTCAGCACACGAGCTATACGAAGCTCTGTCATGCCTGCTCACCTCCGGTGTGTCAAGGGGATCAACTCCCACGTCGTGAACCTCACCGATCCAGCAGCAGTGGCTGGTCGGCGGTGATCGTCACTATGGGAGTATCCAGTGCGCGGTGATGCCTGATCGAATCAGTGACACCCGAGGGCTGTGATACATCCCAAAGTGTATCTGGTTATAACGTCAGATGAGTATGGAATGTGGACAAAGACACAACGAGGCATCCGCACATGTGGGGGTAGCGATAAGGAAACCCCTGCGCACCAGCGGCAACAGGGGCGTGGGAAAAGATGCGGGCCCTTAGTTGTGCTGCGGCTTCCAGCCATAATCTTGAGCCACCTGCACCAATAGCGTGGGATAGTCGGTGATGATCCCATCTACCCCAGCCTCGATTTGATCGCGCATCGTGGGCTCATCGTTGACCGTCCACGGGATCACCTTCAGGCCCAGGTCATGGGCGCGCTTCACATACTCGGCGGTGGCCACGGGATGGTAGTCCTCATCCCCCGCCGTGGCCCCATAGGGCACCGCATAGCCCGGGCTCACCACATCGGTGCCGAGCTGCTGTACCGCAGCCAGCACATCGCCGTCCGTGTCCTCGTAGCTCACCGATCCCAGCCAGGGGGAGTTCTCGGTCCAGGTGGTCTCATCGTAGAGCGCCACTGTGGGCACCTCAGGGGCGATGTCCTGCACGATCTCGAGGCTGGACCAGTCGAAACTTTGAATGGTGATCTTCTCTCGCAGCCCCGCCTCATCGGCGGCGGCGAGAATGGCGTCCACGAACTCCCGCGGCGGAGCGGACTCAGCGGGGTTCTCGGCCTCGATCTTGGTCTCGATATTGTAGCTGACCTCGGGGTTCTTCTCCTTGGCTAGCGCGAATACCTCGGAGAGCTGGGCGATCCTATTGTCCGTGGCCGGGGTGGCGTCCGGGAAATCCTCCAGCGTCTTATCGCAGCGTAGCGTCTCGAGCTGGGCGTAGCTGAGCTCGTGGACGAGCGCGCCCACATAGGGGTATTGCTCATCGCCCTCGGTAGCGGGCTCGGTATCGGCGCACTTTGTGTCCTCGATGCGCGGATCGTGCCACACCATAGGCACCCCGTCGGCGCTCATCACGATGTCCAGCTCGAGGGTATCCACCCCGAGATCAAGGGCGTGGGAAAACGCCGTGAGGGATTCCTCGGTGTGTTCTCCCCTACCGCCGCGATGCGCCTGCACATCGAGGCCGGCGGCATCCACCGTGGCGGTCTCGGAAGGGGTGGTATCGGCGGTGGATTCGGAGCCGGAGCGGCCCGAGGAGCCGGAGGAGCATCCAGCAAGTAGCAGCGATCCGGCGGCAAGCACGCAGAGACTCTGGCGCAGTGTCATCTCATCTCCTTAGAGGTTGTTCACTCACGATCAGGCGGGACCTGGCTGGAGGGAGGCGTCGATAAGCGCAGCACTACCCCGCACTCACCGCCCACTCTAAGGCGGAGATGTTCCCCTCCGCGCGCTAACTTACGATTACGTACCCACGCTCGCTACCCCCGCCCAGCGCCATAGACCCGGCGTGAGGCCCACACGGCGAACAGGAGCAGCACCACCGCCACCGAGGCACCGAAGCCAAGCATCTGCGGATACCCGAAACGGCCCGAGAGCGCTGTCAGCACCGCGGGGAAAATCATGCCGGTATAGGTGAGCGAGTAGTACACGCCGGAGAGACTTCCCAGCTCATTGGGTGCGGCGACCTCGATCGTCTCAGACAGCCCGGTGTACATGCAGGAACCATAGGAAATCCCCAGCAGCACACAGGCACAGGCGACCCGCACCAGGCTCAGGTGCTCCACCACGTACACCGCGGTGCTCATCGCTAGCACCACGGCGCCCAGGCTGAGCGCGGGGCGCAGGTGTGCCGGCACCAGCGGCATGCCACGCTGCACCACGAAGCCAGTGATGAGCACGATAGTGATGAACATGCCGGTCAGCGCAATGGGATGCTCCATCTCGGGCTGGAAGCGCTGCGGCAAAATGGCGTTGCCCACAAAGGCGGTGCCGAATACCCAGGGCGCCACGGAGGCGGCGAGGAAGATGAAGCGAAAGCTGAACATGGCACGCAGGGGAAATATCCCGCTGCAGCCATAATGGCTGGGGCCGCGACGCGGGGACTGGCGGGTTTCCTGCACCCCGAAGAGCAGCGGCTGGAAGGCGAGGGTGAGCAGAATATGAAAGACGAAGGGCAGCTGCCCCGGCAGCGGCGCCCACTGCCCGATCAGCCCCGAGGCCCCCGCTCCCAGACCGAAGCCGGCGCTAAGGGACATCGCCACGCGCATCGCTCCCGAGGAGGGCGTGGCGCTGGGATCGAAGCGCGGGGCGGAAAGCTCCTTGATCCAGCTGCCGCCCGCGGTCATGGCCATGCCCACGGCAGTACCAGCGCACAAACGTCCCAGGCCCATGAGCCAGGCGGTGTGTTCACCGCTGGCAATGAGCACAGACCCCAGCAGCGCCACGATGGGGGCGGGCAGCATCAGCGCCCGCCGACCATAGCGATCCGAGAGTGGGCCGGTGACCAATAGCCCGCTCGCCACGCCGATGGCGTAATACACCAGCATGAGGTCCACGACCACGGCGGCCAGCGCACCCTGCCCGCGGTAGTACACCAGCATCGGCGTGAAGCCATTTCCTCCCCACGCCACCCCGAACACGGGAAGCGCGACCCGAAGCCACTGCTTATCCTTCATAATTGTGAACTGTATTACATAACTGGCCGTTGTGGGGGCGAGTTCGGGGAGCTTATCGACGCCTGGAGCCAGGCACTCAACCTCGACGGCGGTGAGCATAACGGGCAGGTGTTCCATGGACATCGCCCGCTGTGGGGCGCGGAATCCATGGCGGTGGGGACAGAGCCCACACATGCGACAACCCCAGCTCATCATGGCGATGAACTGGGGTTGTCTGTGGTGCGCCCGAAGGGATTCGAACCCCTAACCTTCTGATCCGTAGTCAGATGCTCTATCCGTTGAGCTACGGGCGCATTCTCACACTCTCCGAAGAGAGGTGAGAGCGGAGACGAGAGGATTTGAACCTCCGGCCCTCCGTTAAGAGGGCAACTCATTAGCAGTGAGCCCCATTCGGCCGCTCTGGCACGTCTCCACGCGCATACGCAATGCGCTCAGGCCATAATAGCAATCATTTGTGGGGGCGCAAAAACCGTGGGTGAGAGGCGACGAGTGCTAGTGTTAGGCACCATGATTCGCCCTGATCTTGCTTCTTTGCCGGCCTATGTTCCGGGCAAGCGCAACCCGCGTGCCCTCAAGCTATCCAGTAATGAAGTGGCGAGTGGACCGCTGCCGGCCGTGCTCACCGCCATGGAGCAGGCAACCTCCCACGCGAACCGCTATCCAGACATGGCAGCACTGGATATCCGAGAGCAGCTCGCCGCCCACCTCGACCTGACGGTAGATCAGGTGGCCGTGGGCTGCGGCTCCTCCGCGCTGTGCCAGCAACTGGTGCAGATCGCCTGCGATCGTGGCGAAGAGGTGGTGTTCCCGTGGCGCTCCTTCGAGGCCTATCCCATCTTCGCCCAGGTGGCCAACGCCGCCGGCGTGCCAGTGCCGCTGACTGAGGATCACCGCCTCGACCTGCCCGCCATGGCTGCGGCAATCACCGACGCCACCCGCCTCGTATTCGTGTGCAACCCGAATAACCCCACCGGCACCACCATCACCGCCGCCGAGTTTGCTGATTTCATGCAGGCTGTGCCGCGCGATGTGATCGTGGCCCTCGATGAGGCCTACTTCGAGTACATGCGCGCCACAGACACCCCCATCGGGCACACGGCGATCCACGAGTACCCGAACCTCGTCGCCCTGCGCACCTTCTCGAAGGCCTATGGCTTGGCCGCCATGCGCATTGGTTATGCCTTCGGCGCCCCCGAGATCATCGAGGCGCTGAACAAGGTGGCCATCCCCTTCGGCGTGAATGCCGTGGCCCAGGCCGCCGCCAGCGCCTCGTTGGCTGAGTCCGCGCAGCTGCTGCAGTGCACCGATGAGGTGGTGGAGCAGCGGCAGCGGGTGTGCGAAGAGCTGCAGGCTGTGCCCTCCGAGGCGAACTTTGTGTGGATTCCGCGCGATGATGCGCTCGAGGTGGCGTCGGCACTGGCAGACAAAGATGTGCTGGTGCGCGCCTTCCCAGAAGGGCTGCGCGTGACCGTGACCACCGCCGCGGAAATGGATCGCCTGCTGAGCGTGTGGCAGGAGCTGGGGCTCTAGCTGCTTCGGCCGCTTAGGCTGCTGCGCCAGCCCCCATGGCGCAGCCTGTACCAGCAAAAAAATGTAGCGCGGCACTGAAAATAACCAGTGTCGCGCTACATCTGTATATGCGGAGGCGGAGGGATTTGAACCCCCGGACCGTTTCACGGGTCGCTCGCTTTCAAGGCGAGTGCATTCGGCCGCTCTGCCACGCCTCCCTGCCTGCGTGGACCGCACTCGCAGGGGCGGGTGGGCCACAGACTCCAGTCATCCTAGCCGATTCGCCCCGCGTTCACCTACTGTGGAGGCTATGACTGAACACACAAAGAACGACACAATGAAAGCTATCACTCTCGTTGAATCCGATAATCCCAAGCGCCCGGATCTGGTGTGGGATGAGGTAGAGCGTCCCAGCCTCGCCGCGGGCGAGGTATTGGTGGAGGTCAAGGCCGCGGGCGTTAATCGTGCCGATCTGGCACAGCGCGCTGGCGCCTATCCGCCGCCGGAGGGTGCCTCCGAGATCCTCGGCCTAGAAATTGCGGGCGTGGTGGCAGATCCGGGCGATAGCGACTACGCAGTGGGCGATAAGGTGTGCGCCCTGCTCGCGGGCGGCGGCTATGCCGAATACGCCGCGGTGCCGGCGGGCCAGCTGCTGCCCGTCCCCGAGGGCTGGAGCTTCGCCGAGGCCGCGTCCATCGTGGAGGTAGCCACCACGGTGTGGTCCAATATTGTGATGACCGCCCACCTAGAGAAGGGCCAGACGCTGCTAGTACATGGCGGTGGCGGCGGCATCGGCACCTTCGCTATTCAGCTCGGCAAAGCCTTGGGCTGCACGGTGGCGGGCACGGCCGGTTCCGCCGAGAAGGTAGAGCTGATGACCCAACTGGGCGCTGATGTGGCTATTAACTATAAGGAGCAGGATTTCGCCGAGGTCATGCGCAATAAGTGCAATGTGATCCTCGATGTGGTCGGCGGTTCCTACCTGGATTCCAATGTGAAGGCGCTGGCCATGGATGGCACGGTGACCATCATTGGTTTGATCGGTGGCCCCAAGGGCGAGCTCAATGTGGGCCGGCTGCTCTCGAAGCGCGGCACTCTCGCCGCCACCACCCTGCGTAATCGTTCCATCGAGGACAAGGCAGAGATCGTGCGCCAGACCCAGCAGGGTGTGTGGCCGCTGCTGGAATCCGGCGAGATCAGCCACCAGATCTCCACCGTGCTGCCGATTACTGAGGCCGCGGAGGCGCACCGGATCATGGCCAAGGGCGAGATGACCGGCAAGATCATCCTCGAGATCTCCTAAGCGCCCCTCCCCCGCCGGCGCAGCCAAAGCCCTATCCTGAGCGCGCCGCGGCGGGTACGGCTGCCGCCGTATATACACAGCACCGCCGCACAGCGAGGAAAAGAAACTCGGCTGCGCGGCGGTTAGTTCTGCTCGGAAGGCTTTTTATATGACGCCAGCGAGGCTGGTGACAACAGCGGCGGTTATGCCAGCGAGGCCAGCACCCGAGCGAGCTGGTCGATATCGTATTCGGAGTTATAGGGCGCCAACCCGATGGTCACCGCACCGCCGGCGTCGGTGACGCCCATCTCGTCCAGCAGCGGCGAGGCGGGCGGAAGCACGGTGGCAATGCCATTTGAGGCGAGCCGCTCTTGCACGGTGGCGGCGGGAACATCCGGCAGCACCACGGAGATCCGCGGAATACGATCTAAGTCCAGGGCCCCGAGGTCGGTGGCATCACCGGAGACGCCCACGATGTGCACCCCGTGCAGGGTGAGTGATTCGAGCAGGTGGTGATACACCTTGCTCAGGTGGCTGGACATGTCCTCGAAGGCCATCTCAAGGCGACGCCGGCGGTTACCGGAGGCGTTTTCGTTGAGGTCTGCGTAGTGGTCGATGATCGGCGGCACACCGCCGAGCAGCCCCGGAGAGACGGCGGGAAATTCCAGCGGCCGCTGCAACCGGCCCAGCATGCTTGCGGAGCGGAACACGAGGGCGGAGACATCGGGGCCACCCATGCCGGAAATGTCCAGTACCGCGATGTCGATGCCGAGCTCATCCATAGAGCTCAAGCGATAGGGCACCACGTCACTGAGATCGGCCAGCACCCAGGCGCGGGCACGGCTGCGGGTGGCCTCGGCGATGCTGGTGATATCGTGCACCACGCCCAGCAGGCCATCGGCCGCGGGCAGCGCCACCAGGCGGGTGGCTCCCGTGACGAGCTCACTGAACTGTTCGGCGGGAATGGAGCCGAGCGTGAGATCGTATTGGGCGTAGATGGTGTTATTGGCCTCGCGAGCAAAGGGCTCGAAGATCGGGTCTGGGCTGAGCACTACATCGGAGCGACGCAGCCGCGAGGAAATAGAGCGCGCCAGCGCGATGAGGAGGTCTTGGCGGTTGGGGCCTAGAACCACGCAGTCGGCGCGGGTACCCAAAAGATCAGCAACGGCTCGACGTGCCGCATCCTCGGTATCCTGCGCCCCGGTGCGCCCCACGCTATAGCTACGCGAATGGTGCCCCGTGGTTGGCTCGGGGCGCATCATGCTGCGGCTGGTGCGGAAAGCATTGGAGAGGCCGGCGTAGACCTTTTCCGGTATTTGGGTCTGCGGGGCGTTGAGGTAGATCCAACCATCACTCAGCGAGACGTAGAGTCCACGTACACGTGGGGCATCGAAGACCATCGTGTGTTGAACGCTCCTTTACTTCTCGTGGTACCCCGCCGGATTGCACGGCACGCCGGCCGCTGGTGTCGCTGCGTACAGCCTTACCAACGGTAGTACACAGCTTACCCACCGCCCTAAGGTTTCCTGCAAGGCAAGCATCTAGCTCACAGAATGCTCACTCTAACCCCACCGCAGTGCTTCGCTCGCCTGTCTCCTGCGTCGCAGGGACCACGTGCGTCACACCTTGGATGCCCCAATGCAACCCCGCGCGACACCGTGCTCGCCGGCGTGCCGCGCCCCAGCGAGCGCGCTACATTCGCACCATCCCACCGCCGGTCTAGTCCACTTTTAGCGGCTAACCCTATAGGGTTATTTACTGTGTCAGACAGCCAATCACGCAACTTAGAGGCCACGATCGAGCGGATTACCCGCACGGATGAGACCACGGCGCCGCCTTCGCGTTCACAGACATTCGCGGCGGCGTGGTCGGATTTAGTGCGGGGCGCACAGCAGAACGAGCTGTGGCTGCAGCTCGGCTGGCAGGACATTAAGCAGCGCTATCGCCGCTCGGTGCTGGGCCCGCTGTGGATCACGATCGCTACGGGCGTGATGGCCCTCGCTTTGGGTCTGCTCTATTCGGTTCTCTTCCGCATTCCTTTGGCGGAGTTCTTGCCGCATGTGACGGTGGGGTTGATCATGTGGAACTTCATCTCGGGCTGCATCCGCGAGGGCTCGGAGGTGTTCATCGCCAACGAGGGTTTGATTAAGCAGCTGCCCTCGGCGCTATCGGTGCATGTGTATCGCTTGGTGTGGAAGCAGACTCTGTTTTTGGCCCATAACTTGGTTATTTGGGTGATTCTGATTCTGATTTTCCCGCGCAGTTTGGGCTGGGAGCTGCTGCTGGCTATTCCCGCGATGGTGCTTTTGCTGCTCAATGGCGTGTGGGTGGCTATGTTCTTCGGCATTGTCTCCACCCGTTTCCGCGATATTTCCCCGCTGCTGGAAGCTTTGACCCAGCTGCTGTTTTATGTGACGCCGATTGTGTGGACCACCCAAACTCTGAAGGATCAGGGCGGCCAGGTTGAGGGCCGCGCCCGGCTGGCGGAGTTGAATCCGCTGTATCACTACATGGAGGTTATTCGCGCTCCCTTGATCGGCGCGCCGCTGCCGGTTTATCACTGGTGGGTGGTGCTGGGCTTCACCGCTGCCGGTTTGATTCTGGCGCTGCTGGCGATGCGCACGTGGCGCTATCGCGTCAGCTATTGGGTGTAGTGCTTTTTCGCTTATCGACGCCTCCCTCCACTTTCACTTCCACATAAAGGTGCACAACGATCCCATGGTCTCTATCGATACCTACAATGCTTGCGTTGATTTCCCGATCTTCGACGCCAAAACCCGCTCGCTCAAGAAGGCGGCCCTGGGCGCTGCCGGCGGCATCATTGGCAAGAATGACTCCAATGTGGTGGTCGTGGAGGCGCTGCGCGATATTAACCTGCATCTGCAGGAGGGCGACCGCGTCGGCCTAGTGGGCCACAATGGCGCGGGTAAGTCCACGCTGCTGCGGCTGCTCTCTGGGATCTATGAGCCCACCCGTGGCTCGGCGCATGTGCGTGGCCGGGTGGCGCCCGTCTTTGATTTGGGTGTGGGCATGGATCCGGAGATCTCCGGCTACGAGAACATCATCATTCGCGGCTTGTTCTTGGGCCAGACGCGCCAGCAGATGAAAAAGAAGATGGATGAGATCGCCGATTTCACCGATCTTGGCGATTATTTGGCCATGCCGCTGCGCACCTACTCCACCGGTATGCGCATCCGCCTCGCGCTGGGTGTGGTCACCTCTATCGAGCCGGAAATCCTGCTGCTGGATGAGGGCATCGGCGCGGTGGACGCGGAGTTTATGGCGAAGGCACGCAAGCGCCTCCAGGAGTTGGTGCAGCGCTCCGGCATCCTGGTGTTTGCCTCTCACTCGAATGACTTTTTGGCCCAGCTCTGCGATACGGCGCTGTGGATTGATCATGGCACGATCAAGCAGGCCGGCACGGTGCCGGATGTGGTGGAGGCCTATGAGGGCAAGGGCGCGGCCGATCATGTGCGCCGCCTGCTTGCCCATATCGATGAACCCGAGGAGCAGAACTAGCAGCCGCGCTCGCCTTGAGCGCAGCCGCCGCCCTTGCTGCGGTATGAGAAGATAAAAGCTATGCCGCTGCACACTACGGATTCCATTGCCGCTGTTATCGTCACCCACCACCGCGCCGAGTTGCTGCGCCACTCGCTCGAGATCGTGGCCACCCAGACCCACCCGGTCGAGCACATCATCGTGGTGGATAATGGCGCCGAAGACGCGGTGCGGCAGCTGGTAGAGGAGGTTGCCGGGGAGCGTGGCGTCTATCTGCCGAGCCGCACCAACCTAGGCGGTGCGGGTGGTTTTGCCTATGGCTTCCTCACGGCTCTGGCGCTCGGCGCGGATGCTATCTGGTGCGCGGATGATGATGGCCGCCCGGAGGATACCGAGGTGCTCGCCACCTTGGTGCGCTGCGCCGAGGCCCACGGGCTCGACGAGGTCTCCCCTGTGGTGTGCAACCTGCAGCAGCCCGATAAGCTCGCCTTCCCGCTTCGCCGCGGGGTGGAGTGGCGGCGCTACCGCTCGGAGCTGGGCGAGGAGGAGCTCCTCGAGGGCATCGCCTCGCTGTTTAATGGGGCGCTGATTTCGCGGACCGCCACCGAGCGCATCGGCGTGCCGGATCTGCGGCTGTTCATCCGCGGCGACGAGGTGGAATATCATCGCCGTCTGGCGCGCTCGGGACTGCGCTTCGGCACCTGTTTGCAGACGGCCTATCTGCACCCTGATGGTTCGGAGGAGTTTAAGCCGATCCTAGGCGGGCGCATGCACACCCAATACCCGGATAATGAGGGCAAGCGCTTTTTCACCTATCGCAATCGCGGCTATCTGATGAATCAGCCCGGCATGCGCAAGCTGCTACCGCAGGAGTATGCCCGCTTTGGCTGGTTCTTTTTGGTGCAGCGCAAGGATCCGCGTGGTTTCCTCGAGTGGTTCAAGCTGCACCAGCAGGGCCGCCGGGAGCGCTTCGAGCGCCCCTAACCAGCCCCTAGCGCACTTTGAAGATCCAGAGGCGCTGCACGATGAAGTTGATCACGGTGGCAGTGCCTTGGGCGATCACGAAGGCCGCCACAGTAGACAGCCGCTCGCCCCAACCCCAGCCATAGAAGATGTTGTAGCCCACGGCGAAGAAGCCGAGGTTCACCACTGCGGTGATGGTGTAGAGAATCGCCACGGCGCTAAAGCGCTTGGCCGAGGGCTCAGCTTGGAAGGTCCAGCGGCGGTTGATCATGTAGGCGGTGAGCGTGCCAAAGATGAAGCCCACGAGACGCCCGAGGTTCTTATCCACGCCAAAGACGATGTGCAGCAGATAGGTCAGGCCGAGGTCCACCACGGCCGAGAGGCCACCGGAGACGATGAACTTGAAGGCCTGCACGTGCAGCGACTTATCCTTGGACGCCATCGCGCCGGCGTCGAGGCCCTCCACGGAGGGCAGCGGTCCGGTGTATTCGGGCTTGGTCGAGTTCGCATCCACGTGGGGGATACTAGCACCCCTGGGCCTACATTCTGCCCCACGAGCGCTTTAGTCGGTGATGATTGCGCGCAGTAGATCGATGCGTGCATTGTGTAGCGGCCCACCCACCACGAGCAGATCGTTGGCGATGATCCCGAGCATCTCCAGTACCGAAAGCGTGCGCGAGGCTAGGGAGCGGATGTCATCGGTGACTAACACGGTGGAGCCGGTCCCGCGATGGCCGGCCCACACCATGCCTTGCATCACGAAGGCCTCGGTGGTGCCGCGCGGCATTCCGGCAATATAGCTGAGCAGCAGCAGCCAGGCGGCGTCGTTGCTCACCACTTCCCGCTCGACGGGCAAGGTGCGGGTCAGCTGCACCCACAGGGCCGCGGGGTCGCTGAGTGCGTGCCGGCCCACGGCGGTGAGCCCGCCCTCGCCATCGGCTAGACCCAGCGCCCGCAGCAAGGGATCGCCGGGGATGGTGTCGTGACGGTCGTGGATATAGTGCACCAGCGGTTCGAGCAGGCTGTGCCGCTCCGCTGTGGTGGCGCGCTGCCGCGTGTCCATGCCGAGCGCCACCAGCTGGGTGGCCTCCCAGAGCCCGGCGCGGTTGATCACATCCTTCAGCGAGCTTTTCGCGCGGCTGAGCGTGGCCTCCACCCAGCGTTCGGAGTCCAGTTCACGGTTGATCACGTCCACGGAAAACTCCGGCTCGTCCAGCCGTCCTTCGCCGTCAATGCAGTGCGTATCGGAGCCGCAGATGCCGCTGAGGGTAGTGATGAGCCGCAGATTCACCGATAGGTGATCATTGAAGCGGAAGCGGAAGCTCTCCTCGCCGAGGGAGCCCAAGGTGATGGCCTCAGCCGCCCACTGATCCAGCTCAGTGCTGGTTTTTGCGCCCGGTTTGATGGTGGCGGTGGGGGTGAAAAAGCAGTAGTCGCCGGCTTCTTGCTGGTCCAGTACCACGCGCATGATGCGGGCGAAGCGATCCATGGGGATGCCGGCGGGAACACGGATGCGCCGCCACGCCCCAGAGGCGGGTTCTTCCACGTGGTAGAGCAGCGCGTAGTCGTAATCGTCGACCTCGAAGCTGGGATGGGACTGGTTCACACGGGCCAATCTAAACCAAGCCTGGCAGCCTCGCAGGGCGAGCGCCTAGCCCGCAGGCAGCGGGCGGTAGTTGGGGTCGGCGTCCTTTAATGCTTTACGACGCAACCTCGCCCGCTCCATGCCGTGCCAGACCTCGATGAGATCCACCACGGCGCGCACCCGCACCCAACACTCGCGGGCGATGGGTTCGCCGCTGAAGGCGTCCTCATAGGATTGCCAGTCGGGATCCGTGATCGCCGGCAGACGCAGGTTCTTGGTGGAGGCTTTGAGCTCCTCGGCGGCGGTGCGCATGCGCTCGACGAGGGCGCTAATCGCCTCGCGGGAATCCAGCACAGCATCAACCTGCAGCAGATCTTTCTCGCGCTCGCGGCCCACGGGATAGTCACCGCCGAGAATCCAGGCGCCCGCGGTCACGCCGGTGGCGGTGTCGAAGTCATCGTCCACGTGCCAGATCACGTGGTGCTGCTCATCGGGGCGGTCGGTCACTGCAAGCATGGCGCTTACTTTCCTTCCCGTGCGGCGAGCTCGGCGCGCTGCGTGGCCTCGCCGAGGGCGTAGACAGCAGCGCCGAGGCCAAGGCCAATATAGGTGCGGGGTTTGGAGACGCCAGCGGCGCGCAGGGCCGCGGAGGAGGCGTCGATAAGCGCGCTCTGGGCCTTGAATCCCGCCCAGAGGCCGGCGCCAGCGAGCGCGGCCTTGGTCCAAAAACCGCGGGGGCTGTCGACGGGGCGTTGATCGTCGGCGTCGAGGGTAGCGCGGATCTTGGCGAGAGCTACCTCGGGGTCATTATCGGGGTTATCGTCCTGGGTGGTGGCCCAGACACTCACCCCAAAAGCGCTGGTGAACAGCGCGGTCGTGAGCACGCCGCGGGCGAGGCGACAGGGCACATACTCGGGCAGGGCCACGGACACGGCGGTGGCTACGGCGGGGGCGAGTCGACCCACGAGGGTGTCGTCGAGGGTGTAGGTGAGCACGGGGGTGTCGTGGGGCTGGGGAGATGTCATAGCCGTTTAGCTTAGTCGCCACCCACGCCCGCGGGTATGAACCCTTGTCGGGGCGAAGGGCAGGACATAAGCTACGCAGCCACATGGGGACCTCCCCGTGTTCAGGGACGAGGAGACACTGACATGGCACGTGAACTCATTGGGCTCATCAAAGTGGAAGATGGCGAGATAGACACCGATGCCGTCACCAAGGTGCTGCAGGCAGCCAAAGCCGCGCAGGAACGAAGCGCAGCAGATAAGGACAACGACGAAGACGCCGACTAACGTCCGGTGCTGGTCGTTTGGCGCCAGCCTCTACGATGGGGGCATGGCGCTATTTGATCTGTTTAAAAAGAAGAAGCCCGTCGATCCGAAGAAGGAAACCTATATCGCGGCGGAGCATACGCAGCTGCCGCTGGATGGGTTCATGACTCGCCTCATGGCCGAGGAGCTACCGCTGCTCGATAGCGCCGCCCGGGGGCGGGTGTATGAGATTCTACGTAACTACGACGGCCCCACCATCACCTCTCAGGAAGAACTCCCCGAAGAGATTCGCTCTCTCATGGATCTGTAGGGATCCCCGTACAGAGCAGGTGGGGCCGCGCAGGGTGTGCGGCGACACTACCGCGGGCTAGGCAGCGGAGTTGACGCCGAGGAAACTGTAGAGCGGGCAGCTACCCACATAGGCCGTGGCGCCGATGCCAGCTGCGGCACCGAGCAGGCCTGCCTTGGCCCCCTTTCCCTTCACAGCGAGGCCGGCGAGAGCTAGGGCGCCAGCGACCCCATAACGAACCTTGCGGTCTTCTTCACCAACGTTTTTCTTGCCATACTTACTCATGAGCCCCAGTGTAGTCCTCCCCACCCAATAGGCTACGGTTCCGTAGGGTGAAGCTGCTCACGCAGTGCAGCCTGCGTTTATAGGGCCGCTAGGCGGGGCGCGAAGGGAGGAAAACGGCCCATCGGGAATACAGCTTTCCTTTTGTCAGGCCTAGTACTAGCGCCGCTGTGCGCGAGGTTCAACGCCAGCACAACTGCACAAGCCCACAACGCATAGGAAATACAGGAGCTTTGGAGACGCTACGCCCTAGAGTGTTCAACGCCCCCTTCAAATACCCTCTGAGGCAGCAAACTCATTGGGTCGAGCAACACAATATCTGCGGGGAAGCCAGGACTAATCTGCCCAAAGCAGTCCCCCAAACCAATAGCCTGAGCAGCGTGGCTCGTAGCAGCAGCAACTGCTACGTCAAGGGGTACATCCACGTTATGCACCGCGTTGGCTACGGCGCGATCCATAGTCAATGTGGATCCCGCAAGGGATCCGCCATTGGCCAGCCGCGCCACACCATCAGTGACCACTACCTCAAGCTCACCGAGCATATAGTGGCCGTCAGGATTGCATGTAGCGCTCATAGCATCGGTCACTAAAACGGTGCGATTCGGCGCTTCCAAGAACAAGGATTTCACCACATTTGGGTCCACGTGAATGCCATCATTGATGACCTCCAGCCACACACGTTCATCTCGGAGAGCAGCAACAACTGGACCAGGACTACGGTGATGTATCCCTTCCATACCGTTGAACGTGTGGGTCAAGATCGTAGCACCGGCATCAAAAGCAGCACGGGCTGTATTGAAGTCACACGCAGTGTGACCAACTGCCGCCCTCGCGCCAGAGGCGACAATTTGCTTTACAGCATTAATCCCATTCTCCCGCTCTGGGGCTAGTGTGACCTGTAACAGACGCCCATGAGCGGAGTCGATTACTTTCTGCACCCTGTCAGATAGAGGATCAACAAGCCGATTTTCAGGATGGGCCCCCTTGTGGGCGGGCGATAGGAATGGGCCCTCGGCGTGGAAACCGAGAACGTGACCGCTGCAATCCTCCACTAAGGGCATGAGAGCATCCATACGGGCGGTAAGATCGTCCAAAGATGCCGTGACGAAAGAAGCCACACAACGGGTCGTGCCATGCTTGCGGTGCTCAGCTACCGCAATACGTCCCGCATCTAAACCCTTGTCGTATGCTGCGCCACCGGCACCATGGTGGTGGATATCAATATATCCAGGGACCACCGGCGCCCCGTCCGCATCGATAACTCTGTCCGCCTCCCAACCTGAAGGATCCAATGCGACGTTTGTGATGCGGTCATTCTCGAACCGCACTGCGCCGCCGCGAAGGTGCCCCCCAATAACGCCGGTATAGAGTTGAGCGTTAACAATAATAGTTGAAGCCACGTATCTCATCTCTCTTTCAGAAGTAAAAACTATCGCTTCGTAGATGTTCTAGTTGTGTGGTTACCAAGTGGGCCACATTGCGCCCCATGAGATGAGGCACCCCACCTTAGCTGTGCGTTTCATGCGGAAACCGCGGTATTCTTGCACGTCGCTTACAACGTTGCTGTACAGAACCTCGGCTACCGACGTCGAAATACGAGCGAGATCGCTTCATTAGCGGCGCCAGAACCATCATGCCGAGGGACCCCCCAATGCGAGAAAACGAAGAAGCGACAGGAGGCTCAGCCTGTAGGCCTGAAGGCATCCCGTCTCAGTCACGCAGTGAGGCACATCATAGAAGCCACAACTCAGATTTGACGTAGCTCCCAGCTCTCTTCAGCCAGCGAAGTGGCTATCTCGCTCCACAACAACCAAGAAGGGGAAGGAGCAGCGAAGCACGCCAACCGTGCCTGCCATCAGCAGGAATTAGTTTTAGACAAAACTAGTTGACGCGCTACGCTACCCATTGCGTACTGATCTATTAGGCCTTCAAGAACAAGACTGTACCGATATCAAACATAGAGCTTCTTCCGTCAATCTCGTCATGAGCAGGAGGGACAAGCCTGAACCTTCTTGCAGACCAGCAGGCGTTAGCTACGTTGCGAGTCATGAACGTAATGAAATACCTCGAGCAGACGTGCGGCCTCGGTGGAAAGAGCATCTCGTCCAGCGGATACGTACTTGCGCGAGTCTGTGACTTCGGGCGAGGCATCCAGGTAGCTGCGAATAGCACGCGTAAAGTGCCCGTTAAGGTGAGTTGAGACGTTGATCTTGGTCATACCATGGCGGATACCCTTCTGGATCTCTTCATCCGCCACCCCGGACGAGCCGTGCAGGACAAGAGGGACTCCCGCAGCATCTTTCAATTTAGCGATAAGGTCGTGATCAAGACGCGCGGTGCGCTCCTGCATAGCGTGCTCACTGCCCACCGCAACGGCGAGCAGATCAACGCCTGTGTCTGACACAAACTGCTTGGCCTCGGCAGGATCAGTACGCACACCTGGCGTATGCGCGCCTTTCTTACCTCCGATTTCGCCGAGCTCAGCCTCTACAGTTGCCCCTCGGGCATGCGCATATGACACGACATCTTGGGTCGATGCGATATTTTCCTCGATCGGAAGAGTGGAGCCGTCGTACATCACTGAGGTGAAGCCCAAATCTACAGCTCGCTTAGCAAGATCGACCGATTCACAGTGGTCAAGATGGACAGCAACTTGTGCCGTGGATCCCTTAGCAAGAGCAAGCATCGCCGATCCAAGGGGCGTGATATCTCCATTGTGATACTTGATGCAATTGTGAGAAAACTGGAGGATGACTGGCAGGTCAGCGCGTTCAGCAGCACTGACAAGACCTTCAGCTGTTTCCAGATGAATCACATTGAAAGCGCCAATTCCTGTACCGCGCTGCGCAGCTTGCGATACCAAATCAAGAGTAGAAACTAGGGACATGAGAATAACTCCTCTGAGCGTTGGGGGTGAGAATGAATAGATATGCGGCAGTGCTGTTACAGTTCTGTAATAATTGGGACAATCTCCTTCCAGCGGTCGCCGATTGTCCCGGCAGCGGGATTGAGGACCGCCGCAGCCGAATAGCGCACTGCTCGCTCAAGCAGCTCTCTCACATCCAAAGAATCGAGCACGCCAGTGGCGAGTGCTGCCACTAATGCATCGCCAGCCCCCGTAGGGTTTCCCCGAAGCGGACGATCCGTGCGAGCACGGAAGCTGCCGCGCCCGCGGTAGGCCAAACCTTCTGCGCCCATCGATATCACCACCGCTCCTGCACCCAGCTCTTGTAATTGCTGGGCACTCGCAAATGGGTTGTCGGCTGCAGCACCACCTAGGGCCTCGATCAACTCGGCCAGGTTGGGTTTGAGAATGTCCGCCCCCGCCTTAGCGGCACTGAGAAGCTGGGGCCCACCACAATCCACCACCACAGTGCTATCGGCTTCATGGGCAATGCGGATCAGAGCAGGCAAAAGGCTCTCGGGCGTTGACGGCGGCCACGATCCAGAGATCGTAAGCACGCTACCGCGGCGCACGGAAAGCTCCTCTTTGACTGCGGCGCACAGCCCGTGCCACGTTTCCTCTGAATGGGAATCACCTACTTCATTCACCATGGAAACGTCGCCTACCTCTGTTTCGACCACCGCAAAAGTGCTCCGCATAGCAACAGACGTATCTGTCCAATGTTGCTGAACGCCTGCGGCGTCTAAGTGCTGTAACCAGCCCCGGGCGGCGGCATAATCACGGTCTCGGTCGGATAATGGGCCCAGCGCTACAGCGTCATACCCCTGCTCCGACGCAACCGTTGCGACATTGACTCCTTTACCCGCTAGTTGATACTTGCCCTGACTTACGCGATGAGTGCAACCGCTCTTCAAACGAGGAAGTGTGAGAGTTACATCGAGGGCCGGATTCGGGGTTAAGGCAACCACCGCGGGAGAGGTATGCATAACGAGCCGTCCTACTTGAGAATGACGGAGCGAGTGAGGTTGCGCGGATGGTCGGCATCGAGCCCACGAACGCGGGACGTTGCTAGCGCGATTTGGTGAATACGGACCAAATCCGCCATAGGGTCATTGCCGGTGTGGATGTACGTTGCCCCAGTCGCAGCAACCTGGTCCGCTAGGCCTTCGGGACGTTCACCGAACTGCCACGTGATGCGACCTGGACCAGCGATGGCAATAGGTCCGTGACGGTATTCCATCGAGTTGTAGGATTCAGTCCACGCTTGGCAGGATTCCCGCATTTTCAAACCAGCCTCGGTGGCCACACCCAAAGCCCAGTCCGCTCCAAGGAATGTGTATTGCTCGGCATCTACGAGCTCATCTTCCAGGTCGGTCGCGAGATAGTTCTCCGCCTGATCGGCGGCCTTGTTCACAACGCTGCTTCCCTGAATGCTGGCCCGCAGGAAAGCGAGCACAGTGGTGGCGAAGCGGGTTTGAACAACCGACTGCTCATCAGCAAAGGACAAGTTGACAACGTGGTCAGCTAGCTCCGCTACGGGAGTATCTTGGGCGCCGAGCAAGGCGATCGTTCGCATAGGGTTCTCTGCAGCTTTATTGTGCTTCAGGAACTCAATGACCTCGCTGGTAGTGCCCGAACGGGTAATAACGATTGCCACATCGTAGGGACGATTCGTCCGCACCTCCGTAGCCGTATACGCGTCGGTAATCCCTTTACCAGCGCTTTCGCGAAGAGCAGCATAGGCCTGGGCCATGAACCAACTGGTGCCACAGCCAATTACGACCGCGCGTTCTCCATTGCTCGGCAGGAATGAGTTCTCCAACTCCAAGGCTCGACGCCAACACTGTGGTTGGCTAACCAGCTCCTCTTCCATGTGGAAACCGGGAACAGTACTCACTGCATGATCCTTCCTTCGGGGTTCACGCCGCACCGCAGCCTCTACGCGAGGCGGGCCGCGTGTCGAATAAACACACCTTCATGATTGCACATGATTGTTTTCCTGTCTAGAGAATCATCGCGAATCACTCAGACGTGCTCATTCCCCGCTTAGCGCTAGGGCGAACCCCCGCCCTGCAGCCACATCATGCGCCGGACCCCAGCCGCCCGAGAAGCCAATACCCCCTTGTAGGCGCCATAATTTCCCGATCACCAGCGGATTCACACCAGCAGTGCCCCCACCCAAGGGAAATGATCGAAAAGCATATTCAAGATGATTGAAAATGCTTGACCATGATCGTTTTGGGGGCTAAGCTGAGCGGAGAGAGAGTTGCTATGCTCACTCCAATAATTTCAGTGTTATCCAAGCAACAGTGCATACAGCGCTGGGAAAGGGGCCTCAATGGGATTCGTTCCTGACGTAGTGGCAGCACGAAAGACTGCCGCCGACTGGGAGGAAGCCATCCGAGAGGTCGGCAAACTCTACGAGGATAGCGGCATAGCTACAGCAGAATATGCCCAAGCCATGATCGATGGCGTCAAGGAGTTTGGGCCATACATGGTTTTGACGCCTGGGGTAGCCATGCCTCATGCGAAGAGCGCCCGTGGCGTTCTCAAAAAAGGCACTGCGGTTGTCACCTTGGCTGAGCCGGTTAATTTCGGCAGCCCAGCTAACGATCCAGTGGACGTGCTCATCTCCTTCGCGGCTGGGGACAAGAAAGGGCACATGGCAATGATCCAGTCCTTGGCAGCTGTCTTAGGGGATCAAGACTTACTCGCTGCAGCACGTGCAGCGGAGACCGACGAAGAATTAGCTCGAGTATTCGAGTAGGGAAACCCACACGTAACCCTCACGCTCAATCACCACAACCACAAGGAGATCCACAATGATCAACATCGCAACCGTCTGCGGCATGGGCCTCGGCACTTCTATGATGCTCGCCGGCCAAGTTCGAACAATGCTCCAAGAGGCCAACGTCGATGCCAAGGTACAAGCCATCGACCTAGGGTCTTTCAAGTCCCAACCTTCTGACATCGTCGTCACGACAACGGGCATGCGCAGCAATGTTGAAGGCACGAAAGCAATCGTCGTCCTCATCGACAACCTCATCGACAAGAACGAGGTCAAGACCAAGGTCATGGCTGCGGTCGAGGAATTCCAGAATAAGTAAGCAGCTTCCCGCTCTCGAAAATGAGGAGTACTCATGAGCACCTTTGTTGATTTCATGGTGCAGCTGTTCCAGATTCCAGCGATTATCGTCGGATCAATCGCCTTGATCGGCCTCTTGGTCCAGAGGAAGCCTGCTGGCGAGGTCGTCACCGGAACTGTGAAGACAGCATTGTCCTTGCTGATCATTGGTGGCGGAGCCACCATCTTGGTCAACGGTTTGTCGCCCATCCAATCAATGTTCGAGATGGCGTTCCCAGCCGGGAATGTCCAGACCTTCGTCACCTTCGACGAAGCGGTGGTGTCAGCTGTTCAAACTGGGCCAGTAACGGCGTTGGGCTCCGAAATCGGCCTGACCATGCTGTTTGGCTATATGTTCCACCTGCTACTCGCCCGAATCACCCCATGGCACTATGTGTATCTCACCGGGCACATGATTTGGGTTCACGCGGGCGCCTTCACCATAGCTATTTACCAGTTCGGCTGGAGCCCGTGGCTAACAGTACTGATCTCGTCCATCTTGGTCGGCTTCTACTACACCTTGGCTCCTGCCCTAGCCCAACCTTTCGTCCGCCGTGTTACTGGCGGTAATGACGTTGGCTTCGCGCATGGACAGACCCTGCTCAACGTCCTCGCTGGTTACCTCGGTATGGTCATCGGCAACAAGGAAAAGTCCACAGAAGAAACGAAACTACCTGAAAAACTATCGTTCTTCCGTGACGTCGCAGTGTCTACGACCATTGTGATGACGATCGTATCTTTCGTCTCCGCAAGCCTGGCCGTTGCGACTGCAGGTGTGTCTGCTTTTGAGGCGCCGGCTGACAATGGAGGCATCTCCGATGGCCAAAACTGGATCGTCTTCTCTCTCGTGATGGCCCTGACCTTCACGGCTGGCATGTTGGTCCTGCTCTACGGCGTTCGTATGCTGATCGGCGAGATTGTGCCCGCTTTCGAGGGTATTTCCAAGAAGGTCATCCCTGACGCTATTCCGGCGCTCGACGCCCCCGTTCTCTTCGCTTTCGCTCCTAACGCCCTACTCGTCGGCCTGATTTCGGGCCTCATCGGCCAGATTGCCGGTATGGCTCTCTGTGGAGCAATGGGGTGGCCCGTGCCTATCCCGTCAATGATCGTGGCGTTCTTCGCTTCCGGTACCGCAGCTATCTTCGCCAACTCGACCGGTGGCCGAGTTGCCGCATGGCTAGGTGGCTTCCTGTGGGGCTTCCTTGGCTGGATCCTCATCTCGTTCGCCTACCAGGCACAGGTCTTTGGAGACCTCGCTGGTCTCGGCGCGGAAGGCCTTGGCTTCACCGTGCCAGACGCAATCGTGCCCGCAATCATCATCCACTTTATCGGCATGCTCTTCGGCGCCGCTTAAGCACGGAACATTGTTTCTAGAAAGGAAACTACATCGTTATGTCTAAGCTGACGAACAACTATTTCGACCAGATAACCAGCCTGCTTGAGAAAGTTCGGTCGACCCAACTCGAGAGCATTGATGAAGCAGCACATGTCATTGCTGACAAGGTAGCCTCCGGTGGACGCATCTTTGCCTTCGGTGCTTCTCACTCCAGCCTCCCAGTACAGGATATTGTTTATCGCGCCGGCGGCCTGATGCTTATCAACCCGCTGTACGGCCCCGGAATCGAAGCTCTCACCACGCGACCGACCACGCTGGGGTCGCAAATGGAGCAGATGCCCGGCTACGGTGAGGTCCTCCTAAACAATTCGCCGCTGCGCGAAGGTGACGTCCTCATTGTGGTCTCTGTATCTGGCCGTAACGCAGTTCCTGTCGAAATTGCCCGCGAGGCTCGAGCTCGTGGCATTTACGTTGTAGGTTTAACTTCTTCCAAATACACCGATGCAGTTACCTCTCGTGTGCCTGACGGTACGAAGTTGAAGGATCACGCCGATATCTTGCTGGACAACCAGGTGGATGCGGGTGACGCTGTCCTCTCGCTCGAAGGTGTGCCACAAAAGTTTACGCCCGCATCCGGCGTGACGTCGACGGCTATCCTTCACTCACTCTCCGCTGCCATTATTGAGCATCTCATCGAGCGCGGTATCGAAGCACCGGTGTTTCTAGCTGCTAACCTCGACGGCGGCGCCGAATGGAACGCGAAGCACATGGAAGAAAATCGCGACCGCATCTTCTACCTCAATTAACAGCTAGGCCTGCGGGGTTCCACAGCCAAACTGACACTCCCCAGAAGACAAAGTGATCCTTGGACTCAACCCAGGAGCTCAATAGCTGGGGGAACTCCGAAACGGCCATCTGTCTGTGACTAAACTGGGCATGCTTTGCCCAGAAGATACTAGGGGTCAACGGCTTCAGGCTGTTGACCCCTTTGGTGTCCTGCAAACTTGAGTGGCACCTTGATCAATTAGAAGATGATGGCGAGGACCGCGGTCCCGCCCGTCGATACATTTTCAGATCAAGCACACTATCGAAAATGCTATACGAACTAAAAAGAATCTCCGACCTCAAGCGCGTAATACACACCAGAGCGTTGCAGATTATTTTGCGATTCAACCACGCGACAACCACCGACGGTTTGCTTCCTCGACCAAAATCGAATGAGACGCTCCGTTTTACTGTTGGATCTGCGCGAAACCATGCAGGTAGCAGACGCTTTGGACCCGTAACAACTACCATCTGCTAGCCGGCTATATAAATAAAGCCAATGGCGTGACAAATTTCACGAATTTTTTATTCCCGTGAGGATATGCCCCTAGCCAGCGGTTTTTGAAAATCATCTTCAATCCGGTGGTGTATTTTAGTATTGCCACCACGGAAATTATGCCAGAATTTGGCATAATAAAAGAGGATAAGTTCTAACCCCGTTCCAGTCTTATAAGGAGAGTTTTATGCCAATTGCAACCCCCGAGGTCTACAACGAGATGCTGACCAAGGCCAAGGAGGGCGGCTTCGCCTACCCGGCCATCAACTGCACCTCTTCCGAGACCATCAACGCCGCGCTCAAGGGCTTCGCTG
>NZ_PQMG01000003.1 GCF_008930665.1 Corynebacterium sp. 74A
GCCCCATGCGGCCCCACGACCCCCACCTCCTGCCGCCTAGATCACAAAAGTCGCTACTATGAACGGTGTGTCCTACCTAATACGAGTCCTCCTGCCCGACGAGCCCGGCAGTCTCGGCATGCTTGCTGAGGCGATCGGTGTCATTGGTGGCAATATCCAATCGGTGGATGTTGTGCACCAATTCGACAGCGGCACCGTTATGGATGACATCGTGGTGGATTTGCCTTCTGGCACGCTCCCAGACAGCATCGTCTCCGCCGCGCAGGAAATCCCCGGTGTGATCATCGATTCGCTGCGCCCCTTCTCGGGCGTGGTCGATCGCCGCGGCCAGATCAAGATGCTGGCTGCTGTCGCCGAGAACTCTAGGCGGATCGAGGTAGCCATGAAAGAGCTTGTCGACGTCATCCCCCGCACCATGACCTCTGGGTGGGCCATTGTGCTCGGGCCCGCTGGGCGGGTGGCCGCCTCCACTGCCGCCCCAGAAGACGACGGCAACCTCCCGGAGATCAACGTCCATTCCGCCCGCCTGCTCGACCCAGAGGAAGAAACATGGGTTCCGGAACGCTGGGCCCTCTTGGATGCCTCGCTAGCGGTGGTGCCGCTGGGCGAGACTGACTTGCTGCTAGTGGTGGGCCGCCCCGGCGGCCCCGATTTCCTCTCCAGCGAGGTCGAGCACCTCGGCAACGTGGGCCACGTTATTGGCTCAATCCTAAAAGCTGCATAAAGCCCGCCTCGTCGAGGATCTCAAGGCCGAGATCTCGGGCCTTGGTTTCCTTCGATCCGGCATTCTCCCCAGCCACCACATAGGTGGTCTTTTTCGATACTGAGGACGCCGCTTTGCCGCCGCGCGCGACAATGGCGTCCTTTGCTTCTTCGCGGGTGAAGTTTTCTAGGGTGCCGGTGACCACGATGCTCATGCCCTCCAGCAACTGCGGCAGCTCCGCCTGCTCGGAGATATCTTCCTCCATGGTCACCCCGCTCGCGGCCCACGTGTCCACGATGGCCCGGTGCCAGTCCACCTGCCACCAGTCGGCGATCGATTCAGCGATCGTGTGGCCTACTCCCTCGACTTCGGCGATCTCCTCCAGGGGAGCGTCGAAAAGCGCTGGGATAGAACCGAAATGCTGGGCAAGCGCCCGAGCGGCGGTGGGGCCCACGTGGCGAATAGATAGCGCCACGAGTACCCGCCAGAGCTCAACTCCGGTGGAGGCGGCGAGATTGTCCAAGAGTTTTTTGGCGCTCGCGTTGAGCGCGCCGGTGGAGGTGGTATAGACGGCAGAGGCGCGCAGGTCCTCCTCGCTGAGATCGAAAAGCCTCGCCTCGTCGCGGAGAATCCCCCGGTCGATCAGATCCTGGGCACCCTTCTCGCCGAGAGCCTCAATATCGAAGGCGCTCCGCGAGGCCAGATAGGACAGCCGGCCGGTGAGCTGACCGCGACACGAGCGGGTATTGGGGCAACGCCAATCAGCGTCATCGGCCTTAGCCGGGCGCAGTCGCGTGCCGCACTCAGGGCAGAGCGTGGGGAAGATATACTCCCGCTCGCTGCCATCACGCGTATCGGCCACCGGGCCCAATACCTCCGGGATGATCTCGCCGGCCTTGCGAATCACCACGGTATCGCCGATGAGAACGCCCTTGCGGGCCACCTCCTCGGGGTTGTGCAGGGTGGCCATGCTCACCGTCGAACCGGCCACGAACACCGGATCCATCACCGCATACGGGGTGACACGCCCGGTGCGGCCCACACTCGCCCGAATATCGATGAGCGTCGTGGTTACTTCCTCCGGCGGGTACTTATAGGCGATCGCCCAGCGCGGCGCCCGGGATGTCGCACCATAATCGCGCTGCTGCTGCAGATTATTGACCTTCACCACCAGACCATCAAGCTCAAACACGGCGTCGTGCCGGTGCTTTTCCCAGTAATTGACCTGGGCGATGATCTCCTTCGTGCTGCTCGCCGTGGTGGTATAGGGCGAGGTCGGCAACCCCCAGGCCGTCATCGCCTCATAGGCCTCAAGCTGGGAGGCGGGGCTAAAGCCATCGCGGGCGCCGATACCGTGGCAGACCATGCGTAGTTTCCTTCGCCGCACCGCCGCGGTGTCTTTTTGCCGCAGGCTCCCGGCCGCGGCGTTGCGCGGATTAGCAAAGGGCTTGCCGCCTTCTGCGATCCGCGCGGCATTGACGTCGGCGAAGTCCTCAATGGCGATAAACACCTCGCCGCGGATCTCGACCAGCTCGGGCACCGGATACTCCGCGCTGTCCTGCAGCTGATGCGGAATGTCCTCGATCACCTTGGCATTGGCGGTGATATCTTCCCCCACCCGGCCGTCGCCACGGGTGGCAGCGCGCTCCAGCTGGCCCTGGCGATACACCAAGTCGATCGACAGGCCATCGATTTTCAGCTCTGTGAGGTACTCCGACGCCGGAGTGCGCTCCAGCCACGCCCGCAGCTCATCGAGCGCGAACACATTATCCAAGCTATACAGCCGCTCGAGGTGCGTGACATTGGCAAAGCTCGACGATTCCGACACCGGCGCGCCCACCTGCAGGGTCGGCGAATCCGGCACCCGCAGCTCGGGGTGCTCAGCCTCCAGGGTCTCTAGCGCACGAAAAAGCTGATCAAACTCTGCATCCGAGATCTCTGGCTGCTGGTTGTAGTACTTCTCGCGGTGATGGCGCACAGTCGTCGCCAGCTCGTCCCACTTTTTGCGCAGATCGTCTGTAGTCACAATCCGACAGTTTAGCGCGTGCCCACCCGCAGGATTGTGGTGCTACTACGCATTAGAGTTGCGCGAGATGGCGTCGTCACGCGTCCAGCCCGAACCGCACGTGGCGACCTAGTGTCCGGTGCGCAGTTTAAGCTAAGTAACCATGAACCACTTCGATCCGCAGAACATGCTCACCTTCGACCTTGAGACCACCACCAATGACCCCATGGAGGCGCACATTGTCACCTCCGCGATCGTCTCCATCAAGGGGCGCTCGGTGGAGCCGCTGGAGCTACTCGCCGATCCAGGCGTGCCGATTTCGGAAGCCGCGACGAAGGTGCACGGAATCAGCACCGACTATGCCCGCGAGCATGGCCGCCCGCACGATGAGGTTCTGCGTGAGACCATCGACCGGATCTATCAAGGCTGGTCCGATGGCCAAAGCCTCGTGGTCTTCAATGGCACCTTTGACCTGACGATTCTGCGCCAACGCTCCCAAGACTTCGTCATTAAAGGCCTGGTCTATGACCCGTATGTGATTGACAAAGCCAAAGATCCCTATCGCAAGGGCCGGCGCACCCTGGGCAGCCTGTGCGAGTTTTATGGGGTGCGACTCGACAACGCCCACGAAGCCACCGCCGATGCCCTCGCCGCGGCGCGCATCGCGTGGAAGCAGCTGCGCATGTGGCCCGAGCTGGCGCAGATGGACGCCGATGAGCTTATGGAACAGCAGGCCGTGTGGTACTACGAGCAACAATCGAGTCTGAAGAAATACCTCGATAGCCGCGGCAAGGACTCCTCCACGGTGTCGACCGTGTGGCCCATGCGAGGCTAGACACACAATCCGTAGACGCGGCGGCGCATATCCCTCCCGAGCACCGCAGAAGCGGGCTTAGAGAATAATCGCCGCCGCGATCACGGCTAGGAAAATCACAGAGACGACGATGCCGATGATGGTGCTGGAGCGATCGTCTCCAGTGAAGTCCGGCAAGCCGTATTTGTTTTTAGGGAGCGAATCTGGATCCAGCTCCTCGCCTTCTTCTCGGCGCACGACGTTTCTCCTTGGATCGGCAGGTGATCGATGCGCTGCTAATCCTAGCTCACTGCACCGCATCCGAGTTCTCCCTCGCCTGCGCAGCGCTTATCGACGCCACCTCGCCCGCACACATCCCCTCGCCCAACTGTGCGCTGTTGCCGCCTAGAGATCCCCGGCGTCTCGACTGAGCATCTCGCTCACCACGCGGGCCGTCTTCAGTGCGCGCGCCGCGCTGAGCAGATCGCCCCGGCTGAGATCCTCTGCCGGGGCGATATCCACCGAATCGACGAGGACGTGTCGTGGCAGCGCCAGTTCATCGATGAGCGCGGCAGCCTCCTGGGCGCGGGCGCGGGGGCACTCCCCGAGTTCGTCGACATGATCTGTACTACGCACCAGCCTCAGCCCGAGGCTAGTGCCCTGCTCGATCGACTCGGCGAGCGCATCTTTCGTGGAGGTATCCCAGCCAGTGGCGGTGCTGAGGATCGTGTCGAGATGCATGCCCACCCTGATCTGATCCGGGGAGAGGCTGGGAACGTGCAGGATACGACGGTCGGCGCTGGAGCCGAGTGCAGCCAGCGCCGGGGTGAGCTCATCGCGGTGGATCGCTGGGATGGGATCCAAGGTGGTCGCCGGGGTGAGGGTGCCGCGCAGAATGGGCGCGAGAAGCGGCTCATCGATTTGCAGCCACACTGATGCGTAGTAGCGTCGCCGAAGCTCGGCGATGTGGCGGGTGATGCCTTCGTGCAGACTGGCGCTGAGATCGCGCATGGCCCCAGGGTCGCGGAGGAGGAGCTGGCCATTGCTGAGCTCGATGGAGGCAGCCAGACTCCACGGGCCCACAATCTGTTCTTTGATGACGCCGCCGACGCCGGTGCCCCAGCAGGATTCCAGCTCGTCCAAGTCCCGTTCGGTGCGGTCGAGTATGCGGCGGCTGGCGATCTGGGGACGCGCATCCATGCGCCAGGAACGCGGGCCGCGGGAGACCTGCAGCCCCTCGAACAGACTGGCAGTGCGGCCGATAGCGTCGGAACCTATACCGCGCTGCGGTAGCTGCGGGATGGACCGGTGATCGCCGGTTTCGCCTGCGATCACGGAGGCGGCGTCGATAAGCGAAAGCCCAGGCATGGGGCCGACAGAGTAGGCAACCATTATCGACCCGTCCCACAAATAGTGCCGGAGCCGAGCACGATATCGCCGCCGGGATCGGGGCGGTAGAGCACGGCGGCTTGGCCGCGAGCGACGCCGCGCAACGGCTCCTGCAAGTCCACCACGAGCCGATCGGCGTCACGATCCACCTGCGCGCGCGCCGCCACGACGCCGCCATGCGCCCGAACCTGGACCTCGCAGTCGAACACGCCCTCCATGTCTGGGTGGAGCACCTTCACCCGATCGGCCTCGATGCGGGTGACGGTGAGGGCCTCGCGCGGACCAACCACCACGGTGCCCGTGGAGGCGTCGATATCGGTGACATAGCGCGGTCGCCCATCCGCGGCCGGGGCCTTAATATCTAGGCCCTTGCGCTGGCCGATGGTGTACCCGTGCACCCCGGAGTGCTGGCGCAACACCGCGCCTTCCTGGTCGACGATCGCGCCCGGGCGCACCCCGATGTGCTTGCCCAAAAACGCCTGGGTATTGCCATCGGGAATGAAGCAAATGTCATAGGAGTCCGGCTTGGAGGCGACAGCGAATCCCATCTCCTTCGCCTCCTCGCGGATCTGCGGCTTGGGAGTATCACCAACTGGGAACATGCAGCGCTTGATCTCCTCGATGCCCAGCACACCCAGCACATAGGACTGGTCTTTATCTGGGTCCACAGAACGCCGCAGATAGCCGTCGCCGCCATCGCTGGGCTGGGTCAGCTGTGCGTAGTGCCCCGTGACAACCGCATCGAAGCCCAGCGCCACACCCCGCTCGAGCAAGGCTCGAAACTTGATCTTCTCGTTGCAGCGCAGACACGGGTTCGGGGTCTCACCGGCCGCATAGGAATCGATGAAATCATCGATCACATCCTCTTTGAAGCGATCGGAGAAATCCCACACATAAAAAGGAATGCCCAACTTATCGCACACCCGGCGCGCATCCGCCGAATCCTCCAAAGAGCAGCACCCGCGCGAGGACTCGCGAACCGACTGCGGATCGCGGGACAACGCTAAATGCACACCAATAACCTCATGGCCCGCCCGGACCGCCCGGGCAGCGGCCACTGCAGAATCCACCCCACCACTCATCGCTGCGAGAACCCGCACTGCTCGATCTCCTCCTTTTGCGCTCCCCACGCCCGTGGACGCGAAGACTGTAGTTAGGGCCGGCGGCGCCGCTGGGTCGCTGGCGCTGGCGCTGGTGTACTCCTGTGCGGCGCCGGGGCGTGGCGCCAGTGTTAAACGAGGCCTCATCCTAACAGGCGCGGCTTGCTACTACGCATCAGAGTGGCTGTAGGTATTCCCCTCCAGCAGCGGCGACCGCCGGACACGCTGCCAGATACGCCCCAAAGCCCTAGCTGGGTGGGTGCTGCCACTGCCGTGTCAGCGTGTCGATCATCTGCTGCGCAGACCTACGTGCCGCGCCGATCTGACGGACCCCATGCACCGCGTTGAGGGCGACTGCACCGTCATAGTCCGAGAGCCGGAAGACATGCTCAGGCTGCCATCCCAGCTGCGGTGTCTGCTCCCGCAAGAGCGCGACGGTGGTGCTGGGAAGAATATCTGGGCTGGCGGGGATGCGGACCTGGCCGCCGCGAATCACTACCAGGGACCAAAAAGATCCCTCGGTGAGTTCGCCTGTCTCCGGGCAGCGGAAAACAATGTCGTCGTGTCCACGTGACCGGGCAGCAGCGACGAGTTCTCGGACGGGCTGAATATCGGTGTGTTTCTCTGATGCGTAGTAGCGCCGATACGTTATTTCTTCCACGTGGTTGATCGGCGCCCCGCAGCGGGCCGGCAGCTCCCGGGTACTCACCTCGACGGTGTCCTTATAGGCGGTGATCCGCACCACGCAGGGATCACTGGGCAGGGCGGCGAGATGGGGCTGGAGGGTGGCGTCGAGAAGCGAGAGGGGCATGTCGAGGCAGCTGCCGAAAGCGCGGGCATCGCGGTGCAGGCGGTGCAGGTGATGCTGCCAGCCGCGGATAGGGCGGGTGTTGAGGAAGGTGGTGAAATGCCCCTGCGGTCGCTGGTTCATGCTCCTCCTTACCGGCGGTGGTCATGTGAGGCCTCATCGTAGTTGGCGGCGGATGCGCGGGGCACGTCGGCCGGGGTGGGCGGCTGCTTCTAGGATTAAGGCCCATGAAGGTTCTGTTGATCGATAATGTCGATTCGTTCACCTATAACCTCGTTGACTACTTTCACCGTCTCGGCGCGAGTGTGACCGTACTACGCAACAGCGCTCCGCTGCCCCCGCTCGACTCAGTGGACGCGATCGTCTTATCGCCGGGCCCGGGCAGTCCGCACGATCCGACGGCGCTGGGGTGTTCCAGCGCGGCGCTGGAGGCGGCCACGGCTCGGGGCATTCCGGTGCTGGGGATCTGTCTGGGCGCCCAGGCGATGGCGGTGGTCCATGGCGGCGAGGTGCGCCACGCCCCGGAGCCGATGCACGGGCGGGTCGACTCGATCAGCCACACCGACCATCCGCTGTTTCGTGGCGTGGAGCAGGACTGCGCAGCGACGCGCTATCATTCGCTGGCGATTACCCGCCTACCCGAGTGCGTGGAGGTGCTGGCCCGTTCCAGTGATGGGGTGATTCAGGCGATCGCGCATCGCAGTCTGCCGCAGTGGGGTGTGCAGTTTCATCCCGAGTCGATTCGCACGGACGCGGGGCTGCAGATTCTCGATAACTTCCTGCACTTGGCCGCCGAGCATGCCGGCTGCCAGGCGCAGATTCATTCTTTCGCGCATCTCGTCGAGGAGTCGGAGCTCTACTGCGTAGTCCGCCAGTGGGCGCGCTACTACGCATCAGCCTCCATGTGGCTCAGCGCCGCCGCCGACCGCTTCAGCTATCTTGGCATCGGCTCCCGGGTGGAGTCCTTCGGTTTCGACGATGCGCCCAGCATGCCGACCGTGCACATCGACCGCGACGCCCCAGATTTGGGAGCATTCACGCTCGGCTGGGTGGGCTACTTCGACTACGAGACGCCCACGCACGACCCCGACGCCGCCACCACGGCCCGTTCGTCCGATCCGGCCAGCCAGTGGATGTGGGTGGACTGCTGCGTCGTCGTCGATCGCGAGCTGGGCCAGATGCATCTGCTCGGCCGCGGTGGTCTCGAACAGTCGCTTATCGACGCCATCTCCGCGCTTCCTCCCCTCCCCGCCGAACAGCCCCCTGCGGCCCAGCCCAGCCAGGCGCCCTCGCGCCCGCCGGTGACACTGCTCTCGCCGCCGCGTATCCGCGACGATCGCGCCACCTACATGGACACAATCGTCCAGGCGCAACGCCATATCCTCGACGGCGACACCTATGAGGTGTGTCTGACTACGCAGCTGGAGGTGGAGGCCGAGCTGGATGTGTGCGCGGCCTTCGACTATCTACGACGCCGCCACCCCGCCCCCTATTCGGCCTTGCTCGAATTTCCCGACGTGCAGATCCTGTCCTGCTCGCCAGAAAAGATGCTCAGCATCGACGCCTCAGGCCGGGCGGTATCGAAACCGATCAAGGGAACCCGACGCCGCGACAGCGACCCCGCCATCGATCGCGCTTTAGCCGCCGAGCTGCACACGGAAAAAGAGCAAGCCGAAAACTTGATGATCGTTGATTTGGTACGCAACGACCTCACCCGCCACTGCCAGCCAGGCTCGATCACGGTAGAGAAACTCTTTGACGTTGAAAGCTACCCGAGCGTGCACCAGTTGGTCTCTACTGTCTCTGGGCTACTACGCAGTAGAGACGATGCCCTCTCTCTCGTGCGCGATTGCTTCCCCGGTGGCTCCATGACCGGCGCGCCCAAGATATCGACGATGAACATCCTTCACCAGCTCGAAGGCGCCCCGCGTGGGATCTATTCGGGGGCGCTCGGCTATCTCAGTAGCAGCGGCGCCATCGATCTCGCCATGGTGATCCGCTCCTTTGTCATCAGGGGCACCAGGGTGAGCTTCGGAGTAGGCGGAGCGATCACAGCCCTATCCACCCCGGCTGCGGAATGGGAGGAGATCATGGTGAAGTCGCACCTATTCCGCGAACTGATGGGAATCGACAATCTCGAGCAACCGCCCGAGGACCACGCAGCCACCTGCTCGACTACCCCACCGACCACCTAAGGACTGATATGGCACGCCGCAACCGCTCCCGCTCCGAGAAGCATCCGAGAACCAGCTCGCAGGCTCGTGCTGGACGCTATGAGCTCAGCTACGGCGAGGCGACGTTGAAGTTCGAGAACGGCTGGTGGCTCTATATTGATGGCCATCCCTCTTCGCACCTCGTCATCGGAGAACCGCGCTATCTCGCTTTCGATTACATGCAATGGATTGCGGCCTGCGTCGACACGCATGTGCGGGCGCACCTCGATCCGCAGCGGCTGCGCATCACGCACTTAGGCGGGGGCGGCTGCTCATTGCCGCGCTACTTCGCGGACGTGTATCCGCGCTCGCGTAACTCGGTGGTGGAATACGACGCAGTGCTCGCCGAGAAGGTGCGAGAATGGTTCGACATCCCGCGCGCCCCACAGGTGAAAATCCGCGTCGGCGAGGCCTCCGCCACCACCGCATCCTTCCGGCCGGAATCGCGCGACGTTATCATCCGGGACTGCTTCGCCGGCGGTGCTGTCCCCGCAGCCCTCACCGAGCGCGAGTTCGCGCACAACGTGCACCGCAGCCTGAGCGCGGACGGGATCTACATCGCCAACACCTCCGGTGCGGCGCGGGCCGAACGTTTAGTGCTCGACGAGTTTTTCGCGCACACCGGGATTATCGCTCCCGCCGCTGTGTTGAAATCAGGATCTGCCCGTACCGCCAACGCGGTGGTGGTGGCCTCCGATCGGGCGCTGCCTGACCCCGATGTACTACGCAGCAGCATCGTTCCCGCTCGATGCGACTTCAGCTAGCCTCACCCGAGCACACCGCTACTGCCACGGCCGCCGCGGCAGTTATACCTGCACCAGCGCCCGCGCCTCCTCATCGGTGAGCATAGCCTCCTCGAAGGCCTGCAGGGCCGCACGCTGATCGAAATTCACCCCAATGAGCACGACTTCATTGGAGGGAGCCACCCCCGCGCTCGCCCAGGGCGCGGCTGGCTGGATGGTGAGGTTGGGCCCGGCTTGGCTCCACACGTGGGCCATCTCGAGCCGGTCGGCGAGCCAGCAATGCCCCTTGGAACGCACCAATCCAGTTGTGTTGCGTAGTGCCTGTACCAAGCGCTCGCGATCAAAGGGGCGATCCCCGCGAAAGACCACAGAGGAAATCCCGTACTCCTCGGTTTCGGGCGTGTGCGGATTCGCAAGCTCCTCGGTATAGCCCTGATAGGTTGCCGCGGTCTGGACGTCGTAGAGGGCGGAGTCGAGGATGGCGTCGGCGGCGATCTCGCCGTGGGTCACGGGCACGATACGCGCCCGCGGGTTCATCGCGCGCACCGCCTCGATAGTGGCCCCAGTTGCGGCTTCGCCGGCGATATCGGTTTTGGTGATGAGGATGAGATCGGCGAATTCTGTTTGCTCCACGAGCAGATCGGCGATGGTGCGCTCGTCGTTTTCGTCGAAGCTGGCGCCCCGCTGCAGCTGGGTGATGAAGCTGGAGGCGTCCACGAGCGTGACCATCGAGTTGATGGGGGCGACATCGCACAGGCGGGTGCCATCGTCAAAGGTCCACTCAAACGTGGCCGCCACGGGCATCGGTTCGGAGATACCAGTGGATTCGATGACGATGTGATCGAAGCGCCGCGAGCGGGCTAGCTCGCCGACGCTATCCACGAGATCCTCACGCAGTGTGCAGCAGATGCAGCCATTGGATAGTTCCACGAAGCGCTCCTCCCCGCGCTCGAGGTGACTGCCCTTGGCGATGAGGTCGGCGTCGATGTTGATCTCGGAGAAGTCGTTGACGATGACCGCGATTTTTCGCTCGCGGGCATCGTGCAGCAGGTGATTGAGCAGCGTGGTTTTGCCCGCCCCCAAAAACCCCGACAATACGGTGACAGGGGTCGTGGCAGCAGGTGTGATAGGTGAACTCATGGCCCATCACACTACACTATTGGAAACCGATTCCATTAAACGGCCGCGCGGACGCCCAGTCGCACGGCACACGGCCCGCACCGCCGCTCTGCTTCAGCACATTCCGGCGACGCGAGCCACCTCAACAATCCGCGGAAACTCCTCCACGATGCGCACAATATCCTCCTCGCGCGTGGTGCGCCCCAGCGTCATACGCACCGCCGAGCGCGCATCCGCCTCGGATACCCCCATCGCCAGCAATACCTCGCTCGCGCGGTTCACCCCGGCCGCGCACGCCGAGCCCGTGGCACACTCGATCCCGGCACTATCGGCGAGCATGATCAAGCTATCGCCCTCCGCCCCGGGCACACTGAAGTGCAGATGCCCCGGCAAGAGCTGCTGCCCCTCACCATGCATGAGCACATTCTCGATGGAGCCCCGAAGTCCACTGCGTAGTCGCTCCCGTAAATCTTCTAGGCGCTGCTTTTCGACGCTCATCTCCGCGCACGCCTCCCGCACAGCCGCAGCCGTGGCCACTGCCCCCGCCACGTCTACTGTGCCGGGGCGGATACCGCGCTGTTGCCCGCCGCCACACAGAATCGGCTGCGGCGCCGGCGAGCGTCGCGCGAGGAGTAGACCCACCCCGCGAGGACCGCCGAATTTATGCGCGCTCGCCGCCAGGGTGTGTGCCCCGAGCTCACGGAAACTCACTGGGATGTGCCCCACCGCCTGGACGGCGTCGATATGCACGGGCGTATCCACCGCCGCGGCTGCATCCACCAGAGTTTCTACTGGCTGCACGACCCCGGTTTCGTTATTGGCCAACATCATCGTGGCCACCGAGTGCGGTGTGGACAGCACCGAGCGGATGGAGTCTTCTTCCACCGCGCCGCCGGGGCTGACGGTGAAATATTCGTATTCGCGGCGAGCCACGACCTCCCGCACAGCTGGGTGCTCGATCGGGCTACTCGCCACGGGCAGCTCGGGCTGGGCCTGCGCAAACCCAGCGACGGCCAGATTGTCTGCCTCAGTCCCCGAACTGCAGAAAATCACCTCGATGGGTTCGCAATCGAGGCACTCGGCAATAGTTTCACGCGCCTCGGACAGCAGCGCATTCGCCGCCCGCCCCGAGCTGTACTGCCCGCCGGGGTTGAGCGCCCCCGAGGCCTCGATCCACGCCTGGCGAGCGGTGTCGCGCAGCGGTGCTGTTGCTGCGTAGTCCAGATAGATGCGCTTCATTGCTTCCATGGCTTCTCCTACATCCGGTCGTGCTACTACGCAGTAGAGCCCCATTCCGTACTCCCTACCCGCGCCTGCCGCTACCCCCAAGTGAAGGGCACGGGTGAAGGGGTTGTTCTAGCCGCGACGGTTGTTAATCTCCTCGATCAGCTGCGGCACCACCTCGTCGACATCGCCGACCACGCCGAAGTCCGCGATCTCGAAGATCGGGGCGTCTTCATCGCTATTGATCACTACGATGCGCTTGGAGGTCTGCATACCGGATTTATGCTGGATGGCACCGGAGAGACCAAGGCCGATATACAGATCCGGCGAGACAGTCACACCGGTTTGGCCGATCTGATAGTTGCCGTCGTAGAAGCCCTCGTCCACTGCGTCGCGGGTCGCCCCCACCGCACCGTCGAAAAGATCCGCCAGCGGCTCGGCCAGAGCCTTAAAGCCATCGGCAGAAGACAGGCCACGCCCACCGGCCACCACCACAGGCGCCTGGGTGAGCTGCGGACGATCCCCACGCTCGGTGGGGATGAAGGAGTGGACCTGAGCATCCAGCGGCGAGGAGTCGGGCAGATCGATAGTGGCCAGCGCCCCAGCGGCCGGTGCCGCGTCTGGAGTGATAGCGCCGCCGCGCAGCGCATAGATCGGGCTCTCGCCGCCCACAGCGGCTGTCACCGAGTACTGGTCGCCGAAGATAGACTGCGATGCGGTGCCATCGGGGTTGATCGCCACCACATCGTTGAGCACGCCCGAGGCGACACGCGCCGCCAGCCGCCCGGCGATCTCAGATCCAGCTACCCCGGCTGCCACCACGATCGGGCCGGGCTGGCCCGCGGCGAGCATCGACAGGGCATCAACCTCGGGGATGATGAGCCGCTCGGTGACGGAGTCCGACTCGGCAGCGATCACCATCTCCGCGCCCCACTGCCCCAGCTGGGCGGCAAAATCCTCGGCGGTACCGGGGGTGCCCACCACCACCGCCGAGACCTCGCCGAGCTGGCGGCCAGCGCTAATCAGCTCGGCCGTGACTGCGTCGAGCTCACCATTGGAATGCTTGACAAGTACGTACGTCATTGTTGTTCACTACGCCTTTCTGACTGCGCTTTAGAGCAGGCCCTCGGAGGACAGGTAATCGGCGATGGCCTTCGCACCGTCACCGTTGTCGCGGACAATCTGGCCGGAGCCGCGCTCCGGACGCGGCGTGGCGGACTGCACCACGGTGGCGGAGTGGGCCACGCCCACCTGGGAGGGATCCACCCCGATAGCGGCTAGATCGATCCGCGTGATCTCGGCCTTCTTGGCAGCCATAATGCCCTTGAAGTTAGGAAAGCGCGGCTTCGCGGCGCGCTCACTGATGGAGACAACAGCTGGGTAGGAGGCACTCATTTCGTAGCTTCCCTGGTGGTCGGTGCGCGTGGCCTGCACGGTCCCTGCCTCCGGATCGGCGTCCACATCCGCCACCATGGTCAGCGCCGGGAGCTGGCGATACTCCGCCAGAATGCCCGGGATCATGCCCATCTGCCCATCAGAGGAGGCATTACCAGCAATAATGAGCGCCACATCGTCGATGGTGTTGATCGCGTTATGCAGCGCCCAGGCTGTTCCCATCGTGTCGGAGCCCGCCAGAGAATCGTCGACAAGCAATACCGCGTCATCGGCACCCATGGCGAGAGCCTTGCGCAGGCACTCCTCGGCGCCCTCGGGGCCCATGCTCAGCGCCACCACGCGGAAGCCGGCATCGGGGTGCGCCTCTTTGATGCGTAGTGCCTGTTCCACCGAGTACTCGTTGATCTCATCGATCACCTCATCCGCAGCCTCGCGATCGAGGGTGAAATCCTCCTCGAGCGACTTCGTGGACCACGTATCGGGTACGTGCTTGACCAGTGCAACCAATGCTGGCATGAGCTCGTTCAATCTCCTTCGGGCAGTATTTCAACACACTTTTGTTGTCTATTTGCTTAGCGGACACCATCGTAATGCTTCCGCGGATGGCAGACAAAGGCCATCGCGCCCCGATCGAGGCGGGCGATCACGCAGGCATAGGCCTGCGATCCACGCAGTTTCAGTTTTTTGCGTAAGACATCGGGATCCACATCCACCCCACGCACCAAAATTTCCAGGCTTCCCGCCGCGCGCCGCTTCATCACCTGCCGCAGCTGCTTCAATGGCACGGCCTCAAGCACCTCGAAGCCGCTCGCGCCCGGCGGGATCTGCTCGCCAGTGAGATAGGCAATGTGCTCATTCAGCATCCACAGCCCATGACGCTGGGCATAGGCGCGCACCAGCCCCGCCCGCACCACGGCCCCATCGGGGTCGATGATATAGCGGCCCACCTCGCCCACGGGCGCCTCCGGCGGCTCCTCGGCGCTGGTGTAGCGATCCACCGTGCCCGCCTCATCAATCACCCAGGCCTCGCGGCCGCTCGCGCCGAGCTGCTCGGAATAGAGACAGGTTTCTTTGACCGCCCCCGCCACGCTCGCCACGGTTACTAGCCCCGGCCATTCTGCGTAGTCGATACCCGGGGCGCACTTCACCACCACAGGGGTATCCGGATAGGCCGCCAGAAGATCCGGCAGCGGCGGCACCAGATCCTGCACCTTGGTGATGCGCCGCCCGCCAGCCCGGCGCGCCGGATCCGCCAGCACCACATCGGCGTCGGGCGCCACCGGGGCGAGGGCATCGGCGCGCACGCACCACCCCTGCGCCAGGTTGTGGGCCGCCATGGCCACCCGCGCCGGATCGAGATCCGAACCGAGATAGCGCAGCCCGGCGTGGGTGAGTTCGAGGCCCTCGCTGCCAATCGAGCAGGTGACATCAGTGACCAACGCCTGCTCTCCACACAGCGCCCGTAGCCGCTCGGCGCGGGCGGCCGCCACCTGCCACGGGGTGGCCTGTTGGGCGGATTCTTGGCACATCAGCAGCGCCTCGCCACCAGTGCGGAACTTCTGCGCTGCAGAGCGGCGAGCACTCACCAGCTCAACGACGGCGCGACCATAGTCGCTGAACTCCGCGCGGGCCGCGGCGTGATCGGCGATCATGCTCGCCTTCGTGCAGGCATGCTCCCGCGCCCAGTGCGCGATGGCGGGACCGTGGGATGCGAGAAAATGCACCTCGCTCGGGCTCAAGGACATAGCCCTACAGTGTAGTTGCCGCCCTCACTGCTACTACGCATCAGAGATCACACGTCCGAAATAGCTGTTGCATTCCGGCTTATCGACGATCGGCTCCATGTCTACCTCTGGCAGCGTCGCACAGAGCGCGGCGACAGAATCCACGGCGCTGAGCACCCGCAGCTTCGACCAGGTCGGCAGCACGAGCTGTACCGTCCCCTCAGCCCACCGTGCAAGCAGCTCCTGGGGCCGATACCAGCCGGCCGTCGTGGTTTCCCCAGAGACCGCATCGGGTCGCTGTTCGCGCGGCGCGACCACCACGAAAGAAAAAGCGTCGAAGCTGCGCGCCGCGCCTGGAGGGCCGATCCAACGGGCAAAGGGGTGCAGCAGCGAGGACGCTATCTGCAGCTGCTGGGTGTGCAGGAAATCGCCGAAGCCGAGCTGCTTGGCCTCGAGCGCGAGGCGTTGCTGATGAAACCTGTCCGCCCGCCGCAGCAGCTCCTGCGTGCCGTCGAAGGCAATGAGCGTGCCGGTTTCTTCGAAGAGTTCGCGGACCGCGGCGGTCACAATCGCCGCGGCGTGGCTCGGCGTAACTCCGAGTCGGTGCGACCACTGCTCAGGCGACGGCCCCTGCCACAGCGCAGTGTGCATGGCGGAAGAAAGATAGTCGCCTCGGTCTACCCCTCCGCCGGGAAATACCGTGGCCGAGGGGAAGGTGGGCATGGAGTTCACTCGGTGCTGGGCATAGACCTCAAGACCGGCCTGTCCGTCGCGCACTAACACCACCGTGGCCGCCAGCCGCGGTGTGGGCGGAGTGTGGCCCGGCGGCAGCCGCAGGGCGGCCTGGGAGAGATCGCGGGCGGTGGGACGCTCCATCACTCTGCTGCGTAGTAGCCCTAGGAACGCGGGGCGCGGTGCGCCCCACCGGTGCGGGAGCGACGGGCGAAATAGCGGCCGTCGATGCGATCTAGGGTGATCTGCTGGTGGAAGGTGGTGGTGAGGTTCTCACTGGTGAGGACATCATCAATGAGACCCTGGGCGACGATGCCGCCCTCGTCGAGAAGCAGTGCGTGGGTGAAACCGCGGGGGATTTCCTCCACGTGGTGGGTGATCATCACCGTGGCCGGCGCATCGGGGTCCATGGCGAGATCGCCGAGATAGCCCACGAGGTCCTCTCGGCCGCCGAGGTCCAGGCCTGCGCCCGGTTCGTCGAGAAGCAACAGCTCGGGATTGGTCATCAAGGCGCGGGCGATGAGCACCCGCTTCTTCTCGCCCTCGCTGAGCGTTCCCCAGGTGCGATCCCGCAGATGCAGGGCGCCCACCTGCTCGAGGGTGTCGATGGCGTGCTCGAAGTCCATTTCCTCATAGGCCTCGCGCCAGCGGCCGAGAATGGCGTAGCCGGCAGAGATCACCAGATCCGCCACCTTTTCATCCTCGGGGATGCGGGTGCCGATCGCCGAGGAGGTCATGCCGATCATGGTGCGCAGATCACGCATATCGGTCTTGCCCACTTGCTCGCCCATGAGAAAGGCCACACCACTGGTGGGGAAGGCTTCTGCGGCGGCCAGGCGGAACAGGGTGGTCTTGCCCGCACCGTTCGGGCCGATCACCACCCAGCGCTCGTCCAGCTCCACCTGCCAGGTGATATCGCCCAGGAGGGCGCGACCATCGCGCACGAAGGAAATATCGCGAAAATCGATCAGCAGGTCCGGATCCGTGGGGGCTACAGGCGAGGAACTCATAGCCTCCATCATGGCGGAAAAATGCAGTGCTGTGGGCGAGCCACACCCTGGCCTCCCCCTGCGGCGCCCTAGCTGCGCCCCAGCAGTGCCCCAGCGGCTGCGGTGGCGCGTGGCGGGATCGATTGAGCGCGGGGCGAGCACTGGTCACTATCACCTATAACTGTGGTCAAAATACCAAAAGCAGCACCCTGTAATTCCCCTTCTAAGCCAGTAGACTTGGGGTTCAACGTCGCATCGTCTATACAAAATCGTCTATATAAAACTGCCCCGCGCTCGAGCCCTTTTCAGGCGGCGCGGAGCGAGAGAAAGTGGTGTCTATTGTGACTGGCAGACTCGGTATTGATGACGTCCGCCCGTACATCTCAGGGAATCGTTGCCCCTCCAAGGCCGTCGTTGGTGAGGTCGTTCCCGTCTTCGCCCTCGTCTGGCGCGAGGGGCATGATGCTATTTCCGCCACCCTCAACGTTAAAGGACCCAAAGAGTCCTCCGTGGCTCCGAAGATGAAGCGCATCCCGATGAGCGCCGATGCCTTCGACCAGGACGAGCACCACGCGATCTTCGTGCCCGATGTGCCGGGCCAGTGGAGCTTCCGCGTGGACGCCTGGTCCGATCCCATGGCCACCTGGCGCCACGCGGTCACCGCGAAAATCCACGCCGGCCAGTCCGCGGCCGAGCTGGCCAACGATCTGGAGACCGGCGCCCAGCTATTCGAGCGCGCCGCCAAGAAAGCGCCGAAGACCTATCAGCAGCAGCTTCTCGACGTCGCCGCCACGCTGCGCTCCGACGCCGAGGTCCGCGCCCGCGTCGCGCCCGCACTCTCGAAGGACATCCTCGGCATCTTGGACCTGCACCCGCTGCGCGAGCTACTCACCCGCGGCCGCACCCACAAGGTCGAGGTCATGCGCCGCAAGGCACTGGTCAGCTCGTGGTATGAGCTCTTCCCTCGTTCCACCGGCGGCTGGGATGACTCCGGCGCCCCCGTGCACGGCACCTTCGCCAGCACCGCGGAGCAACTGCCGCGGATTAAGGCCATGGGCTTTGATACCGTCTACTTCCCGCCGATCCACCCCATCGGTGAGATCAACCGCAAGGGCCGCAACAACACCCTGGTGACCGAGCCGAACGATGTGGGCTCGCCCTGGGCCATCGGCTCCAGCGACGGCGGCCATGACGCCGTCCACCCCCAGCTCGGCACCCTCGAGGACTTCGATGCCCTCGTCGCCCGCGCCAAGGAACTGGACCTCGAAATCGCCCTCGACTTGGCGCTGCAATGCGCCCCCGATCACCCCTGGGCTAAGGATCATCCCGAGTGGTTTACCGTCCTGCCGGACGGCACCATCGCCTATGCGGAAAACCCGCCCAAGAAGTACCAGGACATCTACCCGCTCAACTTCGACAACGATCAACAGGGCATCTACGACGAAGTCCTGCGCGTGGTGAAGTTCTGGATTAAACGAGGCGTGACCACCTTCCGCGTAGACAACCCGCACACCAAGCCCACCAACTTCTGGGAGTGGCTCATCGCCACCGTGCATGAAACCAACCCCGAGGTGATCTTCCTCGCCGAGGCCTTCACCCGCCGCCCGCGCCTCTACGGCCTGGCCAAGGCAGGGTTCTCGCAGAGCTACACCTACTTCACCTGGCAGACCTCCAAGCAGGAACTCACCGAGTTCGGCCAAGAGATTGCCCGCATGGCCGATATCTCGCGGCCCAATCTCTTTGTCAATACTCCCGACATTCTCCACGCCTCCTTGCAGGAAGGCGGCCGCGGCGCCTTCGCTATCCGCGCCACCCTAGCCACCACCCTCTCCCCGCTGTGGGGCATGTACTCCGGCTTCGAGCTCTACGAAGGCGAGGCCGTGGCCCCTGGCAGCGAAGAGTATATGGACTCCGAGAAATACGAGCTGCGCCCCCGCGACTTCGAGGCCGCACTGCGCAATGGCGACTCCCTCGAGCCCTATATCACCACCCTCAACCGGATTCGCCACGAGCAGCCCGCCCTGCAGCAGCTGCGCTCCATCCACTTCCACGACATCGACTCCGACCAGATGATCGCCTACTCCAAGGTGGACGCTCTCACCGGGAACACCGTGCTGGTAATCGTCAATCTCGACCCGTGGAACGAGCACGCAGCGACCGTACACCTCAACATGGAGGCCATCGGCCAGGACTGGGATGCCGAGTTCGAGGTCACCGACCAGATCACCGGCAACCGCTACACCTGGAGCGCCGCCAACTACGTCAATCTCAAGCCCTGGGAGAACGTCGCGCACATCTTCGTGCTGCCCGACGTACCCCCTGCCCGGCGCGAAGCACTGGCGTGGCGCACCATCGAGGACTACCGCCTCTAGTCCCACCGTCGGCACTGAGGGCTGGCAGCTGCGATGCCCGGCGCGGCACCGACTGCGGCGGGTAGCACTACGCATCAGAGTGCGGGTGGCAGCGAGACGGCGTCGATAAGCGGCTCGCGCCGCTGAGAACCGCCGCTTCTTAATGCCCCTCCCCCTTCGTAGCATCCGCTCCACCCCAGCCCACAGCGCCGTGCGCCACCTTGCAAGGGCACGTGCCCACCGCCTATCCGGCCGCAGACACGATAGCTCTCAGACCGATCCGCTACACCGCGTACTCTTCTGCGTAGTAGCTCAGACACCCGACCATCCGACAGAAAGCTCACCCCATGCCCTTCGATCCTCACGATCCCACCCTCGGCATCCCCGACCACGACTTGCAGCGTCTGCGGTATTGCCAGCACCACGACCCCCATGCTTTCTACGGCTGGCACGCCACCCCGAGCGGCGCGGTGATCCGCACCCGCCAGCCCGGCGCGGAGAAGGTGGAGATCCTCACTGCTGATGGCGGCACCCACGAGGCGGTGCACACCACGGATGGCATTTTCGCCATGCTGCTCGAGTCCTCGGAGCCGATTGACTATCGCCTGCGCGTCACGTGGCCGGGGATGGATCCGATCACTGTCGCTGATGGCTACCACTTCCTGCCCACGCTCGGCGAGACGGACCTGTACCTGATTGGTGAGGGCCGTCATGAGCGGCTCTGGGAGGTGCTGGGCTCGCATGTGCGCACCATCGACACGGAGATGGGCCCGGTGGTCGGCACCTCCTTTGCGGTGTGGGCGCCGAACGCGATCGGTGTCGCTGTGGTGGGAAGTTTCTCCGGGTGGAACCCGGCCCAGTATCCGATGCGTTCGCTCGGGTCCTCGGGTGTCTGGGAGGTGTTTATCCCCAACGTCGGCGTGGGCGAGGTATATAAGTACGCCATCCAGACCAAGGAGGGCTACCGCCGCGATAAGGCCGATCCCATGGCTCGTCAGGCGGAGGTGCCTCCAGCGACGGGGTCGATCATCACCGAATCCACCTATGAGTGGAAAGACGATGCCTGGATCACCAAGCGGGCGCGCTCCAATGCTCAGACCGAGCCGATGAGCGTCTACGAGGTGCATCTCGGGTCGTGGAAGCAGGGGCGCACCTACGAGGATCTCGCCGTGGAGCTGGTGGACTATGTCGATCACATGGGCTACACCCACGTGGAGTTCCTGCCGGTGGCGGAGCACCCCTTCGGCGGCTCGTGGGGCTATCAGGTCTCGGGCTACTACGCACCAACGTCGCGCTGGGGCACCCCCGATCAATTCCGTGCCCTCGTGGATGCCTTCCACGCCCGCGGTATCGGCGTGATCGTGGACTGGGTGCCGGCGCACTTCCCCAAGGATGAGTTCGCCCTCGCCCGCTTCGATGGCGAGGCTCTCTACGAGCACCCCGACTGGCGCCGCGGCGAGCAGCGAGATTGGGGCACCTATGTGTTCGACTTCGGCCGCACCGAGGTGCGCAACTTCCTCGTCGCCAATGCGCTGTATTGGTGCAAGGAGTTCCACATTGACGGTCTGCGCGTGGACGCGGTGGCCTCCATGCTGTATCTGGATTACTCCCGCGATGAGGGCGAGTGGCTGCCCAACCAGTTCGGCGGCCGGGAAAACCTCGAGGCCAAGCAGCTGCTGCAGGAAGTCAACGCCACCGTGGCCAGCACCTTCCCCGGCGTGCTCACCATTGCGGAGGAGTCCACCTCCTGGCCGGGCGTAACCGCCCCGACCTACAACGACGGCCTCGGCTTCTCCCTGAAGTGGAACATGGGCTGGATGAATGACACCCTCGAGTACTTTGCGCAGGACCCAATCCATCGCAAGTACCACCACAACGAGATCACTTTCTCGATGGTCTACGCCTACTCGGAGCGCTACGTGCTGCCCATCTCCCACGACGAGGTGGTGCACGGCAAGGGCACCCTGTGGACCCGGATGCCGGGCGATCCCTGGAACAAGGCCGCCGGCGTACGCACCCTGCTCGCCTACATGTGGGCGCACCCAGGCAAGAACCTGCTCTTCCAGGGCCAGGAGTTTGCCCAGGTGCAGGAGTGGAATGAAAACCGCTCCATCGATTGGGGAAACATGGAGGGCTGGGAAGGCGAATACCATCGCGGCGTGCACCAGCTGGTGCGCGATCTCAACTCCAACTACAAGGAGCTACCGGCGCTCTATTCGCTCGATAGCGACCCCGCCGGTTTCCAGTGGGCCAAGTCCGACGACGCGGACAATAACATCCTCGCCTTCTACCGCACCGGCGACAAGGGCGAGAAGCTGCTCTGCGTATTCAACTTCGGTGGCTCCTCCCAGCAGGCCTATACCCTCGGCGTGCCGGAGGCCGGACGATGGTCGCTGCTCCTCAACACCGATGCCGGCGCCTATGAGGGCGCGGGCAACGATATCGGAAGCGGCTTCGATGCCACCGACAGCGCCTGGGATGGCTACCCCTACTCCACGACGCTGCACATCCCGGCGCTGTCCGCGCAGTGGTACCGGCTGGATAGCGAGCGCTAGTACAGCGCCGAGGCCAGCTTGCCCCGCGCCGCCAACACGCGCGGGTCAGTGGTCTCGTACATGCCAAAAAGCTCGATGAGGCGGTCCTTGAGGGCCGCCTTTTCCTCACCCTCGGCCTGGGTGATCGCCGCGATGAGCCCGTCGAAGGCCTCCTCCACACGCCCGTGCGCGATCAGTGCATCCGCTGCTGCGTAGTGCTTATCGACGGCACCCTGCGCCGCATCCCCCTCATCGTCCACGGCAGCCTCGCTTGCACGGGCACGCTGGATTACCTCGGCACGCTTAGACAGCTGCACCAGCTCCGGATCCTCCGGGCGTTCGGCCAGGGCCTCCTCGAGGATCGGCAGCGCCTGGTCGAGATCAGGCTCTGTGGCGTCAAGGAGACTACGCACCTGAGCGATACGCGGATCCTCCTCCGGCTCCTCGCCCGGCAATCCCTCGAGTTTGCCGGCGACAGCGCCCACCACGGCGGCGGTCCACTGCTGCAGCGCCTCCTCGGGCTGGCCGCCCTGAAAGTCGGTTATTGGTTGGCCTTGGGCGAGTGCCAGCACGGTCGGCAAGCCCTGCACGCCCAGCGCCTGGGCGAGCTGCGGGGTGCTATCGGCATCCAGATAGGCATAGATCCAGCTAATCTGCTCCTGCGTATTGGCGAGACGGCTCAACACGGTGTGCATCTCCGCGGACTCGGGCGAGCGCTGGGTACCGATATGCACCACCACCGGCACCTGCATGGAGCGCTCCAGCACCTCGGACTTAATATTCTGCTCGGTGACATCCACCACCGGTGCCACGGTCTGTCCACCATCGCGGCTATGGGCGTTGCTCTTCGCCTCTGCGCGGGATTTCACCTCCCCCAGATCAATAGCTCCAGCAACAAATCGTTCAGGTGCGTTCTCAGCCATGGTGCTCCTTAGTTCTGCGTAGTGTCGTCTACCGTGAGTTCGGCCGCATCCTCACTCAGGTGCTTTTCTAGCGATGCTACTTTGCCCTTCAGCCGGTCGCTGTAGCCGGGCCGGATATCGGCCTTCAACACCAGCGACACCCGAGGACTCACCTCCATCACCGCCTCCGTGGCGCGCTTGACCACGTCCATCACCTCATCCCAGTCGCCCTCGACGAGGGTGAACATGGCATTGGTTTCACACGGCAGGCCGGAGGCACGCACAACGCGCACCGCCTCAGCAACAGCCTCGGACATCTCGGCGTCCGTCGTGGGAGTGACGGTAGGTGCTACAGAAAAGGCAATTAACATGGCACACATCCTAGCTGTGCGTTTTCGGCCGCGCTGCAACCAGCAATGAGTGTGGTGGCAGCGGGCGGCGTCGATAAGCGACACGCGCTCGTGTTGTGTCACAGTGTGGTTTCTCTCAGTTGTCACGGCCACCTTCTGCCCCACAGCCGCTGCTAAGTGGCTTAAAGTGGGGAGCATGAGTAATGACATTTCTGGCATTGAGATTCCCCACGAGTACGTCGTCTGCTTGGACCACGTGGGTATCGCTGTTCCCGACTTCGACGCCGCCGTGGAGTTCTACCGCTCCGCATTCGGCTGGGTGAACCACCACGACGAAGTCAATGAAGAACAGGGCGTGCACGAGGCCATGATCGGCCCGAAGAACATGTCCGCCACCGACGGCATGATTCAGCTCCTCGCCCCGCTGAACGAGCAGTCCACCATCGCGAAGTTCATCGATAAGAAGGGCCCCGGCCTGCAGCAGATGTGTCTGCGCACCAACAACATGGACGCCCTCTGCGAGCACCTGCGCAACCAGGGCGTGCGCCTACTCTACGATGCACCGAAGCAGGGCACCGGCGGCGCCCGCATCAACTTCGTTCACCCGAAGGATGCCGGCGGCGTGCTTCTCGAGCTCACTGAGCCGGTGAAGTAACTCCCCCTCCCTTAAGGCGCGGCCCCTACCGCCGCGCCCAACATGCGCGGTGCCAATGACGACGATCAGCGGCACCGCGCATCGTGTCTTTAGGCCACGCCACAATGTGCGCCGTGCCCGCGTAGATCGGCCCCTGACAGCCTGGGCACACATAGTCCTTCACCGCGGATGGCCCGCCCATCTCGCGCACATAATAATCCCGACCGAAGCTATAGCTCGGCCCCTCCTCCACTCGGGTCCCCCAATAACCGCTGCCATCGCGCGGCAACGGCCGCCGGGCATAGCGGCCCGTGGTGTTTCTGCGATTCCTCCGCGGCACGACACTTACCTCCCGTGTATCTGCGGTTGATCCACTGCCACTCTGCTGCGTAGTAGCACCGCCGCTTATCGACGCCGCCTACCCGCCTTTTCCCTGCTCAGAACAAGCGCAGCTCGTCGGATTCGAGCCCGCGCAGCTCGTTATAGTCGAGGACTACGCAGGAGAACCCGCGATCTTCGGCAAGGGTGCGTGCCTGGGGTTTGATCTTCTGGGCGGCAAAGATGCCTCGTACCGGTTTCAGCAGCTCGTCGCGGTTAAGTAGTTCCACGTAGCGGGTGAGCTGTTCCACGCCATCGATTTCCCCGCGCCGCTTGATCTCGACCGCGACGGTCTGGCCTTTTTCGTCGCGGCAAAGAATATCCACCGGCCCGATCGCGGTGAAATACTCGCGGCGAATGAGGGTATAGCCAGGCCCCAAGGTGGTGATGTGTTCGGCCAAGAGCTCCTGCAGGTGCTGCTCCACCCCGTCTTTTTCCAAGCCTGGGTCCTCGCCGAGGTCGTATTCCAATTCGGAGTGAATGGCCTCGACTGTGATGCGTAGTTGCTCACCTTTGGAGTTTTCCACCACCCACAGCCGCACCCCAGCCTCGGCCTTGTCGGCATCGTCGATGGCCTGTTCGGTGAGCGTGCAGGGAGGTGTCATCCAGTTCAGCGGCTTATAGGCGCGGTCATCGGCGTGGATGGACACGGAGCCGTCGGCTTTGATCATCAACAGCCGGTCGGCGGTGGGAAGATGGGCCTCGAGCCGACCCACATAATCAACGGAACAACGAGCAATCACAAGACGCATTCTGACTACATTAACAGAGTCAGCGATGGGGCCAGAGCGCTATTGATGCCCCTGGCTTTCGCGAAAATACGAGCGTGCGGCCCGCAGATTGGTGCGCACGCGCTGCCGTGACGGCGCCGCTTCGATCCAGGCGGTCAGCGCCATCTCGCCGTGCGCGTCCAAGGCTACTTCGTAGTGCTGGCCGGCGATATCCAGCTCGAGGATGGAGAGGTTCGGCTCCATAAAAGAAGCCTCCCCCGTGGTGATCCGGCGCCGGGATACCACCTGGGTATCGGACCGACTGAACACCATATTCGGGGAAGGCAAAAGGGAGCGCACCTTGTAGTAATAGAGCACCATGCCGCGATAGCGGAGCATTCCGTGACGCCAGCCATGCACTCCTTCGGCGGGCAGCCGCCGCATAATCACGGGGGTGCCCTGGGATCGCAGCGTAAAAAATCGCCACAGAACGAGGAGGGCCGCCACTCCGGCTGCCGCAATAATCAGACTGGCGATCACTCGCACTTCCATTGCCACTCTCCCGCCGCGCATCAGGTACTCAGAGACTCGGAAATTATTCCCAGTCTACATCCATTGCAGATCATCTTCTTCATTATTACCTCTACCTGCGCTTTTCGACGCCATCTCGCTGGCATCTCCTCTGATGTCTGCTGAGAGACGCTGAGTGTGGCACGAGAGGCGCTTTAGCGAGATCCGTAGAGCACGAGAAAAAGGCGCCATCCCTGTCTGGGATAGCGCCTTTGTTCAGTAGCGTGTCAGCCTTGGGGCTTTAGCCCGCGTGGCGACGAACTGCCTTCAGCTCGGCTTCTGCCCGAGCCTTCTCCACAGCGTCGCCCGAGGCCAATGCGGACTCAGCGGCGGAAGAATCCACCTCGTCGGCCCACGTTGCATAGTCGGCCAGCACGGTGACCTTCTCCGGGGTGACGGAGAGGAAGCCGCCCTGGCAGGCGGCGACCTTCTTCTGGCCGTCTGTCGCGGTCAGAGTCACCACGCCGTTTTCGACGAGCTGAGCGAGCATAGGCTCGTGCCCTGGCAACACGCCGATTTCACCTTCGATGGTCTGCGCGGTGACGATGGTGGCCCGACCGGACCACAGCACGCGTTCCACGGAGACCAGTTCTGCGGCGATGTCAGCCATAGCTTAGCCCTTAACCTTCCGCTTGGATCTTCTTGTAGGCAGCCTCGACGTCGTCCAGCCCGCCAAGACCGTTGAAGGCCTGCTCCGGATAGTGGTCGAACTCGCCGTTGCAGATGCGCTCGAACGCGTCGATGGTGTCCTCCAGCGGCACGTAGGAGCCGGGCAGACCGGTGAACTTCTCAGCAACGAAGAAGTTTTGGCCCAGGAAGCGCTCGATACGACGGGCACGCTGCACCGTGATCTTGTCTTCCTCACCGAGCTCATCCATACCGAGGATGGCGATGATGTCCTGCAGCTCCTTGTTCTTCTGCAGAATACCGATCACGCGCTGCGCCACTGCGTAGTGACGCTCGCCGACGATACCGGGCTCGAGGATACGAGAGGTAGAGGTCAGCGGGTTCACGGCCGGGTAAATACCCTTCGATGCGATACCACGGTCAAGCTCGGTGGTGGCGTCGAGGTGGGCGAAGGTGGTGGCCGGGGCGGGGTCGGTGTAGTCGTCCGCGGGGACGTACACGGCCTGCAGCGAGGTAATGGACTTGCCCTTGGTGGAGGTAATGCGCTCCTGCAGGACACCCATCTCGTCAGCCAGGGTGGGCTGGTAGCCCACGGCCGAAGGCATACGACCCAGCAGGGTGGACACCTCAGAGCCAGCCTGAGTGAAACGGAAAATGTTGTCGATGAACAGCAGCACGTCCTGGTGCTGGACATCGCGGAAGTACTCCGCCATGGTCAGACCGGACAGAGCCACGCGCATACGCACTCCTGGCGGCTCATCCATCTGGCCGAAGACAAGCGCGGTATCTTGCAACACCCCCATCTCCTCCATCTCGAGGTGGAGGTCCGTACCCTCACGGGTACGCTCACCGACGCCGGCGAACACCGAGGTACCGGAGAACTCGCGGGCGATACGGGTGATCATCTCCTGGATGAGCACGGTCTTGCCCACACCTGCACCACCGAATAGACCGATCTTGCCACCCTTAACGTAGGGGGTAAGAAGGTCAATCACCTTGATGCCGGTTTCGAGGATCTCGGTCTTACCCTCGAGTTGGTCGAAGGCCGGAGGCTCGCGGTGGATGCCCCACTGCTCGCCGTCGCGGCCGAGACCCGGCTCGTCGAGGCAGTCACCGAGGGCGTTGAACACGTGGCCCTTGACGACGTCGCCCACGGGTACCGAAATCGGTTTGCCGGTGTCCTTGACCTCTGCACCGCGGACGAGGCCGTCGGTGGGGGCCATGGAGATGGCGCGCACGAGGTTATCGCCCAAGTGCTGAGCGACCTCGAGGGTAATGGTCTTTGCCACTGCTTCGAGGGTGACCTCGACTGTCATGGCGTTGAAGAGTGCCGGAAGAGCGCCGCGGGGGAATTCCACGTCGACAACCGGCCCAATGACACGAACTACTCGACCGGCAATTGCGGTCTGAGCATCGTGCTCTTGTAGAGCTGTAGACATAATTTAGTCACTTTCTCCGCTTTCGGCGAGCGCTCCCGCGCCACCGACGATCTCTGTGATTTCCTGCGTAATTTGAGCCTGTCGAGCCTGGTTGGCAACGCGGGAGAGGTCATTGACCAGCTCGGTTGCATTGTCCGTAGCGGACTTCATGGCGGTGCGGCGGGAAGCGGATTCTGCCGCAGCGGCCTCCAGGAACAGGGCGTACACGGTGCGCGAGACATACTTTGGCAAAAGCTCTGCCAGAAGAGTGTCTGCGTCGGGCTCGAAAAGGTAGTCCGCTGCAACACCCTGGTGTTGAGTCAGGATGGAGTCCTCGGAGTCGAACTCCTCAGTTTCCAGAACCGGCTCGATGGGCAGCACCTGCTGCACAGCGGCGGTCTGGGTCAGCATCGACTCAAACTTGGTGTAGACAACGTGGACCTGGTCGAAGCCCTGAACGCCCTCGCCCCCATCGCTCTTCAAGCCCTCACGGGGCTTGGTGTAGCCCTCGGAGCTGGCTAGGAAGCCATCGATCAGGTGACGACGCACGTCGTGCGTTTCTTTCCATGACGGGTCTTGCGAGAAACCAGTCCACGCACCCGCAAATTCTTCGCCTCGGAAACTGTAGTAGCCAACACCCTTGTTACCGGTGACATAGCGCACCGTTTCGTAACCGCGATCCTCCAGCATGCGCGTCAGCTCCGCTGCCTTCTTGAACACGTTGTGGTTGTAGCCACCGGCCATTCCTCGGTCACTCGAAACCACCAACACGGCGGCACGCTTGCCATTTTCACGCTCGTGCAGCATCGGATGATCCAGGGAGCTGGCGGATGCCAGCTTGTTGATCACACGGTGCAACTCGACCGCATACGGCTGCGAGGCCTCAACCCGTGCTTGGGCCTTGGTGATTCGCGAGGTGGCGATCATTTCTTGAGCTTTAGTGATCTTCTTAGTGGAGTTCACTGACCTGATGCGGTCGCGAAGCTCGCGAAGATTAGCCATGAATCATCGCCTCCCTTCTTTTCCTTGGACGGTCATTGTGTGCATCACTGCTTACTTCTTAGCAGCTTTCTTGGACACGGAAATCTTGCTCTTGCTGACTTCCGTCTCGTCGAGTGCATCAACTTCCGGCTCATTGATAATCGGGGTTCCGTCCGAGGCCTGGAAGCTGGCCGCGAAGTTATCGGCTTCTTGGCGCAGCTGATCCTTGGACTCATCAGAGAAGGGAACGCCACCCTTAATCTGCTCGAACACGTCACCGGCAAATGCATGCAGGTGCTCGTGCAGCTCAGACTCGAAACGACGGACGTCTTCAACGGGAACGGAGTCAAAGACGCCTTCGTTCGCGAGGTGGATGGACACCATCTGGTCCTCCACGCTCATCGGGTTGTTCTCTGCCTGCTTCAGCAGCTCCACGAGGCGCTGTCCGCGCTCGAGCTGACGCTTGGAAGCGGAATCCAGATCCGAAGCAAAGGCAGCGAATGCCTCTAGGTCGCGGTATGCGGCCAGATCCAGACGCAGGTTACCGGAGACCTTCTTCATGCCCTTGGTCTGAGCGGCACCACCCACACGGGAGACCGAGATACCCACGTTAATAGCGGGGCGGACACCCTGGTTGAACAAGTCGGACTCGAGGAAGACCTGACCGTCGGTGATGGAGATCACGTTGGTCGGGATGAAGGCGGACACGTCGTTCGCCTTGGTCTCGATGATCGGCAAAGCGGTGAGCGAACCGGCACCCATGTCGTCGGAGAGCTTCGCAGCGCGCTCCAGCAGACGGGAGTGCAGGTAGAACACGTCACCGGGGTAAGCCTCGCGTCCCGGAGGACGGCGCAGCAGCAGGGAGATCGCTCGATACGCCTCAGCCTGCTTGGTGAGGTCATCGTAGATTACCAACACGTGCTTGCCCTGGTACATCCAGTGCTGGCCCAGAGCGGCACCCGAGAAGGGAGCCAGCCACTTGAAGCCTGCAGCATCGGAGGCCGGGGCCGCCACGATGGTGGTGTAATCCAGTGCACCGTGCTCGCGCAGAGTCTCGCGGACTCCAGCAATGGTCGAGCCCTTCTGGCCGATGGCCACATAGATACAACGGACCTGCTTCTGCGGGTCGCCGCTGTCCCAGTTGGCCTTCTGGTTCAGAATGGTATCGATGCAGACCGCGGTCTTACCGGTCTTGCGGTCACCAATGATCAACTGACGCTGACCGCGACCAATCGGGGTCATTGCGTCGATTGCCTTGATGCCGGTTTGCATCGGCTCTTCGACCGGCTGGCGCTGCAGCACGGACGGTGCCTGCAGCTCCAGTGCACGCTCTTCTTGCGATGCAATTTCGCCCAGGCCGTCGATGGGCTGGCCTAGGGGGTTGATAACGCGGCCGAGGAAGTCATCCCCAACCGGAATCGAAAGGACCTCTCCGGTCCGCTTTACTTCGTCGCCCTCTTTAAGAGTCTCGTAGTTACCCAAAACCACGACGCCGACGCGGTCAGTGTCAAGGTTCTGAGCGACGCCAATCACGCCGCCAGGGAACTCGAGCAGCTCATTCGCCATCACCGACGGCAGCCCCGAAACCTGGGCAATACCGTCAGCTGCCGAAATGACCACGCCGACCTCCTCGCGGGAGGCCTCCGGGGAGTAGCTCGAGGTGTAGCTAGCAATCGCGCTACGGATCTCATCGGAGGAGATCGTCAGCTCCGCCATGTTCTTCCTGCTCTCGGTTGTTTCGTCCAGCATGTTGTCCAAAAATGTAGTCGTGTCAGTGCGTAGTGCCTGTGACCCGCGATGCGGGTTTAGGCGAATGCGCGGCGCATTCTTTCGATCTTGCCCTTGGTAGAGCCGTCGATCACTTCATCACCGACGCGGATGATCACTCCACCGAGGAGGCTGGTATCAACCTCGGTATGGACGTTCATCGCACGACCGTAAATACGTCCCAGTTTGTCCGCTAGTGCCTGCTCCTGCGTGGAGTTGAGCTCTGATGCAGCAACGACATGGGCAACTGAGCGGCCAGAGACCTCTGCAGCGGAGTCAACGAGAGAAGCCAGATCATCGATCGGGTTCTTCTCTGGGCGACCAACGGCTTGCAATGCAAGCGCCTCGGTCACCGCGGTGACCTTGCCGTAGAGAACCTTGGCAAACAGCTCACGCTTCCGAGATGCAGGTTGGGTCCGGTCGCTGAGAAGATGAGTCAGTTCGGGCTCATCTTCCAGGATGCGGCTCAGTCGGAAGAGCTCGCCTTCCACCTGCTTCAGCTGACCCTGCTCCTGTGCGGAGCGGAACAGGAAGCGTCGTCCAACCTCAACAAGTCCGGTGCGCATTTCGCGCGGGTTGGACCAGTTGAGCTTCACAATGTCGCACAGCACGCCAAGGGCGGTCTCAGAGACCTTGCCCCCAAACACCGTCTTCATCAGGCCGGCGCGAGCGTCGGCCGGAGCGGCTGTATCGGCTGCTGCCACACGCAGGCCGCGGTCAACATCCAGGGCATCGACGATGTCGAACAACTCGGTGCCCGTCTGAGCGGCAACTGCTACTGCGTTATCGGAGCTGTTGGCCACGCGGTCAACATATCCGAACGCTTGGTTTAGCGCCTCGCGGCTCGCTGCGTGCATATCGCTCACTTTCCTGCCGGAGCCACGCTGTCGAGCGAGGACAAGAAGTTATCGATCGTGCCAGAACGCTTGACGTTATCGGAGAGTTGCTCCCCGAGCAAACGCTCAGCAAGGTTGATCGAGTTCTGTCCCATCTCGGAACGCAGTTCAGAAACAACCTGCTCGCGCTGGGCAAGAAGCTGCTTCTCTCCGGACTCAATAATGCGGTTGCTCTCTTCGGTGGCCTCGGCCTTCATCTCGTCCACGATCTTCTTGCCCTTTTCGCGGGCTTCTTCGCGGATCTGCTGTGCTTCGGCGCGGGCCTCAGAAAGCTGCGCGTTGTACTTTTCCAGCGCGGCCTTTGCCTCAGCCTGTGCGGCCTCGGCGCGTTGAATGCCGCCCTTGATCCGGTCCTCACGCTCGGCCAGGACCTCTTGGAACTTCGGAAGTACGAACTTCCAGAAGAGGAACAGGATTACGATGAGCGAAACAAAGGACCAGACGAGGTCGTAGTTAGCAGGCAACAGCACGGAGAAGTGTCCCTCCATGGGCAACTCCTCCTCACCGGCTGCTAAGTAGGTATAGACGTTCGTCATGAGTCTTTAGTGCTTTCGTGTCTGTTCGTCTTAGAGGATGAAGCCGGCAACCAAGCCGATGAGGGCGAGGGCCTCGACGAAAGCGATGCCCAGGAACATGGTGGTACGCAGCTGGCCGGCCATCTCAGGCTGGCGAGCCATGCCCTCGAGGGCCTTACCAACGAGGATGCCGATGCCGAGGCCCGGACCGATAGTGGCGAGACCGTAGCCGACGGTGGCGATGGAGCCGTCAAGACCGTTAGCGGCCTGTGCGAGGATGACTTCGTTCATGATGTGTCGTTCCCTTTCTAGGGGCTCAGCGCTTCCTTAACTGAGCCTGGAATTGTGTGGTTTTTTGGTCCGCTGAAATCAGCGGGTCAGTGTTCGTCTGCGTGCAGAGAGAGTTCGATATACACGGCCGACAGCAGGGCGAAGATATACGCCTGCAGGAAAATGACCAGCATCTCGAACAGAGTAAATGCAATCGCTGCGAATAGGGTCACTGCGGACAGCGCGGTCCAGCCATTCATCTGCCAGAAGAAGAAGTTGGTGGCAGAAAACAGCAGCACCAAGATGATGTGACCGGCCAACATGTTGGCCATAAGACGCAGAGTGAGGGTTGCGGGGCGCAGCACGAAGGTGGAGAAGAACTCCAGCGGGATCACCAAGAAGTGCAGCAGCCATGGGAGATTAGGAATCACCACAGAGGACTTGACGTACTTGAAGAATCCGTAGCGCTTAGCACCCGCATAGACGAAGGCGATGTATCCGAGAATTGCCAAGACCAGCGGCATGCCGATTCTGGCGTTCGGGGATACGTTGAGGCCAGGAATGATCGAGGGGATATTCATAGCCAGAACAAGGAAGAAGATGGTGGCAATGACCGGTAAGAACCGGCGGCCCTCCTTCTTGCCCAAGATATCTTCCGAAATGTGAATACGAACGAAGTCAAGGAGCATCTCGGCTACGTTCTGGAGGCCACGCGGAACAACCTTCGGGTTGCGCATAGCCACGAGGAAGAAGATCGCCAACAGCACCGCCATAAGCAGGCGGACGAACATCAGACGGTCGATTGCGAACCAAGTATCGTCGAACCAAATTGGACCCGGGGAAAATTCGTGTTCCAGAGAGGGCGGATGGAACTCACCCTTCATGGACAGTGTTGTAACGCTCAGCGTTCTCTCCCGTGTTCGGGCCGAAACGCCCTGTACAGAGCAGCTTCGGTGCGATGGACGTCTGATTTTCTTTGGCCGTACCGGACTCCGTCGCACATCTCGTGACGGCCAATTGTGGACAGCGCATGAGAGCGTTTGCCCGTCGATAAGATTATCAGGCTTGTCTCAAGTTCACCCGAAAGATGAAACGGCCTTGCCCACCCCTCGCCCAGACACAAGAAAAACCCGCGCGTAGCGGGCATTTTTCCCCTCTTGTAAGCTGTCTCACAGGGGCTTTTCGCCCCTGTTATGGGGGTGGCTCCTCCGGCACAGGTTCTCGCGATAACTATTGAGCAGAGTGAATAGATGCACCACCTGCCCCAGAGGTATCCCCCAGTAGAGGGGATTGTCGCGGGCGAAAGCGCCCTGAGCGGGCAGCGAGTAGGCGTCGATAAGCATCCGCCCGCAATCGCAGCTAGTTGATGGTGGTCACCTTCGTGGTCATAATTGCCCAAACCTCGGCGCCGAGCACGATCACCAGCGCCGCCACCGTGGTCACAACGAGCGCAATCGGATCATAGAACGTCAAATCGCGCAGGGCCCACAGCACAATGATGAGCACGACGATCTTCACGAGCCAGCCGCCCAGTACCACCACACCCGTCATTTCCGGGGAGGTATGGGAGGTAAGAAGGGTGCTGAGCACGGTAAGCAACACGAAACCGCCACCAATAGCCGCGCCGAGGAGCACGCCCCACACCCCGGGGAGATCGCGGATGAGCCACCACAGCAGCAAGGACACCACCGTCACGGCCACCAGTGCCAGCGAGCCCATCTTCATGGCGCGCACCAAGGGGCGCCGCGGATCATCGTATTGGGAGGCGGTTTTTTCAGTCATAATGCGGAAATTGTACACACTACGCACAAGCGCAGCGCCCCGCTAGGAACCCCGCGCCACAGGGGTCGAGCTGCGGCGCATACGGCGCCCTTCCCCACTGCCTCGAGTACCTGCCGCGCGGCGCAGCGAAGGCAGCACCGTGAGAACCACGGCGAGCAGGGCGCTCACCCCGAAGATCACGCCGGCGATGCGCGCCGGAAACACCGTAAACCCCACAGCGCCGAAGGCAACCACCGAGACCCAGGTGTACAAAATGAGCACCACGCGGCGGTGGGTGTGGCCGATGTCGAGCAGGCGATGATGCAGGTGCTTGCGGTCGGCGGCAAAGGGCGAGCGCCCCGCGGAGACGCGCCGCACCACCGCCAATACCAGATCCAGCACGGGGATGAAGATCGCTGCCGCTACCACGATGAAGGGGCTGAGCAGGGCGACGATGTCCTCGGTGCCGTAGAGGCTCATGTTGATCTTGCCCGAGGCGGAGGTGGCCGCGGCAGAAAGCAGCAGCCCGATGAGCATCGCTCCGGTATCGCCCATGAAAATCCGGGAAGGCTCGAAGTTATGCGGCAAGAAACCGGCACACACCCCCACCAGGGCAGCGGCAATAATGGCCGGTGGATAGGCCGAGACAGCCCCGCCTTGATCGTGCAGCACCGTCAGGGAGAATACGAGAATGGCCGCCCCGGCGATCATGCCCAGTCCTGCGGCGAGACCATCGATGCCATCGACGAAGTTAATGGCATTAATCAACGCCACTGTAAACACAGTGGTAAAGATCGTGGACTGGACACTGTCAAGGATGACGGTGGTGCCCTCGCCGAAAGGCACATAGATCAACGTCCACGACAGCCCGAGAGCGCTCATCACAATGGCGGCCAGAATCTGGCCGATGAGCTTAGTGACGGCGTCGAGCTCGAAGATGTCATCGATCACACCCACCACAACAATCACGATGCTCGCCCAAAACACCGCATGCATTTCGGGGGTCATGGGCATAAAGCCACGCGTCAGCGCCGGCAGCTGGGAGGCCATCACCACCGCCAGCACCAGCCCGGTAAACATCGCTACCCCGCCGAGCTGTGGTTTCGGGATTGTGTGCACATCCCGATCCCGGATATCGGCCAGCAGCCCGGCGCGCACCACCGCATGCCGAATGATGCCCGTGGTGAGATAGGTGACCGCGCACGCCGCCAGCAAAATGAGCGCCAGCTCACGCAGGGGAACACCCGCTCCACCAGCGCCCATGGTGTTGTCCTTTCCTTCTCGTGCTACCCAGATGTAGCGCCTCAAGCCATATCCACTACTGCTACTACGCAGCAGCGTGGCCCCTTAGATTGGCCCCACACCCTGTACACTCTTCGTCTCAGCAGTTTAGGCCACCGCCAGCACTCGCGGGGTGGCCGCGGCTCCGGTACGGGCCGATTGGTTTCTTTTCGCGCGCCGCCGCATGCTACACGCCGCCGCATGCTGCCGTACTGCCGCATCACCGCGCGCCGAGCGATGGCGACGTGAGCGGTACGTCCTCGTGTACTTTAGCGGGCGCGAAGCTGCTCTGGGTCGATCTCCAGCACCTCTGCGATCCGTTCCGCAGAGATTGCGCCCTCGCGGAGCAGCCGTGTCTTGTTTCCGGAGAGATCAACGATGCTCGAGGGCTGACCCATGGCGCACTCCCCACCGTTGAGATAGGTAGACACCGCGTTGCCGAGCTGCTGCTTGGCGTCGACAACGGTGGTGGCCGGTGGCTGTCCGGAGATATTGGCGCTGGATACGGCCATCGGGCCGGTTGCGCGCAGCAGTTCGATGGCCACGGGGTGCAGCGGCATGCGAAGCATCACGGTGCCGCGGGTATCGCCGAGGTTCCACAGCAAAGACGGTGCTTGTTCGATCACGATGGACAGCCCGCCGGGCCAAAAGGCCTCCACGAGGCGTTGTGCATTGGGCGTATAGGTGTGAACGAGGCCGCGTACTGTGTCCCAGCTTCCGATGAGTACCGGCACCGGCATATCTGGTCCCCGCCGCTTCGTGGCGAGGAGCTGATTCACCGCCTGATTATTGAAGGCATCGCATCCCAAGCCATAGAGGGTATCGGTAGGAAGAACAACAAGCTTTCCTTCCGCAACCTCGGCTGCGGCGGTGCGGACACCGAGCTCGCGCTTGTCATCTTGGGAGCAATCGAAGATCCGAGACACGTCGAATTCTCTCCTTATACGTCAGCGGCAATTGTGGTGGTGTAGCAAAAATAGTACGCCTCAGAGCACACGGCGCGATAACACCGTCCACGGCAGGCCGCCTATTCGGGTGCGTCCAGCTGCCGAGTGGCGAGGCTCCCAGCAGCGGCAGGTGGCTCCAGCGCACGGCGGCGGCGCTATAGTCCGCCGAAGAGAATACCTCCGACGATCACCGCGCTGAGGATGGAAAAGGCCAGCGCGAAGGGCACGAAACGCAGCACAAAGGCCTTGCCCCACATGCCGTATTGCATAGCGATGAGCTTAATATCCACCATCGGGCCCACCACGAGAAAGACGAGCTGCGCTGTGGGCGAGACATGGGTGAAGGAGGCGGCGATAAAGGCATCAGCCTCAGAACAGAGGCTGAGCACGATCGCCAGCGCCGCCATCACGGCGACGGCCATGAGCGGGTACTCGTTGATCGTCTCGAACCAGGAGCGCGGCACAGTCACCTTGATCAGTGCCGCGGCCATCGCGCCGAGAGCGAGGAAGCCCCCAGCGTTCATCAGATCGCTCAGTGCGGAGGCACGAAACACGTCCAGTTTCTTCGCGTGGCTGTGGTCGTGGCCGCGGCCGATGTCCATGTGCTCCTCTCCCCTGATGCTGATCCACATCCATCCCACGAGGATCGCGGCGGCGAGCGAGGCGAGAAACCGCGCCCACACCATGAGGGGAAAACCATTGAAGGCCACGGCGGTAGAGACGAGCACCACCGGATTGATCGCTGGCGCGGCGAGCATGAACGCAAGTGCTGCAGCAGGCGGAATCCCGCGCCGAATCAGTGACCCACTCACCGGAACCGAGCCGCATTCACAACCCGGAAGTAGCAGACCGGAGCTGGCCACGGTGGGCACGGCGAGAAATTCATTGCGCGGAGTGATTGTGCGTAGTGCAGTATCAGACACAAACGCCGAAATCGCCCCCGACACGATCACGCCGAGCACCAAGAAGGGCATGGCCTGCAGCGTGATGGCCACGGTGATCGAGGCCCAGGATTCCACTGCGCCGCTCATGGGCAGGATAGGCCCGCGGATGCGTACCACCAGCAACGCTACGGCGAGCAGAGCTACCGCAACGACGGGAATGAGCCACCAGCTTCGCGTCCCTGTTCCGTGCCTGCGCTGGGACAGATCGCTCGCGGTGTGCGGGGGATGCGCGTGCGTGGTCATCTCACACCTGCTTTCTTAGAGATAAGGGCGGTTGGGTTGATCGATCGGCTCAGTTTCTTCCACCCGCAGCACCGGCCATTGTTCGTCGGCAGCGGTGTCTACTGTGCCGCTGAGCTCGTACCACTGATCTGAAACTGGTTCCGCAAGGCCTTCTAGGCGTACTTGATAGGGAATGGCGTCGGCCGCGCAGCAATAGATCTTGAACCGCCCAAGAAACCAGTCTCCCTCCGCGCCTTCTGAGGCGAAGCCGACCACTCGGACTTGCACCCCATCGAGGTCCTCTTTGGAGCCAAAGTAGAAGCGGTTGGCGAGATCCTCGAGCGTGATCTCATTGACGTCATCGCGCGCCAGCTCGGGAAAGGCGATGGTGCCATCGGGATTGCGCTCCACCCGCACCAGTTGTTGGGCGCGTTGCGCCTGCGGATCCCCCATGCTTGTCGACGCCCCACCCACGGCCGCAGATCCCAACATCGACGCCCCTAACGGGTCCGGCGCGCTCAACACCGCGAGTAGGACGGGCACAAGCAACACCCACGAGGTGGCGCGTACTGGGTGCTCCCCCGCTGCGGTGGCCGCGTCGAGCCGCACCCGCACGAGGGACCATACTCCCAAACCGAAAAGCGCCAGCCCGGTGAGAATCATGATCGGCCGAAAGAAGGGCTGCACATAGTTGTTGAGCTGCCCAGTGATCGCCAATACCAGCAACACGATGCTCAGCAGCACCACGATGGTGGAGGCCAGCACGGTAGAAAGGCCCTGTGCGGGGCTGGTCTCGCGCATCGTGGCGCAGCAGGCCTGCTGAGGCGGAGATGAATGCTCACACGGAGCCATGGTGAGTAGATGTCCTTTCCACGGGGCTACTACGCAGCAGAGTGATCTGAAAATTCAGTGTAGGTATCTGCGCGGCTAGGGCGCGCCACCGCCCTAGCCGCGAGACCTAGGAGGTGCGGGAGCGACTGCTGAACAGAGCGATTCCGCCGACCACAACGATCACCGCCACACCGGCCAGAATCCACCACACGGTGTGCGTATTCGAGGAGGTGGCGTCGTACTGCGCCTGTTTATCCCATTGCGGGCTGAGATCGATGACACCTGGATCCGTGTCGAGCTCGAGGGCATTGGCGGCCACGTAGAAAATATCTGTTTGATCCAACTGCCCCACCACGTTCTGTGCGCCAGGCCCAGAGGCGGCTACCTGAATCTGCGCCCCGGTGTGGGTCTGACCGCCGAGCGCCACGTCATCCTCATTGGAGGGCGCGGTGGCGTAGTTCATGGTCATCTCCACTCCTGGGGTGGTGCCGGCCAGGGTGATGGTGCGGCCAGCTGTGATCGCCCCTGGGTTGGTGATCTGGGAGGTGTGGGCATGATCGGTGGTGGAGATGATCAAGGTGGGCTCGCCGGTGGTCTTTACCCATTCGCGGACTGCGGCGAGGGTGGCGTCGTAGTCGCTGAATTCACCGAACTGGCCGCAGGCATCGGCGTCGTGGCCGGCCTTGTCCACCGAGGCGGCTTCAACCTGCAGCAAGAAGCCGGCGTCGTTACGCAATAAATCCAAAGCCGTGGTGGTCATCTGCTCCAGCGATGGGATCTCCGGGCCGCGCTCGCTATTGGCACTGCACTGCTGGGCGGGGGCGATGGCGCCGTCTTCGGTGGGGATCGATTGGGCATAGTGTCGCGGCAGATTGCCAGGTGCGAACAGACCCAGCACCGGGCTGCCGGTATGAGCGTCGCTGAGCCGCTGCATCTCCTCGGTGGTGCTGACAATCTGATAGCCCTGAGCTTCGGCGTTCTCGAGCACACTCTTACCTTCGGTCCAGTCGTTGCCCGCCCACATTCCGCCGCGTTGCACAATCTGCTCGAAGGCCTCGCGGCCGCCGCCAAGAGTCACATCGGCGCGCAGATCCACGATCTGCTCCGAGATCGACCCGAGTCCGCCATTCTCTCGATACTGCGAGTCCATGTCTGGGCCTTGACATTTCTCATTGTTCTTCTCCTTCTCCGGCCCATAGCACTTGCGGTTCAAGGCGTGAGTGGCGAAGGCTGCTGGGGTGGCATCTTGGACCTCAGCGGTGGTGACATTGCCGATTTTCATGCCCTTGGCTTTGGCCAGCTCCGCCATGGTGGGCACCGGCACGCCGGTGACATCCACGCCCACCGCGCCGTTATAGGTTTTGATCCCCGAATTCCACGCCGAGCCAGAGGCCGCGGAGTCGGTAACGAGATCCGGTTGGCCGGTGCTGCGGGAGAGCGCATAGGTGGTAGCACTGCCGGTGAAGTCGAAGTTGTCATAGCCAGGCAGCCGTCCCGAGGGGCCCACGAGATAGTTACGGGCCGAGGTGATCTCAGAATTACCGGTGCCATCAGAAATCATCAGCACCACATTCTTTGCCTTATCCGTAGACAGCCCGTGCCCCTGCTTGCCATACTGCGCGCAGTCTCCCGGCTGGGGCGCGCCGCCATCGGCGGTGACGAGATAGCACGTCTCGCGTACATCATCGCGTGCCTCGGCAGACTTCTTCAGGTCGATGCTCTGGAACGGAGAGGACTCAGCCACCTCCCAATCGCCGAGGCGCAGCGCATTGGCCATCACATAAAACATGTCTGTTTGGTCGATCGTGCCGATCACATTCTCTGCTCCTGGACCGAAAGCAGCCACGCGCAGCTCGGCACCATTGTGCTGGGTGGAGAATTTCTCCTTCCCTTCGATCACCTCTGAGGGCAGCGTGCCATAGCCGACGGCCTGGCCCACTCCATCGTTGGTGGCCAAGCGGGTCGCGGGGCTGACCGACTCCGCACTATCGGGAATGATCTGCGCCGAATGGGCGTGATCGGCAGCCAGCAACACCAAGGTGTTGCCATCGGCGCGGGCAAAGTCGAGGGCTTCTTGGATAGCCTCGTCGATGCGCTCGACCTCACCAATCATTCCGCACGCATCGGCGGCGTGATTGCGCTTATCAATGCTGGCGGATTCCACCTGCAGAAAAAATCCGGTCTCGGCCTCAGGATCGTCCAGCAGCCGCAGGGCCGTGGAGGTCATCTCGGCCAACTCGGGCTCACTACCGATGTCATTGGCGCTACAGGTCTCGGGCGGCTTCTGCGCCCCACCGACGGTGGCCGTCGAGGGGGCGAAACGGGTGGTGAGATTGCCGTCGTTGAACAACCCCAGCACCGGCTCCTCCTGTGAGGCCCGCTCTACAGCGGCCAACTCCTCGGCAGTGGTGACGACGGTGTAGCCGGCGTCGGTGGCGTTATCAAGCACGCTGCGGCCTTCCTGCCAGGTCATCGTGCTATCCAGATAGGGGGTGCGCGCCGGGCCACCCTCCTGCACGATCTCGCGGAAGGATTCCATGCCGCCGCCGAGGGTGATATCGGCGCGGGTTTCCACCAGCTGCTCCGAAATGGATCCCAATCCGCCATTGTTGCGATACTGCGCCGAGTACTCGCCTCCTTGGCAGCGTTCGTGCTTGTCCTCTTCCGGCCCATAGCACTTGCGCCCCACCGCATGCGCCGCGAGCGCCGCTGGGGTGGCATCCTGGATTTCCGAGGTGGTGACATTGCCCGTGCGCATGCCCGCTTTTTTGGCCATTTCGACGATATTCGGCACCGGCTCGCCCTCAAGGTCCACGCCGATGGCGCCGTTATAAGTTTTAGTGCCGCTCGTCCACGCAGTGGCGGAGGCGGCCGAGTCTGTGACGAGGTTGAAGCTGCCGTCGCGGTCAATGGAGTGATGGGTGTAGGTGCCGGTGGCGGGCAGGTTATCGATGCCCTCGAACCGTCCGCCCGCGCCCTTGAGATAATTCCGGGCTGCGGTAATGGTTTGTTGATCCATGCCATCGCCCACGATGAGGATCACGTTGCGGGCGGTCTCCGCACTCCGGCCCGGCCCCGCGGTGCCGAAGCGAGCGCAGTCGCCTGGCCCAGGAGCGCGGACAGTGCCGTCGTCAGTGATGGAGATGCAGTCGCCGCCGTCGCTGGGTGGGGTGGGTGTTGCTGTGTCCTCGGCATGGCCGAGCGGGGCTAGTCCGAATCCGGTGAGTGCTGCGATGAGCAGGCCCGATGCGCACAGTCGGGGCACTCGAGTCGATATCGCCATGATGCTGTTGTATCCCTTTTAGCTATCCACGTCGGGAGCCAACTCGCCGTCGCTGCTCTAGGAAACCGCAGCGGGCACTGAGGTGGCTCGGGCATAGTCGATGCCTCAAGGGATCACTCTAAAAAGGGAGCGTGACACGGCCCGTACCGTGACGCTACACACATGTGAATACTCGGTGACGAATAAGAAACTTGTTAGTTTCGGAAAGCTATCACGAATCGATGGATGCCATTAAGATCGTCGAGCACCTCGGCGGGACTGAAGGCTCCACACCGATCAAGGGCGGCCCGCACTAACTGTGAGGTGGCATCATCATGTTCGATCCCCACTGCTCCACCGGGGCGAAGCAGCCGCGCCAGCACGGGAATCATCGGCTCGATCACGCTCATCCCGTCCGCACCAGCGAATACTGCCGCATGAGGATCGGCGGCCACCTCTGGCTCGACGACGCTGTCCTCCGGCACGTACGGCGGGTTCGTCACTATCAGATCCACCTGGCCATCCAGCGCCCTAAGCAGCTGCGGATCGGTGGCGTCACCCGCGAGCACCTCGAGGTTCGGGTACTGCGCGGCGTTCTGCGTAGTATATTCCCGCGCCCGCGCACTCAGCTCCACCGCGCTCACCCGCGCCTGCGGCACAGCCGCGGCAATCCAGCAGGCCAGCGCGCCCGAACCGGTGCACAGATCCACCACGCGGGGCGCGGCTATCCCCGCGTGCATCATGTCCTCTAGGCGCTGCACGGCCCATTCGGCGAGTACCTCGGTTTCGGGGCGCGGAATGAATACCCCGGGCCCCACGGCAAGGTCGAGGGGGCCGAAGGCGGCGCTGCCGAGAATGTGCTGGAGCGGCTCCCTGGTGGTGCGGCGAGAAAGGAGTTCCTCGAAGTCCGTGGGTCGGGGCAGAACGTCACCGTGATGAAAAAACAGGCGGGAGCGGTCGATGCCGAGGTGGTGGGCGAGCAGCGAGGAGGCGTCGTGAAGCGCAGAAGAGCAACCGCTCGCGGCGAGACGAGCGGTTGCTTTCTGTAGTGCTTGACGGACCGTGAGGTCGGTCACGTTAGTTCTCCGCCTCCAAGCGCGCGGCACGTTCGGCCGCCTGGAGCGCGGTGAAGAGATCATCGAGCTGACCATCCAGCACCGAATCAAGGTTATTGGCCTTGTAGTTGATGCGGTGATCAGAGATGCGGTTTTCCGGCCAATTGTAGGTGCGGACACGCTCCGAGCGGTCCATGGTGCGCACCTGATTAGCGCGGCCCTCGGCAGCCTCCGCCTCGGCTTCTTCCTCGCGCATCTGCTGCAGACGAGCGGCCAGCACCTGCATGGCGCGGGCACGGTTCTGGATCTGCGAGCGCTCCTTCTGGCAGGTCACCACCACTCCCGTGGGCAGGTGGGTGATGCGCACGGCCGAGTCGGTGGTGTTCACGCCTTGGCCGCCCTTACCGGAGGAACGATAGACATCCACGCGGATGTCCTTTTCGTCGATCTCCACATCCTCGACCTCATCGGGCTCGGGGTAGACGAGCACACCGGCCGCGGAGGTCTGGATACGACCCTGCGATTCGGTGACGGGCACCCGCTGCACGCGGTGCACCCCGCCCTCGAACTTGAACACGCTCCACGCACCATCGCGGGAGGGCTGCTTTGAGCGGATCGAGAGGGTGATGTCCTTGACGCCACCCAGATCAGACTCGGCGAGATCCAGCACCTCGGTGGAAAAGCCATTCTTATCGGCGAACTTCTGGTACATGCGCACCAGCTCACCGGCGAAGAGAGCGGCTTCTTCGCCGCCGGCACCGGACTTCACTTCCATCACGATGTCATCGCCATCGTGGGGATCGCGCGGCGCCAGCAGATCGGCGAGCTGCTCCTCGAGTTCGATGGCGCGCTGCCCCAGCCGCTCGGCCTCCTCCGCGAAGTCATGATCCTCATAGGCCATTTCCTTCGCGGCTTCGTGGTCCTCGCGGGTGGACTTCAGTTCCTTATACACCTTCACGATCGGGCCGAGCTCCGAGTAGCGCTTTGCGACGCGGCGCGCGGCCTTTTGATCGTTATGGAGTTCAGGATCAGCCATCTGCTGCTCCAAGCCGTGATATTCGGCCAGGATGTCATCAACTGCTGAAACTTGGCTCATATTAGGAGTATTCCTCCTCCTGGTCGGCCGCCATCGGCGCGGAGGATGCCACCTGCACCATGAACTCGCCGTTGTTCTTGGTCTTCTTCAGCTGCTTGATCAGCAGGTCAATGGCCTGCTGATTGTCCAGCGCAGACAGGATACGGCGGAGCTTGTGCATGATGCGGGCCTCTTCCGGGGCGAGCAGCAGCTCATCCTTACGGGTGCCGGAGGGATTGACATCCACGGCCGGGAATACGCGGCGCTCAGAGATCTTGCGATCCAGCTTCAGCTCGGCGTTGCCGGTGCCCTTGAACTCCTCGAAAATCACGGTATCGCCGGCAGAGCCGGTCTCCACCATGGCCGTGGCGATAATGGTGAGGCTGCCGCCGTTTTCGATATTGCGGGCAGCACCGAGGAAACGCTTCGGCGGGTAGAGAGCATTGGAGTCCACACCACCGGAGAGGATGCGGCCCGAGGCTGGGGAGGAATTATTGTAGGCGCGGCCCAGACGAGTGATGGAGTCCAGCAACACCACCACGTCCTCGCCCTGCTCCACCAGGCGCTTGGCGCGCTCGATGGCAAGCTCGGCGACGGCGGTGTGCTCGCTCGGCGGGCGGTCGAAGGTCGAGGCAATAACCTCGCCCTTGACGCTGCGCTGCATGTCCGTGACTTCCTCGGGGCGCTCGTCCACCAGCACCACCATCAGGTAGCACTCCGGGTTATTGGTGGCGATAGCGTTCGCAATGTTCTGCAGAATCGTCGTCTTACCAGCCTTCGGCGGGGAGACGATCAGTGCGCGCTGTCCCTTACCAATGGGCATGATCAGATCGATCACACGGGTGGTGAGGATCCGCTGCTCCGTTTCCAAGCGCAGACGCTGGTTCGGATACAGCGGGGTGAGCTTGGAGAAGTCTGGGCGCTGCCGAGCCTCGTCCACACTCATGCCGTTGACGGTATCCACGCGGACCAGCGGGTTGTACTTCTGGCGGCGGTTATTGCCGCGGTTATTCCCGCCGACCTTGGCCTGGCCGGTAATGGCGTCGCCGCGACGCAGCCCGTTTTTACGAATCATGTTCTGATTGACAAAAACGTCCTGGGTTCCGGCCTGGTAGCCGGTGGTACGCACGAAGGCAACGTTGTTATCCACGATGTCTAGGATGCCGCCTACCGGCTGCAGCTGGTCATCATTGCGGTTGTCATTATCATCCTGGCCGTCGTTGCCGCGATCGTTATTGCGATCATTGTTGCGGTCATTATTACGGCCACGGCGGTTGTTGCGATCACGACGATTGCGGCGACCGCCCCTGTCATTGCGGTCCCGGCGATTGCGGCGGTTACCGCCCTGGTCGTCGTTGTTATCGCTGTCATCCCGACCGGAATCATCGCCATCGCGGTTATCGCGGTTTTTGTTCCTGCCGCGGTTGTCGCGATCACGGTTGTCGCGGTTATCACGGTCGCGGTTGCGGTTGTCGCGGTCGCGACGATCACGATTGTCGTTGGAGGAGTTGTCCTCGGAGTCACCGCGCTCATTATCGTCCTCGCCGCGGTCATTATCGCGACGCTCGCGCTGAATCTGGCGCTGCTTATGGCGGCGGGCACGGCGGGCTGCGGAGCGAGATTCGTAGTACACCGGCTCGTCGTCAGTCTCGGAAGACTGGGAGGAGGACTCGGCGGCCTTTTCCGGCTTCTCGTTCTTGTCGCCCTTATCGGAGTTCTTCTCGGCCTTCTTCTCATCGGCAGCGTCGTGCTGCTCGGGGGTGTGGGCCTTGGTAGTAGCGCGACGACGTCGCGAACGTGGCGAGTGATCCTCTGCCTCAGCGGAGGAATCGGAGGCATCCTTCTTCGCCGCAGCGCGCTGAGAGCCCTGTCCCCCGTTGCCTCCGGCCGCGCCGTTCTGGGCGGCCTTAATGGCGTCAACGAGCTCAACTTTGCGCTTACCGGAGAGACCACGCAGACCCAAGTCGCGGGCCATCGCGCGGAGTTCCGGCAGCCGCAGGGAGTTCAGGTCCTTAGCGGAAGTGTCCTTGTCGGTCACAGAGTTCCTTTCATCGCTTTTCTTCATCCCCCGTGATCGCCGCGGCTGTGCAGGAAACACGCCGTATGCAGCGGATACGAACACCTGCCCTAATCGGTAGGGCACGGATGGGCATTCGAGGTTAAAAGCTACTGTGGAGTTTGATATGGGGACTACCTGTGGATCATGATTACCCAGCGGTGAAATGTCGGCAGATAGTCTATACGCGTGGCGTAAACGCGAGGCGTCACGGAGTGCAGGCTCACGGCCGTCGACGCAACGTCGATAAGCAGTGGCGGTCAGCCGCCTCCTACAAGGGCGATCAAACAATGTGATGTGAGCCGCACCACACGCACCGCAGTCTGCAGTTAGCCACCGCGAAGTGGCAAAGAGTGTGCGGGGAGTGTGCGACGTCTAAAGCCTCGTTGACGCCTGTGTTCGCACCAAGAGCGTAGAGCACGATCCTCAATCATTCTTAAGTTGCGTGCTACTGACTCTCGATCATAACAGAGCTGTAACTCTCCTGCGAAGAGGCATCGCCCGCATTGTGCCATGTGGGGTTGGGCCCGCAATCAGACACAAGAGTGTCGCGGCAAGCAGTTAAGCTAGACCGTATGCGCAGCACCATGCACGATATTCCCCTGTCCTTGGCGCGAATCCTCACCTACGGCTCCACCGTGTTCGGCGACACCACAGTGACCACGTGGACCACTCATGGCCCCGAGACCACGACCTTCGCGGACATCGGTTCCCGTGCCGCCGCATTCGCTCATGCCCTGCGCGATGAGCTGGGTATCGATGGCGACCAGCGCGTGAGTACCTTCATGTTTAACTGCGCCGAGCATCTCGAGGTGCTCTTCGCCACCTCCTGCATGGGGGCGGTATTTGCGCCGCTGAACAAGCAGCTGATGCACGATCAGATTCGTCACATTATTAATCACGCCGAGTCGCGGGTGATCGTCGCCGATCCTTCTCTCGCCGCGCCGCTGGGCTCTATTCTGCGCGGCTGCCCCACCGTGAGCGCGGTGGTGTTTATCGGGCTTGAGGACCACGAGCGGCTGCGCACACTCATTCCCGAGCATCTGCCCGTGTACTCCTATGAGGCGCTGCTCGATGGGCGCCCAGCGCACTATGACTGGCCGGAATTGGATGAGACCACGGCCGCGGCCATGTGCTATTCCACCGGCACCACGGGCGCTCCGAAGGGCGTGGCGTATTCGCACCGTTCCCTTTATATCCAGACCCTGGAGTTGCGCTCCTCCGATGCGATGGCAATTGCCCACGGCGTGCCCTTTTTATGCTGCGTGCCGATCTATCACGTGTTGAGCTGGGGTGTGCCCGTCACGGCCTTTATGTCTGGCACCCCGCTGATCCTGCCCGGCTCCGATGTCTCGGCCCCGCGGCTGGCGGAGATTATCGAGACCTGCCACCCGCGCATGGCGCATGGGGTGCCCACCCTGTGGATTTCCCTCATGGTGCATTATCTCTCCCACCCGCCGCAGCGCATGAGCCTCACCGAGCTATTCGTTGGCGGCTCCCCCGTGCCGCCGGTGCTGATCCAGCTGTGGGAGGAGCGCTATGGCGTGGATGTGGTGCACGTGTGGGGTATGACGGAAACCTCCACGGTCGGCACGGTCTCGCGCCCGCCGGTGGGCGCCTCCGGCGAGCGGCGCTGGCTCTATCGCACCTCCCAGGGGCGTTTCTCGCCCTCGGTGGAGTTCCGAGTGGTCAACGATGGCGCTATCCAGTCCTCCACGGACCGCAACCAGGGCGAGATTCAGGTGCGCGGCAATTATGTGACCGAGCGCTACTATGACTCCCCCACCGAGCACGGCGAAAACCCGGCCTCGGTCTTTCGCGGCGAACCAGTGGATCATGCCGCAGAACAATTCACCGAGGATGGCTGGTTGAAGACGGGCGATGTGGGCTCGGTGACCAAGGATGGCTTCCTCACCATCGAGGACCGTGCCCGGGATGTGATCCGCTCCGGTGGCGAGTGGATTTACTCGGTGCAGCTGGAAAACATGGTGATGGAACACGACGATGTCGTCGAGGCCGCAGTGATCGGCTACCCCGACGATAAGTGGGGCGAGCGCCCCCTCTCGGTAACGGTGCTGCACCCGGGAGTAGATCCCACCCGGGCGACGGCGGAGCGGCTGCGCGATAGCCTGCGCGAGCGCCTGCCCCGCTGGATGCTGCCCGAGTATTGGACCTTTGTCGAACGCATCGACAAGACCAGCGTGGATAAGTTCGACAAGAAGGATCTGCGCATGCACCTGCGCGATGGAGACTATTCGGTGATCAAGCTGATCGGACCCGGCGCCTCCACCCCGCAGGACAGTACGCAGCGCACAGACAGCCCGGCGGATCGCGGGGCCAACGAGGGGAAAGATCCCGCAGCGCAGCAGTAGGTCCAGCGGGAACCGCACGTGGGCGCCGCATAAAACCCGAGGGGCGTGGTGGCATCACAGTCGGGGTATCTATACTCTTGTCTGCACCATGAACAATGACGCTGCCCCTCATTCCCTTCAGCGCGAGGCCGCGTCCGAACCAACCACCCTGCTCTTAGAGGATAGGTTCGGCCGCACGGCCCGCGATCTGCGTGTGTCGTTGACCGATAAATGCAATTTGCGTTGCACCTATTGCATGCCGGCCGAGGGGCTGAAGTGGCTAGCTCAGGAAAAGACGCTCACCGATGAGGAGCTGTGTCGTCTCCTGCGCATCGCGGTGGAACGCCTCGGCATTCGTCAGCTCCGCTTCACCGGCGGCGAACCCCTGCTCCGCCGCTCCCTTCCTGACATCATTGCCTTCGCCACCAGCTTGCGCACCGACGAAGGCCGCGCCCCGCTCACCGCGTTGACCAGCAATGGACTCGGCTTGGATAAAAGGGCCGCCGAGCTTGTCGACGCTGGCCTGAATCGCGTGAATATCTCCTTGGATTCGCTCGACCGCCACCGCTATCACACCCTGTCGCGGCGCGACCGGCTCGATGACGTGCTGGCCTCCATCGACACCGCGCTCAAGGTCGGGCTCACTCCGGTCAAGATCAATACCGTGGTGATGCCTAACTCGAACGAAGGCGATATTCTGCCTCTCGCCCACTTTGCGGTGCGCACCGGTGCTCAGCTGCGCTTTATCGAGCAGATGCCCCTCGGCCCGCCCGAGAAATGGGACCGCAACATCATGATCACCGCCCAGGACATCGTGGACACCCTCGCCGAAGACTTTGAGCTCACCGCATCCTCCACACCCCGCGGTTCCTCCCCAGCCCAGCTGTGGCATGCTGTAGAGCGCCAGCACCCGCACCACTCTGGGGAGATCGGTGTGATTGCCGCGGTGACGCGTCCCTTCTGTGGCGACTGCGATCGCTCGCGACTGACCGCCGATGGCTTCATGCGCAATTGCTTATTCTCCCGCAGCGAAACTGACTTGCGTACGCTGCTGCGCTCGGGGGCGAGTGATGAAGAGATCATGGCCGCCTGGGCCGCGGGCATGGCGGAGAAAAAAGCCGGTCACGGGATTGATGATCACAGCTTCATCCAGCCCCAGCGCCTCATGTCCGAAATCGGCGGCTAAAGATAGGCCGCCGCCCAGACCCAAATCGTGTGATTGTCTCAGAGGAGAACCCGCCCGTGATGTCTGATGTGAATCTTCAGGTTCGTTTCTTCGCCGCCGCTGCGGATGCGGTGGGCCGCGAGCACATTACCCTGCACCTGCCGGCGGAGTCGGCGGTGTCCGATGCGCTGGCCGCGCTGCACCGCCGTTTCCCCACCGCAGCGCCGGTACTTGCCAACTGTGCGGTGTTCATCGACGACCACCTCGAGGCGGATGAATCCCGCCAGCTGGCGACCGTAGAGAGCATGGATCTCCTGCCGCCTTTCGCCGGCGGCTAAATTACTGCCGCCGCTGGATAAGGCTTAAGCGCAGTTCGACCACTCATAGCTGCCATCGGCGAAATACTGTTTCTTCCACACCGGTAGACGCAGCTTGACGGCGTCGACAAGCGCCGCGATGGCGGCAAAAGAGTCCTGACGGTGCGAAGAGGATACTGCCGCGGCGAGCGCCACGTCTCCGATGCGCAGAGAACCGGTGCGATGAAAAACGGCCAGCGCGTGCAGATCGAAGCGCTCGGCGATGTCGTCTGCCACCTCGGCGATGATGCGTGAGGCCGCCGGATGCGCGGAGTATTCGAGCGCGCTCACGCTATGGCCGTGATCGTGATTGCGCACCCGCCCATCGAAGGTGACCACCGCACCCGCCTCGGGGCGTGCGACCGAAGCATGAAGCTTGGCCATATCGATCGGCTCGGTGCACATTCCGGAACTGGTGACGGCCAAGGGGTATCCTTTCTACGCTGCGGCTGACTCCGCTGCTCATCGCTACTCGCTAGACTTGCCCACTATGCCACAGATTCGCAATGTCGACGATCACCTGCGCGCCGTCGTCGAACTCGGCCAGCGCTACCTCAACGCCACTGATACTTCCACCGAGATGTGTGCGACGGAACACTGTCGCGGCCGAGTGCTCGCCACAGACCTTCCCGCCCGTTATCCCATCCCGGTGTTTCATAATTCGGCGATGGACGGCTTCCTGGTGCATCACGCAGATCTCACCGACGGCACCACCACCCTGCCGGTGGTCGCGGACGTGCCCGCCGGCAGTGCCCCGCACACCCCGCGCTCGGGCGAAGCGGTACGCATCATGACCGGCGCCCCCATCGATTTCAGTGGCCCGCCCGCAGACTCCCCGCTGGCCGTAGTGCCGGTGGAGGCCTCGGATATGCCCATCGGGCGCAGCGACTGCCCCGCCGAGGTGCGCCTGAACGGCACAGCCGCTCCTGGCCAGCATATCCGTGCCGCTGGGGAAGATGTCAGCGTCGGACAACTCGTACTCACCGCAGGCACGGTGCTCGATGCCGGCGCGATCGCGACGGCAATCTCCATCGGCTACGCCGAGCTCAGCGTCTACCGCCTGCCCACCGTGGCAGTACTGTCTACCGGCGATGAGCTCCGCGGCCCCGGCGAGGAACTCGGGGCGGGCCACATCCCCGATTCCAATGGGCCAATGCTGGCAGCACTGGTTGCCGCTCTCGGCGCCGAATGCATCCGCGTTCACAGCAGCTCCGATTCCCCTGCGGAGTTCGAAGACACCCTGCGGTCGCTGAACGAGCGCGCCGATCTGATCATCACCTCCGGCGGAGTATCGGCAGGCTCCTTCGACGTGGTCAAGGAGGTACTCAGCCGCCACGGAGTATGGTTCGGCCCCATCGCCCAACAACCCGGCAAGCCGCAGGGCCTCGGCATGATCCACGACACCCTCATCACCTGCCTGCCGGGCAACCCGGTGAGTGTCTACGCGTCCTTCCACCTCTACGTAGCTCCGCTCATTCGGCTACTACGCAGCAGAGCGAGCACCCCGGATCACTGGGATCTTCCCATCATTCACGCCACCGCTGGTGGGCACTTCCCCAGCGATTCTCGGCGCGCCCGTTTCGTGCCCGTGTGTCTTGAGCGCGAGGGCTCCATTACCGATGCGACGGTGCGGGCGGTACCCGCCCATGATCGCGGCCTCGGCTCACATCTCATTAGCTCGCTCGCGATCGCCGATGGGCTGGCGATCGTGCCACCTAGGGCAGGCGATATCACCGACGGTGCAGCTGTGTCGGTGCTCAGCACCCGGCTCTAAAGGGCGGTGCGCCGGCTGCTGAGCACCGGCTAGTACGATTCGGGCGCGCGCCACCGTACTTTTATCCACGACTTACGTATTTTCCAAGGACGTTTCATGAGCAAAGATCTGACTTTCACCCACCTCAACGAGGCGGGCACCGCCTACATGGTGGATGTGACCGCCAAGAACCCCACCGTGCGCGAAGCTACCGCGTATGGCGAGGTGGCGTGTTCCCCCGAGGTGATGAGTGCGCTGAGCGATAACCGCGTCCCGAAGGGCGATGTGCTCGCCGTGGCCCGCATCGCCGGGATCTCGGCGGCAAAGAAAGTGCCCGAGCTTCTCCCACTGGCCCACACCATCGGCGTGCATGGCTGCTCGGTGGAACTGGAATTGCAGGACGATCACGTGGCCATTACCGCCACGGTGCGCACCGCTGATCGCACCGGTGTGGAGATGGAAGCACTCACGGCGGTCTCGGTGGCGGCACTCGCCGTGATCGACATGGTTAAGGGCGTGGATCGTTCTGCCTATATTCGACGCAGCGCGATCATCTCCAAGTCAGGTGGGCGCTCCGGCGACTGGTCCCGCGAGATCCCCCAATGAGCACCCAGCTCGATGTGATCCTGCTGGCCGGGGGCCGCGGCAGTCGCATGGGTGGCCGCGATAAAGCCACCGTCGAGGTGGCGGGCCGCCGGCTGATCGATCACTGCCTCGCCACCATCGAGGCGAGCACCACACCCACGGCCATCTGCGTGGTCACTACCCGCCCGGTGGAGCTGCCGGAGACTGTTCTGCGCGCCACCGAACGTCCCACCTTCGCTGGACCTGTCGCCGCCATCGCCGCAGGTGTGCAGCAGCTGAGGGTGGATCGCACGCCGAGTCCCACCACGCTTGTTCTCGCGGTGGACGCGCCCCACTCTGCCCAGCTCTATCCGCAGCTGGCCGCGGCACTCGCGGCACCTGTGGCCGGTGGCGAGGATGTGGCAGAGCAGGCAGACGCGCCCCACAGCGCGGACACAGCGGGCGGCGATGTCGCTCTGGTGCGTAGTAGCGATGGCCACCGCCAGCCTTTGTGCGCTTTGTGGCGCACCGCGGCATTAGAGCAGGCGGTGGCGGCACTAGAGGAATGCGCTGGGGCTGCCGTATCGGCGTTAATGAAGAATCAGCGCATCATTACTGTGACGGGCGATGGCTCCGAACGTGACTATGACACGCTCGCCGCGTTGGCGGAGTTTCCGCCGGCGACCGGCCAGCGGCACGGCTAGCGCTCGCAACGCGAGGCGGCTAGTGGTGCTCTTGGTTTTCGTGCTCGCTGCTGCCGTCCATTTGATCCACAATGTGACTCAGTAGCGGGCCTACTACTGCCAGCACATCCTTCACCCCACCGCGCGAGCCCGGCGCGTTGACGATCACTGCGGGTTGCTGCCCTGGGCGGCGGGCGATGCCCACCAGTCCCCGCGACAATGCCGCCAGCGGGGTTTTCTCTAGCCCGCGCAGCAGGATCTGGGTGGAGATTTGGCGCAGTTCCACATCGAGCAAGGGTGCCGTCGCCTCGGGGGTTAGATCCCGCGGCGATACCCCGGTGCCGCCGGTGGTCAGCACCACCCGCGCGCCTGCCTCGATCGCCGCGATGATCGCGCCCTGCACCGACTCCACGCCGTCTTCGACGACCGTGATCTCCTCCACTGTCACCCCATGCGAGCGCAATCCCTCGCGGGCGATGGGGCCCGAGAGATCCTGCCGCTGCCCGCGGGCGCAGCGATCGGAGACGGTGATCACCGCGCCGAAGATATCCGGCATGGAGGCAATGGGTTGGGGGCTGTGGTGGGTGTGCTGGTGGGCAATGTGTTCAGTCACGATAGTGTGGCTCCTCATGCGTGTCGGCGGCGGGGCAGGCAGTGTTCAGGCTGCTGCGTAGTGCCACTGTAGGCTAGTGCGTCAGGTGTGCAGGCAGCGCGGTCACCCGCGATACGCTGTGTACCATATGTGCATGCGTACATTCCTGACGACGTTGAGTAGTGTGTTCGTCGCAGCCGGCGTGCTCAGCGCCTGCTCCTCCCCCACGGATGTTCCCGGCGGAGACGCCACCCAACTCGATGTTTTCGCTGCCGCCTCGACGCGGGTGCTCAATGATGACTTCGCGGATCTCGGCTCCGAGCTGGATAGCCCGGCCGAGTTGGTGATCCACAACGCGGGCTCCTCGGCGCTGGTACAGCAGCTGGTCGATGGTGCTCCCGCGGATGTGCTCATCACCGCCGATGAGCGCACCATGAACCGCGCCGTCGAGCAAGGCGTAGTCGACAGCCCCGAGGTCATCGCCAGCAATTATCTGGTGTTGGTTGTACCCGCGGATAATCCCGGCGAGATCACCGGTTTCGATGAGTCCCTGCTCGATGCCACCGTCGTGCTCTGCGATGAGCAGGTGCCCTGCGGGGCGGCATCACAGACGCTTATCGACGCCACCCTGCCGTCCCTTCGCCCCGCATCGCTGGAGTCGAATGTGACCGACACTCTGGGCAAGGTCACCTCGGGCGGGGCCGATGCCGCGTTGGTCTACGCCTCTGATGCGATCGCCGCCGGCGACGCCGTGCGCGCCTTCGAGATCCCCGGCGCCGAGGCGAGCCCTAACCGCTATCTGGCCGCTGTGGTTGCGCAGAGCGAGAAGAAGCCAGAAGCCGCTGCCTTTGTACGGGCGCTGCATAGTAGCGCCGCCGATGAGGCGTGGTCCCGCCACGGCTTTAGCCCCGCCAGCTCCTAGTTTTTCTCGCAGAAGTCATCGCGATGCCTGCCGCACTCACCCCTGCCCGCACCCGCCAAACCCTTCCCATCATCGTGGCCGCGTGGTGTGGGCTTTGCGTGATTATTGCCCCTGTGCTCACCCTGCTGTGGCGGGTGCCGTGGAGCCGGGTGCCGGAGATTGTGCGTGAACCCGCCACCCGGGAATTGATCGGGGTGACGATCTCCTCGGCGCTCTGGGCCACGCTGATCTCCACTGTCCTCGGCTTGGCGGTGGCGCTGTGGGTGCACACCTTGCGGGCTGGGCGCACGATCACCCGACTGCTGGTGCTGCTTCCCTTGGCGTTGCCGCCGGTGGTGGGCGGCATGGCACTCACCACGCTGCTCGGGGTCTACGGGGTGGGCGCACCGCTATTGAATCTCTTCGGGCTGCGCTTTGCTTTCGCCTTCCCAGGCGTGGTGGCCTCGCATGTGTTTATCGCTATGCCCTTCGTGGTCATCACCATCGAACAAGCACTAGCCCAGCTGAGTCCCCGAGTACAGTCCTCGGCCCGCTCGGTGGGGATGAGCACGGGGGCGATCAACCGGCATATCCTCATCCCCACGGTACTGCCGGCGCTTGCTAGCGGGGCCGGTTTGGCGTGTGCCCGCTCCCTGGGCGAGTTCGGCACCACTCTCACCTTCGCCGGCTCTTATCCTGGGGTGACCCGCACCCTGCCGATCGGTATTTATCTCGAGCGAGAGATCGACCCCGAACGCGCCCTCGTGCTGGCAGCGGTGCTCATGCTGCTGGCGGTAGCGGTGCTCGGGGCGGCACTGGGCGGGGCGGCTCTATGGCTGCGTCCCCACAGCGCCGGGAAGGCCCACCGAGCAACGCTCGGCCCGATCGATGCGGCTGCTCTCGACAACCTCACCGCCCCCACCGAGACAGCCGCAGCGCTGACGATCGGCGAGGGCGTACACAGCACCACCTTTCCCCAGGCCCGCACCACCGCACTGGTCGGCGAAAACGGCGCGGGCAAAACCACCCTAGCGCGCATGATCGTCGGCGAGCTCCATGGCACTCGCATCCAGCTCGGCGAGCGGATCCTCGACCCCGCAGGTACCGCAGGCACGGTGGTGCCGATGCGGCAGCGCGGCATCGTGCTCCTCACCCAGGATCCCGCGCTGCCGCCTCGGATGCGGGTGCACCGGGTACTCACGGTGGTCTGTGGCAGCGCCGAGACCGCCACCCAGTTGCTTGTCGCGGCAGGCCTCGCGGAGCTCGCCGAGCTGCCCGTTGCCGAGCTCTCGGGCGGCCAACAAGCCCAAGTGGCTCTGCTGCGCGGCCTGGCGGCTCGCCCGCATACGCTCATCTTGGACGAGCCCATGGCCGCCCTCGACGCCGCGAGCGCCAGCCGCTGGCGGGCAGTACTCGAGGCCTGCGCCCAGCAGCGCACCGTGCTCCTCATTAGCCACAATGTGGTTGATATCGCCACCTTGGCGCACTACGCAGCAGTCCTCGAGGCCGGAGACGTCACCGCCTTCGGCCCCGTGGAAGAGATGATGCACCAGCCGCCGACCGAGTTCATGGCGTATCTCGCCGGCCTCAACCGGCTACATGCCACGGTGGTCTCGCACAGCGCGGGTCTGGTGACGGTGCGCTGTGCTGGGCAGCTGATCGACGCCACCACCCAGGACCACACAGCCCCCATGCCCGAGAGCCACACCAGCCCGCTATCTCCGAATAGCGACGTCGCCGTGCTGCTCGCCCCCACCGCCGTGAGTATCACCCCCAGCGACACCACCGCGCGCACCTCGGCGCGTAACTGCCTCCACGGCACCGTCGTGGCCTTGGAACACAGCGGCGAACAGGTCAGTGTGCACGTGCGCGTGGCCGAGAGCACCCAGCTGCTGCGGGCCGCGGTGACCGCGCGCAGCGTCGCCGAGCTGGGGCTGAAGGTCGGCAGCACGGTCTGCTGCACCTTCAAAGCGCTAGCCACCTCGGTACACCCCATGCCCCGCACCGAGCGTTCTCCGCGCCGGTGCGCCGAGTAAACTACTCCACCATGCCCACCCCGCATGCCGAGTCGTCCCGCCCTGCGAGCAGCCCGTCACCAGGTCCCGCGCCCACCCGCGCGCTTTTCGACGATTCGCTGCCCCTGAGCGCCAAACAACGCCTCGTGCTCGAGGCGGTGCGCGCCCACACCGATGGCGCGAGCATCTCTGCCTTGGCATCCGATACCGGCATGCACGTCAATACCGTACGCGGCCACATCGATGAACTGCTCGCCCGCGGCGCGGTGCGTAGTAGTACCACCCCGGCCACGGGTGGGCGGGGCCGACCCAGCTTGGTGATCCACGCCCGTATCCCCGATTCGGCGGAGATCAGCACCGAGCAGATCGAGCTGGTCAATGAGCTCGCCCAGCTCTTGGCCTGCACCACAGATAGCTCTGCCGCCCATCGCAATGCGGTGCAACTAGGACACCGCTGGGCGCAGCGGGTCGGCTACGGCGGCGAGCACTGCACGGACTACGCAGAACAGGTAGCAGCGCTGGTGACCCTGATGCGTCGGACCGGCTACGACCCCGATGAACCGCAGGAGGATCCCGCCGCGCCCGAGAGACGGGTCATTTCTTTGAACCGCTGTCCCTTTGTTTCCGAGTCCACCCAACCCGATCCGCTGGTCTGCTCGATCCACCACGGCTTCGCCCAAGCCGCGCTGGGCACCGTGGCCGATCACCACACCACCTTGACCTTGGTTCCCTATGCGCGCCCAGGGCAATGCGATATTCGGCTGGACTGCGCTTCTACGCAGCAGAGTTAGCTCCTACTGACGCAGCGAGCCCCGTTGTTGCCGCGTCTGCCGCGCAGACACAGATAACAACGGGGCTTTATGGCGCTTCTAAAAAGCCAGCAGCTTCCGCGCCCATAAGGTTTTAGGAGCGCTCGACGCGCACCGGACCGGCTACCGGCAATTCCATCACTTTCAGCCCAGAGGCGCGGGCATCATCGAGGATCGCGGCCTCGACCGGCTTGGTGGAGAGTACCATCACGGTCGGGCCAGCACCGGAGAGATAGGCGGCATAGCCGCGGTTGCGCAGCCGGTTGACCCATTCAGCGGTCACAGGCAGCACATCGGCTCGGTAGGGCTGGTGCAGCCGGTCGCGAGTGCCCTCCCAGAGCAACTCTGGATGATGCTGCAGGGCCATCACCATCACGGCAGTACGCGAGACGTTAAAGCGAGCGTCGATGTGGGTGACATCCGAGGGCAGGACCTTGCGCACAGCATCGGTAGAGGCGTGGAAATCCGGCACCAAGGCGGTGGCCTGAATGGACTCGTGCACTGGCAGCGACACCGCATGGTATTGCGGCTGAGTGCGCCCGTCCACGGGAATATCGGTCCACGACACCACCGCGGCGCCCAGCACGGAGGCCGCGGCGTTATCGGGATGCCCTTCGAAAGCGGAGGCCAATTGCACAATTTCCGCGGCGCTGAGCGGCTCGCCGGCAAGCCCATTGGCGGCACACACCCCCGCCACGGCGGCAGCCGCAGAGGAGCCGAGCCCACGCGATTGCGGAATGTTGTTATGGCAGCTCACCTTCAACCCAGGCGCACTCATCCCCGCCGCGGCGAGACCGCTGCGTAGCGCCTTCACCACCAAGTGCGTTTCGCCCCGCGGCAGATCTTCTTGGCCTTCGCCGAAAATCTCCACCTCGAGGCCTGAGGAGGTGACCTCGACCTCAACGGTGTCGTACAACCCCAGCGCCACGCCGAGTGTGTCGAAACCTGGGCCGAGATTGGCCGAAGAGGCTGGAACGGTGACGCTGACCCGAGTGCCGGGAACCAAGTCCGTCGCCATGGCCTTTAGCGTCCTTCCAAACGGATTACGCTGCGGATGGTACGCACAGCGTCGAGTTGCTTAATGGCATCCACGGTGGCGGCCAGATCCGCCTCGGTGGCGGAGTGGGTGACCACGATCAGACGTGCATGGTCCTCGAACTCCTCTTGGCGCACGGTGCGGATCGAGATCTTGTTCTCGGCGAACTTAGTAGCGATCTCGGCGAGCACGCCCTCCCGATCCTGAACTTCCATATCCACGTGATAGCGGGTGCGCACATCGCCGAAGCTAGCAATGGGCAGATTGGCGTAGGTGGACTCGCCCGGGGCGCGACCGCCGTGCACCTTGTTTCGGGAGGCGCCCACAAGATCACCCAGCACCGCGGAGGCGGTAGGCGCACCGCCGGCACCATTGCCGTAGAACATGAGACGACCAGCGGCCTCGGCTTCAACGAAAATGGCGTTGAAAGACTTGTTCACGCTGGCCAGCGGGTGCGAACGCGGGATCAGCGTGGGGTGCACGCGGGCGGCGATCTCCTCCACGCCCTTATCGTTGGTAAATCGCTCACACACGGCCAGCAGCTTGATGATGTAGCCGGCATCCTTGGCGGCCGCGATATCGTCAGCGGAGATATCGCTAATACCCTCGCAGTACACGTCATCCGCGGTGACGCGGGTGTGGAAAGCCAGGGAGGCCAAAATGGCGGCCTTGGAGGCGGCGTCGTGGCCCTCAACATCAGCCGTGGGATCGGCCTCGGCATAGCCTAAGCGGGTGGCTTCGGCGAGCATGTCGTCGTAGTTCGCCCCCGTGGAGTCCATGCCGTCGAGGATGAAGTTGGTGGTGCCATTGACGATGCCCATCACCAGCTCCACCTGGTCGCCGGCGAGCGAGCGACGCAGCGGGCCCACCACGGGGATAGCGGCGGCCACAGCGGCCTCGAAGTACAGATCCACGCCAGCGGCATCGGCGGCCTCGGCAAGCTCGGCCGAGTGGGCGGCGACGAGCGCCTTATTGGCGGTCACCACGGACTTGCCGGCACGCAGTGCGGCGAGGACCAGCTTGCGGGGGTAGTCGATACCACCGATAACCTCCACCACAATGTCCACATCGTCTCGGGTGATCAGAGACATAGCGTCGGTGGTGAGCAAATCTCGGGAGACGGCGTCGGCGTGCTTCTCAATATCAGAGACGGCCACGCCCTTCAGCTCCAGCGGGCCGCCAATGCGGTGCTCGAGAGCATCGGCGTCCTGCTGCATAATGCGCAGCACTTCGCTTCCGACGGTGCCGTGCCCCAGAATCGCGACGCCAACCGGTGAGCCAGCGCCCTTCCCGGGCTTGAAGGTTACGGGTGCGTTCTCAGACATGGATCGATATTCCCCTTAAGAATTATTTCTGTCTGTTGTCAGTGTTGGGCGGATAGCTACAGCATCCGCGCTGGGCGGGCGCAGCGTGAGGCAAGTATAAACCTCCGCCGCCGCGATCGCCGTGGGTGTGTCCCAGGCCTCAAGGACGCTGGATGGGACGCTGCGGGCTAGGAGCCGGTGGTATTTTCCAGCGCCAAGATGTCCTCCACGGTCTCACGGCGCACCATGAGCTTGGCTTCGCCGCCGCGCACGCTCACGATCGGCGGGCGCAAAAAGGCGTTATAGCGGCTGGACATCACATAGCAGTACGCGCCGGTGGCGGCGATGGCGAAAAGATCGCCACGACGCAGGTCATTCGGATAGGAGGCCTCATTGATCAGGATGTCGCCCGACTCGCAGTGCGCGCCCACAATGCGGGTGCTGGTGTTCTCACCCTCGGCGAAGCGATCGACCAGGCGGCCATCATAGGCGGCGCCATAGAGGGCGGGGCGAATATTATCGCTCATCCCGCCATCGACGGCCACATAGCGGCGGGTGGTGTCCGCGTCCACGTGCACGTCCTTCACCGAGCCCACCTCATAGAGGGTGACGGTCGATGGTCCCGCGATAGCGCGACCCGGCTCCACCTTCACCGAGGGCGCAGGAATTCCCAGCTCGTCGGCACACTCGGCCACTCGACCGATTAGGTCGGCGGCCACCTCGCGCACATTGAGCGGCTCTTCCTCTTCGGTGTAGGCGATGCCATAGCCGCCGCCGAGATCCAGCACACGCAGCTCTGCGGTGTCCGCAGCGGGCAGCTCATCATGTAGTTGCTTGAACAGCCCCAGCACACGCTCGGCCGCCACGGAGAAGCCATCGGCGTCGAAGACCTGGGAGCCGACATGGCAGTGCAGGCCGACTAGGCGCAGGTTTTCGGCGCGCACGGCTGCACGCGCTGCCTCCATAGCGGAGCCGGAGGCGAGGGAGAAGCCGAACTTCTGATCCTCGTGAGCGGTGGCGATGAACTCGTGGGTGTGGGCCTCCACGCCGGGCTTCACGCGCACCAACACATCCTGGACGTGGCCGGATGCGGCGCTGAGCTCATCGAGTAGTTCCAGCTCATCGGCATTATCCAGCACCACGGAGCCCACCTTCTCGCGAATGATGGCGCGCAGGAAGGCCACGGACTTGTTATTGCCGTGGGCGGTGATCCGCGCGGCGGGGAATCCGGCTGCAAGCGCAATCTGCAGCTCTCCGAGGGAGGCCACGTCCATGCATAGCCCCTCCTCATCGACCCAGCGCGCCACGGTGGCGGTGAGCAGCGCCTTCGATGCGTAGTGCACGTTATGGCCGCCGCCGAAAGCCTCGGCCATATCGCGGCAGCGGCTACGGAAATCGTCCTCATCGATGACATAACACGGGGTGCCATAGGTCTCCGCGATCTCGGGAAGCGGCACACCAGCAATGGTGACCACGCCGTCGTCTTGGCGCATGGCGTTGCGCGGCCACACGTGGGAGGGAATGCTGTTGAAGTCGTTCATCAAGGGGCTCTTTTACTTAAGTAGTTTGATCGGCGGCATACACGCCCACCCCACCACCACGCCGGCGCCCCACCGCGAGGTGGGAGGCAGCGAGGTGGCGTCGATAAGCGATCGCGGCCACCTGCGGTCGGGAGTTCGTGGTGAACGAGATTACCCTACGCTACATGCGCTCCGGCGCGGTGACCCCGCACAAACCGAGCGCATTGCTCAACACCTGGCGGCTAGCGGCGGCCAGGGCCAGACGCGCGATGTGCAGCTCGGTGGTCTCCTCGCCGGCCTTAGGCAGAATCTGGCAGGTGTCGTAGAAACGGTGGAAGGTGCCGGCCAGCTGCTCGGCATAGCGGGCAATTCGGTGTGGTTCGCGCAGGTCAGCGGCCGAAGCGATTGCGGCAGGGAACTCGCCCAAGGTGCGGATCAGATCACCCTCGCGCTCGCTATCGAGCACCGAGTAATCGATATCGGCGCCCTGCAGGCTCACGCCCAACTCGGCAGCCTTGCGCGCAATCGAGCACAAACGCGCGTGGCCATACTGCACATAGAACACCGGGTTATCCGAGGAGCGGGAGGCCCACAACGCGAGATCAATGTCGAGACTCTGATCCACCGAGGAGCGAATCATCGCATAGCGGGCAGCATCCACGCCCACGGCCTCCACCAGATCATCGAGGGTGATCACGGTGCCGGCGCGCTTGGACATGCGCACGGGCTTGCCATCGCGCACCAGGTTCACCAGCTGACCGATGAGCACTTCCACCTGCTCGGGGCGATAGCCCAAAGCGGCAGCGGCGGCTCGGAGCCGGGAAATATACCCGTGGTGATCAGCGCCGAGCATGTAGATGCACAGGTCGTGGCCGCGATCAATCTTGTCGGCCACATAGGCGATATCGCCGGCGATATAGGCGGCATCACCATCGGATTTGATGACCACCCGGTCCTTATCGTCGCCATAGTCGGTGGACTTCAGCCACCACGCGCCATCGGCCTGGTACAGGCTGCCATTATCTTTCAGCGTCTGCACCGCGGCATCGACTGCTCCGGATTCGAAGAGGGAGTTCTCGTGGAAGTAGACATCGAAGGTGGTGCCGAACTCCGCCAGCGAGGACTTGATGTGCGCGAACATCATCTCCACACCATGAGAGCGGAAGGTTTCCTTCATCTCCGCCTCGGGCAGCTCGAGGGCGTCGGGCACGCGGCGCAACACCTCGGTCGCGATTTCGGTGATGTAGTCGCCGGCATAGCCGTCCTCGGGGGCGGGCTCATTCTTAGCCGCGGCGATCAAGGAGTTGGTGAAACGATCGATCTGGCGACCGTGGTCATTGAAGTAATACTCGCGGGTCACCTGGGCGCCGCTGGCCTCGAGCACACGGCCCAAAGAATCGCCCACGGCGGCCCAGCGGGTTCCACCCAAGTGGATGGGGCCGGTGGGATTGGCCGAGACGAACTCGAGATTCACGCGCTCACCAGCGAGGGTATCGGCGTGGCCATAACGCTCACCTGCAGCGAGGATCTCGGCGATGATCGCGCCCTGGGCGGCGGCGTTGAGGCGGATATTAAGAAAGCCCGGCCCGGCGATCTCAGCCTCGGAAATGCCCTCGTGCTGTGCTAGAGCCTCGGCCAGCCACTGGGCGAGCTCGCGAGGATTGGCCCCCGCACGCTTGGCCACCTGGAGGGCGAGGTTCGTGGCGTAGTCACCGTGCTCCGGATTGCGCGGACGCTCGACGGTCACTGTCTCAGGAAGGACAGAGGAATCGAGGTCGTGCTCGGCAAATACGGATTCCGCGGTGCGTCGGATTAATGCAGCAAGATCGGCAGGTGTCATAGCGGATCAGTGTATCGCATACCCCCATTTGCTCCACCAATTTCTCCACGAACCCCCAGCGTAATCTTAAAAAATCCTGAAATGAGACACAGAGCACCTCAGCTTATTTTTGGATTCACGACATCCTACGTAAGAATGGTTGTGAACATCACATCCCACCTGTGGGTGTCTCATAGAACCAGTATCGGTGTGCAGAACTTCACACTGCGAGTGCACTACTGGCCCACACAGGAACACGCGCCGCACCACCCCTCAGCGGCACGGGCCAGCAGCAGATAGGCATTTTCTGAAGCGATACAGCAGACAGACACAGGTCCACCACACTTAAGGAGTTGCGGTGAACAATACATTTACCGTGGTCACTGATGCAGTGGGAGGCAGTCTTGGCCTCTCTGCGTTAGTCGCAACCATCCCCCTGGTCACCTTTTTCGTGTTGCTCCTCGGCTTCAAGGCCCGAGCACACGTCTCCGCAGCGGCCGCCACCCTCGCTGCGATCCTAGTCGCCATCTTCGGCTTCAGCATGCCCACCGAACTCGCCCTCATGTCCGCGCTCCGCGGTGGCATCTTCGGCCTCCTGCCCATCGTCTGGGTGATCGTGATGGCCATCTGGTTCTACCAGATCACGGTGGCCTCGGGCCGTTTTGAGGACCTACGCCGCACCTTTGACAAGCTCGGCGATGGCGACGTGCGCATCCAAGCTATCCTCATCGCCTTCTGCTTCGGCGGCCTGCTCGAGGCCCTCGCCGGCTTCGGTGCCCCCGTAGCCATCACCGCCACCATGATCCTCGCCCTCGGCGTGAAGCCGCTGCGTGCCGCCACCGCGGTCCTGCTGGCTAATACCGCGCCAGTGGCCTTCGGCGCCGTGGCCATTCCGATCACCACCGCCGGCGATGTGGCCGGCCGTACGGCGGAGCAAACCGCCAACATCGCCGCCATCGTCGGCCACCAGGCCCCGCTGATCGCCGTGTTCGTTCCCGTTATCCTGCTCTTCATCCTCGACGGCGTGCGTGGTGTCCGGGAAGCATGGATCCCCGCTTTCGTTATCGGCGGCGCCTTCGCTATCGCCCAGTGGGCCACCTCGAACTTCTTCGCCTACCAGCTCACCGACGTGGTCGCCTGCATCGTCTCCCTCGGCGTGGCCTTCGTCTTCCTGCAATTCTGGACCCCGCGCGGCATCGAGGCGCTGCGCGAGCGCATGGACCTTCCCCCGGCCGCCGTGGCCGAGGAGCTGCCGGCTCGCCGCGTCGGAATGGCACTCATGCCCTATGGCGTGGTCACCCTCGTCTTCGGTATCGCTAACTTGGGCTCCACCATCCCTGAGGCCCTGAAGTCCATCGCCATCAGCGTGGAGTGGCCGATACTGGCCGATCGCCTAGTCAATGCCCAGGGCGATCCGATCAAGTCCACCTACACTTTCGCGATCATCGCCAATCCCGGCAGCCTGATGCTGATCTCTGGGCTGATCGTGGCCGTGGTCTACGCCATCTTCGACGAGAATGGCACCTATCCGCTCAAGGCCGGCCAGGTGCTGCAGGCCTTCACCGACACCGCCTACCGCATGCGGTGGTCTGCCCTGACCATCGTGCTCGTGCTGGGGCTGGCCTATGTGATGAACTACTCCGGCCAGACCATCGCCATCGGCGAGTTCGTTGCCTCGCTGGGCGGCGCCTACGCCTTCCTCGCCCCCACCTTGGGCTGGGTGGGCACGGCCGTGACCGGCTCCGATACCTCTGCCAACGCCCTCTTCGGCAAGATGCAGGTCACCGCCGCGCAGCACGCTGGACTAAACCCGGACCTCATGCTCGCGGCCAATACCTCCGGTGGCGTGGTGGGCAAGATGATCTCCCCGCAGTCGCTGGCGATTGCCGCCACGGCCGTGAAGATGGAAGGTCGCGAGTCCGATATTTTCAAGTCTGTGGTCCTGTGGTCCTTCGGTATGCTCATCGCCGTGTGCACCATTGTCTACCTGCAGACCAACGTGCTCTCCTTCATGGCACCCGTGGTCCCCTAGTACGACCGCGGCGCTTATCGACGCCGTCCCGCTGCCCCATATTCCCCATCGGCACCTGCGCCCGCCGTGCTGGTGGTGGGGCCAGGAGTGGGTGCCAATAAGGTCCAGCACCCATGAAAGTTAGGTAACGCTCAGCTTTCTACCCCCGTCGCTCTGCACTCGGCCACGGGGGTTTCTCCACCCCTCTCTCCCCCACCTTGGGGTCGACTCGCCCGTCACAGCCCTAATTAGGAAACAGGAGTGTTTCTTAACTATATGCAGGTGGACCGGCTTTTTTAGAAGTGCAACTGGTTCACATTCTGAGCAGATTTCGGGTAGATTAGACATATCCGAACGTAGGATGTGTCGGTGAAAGCTGGCATCGCCGCCGTTCGTTCGCGACGTGCAACTACCCCCTCACCGCGTCGGCCTCTTGACTTTGGCACGTCAGGCAGTCCAGAGCGGTAGCCCCGCCGCGAGCTCGACCTCATAGCCACTAGATGTAATCGCCATTTTGCGCCAACAATAGTTAGCCAACATTAGTTAAAGGAGCGCCCGTGCGAGTCGCGATCTTTACCACCTGTATCGGTGACATTCTCGGGCCGGACATCGCCAAGGCGACAGCCCTGATTCTGTCCCGCCTCGGCCACGATGTTGTGGTCCCCGACAAACAAACCTGCTGCGGCCAGATGCACATTAACACTGGTTACCAGCGCGAAGCCGTGCCACAGATTGAAAATTATGTGGACGCCTTCTCCGATCCCTCCATCGACTGCATCGTCAGCCCCTCCGGTTCCTGCGCGGCTGCGGTGCGTCACGAACACGAGCGGATCGCGGATCGCTACGGCTCTGCAGCGCTGCGCGATGGGGCCGCAGGCACCGCCAAGAAAACCTATGAGCTCTGCGAGTTCCTCACCGACGTGGAGCAGCTCGAAAACGTGGGCGCTTTCTTCCCGCACCGCGTGACCTATCACAGCTCCTGCCACTCGCGCCGCCTGCTCAAACTGGGCGATCGCCCTTATAGGCTCTTGCGCGCCGTGGAGGCCATCGACTTGGTGGAGCTGCCCTTCTCTGAGGAGTGCTGCGGCTTCGGCGGCACCTTCTGCGTGAAGAACGCCGAAACCTCGGCCGCGATGGTCAATGACAAGACCCGCAATATCAAGTCCACCCTCGCCGAATACGTCACCTCCGCGGACTACTCCTGCCTGATGAACATCTCCGGCACGCTCTCGCGCCAGCACAGCGGTATCCGCAGCGTGCATATCGCCGAGATTCTCGCCTCCACCAAGGAGCATCCGTGGACCCCGGATTCCGCCGCTTATACCAAGGAGTTCATGCTGTGACCACCTTCCTCGGAAACCCCACCGTTCCTCCGACAGCGCCCGAAGGTGTCGGCTATCTGCGCGGCTCGCGCAGCTTCCAAAAAGGCGCCCACGATGGTCTCTACAACGCCACCCAGCGCCGCAATCTCTACAACGCCACCCACACCATCCGCAATAAGCGCGCCCAGGTAGTGGATGAACTTCCCGACTGGCAGGATCTGCGCGAAGCCGGTTCCGGTATCAAACGCGATGTTGCCTCCCGCATGCCGGAGCTGCTCGAGCAGTTCGAGGCAGCCGTGACCGCCCACGGCGGACACGTGCACTGGGCCCGTGATGGCGTCGAGGCCGGCCAGATCGTGACCGATCTGATCAAGGAAACCGGCGAAACCCACGTGGTCAAGATCAAGTCCATGGCTACCCAGGAGATCGGGCTCAACGACCAGCTGCGCGATGCCGGCATCACCGCCCGCGAGACCGACCTCGCCGAGCTCATTGTGCAGCTGGGACACGACTTCCCTTCGCACATTCTGGTGCCTGCCATTCACCGCAACCGCGCCGAGATCCGCGATATCTTCGTCCGCGAGATGCCCCACACCGACGACTCCCTGCCGGCTAACCCGCCGGAGCTCGCCGAGGCCTCCCGCGTGTTCCTGCGCAAGCAGTTCATGGAAGCCAAGGTGGCCATCTCCGGCGCCAACTTCGGTGTGGCCGAGACCGGAACCGTGAGCATCGTCGAGTCTGAGGGCAATGGCCGCATGTGCCTCACCCTGCCCGAGACGCTCATCTCGGTGATGGGTATTGAAAAGCTGCTGCCCACCTTCCAGGACTTCGAAGTATTCCTGCAGCTGCTGCCGCGCTCCTCCACCGGTGAGCGCATGAACCCCTACACCTCGCTGTGGACGGGCGTGACCGAGAATGACGGCCCGAAGAACTACCACATCGTGCTGCTGGACAATGGCCGTACCCACGCGTTGTCGAATGAGATCGGCCGCGAGGCACTGAAGTGTATCCGCTGCTCGGCCTGCCTCAACGTCTGCCCGGTCTACGAACGCGCCGGCGGCCACGCCTATGGCTCCACCTACCCCGGCCCCATCGGCGCCATCCTCTCCCCGCAGCTGACCGGCATCATCGATCACAATGACCCGAATGCCTCGCTGCCCTACGCCTCCTCCCTGTGTGGCTATTGCTTCGAGGTATGCCCCGTCAAGATCGATATTCCGGCCGCACTGCTGGAGCTACGCCACCAGAAGATCGAAACCGATAAGCCGAAGATCGAGGGCGCCATCTTCGGCGCCATGGGGCTGGTGTTCGGCAACGCCAAGATTTGGAGCCTCGCCACCAAGTCGGCCTCTCTGGGACGAGTCCTCGGCGGCTTCAATAAGAAGATCACCCACATGCCGAGCTTCCTCGCCGGTTGGACCGATGTGCGCGACACTGCTGTGCCGGCAAAGACTTCCTTCCGCGACTGGTTCAAGTCCGAGGAGGCCCAACAGTTGCTCAAGGACGCCAAGCGCGAGGGGCTGCCCGCCGCCACCCACGCCGGCACCGACGAAGAGGAGAAGTAGCCATGTCTACGCGTAACGACGAGGCCAAAAAGGACATCCTCAACCGCATCCGCAACGCCCAGAAGCTCTCCAATGTGCAGACCGGCGGCTACGATGTGGTGCGCAACTACATCACCGAGCACGACTATCCGCGCGAGGAAATCAAAGAAGTGCTCATCGATCGCCTGCTGGACTACAAGGCCATCGTGGAGCAAAGCAGCGAGGAAGAACTCGGTGCCACCATCGTGCGCCTGCTCGAAGAGCGCGAGGCCAAGGACGTGCGCTATGCGCCCGGCCTCGACGCCGGCCTCTTTGAGGGTTTCTCCGGCAGTGCCACCCCCGACGATGTGACAAGCGATCCCCGCCTACTCGACTCTGTGGACGTGGTCGTCACCGACTCCCACACTTCCTCCGCCCAGACCGGGACGATCTGCCTGGAATCTAATGAGACCAACGGCCGGCGCGCCCTCACCCTGGTTCCGGACTGCCACATCTGCATCGTGCGCATGGACACCGTGGTCTACGGCGTTCCCGCCATGATCAGCCGCCTCGACCGCCACCGCCCGATCACGATGATCTCCGGCCCCTCGGCCACCTCCGACATCGAGCTCAGCCGTGTCGAAGGCGTGCACGGTCCCCGCACCCTGATCGTGGTGCTGGTGGACTAGACGCACCACCTTGGGGCTCAGCGGGGCCTCTGAGAGCGCCACCCGCTGGGCCCCACTCTGCTGCGTAGTAGCACCTCCAACCCGTGTTTTATCGCACGGCAGGGATAGTGCTAACATACGTACGGTGCATAGCAGCGGATAACTGCTACTACGCATATTTTTGCCCCCGTAGCTCAGGGGATAGAGCATTGGTTTCCGGTACCAAAGGTCGCACGTTCGAATCGTGTCGGGGGCACAGATAAAAGGGAGGGGCCGCAGCGATATGCTGCGGCCCCTCCCTTGTGGTCTTTTCCGCTGCCGCAGGGAAACGGCGCGCGGCGCTCCCGCGCCCGCGCCCATGGCGGGTTTAGGGAGTGGGCTGGGCCTGGAGTACGTGCTTGAAGAACACGTCGAGGTGGTGGGCTTGATCATTGCTCATGTGGTCGAAGATCAGCCGATTGACGGACTCCACGTGCATGGGCACTGCCTGCTTGAGGCGCCGCTTGCCCTCCTCGGTCATGATCACGACAACACCGCGGCCATCACCGACGCATTTGGTTTTTTCGATCAGCCCGCGGCGTTGCATGCGGGAGAGCTGGTGCGAGGCGCGGCTGCGATCCCAATTCAGGTGAGTGCAGATTTCGCGGATCCGAGCTTGTTCATCCTCCGACTCGGACAGCACGACCAGCACGGCGAATTCGGGCGAGGTCAGCTCGGCTTCAGCTTGCAGAGTGTCCTCTATATCGCGCTCGAGTTTGCGTATCGCATCGAGCATGAGGCGCCAGAGTGCTTGCTGATTGTCATTTAGCCAGCGTGGCTCGTGCTGAATCACTATCCCTTATCTTCCTTAACTTTTCCGCGCGCGAGATCTCTGCGCTACCGGTCTGGTGCGGACGGCCGCGGCTGTAGCCAGCCTTGATGCGACCGCAGTGCCCCGCTGCAGAGTGTGAGTGACGGCACCGCACTAGCGGCGCCTCACCCCGTAACGGGAGATGAGGGAATAGCTCGTGACGCACAGAACACCTGCGGTGCTCATGTCACTGAGTTCTTCTAAGACTAGCGTGTCACAGCAGTCACGTCATCTTTGCTTAGCTGGAACAAACTGGCTTAGCGCCGTGACATGCCCCAGCGAACACGCGAGAAGGAGATACTCCTCGCTCGCGTGCTCGGCTGCTGCCACAGGCCGCCTGCTGCCGCACTCAGCGTTTGCTCAGCGGCGTCTCATTGGCAGCGCGCTTCAACTCCTCGACGCGATACTCTTTGCGCTTGCCGATAGCGGCGAAACGCTGGGGATCACAAGTCATGAGGAAGATCTGCTTGGAGGCTGCCTCGCGCTCGATCAACCCGGACAAGCGCTTGAGCCGCAGCACATCGGAATTGCCGAGGGCGTCGTCCATGATCACCGGCATCACGGTATCGACGCCGTCCGAATCCGCGTTGTTCGCCGCTAGGTTGGCGATAGCGAGCCGCAGCATCAACCCCACTTGCTCAGAGGCGCCACCAGAGAGTTCATCCACACTCAGCTGCTCTTCGCGGATCACTCGCCCGACAAGACCGGTCTCGTCGAACTCATAGGACACATCGCCCTCATGCAGCTGGGCGGCCAAGCGCTCAAGCTCCTCGCGGATCGGCTTGGCATAGCGCTGCGTGACATCGCGGTAGTGCCGCTCGAGGGTATCCAGCAGCAGCTTGGCCACATCGGCCTTGTGCTGGGTACGGGCGAGAATGCTCTCTCTGCGCTCGAGCTCGGCCTTGGCGATCTTCTCCTTCTCGGCAGCGCCCTCAAAGGCGTTGATACTGCCCTTAATCTCCGACTGGCGCCGATATGCCTCCTCTAGGTGCCCCTCGGTGTTCTTCAGCAGGGTCTCGTCCTGTTCCGCGGCGCGACGCGCCTTCTCGAGGCTAAGGACACTGTCGTCTTCCTCCAAGGCCTGCAGCGCCGCACTAAGGGTGGCGAGGTGAGCATCGAGGCTGCGCAGTTCCTCTTCCTCGGCCTCATCGCTGTGCTCCTGCTCCGCGGCCTCGAGCGCCTGCGCGCGACGCTTCTGCTCATCGATGGCGTCCTTGAGTTTCTCTCGGGCCACCGCCGCGTCTTGGTCGATCCGCGAGGTCCGGGCCTCCTCTAGGTTCGTCCGCGCCTTCGCGGTGGCGGCATCGGCCTGTTCCACGGCCGTGCGCAGCTCGTGTAGGCGCTCCTCGAGGGCCTTCTCCCCTGCCTCGTCGGCGCTAATGCCCTCTGGGAGTTCCGCGGCCTGGAATTTCTCAACGGCGTCTCGGATATCATCCACGTCCCGCTTCCCTGCGTGCCGTGTCCGCGCCTTCTTCAGACGCGCAATATCCGCGGTGATGGATTCGGCGGTCGTGGCGATCTGCTTGAGCTGCTGCACAGAGTCCACCTCGAACTCGGTGCACAGCTGATCGCGCTCGCGGATGAGCTGGTCCAGAGCATCCTTTTCGGCAGCCACATTGGCCGCCGGTTCGATCACCGCGTCGACCTCGCCGATGCGTAGTGTCGTGCGTTCGCTGACCTGCACCACCGTGGCCGTATCGCTGAGCGTCTGGGGCTCACCATTAACCGCAATCTCGGCGCCCGCGGCAGCGGATAGCGTCAGTGTCGAACTCGCCGCCGCCACCGTGGCCTGGGCGTAGACAATCTTCTCCGCGATCTCTTCCGCCCGAGCGATGTCTGCACCGCTGGGCACATCCTCCGGCAGTTTCTTTTTCTGCTGGGAAATCTCGGCGGTGTACTCGTCGTACTGCGCCAAAAACTCCGTGTCCTTCTGGTGACGGATTCGCTCGCGCACGGCATGCTGGTGCTGCTCCCACACCCGATAATCGGCGCGGGCGCTCTGCTCGGCTCCCACCGCGGCATCGAGTGCGCTGCGGAGCCCCTCGATCTTCTCCGCATGCTCCTTGGCCTGTAGTTCGAGCTCCTGCTGCGTCCGCTCGCACTCTGTCACGCGCTGCGCGCTCGCAGCCAATTCCTCGGCAGCCCGGGCCCGCTGCTTCTTTCTTTCCTCGATGCGCTGCTTCTTTTGCTCCTCGACATCCTTTTTCGTCTGCAGGCGTTCCCGCTCGGATTCCCGCTTTTCCGCTCGCACCACCTCGCGTTGCGACGCCTCCACCTGCTGTTTCAGCTCTGGGATCTGTGGCTTCAGCCGAGCCAGCTCAGCCTCAGCAGCCTCATAGTTTTCTAGCTGGGCGCTCAAGTCGGTAATCGCCGCGCGGGCTTCGGCGTGACGCTTCGTGGCGTCTTCTACCTCCTGCTGGGCATGCTTGAGTTCCTTGGAAGGCTTGCCTGTTTTGGTGTAGTAGCGCGAGACCTCATCGCGCACCTTCGCCATCAATTCGGACTGTGACCCCTGCGCGATACCGGCACCATCCCCGGCGCCGGCGAGCTGCAGGGGCTTTTCCAGCTGGTTAAAGCCCACCTCCCCTAGAGTGTGGTCCAATGCGCCCTGTTTGACGAAGAGTAACTTATGCAGATTGCTATCGAGGTGCTCGTCGATGATCTGCAGCAACTCATCATTGGCCTGATCGCCGGTGTAGGTCCGCGGATTCGGGGAGTGAATGACAAGCCGAGCGGTCGGCTTATTGAGGAACTGCTTGCTGATGGTGAAGTGCTGATCACCGATCGTGGCTTCAAGGCTGACCTGCATAGGCTCGGTGCTGCCCACCCGGCGCATGCTTTTAATCCACTTCTTTTGCGCGGTGGACTTTTCAGAGAGCACGAGGTCAATAGCCTCCACAATGGTGGACTTACCCACCTCATTGGGGCCACTGATCATGCACACACCGCTGGCCGGAATGTCTCGCAGTTCGAGGTGCTCGATGGAGCGAATATTGTCGATAGTGATGGAATGAATCTGCATGGTACTGCCCTACTTCCGCTCAGAAACGATCAGCCGGTGCAGCAGCCCCACCGCGTCGCTCGCCGTGTCGTCTGTGTCTGCTTGTTCGATCAGGTCGGTCATCGCCGCCCCCACATATCCACCGAGCCCGAGATTCTCGAGCTCCTCCTCGGACGGGGCCAGCAGGAGGTTATAGGTGCGCTCGCGTCGATAAAGGGCGGCAAAGATACTCTCCAGGTCTGCCAGCTGCTCCTCGAGGTAGCGCATCGTATCGAGGGTTGCCGTGCCCACTAGGGCATATTTCACCACCGTGGTGGCCTTATCGGGATACTCCCGCAGGGCGCTAATGAAGGCCTCCGCATCCTCGTGGCTGGCTATGTCGTATTCGAGCGCATGCCACGTCCAGGTGCCGATGTGGTGCGGCTCGACCGTGACCTGCGAGGTGGAACCGGTGGCCTCGATGTCTACAACGAGAGCATTGCCGGAATCCTTCTCGCCGCCGCCGACGGTGGAGAAATCGCGATAATCGGTAACTTCTGGGCTGCCTGAGAACCACACGCGCCCCGTGGAGCCAAGCGAGGCGGTGGAGTGGGTATCGCCCAAGGCCAGATAATCAATCACCCGACGATCCACGGCACGCTCAACGGTGGCAAGGTCAATCGGGACGCTATCGTCGTCATTGCTGCGCGACTCCACTTGGCCGTGCCCCACGGCAATGCGCACGCTTCCGTCTTCTGCGGGCTCGAGATCCTCCAGAGCCTCGGCCACGATATCGGTGGAGACGCGCTTGCTGAGATAGGGGGCGCCGACGAGCTCGACGCCTGGGCGAATCTCGATAGGCGCGTTATCCCGGATCACATGGACATTGTCGATCGCGTCCGTGAACCGGAAAATATTATTGGCCACTAAGGGATCATGATTGCCCGGCAAGAGATACACTGGCACAGCTAAGTTGCGCAGCACTTCCATGGTGCGGCCGGTTGTTGTGGCATTGAGACTATTGGCGTCGAATACATCGCCGGCGACGACAATGAACTCGCAGTCCTGCTCGGTGGCAAGATCACCGAGCTTTTTAATGGCCGCGAGACGATCGGCATCAAAGCGACTATGCGCCTCAGCGGGAAGAAAACCCCGCTTCATTCCGATCTGCCAGTCCGAGGTGTGAATAAATCGTGTCCGTGTCATGCATTCATTGTTAGCAAAACTACCGGACACTGCACGATGCGCTGTTCGCTCCGATGTTCTACTGCGGCTGACTTAAGGGGAATCTGGGCTCGAAGAATCCTCGTTGTGCGTGAGGAAATAGTACATATCCTCGATATCTGTAATAGCCCGCAGCTCATCAATCGAGGTATAGGACACCGAGCGCATGGCGATGTGCAAGAGACTGAGATCGGAGTCGTCAAGGGCAGGCTCCACCTTCGGATCCGGCAAGGGAGGAAGCTGACCTCCCTGCCAAAACGCCGTGGCATCCACCTGCTGCTGGCGTTTCTGCGCGGTTGCGGGGCCAGATTCCGCCGCGCCAGCAGACTCATCAGGACTGCCGCTGCGATCTGTATCCTTCCCCCGCTCCGCCGGAGCGTCCGCTGCGGTATCCGCCGGAGCGTTCGCCGCCGCGTCCTGCTCAACCCGCCGCAGTACCGCCGCCTCGATCTCCTGTGGATCCCAGCCGCGCAGATCGAAGATGCGGTAGCTGCGGCGGGATATTTCTGCTGCGGCGGCATGGGCCACGGCCACGATGTGTTTACACACCGGATGGGAATCTGGGCACTCACATGTGCCCGTGATGCTGCGCGGGTCGGAAAAGCCGAGCAGGCGCTGCGCGCGACGATCCAGCTCACCCCTTAAGAATGCCGGCAGATAATCCGGCAGGGAGACAAGATAGTCCCACAATTCGCGCTGGTCGCGGCGCGCAATGGGAGCGAAGCGCAGCTGTACCTCGAAGGGCTCGGGCCGGGAGCCACGCACCTGTCCAGCGATCAGATTTTCGCTATAGCTGATCAGCGTCACCCGATCTTCGCGGGCATAGTCGCGGCCGCGCTGCTTGCGGCCCGGATCGGTGTCACGCTCGACAGAATCAACGATGAATCGGGAGACTATAGGCAGCCACTCGCGGTCGTCGTTGTTCTTGTCGGCGGTATCGGCGAGCTGCTGAGGGTCGTGCCGCTTCGCGCCAAAATTCGCATAAATGACGTTATCGCGTGAGGTATAGCGGGGCATATTAGTCCTCGTCCTCCTCGATGGTTCCGCGGTACGTCAACAGGGTCTCCAGATCCTCTTGGCTCAGCTCACTCACCCAGCCTTCGCCTTCCCCGACGATATCGCTGGCCAGCTGGATCTTGCCTTCGATAACATCCTGGATGGCTTCTTCCATGGTGCCTTCACACACCATCTTGTACACCGTCACATCCTTGCGCTGGCCGATCCGATAGGCGCGGTCCGTGGCCTGGTTTTCTACCGCCGGATTCCACCAGCGGTCCATATGCACCACAATATTGGCCGCAGTCAGATTCAGCCCGGTCCCGCCGGCTTTGAGGCTGAGCACCATAATCGGTGGGCCCTCCTCCGATTGGAACTCGGTGACCATCCGGTCGCGCCCCTTCTGCGACACCCCACCGTGAAGGAAGGGCACCTCCCGCCCGACGTGCTCGCTCAAGTAGGGCACGAGAATATCGCCAAAAGCACGATACTGGGTGAACACCAGCATCTTTTCCCCATTGTCGAGGGCGGCGTCGATAAGCTCCACGAGCCTGCCCACCTTACCGGAGCGGTGTACGCCCTGGTAGGTGATCGAAGAGCCATCGCCGAGGAAGTGCGCGGGGTGATTGCAGATTTGTTTAATGCGGGTCATGGCGGCGAGGATCATGCCGCGCCGCTTCATCGACGCGGTATCCTCCACCTCCTTTTTAATGCGATCCACATAGGACTTATATAAAGCCGCCTGCTCTTTACTCAGCAGCACGTGCAAGACGTTCTCGGTTTTATCGGGAAGATCGTCGATCACCGCTGGGTCGGTCTTTAGTCGCCGCAGGATGAAGGGGGCGGTGAGCCGGCGCAGCGCGTCTTTCATCTCCGGATCGTCATAGACCTCGATAGCGCGGGCAAAGTGATTCCGGAAGAAGGAGGCGCTGCCCAACATCCCGTAGTTGCAGAAATCCATCAGCGAATGGATCTCCGCCAAGCGGTTTTCGATCGGGGTACCCGTCAGCGCGATGCGATGCGCACTGGGAATCACTTTCGCCGCACGCGCCATGCGGGTAGAGGAGTTTTTGATCTGCTGTGCTTCATCCAGCACGAGATGCTGCCAGTGCAGCTCGCAGAATAATTCGACATCGCGAGAGAGCACCCCATAGCTGGTGATCACCAGATCGCACTGCTTCGCCTGGTGCACAAACTCTTCGCCTTTCGGCCGCTGTGAGCCGTGATAGACCATCACGGAGAGATCTGGGGTGAATTTCTGGGCCTCCCGCTGCCAATTCGACAGCACCGAGGTCGGCGCCACCACCATGGTGGGCGCCGTCGTGAGCCCCTCGTGCTTCTCTATCGCCAGCAGGGTGAGAAGCTGCAGAGTTTTACCCAAACCCATGTCATCGGCAAGCACCGCGCCCAGCTCATGGCGCGCCATCCAATACAGCCAATCCACGCCGCGGCGCTGATATTCCCGCAATGTGGCGTGCACGCTATCGGGAATTGTTAGGCGCACGGGGGTGGGAACGGGATCGGCGTCCGCGCTCATCAGCGAGCTAAACCAGTCGCTGCCACGGAATTCGATATAGCGTTGACCCGCAGTCTTCAGCGCCATCTCGCGCAGCGCCGCGGCCGAAAGATAATTCTCCTCCGCGAGATCGAGCTCATCGGCGCGGGGATCGTCTTTCTCCGCCGCGGGATCATTCGCGCTCACGCTATGGTTTTTCACCATCTCCACATAGGCGCGCACCCCGTCGAGGCTGCGGCTATCAGCCATCACCCACGACCCGCGCAGCTCAATCAAGCCGGAGGTGGACTCGATCAGACGCTGCGCTTCCTCCGGCTCCAGCTCCACCCCGCCCAGCGAGAGCGTCCAGTCATAGCTGAGCAGCTGATCCATGCCATAGGTGGAGGCAATAGTGAGATTCTGCACCTTGGAGGTATGCAGTTTGGCCGTGAGCTCATGCTCTCCCCACGACCGCGGCAGCATCACCGTATAGCCCGCGCTGCGGAGCTTCGGCACATCCTTATCCAGAAACTCCCCCAGCTGCTCTAGGGTGAGGAAACGATCCCAATCCCCGCGGGCGCCGGGCTCCTCGCCCCACGGATCATCCTGTTGTTGCTGCTCCACCTCGGGGCTGCCGAGGGTGCTTGCCACCTCGAGGAGTCGATTGTGATCATCGCGCAGCCTATTCGCGAAGGCGGCGTCGATAAGCTCGGCCTGTACCGGCAGAGGTGTATCCACCCCGAAACGCACCTGAATCCGCACCGGAAAGAGCAACTCTTCGGCGTCGGCGTCGGAGTCTGCGAGATCGGAATGGGTGGGGGCGTCTTCCACAATCACCATGAGCTCCACCCGGGAGCTATTGATAGAATCCTTCCACTCATTGAGTTTGCTCGCGAGCGTCGGACCGCCGCGACGCAGCGACTCGGAGTTAAGCAAGGTGCGCGAGAAGGTATGCAGCTCGCGGGAGCGGGGCTCATCAATAAAGTCCTGCAAAATATAGGAGGCAATCCAGTGCGGCAGCTCCTCGGCCATGTCATCGGCCACGGCGGCGCTGCCATTGGCGGTGAGCACCTGCGGAATCGCTAAGTGCATGCGTCCCATCCACACTCGCTCCCGCCCGGAGGGCAAGAGCTGCCATTGCGGCCACCAATGATCATCTGCCCAGCGAACCCGCAGCACCACCCGCCCGGCGCGCACGAACTGCTTCAGCCCCCGATAGAACTGAATGATCCACAGCAGATCGGGCGCTAATTGCGTGACGACGCTATCTCCCTGCTCCCCATCGAGCAGGCCGATCAGTTCCTCAATGATCTCCACGGCCTTCTCGGGATAGCAGCGGGCGACGGGAATGGGCAGCCGCACGCGCCGCCCTTTGGGCGTGCTCAAGTGCGCAGTGAAACGATGGCCAAAGTTGAGAGGGTGAACGAGCGCGAGAAGCTGCGGGCTAAAAGCGCCGGTGGGAAGCTGTTCGGGGATGAGGATTTTGTGCCCCTCCACTTGCTCGATCCACAGAATCAATCCGCTTTCGCGGTGCCAGAAACCGTGCACGAGATGCGTCACGTCCGTCCACCCTCCTTTCCTTAGTCCTCGTCCTTTTCCTGTGCTCATCACGATGGCGGCGGTGGTACATCCGCAGCCGCAGATCGTGTCGTTGCCGGATCAGCTTCTCAGCCCTAAGCGATCGATTCTAGTCCTTCTCCGCGCCGCGTGCGGCTGCGCCCAGCTGACACGGCCCGACGCTGCTGCGCACGTATATGGCGCTACCCGCAGCTCCTCCGGCTGGACAGCTCTCGTCCCCCTCATAAGAGCCTAGCGAGCAACCTGAATAAGACATGAGAGCACAACCTCTGTACTATCGGCCAACGCACAACGGCCACGTGGTGTATGTGGCAGCTACCCCGATGTTCGACGACAACGGTCTAAGTGGGCGCGCTGGTCTCCGCCCTAGGGTGTGAGTGGCGCGCTGAGATTGGGCTGTGCGCAGGCGAGTAATGCCGTGAAGAAGCGTCGAGGACGACGCCCCAGCCCTGTGCTGGTGCCTGCGCACAGGCATGACAAGCTGCGTAGCATCGGAGAAAACAAGAATGGAGTGCACGACTTGAGCGAAAATACTTGGTTTATTCTCGCGATCATCATCTACATGTTGGCGATGCTCGCGATTGGTTATTGGAGTTATAAGCAAACAGACGAATATGACGATTATGTGCTCGCTGGTCGCGGCCTGAATCCTTTCGTTGCCGCCCTCTCGGCGGGAGCGTCGGATATGTCCGGCTGGCTGCTCATGGGTTTGCCGGGCGCACTATTCCTCACCGGCTTCTCGGAGCTGTGGATCGCCATCGGCCTGTTGATCGGCTGCTGGGCGAACTGGACATGGGTGGCGCCGCGCCTGCGCTCCTATTCGGAGATCGCGAATAACTCGATTACGGTTCCAAGCTTCTTGGAAAACCGTGTGCAGGATAAGTCCCGCATCCTCCGTATTGTGTCCGCCGTGGTGATCATCCTCTTCTTCACCTTTTATGTCTCCTCCGGCATGGTCGCCGGCGGCAAGTACTTCGAGTCCACCTTCGGTGGCAGCTACCTAGACGGCATGCTCATCGTGGCAGCCGTGACGGTGGCCTATACCTTCATTGGTGGCTTCCTTGCTGTGTCCTACACCGATGCCGTGCAGGGCACCATCATGTTCGCCGCACTGATCGTGGTGCCGATCATGGCGCTGCTCGCCTTGGACGAGCCCACCAGCATCTTTACCTGGGCCGTCGAGCAGCCCTATGGCCCCTATGAGGCGGGTAATTCCTCCTATTTCAACATGATCTCTGGCGTCTCGATTACCGCGATCATCGGTAACCTCGCCTGGGGCTTGGGCTACTTCGGCCAGCCGCACGTGATTGTCCGCTTCATGGCGCTGCGCGCGCCCTATGAAGCTAAGGCCGGTCGCTGGATTGGTGTGGGCTGGATGCTGCTGTGCATCATCGGCGCGACCTTCGCAGCCTTGGTGGGAACTGCCTTCTTCGGCCAGGATCCCTCCATTCGGGTCACCGACCGCGAGGCCTTCGAAACGATCTTCCTGGACATGGGCCGGATTCTCTTCCACCCGCTTCTCGCCGGTCTGCTGCTGACCGCCGTGCTGGCAGCCATTATGTCCACCCTGTCCTCGCAGCTGCTGGTCACCTCCTCTGCTCTGATCGAGGATCTGACCAAGATCGTCTACAAGCGAAAGCTGCCGGACAATGTCTTGGTGAACCTCTCGCGCACCGCCGTGGTGGCCGTGGCCGTGATCGCCGCGGTGCTGGCCATCAACCCCTCCGACTCGATTCTGGGTCTGGTGGGCTTCGCATGGGCGGGCTTCGGTTCTGCCTTCGGCCCGATCATTCTCGCCTCTCTCTACTGGCGTCGACTCACCGCCGGCGGAGCGATTGCCGGCATGATCACCGGCGCGGTCGTCTCCTTCGCCTGGGGCATGTCGCCGCTGAGCGACACCCTCTACGAGATGGTGCCCGGCTTCCTCGCCGCCACCGTCGTGATGGCCGTGGTCTCGATCATGTCCAAGGGCCCCAGCCAGCAAGTGCTGGATGAATTCGACAGCGCGTCGAAGCTCGCCACCATCGCCGAGGAGCAGCCCAAGATGGACATCGAGACTGCCGCCGAGCAGCTCGAGACCAAGGGCTAAATCCTCTCGACCACACGCAAAGGGAACCTCATCGAGGTTCCCTTTCGTCATTGAGAGGTATGGATCTCTCTTCCCGCCGCGGCTGGTATACCCTTTTATGCTTATCGACGCTTCTCTGGCTTCTTATCGGCCTTGTAGCACGGGTGCCTGCGCATCCGCCCACCGAGCCGCAGCTGCCTGGATTACACAGCACACTGCCCAAGGTGAGCGTCGTCAAGACGCGTGCCCGTCACCCTGGATACCGGCGAGAATTCTTCGGGCCGGGCTGGCGGGCCCAGCCCAGCTTGGGCGCAGGCTGTACCACTCGGGATCGCGCGCTGCGCGCGGCGGGGGTGCAGGCGCCATGCTCGCGCGGGCTCCGCGGGGTGATTCAGGATCTCTATACCGGCGAGCGGATTGACGCGGCCGTCGATGAGCTCCAGATCGATCACGTATTTCCGCTCGCGGCCGCGTGGGATATGGGGGCGGCCACCTGGCCGCGGGCCAAAGCGGAGGACTTTGCCAATGATCCACTCAACGTGGTGGCTGTGAGCGCCGCCGCCAATCAAGATAAAAGCGATGCGCTGCCCGCGGCATGGATGCCTCCCTACCACCGGCATCGCTGCTGGTATTCCCAACGTCTCGCCGCTGTGGCGGCACGGTATCAGCTGGCGCTATCCCAGCCGGATATTACGCGCATGAAGCGCAGTTGCTGGGTTAGCGAAGTTCTAGGAGTTTCACTAAACTCGCAGTTTGCGCTGAGTTATCCGGTTGGACACCCACAGCGTGGCCAGCGCGGGCGGCCTCGGCGTGATGTTTCTACCACCCAGTAATAGTTCACCCCTTAGTGAAAGAGGACTCACCATTTCTACTGTGATGCTGGCACTCCACGTGCTCTCCGCCGTGCTCTTCTTGGGCCCGGTCACCGTGGCTGTATCGACCTTCCATGTGCAAGCAGCCCATGCACATAACGGCAACGATAAGGCCAAGGGTTCCGCCGCGCTGCTCTACCGGATCAGCAACACCTACGGCTTGCTCTCGCTGCTGGTGCCGCTGCTGGGCTTTGGCGTGATGTTCTCCAACCTCGACGCATGGATCAAGGAAGGGCTGCTGCACACGTCTATTCTGCTGTCCGTTATCGCATGGGCTGTGTTGTACTTCCTGATTCTGCCCCGTCAGAAGGCTATGGCTGCCGAACTGGGTATTCTCGACGCCGACGATATGCCGGAGAATGCCACCGTGCAGGATTGGGACAAGGCAAAGTCCCAGCTGTCGATGTTCGGCGGCATCTTCTCGCTGCTGTGGATCATCATCTTCGCTTTGATGATGACGATGTAGCGGCACGCTTTATACTGCCTCCTCGCTGCCCCGTGGCAGCGAGGTTTTTTATGTCTCTGTACCGCCACTGTTGTAGCGGCGCGGCTCGGCGGGCGGGCGGTGTGGCGGCTCGGCGACGCAGCGGGCGGCATGTGCGAGAGCCCCATTCAGTCGCCACAAGAGAAAACACCACCTCGCCGGAAGATCCAGCGAGGTGGTGTGGTGTGTGAGCCCTGAAAGCTCAGAAAGGATTAGTAGCGATCGTCCCGGCGACGGAAGCTGCCACGGCGGTCGCCGCGGTCTCCCCTATCGCGACGGTCGAAGCCACGGCCACCACGGCCGCCATCACGGCCACCGCGATCGCCACGATCGAAGCGCCGACCGCCATCGCGACCACCACGGCCACCGAAACCACGGCCACCGCCGCGACCACCACGGTCGCCATAGCCGCGCTCCAAGGAGGCGTCGGGGGCCGACTCGATATTGATCAGCTGGCCGGAAATGCGGGTATCTTCCAGCCGGTCGAACACATCGCGAGGCAGGTCCTTGGGCAGCTCGACTAGGGTGTGATCCACATTGATCACGATCCGGCCGAAGTCCTTGGAATTGAGCCCGCCTTCGTTTGCCAGCGCGCCCACGATGGAACCGGGACGCACATGCTGCCGCTTACCCACGGCGAGGCGATAGATGCTCATGTTTTGATTCGAACGCTCGAAACGACCACCGCGGTCGCCGCGGTCACGGCCCCCACGATCGAAGTCGCGGTCGCGACGATCGGAGCGGTCCTTACGCTTGTCGCGCGGCGGCTCCTTCATCAAGAACTCGTCGCTGGCCTGAGCCTGCGTTGCCAATGCCGCCGCGATATCCACCATCGGAATATCGTGCTCATCAGAGTATGTCTGCACCAAGGAACGGAAGATATTGACCTGAGAGTCTTCCAGCGCCTCAGTGATGGAATCGGCGAACTTCTCCTTGCGGGATTCATTCACCTCATCAACGGTCGGCAGATCCATTTCGTTCAGCGGCGCGTTAGTTGCGCGCTCGATGGATCGCAGCATGCGGCGCTCACGCGGGGTGACGAAGAGAATAGCCTCGCCGGAGCGACCGGCACGGCCGGTACGGCCAATGCGGTGCACATAGGACTCGGTATCGTGTGGGATGTCGTAGTTTAGCACGTGGCTGATACGTTCCACATCCAAACCGCGGGCAGCCACGTCGGTGGCCACGAGAATATCGAGGCGACCATCCTTGAGCTGGTCCACGGTACGCTCGCGCTGGGCCTGCGGAATATCGCCGTTGATGGCCTGCGCAGAGAACCCGCGAGCACGCAGCTTTTCGGCGAGTTCCTCTGTCTCGAACTTGGTGCGCACAAACATGATCATCGCTTCAAACTCGGTGACCTCGAGGATACGGGTCAGAGCATCGAGCTTGTTCCGGTGCGCCACCATCAGATAGCGCTGGTTGATATTGGTGTTGGTGCGGCTGGTCGAACGGACGGTGATTTCCTGCGGCTCATTGAGATACTGCTGGGAAATCTTTCGAATGCCATTCGGCATCGTGGCCGAAAACAGTGCCACCTGCTTGTCTGCAGGGGTGTCGGCCAGGATGCGCTCGACATCCTCCTGGAAGCCCATTTGCAGCATCTCATCGGCCTCGTCGAGCACGAGGTAGCGCAGACCGGAGATATCCAGCGAGCCCTTCTGCAGGTGGTCGATCACACGACCCGGGGTACCCACAACGATGTGTGCACCGCGGCGCAGGCCCGACAACTGAATGCCATAGGACTGTCCACCATAGATCGGCAGCACGTTAATGCCGCCGAGGTGATCGGCGAAGGACTGGAAGGAGTCAGCAACCTGCAGCGCGAGCTCGCGCGTCGGTGCCAATACCAGTGCCTGCGGAGAGCGCTCGTCCTTGTTGATGCGCGCCAAAATAGGCAGCGCAAAGGCGGCGGTCTTGCCGGTACCCGTCTGGGCGAGGCCTACGACATCGTGGCCTCCCATGAGAACGGGAATGGTTTGTTCTTGAATAGGGGACGGCGTTTCAAAGCCAACCTTGGTGACTGCCTCCAACACATCTGAGGGTAAGTCCAAGCTTTCAAAGCCGGTGGGTGAGCCGGTGTCCTCAGAAGTGTTCGCATCCCTGGTGCTGTGCTGATCGGCAGACTGTGCTGCCGCACCTTGCGAAGTATCCTGAGAGTCCGACGAAACGATATGATCCGGACTGTCCACGTCTCCGGTGACGTTATCGGTGTTACTCATTGCCCCACCACGTTACGCTGCGCGGCGGTGCATAGCCAATTGCAAAGGGCTTATCCCTTCCTACAAGGGCTTTCAGCGGCGGTGTCATCGCGGGGTTCAAGGGACTCACGCGCTCCCAGCCACACCACTGCGGCGGCTAATCCAATTAGCCCGCAGGAGGCGAAGGCCCAGCCATAGCCGGCCCAGCCCGCGAGCGCACCCACCACAATCGGGCCGGTGATCGTCCCGAAATCTTGGGCCATTTGGAAGTTGGCGAGGACGCGGCCACCGGAACGCTCCCGCCCCACCACATCGGCCAGCGCCGCCTGCTGAGCGGGATTGAGGCAGCCCGCCCCGAAACCGGCGAAGACGGAGACGGTCAGCAGCGTGATCGGCTCATGAGTCAGACCAATGCTGGCCGTAAACACCGCATTAATCACCAACCCCGTAATCACCAGGGGCTTGCGCCCCCATTGATCGGACAATCGCCCAGAAAATTGCAGGGCGAGCGCGTTGCCTGCGGCGAAGAAGGCGAGCGCAATACCGGCGACGGCACCTGCTTGGTGGAACATCGCGGCGGAAAAGAGAGGGATGATGGCCACGCGCACGCCGAAGTTGGACCAGCCATTGGCGAAGGCGGAGACCAACGCTGCCCGATAGGCGGAATCACGCCACGCCTCGGAGAAGGTCATCGGGGCCAAGCTATTCGTGTTCTCATAGGAGCCCATCGCCTCGGCAGAGAGCATCACATACACCACTGCCGCGGCCAGCAGCACGGTGGCGCCATAGATGAAAAATGGTGCGCGCATGCCCATAAAGGACAAGGCGGCGCCCACCACCGGGCCGACGATATTGCCCACGAGGAAACCGGTGGCATAGATAGACGACGCCTTGCCGCGCACCTCGGGCGGCGCCATGCGCACAATCAGCCCCATGGCCGAAACCGTGAACATGGTCGAGCCAATACCGCCGATACCGCGCAGCACCAGGATCTGCCAATAGTCACTCACCGCGCCGACGAGACCCGTGGTAATTGCCACGGTGATCAGACCGGTGAGATAGACCTTGCGGGAGCCCAGGCGATCAATTGCCCGCCCTGAAACTGGGGCGAAGAGAAGCCGCGATCCCGCAAACACGGAGACGACGGCACTCGCCGCAGCGAGGGAGACATCAAAGCTGCGGGCGAATTGCGGGATGATCGGCGCCACGATGCCGAAACCGACGGCAATAATAAACGCCGCCACGACGAGCGCCCAGATCTCCTTGGGCAGCGGCGGGACAGGACGCTTCTGCCTATCCCGCGTGTGTGCTGGTCGACGCATCACGCGCCTCACTCCTCCTTCGATACCCCACCCCAACCTTTCGAACATGTGTTCACCTCTGGCGTGGGAGTGTCTCAGCCGCTGTTTAGAATGCGGGCCATGCGAAACATTAACAGCAACACTAAGCCCCATTTCTTTAATCCCGCACAGCGTTATAGCAGCTCCAGCCGCACTGGGCAGCGGCCAGTATCCACTGCTACAGCATTAGCCTTAATCAGGCGTGACCATCCCGACATCGTGGAGCGGGTGACATCCACGATCCATCACCCTCGCTCTTTAGCGCGCACCCCCAGTACGTGGCGGCCACCAACACTCACCCTTCCCGCGGTGGACATCGCCGGCGTTCCCGAATTGAAGCTGAATATCACCCGCTATCGGGCGAACCCAGCCATGGCGGCAGCGCTCGCCCAGGGAGCGCACTCCTCCACTCCGGCGTATGCCGTGATCGCGCGCTTTACGAATCCTCGCGGCGATAGCGTTCCAGCCAGCGTGAGCGAGGCGTGGATGCGCTCATTCATCCCCGAGGAGGCGTCATCGATGGTGCACGAGATCCTCACACCCACTGCCCCCACATACTGCTGGGTCGTCGACAGCACCTATACACCACTGCCCTCGCCGGTGTCCTTTTTTGTCCAACACACCAGCGCCGCCTAAAGCGAGCGGCGCTGCCGTCGGCATGACTACCTAGCTGTCGTCCTCGTCGAGGTCGAAATACTCTTCGTCCTCGGTGTCATAGAGTCCGCCGAGTGCGGCGCGCCGCTGGGCGGCATCGTGATCGTCCTCATCGATGGGTGCGAGCTGATCCTCCCAGTCCTCGGCTTGATCCGCGGCGAGGCTGATGACATCGAAAAGACGGTCATAGTCAGTGAAGGAGCCGAGGCTGAGGATTTCGTCATCCCACGCCTCATCATCGTCTCCGAGGGCGATGAACTCCACCGTTGCCGTGGGCACGCCCTCGTCGAGGTCCACGCGGACGAGGATCTCGGAGTTGGCTGCCACCTCGGCGCGCACGGTGTGGGCGTCGTCCTCGTCTTGGAAGAAATCCAGATCCGCAATGCGATCATCGGTGCCGCTGAGCACATCCCGCAGGATGGTGACCACCTGGTCGGTGGCAATATGCTCGCTCACGGTGGCAACGGCATCCTCTACCGAGAACACCACCGCCACCAAGACGGCCTCGAAATCCTCATCTTCCTCATCCACATCGGCGGCAGCAATGTAGACATTGGCGGCAGGAAAGTCAGGGTCGATGTCCACAAAGTGGATCTCCACCTCGGAGGTGATCGGCACAAAGAGAGTGCAGTCGTGAGCACGCGACTCGATGCCCGCATCGTCTAGTGCCGCTGCAATATCCTCTAAGAAACTCATGGAGGCAGGCTTTCCTTCCACATAGATGGTTACGTGACACCCCGCCACGAGCGGCGGGGCTGCCGCTCTACAGCCTAGTTGGCCCGCCGCAGAATCGCCGCAGGGTGCTTCATGGATACTGGGGCGGCACGCGAGAGGTGTCTTAGAAGCTGGCGAGCGCCGCACACTGCTGTGCCATGCGTTCGCGCTTGATATCGGGTTTTTGTTTAGGGCACGACACGCACACACCGCAGCCAGGAGAGTGAAAAATCATGCAGCACGTCAGCCGTTTAGTGCTCAGCACCACATCATCATCGGGCTCATCCTCGCGAAGGGCCATCTGCAAATCGCTGGGGCGAAACTCCCCATCGACATAGTCGAAGAAGCGCGGTTCCACCACGCGGGCGCGATCCTGCAGCTTTGCGCGCATCCCCTCCAGCACCGCCAGACAAGCGGCGATGCCCTCATAGGGGGCGAAAGCCTCATTACCCGCTGTGGCTGCCGCCATGGATACCGCATCGCTGACCACCGCCCATAACGCGGCGACAGAGACATCCGTGATCTCCGCGAGACCGCCCACAATCGGCTCGAAAAGCTCCGCCCATCCCGCCCCGAGCTGCCGGTAGCTATCTGCGGAGGGGTCGAGCACATGGTTCGGGTGGTAGCCGTACCAAAAACCCGCGCCATGGCCGGTGGGGGTATGCACGAACATGGTGGCTGGATGCTCCGCATCGCAGATCGCCACGAGGTCGTGATCGAGGGCGAGCATCATTGTCGGCTCAATGAGAGTGGTGACGAAACTGTGAAACCACAGCTGTGCACAGTGTTTATCCTCGTCCATGGGAAAAAGCTCATGAGTGGCGGCGATGGCCTGGCACAGACGGTCCACGAGGGCGGCGTCGATAAGCTGCGTGGAAAGTAACTGCTCCGAGTCCTCATTCAATGGCACTAGGGCCTGGCTGAAGCGGGGATGCTCGTGGATCAGCAGCGACCAGTGCGACGCAGGGCTAAAACTCATCTTCCTCATTCCTCCTGAGACGCCGGGCGTTGGGCAGTGCGGGGCAGAATCGACTCGAGTAGCGCGAGCGTCTTTGCCACCCGGGTGGGACTGGTGAGATCGGGCTCATCACTTCCCCACTGCCGCAGATCATAATTATCCCACGCTTGACGACGCTGCGAGCGTGGATCATAGACAACCGTCGATGCGGTGTCGAAGATTCTGGTGGCCCGGCGCGGCATGCGGTCCGCCACTGCGGCGCGGTAGCGCGGCCATCCCGAACCGACTTGGGAGTGGTGAATGAAGTTGCCCCAATAGGCCTGCAACTCGGTAGTGAGTGCCGCAAACTCGGCGGCGCCTCCGAGCTTATTGAGCCCAGAGACGCGCGATGCCTCCATATCGCCGAAGACGGCGGTGAGTTCGAGTGAATGCATGGCCCCGATGCCGAGGCGGCGCAGCGCCGCGGGGGCGAAGTCGAATCGATACATCCAGGTGTCCGCGATACGCGCATGGGCCTCGGCGAGCCGCACCGAAGGCACCCAAAACACAGCATCGGTAAGCAGGTCCGCAAAATCCTCGCGGCTAAACGCGGCCGAGTACTCGCGCAGCACCTCGTGGGCGCGTTCGGTGTCGAATGCGGTGAGTATGCGGTGCGCCGAACGCGAGCGCGCGGACTCGCGAACGTAGAGGGCCTTGGCTACAGAGGCTTCGTCATTATTCGTACCGATCAAAAGCGGTACCGGAGCCTGGCGCCCCTGCTCGAAGGCATCCAGCGGGTGCTGCGGCAGCACGTGGCCGTCCACCACCGGACCATAGGGCGAGTTGAGATTGAGCATGTCGCGCAAGCGCAATTGGGACAGGCTGCCGGCGCGCACCAGATCGGCGGGCGGCAGCGCCCGGAGCACGGACATATCGGCGAGGTCGTGCAGTTTCAGATTGTCGACCAGCGCCCGCGCCCAGCGCCGCGACTGCTCTTGGGAGTGAAACGAGGCCGCCGGCGCGGACTGGGCAATAGCCTTGTGAAATAACCCTCGCGCTGCCGGAGAGGCCAGCAGCGAAATCACGCTCGCCGCCCCCGCGGATTCGCCCATGATGGCAATGTTGCTGCTATCGCCACCGAAGGCAGCGATATTCTTTTTCACCCAGCGTAACGCCGCCAGTTGATCGTGCATCGCCGGGGTGGGCACGCATTGGCCGCCGATCTCCGATAAGTCGAGATAGCCGAACACCCCCAGCCGGAAGTTCAAAGACACGTAGACCACATTCAGGGCGCGCACAAAGTTATGCCCGCGCAGCATGGTTTCATGCGAGGAGCCCACCAAGTAAGAACCGCCGTGAAAATACACCACCACCGGCAGCTGCTCATCGGTATCTGGGCGCACAATATCGAGGTTGAGGCAGTCTGGCCCGCCCGCCAATTTCGTTCCCCACAAACTGGCCGGCTGCCACGCCTTGGCACCATATTCGGTGCAGTCTTTCACTCGGGACCACGGTTCGACGGGATGGGGCACCCGCCAGCGGCGTTCGCCGTCGACAAGCCCCGCATAGGGCACTCCTCGCCACGTCAGCAGTCCGGAGCGCGCCACTCCTTTGACATAACCAGCGGTGGTTCGGACCAGCGTTTCCATATCCTCCACGGTAGTTGCTCCGCGTAGTCAGTGCGGGCTACTACGCAGCAGAGTTCTTGCGGCCCCGCCGGCGCGCAGCTATTCGATACTAGGCGCGTGTGGAGAAGAGATCACAGCGGGTGCGGCAGGCCCGTGCGGACTATTAATAATGCGCAGGTGTCGTTTAGTGTTATCTATATCCGGCGGTGCAGTACAACCACTACACTGGACAACAATGCCCACCAGCCCTAATACACAGCGCCCTCGCCAGAATGAGGCCGCACGGGGCAGGCATTCCTAGCACTCAGATAATTCCGTATCGCCGATTATTTTCCCCATTATGAATTTCTACTAAGGAGATCTCTTACTATGTCTCAATCCAGCTCGCACGAACCGACTTATGACATCACTGATGCATTGGGATCTGATCCCGAAACCTTGCACGAGCGCACCGGAGCATCCGGCAAGCTGCTCATTAAGGCCCTGAACCATGTGGTGAAGATGCAGGCGTCTTCTATCACCAGCTATGTGAACTGGCTGCGCAAGCGCAACCCAGAGGCCAGCCCGGCTGATATTCAGAAGATACTGGACCAGCACATCACCTATCTGGCCACCGGCTCCGGGGCCTCTGCCGGCATGGCCGCTGCCGTCCCGGGCATCGGTTTTATCACCGGCGCCGCCGCCGTAGGCGCGGAATCGCTGGTATTTCTCGACGCCGCCGCCTTCTACACCATGGCCTCGGCCTACCTGCGCGGCGCGGATATCTCCGATCCCCAGCGTCGAGAAGCGCTCATTCTCGTGGTGATCATGGGGTCCTCCGGCACCGCCCTCGTCGATGCAGCCGTGGGCGATCTGGGCGTTGAGGGAGGCAGCTCGACGATCTCTACCCTCTCCCGCTTCTCCGGTCCGTCGATGAGCAAGATTAATAACCGCCTGCTCAAGCAGGCGTTGAAGCAGACCAATAAGCGACTGCGCGCCGCGTGGATCGGCAAGGTTATGCCCTTGGGTATTGGCGCTGTGATCGGCACCGTCGCCAACCGCAAGCTGGCCAAGAAGCTCATCGGCAACACCTATGACTCCTTGGGCTCGGCACCGACGGAGTTCCCCTCCCTCCTGCCTGCCCTCGAGGAGATCAAGGATGAGGACGTCAGCTCCATGGACAAGGAAGTCACCGACGCCGTCACCAAGGCCCACCAGAACGAGAGCCTGGCTGCCCGCAGCTGGGAGTTTGTCAGCTCCACCGCCAGCAACGTCGGCAGCAGCGTCGCTGGTGCCGCCCACGGGGTTGCTGGAGGCGTGTCCGGTGCAGTGCGTAAACTTCCTTTCGTACCGAAGAAGAAGGACGCCACCGACGGCGAGGCCTAACCTCGTGCGCTAAAAAGCACCCAACGGTGCACCGCTGCCCCTCGGGGCAGCACTCGGCCCCGCCACCTGTGCTCGCCCACCGCTTCATGCGGTCGACGCAGGTGGCGGGGTTTTCCTGCATCGACAGCTCGAGCCCGCCAAGGGTGATACACAACTAGATCGGCATATAGAGCTAAGGAGGAGTAGAACTGTGACCGCTTCGCAGTCCGCGCACTCTGAGACGGAGCGCGCCGGTATCACCGAGCGCGGCAGCTCCCGCACCTCCTCAGCTCAGCACCCGTCCACTAAGTCCCAGCGTGGCTTTCCGGCCCTGCAACGGCTGCTCAGTACCGCCTGGGAGCTGAAGTCGGTCAGCCTCTTTGCCATCGTCTGCACCCTCGCCGAGGTTGTGGCCGAACTCAGCGTGCCCCTGCTGACCGGTAGCGCGGTGGATATCGCCACGGGCTCACGCGAGGCCACCTCGTGGACGGAGTTCGTCCACCGCTCCGGCATCTTCTCCCCCTTCGGCGTATCCGGAAGCGCCGATGCGCTGCGGATCGTGGTGATCTCGCTCATCCTTGCCGCCCTCATTCGGTTCGTCTTTCAAGCGGGGCGCCGCTACTCCGCGGGCAGGCTATCCATCTCCGTTCAGCACCTGCTGCGCATACGTATTCTCTCCACACTTTCTCGCCTCGACGGCCCTGGCCATGACCGCATCCGCACCGGCGAGGTGGTCTCGCGCTCTATCTCGGATCTCAACCAGATCCAGGGTATTTTAGCCATGACCCCCTTGGCGCTGGGTTCGCTACTCAAAATCCTTGCCGAGCTCGCCGTCATGCTCTGGCTTTCTCCCCTGCTGGCGCTGGTGGCGGTGATATCGCTGCCGGTGGTGATCGTGGCTGCGGCGGTGTCGCGGCGCCCGCTCTACGCCGCCACCTGGACCGCACAACAGCAAGCCGCCGAGGTGGCGAGCCACGTGGAGGAAACCGTCAGCGGTATTCGCGTGGTCAAAGCCTTCACCCAGGAAGACCGCGAGAGTACTACTCTCGCCGATGCCAGCCGCCGGCTTTTTGCCCTGCGCATGCGCGTCGCCCGTCTCACCGCCCGCAGCATCCCTTTTATTGAACGCCTCCCGCAGATCGCGTTAGTGGCCAATGTCGCCCTCGGCGGTCTCTTAGTGCTCAACGGCACGATCACCCTCGGCGTCTTTGTCACCTTCTCCTCCTACCTGGTCTCCCTCACCGGCCTCGCCCGCGTCTCCTCCGGCATGCTCATGCGCATCTACATGGGCTTTTCCTCGGTGGAACGCGTGTTTGATGTTCTCGACCAGCGCCCCGCACTGCCCGATCCCGCCCATCCCGAGTCCCTGCCCGCCAGCCGTCTCGGCCTCGACGTGCACAATGTGCACTTCAGCCAGCCGGAGAGTGGCCGCGCCGTGCTCAACGGCATGTCGCTGCGCATTCCCCCTGGCACCCGCATGGCCATGGTGGGCCCCGGCGGCTCTGGGAAAACGATGCTCACCCAGCTCGTGGGCCGTTTCTACGATCCCGACGAGGGCAGTATTGCGCTTATCGACGCCACCTCCCAGCGTTATGACCTGCGCGATATTCGCCGCGCCGAGCTGCGTGAGCGGGTAGCCATCGTCTTCGACGACCCCTTCTTGTTCTCGGATTCCATCCGCAACAACATCACCGTCGGGGCGGATATCTCGGAGGAGGAGCTCCGCACCGCCCTCGAGGCCTCCTGCGCCGCTGAGTTCGTTGCTGAGCTCGACAACGGCCTCGACACCGTCTTAGGAGAGCGCGGCCTCGATCTCTCTGGGGGGCAGCGCCAGCGCATCGCCCTCGCCCGGGCCTTGGCGCGGGGCGCGGATGTGGTGGTGCTCGACGACGCCACCTCTGCCATTGACGCCATCACAGAGGCAGCGATCTACGCGGGCATTCGCCGCCACTACCCCGACCTGACGATCCTCGCTATCGCCCACCGCGCCTCCACCCTAGAGCTCACCGACACGGTGACTCTTGTGGATGAAGGCCGCGTCACTGCCTGCGGCAGCCTGGAGGAGATCTCAGCGAATCACGACTTCGCGCACTTGATGGATCTCAGCTTCCAACAGCGCCCTAGCGAAGAGGAGCCCGTGCCCTTCGACTCGGAGGTCCGGCCCAGCGATGAGCAGCTCTGGCCTGCAGAGCCGGTGGGGCGGCGGCCGCACGAGCGCGGCACGATTGCTAAGTCTCAGGCCACCGCTATTAGCGGCCGCGGGGCGCTGATGTCGCAGCCGCTCAATGATCGCCTCGCCGCCGATATCGCACGGCTACCCGAGGCTACCGAGCAGCCTCAGCTCACCGTGTCGAATACCGAGGAGGGTTTTAGCCTGAAGCGGCTGTTTCGCCCCGTGCGCGGTCTCATCCTCACCAGCATTGTGCTGCTGGTGATGGGGGTGCTCGCCGATATCGCCCTGCCCACCCTCATCCGCTATGCCATCGACCGCGGCATCAGCGAGAACAACCTACGCATGCTGGTACTCATGGCGCTTGCCGGACTGGCGATCATCCTGCTCAGCTGGGCGGCGGCGGTGGCCCAAACCATCATCACCGCCCGCACGGGCGAGCGCCTGCTCTACGGGTTACGCGTGCGTTCCTTCCGCCACATCCTGCGGCTGTCCATGGACTTTTTCGAACGCACCCTCTCGGGCAAGATCATGACCCGCATGACCACCGATATCGATGCACTGAGCTCTTTTCTCCAAACTGGACTGGCACAGACCGTGGTGGCGTTGAGCACGCTGGTGGGTATCTCCGTGATGCTTCTGGCCACCGATGTCCAGCTCTCGCTGCTGGCCTTCTGCGCGCTGCCGATCGTCGCAGTGGCCACCGTGGTTTTTCGCCGCATCTCCTCCCGACTTTATCGCCGCAGCCGGGAACAGATATCGGCAGTCAACGCCGAGTTTCAGGAATCGGTGGGAGCATTACGCACCAGCCAGATGCACGGCGCCGTGGATCGCAGCCTCGCGGAGTTCACGGCCGCAGCAGCGAAATACAAGCGGCTGCGCATCGCCTCCCACACCGCCGTTTCTCTTTATTTCCCCGGCATTAATGCCATCTCGCAGCTCACCCAAGCGGCCGTGGTGGGTTGGGGCGCCACGATGGTGCTCGAGGGGGAGATTTCTGCGGGCGTGCTCGTTGCCTTCGTCATGTATCTCAGCGCTCTCTTCGGCCCGATCCAACAGCTCTCCCAAGTCTTCGACAGCTATCAACAGGCCTCGGTGGGCTTCAACCGCATCCGCGATTTGCTCACCACCCAGCCCAGCGTGGTGTCCACGGGCACGCGGGACGACGCCGCCCACGCCGCCAGCGGCGCCTTGGCCCTCGATAATGTCAGCTTCAGCTATGGCCCAGATACCCCTGCGGTCACCGAGCATCTATCCTTCGAGCTCGCCCCCGGGAGCACGGTGGCGGTGGTGGGCCAGACTGGGGCGGGCAAGTCCACCATCATCAAACTCGCTGCCCGCTTCTACGACCCTGCCTCCGGCGCGGTGCGCGCCCGCGGGATAGACATCCGCGACTTTCCGCTCGCCGCATGGCGGGGCCAAATCGGCATGGTCCCCCAAGAGGCGCACCTTTTTAGCGGCACCATCGCTGAGAACATCGCCTATGGCCGCCCCGAGGCCACCCGCGCTGAGATCACCGATGCTGCCGCTCGTGTCGGGGCGCTAAGCGCAATCGCCAGCATCCCCGGCGGATTCCGCGCCCCTCTCGGGGAAAAGGGCCGCGGCTTGTCCTCGGGCCAACGCCAGCTCGTTGCGCTCGCCCGCGCCGAGCTGACCCGACCGTCCCTGCTGCTTCTCGACGAGGCCACCGCCACCGTGGATCCCGCCACGGAAAACACCATTCTGCAGGCCTCAGACCGCGTCACGGACGCCCGCACCAGCGTGGTCGTGGCCCATCGCTTGAACACCGCCGCGCGGGCGGATCGAATCATTGTGATGGATCATGGCCGCATCATCGAGGACGGCACCCACGAGAACTTACTCAACCAAAAGGGAACCTATTGGCGCATGTGGACTTCCTCTTAGGAGGGTGTACTCGGCGCCAGGAGTGGTTAACCCGCTCACACCCGCGACCATGGTGGTCAGATCTCGCACGAGAGGTGCGTAATTTCTGCCCAGATTTAGGCGACAAAAGGGGTGGACCACCGTTAGTCTGGTCCAATACCACTAAACTGTGTATGAATCACCCAATAACCCAAGGAAATGAGGCGAGCACCTGCCGTGAGCAGCGCTAGTACTTTCGGCCAAAATCAGTGGCTGGTAGACCAGATGTTCCAGCAGTTCAAGGAGGATCCCTCCTCCGTAGACAAGGAATGGCGCGAGCTGTTCGAAAAGGAGGGCAGCCCCGCAGAGCCCACCCCCGCGAACACCCCCGCATCCTCGTCCAAGAGCTCCAAGAAGGCCGCCCCCAAGGACACCAAGGGCTCCGGCCCTAAGGCCCCTGCAGCGCCGAAGAACACCGCAGGCCCGAAGAATAAGGCCCAACACAGCGAGCCACAGCCCATCGCTGAGAAGGCCCGTAAAACAGCCACCGATCCCAATACCAAGATTGCGCAGGCTCGCGAGGCCGACAAGGAGAAGAAGCGTCAGGCAGCTCAATCGCCTCTGACCAAGATTCAGGACAGCCCCGAGGCCGGCAACTTCCCCATGAAGGGTGCTGCCAAGGCCGTGGCAAAGAACATGGACATCTCTCTCGAGCTGCCGACCGCCACCTCGGTGCGCGATATGCCGGCCCGGTTGATGTTCGAAAACCGCTCGGTGATTAACAATCACCTCAAGCGGACTGTGGGCGGCAAGATCTCCTTCACCCACATCATCGGCTACGCCATGGTGAAGGCAATCATGGCGCACCCCGATATGAATAACTCCTACGAGGTCATTGACGGCAAGCCGAACCTGGTGGTGCCGGAGCACATTAACCTCGGTCTCGCCATCGATATGGTGGGCAAGGGCGGCGAGCGTTCCCTCGTGGTCGCCAAGATCGCCGAGTGTGAAACCCTCGACTTCAAGCAGTTCGTCGAGGCTTACGAAGATGTGGTCGAGCGCGGCCGCACCGGCAAGCTGAAGATGCCGGATTTCCAAGGCATCACCTGCTCGCTTACCAACCCGGGTGGCATCGGTACCCGCCACTCTGTGCCCCGCCTCACCAAGGGCCAGGGCCTCATCGTGGGCGTAGGTTCCATGGACTACCCCGCCGAGTTCGCTGGCGCCTCTGAGGATCGCCTCGCCGAGCTGGGTGTGGGCAAGCTCGTGACCATTACTTCCACCTATGATCACCGCGTGATCCAGGGCGCCGAGTCCGGCGAGTTCCTGCGCACCATGTCCCAGCTGCTGGTGGATGACACCTTCTGGGATGAGATCTTCACCTGCATGTCCGTGCCCTATGCGCCGATTCGTTGGCGCCAGGATCAGCCCAACACCGGCATGGACAAGAACACCCGCGTGATGCAGCTGATCGAGGCCTACCGCTCCCGCGGCCACCTCATCGCCGATGTGAATCCGCTCAACTGGCATCAGCCCGGCATGCCGATTCCGGATCACTCCGATCTGCAGCTGGAGACCCACGGATTGACCCTGTGGGATCTGGACCGCACCTTCCACGTGGGTGGCTTCGACCAGCGCGAAACCATGACCCTGCGCGAGGTCGTCACCAAGCTGCGCGCCGCCTACACCCTGAAGGTGGGCTCCGAGTACAACCATATCTTGGATAATGACGAGCGCACCTGGCTGCAGGACCGCCTCGAGGCGGGCATGCCCAAACCCACCGTCGCCCAGCAAAAGTACATTCTGCAGAAGCTTAACGCCGCCGAGGCTTTCGAGAACTTCCTGCAAACCAAGTACGTGGGCCAAAAGCGCTTCTCCCTCGAGGGCGCCGAGTCCCTCATCCCGTTGATGGATGCCGCCATCGATACTGCCGCCGGCCAGGGCCTGGACGAGGTCGTTATCGGCATGCCTCACCGCGGCCGTTTGAATGTGCTGGCCAATATCGTCGGCAAGCCGCTGAGCCAGCTCTTCAAGGAGTTCGAGGGCAACGCTGACCCGGCAGCTGCCGGTGGTTCCGGCGACGTGAAGTACCACCTCGGCGCCGAGGGCAAGCACATCCAGATGTTTGGCGACGGCGAGATCAAGGTGACGCTCACCGCTAACCCCTCGCACCTCGAGGCCGTTAACCCGGTCATGGAGGGCATCGCCCGCGCGAAGCAGGACATCTTGGACAAGGGCGAGGCCGGCTTCTCCGTCATGCCGCTGCTGCTGCACGGCGACGCCTCCTTCGCAGGCTTGGGGGTGGTGCAGGAGACCCTGAACCTGGCCCAGCTGCGCGGCTACACCGTGGGCGGCACCGTCCACATCGTGGTGAATAACCAGATCGGCTTCACCACCACCCCAGATTCCGGTCGTTCCAGCCACTACGCCACCGATCTCGCCAAGGCCTATGGCTGCCCGATCTTCCACGTCAATGGCGACGACCCGGAGGCTGTGTACTGGGTCGGCCAGCTGGCCACCGAGTACCGCCGTCGCTACGGCAAGGATGTCTTCATCGACCTCATCTGCTACCGCCGTCGCGGCCACAACGAGGCCGATGATCCCTCGATGACCCAGCCGAAGATGTACGACCTGATTGACGGCCGCGAGACCGTCCGCGCCCGCTACACCCAGGACCTGATTGGTCGTGGCGATCTGAACAAGGATGACGCCGAGGCTGCCGCCCGCGACTTCCACGATCAGATGGAGTCGGTGTTCAACGAGGTCAAGGAAGCCAAGAAGCGCGACGCCTCCGGTCAGGAGGGCATCACCTCCTCCCAGGAGCTGCCGCATGGTTTGGACACCTCCATTACCCGCGAGGAGCTCGTGGAGATGGGCCAGGCCTATGTCAATGTTCCCGAGGGCTTCGAGATCCACAAGCGCGTCAAGCCGGTGGCCAAGAAGCGTGCCCAGTCCGTCAAGGAAGGCGGCATCGACTGGGGTTGGGGCGAGCTGCTCGCCTTCGGCTCCTTGGCCATCGGTGCGGAACGCACCGTGCGTCTCGCCGGCGAGGATTCCCGCCGCGGTACCTTCACCCAGCGCCACGCCGTGATGTTCGATCCGAACACCGCCATGGAGTACAACCCGATCGATCACATCGCTCGCGAAGGCGGCGAGGGCAAGTTCATGGTGTACAACTCGGCTCTGACCGAGTTCGCCGGCATGGGCTTCGAGTACGGCTATTCCGTGGGCAACTTGGATGCTGTGGTGGCATGGGAAGCACAGTTCGGTGACTTCGCCAATGGCGCCCAGACCATCATCGACCAGTACCTCTCCTCCGGTGAGGCGAAGTGGGGCCAGCTGTCCAAGCTGATCCTGCTGCTGCCTCACGGCTACGAGGGCCAGGGCCCGGACCACTCCTCCGCCCGCATCGAGCGCTTCTTGCAGCTGTGCGCCGAAGGCACCATGACCGTGGCCCAGCCGACCACCCCGGCGAACCACTTCCACCTCATCCGCCGCCACGCCCTGAGCGACCTGCACCGCCCGCTCGTGGTCTTCACCCCGAAGTCCATGCTGCGCAACAAGGCCGCCGTGTCTGCCGTGGAGGACTTCACCGAGGTGAGCAAGTTCCAGTCGGTGATCAATGACCCGAACCAATTCGATCGCAACGGCGAGCAGCTGGGCGATCCCGAGAAGGTCAAGACGATCCTGCTGTGCTCCGGCAAGGTCTACTACGACTTGGAGAAGCGCCGCGCCGACGACGGCCGCGACGATGTGGCTATCGTCCGCTTGGAGATGCTGCACCCGATCCCGCACAACCGCCTCAACGATGCCTTCGAGTGCTATCCGAACGCCGAAGAGGTGCGCTTCGTGCAGGACGAGCCGGCCAACCAGGGCCCCTGGCCCTTCCTGGCCCTGCACCTGCCGGACCTGCTGCCGGATATGCCGAAGCTGCGCCGCGTGTCTCGCCGCGCCCAGTCCTCTACCTCCACCGGTATGGCCAAGGTGCACCAGTTCGAGCAGAAGCAGCTTATTAACGAGGCCTTCGCCGACTAGACGCCTGCAGGCTGAGCCCACATAACGAGCGGGCTCAGCACAGTGCTACTACGCATCAGCCCCAGGACCGAGATCACTCGGTTCCTGGGGCTGATGCGTTCTCTGCGTTGTTGCTGCTGCGGCGTAGCTTTTAGTCCGCGCCATTGGAAAGGACTCGGTTGGAGGACAAGAAGGTGGAGTAGACCTCATCTTGATCCTCGCCGCTATTGAGCTCCTCAGCGATCTCCTTCAAGGAGGCCTCGGAGATCGCGCCATTGACCACGTTGAGCTTGTCCCATTCCTTACGGTTGAGCAGCGGGCGCTGGTAGAGCACGATAAAGTTCTGCGGAAGTTTCAGATCTTCACTCTCTGCGCAGCCATGAGTCGGCGAAAAGTTCGAGTTGTGCACGGTGCGCGGCAGCGAGCCCAAGAGGCTATCGAGCACCGTCTCGGAGAAATCAATATCGGTCGGCGTGATCTCACCGGCATCAATCTTTGCGGTGTAGTCCTGTGATAGTTCCTTGGCGCGGGCGGGATTAAGTGCTTCGAGGGCCGTTCCAAGGCACACCACCACGATATCGGCGTGGTTGGTTTCCACGGCTTGGATCCGCTCGGCCGTGCCGATGTCATACTCAAAGTCCACGAAGGTTTGGCGGCCACGAGAGGCAAGCGCCCGCGAGTACAGCTCACCCATGATCACTTGTTCTTGATCGGAAGAATCCACCATCACCTGCACGGGCGACACCTCTACCTCATTGACCTGGCGGTGGGGCTCGGCGACGCATCCACTGCTCACCGCGCCCACCACACCGAGGGCGCATATAGTGCGCACGGTCGCTGGGGCGCTGGGGTGGAATTGCCGAGACATCGTGGTGGTCATGGTGCAAGCAGGCCAATCTAGCTAGGCAAATAGGACTGACGGTGGGCCAAGCGTGGATCACGTCGCATGCAGCGCACACGCGCGGCCACACCACCGCTGATTCTAGCGCAGCTACCCATAGAGCCCGTGCCGCCACGGAATTGCTGATATCGCCTCGAGCGACGGTACACTTGCCTGCGGTCCACACCACAGTGCTGGGCGTGTACGTCAAGGAGGTTCTCGCATGGTTGATCCACTTCGTTTGCCGCGTAAGCGTGGCGAACACACTGACGCCCAGGAGCACCCTGTGGGCTCTCGGCTGCGCGTGCCCGTGGAACGGGCCGTGGATCGTTGTCGCGTGATCTACCAAGGACGCGAGCTGAACCAAGAATTCTCCTACGAGAATGCTCTGCACTACGCCACTGAGCACGAAGACTGCTACGTCCTTCTGGAGCTCTCAGAACCTGATGAGCAGCAGATGGAGCACATTGCCGCGATCTACGGGGTGGATGAGCTGATCGTGGAAGACACCGTGACCGCCCATCAGCGGCCCAAGGTGGAGCGCTACGATGATCAGCTCTTCTTTGTGCTGCGTACCGTGGTGTATCAGGAGCATGAGCGCGTGCGTGACGCCAAGGAGATCATCCAAACCGGTGAACTCCAGATGATTCTGGGCCCGAACTTCATCATCGCTATCCGGCACGGAGTGCTCACTGGGCTGAAGCGCTGGCGCCGCGAGCTGAACGAGTGGTCCGAGCAGCTCGAGCTGGGCCCTGTGGCATTAGCGTGGCAGCTCTCTGACCTCGTGGTGAACGAATATGTGCGCATCGCCGGCGAGCTCACCACGGATGTGGACGAGATCGAGGAAGAAGTCTTCACCCCGAACTCCCCCATCGATATTTCCCAGATCTACATGCTCAAGCGTGAGATTTTGGAGATGAGGCACTCGGTCGATCCGCTCAGCACCGCGCTGCGTATTCTCACTCAGAACCACAAAGATGTGCTGACTAAGCCGCTGCGCTCCTATTTCCGTGACGTGCTGGACAATCAGCTCATTGCGGCCGACTCCATCGCCTCTCTCGATGAGCGACTCACCGCCTTGATCGATGCTGCCGTGGCGAAGGTGACCATGCAGCAAAACTCGGATATGCGTAAGATTTCCGCGCTCGTCGGTATGGCCGCACTGCCCACCATGATCGCCGGCGTGTACGGCATGAACTTCGACCACATGCCGGAACTACACTACGAGTACGGCTACTACGTGGTGCTCGGCGTCATGATTGCCGCGGTGGTTCTCATGTGGTGGGTGCTCAAGAAAAACCACTGGCTCTAACCTCGGCGCTCTTAGGACGCAGGCTAGAGCCAGTGGCTCTCATCGTGTTTCATGCACGGCTTTAGCTTCGCGGAAACTCCGAGTTATCCGACGGCTCGTCCCACGACTGTTCCCGCTGCGGTTGCGCAGGCTGTTGCGGTTGCGGCTGCGCCGGTTGCTGCGGCTGCTGCTCCTCACGGGGTGCGGACCAGCCGCCCTGGGGTTGTTGCGGCTGTTGCGGGTTCTGCGGCGCAGGCTGTTGCTGCACAGGCTGCTGGTTCCAAGCCCCGCGATCGTTAGTGCGCGGTCGAACGATCTGGCCGCGGGCAATCGAGTCACGGGCTTGGCGAGCGGTGTGCGGCTCGCACAGAATGTCATAGCGCCCGGCCACAATCTGGGTGCTCGACGCGAAATCGCGTTTCCCCTTCGAAGCGGCATAGGGCACGCTCACGGACACGAGCCCGAAAATCACACCGAGAATCGCGCCCGTCAGCAGCGGCACCAGCCAATTCTCATAAAACAGCCCGAAGAGCAGCCCAAAAAACAGGCCCGCCCACGCGCCGGATACTGCCCCGCCTAAGAGCACCTTGCCCCAGGTCAAGCGACCTTGAACGCGTTCGACTTCCATAAGATCAACACCCACGATGGTGAGGTCCTTTACCGGAAACTCCTGATCAGAGAGCATATCTACGGCGGCCTGCGCCTGTTCATAGCTCTCGAAACTTGCAACCGGCCACCCTTCCGGGCGCTTCTTCATCGCCATCGCCTTCACGTTGTTCGCGGGGGATGTCATAGCAGTATCTACCAACTTCTTTGCATCTACGGGCAGCACAGCGCCGCCTAGGAATCATTCAGAGCTCGCTTAAGCCGCACCACGAGGGCTGGCTCATTTTCGGGCCTTCACTAGCCCTAACGCCCGAAGCCTGCGGAAGGTTCCCGAACAATACGTTCCACTACCTCGTCCGTGAGGTTTCCCATGCGTAGTACGCTTATCGACGCCCACCTCGCGCCACCTCCCCTCGTGCCGCAGGTGAACACCCAGCTTGGGCGAGCCCCAGCAGCAGTAGCAGGATCTGTGCAGCTGGCCGTTACAATATCTAGTTATGAATGCAGTGACGAGAGTGTATGCCGGCCGACTGGCCGGAATGGTGGTGCGTAGCCCAGACGCCGAACCCATTGGTCGTGTCCGCGACGTTGTCGTGATGATGCACGGGCTCGAACGTGACTCTCGCGTACTCGGCCTGATCGTGGCGCTTCCCTCCAAGCGCCGCATCTTCTTGCCGATGCTGCGCGTAGCCACCATCGAGCCCCAAGAGATCGTCCTTGCCTCGGGGCAGGTGTCGATGCGCTCCTATCAGCCCCGCGAGGGCGAAACTACTATCTCCCAAGACATCATCGGTGCCAAGGTGCACGTGGATGATCCCGAGCTGGAGAATATCCATGGCAAAGCAGTGGAGGTCGCCGATGTGGAACTGACCCGCACCCGCACCCGCGACTGGGTGATCTCCAAGATCGCGGTGAGCGCCAATAAATCCACCTTTGGCCGGCGCCCTACGCTCTATGTCACCCCGTGGAAGTATGTGCATGGTCTGGGTGAAACCACGACCAGCCACGAGCAGGAAACTGCCAAGCTGCGCTCCCAATTCGAGGAGATGCGTCCGGCCGACGCGGCGCCGCTGTTCTACAACCTCAGCGCCTCCCAGCGTCGTGCCGTCACCAGCGGCCTGAACGATGAGCAATTGGCCGATATTCTCCAGGAGCTCTCTGAGGAACGCCAGGCCGAACTGATCGAGGAGCTTGCCATCGAACGCGCCGCGGACGTGCTCGAGGAGATGGACCCAGACGACGCCGCCGACCTGTTGGAAGAGCTTCCCGACGCCACCGCTGATGTGCTGCTGGAACTGATGGATCCAGAAGACTCTGCCCCAGTGCGCCGCCTCATGAGCTTCCTGCCTGATACGGTCGGTGCGCTCATGACCTCGGATCCGTTGGTGATGACCCCGCAGCGCACTGTCGCCGAGGCGCTCGCGATGGCTCGCAACCCAGATCTGCCGACCTCACTGTCCTCTATGGTGTTCGTGGTGCGCCCTCCCACAGCGACCCCTACCGGCACCTACTTGGGATGTTTGCACCTGCAAAAGCTGCTGCGCGAACCTCCTTCCGAACTCATCGGCGGCTTGCTCGACCCCGATCTCCCGCCGCTCTACGCCGATGACCTGCAGGAAACTGCGGCCCGGTATTTCGCCACCTATAACTTGGTGTGTGGCCCCGTGTTGGACGATGACGGTCACCTCCTTGGCGCCGTCGCCGTCGATGATTTGCTCGACCACATGCTGCCCGAGGACTGGCGCGAGACCGGTATCCGCCCCGCCCAGTCCAACACCACGACGCCCCTACAGGAGGCCTAGCTGATGAGCGATCACCGCAATAGCCTTGATACGCCCATGGCCACTCGGCGCCGCGGCCTCCGCATCAATGCGGACGCTGTTGGCGCCATGGCAGAAAAGGTTGCCCGTTTCTTCGGAACTGGCGAGTACTTGTTCTGGCAAACTATCTTCGTGATCACGTGGATCGCGTTGAACCTCGGTGCGTGGAAGTGGCAGTGGGATCCCTACCCCTTCATCCTGTTGAACCTGGCCTTTTCCACTCAGGCCGCTTATGCGGCGCCGCTGATCCTCTTGGCCCAAAACCGGCAGGAAGACCGCGACCGCGTCTCCTTGAGCGAGGATCGCCGCCGCGCCGCCCAGACCAAGGCCGATACGGAGTTCCTCGCCCGCGAGCTGGCGTCGGTACGCCTCGCGCTGGGTGATAGCGTTACTCGTGATTATCTGCGCCGCGAGATGGAAGATCTGTCCGGTTTGCTTGAGCGCATCGAGGCGAAGCTGGATGATGAGTCCGCGGCACGCATCGCCCGCGAACACGGCGATCACCAGTCCTCCGAGTTCCATGAGCCCACTCAAGGCGATGTGGTAGACACCAACCGCCGCCCCCATAGCTAAAAGCCTACAGTCAGGAAAATCGCACACCCCGATGTCTCATATTGAAGAATCCCTCGTCCGCCAGGCCCTTTCTCGCGTCGAAGATCCCGAAATTGGTCGTCCCATCACGGAGCTCGACATGGTGAAGTCGGTGGAGGTCACCGGCAATGATGTGGCAGTGGTGATCTATCTGACGATCGCTGGCTGCCCCATGAAGTCCACCATCACCGAGAATGTGCGCGCCGCTATCGAGGAGCTCGACGGCGTGGGCGAGGTCTCGGTCAGCACGGATGTGATGAGCGACGAGCAGCGCCGCAATCTGCGCCTGCGGCTGCGCGGGAGCCAAGATGATCCGGTTATCCCCTTCTCACAACCCGACTCCACCACCCGCGTATTCGCCGTGGCCTCCGGCAAGGGCGGCGTGGGCAAATCGTCGATGACGGTGAATCTCGCCGCCGCCCTCGCAGCGCGTGGGCTCAGTGTGGGCATTCTCGACGCCGACATCTACGGCCACTCCATCCCGCACATGCTCGGCAGCACTGAGGCGCCCAACATGGTCGAAGACATGATCATGCCACCCCAGGCGCACGGCATTAAACACATCTCCATCGCCCACTTCACCGAGGGCAATGCTCCGGTGGTGTGGCGCGGGCCAATGCTGCACCGCGCGATCACCCAATTCCTCACAGATGTGTTTTGGGGCGATATCGACGTGCTCTTGGTGGATCTTCCGCCCGGTACCGGCGATGTGGCGATCTCGATTTCCCAGCTGCTGCCCACCGCCGAGTTGTTGATCGTCACCACCCCGCAGGCCGCCGCCGCCGAGGTGGCGGAACGCGCCGGCACCATTGCCCAACAGACGCGGCAGCGGGTGCGCGGGGTTATTGAAAACATGGGGGCCATGGTCCTTCCCGACGGCAGCACTATGGACATTTTCGGCTCCGGTGGCGGCGCAACCGTGGCCGCTCGCCTCACCGAGCTTCTCGGAACCCAAGTGCCGCTATTGGGATCGGTGCCTCTTGACCCCGCGCTGCGGGAACAGGGCGATACGGGCACCCCGATCGCCGTGCATGATCCCAGCAGCCCTTCCGGCGCGGCGGTGACCGCAATTGCCGAGCAGCTGGTGCGCCGCGAGGGCTCACTCACCGGCGTGCAGCTGGGAGTAAACCCGAGGCGCTAGCAGCTGCGTGAGGCGCGCACAGACACCACCCAGCCTGCGTGGAGGATCTTTTCTCTCACGAGGCGGGGTGTGGTGTGTCTTCAGGAGCAGCGCGGTCTACGTGATGTCATCCCAGCTGAAATTGCGGTTCTGCGGCCCGCTGGGCGGCATCTGCTGTGCCGGAGGCTGGGTGGCGGAATTGGCGCCTTGGCCATGAGTATTTGGCACCACCGTGCTTCCTGAGGCGGGTGGCACCGAGTTGCGGTCTCGGTAGGCCTCGCCTTGAGTGTCGCTGGCCATGATCTTCTTCGGATCAAAGGAATCCAGATAGGAGCCATCGCCGTCGAATAGCGCCTTGGTCAGGGCCGCTTTGGGGCCCATGGCGGTGAATTTCGACAGCTCTTGTACGGGCCGAGCCACCTCTTCGAACTCGGGGCCAATCTCCTCATTAAGAGTCTGTTTGGTGCGGTTGATGGCATCGCGGGCGGCGATGAACGCGGCACGGACGTCTTGGATGACTCCAGGCAGCCGGTCCGGGCCGACCACGATGAGCACCACTACGCAGACGACGAAAATCTCGCTCCAGCCAACGCTAGAAAACACCAGTCCCTCTTTCTTCTTCGCACCATCTCGCTACAGCAGGACACTACTTGTTTCAGATTCTAGCGCGCCACGCCGGCGCGGTATGCAGCAGGAGCAGCAGGCACACCCGCAGGAAAAAGACAGGGGCTCTAGCGCCCCTGCACGTGACGAACAGCGCGGTAGAACACCTCGACGCGATCCATCAAGCTGGGTGCACTACCGCGACTTACCTCGTCTGCGCCTGGCCCTTCCGGACAGGACATTTCAATCTGGGCAAGCTTGGCGATGAGCGAACGCGGCGCCCGCAGCCCATCATTGACCCTTTGCCGCACTGACTCAGCGGCTTGACGCTGGCGATGAACCTCATGGCGGCACAAAGGGCAGTGCACCAAGTGCACCCGAGCGCGGTCGGCGGCGACAGGGCTGAGCTCGTTATCCACGTAGGCGGCAATGGCCTCGGGTCCTAGGTGCTCGACTGAGTCGAAGCTATCGGCTTCGTTGCGGTAGTCGCTGATCATCTCCGTCGTTCACCTCACCATCTCTGTGCTCGTGTGTTCCTGTGTGCTGTGCTGCAGCAGCTGCCGCAGTAGTTCCGATGCTAGCTGTGGTGCGGCACCAACAGCTTCGCGTTTTCATCATCCGCTGCGGCGGCCCGTTCCAACGAGGCTCGGAGCTGGGTCCGGCCGCGGTGAATCCTGCTGCGCACAGTTCCCATTTTTACCCCGAGGGTATCTGCAATTTCATCGTAGGACATGCCAAGTACGTCACAGAGCACGATCGCCACACGAAAATCAGGCGACAAACTATCGAGGGCCTCCTGCAAGCTGGGATCCAGATTGGCCACGTGATAGGCCTGCTCAGGGGTCAAGGCAGTGCCGGGAACACGCTCATAATCCTCGGGGAGCGATTCCATCCGGATCTTGCTGCGGTGGCGCACCATATCGAGAAACAAATTAGTGGTGATGCGGTGGAGCCACCCCTCGAAGGTGCCCGGTTGGTAGTTTTTCAGCGAGCGAAACACCCGCATGAAGGTCTCTTGGGTGAGATCCTCGGCGTCGTGCTGATTACCGGACAAACGGAAGGCGAGGCGATACACGCTGTCTGCGTGTTCCTCGACGAGCTCGGCCCACGTGGGCATCGATCCTTGTCCTGCATCGAAGGCGGCAGTGCCGTGCAGCGGTTCCTCAGACGCTGCAGCTGTAAGTGAATCTGCAGCGGCGGGCGAAGCGAGGGCAGGACGATCAGTCATGTCAGCCATTGTGCCGCATGGAGATAAGAAATAACTGAGTTCCACACAACGATCCCGTAACGCTCAGCTGGGGATGAGCTGTCAGCACAGCTACTGCCCCCTTTTATGGCACTTAAGCCACACCTGTCACAGCTTTGCTGCTGGTGGTGCGTTGTTCCCCCGCCCTGCGTAGCACCACCTTAAAATAAGGCGCGTGACTGAGACTGCATACCGTGCTTTGACTGACTACATTCGCTCTACCGCCGTCACTAGCGAGAGCCTGCAGGCCGCAACGGAGGGCGCAGCGGAATTCGGCGTTCCCACCCTCGACGCGATCAGCGGATCCGTATTAACTCTGCTGGGCTCTCAAGCTGCCCGTGGCGTCGAACCAAGCGCAATTGCTGTCACCCCCGCCGCCGCAGTGGTGGGCCTGCACCTCTTCGAGGGCATGGGACCGGCAGGCCATCTCACCTGTATCGACCCAGAGCTCGAGCACCAGAAACTGGCGCGCCGGAGCTTCACCGAGGCTGGTATCGCAGCCTCGCGCTTCCGTTTCCTGCCCTCGCGCCCCCTCGAGGTGATGGGCCGGCTGGCCACGAACTCCTATGACATCGTCTACGGCGATGTGGCCCCGCAGGACATGCAGGCCTTTGTGGACTCCGCGTGGCCGCTGATCCGCCCCTCCGGCATGATCATCGTGGCAGCGAGCCTGCTCGATGGCACCGTGGCGGATGAGTCCCGCACAGACCGAGACACCGCCGCGGCCCGCGCCCTCGACGAACAACTGCGCGACTATCACGATGCCCTCGTCACCCGCCTCCCCCTGGCCGGCGGTCTCAGCATTATCAGCAAGCGCCCCTAGGCAGCGAGGACAGCGTCGACACGCATACTCGCAAGGCCACACCATAGACGTCAGCGCCTGGGCTCTTCCTTATGGGAAAAGCTCAGGCGCTGAAACGTGTGGATCTAGCTAGACGATCTCGTTTTTACCTACGCAGACCACGCCGCCGGGGCTGACCTTGAAGCGGGACTTATCGCGCTCGTGATCGACGCCGATGAACTCGCCCTCGCTCACCTTGACGTTCTTGTCCAGAATGGCGTGGCGCACCACCGCACCCTTGCCAATGCGGACGCCAGGCATCAGCACTGCGCCTTCAACAGTGGCGCCGTCTTCCACGATGACATTGTTCGATAGCACCGAGTTGCGCACCGTACCGCCGGAGATGATGCAGCCGGAAGAAACCATCGAGGACTGCGCTATGCCGCCTTGCACGAACTTGGCCGGCGGCAGGTTGCCGATCTCGGAGGTGTGGATGGGCCAGTGCTTGTTGTACAGGTTAAACACCGGGTGGACGCTAATGAGATCCATGTGGGCCTCGTAAAAGGCGTCCACGGTACCGACATCGCGCCAGTAGCCATGATCGCGCTCGGTGGAACCGGGCACCGCATTGGCCATGAAGTCATAGACGTGAGCGTCGCCGCGCTCCACAAAATAGGGGATGATGTCTCCGCCCATATCGTGCTCGGAGTCGTCATTGTCTTCATCATCCAGCAGGGCCTTGATGAGGGCCTTGGTGGTGAACACGTAATTACCCATGGAGGCATAGGTGACGTCCGGATCGTCCGGGGTAGCCGGCGGGTTCTCGGGCTTCTCGAGGAACTCGGTGATATTGCCGTCTTCATCGGACTGGATGCAGCCGAAGGCGGTGGCCTCGGAGCGGGGCACGCGAATACCGGCCACCGAGACGGACTTACCAGACTTGATGTGCTCCTCCACCATCTGGGAGGGGTCCATGCGATAGACGTGATCGGCGCCGAAGACGATAACGTAATCCGGTTCTTCGTCATAGATCAGGTTCAGCGACTGCAAAATGGCGTCGGCGGAACCCGTAAACCAGCGCTTACCGAGGCGCTGCTGCGCGGGCACTGGGGTGATGTACTGCTCAGCGAGACCAGAGAGCTGCCACGACTGAGAGATATGGCGGTCCAAGGAGTGCGACTTGTATTGGGTGAGCACGCAAATCTGCATGAATCCCGCGTTGACAAGATTGGACAGCACAAAATCGATGAGGCGATAGGTGCCGCCAAAGGGAACGGCTGGCTTGGCGCGGTCAGCGGTGAAGGGATACAGGCGCTTACCTTCGCCGCCAGCAAGGACAATTGCTAGAACATGTGGTTGGCGTTTCACGCCTTCCAATCTATCCCCTTTTATGTAGACGCGCCGGAAAAGTGGGTTACCCCATACACACTTCCGCCCCCTCACTCGCGAGGTCACACTACTGTGGGGATTATGCGAGTTGGAATGATGACCAAGGAGTACCCACCGGAGATTTACGGCGGCGCAGGCGTGCATGTGGCGGAGCTGACCCGCTTCATGCGCACCTTGGTGGACGTCGATGTTCACTGTATGGGTGCGCCCCGCGACGAGAAGAATGTGTATGTCCACGGAGTGGATCCCGCGCTGGAGGATGCCAACCCCGCGATCAAGACCCTCTCCACGGGGCTGCGCATGGCCACTGCCGCGAACAATGTGGATGTGGTGCACTCCCACACCTGGTACTCGGGCCTGGGCGGACACCTGGCGGCGCGTCTTTACGACATCCCCCATATCGCCACCGCGCACTCCCTCGAGCCGCACCGGCCGTGGAAGCGCGAGCAGCTCGGCGGCGGCTACGAAGTGTCCTCCTGGTCGGAGAAGAACACCATGGAATACGCCGATGCGGTGATCGCTGTGTCGGCGCAGATGAAAAACGCCATCATGGAGGCCTATCCGCGCATCGACGAGAACCGTATCCACGTGGTTCTCAACGGCATCGACCCCGAGCTGTGGCATCCCCGCCCCACCTTCGATGACAACGAGGACTCCGTGCTCCGCGAGCTCGGCGTGGACCCGAACAAGCCCATCGTCTCCTTCGTGGGCCGTATCACCCGCCAAAAGGGGGTCGAGCACCTAGTGAAGGCCGCCTCCCACTTCGACGAGGGCGTGCAGCTGGTGCTCTGCGCCGGCGCGCCGGATACTCCCGAGATCGGCGAGCGCACCGCCACCTTGGTGCGGGAGCTGCAACAGCAGCGCGACGGCGTGTTCTGGGTGCAGGAATTTTTGCCGAAGCCGAAGATTCAGGAAATCCTCACCGCCTCGGATACCTTCGTCTGCCCCTCCATCTACGAGCCGCTGGGCATCGTCAATCTCGAGGCCATGGCCTGCGGCAGCGCCGTGGTCGCCTCCGATGTGGGAGGTATCCCCGAGGTGGTCAATGACGGCGTCACCGGCAGCCTCGTGCACTACGATGCCGAGGACACCGAGGCCTTCGAGCGCGACCTGGCCGCCGCGGTCAATGAGATGGTGGCTGATCGCACTCGCGCCAAGGACATCGGCGAGAAGGGCCGCCAGCGCGCCGTCGCGCAGTTCTCCTGGGCCACCATCGCCGAGCAGACCATTGATGTCTACCGTTCTTTGATGTAACTGCTCGCACCCGCACCCCTCCTCCCGCCCCAGCACGCCGCTGTGGGCGGGTGAGGTGTTTTTCAGGGCAGGCGGGGTGGCGTCGATAAGCGAGCGGCGGCAGCGCGGGAGTCGCCACTAGGCTGGGGCCATGACCCACTACCCCACACACAGCACCCAGCTCGCGCCGGTGGAACGACACACGATTTTTCAAAACTCGCTGATGACCGCACTGCTCGATGGCATTTACGACGGCGACATGACAGTGAGTGAGCTGCTGGGGCAGGGCAATTTTGGAATTGGCACCTTCGACGCCCTCGATGGGGAGATGATCATCGTCGATGGCCGGTGCTATCAGGTGCGTGGCGACGGCACGGCCCGCCCGGCGCGCCTCGACCAGTGCTCGCCGTTCACAGTGGTGACCAACTTTGTGCCGCGCATTAGCGCCCACGCACCGAATGACATGTCGCGCAGCGACCTCGGCACCTACATCGATTCGCTCCAGCCGAGCGAAAACTACATGTATGCCGTGCGGATTAGCGGCCAGTTCCACGACGTGTCCGTGCGCACGGTCACCCGACAGGAAAAGCCCTATCGACCTATGGTGGAGGCAACGGCAGACGATACCGAGATGCATTTTACGGATGTCTCCGGTGTGATCGGCGGGTTTCGCACCCCCGTCTACGAAAAAGGTATTTCCGTTCCCGGCTGCCACGTGCACTTCATTGATGATGCGCGCAGCCACGGCGGGCATGTGCTGGATTTCCGCGTCAAGGACGCGATTATCGAGCTCTGCCCCGCAACGGAGCTGAACCTGCGGCTGCCGCTCTCCTCGGATTTCTCCCACGCCGACCTCGCGCCGGAGAACCTCGATGAGCAGATCCACACCACGGAAGTAAAAAGTTAAGTACTATCGACGCCGCAACGCTCTACGCATTGTGAACTGGGTGTGCGCCGCAGCCAATCGGTGCCCGAACAAAGTTGTCGAAAGAAACACTAGGTACGTTATGAGCCACCGCCCCGAGTTACACGTCACCGCCGAAGAAGGCATTCTTGCGGCCCCCGCTGGGGTGCTGCTGCACGACGACGTGTGGCACGTTTTCAACCAGTACAAGCCGAGCGCCTCGGCCAGCTCCCGCTGGGGACACCAGGCCTCCCGCGCCCTGCCCTATGACTGGGACGTATGCGATGATGTGCTCGCCACCCACGGCGACGAGGTCGAGCTGCGCGCCGGCTCGGTGATCCCCGTGGGTAAGGGCATCGACATCTTCTTTACGGCCGTCTCCGCAGACGCCACCACCATCAAGGTGGCCGAGATCGCCGACGCGGACGCCACCACCGAAACAGTGGCCGATGACATCTCGCACCTCGATAGGCATGTGGCCAATGTGCACACCGTGGTCTCGGACTGCCACGGCTACTCCCACTTCCGCTCTCCCTGCGTGGTTCCTGATTGGCGCTCCACGCAACGCGATGATCACCACGGCTGGATCATGCTCGCCGTGGCCGGTTCTTCCGACAACCCCGACATTGTGGTGTTCGAATCCGCCGATCGCCGCGACTGGAACTTCGTTGGCCCGCTGCGCTGCGTCGGCACGCCCAGCGGCGTCAGCCACTATAAGCGCATCGTGTCTCCCCGCCTGATTCGTTTGCAGGATGAGGTAGACGAAAAGATTTATGATGTCTTGCTGTTGACCGTTGAAACCGACGGCCGCGATATCTCCGGCTATCTGGTGGGCACTCTCACCGACTCCGAGTTCAGCGTGATCACCCCCTTCACCCGCCTCGACCGCGGCCATGACTTCTCGCGACCCCGCAACACCAATGTGGTGACCGGCTTCAACACGGATCCCGCGGCGCGCTACGCGTCCAGCACCATGTTCGGCCTGATGAACGGGGTGGGTCGCGGTGACGATCCCACCACCCATCTGAGCCTGCAGCAGGAAAACTGGGCCAATTGCCTCACCCTGCCGCGCCGAGTAACCCTGCAGGGCGGCATCCTCTACCAAACGCCGCGCGCTGGGCTTCCCGACGCCATCCGCGCCTCCGAGCACGCCCGCGCCTTCATTGCCCGGCTGGATGCCCAGCCGAGCGAGGATGCCGTGGTAGATATCGAGCTTCGCGATGCCACAGGCGCCGTCGGGGCGCGTGTGTCTTATTCTTCCGATGAGATCTCACTGGATCGCAGCATGAACCCGCACCACGAGGGCAGTGCCCCCGCCGTGGCGGAGCGCAGCAGTGAAGAAACCGAGGCGCTCTCCCTCATCGTGGATGGCTCCACCGTGGAAGTCTTTGCCGACGGCGGCTTGATCGCCATGGCCTCGCGAGTGTATTTCGATGGCGGCTGCCAGTCCATCACCTACACCGCCCACCACGGCGCACGCGTGGAATCGACCATGGAGATCGAGCCGCTCTAAACCCGGCTCGCCGCCGCGGCTCGCTGCTCATCGCTTAAGGGCCCGCACCCCCTGCATACACAAAGGGGTGCGGGCCCGTTGCTGTTTTTGGGCTGTACCGGCTAGTCGCCGACGCGAGCGAAGCGGGTGATGCTGGCGCGAGCGGTGATCTCCATGCGTTTGGGCAGCCCAGCCACGCGCTCGTTGAGTACATCCGGTTCGATGTGGCGTGCCGAGGGGCTCATGCCGATCTGGGCGGCGATAGAGGGCTGATCGAGGCTCATCCGGAACTCCACCAACTGCGGCGGCTGCACCGGGACGAGATACTCCGACATCTCCTCGATCAGGCGCTCGGTACTGCCCTGCTCTACATCGAGAATGCCGAGCGGCTCCCGCAGCTCACTCAGGTGTCCAGGTTCTGCGTTGAGCATCACTACGTTCCCGCCGGGTGCGAGCACACGGGCACATTCCGCGGCATTGTGCGGGGCGAAGATCAGGGTGAGGGCGTGGATGGAGCGATCGAGCAACGGCAGGCGCTCCAAAGCATCAGCGACCACGGCGCCGACGCGCGAGTGGGCGTGGGTGAGCTTTTCCGCGGCGGGAATAGAGACGTCGATGCCCACGCCACGGGAATCATCCACCGCATCCAGCGTGTGCGACAAATAGTAACCCGTGCCGGCGCCGATCTCGCACAAGGCGGGGGCGATATCGTTGCCCACTCCCGCGTCTTCGAGGGCCTCGTGCACGCCTTGAGTCACGGCTTCCACGAATGGTGCGTAGTGCCCCTGCGACAAAAAGGTTTCGCGATCTTCCACCATCTGGGCGTCATCGCCATCATGGGCTAGCCGGCCATTCACCGCGAGGGTGACAAAACCCTCGGCAGAGACCTCATAGCTTCGCCCTGTCGCCGACACGAGGCTGCGGTAGCCATCGTGGGACACCAGCGGGGTGCCGTCCACAGGGTCGGCGAGGAGGTCACTTACATCATCGAGCACAGCTACCGCCTATCTAGATCTTTGTTCGGTTCATGCGCCGCGCGGCATTGTCGCCGCGCATGATGGTTTCCGCAGTATAAGAGTGCAGACAAGGAATCCTCCTCGCTGCACTGGGCACACAACATTTTTGCCCATGGTACAACCAGGAGGAAGAGCACCCAAACTTCACCCGTGGCCGTGCCGAGCACAAGCGCTAGGGCGAAGAGGGAAGCAGGAGGCTAGGCCTCCGCGACGTCAAGAAGATGGTGGCCAAGCTCGGCTGCTTCATCCTTGCTCATCTCCACCACCAAGCGGCCGCCACCGTCAGCGGGAATCCGCACCACGATTTTCCGGTTTTCTTCGACAGCTTCCAATGGTCCATTCCCCGTGCGCGGTTTTTGAGCAGCCACGATAAGCCTTCCACTATGACAAAAAATAGTTACAACTACCCATACATCCTACGCCGTGAAACGAGACCATGCGTTGCTTTTGTCCGGTGTACTCGGCCTTCACTGGCCCACAGTGGGCCAGCTCACGGTGTGCTGGGAGTGGTGGGAGTAGCGGCGACGGCGGCATCGACGCCGAGCGATTCCAGTGGCGGCCGGCTGACACAGGAGTCACGATCGAGCAGGACTCGGGCCACGCTATCGGCGGTATGGGCCAGCTCCTGCAGCGGACGGTGCTTGTGGCGTTTAACCCCTAGGTTCGCCTCGGCGATGGCGGCGGGGCCGAAGCGAGCTGCGATATCGAGCACGATCCCCATTTCCACACCGAAGTCAATGATGAAGGAGCAGGCGCGGGCACTGGAGCGACGCAAAGCATACTCCCCCGCCAAGGGCTGGGAGATGTGGCCAAGCTCGGGGTGCAGAATCCGCAACATCGGTTTGGCGGTGAGCTCCGTGACGCGGCCACCGCCGTGTGGATCCTCGCCGAATGGTCGCCGATAGGCGGCCTTGACGAGGTGGACCGAGGGATCGGTCAGGGGCGCTACCAAGCGCTGGACGAGATGCGGTGGCGGATTCTGTAAATCGGCGTCCACAAACACCACATAGTCGCCGCGGGCGGCGGCGAGGCCGCGCCAGAGGGCCTCGCCCTTGCCGGGGCGGAGCTCGATAGCGGGATGGATCTCGCGCCAGTTGAGCACCCGTGCTCCCGCGGCGGCGGCACGGGCAGCGGTGCGGTCTTGGGAGTCGGAGTCGATGACGATGATCTCTGTTGGATCATCCTGCTGCACGACCGCGATAACCTGGGCCACGGTGGACTCCTCGTTGAGGGCAGGAATCACCACCGATACGCTGGCGCCGCCGAGGTGCTCGGAACACGTAAGGGGCGGCGCAGACGGAGTCATATGTCTCGTTATATCAGGAGCGAGGCAGCAGCATCGATTCGCGCGCATCTATTCAGCGCGGGGCGCGCCGCCTAGATCAACCCTCGTTGCGCCCACACCGGCGCCATATCGCCGGAAATCGCGGCGACCATGCGGCAGACATCCACGGTATCGCTGACTTGGTGGACCCGAAACGCCGCCACCCCGTGCGCTGCGGCATGCGCTGTGGCCGCGAGGGTGCCAGCCACCCGCTGCTCCACGGCACGGCCAGTGGTCTCGCCCACAAAGTCCTTATTCGACAGCGCCATGAGCACCGGCCAGCCGGTAGCCACGACCTCATCGATGCGGCGCAAAAGCTCAAGTCCGTGATAGGTGTTCTTGCCGAAATCGTGGGTGGGATCAATCAGCACCTTATTCTCCGGCACTCCGCACGCCACGGCCCTTTCGGCGAGGGCACTGGTCTCGGCAATCACGGCGGCCACCACATCGTCATAGCGCACCCGGTGCGGGCGGGTACGCGGCTGCTGCCCGCCCGTATGGGAGCACACATAGCCCACCTGCTTCTCCCCAGCGAGCTCGACCAGCTCCGAATCCACCCCCGCCCACGTGTCATTAATCAGACTCGCGCCTGCCTCCACGGCGGCACGCGCCACCTCGGTGCGCCAGGTGTCCACCGAAATCGCTATCTCGGGGTGGCGCTCATGGGCGGCGGCAATGATCGGCACCACCCGGTCCACCTCTTCCGCAGCAGACACGAACTCGCCGGGCCCCGCCTTCACCCCGCCGATATCGAGAATCGTGGCTCCTTCGCGCACAACGCGGTCGATACGGGCGAGGGCGGCGGCGTCACTAAACGTGGCCCCTTTGTCATAGAAGGAGTCAGGGGTGCGATTGATGATCGCCATCACCGCCGGCAGCGGGCCGGGCCGAAACGCGGAAGACAAAGCGGGCATGAGGATCTCTCTCGTAGGTGCTTGGGACTACCCCATGGGCTAGGCCTGCGGCGCCGCGGGCGGCTCGGTCAAGCCAAACTCGCTGTGCACGCGGATGATGTGCTGCACGGCCTCGTCTATATCGTCGGTGATGATGAAGCGATCGACATCGTCCTCGTCAATAAAGCCCTCTTCGATCACCCGATCCAACATCCACTGTTTCAGCGGGGCCCAGAATTCGGTGCCGATGAGCACTATGGGATAGTTGGTGATCTTGCCCGTCTGGGTGAGCACGAGCGCCTCGAAGAGCTCATCCAAGGTGCCGAAGCCACCGGGCAGGCACACAAACGCCTGGGTGTATTTGAACAGCATGGTCTTGCGCACGAAGAAGTAGCGGAAGTTCAGGCCCAGATCCACCCACTCGTTGAGGTGCTGCTCATGCGGCAGCTCAATGCCCAAACCCACGCTCAGCCCGTCGGCATCGCTGCAGCCGCGGTTCGTGGCCTCCATCAGGCCCGGACCGCCGCCGGTGATCACGGCATAACCGGCCTCGGCGAGCGTCGCGCCGAGCTGCCGGCCCAGTGCGTAATAGGGGTGATCGGGCGCGGTGCGGGCGGAGCCGAATACCGTCACCGCCGGCGGCAACTCCGCCAACGCGCCGAAGCCCTCGACGAACTCGGACTGGATGCGCAACACCCGCCAAGGATCGGTGTGCAGCCAGTCGGCGGCGGCAGAGTGATCCAATAGCCGTTGATCGGTAGTGGACTCCTGCGGAGACTGCTGCCGCATCAATACCGGGCCGCGGAGGCCACGGCGGGGCGAGTCAGGGGTAGTGTCGCTGGTCATATGCTCATCCATTCTTCGCTTGAGACGTCTGTTTTTAGCTGTTCACACTAGCGTTTCGCGCGGCCACAGCGTGGGAGTCCACCACGGGCACACGCAGTGCGCTGCCAAGGCTACCCCGCACCACCGCTGTGCGCAGGACGCGGCATTCTGCTTTCATTACACAGTGGCGATGGCGTCCTCAGTAACGCCGTGGGCCGAACCCTGCCCATACTTAAGCCGCGCCAAGCTGAAGGTAGGATGAGATTCATGCTCACACATGGTGCCACTGCAGTGGGAATTGCAAATATCGCGATGGATGGGACTGTTCTCGACACCTGGTATCCCCACCCCGAGCTGATTATGGACGCGGACTCGCACACGATGCCCTCGAGTTCCGGAACTAATCGCCTCGGCGCGCATCGACTGACCCCAAAAATGCTGTCGCTGGTGCGTATCGACGAAGACCGCATGGTGGAGCAGGTGGCGGTGTCCACCACCATCCGCGATCTCTCTCAGCCGCCTCTCGATGCCCACGATGTGTTCCTGCGTCTGCATCTGCTCTCGCACCGCATTGTCCGCCCCCATGAAATCAACATGGATCGCGTGCTCGATCTCCTCTCCACTGTGGTGTGGACCAATAAGGGGCCCTGCCTGCCCGATAATTTCGAGTTCGTGCGCACCTCCCTGCGTTCCCGCGGCCTCATCCACGTCTATGGCGTCGATCGTCTGCCCCGCATGGTCGACTACGTGGTGCCCTCTGGGGTGCGCATCGCTGAGGCCGAGCGGGTCCGCCTCGGCGCCTATCTCGCCCCCGGCACCTCCGTGCTACGCGAGGGCTTCGTCTCCTTCAACTCCGGTTCGCTGGGGCCGACCAAAATCGAGGGGCGCATGTCCTCCGGCACGGTGATCGGGGAAAACACCCGGGTCGGCTTAGCCGCCACCGTGATGGCTGGGCGCAGCGAAACCAATCCGCGGGTGCCCACCACCATCGGCGAGGACTGCATACTCGGAGTCAGCGCCGGCGTCATCGGGCTCGATCTGGGAGATCACTGCAGCATCGGCAATAACGTAGTGCTGGAGCCACACACCCCCGTGCTCTTCTTCGACGGTGCCCTCCCCCAGCCCGGCGCGTCCATGGAACACGGCCGGTGGGGCACTGCCGCGGACATGGCCGGTGAGCACAACTGGACGGTGCGCTGCGCGGCGAGCGCCGGCACCATCGTCGCCTCCCAGGCGCCGCAGCAGGCGACACCGGGCTATAACAGCTTTAGCTAAGGGGTGTATTGGTCGCCGAAGGGGCAGCATCGCGCCAGCGTGCTACCCCTTATGTGATGGGGCGGCTGGCAGAAAATGTACCGAGCGGTACAGAGTGTAATACGCTAGCTAACCATGACTACCGTGGACACAGCTGAGAATACACTCGGCTCAGGCTTAAAAACCCGCCACCTGACCATGATGGGGCTCGGCTCCGCCATTGGTGCGGGACTCTTCCTTGGCACCGGCGTGGGCATCAAGGCTGCCGGCCCGGCGGTGCTCTTGGCCTATATCGTGGCCGGCATCATCGTGGTATTTGTGATGCAGATGCTGGGCGAGCTATCTGCTGCCCGCCCGCGCTCCGGCTCCTTCTCCGAATATGCGGAAATGGCCTTCGGGCACTGGGCAGGCTTCACGCTCGGCTGGATGTATTGGTTCATGCTCACCATGGTGATGGGCGCGGAGATGACCGGTGCGGCCGCCATCATGGGCTCGTGGTTCGGGGTGGCTCCCTGGATCCCGGCGCTCGTCTGCGTAGTATTCTTCGCCATCGTGAATCTGGCCGCTGTGCGCGGTTTCGGCGAGTTCGAGTTCTGGTTCGCCTTCATCAAGGTCGCCGTGATCATCTTCTTCCTTATCGTCGGCGTGCTCATGATTATGGGCTGGCTGCCCGGCCACGAGGCGGTGGGCTTGACCAATTTCATCGACGCCGGCTTCGCCCCTAATGGCATCTCCGGTATCGCCGCTGGGCTGTTGGCTGTGGCCTTCGCCTTCGGCGGTATTGAGATCGTCACCATCGCCGCAGCAGAGTCCGAAAAGCCTCGCGAGTCCATTCGCGTGGCGGTGCGCTCGGTGATCTGGCGTATCTCCGTGTTCTACCTGGGCGCGGTACTGGTGATCACCTTCCTGCTGCCCTACTCCCGTATCGGCGGCGCCGATTCCGCGGCGGATTCTCCCTTCACCATCATTTTGGGCATGGCGAATATCCCCGGCACGGTGGGCTTCATGGAGGCCGTGATTGTGCTCGCACTGCTGTCGGCATTCAACGCCCAGATCTACGCCACCTCGCGCTTCGTCTACTCTTTGGCGCAGCGCGGCTACGCGCCTCAGGTCTTCCGCTCGCTCAGCGGCACTAACCAGGTTCCCACGCTCGCGGTGATCCTCTCGGTGATCTTCGCTTTCGGTTCCGTGGCCCTGCAGTGGTGGAACCCTGCCGGGCTCTTGGAGTTCCTCTTCAACGCTGTCGGCGGCTGCCTCATCGTCATCTGGGGATTCATCGTCGCCAGCTATCTCAAGCTGCACCCGGAGATGGAGCGCAATAAGGAAATCTCGGTCCGCATGTGGGGCTATCCGTGGCTCGGCTGGGTCACCCTCGCCATGCTGGCAGGGCTGACCATTCTCATGCTTTTCGACGCCTCCTCCCGCCCCCAAGTCAGCTCCGTGACGGTACTGACCCTGGCGCTTGTCGCCCTGTCCTTCCTCACGAAGCGTTCGGCGCGAAAGAAGTAACTACGCAGCAGAGTGTGGGGACACAAGCCCTAGGCTGGCCTCCACACGCACCACACCCCGAGACGCCTGATATGCAGGCTGCTCGGGGTGTGGTCTATCTGCTTAAGTTCGCGGAGATGCGGCGACCCAGCTAAACCGGGGCCTGCTCCAGTACGACCCGTGTTTTTCTGAAGGTCCACAGCTTATTCACCACGAAATTCACCGGCATGGCCACCGCCGTACCGGCTAGGGCCGCCCAGTAGAGCTTGGTGCGCAGCCCTGTGGAGCCATCGAAGATATCCGAGGGCAGAGCCACGGGCGATTCCGGGTTGATGAGCAAGGTGGACACTACCTGGGTGACTACCAGCGCCCCGAGCCCGGCGACGAGGAAGGGGATGAACTGCTTCAGCCAGGGAGGCCGGTGCGAGCTGCGGAAGGTCCACATCCGGTTGAGCTGGAAGTTCGACATATTGGCCACCAGGAAGGCGATGGTCAAGATGATGTGGAACCAGCGGATGTGGAACTGGGTGTCTAGCAGGTTCATGGCGGCGTCTTCTTCGTGAATACCGAAGCCGCCGTCGAGGATTTTCTTCACTACCACCACGGTGAGGAAGTTCACCACAACGCCGGAGGCGCCGACAATGCCAAACTTGAGGAATTGCCGGAAATTGCGGCGATAGCGTGAGGCCCCCGAACCGCTGCGCGGCTGGGCTACCTGGTGGTTAGTCACTACTCTCTCCCCTAGCGAATGCCATGTTGAATGCGGCTAAGGCGGGTATCCACCCGCTGGTGTTCATCCAGAGTTTACCCGCTGCATGCCGCAGAATAGGAACCCTGAGTGGCCCCTAGGCGCGGGTTATGGCCTAGGCCGGCGCTCGGCCGAAGCCTCCCGCGAGGCGCCGTGCAGCCGCCTCGATCGCACTATCGCTGGCAGTGATAGATAAGCGCACATGGCTGCGGCATTGCTCGTTATCGCCATAGAAGGTGCCCGGCGCGGTGATAATTCCCAGATCCGCGAAGGCCTCCACGGTCTCTTGGGCGCTGCGCCCTTGAGTGACCCAGAAGTACAACCCAGCATCGGAATAGTCCACCTGCAGCCCCGCGGCGTCGAGGGCGGCGCGCAGCGTCTCGCGGCGGCGGCGATAGACCTCGTACTGCTGCTGCTCATGCTCCTCGCTGCTCAGCGCGCACACCATGGCGTGTTGCACCGCCCAAGGCAGCGATAGGCCACAGTGCTTGCGCACCTCGGCCACCTCGCCCAGCAGGCCGCTGTCGCCGAAGATGAAACCTGCTCGATAGGAGGCCATATTCGAAGTCTTCGACAGCGAATGAATCACGATGAGGTTCTCGAGGCTCTCCCCGCACACCTCGGGGTGAGCGATGGAGCGGGCCCGCCCAGAATAGTCCAAGCCGAGATAGCACTCATCGGAGGCAATAATCGCCCCGGTCTCGCGCGCCCACGCCACCAGTTCCGTGAGTTCGGCGGCGCTACGGACACGGCCGGTGGGATTAGATGGCGAGTTGATATAGACGAAGTCCGCATCGGAGGCGATGATATCCGCGACTTCTTCGGCCACCTCGACGCGCGCCCCACACAGCCGGGCGGCGATATCGTAGGTGGGATAGGCGATCGCCGGTACGGCGATGCGGTGGTCGGATCCGAGGCCCAGCAGCCACGGTAGCTGGGCGATGAGTTCTTTGGTGCCAACCACGGGCACAATCGCGGCCGCGGGAACGGGCTGTATCCCATAACGGCGGTGCAGTGACTGCGAGATGGCGTCGATAAGCGCCGGAGTGCCCAGAGTCGGCGGATAGCCGGGATGGGTGGCGTGGGCGCGCAGGGACTCGGCGATGGGCTCGGCCACGGGATCGACCGGCGAGCCCACTGTCAGGTCGATGGCTCCCTCGGGGTGGGCGTGGGCGCGCTCGCTAATGGGCCCGAGGCTATCCCACGGGAAGGCGGGAAGGCGGCGGGCCAAGGGCTGGCGGGAACGCGCGGTCACGATGAGAGCCTCCCTGAACCTTTAAGCCTGGGGAGGTAGCTCGGAGACCAATGGCGGATCGAAGTCCTGGGCGCCGAGCTTGGCAGCGCCGCCGGGCGAGCCGAGGTCATCGAAGAAGGCGGCATTGGCGTCGTTGTAGTCAATCCACTCATCCGGCACATCGTCCTCGTAGAAAATAGCCTCCACGGGACACACCGGCTCGCAGGCGCCGCAGTCCACGCACTCATCCGGGTGGATGTAGAGCGAACGCTTGCCCTCGTAGATGCAGTCCACCGGGCATTCTTCCACGCACGCCCGGTCCATCACGTCGACGCAAGGCTGAGCGATGGTGTACGTCATGTGAGCTAACTCCTGAAAATGTGTGACAACTATGGTTGTGTGGTGTGCGCATCGGGGCGCGGGGGCCGCGGGCTTTTCTGCCACAACGGGATGAGACCGCCCGCGATTCCAGCGGCAAGTAACAACACCGAGCGCAAACTAGACCCGACAAGCATATCCCCAGTCACCGACACCGAAAAAGTTAGGATCATATAACCTGACACCCACACGATCGCCGGTAGTGCCGCCGCGAGCATGTTCTCTGTCCACAGCCGCGCCGTGCGGGTCAGCACCGCCGTGAAGAAGAAGGCGATCACGATGGTGTAGGGAAAAGGAATCGAGTTCCCGCCCGGCAGTGTGATCCACGTGCCCAAATAGACCACCTCCAACAGCACCGACACCAGCGACCCCACCGATAACCACAGGAGGCCACCGGCGATTTCACCGGTGCTGTGCTCGGCGTAGGTGTATCGCTGTGGATGGCTGAGCTTCATCGCTTAGTCCTCCTTCCCACAGTGCGGAAGGTGTGCCAGTGCATCCTCGCCGAGCCGATAGACCTCACTCACCCCATCGAGTACATCCGTGACGTCACTCGGCAGCTGTGGCCCCGCACCAATCTGATAGCTCTCGCTCGCCGTCACCGGCTGGGCAATGAGATTCGATAGCGCAAACACAGGAGTATCTGCCGCAGCATGCGCGGGCACCGGGTTGGTGGCGCTCACGGAGCCGTCGGCGATCCAGATCTGGGTAGCGTGGGCCTTCATCGCCGCCACCTTCTGGGCCTGCTCCGCAGGGGTCAGGGCCAAGCGAATATCGGCGTGCTCGACCCGCGCGATCTCCGCATCGGCGCGGCGCCACGTCTGCGGAATGGAGCGGATTCCCGCGAAGCCGGCCTCGAGGTCCTCCTCCAGCGTCACCGCCCAGAGGATGCGGGTGTGCTCCGGGGCAGCCCGGTGGGTGATGGTGTGCGCCGCGATGTGGTCCGGGTGGCCATAGCCGCCATCCGGGCCATAAGTGATCAACAGCTCAGGGCGGTACTCGGCAATGAGCTGCCGCAGCTGCTCAGTGGCCTGATCTAGGTTATTCACCAAGGCCCGCGGGTGCGCCGCGGAAGGATCGCCGGCCATACCGGAGTCTCGCCACTGCCCTGGGGCACCGAGGTGAATCCCGCGCACCCCGAGGGCCGCCAGCGATTCCTGGAGCTCGCGAATACGGAAACCGCCCAGCTGATCGGAGTGCTCGGCGACTAAGTTCTGGTAGGGGTCACCAATCACCTCTCCCTGTTCACCCAAGGTGCAGGTGACCACGATGACATTTGCGCCGCGGCGCGCCAGATGGGCGAGGAGCCCGCCGGTCCAGATGGCCTCATCATCAGGATGGGCGTGGACAGCAAGAACGGTGACGTCACTTAAGGGCGTCTCGGACTGCACAGTGGTGATCATGGGGTTTCGGTGTTCTCCTCAGGGGTGCCGATACGACTGGGGCCTAGGCCTTGGCGCACGCTCCAGCTGGCGGCGCCGGCGAGTCGCCCAGCATAAGGATCAACGGGCCACTCAGCGAAAGTGGAGGCGGGGCCGATAATACGCGCCCCTGCCGCATCAAGGCGGATGGTATAGGACAGCGGATAGGTCAGGATCTCGCGATTTTCCACCGCCCGCACCGCCTCGGTGGCGGCGGTGTCATCCACCGCGCCGGCGAGATACTCGCGCAGCGTGGCATCGAGATCGCTATCGCACAGCTGCGTCACGGCCACCCCACACAGATAGCGGGTCGCGAGCCCGATGGGAGTTTGCTCTGTGCGGGAGTGGGTGACGATACCGTCGATATGCCCCTCGGGCATGAGGGTGCTAAAGAGCTCGGCGGTGGTGGAGAGAATCACGTTCACATCGATCCCCTGCTGCGCGGCGAGATCGCTGATAGACCGCGCCGCCGTCACGGCCTCGTCATCGGCGGCATCCACGCCCAAGATGACGGAGCGGCCGCTGGGCAGCGCCTCCGGTTCTATCTCTGGCTGCGGGAACTCGCTGGGATCCGCCAGCCCGAGATGCGTACTGCGGCCGGTGGCGAGCTTGGCCACGAGGGGGGCGTCGATAAGCCTGATGAAACCGGCCCGCTTCGCCGGGGTGTCCAGAGTGGGGGCCTGGGTGTTGAACACCACGTCGAGTCGGCGATGATAGACGCGGGTGGCGGTTTCCACCCTGGGTACGAGCTTCAGGGCGGGTTCGGTGGTCTCCTCCAGCGAGAGATCGGCCAGATCCATTTGGCCGCGGCGCATCATCTCGGCGGCGCTACCGGCCGAGCGAATCTCGCGGAAAATGAGCCTTTCGATCTTCGCGGGCTGCAGCCCCCAGTAGCGATCATTCCGCGACAGCACTACCTCGCCACGCTGCCTGTCAACGGAAGAGACTTGATAACGCCCGCCAGAGACCGGCATGGTATTGGCCAAAACGCGGTCGAATCCATCAGTGCCGGTGAGGAAAATATGGCTCGGCAGTAGGTGCGTGAACAATCTCTGCCACTGCTCCACGCGGTGACCAAAGTCCACGGCTACGGACTTGCCGCCATTGCTGACACGAATGCTGGAGATCTGGCGATAGCCAGCGGTGTCCGTCGTGCCCGGGGTGGAGACGATGGATTCCCACAGGTATTGAAAATCGGAGCCGGTGATGGGGGTGCCATCAGACCATTGGGCCGCGGTACTGATCTGATAGCGCACCGTCTGCACCGCATCGCCGACCGGTTCTATCTCCTCGGCGCTGGTGAGCAAAGAGGAATTGAGCTCACCGCCGACGAAGGCACTGGGCAACACCAGCGCTGCCATTGATTCCACAAAAGGCGTGGAATCGGCGATCAGGTGCGGGTTAAAACCGTTGAGCAAGGGATCCATGCCCACGATGATCTTGTTCCGCTCAGCGGGATCGATGTCCTCGGGGCGCTCCGGCGGCGTGGAGGAGGACGTGGTACTGATCGTCCGCTCCACTTCCTCCACCGGCGGTGGGCCCGGATTGGCTGCACAGCTGGCAATACTGAGAGCGACGACCACGCTGGTGCAGCAAAGCGAGGCACGGCGAAGCACATTGATCACCCTCATGAGTCTAGCGGCTAGGCCCCCGCGGCCGAGAAGTCGCGCTACTTGTTGCGGGCCTTCTCGCGGGCACGGGCGCGGCCACGGTCGGTGGCAGAGAGAATCACCTTGCGCACGCGAATGCGCTCTGGGGTCACCTCCACGCACTCGTCTTGGCCACAGAACTCCATGGCCTCATCGAGGGAGAGCACATGCGCCTTAGCCAGGGTAAAGGTGGCATCCGCCGTCGCGGAGCGCATATTGGTGAGCTTCTTCTCCTTGGCGATGTTGACGTCCATGTCCTCATCACGGTTGTTCTGCCCCACAACCATGCCCTCGTAGGCCTCCATGCCGGGCTCCACGAAGAACTGGCCACGATCAGCCAGCTGCATCAGCGCATAGGTGGTGACCTGACCGGAGCGATCGGCCACCAAGGAACCGGAGGCGCGATCCTTGATCTCGCCGGCCCAGGGGCGGTAGCCATCCGAGTAGTGATTGGCGATGCCGGTGCCCTTGGTATCGGTCATGAACACGGTACGGAAGCCGATCAAACCGCGGGCGGGCACCTCGAATTCCATGCGTACCCAGTCGCTTCCGGTGGTGTCCATGGACATCATGATTCCCTTGCGGCCGGCTAGCAGCTGGGTCACGGCACCCTGGAATTCGGCGGGTACGTCGATGACCATGTGCTCGAAGGGCTCGTGGATCTTGCCGTCGATGGTCTTGGGCACCACCTGGGGCTTACCCACGGTGAGCTCGAAACCTTCACGGCGCATGGTTTCCACCAGCACGGACAGCGCCATCTCGCCGCGGCCCTGCACCTCCCAGGCGTCGGGACGCTCGGTGGGCAGCACGCGCAGTGAGACGTTACCGATGAGCTCCTGCTCGAGGCGGGCCTTCACCACGCGGGCGGTAAGCTTATCGCCACCGCCGCGACCGGCCATCGGCGAGGTATTAACGCCGATGGTCATGGAGATCGCCGGCTCATCCACGGTGATGCGCGGCAGCGGGGTCGGATTCTCCACATCGGCGAGGGTGTCGCCGATCATCACCTGATCGATACCGGAGATAGCCGCGATATCGCCGGCGATAACCTCCTTGGCGGGCACGCGCTGCATGCCCTCTGTGGAAAGCAGCTCGGCAATTTTGACGGTCTTGGTGTGCTGATTGCCCTCATCGTCGTAGTGAATCCATGCCACCTGCTGGCCCTTCTTCAACACGCCGGCGTGCACGCGCACTAGGCCGATACGGCCCAAGAAAGAAGAGGAGTCTAGGTTGGTCACATGGGCCTGCAGCGGGGCGTTGATATCCGCCGAGGGCTCGGGCAGCACATCGTAGAGCACGTTGAAGAGCTCCTGCAGATCCTTCGCATCCGGCACATTGCCATCACCGGGGTTCTCGGTGGAGGCGGTGCCGGCGCGGCCGGAGGCGTAGAGCACCGGAAGATCCAGCAGAGTCTCGGCGGCCTGCTGGGCTTCCTCATCCTCGAGGGTGGAGGCCAGCTCGAGCAGCAGGTCCTGGGATTCTTCGACCACCTCGTCGATGCGGGCATCGGGGCGGTCGGTCTTGTTCACACAGATAATCACCGGCATCTTCGCCGCCAAGGCCTTGCCCAGCACGAAGCGGGTTTGGGGCAGCGGGCCCTCGGAGGCGTCGACGAGCAGCACCACGCCATCGACCATGGACAGCGCACGCTCCACCTCACCGCCGAAGTCGGCGTGGCCGGGGGTGTCGATGACATTAATAATGAGATCTTCGCCATTCTTCCCCTGGCCCACACGCCGAATGGAGGTGTTCTTAGCCAGAATGGTGATGCCTTTTTCCTTCTCCAGATCACCGGAGTCCATCACCCGATCGGCGACCTCGCCGTGGTCACCGAAGGCACCGGATTGCTCGAGCATGGCGTTGACGAGGGTGGTTTTGCCGTGGTCAACGTGTGCGACAATGGCGACGTTTCGGAATTCGGTGCGCGCGGTAGTGTTGTTTTCGCTCACGGGCTTGTGTGTACTCCTGAAATATAGATGGTGATCGCGGCGCGCAGACGATGAAGAAGGAAGCGCGCCTGTCGCCTGCGCGTCATACGCGGGCAACGACTAGCCGAGTGTACCCCCTTTTCCGGCGATACCACATCTTTTAGAGTAGATTGTAACGAAATGGCAACAAAAACCTATCTATTCCGACAGTGACACATCCTCTTATGCCTTCACAGAGTGCGGTAGCTACTGCGGCCGTTGCGCGTGACGACGCCGCCCCGGTGCGGATACCCCGCAGGCCCAGGCCTGCTCCGCCCGCAGCTGCGACGATGATAGTGAACACAGGCCTAGCCTCACTCTGAGAAATGTATTAGTGTTATGACTGTTGTGACTAATGTGGTTTAAGTGAAGTCTGTGGACTAGAGCTTTGTGCCCGTCGCATGTACAGCTTCCAAGAAAGGACACTGAAACCCCGTGAAACTCCGTACCCCGATCGCCGTCGCCTGCGCTGCCGCCCTGACCGTTGGCGCCACGCTTTCCGCCCCGCTGGCCACCGCGCAGACCAGCTCCGATATGACGATTCCCGTCATTACCAATCCGCAGCTGATCGACGATCTCAGCCGCCCCGCCCCTGAGGTGCTGGCTCAGGCCCGCGCTTTCGCCAACCAGCCCTTCATCCCCGAGCAGCTGCGCAACGCCGTGATCGCCGCCGTGGAGTTCTACGAGGGTGGCCACTCCCCCGCGGGTGCGCCGCTGCTGAAGCCGGAGAACACCCCCGAGTTCACCCAGTTCTACTGGCCCACCATCGCTGGCTCCTGCATCGGCGGCGAGCACACCGCCGTGGGCACCGCCATCGCTGTTCCCGGGCCGGCAGATCTGCCGCTGCCGGGTGTTCCCGCTGACGAGGCCGGCTTCGTGTTCACCGCACTTGGCACCCCGGGCCTGGCTGCAGAGCAGCAGGACGCACTCAACGTGCACTGGATGAATATCGACACCCTGCAGTTCGGCACCTCCCGCTTGGGCAATGGCGGCCTCAACCCCGACGGCCCCGCCACCCTCAACGGCACGGCAGCCACCGGCAAGGGCACCATCATCGCCGTTCTCGAGGGCACTGTGAATACCTCCGAGACTGCCTGCCACTTCGCCCCCACCGCCGCGATCTTCACGGTCTAAGAGCAACTGCGCAGGTATCTCATGTCCACCTCCCAGCCCGATGCGCAGGATGGAGGCTCCACTGTGGATCTCCATCCCGTGAAGCAGGAGACCTTTGACGTCTCCGCGCTGACCAACACGGACCCCAAGGGCTACCTGCGCGCGGTGGATACCTACACCGAAACCGACTTCGGGCTGTACATGGCGCGCGGGGCGGATCATCCCCGCTTCGGCTATCTCGAGTCGTGGCTGTTGCCCGATCTCGGCCTGCGCGCCAATATCTTTCACTTCCGTCCCGGGGTGGATGTAGACCAAGAGCTCTATATCGACATCGCAGACATCAACCGCGAGGGCTCCACTTGGACCACACGGGATCTCTACGTGGATCTCGTGGCCACCACGGGCACCCCCATCGACGTGCTCGACATCGACGAGCTCGCCGCCGCCACCTCCGCTGGGCTCATCACCGCCTCCGAGGCTGAGCGCGCCATCGATCGCACGCTCACCGCCGTGGAAGGCATCACCCGCTACGGCGATGACGTCCACCAGTGGCTGCGCTCGCGCGGTATCACCCTCGAGTGGGCGGACAACGTCACCCTCACTCCTGCGGGCTGCTCATTCGCTTGACGACGCCACGCTCCACACCGGTAGCCTTGGCGGCATGACCGTGATCTATCACAATCCCCGCTGTTCCAAGTCCCGCGCGGCGCTGCAGTATCTGCGCGATCACGGCATCGAGCCGACCATCGTGCGCTATCTCGAGGACACCCCCGACGAACAGACGCTCCGCAGCCTGCTCGCGGATGCTGGCCTGCGCCCGCATGAGGCTATCCGCACCGGCGAATCCGAGTATGCCGAGCTAGGGCTGAGCCCCGAGACGCCGGAGGATGAACTTATCGCGGCCATGCTCGCCCACCCGACGCTGATCGAACGACCCTTTGTGCGTAGTGCCTCCGGGGTGGTTATTGCTCGCCCCACAGAGAAACTCGAGGAGATCATCGACCCCGCCTGATTCTCCCCTAGATAGCGCCACAAGGGCCGCCGCAGCACGTACTGCGGCGGCCCTTGTGGCGTTGTGGGTGCGGGGCTTACTCCCCTGCTCCGAGCTCGATGCCGAGCCCAGGCACTGAATCGATGAGATTCCGAGTGTAGTCCTGCTGGGCGTGATCGAAGATATCGTCCGCGCTGCCCTGCTCGACTACCTTGCCGTTTTGCATGACCACGATGTCATCGGCAGTCTGGCGCACCACGGCGAGATCGTGAGTGATGAACAGATAGGAGAGATTGAACTCATCCTGAAGCTGCGTCAGCAGCTGCAGAATCTGGTTTTGCACCAGCACGTCCAGGGCGGAGACGGCCTCGTCCAACACGATCACTTCCGGCTGCAGCGCCAAGGCGCGGGCAATAGCGATGCGCTGGCGCTGACCGCCTGAAAGCTCATTAGGGTAGCGGCGCATGGTCGAGCGCGGCAGTTGCACCACATCCAGCAGCTCGGCGACGCGCTTCTCCCGCTGCTCGCGGTTGCCCACCTTGTGTACCTTCAGCGGCTCCTCGATACAGCGGTAGATCGAATACATCGGGTTGAGCGAACCATAGGGGTTCTGGAACACCACCTGGAGCTTGCGGCGCATATCGAAAAGCTCCTTGCGGCCCAAGGTAGACAGATCGGTGCCCTTGTAATACACCTTTCCCTCGGTGGGGTCGAGCAGGTTCAGCACCATGTTCGCCACCGTGGACTTACCCGAGCCGGACTCGCCCACCAGCGCCAAGGTGGTGCCGGTGCGCAGCCCGAAGCTGACATCATCGACAGCCCGCAGTTCTTTCTTAGCGCCGCGCGCGCCGCGAACATCAAAGATCTTGGTGAGGTTCTCCACGCGGATCACCTCGTCCTCTACCTGCGAGTGATCGCTGCTGAGCTTGTCCGTGGACTCCACACCCTGCTGCTGTGCCTGCTGAATGCGGGCGGAGGCCAGCGAGGGGGCGGCGTCGACAAGGCGACGGGTATAGGGGTGCTGCGGGTTGCGCAGAATCTTCAGCGAGGGACCCGACTCCACGATGCGGCCGCGGTGCATCACCACGAGGTGCTCGGCGCGCTCGGCGGCAAGACCCAGATCGTGGGTGATAAACAGCACGGCAGTGCCGAGTTCCTCGGTGAGGGTTCCCAAGTGGTCCAGGATGCGCTTTTGCACCGTCACGTCGAGAGCCGAGGTGGGCTCGTCGGCGATGAGCAGCTTGGGATGCGCGGCCAGGCCCATGGCGATCAGGGCGCGCTGGCGCATACCGCCGGAGAACTCGTGGGGATACTGCTTGGCGCGGCGCTCCGCGTCCGGCAGACCCGCCTCCTCGAGCAGCTCAGCGACTCGCGCGTCGTACTCCTTCGGATCCACCACGTTATTGGCGCGCAAGGATTCCTTGATCTGGGTGCCGATGCGCCACACGGGGTTGAGGTTACTCATCGGGTCCTGCGGCACCAGGCCGATCATCTTGCCCCGGTATTCTTGGCGCTCCTTCTCGGAGACATCGGTGATGTCCTGGCCGTCGAAGGTAATGGAACCGCCGGTGATCTTTCCGGTGCCAGGCAAGAGCCCGAGGATGGACATGGCGGCGGTGGACTTACCGGAGCCGGACTCGCCCACGATCGCCACGGACTGCCCGGGATAGATGGCGAGGTTAATGCCGCGCACGGCGTCCACGGTGCCGGTGGTGGACTCGAAGGAAATCTTGAGATCTTCGAAGGTCAATAGTGGCACGGAACGATCCACCTCGGCGGAGCTATCGGTGCCGGCAGGGGGCGTAGTATTCGTCATAATTATCGCTTCCTTGCCTTCGGATCGAGGGCGTCGCGCACAACGTCACCCATCATGATGAAGCTGAGCACGGTCGTTGCCAGCGCCACAGCCGGGTAGAAGAGCACCATCGGCTGGGTGCGCAGCGAGGCCTGAGCGCGCGAGATGTCGCCACCCCAGGAGACCACCGTCGAGGGCAAACCGATACCCAGGAAGGACAGCGTGGCTTCCGCCACGATGAAGGTACCCAGAGCCACGGTGGCGTAGACGATGATCGGCGCCGCCGCATTGGGCAGGATGTGGCTAAACAGGATCTTGGTGCGCGATGCGCCCAAGGCGCGGGCGGCGGTAACGAACTCTTCATTCTTCACGCTCATCACGGCACCGCGAGTGATGCGGGCGATCGAGGTCCAGCCGAAGAGGCCGAGCACCACGATCACGGTGAATACCGTGCGATGATCCTTAAACATCTGCATCACCACGATGGCGGCCAGCACCAGCGGCAGCGCGAAGAAAACGTCGGTGATACGGGAGAAGATGGAGTCCACGATGCCGCCGAGATAGCCGGCGGTAGCACCGATGAGCACGCCGAGCACCACGACGAACATCGTGGTGAGCACGCCGACGAGCACCGAGGCGCGCGCCCCGTAGATGGTGCGGGCGAAAATGTCACAGCCCTGGCGGTCGAAACCAAAGGGGTGACCATCCGTGGGCCCCTGGAGGGAGTTGGCGAGCTCGCAGGTCTGCGGATCGACGCTGGTAAACAACTGCGGGACCAAAGCGAGCACGATGGCGGCGAGCATGAGTACGGCCGAGGTCCAGAACAGAGGACGGCGACGCAGGTTTTGCCACGCCTCGCCCCACAGGGAGGTCGGTGCGGACTCATCGGCCACCGCGTCGACAGCACCGAGGCCGGTTTCATCCACGGCGTCAACGAAGTGCTCTTGGCCCTTCTTCGTCTCAAAGGCGGGGCCTTGGAGGTTCTTCTCGGGGTTGAGGTGTGCGGGAGATGGTTTAGGCATAGCGAATCCTCGGATCGAGCACGGCGTAGATCAAATCCACGAGCAGGTTGGCCACAATGTAGACGAGCACCAGCACGGTGGTGAAGGACACCACGGTGGCGGGTTCGCCCTTGAGGATGGCTTGGTAAATGGAACCGCCGACACCGTTGATACCGAAGATGCCCTCGGTCACGATGGCGCCACCCATGAGGGCACCGAGATCCGCGCCGAGGAAGGTGGCGACGGGAATCAAGGAATTACGCAACACGTGGCGGCTCATCACCGTGCTGTCCTTCAGGCCCTTGGCGCGGGCGGTACGCACATAGTCGGCGGTGAGATTCTCGCTCACGGACTGCCGCGTCAGGCGCAGCACATAGGCGAAGGACACCGCGCCCAGCACGATCGCGGGCATAAGCAGCGCTTCGAAGGACTCATTGGGGCCAACCGTGGTGGGCAATAGCCCCCACTTCACGCCCACCATGAATTGCAGCACGAAGCCGATCACGAAGGTGGGGACGGCAATCACCAGCAGAGACAGCACCAGCACGGTGGAGTCGAAAATGCCGCCGCGACGGATACCGGCGACCACGCCGAAGAGGATGCCGAAGATGGTCTCGAAAGCCAGAGCCATGAAGGCGAGCTTGATGGTCACGGGGAAGGCATTGGCCATCACCGAGGACACGGGCTGGCCAGAGAAGGTGGTGCCGAAGTCAAGAGTAAAGATGCCCTTGATGTAAAGCAGGTATTGGACGAGGAAGGGTTTATCCAGGTTGTACTCTTCCCTGATGCGTTGAGCCGCGGATTCGGATAGTCCACGGTCACCACCCAGGGCTTGCACAGGATCACCCGGCATGAGGAATACGAGCGCATAGATCAGCAGAGTCGCTCCGATAAACACCGGAATCATCTGCAGAACGCGGCGCCCCACATAGCGCAGCATAGGCGAGGACTTTCTAGGTTAGGTAGCGCGGTTGACGCGTCGATCCTCCCGCAAGCCACCACCGCTGGCCGATCCGATTGTCCTGTGATGCACGGGGAGCTCGGGGGCGCAGTGAGACTGGCGAGACTATTCGCTTTAAATTACCAAAGCTTCACAGACACCAGCACCCCTGGCCACTGCGGATGACACCGTATGAGCGTTGAGAACTGTAAATATTCAGAGCGCAACGTCCTTTCGGAGACTCATCCCAGGGCACCAGGGGTGCTGGGAAGTTGAGAAGCACGCACTACGCCCAGCAGTGCCACCCGCCCATGTGTACACGAGCCGAGCCACACCGCCTCAGGCGCAGGCTACGACAGATTACTTTTTGGTGATCTGCTCGTAGACGGGGACAGACTTCCAGTTGAAGACCACATTCTCCACGGTGTCGGCGCTGCCGCCGGTGACGTTGGCGTACCACAGCGGGATCACGGGCAGATCCTCAAGCAGAATCTCCTGGGCCTCGTTGTAGAGCGGGGTGGCTTCTTTCACGGACCCAGCGCCGGCAGCCTCATTGAGCTTGGCGTCGAAGTCCTTGTTGGAGTAGTCACCATCGTTAGAGCTGGCGCCAGTGGCGTACAACGGCCCCAAGAAGTTACCCAAGCCCGGGTAGTCAGCCTGCCAGCCGGTACGGAAGGCAGTGGTGATTTCACGGTTGGTCACCTCATCGCGCAGGGACTTGAAGTCCGGATAGGGCTTACCCTGGGCGTTGATACCGAGCACGTTCTTCAGGGAGTTAGCAGTAGCATCCACCCATGCCTGGTGGCCACCATCGGCGTTATAGGCGATCTCGAAGGTGCCCTCGAAGGGAGCAATCTCATCGGCCTCGGCCCACAGCTCCTTAGCGCGGTCTGGGTTGAAGTTCAGAACCTCTTCGCCCTTGAGCTCGGGGTCATAGCCGTCGATCACTGGGGAGGTGAAGTCCTTCGCTGGGGTGCGGGTACCGAGGAAGATCTTGTCCGTGATCTCGTCGCGGTTCACCGCCATCGAGATGGCTTCACGACGCAGCTTTCCCTCCTCACCGTTGAAGTGCTCCAAGCGCTCCGGGATGGTGAAGGACTGGAACACAGCGGCGGGCTGGTTCACCGCGCGGTCGCCGAGCTCTTCCTCATAGGTAGAGAAGGCGGAATCCGGCACGGCATCCAAGACGTCGAGGTTGCCGGAGAGAAGGTCGGCATACGCGGCGTCCTGCTGCGGGTAGAAGGTGAAGCGCACACCGTCGTTCTGGGCGGCACGCTCACCGTCGTAGTACTCGTTCGGGACGATGAGGGCGTCCTGCTGATGGTTCCACTCTTCGAGCTTGTAGGGGCCGGAGCCGACCGGGGACTCGCCGAAGGCGTCCATGTCTTCGAAGGCGACGTCGGGAAGGGGGAAGAAGGCGGAGTAGCCAAGGCGCAGCGGGAAGTCAGACTCGGGCTGCTGGAGCTCAATGGTGAAGGTGTAATCGTCCTCCACCTTCAGCCCCTCCATCTCGGAGGCGCCCTCCTCGTAGCCCATGATGGGCTCGAAGAAGTAGGCGGAGAGCTGCTCGTTCTCCATGGCATAGTTCCAAGCCTTCACAAAGTTCTCGGCCTTGATCTCAGTGCCATCGGAGAACTTCTTGCCCTCCTTGAGCTTCACACGATAGGTCTTATCGCCCTCCAACTCGATGGAGTCGGCGAGATCGTTATGAACTTCACCCTCAGTGTCGTAGTAGACGAGACCCGAGTTAATGAGGTCAATAATACGGCCACCACCGGTCTCATTGGTGTTAGCCGGAATCAGTGGGTTCTGTGGCTCGGATCCGTTGGCGCGGATGTAGTCAGCTCCGCTTCCCCCGCCAGAGCCATTATCATCCGAGCACGCAGCGAGGCCCAGTGTGAGCGACGCGGCGCCAAGGATGGCCAGGGACTTCTTTAGCGTCATGGCGTTAGTTCTCCCATTCGAGGTAGGTCATGCATATGGTGACGTCATCGTGTTATGACGATCGCCTTTGCGGCACGTCACATCTTAGTTTGCCTGAGAAGTAAACACGAAAAACTCTTAGCAAACTGTGTGCTGCAGCTTAGCTACCTTAAACCTTCACCCCTTGTGGGGGCCGGAAACGATTTCTATAGGTCCCCAGAAACCACCCCCACGCGGGGGTATTTAGCTAGGGTGTGCGGGAAAAGTCCACATCCTGCCACGGCAGCACGGAATGAATATGCCGATCCTCCTGTGCCGCCCACATATCCCAATAGGCCGCATAGCCCGGATCGCGCTCGAGCGCCCGCCGCTTGCGCTCGGCAGCGTCGAGATCGAGGAAGATCGTGGCCACCGGACCGCGCGCTCGGGCGGCCGCAACAGTGGCGGGGGTGATGGCACCGCAGCCTTCCACAATCAGTGGCGCGGTGGCCTTAAGGCTCCGCCACTGCCCTGCCCGCCCCTGCTCCCAGTCCCAGCGGTGGTACCCCGGCGCGATGGGTGCCAACACATCGGTGGCAACGATCTCACCGGCGGCGGCCAGCCCATTCCAGCCCGGGTAGAGATCATCGAGGTGCACCAGCTGGGCGCCGCCACAGTCGGCCAACCATCGCGACAGGGTGGTTTTGCCCGCCCCAGAGCGGCCGTCGATAAGCACAGTGCGTGGCATCTTAAGCCCCGAGGAAACGGAAAGCGCCGCTGGCGATGGACACCCCGAGCGCCACAAAGGAAATGGACAGGCAGGCGAGCAAGATTGCGTAGTCGCGGCCGGACATGGTCGATTCCCGCGCCCAGGTGCGCTCGTGCTCGCTGCCGAAACCGCGGGCTTCCATGGCGGTGGCGAGCTTGGAACCGCGGCGCAGAGCTAGGACGAGCAGGGCGAAGATCTGGCCGAAGAAGCGGGTGACGCGGCCGCGATCGCCGAGCCCGCGCGAGCGGCGCGCCCGCTCTAGGGCCCGCCAGTCGCGTTGGAAAAGACTCATCAAACGCACGCCGGCCACCGAACCGATGACGAAGCGGGCAGGCAGTTTCAGCACTTGGGCCAGCCCATCACCGAAATCGGTGGGATCGACTTTGTAAGAGACGAGCACCACGGGCAGACCAATGGCGAGCACGCGCAGCATGATCGCCAGCGCCAGCTCGAGGGAGTTGTCCGTGATGTGGGCGAAGAGGAAACTGGCATATTCGGTACCTTCGGGCCGGCCATAGAGGGCCATGGAGATACCCGAAATGGGCGTGACAGCCAGAATCGGCCAGCCGCGGCGAGCCAGCTGAAGCCAGGACATCCCGCACAGCGGCGTCACCGCGAGGGTGCAGAGCAGCGCCACCCCGGCCGATACCCAGTCCACGCTGATGAGCAGTGGTGTCGTAAGAAAGAGTACCCCCAGCAGCCGGGTGACGGGATTGGTGCCACGGAGCACGTTCACGCGCGCGCTCATGATGCCCCTTCCCCCGCGTGGGGTGCGGGCGCGTGCTTATCCAGGTGGATGCGGTGATCCCCCAGCGCGTCGATAAAGAGCTGATCGTGCGTGATGGAAGCGATCGCCACGCCCTCATCGGCCAGCTCGCGGATCAGATACACCAATTCAGTGAAGGTGCGCCGGTCTTGGCCAAAGGTGGGCTCATCCAGCAGCAAAACCTGCGGCGCGGCAACCAGCGCCGTCGCCACAGACAAGCGGCGTTTTTGTCCGCCGGACAGAGTAAAAGGATTGGCCTCGGCGAGGTGGGCTAGCCGCAGCCGCTCTAAAAGCTCATCCACTCGGGGATGCTCCTTCAGATGCTTATTGCCGCTAATCACACGCGGGCCCACGAGCAACTCCTCGCGCACGGTGCGGGCGACAAATTGATGCTCGGGGTCCTGAAACACATAGCCCAAGGTTTGGGCCAACGCGACAGAGCGCAAGCGATGCGGATCAACGCTGCGCTGCGGTGTGTGCACCCGCACACTCCCGCGCACGGGCCGGAGCAGGCCGGCGAGGCTGAGCGCCAGCGTCGATTTACCGGCGCCATTATCGCCGGTGATCACGGTGGAATGCCCGGCGGGAATGCTGAGACTCAGCGGCCCCGCCACCGGCTGGTTCTTCTGCCACCCCACCATAAGATCCGTGGCGGATAGTGCCGCATCGGCACTCACCGGCACGATGTGGGCGGCGGGCAGATCAAGCTCCACCCCGGGAACCCACACTCCCTGCTCTGCCAGTTCGGCACCATGCTCGGCGATGACAGTGTCGATGGGGCCATCGGCGGCGATATCGCCCGCAGCACCCACGACCACTGTGCGATCGAGGTACTGCTGCCAGATGTCTACCCGGTGTTCCACCACGATGAGTGTCGCCCCGGTGCGCTCGGCAACGGCGATAACCGCATCGCGGACCTCGCGCACCCCAGTGGGATCGAGGTTGGCGGTGGGCTCGTCGAGCACAATCACCCGCGCGCCCATCGCGATCACCCCGGCCAAGGCGAGGCGCTGCTTCTGCCCGCCAGAAAGCTCCGCGGTGGGATGATCCAGCGGCAGATGCAGACCCACCAGCTCGAGTGCCTCGGGTACTCGCCGCCAGATCTCCGCGCGCTCCACGCCGAGGTTCTCGCAGCCAAAGGCAACATCATCGCCCACGCGCGAGCTAATGACCTGCGAGTCGGGGTCTTGGAGCACCATTCCCACGAGGCCACGGGCCTGCTCGGGCGAGCGCCCCGCAACAGTGATGCTGCCGTGCTCATCGCCCTCATCCTCGCCGCCCAGCACGCCGGCGATGGCGTGCAGCAGCGTGGACTTGCCCGCTCCGGACTGCCCTAAAACGAGCACCCGCTCACCCTGCTCGATCTGCAGATTAATGGAGCGCAGCGTGGGATTTTTTCGTCCTCCGTGCCGCCAGGAATAGTCCCGCACATGCACAGGGGCAGCGGCGTCGCTGAACTGCGACAGACCGTGTGGGTGCTTCACCATGGGCCACTTTCCTTGAGATACTCGCCGTGGGCGGCGACGCACCCACGCACTGCGGCGGATGCGGTTCGGGCAGCTTAGACTTCGGCGCGGTGTTCGCGGCCTACCGCGAAACGATCCAAGGCGCCAGCCGCTGCGAGCGCCCGCACCAGCACATAGCCGAGCAGACCTGCGAGGAAGAGACCGGAGACGATCAGGGTGGAAAGGTAGGTGATATTAAAAAGCAGCGACTTGGCGTAGTTGGCGCTGAGCACCAGCTCCAGCAGGAATGCCCCGACTGCGGCGCCGGCACCGGCCAGCATGGCCACAACGGGAGTGAAGCGTCGATAAGCAAAAATGAGGAAGATCAGCTCCGCGCCGATTCCCTGCGCCAGACCGGAGTACAGGGTTTCCGGCCCCCACTGGCTACCCAAGGTGGCAGAGACGGCGGCGGCGAGCAGCTCCACGAAAATCGCGGCGCCGGGCTTGCGAATCACCAGCCCGCCAAGAACGCCGCCGAGCAGCCACACGCCCACGGCGATACCGCCCAAACCAGGGGTGAGCGCGTCCGCGGCGGTGTACCAGGCGTAGCCCACCGAATTCCAGATCCAGAAAATCAGACCAGTCGCCACACCCAATACGGCGGCCACCACGATGTCGACGACGCGCCACCGCGAGGCGGTGCGCTGGGTTGATGATGTCATGAAAAAGTACCCTCCCTCTCGCCGGAATTACCCGGATCAGGTTCACACGGTGTGTTCTCAGCCCCAGCGCGGCCTATGGCGCGCGGGCACCCGCGGTAATGTCAGTATTTAGTATGCTTAGGCAACGGCGCGACTCCCACAAAGATAAACGCACAGGCCAGAGCTGGTGCATGCACAATGTGCGGAGTTCGGGCGCCGGTACACGGCTCTTGCAACACTAGCGGGGCTAGTGCACCCTAAGCAACCGCTCGTTTCCCCCTATCTAGTTAGGACCTCCTCATGGCCGGTGGGCTTGCAGCGCTTCTCGACGACGTCTCCCTTCTCGCTCGGGCTGCCGCCGCAAATATTGACGATGTGGCTGTCCACGCGGCCAAGACTTCTACCAAGGCCGCCGGCGTGGTGGTCGATGATGCGGCTGTGACCCCGAAGTTCGTCGCCGGAGTCTCCCCCTCGCGCGAGCTGCCCATGATTTTCCGTATCGCCCGAGGATCGCTCTTTAACAAGCTCATTGTGATCTTGCCGCTGGCGCTGCTGTTGAGCTGGCTGGTGCCTTGGCTGCTCAACCCGATCCTGATGGTCGGCGGTGCCTTTCTCTGCTTCGAAGGCATGGAAAAGGTAGTCGAGCTAGCCACCGGCGAGGAGGGCAAACAAACCCCCGCCTCCGCCAATAAGTCCGTGGATGAGGACCAGCTGGTGAAAAGCGCCATCGCCACCGATCTCATTTTGAGCGCGGAGATCATGGTGATCTCCCTCGACCAGGTGGCCCACCTGACCTTCGGGGTGCGCACCGCGGTGCTCGTGGTGGTGGCCATGGGCCTGACCGCGCTGGTCTATGGCGCGGTGGCGCTCCTGGTCAAGATGGATGATGTGGGGCTTAAGCTCGCCTCCTCCGATAACTCCGGTGCCGCCGCCTTCGGCCGCGGACTGGTCGCCGCCATGCCGAAGGTGCTGGCCGCGATTAGCGTGATCGGTACCTTCGCCATGCTCTGGGTCGGCGGGCATATTATCGTCCACGGTGTCGCCGAGCTGGGATGGCGTGGCCCCGAGGACCTAATGCATTCCCTCTCCCACGGCCACTACAGCTTCCTCGGCTGGTTGATTAATACCGGCTACTCGCTCGCGGTCGGTGCGATCATCGGCAGCATTCTGGCCACGGCCGTGCACTTCTCGCCGCTGAAGCGCAACCACTAAAGCTTGGGCGGGGTATATCTCCGCAGGCGCCGCACTGGAGTGAATCTCCACTGCGGCGCCTTTATTGATGGGCATTACTATATACGGCCCCTATTTTTCTGCTCTTCGCTCCCGCGACCCGAGATTCGCGGCGCGCAGCAGCATCCCTCGCAAGCCCACCGCCCCCAGATGGGTGTAGCCACACCCCCTCGGCAGCCCTCCTAGCTGGGACACTCCGCTTTTCTTAGATTTCCCTGAAATTCTATAGAGGCTGTTCTTATATCCGTACCGACTCTGTTATTGTGAGACCAAGTTTCTCACCATGTGAAACTTTCTTTGAGAGTGAGGTGCGCAGCACACTGCGGCGCATCGGAATCAGTAGAAAAGAGACCGAGACATGTCTACCTCCACGAGCACCGCAGGTAGCGCCGAGGTCGCTCAGAGCCGCGAAACATTCTCCTCGCGGCAGGCGTTCCTCTTCGCTGCCATCGGCTCCGCTGTGGGCCTAGGAAACATCTGGCGCTTCCCCTATGTTGCCTATCAGTCCGGCGGTGGCGCCTTCCTCATCCCCTATATCGTCGCCTTGATTACCGCGGGCATCCCGCTGCTGTTCTTCGACTTCGCCGTGGGCCACCGCTTCCGCGGCTCGGCACCGAAGGCATTTCGTCGTCTGAAGTCCTGGACCGAGCCGGTCGGTTGGTTCCAAGTAGGTGTGTCCTTCTTCATCACCATCTACTACTCGGTGATTATTGCGTGGGCCGCCATCTACGCGTTTAGCTCCATCGGCAAGTCCTGGGGCGATAATGCGGAGGAATACTTCTTCAACGACTTCCTGCAGATTGACGCCACTTCCATCAACAGCCTGAACTTCGTGTGGCCGATCGCCATCGTCCTCGCCGTCGTATGGGTACTGGTCCTCGCCGTGCTGGCTTTGGGCGTGGATAAGGGCATTGGCCGCCTGTCCACCTGGGCGATCCCGGTGCTGGCCGTGATGTTCATCGGCATGGTGATCTACGCGCTCACCCTGCCCGGCGCCGCCGCCGGCTTGAACGCCTTCTTTACACCCGATTGGTCGGCACTGAGCAACCCGACGGTGTGGATCTCCGCCTATGGCCAGATCTTCTTCTCGCTCTCGGTGGCCTTCGGCATCATGCTCACCTACTCCTCCTACCTGAAGCCGCGCTCCAACCTTACCGGCACCGGCCTGGTGGCCGCCTTCGCTAACTCCTCCTTCGAGGTGCTGGCCGGTATCGGCGTATTCGCCACCTTGGGATTCATGGCGACCCAAGCGGGCGTGGGCGTGGACGAGGTCACCTCCTCCGGCCCGGGCCTGGCCTTCGTGGCCTTCCCCACCGTTATCTCGGAAATGGGCGGGCTCTGGGGCTCGGTCTTCGGCGTTGTATTCTTCGCCTGTCTCGTGATCGCCGGTATTACCTCCCTGCAGTCCCTGCTCGAGGTGGTCATCGGCGCCTTCCAGGACAAGTTCGACCTTCCCCGCGTGCAGGCTGTGCTGCTGGTGGGCGGCTCCATGGCTGTGATCGCCATGATCTTCTTCCCCACCACCTCTGGTCTGGTCACCCTTGACATCGTGGATAAGTTCACCAACAACATCGGTATTGTCGCCGTCGCTATCGCCGCGATCATCGTGGTGGACTGGATTCTGCACCGCACCGATGAGCTGGCACTGCACCTCAATGCCGTCTCTTCCTTCCGCGTGGGCAACACCTGGCGCATCTTCGTCGCCAATATCACCCCCGTGGTGCTGGCGATCATCCTCTTCCAGGAGATCACCTCCCTGATTGCCGAGCCCTATGAGGGCTACTCCCCCGCCCAGCTGGGGATCTACGGCTGGGGCGTGATCGGCGTGATCTTCATCGGTTCGATGGCGCTGACCATCCTGCCGTGGCGCGGCAACCAGACCCTCGATGGCCCGCCCGGTTCGGACTTCGGTGTGGATGTCGATCATTCCCTCGGCTTCCGCGGCATCGTCGACGATGGCCCCGAGGCCACCCTCCACAAGACCACCGACACCAAGGAGGCGCACTAATCATGACCGGTACTGCAATCATCATGATGGCCCTGTTCATCCTCGTCATCTGGGGCGGGCTGGTGTACTTCAGCGTGCAGCTGATGAAGCACCCCGATGAAACCTCCGGCTTCCTCGGCGCTGATCCCAAGGCAGACGATGACATCCTGCTGAAGCTAGAAAAGAAATAAGCCAGCACCGACCTCGTGCTCAGGCCCATCAACCCGCGTGCTTCTCGCACGTTGCGCGCGGGTTGACTGCGTTATCCCCCAAGGCGCTGCACTGCTGGCCGCTGCGTGTCTCAAGACACGCGCCCGGCGACGACGGTGGCACAAACGGCACGGCCCGCCCTATTCTGGGCCGCACACTAAAAAGCCGAAAAATAATGTGAAAGGACGTGTACGTCGTGCCTGATCTAAAGTCTGTGACCGTCGCCGTTGTGGCCACTCATGGTTTTGATGATGATGAGCTCTCCAGCCCCATCGCCGCCATCACCGAGGCCGGTGGGCGGGCGCTCGTGGTCTCCACCGAGGCCGGTGAGATCGAGAGCAAGAAGGGCTCCACCGTATCGGTGGATGTCACCACCGACAAGGCGGATGCCGCTGATTTTGATTGTCTGCTCTTGCCTGGCGGAACCAAAAACGCCGATACCATCCGCACCGATGCCCACGCCGTCGCACTCGTGAAGAACCTAGTGGAGGCCGGCAAACCAGTGGGCGTGATCTGCCACGGTGGGTGGATTCTCAGCGACGCCGATGTGCTGCGCGGCCGGACCATCACCTCCTATCACTCGATGAAGACCGACCTCATCAACGCGGGGGCCACCTGGGTTGATCGCGAGGTCTGTGTCGATGGCGCACTTATCTCCTCGCGCACCCCCGCCGACCTGCCCGCCTTCAACAAGGAGATCCTGCGCGCCTTCGCCGCCGCGCACTAAGTCTCCTCGACTCCAACCGCTCGTCTGGGTGGGGTTAGACCAGCAGTAGCTGGCCACCCTGGGCGCGGATTTCACGCAACGCCTCCAGCGAGCTCTGCTCCGCCACCCCAGCAGTCAAAGGCACGAGAAGCCGCACGGCGAAGCCCTCTGCAAGGCCATCGAGACACGTGGCTCGCACGCAATAGTCCGTGGCGATGCCGGCAACATCGAGGGTTGTCACCCCGTGTTCCCGCAGCGCCTCGGCGAGGCTGGTGCCATGCGGGGTGGCTCCTTCGAATCCTGAATACGCCGCAGTGTATTCGCCTTTGCTGACGTCAATGCGTATCTGCTCGGGGGCGGCCGCGGCAGCATTATCGAGCGCCCGCAGCGCTTGGGGATGTAACTCCGCTCCAGTAGTGCCGGCCACGCAGTGCCGCGGCCAGCTCTCGGCATAATCGGGCTCATCTGCAAAGTGGGCTCCCGGATCGATGTGCCAATCGCGCGTGACCGCGCACACCGCATAGTTGCGGGCATGGGCGGCGCAGAACTCCGCCGTCGCCGTCAGAGCCTGGGCGCCGCCCTCCACGCCGAGGGCGCCCCCTTCGACGAAGTCATTTTGCCCGTCCACGAGGACAAAAGCGGAACGATCCTGCGGGGCCGAATAACTCGTGATGTCAATACCAGCGGCGCGTAGCGCCTGAAGTGTGAGAGTAGTCATAGCTACCACTCTAGACGCGTACGCCCGACACTCTTGACCACCCACCGGCAGCAACCCTATTATCTTCATATGCACGAAGATAAGAAGCTAAGGAATGGTTCACCTAAACGCGCCCCGAGTGATCACGTGCACGTACCTGCCATCACCGAGAGCGGCTCTTTGGAACTTGCCGCCGCTGAAGTGCTCAAACTGCTCGCGGACCCCACGCGCATTCGCATCATCCTCACCCTGGGTAAAGCCGAAGAGATGAGCGTGAACGAGATTTCGGCCACCGTCGCTAAGCGTCCCGCTACCGTCTCCCAGCATCTCGCCAAAATGCGCCTCGCGCGGATGGTCACCACCCGCCACCAAGGCACCAGCGTCTACTACTCGCTGACCGATGAGCACGCCATCCAGCTCATCAGCGAGGCCATGAACCAGGCTGAGCACGCCGTGAGCGCCGAGGCGCTCTCCCACACCCACACCCACGACACTTAAAGGCACCGGCATGCTTTCTGTTCTTCGCAATCACCGTTACGCTCGGCTTTTCGGGGCCCAAGTTATTGCTCTCGTGGGCACGGGATTACTCACCGTTGCCTTGGGCCTACTCGCCTTCGATATCGCCGGCAGCCAGGCCGGCAGCGTGCTGGGCACCGCGCTGAGCATCAAGATTATTGCCTATGTGCTGCTCTCCCCCGTGGCCACCACGCTGCTCGCGGGATGGAATCCCAAGGTGGTGCTGGTATCGGCGGACGTGGTACGCGGCCTCATTGCCTGCGGCCTGCCCTTTGTCACCGAGACGTGGCAAATCTATATCCTCATCTTTATCCTGCAGGCCGCCTCGGCCACCTTCACTCCGACCTTCCAGGCCCTCATCCCCGATGTGCTGCCCGATGAAGGGGACTACACGCAGGCACTGTCCCTGTCTCGGCTGGCCTACGATCTGGAATCGGTGCTCTCGCCGCTTCTCGCCGCCGCGCTGCTAGCCGTGATGAACTATCACCTTCTCTTCCTCGGCACAATCGTCGGCTTTGCCTGCTCCGCAGCGCTCATTCTCAGCACCCACATCGGGGTGTACCGCCGCACTCTCGAGATCGACCACACCGAATCCATCGTCCGTCGCCCTCTCGCCGGAGCCCGCATCTTCCGGCGCACCCCAGAACTGCGCGGAGTGGCATGGTCGAACCTCACCGTGGCTGCGGTCGGGGCGATGGTCATCATCAATACCGTGGTGGTGGTGCGCGATCAGCTGCAGCGGCCGGATTCAGATCTGGGCATTTTGCTCGCTTTCTTTGGCGCCGGCTCGATGTTCATTGCCATCGTGCTGCCGCGGCTGCTGCACTACGCAGTAGACACCACAGTCATGGTTCTCGGCGCCATCAGTGCCCCGTTACTCCTCGCTGCGGTAGCACTCGCTCTGCACGGTGCAGCCGCGTGGTGGCTGATGTGTCTGCTCTGGGCTCTGCTCGGCGCGAGCGCCGCGCTCATTGCCACCCCGAGTTCACGGCTGCTGCGCCGCCACAGCACCGTCGATAACCGCACCGCCGTATTCGCCACCCAATTCAGCGCGTCCCACGCCTGCTACCTGCTTACCTACCCGGCCGCAGGCTTCATCGGCAGCCTGGTCAGCCTCTCGGCCGCGGCCTGGGCGCTGGGCGCTCTCGGCGTGCTGGGGGCAGCGGGAACCGCACTGTGGTTCGCCCGCGCGAAGCGTAGCTAACAGGCACATTCTCCGCCCGCACGCAGCTCCCACCCCACCCCCTATCGCCTGTGTAGAAGCCATAGGGGGTGCATAACCCCCTTGTGCCGCGCTGCCTGCGCCTCTAGGGTTGATGGCACTATACCTTCTTTTCCTATAGTTGCCCCCTAGGGGCTTTTTGCTTGCCCCACCGCCTCCCGCGGCGGGCGGCGAGCTCAGGAAAAGGAGGCGAAACCACCCAGTGCACGCAACCTGCGAAAGGAACCTAGTACCCCCGTGAATGACACCACAGCCGCCTCGGCGCATGCGCGCGATAAGAGCCGGACTATCAAGAACATTATTGATAATCACGGGGTGAAACTCGACTGGCAGAAAGCCTTCTACCAGGACATGCACGCCAATCCGGAGCTCTCCGGATTTGAGGTGGAAACCGCCCGGAAAATCGCCGCGCACCTGCGCAACTTCGACTGCGAGGTACACACCGGCATCGGTGGCCACGGCATCGTCGCTATTTTCCGCAATGGCGATGGCCCCACCGCGCTGTTCCGCGCAGACTTCGATGCACTGCCGGTCAAGGAAACCTCCGGCGCCATTTACGCCTCCACCCGCACGCGGGTGCGCGAGTCTGGGGTGGAAACCCCGATCATGCACGCCTGCGGGCACGACATGCACACCACCGCCCTGCTCGGCGCCTGCGCCGTCATGGACTCCACCCGCGATAGCTGGTCCGGCACCTTCGTGGCACTCTTCCAGCCAGCCGAGGAGATCTCGGTGGGCGCGGCAGCGATGGTCAATGATGGCCTCGCCGATATCATCCCGAAGCCAGATGTGTGCTTTGGCCAGCATGTGATCGCCGGCCCCGCCGGCCGCATCCTGTCCCGCCCCGGAGCGGCACTTGCTGCATGCGACACCATCACCATCAAGCTCTACGGCAAGTCCGCGCACGGTTCCATGCCGCACAACTCCATCGACCCCACCTACTTGGCGGCGATGATCGTGGTGCGACTCCAGGGCATCGTCGGACGCGAGATCAACCCCAATGACTTCGCTGTGATCACCGTCGGCTCCTTGATTTCGGGTCACACCAATAACACCGTGCCCGGCGAAGCCACCTTGGTGCTCAACTGCCGCTTCTACGACAACGAGGTCAAGCGCAAGACCTACCAGGCCATTAAGCGCGTGGTGCACGGCGAGTGCCAGGCATCTGGGTGCGAGCGCGCCCCTGAGTTCCGCTTCTCCAATCACGGCGAACTCACCGAGAATGACCCCGTGGTGTATTCGCACGTGCGCTATACCTTCGACGAGGTGTTCGGCGAGGAGAGCGTGGACGCCAAACGCTGGACCGCCTCGGAGGACTTCACCAATATCCCCCGCGCCTTCGGCGCCCCCTACTTCTTCTGGCTGGTGGGTATCACTCCCCGCGAGCAGTGGGATAAGGCTCTCGCCGAGGACAACATCGAGGACATCCCGGTCAACCACGCCGGCGACTTCCTCCCGGATTATGAGCCTTCTGTGGATGCCTCCACCAAGGCCGCACTGTGCGCCGTGCTCACCTACTTGGTAGACGATAAGTCCGAGGCCACCATCCAGCGACCGGACGAGGCGAATCTGCCGAAGAATCTTCCCTCCGACCCCACTGAGGTGCGCTCGGAGGCCGTGGTGGAATCCGCGAACCTCCCCGACGCCGAGGCGGCACACCGCGCCCACGAGCTGCGGAAGTAAAACCATCGGCCACCGTCCCTGCTGAGACGGGGCCACAGACGCCACAGACCACCGATCCCCACTCCTGTCATGGGAGAGGATCGGTGGTCTGTGTTATGTAGTGCGGTATCATCCGCAGCCATCAGCCGTAGTGCCAGCCGAGGCGGACACTTACGGCAGGCGCCGACTACTTCGAGGTCGAGCTCGTCGTGCCGGTGCTGCTGGCGGTGGAGGGGGTCTCCGCTACCAGGGTGGCGTCGCTCTCGCTCTCACGCTTAGTGGAGCGGGTGTTATCGCCGAGCAGGTGCACCTGGATCATGTTGGTGTTACCGGGGATTCCGGGAGGAGTACCGGCAACAACCACCATCACGTCATCGCGTTCATACTCGCTCATAGCCAGCAGAGCCTCGTCGACGGCCACCATCATCTCATCGGTGTCGTGGACGGTTTCGGTCAGGAAGGTCTCCGCACCCCAAGACAGTGCCAGCTGCGAACGCACGGCCGGATCGGGGGTGAATACCAACAGCGGCAGCGGGCAGCGCAGGCGAGCCAAGCGCTTCGCGGTATCGCCGGAGGTGGTGAAGGCCACCAGAGCCTTGGCGTTTAGGCGTTGGGCAATATCGCGGGCCGAGTAGGTGATCACGCCACGCTTGGTACGCGGAACGTGAGTCAGCTGCGGCACGTCGCCGTCCTTTTCCGCTACCCGCACGATGCGGGACATGGTGCGCACCACGTTGTGCGGATCCACACCAACGGAGGTTTCACCGGAGAGCATCACGGCATCCGCACCATCCAGCACGGCGTTGGCCACGTCGGAGGCCTCGGCGCGGGTCGGGCGGGAGTTTTCGATCATGGAATCCAGCATCTGGGTGGCCACGATCACCGGCTTAGCGTTCTCGCGTGCGATCTGGATGGCGCGCTTCTGAACCAGCGGCACCTCCTCCAGCGGCACTTCCACGCCGAGGTCACCACGGGCAACCATGATGGCGTCGAAGGCCAGCACGATGGACTCGAGAGCGTCAACGGCCTCGGGCTTTTCCAGCTTGGCGATGACGGGGACGCGGCGGCCTTCCTCATCCATGACCTTATGCACCAGCTCGACGTCGGCCGGGGAGCGCACGAAGGACAGGGCGATGAAGTCCACGCCCAGGTTGAGTGCGAAGCGCAGGTCCTTGATGTCCTTCTCGGACAGGGCCGGCACGGAGATATCCATACCGGGCAGGGAGACACCCTTGTTGTTGGACACTGGGCCACCTTCGGTGACCTCGCAGACAACGTCGTTGCCATCGACCTCGATGCAGACGAGGCCGACCTTGCCGTCATCGACCAGCAGGCGGTCACCCGGCTTGGCGTCATTGGCCAGGTTCTTGTAGGTGGTGGACACGCGGTCGTGGGTGCCCTGCACATCGTCCACAGTGATACGGACGGTTTCGCCGGTCTCCCACATAGTGGAACCGTCGATGAAACGGCCGAGGCGGATCTTGGGGCCCTGCAGGTCGGCGAGGATGCCGACAGCGTGACCAGTCTTATCGGTGGCCTCACGAACCCAGCGATAGTTCTGTTCATGGTCGGAGTGATCACCGTGCGAGAAATTCAGGCGAGCCACGTCCATACCAGATTTGACGAGCTCAAGAATGCCCTCCTCACTAGCAACGGCGGGACCGAGGGTACATACGATTTTCGTTCTCCTATTCACGCTTCCCCACTGTAGTGCTCCTAGCGCAATCCGGCTACACGCGCCGCAGTGAAGAAAGCGCTGGAAGACGCGCTAACAGCCCCGCAGAACCCCATACCGCGCTGTTGTTTTATCCACGGAAACGTCCACAAAACCACACAAATGCAGGTCAAACAGGCACAAAACCACATTGTGATCTGGTTTCACCTCGCCCCGATGTGTGCGAGATGTGGCCACAGCCACCCTGTCTGGCGAAGTTGATCACACTTCCCCGCACCAGCACCCACGGCGTCGTCGGTGACGCCGCCGCACGCGGCAATAACCGATACATAAAACCGCACTCACCACGTGGTGAGTGCGGTCTCTGAGCTCTCGGTCGGCGCGGTGTCAGCGCGCGATCGCCGCAGGGCCAGGGCACAGTCGGCGCGACTAGTCTGGCGCCTCAGAGTGTGCTCTGTGGATACTCCCCAGAAGCGACCTGGGTCTGCGCGGCGTCGCGGTGGCGCTGCTGCGCCCGCATCATGATGAAGATGAGTACCGCGGCGAGGAACACCACAGCGGAGACAACAGTATTGACCCGCAGGCCAAAGATATGGGTGGCCGCATCCGAGCGCATCAGCTCGATGACGAAGCGGCCTGCGGTATAACCGGCTACATAGAGTGCGAACACCTGACCGCCGCGCAGCGAGAAGCGCTTATCTGCCCACAGCAACAGGGCGAAGATGATGAGGTTCCACAGCAGCTCGTAGAGGAACGTCGGGTGCACGGTGGCCAGCACCTCGCCGGTGGAGCGGCCCGTGACCGGCGCGAGCATGCCATTGGCGTCGACGCGCTCATAGATCTCCAGCGCCCAAGGCACATCGGTGGGATAGCCATAGAGCTCCTGGTTGAACCAATTGCCGAGTCGGCCGATGGCCTGGGCCAAGATGATGCCGGGGGCGACAGCATCGGCAAAGGGGGCGAGCGGGATCTTCTTCATGCGGAAATACACCGCCACGGCAATGGTGCCGAGGGCGATCGCACCCCAAATCCCCAGTCCGCCATTGGTGATTTTCACCGCGTCGATGGGAGAACAGGTCTCGCAGAAGTACTTATCGTGATCCGTGATCACGTGATACACCCGGCCGCCAATGATGCCGCTGGGCACGGCCACGAGCGCCGCATCGTAGACGACCTCGCCATCGCCGCCGCGATCCTGATAGCGCTTTTTGGTCAGCAGCAGCGCCGCCACGATGCCGGCGATGATGCAGAGCGCATAGGCGCGGACGGGAATAGGGCCGAGCTGCCATACGCCCTGCGGCGGGGAGGGGATGGCGCGGGTCAGCCCCGCGCTGAAGCGACCGAGGTCGCCCGAGAAAAGCGCAGACGGAATTCCGGCGGAAATAAACTGGTCTAGCACCGTGTGGGATCTCGCTTCGTGAATTGCTAGCGGGTGGAGGGACACGCCGGATGCTGCCCGGCTGCCACCAGTTTACGACACAGCCCCGCTGGGTCCTCATGGGTGACCAAGGAGGTAGAGATGATCACCGCATCCGCACCCCAACCGGCGTAAGTCATCAGCTGCTGCGGGGTATCGACGCCCGACATGGCAATGCGCACCACCCCACTGGGCAGTCCAGGGGCGATCTCCGAAAAGGCCGTGGGGTTGAGCTCGAAGGTTTCCATGGAACGGGCGTTCACCCCGATGAGCGTGGCCCCGGCCTGCACCGCCCGGCTTGCTTCTTCGCGCGTGTTTACCTCCACCAACGCGGTCATGTCTAGGGATTCGATGCGATCGAGCAGCGCCTCGAGCCGATGCTGATCCAAGATGGCAGCAATCAACGGCACCACGTCTGCACCGAAGTAGCGGGCCTCGTGGATCTGGTAGGGATCAATAATGAAGTCCTTGGCCATCACCGGCACATCGACTGCTTGTTTCACCGCGCGCACATCACGCAGATCGCCGTTGAAGCGGCGGCGCTCAGTCTGACAGGAAATGATGCGCGCCCCCTCGCGCTCAAACAGCTGGGCCAAGAGTGCGGGGTGCTCAATGGCGGCGAGCTCGCCCTTATTGGGCACGGCGCGCTTGAGCTCGGCAATAATGGAGCATCCCGGCTGGGAGAGCGCGGCGCGGGCATCCCGCGGCTTCGGTGCCGAGAAAGAGAGCCTTTTGATCTCTTTAAAGGGCAGGCGGTGCTCGCGCGCCTTCACGTCCTCGCTGACGCCAGCGAGAATGCGCTCGATCTCCGAAACCATGCCGTGTCCTTAGAGTGTGCCCGGCGGCTGTGGTGGCCTGTATAAGAATCGCACCACCGCCCTGCAATTAACTCTTTTAGGCTATAGCCTGCCACGGGCTATCCCTAAATTAGCCCTGTTTTCGCAGCTCACAGCCCCTCTAAACGGAGTTATGCAGAGGGCTTAACGGGCGGATGTGTTGCCTGCGTCATTGTCGTCTACGGAGGTGTCCGGGGCCTCGGTGGGATCAATATCTTCATCGAGGGCATCCCAGATCACGCGCCCGGAGTCGGGGGATTCCCGCAGATCCTCGCCGAGTTTCTCGCGCCGCGCCGCCCGCTTTTCGTATTTATTCGACGCCGCGCGCGCCTGCCCTGGCTGCAGCAGCAACAAGACGCCACCAAACACCGCGCTGGCGCAGGCGACCAGGGCCAATGCAGGACCAAGGGTGGAGCTATCAACGGCTTGGATACTGGCCCACTCGGTGAGTGTCTGCACCTGCTGGGAGGTGCCGGCCGCGGAGGCGCCCGCATCGTTCGAGTCTGCGAGCAGCAGCGCCCGCGCCCGCGAGGGATCAGGCTCACCTCCCAGCACGCTGAGCGGGGCATAGCCGCCGACTACCCCAGCCACAGCCACCACGCCGCCAATCACGCGGCGCACGAGGGGACGCAAGACCGCCGCCGCTACCACCGAGGCGAGAAAAAGCAGGGCGATGGCGGCCAGCTCGGTCGACCACGTGGCGCCGAGAATCTCAAAGGAGGCTGCACCGGATTTATCGTCGAAGCTATCGACGCTCACCCACACCATGCGGGTGGATACCCACGCCACCACGGCGCCCAGGGCAATCGCCCCCAAGGCCATCCAGTACTTGGCGGGGCGCTGGGCTGTGCTGTGCGAGCTCACTGCTGTTCTCCTTCTGTATCCTCGAGCGCGCAGCCGAAGCTGAGCTCACGGTCATCGAAGCAGGTGCGGCTGCCGGTGTGGCAGGCTGCGCCGGTCTGGTGCACGCGCATCAAGAGGGTATCGCCATCGCAATCCGCGGCCAGCGAAACCACCTTTTGCACGTGCCCGCTGGTCAGCCCCTTGATCCAGTACTCCTGGCGGGAGCGGGAATAGTAGGTGCCACGACGCGAGGCCAAGGTATAGGCCAGCGCGTGCGCGTCCATCCACGCCATCATCAACACTTCCTCACCGCGTTCCTCCTGCACCACCACGGGAACTAGGCCATCGGCATTAAAGCGCACCTGCGCGGCGACGGCGGGGTCCAGCTCATAATCGGCGGGATTACTACTCGGCATCATCGTCTCCCTCGGCTGCATCGGACTGCACGGCCGGAGCGACGCCGCCGTCCCAGCTGGTGCGCACCTCCAGGTTGGCGTCGATAAGCGCCTGCTTGCAGGAGGCAATGCTGACTTCTTGGAAATGGAAAATACTGGCCGCGAGCACCGCATCGGCGCCGGCCTCAATGGCGGGCGGGAAATGTTCGGCGCTACCGGCGCCACCGGAGGCAATCACGGGCACGGACACAGCAGCGCGGACGAGGCGAATCAGCTCGGTGTCGAAGCCGGCTTTGGTGCCATCGCCATCCATGGAGTTCAGCAGGATCTCCCCCACCCCGCGGCGCTCCGCCTCGCGGGCCCACTCGATAGCGTCGATCTCGGCGGAACGGGTGCCGCCGTGCGTAGTGACCTCAAACCCGCTCGGCTGCGGCGTCCCCCCGGCGGGCACGCGGCGGGCATCGAGGCTGAGGACCACGCATTGGGACCCAAAGGTTTCCGCCAATTCGGTGAGCAGCTCGGGCCGGGCAATCGCGGCGGTATTCACGCTCACCTTGTCCGCCCCGGCGCGCAGCAGCTGGTCCACATCCTCCACGCTGCGCACCCCGCCGCCAACGGTGAGTGGGATGAACACTTGATCCGCGGTGCGGCGCACCACGTCGAGCATGGTGCCGCGGCCGGCGGTCGAGGCGGATACGTCGAGGAACGTGAGTTCGTCTGCCCCCTCGGCGTCATAGCGTGCGGCGAGTTCCACGGGGTCGCCGGCATCGCGCAGCCCCTGAAAGTTCACGCCTTTTACCACGCGCCCTTGATCCACATCCAGACACGGAATCACTCGCACTGCTACGCCCACGGTTGTTCGTCCTTACCCACGATTGTTGTTCACGATTACAGAGGTTTTGACTGTAGTTGAATTCTCGCTATCAGTCTCCCACGCACCGGCCTATACACCGCGTACGGGGTGGGGCTTATCGACGCCACCCTCCAGCCACCATCAGCTGTGGCCCGCCGGCTGTACCCGACTGCCTTTCGTGCCGCCCTAGCCGGCCTGCTGGATGACGTCCATGACCACCTCGTGGATCTCTGGGGTGGCGGCCACCATGCCGATACCCCCGGGCCGCCACGGCGTGCCGCCAAGGTCGGTGACTACATTGCCCGCCGCAGTGTTGAGCACATAACCGGCGGCGTTATCCCACGGGTGGGGGCTAAAGCTCACGGCCCCGCCGAAGCGGCCAAGGGCGGTATAGGCGAGATCCACGCCCACCGAGCCACTGATGCGCAGCCGCGGGAAACGGGTGATGAGCTCCCCGAGCAGGGCGTGGCGCAGTGTCGTAGGGAAGCGGGAATCGCGGGGCGAGACAATAGAGCCGAACCCGAATTGGGTGATCGAGCGCACATGCTCCGCCGGCTGCGGAGCCGCCACCCCGTTGAGATACACCCCCGAGTGCGCCGTGGCGGAGAGCAACTCACCGGTGGCGGGCAGCGCGGTCAGGCCGACCACGGCCTGTCCACCGACGATGAGGCTGACCAGGATCGCGCACTGCGGGTTGCCGGCGGAGTAGTTGGAGGTGCCGTCGATGGGGTCGATCACCCATTGCGGGCTGGGGGTCGTGGCGGCTACTGCGTAGTCGCGCACCGCGCCAAATTCTTCCCCAGCACAGGAGATACCGGTGTGGGCGAGAAGTTCCTCGCTGAGCGTGCGCTCGAGCTGTAAGTCCACGGCGGTGGCGAAGTCCCCCGGCCCCTTCTTAATAGCAGGCGGGGAGCCGAGCCCGCCGCGAAAGACCGGCAGCAGCGGCTGCAGGATGCCTTCCGCGGTGCACCGCAGCTGCTCAAGCTGCTGGGCGTCATAGTCCGTCTGGGGTGTCTGCGCCATGGTGGTCTCCGCCCAATCCTGATGTGTCGGTGCCGTGCTCGTCGCTAGTCCAACGCGTCTACGGCGGCCTGCACCTCGGCGAAGCTAAAACGGTTTTCGTAGAGGGCCTTGCCGATGATCACCGAGTCGATGCCCTCGGCGCGGTGCTGAGCCACGGCCAGCACATCCTCGATGCTGGAGATGCCGCCGGAGGCGACGATGCGGGCATCGGTAGCGGCGGCCACATCGCGCAGCAGTTCAATATTCGGCCCAGTCAGGGTGCCGTCCTTGGACACGTCGGTCACGACGAAGCGGCTACAGCCGGCGGCGTCGAAACGCTCGAGAACCTCCCAGAGATCGCCGCCATCGGAGACCCAGCCATTGCCGCGGGTGCGCCATTCGCCATCGATGTGCTTGACATCGAGCCCGATCGCTACCGCCTCGCCATAGCGCTCGAGAACCGCCTCGGCCCAGTCCGGGTTTTCCAGCGCCGCGGTACCGATATTCACGCGGGCGGCACCGGTGCCGAGGGCGCGCTCGAGCGAGGCATCGTCGCGGATACCGCCGGTGAGCTCGACCTTAATGTCGAGTTCCCGAATCACCTCTGCCATGAGCTCGTGATTGGAGCCACGCTTGAAGGCGGCGTCGAGATCCACAAAGTGCAGCCACTCGGCGCCCTGCTCTTGCCAGGTGCGGGCCGCCTCCAGCGGGCTGCCATAGCTTTTCTCTGTCCCAGCCTCGCCCTGGTGCAGACGCACGGCCTGGGAATCTACAACGTCGACGGCGGGAATGAGAGTAAAACTCATGACGATCAAGGATCCTTCACGTGAACAGGGTCGGTGGCCGCTTGGGGCCTGGGCGGGATTAGCTTAGAGCGTAGCAATCCAATTGCGCAGCAGTTCGGCGCCGCTGTCGCCGGATTTCTCGGGGTGGAACTGGGTGGCCCACAGCGGGCCGTTTTCTACGGCAGCGAGAATGCGATCGCCACCGTGCTCGCTCCAGGCGAGCTTCGGGGGCAGGAAGGGCTCTTCTACCTGCATCTCCCAGGAGCGCACGCCATAGGAGTGCACAAAGTAGAAACGCTCGGCTGGGTCAATGCCGTCAAACATGCGCATGCCGGTATCGGCCTCGACGGTATTCCAGCCCATATGCGGCAATACATCCGCCTCGAGCCTTTCCACCGTGCCCGGCCACTCCCCCAGCCCCGCGGCATCCACGCCATGTTCGACGCCGCGAGCAAACATCACCTGCATACCGACGCAAATACCCAGCACGGGCCGGCTTCCGGCGAGACGCTCCCCGATCAACCGCGGCCCCTGCACCTTTTTCAGCCCCTCCATGCAGGCGGCATAAGCGCCGACCCCGGGAACGAGCAAACCATCGGCGGCGAGAACCTCGCGCGGATCGTGGGTCACCAGCGTGGTCACGCCGTGGCGTTCAATTGCTCGGTGCGCCGAGCGCAGGTTTCCGGCGCCATAGTCCAGAATGGCCACTGTTGTTGTCATGAGGTTGTCTCCACCTTGTTCTGTGCTTATCGACGCCACCCTGCAGCGGCGGGGCTGGCGCATCCACGAATTCTAGCCTGCGGTGGCCGAACCTAGCCGCGCTTCTTGTTTTTCTTTCCACGCTTCCAGCCGCCGGGGCGCGGGGCACGGCGCAGCAGCGCCTCCACCGGCACGGCACTGGCGCCGACACGGCGGATCTTGCGCATGCCATAGACGGCTTTGCGGGCCACCGGCACTTGGCGCAGCTGGGCGCGGGTGTTGCCGTATTCGGCGATACGATGCCGGCCCATCACCGCATCGGCGTAGCTGATCATCAGCCCCACCACGACCAGGCCAGCGCCGACGATAAAGGCGTCCTGGTAGGCGGCACGGGCGGCCACGATACCGAGCACAAAGGAACCCATGCCGGTGCCGGTGTCATAGGACATATTCCAGAGCGCGGAGGCTTCGGAGACCTTCGAACGCGGCAGTCGGTTGAACATGGCCAGCAGGGCCTCGTTTTGGATGGCGCCGAAGCCACCACCGAAGGCCAGTGCCGCAAAGAGCAGCAGCCAGCTGGGCCACTCGAAAATGATAATTACGGCGATAGCAACGAGCCCCAGTGCAGAGAGAATCTGGGCGGGGCGCATAGTGGCCCCAGCCTCGCCGCGGCGATCGGCCACCACGCCCGAGAGGAAACGGAAGATCATCTGTGCGCCACCGACAACCGAGAGCACGATACCGGCGATAAAGGCACCCGTGTTGGGGTCCAGATCGCGGATCGCGGCCGGCAGGAAGGAGGACACCGCACCGAAGCCCATGGCCACCGTGGAGATGGCGATGGCGGGCACGGTGATGAGTTTCCACGTGGCGACGCGCTGGTTAAAGCCCTCGGACTCCTCTTGGTTATCCGTGACGGGATTGGGCCGCACCGGCGGAATGAGCACGCAGAGCGCCGCACCGGAGACACCGATCACCGCGGCGATGATATAGACCACCGTGAAGCTGACATTATCGGCCACCGCGAGACCAATCGGCAAAAAGACCATCTGCGATAAGCCGACGCACACGCCCAGCATGCCGGAGGCCTTACCTAGGAAACGCAGCGGAACGATCTCCGCGATGAGGGCGGCCTGGGCCACGGTGATAGCGCCGAAGCCCACGCCGCGGAGGGCGGAAAAGAGCAGCGCCGGCACCACTGTCATACCCAGCAGGTGGCCGAGGGCGGGCACGCCGAGCATGAATGCCGAGGCCACCATCACCGGCCGGTATCCGACGGCGCGGATGGCCTGCGGGGTGAAATATTGGGTGAGCACGGTGGCGGCCATGAAGATGGCCGTGGTCGCACCAGCGAGGGCGTCGGAACCACCGGCATCAATAACGGCCAGCGGCACCACCGGCAGCAGAATGGAGAAAGCGCCGAAGGCCGAGCCCACTGCGATGAGCGTGGCAATAAACCCGGGCGACTTCCACATGCTGGGCAGTTCTTCGAGTTCTGCTCGTGAAAGTACCCGAGTGCTCATCTAGGCTCCTAACTCTCCAATCATCCATAACACCCCGCCAGCGAAGCCGATCAGGGCTAATACACCTAAGACTATCGTGAGTACTTTCTGCTCTGCCCGATAGGCCGAGATAGCGCCGCCGACCAGCAAACCAGCCACCATGAACAGCAGATATATCAACCACGAGGTGCCCGTGTCTCGCTGCATATCGGCGGCGGCGAGGACATAAATCTGCATCTACAGGCTTCCCTTAGTCGAGGGCACACCACTCACGCGCGGATCCTTTTCCACCGCCTGGCGCAGGGCGCGGGCCACCGCCTTGTACTCGGCCTCGGTGATGTGGTGGGGGTCGCGGCCATAGTGGCAGCGCACGTGCAGCGCGATCCGCGCATTAAGGGCCAGGGTTTCAAAGAAGTGATGGTTGATCACGGTGGGATAGTGCCCGCCGATCACCGCCGTGAGCATCTGGTCCGGCTCCCCCTTCATCACGCAATAGGGACGACCGGACACATCAACGATGCCCTCCACCAGGGACTCGTCCATGGGCAGCTGGCAGGAGCCGAAACGGCGGATACCGGATTTATCGCCCAGCGCTTCCGCGAAGGCCGTGCCGAGCACGATGCCGGTGTCCTCCACGGTGTGGTGGGCATCGACCTCAATATCGCCCTTGGCACGCACCTCGAGGTCGAAGCTGCCGTGGCTGGCAAAGGCGTGCAGCATGTGGTCGAAGAAGGGCAGCTCGGTGGAAATATCGGCCTTACCGGTGCCATCGAGGTTCAACTCCACCGAGATGGTGGATTCCTGGGTGGCCCGCTCGATACGAGCGCGACGCTCCTTATCGGCGGTCTCTGCGCTGATGCGCTGATCCCTGCTGTGGCTGAGATCGGGCATGATGTGCTCCTTGGTGTCTACGCCGGCCCGAGCACTGTGGCTGGGACCGGCATGGTGTGCGTGTCGTGTTCTGAGAACTCTGCTTATGTATTCTGCTGAATCTCACGTGCGGCGGCGAGGAAGGCATCATTTTCCTCCGGCAGGCCCACGGTCACGCGCAAGAAACCGTCCACGCCCACGTCCCGGATCAGTACTCCCCGATCCAAGAACTGCTGCCACACCTGGTGAGCATCGGCGAAGCGTCCAAAGAAAATGAAGTTCGATGAGCTATCAACCACCTCGTAGCCGATCTCCTTCAGCTCTGCGGACACCCGGTCGCGCTCCGCAGCAAGGGTGGCGACCGTTGCCAGGGTATCCTCGGAATGCTTCAGCGCCACCACCGCAGCGGACTGCGTGAGTACGGAGAGGTGATAGGGCAAGCGGGTGAGCATCACGGCCTCGACGAAGGCGGGCGCGGCCACAAAATAGCCCACGCGGGCGCCAGCGAAGTCGAAAGCCTTCGACATCGTCCGCGAGATCACCAGCTTGTCCGGATAGGTATCGAGCAGCGTGGCAGCCGAGGGTTGATCGGAGAACTCCGCATAGGCCTCGTCCACGATCACCACGCCCTCGGTGGCCTCGATGATGGTGGCAATATCCTCCAGCGAGGTCAGCCCGCCCGTGGGGTTATTGGGGGTTGTCACAAACACCACGCTGGGTGCGTGCTCGGCGATCGCGGCGAGCGCCCTATCGATATCGATGGCGAAATTCTCATCGCGGGGACAGTTGAGAAACTCCGTCATGGTCGATTCGGAGAGAATCGGGTGCATGGAGTAACTCGGCTGGAAGCCGAGGGCGGACCGGCCGGGGCCGCCGAAGGCCAGCAGCAATTGCTGCAGCACCTCATTAGAGCCATTGGCCGCCCAGACATTGTCTACGGTGACCTCGACCCCCGTCTGCCGGGAAAAATACTCGGCCAACGCGGTGCGCAGTTCCACGCTGTCTCGCTCCGGGTAGCGGTTGAGACGCGCGGCATCGGCGGCGAGGCGTTCCTGTAACTCGGCGACGATCGCTTCGGAGGGCGGATAGGGGTTCTCATTGGTGTTGAGTGCGACCGGCACCTCGAGCTGCGGCGCACCATACGGCGATTGCCCGCGCAGGCTATCGCGTAAGGGCAAGTCATTCAGCGAAGGGTGGGAAGCTGCCATGAAGTCTCACGCCTCTTTCTTCTTAGTCGGTGGCTGCGTCGGTGCGGGCCTTGATGGCTTCACCGTGGGCGGGCAGGGCCTCGGCATCGGCGAGGGCGATCACGGCGGGGCCGATCTCACGCAAGGCCGCGTCGTTGTACTCGATGAGATTCACGGCCTTCAGGAAGGTGTGGGTAGACAGCCCCGAGCTGTGTCGAGCCGTCCCCGAGGTGGGCAGCACGTGATTGGATCCGGCCGCATAGTCACCCAAGGGCACCGGCGAATAGGTGCCCACAAAGATCGCCCCAGCGTTGCGGATCTTCTCCGCATCCGCCCGAGACTGACGGGTGTGCACCTCGAGGTGCTCGGCCGCATAGGCGTCGGCGGCGCGCAGCGCCTCGTCCATGGAATCGACCAGCACGATACCGGACTGGGCGCCACGAAGGGCCTGGGCCACGCGCTCAGAGTTCAGCGTCACGGAATAACGCTGCTCCACCTCACGATCGACGGCGGCGGCGAACTCTGCGGAATCAGTAATCAATACAGACGCCGCCATGACATCGTGTTCGGCCTGGCTGATCAAGTCATAGGCCACCTCCACGGCATCGGCGCTGTCATCGGCGACGATGGCGATCTCGGTGGGGCCGGCCTCCGAGTCGATGCCCACCACGCCGCGCACCAAGCGCTTAGCGGCGGTGACAAAGATATTGCCCGGTCCGGTGATCATATCGACCGGCTCCAGACCGGCGCTGTCATCGCCATAGGCCAGCAGGGCCACCGCTTGGCCACCGCCAACGGCCCAGACCTCGTCCACACCGAGCAGCTCGCAGGCAGCCAAGATGGTCGGGTGTGGCCAGCCGCCGAACTGCTGTTGCGGCGGAGAAGCCACTACCAGGCTGGTCACCCCGGCCTCCTGGGCGGGGATGACGTTCATCAACACCGAGGAGGGGTAGACGGCATTGCCGCCGGGCACATACAGCCCGACCCGCTCGACGGGAATGAACTTCTCGGTCACCGTGGCCCCGTCGGCCAAAGTCGTGGTGCTGCTCTGCGGAACCTGGGCGGCGTGCACCTGACGAATGCGAGAAATAGCCTCGTCGAGGGCGGCACGCACCTGCGGCTCAAGCGATGCCGCAGCCTCGCGCAGCACCGCTTGTGGCACCCGCACCGACTCGGGGCGGATGCCATCAAACTTCTCGCCATAATCTAAGGCTGCGGCGGCGCCGCGCTCCTGAACATCCGCCACCATGGGAGCGACGGTCTCGATAACAGCGCTCACATCAGTGGTGCCGCGCGGCAGCGCCTCCCGCAGTTCGCGGGTCGAGGGGGTTGTTCCACGAAGGTCAGTAATCTGCAGCATCGCTCACACACATCTTTCGTTATATTCATCGGCTGCTCGGCGGGCGTGTGGGGCTATTGTAAGAGCCCACCCTTAACTATCGGCATTCTACGCCCCGTACAGGTGTAGCCCCCGACACCTATACCGCAGGAGACACCGCGCTCAGTGCTGCTCCGCTGCGACCTCCTGCTCGCTGACGCCGACGCTCACCCAATAGGACAGCGCCGCCACGCCGGCCGCGGCCAGCACGCCCACCCGCCCAGTGAGAGTCAGAGCGATCATGGCGCTATCCCCCACCTCACTATCGTGCAGGTCGGGCACCGGATGGGCCATCATGGCCAGCCAATTGCCAAGATCAAAGGCCATCAAGGCGCCGATGGCGGCGCTGCCCACCACGGCTACCATGGTCCAGAGGCTTGGGGCGGCGAGGCAGCGTCGATAAGCGCCCACGCCCAGCACCATCGCCACCGCGGAACTCGCGATAACCCATAGCGCATACTGCGGAAACTGCTGCGCAATGGCCGCGGCATCGCTGAATACTCGGCCATCAGCGGCCACGGTGACCCGCTGGCCGGGGCGCAGCAGACCCCACGGGACAGCCCACGCCGAATTGACCCCCACCGCGAAGGCAAAGCTGCCGAGCGCCGTGCGCACAGCGGGGCGCTCGCTCACATAGCGCCGCAGAGAAGACGTGGCGCTAGCCGATCCTGCCATGCCCACCTAGTTGCACATGGTCCAGCGGCCGTCTTCGCGTTCAAAGCGCATGGTGCTGGTTTCGGCATTCGGGCCGGTAGGAGTGACCTGCGCGCTCGCGGAATCGCCATTGACCTGGATATCGCTGACGTCTTGCACCCCGAGGTTGAGATTGGGCTGGTTTTCCAGCGACACATCCGGCACCTTCGAGGGATCGCCCGCGGCATAGCCGCCATTGCTTTCAATCACGCGCCGGCAGCTGTTGTTATTGGCATATTCCATAAAGGAACGCAGCGTGGTCTGCTCGCCCCAGCCGCGCACGAGCTGCTCAATTTCCTGCTTGTCTTTCTCATTTGCCGGCTGTCCGCCCTCGATCGGCTGCTGGTCGGGGGCCGCCACGGCAGCCTGTTGGGCCGCCTGCCGGGCCGCCTCCAGCTGCTCCTGCTGGGCCTGCTGCACCCGCTCGCGCTCATCCTCCGGGCGGCGCTCTTCTGCCTGATTGTCCTCGTTCTCTTCGGCCTTCTCCTCCTCGGAGCGCTCCGGCGTGGCCGTGGAGGTAGAGGTCGTTGTGGTGGTGGATTGGCTACTGCTGCTCGAGGACGAGCTCGGTGCCGAGTCCTCCTCGTCGCGGCTGCAGGCACTCAATGTCAGAGGCAGCACCAATAGTGCTGCGACGACGCTCTTCTTGGACAGAGACGCGATGGACACGATAGACAACTTCTCCTCAGCTAAAGGTCTACTACCCGCATAGGCATCTCATCCCGCGGGTCAGTGCTGGATCAACCGTAGCAAACACACCTGACAACCATATGAGAATCTGCGCAGACCACTCCCAGACTCCGCTGAAAACCATCCTCACGCTTGTCGACGCCACCCGCTCGGCAGAGTTCACTACAGTAAAAACTGTGCAACTATCGAAACAGGCGATTATTGACTCCGCCATGACCATCCTGGACACCTTTGGATTGGCCGATATGACCATGCGGCGTGTGGCCACACACCTCGGGGTCGCCCCTGGGGCTTTGTACTGGCATATCCCCTCCAAGCAGGCGCTGATCGCGGAGATCGCCCAGCAGATCCTCGCCCCGGCGTGGGCAGAGATACCCGCAGAGGGCGTCGATAAGCACTGGAGCGAACGCCTCGAGCAGGCGGCCGATCGGCTGCGGGAATGCCTGAACGCCCACCGCGATGGCGCCGAGATCGTGAGCGCCGCACTTCCCCAACCCGAGCTCGCGGCCCGCGCCGGCGAGATTTTCAGCGCGCATCTGCCACCGGAGGTCCCCGCCGCACAGCGCGAGGACATGGCAGCAGTATTTCTGCACTACGTGATTGGAGCCGTGTTGGCGGAGCAGTCCACACGCCAACTCACTGAACTCGCTCACCCGCGCGAAAAATCCCCTTCTCACCTGCACGAGGTGGACTATCACAGCCGCTTCGATATGGGCGCCCAGCTGCTGGTTAAGGGTATTATCTCGCAATACCGTCTATGATCGTTCCCTATGAGCACTTCTGATCTACCCTTCGAAGTTTGGCCCGGCGATGCCTACCCTTTGGGTTCCACCTACGACGGCGCCGGAACCAACTTCGCCCTCTTTTCCGACATTGCGGAGAAAGTGGAACTCTGCCTCATTGATGCGGATCTGAACGAAACCCGCGTCAATATGGAAGAAGTGGATGCCCACATCTGGCACTGCTACCTTCCTGGCGTTCAGCCTGGGCAGCGCTACGGGTATCGCGTGCACGGCCCCTATGACCCCGACAACGGACACCGTTGCGACCCGAACAAACTGCTGGTTGATCCCTACTCCAAGGCCTTCGCCGGGGAATACGATGGCGATCCCTCGCTGTTCTCCTACGACATCTTCAATCCCGAGGATCCGAACGCCCGCAACACCGAGGACAGCCTGGGCCACACCATGTTGTCGGTCGTGATTAACCCCTTCTTCGACTGGGGCGCAGATCGCGCACCGGAGGTTCCCTATCACGAGACCGTCATCTACGAAGCCCACGTCAAGGGCATGACGATGACGCACCCCGACGTGCCGGAAAACCTGCGCGGCACCTACGCCGGCTTGGCCCACCCGGCCATCATTGACTACCTCAAGCACTTGGGCGTCACCGCCATCGAGCTGCTGCCGGTCCACCAGTTCTTCCAGGACGATCGCCTGCGCGAGCTGGGCCTGCGCAACTATTGGGGCTATAACACCTTCGGCTTCCTCGCCCCGCACGAAGACTATGCCGCCGCCTCCGAACCGGGCGGAGCCGTGGCCGAGTTCAAGGGAATGGTGCGCAGCTTCCACGAAGCTGGCCTCGAGGTGATCCTCGACGTGGTGTACAACCACACCGCCGAGGGCAACCACATGGGCCCGACCATCTCCTTCCGCGGTATCGACAACGCCGCCTACTACCGGCTGGTGGATGGCGATCGCCGTCACTACATGGACTACACCGGCACCGGTAACTCCCTGAATGTGCGCCACCCGCACTCGCTGCAGCTGATCATGGATTCGCTGCGCTACTGGGTCACCGAGATGCACGTCGATGGCTTCCGCTTCGATCTGGCCTCCACCTTGGCCCGCGAGCTGCACGACGTGGACCGCCTCTCCTCCTTCTTCGATCTGGTCCAGCAGGACCCGATCGTCTCCCAGGTGAAGCTCATCGCCGAGCCGTGGGATGTGGGCGAGGGCGGCTACCAGGTGGGTAACTTCCCGCCGCTGTGGACCGAGTGGAACGGAAAATACCGCGATACCGTCCGCGATTTCTGGCGTGGCGAGCCCGCCACCCTCGGCGAGTTTGCCTCCCGTCTGACCGGCTCCTCCGATCTTTATGCCAATAATGGTCGCCGCCCCACGGCCTCCATTAACTTTGTCACCGCCCACGATGGCTTCACCCTCAATGACTTGGTGAGCTATAACAACAAGCACAACGACGCCAATGGCGAGGGCAATAACGACGGCGAATCCCATAACCGCTCGTGGAACTGTGGCGAAGAGGGCCCCTCCGAGGATCCGCAGGTGTTGCAGCTGCGTGCCCAACAGCGCCGCAACTTCCTCACGACCCTGCTGCTCTCCCAGGGCACGCCGATGCTGGCGCACGGTGATGAGATGGGCCGCACCCAGGGCGGTAATAACAATGTGTACTGCCAGGACAACGAGATCGCGTGGATGGACTGGGAGCAGGCCGAAACCAATGCCGATCTGGTGGCCTTTACCAAGCGCCTGCTGAACATTCGCGCCATTCACCCGGTGTTCCGTCGTCGTCGCTTCCTCGCCGGCGGCCCGCTCGGTGATGCGCAGCTGGCAAAGCGCGATATCGCCTGGTTGGTGCCGGATGGCAAGGTGATGAGCCAAGAGGACTGGAACTTCGCCTTCGGCAAGTCGCTCATGGTGTATCTCAATGGCGATGCCATTGCCGAGCCCGATGAGCGCGGCGAGAAGATCCATGATGATTCCTTCATTTTGTGCTTCAACGCCTATCACGAAGACATCCAGTTCACCGTTCCCGATGAGCAGTTCGGTAAGAGCTGGCGGTTGATCGTGGACACCACCGAGGCCACCGGCTACCCGCTGGAGGAAGAAGTGGTCGAGGCCGGGCAGACCTTCGTGGTTCCCGCCCGCTCCACCTCCATCCTCAAGCAGATCGAGCCGCCAGAGGCCGAGGAGAACCAGGCCAACGATGACGAGTACGCTCGCCGTCTGCACGCCGTGAACGTGGGCTCCGAGCGCACCAACTACTCCGGTGAGCGCCTCGAGCGTGCCTTGCGCGACCGCGATCACCGCATCAAGCAGTCTCAGGCGCAACTGGCCAAGCTCGCCGAAACCGATCCCGAGAAGGCTAAGGCCAAGCTTGAGCGCGCCAAGGCGAAACTCGAGGAGGCAGAGGGCTTGGACGAAGCCGAGGTGGACGCCCTGAAGGCCGAGGTGGAGCTCCTCATGGCCCAAGCCGAGCAGCACGCCCACGAGGATTCCGACAGCGAAGGTGAGCAGCAGGCACAGTCCTACTCCTGCAGCGACACCGAGGCCCGCTCGCACACCGACTGGACCGAAGAGTTGGTGGATGCCGAAAAGCGCGCCCACGAGAAGGTCGAGCAGGTAACCCGCGAGACCGCCGAGCGCGTCGAGGAGAACAAGGCCGACTAGCTCAGCACGAGGCCGCCTCAAGGCTTCACCCACGCCCGCGTATGATCGTGACAGACATGTACACGCTCCTCTGCGCGGGCGTCGGCTATGTGCGCGGGTGCGCGAACGCACAGGGCGTGTACGGCCTTGTTAGCGCGAATGGATATAAGGAGCTGGACACGTGGTTGCGGTTCATGGCGGAAATGTGGAATTTGTGGGCACCACGCTCACCTTTCAGCCCAGCGAGCTTGCCCGCGCCCTCCGGGTGCCGGCGCAGTCCATGCGCCTGGATTCCTCCTGTACGTGGCAGCTAGAGGAGCCGACCGCACTCAGCTGCGGCACGCTCACCGTACGTTCCGATGACTCCTGCCTGACGATTACTGTCGCGCCCAACCACGCCGAGACCGCCCGAGATCTCGTGCGGGTGATCACCGGCATCGCCACGGGAGAGGGCATGTCCATTCCCGGCTTGGACTGTGTGCTCGCCAGCGGCGAGTTCGCGCATGGTGATCCAGGCCAGCTCGAGACGCTGAGCCTCGCACGGGTTCGCGCTGGGCGGATAGAAGAAGAGCGCACCCTCGAAGGCGCAGACATTGCCACTCGCTGCAGCGAGTTCTTGGGCCAGGACATCCTAGTGGCCTATAACGCGCAGCCGCTTCTACTGGGTATTGCCCAGGCGGCCCGCCGGGAAGGCGTGGATGCGCCGGAGTGCGAGTGTGGCTGCTTGCTTGCGCTCACCCGCGCCCAAGCTGCCACGGCGGATGCCCCCGCCCAGCAGGTCCGTTTGGGCGTGTCCATTGCGGAGACACTCACCCTGCTTGGCGCTGCCACCGCAGACGCCACCGAGCCCAGGGATCTCCGCGCAGTGTGGGCGGCCTCCTCGCTGCGGCTGGGACGCTGCACCGCCTCCGGAACAGTGCAGCCCGTAGTGCATGATCGTCTGGCCGGTGTCTCCGGCACGAGCGCTCGTGCCGCCGCGAGCACTACCGCGGGACAGGAGGCATCCGACACGACTGCGGGGGCGAAGGCCAAGGGCTCTGCCAACGCCCCGGCATGGGCCAAGGTGCAGGCCCCCGACTCGGTGCCGGAGGCCAACCCCAATGCCACCAAGGACAACCCGCTGTTCGGCCAGAATGTCACCCTCACTGGCGAGTTCTCCCCCTTCGACAAAGGACAGCTCTGGGAGCGCATCGCCGACTGCGGCGCCACCGTAGGCAAGAACGTGACCAAAAAGACCACTATTCTGGTGTGCGGGCCGTGGAATGGAATCACCTCTAAGCAGAAGAAGGCGGAGAAATACCGCGACCAAGGCCAGAGCATCGAATTCTGGGATCAGCCACGGTTGCTGCAGGTGCTGGGCCTGGACGAAGAGCCGCCATTTTAGCCCCCGATAAGGGGTGAGGTATGGGGCTAGCGGAACCTCAGCCGCCCTCAGGAGAGTCCACATCACTATGACTCTTCATACGCATCTGATCACGCCCCTTCTCCGGCCGACGGCATTAGTGCGCCGAGACCGTCTCGACAGCGCCCACTTCGCGACATCAGCACCGCTGGTGAATCTGTGCACCACCTTGGCCGCAACCCTCTGCCATGACGGCACCCCGCTGACCCAGCGCGATATCGACTCCCTGCAAATCAGCGTCTCACGCGCGTGGGGCATGGCGGCCACTAACCTCGTCAACGCCGCCCGCAGCCCGCGTGGCCTGCGTTTCCTCACTCGCCGGTGCGGGGAAATTACCCAAATCCGCACCCCTGGCCACTCGCCTACTGCATGGCTGGCACACCCCACCACCTTCACCATTCTCAATAATCATTGCAGCAACCTGCTCGGCAGCAATGTGGTGTTCGTAGCGCTCTCCGATGATCATCTCTTCGCTGTTCCGGTGCGAGCGGCCGCAGGCTTCAGCAATGATTGGATCACCGAACTCGCGCGCATCCACCTGCCGCAGCGCCCCGGAAAGCCCCCGCAGCCGCTCAGCCCGCACGCCTTGCTCTACCAAGATGGCTTTCCGCATGAGCTCAGTCCGCAGAATATACCGAGCACGCTTGCTTCCTCCCCGGCCGCAGCGCGGCGGCGGCGCACTATTCCGCTCATGGGAAGCGAAGCAAGCTAGCCCCGTAGAGGCACGGGTGGGCTGGGGCATGCCCGCCCGAACCAGCCCCTGCACCAGAATCCGCACGAGGCCCCGCACGAGCAAGAGAATCGCCCGCGCAGGGCTAGTTCTGCCGCCGCGGGTGCGAGCAGGTCTACACTCATAAGGCACATGTGCGTGTGCGCCTGCTCCTCGATAGCGGGGACGAATCTTTAAGTCTCTGTCGAGCGGCGGCATAGGCGCGCCGCCTGTACCGTCACACATTGTGCGATTTCTACAAACTGAGGACTGATTTTTCATGCCCCGAACACCCATTACCTCCACGTATCGTCTCCAGCTGCGCGGCCCGAAGGCCGATGCCCAGGGCCGTGCGTTTGGTTTTGCCGAAGCAGCCGAGGTGGTCCCCTATCTGCATGAGCTGGGTGTCAGCCACGTGTACTGCTCGCCGATTCTGGCGGCGGCACCGGAGTCCAATCACGGCTACGATGTGATCGACCCCACCACCGTTAATCCGGAGCTGGGTGGTATCGAGGGCTTCCGCGCTTTGGCGAATGTGGTGCATGAGCACGGCATGGGCTTAGTCATCGATATCGTGCCCAATCACGTGGGCATCGATAATCCCCGCGCTAATGCGTGGTGGTGGGATGTACTCAAGCGCGGCCAAGCCTCGGAGTTTGAGTCCTATTTCGATATCGACTGGCACAAGGATAATGGTGCTGGGGGCAAGCTGGGGCTGCCGGTGCTCGGCGCGGAGGGCGATGAGGACAAGCTCGAGTTCCGCGAGGTCGAGGGCGAGACCGTCCTTGCCTACTATGACAATATTTTCCCCATCGACGAGGGCACACTCAGCGAGGATCCGCTCGATACCTATCGCCAGCAACACTATAAGCTGATGTACTGGCGCGACGGGGTGATCAGCTATCGCCGCTTCTTCTCCGTTAATGGCCTCGCCGGCATCCGCCAGGAGGATCCGCTGGTGTTTGAGCACACCCACCGCGTGATCCGTCAGCTCTGCGCTGAGGGGCTTATCGACGGTATCCGAGTGGACCACCCCGATGGTCTCTCCGATCCTTTTGGTTATCTCAAGCGGCTGCGCGATGTGATTGGTGAGGATCGCTGGCTCGTGGTGGAAAAGATCCTCGATGTGCACGAGCCGCTCGATGCCCGTCTCGCTGCCGATGGCACCACCGGCTATGACGCCCTGCGCGAGCTCGACGGGGTCTTTCTCAATCGCCGCGCCGAGGATGCACTCTCGATGCTGGCTCTCGAGCAGTCCGGCTCTACCTGGAATCAGGCGGCGATTGATGCGACTGAGCACGCCCTGAAGCGGGATGTGGCTGCCGATGAGCTCTCCGCCGAGGTGCGCCGCCTGGCGCGGGCGCTGCGCCGCGATAACTTCTCCACTGTGGGCGGGCGGGTCTCCGACGAGGAACTTTTCGACACCATTGTGGACTTGGTGGCCGCCATGCCGGTCTACCGCGCGGACTATCTCTCTTTGTCGCGCGTGACCGCCACGATCGTGGCGGATATGGGCCGGCGCTTCCCCTCCCGCCGCAACGCCCTCGACCTCATCTCTGCTGGCCTATTGGCAGATGGCGAGGCCAAGATCCGCTTCGCCCAGGTGTGCGGCGCGGTGATGGCTAAGGGCGTGGAGGACACCACCTTCTACCGCGCCTGCCGTTTGGTGGCACTACAAGAGGTGGGCGGCGCCCCAGGGCGTTTCGGTGTCTCCGCCGCAGAGTTCCATCTTTTGCAGCAGGAGCGCAGCGTGCTGTGGCCGAAGGCCATGACCACCCTGACCACCCACGACACCAAGCGCGGCGAGGACGTGCGCGCCCGCATCCTATCTATTTCTGAGACCCCCACCGAGTTCGCGGAACTGGTGCGCGAGGTCTTGGCGCTCACCCCTGCCCCGGATTCCCAGACTGGGCTCTTTTTGCTGCAGAACCTGCTGGGTATCTGGCCGGAAAACGGCGAGGTGCCCGATTCTCTCGTGGAGCGTTTCCACGCCTATGCGGAAAAGGCGATGCGCGAGGCCAGTGTGCACACCACCTGGACAGATCCGGATGCCCAGTTCGAAGATTCCATTCACAACTGGATCGATGCGCTCATCCAAGGCCCCGCCACCCCGCTGATCACCGCCTATGTGCAGCGGCTGGCGCCTTCGGCACGGGTGCTCTCGGTGGGCCGTAAACTTCTGCAGCTCATCGGCCCCGGTATCCCAGACATCTACCAGGGCAACGAGTTCTTCGATGATTCCCTCGTGGACCCGGATAATCGCCGCTTCGTCGACTACACCAAGCGCGAGCAGTGCCTGCAGATGCTGATCGAGCAGGGCCTGCGCACCGAGGAGGGCACCGCGCTTATCGATGCCACCCCCGACCTGGTGAAGCTCGCCGTGGTGCACGAGTCCTTGACTCTGCGCCGAGAGCACCCTGACTACTTCATCAACGCCGACTACCAGTCGGTATTCGCCCAAGGTGTGGCGGAGAATCACCTCGTGGGCATGGCCCGCGGCGATGGGGAACGCAATGTGGATGTGATTGCGGTGGCTACCCGCACCCCGCTGCTCTTGGACGATGACGGCGGCTGGCGCGATACCACCATCACCCTGCCCGACGGCACCTGGCAGGACCGCTTCACGGGGCGCCAGTGGCAGGGCACCATCGCCGTCGCGGATCTTTTCGCTACCCTGCCGATCGCGTTGCTGGAAGGTATCTAAAACGGAGTGAGCACTGAACCTGTTTCCGAGGGGGACATCGTACACACCCCCGAGCACATATCCGCCCTCAGCGACACCTATACGCAGTGGTGCGCTGCGCATCCCGATGCGGCGGAACGCTTTCAAGATGTGATCGAGGATCTGCTCACCGATGGCGGTATCACCTATGACCGGGTGGTGGCGCGGGTGAAACAATGGCCCTCCTTAGAGGCGAAAGCCTATAAGCGGGATGCCGAGGGCGAGTGGGTGTATCCGCATCCCTGGGACGATATTCATGACATTCTCGGGGTGCGGGTCACCACGTTTTACTCCACCGAGATTCCCATCGTGATCGACATGCTGGGCGGGCATTTTCATGTGCTGCGCTCAATCGATAAGACTGCGCAGACGCGGGTGAGCGGTAGTTTCGGCTATGGCAGTCACCACCTGGTGGTGCGGGTTCCTTCCGATCATGACGATCTGGAAGATTTCGCTGGGCTGACCTTCGAGGTGCAATTGCGTACCGTGCTGCAGCATGCGTGGGCCGAGTTCGAGCACGATATCCGCTATAAAGCCTCCGGGGCCACTGTGGATCCGCGGGTGGATCGCGCTTTTACTCTCGCCGCCGGGCTGATTGAGTTGGCCGATCAGCAATTTGATCAGATAGCGAGCATCCAGAATCCTTCCCCAGAGCCGGGCGATGATGTTGCCTTGACTGCGATCACCTTGCCCGGCGTGCTGGCCATTTTGTTGGGCTCGCAGTTCCCGCGTTCTAAATCCGAGCACTATCCATGGCTGGAAGAGCTCCTCAAGCGCAATGGTGTCACCACCGTGGCCGAGTTGAAGGAGCTGGTAAACGCGCCCGCGATTGCGCGGCTGCGGCGACGCTTGGACTACCGTTTCCAACCCAGCCAGGTGCGTATCGTGGACGATCTGCTGCTCGACCGCTTCGGCGAAGAGCACATTGCCCGCACTGATTCCACCGGTAACCGCGCTGCTCAGCGGCCACATCGCCTCGCCCGCCGCTTGAAGCGGCTGCGCCGTGAGGACACCTAGAGGCTTCTCCACCGTAGGGTCGGTGGGCTAGACTGGCGGCTGGTAGATACCCCATCCGACTAGTGCAAGGAGACGATCGAGATGGATAGTTTTGCAGAGCAGTTCCCTGTTGCCGCTGACATGGTGCACGTGTGGGCGCTGCGGGCAGCCGATTTCTTCCGCGAGTACGGGATCGATATTCCGCCCGCTGAATGGGGCATGGACGATCTGGACGCTGTTGTAGGAAGCATGGAGTTCTAGCTTTCCACCAGCTATCGCACGCGCCGCACTGGAACAAGAACGTCACTGTTTTTCTTCCGGTGCGGCGCTCGTGTGTATTGCAGAGCTATAGCTGGTCGCTGCGGCCACGCAGGCGATCGAGTTGGCGGCGTTCTTTCTTCGTGGGACGGCCGGCACCACGGTCGCGCCGCGGTTGCGAGACCAAGATTTCTCGCGGCGGAGGCGGCGGGGAGTGATCAACATAGCAGGTGCGGGCGATGGTGGCGCTGACGCGTTTCTTGGGAGTTTGCGTGACCTCAAGCTCAAGGTTGCGGTGCTCCACCCACACGCTGACGCGGTCTCCCGGCGCGACGAGTTGGGAGGGTTTGGCCGTGGTGCCATTGATCTTGACATGCCCTGCTTTGCACGTCGCCCCGGCACGGGTGCGAGTTTTAACGATACGGACAGCCCAGATCCATGCGTCGATACGCACGGGCTCGCTACTGGGAGAGGTCACAGCTAATTCAGGTCCCGGTGGTTGATAATTTTGTTCACGCGCCAGACGTTATAAGACGCCCCCGCGACCGCACAGATAAACACCAGCATCGCCAGCGTTGAGCTGATAATAAGCCCAGAGACAATGGCCGCACCGGTACCACCGATGCCCCAGATAGCCGCGTTGCGGGAGTATTGCCGAACCGCTCGTTTGCGCCGTTCGACGGGGTTATTGGGGTAGCGCTGCATACTCATGCACCCAATAGTACCCACTGCCCTCGCCGTATAAGCAGCGCGGGCACGGGCGTGTGCAGCTACTTTCGCTGCGGCGTGTCCACCCACATGGTGCCGTCCCGCTGGGCCTCCACCGTGCCGCCGGTGAGCTGGGCGATCAGTGTCTGGGCGCGCTCCTCGTCCGCCGGGTCGAGCGCAAGGCTCAACGCCACCCCTTGGGCGGTGTATTCCGGATCGAGCACCGTCAGCTCGAAGCCATGCGGATAGCGCAGCTCTGCCTCTATTTTTCCGGCGGTGGCGTGATCGAGCTCCAGTCGCAGCAGCAGCCGTTCCGCCCTTTCGACCACGTGGACGTTCTCCATGGCGCAGTGCACCGCCTGCCCATAGGCGCGCACCAGCCCGCCGGTGCCCAGTTTTATTCCACCGAAGTAGCGCACCACCACGGCCACAACCTTCTGCAGTCCGGAGCCGCGCAGCACATCGAGCATGGGCATTCCGGCGGTGCCGGACGGCTCGCCATCATCGCTGGACCGCTCCACCGGCTGAGCACCGTCCACGTGGAGGATAAAGGCGTGGCAATGATGTCGGGCATCCGGGTAGTCGGAGACGCAGCGCGCGATAAAGGCGCGGGCGTCCTCTTCGCTGTCGGCGCGGGCGATCAATCCGATAAAACGGGAGCGCTTTTCTTCAAATTCTGCCTCTGCGGGCGCCTCGATGCTCTCTGCTGGCAGCTGGTACATAGGTGACATTCTTGCATTAGTCCGCGCGCTCGACCGCATTGTCCCGCCCCGATGTGCTCGCTCGGTGCGGCGGTGCTGGCCGGCGTGGTTGCTACAGTGGACAAGCATGAAAACTTTTAGCGTATGGGCCCCGTATGCACGTGCCGTGTCGTTGCTTGTCCACCCCGGTGGAGATTCCTCCCAGGAGCGCATTATCGAGCTGCACCGCGATCCCCATCGCAGAGACGTCTACACCACCTCGGATATCAGCCCCAGCCCGGGCGATCGTTATGGGTTCATCCTCACCACAGACAATGAGGAGGCCGAGGGTGGCGTCGATAAGCTCGGGCCCCTGCCCGATCCCCGCTCTCACGCGCAACCGGATGGGGTGCATGGCCTCAGCGCCGTCGTGGATCACGATTATCCCTGGGAGGACCAGGCGTGGACCGGCCGCAGCCTTCCCGGCCAGGTGCTCTACGAGCTGCATGTGGGCACCTTTAGCCCCGAGGGCACCTTCAATGGAGTGATCGACAAGCTCGATCACCTTGTTGATCTCGGTGTCACGGCGATTGAGCTGATGCCCGTACAACCCTTCGGCGGCAATCGCAACTGGGGCTATGATGGCGTATCGCTGCACGCGGTCCACGCCGGCTATGGCGGACCCGATGGGCTGAAGGCGCTTGTCGACGCCGCCCACCGCCGCGGCATCGCCGTGGTGCTGGACTGCGTGTACAACCACTTTGGCCCGGAAGGCAACTATGTGGGCGCCTTTGGGCCCTACACCTCGGGAGGCTCCACCGGCTGGGGCGAGGTGGTCAACCTCAACGGGGAAGATTCCGATGAAGTACGGCGTTACGTCCTCGACGCCATCGAACAATGGCTGCACGACTATCACATCGACGGGGTGCGCCTAGACGCGGTGCAGGCCCTCGACGATCCGGGCGCGGTACCGATTTTGGAGGAGATCTCCGAAGTGGCCCGCCGCGTCGAGGCAGAGACCGGAATCTCGCGGTTCATGATCGCCGAATCCGATCAAAATGACCCCCGACTTGTCACCGCGAAAGAGGCGGGCGGCTATGGCCTCGATGCACAGTGGATCGACGATATCCACCACGCCCTCCACTCCCTCGTCAGCGGCGAGCAGCACACCTACTACACAGACTTTGGCGATACGGCCACCCTGGCGAATGCGCTGGAGGAAGTATTCGTGCACACCCGCTGGCACTCCACGTTCCGCCGGAAGCGCCACGGCCGCCGCCTCCACACCGATGTGATTCCCGCCAGCCGCTTTGTCACCTACACCACCACCCACGACCAAGTGGGCAACCGCTGCCAGGGCGATCGCCCCAGCCAGAACCTCACCCCTACCCAGCAGGTGCTCAAGGCCGCCACGATCTACCTCTCCCCCTATACCCCGATGCTCTTTCAGGGCGAGGAATTCGGCGCCACCACGCCCTTCCAGTTCTTCGTCTCGCACGGCGATGAGAAGCTGCTGCGCCTGACCGCGGAGGGCCGTTTGCGTGAGTTCGCCAGCGCCGGCTGGGACCCAGAAGACGTGCCCAACCCAGCTGAGGAGGACACCTTCCTGCGCTCCAAGCTGAACTGGGACTTCGATGCCACCCAACACCGCATCATGGAGGCCTATCGCACACTGCTGCAGCTCCGCCGCAGCTGCGGCCTAGCCGATCCGTGGCTCGAGCACATGGACGTCAGCTGCGATGAGCAGTGGGTGGCCATGGACCGCGGCGAGTACGTATTTGTGGGCAACTACTCCGAACGTGAAGCCCGCGTCCCCTTCGGCGGCACCCTCGTCTACTCCTTCACCTCCCCCGAGGTGGGCGAGACCCACACCACGCTCGGCCCCTGGGAGTTCGCGCTCCTCAAGGCGGATAAGAGCTAGGACGCAGCCGGTAGCACTACGCATAAACGCCACCTCTCCCCGTACCGAGGGCACGATCCGGGAGCAGGTGGCGTTGTTATGGGCTAGGCCGGCAGCGTCCTCAGAACTACACCAGGAACTGGTATTCCGGCGAATCTGGGGTGAGCATGGTGCACTTCATCCGAGAGCCGTCCATGCGCTCTAGAAGAGGATCGAGATCGCGGGCGCGAGAGAGCTGCAACCCCACCAGCGCGGTGCCGGTTTCTCGGTTATTGCGCTTGAGGTACTCGAATCGGGTGATGTCATCATCCGGGCCGAGAATATCGGTGACAAAGCTCCGCAACTGGCCGGGCTCTTGGGGAAAATCAACCAAAAAGTAGTGCTTGAGGCCGCGGTGCACCAAAGAGCGCTCCACGATCTCGCTATAGCGCAACACATCGTTGTTGCCGCCAGAGATGATGCACACCACGATCTCGCCTGGCTTGAGGGCGACGTCGAAAAGCCCCGTCACAGACAAAGCACCGGCGGGCTCGGCGATGATCCCCTCGTTTTGGTACAGCCCCAGCATCTGGGTGCACACCGCGCCCTCGTTGGCGGAGATCATGTGCACGCGCGAGCGGTTGCGATCAATGATGCGATAGTTGAGATCGCCCACGCGCTTGACGGCCGCACCGTCGATAAACGGATCGACACTAGGAAGCGTAGTGGGCCCCTTATTCTCGAGGGCGGCCTGCATCGAGGCGCCCGTCTCCGGTTCCACACCAACGATGGCGGTGGTGGGCGCCATATCGGCCAGATAGCTGACCACCCCGGCCAGCAGGCCGCCGCCGCCCACAGGCACCACGACGGTGTCTGCCGATTTCCCCATGGCAGTGAGCTGGGCGAGAATCTCGGCGGCCACGGTGCCCTGGCCGATGATGGTGTCGCGGGCGTCGAAGGGCTCCACGATGGTGGCGCCGGTCTCCTGGGCATCGGCCTTCGCCGCCGCCGAGGCAGCGTCATAGGTATCGCCAATCTGGATGACCTCGACGAAATCGCCGCCGTGCACGCGGATGCGCTTGAGCTTCTGCTTCGGGGTTTGCTCCGGCACATAGATACGGCCGGTGATACCGAGGGTGCGGCACGCATAGGCCACGCCTTGGGCGTGATTGCCGGCGGAGGCGGCCACGATCCCGGCGGCACGATGCTTGTCATCGAGCTGCGAGATGTTGTTATAGGCGCCGCGGATCTTATAGGAGCGCACGTCTTGGAGATCTTCGCGCTTCAGGTACACCTCCGCGCCGGTGAGCTCGGACATACGGGGGCTGTACTGCAGCGGGGAGGGACCCAACACGGTGGAAATTCGTGCCTGCGCCATTTGAATATCGGACGCGTGAATCTCCAGGGATGCAAGATCGTGCGTCGCGGTGTCAAGTGGCGTGGGCGCGTCAGTCGCGCTGTGGTGATCCGTCATGCAGCAAGATTCTAGCGCCTCGCGCTATCGCCCATGTGCTCCCCTCCCCTAGAGCGCAGAAAACGCCACCCTTCAGGGCCATCGCAGACGCGAGCGCGATGGTGGCCGGAGGGTGGCGTCGATAAGCGACATAGGGGCGCTAGGCCAGAATGCCAGGCCCCATCTCTGCCTTGAGATCACCCATCAAGCTGGGAGTACGGTTCACGCGCAAGTGATCGCCGAGCACCATCATCGTGGTTTCCTCGCCGCACTCGAGCGTGAGATACACATCGGATTCGCCCTTATTAGCCTGCAGCACACCCTTCAAACGGGAAATATTTGCAATCGTGCACTGATCGGCGCGCATGCGCAGCCGCAACGGAATACCATTGCCACTTCCCGCAAGATCGGGCTGTTTCATGTCATCGCAGAAGATCGATTGGCGCTCATCCTTTTCGGAAATGTGCGCCTTCACCAACACGATGCTGTCCTCGGCGATCATGCCGCTCACCAAGGCGTAGACCTTGTTAAACACCAGCACCTCGAGCTGGGCGCCAATGTGATCCTCGATCGTGATAATCACCCAGGGCGAGCCATCGCGCTTCGAGAAGCGACGGTCCACCTTGGAGATAATGCCGCCGATGGTCACCTCTTGTCCATGGCGCACATTGCGCTCCAAGATGTCGGTAAATGCCGTATCGGTTTGCAGCGCCAGCGCGTCCTCGAAACCGTCCAGCGGGTGGCCGGAGACATACAGGCCGAGCATTTCCCTTTCGAGGGCGAGCTGCTGCTTTTTATCCCAATTCTGGTCCGGCACATCGATCTCGAAGATCGTGGTGTCCTCGGCGCCATCGCCCAGGCTGGCGAAGAGATCGAACTGGCCCTTGGCCACCGCCTTCTTGGTGGAGGAGACACCATCGACTGCTTCTTCGTGAATCAGCATCAGGCCTTTACGGGGATGGCCCAAGGAGTCGAAAGCGCCCGCCTTGATCAGCGACTCGGTCACGCGCTTGGTGCACGCCACGGTGTCGATTTTGTCCAAATAATCGGAAAAGGAGGTGAAACTTCCCTTTTCTTCACGCGCGGCAATGATGGAATCCACCACTTCCTCGCCCACATTGCGCACCGCACCCAGGCCGAAGCGAATGTCCTTGTCCACCGATTGGAAGGTCAGCTTGGAATCGTTCACATCCGGCGGGAACACGTGAATACCAAGGTGGCGGCAATCGGCCAAGTACACGGCCGACTTGTCCTTGTTATCCGAGACCGAGGTGAGCAGCGCCGCCATGTACTCAGAGGTGTAGTTCGCCTTGAGATAGCCCGTCCAAAACGAAACGAGGCCATAGCCCGCGGCGTGCGACTTATTGAACGCATAGGAGGCGAAGGGCTCGATGGTATCCCACAGCGCCTTGATGGCCTCCGAGGAATAGCCGTTTTCCTTCATTCCCTTCTCGAAGGTGATGAACTCCTTCGCCAGCACCTCGGGCTTCTTCTTACCCATGGCTTTACGGAAACTATCCGCTTGGCCCGCCGAGTAATTGGCCACCTTCTGCGAGATACGCATGATCTGCTCTTGGTAGACGATCAGACCATAGGTGTCTGCGAGAATTTCCTTCAGCGGCTCGTCCAGCTCGGGGTGGATCGGCTCGATGGGTTTGCGCCCATTCTTACGATCCGCGTAGGCCAAGTGCGCGCCCACACCCATTGGTCCTGGGCGATAGAGCGCGAGCGCCGCCACGATATCGTCGAAGTTTGTTGGTTTCATGCGCTTGAGTAGCTCGCGCATACCGGAGGAGTCCAGCTGGAACACGCCGAGAGTATCGCCGCGGGAGAGCAGCTCATAGGTCGGCTCGTCCTCGGTGCTGAGATTTTCCAAATCCAGCTCTTCGCCGCGGTTTTCCTTGATGTTTTCTAGGGCGTCACCGATGACGGTGAGGTTGCGCAGCCCCAGAAAGTCCATTTTCAGCAAACCGATAGCTTCGCAGGCAGGATAATCCCAGCCAGTGATGATGGCGCCGTCGGAACGCTTCCACATCGGAATGTGGTCCATCAACGGCACCGAGGCCATGATCACCGCACAGGCGTGTACGCCCGCTTGTCGCACCACGCCCTCGAGGCCGCGGGCGGTCTCATAGATCTGCTTCACATCCGGATCGGACTCAATGAGTGAGCGCACCTCCCCGGCTTCCTCGTAGCGCTCGTGCTCGGGGTCGGTGATACCGGCCAAGGGAATATCCTTCGCCATGATCGCCGGCGGCAGGGCCTTCGTGATGCGGTCCGCGATCTGATAACCGGGCTGGCCAAACTGCACGCGCGCCGAGTCCTTCAGCGCCTGCTTGGTTTTCACCGTGCCGAAGGTAATCACCTGCGCCACTTTGTCCTCACCCCAGCGATCGGCGGCATAGCGCACCATTTCGCCGCGGCGGCGATCGTCGAAGTCGATATCGATATCGGGTGCGGAGGGACGCTCTGGGTTGAGGAAGCGCTCGAACAGCAGATCGTGCTCGATCGGGTCAATATTGGTGATCGTCAGCGCATAGGCCACCAAGGAGCCTGCGGCCGAACCACGGCCCGGCCCCACGCGGATACCAACAGAGCGGGCGTGCTTGATCAGCTCCGCCACGATGAGGAAGTAGGAGGGATAGCCCTTCATGTCGATCACTTCGACCTCGTATTGGGCGCGGTCGATATAGTCCTGCGGCACCTCTCCATCGGGGAAACGGTTACGCAGGCCCTCAAGCACCTCGTGCTGCAGCCACGACGTCGGAGTTTCGCCCTCCGGCACATCGGCGATCGGCATGCGATCGTGCGGATGCGGCTCCCAGATTTCGCTGTAGTCTTCCACGCGCTCCGCGATCCACAGCGTATTATCGCAGGCCTTGGGCACCAGAGTGTCCCAGGTATCGCGCATCTGATCGGCGCTTTTGATGTAGTAGCCGGTGCCGCCGAATTTGAAGCGATCTTCATCGTGCAGGGTCTTGCCGGTCTGCACGCACAGCATCGCCTCGTGGGCCTTCGCCTGAGATTCGAGCACATAGTGGCAGTCATTGGTCACCAGCGGCGGCAGCTGTAGCTTCTGCCCGATTTCGAGCAGTTCCCGTCGGACCCGCTTTTCGATATCGAGCCCGTGGTCCATGAGCTCGAGGAAGAAATTGTCTTTGCCATAAATGTCTTGCCACATGGCGGCCGCCTCGAGGGCTTGATCGAACTGCCCGAGACGCAAACGGGTTTGCACGTCTCCGGAGGGGCAGCCGGTGGTGGCGATAATGCCCTCGGCGCGCTCGGCGATCAGATCGGCGTCCATGCGCGGCCACTTACCCAATTGGCCCTCATAGGAGGCCATCGAGGAGAGGTAGAAGAGATTCTTCAACCCAGTGGCGTTTTCCGCGATCATCGTTTGGTGCAAATACGCGCCCGAGGCAGAGACGTCATCCGACTTTTGGTGCGGCTCGCCCCACCGGATGCGCTGTTTATTAAAGCGCGATTCCGGGGCCAAATAGGCTTCCACGCCGATGATCGGCTTGATGCCCATATCGGTCATCTTGCGATAAAACGCATCAGAGCCGTACATGTTGCCGTGATCGGTCATGCCCACGGCCGGCATGCCCTGACGCTTGACTTCCTCAGCGAGCAGGTCGATCTTGGCCATGCCGTCCAGCATGGAAAACTCTGTGTGATTATGCAGATGAACGAAGGATGAGCCCATAGTGTCACGATTCTAACTGCTTTCCGCTGCCGCCTCGAAGCCCCTCGTGGCGCGGCCCTTCTTCTTCCCCACTGCGCGCTTATCGACGCTGCCCCACAGCAATGAAACCCGCCCCAGGCCGAGGGCCTAAGGTATCTACCATGGTCTACGGCGTTCTTGCTTATTTGCTGTGGGGACTTTTTCCCGCCTATTTTCCTCTGCTCGACCCCGCGAGCCCCTTCGAAATCCTGGCGCACCGCATCGTGTGGACCGCCGTAGTGATGGTAATCGTTATCAATATCACAGGGGCGTGGAAAGAGCTCTGGCGTGCCAGCAGCCGCACCTGGATGACTGTGGCCGCCGCCGCGGTGGTGATCGCGATCAACTGGCTCGTCTACGTTATTGCGGTGACCACCGACCATGTCGCCGAGGCCGCACTGGGATACTTCATCAATCCCCTCGTGGCCGTGGTGCTCGGATTGGTGTTTTTACGCGAAAAACTGCGCCCGCTACAGACGGTCTCGGTGGTAATCGCCAGCATCGCGGTCGCGCTACTGCTGCTCTTTAGCTCCACCCCACCACTCATCGGCCTCACCCTGGCGTTTAGTTTCGCAATCTACGGTCTGCTCAAAAAGCGGGTGCCGCTACGCCCAAGCGCCTCGCTCGCGGCCGAAACTATCGTGCTGCTGCCCTTCGCCCTGCTCTATCTCCTCTGGCTTGAGGCCAGCGGTGAGGGCACATTCCTCTCCACTGGGATCGGGCACATGGGGCTGCTCGCGTCTTCCGGCGCGGTCACGGCGCTGCCGCTTTTGCTTTTCGGCATGGCGGCACAGCGCATCCCGCTCTCCACGGTGGGCATGCTGCAATACATCACCCCCACCATTCAGATGCTCTGGGCGCTCTTTGTCACCCACGAACACCTCGATCAGGTGCGCTGGATCGGTTTCATCATTATCTGGATCTCAGTCACGATCTTCATCGTCGATATCGCGGCGCACGGAGTACACCGCCGCTCCCAGAACCGACGCCAGAACTCCTAGCGCCCGGCCGGCTTTAGAGTGCCGGAGTCTGCTGTATCGTGGCCGGAGCCTGCTGCGCTGTTTCGAAATCGGCGCGGTGGACCGGCATGATCCCGAAACGCCCCCACGCGGCGTCATTAGGCAGCGCCTCCAGATAGGCGACGTCCTCATTCAAACTGAGTGTCTTGATGGTGCGGGTGGGAGCCCAAATCACCAGTCCTTCGATTGGCGTGGACTCGGCGTCGTCAAGCAAAAACTGGGCGGCCAGATCGTGCCGCAGCGCCGTGGCAAATACCTCACGCCTATCTGCGGCGGCCGAAGGCTCCGGCACCACCACCGGCGAGGACATGTTGAGCACCACCGCCGAGACCCGAGGCACATCCAACTCATCGGCGATGCGCGCCGCCCGGGTCACCGACACGGGTGCGTCGAATGTCACCAACGCGAAGGCGGGCTCTGTACTGTCGAGCCCCGATACCGTCGCCGCGGCGCGCTCGGCATAGTGATCGATAGATTCGCCTGTCTCCCGCCCCAGCATGTCTCCATTCGAGCTCGGAGGGCGCTCGCCGGTGTAGACCCGGCCGGCCGTGAAGACCACGGCAATGGTCAATAGCGCCACGCCCACAGCAATGAGGACATACCGCAGCATCGAGGAGTGGTTCACATCAGACATTGCGTACCCATCGTGGTGTATCGGCTAACTTTCCCGAAGAGTATCGAGCGCTCGCGCAAGATCCTCTGGGTAGTCGCTCGTAATCGTCATCTTTTTCCCCGTGGCAGGGTGATCAAAAGTCAATGACACCGCATGCAGCCACTGACGGTTGAGGCCGAGACGCTCCGCGAGCGCCGGATCCGAACCGTACATGGGATCGCCCACACAGGGATGGTGCAGGCTGGAAAAGTGCACGCGAATCTGGTGTGTGCGCCCCGTCTCTAAGTGAATATCGAGCAAGGATGCCTCGGCGAAGGCCTCAAGAGTCTCGTAGTGGGTGACACTCGGCTTGCCGTCGCGCGTCACCGCGAAGCGCCATCCCGCGGAGGGGTGGCGGCCAATGGGGGCATCGATCGTGCCCTCGAGCGGATCGGGGTGACCCTGGATGAGAGCGTGATACGTCTTGGTCACCGTGCGCTCCCTGAAGGCGCGCTTGAGCACCGAGTAGGCGAGCTCGGATACGGCCACCACCATCACTCCCGAGGTTCCCACATCGAGCCGCTGCACGATGCCCTGGCGCTCCGGTGGCCCCGAGGTGGCGATGCTAAAGCCCGCGGCCTTCAGCCCGCCGACCACGGTGGGCCCCTCCCAACCGATCGTGGGATGCGCGGCCACGCCGACGGGCTTATTGATGGCAATGACGTGCTCGTCGGAGTACAGCACCTCCATGCCCTCGATCAATTCCTCTTTGGGAATGAGATCTTGGTTCGGCCCAGGCAGAGTGACTTCGAGCAGCGCGTCGACGGCGAGCCGATCAGATTTCCGCACCGGCTGACCGTCGATAAGCGCATCGCCCTTCGCAACAATATCCGCGGCCGCCGACCGTGAAATCCCCAATACCTTGGATAGGCCTTGGTCTACGCGCATTCCCGCCAAACCATCCGGGACCAGCATGCGGCGAAACTGCTCAGAGCTCATGCTTTCTCCTTCGTTGGCTCGGGTTCAAAAAACAGCGAAATTATCACCACGACAACCCCAATGGTGATCGCGGAATCCGCCAAGTTAAATACGGCGAATCTGCCGATGGAGATGTAGTCCACGACATGGCCGACGAAAAAACCGGGGGCACGAAAGAGCCGATCGATGAGGTTTCCCAGGGCCCCACCCGCGATGAGAGCGACTCCGATGATCTGGGGACGGCACACCATTGTGCGACCGAAGTAAAGCGCGCCGAGAACAAACACCAACTGCACCGTGGTGAACACCCAGGTGTGATCTTCTCCCATAGAAAATGCCGCACCGGAATTAAACACCAGCACCAGACGCGCCCAATCGCCGATGACCGACACGGGATTGAGGGGGTCGATGGTGTGCAAAATGACTTGTTTGATCACCTGGTCCAGCACCGCGACCACAACGATGATCGGGACCAGCACTCTCAATGCGCTCCTCTTCTTTGTTTCCACGCCATCAATATTGCCTTACTCCCCGCGCAGAACAGAACTGCCGCGCCTTCCGCCGCGCTTATCGACGCCTACCGCCACACCGCTGCACACTGGCCCCCGCACTAACCAGCCCATGCAGTCTCACTAGAATCATCGGTTATGACACCCCCGTGCCGCAGCCACCGCCCTCGTCGTTTATCCCGCAGCGTCATCGCCCTGTGCGCAGTTGGCGCCGTGGGTTTAGCAGGATGCTCCGCTGAGGAGTCCTCCCCCACCACCGCTGCCGTTGACAGCGATAACGCGGTGGAGTTGCAGCTGGACTCCCCCAAAGTCACCGTCATCGATGCTGGGGCGCAGGATTCTGCCACCGAACTTCGCTACACCGCGACTGCGGACAGCCCAGAAGAAGAACTATCGGTGGTGGCCTACGACGGTTTTAGCCAACAGACCGCAGCCCTCAGCGAGGTGACACCACAGGCCCCCGCCGGCGGTGATGTCACCAGCCTCACCCTGCCGCTCACCGGCCGCATCGACGGCGATAGCAGCCGGCTCGAACTCGCACTAGGCGCCCCGACCTCGACGGATCTGTCCCTCAACGACACCCTCGCTAGCGCCGAAGGATTCCGGATCGCGGTCGACCGCAGCGATCGTGGAGTAGCGAACTCGGTGCGTCTCGCCGCCCCGAAGGAAGCCTCCGACGAGGCCCGCTCCATGGTGGAATCCGCGGTCTTTACCTGGCTGTCGCTCTCCGTGGTGTTCCCCGAGGAGCCCCTCGGCGACGGCGCCCAGTGGACCGTGGACAGCCGGGTGCCCGGGGAAAACTCCATGCTCCAAACCATCACCTACACCCTCAACTCCCACGAGGGAGCCACCGCCACACTCAGCGCCGAGATTCAACGCCGCTCCACCCTCGGGGCGCTCAGCGCCGGCGAGGATCATCCAGAACTGGCGGTCGTCTCCACGGAATCAACCTCCACAGGCGAACTCACCGTGGACCTCGACAGCAGTATCCAAAACACCGGCCGCATGGCAGTGACCACCCGACTGGTCTACGCCGCCCATGCGGCACGCGAGGACCAGCAGGCTGTGATTCAAGATCTCACCAGCGCAGTGGAGTATTCTTCCCCATAGAACACTGGGTGTCACCCCACTACAGCAGTCGCCGCGCGCCCAGCCCGCGCGCCGGCGACGTCTCAACGCGCCTGCGCGCTGTGGGGTAGACACCATCACCCGCCGATGAGGAGCAGCCCATGTCTAAACACATCCATATTGCCGTCGACGGTGTCAGCTTTTCCTATGGGGCACACCGCGTCCTCACCGATGTGTCCTTCGCCGTCGGCGCCGGCGCGGTGGCCGGACTGATCGGCGAAAACGGTGCCGGAAAATCAACGCTCATGCAGTTGATCAGCGGCAGCCTCGAACCCGATGTGGGAGCAATCATCACCCCCACCAAAACTGGCTACCTCACCCAAGAAGTATCGTGGCCGCCCACCGCTCCCCTGCGCTCTATCATCTCCGACGCGATCGGCGAGCTTAAAGCCATCGAGCGCGACATCATCAGCGTCTCCGAAGAACTCGCCACCCACCCCGACTCGGCCGAACTCGCGCAACGCTTCGACACTCTGCTCGCCGCCGCCGAACGCCACCAGGTCTGGACCCTCGACGCCCGTATCGCAGAAGTCCTCGCCGGCTTGGGGCTGGCCAAAGTTGATCTCGACGCCCCCATAGGCTCCGTCTCCGGCGGGCAACGCCGCCGCCTCGCCCTCGCCGCACTGCTGCTCCGGCCCGTCGACGCGCTCATCTTGGACGAGCCCACCAACCACCTCGACGATCTCGCCTGCGACTTCCTCATCGACGAACTCCGGTCCTTCGACGGGCCCGTGCTGATGGCCAGCCACGACCGCTGGGTATTGGACAAAGTCGCCACCCACATCGTCGATCTCGATCATTCCCTCGGGCCGGAGGGCGGCGAAGGTGAAAATCTCGCACAAGGCGTGGTGTTTGGCGGAAGTTTCTCCGAATACCTCGCCTATCGCAAAGAACTTCGCGCCCGATGGGAGCACGACTACCGAATCCAGGAAGCAGAACGCTCCCGCCTCGAAGCCGGGGTGCAAGTAAGCGAAACCGATCTCTTTTCCCGCCAAGAAGCCAAAACAGAAACTCGCTCATCAGCCAAGTTCTACGCCGACAAGGCAGCCAAAGTGCACGGGCAGCGCATACGCACCGCCCGCAATCGCCTCGACGCTCTCGAGCGGCGGGAGATCCCCGCGCCGCCGAAGCGGCTCGAATTTGCTGGTTTGCCGGAGCACTTTCTCACCACCACTGGGTCGGACTACGCACTCATTTTTCGTAATTTCACCATTGCTGGCCGCATGGACCACGCATTATCGGCAAAGATTCGCCACGGAGATCACGTTCTCATCACCGGCCCGAACGGCGCCGGAAAATCGTCGCTGCTGGAAGCAATCGCGAATACCACCGATGACGAGAACCCCAATCTGATCATCGGCGATGATCTCCGCGTTGGCTGGATGCAGCAGGACACCGACTGGGACGATCCATTCCGCAGCGCCAATGACATCTACGCCGATCACGCACCCAAGGGCGCCGCTTCCCTCACCGAGCTGGGTTTGCTCAGTGAGGAAGCCGCCAGGCGCCCGATTGAAAAACTGTCTTTGGGGCAGCGCCGCCGGGTAGCGTTGGCGATCGTGTTGGCGGATCCACCGGATATTTTGCTGTTGGATGAGCCCACCAACCATATTTCCCTCACCTTGGCCGAGGAGCTCGAGGAGGCGCTGGACGGCTATGAGGGGGTGCTGCTGCTGGCCACCCACGATCGGTGGATCAAGCGGCGGTGGCAGCATCGCGTGATCGATATTCCCGCACCGCATCCCGAATAGAGCGCACAATAATGGCCCATCCTCCCGACGCGGGGAGATGGGCCATGTGCTGTGCGGCGATGAACTCGCCGTGTCAGCTTATTGCGGAGCAGGGGCGCCTTCCGGTGCGGGAGGAACCTCGGCCTCGGGTGCGGGAGGAACCTCGCCTTCAGGGGCGGGTGCTTTGCCCTCAGGGGCGTTGTCCTCGGGCACCGGTGCTGGGGCGGGGAGCTCCTTGCAGAATGCGGGAACTTCCTCCGGGGCGACGGTGCTGTTGACCACGGTGCAGGCCCAGTCTTGGGATACCTTCCAGTGGCCGTCTTCGTTGACGAACTCCACGCCCTCAGCGATCTGCGGCTCGCGATCCGGGAGGGTGAAGTGGATGGTGGCCATCACGCTATCTGGGGTCCAGCCGGGCAGGATCGGGTCCACCACTTGGAAGTTGGCGCCGGACTCTTGCTTAGAGCGGGTCATGACGTCGAACAGCTCGGGGGCTTGGTCACCGTTTTGCACGGTGAGCACGCGCTCCTCGATGGGCAAGTTCGGATCGGTTGCCCGGGCCAGAACGCCGTTGAGCTGTTCCAAGGTGGGAAGTTCGACAGCGGCGGTCGAGGAGCTGGTGCTGGAGCTGGTCTCAGTCTCCTTGGAATCGCTGTCCTCAGAGCCGCACCCTGCCAGCACCAGCGATGCGGTGGTGACTAGTGCGAGTGCACGTGCCTTGTAAAGTTTCACTACTCTCCTCAGTCCTTGACTGTGTAGGTCAGTTTTGTGATTGTCCACCCAGCGCCACTCGGCGTGGCGCTGGCGCGTCCACACGGGTAGGAACCACGATTACGGGCACCATCAGTGACCGTAGATCACGAGATGACACAGCCATCTCAGTCCCTTCTCAGCGGCAGCTTAGAGCCGCTTCATGCAGGTCTCGGGCGGAAAATCTAGTACTTGGATTCTACACGGGCCAACGTGAATGGCCACATCCTGGACGGCGTCGATAAGCACCGAATGGCGGGTGCGGGCGTGCGATAGGAGCCACGGTCGCTGTTCGGAGTAGCGCGGCAGCGGGCTATCGAGGCGTTTCCGCCCGCGGCGCGGCGGCGGTGTGGCACGCTATATGCATGACTAACGAGACCGATACCACTGCGGAGCACGCCACTACCCCAGCTGCCAAGATTGTTGTGATTACCACGGGCGGAACGATCGCCTGCACAACCGATCGCGACGGAGTGCTCTTGCCCACAGTGAGCGGAGCCGAGCTGCTGGAACCGGTCGCCCAACGCTTCGAAGACACACAGCTAGCGCTTGAGGTGCGGGAACTAGACCGCCTCGATTCGTCCGCGATGACACTCGCCGATATTGACGCCATCATCGCCGCCGTCCACGACGCCCTCGACGACCCCACGGTAACCGGCGTCGTCGTCACCCACGGCACCGACTCCATGGAAGAAACCGCCATTGCCGTCGACACCTTCCACGATGATCCCCGCCCCGTGGTCTTCACCGGCGCCCAACGCAGCTTCGACCACCCCGACTCCGATGGGATCGGCAACCTCTTCGAGTCCGTCGTGATCGCCATGGACTCCAGCGCCCGCGGCATCGGCGTCATTATCGTGTTCGGCCACGCCGTCATCCCCGCACGCGGCGCCACCAAATGGCACACCAGCGACAACCTTGCCTTCGCCACCAACGCCCCCGAAGAACCCACCCGTGCCGAACCTGTGCCCCTCGCGTCCCTGGCTGATGTCTCCGTCGATATCATCGCCGCCTATCCCGGCGCGCCACGCACGCTTGTCGACGCCGCCCTCGAGCACGGAGCCGACGGCCTCGTCATTGAAGCCATGGGCGCAGGCAACGTCGGCCGAGAACTCGCCATCGCCGTCGGCGAAGCCCTCGACGCCGGCACACCCGTGGTAATCACCACCCGCGTCCCCCGCGGCGACGTGCACGGCTCCTATGGCGGTGCCGGCGGCGGCGCCACCCTGCTCCAAAAGGGAGCCCTGGGATCCCAGTACTTCCGCGCAGCTCAGGCACGCATTCTGCTTGCCATTGCTATTGCCACCGGCGTTCACCCCGCGACGCTGTTCTAGTTAATCCATGTCTTCTTCATACTCGGCCAACCACTCCTCCCACTCCAGGGAGGCCAGTGGATTGGCAGGCTGAAGATCCGGGTCATCTACGGCGAAACTTCGCGTAAGCCCACGCGTTGTCGTGCGAGTTTCAAAACGCACCGACACGATTCCGTGTCCAGAGCCCTGTACCCAGCCGTGACCGTACTCGGGGTGTACCACGTCCTGGGTGGCGGTCCAGGTGGGGCTGTCCGGCTCTGGTTCTGGGGATTCTTCGCCGTCATGAGCGGGCTCTGAAGAACTATCCCGAACGCCCACCTCAGTATCGTCAAACTTCGCGGGCGGCAGGACCCGCTGATCAAGCTCTGGAAACATGACGTTTTGGCGTGCAGCCTCCAAGCCGGAAAACGACACTCCCACGAGCCTGATCGGCCCGAGTTCATCTGGGTAGCGCACCATTTTCTTGGCCACCGCGTGCAAAGTGTCGAAATCATCGGTGGCATAGTTCAGCGTGTGTGAGCGGGACTCGATGTGAAAATCCGCCATACGCAATTTCACTGTGACCGTACGGGCGCCGCGGCCATCCTGGAGTAGCCGTCGATGTGCTCCGCTCGCGGCGCGCTCCACTGCAGCGTCCACATCATTGACTGTGACAAGATCCAGCGGATACGTGTGCTCTTGAGAGATTTGTTTCGCAATCGCGCGCGGTTTGACTAAACGGTGGTCGTGTCCGCGCGCAAGATTCCACAATTCGAGGCCGGTTTTTCGGCCGAGGCTTATCACCACTTCTTCTTCGCTGAGTGCCGCGAAGTCACCGATCGTTTCCACCCCGAGCGCCCGCAGCTTGGATGCTGAGACAGGACCGATCCCCCAGAGTTTGCCCACGTCCAAGGGATGGAACATGGCTGATTCCTCTTCCTGGGCAACCACGAAGACGCCATCCGGTTTCGCCTCACCTGAGCCGATTTTCGCGAATTGTTTACCGCTCCCGGCCCCGATCGAGGCGGGCAGGCCTGTTTCTTCGCGAATTTCTTCGCGCAGCTGTTCGGCCCAGGCTTTCACAACGTGAGGTTCCTCGCCTTGTATCTCGTGGGGTTCGAGAAAAGCTTCATCGATGGAGAGCTGTTCAATAACGCCGGCCCGCCGTGCCACGATCTCGAATACGCGCGCCGATGCTGCCTTGTACACGGCCCGACGCGGCTGCACGACCACTGCCCCGAAGCCCACCATGGCCTTTGCTTGAAACATCGGCATGGCCGAGTGCGCACCAAACGTGCGCGCTTCATAGGACGCCCCGGCCACCACACCGCGCCCGTGCACCCCGCCTACGAGCACGGGCCGGCCGCGCAGCGTGGGCCGCGTTAGCTGCTCACAGGATGCATAAAACGCATCCATGTCGATGTGCAGCACCCAACGTCTCATACCTTCGAGTTTTCCAGATCTTTCTCATGCGCTTATCGACGACGTCTCCTGCCGATGTACCCACACAGGAGCCTGACCAAACATCGCAGTCTAGTTCCACACCGTCGTTTTGGGTGAGGCGGTACGCCCCAGTTGTGCATAACCCCAGACCAAAGCTGAGTATTCCACAGGCGCACCGCATATCAGGCGTTCTGCCAAGCCGAGATCGCCTGGGGTCGCTAGTCTTCGGCTACACCCCAAGAACTACCGCCTCTAGGAGAACACCATCATGTCTGTACAACGCTGTCACCAGCTCATTCGCGTCATCGGCGACGCTTATGAGGAGCTCGTCGAACTTTTTGACTTCGACCAGGGTGGAACCCTGAGCCTCGCCGAGAGTTTGCCGGCGCTCGTAGAGCTAGAAAAACACAAGGCTGTACAAGCGCATTTAGACATTCTGCTCTGCCATCTCGCGGGCAAAGAAAACCTCACCCACGTCGCTGGGACCAATAAGCCACGCCGCGTACTGCGCGAGCATCTGGGCTGGTCAGGAAGAAAAATTACCGCTGCTATAGGCGAGGCGAGCCGGCTATACAGTCCCGTGAAAGATGCCCGCGTCGAAGCGGCCGAAACCGATCCCGCTCTCGACGCCGAAGTCAAGGCAGATGTGGGTCTTGCCATCGATTTGCGCGCCATCTCCCGCAAGAAACTGCTCACCCAGCACATTGGCGCAGAAAAACGCACCCTCATTGATAAGCAGCTACTCAACCTCATGGCACACAGCTCCCTACAAACCGAAACCTTGCGTGCTGAGGCCATCGACTACGCCGCCAGCCATAGCTTCAATGCCACCCGCTCCTTCCTCCGCGAGAAGGTAGCCTCGCTCAACGACACGCTCGAACCCGACAAAGAGCACGCCGAACGCAACCGTTTCGTCACCGTATCCAAGCCCGATAAACACGGCGGGCAGCGTATTCACGGCTATCTGCCGCCACGCACCTGCGCCAAGTTGCGTTCCCACATGGACAAGCATCTGCGCACCACCCGCGACAAGGACGATGCCCGCAGCCTCAACCAGGTCATGGCCGACGCCTTCGACTCAGCCATCGGTTCACACCAAAACAAGGGCGTCTTTGCCATCTCCATCTCAGCGAAGGACTTCGACATCGAGGACTACCAAGCCGCCAACGTCAGCTTCCCCACTGACACTGGCGTGAGCCTAAGCCCACCAGACGTCCTCAAGGTAGCCGAGCAGAAATATGGCTTCGTGTGCGTCCACGACCCAGAGACAGGCCAAGCACTGTCTGTCCGCAAGGTGGAACGTCTCGCCAGCTTCCGCGACCGCATAGCGCTGCTCGCCTCCGAATTGGTGTGCTCGCACCCAGACTGTAACGAACCAGCGAGCCGCTGCCAGGTCCACCACCTGCTCGCGTGGAAAGACGGAGGACAAACCGAGCTCCCGAATCTCACCCTGCTCTGTCCCGAACACCACAGCGATAACGACGACTCGCGCAGCAACCCACACAAAACCCACGCGGTACGGGATCCCCGCACGGGCCGTGTGGGCGTGACCTACCCCGCTACAGCCACGCACCCCACCCCCACCATCACCTTCAACGACTCCCCCGACGCTCAGCGCTCAGCGGGGGCACGTATCCGGCAGCAACCATGGCCCCAACCCCTGCGCACAGAGGAGACCACGGAATGGCGCTATGCCAGCTAACCAGCCCCACAAACGCAACAAACCCCGCCGAAGCGGGGCTTGGTGACGCGGCTACTATGCCTCGTTCTTCTTCACGGAGACATACACGCCGTCGAGAACAGGATGGCCATCCTTGAGAGCATCATCAGTGATGGACAGATCCGTACACAGAACTTCACCAGCAATGGTGTCCTTGTGCTTAGTCGCCCACTCCAGCTTGTCTTCCGGAACCGACAACACGGCAGTGATTCGATCGGACACCTCAAACTCGGCGGCCTTACGAGCATCCTGAATACCGCGGATTACATCGTTGGCCCAGCCCTCGGCCTCCAAATCCTCGGTGAGGGTCATGTCGAGCACCACGAGCCCCTCCATACCGGCAATCTGGTTGGTGGACTCGGGGTTGTCCGCAACTAGCTTCTCGGTGAACTCGCCCGGCTGCAACTCGACGCCATCGGCAACCACGGTGTCGCCGGAACGAGAGTAGTTTCCAGCCTTGACCGCCTTGATTGCTTTTTGCACATCCTTGCCCAAGCGCGGACCAGCGACACGTGCGTTCACCACGACCTCGAATCGACCAACGGCATCCACATCGTCAGTGAGCTCAACCTCCTTCACGTTCACCTCATCACGAATGATGTCCGCGAAAGGCTCAAGGCGCTCCGCGTGCGGCACAGCCACGGTGAGTTTCGGCAAAGGCAGGCGGTTACGCAGCTTGTGCGACTTACGCACCGAGGAGGTAGCCGATACCACCATGCGCACCTCGTCCATTGCCTGAACAAGCTTCTCATCGCGCGGGAACTGCGACGCATCCGGGAAGTCAGTCAGGTGCACCGAACGCTCACCGGTTAAACCGCGGTAAATCACCTCAGTAGCCATCGGCAGCAGCGGGGCGGCCACGCGCGTGAGAGTCTCAAGCACGGTATAGAGAGTGTTGAATGCCTCCGGGAATTCCTGATCGCCCGCCCAGAAACGGTCACGAGAGCGACGCACATACCAGTTGGTCAAAGCATCACAGAACCAACGCACCTCATCACAAGCGGTAGCAATATCCAGATCATCGAGCGCCTTGTCTACTGCCTCGACGAGATCACCGGTCTTAGCCAAGATATAGCGGTCCAGCACGTTTGACGAGCTGGTGTCGAAGCGCGCCGAGGTGGAGCTGTACAGCTGCAGGAAGCTGTAGGCGTTCCACATCGGAAGCAGTGCCTGGCGCACACCCTCGCGGATTCCTTGCTCGGTCACGATGAGGTTACCGCCGCGCAGAATGGGTGAGGACATGAGGAACCAGCGCATGGCGTCGGAGCCGTCCCGGTCGAATACCTCGTTCACGTTGGGGTAATTGCCCTTGGACTTGGACATCTTCAGCCCGTCACTACCCAACACGATGCCGTGGGCCACCACGTTTGAGTAGCCGGCCTTGTCCCACAGCGCAGTAGCGATGACGTGCATGGTGTAGAACCAGCCACGCGACTGGCCCGAGTACTCGACGATGAAGTCGGCCGGGTTGTGGGTGTCGAACCACTCTTTGTTCTCGAAGGGGTAGTGCTTTTGTGCGAACGGCATGGAGCCGGACTCGAACCAGCAGTCAAGGACTTCTGGTACGCGCCGCATGGTGGATTGCCCGGTCGGATCGTCTGGGTTGGGCCGGGCCAGTTCGTCGATGTAGGGGCGGTGCAGCGACGTAGGTCGCGTACCGAAGTCGCGTTCAAGCTCGTCGAGGGAGCCATAGACATCAACGCGCGGGTACTCGTCGTTGTCGGAGACCCACACTGGGATGGGCGATCCCCAGTAGCGGTTGCGGGAGATGTTCCAGTCGCGTGCGCCTTCCAGCCATTTGCCGAATTGGCCGTCGCGAATGTGCTCGGGAACCCAGCGGATCTGGTCGTGGTTGAGTTCCACCATCCGGTCGCGGATTTTGGTGACCTCGATGAACCAGGAGGGCAGCGCCATGTAGATCAGAGGCTCTCCAGAGCGCCAGGAGTGCGGGTAGGAGTGCTCGATGGTCTGGTGGCGGAGGACGCGCTTGGCGGCCTTGAGGTCCTTGATGATGTGCTTGTTCGCATCGAAGACCAGTTGTCCCTCGTATTCGGGCACAGCGTTGGTGAACTTACCGTCCATGTCCACGGGGATGACCACGTCGATGCCATTGGCCGAGCAGGTGTTCATGTCGTCTTCACCGAAGGCGGGGGCCTGGTGAACGATGCCGGTACCGTCCTCGGTGGTCACATAGTCGGCGCCGAGGATCTGGAAAGCGTTGGGGTGGTCCTTGAAGTGCGGGAAGATCGGCTCGTAGCTCAGGCCAACGAGTTCGTTTCCGGGGTGGGTAGAGACGATCTCGTGATTCTCGCCGAGCTCCTTGGTGTACTGCCCCAGCAGGTTTTCGGCGATCAGGAAGTCCGCGCCGCGGAATTCTTCCAGTCCGTCGTCGCCGACGCGCACCCGCAGGTAGGTGACGTCGGGGTGTACAGCGAGCGCCAGGTTGGACGGCAGAGTCCACGGGGTGGTGGTCCATGCAAGTGCCTGGGTGCCCACGAGCTCGGGGTTGGCGTCGCCGTGGGCTGCGGTGATGGGGAAGGTCACCGTCAGGGTGGGGTCTTGGCGCATTTTGTAGCTGTCGTCGAGGCGGGTTTCCTGGTTAGACAGCGGGGTGTGCTCGGCCCACGAGTAGGGCAGCACGCGGAAGCCTTGGTAGATCAGGCCCTTCTCGTAGAGAGTTTTAAACGCCCACATGATGGATTCCATGTAGTTCAGATCCATCGTCTTGTAGCCGTTATCAAAGTCCACCCAGCGGGCCTGGCGGGTGACGTATTCTTTCCACTCTTCGGTGTACTGCAGCACGGAGGTGCCGCAGTATTCGTTAAATTTCGCCAAACCCATGTCTTCGATCTCACCTTTGTCGGTGATTCCGAGCTGCTTTTCTGCTTCGAGCTCGGCGGGCAGGCCGTGGCAGTCCCAGCCGAAGACGCGATCGACTTTCTTGCCCTTCATCGTTTGGAAGCGGGGCACGATGTCTTTGACATAGCCGGTCAGGAGGTGGCCGTAATGCGGCAGGCCGTTGGCGAAGGGAGGCCCGTCGTAGAAAACGAATTCTTTGGCGCCTTCGCGTTGTTCAACGGAGGCGTGGAAGGTGCGATCGTTCTTCCAGTAGTCGAGAACGTTCTTTTCCATGTCGGGGAATCGGCTGCTTCCGCCGCTCATGTCTACGCGGGGATAGACTCCGCCTACGTTGCTCTTCGATGAGCTGTCGCCTGTGGTCATGTGGGCTCCTTACAAAGACAATTCCGGGCAGTTATGCGTGTGGTGTTATTCGCCTAGGGACGAGTTTCCCTGAGCATCTCTGCCCTGGGTACCCGCGGTACCACCCTATTTGCGTGCACCCCAGGAGGGCGCGCGCCTCTTCGTTTGTCTTGTGTAAGGATTATCGACCCTCGTCGGCTGGTTCTACTTGCCGCCGTAGCGGGGTTCTTCCAGCAGCTCCCCGGTGATGGCCGGATCAACGCCTTGTGTTGCGTCACGGGGTGTTCACCCCTCGTATGTGATGCTTCCGAGCAAGTATATCGGAGAATTCTCCTTCAGCGATAGTTCGGTTTTCCTCGCCCGTCGCCGCGCGACGGTGGCTATCGCTTTCGCCGCGCGTAGCGCCATGTATCGATCCCCCACACCGCGATGCCTGCGATGGAGGTAGCGATTAGAAGGTAAGCGAAAATGATCTCCTCGGTCTGCACAGTGAGAACAAGCAGAAAGAAACTTGCGAGGGCGAGCACGATAGCGAGAAGCATCATAGGCAGGATTGTAGAGGGTGAGGGGCTGTTTTGTGCTTTACGACGCCACCCGCGCTCCCGAGTGTGCACCACCCCCCCACATGCGCCCACCGTCACCCTGCTCTTTTAGGTAAGCCTGCGTTGAAGAATACAATCGCGCCGAGGCTACTTTTGACTCGGCCTCGGATAAGTGTTGAGGGCCTATGAGGGCTACGCGATGTCGTGCATAAGGGAGTGTCAGGTGTTTCTGGCGAATTTCCTCTTTAGCCTCCGCGAGGGGGTCGAGGCCGCAGTGATCGTGGGGATGCTCATTGCCCTTATCACCCGTGCCGGTCGCCGCGATCTTCTGCCACGGCTGTGGCTGGGCCTGACCCTGGCCGCAGGGCTGTCGCTGCTGCTGGGCGCTGTTGCCACATGGGGACCGTATGCTGCGTCGGCCCGAGCCCACTTACTGCTCAGCGGCGTCTTGTCTGTGGTGTCCGCCGGTGTGGTGACGTGGCTGATTTTCTGGCTGGCCACGCACTCCCGCAGCAACAAACACCGGCATGATCCACCAGCCGCACTCACCCCAACGGGCACGATCTGGGTGCTGGTGCTGGCCATCATCAGTGTCGCCCGCCTCGGTACAGACACTGCCCTTTTTGTGTGCTCTGCCCTCAAAGCCGTCCACACGGACGGTGTGGTGGCCCCTGCTGCGGGCAGCGTGGCGGGGTTGATCGCCTCGGCAGTCATTGGATGGTTGGTCTACACCGGCATCGGCTGGATGAATTTTTCCGTATGCATTCGCTTCATGGCTGCTCTTTTCCTGCTGGCCGCCGCGGGCAGCGTTTCCCACGGCCTCGGGGATCTTCAGGCGGCCTCGCTCCTGCCCGGCTGGAGTAGTCAGCTCTATGACGTCTCGGGGTATTTCGACAACGGTAATCTTCTCCTGCGCACCGATACTCTGTGGTTTGTTCTGGCCGAGTCCATGTTCAAGCTGAACCTCTCCCCCACGCACCTCCAGATAGCAGGCTGGATGCTCTATCTCCTCGCCGTGCTCCCGCTGTATCTCCGCGTTTCTTCCCCTCGCCACTCGAGCCACTCCGCGGAACGCCGTCACCAGAGCTAACCCCACTGCCCCACGTTCCCGGCGTTACGAGCGACTTCAAGGCCTGCCGGCCTCCAGGGTGGCGTCGACAAGCGAGCATGCCGAAGGCCCCACACACATCGGTGCGTGGGGCCTGTAGCTACAAAAACTGCTAGTTGTTCGAACCGTTGTGGGGGTTCGGAGCCGAGGTGGTGGTGGTATCCAGCTCCTGCAGCTTGGTCTCCAGCAGGTTCTTCAGGCGAGTGCGGTACTCGCGCTCGAAGACGCGCAGCTCGTCGATACGGTTCTCGTAGACGCTCTGCTGCTGCTTCATGGTGGCCATGGTCTCGCTGTACTTGCGGTCGGCCTCGGTCTGCAGGCTGGAGGCCTTCTGCTCGGCCTGCTTGACCTTGGCATCGGACTGCGCGGTGGCGTCGTGGATCATGGTCTCGGAGCGCTGCTTGGCGTCGGAGAGCATGCGCTCGGACTTCTCGTTGGCTTCCGCAATGGTCTTTGCGGCCTGGTCCTTGGCGGTACCCAGGGTGCGGCGAGAGGTCTCGTTGGCCTCGTTGATGGTCTTCTCGGCGGTCGCGCGGGCCTCGTCCAGCATGGACTGAGACTCGTTGCGGGCGTCGTTGGTGAGACGATCGGCCATCTCCTGAGCCAGACCCAGGACGCGAGCGGCCTGCATGTGGGTCTCGGGGGAAGCGTTCTGATCATCTGCGGCAGCGGCCACGGAGACCGGCTGCTGCGGCTGCTGCTGAGCGCCAGCTTTGTCGCGGGCCTGAGCTGCTGCCTTGCGGGCCTCTTCGGCCTCCTTGCGGGCAGACTCGGCCTGCTTCTTGGCTTCTGCGAGTTGGGACTCGTACTTGGTGGCGAGCTCCTTCTCGATGCGTGTGCGCAGCTCGGTCTCGTTGACCGCCGGGCTGGCAGCAACTGCGCCACCGCGCACGCTGTCGGCGGAGTCGAGCTCCGATTGGAGCTCCTCCACCTGTGCACGCAGTGCATCGTTGTCGTCCTGGAGTTGACCAAGAGTGTCTTCGACGAGATCGAGGAACTGGTCAACCTCATCCTCAGCGTAGCCTCGCTTGCCGATCGGCGGCTTGCTAAAGGCAACATTGTGCACGTCGGCTGGAGTCAGCGGCATTGACGATTCCCTTCGCGTTAGTTTCTCTATCTTAAAAATTCTCTCAGCCGCTCTGGCGCCGTACAGGATGCTTAGACACTCTTTCGCAGCTTTGAAAATTTTTCGCGACCGACGGGGGATCTGCCTCCGTCGAATCTATATTTCTACGTTTTTCTCTTATTACGTTATCTTACGCAGATTCCCTCAAGGTGCACTGCACCTTAACACAATATACGGGTTTGATTTCGGATGTCTACGCAATTTGCTGCCGAGTCCGCGAGGACTCTGCCCGCAGGTTACCCCCGCTAGCCACATCGTAGTATCCGATTTCTCATGCTCTACACAGAACATCACCCCGTATACCGGGCCACAGCCTCACGGCAGTGAAGCTGATATCCCGAGTGTACGGGGTGGGAGGTGAAACCGTCGAGAATTGCACAAATTACACGAACGCGGCGCTATAGATGGCGATGACGATGTACTCCAGCAGGATGAGGCCGATGAACAGCACCAGCACGGAGACGTCCAGAGCCACTCCGCCCATGCGTACCGAGGGGATCATCCTGCGCAGGGCCTTCACGGGTGGGTCGGTGACCATGAAGATGGGCTCGGCGATGTAGTAGAACCAGCGCGGCGGAGAGAAGCTGCGCGAGAACGACACCACCATCTCAATCAGGATGCGGGCGATGAGCACATAGCGAAAGATGCGGATCGCCCAAAGCAGAATCATAAAAGCTGTAGTCACGGGTGTAGAGCCTAACGTATCTCACGTGCCGAGGAACAATATTTCTCGCCCCGTGCGAGCCGACCAGTCGCCGCGGAGTGTAGCGAACGTCATACTCTAGGCGCGGCGCACAGCCGAGCGCACATGCTGCACACTGCTGCTAGTACTACGCCCACCAACGAAAAGAGGAGCGTCGGTGGGCGAAAAAAGATCGTGGGGCGGCCGGCGTATTAGACGCGGGCGGTGCGCTCCAACTGGGTGGTGGAGACGTGTGCCCCGTCCGGGATGAGGGCGAAGACACGCGGGGCAACCTTCTTCATGGTGCCGCGCAGCGCAAAGCCGAGGCCGGCAGCGAAGTCCACCACGCGATGGGCGTCTTCGCTATTCATGCGGCTGATATCGAACACCACGGCATCGCCATCACGGAAGGGCTCACCAATGCGCGCGGCTTCGGTGTAGCTGGAGATTTCCACGGGCACGATGGCGCAGGCATAGGAGCGGTCACGGTCACGCTCGTAGTAGCCCTCGGACTCTCGGCTCGGCTCCTCGTAGCGACGGCCGTAGCGCTCGCTGTAGCGATCCTCACCATAGGGGCGCTCGGCGTAGCCGCGCTCCTGGTAGCCGGCCTCGTCGCCGTAGTAGGCGTCATCCATGTCATCGGCGATGGGGCCGAGTCCGAAATACTCTTTGAACTTGTTCAAGCTCGACATCGTGTGGTGTTCCTCTTCTTAGATCTATGTGGAGGGATTGTGCTGGTCAATTGGGGTGTAACCAAGAGTGCGCGAGGCTCACAACCGCGTAATTTCTATCGTTAGACTACTGGCCGCGGGCCGAGGATATCCGTTCCGACACGCACAAATGTCGATCCCGACTCAATTGCGTGCACCATGTCCGCGCTCATGCCTGCCGAGTAGTCCAAGCGCCGTCTTAGCTGCTCCGACCAGCGCTGCACAACCGCGGCGCCGCGCTCAAACACTTCGCGCGGATCGGCGTCGAGCGGCGGCACACACATGAACCCGCCGCAGCGGGTGCGGGGCTGTGCTTCGAGCATGTCGACGATCTCTGCCAGCTGATCCAGCCGAGTGCCGCCGCGCGCGCTATCGCCATCGGCGGAGAGCTGCACGAGGCAGTGCAGCACCGCGCCTTCCTGGCGCTGGCCACGGTCGATGGCCAGCTCCATTCCGCGATCTAGCTTCTCGGCGATGGCCACCGAATCCACGGAGTGTACCCAGTCTGCCCAGCGGGCGATCGAGTTGGCCTTCTTGGATTGGATCTGCCCGATCATGTGAAAGGACATCTCCGGCAGGGCTTCCTTCTTTTCTTTGGCCTCTTGGTCTCGGTTCTCCCCCACCGCTGTGACTCCGAGCTCCTGCAGCAGTGCCACATCGGAGACGGGATGAAACTTCGTCACTGGCAGCAACTGAATCTCAGCGGCGTCGCGGCCCGCATGGGCGGCGGCCTCGGCGATGGTGGCGCGCACCCGCTCTAGCCGGGTGGCGAGTTCTTCGCGCCTAGTCATCGTCTCTTCACTCATTCTTTCCTCCTACGATCAGCGTGGCTCGTGGGCGTGAGCCGCGGCACTGCCAGTGAGCCACACCAGTCCCGCCTGGCGTCCGGTGGGCCCCTGGGCACGGCGATAGGAAAACAGCGACTCGTCCTCAATGGTGCAGCGGGGATCAACATCAATGGCGCGCACGCCCAGCGCGCGCAGCTGCGCTACCAAACCCGCCCGAATATCCAGCCCCGTGGTCCCCGTGGCGGTGCGGCACCGACTGCCCGGCAGGCGGGACTCGACATCGGCGGCCATTTCTGGCGGCACCTCATAGCGTGCCCCCGATGCGGCGGGGCCGAGCAGCACATGGATGGCCTCCGGCCGCGCCCCGAGCTCCACCATGGTCTCTACGGTGCGGCGGACGATGCCATTGCGCGCGCCCATCCGGCCGGCATGGGCAGCGGCAACCACCCCAGCATGGTGATCCGAGAGCAGCACCGGCACGCAGTCAGCCACCAGCACGGCGAGGGCTAGGTTGGCGCTGGTGGTCACCAGCGCGTCGCTTGCGGGCACCGGCTCCTCCTGCGGGCCATCGACCACGGCGACTGTCGGGGAATGGATTTGCTCCATCCACACGATGCGCTCCGGGGCGAGGCCGATGATGCGGGCAAGCCGGCGACGATTAGCGGCGACAGCCTGCGGATCATCGCCCACGTGATCGCCAAGATTAAAACTGTCGTAGGGGAAGGCCGAAGCCCCGCCGGCACGGCTAGTAACAACCTTGCGGACGGGGCGAGTATCGATAGTCACGTAACTGCTTCAGTTCCTAACGCATGAAATCGGGAATGTCGAGGTCATCCACCGGAGGCTCCGAGCGGCGCGGTTCGGGGCGCTCCTCGTAGTCATTGTGGGTAAACAACCCCGGGGAGCGATCGCTGCCCAAGCGGTGGCGCGCCTGGTTGGCGCGGTCATCGTAGGCGCGGTGCTCGCGGTCCGGCTCCTCGGCACGCTCGGGGGCGGGGCGCTCGCCGGACTCGGCACGCTCGCCGCGACCAAACATGCCCTCGTTCTGGCGCGGTGCCGGGGTGGGGCTGGCGGCAGCCGGGCGCTCCGCGGGCTGGCGCACGTTATCGTTATCGGCCACCGAGGCGGCATCATCGAAGCCCGTGGCAATCACGGTGACGCGCACTTCGTCGCCGAGGGTGTCGTCGATGATGGTTCCGAAAATGAGGTTCACATCCGGATCGGACTGGCTCTCCACCATCTCTGCGGCCTGGTAGACCTCCTGCAGGCCAAGATCGGAACCACCGGCGAAGGAGAGCAGCACTCCCTTGGCACCTTCCATGGTGGACTCCAGCAAAGGAGAGTTGATGGCCTGCTCTGCTGCCGCCACCGCGCGGTTATCGCCCCGCGAGGAGCCGATACCCATGAGGGCGGAACCGGCATCGGACATCACGGCACGCACGTCCGCAAAGTCCACGTTGATAATGCCCGGGGTGGTGATGAGCTGGGTAATGCCCTGCACGCCGTTGTAGAGCACTTCGTCCGCGGAGCGGAAGGCTTCCATCATGGAGAGGTTGGCATCGCCCAGTTGCAGCAAGCGATCGTTAGGAATCACGATGAGAGTGTCGCAGGAGTCGCGCAATGCCTCGATGCCCTCGAGCGCCTGACGCATGCGGCGACGGCCTTCGAACTTGAAGGGGCGAGTCACAACGCCCACGGTGAGCGCGCCCATCTTCTTGGCGATATTAGCCACCACCGGGGCAGCGCCGGTGCCGGTGCCGCCACCCTCGCCCGCGGTCACGAAGACCATATCGGCGCCCTTCAGGGATTCCTCGATCTCAGACTTGTGATCCTCGGCAGAGGTGCGACCCACCTCGGGGTTCGCCCCGGCGCCAAGGCCACGGGTGGCCTCACGGCCAATGTCGAGCTTGACGTCGGCATCCGAGAAGAGCAAAGCCTGCGAATCGGTATTAACGGCGATAAATTCAACGCCCGCCAGGCCCTCTTCGATCATGCGGTTGACGGCATTGACGCCGCCGCCGCCGACACCGACGACCTTGATGACGGCGAGGTAGTTGTTCGGTGAGGTCATGGTTATAAGGCTCGCCTTTCGGGTTTTTCTCGTGTGATCCTAGTTTTATGTGCGCTCAGGTGTAGCCCACATACTGTTGAAACAATGTAAGTCCATCATGGTCGACACATACGCATTTGAGGGTGACATTCGCGCGGCGTGTCTTTAACCCTAAAGCTCAACTTTAGACTTCTGACGTGGGCTTTCGCTTAGCGGGTCGTGACCATGTTGGGGTTGGTAACATTCCACCACTCCTCGGGGCGAGTGAGCACCGCACGGGTAGCCCGCGCCTTATTGGTGGCATCCTCGGCCGAGCCCCAATACACGGCCTTCGCCCCCATCTCGGCGTTCTCGAAGTGCAAGGTCAGCTCGAAGGGGCTCGGGGCCTCCACGAAGCGCAGCAGGCCGCGCTGGTCGCCGGCGATCTCCTCCCACGCGTTCACAGCGCCAACGACGGCCGCATAAATCTTGGGATTGTCATCACTCATGCCCACGACCTTCATCGCTCCGCGCGGATCATCGCTAATCACGAAGGGCACCCCATCGCGGTCGGCGAGATGCGCGCCATCGGCCTGTTCGGAGAAAATGAAGGGCTCGCGCTCCACCACTTGGACTTCGATGCCGCGGGGCGAGGAATGGCCCACCGTCGCAGATTTCACCCACGGCAGCTCCGCGACGCGGGTCGCCGCACCGGCGGTATCCACCCGCAGCGAGTTTTCCCCTTCCACCACACCGGCGGCGGCGAGCACCTCCTCCGTGGAGGTTTCCTTATTTCCCTCTACCGAGACCTGAGAGACGGTGATAATGGGAAAAAACACGCAGATCAGCACTGCCACTGCCCCCAGGGCGATCACCGCGCCGAAAGCTTGGACAATCCTCCTGCGGCTCACTTACTCTCCCGCCTCTGCTGTGGTAGTGGCGCTGCTCAGGCCCTCGAGAATTTCGTCGGCAAGCATCGTCACCGAGCCCGCCCCCATGGTGAGCACAATGTCGTGCGGGTTCACGAGCTCGGCAACCACTCCGGGTACCTCCGCGAAGCTATCCACATAGCGGCAGGGCGCGCTCACCTTATCGGCGATGATGCTGCCGTTCACGCCTTCTACGGGCTCCTCGCGGGCGCCGAAAATATCGAGTACCACCACGGCGTCTGCCAGCGACAAGGCGGCGGCGAACTCTGTGGCGAACTCGATTGTGCGGGAGTAGAGGTGCGGCTGGAATACCACCACCACTTTGCCTCGGCCGATCGCCCCCACCTTGTCTTGGGCGGCACGAATCACGGCGGAGACCTCGGTGGGGTGATGCGCATAGTCATCAAAGACACTCACTCCGAGAGCCGGCCCCTCGGCCACGGTGCCGTGATACTCGAAGCGGCGGCGCACCCCCGTGAACTCGCTGAGTCCCTCGGCCAGAGCTGCTACATCGCCACCGGCGACGTGTCCGGCGAGCAATGCGGCGGCAGCGTTGAGCACCATGTGCTCCCCGGGCACGTGAATGGTGACGTCCACAACCGTATCTTCGAGGAGAATCCGGGCGCGGGTGCCGTAAACCGTGGTGGTGCGCTCCTCGATAATCGCGCCGGCCGGCACGTCTGGGTGCATGGAACAGGCCTCGCGGGTGCCATAGCCGACCACCGTAGTGCCCTTAGCCGCACACCGCTCCCCCAGCGCGGCGGCGTGTTCATCATTGAGGCACACCACCAGCGTGCCGTCGTCGACAAGCCGCGCTGCGAAATCGTCGAAGACGGTGAAATAGGCGTCGTGAGTTTTGAAATAGTCCAGGTGATCCGGCTCAATATTGGTCACCACGGCCACCTTGGGCCGGTATTGCAGCAGCGAGGCATCAGACTCATCGGCCTCGGCCACAAAGCAGCTGCCGGTGCCATGGTGGGCGTTGGTGCCGGCCTTGTTGAGCTGGCCCCCGATAGCAAAACTGGGATCCATGCCTGCCTGCTGCATGGCCACCACCGCCATGGAGGTGGAGGAGGTTTTGCCGTGGGTGCCCGCGAAGAGGATTTGATCGTGGCTGTCCATGAGCAGCGCCAGCATTTCCGAACGGCGCAGAATAGGAATATTGAGCTCGCGGGCGCGCACCAGCTCGGGATTATCTTGGGGGATCGCCGCGAAGGAGGTGACCACGGCCGTGGGCGGCGTGCCCTCCCGGTCGATATTGGCTGCGTCGTGGCCGATGGAGATGTCCACGCCCATGGAGCGCAGCGCCAACACCACCCGAGAATCCTTGGCATCGGATCCACTGACCTCGGATCCTCGTGCCAGCAAGATACGCGCGATGCCGGACATGCCCGCACCGCCGATTCCGATCATGTGCACCCGCGTTAGGTCCGCGTCCACCGTCTGCTCGCTCACCACTGTTCTCCTCGCTTATGTGTGTTTCTGTGCTCGTGACGACGCCACCTCGCCGCCACAGTCCTCCTGTGGCCGGCGCGGCGCGCCCTAGGGTTGATGTTAGCCGCGTGCGGCCTGAACGATACGTTCGGCGATGTCCTCAGCGGCGCTGCCTAATCCGGCCTGGTCGGTGGAGTGCACCATGGCCTCATAGAGCTGTTCATCGCTCAGGATTGCCAGCACCTGGGTGGCGAGGCTGTGGCCGTTGAGATCGGCATCGGCGATGATGGTCGCGCCGCCGGCACTGATCACCGGCTGGGCATTCAATCCCTGTTCGCCATTGCCATGCGGCAGCGGCACGTAGATGGCGGGGGTGCCGGAGGCACTTACCTCGGCCACCGTCATCGCGCCGGCACGGCAACAGATGATATCCGCGGCCGCATAGGCCTTGTTCATCTCGGTGATATACGGCAGCGGCACATAGCCGGCACGGGCCGCGGGGGCCTCGTTCTTCTTGCCATAGGCGTGTAGCACCTGCACCTCGCCGGCGAGGAGCTCCTCGAGTCCCTCGGCCACGGCATGGTTGAGCGAGCGCGCGCCCTGGGAGCCGCCGGTGACCAGCAGGGTGCGGCGCTGCGGATCCAGACCGAAGCTCTCCCGCGCCTCCTGCTGTGCCTGCGTGCCGCGGGTATGGGCGTGGGCGCTGCGGATGGGCACGCCCACCACATCGCCGGGGATGCCGGACTCGGCCACCGCGTTCAACCCAGTGCCTCCGAGACGCACGCCCAGCTTATTGGCCATGCCGGCGCGGGCATTGGCCTCGTGTACGAAGAAGGGGATGCCGAGGCGTCGCGCCGCCAGATAGGCGGGCGCGGAGACATAGCCGCCGAAGCCGATGAGCACGTCGGCGTCTACCTCCTTGAGTACCGCGGTGGTGGCGCGCACCGAGTTCAGCACTCGCCACGGCAGCTTGGCTAGGGCCATGCTGGGCTTGCGGGGCACCGGTACCGGTGGGATGGTGCGCAGCTCATAGCCGCGTTCGGGCACGAGGTCCATCTCGAGTCCTCGAGTGGTGCCGAGGGCCGTAATACGGATGTTCTCCTCCCGCGCCCGCAGTGCATCAGCAACAGCGAGGGCAGGTTCGATGTGGCCAGCGGTTCCGCCGCCAGCCACCACCACGGATAGTGTTGTCTCGCTCATGAGGCCTTTCTACCTTTGCCGATTTTGGGAACTAGGACGGTGACGCACATGGGTGAGCGGTTCGCCATAGCGGCGCACGCGATCGCGTTCGCTGTGCCGGGTGAGCGCTTCTCGACGCCGCGAGCTCGGCCGGGCATCACGCTGCTCGTGCTCTCCCCCACTGCGGGGCGACTCGCCCCGGCCCTCGCGCACGGACACGCCCGTGACCATCGGCTCGGGCAGCATGAGCAGCCGGTCGAACCACGGCCGGCCGTGGGACTGCAGGGCGGAGATCGCCTCCGGCTCGTGCCGGGCGCAGTTCAACAACAGGCCCATGGATGCCAGGGTGATAATCGCCGAGGTTCCGCCCGCGGAGATCAGCGGCAGCTGAATACCCGTCACCGGCCACAGACCGATCACATAGCCGATATTAATGAATGCTTGGATCACGATGGAGCCGGTGAGCGTGGCCGCCAACAAGGACAGGAAGCGGTTATTGCTGCGCAGCGCGATGCGGAAGCCGAGCACGCAGAGTGCGGCGTAGAGCACGATCACCATGGTGGCGCCCAGCAGCCCAGTTTCCTCGCCGATAATGGCGAAGATGAAGTCGTTTTTCGCCTCCGGCAGATAGAACCATTTGGCGCGAGACTGCCCCGGCCCCACCCCGAACAAGGAACCATCGGAGAGGGAGAGATAGCCCTGGTAGGACTGGAAGGCGGCGCCGCGGGTGTCATCAAAGTGACCAAAGAAGGCGTCTTTGAACACCGAGATGCGATCGGAACGAAAACCCGAGGAATTCTTCACTGCCAGCGCCAATCCGATGACGGTAGCGAGAGCCGTGAACACGATATAGCGCAGATCCAATCCCGCAAACACCAGAGTCACACCCACCACGACGAGGAAGGCGAGGGCCATGCCGACGTCCTTCTCCAAAAGAATGAGCCCAAGCATCAGCAGGGCGATGACGATGAAACCGATGAAGCGTATTTTCTTCTTCTCCGGAGGGCAGTCCGCTAGCCACGCGGAGCCCCATACCGCAATCGCCACCTTGGCCAGCTCCGAGGGCTGGAGCCGGATGGGGCCGAGCACGATCCAGGATTGGGACCCCACCTCTTCCAGGCCGGTACCAATGGAAGGCACGAGCACAAGTACCAATAAAAGGACGGACACGATCAGCACCCACGGGGCACTGCGCCGAATGGACTGAGGGCGCAGACGCAGACACAGCCACATCGCCACGAAGCCCACGCCAACCATGACGGCTTGGCGCATCGCCGTGCCAAACACGGAGGCTCCCTCAAGCACCGACCATGTCATGGAGGAGCTGGCCACCATCAAAATGCCGAAGAAGGCGAGGATGACCACGATGGAAGCGACAGCGTAGTAGTCCAGCAGTGGCCGCAGGGCCACGTGAAAATACTTCCGTCGGCCGCCGTGTTCGCTGGTGAGCACGTTAGACATTGCCACCTCCAGTTGTGGGGAATGCGGCACGCATGGCCTCGGCGAAGATATCGCCACGTTCGCCCATGCCGCTATACATGTCCAATGATGCCGCAGCGGGCGCCAAGATCACGTCAACACCGGCCACGGCGTGTTCGCGGGCAAAAGCAGCGATCTCCGCCATGGCCTCATGCTTATCGGTGCTGGTTGAGACATAGACCGGCAGCTCGGGCACGTGCAGCGCCAGCTGCTCGGCAATGAGCGGGGCATCCACGCCAAGCAGCGCGGCGGCCACCATGCGCTCGCCATGAGCGCGGATTACCGCGGAGACATCCGCGCCTTTGAGCTGGCCTCCGGCCACCCACAGGATGGATTCGAAGCCCTTGAGGGCAGCGTCGGCGGCGTGGGGATTGGTCGCTTTGGAATTATCAATCACGGTGATAGCCCCAGCAGCATCAGCCACCTGGTGCACCACCTGGCCGCGGTGGGCGGCCACCCCGAAGCTATCGAGAGCGGCGGCAATGTCGGTGGGGGCAACGCCGTGGGCACGGGCCATGGCAGTAGCGGCCAAGGCGTCGAGCTGACCGGCGCGCCCTGCGGGGGAGATCCCCTCGATGGGGCGGATGGGAATGCCCTCCTCGGCGTCGGCTGCTGCGGGCAGAAACGCTCGATCCACGATCCAGCCCTCCCGCACCCCCACCTGCCCGGGGGCGGGCTCGGCGAGAGTAAAGCCCACGGTGCGCCCGGCAGCCTGGGGCTGCATGGCGCGGACATGCGCATCGTCCACGCCGAGCACGCTCAACTCGCCGCGCAGAATCCGTGCCTTGTCCGCGCCGTAGTCAGCGAAGCTGCCATGCCAGTCGATGTGGTCCTCGGCCAGGTTGAGCACGCAGCCACAATCCGGGGTGAACTCGCTGGTCCAGTGCAGCTGGAAACTCGAGAGCTCCGCTACCACGACCTCCACGCGCGGGGTGGCCAGCAGCGCATCGGGGATGGCAATACCGATATTGCCCACCGCCGCCGAGGCCGGATTATGGCGCTTGATCATCGCCGCCAGCATGGCGGTGGTGGTGGTTTTCCCATTGGTGCCGGTGATCGCCAGCCAGGTGCGGCGCGGGCCGAAGATCTCGGCGCGGTCGACCCGGTAGGCGAATTCCACATCGCCAAGGACGGGAATACCCACGGAGATGGCGTCGACAAGCACCGGCGAATCGGGGCGCCATCCAGGCGAGGTGATCACGCAGGAGAACTCGTGGAGGCGGGCGCGGGCCGCCGCCGTGCTGAGGGCTTCGGCGCCGAGCTCGGCGATGGCATCGGCTGCGGCGGGGTTATCGTCGGCGATCGCCATCTCCGTCCCCAGGGCACGCACGAGTCTGGCGCAGCCGCGGCCCGAAATGCCGGCCCCAGCCAGCAGGATGGGCCCTGCGAGAAACTCCGGCAGCCCAGAGCTGTCAGCGGTGGATGGGTGGGAGAGCTGATCTGCAGACATGATGAAAGGCTATACCCCTGCGCTGGTGAGCCACTCGCTGTAGAACAGCGCCATGCCCGCGGTGCAGGCCATGGCTGCGAGCAGCCAGAATCGGATGGTAACGGTGGTTTCAGCCCACCCGCCGGACTCGAAGTGGTGGTGGAAGGGGGCCATGCGGAACACGCGGGTGCCGCGAGTTTTGAAGACGATGATCTGAATGGCCACCGAGGCGACCTCAATCACGAAGAGCGCACCGACGATAATCATGAGCAGCTCCGTGCGCGAGGCCACGGACAGTCCCGCCACGAGGCCACCGAGCGCGAGCGAACCGGTATCGCCCATGAAGATCTTGGCGGGCGCGGCATTCCACCACAGGAAGCCCGCGCAAGCGCCGGCGCCGGCCGCAGCGAGCATGGCGAGATCAAGCGGATCGCGCACGGAATAGCAGCCCGGCTGCACGGCGACATCGCAGGAGTTGCGGAACTGCCAGAAGGTCATGGTGGTATAGGCCACCATCACCATGGCAGTGGAGCCGGCGGCGAGTCCGTCGAGACCATCAGTGAGGTTCACCGCATTCGACCAGGCGGACACGAGGATGTAGATGAACACGAGGAACACTAGGGTGCCCAGGATGCCGCCGCCAAAAGCCAGATCCAAGGTGTCGATATCGCGAATGAACGACAGGTGCGTGGACGCGGGACTGATGCCCTGGTCATTCTCGAAGCGCAGCGCACAGAATCCGAAGATGACGGCGACTGCGAGCTGCCCGAAGAGCTTGCCTTTCTTATTCAGGCCGAGATTGCGGCCCTTCGCCAGCTTGATGTAGTCATCGGCGAAGCCCAGCCCGCCGAGGGCGAGCGTCAACAACAGCACCAAGATGCCGGAGGCGGTGAAGGCGGTGGATCCGGTGATCGCGCCCACGATGGTGGCGACCACATAGCCGCCGAGAATACCGGCGAGGATCGCGATACCTCCCATGGTGGGCGTGCCGCGCTTACGGAGGTGCGAGGCCGGTCCATCCTCGCGAATCTCTTGGCCCAGCCCCTCGGCCGAGAAGCGACGAATGAGCACCGGGGTGAGGAAAATGGCAATGAGGAAGCTCACTACCCCGCTGATGATGATCTGCGTCATGACGTAATCTACCCGTGCGTTTCTTTCTATACCTTCGTGACTGTTCTGGCGTTTATCGGCTCTTGCTCAGCTGCGCCAATTGCTCGGCGACGTACCACAGCCGATCGGCATTGGACGCCTTGACCAACACCACCTCGCCCGGCTCGACGCCGGCGGCGATGATATTCAGCGCCCCGTCCACGCCCTCGGCGATATGGGTGTCGATACCCAGCTCCTCGGCCACGCCGGCAAGGGCGTGGGTGTTCACATCCGTACCGACCGTGATGAGGTGATCGATGTCGTGATCCACCAGCACCTGGCCCAGCTCCTCGTGGGCGCTGATGGCATCCTCGCCCAGCTCGGCCATCTGTCCTAAGATCGCCCAGCTGCCGGTGCCCGCGGCGGCGGCCGTGGAGGCCAGCGCCTTGATGCCCGCGCGCATGGAGTCTGGGTTGGCATTATAAGAGTCGTTGATAATCACCACTCCATCGCTGCGGGTGGTGATGGCCATGCGGTTCGCCGAGGCCGCCGTGTGGGCGCTCAGAGCCGCCGCGATCTGCGCGCATTCCAGGCCCACAGCATGCCCCACCGCCGCCGTAGCCAGGGCGTTATACACCTGATGTTCGCCACTGACCTGCAGTTGGACATCGGCGCTGCCGCTCGGGGTGGTGAGAACGAAGCGCGGACGCGCCAGCTCATCCACGTGCACCTCGGTTGCCGTGATATCGGCCTGCGGCTTCGGGGTGCGCCCGTCGAGCGCGGCCGAGGTAAAGAGCACCCTCGCCGCGGTCGTCTGCGCCATCTGCGCCACCAGCTCATCATCGGCGTTGAGCACCGCGACCCCGTCGGCGGGCAGGGCCTCGATGATCTCGCCCTTAGCGGTGGCGATATTTTCCCGCGAGCCAAACTCACCCAGGTGGGCGCTGCCCACGTTGAGCACCACCGCGATATCGGGGCGAGTGATCTCGGTGAGATGGCGAATGTGCCCAATCCCGCGAGCAGACATTTCGCTGATGAGATAGGTGGTGTCCTCATCGCACTTGAGCGCGGTATAGGGCAGACCGATCTCGTTATTAAAAGACCCGGGCGGGGCGACGGTCTCCGCCACCGAACGCAGCAACGTGGCCAGGAAGTCCTTGGTGGAGGTCTTCCCGGCGGAGCCGGTCACACCCACCACCTTCAGCCCGTGCTGCTGCAACTCCGCGGTATTGCGGCGGGCCAGCGCCGCCAACCCGCCCACCACGGCCTCCGTGCGGCCGGTGGTATCGACGGCGAAGGCATAGGCGTTGTCCATGCTGCGGTCCAGCTCGGTCACCGGTAACACGATCGCGGGCCCCTCGACTTCTTGGGCCACGAGGGCGGCCGTCGCCCCAGACTCGAGGGCGGTAGGCACGAAGTCGTGGCCATCCACATTCGCCCCGGGCAGGGCAACAAATAACGAGCCCTGGGCAACATTGCGGGAGTCAAACTCCACAGGCCCAGTCACGAGGGACTCAGGATCGGCACTGGCAGAAAGCTCCCCGCCGGTGATCTCGGCGATCTGCGCGAGCGTGTACGTCTTCATCAGCTGGCCTTTACTTGCTCTCGGTACCGCGCTGCTGCAGTGCGGCACGGACCTCTTCACGATCATCAAAGTGGTGGTTGACGCCCTTGATCAGCTGGCCGGTCTCATGACCCTTGCCGCACACCACCACCGCGTCGCCCGGCTGTGCCCAGTTGATGGCGGCGATAATGGCCTCGCGACGATCGCCGATCTCAGTCACCTCGGCGCCCGGGGTCTCGGCCTGCTGCTCGGTGGCGCCGCGCACGACCTCGGCGCGGATGGACGCCGGCTCCTCGGAACGCGGGTTGTCATCGGTGATCACCACAAAGTCGGCGCGCTTGACGGCCTCGGCGCCCATGATCGGGCGCTTGGTGGCGTCGCGATCGCCGCCGGCACCAATCACCGCTGCGACCCGACCGGAGATCTGGGCACGCACAGTGTCCAGCACCTCGGCAATCGCCCCCGGCTTATGGGCATAATCCACCACGGCCATGAAGTCTTGGCCCTCATCGATGGATTCCATGCGGCCGGGCACGGCCACCTCGGCGATGCCCTGGGCCACTAGGTCCACATCGGCGCCAGCGGCATGGGCGCAGGCGATGGCTAGGGCGGCATTTGCCACGTTGAAGCGGCCGGGCAGCGGCAGCTCTACGGTGTGGGCGGCGCCATCCACGGTGAGAGTAAAACGCTGGGAGCCGGTGGCGGAGACCTCAATATCGGAGGCGGTCACCTCGGCGCTCTGGCCGTGGGTGGCCACGCGCAGCACGGACTCGCCGGCACGCTCGGCCATGGACTCGCCCCAGCGATCATCGATGCACACCACTGTCTGGGCGGCGTGCTGCGTGCTGGAAGGATCAAAGAACAGGGCCTTGGCCTCGAAGTACTCCTCCATCGTGGGGTGGAAATCGAGGTGATCCTGCGACAGGTTGGAGAAGCCGGCGACAGCGAAGTGCGTGCCGGCGACGCGACCGAGCACGAGGGCGTGGCTAGAGACCTCCATAATCACGTGCGTAACGCCCTCCTCCACCATGGTGGCGAAGAGCTTCTGCAGCGTCGGGGCCTCCGGGGTGGTGAGCTTGGTCGCCACCGGGGTGCCGTTGATACGGGTACCGGTGGTGCCAATCAGCCCCACTCGATGCCCAGCCTTCATCATCCCCTTTTCCAGCATGTAGCTGGTGGTGGTCTTGCCGGAGGTGCCGGTGACGCCGATGATGCTGAGCTTCTCCGAGGGGTTGTTATAGATGGCCGCAGAGACCGGTCCAAGGATCTCGCGCACGTCCTCCACCACGATGATGGGGCGGGTCTCGTCCGCGTCGCGGAGAATAGCGGCGCCGGCCTGATCGGTGAGGATCACCGCGGCCTCGCAGCTGCCGGCATAGGTGGCGCCGTGCACCTGAGTGCCGGGAAGCGCCGCGAACACAGCGCCCGCGGGCAGCTGGGTGGAATCCAGTCCAATCTCGCTCACGCTCAGAGCCTCGCTGGGCTCATTGATTACGCTGCCGCCGCTGAGGTTCAGGACCTCAGAAAAGTTCAGTGCCACGCGCAGTTTCCTCCTTGATATATAGGGCTCATTAGTCTCTAGCGCTATTCAGTTATACGGTGCCGAGCTGCTTGCCGGCTCCGTCGTGCTCATTCGGTTGCGCTCTACTTTAAGCGCAACCGTCGGGCGATGCCGCACCCGCCTGCACCGCCCGCTGCGGGTGGAGCGGAACCTGTGCCTAGTAGGCCTGAAGCACAAGGTTGCCCTCGCGCGGCGGGCTGAGCGGAACATTATCCCGCGCCAGCAACCACTGCGCAATGTCTTTAAACAGGGGCGCGGCCGTGCCGCCACCGCCGCCGTGTACGCCCCGTTCTGGATCATCGAGCATGATGCCGATGACATATCGGGGATCATCCGCCGGGGCGATGCCGGCAAAGGTGATCCAATAATCCGAATTGGAGTATGCGCCGGTGTTTTCATCGATCTGCTGCGCGGTACCGGTCTTGCCGGAAATCTGATAGCCCTCGATCGCCCCATCGGGGGCGGTACCGGCTTGGCCGCCATCGGCGCCCTGCACCACGCCTTGGAACATATTGCGCACCACCTTGGCCGCCTCGGGCTTCATCACCTGCACGCTCTCGGGCGCCGCAATGGGCACCTCATTGCCCTCGGCATCGGTCTTAGATTTCACGATCCGCGGCTGGATGCGCTCGCCGTCATTGGCGATGGTTTGATAAATCCCCGTCATCTGCAGCAGCGACATCGCCATACCTTGTCCGATGGGCAGGTTGGCGAAGGTACCGCCACCCCAGTCCTCGCGGGCAGGCAGCAGGCCGGCGGTCTCGCCGGGCAGTTCCACACCCGTGGCTTCCCCGAGGCCGAAACGGTGCAGATAGTCATTGAAGCGGTCCTCCCCCACGCGCTGGGCAAGCATCAAGGTGCCCACGTTGGAGGATTTAGCGAAAACACCGGTGGTGGTAAAGCCCACAGTGCCGTGTTCCCACGCATCGCGCACGGTCACGCCCGCCATGTCGATAGAGCCGGGCACGCTGAGCACCTCGTCTGGGGTGGTCAGCTCATTGTCGATCGCCGCAGAGGCGGTGATGATCTTCGCCACCGAGCCCGGTTCGAAGGGATTGGAGATAGTCGAGTTGGTGAAACTCCGCCCCTCCTCGAGCTGCTTCTTAATATCGCCATTGGGGTCGATGGTGTCGGAATTGGCCATGGCGAGCACCTCGGCGCTCCGGGCGTCGAGCACAATGGCCTGGGCGCTCTCGGCGCCGGAAATATCCTTGGCCTGCTGTACCTGCTGCTGCACATAGGTCTGCAGATCCAGATCCAGTGTGAGCTCATAGCTGGCGCCATCCTGTACCGGGACAACGTCGCGAAGCGTGCCCGGAATGGCCTGGCCATTGGTGGAGACATCCTCCTTGGAGGAGCCATCCTTCCCCGCCAGATTCTCGTCCGCATAGAGCTCGAAGCCGAACTGGCCCTCGCCTTCCATGCTGGTCTTACCCACCACGTTCTGGGCGATAGCTCCATTGGGATAGTTGCGAATCTCTTGATAGTCCGCGGCAATACCGGGGAAGGTGTCGACGATCTCCGCCGCCACATCCGGATCCACATTGCGCACGAGGATTTCATACGTGGAATCGGCCTCAAGCTTTGTGAGGATATCCTCCGGCTTCACGTCCTCCGCGCTGGCCCCTGCCTCCTTGATGGTGGCGGGAATCTCCTGCGCAATTTTCTCCAATTGCTTATCGACGTTGTCCGCGATGGCCTGCTCGCGTTCCTGCTCGCTCATATCGTTGTAGCCGCCGGCCTCGTAGAGCTTATAGTCCTGGCGTTCGCGCTCTTCCTCGCGGAACTGCTTCGGTGAGACGGTCAGCGATCGGGCCTGCATGGTCGAGGCAAGGCTGTGGCCATGACGATCCTCGATCGCACCACGGCGCGCGGGATCCACATAGAGGCGGCTGCGCTGGGCCTCCGCCTTGGCCGCAAACTCCGGGCCCCACACGACCTGCACGAGGGCGAGTCGGCCGATGAGCACCACGGCGAGAAGGATCGCAAAAACTTGCGCCACGCCGAGGCGCTTTTTCAGATTCACGGGGCCGCTGGTGCTGAGCCACGTCCAGAAACGCGAGGTGGCCTGGGGCGGCTGCGACCCGCGTTCCGGACGAGGGGCGCGGGGAGCATCGTCGAGTTGGGGGCGTCGGCGGCGAGAACGTGCCGAGACGTCGGCCGCCTCACCGCGTTCGCGGCGAACCGGGCGGCGGGGTTCCCTGCGGCGCGGCCTAGATGATTCACTCACGAACCGAGACTCCTTCACTACCCTTAAGAAAACGCTGGCCTTGGAACTGACAAGACAGGGCTTTTAGCCTCAAAACTACAGCTAGTGCCCTGTCTATAGAGGTCGGGTTCAGTCTAAACCGCCTAGCGCCCCGCATAGGGGAGCGGCGCACCGGATTGACCGCTATTCGGCGTCTCGCGCGTTTCGGCGACACCATCATTCACCGAGTTATTACGCGGCGCGACGGCTTCGAGACGATCCCGCATTTCCTCGGTGCGGTTGGGATCGCTGCTGGCGCGGTTCGGCCGGCCCTGCCCCTTATTGACGTCAATGATCGGCAAATTCCCATTGGGGTTGGGAGCCAGCTTCTCCTCCACTACCCCATCACTGCGCACGTCGAGAGCACCCGGCTGGCCGGGAATCACCATCTTGTGATCGGCGGCCGTGGCGGCCGCATCGGCGGCGGCCCGGGATTGCTCCACATCGCGGCGCAGGGTTTCCAGCTGATTACCCAGCTGGGCGTCCTGCTGCGAGAGACGCTGAATAGTAAAGGTCTGCTCCGTGTTCAGTCCGGAGAGCGACATCGTGCCCACCACACCGAGCACACTGAGCAAGAGGAAGAACACCAAGGTGCGCACCACGCCCTGGTCTGGGCGCGGGGATTCCACGCGGCGGCCGCGCACCGAGACCACCTGTTGGCTGCCCAGCCTGCGCTGGAACTTCCGCTGCGGCTTCGGCGCCGCCGGCGCCTGCGGCCGCAATGTGGTGGCGCGGTGACCATACCGCGTGCTCAACGACTCCCGCTCGGCGGTGTCCTTGTCGCGCTCGAGCGTATCGACGCTGCTGAAAGTGCTCGTGCTGTAATCCCGCGAGCGATGGGAAGAATTTGCCCAACGCGGGGAGGGCCGATAAGCATCGTGCTCTGCCTGGCCCGAGCCATCCTGCGCGCTGCGCCGAGGACGCCGCACGGGAGTTCCTGCGGTGAGGGTCATGTCTTAGAGCCTTTCTTCCGATACTTTTTCAGCGGCGCGTACCCGCACCGATGCGGCGCGGGGGTTCACCTCGATCTCCGCGGGGGATGCCTTCTCCGAGCCTCGGGTGAGCAAGCGGAACGACGGAGCGGTTCCCGGGAGATCCATGGGTAGCCCCGGCGGAGTGGTGGAGGTCGTGAGATCGGTGAGTACCTTTTTCACGATCTTGTCCTCGAGCGACTGATAGCTCATGAACACCATTCGCCCGTGCGGGGCGAGGCGTTCGGTCACCACCGGGATGAGGTTCTCCAGCGATTCGAGTTCCGCATTAACTTCCACGCGCAGGGCTTGGAAAGTGCGTTTGGCTGGATGTCCGCCCGTACGCCGGGTCGCCGCGGGGATGGTGTCGTACAGCAACTCCACGAGCCGCGCCGAGGACTGGAAGGGCTCCTTCTCGCGCTCCCGCACGATCGCGCTGGCAATCTTGCCCGCGAAACGCTCGTCACCATAGGTTTTGAGGATGCGCGCGAGATCTCCGTGGCTATAGGTGTTGAGCACATCCGCCGCGGTTAAACGCTGGCTATTATCCATGCGCATATCCAGCGGGGCGTCCACCCTATAGGCGAAACCTCGATCGACTTGGTCGAGCTGCATGGAGGACACACCTAGGTCGGCGAGCGCCCCAGTGAGGCCGTATTGCTGGGCACGGATAGCGGCCGGCGCCGTCGAGCGATCGATCTCCTCACCCAGATCATCAAAGCGGGCGTGGATCGGGCAGAAGCGAGCGCCGAAGCGCTCGAGCCGAGCGGTGGCCTCAGCTAGGGAGCGGGCATCGCGGTCCACGCCGATAACGAAGCAGCTGGGGAAGGTCGACAGCAGGTGCTCGGTGTGTCCACCCGCACCGAGGGTGGCATCCACGACCACCGGATTCTCGGAAGCCTCGATCGCGGGAGCGAGCAGCTCGGTGACACGATCACGCAGCACGGGGATATGGCCATGATTGGCGTCGAGCTCCCGCGCTTGGGCGCTGGCTGTATCCACGTCGTGTTCCTGTTGTGTGTGCTGTGCCGTCATGGTGCGCGATCGCACCCCCTCTCGCTATGAGTCGTGCAGGCAAATAGATGTGGTCTCACCGGACACGTCGGCGGTGTATATAGAGCTCCGTCCGAGGGAACATTCTGGTATCGGGGAAGTACACCAGAACTTCAACCTCAGCCGGAGGTCTACACACACCGCGTGCGCGTGGTCGACAGCGGGCCTCGTGTTAGATAAAGCCGCCCAAAACGTCATCCTCTGCATCCGCGAAGGAATCCTCAGTTTCGGCCTGGTACGCAGCCCATGCCTCGGCATCCCAGATTTCTAGGAAGTCGACCGAGCCGATCACTACGCACTCTTTCTTCAAGGCCGCATACTCGCGATGCGCCGCCGAAAGGGTAATTCGGCCGTGCCCGTCAGGGCGTTGCTCGTCCGCGCTCGCAGCGAGGTTACGAATAAACGCCCTCGCCTTTGGGTTGGTACGCGACACCGCCGCTGCCTTGCGTGCTCGAGCGGCAAACTCCTCACGGGGATACACGGCCAAGCTGTGATCTTGGCCCTTGGTAACCATGAGGCCGCCCGCAAGTTCCTCACGAAACTTTGCCGGCAGCGTCAACCGTCCCTTGTCATCGAGCTTCGGGGTATAGGTGCCAAGAAACATGGGTTTATTGGCCTCCTTTACGTGTCAATCACCTCGAAACCCAGTGATGCGGGATACCTCGTTCAACGCGGCACTCAGGTGCACATCTCGCATGCCTTCGATATCCAATTTCCTGCCCGCCGAGCGGCCACAATGAGCCGGCCAGCTGACCTAGGCCCCACAATACCCCACTTTCCCCCACTTTTAACAGCCTGCGCCGCCCATTTCTTTTTCTTCTCACTAAAACCACTGTTCATGGCGGTATTTTTCTCTCGACCACAGTGGGAGACACTGTGCGCGAGGGCACTTCAGAACGTCACAATAGGACACGAGAGGTGACTGTAGTGGTCTTGACCCCCAGGATCCCCATACGCACCACCTCTATCTTTTCGCTTTTCAGCCGCACTATCTTCACTTTTTACTCAGTGGGGAGCTCCGCGTGGGGCGCAGTGGGGGATCGTGGTGGGAGAAAGTGGGAAGCCGCGCAGTGCGGCAGCGCCATAGGGGTGCGTCGACGCCGATGGCGCGCGGTATGGGCATGAAAAAAGCGCGCACCTTCAGGTGCGCGCTGGGTGGGAGCGTCAGACCCTTAGCCCCCTAGAGATCACCGGCGGAGATTAATGCTCGCCGAAGCGGCGGCGGAAACGCTCCTCCATCGAGCTCGTGTCTTGTTTCGGTGCGGCTGCAGGGCGGGAGCTGCTGACGGTGTGCAGCTTCGGACCGGAATCGAACGAGCCGCCATCGCCACCGCTACGCAGCATCCAGAGGCCAGCGCCAAACATGATGAGAAAGCCCACTGCGCCGAGAGCGATGAACCACAGGTTGGCCTGGCTCAGCGCGATGCCACCAATCAGCACAAGAAGACCGATGACGCCGACGGCAATCCCTCGCAGGCTCAGCGATCCGGAACCACCACCGAAAGCGGATTCCTCTTTAATCGAGGATCCAAACTTGGGATCGTCTGCAAGTAGTGACTGCTCAATCTCACGGAGAAGCTTTTTCTCCTGCTCTGAAAGCGACACTGTTCCTCCCGGGCGGGTGTGTGGCTGGGCTCCATGTGCAGAGCACCTGCCGCTGATGGGTCTTCAAAATACAACAACGTTTCACTGCCGTGAATTGTTCCGATCACCATTCACCGGCAGCACTCCCACCCCCGACAGCCCCACACGCCCCGCCATCACTAGCCGCCGCTAGGCGACAGTGCGGCCGAACTTCTAGGCTGCGGTGGAAGTGGGATGCAGCTGCTCATCTACATCGTCTAGGAAGGACTCTACCAGCCGTATCAAGGTGCCCACGCGGGCTGGAGAAATGCGCCGATCAAGACCATTAAGTGCACGCTGCCTCACCCGGGAGAACGCCTCGAAGAGATCCGCATACTCGGCCCCGCGCTGATCTACTAGGCGCAGCTGATCCCAAGCGGAACGCGGCAGCCGCCGCCGCTTCGCCACCGGACTATCTGCTACCCGCGCTCCCGCGAGGCGCAGCGCCGCGCGGTATCCATATTCGAGAGCATCGAGCAGTTTATCGTCCAGCAGCGCCTGCTGCGCGGCCTCATAATTGTCCACGGCACTGCGGAAAAGCCGGACACTATTCGGAACGCGGGGGCGAAGGGAAGAGACGGTGGAGGATACGATCGGGGTGGCCATGAGCTGCTCCTTAATTATTGAGTGTTCTGGTGCGTTGTTTAGCTGTGACATTAGTGAGCACCCAGGACACCCCACCCGCCGTGTTCGAACATGTGTTCTACTGGCAATGTTCGGCTAGAATGAGCCACACATCGCAGAGAAGAATGGTGAAATAAAAAGTTATGGCCGTGGAGGAAATACGCGAACTCAGCACCGTCGAGTTTTGCATGCTGACCCCGCACTTAGTGGACATCTACATCCGCGCGATGGGCTATGACCCCACCTTGGCCGATTCCCGCGTTTCTGCGTGGCGACATAACTCCCGCAACCGCGACTTTCACGCCTTCATCGCCGTCCATGATCGTTCCATCGTCGGCGTGGTGTACGGCTTTCGCAGCAATAGCACCCAGTGGTGGTTCAATCAGGTCTATCACGGGGTGCGCCAGACCTACGGCGCCCATAGTCCGCAGCTAGACACCCTCAACGATTATGTGGAACTCTCCGAGATTCACGTCGATCCCGCCTATCAAGGCCGAGGCATTGGACGCCGCCTCATTAGGTCGTTTATCGACGCCGCCCCCACCCACATTCTTCTCTCCACTCCAGAAACCGCAGGGGAAAACAACCGCGCCTTCGGCCTCTACCGCTCTCTAGGCTTCCAGGATCTTCTGCGCAATTTTCGCTTCTTGGGTGATTCCCGCCCCTTCGCGGTGCTCTACCTTCCCACCGCTTCCTAGGCGCTCGGCTGCCACTTCGGGGCCATACCGAGATTGTGCAGCACCTCTTGGGTGGCACGGGCGAAGTTCATCGTCATAAAGTGCAGATCCTCCACCCCTTCCGCGATCAAACGCTCGGCCATCTCGGAGGCCACATCGATCCCCACAGCACGGACCTGCTCATCCGTCTCTGCGGCGAGCAAACGCCGTTCGAGCGCCGCCGGCAAGGAGGAGCCGGACAACTCCACTTGGCGGCGGGCCGAGCGCAGGCTCGTGATCGGCATCAGCCCAGGGATCACCGGCTTCGAGCCGTGCACGGGATCGGCGGCAGCGAGGCGATCCCGGAGCCGCAGGAAGTGCTCCACATCAAAAAACATTTGGGTGATGGAAAACTCCGCCCCAGCGCGCAATTTCTCTAGGGTCCAGTGCGTGTCCGCGTCGAGGTTCTCTGCGCGATAGTGGCCTTCGGGGAAACTGGCGACGCCGATAGTGAAGTCGCGACACTCCTCCACCGATTTGGTTAAGCGGATGAGATCGATTGCATAGTTCAGCCCGCCTTCGGTGGGCACCCACTCCCCCAGCGGGTTGCCGGGCGGATCACCGCGCAGGGCCAAGAGATTGGTGAGCCCCAGGTGGGCGTATTCCCGCAGGATTGACGTAAGTTCCTCCGCGGTGTGTTCCACCAAGGTCAGATGCACCAAGGTGGTCAGCGGATGCTGCGAGAGCCGTCGCGCGATGCGGCCAGTGCGCTCGCGGGTAGACCCGCCCGCACCATAGGTCACCGAGGCGAAGGCCGCCCCCAGGTCGTGGAAGGTGCTCGCCGCATCCCACATGCGCTGCTCGGCTGCGTCATCGCGGGGTGGCATGAATTCCACCGAGAAGGCCACGCGGGCATCGCGAGGGGCAGTGATGGCGTCGATAACCGAACGGTGCTGCGGCTGTGTTGTGGGCATGGTGCTGCATTAAAGCACATACAAACCGCTTTGTGCGCGAATTGCCCCCAAAAGTGAACAGAGCGGTTCATTCCCGCAGAAAATTATGTGCCCCGCACGCACCCCATGTCTGCAGCACACGCTAGAGTCAACAGTGATACAACCTAGACCCTCCTCGCCGCCGGTTGGGGCCTCGCTGACCCCATACCCCACTATCGATCTGGAGAGACTGTGATGTCGACTCACTCAGAGCTGTTCACCGACCCCATTCAGGCCATTCCTCTGGTCGTCCGTGAGCATTTGCTGAGCTACTGCACACAGCGCAAGCACCACTCCCTCGCAATGGACGAAAACGTGCATCTCGGCACCGCGGTACTGGAAGATTTCGTGCTCAGCGGCGGCAAGCGTATGCGTCCCCTCTTTGGCTGGACCGGCTACATGGGCGCCCGGAGCCCCGAATGCCCCGAGGATATTGAGGCTGTCACCACCGCCCTATCCGCCCTGGAGTTCATCCAAGCCTGCGCTCTTATTCACGATGACATCATCGATTCCTCCGATACTCGGCGCGGCTTCCCCACCGTGCACCGACGGGTGGAGGCTTATCACCGGGAGCAAGGCTTTTCCGGCGATGCCGCCCACTTTGGCGAATCACTGGCGATTTTGCTCGGCGATATGGCCTTGGTGTACGCCGATGACATGGTGATGGATTCCGGCCTGTCAGATGCCGCTCTGCGGCGCATGCGTGAGCCGTGGCGGGCGATGCGCCATGAAGTGATCGGTGGACAGATCCTCGATATCACCATCGAGTCCAAAGGCGTCGAGGGCGTGGAAGCACCCATGCGCGTCAATCGCTATAAAACGGCCGCCTACACCATCGAGCGTCCGCTGCACCTAGGGGCCGCTATTGCCGGCGCAAACGAGGAAACTATTGCCGCCTATCGCTCCTATGGGCGCGATGTGGGAATAGCTTTCCAGCTGCGAGATGATGTCCTCGGGGTCTTCGGCGACCCAGCCGTCACCGGCAAACCGGCCGGCGATGACCTTCGCGAGGGAAAGCGCACTGTATTGGTGGCGCGCACGCTCGCGATTCTCGATGTTCAGGCCCCGCAGCGGGCTGCCCGGCTGCGTGAAGGCCTCGGCCAGGTGGAGAGTTCCGCCGATATTCAGGAGCTAGCGGAGATTATCGCGGACTCCGGAGCTGTGGATGAGGTGGAAAGCCACATCACCGAGTTGAAGAACCAGGCGCTCGCCACCATCACAGCGGTACCCGCGGTGGAGGGTATTCTCGGCGATCTTGCGGAGCGCGCGACCGCGCGGAGGATGTAGTGGCGATGGACTGGGCTCGTGCGCGCTGGGTCGGCCTCGCCGCAGCAGTACTGATTATCGCGGGATCCTATGGCGGTGGCGCCATCCGCAACCGCGGCGGAGTGTTAGAGGCACTCGGGCTGGACTTTATGGGCTACGGCCATGGCGCTGGGGTGTCCAATACCATCGTCTGGCTCGGCATTATGGGCGCTGTGGCCGCGTGGGTGCTCTTAGGCCGGCAGGTGATGTGGAATCCGCGGCTCTCCGAGAAGGACAAAGTCGCTGAGATCCGCTTCTGCCTTATCACCTGGGTCGCGCCACTTCTTTTCGCCGCCCCGATTCTCTCGCGCGACGTGTATAGCTATCTCATGCAGGGAGCGATGCTGCGCGATGGCTTCGACCCCTACACCCAGGGTGCCGCGGTCAATCCGGGCCCCTTCCTGCTGGAAGTCAGCCACGACTGGCGCAACACCACCACCCCCTATGGGCCGCTGCACCTGTGGATCGGCGAGGGCGTTACGAGCCTAGTCGGCGAGAACGTCACCCTTGGCGTGCTGCTGTACAAGGTGGTCTCTATCGCCGGCTTCATCGCTATCGCGTGGTCAACGCCGAAGATTGCGCGCTGCCTCGGGGGCTCGCCCGCGCTGGCTCTGTGGCTGGGCGTGGCCAACCCCGTGATGGTGCTCCATCTGGTGGGCGGCATGCATAACGAATCGCTCATGGTGGGCTTGGTCAGCCTTGGCCTGCTCTGCGCGCTGCGCCAGCGCTTCCTCTGCGCCGTGCTACTGGTGTCTGTCGCGGTCTCGCTCAAGGCCACGGCGGCGCTGGCACTGCCGTTTATCGTCTGGATGGGAGCCCGCCATCTCGCGGCCGTCCTCGAACGCCGGACGGGGCTCACTCCTACTCCCCGCGCGCTCATCGCCTTCTTCGTTACCGGCGCCTGGATGGTGGTGGAGTTCGCCGTGGTGATGATCGCGGTCACCGCCGCCTCGGGCTCGAACTGGGGGTGGGTATCGCAGCTTTCGGGGAACTCGAAGGTGATCAACCCGCTGGCGTTGCCCTCCCTCATCGCCGACATTGTCACCCCGGTGATCCTGTTCATCACCGATGACTTCACCTATAACACCGCGCTGGCCATCACCCGCCCCATCTGCGGGGTCATCATGCTTCTTGGCATCGCAGCAGCGTGGTGGATCTATCGCCAGAACAATCGGCGCAATATCATCGGCATCGCCGTGGCCTATGGCTGCGCAGTGGTATTCAACGCCGTCACCCTCCCGTGGTATTACACCAGCCTGCTCAATGTGATTGGGACCTTCCATCCCTCGATGAGAGTCATCAAGGCCACCACCCTGCTGTCTATCATCATTGCGCTCGCCTTCACCGGCAGCGGCAATCACCAGCTCTACAACCCAGTCTGGATGGTGCCCACCACCATCGTGGCTTACTTCGCCACCGGCTATATCTTCACCGACGCAGAACGACAACAGCCCCAGCACCGCACAGCCTGAGCCGAACGCAGGGCTGCGTTGCGGCAAAAGGATGCTGTGCCGGCGACGGGGCGTCAATAAGCGTGCTGGGTTTAGAGAGCCATAGCCTGGGCGCGGCGCATGACCTCGCGGGCGAGATGCCCGTGTAGAGCGTCGACGGGGCGACCGGGCAGCGAATCATCGGCGCTGAAGAGATACTCCAGGATCTCAGCGTCCGTGTAGTGGCCATCGGACAATAGCGCGATCACTCCGGGCACAAAGCGGTTGAGCGACCCGTCCTCGTTGAGGAAGCGCTCCGGAACATATTTCACGCCATCCCGCTGCACCACAAGCAGCTGATGATCGCGGACCAGGTGATGCACCTTCGTCACCACCACACCCATGCGCTCAGCCACATCAGGGATGGCTAGCACGGGCTCGTCAGGGCTTAAAACATCCTTGGACACTGGAATCGAACTCACGGCACCTAATGTATTACAGAGTGACGACAAACGGTTAGCTTAACTTCGTTAATGCAGGCATACTATTCACCATGACTCAACTGGCGGTCGGCACACTTCTCGATCAGCGCTACCGAGTGGAAACTCTTATCGCTCGGGGCGGAATGTCCTCTGTGTACCGGTGCCTAGACCTACGCCTCGGGCGCCCCGTGGCGGCAAAGGTGCTCGATGATCGGCTCATGGATGACCCCGTCTCGCGGGAGCGTTTTCGCCGCGAGGCCCGCTCCATGGCGCAGCTCTCGCACCCGAGCCTCGTGAATGTCTATGACACGAACTCCTCCGGCGATCACGTATTCCTCATCATGGAACTGATCACCGGCGGCACCCTGCGCGAGCTGCTCTCCGAGCGCGGCCCCATGCCGCCGCACGCGGCCACCGCTGTGATGCGTAGTGTCCTCACCGCGCTGGCGGTGGCGCACCGCGAAGGCATGGTGCACCGCGACGTCAAGCCCGATAACGTGCTGATCAACGGCAACCATCAGGTCAAGCTCGCCGATTTCGGGCTGGTGCGCGCCACATCGCATGCCCACCACACCTCCGACCAGATCATCGGCACCGTCTCCTATCTCTCCCCCGAGCAGGTCGACGGCTCCTCGGTCGGCCCCGCCTCGGATGTGTACTCCGCCGGCATCGTGCTCTTCGAACTTCTCAGCGGCGATACCCCCTTCACTGGGGACAACCCCATGGCCCACGCCTACGCACGCCTGCACGCGGATGTGCCGCCGCCCTCCACGCGCATCGACGGCGTCCCCCCAGAATTCGACGAGCTCGTGGCCCGCGCCTGTGCGCGCAACCCCGCCGATCGCTTCGCCGACGCCCAAGAGTTCCTCGACGCCGTCAACGACGCCGCACGCACCCTGAACCTTCCCGATTTCTCCGTGCCCGTGCCCCGCCACGGTGCCGCACACCGGGCCACCACCGTGGTGAGCCCCGCGATGCATCCCGGGCCCAACGGCCACGTGGAAGGCCCCGGCCAGCCACATCACCCGCGCGAGGGACAATTCCCCGATACCCCGGAGGAGGCCGGCCCGCACGCCACCACGCAGGAAACCCGCACCTTTGGCGCCGTTCCTCCGGCCGGGCCAGTCGGTCCGGCGGTTCCGGCAGGTCCGGCGGTTCCGGCAGGACCCATGGGCGCCCCCGACGCCCCCACCCCGCATGGCGCGGCACAGCCCACCGCCTACGATGCCCCTGATAATCCCCCGGCCCCCGCTGCGTCGGCAGCGCCCTCGCGCCCGTCTCGGCCCGCCGGTAATCGCCGCGGCATCGGTTTTTGGGTATGGCTGGTGGTGATTGCCCTCACCACCGCAGCGGTGGCCGTGGGCGGTTGGTGGTTCGGCTCCGGACGCTACGGCGATATCCCCTCGGTCCTCGGCATGGACCAAGAACAGGCCGTAGCGACCGTGCAGGAGGCTGGTTTTTCGGTAAGTACCGACGAGATCTATGACGACGAGGCCGCGGCTGGGGAGGCGGTGAATACCCAGCCCCCTTTTGGCGAGCGAGTACCACGCGGTCATGATGTCGTGGTACTCCTCTCCCGTGGCAAGCCGACCGTCCCCGCCATCCCCCAAGACCACGATCCGCTGAAATACGAGGCGGCGGTCACCGACCGCACCTTGGAGTGGGAGCTGGGCGAGGCCGCCTATGATGACACCGTTCCCGCCGGCAAAGTCCTCGACGTTTCTCCCTCCCCCGGCACCGAGGTGAAGGTGGGATCGGCGGTATCGGTGATTCTGTCCAAAGGCCCCGCCCCCGTCGAGGTGCCGGACATTCGCGGCCGCAGCGAAGACTCTGCCCGCGCTATGCTCAAGCGGGCCGGCTTGAAGGTCTCCGACGTGCGCAAGGAATACGACGAGGGCGTGGACCCAGACGAGGCGGTATCGACCATCCCCTCCTCCGGTACCTCGCTGAACCGCGGCGACTCGGTGATCCTGGTGATGTCGAATGCCATCAAGGTACCGAAGATCACTGGGCTGAGCCTCGACGAGGCGAAAGACGTCCTCTCCGACGCCGGTATCAGCGTCCGGGATGCCTCCTATGTATCGCAGACCGGCCGCGTGGTCGATGAAGTGGTGGCGGTGAGCCCCTCCCCCGGCTCCGCCCTGGATCCGTCCAACCCCACCGTCTCCGTGGAGGTGGCGTCGAAGGTGAAGATCCCGAGTGTTTTGGGCAAGCGGGTATCCGATGCGGTGAAACAACTCACCAAGGACGGCTTCGCGGTGGATACCTCGGGGCTAGACGACGATGATCGCGTGATCGCCCAAAGTCCCCTCCCTGGACTGAGCAGAGACTCCTCCCGCGGGGACGTGACCATCGAACTCACGGCCCTTTAGCGCCCAGCCCGCACAACACAACGGCCCGCACTCCCTGTATCAGGAAGGCGGGCCGTGGGCGTGTCGCGAGCAGGACGCTACTGGTTGCGCAGCATCTCCGCGACGAGGAAAGACAGCTCCAAGGACTGCTGGGTGTTCAGCCGCGGATCGCAGGCCGACTCATAGCGACCGGGCAGATCGATATCAGTGATGTCTTCGGCGCCACCCAGGCACTCGGTGACGTCTTCTCCGGTGAGCTCCACGTGGATGCCGCCGGCGTGGGTGCCGAGGGCGCGATGCACCTCGAAGAAGCCCTGCACCTCATCCAGCACCTTGTCGAAGTGGCGGGTCTTGTACCCATTCGAGGAGGTGTGGGTGTTGCCGTGCATCGGATCGGTCTGCCACACCACCTTGTGGCCGGCTTCTTCCACGGCGCGGACGATTCCGGGCAGCACGGTGCGCACTTTGTCGTGTCCCATGCGGGCCACCATGGCCAAACGCCCCGGTTCCTTGTTCGGATCCAGCTTCTCGGCGTAGGCAACGGCCTCTTCTGGGCTGGTCTTCGGGCCCAGCTTGATGCCCACGGGGTTAGAGATCAACGCGGCGAAGTTGACGTGGAAATCGTCGATGCCGCGGGTGCGCTCACCGATCCACAGCTGGTGCGCGGAGAGATCGTAGAGTCCGGTGTCGCCGTTTTCGTCCTGGCCGAGACGCAGCATGGCGCGCTCATAATCCACCAGCAACGCCTCGTGGGAGCAGAAGATATTGGCTTGGCGCAGGGACTCGTCGGAGACACCGCAGGCCTGCATGAAGCTCAGTCCGCGCTCGATCTCCCGCGCCAGGGCCTCATAGCGGGCACCAGCCGGCGATTGAGCCACGAACTCGCGGTTCCACTCCGTCAGGCGGTACAGATCCGCCGTGCCGGAGGCAGTAAGGGCACGCACCAAGTTCATCGCGGCCGAGGAGTTTGCGTATGCGCGGATCATGCGGGCCGGGTCGTGGCGGCGCGCCTCAGGGGTTGCCTCCACGCCATTGACGATGTCGCCACGGTAATTGGGCAGCCCATTGGCATCGAGATCCTGGGAGCGCGGCTTGGCGTACTGGCCAGCAATACGGGCCATCTTCACCACCGGGGTGGAAGCGCCATAGGTCAATACGACCGCCATCTGCAGCAGGGTCTTCACATTCGCCTTGATGTGCGGCTCAGTATTGGCCTCGAAGGTTTCGGCGCAGTCGCCGCCTTGCAGCAGGAATGCATTACCAAGCGCCACTTCACGCAGCTGGTTCTTCAACAGGTGAATCTCCGGTGGCAGCACCACCGGCGGCACAGACTCGAGGATCTTGCGCACCGCAAGGGCTTCCTTCTCGTCCCACGACGGCTGCTGCTTGGCTGGGCGCGCCACGACATCGTCGAAACGCTCCCGAATGCCCGCAGGCAGCGGGGGAAGATCGGGCAGCTCGGATTCTGATATATCTACACTCCAACTCACACGTTTATTCTTAGCACACCGAACTATTCTTCCCTCCCCTTGCCTACCCCAGCAGAGCGGGGCGGATGCTACTTTCGGCGCGAGATGGACTGAGCCGCCCCATCGAGGCCCAGCGGCATGGCGTTGGTGCAGATAAGAAACTTGGCGCGGTTATGCCTAGCGTCGACAAGCGCATCGTGTACTGCGCTCGGCACGGCGGGTAGTTGCGGTCTACCAGCCATTTCCCAGTACTGCTTCAGCTCGCGGGTAAAGCGCGGCAGCTGCCGTGGCAGGCCCCGCATATCCCCCCAGAGCTGCGCGAGCACAATGTGGTCATAGGCGCCCACCCAGGCCCACAATTCGGGGCGCGTGCCGTCATGGGTGAGGAACTCAAAGACCTCGTGGCGGATGGTGGCCCGCGTTTTCCACTCGCGGCTGCCGCGCTCCGGCAGCTTGTCGAGCACGTGCGCGCGCACCCAGTCATTGGCTGAGCGCGGATCAAACTCGCTCGACACGGCGTAATATTCACGGCCGTCCTCGGCAACAATCCCGATGGAGACCAGCTCGATGGTGGTCCCGTCCTCAATAAACTCGGTGTCGTAGAAGAATCGCACGGTGGTTGTCTGCTTGCTTTCTACGCCCCGGAAACTCGTGTGCCCCGGCGCGAGCGTGGCCGTTTGCGCGCTGCACGGTTAAGAGAAGCCGACAGAGCACAGAAAGGCGAACGTACTCGAAGTGTTATTTCAGTCTAAGCACACCAGCGCGCCACGTGCTCAGCGGGGGTATAGCCACCCTCGCCACAGCCGGCCACACGCCCGCGACTAGGAGTGTTGGTGGTGGACGGCCGCGGCCGATTCGGCGTTGTTGTCCGGATGATTCTTCCTCGCATCCCTGCGGCCTGCAATCATCGGATCGATCGCCGGCGGCGCCAGAGTCCAGCCGATCACTGGTATACGAGAGAGCAGGTAGAAGACATAGCAGGCGGCCATAGCCACGATGAACACGCCGATCACCCAGAGCGATGGGCTGGCTAGGAGCCCGTTACCCGGTTCAATGAGCACGTCCTCACGGTAGCGAAAGAGCATGCCGAAGAGCACGGAGATCGCGATAGGGTGACCGATGTAGACCACGAGGGTGTGGCGGCCGACGAAAGCGAGTGCGGAAAACAGCAGCGGCACGCTAGCGAGCGCCACCGCCAACAAAATGGCCGTGGGCAGCAGCCAGAGCCGCCACATCAGCCCCTCGATGAGGTCGATGAACTCAGTGTTCCATCCCCACATGCCTTCCTCGCGCACGGGTATGTCCATGATCGCCTCAGAGCGAGCCGAGTCCAGCCACCATTCATGCGCCGCATAGGCTGCCAGCCCACTGAGTGCATAGGCCGCAATGAAGCGCGGCTTGGCGCAGCTGCGGGCAATCCAAGTGATGGCGAAACGGTAGCGCAGTCCGATCATGTAGATGGGCAGATATTGCGCGAAATGCAGCACAATCGACGCGCTCACGGGGGTGAGCTGCAGCAGCACCGGGCTAAAGGAGGCGGCCACTGCCACTCCATTGCTCAGCCGACGAGTGGCCCATGCCCAGAGGCAGAACACGGCCAAGCAATACAGGAACCAGTACATGCCCTCGCCGCGGAGCACGCTATCGAATACCCACCCCGTCCCGCGGTGCTCAAAGTCGGCGAAGCGCACCATCTCATACTCTTTGATGAACAAATAAATGGGCATCCACACCAGGTAGGGCAGAAAGAAAAACCAGATACGTTTGGTGAAGACCTCGCGGAGGGAAAAGCGCAGCACTTTCGCCGAGAAGTAGCCGGAGACCAAGAAGAATAGCGGCATGCGCAGTGGATCCAGCAGATGGTTGAGCTCCGCCAGCCAGGTGTCCATACCATAGGGCACCTCTAAGCACACGTGCAGCAGCGCCACCCCCACAATGGACAGCCCCTTCGCGGCGTCGGGCCACTTCAGGCGCTCTTTCACCACCGTGCGCTCATGCATATGTGGCATCCCGTGGCCGGTGGCATCCGGCTCCATCCGCTGTTCCACATCGGCAGCGTTATATCGCGCGGCAGGCTGATTCTGCATCATGCGCCCTTCACTTTCTCCCTCGTGCCCCTTCATCGACGAGCGCGCTTATCGACGCTCAGCTCCCCGACACGATCACCGCGAGTGCGCATGCAGCAGCGGCGCCGATAGGGGGTTGTGCAGGACTTCCCTAACCCTATCGACGCCGCTCAAAAAAGTTAAACTATGCCACCTTAGCGTAACCTAAAAATAGCTGTCTTAGCCCTCCCAATTGGCGGGGAGTTCTGCCCCTTCCGGATAGCCCTTGCCCGCAGCGAGCGCTTCTTTGACATCGGCGGCGTAGAGGTTCACATAGGGATAGCCGGACATCTCCGAGAACAGGGCCGTGATGTGGTCGGTGAGCGCGCGAGCGGCCTCATAGCTATCGGGGTCTAGGCCGCGCTCCTGCACAAAGGCGATAGGGTCGATCGGTGGGGCAACCTTCATCCATACCTTGGCGGGGCGCACAATCCACGAGCCAATGGGATTGGCCTTGCGGGAATTAATCATCGCCACCGGCACGATGGGCTGCTGGCACTCCAAGGCGGTGCGGGCCATGCCGGTCTTGCCGCGATAGATGCGACCATCCGGCGACCGGGTGCCCTCGGGGTAGACGCCGAGCACGTCTCCGCGATCGAACACCTTACGGGCCGCAGCAATAGCGTTAGCGGCAGCATCCTCAGATGTGCGGTCGATCGGCACCTGGCGTAGCGAGGTAAAAAACCACAGCTGGATCTTGCCCACCAGACCAGTACCGGTGAAGTACTCGTTTTTGGCGAGGAAGGTGATCTCACGGTCGCACAGCAGCGGGAAGAAGAAGGAGTCCATCACGGACTGATGGCTAGAGGCGATGATCGCAGAGCCACTCGCTGGGATATTCTCCTTGCCTTCGATCTCTGGGCGGTTATACACCCGCAGGAAGGGTCCGATGAGGATGTTCTTAAACACCCAGTACCACTTGTTTTTCATGTGCGACTTCCCTAGCAAATGGGGCGCTGCAGATGATCTGCCCTGCACGGGGCACACCACGGCTCGGCGCCGGTGAATGCATGATCTGTCCTCCCAGGAGGACCGTAAGTATAGGTTAGTAGAAACTAGCCTTCACGTCCCGAAGTTTCGCCGCAGGGAGCCCCTCGGTGCGCACAGAATCACTCCACCGGGGCGAGGAAACGGGTGCGCGCCCGATCGGCGGCGCCAATCATGCCAGCATCCGAGCCCAGCTCCACCGTCTTAATATCGGCGAGCGGACGGTATCCGGCGCCCACAATGCGCCGCGCGAAGCGCTGCTTCGCGGCCTCCAGATACAGTGGGGAATCCTTGGCCACGCCACCGCCGACCACAATGAGTTCGGGGTCGAGGATATCGGCGACAATGGCCAGCCCCTCTCCTAGCCAATGGCTAAAGTGCTCCACCACCTTCAGCGCGGCAGGATCACCATTACAGGCCGCCTGCATAATCCGCCTGCCGGTGAGCTCATCAGCCTGCGAGCGGAAGCGGCGCACAAAGCTCGAATCCTCGAACTCACCGGAGCCGATGATCTCCTTGGCAAAATCCGGCAGCGCCGTGCCCGAGCAATAACGCTCTAAACAGCCCCGTTTGCCGCAGGGGCAGCGGCGCCCATCGGGAACCACCGTGATGTGACCAAACTCGGGGGCAGTGCCGAAAGCGCCACGATAAATTTCCCCGTTATGCATGAGCGTCGCCCCGATCCCAGTGCCGATAGCAAATAGCACCCACGTCTGCGCATCGCGGGCGGCACCGAAACGGTACTCGCCCCACGCGGCAGCATTGGCGTCGTGCTCGAGCACAACGGGCAGGTCAATGAGCCGCTCGATATCCGCGCGCACATTCTTATCGCGCCACGGCAGATGCGGGGCGAAACGCACCCGCTCACAATCGGGATCAATAAAGCCGGCGACAGCCAGCCCCACCGCCCCCACATCGTGGCGAGAACGCAGAGACGTGACCACATACGCAATCGCCTCGTCGAGCCCACGCTGGGTGGACGGGGTGGGAACCTGTGCCGAGTCGATAATGCGCCCCTCGGGCGTCACTACGGCGCCGCGAAGGTTGGTACCGCCGATATCGAAACCGATGGAGTGGGTGGCAGACATAATGGAAGCTCTATAGGTCCCGTCTCTAGACGTTAAAACTCACCCAGTATATATGCGCCAGACTGCGCCACTCTAATCGCTGGATGAGCAAAGAATACGCTGCAGCCGTGCCGCCATAATCGGCCACGCCCAGTGCTCCAGCACATGGGCACGGCCCCGCTCGCCCATTGTGCTGCGCAGGACGTCATCATCGAGCACATGAACTAGCGCATCCACCAGGCTGTCGATATCGCGGCCATCGACCACGATGCCAGTCTCCTTGGTCACGGTCTCTGGCGCACCGCCAGAGTCGCCTGCTACCACCGGCACCCCGCAGGCCTGGGCCTCGAGGTAGACGATACCGAGTCCCTCGACGTCCAAGCCTTTGCCGCGGGTACGCGCAGGCATACTAAAGACATCGCTGGCGGCAAGCAGCTGCCGCATCTCGGTGAATTCAAGCTGGCCCATGAGGTGGATGCGCTCGCTGCCAAGGGAGTTGGCGTCGATAAGCGTGCGCAGCTTCTTCTCATAAGAGCCGGTGCCGACAAGTACGAGCCGCGCCTCGGGGTGGCGGGCAAGGATACGCGGCATAGCGCGGACCAACTGGTCTTGCCCCTTACGGGGCACAAGCCGCGAGATACAGATGATCAGCGGCTCATCGCCAAATCCATAGCGGGCGCGCACCTGTTGCCGCTGCGTCTCGCTCAGGGGGTGAAATAGCTCGGGATCCACGCCTGAGGGCAAGGGCTCATAGCGGGGATGGGGGCCCAGTGCTGGGCGGATCCGGCCCAAGGTGTAGTCGGAGATATAGGTAACCACATCAGCGGAACGGCCAATGCGCCGCAGAATCTGCCGGGCCCCGGGCAGCATCGACCACCCGACCTCATGGCCATGGGTGGTGGCCACCACCTGGCGGGCCCCAGCCGCCCGCGCCGCCGAGCCGAGCACCGCGAGTGGAGCCGCGGCCCCAAACCATACGGTGTGGATGTCGTAGAGCGCGATGAGACGACACATCTCCGCCTTGAGCCCTGGGGTGGGCAGCATGACCCGGCGAGGCCAGCGCACCACCGTGTACTCGGCCTGCGCATCCCATGCCGCGGCCGCCGCAGCGTCTTGTGTGGAGGCCAACACCACGATCTCCGCGGGGTCGAGATAGGAGACGAAATCACGGAGATAGGACTGGATCCCGCCGACTGTGGGCGGGAAATCATTGGTAACAAGCAGCGTGCGGCCCATAGTCACCCCATTCTAGCGACGCACCCTAGGCCGCACCGTGGGGCCTAAAAAAATCACACCACGCGATCCTCCCGGAGAGGACGGTGGTGTGAAGAGGGGCCGGACGGTATTAGTAGCGGCGCGCGCCGTAGAAGGGCATCGAATCCACGGAGACGACCTGCACGGGAATACCGTAATCCGAGGCGTGAACCAGCTTGCCATCGCCGATGTACATGCCCACGTGGGTGGCTCCGGGGTAGTAGCCCACGATATCGCCCGGCTGCAGCTGATCACGAGAGACCGGCGTCCCACCAGCCATCTGGGCCTGGGAGGTACGCGGAATGGACTTGCCCTGCTGCGCATAGGACCACACCATCAGCCCGGAGCAGTCGAAGGCGTCGGGGCCGGTGGCTCCCCAGCCATAAGGAGCGCCGAGCTTGCTCATCGCGGCATTAACCGCGCTCATCCCGCCCGGGTTCGAGCTGGTAATACCGGCGAGATCGAATCCCTCGATGGGGCCGTTCTTATTTTGCCAGGCCTGACGCAAGCTCGGCTCGAGCGCGTCGATACGCGCCTCCAGCTCGCTGGTGCGCTTATTCAGCTCATCCTGCTCACGTTCGAGCTTGGCACGCTGGGCCTTCAGGTCGCCGAGACGGAAATCAGCCACCGCCTTGGCTGCGGCGGCACGCTCGTGTTCCTGAGCGGCCTCGCGCAGCGCCTCCTGCAATTCCACAATGATGCGCTCATTACGCTGAACCAGAGCGCTCATATAGGCAGTGCGATCAATGGCGTCCTGCGGGTTATGGGCCGAGGAGATACCAGAAAGAGGATCGAGGCTCGCACCTCGGTAGCGAGCCTTAGCCACCTGGTTCACATCGCTACGGATGCTCTCGGCGTTCTCGGCTGCTTCTTGCGCAGCTGCAGAAGCGCGCTGGAACTCCTCCGCGAGGCGACCCGCCTCCTCCTTGCTCTTGTCAATGTCGATGGAGAGCTGCTTGACTTCCTCGTTCTTCGCAGTGGCCTCGTGGGAGACCGCGTCCATCTCCTTAATGAGGCTGTCCATCTGGGCGGGGTCAGCGCTGGCGAGGGGCGCGGCAATGCTGCTGGCAGATAGGGCAAGGGCGCAGGTAATAAGCCCGAGCTTGGTGAGTTTCATGTGTTCTCCACGTGCGAGTTCGAAGTGCCGGCGCTGAAACAACAGCGTCACAGTAAAAGCTACAGCGGGCCAAGGGCCTCGCTGTGTGGTGTTCCTGCTCCCCTAGGGAGCAAACACCCAGATAGCAGGTAAGTTTAGCGTAAATTCTGCCAATACCAACCTTGATGTGGCCACTGAAGCTTAGAGTAAATCACAGTGGTGAAAGTTATTGGCCTATCCAGCTCGGCACGGCCACTGCCTTGCCCACCCCCAAACGTAGGCGGCGGGCGAAGAGGGTCTATGAGCACCGGCGACCCAGCGGATGCCGAGGCGCCACCATAACGACAAAACCGCAGACCGTTCGTTGGTCTGCGGTGTGCTGTCACGGCTGGTCTAGCCGGTGGCTCTTAGAAGCGAACCACGGAGTGGATCGGCATGTAGTCGAGCGGACGCTCGCCCACCGGAGTGCCGGACTGCATGGCGTCGATGATGGTGCCATTGCCCACGTAGATACCGACGTGGGAAGCGCCGCCGTAGTAGGCAACGATGTCGCCGGGCTGGATCTGGGACAGCGGCACGCGGATGCCGGCAGCTGCCTGCTGCTGAGAGGTGCGCGGGATGGACTTGCCCACCTGGGAGTAGACCCAGGAGGTGAAGCCGGAGCAGTCGAAGGCGTCCGGGCCAGCAGCGCCCCACACGTAGGGAGCGCCGGTCTTGGAGCGAGCGATGCTCACGATGCGGTCACCAACGGAGTTGGAGGATGCCGGAGCGACAGAGCGGGCGACCTGAGCCTGACCGGGAATCTGCACGGGCAGTTGAGAGGTCAGCTGGCCGGTGTCAACGATGTTGTTGATCTCTGCCGGCACACCGGGAACGTTCGGCACGCCAGGAACGGACACGTTGCCAACGACCGGCACGTTGATGTCGAGGGCCTGAGCCGGAGTGGCCAGTGCGGCGGAGGCACCGGCGGCGACAGCGGTTGCGGCTGCTGCGTTGCGAACGATACGGCTTGCGCTACGACGATTGTGATTACCCATTTGAAACTTTTCCACGTCTTCCTTGTTTGAACCGGCCGGGTTAGCTGACGGGCTAGGCATCCGGAAGGCCTCCCATCCTCGCGCCGCGCTCTCTATAATGAGCACTCTTGCGAGAATTTCACCCCAGATAATTAGGTGGTTCCCCGGCTCCGGCGGCATCCCCATGATCGGAGTCGATCAGAGACTGTGCCGGATTAGGTCTGGCTTATTCTTTTCGGTAGATGTTCGTCGGTGGCGACCAGATCGTTTTTTACTCTCTGCTTCGTCCCGCGAAGTCTCGTTTAGGTTACGAAACGGCAACGATACTTGTCCAGCTTTCAGCAAAATCTAGGCGCTGTTATCAAGTCGTAATCTTCTAGTGACCATTCGGTGATCGAAAGGAGCGACCGCGACGCGCCCACAGAATGTTCGAACACCGGCTCTTTTACCTGCGTTTTTTCGCATATTTTAGGCCTATACTGCACCGATAGTGGGGGTTGCCCACCGTCGCTCAGGACTCCAGAAATATTTTTGTGACCTTCCCCACTATGGCCGTTATCGGGCCGTGATCGTGCCCTCAACGTTATCTCAGCGCGATCAAAGCTAGGTCTCCTATGTCTGAGGACTAGCGCCGCAGACGCTTCGGTTGCACCCCCTGGGCGCACCACCGCACTCTCTAGAAGGCAGCGTTCCTCCAGTACTGCGTGCTGGCGGTATGGCGGGCCGAAGCGCGCTGTGCGCGCCTCTTCCCTACCGCGCAGGGCCTGTGATCCACCGGCGGAGCGTGCTACCAACCACGGTAGCCACGGGCAGCTTCTCCCCACCACGCGGACTGCGGGCGCGGGGTGCGGGCGCGGGGTACGGGCGCGGGGTACGGGCCCTCGCTTGTGTGACCCGAACATAAGAGAAGGACCCTCACCCCTAGGGTGAAGGTCCTTAACTCTATGACGCAGTAGTCTCAGTACAGCATATGCACTTCAGGTGTGACGCTAGTCGCGGCCGGCATCCTTGTCGGCGCGGCGATTAGCCTCGTTGAGGTTCTCGAGCATGGTGCGCTCTTCCTCTTCGTTGGCGTGCTCGATCTCGGCAGCGCGGCGAGCGACATCCTCGCTGTCGGCCTTCCACAGGCCGCGACCCGGGTGTCCACCGAAACCAAGCTGGTTCGGCTGGTTTGGCACCTTGGCGCCTGCGTAATCGAGCGGAATCTGGTGTCCGTGTTCGTCCACCGGACCGATGGGCTGGTGAACTTCCACGTACTCGCCGTGCGGCAGGCGCACGATCACGCCGGTTTCCACGCCGTGCTCCAGCACCTCGCGGTCAGCGCGTTGAAGGCCAACGCAGATGCGGTAGGTGATGAAGTAAGAGATCGGCGGCAGCAAGATGAGGCCGATACGACCAACCCACGTCATGGCGTTGAGCGAGATATCGAAGTGATAAGCGAAGAGGTCGTTACCACCAGAGACGGTCAGCAATCCGTAGAAGACCAAGGCCATCACGCCGATACCAGTACGCGCCGGTACGTCGCGGGGACGCTGCAGCAGGTTGTGGTGCTCGTCGTCGCCGGTGATCTTCTTCTCGATCCACGGGTAGGCGAAGAGCAGGACCACGAGGATGCCGAGCATGATGGCAACCCAGAACACGGCCGGGATGGTGTGGTTACCGATGTAGAGCTCCCACGCCGGCATGACACGGGCAGCACCGTCAGTCCACAGCATGTAGATATCGGGCTGGGAACCAGCGGAGACCTGTGCCGGGTTGTAGGGGCCAATGTTCCAAATGGCGTTGATCGTGGTGATACCTGCCATGAGGGCCAGAGCACCGGCGGTGATGATGCCGAAGGCAGAGGCCTTCAGAGCGAACACCGGGAGAATGCGGACGCCCACAACGTTGTTCTCGGTGCGGCCTGCGCCCGGGAACTGGGTGTGCTTCTGGAACCAGACAATCGCCAGGTGTGCACCGATCAAAGCCAAGATAATGCCCGGCAGGATCAGCACGTGAGCGATGTAGAAGCGGTCCAGCATGATATCGGAGGGGAAGTCTCCACCGAAGATCAGCCAGTGCATCCAGGTACCGATGATCGGCATACCGACGATGATGGCGGACATAATGCGCAGACCCACACCGGAGAGTAGATCGTCCGGCAGTGAGTAGCCGAAGAAGCCCTCGGCGACGGACAGCAGCATCAGCACGCTGCCGATGATCCAGTTCGCTTCACGCGGGCGACGGAAGGCGCCGGTGAAGAAGATACGCATCATGTGCACGATGATGGAGATCGCGAAGGCCAAGGCGGCCCAGTGGTGCATCTGTCGAATAAACAGACCACCACGCACCTCGAAGGAGATGTTCAGCGCGGTCTCGTAGGCACGAGACATCTCCACACCGTTGAGCGGTGCGTAGGCACCGTCGTAGATGACCTTGGAGATAGACGGATCGAAGAACAGGGTCAGATAGACACCCGTGACGATCAGGATAATGAAGCTGTACAGCGCGATCTCACCGAGCATAAAGGACCAGTGAGTCGGGAACACCTTGTTAATTTGGGTGCGCAGGAAGCCGGCTCCGCTGTAGCGAGAGTCAATGGCTTCTGCGCGCTCAGCTAGTTTATTGCTCATGATTTACGCTCCCAGAATGCCGGTCCGACAGACTCGATAAAGTTGCCTGCGGCGACGAGGTAACCATCTTCATCGACGGTAATGGGCAGCTGCGGCAGCGCACGAGCGGCGGGGCCGAACACCGGCTTGCCGAAGTGCAAAGCGTCGAACTGCGATTGGTGACAGGGGCACAGGATTCGGTTGGTCTGGGCCTCGTAGAGCGAGGTCGGGCAACCGATGTGCGTGCAGATCTTGGAGTAGGCGTAGTAGTCGCCGTAGTGGAAGTTTTCCTGTCCGACACGCTCGATCACCTTGGCAGCGTCGGCGCTGCGCAGGCGGATCAACATGACGGCGTTACGCGGACCGTGGATCGAGTGCATGTGCTCCTCGTAGACCATGGCCTGCTTGTCGTAGCGGTCACCGTCGTTGACGTACTCGTCAGGAAGCGGGAACACCGTTTCCATCGAGGCTGCCAACAGGTCTTCGGGACGCATACGCACCAGACGGGTCACGCCCTGGGTGGTGTAGTGCCCATCGTGCTTCTCCGCGGTCACGCCGGTGTCGCGCCCCAAGTACAGCTTGGTGCCGTGCTCGGAGAGGGTCCAGCCGGAGGTCCAAAGGGTCCCGTCACCCTGGATGCCCAACTCGTGAGGCTTCCACGGGTTCTTCACCATGCCGCCGAGCGGGGCCAAGATTCCCAAGCCGGCGACGGCTGCGCCGGCGCCCATGACACCCTTGAGCATCTTGCGACGCCCCAGAGTGGAGGTCTCCCATGCGTCGTTGAACAACGCGCCGAGGGTCTTTGCATCGACCTCAGCGGAGCCGCCGTCGTGACGCTGCTGGACGGAAATCTCTTCGGGGATGAACTTCTTCACATAGGTAACTACGCCCATACCCATCGAGATGATGCCCAGACCGGCAGTCAGGCCCAACATCGGGGTGTAGAAGGTGTAAAGCCACAGTCCCTCTTGGCCGAGTGCCTTGTACTGCCACGGCCAGAAGAGGTAGATCGCCATGAAGGCGAGCATGAGAACGATGCCCGCGATGAAGAAGAAAGCGACCGAGCGCTCGGCTCGCTTCTCTGCGGGGTCATTCTCAATAGGGAAGCGTTCCTTGCGGTACGCAACCGTGACGTCATCAAGCTCGGTTCCGAGACGGGCGAGCTCCTCGTTGCTCATCGCAGCGAGTTCTTGCGAGGTGTATTCTTTGCTGTTTTTGCTCATGAGCGCGATCCAATCCACAGAGCAGCAGCGATAAGCGCTGCCATACCGGCAAGCCACATGAACATACCCTCAGCCACTGGGCCGAGGCCGCCGAGGCTCCAACCACCGGGGCTCGGGGTTTCCTTCGTGGACTTGATGTACGCGATGATGTCCTTCTTCTCGTCCAGCGAGAGCTGACGATCAGAGAACTTCGGCATGTTCTGGGGGCCAGTGAGCATAGCCTGGTAGATCTCTTGCTCGTTGGCGGGATCCAGAACCGGAGCGTACTTACCGGAGGAGAGCGCACCGCCACGTCCGGTGAAGTTGTGGCACGACGCGCAGTTCAGTCGGAAGAGCTCGCCACCGCGGGCGACGTCTGCCGGATCGATAGTGCCGTCGTAGTGGCTACCGCGCAGCGAGTCCATGGCGATGGTGCCATCTTCGTTCTTCACGAGGCCGGGACCGCCACCGTTGGCGTCAACATATGCGGCGAGGGCCAGTGCCTGGTGCTCGTTGTAGCGCGGGGTCTTGCGCTGTGCCTGTGCCTCATTGCGCAGCATCGGCATACGGCCAGAGTGCACCTGGAAGTACACGGCGCCTTCGCCAACACCGATCAGGGAGGGACCGCGTCCCTCAACGCCCTGAAGGTTGGTGCCGTGGCACGTAATGCAGGCTACGTCGTAGATGTCCTTGCCCTCTTGAACGAGAGCGGCATCGTCTTTTTGGGCGGTTGCTACCTGTGCATCGGGGGTCAGTGCGTGAGCCAGCAGGCCGGCGCCAGTCAGACCCACCGTGAGTGCAAGAGCACCCGCGACGGAACGGCGTGCCTTACGCCGCGTCCGGGTCTTCTTTGCTTCCGCGGACTTCGCCGCAGAAACATCGTGTGGTGTGGTATCCATCATTTTCCTTTTTCGGGTTTCGGAAAGTGAAGGGCTGTTGATCCGCGACCACTCCTTCTGCCCTGCCGCATTAGCGCCTGCCTGTCACAGACTGCGGTTGAGAGCCAGAAATGGCGCGAGACCGATACGGCCTACTGAATGAAGTAAATGGTTGCGAACAGGGCAATCCAGACAACATCGACGAAGTGCCAGTAGTAGGACACTGCCATTGCTGCGGTTGCCTGTGCCGGCGTGAACTTGGACTTCGCGATACGAAGCAGGACAACCACAAAGGCCAGAACGCCCGCGAGGACGTGGGCTGCGTGGAAGCCAGTCGTAATGAAGAAGACCGAGCCGTAGACACTGCTCTGAATAGTCAAGCCGTGCTCGACCAAGTGGTAGTACTCGTATGCCTGGCCAACGAGGAAGATCGCGCCCAACAGCGCAGACAGTGCATACCACCGGCGGAGACCGAAGACGTCACCCCTTTCTGCTGCAAAAACGCCCCACTGTGCGGTGAAGGACGACGAAATAAGGATCGCCGTGATCATCATCGCGTAGGGGACATTGAGGTGGCCCGTTCCCTCGTCCCACGAAACTCCCTGGCCATTGGCGCGGGAGACGAAGTACATGGCGAACAGACCACAGAAGAACATCAATTCCTGAGACAGGAACACGATCGTTCCCACACTGACCATGTTGGGTCGGTTCAGTGCGGCAACGCGCTGTGTTGCTGCCGTTCCTGAGTTATTTACTGCGCTCGTCACGCTTCTCAGTATGACTGATTCCTAAGGAAGATTCATCATCTACCCCCGATATAGCGCCAACTTTTTCTGTTTTCCCAGTTCGCACTCGAGGGTTTTCTAAGAATTTAAGAAGTTTTCGATGAGCCGGGAACTTTTTGGAACCGAATCCGACGCCCCTCCGTCGGCGGTGGCAGTCACTCCCCCAAGCGGGCCCGCAGCGTGATCGTCGAGGATCTCAGCAGCGTGTGCCCAATTCTCTCGCGCTCTGCTATCTCTGCGGGCGAAAGTGAGTATGCGTTTATGCTAGCGGATCAGTGCTTATTAACTCTCATAAATGCACCCTAAGAACGGCGAGATTCATCTCACAACGTTACACAACTGGGTCCCGACCCCCATAGTTACCCCCATGCGGAGGCGCTATCCGCCCGAAGATTCACCTCCCCCACCCTCAATGAGGACAGAGCGCCACGATGTCCCAGAACCGCGCCTAGGTCAGCCGGGGTTCTTAGGCTGCCCTTAGATACAACACACGCGGCACCCGCCTCAACCGAAAGTGAGGTGGGTGCCGCGTGAAAAGTTTTTGTGCGCTATACGGGCCGTACGTAGGAAGCAGACAACCTACACACCGCGGGCCCGTCTAACCGTTGTCTCGGAAAAAGACTTAGTGCTTTTCCTTCGGGATGCCGTACTGCAGGTTGAGCATGGTGGTGGACCAGATAACCAGAACCGCACCGAAGCCAATCATCCAGTAGTGCATGTAGATAATGCCCGCGCCCAGCACGAAGATGGAACCAGACATCACGGCCGGCCAAATGGAGCTCGTGGAGAAGAAGCCGTACGTGCCGGCACCGTCTTCCACTTCTGCTTCCTCCCAATCCTGCGGGAGGATGTCTTGGCGCTTCTCAGTGAAGTGGAAGTAGCCCGCGAGCATCAGGGTCATGAGAGTGGAGATCACCAGCATGGTGATACCGATCCACTCGCCACCCGGCAGGTTTCCGGAGTCTTCAACGAAGATGGTCGCGAAAATGTAGATGATGGACGCCGCACCAATGTATGCGGTGAGGGCGTACAAGAGTTTAGAGCTGACCTTCATGTTTCTTGACCTCGTTTCCTAGTTGCCCGCGTTGGCGCCGGGCTTGTCGAGGAAGTTCCCGCCATCGCGAGAATCCTCACGGCCAGAGACGAACGGAGCAGTGGAGGTGGCGTAGGGGGCCTCGCCGATCGACTCCAGAGCAGCCGCGTTGGTGGCCTGCGGATTATTAATACGGTACTCGAGGTACTGCTTGAACTTCTCGGGGGAGACTGCACGAACTTCGAAGTTCATCATGGCGTGGTAGGTACCGCACATCTCAGCGCAGCGCCCCACAAATGCGCCTTCCTTATCGATGCTCTCAATCTGGAACTCACGCTGAGACTTATTAGCCTCCGGGTGGGAGTACACGTCGCGCTTGAAGAGGAACTCCGGCACCCAGAAAGAGTGGGAGACGTCAGCGGAAGCCAACTGGAAGGAGATTGCGGTGTTGGTCGGCAGGACCAGAACCGGAACCTCTTCGGTGGTGCCCACGGTCTCGATCTTGTTGTAGTGGAGGTACGAACGATCGTTCAGGGACGTGCCGTGAATCGGGTTCGGGTTCTTCACGCCCTCGGGATCCTTAGCGGATGCCTCGGCTGCAGCCTGACGCTTCTCATCGGTGCCCTGGTACTCGTTACCGGTCGGGGTGAACTGGCCGTCCACCTCTTGGTAACCGAACTTCCAGTTCCACTGGTAGGCGGTAACATCCACAGTCACCTTCGGATCCTTATCCAACGCGGTGACGCGGTCCTGGGTCTGCACGGTGAAGAAGAACAGTGCCATCACAATGAGGATTGGCACACCGGTGAGCACGAGTTCAAGGGGGATGTTGTACTGGGTCTGGCGCGGGAACTCGTCCTTGCCAGCCTTCTTAGCGCGCTTCGCGGAGAACCCAAAGATCGAGTAAATCATGAGGCCCCACATGATGATGCCGATGATCCAGGCTGTAACCCAGACCCACACCCAGAAGTTTCCCATCTCGTACGACTCAGGGGTCACACCCTCGGGCCAACCCATGCGCAGGGCATGGAAAAAACCGTTATCAGGTGGGGTGACGTCACAACCAGTCAACGCAAGTGCGCTGACACCGGTGACGCCTGCAAGCATCGCCTTGCGCGAAATACCACGCTTTTTACGCTGTTCCACGTGTGTCTGCCTTCCTGTCCACACAAAAACTTTATGAGTGCCTAGAGCTGCGAGCTCGTCCTAAGACACTCTCTTAACTAAGCAGAGTACTGCATATCGGCTGTTTTTCCATGTTGTTTGTCATGATTCTTTAAGGATTCGGGTAATTCCTGAAAATTCTCTGAGGATTGTACTCGGCACTTCCTGCCACAACGAGAGCGATACCCGTCAATATTGTGCCCTAAGTCACCAGTTTCGGGGTGTGCTGTTCTCCCCCGTTCGGGCGTAGCCGCCCCCGCTCGCGCTCGCATCACGGGCACCATCGCGGCCGCGCCATGGCGAGTATTGAGACTACACGCCCCTCGACCCAGCCCGCCTAACGCTTAGGGCTCCACGTGATCACGGCTGTACTATTGGGAACGGCGTAGCATGCCCTGTCGTGGATACGTCGCGCGCTTGGGCACCGTGGCTGAACCCGCGCCGCCTCAGGCGCCATAGCCCGCGCCCGTCGCGGGGATCCCGCAGCAGTGTCGGTCGCGCCAGAGCGCACCGTCGGCACTGTACGCTACGTCCCTAATATCTATAGCCCTCTGACACTCTTTAGGAATCGAGGAACCAGCCCGACTATGTGTGGTCTTCTTGGAATGCTCACCGCCGAGGCGAATGCCGCCGACTTTCAACACGCCGTGGAGCAGGCGCTGCCCTGCATGCATCACCGCGGCCCCGACGCCTCGGGCACCTGGCACGATGAGCATGCTGTCTTTGGCTTCAACCGCCTCTCTATCATCGACCTCGCACATTCCCACCAGCCCCTACACTGGGGCCCAGAGGGTGAGCCGGATCGTTACTCGATGACCTTCAACGGCGAGATCTACAACTACATCGAATTGCGGGAGACCCTACGTAAGGAGGGCTATACCTTCCACACCGATGGCGATACTGAAACTATTGCCGTGGGCTATCACCACTGGGGCGATAAGGTGGTCGAGCACCTCCGGGGTATGTTTGCCATCGCCATCTGGGATACCAAGGAGCAGGTCCTCTTCCTGGCTCGCGATCAGTTCGGCATTAAGCCGCTCTACTTCGCCACTACCCCAGCCGGCACGGTCTTTTCCTCCGAGAAGAAGACCATTTTCTCCATGGCGGAGGCCATCGGTCTGGAGTTGGGCCTTGACTATCGCGCCATCGAGCACTACGTGGACTTGCAGTATGTGCCGGAGCCGGAGTCGCTCCACGAGGATATTCGCCGCCTCGAGTCGGGTTGCTTCGCCACGGTGCGCCCGGGCGAGAACCTGGTGCAGCAGCGCTATTTCCGCCCGCAGTTCAACACCACCCCCGTGGCCAAGGGTGCCGAACAGGATCTTTTTGACCGTATCGCTCGGGCGCTGGAGGATAGCGTCGAAAAGCATATGCGTGCAGATGTGACTGTCGGCTCGTTCCTCTCTGGCGGTATCGACTCCACCGCCATCGCCACCCTCGCTAAGCGGCACAATCCGAACCTGTTGACCTTCACCACCGGCTTCGAGCGCGAGGGCTATTCCGAGGTGGATGTGGCGGCGGAATCCGCGGAGGCGATCGGCGTCGAGCACATCGTGAAGATCGTCTCCCCGGAGGAGTACGCCACGGCGATTCCGCGGATCATGTGGTACCTGGATGATCCGGTGGCGGACCCCTCGCTGGTGCCGCTGTATTTCGTGGCGCAGGAGGCCCGCAAACACGTCAAGGTGGTGCTGTCCGGCGAGGGCGCCGATGAGCTCTTCGGCGGCTACACAATATATAAGGAGCCGCTGTCGCTGGCGCCCTTTGAGAAGGTGCCCTCTCCCCTGCGCGCGGGGCTGCGTCGTTTGGGCGCTGTGCTGCCCGAGGGCATGAAGGGCAAGTCGCTGCTCGAGCGCGGCACCATGACGATGGAGGAGCGCTACTACGGCAATGCGCGCTCCTTCAACTTCGAGCAGATGCAGCGGGTGATTCCATGGGCGAGCCGCGAGTGGGATCACCGTGAGGTCACGGCACCGATCTACGCCGAGTCCACCCACATGGATCCGGTAGCCCGCATGCAGCACCTCGATCTCTTCACCTGGATGCGCGGCGATATCTTGGTCAAGGCCGACAAGATCAATATGGCCCACTCCCTCGAGCTACGCGTGCCCTTCCTTGATAAGGAAGTTTTCGCCGTGGCGGAGACCATCCCGCACGAGCTCAAGATCGCGCAGTCCACCACCAAGTACGCGCTGCGTAAGGCCATGGAGCAGATCGTGCCGGCGCACGTGCTCCACCGCAAGAAGCTGGGCTTCCCCGTCCCGATGCGTCACTGGCTGGCTGGCGATGAACTGCACGGCTGGGCGCAGGACACCATCAACGAGTCCCAGACCGAGGAGATCTTCAATAAGCCTGAGGTGCTGAAGATGCTCGCCGAGCACCGCGCCGGTACCTCGGATCACTCCCGTCGCCTGTGGACGGTGCTGGCCTTCATGGTCTGGCACGGCATCTTCGTGGAAAAGCGCATCGATCCGCAGATCGAGCAGCGCGACTACCCGGTGGATCTCTAAACCACCACACACAGCACCACAGCCCAGCATCCCGCGCAATCGGGAGCTGGGCTGTGGTGTGTGTATGGACGCTTATCGACGCCGCCCTCCACTCACACGTGCGTGCTTAGTGGAAGGAGTCGCCGCAGGCACAGGAGCCGGTGGCGTTCGGGTTGTCGATGGTAAAGCCCTGGGCTTCGATGGTGTCGGAGAAATCAATGGTGGCGCCGGCGAGATATGGGGTGCTCATCTTGTCCACGACAAGCTTCACGCCGCCGACCTCATCCATCTTGTCGCCGTCCAAGGAACGGTCATCAAAGTAGAGCTGATAACGCAGACCAGAGCAGCCGCCAGGCTGCACGGCGATACGCAGGGAGAGATCTTCGCGCCCCTCCTGCTCGAGCAGGGCCTTCGCCTTCGCGGCGGCAGCCTCGGTGAGGATTACTCCGGTGGCGGATTCGGGTGCAGTCATGGTGAGTGGATTCTCCTTATAGTTATTGAGTCATACGACACACGGCGATCCTCGTGGGAGGCGGGCTGATGCTGTGCTCCCGAGCACGGACGCTGCTGTCATGTCAGTGGCACCAAGGCTACCGCGTGCCTCTACTGAGTGTAAACACATCCTCACAGGCACCTATTCCCCACCCTGTGTTCGCCGGCGGGAAGCCTGTGAACAGCGCTCCGGCCCGCCGCGCTGCAGCTCGGGCGGGGGTGCGTCGCCGCCACCACATACCCGTATCACCTGCCGCGCCGGCCAGCGTGGGTACTTCGCGCGCGCCGATGGGTATCTCTGGGGATTCTTTTACTAGCCTATTAGGCGTGAAACTACCGTGGCAGAAGAATCAAGACGAGACCGCATCCGACGCCCCCGCTGACACCAGCGCTGCGGCGGAGCATTCCACCGACTCCGAAGAGCAGCGGCCGCGGGGCTATACCCCGAAGAAGGGCCGCCCCACCCCGAAGCGCAATGAGCGTGAGCGCGAGCGCGGGGTGCGCCGCGAGCACTTCTCCGCACCGGAGACGCGCGCCGAGGCCCGCGCTCGGCGGAAGAAGTTCAAGGAGTCGATGACGAAGGAGGAGTACAAGGAGTACAAGGCGCGGCAGAAGCGGCAGCGCCGCGACGAGCAGCGCCGGGTCCAAGAGGCCATGGACCGCGGCGACGAGCGCTATCTCCTCGAGCGCGATAAGGGCGAGGTGCGTGGCTTTGCCCGCGACTGGGTGGATGCCCGCCGGTTCATCACCAATATGATGATGCCGCTGGCCCTGATCCTGCTGTTTATCATGCTGGTCTCTAATGCCGTGCCGCAGATTTCGATGGCAGCATCGGTGATCGCGATGATCATTATGCTGGCGATCTTCATCGAAGGCATCATCATGGGCCGCCGCGTGAATAGGGCCGCCCGCCTGAAGTTCCCAGGCTCCACCGAGCCTGGTTTCGGTTTGGGCTTCTACGCTTTCTCCCGCGCCGGCCAGCCCCGCCGCTGGCGTTCCCCGCGCCCGCGCGTGGAGATCGGCGCCGAGGTCTAGAGCCATGCTGAAAGGTGCGCGATGCGTCATCTGATTCTCGGCGGGGCCCGCAGTGGCAAGTCGGGCTATGCCGAAGCGCTGCTCAGCGATGCCCCAGATGTGCTCTATGTGGCCACCGCTCGGCCGTGGCCGGGGGATGAGGATTTCGCCACCCGCATCGCCGAGCATCAGCGCCGCCGTGATCCGCGGTGGCGCACGGATGATTCCTCCGATCTTCTCGCTGTGCTGCGCACCCCGCCTGCCGCGACTCTGTTGGTGGACGATCTGGGAACGTGGATCACCCATGAGCTCGACCGCGCCCAAGCGTGGGAGGCACCGCGCGGCACCATCCGCCCGCGCTGCACGGCGCTTATCGACGCCATCTCCTCGCTTCCCGCATCCACCACACTGGTACTGGTCAGCCCAGAGGTGGGCATGGGTGTGATCCCCGAGCACCGCTCCGGCCGGCTCTTTCGCGATGAGCTGGGCTGGCTGAATGCGCAGCTCGCCGCGGTGATGGACCGCGTCACCTTGGTGGTCGCCGGCCAGGCGCTGCCCTTAAAAAAATGAAATTCTCGGTGCTGCGGCCGTATTCTGGGTACGTCTGATCCCCAATGCGGAAACCACCCGCGGTTTCCCGTGCCACTATAAGGAGCTGTCTCATGGAGTCCCTGCCCTCCGCCTCCGATCTATTTGCCAAGGTAGATCCCCCTAGCACTGCGGCGCGGCAGGCGGCGATCGCGCACCAAGCGGACCTGACGAAGCCTGTGGGCGCCCTCGGCCGCTACGAAGAGATCGGCATCTGGATCTCCTCCTGCCAGGACCAGTGCCCGCCGCGCACCATTACTCAGCCCACCATTGTGGTTTTCGCTGGCGATCACGGCATCGCCGCCAATGGTGTCTCCGCCTATCCTTCTGAGGTCTCGATTCAGATGGCGGAGAATATCCGCCACGGCGGCGCCGCGATCAATGTGCTGGGCCGGGCCGCCGGCGCCGAGGTGCGGCTGGTGGATGTCTCCCTCGACCACGATGTGTGGGGCGATGAGCGCGTCTCCCGGTCCTGCGGTTCAATCGACCGCGAAGATGCCATGACTAATGAGCAGGTGGTGCGCGCCCTCGAGATCGGCAAGCGCATCGCCGATGAAGAAATCGATCGCGGCGCGGACCTCCTCATCGCCGGCGACCTCGGCATCGGCAATACCACCCCGGCAGCTGCCCTCACCGGCGTCGCCACCCGCCTAGAGCCCGTTGTGGTGGTCGGCCGCGGCACCGGCATCGACGATGAAGGCTGGAAACGCAAGGTCGCCGCGGTGCGGGATGCCATGTTCCGCGCTCGCTTGCTCAACCGGGAACCCGTCAGTGTGCTGCGTACCATCGGCTCGCCGGATCTGGCCGCCATGGCTGGGTTCCTCGCCCAGGCTGCGGTGCGCCGCACCCCCGTGATCCTCGACGGCGTCGTCGTCACCGCCGCCGCGCTCTGGGCCAACCGCCTCGCTCCCGGCGCGCGTCAGTGGTGGATCGCAGGACACCGTTCCGTGGAGCCGGCGCACTCCGCCGCACTCGAAGCCTTAGATCTCACCCCAGTTCTGGATTTCGGTATGCGCCTCGGGGAGGGCTCCGGCGCCGCCGCTGCCCTGCCGATCGTGCGGGCTGCTGTAGACATCATGACGGACATGGCCACGTTCAGCTCTGCGGGAGTCTCCACCCACAATGAGGACGAGAGTGTCGGGTAAAGCGGGCCCCTCCGGCGGTGGCCGCCACGGCCATCCGCTGTGGGAGGGGCCAGCCACCATCTTTTCTTGGCTCACCGTGGTTCCCCTCCGCGGGGCCACGGTATTTGATAGCACCACGGGCCGGCGGGCCATGACCTCCGTTCCGCTGGTCGGCCTCGCCTTCGGCGTCGTCGCCACCCTGATCGCTGTGGTTTGCGCCCCCGCCTCCGCCGCGCTGGCCGCGGTACTCGTCGTGGTGGCGGTGCAACTCTTGAGCCGCCTCATGCACCTTGATGGGCTGGCCGATGTGGGCGATGCGCTGGGCTCCTATGCTCCGCCGGAGCGAGCACGCGAGATTCTTGGCGATCGCTATACCGGGGCGCTGGGTATGGGCGCGGTCGTGCTCGCCCTGCTCACCCAGGTGGCTGGGCTGGCCACTGTTCTCGGCGCAGTAGCCCCTTCGGCCGCGCTGGTACTGGCCCTGCTCAGTATCTTCTTTCTCTCCCGGTGGTCGGCGCTGGTGGTGTGTCGCCGCAGTGCATCGCCGCACCGCCAGGCGCTCTCTCCCACCGGTTTCGGGGCACTGATCATGGGCACCGTGCCCGCGTGGCGGGTGGCCGCATGGGCCGCCGGATTCTGCATCGTCTCCACTGCGGGGTGGCTCGCGCTGGGTGCTTGTGGCATGGCTGCCGCTACGATCGTGAGCACCGCGGTGATCTGGCTCTGCGCCGAGGGCCTGGTGCGCCATATGGCTCGCCGCTTCGGCGGACTCAATGGGGATTGCACCGGCGCGATCATCGAGATCACCACCGCCCTTGCCGCCGTGGCCTACGGGCTTAGCCTCTCCTGGCTCGCCCCTTAGGTGCAGGGGGAGGCAGCGGGGGTGACACGGCATGCTCCCGCCGCAGGCGTTGTGGACACGTCGACATCGTGGAGAAAATTCCCGCCCCGAGCGAGAAGTAATGAATAAATTTTCTGCGGCCGCATCAGCATTGTTTCCCCAGCGCACACAGCGTTTTTTTACTTATTGCCCCTTAGTGAGCGAGCAATTAATCTCCTCTGTGCAAGTGTTCAGAAAGCCACGATTGTGGCACCACAAGAGGGAGACACACTTTGTCCTTCGTCCTATCCATTAATGAGATCGTTGATGGCCCCATCAAAGATCTGTACCTCGAGTTTGGCGGCAACAATTGCTGCCCGCCCCCAGCACCGGCGATCCTGCCGAACCTCACCACCGTAGATTTCTCCGGTGCGCACTTCGGCTCCACCGATCTGCTCGACCTCAACATCGATCTCTCGGCTCTCTAAGCCACCCTTAGATTTAAGCGATACATCTCACGCACACAACAACACCGGCGCCCCCTTCTTTTAAGGGACAGCGCCGGTGTTGTCTGCTATGACTCAGCCGCTTAGGCCTCGATGAGAGTGTGAATCCAGCCGTGGGTATCCTCCACGGTGCCGCGCTGGATACCCGTCAGGTGATTGCGCAGCTCCATGGTGACTGTGCCGGTGGCACCGCCGGCGATCTCAAAATCGCCGTGGGCGGACTTCACCGCGCCCACCGGGGTGATCACAGCCGCGGTTCCGCAGGCCAGGGCCTCGGTCATGGCCCCCGAGGTGGCGTCGTCACGCCACTGCTCCTTCGACACCAGCTTCTCCTCCACCTGGTAGCCGAGATCGCGGGCCACCTGCAGCAGAGAATCGCGGGTCACGCCGGGAAGCAGGGAGCCGGACAGGGCGGGGGTCACCACGGTGACATCCTCCCCTTCGCCGTAGACGAACATGAGATTCATGCCGCCCATCTCCTCGATGTAGTTCAGCTCGATAGAGTCCAGCCACACCACCTGGTCGCAGCCCTTTTCTTCCGCCTGGGCCTGGGCCAAGAGCGAGGCAGCGTAGTTGCCAGCACACTTGGCCGCACCGGTACCACCGCGGGCGGCGCGGACGAAGTCCTCACAAATCCACACCGACACGGGCTTGATGCCTCGCGAGAAGTAGGCGCCGGCTGGGGAGGCGATGAGCACATAAGTGTAGCTATTCGCCGGGTGCACGCCCAAGGAGGTCTCGGTGGAGATCATGAAGGGACGCAGGTACAGAGATTCCTCGCCGCCGGCGGCCGGGACCCAGTCGCGATCGATATCCACCAGCTGGCGGATGGACTCGAGGAATACCTCTTGGGGCAGCTGCGGCATGGCCAAGCGGTGCGCCGAGTTTTGGAAACGCGCAGCGTTGGCGTAGGGGCGGAAGGTCACAATGGAGCCATCCTCGTGCCGATAGGCCTTCAGCCCTTCGAAAATGGCCTGTCCATAATGAAAGACATTCGTGGCCGGATCAAAGGACAGCGGGCCATAGGGACGCACCTGGGCGTCGTGCCATCCCTTATCGTGGGACCACTCAATGGTCACCATGTGATCGGTGAAGTGCTTGCCAAACCCCGGGGCCTCAAGAATCTTCGCGATCTCAGCGGCGGGGGTGGGGTTCTCGTTCTTCCTAATGGTGAACTCTAAATCTTGCATGGTATTAAGCTACTCCCTCTCTGGTTTCCGAGCCCTGATTACCCTAAGTTTCGGGCAACCAACTCGCGACGGCGCTTCTCTGCTCACGCTAGGCTGGTGGAAGTCTTATTCACAAGACGCTGCCGGCGCCACCGACCACAGCTGGGCGTCGATAAGCATTGACCGCTGTACAGAAAGGATTGCGAACCATATGGTGAACTCCCTGCCCGCGCGCGGCTACCTGCCTGAATTAAAGCGAAGCAAGAAGCTGGAGAAGAACACCTCCGTGCTACTCGTGCCCGTTTATGAGGGCGAGAGTGAATTGGAGCTGCCCGTACTGGGGCCGCTGGACGATGCCTCGGCGCGCTCCTTGTGCGCTGCGCTGAGCGCTGTCGGCGCGACCGGCAAGGCCGGCACCGTGCACACTGTGCCCGCCCCGAAAAAGCTCAAGGTAGAGGCAGTCGCCGCGGTGGGTCTGGGCGCTGCCGAGGACTCCGATGCGGAGACGATTCGCCGTGCCGCCGGTAACGCCATGCGCAGCCTGCCCGAGCACGCCGTTGTGGCCACCACCCTCTCTGAGCTCAATACCGCAGCCGCCGTCGAGGGCTGTGCGCTGGGTGCTTATGACTATCGCGGACTGCGCACTGAAGGCGAGAGCACCCGGCCTACCTCGGTGGCCTTCCTCGGCGCCGATAAGAAGGACTTCGAGGCCGCCGTGATTGTGGCCGAGTCCGTGGCGCTGTGCCGCGACCTCGTCAACACTCCCTCCTCGCACCTCTACCCCGAGTCCTATGCATCCTTCGTGGCCGAAGAAGCCGCGAAGGTGGGGCTGCAGGCCACCGTGCTGGATGAGAAGAAGCTCGCCAAGCGCGGTTTTGGCGGCATCCTCGCCGTAGGCATGGGCTCGTCCCGCACCCCGCGGCTTGTTCGTCTGGAGTGGAAGCCGAAGAAGGCGAAGACCCATGTGGGCTTGGTGGGCAAGGGCGTGACCTTCGATACCGGCGGCATCTCCATCAAGCCGGGAGCCAATATGGAGAACATGATCTCCGATATGGGCGGTTCCGCGGCCATGATCGCCACCATCATTGCCGCCGCCCGCCTCGAGCTGCCGGTGCAGATCACCGCCACTATCCCGCTAGCGGAGAACATGCCGGGTGGCAAGGCCTACCGTCCGGGTGATGTGATCACCCACTATGGCGGCACCACCTCCGAGATCCAGAACACCGACGCCGAGGGCCGCCTCATCCTTGCGGATGCCTTGGTTCGCGCCAGCGAGGACAACCCGGACTATCTCATCGATAGCGCCACCCTCACCGGCGCCCAGGTAGTTGCTTTGGGGGACCGTACCTCCGGCGTGATGGGCGATGAAGCTCTCCGTGAGCGCATTGCCGCCACGGGCCGCGATGCAGGTGAGCCGGCATGGGCCATGCCGATTCCGGAGGAGATCGCCGAGCAGTTCTCCTCGCCTTCCGCGGATCTGCGCAACATTGGCACCAACCGCTCCGCCGGCATGATGCAGGCCGGCTATTTCCTCAGCCGTTTCGTCGGCGAGGGCATACCGTGGGCCCACATCGATATCGCGGGCCCCGCCTTCAACACCACCGCCGTCCACGGCTATACCCCGAAGCGCGCCACCGGTGTTCCGGTGCGCACCCTGGTGGATCTGCTCCGTGACATCTCGGCCAATGGTTAAAGACCTGCACCCATGACTAATCCCATCCACTTCGGTGGATGGGATTTTTCTTTTTCTCTGCCTTCTACCTAGGGCTACTTATCGACGTCGCCCTCGGGCTCATTGTGTCTCTTTTCCCACTCCTCGCGCCGCTGCCGCTGTTCCTCGCGCTTGCGGAGGATACGGTCACGTTCGATTCGCTCGCGCATCCTTTGCGGATACCCCGTCTCCTCCACATCGAAGAGGCCGATACCCAGCGCGGAGGCGGTGTCGTTGATGCCCTTGGGCCCGCCAATCCGGCGGCGGATGAAGTCCCCATGCTCATCCACCAACACCACGCTCATCTCATTCACCAGCGTTTCGGGCTCAACAAAGCCCTCCACGAAGCCACGGCCCTGCATCCATGCGCGCAGCTCGGCGAGATCGGCGTCCCGGATGGATCCGGTGGCGCTGCGGGGAGCCTTGAGCCCCTTTTTGGATCTGCCACGGTTGAAAAGATTGAACATGACACATCATTCTACAAGCCCCCTGCGATAAGGCGGGGCTGCTCTCCACTGGGGGCCGCGGCGCGCCTGCACAGCATGCAGAGATGCACTCCCACGCGCGGGGCCACGCGGATGGGGGCACGCTATGCACAGAATGCGGAGCCTAACCGCCTACAATGAACCCTTAAAAGCGGTACTCTCTTTGTTGTTACCGTTTGACGATTTTTCACACGCTACTTTCATGCGAGGAGACTTAAAAACAATGGCGTTCTCCGTAGAGATGCCCGAGTTGGGCGAGTCAGTTACAGAAGGCACCATCACCACGTGGCTGAAGTCCGTGGGCGATACGGTCGAGGTCGACGAACCGCTCCTCGAGGTGTCCACCGACAAGGTTGATACCGAGGTTCCTTCCCCCATCGCCGGCACCCTACTCGAGATCCTCGCCGAAGAAGACGACACCGTCGACGTCGGTGACGTCATCGCCCGCATCGGCGACGCCGACGCCGCCAGCTCCTCCGACGACTCCGACGACGACTCGGATGAAGACGAGGCCGAAGAGGCTGAAGCCAAGGAAGAGAAGAAGGAGTCTGAGGACAAGCCGAAGGCTGACAAGAAGTCCTCCTCCAGCGAGGCCACCGACGTGGCCATGCCCGAGCTGGGCGAGTCCGTTACAGAAGGCACCATCACCTCCTGGCTGAAGTCCGTCGGCGACAGCGTCGAGGTCGACGAACCACTCCTCGAAGTCTCCACCGACAAGGTCGATACCGAGGTCCCCTCCCCCGTCGCCGGCACCCTACTCGAGATCCTCGCCGAAGAAGACGACACCGTCGACGTCGGTGACGTCATCGCCCGCATCGGCGACGCCGACGCCGCCAGCTCCTCCGACGACTCCGACGACGACTCGGATGAAGACGAGGCCGAAGAGGCTGAAGCCAAGGAAGAGAAGAAGGAGTCTGAGGACAAGCCGAAGGCTGACAAGAAGTCCTCCTCCAGCGAGGCCACCGACGTGGCCATGCCCGAGCTGGGCGAGTCCGTTACAGAAGGCACCATCACCTCCTGGCTGAAGTCCGTCGGCGACAGCGTCGAGGTCGACGAACCACTCCTCGAAGTCTCCACCGACAAGGTCGATACCGAGGTCCCCTCCCCCGTCGCCGGCACCCTACTCGAGATCCTCGCCGAAGAAGACGACACCGTCGACGTCGGTGACGTCATCGCCCGCATCGGCGACGCCGACGCCGCCAGCTCCTCCGACGACTCGGATGAAGACGAGGCCGAAGAGGCTGAAGCCAAGGAAGAAAAGGACGAGAAGAAGGAGGAGCCTAAGCAGGAGTCTGCTCCGAAGAAGGAGGAGAAGTCCGAGGCTCAGCCTGAGAAGAAGGAAGAGAAGAAGCAGGAGAAGGTCAATACCGGCGATAACCTGCCGTATGTGACCCCGCTCGTGCGGAAGCTGGCTGATAAGCACGGCATTGATCTCTCCACTGTCGAGGGCACCGGCGTGGGCGGCCGCATCCGCAAGCAGGATGTGCTGGCTGCCGCCAAGGGCGAGTCCGAGGACGCGGCCCCGGCCAAGGAGGAGACTCCCCGCGTGTCCACCAAGTCTGTGGACCCGGCCAAGGCCGAACTGCGTGGCACCACCCAGAAGGTCAACCGTATTCGCGAGATCACCGCGAAGAAGACCCTCGAGGCCCTGCAGATCTCCGCACAGCTCACCCAGCTGCACGAGGTGGACATGACCACCATTGCTGCCCTGCGCAAGGAGGCCAAGCCGGCCTTCACCAAGGCTCATGGTGTGAACCTCACCTACCTGCCCTTCTTCGCGAAGGCCATCGTGGAGGCCCTGGTGTCTCACCCGAATGTCAACGCCTCCTACAACGCTGACACCAAGGAGATCACCTACCACCCGAGCGTCGGACTGGCTATCGCCGTCGACACGCCGAAGGGCCTGCTCACCCCGGTGATCCACGAAGCAGAGAAGCTGTCCCTGCCGGAGCTGGCGAAGGCGATCGTGGACCTGGCTGATCGTGCCCGCAATAACAAGCTCAAGCCGGCCGATCTGACCGGTGGCACCTTCACCATCACCAATATTGGTTCCGAGGGTGCGCTCTCCGATACCCCGATCGTGGTTCCGCCGCAGGCAGCCATGGTGGGCACCGGCGCTATCACCAAGCGTCCGGTCGTGGTCAGCGAGAACGGCAATGACGCCATCGCTATCCGCCAGATGGCCTACCTGCCCTTCTCCTATGATCACCAGATCATCGACGGCGCTGACGCTGGTCGCTTCATGACCACCGTCCGTGACCGCCTCGAGAACATCGACTTCACCGAGGATCTCGAGCTGAGCTAAACACACGGCTCTCCCCAACCACCCCGCGCAGTGCTTCAACGCCAGCGCGGGGTGGTTGTCTTTATGTACCACCCCGCAGTTACCCCCACCGCTACCCCCGCAATCCATCACCGCAGGATGTCTGCAATCCGAGAATGGGGGCCACCACTCTCAATCCCAAACAGTGACCCAGCTCCTATAATGAGAGGGACATTTCTTTTCCTTACTGTCCTTAATCCCCAAGGCACATCAACCCCACGGAAAGGCCCACTTTGTCTTTCAGCGATCGCCATATCGGCCCCGACGCTCATGAAACTTCGATCATGCTGGACACGCTTGGCGTCTCCTCGTTGGACGAACTCATTGAGAAGGCCGTCCCGGCCTCGATTATCAATACCGAGCGGATGAACCTGCCGAGCGAGCAGTCGGAATTTGAGGCGCAGCGCGTGCTCGCCCACGACGCCGAGCAGAACATCCCCCTCAAGTCCTTCTATGGCCAAGGCTTCTCCTCCACCATCACCCCGTCGGTGATCCGGCGGGGCGTTCTTGAGGATGCCGGCTTCTATACCGCCTATACCCCCTATCAGCCGGAGATCTCCCAGGGCCGCCTCGAGGCCCTGCTGAACTTTCAGACCATGATCTCCGAGCTGTACAACCTGCCCATCGCGAATGCCTCGCTGCTGGATGAGGCCACAGCCGTGGCCGAGGCCATTAGCTTGATGAGCCGCAAGGTGAAGAAGGGTCGCAGCGTGGTGTTGGACAGCCGCCTACATCCCCAGGTGCTGAGCATCGCCCGCGAGCGTGCCCGCGTTATGGAGCTCGACGCGCACGTCCAAGACCTGTCCGTGGGGTTGGTCGCCGAGGACCTTGTGGGCACCGTGATTGCCTACACCGGCACCGAGGGCGATGTTCGCGATATTTCTTCGCTTATCGACGCCACCCACGATCGTGGCGGCCTCGCCACGGTGGTAGCGGATCCCATGATGCTGGTCCTGCACACCGCCCCTGGTGATCTCGGCGCGGACGTGTGCGTGGGCACCACCCAGCGTTTCGGTGTGCCGTTCTTCTTCGGCGGGCCGCATGCCGCGTTCATGGCGGTCACCGACTCCTTGAAACGCCAGATCCCAGGCCGCATCGTGGGCGTGAGTAAGGATCTCGATGGCTTCCCGGCGTATCGTCTGGCTCTGCAGACCCGTGAGCAGCATATTCGCCGCGATCGCGCCACCAGCAATATCTGTACCGCCCAAGCATTGCTGGCCGTCATGGCCTCGATGTATGCCGTCTATCACGGCGCGGAGGGACTCAAGTGCATCGCCCGCGAAATCCACCGCAAGGCCTGCAGCTTTGCCGCTGCCATCGAGTCTGCGGACGCGAAGCTATCGCTGGTGCACTCCACCTTCTTCGATACCGTCTGCATTTCCACGGGCAACCGTGCCGAAGAGTTCTCCACCACCGCCCTCGAGGAGGGCTATCTCATCCGCGCGGTAGACGAGGACCGCGTGTGCGTGAACTTCGGCGAGGCCACTACAGAGGACGATATGGCGGCCTTGTGCCGCATCTTCGGTATCGCCGAAGATGCCCTGGAGCAGGAGGCCGAGTCGCGCATCGAGCAGGAGCGCGCCGATGAACCGCTGCGGCATGAGATCTTCTCCCAGATCCACTCCGAAACCCAGATGATGCGCTATATTCGCCGTCTCGGCGACCGCGATCTGGCCCTCGACCGCACCATGATCCCGCTGGGCTCTTGCACCATGAAGCTCAATCCCACCTCTGCGGTCGAGCCGATCACCTGGCCCCATCTGGCGGATGTGCACCCCTTCGCTCCGGAATCGCATACCAAGGGCTGGCGTCGCATCATCGAGGATCTCGAAAAATGGTTGGCAGAGATCACCGGCTACGCCAAAGTGTCGGTGCAGCCCAATGCCGGCTCCCAGGGCGAGCTGGCCGGTTTGCTGGCTATCCGCCGCTACCACGTCTCCCGTGGCGATGAGCAGCGCGATGTGTGCATTGTGCCTGCCTCCGCCCACGGCACCAATGCCGCCTCTGCTGCGTTGGCGAACCTGCGCGTGGTCGTGGTGGCCACCGCTGATGATGGCACGGTCGATATCGAGGATCTCAAGGCCAAGCTGGAGGTCCATGCCGGCCACGTCGCCGCCATCATGATCACCTACCCCTCCACCCATGGCGTGTATGAGGAGAATGTGGGCGAGGTGTGCGAGCTGGTGCACGAGGCCGGTGGCCAGGTCTACATCGATGGCGCCAACATGAATGCCCTCGCCGGTATTGCCCGCCCCGGCGCGTTCGGCGGCGACGTCTCCCACCTGAATCTGCACAAGACCTTCACCATTCCGCACGGTGGTGGCGGCCCGGGCGTGGGCCCGATCGGTGTGGCCGAGCACTTGGTGCCCTTCCTGCCCACCGATGCCCGCACCGCTAATCCTCATGAGGATGCCCCCGTGGGCGAGGGCGTGCCGATCTCTGCCACCTACTATGGCTCGGCGGGCGTGACCCCCATTTCGTGGATGTATCTGCGGTTGATGAGCAGCGAAGGCCTCTTCGCCGCCTCCGCCCATGCCGTGCTTGCCGCCAACTACATCGTGAAGAAGCTCGAGGGCGCCTATCCGGTGCTCTATACCGGCAAGAATGGTTTGGTCGCGCACGAATGCATCGTGGATCTGCAGGAGCTGACCAAGAAGTCCGGTGTCACCGCCCTCGACGTGTGCAAGCGCCTGGTGGACTTCGGTTTCCACGCCCCCACCCTCGCTTTCCCTGTGGCCGGCACCCTCATGGTGGAGCCCACCGAGTCCGAGGACCTTGCGGAGCTCGATCGCTTCGTGGAGGCGATGCTCGTGATCCGCGAAGAGATCCAGGAGATCATCGACGGCACGGTCGCCGTGGAGGACTCCGTGATCCGCAAGGCTCCCTTCACCGCGGCCAGCGTCATCAGCGATGAGTGGAACGAGAAGTTCAGCCGCGAAAAGGCCGCCTTCCCCGTGCCGGGGCTGCGCCGCGATAAGTACTTTCCCGCCGTCCGACGTATTGATGACGCCTATGGCGATCGCAACTTGGTCTGCTCCTGCCCGCCGCCGGAGGCCTTCGACATCGACTCCGACCACGCTTAACCCGAAAGGCTCACCATGACTGATCTTTTGCACTCCCCGTTGCACGATCTCAACGAGAAGCTCGGCGCCAGCTTCACCGACTTCGGGGGCTGGAATATGCCGCTGAAGTACGGCCGCGAGCTCGAAGAACACCGCGCCGTGCGCGAGCGTGTCGGCGTCTTCGACCTGTCACATATGGGCGAGCTCTCGGTGCGCGGTAGCGATGCCGCCGCATTCTTGGATTATGTGCTCGTCTCGCAGCTGTCCACCTTGCCGGTGGGCAAGGCGAAGTATTCGATGATCGTCAACGCCGAGGGCGGCATCATCGATGATCTCATCAGCTATCGCCTCGCCGAGGACGAGTTCTTGGTGGTGCCCAACGCCGGCAACCAGCCCGCCGTGTGGGCCGCCTTCGAGGATCGCGCCCGCGAGCGCTTCGCCGATGCTGATCTGGTGCTCGAGAACCAGAGCTTGGACACCGCCCTCATCGCCGTCCAGGGCCCGCGCAGCGCCGAGCTGCTCAGTGAACTGGTTCCCGCCGAATCGACCGACACTCTCAACGGGCTCAGCTACTACTCCGCCGCCCCGCTCGCGGTGGCCGGGGTGGACACCCTCGTGGCTCGCACCGGCTACACCGGCGAGGATGGTTTCGAGGTGTATGTGGACAAGGAGCACGCCCCCGCTGTGTTCTCCGCAGTGGTCGACAAGCTCGAGGCCTATGAGGGTGCCGTCTGTGGCCTAGCCGCCCGGGATTCCCTGCGTCTCGAGGCCGCTATGCCGCTCTATGGCCACGAGTTGAGCGAGGATCTCACACCCGTCGATGCCGGCTTGCGCGTGCTCGTGGGCAAGAACAAGACGGGTGAGTTCTACGGCGATCAGCTCCGCGAGCTGCCCACCCCGCAGCGCAAGCTCGTGGGGCTGCGAGGCGAGGGGCGTCGCGCCGCTCGCGCCGGATCCGTGCTGTATGTCGGTGAGGAGCGCGTCGGCGAGATCACCTCCGGCCAGCTCTCCCCCACCCTCGGCCACCCCATCGCTTTGGCCTATGTAAACGCCGATCACGCTGCAGAGGGCGCCACCCTCGAGGCGGATGTGCGTGGCAAGCGCCAGCCGATGACCATTGTTGCCCGCCCCTTCTACAAGCGCGGCTAAACTATTTCCCATTACGTTCTCCAGCTCGACAGAAAGGACTCACCCATGTCCCAGCTGCCCTCCACTTTCTCCTACTCCGAGGATCACGAGTGGATCGATTGCGCCGCGGATGACGCCGCCGGCAACACCGTCAAAGTTGGTCTGACGTCCATCGCCGCGGATCGTCTCGGCGAGATCGTCTTCGTGGATCTGCCCGCTGTGGGCGATTCCGTGGAGGCTGGCGAGATCTGCGGTGAAGTCGAATCCACCAAGTCCGTCTCGGATATCTACGCCCCGGTCACCGGTACCGTCAGCTCCGTCAACGAGGAGCTCGAGGATAACCCGGGCCTGATCAATGACGAGCCCTTCGCGGGCGGTTATCTCTTCGAGGTCGAGGTGCAGGAGGTCGGCGAGCTCATGGACGCCGCCGAGTACGAGGCACAGAACGCCTAACTCGTCTATCAGCCGCTTCACGCTTATTGTGTGGAGCGGCCTTTTCCTGCTTATCGACGCCCACCTCTGCCCCGCAACCAGCTGCCGCCCACGGCAGCAAGGCGAGTGAGGTGCACGCCACAGGGCGCGTGTACCCTTGAGTCATTATGACTGCACCGCGCGAGCCTTTTACCCCCGCAAGCCAAGCGATCAGGCATCTCGATACCCCTATTGAGCTGCACCGGCTAGGCAACCGCGACTATGTGGAGATGTGGCACGAGCAGGCGGATCTGGCGGCGGCGCGCGCCCGCGATGAGATCGCTGACCGCGTGCTCATGCTCGAGCACCCCTCCACCTACACGGCGGGGAAGCGCACGCAGGAGTCAGATCGCCCAACCAATGGTGTGCCCTGCATTGATGTGGATCGCGGCGGGCGAATCACGTGGCATGGTCCGGGCCAGCTGGTGGGCTATCCCATCATCAAATTGCGGGATCCGGTGGATGTGGTGGACTATGTTCGCCGCGTCGAGGAGGCCCTCATTCAACTGGTGCGTTCGCTGGGGTTGAGCAAGGCTGGGCGGATTGATGGCCGCTCGGGGGTGTGGGTGCCCGCTGATGAGCGCGGCCCAGATCGCAAGATCGCGGCATTGGGTATTCGCATTACGCGGGGAATAACTATGCATGGTTTTGCGCTGAACTGTGATAACACCTTGGAGTATTACGATCACATCGTTCCTTGTGGCATTAGTGACGCTGGGGTCACTACCCTGTCACGGGAGCTGGACACCGATGTGCGGGTGGAGGATGTGATTGAGCCGTGTTACCACTGGCTGGTTGAGGCTTTTGCAGGCCGGCTGGAGGTGGCCGATCACAGCTTTGGCTCCGCCGAGGACCCCTGCTCCCCAGCTGCCATCCGGAAACTATCGCTATAAAACACACGCCTCGCCCACGGTGGGGCCACTAATTTGAGGACAAAGTGAGCGAAAAGAAGCTACTACGCATCGAGGCGCGGAACGCCGAGACTCCGATTGAGAATAAGCCACGCTGGATCCGCACCCAGGTCAAAACTGGCCCGGAGTATAAGGACATGAAAAATCGCGTGTCCGGCGCCTCTCTGCACACGGTGTGCCAAGAGGCCGGTTGTCCCAATATTCACGAGTGCTGGGAGGACCGCGAGGCCACCTTCTTGGTCGGCGGCGATCAGTGCACCCGGCGCTGTGATTTCTGCCAGATTGCCACGGGTAGGCCCACAGAGGTCGATCGCGATGAGCCTCGTCGTGTTGCTGAGTCCGTGCAGGAGATGCAGCTGAATTACTCCACGATTACTGGCGTGGCCCGCGACGATCTCCCCGATGGGGCATCGTGGATTTACGCCGAGACCTGCCGCCAGATCCACAAACTCAACCCCAACACGGGTGTGGAGCTGCTGGTCGATGATTTCCGGGGCAACACAGATGCCCTGCAGCAGGTCTTCGAGTCCGAGCCGGAGGTATTCGCGCACAATGTGGAAACGGTGCCGCGCATCTTTAAAAAGATCCGTCCCGCCTTCCGCTATGAGCGTTCTTTGGATGTGATCCGCCAAGCTCGTGACTATGGGCTCGTGACCAAGTCCAACTTCATCCTTGGCATGGGCGAGACGGTGGAGGAAGTACGCGAGGCGATGCAGGATTTACATGATGCCGGCTGTGAGATCCTCACCATCACGCAGTATCTCCGCCCGGGCCCGCTCTTCCACCCCATCGATCGCTGGGTGAAGCCCGAGGAGTTCGTGGCGCATTCCAAGGCCGCGAAGGAGATCGGGTTTAAGGCCGTGATGTCTGGGCCGCTGGTGCGCTCCTCCTACCGCGCTGGGCGCCTCTATGCGCGGGCGATGGCCGAGCGTGGAGAGGCCCTGCCGGAGAATCTCGCGCACCTGGGCGAAGAGACCGGCACTACTGCCCAAGAGGCCTCCAGCCTCATTCAGCGCTATGGCGCGTCCAAGGACACTCCGGTAACCTCTGCCCGCCGCTAGAACGGCCCCGACAGACACACGTGAGGAAAGGGTGACACAGGAGGAGGCAATGCGGGCGTGAGCACGCTGATCGCCTATCCTAAAACACATGGCTGATACGAATAAGAAACAACGGAAACTAGCGGCAAAGCAGGCCGCGAAGGAAGAAAAGGCGCTGAAGAAACAGCAGCGCAAGCAAAGCCGGGCGCAGGTCTGGCAGGCCTTCAAGATGCAGGCGAAGAACGACAAGAAGCTCGTTCCGCTCATGCTTCTGGCCATCATCGGTCTCGGCCTCGTCTTCTTCCTCATCGGTTCGCTCTTTGGTGGCCAGTGGTTCCTGCTACCGCTGGGCCTGGTGCTGGGCTTCGCTTTGGCGATGTACATCTTCACCAAACGCGTGGAAAACACCGTGTACGATCGCGCCGAGGGCCAGGCCGGCGCCGCCGGCTGGGCGCTCGAGAATCTGCGTAGTGGTCCCGGCGTGGAGTGGCACACCCGCACCGCGGTGGCCACCAACCACCACATGGATGCCGTACACCGCGTCATCGGCCCCGCCGGTGTGGTGCTCGTTGGCGAGGGCGACATCAAGCGGGTCCGCCCGCTCATGGCGAATTACAAGCGCCGCCTCGTGCGTATCGCTGGGCAGACCCCGATCTATGAGATTTTCGCCGGCGAGGGCGAGGACCAGGTGCGGGTGCGCAACCTGCAAAAGGAAATGATGAAGCTGCCCCGCAACTATAAGAAGAAGGAGCTGGGCGCCCTTTCTGCTCGTTTCGAAGCCATGGACCGCGACCCGCTCCAGGCCGCTGGCATGCCGAAGGGACCTGTGCCCAAGGGCGCATCCATGGCGGGTATGAACCGCCGGGCCCGCCGCGCCGCCCAGCGTCGTTCCAAGTAGACCGCGCCTCAAAATCAGCCACAAGCACTGCCTCTTACCTCCGCTGCCCACTGGGCGCGGAGGTTTTTCTCTGCCCTCCCCCACGCCTGTTTGGCACGGGTGGGCGTCCTATGTTTTAGACTGCGAACGTGCAATGATGGATGGGTGAGTATCTTTGCTGAGAACCACCTGCTCGCGCTCACTGTCATCATGGCGGTGGGGCTGATTATCGGCAGGATTAACATCGGGGGATTTCGCCTCGGGGTAGCCGCTGTACTCTTTGTTGGATTAGGCTTTGCCACCGTTGAACCGGGCGTGAAGCTTCCCGAGGTGGTGTACCTGCTGGGGTTGGCGTTATTCGTCTACACCATCGGGCTCGAGGCAGGGCCGACATTCTTCGCCTCTTTACGCACCCGTGGGCTCAAGCACAATGCTTTCATCCTCGCGGTGCTGTCTTTAGTCACGGCCATATCCTGGGGATTGATCACGCTCACCGGCTTGGGGGAGTCTACCGGTGCCGGCATGTTTACCGGCGCGGTCACCAATACTCCGGCACTGGCCGCGGTGGTGGATTCACTGGCCGAGATCTCGAAACCGGAGCACCTCGATCTGCCCGTGGTGGCCTATTCCCTCGCCTATCCGCTGGGTGTGCTCGGCGTGATCATGGTGATCGCCATCTTGGCGAAAGTGCTCAAGATCGATCATGAGCAGGAAGCCATCGATGCCGGCGTGGCGCCCCACGAGCTGGTGTCACAGCGCGTCTTGGTGATCGCCAATGATGTTCCGGCCGTGGACAATATTCCACTGCTGTGGCAACTGCGCGTGATTATTTCCCGTGTCCAACACGGACACCGGGAAGGGCTGGCGGAGTATGGCGATCGGGTGCGCCCCGGCGATATCCTCACCATCGTCGGCGAACCGTCCGAGGTCGAGCGGGCCGTCGAGCGCCTCGGAAAACCTCTCGAAGGCGGGCCCTCTCACGACGAAGAGCTGGACTTTCGCCGCATCTTCGTCTCCTCGAAGGACGTCGTGGGAGTACCGTTGTCGAAGCTTGAGCCGAAGCTCCAGGGCATGCTGGTCACCCGTGTTCGCCGCGGCGACGCCGACATGGTGGCCACTCCCGATATGATGCTGCAGCTCGGCGACCGCGTCCGTGTGGTGGCCGACCCACAAACACTGCGCCGGGCGAATCGTATTTTCGGTGACTCCTATGCGCGGGTGTCCAATGCCGACATGCTGCCGCTGCTGGCCGGCTTGGCCTTGGGCCTACTTGTTGGCCTCATCCCCTTCCCGCTGCCTGGCGGTTCTGAACTCAAACTGGGCAGCGCGGGAGGCCCGCTCCTCGTCGCGCTGGTCTTGGGCGCGATTGGCCGCACCGGGCCGGTGGTCTGGCAGGTTTCCTATAGCGCGAATAACGTCCTTCGCACCACCGGCATCACCCTCTTTCTCGCGGGAATTGGTACCACGGCTGGGGCGGGCTTTAAAACTGCGCTCAGCGATCCTGCCTCATTGACCATCATCGGCGTGGGCTTCATCATCACCGTATTGGTCTCGACGATCACCATTCTCGCCGGCTATTTCTGGATGAAGATTCCGTTCGGCCAGGTTGCCGGCATTCTCGCCGGCGTGCAAACCCATCCTGCCGTGCTCAGCTATGTCTCTGACCAGACCAAGAATGAACTGCCTGCGATTGGCTACACCACGGTCTACCCCGTTTCCATGGTGGCGAAGATCATCCTGGCCCAAGTCTTGGTGTTCATGCTGCTCTAGCACGCGCCTCGACGCACCTCGTAGTACAGGCCCCTGGTAATTAACCAGGGGCCTGCATGCGTTCTTTTAGCCGAAGATTACGGCGGTTTTGGTGACTCGGTCGTGGATTCCGCGGCCGTCCTCATCCACCATCGCGGCGGGGAAGATCAGCAGGGTGAGAGCAGTACGGGCGGCGGCCCTCCACAGCCCCACCGTGGTCTCCTCATCAATGCGGGCCACACCAACTCCCAGCAAGGCCTGCCCAGGAGTACGGGCGAGCAACGCCACGCTGATCGTGCCCAGGATGAAGTAGCACAGATATGTCAGGGTGGCGGTACCGGTGAAGAAATCAGAGAACTGATCGATGATGATGGCGGTACCCCAACACAGGGTCCAGTCCACGAGAACACCGACGGACCGCCGCATCACCGATGCCAAAGCGCCGGGCCCCGACTCTGGGAATCCGAGCTTTTCACCAGCCCACTTGGCGGGTCGATCGGCGTTCTCGGCCGAACTAGGAATTGCGGGACCGTCAAGCCAGCTACGCCTCTTTTCTGCCATGATCCCAATGTAATCGGGGACACGATAGAAATGAAACTATTCGCGCTGCCCTTTTCCTCATCACGCTCACGGCCGCGTGGCGCCACCAGTGCCCTTGGCCGCTGGGCGAAACACCCCCCTTTTCGTTCGAGCTATAGATATTCGGGTACTATGGAGTTTCAGCGGCACGCGCTATATCGCAATATAGCCCGCGCCGTTCTCCTCATACCTGACGGTGTTCATTAACTGGAGGGCTGCGTCGATAAGCGCGCATAACTCACACGCCATAGCGGCCCCACGGCAGCGATGTAGCACCTAGACTGGGGAGGAGATCTCACCCCAATAAAATAGCCCCAAGGAGCTAACACCCGTGGAGTTTGAAACCCCGAGCGACGTAGTCAAATTTATTCAGGACGAAAACATTGAGTTTGTAGACGTGCGCTTTACCGATGTTCCCGGCACGGAGCATCACCTCACTATCCCAGCGTCCATGCTCGACGAGGACGCAATGGAGGAGGGACTGGCGTTCGATGGCTCGTCGATTCGCGGATTCACCACGATCGACCAGTCGGACATGAATCTTCTGCCGGATCTGTCGAACGCCTATATCGATCCCTTCCGCGCTGCGAAGACCCTCAACCTTCGATTCTTCGTGCACGACCCCTTCACCCGCGAGCCCTTCACCCGCGACCCGCGCAATGTGGCCCGTAAGGCGGAGGAGTATCTAGCTTCGACCGGCATCGCCGACACCTGCTTCGTCGGCGCCGAGGCCGAGTTCTATCTCTTCGACAAGGTGCGCTACGCCTCCGATGTGCATCGCAGCTTCTACGAGGTGGACTCCGGCGAGGGCTGGTGGAACCGCGACGCTGCAACGCAGATCGACGGCAGCCCCAACCTGGGTTATAAGAACCGACACCAGGGCGGCTACTTCCCCACTGCCCCCTATGACCAGACCATGGATCTGCGTGACGCCATGGCCAAGAACCTGCTGCGCATCGGCTTCGATGTGGAGCGCTTCCACCACGAGGTGGGCAATGGTCAGCAGGAGATCAACTACCGCTTCGACACCCTGCTCCAGAGCGCCGATCTGCTGCAGAGCTTCAAGTACGTGGTGAAGAACACCGCCATCAAGTGGGGCAAGACCGCCACCTTCATGCCGAAGCCGCTGGCACACTCCGCCGGTAGCGGCATGCACGCTCACCTGTCGCTGTGGAAGGACGGCGAGCCGCTCTTCCACGACGAGTCCGGCTACGCTGGCCTCTCCGATACCGCCCGCTACTTCATCGGCGGCATCCTGGAACACGCCGGCGCTGTGCTGGCGTTCTCGAACCCGACGCTGAACTCCTACCACCGCCTGGTGAAGGGCTTCGAGGCCCCGATCAACCTCGTGTACTCGCAGCGCAACCGCTCCGCCGCCGTGCGCATCCCGATCACCGGCTCGAACCCGAAGGCCAAGCGCATCGAGTTCCGCGCCCCAGATCCTTCGGCGAACCCCTACTTCGCGTTCTCCGCGATGATGCTCGCCGGCTTGGACGGTGTGAAGAACCGCATCGAGCCGCATGCGCCCGTGGATAAGGACCTCTACGAGCTGCCGCCGGAAGAGGCCGCGTCCATCCCGACCGCGCCTACCTCCCTGGAGGAGTCCTTGGCCGCACTTGAGAAGGACGCCGACTTCCTCACCGAAGGCGACGTGTTCACCGAGGATCTCATCGACACCTACGTCAAGTACAAGTGGGACACCGAGATCACCCCGTCTCGCATGGGCCCGACCCCGCTGGAGTACGAGCTCTACTACGACTGCTAAACGCTGCGCGTAGCTCCACCGTCCGCATCATTCGTTGCGGGCGGTGTTTTTTATGCTTATCGACGCCTCCTCCCGCCACCATCACGGCCCGGACAGACGACGACCGCCTTCCCGCATAGAGCGAAAGAAGGCGGTCGACTACGGCGCTTCCGGCTTAGTCGTCGTGGTCATGCTCGGCGAGATCGTGATCGAAGAGCAGTTCCTCGATGCTGGACTGATCGGCGGTGGCGGGATCGAGGAAGGTCGGCAGCTGCCGACCTTGTCCTCGCCGAAACGGGCGTGGAAGAAGGTGGGGTCATCCTCCTTTTCCTTCTCGCCAATCAGCAGGAAGGGGTACGGGGCGGTGTCATCCGTGCCCCTGAATACGTACCACGTGAAGTCATCATCATCGCCGACTGTAGGATCCACGGTCTCGAGGATCGTGTTCTTCAGATCAGCGCCCAGTTCTCGGAATGCTCGAGAGCGGCCTTGGCGAAGTCGGCGGCCATTTCGGGATCGTTGATATAGCTGCCGAGACTGCGGTAGGAGCCATCCCAATCCTGCAGGGCGGCCGCAGCCTCATCTGCCTTATCGGAGACCGCATCGGTGGCCTCGGTGGCCACCTCGAGGGCGGCGCTGGTGGCATCGGATACGCTATCGGAAACCTCGTCGCTGGAGCAGCCGGCTTGGTCCACTGCGCTGGCGGCACCCAGAGCGATGAGTGTCTTCGGTAGTTTCTTCATAAATAGACACCCTTCGATACTGCGACAAGGGTAAACAGCACCCAAGGCTACCGGAGATATATCGCCGCTGATCTATATATGGATAACGATCCGTTTGCGATTGCCCGCGAGCGACCGTGCACGTCGGGCGCCGGACGATACACAAATACGGGCCCTCGTCGTACCTGCGGCGGGAATGAGGTGCTCGTCCCTGCAGGCCGACCAAGGCCCGTGATGGTGTCTGTACTCAGCGGCGGCGGTTTAGGCGGCGCGGCTGAGCACTGCGGAGGTATCGCTGAGCGCCGACTGCTTACGATCCGGCTTCACGATGGCGCGGTAGCCAACGAAGATCAGGAGGCCCACCACAGCGGTGACGACGATCGCACCACCGGGGCGCAGATCGAAGGTGTAGCTGAGAGTCATGCCGAGCATGGTGTAAATGATGCCCAGCACGATCGAGAGCAAATAGGCCTGCTTGTAGCTGCGGGCCACAATGAGCGCGGTGGCCACTGGCAGCACCATGAGAGAGACCACGAGCAGCGCACCGATCACCTTGGCGGCCAATGCCACAGTGACTGCGGCGAGCGCGGTGAACACGGTGTTCACCAACTGCACCTTGGTGCCGGAGATACGAGCCAGCAAAGGATCGACCACCATATCTTGCAGGCTGCCGTAGAACACCACGCTGGCGGCGACGACGAGCACAAACACGATGGAGGTGGCCCACACATCGAATTGGGTGACGGCGGTAATCGAGCCGAAGAGATAGGACTCGAAGCTACGGCCACTCGGCGCCAGGTCGGCGAGGATCACGGCCACACCAAGGCCGGCACTGAGGGTCACAGCCGTAGCCATGTCGCCGTACTGCGGGAACTTCTTACGCATAAGCTCGATGCCGAAGGCACCGATAACGGCTACCACAATGGCGCCAACGACGGGGCTGAAGCCCGCGATCAGGCCGAGGGCCACGCCGGCAAGCGAGGTGTGGGAGAGCGCATCGCCCATCATCGCGGTGCGGCGTGCCACCATCACGATGCCGATCAAGGGAATGGATATCGAGAGCAGCAGGCCCACCAGCAGGGTGCGGCGGACGAACTCGAATTCGAAGAAAAGCTCAAGCATCGATCAACTGTCCTTCCTCGATGCGTTGGATGCGATCAATGGTGACATGTCGGCGGATTTCGTCGAGATCGTGCGTAACCATGAGCACGGTGAGGCCATGCTCCTTACGCAGCTGCTCAATGAGAGTGAGAAACTCGACACGAGAGCCGGCGTCGACACCAGAGATCGGCTCATCCAGGATGAGTAGATCGGGTTGGGTAATGAGCGCACGGGAGATGAGCACCCGCTGCTGTAAACCACCGGACAGCTCAGAGAAAGGTACGTCGATGATCTTCTCCAGCCCCATGGAGCGGAGCGTCTCCTCTGCCTTGTCCCGTTGCGTCTTCCGAGCGAAGGTGAACATTCCCATCTCCCGAGTCAGGCCTTGGGCCACCAACTCGCGGGAGGTGATGGGAAAGGAGATCTTCTCGGTGGTGGTGGCCTGCGGCACATACCCGACGCGGTGGAGCTGATCCCCCTTCGCCGAGGGCGATCCGAACAACATCGAGGTGCCCTCGGTGGGCTTATAGGCGCCGATGAAGATCTTCAGGGCGGTGGACTTGCCGCAGCCGTTCTCACCGGTGAGACACACAGCCTCGCCGTTATTGAGGGTGAAGTTCACCCCTTTGAGGACGGGAAAACGGCCGAAAGAAAAGTGCAGGTCCTTTGTTTCGATAACTGCGGTGCTCACTGCTTTTCCCCCAATGATTCGTAGAGGTTTTCTAGGTTCATGCGCATATATCCCGTGTAGCCTTTGTCGCCTCCGCCGTACTCCATGGAGTTCAGCGGCAGCGCCCGACCATCGACTTCTTCGGCCACCACATTCGCGGTCTTGGGATCGGTGCCGTCTTCGTAATACACAACGTCGATGTCTTGCGCACGGGCGAAGCGAATGGAATCGGTAAGCACGCGCAGGCTCGGAGCCGAGTTCGTCGTCAGCCCCTGCAGCGGATGCTGAGTGAGCTGATAGTCACGTGCGAGGTACGCGAAAGCATTGTGGGCGGTCACGAAATCGCGGCGCGGGGCGTCGAGCAGCTTCTCCTTGAACTGTGCCTCCATGGTGGTGAGTTCACGCACCAGGTTGGACTTGTTCTTCTCGATCTCTTTTTCATGAGCGGGGATCAGCTTGCCCAGTTCCACGTTGATGGCATTCGCGTAGCGCTTAGCGTTGACCACCGATAGCCACGAGTGCGGGTCGAAGCTCACGGTATCCGTTTCGGAGGAACCTCCGTCGACCACATTGCTCAGCTGTAGCTCATGGCCGTCACCATCCACGAAGCTGTATTCCAGCAGAGACTCGGAGACGCGATCAGAGACGAACACCCACTCCCCCGACTCGGGGAATTTGAAGGTCACTTCGCCAGATTGGTGACCCATCTGAATGTCATACACCTGGCCGGGGACGACCTCGGTGGCGGCACGCTGCTCGAGCTGTGCCCCCTTATCGTCCATCACCTCGCGGCCTTTGTCGATGTAGTCCTGCTCGCTCAGGCCTTCCTCGAAGGGGAAGAAGGCACCGCGCAGCGAGCGTTCGTGGGTGTGACCAAAGACCATGGTGTAGTTCCTCGAACTATCAATGGTGCCGCGCCCCATGTATTGGAACTCGCCGAGAGCGGCTGCGCCCTTGTAGTTAATGAGGTCCACGTAGTCAGAAAGCTGCAATACCGGCAGGTTGGGCAGAATGTCGCGAATTTGCGGTAACCACGGCTCCATATTGGCGCCGTTGACTACGAGCATGTCGGCCTCAGAGAGGGCCTTGATGTTTTTCGGTGTGGGCTCCCAGAGATGCGGGTCTTGGCCTTGGGGCAAAAAGCTACGCACCTCGGCGTGATCGCCGGCGATCTCGGACACGAGGCTGTAGATGGGATAAAACGACGCGTAGATCAGCGGAGTATCGCCTGAAGGGCCTGAAGACGACTCGTCGCCCCCGCCGTTCGTTGCACTAGGCGAAGCCGCGCAACCAGCGAGAGCGACAAGCAAACTGAGGAGCAGAAGGATTCTTTTCATCACTTCAATGCGTGCCTAATCGGCACAACCTCCATCAATTTTAGTGAGCGTGCTCCAGAAGCTCTTCTTGGATCTGTGCCTGGGTAGCGCTATCTGGGTTCACGAAAGTCGGGAAGTTCTCGGAATCGAGAAGGGCATCCTTGTCATCGCCGAAACGAGCGTGGAAGTGCTCGAGGGTCTCCTCACCGTGCTTCGGCATGAGCAGGACATACTTGTTCTCGGCGTCACCCTTGGCCTCGAAAACGTACCAAGTGAAGTCTTTGCCGTTGAAGCTCTTATCCACGGACTCGAGGAACTCGTACTCGACGGGTTCCTCGGAGGGGTTCTCCAGCTCGTCCGCGGTCTTGACGAAGGTCATGGAGTCGCCATCGACAACCAGGCCCTCGTAGGGCAGACCGTAGGACTCCTGCAGCTCCTTCTTGAGCTCGTCGACGCTCTCGCCGTGCTCTTCAGCAGCCTTGGCGAAGCCTTCCTCCATCTCAGGGTCCTCAATGTAGCTGCCGAGGCTGCGGTAGGTGCCATCCCAGTCGGCGAGGGTGGCCTTGGTGGCCTCGGTGGCATCCGAGGCGGCCTCGGAGGCGGTCTCGCTAGCCTCGGAGACGGCGGAGGTAGCAGATTCGGTTGCGGACGACACAGTGTCCTTGGCCTCCTCGCTGGAGCAGCCAGCGAGCGCCAGAGAGCCGGCGGCGGCGATTGCGAGAATGGAGCGGGAAAGCTTCATGAGAGCCCTTTCCTTTTGTGCACAGTTACGGTTTACATCGCGCCACTGTCCAAAAAATCACTTTTTGGACGCGGCTCGAGACAAGGTTCAATTGATTGAACCAAGCTGAGCTTAGGCTAAAACTATCTGGAGAAGAGTGTCAATAGATTACCCCCTAGTGGGGCGATACCCCAGCTATGCTCGAACTTTATACGTGATCTAGCTCGCCTTGCCGGTGAATTCACCCGAGCTTAAGCTGTGAACGTCCACCCACCGCGGCGGGTAGGAAGAATGGCTAGGCATACACTATCCATTACGGCCTTCGGCACACCCCATAAGAGAAAGGCGTCCCCCGTGGAACCCTCCACAATAACGGTCCACAGCACTCGTGCTTATCGCGGCGAGCGACCGCGGGGGCGCGGCTGGGTACACGCCGTGGCCACCGTGCTGGGAATCATTGCCGCCAGTGTGTTGGCTACCTATAGCTGGATCATGCTCACCCCAGCCCAAGCGAGCGGCGTGATGATTTATGGGGCGGGCATGGTGGCCCTGTTTAGTGTGTCGGCGACCTACCATCTTGGGCCGTGGCGCCGCCCCAGCACCGTGATGTGGTGGCGTCGTGCCGATCATTCCACCATCGCCGTCTTTATCGCCGCCACCTACACCCCCATGTTGTTGTTGAGTGTCGACTCCCCTCTCGCTGAGTGGATGCTCGTGGCCGCGTGGGCCGGCGCCGCCGCCGCGGTGGCACTGAATATGGTGTGGATCAACCATCCCCGCTGGCTGGATGTGGCAGTGTATCTCGTCTTGGGCTGGCTCGTGGTTCCTATCCTCCCGCAACTTCTTGCGGGCACGGGATGGACTGTGGTGTGGCTTCTTGCCGCCGGTGGCGTGATCTATTCCGCGGGGTCTGTCATCTATGGCCTCAAACGCCCAGGACGTAATGCCCGCTATATCGGCTACCACGAGTATTTTCATGCCGCCACGGTGGTGGCCGCCGCGCTGCACTATGCGGCGGTGTGGCTGGTGGTTGTGAACCACGCTACCGCACTGTGCGCTTAACGCTGTGGGCGCAGGGTGAAAAATGCCATCGTCGCGGTCGCGCCCATAAGCACCACGGCGATCGCGGAGGTCACCACCACGCCAGAATCGAAGGCGGCCCGCGCCGAGGCAGCGAGCGCCTCCCCCGCCTCACCGCCGATGGACTCTGCGGTGGCAATAGCGCCGCCGAGAGTATCGCGGGCGGTAGCGGCCGCGGAGCCGGAGATGGCGTCGGGCACATCCACATTGCTGCGATAGACGGCATTTACCACCGAGCCGAGCACCGCGGTGCCAAGCACGGCCCCCACCTCATAGGCGGTTTCCGAGATCGCGGATGCCGCCCCGGACTTCTCCGGCGGCACAGCGGAGAGAATGAGGTCATTAGAAATCGTCTCCGCCACGCCCACACCGATGCCGATCACCATGAAGGCGAGCACGAGGCCCACGTCGGAGTGGGAGCGACCCGAGAACAGCACCAGGAGATAGCCGACCGCGTTCATCAGCAGTCCGAAAGTCACCAGCAGATGAGCGTCGATACGCATAGCTGCCCTTACCACCAGCAGGCCGGCGATGATCGTGGCGATCATTCCCGGCACGAGCAAGAGCCCGGCCACCATGGGGCTATGTCCACTGACCAGCTGGAAGTGCTGGGAGATGAAATACAGCAGCCCCACCAGCGACAGAATGGCAAAGAGGTTGGCCAGCACGGCGCCGGAAAATTGACCCAACCGGAACAGACGCATGTCGAGCATCGGATTCGCACTGCCCAGCTGCCGGCGCACAAAGAGCACACCGCAGAGCACGCCGGTGGTGGCGAAGAGAATCGGTTGCCAGCTGAAGCCGGAGGCGCCGATGTTTTTGATCGCCAGCACGATCGGCCCCATGGTGAAAAACGCGAGCACAATGGAGACAACATCCAGCGCCCCAGGATTCGGGTTACGAGATTCGGGGATCCACAGTGGCCCCAGCACGATCAACGGCACGAGCACTGGGATAGCCATCAAGAAGACGGAGCCCCAGTAGAAGTGCTCGAGCAACACGCCACCCACAACGGGGCCAATGGCGGCGCCGCCGGAGAATCCCGCGGCCCAAATCGCAATGGCGAGGCGACGCTCCGTGGGATCACTAAAGATATTACGAATCAAGGAGAGCGTGGCCGGCATGATCATCGCACCGAACAGGCCCATGCCCGCACGAGATACCACCAACAGGGCGGCGCTCGGAGCGAGGGCGGCCACCACGGAGATCACCGCGAAGCCAGAGCAACCGATCAGCAGCATGAGGCGCCGGCCTACGCGATCGCCGATACTGCCCATGGGGATCAGCAATCCAGCCAATACCAGCGGGTAGATATCCACCAACCACAGCAGCTGGGTGCCCGTGGGCGTCAGCTGCTCGGAGATATTTGGCAGGGCGAAGCTGAGGACCGTGTTATCGATGGAGACGAGCAGCACCGGCAGCATGAGTACCGCCAGGGCCTTCCATCTATCTCTCTGTTCTGGAGTCATAGCGATACACAATCTAACAGACCCAGACTAAACCGTCCAGCCGGTACAGTTTTGCTGGTAAAGAGCACCTTACTGCGCTAGTATGACGGCATGTCCGCACGCGAAGCTGTCCTCGACGCCTATGAAACGCTGCTCATTGAACGCGATGATCAGGCCGCCACAATCAAGGCCATCGCGCAGGCCGCCGGCTGTTCCAAGGGCGGGCTGCTCTACCACTTCCCCAGCAAACAGGCGCTCGCAGACGGTCTCATCGACAGGCTGAAGCGCCGCACCAGCGACGATATTGAGACGATGCGCACCGCCGAGGAGGGCGCGGTGAACTACTACCTGCGCACCTCCGCCGTCACCAATGATCACTTCGGCCGCACGCTCATGGCCGTCACAAAGATCGGCGCGAGCCACAGCGACACCGTGGAGAACGCGCTGTCGCTGGTACAGGAACGCTTTCTCGCCGAGCTGCGGCGCTACTGCCCCAACGAGAATGTGGCCATCGCCGTGCTGCTGCTGGGCGATGGCCTGTACTACAACGAAATCAATTCCGGATTCTGCTGCACGGCGAAGCGCGACGTGACCCCTGAGGTTCTCGCGGCTGCCGCCACGCTTATCGACGCCACCTCGCCGGATTAATCCCCGTTTAGGCGGGGGCGTTGATGTAGATATTCTCCAGCAACTGGTCCCGTAGTTCTGACTGCACCGGCTCGCCTGATTCATCGATCACGGTGGCCACGAGGCTAATCGAACGCTCCCCGAGCGGCACCACGATCATCTTCGCCTCCTGCACGACCTGCACATCCAGCATGGTGGTGTTGTAGGTCATGTTCTTCGCAGGATAGCCGCAGACTTCGGGGGCGTCGGTGACCTGGAGGTCACCATCCTGGGAGAGCATGTTCAGGGTGTCGGTGTATTGCTGGAAGGCCTCCTCTGGGCCGACCTCGACGGTGCCGCCCACAATGCTGGCGGTGACCGAGCCGGAGCTCATGGACAGCAGAATGGAATCGGCTTCGGCCTCTGGGTGGCGCTCCCAGCCCTCGGGCAGGGGCATCGCCACGGTATAGCCGGTATCGCCGACGGTAACCTCGGCGCTCGGCCCCTCGATCGGGGCGCATGTGCCGGCGGTATCTGCGGGCACATCCGCCGCAGCGGGAGCCTCCTCGCTGGCGGAGCTAGAGGCTGCGGCGGCAGGGGACTCCGCGGCAGAATTATCGGCATCCGAGCCGCAGGCGGCGAGCGGCATGATGAGTGCGGTGGTGGCTAGGGCGGCGAGGGAGATTCTGAGGCAACGCATAGTTGAGTATCGTAGCGTGCCGAGCGGACACGGACAGGGCCAAGCCCCGCCCACGGTGGCTATGAGTGCGAATGCACACCGTGAACGGGGCTTGTATCTATTCCCTCACACACTGTCCCGTACGGAGGTTAATCCTCCTCGGGGACCTCCCAGTTATAGGAGCGTTCCACAGCACGGTTCCAATCGCTGTAGAGACGATCAACCTCTTCTTGCGGCATGGAGGGGCTCCATGTCTTCGCCTCAGAGGACTGGTCCTTCAATGCAGCCAGGTCTTCCCAGAAGCCGACCCCCAGGCCGGCAGCGTAGGCCGCGCCGGTCGCGGTGGTTTCCACGTTCTTCGGGCGCACCACCTTGGTGCCCAGAATATCGGACTGGAACTGCATGAGCAGCTCGTTCATGGTCATGCCGCCGTCGACGCGCAGGTTGGTGATCTCCACTCCGGAATCGGCCACCATGGCGTCGGCCACCTCGCGGGTCTGGTAGGCAGTGGCCTCCAGCACGGCGCGGGCGATGTGCTTGCGGTTGGTGAAGCGGGTCAGGCCGACGATCACGCCGCGGGCATCGGAGCGCCAGCGCGGGGCGAATAGCCCCGAGAAGGCGGGCACGATGTACACGCCGCCATTGTCCTTGGCCTCGCGAGCGAGATTCTCCACGGAGGGCGAGTTGGGGATCAGCTGCAGGTTGTCTCGCAGCCACTGCACTAGGGAGCCACCCATGGATACCGAGCCCTCCAGGGCGTAGACGGGCTTTTCGCCCTCGAGCTGGTAGCAGACGGTGGTGAGCAGGCCGTTTTCGCTCAGCTGCGGCTTGGTGCCGGTGTTGAGCAACAAGAACAGGCCGGTGCCATAGGTGTTCTTGGCGTCGCCGGCGCGGAAGCAGCCCTGGCCGAACATGGCAGCCTGCTGGTCGCCCAAGATGGCCTTGATCGGCACCCCGGAGAGCGAGCCGCGGGCACGGATGGAGCGGAAGTCACCCACGGAGGGGCGGATCTCGGGAAGCATGGACATCGGAATACCCATGGCCTCGCACAGCTCCTCGTCCCACTCCAGGGTTTCCAGGTCCATGAGCAAGGTACGGGAGGCGTTGGTGACATCGGTGGCGTGCAGCGCCTCTGCCCCATCGTCACCCTCGGCGCCACCGGTCATGTTCCACAGCAGCCAAGTGTCGATGGTGCCGAAGAGCAGCTCGCCCTTCTCGGCACGCTCGCGGGCGCCCTCGACGTTGTCGAGAATCCACTTCACCTTCGGGCCGGCCGGATAGGAGTTGATGAGCAGACCCGTGCGCTTCTGCCACTTATCGGCAGTGCCCTCACCGATCAGCTTGCGGCAGATCTCAGTGGTGCGGGTGTCCTGCCACACGATGGCGTTGTAGATGGGCTCACCGGTGTTCTTGTCCCAGACAATGGTGGTCTCGCGCTGGTTGGTAATACCGACAGCCAGCACATCCTGGGCGGAAATGTCCTGGTTAGCCAGAGCGCGGCCGACGGCGCGGCGGGTGTTGTCCCAAATCTCCTTGGGGTCGTGCTCCACCCAGCCCTTCTGTGGGAAGTACTGCTTGTGCTCGTACTGGCCCACAGAGACTTGGTTGGCGTCGTGATCGAAAATGATGCAGCGAGTCGAGGTAGTACCTTGATCAATCGCGGCAATGTATTTGGTGGACATAGTGTTCTCCAATGGTGGGGTGATGGGGGAAGGTGGATTACATGACGGTGGCCATGAGGCCAACGACGACGGCTGCAATCATCGGGGCGACAACAGGAACCCAGGCGTAGCCCCAGTTCGCGTCGGCTTTGCCCTTGATGGGCAGGAGGAAGGCATAGGCGATACGAGGACCAAGGTCACGGGCCGGGTTGATGGCATAACCGGTGGGGGTACCAAGGGACATACCGATGGAGACCACCACGAAGGCCACGGCGAAGTAGGTCATCGGGCCGAGCTCGCCACCGGTGGGACCCCAGGCGATGAAGGCCAGGAGCACGAAGGTTGCCATGAACTCGGTGAATGCGTTCCAGCCATTCTTCGGATGGGCGGGGCCGGTGAAGAAGATGCCACCGGTCACACTGTTCGCATCGGTGTTCTCGCCGTTGTCGTCCAGCGAGTTGGCGTCGAAAAGCTGCTTGAAGGTGAGGTAGCAGAGCACTGCTCCGAAGAGACCGCCGAGCATCTGACCGACGATGTAATAAGGAACGAGCTCCCACGGGGTGGCACCATTGAGCGCAAGCATCACAGTCACGGCCGGGTTCAGGTGGCCTCCGGAGACATTGGCCACGGAGGCACCGATAAACACGGCCATACCCCAACCGAGGGCAATGAGAAGCCAGCCAGTGTTCCGGGCGCCGGAGGTGCGCAGCGTATTAACGGCGCACACTCCATTACCGAGGAGCAGGAGCAGGGCGGTGCCGAGGAATTCCCAGCCCAGCGCTTGGGTTGCTGTGATCATTAGATATCTACGCTTTCGTCGATGTTGGTTCGGGGATCGCCGGCCTTGATCATGTAGTCGGTGGCAGCGGCATCGGTGAGAGCCTTTTCGGCGTTGAGCTCGGCCTCGACGCGGCCGCGGAAGCTCTCCAGCTCTGCTTCCACAGTTGCGTCATCCCAGCCAAGGTGCGGGGCGATGAAGGTGGCAACAGCCTCGGCCGCGACGGTGCCGCGGTCGTCGTACTCCATAGCCACGCGCAGGCGGCGGTTGAGCACGTCCTCCAGGTGCAGCGCACCCTCGTGGGTGACGGCGTAGAGCACCTCTGCCCAGATATAGCCCTCTGCACCCTCGATGGGCGTGAGCAGGTCCTTATCCTCGGCGGCCGGGGCCAGCACCTCTTCATAGAGGGAGCCATAGCGGCCGAGCAGGTGCTCGATGGTCGCGGCGGGCAGCCCGTGGCGAGCCGCCAGAGCGTCCACTTGGTTGGCGAGCGCATGGTAGCCATCGGCGCCCAGGATCGGGGTCTGATCGGTGATGGACTCCGGAACCTGCTTCGGGATGTCGCCGATAGCGAGATCCACGGCATCCTTACCGATCACGCGGTAGGTGGTGTACTTACCGCCGGCCACGGAAATCAGGCCTGGCAGGTCGCGGGCAACAGCGTGGTTGCGGGAGAGCTTGGTGGTGGTATCGGAGGAGCCGGCCACCAGCGGGCGCAGACCGGAGTAGACGCCCACGATATCGCCGTGGGTGATCGGGGTGCGCACCCGCTCGTTGAGCTCGCCCAAGATGTAGTCGATGTCTTCCTTGGTGGGGGCCGGGTCCGGGCGCCCCTCGGTGTACTCGGTGTCGGTGGTGCCGACGATCCAGTACTCGCCCCACGGGATCACGAAGAGCACCGACTTCTCGGTGACGAAGCAGAGTGCGGCGTCGGATTCGATCTTGTCCTTCGGCACCACAATGTGCACGCCCTTGGATGCGTGCACGGAGAACTTACCCTCCACGCCGGCCATCTTGTGGATGTCGTCATTCCACACGCCGGTGGCGTTGATGAATACGGAGCCGTGGACGCTGGTCTCACGGCCAGTGTCGGTGTCGCGCAGGGTAGCACCAACGACGCGGCCGTGCTTCTTCTCAAAACCGACCACCTGGGTGGAGGTGCGGATGGTGGCGCCGTACTCGGCGGCGGTGCGTAGCACCGTCATGGTGTGGCGGGCGTCATCGACAAGCGTGTCGTAGTAGCGGATACCACCGACAACAGCATCTTCCTTCAGCGCTGGGACTACCTTGAGGGCGCCCTTGCGGGTGTAGTGCTTCTGCATGGGGACGGTCTTGGCGCCACCCATGAGGTCATAGAGAGTGAAGCCGCCGAACATCATGACCCGCTCCCACACGCGGTTGGTCAACGGGAAGAGGAACTTCAGCGGCTTGACCTGGTGCGGAGCCAGAGTGGACATATTCAGCTCGCGCTCGCGGAGGGATTCTGCCACGAGGCGGAAGTCCAGCATCGCGAGGTAACGCAAACCGCCGTGGAACATCTTGGAGGAACGAGAGGAGGTGCCGGAGGCAAAGTCGCGGGTCTCGATCACCGCGACCTTGAGACCACGGGTGGCGGCGTCAAGGGCAGCACCTGCGCCCACCGAGCCCCCGCCGATGATGACGACGTCAAATTTCTCTGAACCGAACTTCTCCCAAGATTCTTCGTAGTACTCGGGGTTGAGTGCCTGCTTCGATGTGGAAGCCATGTGAAATTCACGACCTTTCCGGCCCGTCGACGCCTCGTGTTGCACTCACCAACAGGTGAGCTTCGGCGCATCGGTGGAGGCCAACAATGGGTTGAGGTGAGGACGCAGTGCGGGAGTTAGGAAAGTTCTAACACTCTCATCACCAAGAGCACTGAGTCCTGATGTCAAAGTCCAGAGTAACAGCGCCCACCCCACCCCAAAAGGGTGCTTTTTATTAGCAGGGCAAAGCAAGTCCCACACAAAGGAACATAAATGCAGGTCGCAGACATATATGCAGTGAGCTATACACATTTTGATGTGACTTGTAGCACACTATCCCGCTAACCTACGGCGCCGTCACTACCCCCTTTCGGGGCCTGTTTTTTGAGGATAAGGACTCCCAAAACTACGAAACAGTAACCGTCTTCTAGCTGGCGTTTTGAAGAATTCATCCCATGCCTATTCACATAAGCTACGAAATGGTAATGAGTTATACCCCCGCGAATTTGAAAATGATCACCACACCACAGGAAACAAAGCTACCAATCGGTAAGCGGGCATATGTGTCCTTTCGTTTTGCGCCCAGACACCCCCAGTTATCTCCCCCAAAACCGAACCCTTTATGTCTATTACGGCCATCACCGACCCCTCCCCCACAGGGCCGGTGGCCACGGCCTCCCCCGCCGCTAGAAGGCCGGCTTGTCCCGCTTGTGATAGCCCATGCGCGGCTGGAAGCCCTGCGGGCGGCGTCGTTGCGCAACGGCGTCGGCGATGAGCAGTCGGAAGCGCGGCGCCACGGAGGAGGGCAGCTGGGCGATGCTGAACCAGCCCACCGCGCTGGATTCGTCATCGCCCACGGCCGGCTCGCCCTCGCCCACCAGCTCGAGACGGAAGGCGATATCGATATAGGAGGCGACGTCTCCATTGGGATAGGTCACCGGCCCCACTGCCCCGCACCCGAGAAGCGCGGCCACTCGGGTATCGAGGCAGGCCTCTTCTTTGACCTCGCGTACGGCCGTGGTGGTGGGTTCTTCTCCTGCATCGGCGATACCGGTGACCGGCGTCCACATATCATTATCCGCGCGGCGGACGAGCAATACTTCGGGAGCATTGAGGAAATTGCCGGTGGTGGACTCGCGTAACACGATCGCGGTCACCCCTGGTAAAAGCAGCGGCTCGTGGCCGATTTTTTCACGAAGACTGAGAATATAGTCAGGTGTAGGCATATCACCTGACTCTACCCGCACACGCTGCACGGATAGCCGGTGCGCCCGCGCCCTCACCCGCTTCAGGGGAGACATCCGCCGCAGGAGCGGGGTTGAAGTTTTGCTCACTGCAGCAACCCCCTAAGCTGGGTGAGGTGCACTACATTTCTACTCGCGATACCTCGGCTACCCCGTATTCCTTCACCGACATTCTCCTCGGCGGCCTCGCCCCCGACGGCGGGCTCTTTTTGCCCGAAAGCTACCCGCAGCTCAGCGACGAGCAGCTCACTCAGTGGCGATCTGTGCTGAATGAGCAGGGCTATGCCGCCCTCGCTTTCGAGGTGCTACAGCTATTCGTCGATGACATTCCCGCGGAGGATCTGCGCGGTATCTGCGAGCGCGCCTACACCACCCCGAAATTCTCGGCCCCGGAGATCGTTCCGGTGCGCGCCCTAGGCGATGGCCTGCTGCTCGGACGCTTGTCCATGGGCCCCACGGCCGCTTTTAAGGACATGGCCATGCAGCTGCTGGGCGAGCTCTTTGAATACGAGCTGGCCCGGCGCGAGCAGTCGCTCAATATCGTGGGCGCCACCTCCGGCGATACCGGATCCTCGGCGGAATATGCCATGCGCGGGCGCGATAATATCCGCGTGTTCATGCTCACCCCCGCAGGGCGTATGACGCCCTTCCAGCAGGCCCAAATGTTTGGCCTGCACGATGACAATATCTTCAATATCGCCCTCGATGGCGTCTTCGATGACTGCCAGGACGTGGTCAAAGACATTTCTGCGGATGCCGACTTTAAATCCACCCGGTCGATCGGTGCGGTGAACTCCATCAACTGGGCGCGGCTCATGGCGCAGGTGGTCTACTACGTTTCCTGCTGGATTCGCGCCACCTCCTCCAATGAGCAGCAGGTGTCCTTCTCCGTGCCCACCGGCAATTTCGGTGATATTTGCGCCGGCCATATCGCGCGCTCGATGGGCGTTCCCATCGACAAGCTGATCGTAGCCACGAACGAAAACAATGTGTTGGAGGAGTTCTTCCGCACCGGCGATTACCGGGTGCGCAGCTCCGCCGAAACCCAAGCCACCTCCTCGCCGTCGATGGACATCTCCAAGGCCTCCAACTTCGAGCGATTCATCTTCGATCTCCTCGACCGCGACGCAGCGGCCACCGCGGAACTCTTTGGCACCCAGGTGAAGCAGGGCGGTTTCTCGCTCAGCGAGCATCCCGCCTTTGCCCGCGCCGCAGCGGAGTATGGCTTCCTCGCCGGCACGTCCACCCACGCCGATCGCCTGCGCACCATCGCCCGCGTGCACCGCGACTATGGGGTGCTCATCGATCCCCACACCGCGGATGGTGTGGCCGCCGCCGAGCAGAACCGCGAGTCCACCGACTCCCCCATCATCTGCTTGGAGACGGCGCTGCCGGTGAAATTCGCCGAGACCATCACCGAGGCCATTGGCTCTGCCCCAGAAGCACCGGAGCGCTTTGCTGGGATTGAAGATGTGGAATTCCGCGTCTTCGATATGCCCAATGATGCCCAGCGCGTCAAGAACTTCATCGACGAACGCCTCGCCTAGCGCCAAGCAGCAAATATTAGTCTTGCCTAAAGCACCCTTGTTAGTATGCAAGGGTGCTTAAGTTTATGCTGCGGGCGGTCGGTGTGATCGCCACCGGATGCGGGATCATCGGCATAGTATTGCCGCTGTTTCCCACGACGCCGTTTTTGCTCCTCGCAGCGTATTGCTTTGCCAAAAGCTCCCCGCGGATGCACGACTGGCTGCTCTCCCACCCGCAACTCGGCCCCTATATCACCAACTATCAATCTGGGGCGATGAGCAAAAAGCACAAGATTTTCACCCTCACCACGATATGGCTGGCCGTGGCCTTGGCCATCTGGCGCGTGGATCATGTGCTCGTCTACACCCTGTTCCCCTTGGGCGCGCTGGGCATGACCTGGCATATTTCGCGGCTGACCACCGCCCACTAAAATCACCACCGGCCCACCCCTCGAGTCTGCACTGAGGTGGTGGGCCGGTGTGGCGCGAGGTGGCGTCGATAAGCGAGAAGCAGCTAGTGCTGCACCGCCTTAGCGGCGCCGATTCCGGTGAGAGCGCGCACTTCCATCTCCGCCGCTTTGCCCTCGAAGTTATCGGGCTTACCGAGGTAGGTGCCGATAATGCCGAGGAGGAACCCGGCAGGGATCGCGACGATCGCGGGATTGGTAATCGGGAAGATCGCGAAGTCCGCATTCGGCAGCATGGCCGTCTCCGAGCCGGAGAATGCTGGGGAGAGCACGATGAGAATGACGGAGGTGAGCAGGCCGCCGTACATGGAGAACAGAGCGCCGGTGGTGTTGAAGCGCTTCCAGTAGAGCGAGTAAATGATCGTGGGCAGGTTGGCCGCGGCGGCGATACCGAAGGCCAAGGCAACCAAGAAGGCGATATTTTGGCCCATGGCACCAATGCCCATGACGATGGCGAGTACGCCGATGACCACCACGGTGATGCGCGAGACTCGCACCTGCTCCTCCTCGGTGGCCTGCCCCTTACGGATCACGTTGTTGTAGAGGTCATGTGCCACCGAGGCCGAGGCGGTGATGGCCAGACCGGCGACCACGGCGAGGATGGTGGCGAAAGCAATGGCAGAGATCACAGCCATGAAGATCGTGCCGCCGACCCGCGCCGAGAGCAGCAGCACAGCAGAGTTCACTCCACCGGGTGCGGCCTGGATCTGCTCGGGGCCCACCAGCGCCGCGGCGCCATAGCCCATGAATACGGTGAGCAGGAAGAAGAGCGCGACGATGGCGATGGTCCACGCCACCGAGCGGCGTGCCTCATGGGCGGTGGGCACGGTGTAGAAACGCATGAGCACGTGCGGCAGGCCAGCGGTGCCGAAGACGAGCGCCATGCCGAGGGAGACGAAGTCCAGTTTGGTCAGCGTGGAGGCGCCGTATTTCAGGCCCGGCCCGAGGATATCCTCGCCCTTGGGGTGATTGGCCACGGCGGATCCGAGCAGCTCATTGAAGCCACCCTTCACGGCGAAGAAAGTCAGCAGGGTGATGAGGATGGAGCCGCCCACGAGCAGCACTGCCTTGATCATCTGCACGTAGGTGGTGCCCTTCATGCCGCCGACGAGCACGTAGACGATCATGAGCACACCGACGATGGCGACCACGCCTGACTGCGCGACCTTGCCCTCGATGCCCAGCAGCAGGGCGACGAGGCCGCCGGCGCCGGCCATTTGGGCGATGAGATAGAACAGCGAAATAGACAGCGTCGAGATCGCAGCCGCGGTACGCACCGGCCCTTGCTTCAGCCGGAAGGAGAGCACATCGGCCATGGTGAAGCGGCCAGTATTGCGCAACGGTTCTGCCACGAGCACGAGGGCCACCAGCAGGGCCACGAGGAAGCCCACGGAGTAGAGGAAGCCGTCATAGCCATAGAGGGCGATGGCGCCGGTGACGCCGAGGAAGGCGGCGGCGGAGAGGTAGTCGCCGGCAATGGCGAGGCCGTTTTGCTTGCCGGAGAAGGAGGCGCCGCCGGTGTAGAAATCGGAACCCTTCTGCGAGGTCTGGCGGGTCACGCGGATCACGATGCCCATAGTGGCCACGATGAACGCCACGAAGATGGAGATATTGAGCACCGGGTTGCCGGTGCTGATCGCTTCAGTCGCGAGCACTGTTGTGGAGTGAGTCATAAGTAGTCCTTGGTATCTGCTAGGAGGGGGCGGCGCTAGTGCTGCTGGGGCTCACTGAGGCGCTCGTTCATCTGCTCGCGGATCAGCGCGGAGGCGGGATCCAGCGTGTTATCGGCGAAGCGCAGATAGGCCCAGGTGACAATCCCGGCGGTGAGGAACTGGGCGATGCCGAGGACCATGCCGAGGTTGATATAGCCGAACACCTTGATGGTCACCACGTCCACCAAGAAGGTGGCGGTGACAATGTAGAGCAGATACCAGGTGATGAAGGCGACGAAGACGGGGAAGACAAATCCACGGAAGGTGCTACGCAGGTGTGTGAAGTCTTCTGTGTGGGCGGTCTCGATGAAATCCTGCTCGGTGGGAGTCCGGGGCACGACCGGATCCCTACCGTGCGAGGAGGGGGATGGGGACACAGGCATGGGTGTCTCACTTCCTATTATCAAAGGTTGGGCTCATATCGACCGACACTATGATCCACCACATGCCTCCATGCATGTGACGTGGAGCTCATAATGTGCAGCCGTTGTGAAGTGAGACACTACAGACAGATGTGAAGACTGTGAAGCAACTTTCCTTTCTCATCCGAGCGCACCACCCCCGCAAAAAAATGAGCCTCGCCTAAACTTCTTTGCACGTCTGCAAAGGTGCGGCACACCACCATCGCAACCCATGCCGCAAGTGACGGACAAAATGGACTAAAAAATACTTTGATGCATCAATAATCTACCTGCATGGGGGTAACCATGTCGCATTTCGCGCCCGATACACCCCCTTCCCCAATGTAAGTTATGCAAAGTTCTTCACTTTTTTTCGCCGCTCTACCCCCTATTGGGCGATAGTTCCGGAGCGAGCCGCGGCGCGGCCGCCACTACCCCCGCTGTGGCGGCGCCAGCCTGGCGCTAGTACCGAATCAACCCGATATCGGTGACTACTTCAAAGCACTCATCCCCGCTGAGGGAGGATTGGTCCACCTGCGAATCGGGGTCGATGATCACCACGCGGTGGCCCTCCTCGCGCAGCCGCCGCAGCCCCTCGAGCAGCATGCGCAAGGCCACCGGTGCCAAAGAGATAACGCGAGAGATGTCCACGGCGAAGATCGGGCCGCGAATCTCGCGGGTGCGCATGGCGTGCAATAAGGCCTCGCCGGCCGAGAAATTGAGCGTTCCCTGCAGCTTGAGAAGGGAAATATCTCCCTCTTGGACCAGCTCGCGCACCGCGTTCACGCCACGCCGGTCGGTGGACATCAAGTGCAGGCCCCAATCACGGGAGAGCCGCTGGAATACCTTGCGCCCCAGCACCGAGTTGCCATTGACGTCGAGCGGCGGGGAGAAGGTGGCAATGCCCAGCTGCCCGGGCAGACAGCCCATCATGCCGCCCGAAACCCCCGATTTAGCGGGAATGCCCACGGAGGTCATCCATCGCCCGGCGGCGTCATACATGCCCGCCGAGGCCATCACGGCCAAGGCTTGGTGGCACACGTCCTCGCTCACGACCTGCTCGCCGGTGAGCGGCTGCACCCCACCATTGGACAGGGTGGCGGCCATGACCGCGAGATCCCGCACGGTGACGTTGATGGAGCACTGATACACATAGGAGACCACGGCGTCATGGGCGTCGTCGCCGATGATGCCGTAGGAGCGCAGCATGTGCGCGATGGCGAAGTTACGATCCGAGTTGTCCAATTCCGAATAGGCCACCGCCATGTCCACGCTGAGCTCGCGGCCGGCCAGCCGAGAGAATTGGGCAAGGATCTTCTCCACGCGTTCTTCAATGGTGGAGTCCACGCCATTAATCAGCTGGTTAATAGCGATCGCCCCCGCATTAATCATGGGATTAACCGGGCGGTTGGTGGGCGTATCCAAAGACAGTTCATTAAACGCCTCGCCGGAAGGCTCCACGCCCACGGTTTCTAAGACGGTCTGCAACCCACATTCTTCGAGGGCGAGGGCATAGGCGAAGGGCTTGGAGACTGACTGCATGGAGAATTCGTGCTCGGCATCGCCGACACAGTAGATGCGGCCATGCGAGGTGCACAGGCCGATGGCCTTGCGCTCCGGATCGGCCTGCGCCAGCACGGGGATATAGTCGGCGACCGTGCCTTCCGCGTCATAGTCGATGGACTCGAGGGCGAGCGATAGGTAATCGTGAATCGGGGTAGACATACTTCAGCTCCAAAGCCTTCCTTATCGCTGCGGGCCACAGGCGGACAGACTCGACACTACCAACGCTCGGACTCTGCCTAGGACCCGCCTGCCAGCAGCGCTCTTCCCAGCACTATCGTGGTGGATGATGAACACCTCTGATGCCGCGTCCGCCGCTGGCGCCACCGACCCCACCGACCCCACCGCTGCCGTCAGCCAGCGCCAAGCGATCGTGGTGTGGCTGGCCGCCGTCGTGGTCTACATCGTGGCCATCATGGGCCGCGGTTCCTTTGGCGTGGCCAGCGTCGAAGCCTTCGAGCGTTTTTCCGCCTCCGCCAGTGGGCTCGCCGTGTTCACCGCGGTGCAAATGGGGGTCTATGCCCTCGCCCAGATTCCCACCGGCGTGCTGATTGATCGTTTCGGTGCCCGCCGCCTGCTCGTCGCCGGCGCCCTCGTCATGGCCGGCGGCCAGCTGGTGCTCGCGCTGAGCACGAGCTTTACGGTGGCCATCATCGCCCGGGTGCTGGTGGCGATGGGCGATGCCACCGCATTTTTGTCGGTGATGCGCATCATTCCGCAGTGGTTTCCCTTGCACCGGGCGCCCATTTTCACGCAGCTGACTGCCGCGTTGGGACAGGTGGGCCAGTTTCTTTCCGCGGTGGTGTTTCTCGGTATCCTCCACGCCGCGGGCTGGGAAGTGGCCTTCATTTCCGCGGCGGCGGCGGGCGTGCTGGTGGCGCTGGCGGCCTGGGTGGCTATTCAGGAGCCGCCCCGCCGGCTGGTGAGTTCCACCCAGCCGCTGCGGGCCCGCCTGCGTATCGTGGCCACCCATCCGGCCTGCTGGCAGGGCTTCTTCATTCACGGCATCGGCCTATTTCCACAGGTGGTCTTCACTCTCACCTGGGGCATCCCGCTGATGACCCTCGGCATGGGAATCAGCGCCCACGTCGCCGGCTGGGTGCTGGTGGTCAATACCGTAGTTCAGGTTCTTGCCGGCCCGCTCCACGGGTTCATCTCGGCGCGCTTCGGGGCGAATCGCTGGATGCTGGCGCTGGTGAGCTCGGGCATCACGATAGCGCTGTGGGCGCTATTTTTCTGCAGCTCCTCCCCGCGCGGGGTGGCGTGGATCGTGGTGCTCAATGTGGTGATGGGTGCGCTCGCTCCGGTGGCCAATTATGGCTTCGACCAGGTGCGCGAGGCCGTGCCCCACGAGGTACTCGCCACGGGCACGGGCTTGGCCAACATGGGCGGCTTCACCGCCGGCATGATCGTCGCCCAAGGCTATGGCATGCTTCTCGACGTCGCCGCCGCGGACAGCACCCACTACACGTGGGGCGATTTCCGCTTCGCTGGGCTCGCCGCCCTCATCGTGTGGGCGCTGGGCGCCAGTGCTTTGGTGTGGGCGCGCCGCCGCGAGCGCCGCTAGCGCGGGCTGGGGCCACCACGGCCCCGCAGCAGCGCATCCACCACGCTGTGCACCGCTTGGTCGCCTAAGGTTTGACGCACGGCGTCATAGACCTTGCCGGCGTCGAAGCTCGTACCGCGCGGAAATTCGATCCTGTCCTCGCCCTCATCTCCGGTGGGCGGGGTCGCCGCTGCGGGCTCGGCATCCTCCACCTCCTCCGCGTCCACCACATCCTCGGCGGCCGAGGCAGCGGAGGGAGCACCGGGCACGCCGTTGTGCTCTACATAGATCTCGCGCGTGTCCTCATCGATCACGAGATACTCCTCGGGATCGACCCCGAGGGTACGGAGGGTATCGGCGAACTCGATGAGATCAGCGACGGTAGGGCTATCCATATCGAGCCCGATACGCATCGAAATATTCATTGCACTGCTCCTTCTAGGCACTACGTGCACCCCAGTGTAGCGATTTAGAAACGCTCACTCCCCTGGGGAATGCGCCGCATCTGCTGGGGCCGCTGCTGGCCGCCGCCGGAGAAAGAACCCATGGGTCCGAATCGGTGCTCCATCCCCTCCGAATCGGCAATCTCATCACTGATGGTGGACTCGCCCCAGAACACCTCGTCCACCACCTGCCGAGCGCGGCGGGTCTTTTTCAGATAGTCCTCCAAAAATTCCTGGTAATTCATGGGGTTCCAGCCGGCGGCCGCCGCGGTTTCCGCGAGCTGCGGCCCGGGCTGCGGCAGCTGATCGGTGCGCTTGCCCCGCACCAGCACCAGCGCATTGCGGGCGCGGGTGGCGGCCAGCCATGCGGAGCGCAGAATCTGTACCTTCTCCGCGTCCACGATGCCCTCATGTTCCATCACATCCAGCGCCTCCAAGGTGGAGGTGGTGTGCAGGGCTGGGTGCTTGTGCGCCTCGAGCATACTCACGAGTTGCACCGTCCACTCGATATCGGTGAGCGCGCCCCGCCCCAGCTTGGTGTGGGTTTTACGATCCGCGCCGCGCGGCAAGCGCTCATTGTCCACGCGCGCCTTCATGCGGCGCACCTCGCGCACAGTCTTCTCATCCACGCCTTCAGGGGGATAGCGGAACTCGTCGATGGCGGCAAGGAACTGCACGCCCAGCTCCTTATCGCCGGCAATGTCGGTGGCCCGCAGCAGCGCCTGCTTCTCCCATACCGCACCCCACGAGGAGTAGTAGCGCTGATAGCTTTCCACGGTGCGGGCCACGGCCCCCGATTTCCCTTCGGGGCGCAGGCCCAAATCCACCTCGAGGGAGGGATCGCTGGAGGGCTTGCTCAGCCGGCGGCGCATGCGATCGACGATGCGCTTAGCCCACATCAGCGCCTCATTCTCCCCCACCGACTCCACGGGCTCGGCCACAAACATCACATCGGCATCGGAGCCATATCCCAGCTCCTTACCGCCCAATCGGCCCATACCGATCACCGCGATGCGGGCAAGGGGTTTGTCCACCTCGCCCTTGTGCACGGAGCCGCGGATCTCGGCGGCGAGGGCGGCGTCGAGCACCGCATCCCAGATCTCCGAGAGGCTCGCACACACCGTCTGCACGTCGATAAGCCCGAGGAGATCCGCGGAGGCGATACGCGCCAGCTCTACTCGACGCAGAGAGCGGGCCACGGTGATCGCCCGGTCGGGATCATCGTGCCGGGCCGCGGCCGCACGCAGTGACTTGGCAATAGTCTCCGGGGATTGCTCCAAAAGCCGCGGTCCCTTGGCGGAGTCGCTAAAGAGCTTGAGCACCTCGGGGGCGGAGACCACCAGATTCGCCGCATAGGGCGAGGTCCCCAGCACTTTCATCAGGCGCTGCCCCACGATCCCCTCATCGCGCAGGGTACGCAAGAACCACGTGCGGTCATAGGCCGCATCCGAGAGCTTGCGATAGTTGAGCAGGCCTTGGTCCGGGTTGGCGGTATCGCCCAGCCACTCCATCAGGGTGGGCAGCAGCATCGCCTGGATCTTGGCCTTGCGGGAGGAGCCCGAGGCGAGCGCCGTGAGATGCTCATAGGCCCGATCTGGGAATTGATAACCCAAAGCAGCCAGCTGCAGCTTCGCGGATTCCTTACTCAAGGTGAGCGTGCCCGAATCGAGCGCCGCCACCGAGCCCAGCAAGGGGCGGTAGAACAGCCGCGTGTGCAGCCCACGGACCTGAATGGAGACGCGTTTGAGCTTCTTCAACAGGGTTTCCGCGCTGGTGCCGCGTCCCTCGCCGCGCAGCCCGGCAGACCGCGCCAGCCACCGCAGGGCGGTGGTGTCCTCCGGCTTGGGCAGGGCATGTGTGCGCCGCAGGCGCTGCAACTGCAAGCGGTGTTCGATGGTGCGGAGAAACTCATAGTCCTCGATGAGCACCTTGCCGTCTTCACGGCCCACATAGCCGGCGTCGATAAGCGCCTCGAGTGCAGACACGGTGGCCTTGGTGCGCAGGGTCTCGTCCACGCGGCCGTGCACCATCTGCAGCAGCTGCACGGCAAATTCCACATCGCGCAGCCCGCCGCGGCCGAGTTTGAGCTCGCGCTCTTGCATATCGGAGGGCACATTATTCAGCACCCGAGAGCGCATGTGTTGCACGCCCTCCACAAAATTATCCCGCTGGCTGGCCTCCCACACCATGGGATCGAGCGCCTCAATATAGCGGCGTCCCAGCTCCATATCGCCGGTGAGAGGGCGGGCCTTGAGCAGCGCCTGAAATTCCCAGGTTTCCGCCCAGCGCTTGTAGTAGCTCACATGTGATTCGAGGGTGCGCACCAGCGCCCCTCGCTTGCCCTCGGGGCGCAGGGCGGCATCGACCTCGAAGAAGGCTTTGCCGCCGATGCGGATGAGTTCGCTGGCCAGGCGGGTGGCCTTCGGGGTAGCCGGCTCGGCTACGAAGATCACATCAACATCGGAGATATAGTTCAATTCCCGCGCCCCGCACTTGCCCATGGCGATCACCCCGAGCGCGCAGTCCAGGGGATCCTCGCCGTAGACCCCGGCGGCGGCCACGGCGAGCCCAGCGGTGAGCGCGGCATCGGCCGCATCAGACAGCCGCGCCGAGACCGTCTTAAACGCCACCATCTCCAATCCGGAGCGGCGGCTGGTCTCGGGATAGGTGCCGGCGAGATCCGCGGCGGCAATGCGCATGATGATGCTGCGATAGGCCACCTTCAGCGCCCGCTCGGCCTCAGTGCCCGCCATGCAGGCCACATACATGCCCACCTCGGAACAGTTCTCGGCCGCGGGCTGGGCGGAGACATCCTCGGCAAAGCGGGCGGGACGGGCATCCACCGCGCCGAGCATGAGGCGCAGCATCTCCTCCTTGGTGGGCATCGGCTCTTTGAGGCTGCGCCACGTCTCCGGATGGGCCACCAGATGATCGCCGAGCGCGGTGGAACCGCCGAGGAGCGCGATGAGTCGGACCCGCAGCTCGCGGTGCTCGCGCATGCTGCGATCAAACTCGGCGCGTTCCGCATCGTCGAGGTTGCCGACCAAGCGAATGAGGGTATTGAGCGCCAGATCCGGGTCGGCGGCACCGGAGAGCTGCCGCAGCAGCTCGAGGGACTCCTCGTTATACCACCCCAACTCCTTGAGGTCATCGGCGGCCGTGGGGCGCTGGAGGGACAAGCTGGCTGGGGTGGGCAGGCTAGTGCGCATGATCTTTATCCTCGACTGCGGGCGGTGGAATGCTCGATCTTAGTAGTGCAGATTGGTGCGCAATTCCCACGCGCTGATCTGGCTTTGATAGTCCCGCCACTCGCTCCACTTGCTGCGCAGGAAGAACTCGAATACGTGCTCGCCCAATACCTCGGCGAGGAACTCGGACTGCTCCATCATGTGCAATGCCTGGTCCAGGCTGGCCGGCAGGTCCTGATAGCCGAGGGCGCGGCGCTCCCGGCGGGTCAGCTGCGAGATGTCGTCCTCGGCCGGATCCGGCAGCTCATAGCTTTCTTTAATGCCGCGCAGACCGGCGGCAAGCAGCACCGAATAGGCCAGGTAGGGATTGCAGCCGGTGTCCGGGGAGCGCACCTCGATACGCCGAGAGGAGACCTTCGTGGGCCGATAGGTGGGCACCCGCACCATGGCGGAACGATTCGATACCCCCCACGTGGCCGCGGTGGGGGCCTCGTTGCCAAACATGATGCGCTTATAGGAGTTCACCCACTGGTTGGTGACCGCCGAGATCTCCGGGGCGTGGTAGAGGATGCCGGCGATGAACTGCTTCGCGGTGCGCGAGAGGTTGTACATGTCATCGGAGTCGTGGAAGGCATTGGTATCGCCCTCGAATAGCGACATGTGGGTGTGCATGGCCGAGCCGGCGAAATCCCGGAAGGGCTTCGGCATAAAGGTGGCCTTCACGCCGTGGTGGGCGGCCACATCCTTAATCAGGTAGCGGAAGGTCATGATGTTATCCGCCATATTCAGCGCCTCGGCATAACGGAGATCAATCTCCTGCTGGCCCGGCGCGGTCTCGTGGTGCGAGAACTCCACGGCGATGCCCATGGATTCGAGAGCGGCCATGGCGTCGCGGCGGAAGCGCGGGGCATCGTCGTAGGTGGCGTGGTCGAAGTAGCCGCCGTTATCGGTGGGCACGGGCTCTTTGCCATCGGTATCGAGGCTGCGGACCATGTAGAACTCAATCTCGGGGTGCAGCAGCGCCCGGAAGCCTTCATCGGCCAGCCTTTCGGTCTGGCGTCGCAGCACCTGGCGGGGATCCACCCAGGAGGGCTGACCATCGGGCATGACGATGTCGCAGAACATGCGGGCGGTGTTTTCCAGCCCTTCGCCATAGGAATCCGGCAGCATCTGGAAGGTGGAGGGATCGGGCTTGGCCAGGGTGTCCGATTCAGAGATACGGGAAAAGCCCTCCACGGCCGAGCCATCGAAACCGATGCCGTCTTCGAGCGCGATCTCGAGCTCTGCGGGGGCGATAGCCACGGACTTCAGGTAGCCGAGGATGTCGGTAAACCAGAGGCGCACGTAGCGGATGTCTCGTTCTTCAATGGCGCGGAGCACGAATTCCTGTTGGCTGTTCATATATTCCAACCTACTTGAGTTGGGCGCTCGAGTTGGTCCAGTATCCCGCCCCAATCTACGGCCGCGGCCCAGCACACCCCCGAGTGGTGTTTACGCAGCTAACACGGAGCAAAACTGGTAGATATTGGGCATGGGCACTGCCACGAATCTTGAGGTTGAAATAAAGTTCTCCGCCACCGAGGAGCTCGCGGTTCCGGATCTGACGCATGTCTCTGGCTGCGAGGCGGCGCGCGAGACCGTGGTGCATCGTTTATCGGCGGTGTATTTTGACACCCCCGATCTGCGGTTGACGCGGGCGAAAGTGACGCTGCGGCGCCGTACCGGCGGCAAGGATGACGGCTGGCATATTAAGCTACCCGGCGAGCAGGGTCGGCTGGAGATTCACGCCGATAGTGACCCCTCAGATCCGGAACGCATCCCCACGGAGATTCTGGCTACGGTGCGGGCCCTAAGCCGCGGCCACAGCCTGGAGCCTATCGCCCGAGTGGATAATGAACGCCACGAGACGGTGTATGAGGATGCGGCGGGAGAAGCGTTGGCTGAGTTCTGCGATGATCACGTATCTGCCCGCTCTTTCCTGCCCACGGGCACGGCGCGGCGCTGGCGCGAGTGGGAGATCGAGCTCGCCGGGCCGGCGGCAGAGACCAAGCGCGGGGCGAAGTTCTTGCGCAAGGCCAGCAAGGTGGTGCGCGCCGCCGGCGCCAGCGACTCCGATAGCCCCTCCAAGTTGGTAGCAGCGTTGGGCGAGTCGATTACTGCCGCCCCTACTCCCCCACAGCTGGCCGAGCTGCCCTCCTCGTCCCCCGCGGCGGGCGTGGTGGCGGCGCTGGCACAGAATCGCGATCGCATCGTGGAGATGGATCCGCGGGTGCGCCGCGATGAGTGGGATTCGATCCACCAGATGCGGGTGGCCACCCGTGAGCTGCGCAGCCACATGCGCACCTTCGAGGGCATTCTCGTGGGCGAGGCCTATAGCCATATTGAGCAGGAACTCAAGGCCTTGGCCGGCATCCTCGGCCAGGCCCGCGATGCAGAGGTGGTGGCCGAGCGCATGGTTCATCTGATTGAGGCCGAGGACAGCGGCATGATCGATGAGACCACCCGCGCCCGCGTGCTCCAGGAGCTCAACCGCGATTATCGCCGTGCCCACGCCCGGGTGGTGAAGGTGCTTGATAGCGAGCGCTATCTCACCTTATTGCGGGATCTTGACGAGCTGCTCGCCCATCCCCCGCTGGCCGCCGACGTGCATGAGGCCGCCAGTGCTGCGGCAGCGCCCGAGCCGGAGCAGGTGCTGGCCAGCCATCTCGACGGCGCCTACCGCCGTTTGGTGAAGCGCCATAAGAAAGCGGTAGCGCTGTGGGCCAACCAAGAGCTGGATCTGCACACCCGCGAAAACGCGGTGCACGATATGCGCAAGGCGGCGAAGAAGTTGCGCTATTCGGCGGATGCCGCCGGCGCGGCCACCTCCTTGAAAACGAAGAAGGTGGTGAAGGCCTGTAAGCGCATGCAGTCTGTGCTCGGCGACTTCCAGGACACCGTCACCTCGCGGGATATGATCGTGCGGCTAGCGCTGCGCGCCCGCGCGAAGGGTGAGGATACCTTCGCCTATGGGTTGCTCTATCAAAAAGAACGCCAGCTGGGGCTGCAGGCCCTCAGCGGCTATGAAGAGTCTTTCGACGCCATTCGCGCCGCCTATACAAAGATGAGCGCGCGGCGTCGATAAGCGCTACGACTGCGGTCTTATCCCCAGTCGTCGTCGTTCCAGTCGTCCTCGCGCTCGCGCTCATCGGCGGCCTCGTTGCGCTGGTGCACGATCTCGAAGGCGTTGCGGGCCTCTTCTTCGGTGGCATAGGGACCCATGCGGTCGTCCCACGATCCCACCTTGTCGGTGGACACTTCTCCGGTGGAGACGTTGTAGTACCACTTTTTCTCAGTCATGCACGCTCCTTAAAACATTGTGTATTGGGCATTATTCCCATTGTAGGGGTCTTAGCGCCCCCATGTCGGCGCATGCGGGAACGCGCTGTCCTAGAGTGGGTGAGAAGTTATGTTCCCACGGAGTCCTAAGGAGGGGCCAAGGTGTTGTGGCCGAGCGCACATCCTGATCACGCAGCGGAGGTGGCACGGCTACACCCCACCGCCGCTCCGGTGGCCTCGGCCCCTGCGACTGTGCCGGTCATTGGCGAATATGGCGATGACACCGGCGGTACCGTGATCATTGCGCACACGACCTATCGCAGCGCGGTAGCCGCCAGCCCTGTCGCAGAGGATGTAGTGCGGGTGCAGGTGCACGCCCGCGATGTGGACGGCACCACCACCACGTTCAGCGAGACCATTGGCTGGTCGCGGGTGGTCGAGCTCATGGACCAGCCGCCCGCTGCCCACGCGGAGCTACGCACCGCTTATCCGTGGGCATGGCGCTTATCGACGCTCATTGCCAGCCTCGGCTGGCGTCCCTCCGCCGCCTCCGGCCACGCCGGCTTGGAGATCACTGTCTTCACCGATATTCCCGCCGTCGAGGGCTTTGGTCGCTTCGAGGCCACCGAGGCGGCGCTGGCGCTGCTCATTCACAGCGAGTCCACGGCCAAGGATGATGCGCCAGGGCGCACCCGCGTGGTGGACACCTTGGTGCATCATGCCGCCACGCTGGCCCCGCAGCCGGTGCTTCCCGCCCGCTACCATACGGCGCTGCGTAGCACCGGCGCATCCACGAGGCCGCATCTGGTGGTGCTCGATCACGCCGATGGCTCGGTGACGGCCGCCGCGCATCTCAGCCAGGACGGCGGACAGCCGCACGTGGTGATCGGGGTGTATGCCCCGGGCCAGCGCCCCGCGCCTGCGGAGGCGAGCGCCACCCGCCGTGCCTGCATGGCTGCGGCGTGTTCCACCTTCGGAGTGACGACACTGCGGAGTCTCCCCGATGCCCCGGAGCGCATCCATGACTGGGTGCAGGCGCTGCATATTCACCATTCCCACAGCGATTCCGCCGTGCCGGACTATGTGCCGAGCGCCCGCGAGGCACAGGAGTGGGCCGAGTTTTTCGCGGCGGAAGATGAGCGCGCCCAGCACACCGCCATGTTTTTGCGCTCCCGGCGCGAATCCCAAGCCTATGATGCGCTGAATGCCTCGGCAACAGCACTAGCGACGCACTGTGCCACGGGCAGCGCCCTCGATGAGCACCTCACCGCGCTGGTGCAGCTCTGCCGCGCCCGCGGGGCCGTGGCGGCTCGCCCCCTAGAGTGGGGCGTCTCGCCCGCGGTACTCGCCGTTGTCCCCCAGTCCCGCGCCCAGCACACCATTGCGGAGCTCAGCGAGGACGGGTGTGTCGTCGTTGCGCTGGGCACCGGAACCACCGCTTGTATGCACTAGCCCCCATCTACACGAGAGCCTATGACCTTCGACTCCATCCCTCGCGTCCTGTCCATCGCCGGTACGGATCCCACCGGCGGCGCCGGTATCCAAGCCGATATCAAGGCCATCTCCGCGGCCGGTGGTTTCGCCATGACGGTGGTGACCTCCCTGGTATCGCAAAACACACGCGGGGTGCGCGAGATTTTTACCCCGCCCCGCTCTTTCCTGCGCGAGCAGCTGGAGGCGGTGCGCAGCGATGTGGATATTGACGCCATCAAGATCGGCATGCTTGGCGATCGCGACACCATCGGCGAGGTGGCGGATTTTCTGGGGCGTATCGACGCCGACATCCCGGTGGTGATCGACCCCGTGATGCAGGCCTCCTCGGGGGATCTGCTGCACGATGAGCGCTCGGCCGATGCCCTCATTGAGCTGCTTCCTCGCGCCGATCTGATCACTCCCAATGCTGGGGAGCTGGCGGTGCTCCGCCAGGCCATGAACGGCAGCGGTCCTTTCCACGCTGGGGAGTGCACGAATCGCGAGGAATCGCTCGCCTATGCCGCCGAGGTGGCGCGCACGCTGCACACCGCCGTGGTGTGCAAGGGCGGCCATATCTCCGATGCGGACGCCGGCAATACACTGATCACCCCCGATGGCGCCCAGTGGCATACCCCTGTCGAGCGAATCGATACCCGCAATACCCACGGCACCGGCTGCTCCTTGTCCTCGGCTATTGCGACTCGGCTCGGCGCCGGCGAGCATGCATCCGAGGCTGTGCACTGGGCCACCGTGTGGCTGCATGAGGCCATCGCGCACGCCGATGAGCTGGAGGTAGGCCACGGCCATGGGCCGGTGCACCACTTCCATCAGCTCTACCGGCAGGCCGGGCTGCTGGGCGAGTAAAAAAGAGGGGCGAATGAGCCGGCCTATGAGCCGGATTCTGTTCCCGCGGCTGCTGCCGTGGGCGGTAATCATCCATCTGGACCCGCCATTGCTGACGGGCCTCACGCGGCCAACCCACACGGCTCAAGAAGTCGAGCAACCTCAGCCTTTCACTTGGCTGTCCGTGTGCAGGCACACCAGTGGTGCGCCCTTCGGCCTTGCTCCCGGTGGGGTTTACCTAGCCGCCCGCATCACTGCGGGCGCTGGTGCGCTCTTAACACACCCTTTCACCCTTACCTGCCAGTGCATATCTTCCAGTACAGCTGGGAGGCGGTTTCCTTTCTGTGGCACTATTCCCGCAGGTCGCCCTGGGTTGCCGTTAGCAACCACCGTGCTCTGTGGAGTCCGGACTTTCCTCGACGAGGCGACGTACACGCTCCCGCGCAGTTACGCCCGCCGCGATTACCCAGCCGACTCATTCGCAAGAAGCTAGCTTAGCCGGTGAGATTCACAATACGCACACTCACTGGGCCATCGGCGTAAAACTCCACCACGGAGATGGAGGCGAGGTCGAGGTGTAGCCGGTGAAAGAAGCGCTCATCGGCGCCGAGGGCATGCCTCAGCACCGCTTTGATGGGGGTGACATGGGCGACGAGGGCAAGGGTGCGTTCGCGGTGGCGCTCGATGAGCTGCTGCACGCCTTCCCACACGCGATGATCGGCGTCGAGTACGGATTCCCCACCGGGGGCGGCCGTGGTGGGGTCGTTCAGCCAAGTGCTGTGCAGCTGTGGATCGCGGGCGTGGGCGTCGGCGAAGCTCAGCCCATCCCAGTCGCCAAAGTCCATCTCGTGCAGGTATTCGGCGGTGTCCACAGCGGGGCCTTCGATCGTCTCGGCGAGGATCTCGGCGCTGCGCTGGGCGCGGCTCAGAGGCGAGGCCACGATGGCGTCGATGTGCTGCGCCCCATAGAAGCCCTCCCCGTCGAGGCCCGCGGCAATGCGCTGTGCAGCCGCCCGCACCTGCTGTTCGCCGAGCTCCGTGAGCGGGGCATCAGAGTGGCCGGCATAGAGTTTCTGCGCGGACATCTCGGTTTGGCCGTGGCGCAGCAGGATCAGCCGCGTCGGCGTGCTCGTCGCCCCAGTCCAGCGCGCCGCGGTGCTGGGGGCGCTCGGGGCGGGGTCGAGCGGCAGTTCCTGAACGGTGCCGGGCTCGTCGGTGGCGAGCAGCGGATGTACCGCCCGTGGCTGCGGGCGATCCTCCCCACCGAGCACCATGTGCCCCGGCTTCACCCCGGTGCTGTGCAGGTCCATGGCCTCATTAGAGAGCTCATCGGCCCGCTTATTCTTGGCCCGCGGAATCCAGTGATAGCTCACTTCCCCGATCTCTTGGGCCAGGGAGCGCGCCGCCAGTGCCAGCTTCTGCATATCGGCGTGTTTGATCTTCCACGCCCCAGACATCTGCTGCACCACCAGCTTGGAGTCCATGTACACCTCCACCTCGGAGGCGCCAAGGTCGCGGGCGACCCGCAGACCGTTAATCATGCCGTGGTATTCGGCCACGTTATTGCTCGCCGAGCCCAGGTATTCCACCACGGTGGCCAGCTCGCGGCTGCGGGTGGCGTTATACACCACGGTGCCGGCCCCAGCGATACCGGGATTGCCGCGCGAGCCGCCATCGGATTCAATAACCAGCTTCACAGATGCTCCCCCCCCTAGCCGCGCTCACGCACCAAGTAGGTGCCACACTCTGGGCAGGTGGGCACGCTATCGCTGGGGGCGGACATGATGGCGGATGCCTGCGCCACCGGCAGGATAATGGAACACCCGCCACAGGTGCGCCCATTAAAGAATGCGGCGCCGAAGGCGGAGGCGCTCGCCGCGAGCAGCCGCAGCGCGTCCTCGGGGAGCTCGGCGCGGAGCTCAGTGATGCGCTCCGCATTAGAGGCCTCGGCGGCCTCGGTGGCGTGCTGGGCGGCGGCCACCGCCCGCTCCGCGGCCTCGATCTTGCGATCCAACTCATCGGATTCCGCGCCGCTGGCCATGGTATTCATCTCGGCGGCAGTCACCCTCTGCTCTGCCTCCTGCAGGAGGTTTTGCTGCTCGCTCAGTTTCTGGCGAGTGGAGCGGAGATCGTGCTCGAGATCGCGGCGGGTGGCGGTATCCGTCGACGCCCCCAAGGCCTGCACATTGGCCTTTTCGCGGCGCCGTAGCTTGCGGATATCCGCCTCGATCCGGCTAACCGCCCACCGCTGATCCTCGGTGGACATCTGCGAGGCGGCGCGGGCATTGCGCTCCTCGGCGCGCTGGGCGAGCAACGCCTCCAACACCTCGCGCTCGGCCTGCTCTTCTTTTTTCAGCGGGCCGGCTCCAACGCGTTCGCGGCGAGCTAATTCGGCGAGCATGGGCTGCAAGTGCGCAGCTAGGCGCATGATTCTCCTCTAGTGGTGGTGCGGGTGTGCGGACATCGTCCACGGGTCGGTACGGATGTCGATGATTGTAGTGTCTAGCCCCGTTTCCGTAGCGATCAGCTCACTGACCTGCGCGGTCCAGGGGAACTCGCTGGCCCAGTGCGCGGTATCGATCACGGCGGGGCCACCGGCGCGCAGATACTCGTCCACGGGGTGATGGCGCAGATCGGAGGTGACGTAGACATCCACGTCCAATCCGCGCACCGTATCGAGGAAGCTATCCCCCGCCCCCGAGGAGACCGCCACGCGCTGCACGAGCTGCTCGGGGTCGCCGGCGGCCCGAATCCCCCAGGCGGTTTCGGGCAGGGCGTTCGCCACCTGCTGCACAAAATCGGCGAGCCGCATCGGCTCGGGCAGCTGTCCGATGCGCCCCAACCCATAGGCCTGCTCGGGGTCGGTGATGCCGGCGAGCTCGACGATATCGAAGGCCACCTCCTCATAGGGATGGGCCTGCTGCAGTGCGTCATGGATGGCCTGGCGGGCTCGGCGCGGGGCCACGCATTCCACCCGCCACTCGGTGGTGTGCTGCAGGGTGCCCACCTCGCCGTCATAGGGATCGGCGCCGTCCTGGGGCTCAAATTGGCCGGTACCGGGGAAGCTATAGGCGCACTTGGCATAGTGCCCGATCTCGCCCGCACCAGCACTAAATAGCGCCTGCTTGACCTGCTCCAGATGGCTCTCGGGCACCTGTACGCCCCACTTATCCAGTCCCGCGGGATCGATCGGTTTGATGGGCCGGCCAGGGCAAATGCCGACCAGCTCGGCGAGCTTATCGTTCACCCCGGGCCGCGCCGAATCGGCATTGGTGTGCGCCGCAAAAAGCGCCACCCCGCCGCGGATAAGGGTGTGCAGCACCTGCCCCTTGGGGGTGTCGGCGGCCACCGAGTTCACACCCCGCAGCAGCAGCGGGTGGTGCACGATGAGCATGTCCACCCCCTGCTCCACGGCGCGCTGGGCCACCTCGAGGGTGACATCCAAAGCGAAGCCCACAGAACGCACTGGTGCTGTCGGGTCACCGCAGATCAGGCCCACCTTGTCCCAGGATTCCGCCAGATAGGGCGGGTAGGCGCGGTCTAGGATGGTGCGGATATCGGCCACGGTATAGCTCATGGACTCTCCTCATTCGCTGTGGTGTGTCGTCCACCCCAGCGTACGTGCCTAGTCCGTGGTGGTGGCGCAGGCCTGCAGGAAAGCGTCGATAAGCGTGCGCACAGCGGCCTCATCGCGCACCGCGAGCCGCCAATAGCGCTCATCTAGTCCGGGGAAGCTCTGGCAGGGGCGCACACTAATCCCGGCGCGGGCGAGGGCCAGGCGCACCTGCTCGGGGTGGTCGCAGCGCGGCTCGATGAGCATGAAGGGCGCGGGCGAGGTGGGCAGGTGTATCCGCGCATGCGGGGCAAGTAGCGCGCACTGGCGTTGTTTCGCTGCCGCCAGCCGCTGCCGCTCCTGGCGGAGGAACTCTTCGCCGTGGGCGGCGACGGTGAGAAAGGCCCGGTACTGCAGCGTGCTCAGCGGCCAGTGCGGACGATAGCGTGCCCAGCGCTGGAGAAACTCGGGGCTGCCCACCGCATAGCCGCAGCGCAGCCCCGCCAGGGCGAAGGTTTTGGTGAGCGAGCGCAGCACCACATACTCCCCCGCCGCGGCCTGAGTGATCACGCTCTGCTCATCGCCGGCGATATCCATGAAGGCCTCATCTATCACCACGGTGCGCTGCGGGGCGCGCAGCTCGGCGATCTCCTCGGCGCTGTAGAGCCGGCCGGTGGGGTTGGTGGGATTGCCGAGCACCACCATGTCGGCCGCCGCGGGAATCGGCGGGAGCGAGAAATCGGCGGCGGTCGGACACAGCTCGACCTCATAGCCTTGGTCGAGCAGCTGGGCGGCGGGCTCGGTAAAACCGGGGCTGAGCACCACGGGATGGCGCGGCGCGCACCGCCCCAGCAGCGCAAAGCCTTCTGCGGCACCGTTGAGCAGGAGCACGTTTTCTGCCGGTACCCCGTGCATCGCCGCGATCGCCTCTTGGGCCTGGGCGGCGAGGCCGTGGTCCGGATAGTCGCGCAGATTATCCACCTCGGCGCGCAGCGGCGCGAGCAGCCACTCCGGGGTGCGGGCGGCGACATTCACCGCGAAGTCGAGCTCCGCGGTGGCCGCGGGCACATCGCCGTGGAAGTGCAGATCATAGAGGGACACAAGCGTCAAGCCTAAAGCATGGCGTGGGTGTTTCTGACAGACTGGACAGCATGAGTTCTGGGACATTTCTGCTGCTCGATATTGATGGCACCCTCGTGGATTCCTTTCGCGGCATCCGCCATAGCCTGCTACTCGCCTTAGACGAGCTGGGCGTGGAGCACCCCAGCGAGGAGTTCCTCTCCACTATTGCTGGTCCGCCGATGGAGCAGACCCTCGGCCGGCTCGGTCTGGATGAGCAGACGGCGCGCCGGGGCCTGCACGCCTATCTGCGTTATTTCGGTGAGTCGGGCTGGTCGATGTCGCAGCCCTACCCCGGCGCGCTGGATTTTCTGCGCCGCGCCGCCGCCACCCCAGGGTTGACCGTGGCCACCTGTTCGAGCAAGGGCGAAGGCTTCGCCCGCCAGACTCTGGAGTACTTCGACATGATGGAGCACCTCGCCTTCCTCGGGGCGGCCGAGGAGCACGGCACCCGCCGCACTAAGATTGCGGTGCTCGACTATGTCATGGACCACCTCGAGATCGATCCGCAGCGCGACACAGTGGTGCTGGTGGGCGATCGCATCCACGATTTCGAGGCGGCCCACGCCCGGTCGATCGACTCCATCGCGGCCGAGTGGGGATATGGGCGTCCGGACGAGTACACGGCGGCCACCCACTCCGCCTCCGATTTTGCAGCCACCGAAAGGATTCTCAGTGACTACTTCAGCTAAACCCCACATCGTGTTCGTCTGCACCGGCAATATTTGCCGCTCTCCCATGGCCGAGGTCATCGTGCGCGCCGCAGTCGAGGATGCGGGCATGGCCGATGCCGTCGAGATCTCCTCCTGCGGTATCGGCGGCTGGCATAGCGGACAACAGGCGGATCGCCGCGCCCGCGCCGAATTGGCTGCGCATGGCTACGATGGTGAGTCCCATCGCGCCCAGCAGCTTAATAGTGCGCTTATCGACGCCGACCTGCTCATCGCTCTCGACCATGGCCACGTGGATGATCTTCTCTCCCAGGGCGCCGCTGCGGAGCGCATTCGTCTATTGCGTTCCTTTGATCCGGACTCCGATCCGGAGGCCATCGTGGAGGATCCCTATTATGGCGGCAGCGAGGGCTTTAGCATCACCCGCACGCAGATCGAGGCGGCCACCCCGGGCATTGTGGACTGGGTTCGCCACGCGACTTCGCTAAGCTAAGCACCGTGTCTGGACATAACAGCGCCGAAAGCAGCCGCAGCTCTGCGGGCCTGAAGGCTTTTCTCAATCCTGGCTGGGTGATCGCCGCCGTCCTTGTGGTGGCCTTCACCTATCTCGCTATCGCGGTGCTTGCGCCGTGGCAGCTGGGGAAGAACTCCGATACCAATGAGCGCAACGAGCAGCTGGATGCTGCTTTTGCGGTGCAGCCGGTGGACTATAGCGAGCTGATGGACTCCAGCGGCCGTATTGATCCGGCAGATGAGTGGCATCGCGCAATTCTGCGCGGGCACTATCTCCCCGAGCACGAGGTGCTTTTGCGCATGCGTCCCGTCGGGGGCGGCCCGGCCTTCAACGCGCTGACCCCCTTCGAGCTGGACTCCGGCGAGGTGGTGCTGGTTAATCGCGGCTATGTGCCGGCCCGCAACACCGAGGTGCCCTCCATCGCGCCCGCGCCCCGCGGCGAGGTGACTATCACCACCCATGTGCGCGTTAATGAGCCCACCCCCACCCAGGAGCCGATGCTCGATCAGGGCTATGAGCAGGTGTGGGGCATTAATACCGAGCAGATAGCGGAGCTCACCGGCCTACCGCTGGGCCGCGATTTTGTGCAGCTCACCGCGGATCAGCCGGGGGTGCTCACCGCCCAGCCGCTGCCCGCTAAGGAGAGCGGCCCCTATCTCTCCTATGGTTTGCAGTGGATTGCCTTTGGCATCATGGCGCCGCTCGCGCTGGGTTATTTCATCTTTGCCGAGCTGCGGGAGCGTCGCCGTGATGAGGAGGAGACGGAACACGCCTCCGCCTTGGATCCGCTTTCTCAGCCGCAGCCCTATCTCAGCGACACTCCGGCCGCGCCGAGCCCGAAGCGGGCCCGCTATGGCGAGAAGCGCCACAGCGCCTTCCACCGGCGCGCGGAACAGGACGAAGAGCGCTTCTGAGCCACCAGCACCGCCCCGAGCGCCGCGAGCGCCTGGGTGCGCCGTGCCAGCTGCACTGCCGCCCGCAGATCCTCAGCCTGCGGCGGCGACCCAGCCCCCAAGTGGGGCCGGTTTTCTGTGCCATGGGCATAGACGGTGGGCCCACCCAAGCGCACCCCGAGATAGCCGGCGGCGGTGGACTCCACCACCCCAGCATTGGGGCTGGGGTGCTGCGGGGCCTGCTCCCGCCAAAAACGCAGCGTGGCGCGTCCCCGGCCGCGGGTGGCGGCCAAGGCCACGTGCAGCGCCCCATTGATGCGGGCGGGGATATAGGCAACGAGATCATCGATGACTGCGGCGACGCGGCCGAAGCGGAGATAACGCTCGGAGCGATAGCCCACCATGGCGTCGAGAGTGTTAATCGCGCGGTGGGCGGCCACCAGCTCGGGGCGGCCGGTGGCGGCGAGCACCAGCGGCACTACGGCGGCATCGGAGGTATTCTCCGCCAGGGATTCGGTGCCGGCGCGGGCCATGGCCGGCAGATCGAGCAGCGCCGGGTCCCGGGAGCAGAGCCAGGGGATCCAGGCGCGGGCGGTCTCGCTTTCGCCGGCGTCGAGGGCGTCGGCCAAGCTGCTGCCGACGCGCTCGAGGGTGGCGCCGCCGAGGCTGGCCCATAACACCGCCGCCATGGTGAGCTCAGGGGCGCGTTTCGCCGCCGCGTGCGTCGCGAGCACCACGGGGGCGAGGGCCGCGCCCCAATAAAGGGCGCCGCGGGCCACCGAGTCGGCATAGAGGTGGCGCTCCAGCCACAGCGCATAACGACCGAATAGCGCCACGGGGTGCCCACGCTGCGGATCACCGATGATCCGGTCGGCGGCGACCCCAGCGATGATGCCGCAGGCGCCGGCGCGGCCGTGCGTAGGAGCAGTCATAAGCGTCTAGCCTACGACAACCGCCCCCACACCGTGAAGGGCGTGAGGGCGGTGGCAGGCACTGAGAGCGAATTAGCGCAGCTTATCGGCCACGATGCGGCCCATAGCCTTGGTGCCCTGGACAGTCGGGTGGTTCGGCAGCGGCCCGATCACCGGGTCCGCCACGCCGGCGACCCAGCGATCCTCATTGCGGGGAGCGCAGGTGCCGTGGCCGATGCTCTCGGGGTAGATGTCCACGAAGTTCATGCCGGCGAAGTGAGCGGCATTACGCAGCGAGTCGCGGAACTTCTCCTGCACCTGGGTAGCGCCCGGGGTGGCGACGGGGTGCAGCACGTTCTGCTCGTTGTAGAGGCAGACCTGATCGTTGGTAGCGAACTCGGGGTAGGACACCAGGGAGACGCGAGCGTTCGGCGCAACCTGGTGGATGCGGTTGGCGGTCTCGCGCATGGTCTCGCGGAAGAGAGTGGAATCCGGGGTAGGGATATTGGCCATGTCCATGCCGGCATCGACCCACTGGAGGGTATCGAGGCCGCCGTACATCATGGCGACTTCCTTGGTGCCGGGGCCGATGGAACCCTGCTGAATGGCGAGCTCCAAGTAGGCGCGCAGCTGAATGACGGGGGCGCCGCCGGTGCCATTGCAGGACCAGTCAGCGAGGGAGTAGCCGAGTTCGCGGGCAGCGGTCTTGGGCCAGTTATCCATATCGGTGGCACAGTTCGGCACCAGCGGGCTCTGCGCGGGAGCCAGACCACGCGGGCCACCCTTACCGGCGTTGGCGGTGAAGGAGTCACCGAAGGTCACCATCTCCTTCTCCCCCGAGTGAACCGGCTGGAAAGGCAGGCCCGGTGCCGGCGGCAGAGCCGGAGCGGCAGGCAGACCCGGGATCTGCGGTACCTCCGGCAGCGGCGGCAGCTGGGCGGAGGCAACGTTAGCGGAGCCCAAGCCGATGGTGGCCACGGTCACAGCAGCGACGGTGGCCTTAAGGATGGAGGAGGAGAAACGACGCATAACTCACATTTCCTAAGAATATGCAGCCCCCGCCAAGCCTGAACTCACCCTCAGCAGAAGCTGAGAAGAGCGCTCATCGAGGCGGCCGAGACTGCACGGCGGTCATATTGACACCCTCGCCACGAGCCCGTCGGGGACGCAGCACAGAGGGTTTTAAATCACGTGTTGAGGATAGATCATAGATAATCGTGACACAACCGTTATCTAGCGCGGCCAGCGCCAAAACAGCCGCCGCACCCTTATTTTCTTCTCAGCACCGCAGCGACTATTCCCCCAGCTCAGCACGCCTTTTATTAGTGACCGCGGCGACGGCGACACAGCCGCTACATAGCTGCTTAAAATAAACTTTCTGCAACACCCTTTTGGGTTCAAAATTCCCAATTTTCACACTAGCCACACCCGTTACGGCGATGCGGGCCCCAGCATGCGAACAGCCCCACCGCGTTACCGCGATGGGGCCGTGAATCTGTGCGCCCTGACGGGCTCGAACCGCCGACCTGCTGGGTGTAAACCAGCTGCTCTTCCAGCTGAGCTAAAGGCGCGCACGCTCACCGTTGTGAGCTGTGTGGACACAGTAGCACAGCCCGAGGGCAATCCTTAAACAATGCCCTCTAGCTGTGCGAATGAGAAAAGAAAGCTAACGCTTATAGCCGCGCTGCACGAGGCAGGAGCCCTGCCAATCGCCGAGGCGCTCCGCCTTGGTTTGCACCAGTCCGGCGAGCTGTGCGGATTCCGCGATCACGCCCGGTTCGATGGTGCCGGGCTGGCCGGCGCCGGGGGTCAGCAGCCACACTGCGCCGCTGTCGGCGAGGGAGCGAAGGGAGTCTACAAGGCCGTCGACCAAGTCGCCGTCCTCCTCACGCCACCACAACAACACGACATCACAGAGTTCATCAGTGTCTTCTTGGAGGAGCTCGGCGCCGATCGCGTCCTCGAGAGCCTCGCTGATCGTGCTGTCCGCATCCTCGTCCCAGCCGACTTCTTGGATAATGTCGCCGGTCTTCACATCCATCAGCTGGGCGTAGCCTACTCCGCTGTTGTTTACGGCGCCGGGAGCGTCGCCCACTGGTTTGGTTCCTTCCTGAGCTTTAGTTGAGGTCACCCTTCAGAGACTACAGCCCTTGCAGCCTTTTATCTCATCCCAAACTAAAAAAGCCCCTCACTCCCCCACACGTCCCACCACTACCACTGGGCCGCACCCCCGTTCACTACACACAGTCCGGCCCCGAGCACCACCCCTGTTCTCCGGCCGCCGCGGGGACGCCACGACTCGACGCGGGACGCTTAGCTGCGCAAAGAGCATGGCCAATCTGCAGGCACGGGGCCTAAAAGGCGGCGGAGTGGCGTCGATAAGCATTGTGCACAAAAGAATCAGTGGAGTGCCGTGCCATGCCACCGCGGATTGATCCGTATTCTAGTGAGTAGACAGAGTCTCCGCGGACACCCCATCGCGCCGCCGCGCGCCCCCTTTTAGAGGGTGATGGGGCATTCGACGAAGGAACAATTTTTGACCCTAGGAGGTTTAAGGCATGGCTTCCACCGCCGGCGACAGCTCTCAAGACCAAACAAACTTCTCTCTCATTCGTGATGGCGTCGCGTCCTATCTCAATGACGTGGACCCCGAGGAGACCCGCGAGTGGCTGGAGTCTCTCGATGGCATGCTCGCGGAGTCGGACATCACGCGTGCCCGCTTCCTGATGCTGCGCCTGCTGGAGCGCGCCAGCGCCCGCCGCGTACCGCTGCCCTCACTGACGTCCACGGACTACGTGAACACCATTCCCACCAGCATGGAGCCGGAGTTCCCCGGCGATGAGACCATCGAGAAGCGCTATCGCCGCTGGATCCGCTGGAACGCCGCCATCATGGTGCACCGCGCCCAGCGCCCCGGCATCGAGGTGGGCGGCCACATTTCCACCTATGCCGGTGCCGCCCCGCTCTACGAGGTGGGCTTCAACCACTTCTTCCGCGGCAAGGATCACCCCGGCGGCGGCGACCAGATCTTCTTCCAGGGCCACGCCTCCCCCGGCATGTATGCTCGCGCCTTCCTAGAGGGGCGCCTCAGCGAGGACGACCTGGATGGCTTCCGCCAGGAAGTCTCGCGCCCCCAAGGCGGCATGCCCTCCTACCCACACCCGCACCTGATGCCGAAGTTCTGGGAGTTCCCCACCGTGTCCATGGGCTTGGGCCCAATGAACGCGATCTACCAGGCCCGCTTCAACCGCTACCTGCAAAACCGCGGTATCAAGGACACCTCCGATCAGCACGTCTGGGCATTCCTCGGCGATGGCGAGATGGACGAGCCCGAATCTCGCGGCCTCATCCACATGGCCGCCCTGGACAACCTGGACAACCTCACCTTCGTCATCAACTGCAACCTGCAGCGCCTTGACGGCCCGGTGCGCGGTAATACCCAGATCATTCAGGAACTCGAGTCCTTCTTCCGCGGCGCCGGCTGGTCCGTGGTGAAGGTCGTATGGGGCCGCGAATGGGACAAGCTCTTCGAGAAGGACAAGGAAGGCGCCCTGGTTCACCTGATGAACCACACCCCGGATGGCGATTTCCAGACCTTTAAGGCCAATGACGGCGCCTATGTGCGCGAGCACTTCTTCGGCCGCGATGAGCGCACCGCCAAGCTGGTCGAGGACATGAGCGACGAGGAAATCTGGAATCTGCGCCGCGGCGGCCACGACTACCGCAAGATCTATGCCGCCTTCAAGCGCGCCATGGAGACCAAGGATCGCCCCACCGTGATCCTGGCGCACACCATTAAGGGCTACGGCCTGGGCCACAACTTCGAGGGCCGCAACGCCACTCACCAGATGAAGAAGCTCACTGCGGAGGATCTGAAGAAGTTCCGCGATAAGCAGGAAATCCCGATCTCCGATGAGGAATTGGAGAAGGATCCCTACCTGCCGCCGTACTACAACCCCGGCCCGGAGTCCGAGGAAATCAAGTACATGCTGGAGCGTCGCGAGGAGCTCGGCGGCTTCCTGCCCGAGCGCCGCGATAGCTACACGCCGCTGAGCGTTCCGCCGATCGAGAAGCTGAAGTCCGCGCTCAAGGGCTCGGGCAAGCAGAAGGTCGCCACCACCATGGCGATTGTGCGTATCTTCAAGGACCTGATGCGCGATAAGGAGCTGGCTCCGCACTTCGTGCCGATCATCCCCGATGAGGCCCGCACCTTCGGCATGGACTCGTGGTTCCCGACGCTGAAGATCTACAACCCGCACGGCCAGAACTACACCCCGGTGGACCATGACCTCATGCTCTCCTACCGGGAGGCCACCGACGGTCAGATCATGCACGAGGGCATCAACGAGGCCGGCTCCATGGGCGAGTTCATCGCCGCCGGCACCTCCTATGCCACCCACGGCGTGCCGATGATCCCGCTGTACATCTTCTACTCGATGTTCGGCTTCCAGCGCACCGGCGACTCCATCTGGGCAGCAGCGGACCAAATGGCCCGCGGCTTCCTGCTCGGCGCCACCGCCGGCCGCACCACCCTCACCGGCGAGGGCCTGCAGCACATGGACGGCCACTCCCCTGTGCTGGCCTCCACCAACCCCTCGGTGATCTCCTATGATCCGGCCTTCGCATATGAGCTGGCCTATATCGTCCGCGAGGGCATCGACCGCATGTATGGCGAGGGCCGCGGCGAGGATGTGATCTACTACCTCACCATCTACAACGAGCCCACCTCCCAGCCGGCCGTGCCGGAGAACCTCGATGTGGAGGGCCTGCTCAAGGGCATCTATCTCTTCGACGACGCCACGAATGCCGAGCACTCCGCGAATATCCTCGCCTCCGGTATCGGCATGCAGGCCGCGCTGAAGGCCCAGGAGATGCTGCGCGAGAACTACGATGTCGCCGCTAATATCTACTCGGTGACCAGCTGGACGGAGCTGGCCCGCGATGGCCAAGCCTATGAGCTGGCCGCGCTGCGCCACCCCGATGAGAAGCACGAGAAGCCCTTTGTCAGCCGCGCGCTTGCCGACGCCGAGGGCCCGTTTGTGGCCGTCTCGGACTTCGCTACCGCCCTGCCGGACCAGATCCGCAAGTGGGTGCCTGGCGACTACACCGTGCTGGGTGCCGATGGCTTCGGTTTCTCGGATACCCGCCCGGCAGCCCGCCGCTACTTCAATATCGACGCCGAGTCCATCGTGGTCGCCACCCTGGCCGCGCTTGCCCGCGAGGGCAAGGTAGACGAGGACGTCGTGGCCCAGGCCGCACGGGAGTATAAGCTCGACGATCCCACCGAGGCCTAAGAACCACACACGCCCCCGTGCCGCTCAAGCGGCACGGGGGCGTTGCTGTGTATTCAGGAAAAACTAGTCGAGAGCCTCGATCAACTCATCGATACAGGTGCTGAGCAGCTCCGGCTGCTCCAGCGGCAGCATGTGGCCGGTATCGGCCACGATCTTCAACGTGGCATAGGGCCACACCTCGTGGATCCGCTCGGACTGGCTGACGGGGGTGAAGATGTCCTTTTTGCCCACCAGAATGAAACCTGGGATCCCCCGCAGATACTGGGCGGCGGCGAGCTCTTCGTGCTCCTGGAGATCGTCGAAGAAGCCCACCAGCGTCGCCAAGGGAGTGTGGCGAATCATTTCCGCGTGGAACTCCACGATGGGGTATTCGATGTCGTGCGCCTTGAATACAGAGGTCGCCAGCGCTGGGCCGAGCAGCTCGCTCATGGAGTCGCGATATTTTTGCACCACCTCGGGCGCGGCCTCGACGGCGTTATAGGCCATATCCGCGATCGGCGAGGCCAGCACCTGCGGCACGCCTTGGGCGGAGAAGGAATCGATGGCGGTATCGACGAGCACGAGTCCCTTGATCCGCCCGGCGAGGTGCTCGTGATAGCGGCGCAGCATGTTGAATACGACGAAGCCGCCGAGGGAGTGCCCGACGAGGATGAGCGGCTCGTCCGCAGTGCGGGCGCTAATGGCGGCATAAACATCATCGGCGGCCCCGGAGATGGTGCAGAGCCGAGGATCCACCTCACCCGTTTCGCCGTGCCCGCGCAGATCCACGGCGAGGCTGCGTATCTGCGGATAGCGCTCCCGCAGGTGATCGATCTGCAGGAAGAAGGAATCGGCGGTGAGAGTGAAGCCGTGGACGAACACGACGGTGGCGTCGGGGTCCTGCTCACAGCCGAGTTGATAGTACTGCACCGCGATGTCATCGACATCGACGGTGCCCGTGGCCGTGGGGTTGGTGAGTCCGGGGGCGTGTTGGTCGGAGGCGTGGCGATAGCGGCTCTCGCGGAGCTTCTTTCGCCCGCTGGGGGTGAGCCGCCACACCATGGCTTGGGTGAGCTGTTGAAAGCGGCGGGGAACGAGATCCATAAGTGTCCATCCTAGTCGCACCGTTAAGCTAAGAATCATGAGCCAACTAGGAGAACAGCTTGCCCGCGCCTTGGGCGCGCAGCCGGCCGCCACCGAGGAGCCCGAGGACACCTCCGATACCCGTACCCAGATCACCCGTCTCATCGCCCGAGTGAAGGACATGGACCGGGAATCCGTGGACGTCGATGCCGACTTCACCGCGGATCTGGGCTTCTCACGGCTCGAGTTGCTGGAGCTGGCGCTGCGGGTAGAACAGGCCACCGGCCTGCAGATAGGCGACGAGGACGCCTTCACCTTCAGCACCGCCGCCGAAGTGATAGCCGCTGTGGATAAGCAGAACAGGGCACAATAGGAGCTATGACTGCTCATATTTCCTTTTTGACCGACATGGACGGTGTCCTCATCCAAGAGGGCAAGATGATCGACGGTGCCGATACCTTCATCGCCGAACTCGAGTCCAATGAGATCGAGTACATGGTGCTCACCAATAACTCGATCCACACACCTCGCGATCTCGCAGCCCGCCTACGCAACACCGGCTTGGAGATCCCCGAGGAGCGCATCTGGACCTCGGCGCTGTCCACCGCCCGTTTCCTCTCCAGCCAAGTGGGCGAAACCACCGCCTTCGTGGTGGGTGAATCCGGGCTGACCACTGCCATGCACGAGGCCGGCTGGATCATCTCAGACAAAGAGCCGGAGTATGTGATCCTGGGTGAAACCCGCACCTACTCCTTCGAGGCGATCACCCGCGCCATCCGCCTGATTCGCGATGGCGCCAAGTTCATCTGCACCAACCCGGATGTCACCGGCCCCTCCCCCGAGGGCATTTTGCCGGCCACCGGCGCCGTGGCCGCGCTGATCACCTCCGCCACCGACCAAAAGCCCTACTTTGTGGGCAAGCCCAACCCAGTGATGATGCGCAGCGCCCTGAATGAGCTCGGCGTGCACTCCGAGTCCACCGTGATGATCGGCGACCGCATGGACACCGACGTCAAGTGCGGCCTCGAGGCGGGTATGCGCACCGTCCTGGTGCGCTCCGGCATTTCCGATGATCTCTCGATCACCAAGTTCCCCTACCGCCCCACCAAGGTGGTGGACTCGGTAGCCGATCTGGTGGGTCACACCCTAGATCCCTTCGAGGACGGCTTCTACACCGATGGCGCTAGGAAGTCCTCCACCGCAAGCTCCGGCGAGAAGAAGGGCTCCAAGAAGAAGAACTAGGCCGAGACGATCCGCACGCTCGTGCTGACCTGTGCACTGAGGCTACCACCGAGCTCAGTCAGGGCAGTCGCGAGCGTGTCTAATTCCGTGGCTGTGCCGCTGAGTAACTGAGAGCAGCTGACAGTGCGGGTACGCGGGTCACTCTGCCACTGGGTGCACCAATTCGCTTCATAGTCCACGGTGGCGCTGGCCGGCACCGCCGGCTCGGAGCGCAGGTGGGTATAAAACAGCTCCTCCACGGCCATGCGACGCGAGCGAGGCAGCCCCGCGATATCCACGACGGCGATCTGAATGTCATCCACCTGGGGGCGAGGAAGCGCCCGCAGGGCTGGCCGCAGCGCGGCGCGGTGGGCGAAGTGATGGCAGGTAGCGGGGAAGGTCATGGTGCTGGCTCGTTTCTTCTCTGCGGGACCCAGCTCGCCTTAGAGCGCGGTGGCGCTGGCGAGCAGGTGGCGTCGATAAGCAATGGGCAACCCCGCGGTGCGGGTGCCCTAAGACGAGGTACGTCTTCCCCAACGACCTCTCATGGTGGCGCGGTGCGGTGGCCGCGCATCTAGAAGCAATAGTGCTGAAAAAGAGAGCACCCCAGCAACCCTCAACCACCAGTTGATACCCCCTTTTTCTCAAGTGGTACTTGAGGTTCACAGCGCTCTCTGATGCTGCTCTTAAATCCGCTACTGTAGTCGGCGCCAGACCCCGTCATTAAACTCGGACCACAGTGGCTTCGCCCACTCGCCGAAGTCGCGGTCGGTAAGCACGACGAGCGCGGTGCGGGCCTCGGGAACGAACCACATATAGGTGCCACTAACGCCGAAGTGGCCGATGGTTTCCGGCGGCATAGACGCCCCCGTCCAGTGTGGATCCTTCTGCCCCTTGATCTCGAATCCGAGCCCCCACGGGCAGGGTTTCTGCATGCCGTAGCCGGGCACGATACCGATGAGTTCCGGATACTGCACGGTGGCGAGCTCACGGCTCATCTGCTGAGAGAGTAGGGAGGGCACGAGCAGCTCCTGGGCAAACTTGGCCACATCCGACACGCTCGACTCGATGCCGTGCCCAGGCGAGCCCTGGAGCACCGTGGTGGCCATGCCTAGAGGCTCGCACAGGGCCTCGTGGAAATACTCGGCGAAGCTGATTCCCGACTCCTGTTCGAGGAGCTCGGCGAGCAATTCAAACCCATAGGAGGAGTAGATTCGGCGCTCTTCTACCCCGCGCATGCGATCGCCCTCATGAAAACCCACCCCCGAGGCATGCGCCAGAAGATGGCGCACAGTAGAGCCTGCGGGGGCGGGTGCGGGTGCCGGAGTATCGAGGTCAAAGACTCCTTCCTCCACGGCAATGAGGAAGACATAGGCGGAGAGGAGCTTGCTCACGCTGGCCAGCGGCACCACTTTTTTCGTATCACCGACGGTCTCGGTGAGGGTGGCGGCACCGGTCTCGCGATCGAGTTGGACCAGGGCGCCTGCGACGTTATCCACGGGCCACTGCGTGATCTCCTCCAGAAGCTGCATACCCGCCATCGTAATACCTTGGCGGGCAGCGTTTGGCCTTCTTGAGAAGCTAGGCCTTCACGTCCGTGTGGGCGCGCCCCTCTTCGTAGGTAGCGACCTGCTCATTGTCGTAGGTGCGCTCATCGAGGATGCCCTCGCGCTTGGCCACCACGGTGGGCACCAGCGCCTGGCCGGTGACGTTCACGGCGGTACGGCCCATATCTAGGATCGGATCCACGGCGAGCAGCAGGCCAACACCGGCCAGCGGCAGCCCCAGCGTGGAGAGGGTGAGGGTGAGCATCACGGTCGCGCCGGTGGTGCCGGCGGTGGCCGCCGAGCCGATCACGGACACGAACACGATGAGCAGGTATTCCTTCACGCCGAGGTCGATGCCGTAGAACTGCGCCACAAAGAGCGCGGCGATGGACGGATAGATCGCGGCGCAGCCATCCATCTTGGTGGTGGCGCCGAGCGGCACCGCGAAGCTGGTGTAGCTGCGGGGCACGCCGAGGGCCTGCTCGGTGGTGCGCTCAGTCACGGGCATCACGCCCATGGAGGAGCGGGTAACAAAGCCGAGAGAGGTCACCGGCCATACCTTGCGGAAGAAGGTGCGCACGCTCACACCGTTGAGGGCGAGAACGCTCGGGTAGATCACGCCGATCACCACGGCGAGGCCGAGGTAGATGGCGAGAACGAAGGCGCCAAGCGAGCCGATGGTATCCCACCCATAGGTGGCCACGGCGCGGGCGATCAGCGCGGCGGAGCCAATCGGCGCCAGGCGAATGATCCACCACAGCACCTTCTGCACCAGCTCCAGCAGGGAGCGAGAGAACTCAATCACGGGTTCGGCCTTCTTGCCCACCTGCACCGCGGCGATACCAAAAGCGATGGAGAGCAACAGCAGCTGCAGCACGTTGAAGTTCGGGGTGGCACTGAAGCCGTCCGCCCCCTCACTGACGCGCACGCTCAAGCCGAGCATATTGTCCGGTACGAGCGAGGAGATAAAGCCGAGCCAGGAGCCCACGCTGTCCGGCTCTGCGGCGCTGGCGGCATCTACGCTGCTATTGGCACCAGGGCGCAGGACGGTGCCGATAATCAGACCAGCCACCACCGACACCAAGGCCGTGATGGCGAACCAGATGATGGTCTGCCCCGCCAGGCGGGCGGCATTGGTCACTTCCCGCAGATTAGCCACCGAGGTGATCACGGCGGTAACCACCAGTGGCGGGATAAGGAGCTTCAGCAGGCTCACATAAGTCGAACCGACGGAGCTCACTACCTCCGTCAGCCACGAGTCGTCGCCCATACGGCGGGCGAAGAATCCCAGAATGAGGCCAATGATGAGGCCGTAAATAACTTGTGCGCCGAAGCTGGTGAACTTTTTCCAGCTCGGCGAGGATGTGGCAGTCATAGTCGCTGTCTTTCTTTTTATGCTTGTCGACGCCCACTCGGGGCCGGCGCAGCACCGCGCTGCGCCAAGTCCTACATCCTAAACCGAACCGACCCGTTCAGACAATAAAGACAGCTTTGTCTATTTCTTTTTCATATAGGTTGACCACGTCTGACGCGCCCGCGCCGCCATGGAGCCACGCACCCGGCGTGGGTTGGCCAGAGTGCGCGTGCGCATCCACACCTTGCGAGCACTGAGAGTGGAGTTTTGGGGCAGCACCCACCCCATCCAGAAGGCAAAGATGGCCATGAGCGCCCCAGTGAGACCGGCCACCACCATGCCGATGCCCGAGAGGCCATAAGAATCAAAAACCACGAGCACGGCCGAAGTCACGAGCGCCGGCACCGCATAGAGGGGCTGCCCGCCAAACACGGCGGGCGGATTGCCGGCAAAAACATCGCGGATCATGCCACCGCCCACGGCGGTGATGAGCCCGAGGAACATGGCCGAGGCGACCGGCAGGTCAAAAGCCAAGGCCTTCGAGGTTCCGGTCACGGCCCAGACACCCAAGATGATGGCGTCGGCATGCACCCGAAACATCGTCCACCACCGCGCGTGCAGATCCAGCACAAAAGCAATGAGCGCCCCAACACCGGCCATGGGCAGATAAATGGGATTAGTAATGGCTACCGGGGCGCCTTCTTGGATGAGAACGTCGCGCAACATGCCGCCACCGAGAGCGGAGAAGACGGCGAGAAAGAAAAAGCCCACCACGTCGAAACCGCGCTGGCGGGCGATCGTGCCGCCGATGACCCCATTGAGCACCACGCCGATAAGATCCAGCACGGCCCAGAGGGTGAGAATAGAGGGGGAAACTACAGCAGTCATCGATACTTTTTCCTTACCCCAGACATGAAAAAGCTCCCCCAGTTGGATTCGAACCAACAACCCTTCGATTAACAGTCGAATGCTCTGCCGTTGAGCTATGGGGGATTGCGTTTTCAGCGGGGGCCTGTAGCGGACCTCGCTGGCAACGAGAAGTAACTATAGCCCGCCCCTGCAATCACAAGCAAACTCCCTGCTTATTCCAATTTTTAAGCCTTAAGAAGAGCAACTATCACCCCACCAGGACAACGGGCTATAATGACCCTCGCGCCCGAGGCTCCGTTCTCGATGGCGCGTGGGGCTGTAGCTCAGTCGGTTAGAGCCGCGGACTCATAATCCGCTGGTCCCGGGTTCGAGCCCCGGCGGCCCCACCACTAAACTTCTTTCACATGCACACCACCACCCCCACTGGCCCCACCCGTTAGCCGTGGAGGTGCTGCATATATAGCCTGCTCGCCCGCCCCTTAGGCGGTCCTGTCTTGGTTTTGCCCCGCAACTCCCTAAAGTGTAGGTAAGCAATAGCTTTTTATCATTTTGTAACCTTGCGCTTAATAAGAGCGATACACCTAGATGAGGCGTTCAGCCCAGCGCCATGTATCCCAGAGGAAAGGCCCGAAAAGACGATGTCTCAACGTCCCACACGCGTGAGCGCAGCCACCCATGCAGATCAGCTCGTGCGCAGTATTAAGCCCCTGAAGAAGACCGGTGTGCTCCGCAATCGCTCGCTCAGCGGCTGGAAGGGCACGCTCACGGCTGTGGGGCGCTGGGGACTCAGCATTACCTCGCTTGTGGAACAATCCACCATCGAATTTGGCGATCGCACCGCCATCATCGACGATTTCGGCGAGCTCACCTTCGCCGAGCTGCGCGAGCAGGCCCGGAACATGGCCATTAACCTCGCCCTCAACGGGGTGAAGGAGGGCGACATGATCGCCATCCAGGCCCGCAATTCCCGCGGCATCATCCTGCCGCTCGCCGCCGCTGGCTATATCGGCGCCCAGCCGATGATCGTCAATCCGGCATCCTCCACCACCCAGATCACCAATATCTTCAACACCTATGGCGCGGACGTGTTCATTGTGGACGCGGAATACGCCGAGGTGGCCTACGCCAACCCAGATGTGCCGCACTATGTGGTCGAGGGCGCCGTGGCCGCCAAGGGTGAGGAGCAGGTGGATATTTCCAGCAGCCCCACGATCGCGGAGCTGACATCCACTCCCGCTCAGAGTTTCACGCTGCCGAAGCGCCCGAAGCCGCAGAATACCGTGATTATGTCCTCCGGCACCCGCGGTATCCCCAAGGGCGTCGTGATGCCCATCCCGCTCACTCCCAAGGCACTGGCCGGTGTGACGCGCGTGATCCCGTGGCGCATGAACATGACTATCCAGGCCACCGCCTCGATCTTTCACGCGTGGGGCTATGGCAACCTGCTGGTCTCACTGATCACCGGCAGCACTCAGATCCTGCGCCGCCACTACGATCCGGTCGAGGCCGTGGCCGATTGTGAGCGCTACAAGGTCAACGCCATCATTTCCTCCGCAGTGTTCCTGCGCGGCTTCGTGGCCGAGGCGAAGAAGACCGGCGCTAAGATTGGCCCCTTCGAGTTCATCGCGAACTCCGGCAATGCCGTGCCGGCCTACCTGGTGGAGGAGCTCGTGGATGCGTTCGGCCCGGTGCTCTACAGCCTCTATGGCTCCACCGAGCACTCCCAGATCTCCATCTCGACCTCCGAGCAAATGCTGGCTGATTCCTCCAATGCCGGCCGCCCCAACTTGGGCACCGTGCTGAAGATCATCAAGGAGGACGGCTCCGAGGCTGGCGTCGGCGAGCTGGGCGAGATCTACTCGGCTAACTCCATGACCATGGTGGGCTTCCTCTCCGACAAGTACACCCCCTCTACTCACGATGGCCTGCTGGCTACCGGCGATCTGGGCTACCTGGATGAGGACGGCTTCCTGCACTTGGAAGGCCGCGCCGATGACATGGTGATCAAGGGCGGCGAAAACGTCTTCCCCCGCGAGGTCGAGGAGTATCTCGGGGCGCTCGATGAGGTCGCCGATGTGTATGTCTCGGGCAAGCAGGACGATGTGATCGCCCACCTCGAGGCCTGGGTGGTCAAGTCGGACTCTGCCGCAGAGCTCACGAAGGATGAGCTGCGCCACAAGGTGCGCGTGGCCCTGGCCGAGCACAATGTGCCGGAGTACATCTTCTGGGTGGATGATCTGCCGCGCAATGACAGCGGCAAGGTGGTGCCGCGCTGGCTGCCGGACCCCGCCACCTTGGACCAAGACCAGAGCTAGCGCGACCCCGACCGTCCTGACCGCCTCTTGCTACAGTGGTTCGATACACGTTGCGCATAGGAAAGGACAGGAATGATTCAGTTCGTTGTCGGCGCTGCCGCCGGTTATGTCTTCGGCACGAAAGCAGGCCGTAAACGTTATTCCCAGATCAAAAACGCCTATCAGGCGGCGGTGAACTCCCCCGCCTCGAAGGCGGCGGTCAACGCTACGCGGAAGGCCATCGCCAATAAGCTCGATCCGCAGCCGCGGATGCGCGAGGTGAAGAACCTGCGCTCTGATAGCCAGTCTGTGCTGGAGCCGGACGAGGACTAGTAGCGGTTCGCCCGCTCCAGCAACTGGCGGCGCTGCTGTTCCAGCGCCACCACATCCGCGAAGAGGCTGTCATAGGCCTTTTCGTCTTTCGTGGGGTTCATTCTTTCCAACTGCCCTTTAAGCTGCGCGATAATCTGCCCCACGCGCACTTCCTGCAGGCGTGAATACACCGAGTCCGCGTAGCGCACCAGATGGGCGGCATCCACCCGGATGGTTTCCACGGCCAGCTCAGAGACCAAGCCGCGGCCGTGAATATCCGGAATCTCCCCTGCCACCGCTGCGAGCCAGTCCACGCCCTCGTGATCCTCGCCCGCCTGCAGGACCTTATCCACGGCCTGTTTCACCGCCACATACGAAGGGTGAGTGAAGGTGGAATCATCAAAGGCCCGCATATAGGGCACCGCGATCTCGGGATACTGCAGCGCCAATTTAATCGCCTCCCGCTCCGGCCAGAGACGGCTATCGCGCGGATCCGGACGCGGTACCCGCGGCTCCTCCTGCGGGGCGGTTGGTGCGCGTCGCTTTGGCTGCTGCTGCGGACGTGGGGCCCGCGCTTGTTCCCGCACCCGCCGAACCACCTCGTCGATGTCGCGCCAGCCTAGCCAGCCGGCAAGCTGCCGGGCGTACTCGTCCCGCAGGGTGTGGTCGTGAATATCGGCGATGACGGGGATCGTGCGTCTTAAGGCCTGCAAGCGCCCCTCGACGGAGTCCAAGTCATAATCCTCGATGATCGAGCGCACCACGAACTCGAACATGGGCTCACGGCTGGCCACGAGCTCACGCACCGCAGCATCGCCCTTCTCTAGGCGCAGGTCGCAGGGGTCTAGCCCCTCCGGCGCCACCGACACATAAGACTGGCCGGTGAATTGCTGATCGCCATCGAAGGCGCGCATCGCGGCTTTCTGCCCAGCTTCATCACCATCGAAGGTATAAATCAGCTCGCCGCGGAAATAAGAATCGTCCAGCATGAGCCGGCGCAGCATCTGCAGGTGTTCCTCGCCGAAAGCGGTGCCGCAAGCCGCCACGGCCGTCTGGATGCCGGCGGCATGCATGGCCATCACGTCCGTGTAGCCCTCCACCACCACCGCCTGGTGGGAGGCGGCGATATGCTTTTTGGCCATGTCCAGCCCGAAGAGCACCTTGGACTTCTTATACAGCAGGGTATCGGGGGTGTTCATGTACTTGCCCAGCTTGTCATCGTCGAAAAGCTTGCGGGCACCGAAGCCGATGACATCCCCGGCCAGGTTTTTGATCGGCCACAGCAGGCGGCGGTGGAAACGATCGATCGGGCCGCGGCGGCCCATCTTGCCCAAACCTGCGGCCTCAATCTCGGTGACGTCGAAGCCCGTGCGCAGCAGGTGCTTGGTCAGGGTGTCCCAGCCTGCCGGGGCATAGCCGCAGCCGAACTCGCGGGCATGCTCGGCACTGAAGCCGCGCTCGGTGAGAAAGTCGCGGGCGGTCTGCGCCTCGGCGGTGCCCAGCTGCTCTTGATAGAACTCGTGGGCGATCTTATTCACCAAGATGAGCCGCTGCCGCGTGCCCACATCTTCCCGCCGGCCCGGTCCCCCGCCCTCATAGGAAATCTGGTAGCCAATTTTCTCCGCGCAGGCTTCAACGGCCTCGGGGAAGCTGAGGTGTTCCATCTTCATGAGGAAGGAGAAGACATCGCCGCCCTCACCGGAGGAGAAGCAGTGAAAATAGCCGCGGGCTGGGCGCACGTGGAAGGAAGGTGTTTTCTCATCCTTGAAGGGCGATAGCCCCTTCAGCGAGTCCACACCAGCGGGCTTGAGCTGCACATAGTCGCCAACGATCTCGTCGATCGGCGTGGCCTCTCTGATCGCTTGAATGTCCCGCTCAGGGATACGTCCTTTACCCATGGCCCCTACATTAGCGTGCGGCTGAGACACGAATCATGCCACCGCAGATGATCTCTATCAACGGAGACTAATACACTACGTGTTTATGGCTGATGAACGTTCTTCGGGGCCGCGCGGCTCCCTGCGTCGGGTGGCGCTGTCCGTCGGCGCCGTCCTCCTCGCCGGTCTCGGTGCCTATATCGGGCTCGATGGCTCGGAGCCGTCCACCGATAGCAGCGCGAGTAGCACAAGCAGCGCCAGCGTTAGCGGCGATACCTGCGCGCTCGATACGCTGCCGCCGGAGGCCGCCGAGGTGGTAGAACGCATCGAGGCCGGCGGCCCCTTCGATTACCCCGAGAACGACGGCACCCACTTCGGTAACTATGAGCAGCTGCTGCCGCAGCGCGCCCAGGACTACTACCGCGAGTACACGGTGAAGACCCCAGGGCTCAATCATCGCGGGCCGCGGCGCATCGTCACCGGCGGAGAAAAACCCGATGTGTGGTACTACACGGCCGATCATTATGAGAGTTTCTGCACGATGACGGGAGTTTAGGCATGCAGCTAGTGGCAGTGGATTGTCGGCGCGCACGCAGTCGAGGTGAGTTGATTGCGCTGATCTCTGATGCGCTCAGCGCCCAGCCGCATCAGCGGGCCAGCAACCTTGACGGGCTGCATGATGCGTTCAAGGAGCACCCAGTCACCCACCTGCTGCTGCGTGGGGTGCGGCTGAGCGCAGCCGAGGTGAATCCGATCGAGACGGTGGCCCGCGCCGCCGCTGTGACGGTGGTGTGCCGCTGAGTATGAGTGTCTCCCATCCCGATTATTTGCGGCGTTTCCAAGACTGCGCCGACGCCGCCGCCAGCCAGGTCATCCGCTCCTATTCCACCAGCTTCGGTTTGAGCAGCCAGCTGCTCGCCCCAGCAGTGCGCCGCGATATCCACAACCTCTATGCCGTGGTGCGCATCGCCGATGAGATTGTCGATGGCACCGCGACTGTGGCGGGCATGAGCTCCGCCGAGATCCGCACCGAGCTGGACCGCTATGAGGCGGCGGTGCTGGCTGCCCCCGAGCGCGGTTTTCACACCGACCCGGTGCTGCACGCCTATGCCGCTACCGCCCGCCGCTGCGATTTCCAGCGCGAGCACATGGCCGCCTTCTTCGCCTCCATGCGCCAGGATCTGGACCGCAGCGAGCACACCCCTGAGAGCCTCGCTCGCTATATCTATGGCTCGGCTGAGGTGATCGGATTGATGTGTGTGCAGATCTTCCTCACCGGCCGAGAGGTGTCGGCCGCGGATCGGGACACGATGGAGCGCGGTGCCCGCAGCCTCGGCGCGGCCTTTCAAAAAATCAACTTCCTGCGGGATCTCTCCGAGGACAGCGCCAGCCTCGGACGCGCCTATCTGGGCGAGCTAACGGAGGAGTCCAAGGCCGCACTCATCGCCGAGATCCGCGAGGATCTGCAGGTCTCTTATGCGTCGATCCCGCTGCTGCCCACCTCCTCGGCGCTGGCGGTGCGCTCGGCCACTAATCTTTTTGCCTCCCTCAGTGATGAGCTGGAGCAGGCCCCTGCCGAACAGCTCTATCGGCAGCGGCTGCGCCTGAGCCCCGCCCGTAAGGCGGGCATCATTGCCCGCTCCCTCGCCCAAGGTGCACTCCACCGGAAAGGCCCCCATGTATCCCACTAGTGCCCTCGTGATTGGTGCCGGCGTCGCCGGACTGGCCACCGCCGCGCTCTTAGCCCGCAGCGGCATGCAGGTGGATGTGGTGGAAAAGAATGACGAGGTGGGCGGCCGTGCCGGTCTGCTCGTGGAGGACGGCTATCGCTGGGATACCGGCCCCTCCTGGTATCTCATGCCGGATGCCTTCGACCACTTCTTCGAGCTCATGGGCACCTCGACTGCCGAGCAGCTGGATCTGCGGCTGCTCGATCCTGGCTATCGGGTATTTATTGATCCCTATGAGCCGCTCGATGTGCCCTTCGGCCGGAACGCCGCTGTGGAGCTCTTTGAGTCCCTCGAGCCAGGTGCCGGCGCCGCGTTGGAGACCTATTTGGATCAGGCCGAGGACGCCTATGACATCGCCAAGCAGCGTTTCCTCTACACCACCTTCTCTTCGCCGGGGCCGCTGCTCAATTCCAGCGTGCTGCGACGACTCGGCACCCTCAGCTACTTGCTCAGCACCTCGCTGGATAAGCATGTGCGGCGGCGTTTTAGTGATCCGCGGCTGCACCACATTCTCAGCTACCCGGCCGTGTTTCTCAGCTCCCGCCCCGAGCGCACCCCGGCGATGTATCACCTGATGAGCCACACCGATCTCACTCAGGGGGTGCGCTATCCCATGGGTGGTTTCGCGGCCGTGATCGACGCCCTCTACCGCCTCGCCCGCGACGCGGGGGTGCGCTTTCATCTCTCTACCCGCGTCACCGCCATCACTCATGAGGGGAAGCGGGCCACAGGGGTGCGCGTTCTCGACGCCCAGGGCCGAGCCGCCACGCTAACTGCGGACGCGGTGGTCTCCGGCGCGGATCTCCACCACACCGAAACCACGCTGGTGCCCGAGCGGCTGCGCAGCTACTCGGAGCGCTCCTTCGCCCGGCGCGATCCCGGTATCGGCACGGTGCTCGTGCTGGCTGGGGTCGATGGCCCGCTGGAGCAGCTCGAGCACCACAATCTACTCTTCTCCCGTGACTGGACCCCAGATTTCGATGTGGTCTTTTCTGGCCCCCACCCGGATCGCCCCTTGGGTGCGTCGCAGTCGATGTATGTATGCCGCCCTTCGGCCACGGATCCGAGCGTCGCTCCGGCGGGCAAGGAGAATCTTTTCCTGCTGGTTCCGGTGCCCGCCGATATCAGCCTCGGCTACGGCGACGCCTATGGGCATTCCCCCAGCGCGGCGGTGCAGGCTATTGCGGACTCCGCTCTGGCGCAGCTGGGGGCCGCCATCGGCGAGCCGGCGCTGCGTTCCCGAGTAGAGGTGCTGCGCACGATTGGCCCGACGGATTTCTCTGATCGCTATCACGCCTGGTGCGGCGGCGCGATCGGCCCCGCCCACACGCTGCGCCAGTCGGCTTTTCTGCGCGGCGCTAATGCCTCCTCCGAGCTCCACGGCCTCTACTATGCGGGTGCCACCACGGTGCCTGGGGTGGGTGTGCCGATGTGTTTGATCTCGGCGGAGAACGTGCTCAAGCGGATCCGCGGGGATCGCTCGGGCGGGCCCTTGGCCTTCCTCGAAGAGGAGAATACCTAGCAGTAGAACACGGAGATATCAGCTGCGTTGCGGGCGGTGCGTTCGAGCCGGGATTCTGTCATGGACGCGATCTGATCCACGAGCACCCGCTGGCGTTGTTGCTCGTTCTCGGCCTGGGTGTACCAGGCGGCGAACATCGGGTCGAGCGAGCCGGGCGCGCTGAGATGCAGGTAGTCGTACACCCGGTAGATGAGGTTGCGCTGCCGAGTTTGTCGGCGCTGGTGCTGGTCTTCTTCCATCACGTACAACACGGCGATGGTTTTGAGCATGCGCACCTCGGCGGCCACCTCGGCGGAGACGACCAACTCTCCGTGGTGCCGGCCCAAAGGCGCCCCGTCGTGGGCGTGGAGGGTGGCGCTAATCGCGGCGCCTACATAGCGGCCGACTAGCTGCGAGGTCATGGCTTTTAATCGAGTGAGGGCGCGCAGGGAGCCATCAAAGTCGGCGGCGTGAGCCACACAGGAGAGCTGACGTAGCCGGTCGGCGGCGTCGATAAGCTCCTCGGGGCTGCCGCCGAAGGCCTGGGCTCCTTGCTGGGCGAGGGCGGCGAGTTCCACCAGGTCCCAGAGCACGCCGAGGCGGATGCGTCCGGAAAGGATGCCGTCTTCCACATCGTGCACGGAGTAGGCGACGTCATCGGAGAAGTCCATCACCTGGGCTTCCATGCATTTTCCTTGCCCGCTCACTCCGGCGCGGGCCCAACGGAGAATCTCGCGATCCTCATCGTAGGCACCGTACTTGCGGCGGCCTTCGCTGGCGGTCCAGGGGTATTTGCAGGAGGCGTCGATGGCGGCGCGCGATAGGTTCAGCCCATAGCTATTCCCGGCGGCGTCGAGCACCTTCGGCTCGAGGCGGGTGATGATCCGCAGAGTTTGGGCATTACCTTCGAAGCCGCCGGCGTCCTGGGCGACGGAGTTGAGCGCCACTTCCCCATTGTGCCCGTAGGGTGGGTGGCCGATGTCGTGGCAGAGCCCGGCGAGTTCGCAGAGGTCGGGGTCGAGCCCGAGGCCGCTGCCGATACCGCGCGCAATCTGCGCCACTTCGAGGGAGTGCGTGAGCCGAGTGCGCGGGGTGTCGCCATCGCGGGGCCCAACGACTTGGGTTTTGTCCGCGAGTCGTCGCAGTGCCGCCGAGTGGAGGACGCGCGCCCGGTCGCGGGAGAAGTCGCTGCGCTCGTCGGGGGCGGCCCCGGGGAGCTGAGCGCTTTTGGCCGCTTCGCTCAGGCGGCGTTCATAATCGCTGGCGGAGTAGACGTTCACCCTAGTGACGCTAGTAGAGTTGCTTCATTCGGGCCCGCAGACTTGGCCGATAATATGAGCCAAGCGTGCGAAAACACCGCTCGACACGTCGCGCCCAGCGCCGACCGGCCACGGTGTCCACCACGAGCACCACCAGCCCGCCGGCTTCATGCAGCAGCCCATAGACGCGCAGCTTCGCCCGCACCCCATGCCCGGTGGCGGCATATCCTTCCCGGCGCGCCACCCACCTCGCCCGCAGCAGATGAGTCCGATCCGTCACCACGATCAACGGTGTTCGCTTATCGACGCTCTCCCCCACCGCTTCCAAAGAGCTGCGCGTATCGTGGCCTTCCGGCACTTCCACGAGGTCGCAGCGCGGCACCCCGCGCTCCGCGAGATAGTTCGCCCCCGCTTCGGCTTCGCTGAAGCGATCCCCAGGTAATTTCCCGCCGACGATGACGATCGTCTGCACGGTGTGGTCCTGATAGAGCCGGTGGGCGGCGTCGAGGCGCGCGGCGAAGACCGGGGAGGGCACGCCATCGTACTGGGAGGTTCCCAGCACGAGCGCTGTGGGAGACGTGGTCATAGTGGTGCCGAGACTAGCACGGCCCATAGTGCACTACTCTGGCACGTATGAGCACGCGCATAGTTGGTCCCCTGTCCGCCACCATGATCGCCGCCGGCGCTATCGGCCTGCTTGCCGCTAGCCCCAGCGCCCATGCGGAAGCACCGCCAGTGACTATGGTGTCCTCCGCGGATTATCAACAGTTGAGAGACAATTATGTGGGTGATTTTGCGGGGGTATTCTCCTCCGCGGAGACTACCGCCATTAGCGACTCGCTACGCCAGGGCTTTCAGGATCATGGGCGGCTGCTTTATCTGATTTTCGAGTCTGATTATCAGGGCACCGGCACCGAGCGGGCCGAGCAGTGGTTCCAGCAAATGTCGGGCGATAACGTGGCGATCATCTCGGTGGACGTATCCTCGCGCGCCTATGGCTACCACGGTGGTTCCGAGTGGTCGGAGTCGGAGCTCAAAGACATTGTTAATGCCGGCCTGCCTGCCCTGGGAGACAGTAACTGGGCTGCGGGGGCGCAGACCATGGCTGATACTTATGCCTCCTCTGGTTCTTTGAGCGGCGAGGAGATTGGCTGGCTCGGCGGCGGTGCCGTTGCCGTAGTGGGCGCCGGCGGCGGGCTGTGGTACGCCTCGAAGCGGCGGCGCCGGAAGGAGCAGCGCCAGCAGATCGAACAGGCCCGGAAGTTCCGCTCCGATGACGTGGATAGCTTCCGCAGCCTCGATACCGAGGTACTGGCCGAGCTGGCGGAAGAAGAACTGGTCTCGACGGATGAGTCCATTCGCCGCGCCCAAGAGGAGCTGCGTTTGGCAAAGGCCGAGTTCGGTGAGATCCGCACCCGCCAGTTCACCCAAGCTCTCGAGTCCTCGCAGCGCACCCTGCACGAGGCTTTTGCCGTCAAGAGCGCCCTCGATGCCGGGAGTTTCCGCGGCGAGCGGCGCGATGGGCTGGTGCGGATCGTGACCTCCTGCGCGAGCGCCGATGATATTCTCGACGCCCGCTCCGAGGACTTCGCGCGGATGCGCAATGTCTTGCTCAATGCCTCGGAGAATCTGGATCGGCTCACCCAGCGCATCGTGGATGTGCGCACTCGCCTGCCGCGCGCCGAGGAGCAGCTGGACCAGCTGCGTTCCCGCTATAGCGCTAGCACCTTGGGGTCGATCACCGACAACGTGGAAATGGCGGAGAAGCATCTCTCCCAGGCCGAGTCCACCCTCGATACCGCCCGCGAGCACGCCCAGCTGCCGGCGGGCGAGCAGTCCGATGTGGTGGATTTGATCACCGGCACCGAAAAGCTCGTGGACCAGGCCGATCAGCTGCTGGCTGGCGTGGAGCACGCCGAAACGAATATCGCCGGCGCGCGTGCCGCCCTGCCGGGGCTGATCGAGGAGGTCCGTGCAGAGCTGCGTGAGACCGAGGATCTCATGCGGCGCAGCCGCAACACCGGTGTGCGGGTGGATGAGCAGCGTGTCAGCTCCGTCACCCAGCAGGCCGAGCAGGCGGTAGCCCAGGCGCAGGAGCAGGGCGAGGCCGATCCCTTGGCCAGCCACGCCACCCTCACCGAGGCCGATGGCGAGCTCGATCTGCTGCTCGAGACCCTGCGCACCACCTCGCGCGTCGGCGAGGAACTGCTGCGGCGTCTCGACAGCACCTTAGCGTCTGCGGATCGTCTCATACAGTCCACAGAGGATCTGGTGGCCACCCGTGGCCGAGTTATTGGGGCGCGGCCACGCACCCTGCTGGCCGAGGCTATCCAGCTGCGCTCGCGAGCGCAGCAGCTGCGCAGCACGAATCTGCGGGGCGCGGCCGATACCGCTGTGGAGGCGCATCGCGCCGCTGATCGCGCCTACCGCGCGGTAGAAGACGAGATTTCGAAGTACAACGATCGGCACCGCTCCTCGGGCAGTACCTCGGGCGCATTTGTGGCCGGCATGGTGATCAACAGCCTGCTCAGTGGAGGCGGTGGCGGCGGCTTCAGCGGCGGCGGAGGCTCCTTCGGCGGCGGTGGCGGCGGCGGTTCCTTCGGTGGCGGCGGCCGTTTCTAGTAGCGCGGCCGCCTGATCGGCGAATCCACCACCACGCAGGCCCATGTCAGCACCACGGCGTCGATAAGCGGAATCTCTGCATGGGCCGGGCCGTTTTCTATCTCGACGCGGCCAGACACCCGCGGCCGGGTGAAGGCCGCGATGGCGCCATCGGAGGTGGTGATGGCGCGTTCTTTGCGCCAGACCGAGCAGCGATCCAGCTTGTAGCGCCGATCGCCGCACTCGGCCTCGAGAGAGGTAATGGTAAAGCCTGATTGGCGCACGCACATCATCTCCCCGTCCGCGGCGGTAGCGCGGAAGCTGAAGGAGGTGGTGCCGGGGGTGTATTCCACGAGGAGGCGCTGGCCGTCCACGTAGATCACATCGGAGCGCACGTGGGCGATGAGGAGATCATCGCGGTCGAGCAGCTCGTTTTCATCCCACACCCACACCCATGGCGATTGCCCAGGGGTAGTAGAGACTCGCTGCTCAACCATGATCGTGCGCCCTTTCTATCGGTACTTAAAGCAGGAACACGGCCAGCGCCAAGATGGTGAGCAACACCAAGGTGGCGATGATGATGGTGGATCGCGACTCGAGACGGTTCTCCAATGCGATACGCGCCAGCCAAGCGAGGAACACGGCTTCTTCGTGGCTGAGTAGATCATCGGAGGGAAGATCGCTCAGATCCAGCTCGACGTCGCGAACCCCCGAGTTGAAGCCAGTGAATTGGCCCAGCTTGGTACCGTCGTGATCCTCCACCACCCAGTTATTGGCGGATTCATTGACCACGCGCAGTGCCCGGCCATTGGCGTCCACGGTGAACGCCTTGGCCTTGGTGAACTTGGTGCCAGCCTCTTCGGGCTTCGCGCTGTAGACGCGGCCGTCCGGGGTGGTGGCAGAGGCGCCGTCATCGGGGGCCACATGGAGACGCCACGGCTCGCTGCCGCCCACGCTCATGCGCCCAGATACACCCTCTTGGGTAATCACGTCCACGGCCACCACATCCGCGCCTTGACGCAGCTTCATGACGGTGCCGGACTCGCCCTTTTCGCGGCGCGACCACTGCAGATTCTCCATGTGCACTACTCCTTAGCAGCCAATGAGGCGCTGAGCCAGATAGCCCTGCAGCTGGTCGATGGAGACGCGCTCCTGCTCCATGGTGTCGCGCTCACGCACGGTGACTGCGTTGTCCTCGAGCGTGTCGAAGTCCACGGTGACGCAGAAGGGGGTGCCGATCTCGTCGTGACGACGGTAGCGGCGGCCAATAGCACCGGAGACGTCATAGTCGATGGTCCAGTACTTACGCAGCTCATCGGCCACCTTCTCGGCAGTCGGGGTGAGCGTTTCCTTCTTGGACAGGGGCAGCACAGCCACCTTGATCGGAGACAGGCGGGGATCGAGCTTCAGCACGGTGCGCTTATCGACGCCACCCTTGGCATTCGGGGCCTCGTCCTCGGTGTAGGCATCGCAGAGGAATGCCATGAGGGCGCGAGTGAGGCCAAAGGAGGGCTCGATCACGTAGGGCACATAGCGATCGCCGCTCGCTTGGTCGAAGTAGGACAGGTCCTCGCCGGAAGCGGTGATGTGGCTGGAGAGGTCGAAATCGGTGCGGTTGGCCACGCCCATGAGCTCGCCCCAGGGGTTGCCGCTGAAGTCGAATTTGTACTCGAAATCGATGGTGCGATCGGAGTAGTGGGCGCGCTCGTCCTGCGGCACATCGAACTGGCGGATGTTCTCGGGGTTGATGCCCAGATCGATAAACCAGTTCCAGCAGGCATCGACCCACTCGTCGAACTTCTCCGGCGCTTCTTCCGGCTTGACGAAGTACTCGATCTCCATCTGCTCGAACTCGCGGGTACGGAAAATGAAGTTGCCCGGGGTGATCTCGTTGCGGAAGGCCTTACCCACCTGGCCGATACCGAAGGGCGGCTTGAGGCGGGCGGTCGTCATCACGTTTTTGAAGTTGATGAAGATACCCTGGGCGGTTTCGGGGCGCATATAGTGCAGGCCCTGCTCATTATCGACGGGGCCGAGGTAGGTCTTCATCAGGCCCGAGAAGAGCTGCGGTTCGGTCCACTTGCCGTCCTGGCCGGTCTCGGGATCCTTGACGTCGGCGAGACCATTAGCCGGCGGGTGGCCGTGCTTCGCCTCATAGGCCTCGAGCAAGTGGTCGGCGCGGTAGCGCTTGTGCGTGTGCAGGGACTCCACCAGTGGGTCGGTGAAGGTCTCGACGTGGCCGGAGGCCTCCCACACCTGGCGCGGCAGGATGATCGAGGAGTCCAAGCCCACCACGTCGGCGCGGCCCTGAACGAAGGTGCGCCACCACTGCTTCTTGATGTTTTCCTTCAGTTCCACACCCAGCGGGCCGTAGTCCCAGGCCGAGCGGGTGCCGCCGTAGATCTCACCGCATGGATACACCAGACCTCGGCGTTTGCAGAGATTGACCACGGAATCGACAACAGATTGCTGTGCCACAGGAAGCTCCTCTTTTAGCGTCTACACATGTAAGTCTCAACCATACTATCGCTAGGGGCCGCAGCCGCTGTCATCTCCTCGCCCGAGAGACGTCCCTTCCCTGATGTAACCGTTTTCATTTCAATTTCGATAAACCTTAAAGGAAACAGATGACAATACTGTGACGGCCCCATTGTGGGGCTTACACTAATGCCTGATGATCCCCGTCTCGGCGATAACAGCCCCGCCGAGTGATTGTTCCCCTGTAACTCGAAGGAGTCAGTTCGATGGCTACCCGTAACGACCCGACCATCCCCAAACTTGGCGTGCGTAGCACCAGGCAGCGTGCGGCTGTGGTGAATGTTCTCCGCGATCTGGACGCCTTCGCTTCTGCGAAAACGATCCACGAGGAGCTCACCCGCCGTAATTACCGAGTGGGCCTGACCACCGTGTACCGCACCCTGCAGTCCTTGGCCGACATTGAGGCCGTGGACGTGCTGAACATGGCCTCTGGGGAGACGCGCTACCGCCATTGCGACACGGAAGGCCATCACCACCACCTGGTCTGCACCGACTGCGGCAAGACCGAGGAAATCGAGGGTGGCCCCGTGGAGGAATGGGCCCAGCAGGCCGCCCAGGCTCATGGTTTCAAACTCACTGCCCATACCGCCGAGGTCTTCGGCTTCTGCGCCGAGTGCGCCCCGCGCCACTCCGCCCCTTAGGCACTAGAACGGGGCGGGCTCGTCCGCCTCGGACTGCACCTCAGTGCCGTAGATCGCCTCATTCTTCTCGCGCCGCACCTGGTGCTTGCGCCGCATCCGCTCCTCCAGCGTCAGCCGGCGCATATCCTTGATCACTCCCTCCGGCACGGAGGTGGCTTCTTCACCGTCCTTGGAGCGCCAGATAGTGGTGCCCTGCGGATCCATCTCGACGGTGTACTCCCCGAGAGTCTTGAGCCGGTGATGCTTGGTGCACAGTGGATGCAGATTCCACGTCGCTGTCGGGCCGCCTCGGTTATATTCCTGGAGGTGGTCCATCTGGCATTTCGATGCCGCCGTGGTACACCCTGGGAAGTTGCAGCAGCCATAGCGGGCGATCACCTCGTGCCGCTGCGACTCCGTGGGTTGATAGGAATCCACCTCCGAATCAGAGAGCAGCTGTAGCGCGGTCACCTGCTTGAGCAGCTCGTCTGTGGCGTATTCCGATAGCCACCCCTGCTCGGGAGTCCACGCCTGCTTCTCATACCAGTTGGCGTAGACATGAAAGACCACCTTGGTGTTGGTGTTCTGCGTCATCAGCTCCACGAGCGCATCCGTCTGCGAGATCCCCCGCTGCGCGGCCACTTGGGTGATCGCTCCCATCACCTGGTGGTAGCGATGATTCTTCAGCTCGATGTCGATATAGCCGGTCTCGCCCTCGGGATTGTCCCAAAAGCTCACTGACTCCTGCGTCGCTCGGCGCGGATCTTTCTCCCCGCTGGAATCCACCCCGAGCGGATCCACCCGCACCAAGATGTCGTTGATGCGCCGGCGCAACCAGTAGCGCCCTTTGAGCTGCTGATTATTGCGCCGCGGCAGCACATCGAGCAGGAAATTCAGCTCAAAGTCCACTCTTTTCTCCGGCGCAATCCCCACTAATGCCGAGGCAAGCGTCAGCAGGTGCGAGTCATTGAAAATTGGCCTCAGGCGCAACACCGCCGCGAGCAGCGGGAAGTCCCGGAAAAGCTGGGAGAGCTCAAGGAGCGTCACCACGAAATTCTCGGTACACCCTAAAGGCCCAGCAAAGCGCGCCGCGGTATATTCCACCGCATCGCCCTCCCCCGCCCTCTCCGCGAGATAATCGATCAGCTCGATGCGGCGACGATTCACCTCGAGGGCGCTATACGGTAGTGTCGCCAGCTCGTGACTATAGCGACAGTCTGTATTGTTAATGCGTTCGAACACCGCATCCCATAGCGAATGGGAACTATAGATAGTACGGATCCCTGCGGGTAATTGACCTTCTTCTAGCTGCGCAAACATTATTCCCCCTGCACGCTATTTTTACCTAACCTTTTCCCCTTAGAACTATCGTCTCGCATAGGTGTTCGATAGTCAATAGCTGCGCACGAGTTTTTTAGACAGGGCAGCGTCGTCGCTGCGCCCAGCCAGCAGCCCAGCCAGCAGCCCAGCTAGGAGATGCTGGTACCGAAGATCGTGCCCAATAGCCACGTCACGCCCGCCGCGCCGAGACCAATGGCCAGCTGCCGCAGCGCCCGCTTGGCCGGCGGCCCGCCGGAGAGTACACCCACGATGCCGCCGGTGAGCAGAAGGGAGAGACCAACGAGCACGGTGCTAATCAGCGCGGCCGTAGCGGTGGAGAGGACAAAGAGGAAAGGCAGGATGGGAATGAGGGCACCACCGGCAAAGAACGCGAAGCTCGACAACGCCGCTGTTACTCCTGTGCCCACGGAGCTGGTATCGGAGGACGCATCGCTCAATTCGGCTGGGGTCTGGGCATCATGTGCGGTGCGGATACTCTGCAGCACGGCCCGCGCTTTGTTCTCGGCCTCCTGCTGATCAATCCCGCGGGCACGATAGACCAAGGCGAGCTCATTGGCATCAAAGTCGAGCTGCGGCAGGGCGCGGCGCACCTCGGGATCGGGGGTGGATGCCTCGAGGAGCTCTTTTTGCGACTGCACCGAGACGTACTCCCCCGCCGCCATCGAGAGTGCACCAGCCAAAAGACCAGACACGCCAGTGAGCAGAATAACGTTTTGGGATACGCCGGAGCCCACGACACCGAGCACGAGCGCTAGGTTAGAGACGAGACCATCGTTGAGGCCAAAGACCGCAGCGCGAAATCCACCGGATATGCGCTCCCGCGATCGCGCCGCGAGGCCGCGGACGACCTCGGCGTGGATGCGCTCATCGGCCTGCATCTGGCTGGTGGCGTCTTGGTCCTCCTCATAGGGGCTACGCGACTCCGCGTTTTGCATCAGCGCCAAGGTGAATACCGATCCGAAGTGTCGCGCCATAAAAGCCATAAACCGCGTGGAGAAATCCGGCCGCAGGGGCATGCCCACTTCGTCGCCGAGAAGGGTACGCCAGTGCTGCTCATGCCGAGACTCCGCATGGGCGATACGCAGCAGGATCTCGCGCTCTTCCCCTGACTTGCCGCGGGCGAGCTCTCGGTACACGGCCGCCTCGGCACGTTCATTGGCGAGGTATTGGCGCCAGCGCTTGACTTGCTTGGGGCTGGCAGTACTCAGCAGCCGCGCGGCCTTCTTCCCTCTCGCCTCATGGCTTCCTGCGGACGTCGCTTTGTCTGACATTTCTCTCCCAGCTCACGCTTGCGCCACGTCGCACGCTATATGTTCACGCGCCACGGCTCATGAAGACGATACGTGGCCGATTACCACGTGATCGCCGGTATCTTAACCCCTCGTGGCGGCGCTGCCAACCGGGGTTGATCATGGGATATGGATGAAATTTTTATTTCACTCCGCCGAATCGGCGATCGCGGCGGGCATATTCTTCCACTGCGGCGAAGAGGTCCTGGGGAGTGAAATCGGGGAAGAGCTTGTCTTGGTAGACCATCTCGGCATACGCGGACTGCCAGAGCAGAAAGTTCGAGGTGCGCTTCTCTCCGGAGGGCCGCAAGAAGAGGTCCACATCGGGCATATCGGGCTCGTCGAGGAACTCGGAGAAGCGCTCCTCGGTGATAGCGCCAGGCGAGAGCGTCCCAGCGCGGGCTTGGCGGGCGATCTCACGGGCGGCGTCAACAATCTCGGCTCGGCCGCCGTAGTTGACGCACATAGCCAAGGTCATGCGGGTGTTGGCGGCGGTGAGCTGCTCGGCTTCTTCTAGCTCGCGGATGACGCTGCGCCACAGCCGCGGGCGGCGGCCTGCCCACCGCACCCGCACGCCCTTCTCGTTGAGCACATCGCGCTGCCGCCGCAGCACATCGCGGTTGAAGCCCATGAGGAAGCGCACCTCGTCCGTGCTGCGCCGCCAGTTCTCGGTGGAGAAGGCGTAGGCGGACAGATAGTCCACACCCAATGCGAGGCAGGCATCCACCACATCCATGAGCACGGCTTCGCCGCGTTTGTGGCCCTCGGTGCGCTTGAGGCCGCGTTCCTTAGCCCAGCGCCCATTTCCGTCCATGACCAGCGCAATATGGCGCGGAATAAACTCGGCGGGAATGTTCGGCGGGGTAAGTGCAGATGAATTCACTCCCTCATTGTGCCATTAATCCGCCCGCAGGCTGAGCACACCCCGCTCGAGGTGGTATTGCACGTGATCGGTGATCAAACGGTGCGCTGTATCCACCAGCGCCGCCCACTGCACCGGATCGGCCTGCTGGGCGCGGGCCATGGCATCATAGCGGCCGTGCGCCATCCACCACATGAGCCGGAGCGCCTCGGTGGGCACGGTGGAGGCACCGGGTGGCCGGCATTCGGCGCATACGGCCCCGCCGGAGCCGGGGTCGAAGCCGCGGTGGGGCCCCGGTTTATCGCAGTGGGCGCAGTTGAACATTTCGGGCAACCAACCGGCGCTGCCCATCGCCTGCAAGAGGAAAATATCGAGGCTGAGCAGCGGAGTGTCATCGTGGCGCAGGGAGTCGAGGGCGGCGGCGGCGAGATCGAAGAGGGCCGCATCGGGCAGATCCGCCAGGGAGAGCTTTTCGGCAGTTTCGAGCACGGCGCAGGCCGCACTGTAGCGCTGATAGTCCTCGATGATGCCCGATGCGTAGTAGTTCACCGTGTCTGCGCCGGTGATGAGCGCCAGGTTCTTGCCTGGGTAGCACTCGACGTCGAGAAGCACGAAGCGCTGGATCCGTGAGCCGAAACGCGAGCGGGCGCGGCGCACGCCCTTGGCCACCGCACGCACCAGACCGTGCTCGCGCGTGAGCAACACGACGATGCGATCGGCCTCGCCGAAATCATAGGTGCGCACCACGAGGGCGCGGTCGCGGAAGCTGCCGCGTCGCACGCGTGAGGACCTCCCCTAAAACCCGAGTCGTCCCAAGGACTTGGGATCCTGCTGCCAGTCTTTGAGCACCTTAATACGCAGGTCGAGATAGATATTATGGCCCAGCAGCTGCATGATCTCTTGGCGGGCGTTGTGCACGATGCGCCCATAGCGGCGATCGGCCTTACCCATGAGGATCTTCTTCTGCCCAGGCCGCTCCACATAGATCACGGCGTGCACGTTTTTCACCCCGGGGCGCTCGGGATCGTCCAGCACCTCGTCGATCTCCACGGCCACCGAGTGCGGCAATTCCTCTTTCAGCCCGCTGAGGGCGGCCTCGCGGATGAGCTCGGCCATGCGCTTCTCGGTGGAATCGTCGGTGATGTGATCGTCGGGATAGAACTTCGGTCCCTCGGGCAGCAGCCCCACAATCACGTCCATGAGCACATCGAGCTGCTCGCCCGACATGGACGAGACCGGCACGAGTTCCGCCTCAGGCCCGAGCAGCTCATGGGCCTGCAGCAGCCGCTCGGCGATGGTATCGCGGCTGACCTTATCCACCTTGGTGATCACGCCCAGCAGGGTGGTGTGCGGCGCCACCTTGCGCACGTTCTCCACGATCCACCGATCGCCGGGCCCGATCTTCTCATCGGCGGGAATGGTGATGCCGATGACGTCCACATCGGCGTAGGTCTCGGCCACCATCTCATTGAGGCGCTCACCCAGCAGGGTGCGCGGGCGGTGCAGCCCTGGGGTATCCACGATGACCACCTGCGCGTCCTCGCGGTGCACGAGCCCGCGAATAGTGTGACGCGTGGTTTCCGGCTGATCGGCGGTAATGGCCACTTTCTCGCCCACCAGGGCGTTCATCAGCGTGGACTTGCCGGTATTGGGCCTTCCCACGAAACTCACAAAGCCGGAGCGGAAACCTTCAGGTGTATCGGTGAACATGCGCTTAAGCATACGCGATCAGCGTTGCGGCTCTTCGTCCTGCTCCGCTGGCTTATCGACGCTGACCACCACGGTGACAATACGCATCCGGCCCTTGCGATCCGTACCGCCTTCCGCGGTCAGAGTGAGCCCGTGGGTGTGGGTGCTGGAGCCGGGCAGGGGCACACGCCCTAGGCCGAAGGCCATGAGCCCGCCCACGGTGTCCACGTCGAGGTCATCGTCGAACTCGAGATCCTGCTCGAGTTCCTCGGCCACAAACTCCTCGAGCTCGTCGAGGGAGAGCTTGGCGTGCACGCGGTAGCACCGCTCGGAGATCTTCTCGATGGGGGCAATTTCATCGGAGTCGTACTCGTCGGCGATCTCGCCCACGATCTCTTCCAGGATGTCCTCGATGGAGATCAACCCAGCGATGCCGCCGTATTCGTCCACCAACATCGCGATGTGGAAGCGCTGCAGCTGCATCTCCTGCAGCAGCTCGTCGAGGGACTTCGAATCGGGTACGAAGCTGGGCGCGCGCATCACATCGGTGACGGCCACGCTCCGGCCGCCATCGGTGGAATAGTAGGTCTGCTGCACGAGGTCCTTGAGATAGACCACGCCCACGATATCGTCCACGTTTTCCCCGATCACAGGGATGCGGGAGTAACCGGAGCGCACACACAGCGAGGTGGCCTGGCCGGCATTCTTGTCCTGCTCGATCCACACCATCTCGGGGCGCGGCACCATCACTTGGCGAGCCGTGGTGGAGGTGAGGTCGAAGACGGACTGGATCATCTTGCGCTCGGAGTTTTCCACGATGCCGTTCTCGAGGGCCATGTCCACCATCTCGCGCACCTCCACCTCGGAGGCGAAGGGGCCATCGCGGAAACCATCGCCGGGGGTGAGCTTATTGCCCACCCAGATGAGAATGCGGCTGATCGGGCCCAGCACATAGCCGATGGCAGAGAGCACCACGGCGGAACGCAAAGAGACCGTGTAGGGGTTCTTGCGCCCCACGGTGCGGGAGAACACGCCCACCACGAGATAGTTGATGAGGCTGAAGCCGAGCACCGCGATCAGCAGCGCCCAGGCCTTGCCATCGATCAGGTCCACGGTGAACAGGGCAATGAGCACCGCCGCGATGGCGTCGAGAAGCGTGCGCAGCAACACCAAGAGATTGATGTTGTCGGCGCGGCGCTGCAACACCTTCAGGAGGGTTTTGGACCCCTCCTTCTCGCTTTTGACCATCTCCTCCACACGGGCGGGAGAGATGGAACTGACAGCGGATTCAATGGTGCCGAAAGCCGCGGAGGCGATGGTGGCGACCACTGCCCCGAGGACGAAGATGAGCAATAAGGTGGGGTCCATAAGTTAGGGGCGGGGCTCCGCGATCGGCGGAATGTGTCCTTCTGTATCGGTCAGGGTCTCGTCCAAACCGGCGCGATCGGCCGCGCTGGGAAAAGCAGATGCCCCCGAGGGCTTGGCGGGAAACTCGAGCTCGCGCTCGTGGATGTCATCGTACCAGTCGGCCAAAAGCTCATTTTGCAGCGCGAACATCTCCCGTTCCTGCTCGGGCTCAAGGTGATCGAAGCCCATCAGGTGCAGGCAGCCGTGCACGGTGAGCAGCGCCAGTTCGTGGGAAAGATTGTGTCCGGCCTTGGTGGCTTGGCGCTCGGCGAACTCGGGGCAGAGCACGATATCGCCCAGCATGGCCGGGCCGGGGTCGGCGGCGTCGGGGCGCCCACCGGAACCGGGGGTGAGCTCGTCCACGGGGAAGCTCATCACATCGGTGGGGCCTTCTAGATCCAGCCAGCGCACATGCAAATCGGCGATGGTGTCGAGGTCCACGATGTGGATGGATAGCTCTGCGGCTGGGTTGATGTCCATGCGTCGCAAAGCGAAACCGGCGACGTCGATGAGTGCTTCCTCGTTGACGCCCGGATATCCGGACTCATTAAAAATCTCGATGCTCACTGCTGGGCCTTCCGCTTGAGCTGGCGTTCATCATACTCGTCATAGGCATCCACGATGGCGCCCACGAGCTGGTGGCGCACCACGTCCTCGGCGCCGAGATCGGCGAAGTAGATATCCTCTACCCCGGAGAGGATCTCGCGGATAATGCGCAACCCGGACTTCTGCCCACCAGGCAGATCCACCTGCGTGATATCGCCGGTGACCACCATCGTGGAGCCAAAGCCGAGGCGGGTAAGAAACATCTTCATCTGCGCCGGCGTGGTGTTCTGGGCCTCGTCGAGGATCACGAACGCATCATTCAGGGTGCGGCCGCGCATATAGGCCAAGGGCGCCACCTCGATCACGCCGGCCTCCATGAGCTTGGTGATGGCCTCGGGGTCCATCATGTCGCGCAGCGCATCATAGAGCGGCCGCAGATAGGGGTCGATCTTGTCATTTAAGGTGCCGGGCAAAAAGCCCAGCTTCTCCCCCGCCTCCACGGCGGGACGAGTGAGAATGATGCGCGACACAGCCTTGGACTGCAGAGCCTGCACCGCCTTGGCCATGGCCAAATAGGTTTTACCGGAGCCGGCCGGGCCGATACCGAAGACCACGGTGTGCTCATCGATGGCATCCACATAGTCCTGCTGGCCGCGGGTCTTGGGGCGAATCACCTTGCCGCGGCGGGCCACGATCTCCTGGGCCAGGCGGCGATTAACGCCCTCGGGGGCCTCGACGCTCACCATGGTGATGGTGTGCTTGACCGCATCGCGGGTGATTACGTGCCCCCGCCGCGCCATGGCCTGCAGCTCGTTCAGCACGCGGCGCGCCCGAGCCACCACGGGGGCGGGCCCGGTGAGGGTGACCTCGTTGCCGCGCACGAAGAAATCGCAGGCCAGCTGGTTGTCGAGGACCTTGATGTTCTCGTCATTGATCCCGCAGACCGCCTGGGCCAGCTGCGGCTCGATGCTATAGCTCAGCGATGCGGTTTCTGTGCGCTCGTAGATTCCCACGTGCTCTCTTTCTTGTCCTTTCCGGAGTGTCCACTGCAGCTTAACGTAGATGCCAGCGCGGAGTGCGCGAACCAATCGCGGCCAACGCCACCAGCCCGGCGCTGGCCGTGCGCAGCACCTCGGGGCCGAGCAACACCGGCTGGGCGCCCGCCACGCGAAAGGCCGCCAGCTCCTCCTCACTGATCCCGCCCTCGGGGCCGACGATGAGCATGATCTCTGGGGCATCAACGGTGGCGGTGCCCAGCGACTCGGTGGCTTCCTCGTGCAGCACATAGGCCAGCCCACCGGCGGCGGTGAGGGCGTCGATGCGCTGCACAATGTCAGCGGTCTGGTGCAGCTGCTCCACCTCGGGCACGACGGGGCGGCGGGACTGCTTGGCAGCCGCCACCGCGGTGCTCACCCATTTGCCGTGCAACTTGGCGCGCTTCTGCGCCGGCCACTTGGCGATACACCTACTGGCTTGCCAGGGAATGAGGGTATCGACCCCTCCCTGGGTGGCGAGATCCACAGCGAGCTCCGCCCGCTCGGATTTGGGCAACGCCTGGACGATGCTCACCCGTGGCCGCGGCGCGGCCACCTCTTCCACCGCGCAGACAATCAGCTCCACGCGCTGCTTGCTGGGCGGGGCGGCGATCTCGCAGCGCAACACGAGGCCGCGGCCATTGCTCAGCCGCAGCTGCTCGCCCGCGCCGAGCCGCATCACGGTGCCGGCGTGGGTGGCCTCTTGGCCGCGCAGCTCCACGCGCGCGCCCACCGGCGGGGCCGCCGCGAGCTCGGGGTCCAGAAAGAGTGGAAGGGACACTGCTCTTACCTGCGGAAGCGGCTGCGGACGCGGTCAAAGAAACCCTCGCCCTCACGGTCCTGGCTATGCACCTTGACCGACTCGGAGGACTGGGCACGCACCTTCTCCAGCAGCTCGCGGGAGGCGTCGTTGAGCTCGGTGGGCACGATGACGTCGAGGTGGGCCACCATGTCACCGGCGCCCTCGGCGCGCAGCTTCGGCATGCCGGCGCCGTGCATGCGTACGGTCTGTCCGGGCTGAGAGCCCGGCTGGATGTCCACTGTCAGTTCCTCGCCGCGGAGATCGGTGACGGTGAGAGCGGCGCCGAGCGCCGCATCCACCATGGGCACCTTCGCGGTGAAGTGCAGGGTATCGCCATCGCGGGTGAATACCGGGTGCGGCGTGGTGCTGACCTCCACGTAGAGATCGCCGGCCGGCCCGCCGCCGTGTCCGACCTCGCCCTGGCCGGCCATGCGAATGCGCATGCCGTCGGCGATGCCCTGCGGAATAGACACCACGAGATCGCGGCGCTTGCGCACCCGCCCCTCGCCCGAGCACTCCGAGCAGGGATCCTTGATGATCTCGCCGAAGCCTTGGCAAGCGCGGCAGGGGCGGGATGTCATCACATTGCCCAGGATGCTGCGCTGCACCTCTTGGATCTCGCCGCTACCATGACACGTCCCACAGGTCTCGGGCGCGGACTTGGACTCCGAACCGGTGCCCTCGCAGCGATCGCAGAGCACGGCGGTATCGACGGTGATGTCCTTCTTGACGCCGCGGAAGGCCTCCTCTAGGGAGATCTCGGTGCGCAGCAAGGCATCGTTGCCGGGCTGCACCCGCGAGCGCGGGCCGCGGCCGCCCCCGCCGGCGCCACCGAAGAAGGCTTCGAAGATATCGCCGAAGCCGCCACCGGAGAATCCACCGCCGTAGCCGCCTTGAGCGCGCTGCTCCATCGGGTCCCCGCCCATGTCCACGATGCGGCGTTTCTCGGGATCGAGCAGGACTTCTTGGGCCACCGAGATCTCGCGGAACTTCTCCGCTGCCTCCTCGGTATCGTTGACATCTGGGTGGTACTTGCGGGCCAGCTTGCGATACGCCTTTTTAATCTGCGCATCGCTTGCCGATGAGTCCACGCCCAAGATTCCGTAGTAGTCACGAGCCACGAGTCTTAATCTTTCCCCTAAGTAGTTGTATATTGACAGTGCTCAAACACCGATAGCTTAGTCTCCTCCCCTACAAGGAGAAACTTCACGGGATTATTCCCCGTGATATTCATCCGTGAGCACCCGCGACACATAACTGGCCACGGCCTGCACCTTGGACATGGTGCCGTAGTAATCCATATAGGTCGGCCCCATCACCCCCATGCCACCTAGGCGTTCGCCGGTGCCATAGCCGGTGGCCACCAGCGAGGTGTGCTTCAGCTCCGACTCCTCGTGCTCGTCGCCGATGGAGACGCGCACGGAGCCGAGATCGTGGGCATTGGAGAGCAGCTTGAGCACCACCACTTGCTCCTCCAGCGCCTCGAGCACCTCGGGGAGCCCTTGAGGAAAGTCGCCACGGGCGCGGCTGAGATTGGAGGCACCGGCCAAGATGAGGCGATCGGAGGGCGCCTCCACGAGGGTCTCGATGAGCACGGTGGCGCAGGTGATCACGGGAATACGGATGTCGTGCGGCGCATGGGAGGCGAGATCCGCCAGCGCCACCGAGGCATCGGAGAGAGTGTGATTGCCCAGGGCCCGGTTAAGGGCGTGGCGCAGCTGCCCCACTTGTTCCGGCTCGATCACATCCTCGAGCTCCACATTGCGTTGCTCCACCCGGCCGGTATCGGTGATGAGCACGAGCAAGAGCCGCACGGGGCTGAGCAGCACCACCTCGCAGTGCTTGACCCGCGAGACCTGCAGCATCGGCATCTGCACCACCGCCGCTTGGCGGGTGAGTTGGGAGAGCAGCTGTACGGCGCGCCGCAGCACATCTTCAAGATCCACCCCTTCCTCCAGGAAGGAGAGGATGGCGCGCCGCTCGGGCAGCGAGAGCGGTTTGACGTCATGAATAGAGTCCACGAAGCTGCGATAGGCCTTCTCCGTGGGAACCCGCCCCGAGGAGGCGTGAGGCTGGGTGATAAAACCCTCCGATTCCAGCACCGCCATGTCATTGCGGATGGTGGCCGAGGACACCCCGAGGTTATAGCGCTCCACCAGCGACTTCGACCCCACGGGCTCCTGAGAGCTGATGTAATCGGCAACGATCGCGCGCAGCACGCGGACACGCCGCGCATCAGTGGCTGTGGACATGCATCTACCTCCCTCTTAACGCACCAGCCTAGTGCTCCTCCTCCGCGAGCAACAGATCGGCGATGATCCCATCGGCCAAGAGGCGCCCCTGATCACTCAGTCTGAGCCGGTGCTTATCGACGCTCAGTAGCTGGCGATCGACGTAGCGGTCGATCGTCTCCGCAGCAGCCGGGTCCAGCGCGCTCCGCGCTATCCCCTCGCGCATGCGCAGGCCCAGCATAATCTGCTCGGTGTGGCGGTCGCTAGCACTGAGCTGCTCCGTCTCCTGAATCGGCAACTCGGCGCGGCCGAGCCGCTCATAGTAGCGTCGCGGATGCTTGACGTTATAGAAGCGCTGGTCGCCGATATGCGAGTGCGCCCCAGGCCCAGCGCCCCACCAGTCGGCATCGCTCCAGTAGCCGATATTGTGCCGGCACTCCCCGCCCGGGCGGGCCCAATTGGACACCTCATACCAGTCGAGCCCGGCCGCTTCGAGGCCCTGGGAGATGAGCTCATAGCGGCGGGCCATCACATCATCGTCGGGTGCCGGCAGCTGCCCGGTGCGCACCAGCCGACCCATTTTGGTGTTGGGTTCCACGATCAGCGCATAGGCAGAGACGTGGTCCACCCCGGCGCCCAGGATCGTCTCCAGCGTGAGGCGCACATCATCATCCGTTTCGCCCGGGGTGCCGTAGATCATGTCGAGGTTCACGTGCTCGAAGCCGGCGGCGTGCGCCTGCTCCGCTGCCGTGGCGGCACGTCCTGGGGTGTGGGTGCGATCGAGGGTCGCCAGCACCGATTCGCTGGCGGATTGCATCCCCAAAGACACGCGGGTGAAACCGCCCGCGCGCAGCTGCTCGAAATAGCGGGCCGAGGTGGATTCCGGATTGGACTCGGTGGTGATCTCCGCATCGGGGGCGAGATCATAGTGCTGGCGGATTATGCCCAGAATGGAGACGAGTTTCTCCGCGCCGAGCAGCGAGGGCGTGCCCCCACCGATAAAGACCGTGTCCACCACGCGATGGCTGGTAGCGGCGGCCGAGAGCTCCAGCTCGATGGCCAATGCCTGGAGATAGGACTCCGGGGAGGAGGCGCTACCGAGCTCGCCCGGGGTGTAGGTATTGAAATCGCAATATCCACAGCGCGTGGCGCAAAAGGGCACGTGAATATACACGCCAAAGGTGCTCATGGCTGCTCTCATGCACCCCGGTCGCTGGCGTGCATGCGGCGACGCACCGAGGCCACCACGCCGTCGATCCACGCCCGCTCGGCGAGAAACTCGGGCGGGTGGGAGCCGCGGGCAGCCGCGGCATAGGACGGGTGGGCGCGGGCGACGGTCTCCAGCCAGCCCTCGGCGCAGGCGTGCACCAGCCGGCGGGTGCGGGTGAACATGGTGGCTAGGCTCACGCTCTCAAGGTCTGCGGCGGCACAGGCAGTCTGGTCCAGCTCCCATTCCACAATCGCGGCGAGCTGCTGGGTGGCCAGTTCGGTGCGACCCTGCATGGCGTTGCTCAGCGCCGGCACCGACATCGGGCTGGATAGCGCGAAGGAGGTGGAGAGCAGGTGGGCGTCGACAAGCTGCGGGCGCGCATATCGCTCCGTGCGCTTGCTAGATTCCCACACGCCCATGGACCCGGCGCGCAGCCCGCTGATGAGGGCCTGGCGGATGCCGTAGAGCTCCGAGACCACCACGCGGGCGTCGTTGATGGCTTCCACCGCGATCTCGTCGAATTCGAGGAGGCATTCCTCCACGAGCTCGGCGTCCCAGTCGGTGATGGCTTCGGCGATGTGCTCGATGTATTCGGCCACTTCATCGCCGATGTTGTACATCTCTTGAGTGAGCTCTTTGAGGCGCAGCTTGGCGTCAAGTAGCTCCACGTGCTGCTCCTTTACTCGCTGGGACGGGCGGGGTGTCATCTGCGCGTACGACTTTAAGCCAGTTCTAAGAAAAAAGGGGGATGCCTCGCCGGGTGTGGCCCGATGGAGACATCCGCCCTAGGTAGTCCTGCGGCTAGTTCGTGCGGTAGAGCACGTCGATCTCTTCCGAGAAGCGCCGCACCACCACGTTGCGCTTGACCTTCAAGGTGGGAGTGAGCTCGTTTTCTTCTTCCTTGAGGTCCCGGTCCAGGATGTAGAACTTCTTGATCGCCTCGGCGTGCGAGACCATCATATTCGCGGAGTTGATCGCGTCCTGGATTTCGGCGCGGAGCATGGGATCAAGGGCCACATCCTTCACGGACTTGGAGAGCGGGATATTGCGCTGCGCCTTGAAGTGCTCGAAGGCCTCCGGCTCCAGGGTGATGAGCACGCCGACGAAGGGCTTGCCATCGCCCACCACCAGCGCCTGGGAGATCAGCGGGTGGGAGCGCAGCTGATCCTCCAGCGGGCCGGGCGAGATATTCTTGCCGCCGGCGGTGACAATGAGATCCTTCTTGCGCCCGGTGATCTCGATGTGGCCGGATTCGTAGATCTCGCCGAGGTCGCCGGTGTTGAACCAGCCATCCTCGTCGAAAGACTCGCGATTGGCCTCCTCATTATTCCAGTAGCCGCGGAAGAGGGTCTGCCCCTTGAACATCACCTCGCCCTCCGAGGACAGCCGTGCGGACACGCCGCCGACAGGGCGGCCGACGGTGCCGATGATGTTGTCATCAAAGTTCACCGCGGCGGCGGCGGTGAGCTCGGTGAGACCATAGCCCTCGTACACCGTGACGCCGATGCCGCGGTAGAAGTGCAAGAGATCCCGGTCCATGGCGGCGCCGCCGGAGATGCAATAGCGTACCGAATTACCGAGGGCGGCGCGGAGCTTGGAATAGACCAGCTTGTCATAGGTGGCGTGCCGCCACTGCAGGGTCTTGCTGGGGCCTTCCTCGGTATCGAGGGCCTTGGAGTATTCGCGGGCGGTCTTTTCCGCCTTCTCAAAGATCGCATCCTTGATCGGGCCGGCCTGCTTGGCGTTGAGCGCGGCGCCGTTGCGCACCTTCTCGAACACGCGCGGCACGCCCAAGATGAGATGCGGGCGGGAGCGCTGGAACTCCACCGGCAGAGTGGAGAAATCGGACCAGTGGCTCTGGGTGGCGCCAGAGATCACCACGGCCAAAGAAACAGCGCGTGAGAACACGTGTGCCAGCGGCAGGAAGGTGAGCACCCGATTGCCTGGGGCGGCCACCTGGCCGATGGGGTGCGTGAGCAAGGCATAGGCCTCGGCCAACCAGTTGTGGTGAGTCAGCATGCACCCCTTGGGGCGGCCGGTGGTGCCCGAGGTGTAGACCAAGGAGGCGAGATCCTCGGAGCGGGTCTCGGCAATGCGCTCCTCCACCGCGGCATCTTCCACCTCACGGCCTTCAAACATAATGGTGTCCACGGCGGAGGCATTAATTTCTAGGATGCGGCGCAGCTTCGATGCCGAACCGGAGAGCCGCGGTACACCATTCTCGTCCACCAGCAGGTTACGCATGAGTGCGGTGTGCTCTTGGGATTCGGTAAAGGCGAATACCGCCCCAGAATCCTCAATAATCCACTGCACTTGGCTGAGCGAGGAGGAGCCATAAATCGGCACCGACACGGCGCCGGCCGCCCAAATGGCGAAATCAATGAGCGTCCACTCATAGCGGGTCTCGCAGAGCAGGGCCACGCGATCCCCCTTCTGTACTCCATTGGCAATTAAGCCCTTGGCCACCGCATAGACTTCCTCCGCAAATTCTTGGCCGGTGACATTAACCCATTCAAAGTTCTGCGGCCGGGTAAACATAATGCCGTAAGGGCGGGAGCGGGCGGTCTCCAGCATGGCGCTCAGGCATGTGTCGTGCTCGCCGATGCTGTACTTCGCGGGGGTGGAGTACTCATTCACCATGCTTATTGTGGACCTTTCTATCAACCGGGCGGCAACGCCCATGCCTATTTTGAAGAAACCTTCACGTTGTAAGCTACCCGCCCCCACTGGCCGAGCGCACATAGCTCGATAACGATAGCGCGCAATTATTGCACGATCCTCAGCGGTCAATGGCACTATGGTTCCTGTGAGCTCTAGAGACGAACTTCGTAATTTAGCCAGTACCCTGAGTGTTGCGACACACTACACCGCTAATGATGGTTCCGTGGTGGAGGTAAGCGAGGACACCCTCGTCTCCATCATTGGGGCCTTAGGTTATGAGCTGTCCGCCGACTCCTCTGAGCAGGAGTTAGCACAGTTACGCGCCCGCGTGGAGGATGCGGAAGCAACGCGCCCTTTGCCGCGCTGCGTGGTGGCCCGGGAAGGGGATCGCCACTTCTTTAATGTGCACGTGCACGATGGTGCCGCGGCCGATGTGCGGATCCTGCTCGAAGAGGGCGGCGAGGTGCGCCCCCGCCAGGAGGATAACTGGACTCCCCCGCGCATCGTCGACGGCTGCGCCTGGGGCGAGGCTACCTTCTCTACCCCCGATGATCTCCCCCTGGGCTGGCATACGCTGCAGCTGCGTTCCGAGGATATCGAGGAGGAGTGCCAGCTGGTGGTTACCCCCACCACGCTGAGCACCACCGCCTCTTTGCGCGAGCAGCCCTGTAGCGGCGTGATGGCGCAGCTCTATTCGGTGCGTTCCGCCGACTCGTGGGGGATCGGCGATTTCCATGACCTGGGCACCCTCGCCGAAGTGCTCGCGACGCATGCCGACGCCGACTACGTGCTGGTCAATCCGCTGCACGCAGCCGAGCCTTTCCCACCGGTGGAGGATTCCCCCTATCTGCCCACTACTCGGCGCTTCATGAACCCGATCTATCTGCACATCGAATCCATTCCGGAGTATCAGTCCCTCGATGCCCAGACCCAGGCTGAGATCCAGCAGCTAGCCGCGCCTCTGAAGGAGCTCAACCACTCGGGCGGGCTCATTGATCGCAATCCGATCTACGCCACCAAGCTGCAGGTGCTGCGCGAGCTCTATAACACTCCACGCTCCCCCGAGCACGAGCAACAATTCCGCGAGTATGTGGAGATGGAGGGCCAGGGCCTCATCGACTTCTCCCTGTGGTGCGCCGAACAGGATCTCGCCGCCGAGGCAGAGCACGCCGCGCAGAATGGCAACCACGCTCTGAGCGAGGAGCCGATGGAGGTGGCCGCCTTCTATGCCTGGGTGCAATGGCTCTGCGATGCCCAGATGCGTCAGGCGCATCGACGCGCCCTCGACGCCGGCATGAGCATCGGCATCATGGCGGATCTCGCCGTCGGGGTTCATCCCGGTGGCGCCGATGCCCACACCCTCGCCGAGGTGCTGGCTCCGCAGGCATCGGTGGGCGCCCCACCAGACGCCTATAACCAGCAGGGGCAGGACTGGTCCCAGCCGCCGTGGGATCCCTTCAAGCTGGCGGAATCCGGCTATGCGGCTTGGCGCGATATGTTGCGCACGATTTTGCGCCACAGCGGTGGCATCCGCATCGATCACATTCTGGGCTTGTTCCGTCTGTGGTGGATCCCCCGCATGCAGGCGCCCACGCACGGCACCTATGTGCGCTTCGACTACAACGCCCTAGTCGGCATCTTGGTTCTTGAGGCCGAGCGCGCCGGGGCCGTGGTGATCGGCGAGGATCTCGGCACCTTCGAGCCCTGGGTGCAGGATGTGCTCGCCGCGCGCGGCATCATGGGCACCTCTATTTTGTGGTTCGAGTCCGAGCTCGAAGGCGGCGGCCCGCGCCTGCCCGAGCACTACCGCGAGCTGTGTCTGACCTCGGTTACCACCCACGATCTGCCTCCCACCGCCGGCTATCTGGCCGGCACCCACGTGGAGCTACGGGATCAGCTGGGATTGTTCAGCCGTTCCAAGGAAGAGGAAAACGCCGAGGATCTGGCGTGGCAGAACGAGGTGCTGGAGCGCGTCCGCGAGCGGGGCTACTTCCGCGGGCACAGCCCTGTCGAAACCTTCCTGGGCGCCGAGCGCGGCGAGCGCGGACCGCTGGTGGATTTGGTGGCCGCCCTGCACCGCTATGTGGCCGCCACTCCCTCGCTTCTCACCTGCACCGCGCTGGTGGACTTGGTGGGCGATAAGGCGGTTCAGAACCAGCCGGGCACCACGAAGGAGCACTACCCTAACTGGTGTGTGCCGCTGCGGAATGCCGCCGGCGAGCCGATGCTTATTGAGGATCTGGCCGATGCGGAGTTCTTCCGCACCATCGCCGCAGCAGCGTCCCGTTAGATATGGCCTAGTAGCGCCATCACCACGACGAACAGCAGCAGCGCGATGAGTGCGAGCGTGACCCGCGACTTGCCATAGGTACTGCGCGGGCGGCGACGGGGCTTATTCTTCATTCGGTGGTGGGCTCTTTCCAGGCGACGGGTTCTTGGTTCATCACGATCTTAGTACCCCGCGCCGCCGAGCCCGGCCGGACGGCCGCGCTGCCGCTGCGGCCGGCATCCTCGGCGTGCACTCGGGCGTGAATGCGCGAGCCCGCTAGGTCAATCACACGCAGGAGCACCACCGCCCCGACCCCGCAGAGAAATAGCGTGACGGTGGTGACCACGGGCGCCTGCAGCCACACGGGCAAGGAGACGATCCACTGGCCGAGCTCATTGGTGATCTCAACGTAGATCTCTCGCAGCGCATCCATGGCTATGTAGTCTAGCGGGTCGCTCCCGCCAGGCCGCGCCGCTGGAGGAGCGGCTGGATATCCTTCTCGCGGCCGCGCAGCGTGGTGAAGGCCTCAGTGAAATCGCGGGAGGCGCCGCGCGAGAGCACCAGCTCCCTAAAACGCTGCCCCGCCGCGCGCACCGAGGCGGCATCGACGCCGCTGGGGCCATCCTCGCTGCGCTCGGCATCGACGGCGGCGCCCACCTCCTTGAACCACTCGAAGCCATCGGCGTCGAGGGCCTCCGCCCAGAGATAGGAGTAGTAGCCCGCCGAGTAGCCACCGGCGAAGATGTGGTTGAAATAGCGGGTCTGATAGCGCGGGGCGAGGTGCTCCACCTCTAGCCCGGCGTCGCTCAGCGCAGCGCGCTCGAATTCGGCGACGGCCTCCGGGGTGGCGGCGATCTTTTCGGCCGCGGCGGCGCTGAGGCTGTGCCAGGCGTAATCGATAATCGCGGCGCCCAGGTATTCGCTGGTGGCAAAGCCCTGGCCGAAGGTGCGGGAGGCGTGGATCGCGGCGACGAGTTCTGCGGGAATGACCTCGCCGGTGACGTGGTGGCGGGCGTAGTTGTCCAGCACCACCGGCTCCAGCGCCCAGTTCTCGTTGATCTGGGAGGGGAACTCCACATAGTCGCGGGGCACGCTCGTGCCGGAGAAGCTGGGATAGCGCACCTGAGAGAGCAGCCCGTGCAGGCCGTGGCCAAACTCGTGGAAGAGGGTGGTCACTTCGTCCATGCTGAGCAGCGCCTCGGAGCCATCGGCCGGCTTGGTGATGTTCAAGACATTGATCACCACTGGCTTGGTGCCGAGCAGCTCCGATTGCTCGACGAAGCCGGACATCCACGCCCCGCCGCGCTTGGAGGGGCGGGCATAGTAGTCGGTGAGCAGCAGGCCGATGCCGGTGCCATCGCTATCGCGCACCTCCCACACCTGCACATCCTCGTGATAGCCGCGCAGGTCCTCGCGTGGGTGCACGGTGATGCCATAGAGGCGCTCGGCGGCGAAGAACACGCCCTTTTCCACCACGCTGCGCAGCGGGAAGTACTCGCGCAGCTGGGACTCGTCGAGGGCGTAGTCCTGCTCGCGCAGCTTATTTTCCCAATAGGGCCAATCGGCGGCGGTGATCTCCTCGCCGCCGGCCACATCTTGGATGCGCTTGTACTCGCCATGCGCGTTGGCTGCCGCGGCCGGGGCGAGATCCCGCAGCAGGGTCCACACCGCGGCGGTATCGGGGGCGGTTTCTTCTTCCACCACCAGATCGGCGTGGCTGCGGTAGCCGAGCAGCTCGGCCTTGCGCGCCCGCAGCTGGGCCATGCGCACCGCCACGGGGGTGGTGGATTCCACGCCGCGGGCCAGCGAGGCCTCGTAGACGCGGCGGCGCGACTCCGGCCGCTCGAGCTGCGCCTGCACAGACTGCACGCTCGGCAGATTCAGGTGCAGCACATAGCTGCCATCCTCTTCGTGCGCCGAGGCAATCGCCGAGGCCGAAAGCCCGGCGAGCTCCTCCTCGGAGTCGAAGGCGACGGCGAACTTCTGGGTATCGCTGAGCAGCTGGGAGCCGAAACGCTCCGAGAGCGCGGACAGCTCGCGGTTGAGCTCGGCCAGCTCCGCTTTCTTCTCCGCATCGAGGGTGGCGCCGGAGCGGGCAAAAAGCCGCAGATAGTACTCGTGCAGCCGGCGGGACTCCTCATCCTCCGGTACCTCGGCATCGCGCACCAACTGGTAGAGCTCGGTGTTCTGGATGATGGCGTCGCGATGCGCAGCCAACTCTGGGGCCAGCTCCGCGGCTAGCTCGAGCATCTCCTCAGTGGAATCGGTATTACACAGATTGAAAAAGACCGACTCCACGCGGGCGAGATCGCGCCCCGAGGCCTCGAGCCGCTCAACTACGTCCTCCCAGCCCTCGCTGCGGAGAATCTCACGGATCTCCTCATCGTGCCGACGCATGGCCTCGGTGAACGCGGGGCGAAAATGCTCGAAACGGATGGCTGCGAAGTCGGGCAGCTGATAGTCCAGCGTGGAGAAGGACAGCAGCGGATTGTACTCAGCGGTAGATGTCATAGCCGCCAATAGTAACGAAGACTATCAATAAGGAGCACGCCGGCGAGGCGGCATCGATAAGCGCCCGCCACTGCTTTTCTGGGGGAAAACACTAGCCCCTGCGATAGCATGGACACCCATGAGTGAGAACACGATCACCGTATCGACTCCTGCGGGACAGATCCGCGGGACGGTCTACGAGGACGGGGTGGCCGAATTCTGCGGTATCCCCCACGTGCACTACGAGCAGCCCTTTGACTTCCCCGAGCGGGCCGACGCCGCCACCGACGTCATCGATGCCACCACCCCACGCCAGCGCTCGGTCGGGCTAAGCGTGATCGCCCCCGTGTCCACGATGCCGCGCGCGGACCATGGGGTGCCCGCCGATCTCCCGGTGATCGCCTATGTGCACGGCGGGCGCTACGAATCCGACCACTATGACGGCTCGTGGTATCGCTCTCACGCCTTCGCCCACTCGGGGGCCATCGTGGTCTCTATCGGCTACCGCATGCGGCTCGAGGGCTTCGCCCAGTTCCGCGCCGATGAGAGCTTTGCCTACCGCGGGGTCAGCGATGTGCAGCTGGGGCTCGACTGGATCCAGCGCTGCATCGAATCCTTCGGCGGCGACCCGACCAATGTCACCCTGGTGGGCCAGTCCGCCGGGGCCGGCATCGCATTGTGGCTGGCCCGGCGCGACCACTACACCGGCACCTTTCGCCGGCTGGTGGCGATGTCGCCCGGTTATCCGCCGCAGGATTTCTTCGCCCGCCGCGGCTGGCTGCGCAGCGCCCTTGGCGCCCCCATCACCCAGACCTCGCTGAATAACCTGGCGGCGCGCAAGCCCGAGAAGCTGGCCAAGGGCTATGCCTCGCTGCGGCGACGCTATTTTTATGGCCCCGCAGTGGGCCCCTATCCCTTCATCCCCGGCGAGCTGGCGGATGTGGATATTCTGCTCACCTACACCGAGCACGAGATGTATCTCGAGCCCAGCGCCGCATGGATGGATGAGCACGCGCCCTGGCTGGCGAAGCTCGGGATACGGCTGCTGGCCGGGCAATTCCTGCTGCATAACGCCCGCAGCTATCTGCACTGGGCGGATACGCACTACCCGAGGCAGGTGGCGCGCCGCTTCGCCTCCGATTCCTCTATTACCCGCTGGGTGCAGGCCGCGACAGAGCGCGAGTCCGGCTCCACGTGGCTGCTGCAATTCGCCGGCGATGCCGAGAACGGGGCACCGGCGCTGCACTGCGTGGATCTGCTTCTCGCCTTCGACATGCTGGAGCATTCCTCCCCCATGGCCTCCACCTTCGCCGCGGGCGCGCCGCAGCGGCTGGCCCCGCGGGCCGACCAGGTGCACCAGCTGCTGGTGGACTTCGCCCACGGCCAGCGCCCCTCCTGGCCCTGCCATGAGCCCGGCCGCGGCAACCGGGCGGCGCTGTCGCTATCCTTGACTGATCCTGCCGCGCCGCCGCAGGTGGTCAGCGACCCGCTCTACGGGGTGCGCGTGCACTTCCGGCTGCCGGTGCAGCAGCGCACAGCGGCCCGGCGCGAGGCCTGGGAATAAGCGCGGTGGCCTGTGGATACTAACCCGCGAGCGGCGGCAGGCTGTGGATAGAAAAACGCCTTATGCACAGCCTTGCCCGCATCCTGGTCTGCGGGCGCCCACGACGGGACTCGGGCATTTAGTCTGCGGATACATCACTCATCCGCTTGCTAGTACACCCACCTCAGGAGATTTCCCATGGCCAACTCGCTCGACACCATCAAAGACAAAATCCATAAAATCCTCACCCAGGCCCGCGATCGCGCCGGTACCGAGGAAGGCGATACCTACTTCGCCAAAGCCTTCGAACTCATGGCTCGCTATGAGCTCGACGAGCGCGACCTCGACACCGATGATCCCAGCGATACCGTCAGCCATATGCATATCGAGTTCGGCGGCGCCTATACAGATATGCAAAGCACGCTGCTCATGGCGATTGCCCGCTCCCTGCATTGCGAGGGCTTCGTCTACTCCACCTATCGCTCGGTGAAAGTCGGCGAGGCTGTGGTCTTTGGCCGCCTCCGGCACCTCGAGCGGGTATCGACCCTCTACACCCTCATCAACCCGATCATGCTGGTGCGGGCCAGCACACTCCGCCACGATTCCCGCAGCGGCGGCTATTCCTCCACGGTGACGCTGCGCCGCAGTTTCATGCGCGGCTTCATCACCATGATCTCCAGCCGTCTTGCCGCCGCCGAGGAGCAGGCCGCCGAGTCCTCCAGCAGCTATGAGCTGGCGCTTATCGACGACGCCTCCCTGGCGCGCGCCGCCCGTGCCGAATTTATCGGCGATGCCTCCCTAAGCACCCGCAGCGCCGAGGGCCGGACCTTCGATCCCCATGCCTACTCCCGCGGCATGGACGAAGCGACGGCCACCGACATCGGCCAGCAACGCATTCGCCGACGGGCCGCCCTCGAAGCCTAAAGGGTAGCCACTGCCGCGCGCGCCGGGAGTTTTCTCTAATCTGGTCTGTATGGCTGAAGACCCTTTGAAACTCGCACACCAGGAGCCCGCCGCTGAAACGGAAGTGGATGCGGAAGGCTATGTCGTAGAACCTTCCTCCGAGGACTATGCCACCCCGAAAATGGCCGAGAATAGCCTCGAACCGGGATGGTACAAGGAGGCCGTCTTCTACGAGGTGCTCGTCCGCGCCTTCCATGACTCCACAAATTCCGGCTCCGGTGACCTCCAGGGTCTGATCTCCAAGCTGGATTATTTGGAGTGGCTGGGCGTGGACTGCCTCTGGCTTCCGCCCTTCTATGACTCCCCGCTGCGCGATGGCGGCTACGATATCCGCAACTTCCGCGAGGTGCTGCCCGAGTTCGGCACGGTGGACGATTTCGTGGAGCTGGTGGATAAGGCCCACAAGCGCGGTATCCGCATCATTACTGATTTGGTGATGAACCACACCTCGGACCAGCACCCGTGGTTTGTGGAGTCCCGCAAGGACCCAGAAGGGCCCTATGGGGATTTCTATGTGTGGAGCGATTCCGACAAGAAATACGCCGATGCCCGCATCATCTTCGTCGATACCGAGACCTCCAACTGGAGCTGGGATCCGGAGCGCGAGCAGTATTATTGGCACCGCTTCTTCTCCCACCAGCCGGATCTCAACTACGAAAACCCCGAGGTCCAGGAAGCCATGCTGGATGTGCTGCGCTTCTGGCTCGACCTCGGCTTGGACGGATTCCGCCTCGATGCGGTGCCCTATCTCTTCGAGGAAGAGGGCACCAACTGCGAGAACCTGCCCAAAACCCACGAATTCCTCAAGCGCTGCCGCGAGGTCATCGACGAGGAGTACCCGGGCCGGGTGCTGCTCGCGGAGGCCAATCAATGGCCGGCCGATGTGGTGGAGTATTTCGGCGAGCCCGTCGAGGGCGATGAGTGCCATATGGCCTTCCACTTCCCCCTCATGCCGCGCATCTTCATGGCGGTGCGACGCGAGTCTCGTCGCCCCATTTCCGAGATCCTCCAGGACACCCCCTCCATTCCGTCCTCGGCGCAGTGGGGTATCTTCCTGCGCAACCACGACGAGCTGACGCTCGAGATGGTGACGGACGAGGAACGCGCCTTCATGTACGAGCAATTCGCCAAGGAGCCGCGCATGAAGGCGAATGTGGGTATTCGCCGCCGCCTCGCCCCGCTGCTCGAGGGCGATCGCAACCAGCTGGAACTCTTCACCGGCCTGCTGCTCTCTCTGCCCGGCTCCCCGGTGCTCTACTACGGCGATGAGATCGGCATGGGCGATAACATCTGGCTCGGCGACCGCGATGGCGTGCGCACCCCCATGCAGTGGAGCAGCGACCGCAATGGTGGTTTCTCCAAGGCCGATCCGGAGCGGCTCTATCTGCCAGTCATCCAGAACTCCCAATACGGCTACGATGCCCTCAACGTGGAGGCCCAGATGGCCGGGGAGAACTCGCTGCTGCACTGGACCCGCAATCTGATTCAGACCCGCAAGCAGCACTCCGCCTTCGGCTTCGGCGAGTTCACCGAGGTGCCCGCCAAGAACTTCGCCATCCTCAGCTATCTGCTGCGCGATGAGAAGGAAACCCTGCTGTGCGTGAACAATATGTCGCGTCGCCCGCAGGCCGTCTCCCTCGACCTCTCCGAGTTCGCCGGCCGCGTGCCGGTGGAGCTCAGCGGTGGCGAGCACTTCCCCGAGATCACCGAGCAGCCCTGGGTGGTCACCCTAGCCCCGCACGGATTCTTCTGGTTCGAACTCACCGATCCCAACGCTTAGGAGCTGATCATGGATTCCGCACTCGCAACCATGCTGGCCACCCAGCGCTTCTATGGTGCAAAATCTGAGGCCATCACCGATATTGAGGTGGTGCATACCGCCCCGCTCACCGGCAGCGACGCGATCAGATGGGTGGTGGCACGGGTGCACCGAGCGAGCGGCTCCGATCTGTATCAGTTGCTTCTCGACGAGAACAACGCCGATGTGCTCGCCCAGCCGGCCTATGCGGCCCGCATGGGTGAGCTCATCACCAGCGACTCCCTGCCCGGCGGCGGCGCGGTCCACGCAGTGCCTGGTGCCACCCAGCCGCTGCTGCCGGCTGGGGCACTCGGCCGCGTGATCGAGGGCGAACAGTCCAATACCTCCATCATCTTCGGCGAGACGGTGATCGTGAAGTTCTTCCGCAAGCTCGCCGGCGGCATCAACCCCGATGTGGAGCTCTTGGCGGGGCTCTCGGAGCATCACTGCGGCCATATTGCCCCGCTGCGGGGCTATCTCACCCACGAGATCGAGGGCGAGACAATGATCACCGGCATGGTGCAGGACTTTGTGCACCACGCCACCGATGGCTGGGTCGATGCCCTCGCCGCGGTCCGCGAGGGCGCGGACTTCTCTGACTCCGCCCGCAACCTCGGGGTTGCCACCTCCGAGGTGCACCAGCTGCTGGCCCGTCATTTCGGCACGGAGACCGTGCCCGGCTCCCAGGTGGCACAGGCCCTCAGTGACCGTTTGGAGGATGTGCTGGCCCAGGTGCCCGATCTGGCGCCCTTCGCTGAGAAGGCGCGGGCGGTGTATCAGCGCCTGCAGGATCTCGAGGTGCCGGTGCAGCGGGTCCACGGCGATCTCCACCTGGGACAAACCTTGAAACAGGGCGAGAAATATATTCTCATTGACTTCGAGGGCGAGCCCGCCCGGCCGCTGGCGGAACGCCGGCGCATGGACAGCCCGCTGCGGGATCTCGCGGGGCTGATCCGCTCTCTCGACTACGCCGCCAATTTCGAGCACGCCGGCACCGCGGACACCCGCCAGATGTGGTCTGATACCGCCACCGCTTCCCTGCTGGATGGCTATCACTTCGAGCCGAGCAGCCAAGACAACTTCGATATTTTGGATGCTTTCGTGCTCGATAAGGCGCTCTACGAGGTGGCCTATGAGGCCAATAACCGCCCCGACTGGATGTGGCTGCCGCTAGGTGCGGTCCGTTCTATCGCCGGCTAGCTCCAGCCCCTAGCGGGGACAGCCCAGTGCCTCGCGGAGCGCTCGGTGGCTGAGCTGATCCACCATCCACGGGCTGAAGGCAAAGCCGGTGGCATCCACCGCAGCCGCCAGCTCGGCTGGGGTGGCCCAGCCATAGGAATCGACCTCGGAAGGGGCGGGCTGCAGCTGGGAGGTGGCGTCGATACGCGCAATGTAGACGGGGCAGAACTCATGCTCCACGATGCCGCTGGAATCCACCGCACGATAAGAATAGGTGGGTAGTACCTGCTCGATCCCGTGCAGCCCCTCAATCCCAAGCTCATAGCGGGCGCGGCGCGCGATCGCCTCCACAGCATCCTCACCGGGGGCGGGATGCCCGCAAAAACTATTGGTCCACACCCCCGGCCACGTGGCCTTGCTCAGCGCCCGGCGGGTGAGCAATACCCTCCCCTGCGCATCTTGGACATAGCAGGAAAAGGCCAGATGATAGGGGGTGTCCGTGCTGTGCACCTCGGACTTCAGTGCGGTGCCGATGGGCTGATTGTGGCTATCAAGCACAACCACGAGTTCGGGGGCGTTCATACTCACCCACCATAGCGGCTAGGTACACCCTGTCGTGCACATGCACAATAGAGGCCATGGTTTGTCACTTCCTCGATAACGAGACGCTGCGCCGCCGAGGCACCCGCAAGTGGAATACCTATGACCCGGCACTGCTGCCGCTGTGGATCGCCGAATCTGATTTCTCCACCCACCCCGATGTGATCAATGCACTGCGGCAGGCGGTAGAGCGCGAAGCCTTCGGCTACCCCGTGCAGGTTGAGGGCGTAAAAGAAGGCATGAGCGCCTTCTATCGCCAGCGCTATGGCTGGGCGCCCGAACCAGAACAGGTGGAGGTCACCGCCGACGTGGTCCGCTCGGTGCAGCTGGCCATTGAGCTGCTCAGCTCACCCGAGGACGCCATCGTCGTGCCCGTGCCGGCCTATATGCCCTTCCTCGAGCTGCCGCGGATCACCGGCCGCGAGATGCTGTGTATCGACGCAGACCCCCAACCCAGCCTGGAGCAGATTCGGCAGGCCCACGCCCGCGGTGGCCGGGTGCTCATTCTCTGCTCCCCGCATAATCCCCTAGGCGTGATCTATGAACGCGAGTACTTGGTGCAACTCACCGATCTCGCGGCGGAACTCGGCATGCTCGTGATCGTGGACGAGATCCACGCCCCCATCTGCTACGAGCGCCCCTATGTGCCGGTGGCCTCGGTGAGCGAGAACGCCCGCCGGGTGTGCGTGACTGCCACCGCCACCTCGAAGGCATGGAATATCGCTGGGCTGAAATGTGCCCAAATGTATTTCACCAACCCAGAACACCAGGCAGCCTTTCAAGCGGCGGGGCCGCTGGTCACCGACGGCTACTCCACGCTTGGCCTCGTCGGCGCCGCGGCCGCCTATACCGCCTCCACCGACTACCTCGATGAGCAGCTGGAGCTGCTCCGTCGCAACCGCGATTATCTGCTCCACGCCCTGCCAGAGGCCCTTCCTGGAATCCGAGCCAGCGCCCCCGAGGCCACCTATTTGATGTGGCTCGACTTCAGCGACACCGCTCTCGCTGTAGGGGAGCACACGGCCGCCGAGTACCTCGAACACCACTGCCGCGTGGTGCTCAACGATGGCGCCACCTTCGCCCCCGCTGCACGCTATGCGCACTGCGCCAGGTTGAACTTCGCTACCCCACCGGAGAACCTCGAGACCTTCGTGGAACTGCTGCGTCAGGCGCAGTGACGTTGAGCACGCAGCACATACCGAAGAACGAGTGGTAGGACCAGTACTGCTAGGCTGCTGAGTCGATAGCTCACATTCTGTCTAGAAAGCTTTCTCCGATGTCTGACTCCGCTCGCTCGGCTGTGCAATCCACGGCAGTGTTCGCCACCCTCACCACGGCGACACTCATGCTGTTCTCGATGTTCTTTGGTGCCGGCAACCTCATTTTCCCGCCTATTCTCGGCGCCCAAGCCGGCACCCACTTCGCCCCCGCTATCCTTGGCTTCCTCGCAGCTGGGGTAGCCCTGCCTGTGGTATCCATGATCGCGGTAGTGATTTCCGGCGAGGACGTATTGGACTTGTCGCGCCAGGCGGGTCGGATTTTCGGTGTGATCTTCCCCGTGCTCATCTATCTCTCCATCGGCGCGTTTTACGCCGTGCCACGCACCGCGGTGGTGAGCTACTCCACCGCCTTCTCCCCGGTATTCGGCGTGGACTCCCGCGCCGCCACCGTGGCCTTTTCCGCGGCGTACTTCGTGGTGGTCTGGCTCATGTGTTACCGCGAAACCGGTCTGATTGATCGCATCGGCAAGTGGCTCACCCCCGTGCTCCTCATTCTGCTTGCGCTCATGGTGGTTATGGCTCTCCGCCAGCTCGACCCTACTGGCGTGGCTACCGCCGAGAAGTTCGCCGAGCATCCTGGCCCCACTGGGCTGATCGAAGGCTATCTGACCATGGACTCGGTGGCCGCTCTCGCCTTCGGTATTGTGGTGATCTCCGCGCTGCGCGAAAAGGGCCTGGGCTCCCCTGATGGCATGGGCCTGAAGCGGGGCGCCATCATCGCCGCTGTGGGCGCCGGAGTACTGCTCGGCGCGGTCTATATCGCCCTCGGAATGGTGGGCCGCGTCGTACCCAACCCCGAGCAGTACGAGGACGGTGCCGCGATCCTCACCGATATCGCCTATGTGACCATGGGGCAGCCCGGTCGCGTGATCTTCGGCATGGTGGTGCTGCTGGCGTGCATCGGTACCGCCGCCGGCCTCATCGGCTCCACCTCTGGGTTCTTTCACCGCCTGCTGCCGGCCGTGAGCTATCAGAAGTGGGTGCTGGTATTCACCCTTATCTCCTTCGCCGTGTCTACGGTGGGCCTGCAGTCCGTGTTGGCGATCGCTGGCCCCATCATCGGCTTCCTCTACCCGCCCGCTATCACCTTGGTGGCCATCACGCTGCTGGCGCCGCTGTGGAAGCATCGTCGCCTGTTCTACACCTTCCGTCTCGGTGTGTGGGGCGCGGTGGTGTGGTCGCTGCTGGCCTCCCTGTCCTCTGTGGGCGTGGCCAGCGAGAGCATCGAGCGTCTCCTCGGGTGGGCGCCGATGCATGAGCAACAGCTCGGCTGGGTGCTGCCGGTCCTCGCCCTCATCATCGTGGGGCTCATCCTCGATAGCACCCTCACGCCGCGCCACCGCACGCCCGTTCCGGCCAGCGAGACGGTGGTACCCGCCTAGGCGATCTTGCCGATCTTATTCACCTCGAGCTGCGGATTATTCTCGCGGAGGCTATCCGCCAGCTCATAGGCGGTCGGCCGGCTGCCACGGGGCAGGCGCACACAATAATCACGCAAAATCGTGGGCACCTCATGGGCCAGCTGGTGTGCATCCACCCGCTGTTCGATGTGCGCCGGCACCAGCGTCATGTAGGTGGTAATCGCCCCATCGCGATTCTCCGACCAAATGTCTACGCGGCGCAGCTGATCACGGTGAAAGCTCACCCCCGAGGCGGGGATCGTGATCATGCGTCCCACGATCACTCGCCGCCGGCGGGCGTGAAAGACGAAGCGGATAAATTGCAACAGCGTGCTGACCACCCCCACGATCGGTAGAGCGGCCGCTACCCCATAGAGGGTGCGGAGAGTCTTGTGGGTTTCCGAGGCCCATGCCCCCAGCAACGCCGCCCCGATCAGGCCGAGAACAAGCACAAACACCACGCACAGCGCGGTGGTTTTCGAGCGCAGGATCGCCCCGCCACTCATCCGCACCGCAATGATGTCTCGGTCTGTGCCGCGTCGTGCCGCTGGTTGTCCTGCCTCAGTCATGGGGCTCATTCTAGGCAGGCGACCACCAGTAGCCGCGTTTCAACCCGCGCCTGCACCGATCCCCCGCATTCCTGAGAACGCCGCTCAGCCGACTAGCCTGTGCAAGTATGAATCTCCCCTCTCGCCGCTCGCGGCGCGACCGCACGGGCTTAAGGACCGCCGCGCTCGCCACGGCACTCGCCGTGGGAGTCAGCGGCTGCAGCGCCGGCTCCACCGCAGTGCAGGTGGGCCGCGTGGCTGGAGCACACGACATTGTGGTGGCTGCCTCGGCTTCCCCAGTCTCCCTCGACTTCACCACCAACTCCGGCGCGGCCATCCCCGGCGCGCTGATGAGCAACGTGTATGAAACCTTGGTGCGCATCGACGATGACGGCCAGATTGTGCCCTGGCTGGCCACCTCCTGGGAGGTCTCGGAGGATGGGCGCAGCTACACCTTCACCCTGCGCGATGATGTCACCTTTTCCAATGGCGATGCCTTTAACGCCGAGACGGTGAAGTTTTCCATCGACCGCGTCCGCTCCGAGGCGTGGAGCAATGGGTTGAAGAAGAAGATGGACATCGTCGAATCCGTCGAGGTGCTCAGCCCCACCGAGGTCTCGGTGCAGCTGGCGGCGTCGTCGAATCAATGGCTGTGGGATATGGCCACCCTCGTGGGGGCGATGATGACGCCCTCGGCCATGGATACCCTCGCCAGCGCCCCCGTGGGCACGGGCCCCTATGAGGTGGAGAACTTTGCTATCGGCCACTCCATTTCTTTTCGGGCCCGGGATGACTACTGGGGCCCGGCCCCGCAGAACCAGGGCGCCGCGATCCGCTATTTCGCCGATGCGGTGGCGGCCATGAACGCGTTGCGCTCCGGAGACGTGGATGTGGTCTATTCCATGCAATCGCCCGAGCTGCTCCATACTTTCGACCCCACCCGCTATACGGTCGAGGTGGGCACCACCAATGGCGAGGTGCTGTTGTCGATGAACAACAACCGCGCCCCCTTCAATGATGTCCGCGTGCGCCAAGCGGTGATGTATGGCATCGACCGCCAGGCCGTGATTGACACCGCATGGGACGGCCACGGTATCGACACCGGCGGCGCCCCGGTGCCGCCCACGGATCCCTGGTATGAAGCCTCCACCCGCTATCCCTTCGACCCGGAGCGTGCGCGGCAGCTCCTCGCCGAGGCGGGGATCGATGAGAGCAATAACCACGTGGTCTTCTCCGTTCCCTCGCTGCCCTATGCGGTGGCGGCGAGTGAGATCGTGGTCTCGCAGCTGCGCGATATCGGATTGGATGTGAGCATCCGCTCCACCGAGTTCCCAGCGGTGTGGCTAAACGAGGTGCTCAAGCAGCAGGATTATGACATGTCGCTGGTGATGCACATCGAGCCGCGCGATATTCCGCAGCTTTTTGGCAATCCCGAGTACTATTTGGGCTTTGATTCGCCCGAGGTGCGCGCCCTGCTGGAGAAGGCAGATCGCGGCACTGCCCAGGAGCAGGTGCGCTATATGAAAGAGGCGGTCGATCAGATCATGGCTGAAGCCGGCGCCGATACCCTCTTTAATTTCCCCAATATTGTGGTCACCGACCGCGCGGTCAGTGGCGTGCGCGCCGATCAGATCACCGAGGGCCTCGAGCTGGCCACGATGCACCGAGCACCTGATGATGGGGAGTCTGGAAAGGAGCGCCGCTAATGTTTCGACTGCTCCTGCGCGCCGGCCTGCGCTTTGTGCTCACCGCGCTTGTGGCCTCCGTGGTGATTTTCGCGCTGCTGCGGCTGATCCCCGGCGATCCGGCCGCCATTGCGCTCGGCGTCAATGCCACTGATGAGCTCATCCGCCAGAAGCAGGCCGAGCTCGGCACTAATCGCCCGCTGCTGCTGCAGTATCTGACCTGGATTGGCGGGTTTTTCACCGGCCACTGGGGAGTGTCCATGCAATCGGGCGAGGACATCACCCCCATCGTGTGGGACCGGCTGCAGGTGAGCCTGATCCTCATGGGCTGCTCGATGACACTGGCGCTCATGATCGCCGTGCCGCTGGGAATGTGGGCCGCTATTCGACGCCACCGCGCGGACGGAGTAGCCATCACCGCACTGAGCCAAGTGGGGGTGGCCGTGCCGAGCTTTCTCGCCGGCATCCTCTTGGTCACGATCGTCTCGGTGCGCTGGGGGCTGCTGCCCGCTAATGGTTGGGTGCCACCCAATGCCGATCCTGCGGGGTTCATCGCTCGGCTCATCCTGCCCACTATGGCGCTGGCCAGCGTGCAGGCGGCCATTATGACCCGCTATGTGCGCTCCGCCGTGCTCGATGTGCTGCACCAGGATTTCATGCGCACCGCCCTCGCCAAGGGCATGACCGTCTGGCAGGCGATGCGCGCTCATGGGCTGCGCAATGCCGCCCTGCCGGTGGTGACGGTCACCGGGCTGCAGATGGCGGCGCTGATCGTGGGCGCGGTCGTGATTGAGCGCGTTTTCGTGCTGCCCGGGGTGGGGAGCTATCTCCTCGACGCGGTCAGCGGCCGGGATCTCACTGCGGTGCAATCCGTGGTGATGGTGCTCGTGCTCATCACCCTGCTCACCACCTTTATCGTCGACCTGTCCTATAGCCTTCTCGATCCGCGCATCCGCGCCGGTCGCTAACACCGGGAGGGAAAGAAGAGATGCACACAGAATCTCCGGATGCGGGCGGCGTCCGCACGCGGCAGCGCAAGCGCCCACCGGCCAGTCTGCTCATCGGCGGCGGCATCGTGGCGGCGGTGGTGCTCACCGCGCTCATCGCGCTGGTGTGGACCCCCTTCGATCCGATCCACGCGGTGCCCGAGGAGCGGCTGCTCGGCCCCAACGCGCAGCACTGGCTGGGTACTGATCGCTATGGCCGAGACGTGGCGGCACAGCTGATGGCTGGGGCGCACATCACCCTCGCCGTGGGCGTGGTGGCGGTGGGCATCGGCATGCTCTGTGGAGTACCGCTGGGCATTATCGCCGGCATGCGCGGCGGGACGGTGGATGCGCTGGTAATGCGCGGCGCCGATCTCCTTCTCGCCTTCCCCGCGCTGCTCTTGGCCATCGTGCTCGGCGCGGTATTCGGCACCTCCACGTGGTCGGCGATGGCGGCCATTGGTATCGCCGCCATCCCTGGGTTTGCCCGCGTCGCCCGCGCCGGAACCCTCAGCGTGCTCTCTCTCGACTTCATCGCCGCCGCCCGGATGTCCCAGGCATCGGGGCGGGCGATCGCGCTGCGGCATGTGCTGCCGAATATCCTCAGCCTCGTGATCGTGCAGGCCTCGGTGGCCTTTGCGCTGGCTATTCTCGCCGAGGCGGCACTGAGCTTCCTCGGCCTCGGCACCCCACCGCCGGAGCCATCGTGGGGCCGGATGCTGCAATCGGCGCAGGCTTCGCTCTATACCGCCCCGCAGCTCGCGTTGTGGCCAGGGCTGGCGATCGCGCTGACGGTACTGGGCTTCAACCTGCTCGGCGATGGGCTGCGGGATCTCCTCGACCCTAGGCTGCACTCGACACGAAAGGCTGGCCAATGAGTGAAACGGTGCTGGACGTAGACGATCTTCAAGTGCGCACCCGCGATGGGCACCAGCTGCTGCGCGGGGTGAGCTTCAGCATCGCGGCCGGGGAGAAAGTCGGGATCATCGGCGAATCCGGCTCGGGTAAGTCGCTGACCGCGCTGAGCATCATGGGGCTGCACTCCCACACGCTGCACACCAGCGGCAGGATCACGCTGCGCGGCGAGCCGGGCAACCTGGTGGACTACTCCCCCGCCCGCTACGCCAGCCTGCGGGGCCGCCGGATATCCATGGTGTTTCAGGAGCCCATGACGGCACTGAATCCGCTCATGAAGATCGGACCCCAAGTACGCGAGGCCGTGCAGCTGCACCAGCAGGATCTCGATTCCGCCGCCCTGAAGCGGCGCGCCCTGGCGCTGCTGGAGGAGGTGCGCTTGCCCGATCCGGAGACCCTCTACGAGCGCTATCCGCACCAGCTCTCGGGTGGGCAGCGCCAGCGCGTGCTCATCGCCATCGCCCTGGCGAATGATCCCGAGCTCATCGTCTGCGATGAGCCCACCACCGCGCTCGACGCCACGGTGCAAGCCTCTATTCTGGCCACCCTCAACCGCCTCACTGAGCAGCGCGGTACCGCCGTTTTGTTCATCACCCACGATCTCGGCGTGATGGCGCAGATCTGCGAGCGGGTGCTGGTGATGCGCGATGGCGAGATCGTGGAATGCGGCACGACCCAGCAGGTATTGCGCGAGCCCGGCGACTACACCCGCGGACTGGTGGCCGCCTCGGATCTGGCGGCACGCGATTCCCGCGGACACCTGTACACGGTGGGCAGCGCCGATGAGAGTTATCGCCCGGGCCACGCCTATGCCCAGCCGGAGTTTCCCACCCCGGGCCCGGTGGTGCTGGAGGCACAGCAGATTTCCCAAAGCTATCGCTCACGTGGCTGGCGCGCTCGCCAGCGCCGCACCACCCAGGCCTTGGAGCCGCTATCGCTGAGCCTGCGTGCCGGCCAGCGCCTCGGGGTGGTGGGCGAATCCGGCTCGGGCAAGTCCACGCTCTTGAAGCTGCTGGCGGGGCTCGAGTCGAGCCGCAGCGGCGAGATCCTCGTCGATGGGCGTGCCGCCACAGCGCGCACGCTGCAGCAGGTTGCGCAGATCGTGTTCCAGGACCCGGCTGCGTCCTTGGATCCGCGGATGCGCGTCGGCGAAAGCATTGCCGAGCCACTGCGGGCCGCGCGCCTCGGAGCGGCGGAGCGGGCCGCGCGGGTGCAGGAGGTGCTGGCCGATGTCGGCCTCGATGCCGAGGTGGCGCGGCGTTATCCCCACGAGTTTTCCGGCGGGCAGCGCCAACGCATCTCTTTGGCGCGCGCCCTTGCCCCGCGACCGCGGATATTGCTGGCCGATGAGCCCGTCTCCGCCCTCGATGTCTCCGCCCGGGCTCAGGTGATCAACCTGCTCACCGAGGTGGTGCGCGAGTACCAGCTGGCGTTGGTGTTCGTCTCCCACGATCTCGGCGTGGTGCAGGCCCTGTGCTCGGAGGTGATGGTGCTCAAGCAGGGGCAGCTGATCGAGGAGGGCGCTACCGCCGAGCTTTTCGCCCAGCCCCAGCAGAGCTATACCCGCGCGCTTATCGACGCCGTGCCGCGGCTGAGCCCCTAAGCGCCCAGGAGTTGGCCGGCGAGGGCATAGGCGTGATTGGGCCAGTACTCCCGTGGCCGCGGCCGCGGCGAGGCCTCGTTCTGGTGGAAGCAATCGATCACATCCACCCAGCGCGAGGGCCAGGCGTGCATGCCATCGACCGCCCCCAGTAGCGCACCGGTGATGGCCGCGTTGGTGTCAGTGTCTCCTCCCCTGCCCACGGTGCGCACCAGCGACTCCTCGGCGCGCAAGACCGAGGCCAGCTCGTAGACAGCATTGCCGAAGGCGATAGTCACCCACCCTTCGTGTTCGAGGTACTCGGCCGGCGGGGCGTCGCGATGCGCCTCTACCAGCGCCGCTACCTCTGGATAGGATGCAGCCTCGGCCTGCAGGATCTCTAGGGCCTCGGCACGGTCCGCGCCGGCGGCTATGATGCGGGCGATGGTGAGCACGTACACGCTCTGAATATCCATGCACAGCGGGTTGATGTGGGTGAGCGAGCATTCTTGACGCGCCCACGTAGCCAGCTGTTCCGCGCCCTGCGGGTCCTCTTCCAGCACCCGAGCGCCGAAGATCCCCAGCGGGCTAACACGCATGAGGGCGCCATTGGCTTGGGACTCGGGATTCTTGTGGCCGCGGTTGAGCGCCGAGGAGCACGTAATGCCGATATCGAAAGGCTCGGATTGTGCCCAGCGTCGATAAGCCGCGGCCACGTCCTCGAGCACGAAGGTGCCATTCCGCACCAAGGAGGCGGCAAGGGACAAAGCCATCTCGGAATCGTCGGTGGGCTGGCCGGCGCTGAGCCCATAGGTGCCGCCGTCGGCGAGCTGGCGCACCCCATTCGGGTAGTGCGCCTGAATAGACTCCGCGGAGCGGAACTCGACCAAACTACCGAGAGAATCTCCAATTAATTGCCCGTAGAGTGCGCCGCGGGCACGCTGGAGTCGTTGTGTTTTCACCATGACTATAGACCCACCTTCCTCGCAAAATCCTTGACTCTTCGCATTCTAGGACAGCACCCAGACACCAGCCCTGTCCCTCTTCGCCCGCAACATCGACTGCGCAGGTATCGGCTAAAATCTGGGACATGAGCATCGCTGTCGTAGGTTCTATCAATGCCGATCTCACCGTGCGCGTGACGCGGCACCCCGCCCCTGGGGAAACGCTTCTCGGGCACAGCAGTACGGTCGCTCCAGGCGGCAAAGGCGCCAATCAGGCGGTGGCCGCGGCCCGGATGGGGGCGCAGGTCCATATGATCGGCGCGGTAGGCACGGATTCCTATGCGGAACCGGCCTGCGCCATCATGCGCGAGAGCGGCATGAGTGAAGAGGGCATCACGAGCGTGGAGGGGCCCACGGGCCTAGCGGTGATCACTGTCGCCGCAGATGGGGAGAACAGCATCGTGGTGGTGCCGGGGGCGAATGCCGCGATGAGCCCAGAACTGGTGGATGACCATGAGGAGCTTATTGCCGCGGCCTCCATCCTGCTGGTGCAGGGCGAGATTCCGGCCGCCGCCATCGAGCGGGCCATCGCTGTGGCCACCCGCCATGGAGTGCGAGTGGTGGTGAATCTGGCACCCGTGATCGAGATGGATCCCGCGGCGCTGCTGCACGCCGATCCGCTCATCGCCAATGAGCACGAGGCGGGGCTGATCGCGCAGCTCTATAAGAAACAGGGGCAGGGCAGCCCCGAGGAGCTGGCGACGCAGCTGCGCGAGGCAGGCTTCGCCAGCGTCATCATCACGTTGGGGGCCGCGGGCGCGCTGGTGGCCACGGCGGAAGGAATCCAGCAGGTGCCCTCCCCACGGGTCGAGGCCGTGGATACCACCGGCTGCGGGGATGCCTGCGCGGGCGCACTCGTCGCGGCGCTGGATGAGGGCGCGGACCTGATTGAGGCCACGGCCCTCGGCTGCCGTGTCGGTGCCTTCGCCGCAACCCGCGCCGGGGCCCAAACCTCGTATCCGAGCACCGCGGAGGAGCTTCCCTCCTAGCGCTCTAAAGCGCGGGAGTCGAGCTCCCCGTGCCGGGAGCAGTGCGCCACCCAGCCCATGGGCATGATCTGGACGACCATGCGGCGCCCGCAAATCTGGCAGAAGCGCGGCGGCTCGAGTCCGATCTTGGCGCCGCGGCTCAGCTCCGCGAGGCCCTTTTTATTGCGCTCGGCGTTCTCATCCAGCGGCTGGCCCGTATTGGGGTGATAGATCGGTTCCTCGCCGGTGAGAACCGCAATGAGCAGCTCGTCCGAATCAGATCGTCTCATTGAGGGCTCGGATCGGGAGACGCAGCTTGCCCAGCATGTCAAGGTCGGTTTCGGCGGGGCGGCCGAGAGTGGTGAGGTAGTTACCCACGATCACCGCGTTAATACCGCCCAGCAGGCCCTGCTCGGCGCCGAGATCACCCAGGGTGAGCTCGCGACCGCCCGCGAAGCGCAGCGTGGTCTTCGGCAGAGCGAGACGGAAGGCGCCGATCGAACGCAGCGCCTCATTGGCCTCCATGGGCTCCTTGTCAGCGAAGGGAGTGCCGGGGCGAGGATCGAGGAAGTTCATGGGCACCTCGGTGGGATCCACCGAGGCCAGGTTCTGGGCGAACTCGGCGCGCTGCTCGCGGGACTCACCGAGGCCCAAGATGCCACCGGTGCAGACCTCCATGCCCACCTGGCGCACGTTCTTTAGGGTATCGATGCGCTCCTCAAAGGTGTGGGTGGTCACCACCTGCGGGAAGTAGGACTCGCTGGTCTCGAGATTGTGGTTATAGCGGTGCACGCCGGCATCCTTGAGGCGCTGCGCCTGCTCGAGGGTGACCATGCCCACCGAGGCGGCGATCTCGATATCCACCTCGTCCTTGATGGCGTGGGTGGCGTCGATGAGATCATTCATCAGCCGCTCGTCCGGGCCACGCACCGCGGCAACGATGCAGAATTCGCTGGCGCCGGTCTTGCGGGTCTGCTTGGCGGACTCGATCAGCTCGGGAATATCGATGCGGGCGGCACGAACCGGGCTATTGAACATGGCCGACTGGGAACAGAAGTGGCAATCCTCGGGGCAGCCGCCGGTCTTCAGCGACACAATGCCCTCGACCTCAACTTCGTCGCCACACCACTTCAGGCGCACCTGGTGGGCCAACTCGAGGAGTTCTTCGATCTTCTCATCGGGCAGATTCAGTACTGCGAGGGTCTCCTCATAGTTCAGTCCCTCGCCGCGCTCGAGCACCTTGGTGCGTGCGTGCTCGAGAATAGTGCTCTCATCAAGGGCGCTACCCTGGGCGTCCTGCGTAGCCGTGGTCATAGCTGTACTCCTGTGTCGTGGGCAATAGTTGTTGCATGAGATGAACATCGTTTAGCAACAGATGTGTCAACGATAACACAAGCACTCGAACACTGTTCACCGCTACGTAGCGTCGATAAGCCATGCGCACGGGGGTGAGTTCATGGCCCCGCAGCTAGGTTCACTTCTTAGCAGGCTTTAAGGTAAAAGGCGCATAATTCGCCCTTTCCAGCTTCTTTTCTGAGACAAGGAGAGACGCCACCCGTGGCCACTTCCACCTCCACCGCCGTGCAGCGCACCCATCCTGTTCATCATGTTCCCACCCCCGGCAAACTCGCGGCCCTCGGCCTGCAGCATGTGCTGGCTTTCTACGCAGGCGCGGTGATCGTTCCGCTGCTGATCGCCAGCTCGCTGAACCTAGACGCCGAAACTACCATTCACCTCATCAACGCCGATCTGCTTACCTGCGGTATCGCCACCTTGATTCAGGTGGTGGGCATCGGCAAGCACGTCGGCGTGCGCCTGCCCTTGGTGCAGGGTGTGACCACCACCGCGGTGGCGCCGATTATCGCGATCGGCTTGGGCGTCACCGATGGTGAGGGCGGGGTGGAATCCCTGCCCACCATCTATGGCGCGGTGATCGCCGCCGGCCTCTTCACCTTCTTTGTGGCCCCGCTCTTCGGGCGGCTGCTGCGCTTCTTCCCGCCGGTGGTCACCGGCACCGTGCTGCTGGTGATGGGCACCTCCCTGCTGGCGGTGTCGGCCAATGACTTCACCAACTATGCCGAAGGCACGCCCGATCCCCGCGATCTGAGCTATGCCTTCGCCACCCTGGCCGTGATCGTGCTGGTGCAGCGCTTCTTCCGCGGCTTCTTGGGCACGCTCTCGGTGCTCTTCGGTCTGGTGCTGGGCACCGCCGCGGCGCTGCTGCTCGGCGACGCCGATCTGTCCAAGGTGGGCGACGCCGCCCCGCTGGGCATCACCACCCCCTTCTATTTCGGCATCCCCGAGTTCAATGCCGCCGCGATTGTGTCGCTGCTCATCGTCATGGTGATCACCATGGTGGAAACCACCGGCGATGTCTTCGCCACCGGCGAGATCGTGCGCAAGCGCATCGGCAAACCGGATGTGGAGCGCGCCATCCGCGCCGATGGCCTCTCCACCCTGCTCGGCGGTGTGCTCAACTCCTTCCCCTATACCTGCTTCGCCCAAAATGTCGGCCTGGTGCGCATCACGGGCGTGAAATCACGCTGGGTGGCAGCGTCTGCAGCGGGCTTTATGATTCTGCTAGGCCTACTCCCCAAGGCTGGGGCGATCGTGGCCTCCATTCCCGCCCCCGTGCTCGGCGGCGCCTCCTTGGCGCTCTTCGCCAATGTGGCGTGGGTGGGCATGCAGACCATTGGCAAAGCCGATTGGAAAGATGACCGCAATGCCGTGATCGTCACCACCGCCCTCGGTTTGGCCATGCTGGTGACCTTCAAACCCGATATTGCCGAAGCCCTGCCCGAGTGGGCGCGCATCTTCGTCTCCTCCGGCATGACCATCGGCGCGATCACCGCCATCGTGCTCAATATCGTGTTCTTCCACCTCGGGGTGCAGTCCGGTTCGGATGTGGCCCGCCACGATGGCCGCAGGGTCTCGCTGAACACCATCAACGCCATGGATCGAGAGGAGTTTGTGGCCGCCCTTGCCCCACTCTTCAACGAGGAGCAGTGGCCGCTACAACGCGCGTGGGAGGCCCGCCCCTTCGAGGATGTGCAGGCCCTGCGCGAGGCAGTGCAGGTGGCGGTGCTCATGGCCGAGCCAGAAGAGCGCAGCCGCTTGATCGCCGACTACCCCGACATGGCCACTCTGGTGCTCAGCAGTACCGACTCTGAGGACGAACGCCTGAACCAGGCCCGCGGCTCGGTGGGGCTTGGCGAAGCCGATGACGTGGAGACCGAACAGCTGCAGGTGCTGGCCGAGTCCTATCGAGAGAAGTTCGGCATGCCCTGGGTGGCGTGCCTGCGCACCAACGACAGCATCGACACCATCATCGCCGATGGCGTACACCGCCTGGAAAACTCCGAGGCGCAGGAGCTGCGCCGTACCCTCAGCGAAATCGTCGAAATCGCCAACGACCGCTTCGACATGGTGCTTGCCGACGCTAATCCCACGCGTTCCGCTTGGGATCGAAAGTTCACCGACATCGACTAAACCGGCGCATCCCTAGCATGGATACTGACCCTCAGTAGAAGGAGAAGCCCCATGAGCCCGTCTACCCCCGCGCCGCTGACACCCATCAGCGTCGACCCCGCCGTTCTCACCCCGCGTCCCCACTATCGGGTGCTGCTCAGCAGCAACCCCTCCCCGCAACAGGTGCGCGAGCACCTGCACGAGATCTTTGCTGATCGGCTGCAGACCCGACTCGAGGAGCATGCCGGGCTGGTGTGCGTGCTGGACGGGCAGGTGGAGTACGTACTGAGCGCCCAGAACGCCGCGGATCCCGCGCCCCACTCCCACGCGGTACTCGGGCCCCGCACGCCGCTGTCCAGCGCCACCACCCAGCTCGAGGTGCGGGTGCATTCGGATGTGCAGCCGTTGGTGCGCACCCGCGAGTCCCTGCGGGAGCTGAACTATATGCACGCCGAACTTGCCGCCGCCCTGGCCGTGCGGGAGGACGCGGTGGCGGTGTGCCACGTGTTTCGCGGCGCCAGCCGCCCCTTCGCAGTAGATCCGCAGGTGTTTAGCGAGGCAGTGCGTCACGACGTTGTTTCCGCCTACGTCGTGGACCTGATAGTCACCCGCACCGCAGAGGGCACCCAAGGCATGAGCATCGGCATGGTGGAAGCTGGGCACCCAGAGCTGCAGCTGCGTTCGAGCGCTGACCCCAGCGAGGTGTATAACCAGCTGGCCGATGTGTGCCAGTGGGCTCTGGCCCATCAACCCATCGCGGCCGGTGATACCGTGACGGTGCACGAACAGCACTACCGCGCCGTGGACGCCGAGTGGGCGGCGGGGCATCGACCAGCGCTAGAGCTGAATCTTGAGTCGCCCAAAATCGGGGGACGTGACCCTAAACGCGGCTAAAGCCCGAGTACAGTGTGATCTATGTCAAGCTCCTATTTCACCCGCACGAGTGCCACCGAGTTCGTCGCCACGGAACTCACCGCCGGCGCGTGGAATCCCCAAGAGATTCACATAGCGCCCGCACTGGGTCTACTTACCCACATCCTGCAGGAGGATTTCGCTGCCCGGCGGCCCGGCGACACCTTGGATCTCTCCCGCATCAGCTTTGACATTCTTGGCACCGCCCCCATCGGCGAGGTGCGGGTGGATACCGAGGTGATCCGCCCCGGTCGCACCATCGAGTTGGTGCAGGCGCGGCTGATCATCGCCGAGCGGCCCGTGGTCATCGCCCGCGGCTGGTTCTCCGCTGCCTTCGATACCGGCAGCATCGAATCCACCGCATTAAAGCGCATGCCCTCCCGCTACGCCATCCCCAGCTGGAATTTTCTCGAGGCCTGGGAAGGGGCCTTTGTCGATAGCGTGGACGCCCACCGCACGGTGCTCAGCCCCGGCCACGCTCAGGGCTGGCTCTCCTCCCGCACTCCCCTGCTGGAGGGAGTGGAGGTCTCGCCGCTGGTGAAGCTGATGACGGTGATGGACATCGTCAACGGCCTTGTGCTCAAGCACAATCCGAAAGAGGTGGCCTATCCCAATATTGATCTCAGCATTCACCTCTTCCGCTCCCCCGAGGGGCACTGGTTTGGCGCGGACACCACCATGAGCATCGGGCCTGCTGGGCACGGACTCACCCACACCCATTTGCATGATGAGAAGGGCCCGATTGGGGTGTTGTCACAGACGCTGACAGTGCGGCCTTAAAATGCTTGGCTATGACTTCCTCTACGACGCCCGCATCTGGGCAGGCGGCGGAGAAAACAGCCTCCGCCGCCGCGACTCACTCCGGTGGCCCCATGCCACAACGCTCGCTGTTTCCCATCTTCGGTGCCGTATTCGTCGCGGTCTTCCTGCTCTCTAATATCACCGCCACCAAGGGGGTGACCATCGGCCCACTGGTGACCGACGGTGCCTTCTTCCTCTTCCCCCTCGCCTATGTGATTGGCGATGTGCTCACCGAGTGCTACGGCTTCAAAAACGCCCGCCGGATGATCTTCACCGGCTTCGGCACCGCCGTACTGGCCATTGTCACCTTCTACATCGCCATCTGGCTGCCGGCGGCCGACTTCTACGACAACGACGAGGCCTTCGCCACGGTCCTGGGATTGGTACCACAGATTGTCGTCGCTTCCCTCGCCGGCTATCTCGTGGGCCAGCTGCTCAACTCCTATGTGCTGGCCACCATGAAAAAGCGCAGCGGGCAGAAGCGGCTCTGGTCGCGCCTGCTCGGCTCCACCGTTGTTGGCGAGCTGGCCGATACCATCATTTTCTGCGCCATCGCCGCCTCCGTCATTGGCATCACCACCTGGGGCGATGCCCTCAACTACACCATTGTCGGCTTCCTGTGGAAGACCGCCATCGAGATCGTGGTCATGCCCATCACCTATGCCGTGATCGCTTGGGTCCGCAAAACCGACCCCACCAGCTGGTAGCCAGCATCCCACCTCAAAAAAATTAAGGGTGCGGGACAGAGCCGCAGCTCTGGCCCCGCACCCTTCGACATCGCTAGGGAGACGCTACTTTCCCTCGTCGGTGGACAGCGCCGCCACGAAGGCCTCCTGCGGCACCGACACCGAACCGATATTCTTCATGCGCTTCTTACCGGCCTTCTGCTTCTCCAGCAGCTTGCGCTTACGCGAAATATCGCCGCCATAGCACTTCGAGAGCACGTCCTTGCGCAGCGCCCGAATATTCTCACGCGCAATCACCTTCGAGCCGATCGCCGCCTGCACCGGCACCTCGAACTGCTGGCGCGGGATCAGCTCCTTGAGCTTCACCGTCATCTTATTGCCGTAGGTGCGGGCGTGATCGCGGTGCACGATGGCACTGAAGGCATCCACTGGCTCACCCTGGAGCAGAATATCCACCTTCACCAGATCGGCTTCTTGCTCGCCGGCTTCCTCATAGTTGAGGGAGGCATAGCCCTTGGTGCGGGACTTGAGGGTGTCGAAGAAATCGAAGATGATCTCGCCCAGCGGCATCGTATAGCGCAGCTCGACGCGGTCCTCGGAAAGATAGTCCATCCCGCCGAGCTGGCCGCGCTTGGACTGGCACAGCTCCATGGTGGGGCCGACGAAATCGGCGGGGATGATAATCGTGGTTTTCACGATCGGCTCCCACACCTCCCGCAGCTTGCCCGAAGGCCAATCCGAGGGGTTGTAGACGATAGATTCCTCCCCTGCCTCATCGACCACGCGATAGTTCACGCTCGGCGCGGTGGAAATCAAGTCCAGGTCGAATTCGCGCTCGAGGCGATCGCGGGTGATCTCCATGTGCAGCAGGCCGAGGAAGCCGCAGCGGAAGCCGAAGCCCAGCGCCACCGAGGTCTCCGGCTCATAGGTCAACGAGGCGTCGTTGAGCTGCAACTTCTCTAGGGCGTCGCGCAGGTCGGGGTATTGCTCCTGCGAGATCGGGAACAAGCCGGAATACACCATCGGCTTGGGCTCTTGATAGCCCCGCAGCGGCTTCTCAGCACCCCCGGTAGCCCAGGTGACGGTGTCACCCACCTTGGACTGACGCACATCCTTCACGCCCGTGATCAAATAGCCCACCTCGCCCGGGCCGAGGCCCTGGCATTTCTTCGCCGTCGGGCTCATCACGCCGATCTCGAGGGTTTCGTGGGTGGCGCCCGTAGACATCATCTTCAGCTTCTGGCGCGGCTCGAGGCGGCCATCAAAGACACGAATATAGGTGACCACACCGCGGTAGGTGTCATAGACCGAATCGAAAATCATGGCGCGCGCCGGCGCGGAATCCGGCATCTCGCTGGCGGGGGCGGGCACCAGCTCGCACACCCTATCCAACAGGGCCTCAACGCCCTCACCGGTCTTGCCGGAAACCCGCAGCACCTCTTCGGGTTCGCACCCAATGATGTGAGCGATTTCGAAGGCGTACTTTTCCGGGTCAGCGGCGGGAAGGTCGATCTTGTTGAGCACAGGGATGATCTCAAGATCGTTCTCCATCGCCAGATAGAGATTCGCCAAGGTTTGGGCTTCAATGCCCTGGGCGGCGTCGACAAGCAAAATTGCGCCCTCACAGGCCTCCAAAGCCCGCGAGACCTCATAGGTGAAGTCCACGTGGCCGGGGGTGTCGATCATCTGCAGCACAATGTTCTCGCCGGCATGCGCGCCGGTGCGCGGCACCCACGGCAAACGCACGTTCTGCGCCTTGATGGTGATACCGCGCTCGCGCTCAATATCCATATTGTCGAGGTACTGATCACGCATATCGCGCGCATCCACCACACCCGTCAGCTGCAGAATACGATCCGCCAGCGTGGACTTGCCGTGGTCGATGTGCGCGATGATGCAGAAATTACGGATCTGCGCCGGATCCGTGAACGTAGTTTCCGCACAATTGATAGCCATATCTCAACCTTCCCTGTTTTAGCCCCTCATACCCTACCCGAGCCGTATCGACGCCCACGGCAACGGCGTATAAACTGGGCAAGCATGGGTGACAGACTCGGCGCCATCGCCTCCTCGCTGCGGGATTCGGTGTGCTATGTCGCGGAACAATTCCAGCCCCCCAGCGATGGAGACCTCGACGATACCCTCGCCACGGTACGGGAACGCCTCGGCATATCCGGCACCGAAACCACCGAAGATCTACGCCGTCTGCGCGCCGCCACCTCCGTGCTGGTGCACGACAGCCGCGTGCTTTCCCGCAATATCTACTACGCAGCCGACATGGACGGCCAAGCCGAGCCGGGCGAAGTGGTGTGGGTATGGCTGCGCACCGAACCCACCTCCGAGCCAGAAGACCGCGCCCTCGTGGTGGTGGGGCGCACCCGACAAACCATTTTAGGGCTACTCATCTCCTCCAACCCCGAACACCAAAACGATCCCTCATGGCTTGATATCGGCTCGGGCAACTGGGATCTCGCCGGCGAGCAGTCTTGGGTGCGCATCGACCGCGTCATCGAAGCCTCCGAGCTAGGAATCCGGCGCCAAGGAGCGATTCTGCCGCGGCGGCGCTTCGGAAAAATCGCCCACCGCCTGCGCTCCGAGTTCGGCTGGAGCTAGCAACCGTTTGGTCGGGCCTTTACCGCCCTGCTAGAGTGTGTCGAGTTGTTCATTTTCGCGCGCGCGGTGCCAGCAGGCAGTATGCCCCGTGGCCGCCGCCGAGCCAGAGTGGCGCATTAGGTGTTCAGTACCTTGAGTTCACCTCCCTGCCCCACGCGTCCGCCCAGATTGGTGCGGGCACGGCTTATACCAGCGCGAACGTGGCTGACAGTGACCATACCGTTTCCGCCAACGATAAAGAGGTTCTAGACCATGGCAAACATTAAGTCTCAGAAGAAGCGCATCCTGACCAACGAGAAGGCTCGTTTGCGCAACAAGTCCGTGCGCTCCGCCGTACGCACCGAGATCCGCAAGTTCCGCGCCGCCGTCGAGTCCGGCGACAAGGCTGCCGCTGAGTCCCAGCTGCGCGTTGCTTCCCGCAAGCTGGACAAGGCTGTGTCCAAGGGCGTGTTCCACCGCAACAATGCTGCGAACAAGAAGTCCAATATGGCTCGCGCCTTCAACAAGATGGAGGGCTAAGTAGCCTTCTGCCTTACCGCGCCTCCAGCACTCGCTGGCTTGGCGCGGTTTTTTCATGCCCGCCCTCTTTTGTCCTTGGGCGGAGTGTTTGGCGTGGAGGGTGCTTAGCGGGCCAATTCCGCGATGCGACGCACCGCGAACTCCACGGCGTAATTGGGCTCGAGGCCTTGGCCTTTCACTGCGGCATCGAGCTCGGCCACCACGATGACGGCCTCGCTGACGTTGCGGCTGCTCCAGCGGCGGGCAGCCGCGGCCACCTTCTCCACCTTCCACGGCGGCAGGCCCACCACGCGGGCCAGCTCATTGCCGTTGATGCGCCCACGGACCGAGTACAGCCGAGCGATAGCGCCCACCGAGTTGGCCAATGCAGCAGAGATCAGCACCGGCGACACGCCCAGCTGCAGGGCACGGCGAGTCGAAGCCACCGCCCGCTCCACGCGGCCAGCGCAGGCCAGATCCGCGATATCGAAGCCCGAGACTTCCGCCACCCCGGAATAGAAGGCGCGCACCGCTTGTAAGGTGACATCGCCATTGGTGTCAGAGACCAACTGGCTCACGGCGCTGGCAAGCTCGCGAAGATCCGAGCCCACGCCCTCCAACACGGCCGTGACCACGTCTGGGGTGGGACGCACCCCGTGGGAGCGGAACTCTTTGTTGACGAAGCTCGGCAGTTCATTGCGCTTGACCTTGTGTGCCTCGTGCACGGTCGCGATCTTCGCCAGCTTGGTGGCCATCTTTTTCTGCCGTCCCCCACCAGAATGCACAACGATCAGCGTGATGCCCTCCGCCGGGTCCACGGCCGCCTCGAGCAGTAGCTTGGCGGCCTCCTCCCCTGCCTCATGCGCATGGGTGAACACCACCACCCGCTCCTCGGCGAAGAGGGAGGGACTGAGCAGCTCAATGAGCTCGCTCGTCGTCACCTCACCCGCGCGCAGCTTAGTCACCGGCACTGGGTGGCCGGCCTGCTCAGACACGGCGTGAGTAACCGCGCGCTGGGCGCGCTCGGCGAGGAACTCCTCCTCGCCCAGAACGAGGTGCAGGGCTGGTACAGACACGCCCTCCATCATGCCACGCGCCGCCGCGCGGGCAGCAACACGAGAAACCAAGCACAGACGAGGATCACCCCCACCACCATGAAAATCACTACCTGCATAGCCACAAAACCAGAAGCAATCGCGGCAAACCACGTCCACGCACATACGGGCTAGGTGGCCAGGCATGCTGCGGGTATCGATTGGGACTGAACGTTATGATCTCCGCTGTAGCGGCACCGAACAACACGCAGGTATAGGACCAACCAGAAAAGACCTGAACACCGGTACATAGAGTAAGGAGTGTGGTCGCGGTTATTGACGTGCGTGAACATGGGTGTGCCCTAGGACGGGCTGTACCCAGTGGGTAGAGCCACGTGAACAGTCAGCTCGTCACGGTTAAGAGTGTCGAGGTTTCCCTCGTCGGATAGGGCCGCATCTATGTTTTCTACCGTCCATTCGAACACTTCTGAAAACGGCACCCGCCGTACTCAAGACAGAAGCGCAAACGAAGTATCGCTACGACCACGGAGTAGTTAACGCGGGAGCGGTGAAATTTCCACCTAAAACGCTCTGGAAAAACTACTCAACTGGATCGGTACATCGCTAGATAAGTGGTATTCAGATCTAGATCGGTAATTGGTGGCCGCCCATATGCAGCCCGACCACAGTAAGAAAGAGTCTTCAGTGCCCAGCAACCGATTCCTGTCACAGGCGTACAAGCTACAGCGGACAAACCAGTACCGCTGCCAAGGCACAACCGCTTCAGGAAACGATGCTTCATGCATGCTTTCAACAAGGTGACAGCTGGACACCTTGCGTTGCGATGCCCCTTACGCTCCACAATAAGTCACTTTTTGGTGACCTTGGCAAACTCGACTGGCTCGCTAGGCAAACACAGGAGCTTGCATCCACTCCCGCGCGTGCGGGAAAAACGGCGAAGAAACCGGCATCCCAGGCAATCCGGGCGGTCCACTCCCGCGCGTGCGGGAAAAACACGCCGGCTCGGGAAAAGCCCACAGCATAAGAGTGGGTCCACTCCCGCGCGTGCGGGAAAAACTGGTGGGAGCCAGAGGTGTGGTCGGGTGTGAGCGGTCCACTCCCGCGCGTGCGGGAAAAACTTGCCCATGTAGTCGGCCACATACTGATAAATGGGTCCACGCCCGCGCGTGCGGGAAAAACGGTCTAGATCAGCCAGCGAGGTAAAGAGGTCAGGGTCCACTCCCGCGCGTGCGGGAAAAACTTCGGAGGCGAACGCGCTGCTCATGCGTGAAGCGGTCCACTCCCGCGCGTGCGGGAAAAACGTAGGTGGTCATTTTCTTCTCCCTTTCTGGAGGGTCCACTCCCGCGCGTGCGGGAAAAACGACGAAAACCAAGATTCGTATGTTACTGCCACGGGTCCACTCCCGCGCGTGCGGGAAAAACTCGCCGTCGGCCTGATTCTTCTTCGCGAGCTCCGGTCCACTCCCGCGCGTGCGGGAAAAACTCCAGCGAGCGATCAAAAGTCACGTGAATGTTCGGTCCACTCCCGCGCGTGCGGGAAAAACGGATCGATGCGGGATCGCCGGATATTGGTGTTCGGTCCACTCCCGCGCGTGCGGGAAAAACGCGAAAAAGTCGGTGATCATGCCCCAAAATCCCGGTCCACTCCCGCGCGTGCGGGAAAAACGTAGATCAGCCGCGTTGGTCTCCAGTTCCTCACGGTCCACTCCCGCGCGTGCGGGAAAAACCAAGGCGGTGTAGCCACGCCGGATAAGCAGGTCGGTCCACTCCCGCGCGTGCGGGAAAAACGTGGAGATTATCCGCGACATTTTCCTAGATACCGGTCCACTCCCGCGCGTGCGGGAAAAACCTCCCAGAGCGGAGCGGCTCCAGACCAGGGCATGGTCCACTCCCGCGCGTGCGGGAAAAACTTGACCCGCGACGGGTAGCCGCCCGACTCCACAGGTCCACTCCCGCGCGTGCGGGAAAAACGCCAGTCAGTTTATCCCCCACCGCCTTAGGCAGGGTCCACTCCCGCGCGTGCGGGAAAAACAGGCGGAGTCACTGCCCACTGCCTGATCCGTGGGGTCCACTCCCGCGCGTGCGGGAAAAACCGACACGGGGCCGGCGAGATACTATTCGAGGCGGGTCCACTCCCGCGCGTGCGGGAAAAACGTAGCCGCGCCACGCAGGTCCGCGCCACGCAGGGGTCCACTCCCGCGCGTGCGGGAAAAACCGCGCAAGCTCAGCAGGGGTCATAGCTGTCTCCGGTCCACTCCCGCGCGTGCGGGAAAAACGCTTACGGCGATTTCATGGAGAAGGACCGGGAGGGTCCACTCCCGCGCGTGCGGGAAAAACTTGTTTCCAGCCATCCTCGGGGCCGGTGGTGATGGTCCACTCCCGCGCGTGCGGGAAAAACCCCATCCACTCAGTGTCATACTCGGTATCATCCGGTCCACTCCCGCGCGTGCGGGAAAAACTTTTTTCTCTCTTTCTGTGTGTGTTTCTCTCTCGGTCCACTCCCGCGCGTGCGGGAAAAACCCGCTGACAACATTCCCGCTGCGGCGCGCTCCGGGTCCACTCCCGCGCGTGCGGGAAAAACGTGCTATCCATAAACACGCTACCCAGCGGCGACGGTCCACTCCCGCGCGTGCGGGAAAAACCCGACGCTGAGCAGATCGTGGTGTCGCTACGCAGGTCCACTCCCGCGCGTGCGGGAAAAACTGTGACCTGTTGCCAGCCGTGTACGCCACGGCAGGTCCACTCCCGCGCGTGCGGGAAAAACACTCTGCGAACAGCAGGTTTAACGAGCAAACAAGGCGTATAGATTCAACTTCTATTTGCCTTTACAGAACTAAACTACGACCGGTGGAGCAACAGTCTTAAATTTCCCGCGCGTCACCTCCTCCGCCATCAGACCAGAACCACGGTGTCTCCTCGATAGAACCTCTAGAGTCCATAAACTTACTGGATATGTCGGGCGCGGAAGAAACCTCTTTCGGCCTTTGAGATGAGCAACTCCGTGTTGGGCCAATGGGCGCCCTGACACGGCTATGCCCACGGTAATAGGTAAGTATTCTTCTACTCTTACCGTGTCGGGCGCTGTATCCGAGAGCCGGTCAAGAAGATGGTCAGATGCTCCAAGCTCTGGGGAGGTCTGCCATCCTTTACTAGCGTGAAGCATCATCTCAACGCTGACAGGCGGGGCGTCCTGGATACGTTTGAATACGATGCCATTGGCGGCAAGCCACCCTCCAGATAGCTCTGTCTTACCGCCATCTAAAAGCGGCATGTTCGCTGAAAACAGATGCTTACTTACCTTGCTCAAAACCCGGTTTCCCTTGGCTGCGTTGTGGGCACATCTAACTCCATTCCTCAGGTCTGGGATGATGCACCGATGGTTTTTGGTAGTAAGCAGTCCGCTAGTCGCCGAGCGGATGTCCTCTTCCCACCGTTCAAGATCTGGCACAAAAGCCTCGGTGAACCAAGCTGCAATTGCGGGTAGGTCGGATTCTGAAACCCCGTGCAGACGAGGAGCGGCTAGGCCTTCGGGCCAGCTCAATGAGACTTGGCGTCCAGTCACTTCTTCCGCCGCGCAGGCGATTCCGACCGTCGCGTACCATGCGCCAACGCGACTACCTCCGAGTCCGGTTAGGTCAACGAAGGGCTGGGCAGGATCGTCAATATCGTGGGAGGCCTTGTCCAGCAGCGCATCGTCTATCGTCACCGGCCCCAGAGCATGGGGATCCGGTTCCGCAGATGCTTTCCAGTCCGCCAACCGGACCATTGTCTCGGCCCAGGCTAGGAACCACGGATTGTCGCCGCACAAGTCGAGGTAATCGGCCGTTCCACGGTAGCCGTGATGGGACTCAACAAGGTGCGCCACTAGGGGGTTCTCTGGGCAGTAGGCGGCGACAATGCGAGCACCATGGGCAGCATGATCGACTGGGTTAGCGATGTCGCGGGGAAGAGGATTCCGACCGGTGGATTTTGCTAATGGACAATCCCCTGATTGTGCCCCTAGGTATGCCTGAAATGAGGGGTGAGCCTTTCCGAGGTCATGCAGCCCCGCGGCTTGGACGACTGTTTCCTTCAGCTGCGAGGACTCCGCTTTCGAGGGCGCAATGAACTGCTCGGCCAGCCCCGATGTCTGACGGCAATGATCGACGAGTGTCAGAATCCCCGATGAGGTTTCGCGCCGTTTTTGTTGTTCGCGCGGCCGAGAGACCACAAACTTATCGCTAACGCAGACCACCCAACGGTCCAAATATCGTCCAATCTGCTGCGGCGTCATCTCCGCGCATTCTTCGGGAAGTGGAATGATCTCAACCTCCCCAGTGGATGCGTGAACATCCTCGACTGGGGCATCACTGACCCACACTCCCCTATCTGGGAGATATCCCCCCAGGCTGGTATGCAAAACGATCGTTGATCCAGGAGCTATATCCCATAAGGACTGGGGTATGCACCATCCCTCCGCCTTCCGGATCCGTATCTTCTCCAGTCGCTCACGTGTCGTGGTGGTGGGCTCACGCTTGGCTCGCTTGTAGCCGTTGTCAGCATCATCAGTATCGGCCATCTCTCCGTTCCAATGGCCTGCGGCAAGTCCTCGGGCGAGGTGAATCGAAAGTTCAAGCTGCTCACCGCGTGTCGGAGGAGCTGCCTCTAGGATTTCTTCATCAAGTACATCTCTCCACAACACAGCAACAGGAGCTGTCTCCTCCTCTTGGTCTAGGCCACGCAGCCAAAGAGACGTGGCGTGCGGAGCGGGAGCGACGAGCATCAGGGCTGCGTACTCTGCGTCCATCTGTCCCATACGTACTGGCTCCGGCCAAGCGGAGTTGTCACCCAGAACAGCTTCCTTCAAGGAAGGGATACCGCCTAACGAGAAGTCGGCGCCATTAGGTAGTGCCCGCAAGCCACTACAGACGTTGGCTAAGATTTCCTCACCGTAGACCGCTTGGCTTCCTTTGTCTGGGTTATTCTTCGGCACTACAAGGATCCCCTGCGGGTGGACTGAACCTCCATAACGGTTGAGTCGACCCATGCGCTGCACGAGCGAGGGCCACGCAGACACCTGGGTGACAAGTAGATCAACCTCAAAATCAACACCCGCCTCGAGGCATTGCGTGGACACGACAAGTTCCCCAGGTTTCGGAGCAAGGTCTTTTTCGTCACGGTCGACCATACGCACACGAGAGGTCACCAGCCGAACCTTCGTCTTAGGAAGCTTCTTAGCAAGCGCCGCCGCCACATCGGAGGCTGTCTGCACGGTATTCACGAAGACAATGGAGCGTGAGGTTTCCGTATGGGCGCGCGCAGCCTGTTTTACTAATTCCCTGACGGGAGAAGACGCCGTGCTACACACGATCGAGGCTAAACGCGGTGCATTGTATCTCTCCAGTGCACCGGAGGTCTCCTGCTCGGGAAGAAACTGGATAGTGTCCTCCGCATCGGGGTCAAGTACATCAACGAGATGGTCGGGAATGGTGGCGCCGAGACACGTCAGCGTCGTGTTTGCCATCGTCGATACTTGCCGAAGTGTGTCGACCATTACGGTCGACAGATGGGGCTCATCGACAACCCACGCAGCATCGTGGCTAATCAACCCAGTGTGAATGATCGCGGTGTTGGGAGTCACGCCGGGAGCATGACCCAATACTCGGAGCACTAGCTGGGTAACGGTGGTGGTGATAATGGTCGCACCACGGGGCCTATCCAGCCACGTCCGGTCGTCACGCCGAGATCCATGAAAACTCGTGACGCCCAGTGGCTCGGCTCCTTCAGCAGCAAGCAGCAATAAGGCATCAGAGACCATGCGAAGGGCCGGTATGGATGGCTCGAGTAATGCCCGTTGCAACTGACGAACGTGAGCGTCCGCCCCGTCGACGACCGCTCGTCGTTCAACAGCATGGACGTAGCGCTGCCCCAGCTGGTGAGGCAAATCTGCGGCCGTGGCGCGGCCAAGCGCCCACACCCAGACGTCCGCTAACGCCGTTTTTCCTAAGCCTGTAGGAACATCAATCATGAGGGGAAGTCGACCCGTGCGAACTGCGTAGTTCGCCGCTTCTTCCTGCCACCGATAAGGCGGCACCCCATGGACCCCATGGAAGAACTCCGCGAAGCTCGGAAACATCGTGGCATCTCCCATTAGTCATCATCTCCTGTGTTAGTGCCAATGTTGCCGACGGGAACAAATAGCGAGTCCGTCGTCAGCGTAGGTCGAGTTTCTGGTGTGGGTGTCTCCACGGTGACCGCGTAAGGAACAAAACCACGTGGATGAAAAGGCATACTCATCGGCGCACAGCCCTTGAGTCTGGGCGAGGTTGCTTGATGGCTGAGGAGATGTACTCCCGCCTTCGACGCGTAGTGCTCAAGATAGGCTGCTGCCACTGTTCGGTCGGCGGGACCATAGATGGGTACCGCCGTACGCCAGCGCTGAGACACAGCAAAATAACTGCTCAACCGAGTCCATACTCGACGATCCGCTGGGTCATAACGCAATCCGAGGTTCTCATCCTGCAGCAACCGGTGGGCGGCTGGAATTCCGCGAACGGCTACCCCCATGAGAGCTCCGTTTCCGTGCTCCGGATCCGCGTTTACCAACGGGAAAACATCACCATCACAACCAGCGACAGATCGTACATGGTCCACCGAAGCAGAGATTCTCCTCGTGTCCTTCACCGTCCGGTTAAACGTCAGCGGTATCCACCCGTCGTTATCTGGGTTCTGCGGATCGCGATGATCTGGAAGGTAGGAAACTTGACGTGCGGGCACTGTGGGAACATGAGCTCCAAGCTGATGCTCTTCCTCGAACCTTTTATCCAGTGCTGCCCCGAACCCAGGCTGCCACGTGCGCACCTGGCCGGCTGGGTTCTCCACTCCGACCCACCTCTGGGCGTTTTCTACTGCGCCGGAATCATCGCCTTCTACGACCTTCATGATGCAGCCGTCCATCGACGTGCCGAAGTAGCCGACTGCTGCGGCAGCTTTGTCTAGCAACTCCGCGTGCTCCGAAGAAACGTCTACCACGTACGTCACGCGAGTGGCGAGCACCGGTTCTGGAAGCCGGGCGGCTCTTTTCGCCTGCATTTTCGTCAATTGGCCCACAGAAGCAGACTTCCGAGGCAATCCCGAGGGCTTTTTCGCCACGAATGCATCAGTCCAATCGGCTTCTGGGAGCCGATACTGCCCAGTAAAGATATCCGGCGAGGCGCTACGCTCCACCTCTCGAAGGACCGCGCGAATAGCCTCGGTAGTGGAATCAGACAGCTGCGCGTTGTGGCAGCCCGCCACTAAAGCAGAGTAGAGCCGAGCTGGGGACGGTGGCCATTCCCTCTTCCCTTGGCGATCGGTACCGTGAAATGTCGAGTTAAAGTCGACATGGATGGTAATCATTGGCCGCCTCTACTCGTCGGTGGACGACTTCGCTGCAGTAGCCAGAAGTGCGTCTAGTACCACCTGTGCCATGCTCGACGACATACGCAGCTTGATCTTGCGCGCACCGCTTCCCTGCTCTGCCGCCGGCAAGAAGCCCGCCTTAACAGATTCCTCCAGCGCCTCTAGGGTCTCTCGGCGAAGCTCGTCTACGTCCACCTCGATACGACGCGCTCCTCGCTGGCCCCGTACACGAAGCCCCCATGCCGGTGGTGCGATCTCGACGAGATCGCATTCGCTACGAATATGCCCGTCGTTTGCGACTAATTCGGTGGCCAGCATAGAGACTCCCAGTGCGGCTCGGATCACGGGTTCTTTGACCTCGTATCGATCGAGCGCTCGCAAGTCGGCTAGGGACACCGACGTCAATGATGCAATGCTCTCGCAGGTGTAGTGAATCGGAACGGAATCACCGGAAGTAATGATGGCGCCCAGACCAAAAGCTGACGGCTGCTTAGGTTTGATCCCCTTTACCTTGGAGTCGGACTCGACGACGGTGAGCTCTCCATCGTCTAGAACCAGTCGAGTACGACCGGAGGCAGGCAGTTTACCGGGCGTTTTGGTGGCGAACACGGGTGATGGTGACGCCCCGGTGCCGATAATTTGGGAGGAAATTGACCGTGCTCGTCGATGGGTGGACGTCGCTCCACTGGCCAACCAGTACCCCCAAATCACTGAGTTCAGGGAGACACCGGCGATCGTAGCGGCCTCTGAAGAAACGATCTCTCGATAGAGATCGGAGCTTGGCTGGGACCAGAGTGCTTTTCCGTTATCCTCTGTCAGGCTGTAGCGCACCCAGCTATCAATGTGACGGTGCGACAGCTCCCACGAGGACGTCCGCAGTCGCTTCAGGACATCACCCAGCTCTGCTCGACGAGCCTGAGATTCTAGGCTGGGCATATTTTTAATCGCCCTAGCCATTGATTTTTCGACGGCTTCCGCGATGTCACTGTCGGAAGGCGCAGTGATTTCCACTGCGGGCAGCCAAGGATACAACTCAGGATCGTGGTAGATGACTGGCTCAGTACGCGTTGCCTCGCCTGCAACAGACGAGATGACAACCGATGGTGCTGTCCGTCCTGAGTTAGTGAACAAGAAGCCCTCATCATCGGGCAAGAGGACTGGCGCATTCTGGTTGATGCGATATGTGCGACCGCCATTATCACCTGGATAGACAGCGGGGGCGATGGGGGAAGCAGGTCCGGCCGCCGGCTCAAGCTGGGCGTGACGAACAAGCGAGGGAGATTCAGAACGGAGGATATCCGAAAGCAGAGACATATACAGTGCCTTTCAAGAGTGTGGTTAGTGGATGGGTTGTACGTGAGCGAGGCCCAGGCCGTAGTTGAGGCCTCGCCCGAGACCATGGCTGAGAACGTGATCGAGTTCAGCACCACCTCGGACAGTTGCGGTGATGGTCACTGCGGGAATGATTCCCGTGCGCCCAGCGGTTCGCCTGACATTGAACCTTTCGCTCACTGTCAGATCATCCGGTTCGAGGTTTCGCCGATTGAGGAGATCGAGAGCCCACTCAGGGAGTTCATCTGGAGGAACCGGTACTCTGCGCCCGCGAGGAGAATGTTGTTGGCGAACTTCTGGTGGTAGCGCTCCTCTCTGGGAGCGTGCAACCAGGGCGTTAACAGTTACTTCAAGGTGGTATCGCTGTTCTGAGTCTGTGGCTTGAAGCGTGCTGCGCTCCGCGGACAAGCCCGGTATCTGATGGTTAAGGTCGGGCCGGTGGCGCACGATGAGGTTGCGCCCAGAAACGGCAAAAAGACATCTGGCATCTGAACGAGGCATCGCCTCGTCCAACTGCCCATCTTCAAAACCGGACATCACTATTCTGTGGAGATCTTTCCTCGTGGCGTGTCTCAGATGGGATGGAAGCCCATACTGTAAGTCCACTCCAATACTGTCTTTGTGGCTCATGGCTTAACCATAGCTAGGCCTGCGGACACGTACTCAGAACTTGAACGCTTTTTCGTATGTACGTTCGCTTTCTCGAATCGACATAAGTCTGGAAGTCCTGCGAAAGACTACCGTCGGTATGCAGGTGTATGGCTAGGACATGATGGAGCTGTTCGGGAGCTCATTGTGCGTGACTTATTTGTTTTGCCACGCGCCGCCGCGCGGGCAGCAACACGAGAAACCAACAACAGGCGAGGACCACCCCCACCACCGAATACGGCCCAGAACCGATCTCAATCACTGCCCAGGGCACGCCGGCAAAGAACTCGGCACACCAGTGAATCCACCACGTACAAGGCTCGATAATTCGCACTGTCACAGCGGCCAGCGCCTCCGCCCGCAGCGCCACTAACACCACAGCGAACAAACCGACGATCGTCACCGGCGCCACCGCTGCGGCCACACACACATTTGCCGCCACCGCCACAGCAGATACCCGCCCCACCATCAAAGCCAGCAGGGGCATAGTCACAATGTCTGCGGCAATCGCCACAGACAATGCTCGGATACACACATCGGGTATAGGCAGCCATGCCAGCCGCGGGTAGAGATACGGGTGTAAGGCCACAATCCCCGCGGTAGCGGCACAGGAGAGGGCAAATCCATAGCTCACCGCCAGATCGCTGTCCCATAACAACAGCCCCGTTATCGCCAGAGCGAGCGCGTGCAGGGGTTCAGCCCGAGAGACACTCACTACCGCCACCAACCCCACCACTCCGGTTACGGCCGCTCTTTTCACCGAAGGCTCCGGCCCCACCAGCACCACAAAGGCCACCAGCGCTATGCTCGCGGCCGCACATTGCCAGCGCGGCCCGCAGCCGGCGAGCCGGCATACAATCACGCACGCGGTGGTCACTATGGCCACATTCGCCCCCGAGACCGCCGACAGATGGCTGAGTCCCGTGGCGAGATAGGCTGCGGTTTCCTCCTCGCTTTGCAGGGAGGTATCGCCAAAGACCATGCCGGGGATGAGCCCCACCGAGCGCTGCCCCACGTTCTGCTGCACAAGCTCCATGAATCGTGCCCGCACGGTGTGTGCGCAGTGGTCCCACCAGCTCGGCTCGCCCACAACACGGCCGTGCTGCAGCCGCGCCACCACGGCGTTCAACCCGACGCGGGTGTCCTCGTGCAACTGCACGCTGGCGACTACCTGTTCGCCGCGGTGGGGCTGCCAGCGTTCGCACGGGTGAAAGACGGGCAGCTCGGCTGGGTAGCGGGCAAGGCGCAGGCGGGTGAGGCAGGTACTGCCGCCAGATAATTCCGTGCTGCTGACTACTCGGCCGGCAAGCTCGTAGTGGCCGCGGGCCTGGGTTATGGGGTGCTGCTGGATGAGCAGGCGCCGCAGCTGGGCGACGCCACCGTGCACCACGACCGTAGCGGCCAGCAGTAGGGCACTTCCCGGCGCGCGATACGCCCACGCGGCGGCGACAGCGACCACTCCCAGCACCACGAGGAGCAACGGCCCGTGGTCGGTGGCCACCACCACCCATGTGGATGCCCACGCCATGCAGGCGATCGGGATAAGGCGCAGCTCGATGAAAGCAACGGGAGGGTTCACAAGGTGACCAGGTCCTTTACTGCCTCGAATTTGGCGGAGCCGATTCCTTTGACCTCCAGCAGCTGATCGACGCTCTCAAAAGGCCCGGATGCCTCGCGGTGGGCGATAATCGCTGCGGCGGTTGCTGCCCCCACCCCGGGCAGGGTCTCTAGTGCGGCACTATCGGCGCTATTGAGCGCTACCTTCCCGACCGGCGCAGCGCCCGGTGCGGCGGGGTTGAGTGGGGCTGCGCCGGCGATGGCGAGATCCTCCTCGGGGCCGGGCACATAGAGTTGCTGGCCGTCGCTGAGTTTTTGGGCCAGGTTGATTGCGCTGAGCTGCGCCTCCGGCAGCGGGGCGGCATGGCGGAGCGCATCATCGGTGCGCGCACCTGCGGGCAGGTGCTGCAGCCCAGGATTGGCGACGTGCCCGACCACGGCCACCACGATCTCCTTAGGCTGCTCGGTGGTGGTCTCGTCTTCATAGACAGCCACCGATTCAACCGGCGGCGGGGATGCACCGCGGAGCTGGGGCACGAGAAATACCCCGCCGAGGAGCAGCAGTACCACGGCGGCGATCAGGCCGTGGCGCAGACTCAGCCGCAGGCGGGGGTTATCGGGATAGCGGACCTGCAGGAGGTCTTCTTCGCCGGTGGGGCGAGTTAGCTCGCGCAGGCGATCAAGCGGGGAGGCGGAAGTCATGCCCCGCAGGCTAAGTGGCGGGCGAGGTGGCGTCGATAAGCGTGCGGTGCGGGTTGTGGACTACAGCTCGTTTTCCACAGCTAGGGCCTCGATGACGGCGCTGGGGTTGCCGCGAGTCACGCTCACCGCTATGGTGCCCGGCCCGGTATGGGTGGCGAGGGCCGGTTCGAGGCGATCCAGCCGCACCGTGGAATCAACGTGGATGCGCTCCACGATGTGAATAGCCAGCTGGCGGGCGGATTCGCGGGCCTCGTGGTGCAGCACCGTCACCACCGCCGGTTCCTCGCAGCAATACAGCTCCACGACCTCGGCGAGCTTCGCTAGCGCCTTGGCTTGGGTGCGGGTTTTCGCGGCGATCTCGATGCGGCCCTGTTTGAGGTGCATGAGCGGGCGGATCGCGAGCGTGGCAGAGAAGAGCACATTGGCAGCCGAGAGACGCCCAGACTTGCGCAGCTCATCGATCTTGTGCACGTAGAACCACACCTCGGAGTGCTCGAGCACCTCCAAAGCGGCGTCATAGCAGGCATCAAGATCGGCGCCCTCGCGGGCTTTGAGGGCGGCGGCAATACAGGCAATACCAATAGTCGGCCCTAAGGATTCGGTGTCGAGCACGCGGACGCGGCTATCCTCAAATACCCCGGCGGCGGTGACGGCCGCGGACCACGTGGAGGAGATCTCCTTGGACATGTGCAGGGCGAGCACGCCCTCGTCGCCGCCGCGTTCCAGCTGGCGGGCATAGGCGGCCACCAGCTCGAGCGCGGATAGCCCCGCGGTGGTGCGGTCTTTGTCCGAGTGGGTGACATGAATATTCACCACCGTGATGCCGAGCTGCTCGGCGAGCGTGGGCGGCAGGCAGGCGGTGGAGTCGGTGACGATGCGCACCGTCATGGGTTCGTGCTTTCACACACCGTCAGCCCCGGAGTCACACCCACGTTCCATCCCTCGAGGTACCACTGGGCATTGTCCAGATTATCGGGGGTGAAGGACTGCGGCCGAGTGGAACCGGGGGCATAGTGCGGGCGGGCCTGTAGCTGTGCCCAGCAGGTATTAGACACGGTGGACAGCCGGGAGAATTCCTCGGCCGTGGCGAAGCCGAGCAGCGAGCCGGTGAGCGCGTTGATCGTGCCGCCGTGAGCCACAAACAGAATGGACTTCTCTTCCCACTCCTCTACCTCGGCCATGGCTTCATCCACCACGGCCCGAGCACGGGCGGCAACCTCAAGGCGGGTTTCCCCACCCGGCGGCGCCCACGAGACATCATGGCGCCAGCGGGCGCGCGCGCCGGGAGTGGCGGCGTCGATCTCCGCGTGGGTTTTGCCCTGCCACTCACCGAGATGGGTTTCGCGCAGCCGCTCATCGGTGATGAGGGGAACGTCCAGCAGTGTCGCGACTTCCCGCGCCGTATCGTGGGCACGGCGCAGATCGGAGCAGACCACGCGCACGAAGTTGAGCCCCGATAGATAGCGGGCGGCTTGGCGCGCCTGAATCACACCACGCTCACTGAGTTTCGTGTCGAGCTGACCTTGCATGCGAGCGGTGGCGTTATATTCGGTCTCTCCGTGGCGTAGCAGGACGAGTCGTCGGCCCATCGCGCTAGATTTCGTTCTCGGAGGGATCCTCGCCGGCGAGCGGGATCTGTCCGATGTCGTTAACCTCGCGGATATCCACCTCGTCGCCCCAGTCCTCGGGGCGGGTGAGCGTTTCCAAACCCTCGACGTCTACCAGCGGGCAGTCCGCCCAGAGACGGTCGAGGCCGTAGAACTGGCGCTCGGGCCCGCGGAAGATGTGGACCACGATGTCTTCATAATCCAGCAGCGCCCAGCGTCCCTCACGGGTACCTTCGCGGCGCGTGGGGTGGTTCCGGCCAGCCTGAGCCAGCTGGTCCTCCACCTCCTCCACGATGGCGCTGACCTGGCGCTCGTTATCGGCGCTGGCGATCACAAAACACTCGGTAATGGCGAGGCGCTCGGACACATCGATCACGGCGATCTCTTCGGCCAGCTTCTCGCTGGCGGCAAGCGCTGCGATCGACGCGTACTTAATGGCGGATTCTCGTGCTGTCACTTAATAAAACTCCTTTAAAATTCTTCTTCTACCGTAATCTATCGACTGCCCTCGGCGTGAGTTTCCGCGCCCGCGCGGCCCGCGCCGTCCTCGGCAGCGCCCGCGCCCTCATAGGACGGCTGTGATAGGCGATCCCGCCCCTCGGGCCGGTAGAGCTGCCGCTTGGCTATGTATTGCACCACTCCATCCGGCACAAGGTACCAGACCGGCCGGCCGGCCCGCGCTCGGGCGCGGCAATCGGTGGAGCTGATCGCCATTGCGGGAATTTCCACGATGGACAGGTGCTCATGATCGACTTCGGGAAGAATGTCCTCCTCCAGCTCATAGCCCGGGCGGCTCACACCCACGAAGTGCGCGAGGTTAAACATCTCCTCCCAGTCCCGCCAGGTGACGATCTTCGCCAAGGCATCCGCACCAGTGATAAAGAAGAGCTCGGCGCGGGGAAACTGTTCCCGCAGATCGTGCAGGGTGTCGATGGTATAGGTGCTCCCACCGCGGTCGATATCCACCCGCGAGGTCGCGAAGCGTGGATTGGAAGCGGTGGCGATCACCGTCATCAGGTAGCGATCCTCCGCATCAGAGACATCGCGCCCGGCTTTTTGCCAGGGCTGGCCGGTGGGCACAAAAAGCACCTGGTCCAGCTGGAAACGATCGGCCACTTCGCTGGCGGCCACGAGGTGGCCGTGGTGAATCGGGTCAAAGGTGCCGCCCATGATTCCGATACGTGCAGGGGCACTCACGGACGGGTGTGGCCTTCCCCACGCACAATCCACTTGGTGGAGGTCAGCTCCGGCAGCCCCACGGGGCCGCGGGCGTGCAGCTTCTGGGTAGAAATTCCGATCTCCGCGCCGAAGCCGAACTGCTCGCCATCGGTAAACGCAGTAGAGGCGTTGAGCATCACCGCCGCGGAGTCCACTTCGCGGCCGAAGCGTTCCACCACGCCGCTGTCCTGGGCGGCAATGGCCTCGGTGTGGCCTGAAGAGTGGGCGCGGATGTGCTCGATTGCCCCGGCAACACCTTCCACCACCACGGCAGTGATGTCCATGGAGAGATACTCGGTGTCTAGGTCCTCCTCTGTGGCGGCCACGGCCTCATCATTGAGATCCAGTAGCTGCTCATCGGCGTGCACGCGCACCCCAGCAGCCACAAGGGCGTCGATGATGGCACGGCGGCTGGAGGTGTCGAGGGCGGCGTCGATAAGCACGGTCTCGGTGGCGTTGCACACGCTTACCCGACGGGTTTTGCCATTGAGTAGCAAGGCGATGGCCTGCTCCAGATCCGCCGAGGCATCGATATAGAGGTGGCAGTTGCCCGTGCCGGTTTCGATGGTGGGCACCGTGGCACCGGTGACCACGGCATTGATCAGGCCGGCCCCGCCACGCGGGATCACCAGATCCACCAGCCCACGAGCAGTAATAAGTTCAGTAACGCTCTCACGGCTCTCGCAGGGCACAAGCTGCGCGGCGGCACGCGGCAGATCATGCGCGGCGAGCACATCCTGCAGGATGGCCACTAGCGCCCGGTTGGACTCCACCGCGGACTTAGAGCCGCGCAGCAGCGCCACGTTGCCGGATTTCAGGCACAGGCCAAAGGCATCAACGGTGACATTCGGGCGCGCCTCATACACCATGCCAATCACTCCGAGCGGCACCCGCACTTGGCTGAGTACCAGCCCATTCGGCAGGGTGTGGCCACGGGTGATCTCCCCTACGGGATCGCTCAGCGCCGCCACCTGGCGCAGGCCATCGGCGATGCCCGTAATGCGTTCGGTGCTCAGAGCGAGGCGGTCGAGCAGCGCCTCCGAGGTGCCGGCGGCGCGTTCCCGTTCAAGGTCGCGCTCATTGGCGGCAATAATCTCCTCGGCGCGCTCTTCGAGGGCCGCGGCGGCAGCCAGCAGCACCTCATCCTTCGCTGGGGTGCGCAGCTGCGCGATAGTCGTGCTTGCCTCACGCGCGGCGCGGGCTAGTTCCAAAGTCGTTGTATCTGCGTTCATAGCTCACAACTCTAGCGTGCACTGACGCTTGACGACGCCATCTCGCAACCACAGCAGCGTGGCGGGCCACTAATAGCCCTGATCCACCGTCACCTCGGTGGGCATGGTCTCCCCCGCCTGATAGGCGGTGAAATTCTCCACGATCTGGGGCGCGATGAGCCGGCGAATCGAGTCCTTCGTATTGGCGGTGTGGGGGGTGATCACCACCTGCTCCATCGCCCACAGGGGGTGGCCATCCGGCAGCGGCTCCGGCTCCGTCACATCGAGTCCGGCGCCGGCGATCTCCCCGCGCTTGAGGGCATCCACTAGGGCATCGCTATCTACGAGCGGGCCGCGGCCAACGTTGATGAGCACCGCATGCTCGGGCATGAGCTTTAAGGTGCGCTCGTTGATCATGTGGTGGGTGTCGTCTGTGAGCGGGGCGGCGAGAATCACTGCGTCCGAGGAAGCCAGCACCTCATCGCGATGCTCCGAGGAATAGGTCTTATCGGCCCCCTCCACGGGATTGCCGGAATTATTGACCGCGAGGACAGTGCAGCCGAAGCCTTTGAGCATGGGCACCAGCTCGCGACCGATACCGCCGGCGCCGATGATGCTCACGGTGCTGTCAAAGAGCCAGCGGGTGGCGCTATCCACCTCTTTCTGGCAGCTCCACGACTGGGCGCGGGCCACCGGGGTGTGCTGGTGCAATTGGGCCAGCAAGAGCGCCACGGCGGACTCCGCCACTGGGCGGGCGAAGGTGCCGGAGCAATTAGAGTAGCGGCGCGATCCATCGATAACACCATGCGTGAAGTAGGCATCAATACCGGCGAGCCCAAACTGCACCCACTTCACGGAGTCGGGCAGCTCGGGAAAATCCTCGGCCGAACCGTTGTACACGAGCAGCTCTGCCTCGGAGAGATCGTCGGTCAATTCACCACCGACGGCAGCGAGTTGTTCTTCTACGGTGTCCCAGTGCGTAGGTCCCATTGCATATTTCATGCACCCCACCCTACGCATGTGAGGAATAGCTCGACAGGTAATCCGCGTGGATCACCGGTCGCTTCATTCCTTCCGGCAGCTCGTGGGTGTGCTTGCCCAGCATTCCATGCAGGGTCTTAGCATCATAGGAGACCTCACCGCGGGCAATGGTGGTGCCCTTGGGGTCCTGGATTTCCACGATGTCGCCGGAGCGGAACTCGCCATCCACCTCGGTTATGCCCACTGCCAAAAGCGAGGAACCGCCACGCTGCACCACGCGCGCCGCGCCCTCATCCACGCGCACCACGCCAGAGACATCCGCGGCATAGAGCGCCCAGAAGTTCCAAGCCTTCAAGCGTCCCTGCTCAGGGTGGAACACCGTTCCCACCTGGGCGGAGGCGAGTGCCGGGCCGATATTATCTGCGCTGGCGAGCAGGACGGGGATACCACCGCGGGAAGCGAGCCGGGCAGCCGATACCTTGGAGGCCATGCCGCCGGTACCCACCTTGCCGCCATCGCCGGCTACAACCCCGGCGAGATCCTCCGGCCCGGTGACATCGGAGACAAACTGTGCTCCGGGCTCGGTGGGGTTGCGGTCATAGAGGCCATCCACATCCGAGAGCAGCACCAGCGCATCAGCCCTGATGAGGTGGGCGACGATCGCGGCGAGGCGATCATTATCGCCGAAGCGCAGCTCGGAGGTAGCCACCGTATCGTTTTCGTTGATGATGGGCACACAGCGCAGCTGCCGCAGCCGCTCCACGGTGCGCTGAGCGTTGCGGGCGCGGGAACGCTCAGCTGCGTCGGAGGCGGTGAGCAGCACCTGGCCGGTAGTGCGGCCATAGCGGGCGAAGGAGCGACCCCACTGATAGGCCAAGTGCACCTGGCCCACCGAGGCGGCGGCCTGCTTGGTGGCCAGATCTCCCGGCCGGCTTTTTAGGCCCATGGGGGCCATGCCGGCGGCCACTGCACCAGAACTGACGATAATCACATCGGTGCCAGCCTCCATGCGGGCTTGGCAGGCATCCACGAAACGGTTGATCTTCTCCGCCGAGACCGCATAGTTCTCGTCTGTCACCGAGGAGCTGCCCAGCTTGACCACGATCTTCTTGGCCTTGGCAATCTCCCCACGCAGTCCTTCTCCAGCGGGTTCGTCGAGCACCGTCTCCGGTATCCCAGCGGGCGGAAACTCAGCCGGCGGGGTGTCCTGCAGAGCATAGGGGGTAGTGGGCAGCAGTGTATCTTCGTTCATCTATTCCTAACCCTCCCAGCGGTCGCGGGAGGCTTCTTCGTCACCAAAGTCGAACTCATCGATCAGGCCGCGGCGCGCTTGGGAGGCGCGCTTACGCTCTGCGGCGGTAGAACGGGTGGAGCGCCCAATGCGGGCATCGGTGCCACGGGCGGTAGCTGGGGAACCGGAGTCACTGACTCCAGCGGTGGTCAGCGGCTCCCACTCGAAGGTGATCTCACCAATGGTCACCTCGGCCCCCTCGCGGGCGCCCATCTTATACAGGGCATCCTCCACACCCAACTTGGCCAGACGATCCGCGAGATAGCCCACCGCCTCGTCGTTCTCGAAGTCGGTTTGCTGAATCCAGCGGCGCGGCTTCTCGCCCAGCACCTCGTAGCCGCCGGGGTTATTCGGATCGGCCACCACGCGGAAATCATCCTTCTTATGGGCGTCCACCGCAACGGGGCGCACCACGGTGCGCTGTTGGCGCTGCTTCGGATGCTTCTTCCGGTGCTCCTTCACCAGCTCCATGAGGCGATAGCGCAGCGGGTCGAGGCCCTGATGCGCCACGGCGGAGATGATAAACACCGGCCAGCCGAAGGCCTCGCGGAGATCCTCCATCACAAACTCGGCCAGCTCCCGCGCCTCGGGGATATCGGCCTTGTTCAAGATGATTACGCGGGGGCGTTCGCGCAGATCGCCCAAGCCGGTGTCATGATCGAGCACCGACTGGTAGGCGGCCAGCTCATTCTCCAGCGCCTCGATATCTGAGACCGGATCGCGCCCAGGCTCGAGCGTGGCAAGGTCCACCACATGGGCGAGCACGGCGGTGCGTTCAATATGGCGCAAAAAGTCGAGGCCAAGGCCCTTGCCCTCGGAGGCGCCCGGGATCAGCCCCGGCACATCCGCGATAGTGAAGGAATCATTGCCCATGTCTACCACCCCGAGATTGGGCTGCAGGGTGGTAAAGGGGTAATCACCAATCTTGGGCCGTGCCGCGGAGAGCACCGAGATCAACGACGACTTACCGGCAGAGGGAAAGCCCACGAGTCCCACGTCTGCCATGGACTTGAGCTCCAGGATCAGATCGCGTTGCTCCCCTGGCTCACCCTTCAGCGCAAAACCCGGGGCCTTGCGCTGCTTATTAGCCAGCGCCGCATTGCCGAGACCACCGAAGCCGCCCGAGGCGGCCACGAAGCGGGTACCCACGGCCACCAGATCCGCCAGCACCTCTCCGTCCTCATTGAGCACGACGGTACCCGGCGGCACCTCGAGCACGAGGTCCTCACCGCGGGCGCCATTGCGGTGATCGCCAGCGCCATTGTTGCCGCGGGAAGCCTTCAGGTGGGGGCGATAGTGGAAATCGAGCAGGGTGTGGGCTTGGTCAGAGACCTCAAGGATGATGTCTCCGCCGTGCCCGCCATTGCCGCCGTCCGGCCCACCGAGAGGCTTGAACTTTTCGCGGTGCACAGAAGCACAGCCATGCCCGCCGTCACCAGCCTGCAGGTGCAGCACAACGCGGTCTACGAAACGGTTCATGTGGTCCTTTAGATCGAGGAAGATTAAGCACCTGATTGTAACTCACAGCCGCAGCAATCCACACGATCCCCGTTGCGGAGAGCACGCGCGACACCTCCAGCCTGCCCTAGCGCCGCGAGTAGCCCACCGGAGAATGATTAAAGCCGCCTGCCTCCCCGTGCGGGGAAACAAGCGGCTTAGATCTCAAGCTCTACAAGCTTTAGGCAGCTTCGGTCGGAACGATGTTCACCATGCGACGGTTGCGCTTGGTGGTGAACTCGACGGAGCCTGCTGCAAGAGCGAACAGGGTGTCGTCGCCACCGCGGCCGACGTTCTCGCCGGGGTGGAACTTGGTGCCGCGCTGACGGATGAGGATCTCGCCTGCGTTCACCTTCTGGCCGCCGAAGCGCTTCACGCCGAGGCGCTTTGCTTCGGAGTCACGACCGTTGCTGGAGCTGGATGCACCCTTCTTGTGTGCCATGACGGTTTTTCTCCTTTAAGCCTTCTCGGCCTACTTGATGCCGCTAATCTTGATAACGGTCAGGTTCTGACGGTGACCCTGACGCTTCATGTAACGGCTCTTGTTCTTGTACTTCAGGTTACGGATCTTCGGGCCCTTGACGTGCTCGATAATCTCCGCGGAAACTTCCACCTTGGCAAGCTTGTCGGCGTCGGTGGTCACATCGGCGCCGTCGACGAGAAGAACCGGGGTGAGAGCCACGGACGAACCCGGCTCACCCTCGATCTTCTCGACCTTGACGAGGTCACCTTCGGCAACCTTGTACTGCTTGCCGCCGGTCTTGACGATCGCGTACATAGGAGGGCTACCCCTTTTTCTAAAAACTCGGCTCGGGCACTCAAGGCGCCCGATTTAAGGACTTGTACTTTATTTCATGCTGAACGCACTGCGAACAGCGACTGTCCAAGACTACCTTTATCGGCTAGCAAAACACAAACCGCTACTTTTTGTTTGTGCTCCGGCGTGTCGCGCGACGCCTCCGGCCCTTGCTTGCCGACGCCGCCTGTCGCTTCTCGGACTGGCGCTTCTCCGGCTGTCGCTTCTCGGACTGGCGCTTCTCCGACGCCTGCTCCTTCGCGGGCGCCTGCTCCGCACGGCTGTTCTTGCGGACCACCCGGCGACGACCACGCCGCCGGCGCGGGGAGGAGTCCTCGGATTCGTCCTTATCCGCGTGCTGCTGCGACTCGGATGGGGCCGGCTCGGACTGCGGGGCGGGGCTACGGTTCTCCTCGGAGCGAGCACCCCGAGTGGAGCTACGGCGCCTGCCGCCGCGGCTGCGCCGCGAGGACGGGCGACGGAAGCCATCACCGGAGTCGCGTGAGTCACGCGAGTCCGCTGCCTCCTCGGTCTCCTCGGCCTTGTCAGCGCTGGGCTGGGCAGGCTCGAAGTCCTCTCGCTTGGGCGCATGATCCGAGCGGGAGTTCCCGCGGGTAGCACGCTTGCGGCGCGGGGAGCGTTCGAACTCCGCCATGGCCTCGTCGAAGCTGGCTGGGGTGTAGTCCGCGCCCGAGGGCTCGTCTGGGTCTTCCGCATCGGCGGTGTGGACCGCCTTGGCGGCGATGGCCCGCACATCCTCGGCGCTGCTCTCTTCGGCACGCTTCTTCTCGGAGCGCTTCTTCTTAGCAGGCTCCTCAGCTTGGGCAGAGTCCTTATTATCGGCAGAACGCTTCGTGTTCGTGCGCTTGGTGCTGCGGCGGCGGCCGCGGCGCTGACGCTTCTCGGATTTCTCTTCGCGCTCAGCGTTCTCCGCCGAGTCCTCCGCGTTATCCGCTTGGGAATTGAGCGAGATGACGGCGTCGGCAAGCTCCTCGATGCTCTTCTCCGACTCCTCCTCGCGGTGCATCGCGAGGGCTGCGGGGTGCGAAGCCGGATCCTGGGAGGAGTGCTTCTTGTCTTGCTTGTCGTTCTTCTCGTTCTTCTCGCGACGCTCGGAGCGATCGGACTTATCGCCGCGGCGGCGAGGCTTGTGCGCCGGCTGCTCGCTCTGCTCGACCGGGTCGGTGTGAATAATCAGACCACGGCCATCACAGTGCTCACACTCGGTGGCGAAGGTATCGAGCAGACCGGTACCCAGCTTCTTGCGGGTCATCTGCACCAGACCCAGCGAGGTCACCTCGGACACCTGGTGGCGGGTACGGTCCCGACCCAGTGCCTCCTTGAGGCGGCGCAGCACGAGATCCTGGTTCTCGGGCAAGACCATATCGATGAAGTCCACCACGATCATGCCGCCGAGGTCACGCAGCCGCATTTGGCGCACGATCTCCTCCGCAGCCTCGAGGTTGTTCTGGGTGACAGTCTCCTCGAGGTTGCCGCCGGTGCCGGTGAACTTGCCGGTGTTCACATCCACCACGGTCATAGCTTCGGTGCGATCGATCACTAGGGTGCCGCCAGACGGCAGCCACACCTTGCGGGAGAGGGCCTTGGAGAGCTGCTCATCCACGCGGTAGTGCTCGAAGGCATCCACCCCACCGTGCTCCTTGGGGTCATACTTTTCCATGCGATCCTCCAGGTCGGAGGCCACGGAGTGCACATAGGCGTAGACGGTGTTCCACGCCTTCGAACCATCCACCACGAGGTGGGAGAAGTCTTCATTGAAGAGGTCGCGGATCACCTTCACCAGCATGTTGGGCTCTTCATACATGGCGACTGGCTTCGCGCCCTTGGAGGACTTCTCCTTCTTGGTGCGCTCATCGATCTGCTCCCACTGGGCGTGCAGGCGGGCCACATCAGCAGCGATAGCCTCCTCGCTCACCCCTTCCGCAGCGGTGCGGATAATGGCCCCACCCTGCTCGGGAACAACGCGCTTGAGAATGTCCTTCAGCCGTGCCCGTTCCGGGGCGGGCAGCTTGCGGGAAATACCTGCGGTACGACCACCCGGGACATAGACCAAGAATCGACCGGCCAGCGAGATCTGGGTGGAGAGGCGTGCACCCTTGTGCCCGATCGGGTCCTTCACTACCTGCACGAGCACCTGATCGCCGCTCTTGAGAGCGTGTTCGATGGTGCGACGACGCCCGCCGAGGCCGGCGGCGCGCCAATCCACTTCACCGGCGTAGAGCACACCATTGCGGCCCTTGCCGATGTCGATGAACGCGGCCTCCATGCTGGGCAGCACATTTTGGACGCGGCCCAGATAAATATTGCCCACCATCGAGGACTGGGTATCGGAGGTCACAAAATGTTCCACAAGCATGCCGTCTTCCAGCACGCCCACCTGCGTCACCCGCCCTGGGTGATCGGTGCGTTCCTTCTCCCGCACCACCATGGTGCGCTCCACGGACTCGCGACGCGCCAGGAACTCGGCCTCGCTGACGATGTGGCGTTCATTCTTGCGCGCTTCTCGACGCTCACTCCGGCGGCGACGCTGCGCCTCCAAACGGGTCGAGCCCTTGATGGCCTTAGGCTCATCAATCGGTTCGGGATCGGTGTCCTTCTGCGGCAACTTCTTGGACTTTGCCGGCTTATCCTCGCGCTTGTCCTCATTCGACTTGCGGGACTTGCGCTCGCGCGGCTTGTCCTCGCGGCGAGGCTTCTCCTTCTCCGCAGCCGGTGCGGCCTCCTCCGGCGCGGCGGCGTCGACCGCGGGAGGGATGAATAGCGGCATGGGTGCCGCTGCGGCGGAAGGATCCTCCGGCGCTGGGGTGATCTCGGGAACGATCTCCTCGAGGAGCTCCTCGGAGGCGTAGCTCGCGAGCTGCTTGTCCACCTTTTCTTCGATCTGGCTGATCTCGTTTTTTACGTTGTTTTCCACGCGCTTACGGATCCGCACCTCTGGGGATTCCTCCCCGTTTTCTGGCTCCGGATCCGGGGTGTCGCTGCGGAGGACCTCGAGCAGCTGGGCGGCCTCGTCCTTGGTGAGCGAGGACTGCGCCACCTTGACCAGTCCGATCTTGTCCAGCTCAATGATGAGTTCCTTGGAGCTCATGCCCAGCATCTTCGCCATGGCAAAGACTCGGGTTCGCTCCCCTAGCTGGTTGATATCAAGTTCAGTTGTGTTGGGCTTTTCGGCCACGTTCTACTCCTTTATGCGAATCCGCGAGGGAGCTCGGCTCGACCACGCGCGATTCAGATGGGGATGAAAGTTCGGTGTGAAGTTATTGCTTGGTGAAATCTCCGTCTTCCTATTGTGGCACATCCCCGACCCCACCCTTGGAGTTAGACCGGCCCGGCGTTGCAGATCGCCCGAACCGAACACATGTGTGGCAGGTAACACAGCCATGGAGGTAGGGATCCTCTTCACGCCCGCGTTAATCTAAAGAGAAATTCAACACGTTGCATCAAGGTGAGGAGAAACAGCGTCATGCTGATAGGTATCCCGCGGGAGACCGATCCCGCACAGCCCCTCGTCTCCGCCACCCCTGATACCGTAGCCAAGCTCTTAAAAAAGGGCTTTGAGGTGCAGGTTCAGCGGGGCGCCGGTGTGGCCAGCGCCTATCCGGACGAGCTGTATGAGCAGGCTGGGGCACAGCTGGTGGGAGAGGACGTGTGGCATGCAGACATCGTCACGTGCCTCGATACCCCGGACCACGAATCGCTCAGCGCCCTGCGGGCGGGGGCCACGCTCATCGCCCGCATGGACCCCGCCCGCAATGAGGATGTACTCACGTATCTGAGCGAACGCGGCATCACCGCGCTCGCGATGGATGCTATTCCTCGTATCTCTCGCGCCCAGTCCATGGATGTCCTCTCCTCCATGGCCAATATTGCCGGCTATCGCGCCGTGATTGAGGCGGCCACCGCCTTTGGTCGGCTCTTCACCGGCCAAGTCACCGCCGCCGGCAAGATGCCGCCGGCCACCGTCTACGTCATCGGCGCCGGCGTGGCGGGACTTGCCGCCATCGGCACCGCCCACTCGATGGGCGCGATCGTGCGCGCTACTGATCTGCGGCCCGAAACGGCCGAGCAAGTGGAGTCTATGGGGGCCGAGTTTGTGCCCATCCCCGTGGCCGCGGAGACCTCCACGGATGGCTACGCCAAGGAGATGACCTCCGCCCAGGCCGAGGCCGCCGCCCAGCTCTACGCCCGAGAAGCCGCCGGCGCCGATATCGTTATCACCACCGCCAGCATCCCAGGCCGGCGCGCCCCGATCCTGCTGCGGGGTGAGGATGTGGCACAGATGGCCCCCGGCAGCGTGATCGTGGATATGGCCGCCGCCAGTGGCGGCAACTGCGAACTCACCCGCCCCGGAGAAGTCGTGACCACAGCGGGCGGAGTTACCATCCTGGGCTTCAAGGATCTCGCAGGCCGCCTGCCCGCGCAGGCCAGCCAGCTCTATGGCCAAAATATCGTCAATCTCCTCGGCCTGCTCTGCCCCGAACGCAACGGCCAGATTGCCTTGGATCTTGAGGATGAGATTATCCGCGCCATCACCGTCACCCACGACAACCAGATCTACTGGCCACCGCCGCCCGTGACGGTATCCCACACGCCGCAGGCGCCCGCGGCGGAAGCGACGCCGGCAGAGCATGCAGAAGAACCGAAGACGGCCTCCTCTCGCCTCTGGTATCTCCTCGGTGCCGTGGCGGCGGTGGCATTAGTACTGTCCAGTCCGCTCGCGGTGGCCTCGCACTATATCGTGCTGCTGCTCGCGATCGTGGTGGGCTTTTATGTAATTACCGCAGTCACGCACTCGCTGCACACACCACTGATGAGTGAGACCAATGCGATCTCCGGCATTGTGATTCTCGGCGCAATCTTGCAAGTGGGGTCCACGAATGTGCTGGTATCGGCCTTGTCCTTTGTGGCCATCATGGTGGCCTCGATCAATATTTTCGGCGGGTTCCGCGTAACCTCCCGCATGCTCACCATGTTCCGGCAGGAGGGGTAGACAATGGATAGCGCACTTCTTATCGATCGCATCACCCAGGTCGCGTATCTGGCGGCGGCGCTGCTTTTTATTCTCGCGCTGGCGGGACTATCGCGACAAAGCACCGCAGCCCGTGGTAATCGCTTCGGTGCCCTCGGCATGACCATCGCGGTACTTGCCACGATCGCCCAAGCATTGATGAACTCCACCGCTGACCCCGTCCACTACCGCTCTCCCCTAATTACCTTGCTGCTGGTGGTCATGGCCATGGCGCTCGGCGGGCTCATCGGCTGGGTGCGGGCGAATAAGGTGGAGATGACCGGCATGCCTGAACTCATCGCCGCCCTGCACAGTTTCGTTGGCCTCGCCGCGGTACTCATCGGATTCAATTCCTATCTGCACGCCCATGCGGTGCCCACGGACATGCTTAGCTTCCACTTGGGCGAGGTGAGCGTGGGCATCTTTATCGGTGCCGTCACTTTCACCGGCTCCATCGTGGCCTATCTCAAGCTCTCCGCACGCATGAAGGGTGCACCGCTGGAGCTGCCCGGCCGCAACATGATCAACCTGGCGATCCTAGTGCTCGCGCTGCTGGCGACGGTGGTGTTTATCCGCATCGGTGAGTCCCACTCGGTGTGGGCATGGTTAGCGCTGCTGCTGGTGACGATCCTCGCGCTCGTCCTCGGCCTGCACCTGGTGGCGGCGATCGGCGGCGGCGATATGCCCGTGGTGGTATCCATGCTCAACTCCTACTCTGGGTGGGCTGCCGCAGCCGCCGGCTTCATGCTGAGCAATAACCTGCTCATTATTGTCGGCGCGCTCGTCGGCTCCTCCGGCGCCTATCTCTCCTACATCATGTGCCAGGCGATGAATCGCTCCTTCATCTCGGTGATCCTCGGCGGTTTCGGCACCGAATCGGCCAGCTCTGGGGCGCAGCAGGACATGGGTGCACATACGGAGACCACCCCCGAGGAGGTGGCGGAGATGCTGGCCACTGCACGCACGGTGATGATCACCCCCGGCTATGGCATGGCGGTGGCCCAAGCCCAGTACCCGGTGGCCGCGCTCACCGCCGCCCTGCGGGAGCGTGGCGTGGAGGTGCGCTTCGGCATTCACCCCGTGGCGGGGCGTTTGCCCGGGCATATGAATGTCCTCCTCGCCGAGGCCAAGGTGCCCTATGACATCGTGCTGGAGATGGACGAAGTCAATGATGATTTCGCTGATGTGGATGTGGTGTTGGTGATCGGCGCTAATGACACCGTGAATCCCATCGCCTATGAGCCGGGCTCCCCCATCGCCGGCATGCCGGTGCTCAAAGTATGGGAGGCACAACGCGTGGTGGTGTTCAAACGCTCCATGGGTGCCGGCTACGCCGGAGTGCCCAACCCGCTGTTCTACAAAGACAACACCGATATGCTGCTCGGCGATGCTCGGGCGTCCGTGGAGGCCATCCGCGCCGCCCTGGATTAGCCCACAGACGCCTACAGCCCTCCCTGCCGATCGGCGGAGAGGGCTGTACGTATGAAGCGCGGGGTTTAGAGGTTCGGGAACCAGATGGAGATCTCACGCTCGGCGGACTCGGGAGAGTCGGAACCGTGCACCACGTTCTCGGCTACCTCCAGGGCGTAGTCGCCACGGATGGAGCCCGGGGCGGCCTTGGACACCGGATCGGTGCCGCCGGCCAGCTGGCGCCATGCCTCGATGGCGCGGGGCCCCTCCACCACACCAGCGATCAGCGGTGCGGAGGTGATGAAGTCCACCAGCTCGCCGAAGAAAGGCTTATCGGAGTGCTCTGCATAGTGCTTCTCGGCGGTCTCCTTATCGGCGACGCGCAGATCCAGTGCCGCGAACTTCAGGCCTTTGCGCTCGATACGGGCGATAATCTCGCCCACCAGTCCACGGTTCACACCGTCGGGCTTAATCAGGATGAGTGTACGTTCAGTCATGGTTTCCTACTCTAATGCACCAGGATCGCGCGCGGGCAGAATCCTCCCCACCGCCGGCATGAATGCAGGTCAGAGCCCGTCGACGTAGTCGATGGCCTCCTGGAGTGTGACCCGGCGGTCATAGCGCCGCACCTGTTTGACGGCGGCCGCGGTATCCGTGGCCTTGAGCTCACGCACATGCCGACGCTGCTCCACGCCGAGTTCCACGGGGCGCGGGTTCTTCGCCCGAGTGTACTGCGACCATGAGGTGACCGCGAAGATCACCAGCAGGATAAGGCTGGCGATAAACATCCAGCCACCGAAGTTGCCGTCGATAAGCATGAGCACCACCCCGATGGCAGTGATCACCACTCCGAGGAGGCTGATCATTATTTCTTTATTCATGTCTCTCCTTATCGAGGGCGGCTTTGACCGTCTTGGCCCCGGCGCCGGGAAACCAATACGCGAGGCGGGTGGCCGCAGCAGGATCGTCGAGCTGTGCCAGCTGCTTCCGCTGCTGCCGAGACAGCCGAATGATGCCGCGTTGCTCTTCTCGGCGGTGCCGCGTCCATGCGGCGAGTATCACCGGCATGAGCACCAATAACGCCAGGGTAATGAGGGGATGCGCCCCGAGCACTGAGGCGCCCACGATCAGCGCCGATAGGCCGATGAGCTGATAGAGATCGCGTTGGGAATTACGCATAGGTCTCGACCGCTTTAGGTGTGCTGGCTGGCGAGATAGCCACGCCGCATCCGCTCAAGAATGTTCTTGCGCAGGTAGAACACATAGGCCCACACCACGATGAAGACTAGGGCCATGATGCCCATGGACACGTGCACGATGATCCCTGCGAGGGCAAAGATTTGGAGCACCCAAATGGCGGGCAGCGCCCAGCGGGCTTTCATCATGAAGGCCAGCACCATATGTGCCACGCCTACCGCGCTCACATATACCCAGTTGAAGGTGGTCCAATAGGAGCCGCCATCCACGCGCAGGATCACGGTGAGCACCAGCAGCAAAGAGATGGACTCCATGCTCAAAATGCCCGCCATCACCCCGCGCAGCCCCTTCATGGGGTCTTTATCGGGGGCGTGGCCTGGACCGAGCGGACCGTATTCCACGTTCTTGCTCATGTTGGTTCCTTTCCAAACAGGGCGCGGGCCTCCCCGGCGGTGACCACCGATCCGGTAATCACTACACCGGAGCCAGAGACCATCTCCCCTGCCTCGCCGGTGTCTTCGGCCAACTCGATGGCCAGCTCGACGGCGGTGGGCAGCTGCTCGGCCACATGCACGCGCTCTTCCCCGAAGATTTCGCGGGCGGTCTCCGCAAGCTCATAGACATCGCTGGCCCGCGGGGAGGTGTTCTGGGTAATGACCACCTCGTCCAGCACCGGCTCCACGGCCTGCATCAGGCCGCGGGCGTCCTTATCTCCGAGAATCCCGAGCACGCCGACGAGGCGGCGGAAGTTGAAGTCGCGGTCGAGCGCCTGCGCCAGCGCTGCCGCGCCATGCGGGTTGTGGGTGGCATCCACGAACACGCTCGGGGTAGACCGCACGCGCTCCAAACGGCCAGGGGAGCTGACCGTGCCGAAGCCCTCGCGCACCGTGTTCAGATCGAGGGCGCGTCCCGGACCGGCGCCGAAGAATGCCTCCACGGCGGCCAAAGCGCAGGCGGCATTGTGCGCCATGTGGGCACCCGATAGCGGCAGGAAAATATCCTCATAATCCCCGGCCAGGCCGCGAATGCTGATGTCTTGGCCGCCCACCGCCACCGTGGAGCTGAGCACGCCACACTCGTGACCATACCGAGCCACGGCGGCATCGGATTCCACGGCGCGGTGCAGTACCACATCCATCGCCGCAGGCTCCTGATTGCCCACGACCACCACATTGTCGGGCGGGGTCAGCAAATCGGAGGCATCCCAGCGGGGCTTGATGATGCCGGCTTTTTCCGCGGCGATCTCCTCGAGAGTGTCGCCGAGATAGTCCGTGTGATCGACCCCGATGGGCATAATCACGGCGACATCCGCGTTGATCACGTTGGTGGCGTCCCAGCGGCCGCCCATGCCCACCTCCACCACGGCGACGTCCACGGGGGCGTCAGCGAAGGCGGCGTAGGCCATGGCGGTGAGCACCTCGAACTTAGACATGGGCACCTCCGAGGAGGCGTCCACCATCTCCACGTAGGGCTTGATCTCCTCCCAGGTGCGCACATAGTCGCGCGGGTGGATCGGCTGGCCATCGATGGCGATGCGTTCGGTCGCCAGCTGCAGATGCGGGCTGGTCGTGCGGCCGGTACGCCGGTGGAACGCACGCAACAAGGATTCGATCATCCGCACCGTGGAGGTTTTACCATTGGTGCCCGCCACGTGAATGGTGGGATAGCTGCGCTGCGGCGATCCCAGCAGATCCATGAGCTTTTCAATGCGCTCCAGGCTGGGATCCAGCTTGGTTTCCGGCCAGCGCAGATCCAGCTCCGCCTCGCAGGCGGCGAGCGCCTGCATATCCGCAGGCGTGATCTCCTGGGATTCCGGCTGCTCTACCTCCTGGTTGACGTCGATAGGCAAACTCAATCCGGTCTCGGAGAGTTCTAGCTCTCCGAATTCTTCCTGATCCTTCATGAGAGCTGCTCAAGTCGCTTGCTAATGCGGTCGAACTCTTCGCGGGCCACCTGCTGGCGAGCGCGAATCTTCTCCACCACGGCCTCGGGGGCCTTGGCGAGGAAGTTCTCATTACCCAGCTTCTTCGCGGTGGTCTCGAGTTCCTTCTCGGCGTTCTTCAGATCCTTTTCCAGGCGCTTGCGCTCGGCCGCAGTGTCCACGGTGCCGGAGGTATCCAGGTCCACGCTGACGGTGGCGGCGCTGAGACGCACCTCCACGCTGGCGCTGGCGTTGAAGCCCTCACCGGGGGCATCGAGGCGTGCCAAGGAGGTGATGACCTCGCGCTGATTATCGAGGTCGGCGCGGGCGAAGTCCACCCGAGCCGGCACCTTCTGCGAGGGCTTGACGCCCTGATCGGAGCGGAAGCGGCGAATCTCGGTGATGAGCTTGACCGTATCGTCGATGCGGCGCTGCGCGGTCTCATCGCTGTCCCGCTCCTCAGCCTCCGGCCAGGAGGCGACCACGAGGCTTTCGCCATCAGTGAGCGCGGTCCACAGCACCTCGGTGACGAAGGGCATGGTGGGGTGTAGCAGCCGCAGCACGGTATCGAGGGCGTGGCCCAGGACCCGCTGGGTAATGGCGCCACGGTGGCGCTCGGCCTCGCTAGCGGTGTCGTTATCGCGCGGGATCTGCACCTTGGCGATCTCGAGATACCAGTCGCAGAGCTCATCCCAGGTGAAGTGGTAGAGCTCCTCATTCGCCTTCGCGAATTGATAGTCATCGAGATAGCGATTGACGGTGCCCACCACCTCGTTGAGGCGGTCGAGGATCCACCGGTCGGCGTCGCTCAGCTCGGCGCGCGCGGGCAGCTCGCCCACCTCGGCGCCATTCATCAGCGCGAAGCGGGTGGCGTTAAACAGCTTGGTGGAGAAGTTGCGGGCGCTCTGGGCAGCATCCTCACCCAAGGGCAGATCCACCCCAGGGTTGGCGCCGCGGGCGAGGGCGAAGCGCAGGGCATCGGCGCCGAAGCGCTCCACCCACTCCATCGGGTCAATGCCATTGCCCAAAGACTTCGACATCTTGCGGCCGCGCTCATCGCGCACCAGGCCGTGCAGGTAGAGGTCGCGGAAGGGAATCTGCGGGCGCCCCGCGGCCGCGGTACCCAACTCGGTTTGGGTGGCGGCGAAGGTGCCGAACATCATCATGCGCGCCACCCAGAAGAAGAGGATGTCATAGGCGGTCACCAGCACCGAGGTGGGATAGAACTTGGCCAGCATCTCGGTATCGGCGGGCCAGCCCATGGTGGAAAACGGCCACAGCGCCGAGCTGAACCAGGTGTCCAATACATCGGGGTCCTGCTCATAGCCTGCGGGGGCCTCCTCGCCCGGGCCGAGACAGAGCACATCGCCCTCGGGGCCGTACCAGATGGGGATGCGGTGGCCCCACCACAGCTGGCGAGAGATACACCAATCGTGCATATTGTCGACCCACTCGAAGTAGCGCGGCTCCAAGGAGGTCGGGTGCACGACGGTATCGCCCTCGCGGATCGCATCGCCAGCCATGCGGGCCAGCTCCTCGACCTTCACCCACCACTGCTGAGAAAGGCGCGGCTCGATCGGCTCGCCGCTGCGCTCGGAGTGGCCCACGGAGTGCACATAGGGCCGGATTTCTTTGACGATGCGCCCCTCGGCGGCGAGCGCCTCGCGCACGGCAACGCGGGCCTCTTCGCGGGTCAGACCATCGAACTGGGTGCCGGTATCAGCGATGCGGCCCTTCTTGTCCATGATGATGGGCATGTCCAGATCGTGGCGCAGGCCCATCTCATAGTCATTGGGATCATGCGCCGGGGTGATCTTCACCGCGCCGGTACCGAACTCCGGGTCCACATAATCATCTGCGATGACCTGCAAGGAGAGATCATCACGGAAGGGGTGCGGCAAGGTGGTGCCGACGAGATCGCGGTAGCGCTCATCATCGGGGTGGACGGCCACGGCGACGTCGCCGAGCATCGTCTCCACACGGGTGGTGGCCACAATGACGTGCGGCTCGGCATCGTCGAGAGAGCCATAGCGCATGGAGACGAGCTCGCCTTCCACATCCTTGTACTCGACCTCGATATCGGACACGGCCGTCTCCAGCACCGGCGACCAGTTCACCAAGCGGTTCGCGCGGTAGATCATGCCAGCGTCATAGAGCTGCTTGAAGATGGTCTGTACCGCCTCGGATAGCCCCTCGTCCATGGTGAAGCGTTCCTTGGACCAATCCACGGAGTCACCGATGGCACGCATCTGGCGGGTAATGGTGCCGCCGTATTGGCGCTTCCACTCCCAGACCTTCTCGACAAACTCTTCGCGACTGTAGTCGAAGCGATCCTTGCCTTCGGTTTCCTTCAGCATCGCCTCCACCTTGGTCTGGGTGGCGATACCGGCATGGTCCATGCCCGGCAGCCACAGCACCTCATAACCCTGCATGCGCTTGCGGCGCACAATGGAGTCCATCAGGGTGTGGTCGAGCGCGTGGCCCATGTGGAGCTGGCCGGTGACGTTCGGCGGCGGCAGCACTATAGAAAACGGCGGCTTCTCGGAGGCCGGGTCCGCAGTAAAGTATCCGGCGTCTACCCACCGCTGGTAGAGCTCGGGTTCAACGGTCGATGGGTCCCAGCTTTTTGGAAGCTGCTCGCTGCGGTTGGCCATACGGGTTGGCACTCCCCCTTCAAGATAGAAGTCGTTCGTATTTCTCCCATCTTAGCCCGTCGCTTATCGACGCCCACCCGAGCCTTTAAGGCATGAGCAAACGAGCCAAATGGGCGAACTGCTCATCGCTGATGGTGTAGCGCACCCGCCGACCCTGCTGATAACGATGAATGAGCCCCACCTCGTGCAACTTCTTGAGGTGATGGCTCACTGTGGGCTGGGAAATCTCCAGAATCTCTTCCAATTGTGCCGAGGACATCGAGCTATCCGAGGCCACGAGAGAGAGCAGGCGCAGGCGGGTGGGATCACCCAAGACCTTGAAGGCTGCGGCAATGGCCGCGGACTCGCGTGGGGAGAGGTGGTGGCTATTGAGCGAGCGCTCAACCGGAAGCTCACTGGTGCGCGTCGGGGCGCTCATCTTAGTCCTCCTAATTTTAGGTTTGGCTAACTTTGTCTAATGTACATCGCCGCAGGAGGGGGAAGCAAGCAAAAACCGCCAGACCCCACATAGGGGAACCTGGCGGTAGCAGAAGAACGCACCCGATGGCGCGCACGAGATGTTAGAGCAGGCCGGCGTTCTCCACGGCGGCGCGCTCCCCGAGCAGCTCCTTGACGTTCGCGGCAATACGCTCAGCCTGGAACTCGGAGATGTCGAGACCCTCGACGATCTTCCATTCACCGTTTTCGCAGATGGTGGGCTGGCCGGCGAGGATACCCTCGGGCACGCCATAGGCGCCGGTGCCCGGAACGGCGGCGGAGGCCCAGCTGCTGGTGCCGTTGATCCAGTCGTGCATGTGATCAATGGCGGAAGAGGCAGCGGAGGCAGCGGAGGACTTACCGCGCACCTCGATAATTTCCGCGCCACGCTTGGCCACGCGCGGCACGAACTCGTTGACATACCACTCGTGATCCACCAGATCGGAGACCTTCTCGCCATTCACGGTGGCGTAGGTGATGTCCGGGAACTGAGTGGCGGAGTGGTTGCCCCACACGACCATGTTCTCGAAGTCGGCGGCATCCTTGTCCAGCTTGGTGGCCAGCTGCGAGATGGAACGGTTGTGATCCAGGCGCATCATGGCGTTGAAGCGCTCGTGGGGCACATCCTTGGCGGCGGACATGGCGATCAAGGCGTTGGTATTGGCCGGATTACCCACCACGAGCACGCGCACATCATCAGCGGCGTGATCGTTAATAGCCTTGCCCTGCGGGCCAAAGATCTTGCCATTGGCCTGCAGCAGCGCGGAGCGCTCCTCGCCCTTGCCGCGCGGCTTGGCGCCCACAAGGAACGCTGCATTGGCACCATCGAAGGCCACAGCGGCGTCATCGGTGATGTCGATGTTCTTCACCAGCGGGAAGGCGGAATCCAGCAGCTCCATGGCCACGCCCTCCGTGGCCTTGACGGCCTCAGGAATCTCGAGGAGCTTCAGCTCCACGGGAACATCCTTGCCGTAGACATCGCCGTTGGCGATGCGCCACAGCAGGGAGTAGGAGATCTGGCCGGCGGCACCGGTGACGACGATTTTCTTGGGGGACTGGGACATGATGTGGCCTTGCCCTTTCTTAGTAGAGTACTTTGAGCCCAGCATAGCGAGTCCGATCGTGTTTTGCTTGTTTGATTGCACACATCACATGTCTGAAATCTGGGATAATACCCACGGAAACACCACAAACTCGGAACTTTCCTGTCCGAACCCTTGTGTGTAGGCCAATAAAACGGGCATGCCGCTGGCCCCGCCGAGTGAGCGTCGATAAGCGAAAAAGTACGGATCTAACACCACACGCGGGTGAGGGAATACCAACCCCTAAATGGTGTGATGAGCTTCGTACTCACGGTCGGAGGAATATGCGGGTAGTACCATAATTTGGGGTGGAAAGGACACCACCCCTGCCCGTTGTGCTTCACCGCGAGGAGCGTGAGGGCACGATTGAATAGTTGAAGGAACACCGCACGTGACGGCCGCACGACCCACCCAGAACGGACGTCAGTGGCCCGATCTCAAGGAGGATAACGCGCAATCATGACATCTGACTCCTCGCCCTATAAATACACCTCTGCGGACGCCGCGCAGTCCTCAGTGTATGCGGGAGAAGATCTCGCTCCCTTGAATTTCGAAGACGGCAGCATGCCACTACCCACCACCCCCGAGGCGGACTCCGCTGCGGCCACCGCCCCAGAGAATGAGGAGGGGGTCACTCCGGAGCATGTGGTGAAGGTAGCGCTGCGCACATTCGCCACGCACGGCTTCAAAGATTCCCGACTCAAGGCCATCGCCAGCGAGTCTGGGATGTCCAAGCGCATGATCCACTATCACTTTGGCGATAAGCGCGGGCTGTATGTGCGGGTGATCCAGCGCGCCATCGCCGATCTGCGCCCAGTCATTGATGAACAGGCCCTCGAGACCGCCGTGCCGGTGGAGGGTATGCGCTCCATGGCGGAAGCGATCTATGACCAAATCACCGCACACCCACTGGCTGCACGGCTATTGGTGATGGAATCCCAGCAGAATCAGGCCAACATGGAGCTCTCCGGCCCCTTCGCGGATCAGTCCCAGGCGATGCTGCACATGGAGAAGCTACTGATGCTCGGCCAGGATTCGGGAGCATTCCGGCCGGGGATTTCGGTGATCGATATCTACACCATCATCATCGCGCCCACCCTCATGCGCAGCACCTACTATTCCGCATACCTCAATCTCTACAACGTTAACCTGTTGTCCCAGGAGAATACCGAAGGCATGCGCCGCATGGCGGTGGATACCGTGTTGAGCTTTTTGACCTCTAATATGCAGTCCAGTGGCGGGATGAGCTATCTCAGCGCCGATGCCACCACGCACCTCAAGCACGACAATCAGGCTGGAGGCGAGGACATCTATTCCATGGAAGACAGCCTCTACGGCAGCTCTTAAGATTGGCGCTTATCGACGCCCTCCCAGCCACATGCTTTCGCAGAAAAAGGCCAGCCCCGTTGGGCTGGCCTTCCTGTATGCGCCGGTGTGACGCTTCGTCCTTAGGCAGTTTTTTCCGCACCGTCTCCTTCTGCAGAGTATTCCGGCTCCCCTTCCCCACGGGCAGCAGCGCCGGTTATGGTGACGGTGGAAACATCCTCGCGATCTGGGACCGTGTACATGATGGGTACCAAGATCTCTTCCATAATTGCACGCAGGCCGCGTGCACCGGTCTTACGCTCCAAGGCCTGATCGGCGATAGAGGCCAATGCCTCCTCCGTGAAGTGGAGGGAAACTCCATCCATCTCGAAGAGACGCTCGTACTGCTTGACGAGGGCATTTCTCGGCTCGGTAAGGACCTTCACTAGGGCCTCACGGTCGAGGTTACCCACCGAAGCTACTACGGGCAGGCGGCCTATGAACTCTGGGATTAGCCCAAACTTCACCAGATCTTCCGGGCGCACCTCGGTGAAAATATTCTCTGTGGTCTCCGGCTTGAGGGAGCGCACCTCCGCACCGAAGCCCAAGCCCTTCTTACCCCGTCGCTCCTCGATCACCTTCTCCAAACCAGAGAACGCACCGGCGACGATGAAGAGAATATTAGAGGTATCGAGCTGGATAAACTCCTGATTCGGGTGCTTGCGCCCGCCCTGCGGTGGAATAGCGGCCACAGTGCCCTCTAAGATCTTCAGCAAAGCCTGCTGCACGCCTTCACCTGAGACATCACGCGTGATGGAGGGGTTTTCAGACTTCCGAGAGATCTTGTCGATCTCATCAATGTAAATGATGCCCGTTTGAGCGCGATCTACATCAAACTCCGCGGCTTGCAGGAGCTTCAACAGAATGTTTTCCACATCCTCGCCCACATAGCCGGCCTCGGTAAGGGAAGTGGCGTCGGCGATAGCGAAGGGGACGTTGAGCAACCGAGCCAAGGTTTGAGCGAGATAGGTCTTGCCCGAACCGGTGGGTCCCAGCATGAGGATATTGGACTTGGCGATCTCCACCTCGTCCTCCCCCATGGAGAAGGAGGCGCCAACTTGGCGCATGCGCTTGTAGTGGTTATACACCGCCACAGCGAGAACCCGCTTGGCCTCGTCTTGGCCGATCACGTACTCATCGAGAAACTCCGCGATCTCGCGCGGGCGAGGCAGGCGACTATCCTCCGCCTCCTCCTGCGCGGCGGTATTGAGTTCCTCCTCGATGATCTCATTACACAGCTCGATGCACTCATCACAGATGTAGACTCCGCCACCTGCAATGAGCTTTTTCACCTGCTTCTGGCTCTTTCCACAGAAGGAGCACTTCAACAGGTCAGCGGTCTCTTGCATATGTGCCATAAGCTGGAAAAACCCTCATTTACGTCTCGTTTGTTGTGCGGCAGGAGCCGAGTGCGTCCTACCTACTCTAGCGCCTCCGCTCCCGCGAGAGGCAGCGACCCCGCCGAGGACACCGCCCTTCAACCACTCTGCGCTCGGAGCTATTCCTCGCAGCCTCGCACGGCCCCACCCTGCGGCGCCGAGGAACCCCATAAGGAGAATTTTTTAGGGAATGCAAACCTTTGCTTAGTAGAAGTTACACCTCACATTAATTGCGATTAAGGAAGATTAAAAGCAGACCTGAGGGAAATATGCCGATTGTGCACTACTCCCATAATCGTCACATATCCATAACATTCTCAGGTTTAATTTGATATCGGATCAATGAGCACTACAGTTAATACGGAAGGCCTACTGCACGGCCCATCAGCCCTGCATGGTCCACTTTTCTCAACGAACCTATTTACTCAAGGAGTTTGATTATGCGTAAAAACACCCTGCGCACCGTCACCGCAATCGCTGGTTCCACCCTATTGCTCGGCCTTGCCGCTTGCTCTAGCGATGACGCCTCTGACGCCGTGTCCGATGCCACCGATTCCGTAAGCTCTGCCGCCTCTGAGGTCAGCGACGCCGCCGGTGACGCCAAGGACGATGCCGAGGATGCCGCTAGCGATGCCAAGGACAAGGCTGAGAACGCCATGGACGACGCCAAGGACGCCATGAATCACAAGGATGCCATGGACGTCGCCGAGGCTGACCTGCCCTCTGAGATCGCCGAGGCTGCTGAGTCCTACGACATGTACGGCGAAAACGCCGGAGCTTTCGTCTCCGCCTATGAGCGCGACGGCGTGACCGTTGCCGAGTACGAGAACGCTGCCTTCGTTAAGAGCGACGCCGGCACCTACCCCGTTATCGGCGGTATGTGGAAGGTATGGCAGAACGAGGGCGGCCTAGATTCTGAGATCGGCGCCCCCACCGAGGCTGAGCGCGAGGTTGATGGCGGCTGGGAGCAGACCTTCACCGGCAAGACCATCCACATCATGCCGAATGAAGACGGCACCTTCGTCGAGTCCTTCAGCTAACAAGTTTCCGCTGAGCATCCTCGGCCGCCCCTCGGCGGTCCAGCTCGGGTGCTAGCACCACAGCTCCCCTCCTCGCCTGCTCGAGGAGGGGAGCTCTCGTCTGTGCGGTGAATGGTAGGCCACCCAAACGGCGTCACGACATAAAAACGGCGGGCGATACCCTCTCTCATGGAAGGTATCGCCCGCCGTTGCGCTCGTTCTGCAGACGGACTAGCCGTTGAGCTTGCGGTAGTCGAAGACTTGGTCCACGATGCCATAGTCCTTAGCCGCCTCAGCGGTGAGGATCTTATCGCGGTCGGTATCAATGCGAATCTGTTCCGCGCTCTGACCGGTGTGACGGGCCAGCGTCTCCTCCATGAGGGTGCGCATGCGCTCGATCTCGGCGGCTTGGATCTCGAGGTCTGAGACCTGGCCCTGAATACCCTGGGTGGCGGGCTGGTGAATAAGCACGCGGGCATTCGGCAGCGCGGCACGCTTACCGGGGGCGCCGGCGGCGAGTAGCACGGCGGCTGCGGAGGCAGCTTGGCCGAGGCAGACGGTAGATACGTCGGGGCGGACGTACTGCATGGTGTCATAAATCGCCATCAGCGAGGTGAACGATCCGCCGGGGCTATTGATGTACATGGTGATATCGCGGTCCGGGTCCTGCGACTCCAGCACCAGCAACTGCGCCATGATGTCATTGGCCGAGGTGTCATCCACCTGGGCGCCGAGGAAGATGATGCGCTCCTCGAAAAGCTTGTTATAGGGATTCGACTCCTTGGTGCCATAAGCGGACTGCTCAAGGAAGGACGGCAGGATATAGCGGGACTGTGGCATCTGCATAGTGAAAGGCTCCTTAGTCGTGGGGGTGGATTAGTTATTAATAGTGCCCTTGGCGGACTCGATCACGTGATCCACGAAACCATAGTCCTTAGCCTGCTGGGCGGTGAACCAGCGGTCACGGTCGGAGTCTTTCACAATCTGCTCCACAGGCTGGCCGGTGTGCTCGGCGATGAGCTCAGCCATTTCTTTCTTGGTATAGGCGAACTGTTCCGCCTGAATAGCGATATCCGCCGCGGTGCCTCCCACTCCTGCGGATGGCTGGTGCATCATGATACGGGCGTGGGGCAAAGCGAAACGCTTGCCCTTGGTGCCGGCAGAAAGCAGGAACTGCCCCATCGATGCCGCGAGACCCATGCCATAGGTGGCAACGTCGCACGGGGCGTACTTCATGGTGTCGAAGATAGCCATGCCGGCGGTAACGGAACCGCCAGGGCTATTGATGTAGAGGGAAATGTCCCGGTTGGGATCCTCTGCCGAGAGCAACAAAATCTGGGCGCAGAGTTTGTTGGCAATCTCATCGTCCACCTGGCTTCCGAGGAAGATGATGCGCTCGCGGAGGAGGCGCTCAAAGACGGAGTCGCTCAGGTTGAGTCCTGCGGCTGCGTTTGTCATGTGTGGGGTGGTCATTGTTTCTCCTTTGAATCCCAATATCTCGTCACTTCAGGCTACCGCTGTGGCGGGAGCAGAGTCAGCTTTGTTCGCTCACAGCTTAGGGGTATCTCCCACCGTGTCACGACGTACAGCAGAAAACGAAAGGCAGCACCGCACCCATGCGGTGCGGCACTGCCTCAAGGCTTTGCGCTGCAGTCTCGAATTTACTCGGACTCAGCTTCCGACTCGGACTCCGGCTCCTCATCGCCGAAGTACTGGGCCGGATCCACCTCGTTGCCCTCGGTGTCCTTAACGCTCACCTTGCAGATAGCCTCGGCGAGAGCCTTGCCGCGGCGCACATCAGCGAAGAGCGCGCCGAGCTGACCGGACTGCTGCAGCTGGCCGAAGAACTGGGCCGGCTCCATGCCGTAGCGCTGGGCGGTGAACATGATGTGATCGGACATCTCCTGCTCGGTGACCTCAGGCTCGAGCTCCTCGGCCAGACGGTCGAGGAAGAGCTGGTTGCGCACTGCATCCTCGGCGGAGGTGCGGGCGTCCTCATCGAACTTCTCACGGCTGGTGCCCTGAGCCTCAAGGAGGGTGTCTAGGATCTTCTCGTCGCCGCCGACCTGCTGCAGCAGCTGGTCACGCTGAGCCTTTACCTGCTCCTCGACGACACCTTCCGGCAGCGGGAACTCGGACTGGGAGAGCGCTGCGGAGAGAACCTCATCGCGAATAGCGGCGGCCTGGCTGCCCTTGGCATCCTCTTCCACCTTCTTCTCGAGAGACTCGCGGAGCTCGTCGACGGTGTCGAACTCAGAGGCCATCATGGCGAACTCATCGTCCACTTCGGGAAGCTCGCGCTCCTTGACGGACTGCAGGGTGACGGTGATCTCGCCCTGCTCGCCGGCGTGCTCGCCCATGTGCAGCTCGGATTCGAAGCTGGTGGACTCGCCAACAGACAGACCGGTGAGGGCCTCGTCCAGCCCCTTAATCAGGTCGTCGGAACCGATGTTGTAGGACATGCCCTCGGTCTTGGAGTCCTCGATGACCTCGCCATCGACCTCGGCGTGGAGGTCGATGCTCACGAAGTCGCCCTCCTGAGCGGCGCGCTCCACGGTCTTGAGAGTGCCGAAACGGGAACGAAGCTCCTCGAGCTCCTTCTCCACAGCGGCATCCTCCACCTTCAGCGGCGGCACCTCAACGTTAATGTCTTCGAAGGACGGGAGGGTGATCTCGGGACGGACGTCCACCTCGGCGACGAACTCGACGAGCTCGCCGTCTTCGATCTTGGTGATGTCAATCTCGGGCTGGCCGAGCACCACGAGCTCATTTTCTTCCACGGCCTGGCTATAGCGAGACGGCAGCATGTCATTAACAACCTGCTCGATGACAGGGCCGCGGCCGAAACGAGCATCGATGAGCTGGCGCGGAGCCTTGCCCTTACGGAAACCGGGAACCTGCACCTGCTGTGCAATAGCCTTATAGGCTTGGTCAAACTCGGACGAGAGTTCCTCGAAGGGAACCTCAACCGTAACCTTAACGCGGGTGTCGTTCAGCTTTTCGACGGAACTCTTCACGAGTCACTCTCCTGAATTTTCTTACTGCGTACGATGATGATCTGCTATGTCTGAGGGCCCGTAGTAGCCGCGCTCTCTTGCGGTGTCACGTTGGTGCTTCACCGGCTGAAGCGTAGTGCCCCTACGAGCCCTCATTGTCGATATATGTGGACATCTCGCGCCGAAGCGCTCGATATCCCTCGTCGGGACGACAGGATTTGAACCTGCGACCCCCTGCTCCCAAAGCAGGTGCGCTACCAAGCTGCGCCACGTCCCGTTGTGTCGTATTAGCCCGATGCCCTCGAGCTCCTACGTAGTCTACAAGTAGCAACACTACCCGCCTCACAATAGGGTGCCCACTACGCGCATTTACCCCGCTAGGAATGCTTTTATCCCCCCCTCAAAGCGCAGCCGCTGCAACAGATAGCTGTGCCGTTTTTCTCACGCCACCCCAAGCCAGACAAGGGCTCCCGCGCACACCCCGCCCCTCACGCGCACCCAGTAGTTCCACACCGCCACCCACGTGGCTGAGATCTCACTAAGACAGCCCTAACGCCAGTCGTCCAGCGTCCCACAGAGAGAGATGGGTATCCCATGACCTTCGCCATACATGCCCCCCCCCCTTTTTCGAGGGGGGATTCTCACACCCGGAAGCACACAGCAGACACGCCCCCCCCTCCCCACTCACCACACCTAACACGAACCAAAGCCAAGTACCCGCAGACTCTCCCTAATGCTGCCCAATACGGCCCCCATAGACGTCAGACATAAACCTCGATAGCCAACCCTCCACCGCAGAAAATGTCTTTTGGAAATATTTAGACGGTGAGCGATCGCCCCTTCCAACGCTTACGGCGGAGCAGGTTACACAAGGAGTGCCGCCACCATGGACCTACACACAACCACCCCCTAAGTTGAACTTCCCGCAAACCCTCTAAATGTGGCGGTAGTCACTTTTGTGCTAATATTTTCCTAAGATAGATCAGCGGCTGTCTAGCTTTCCCGTGGCCCCTTGAGATCGAGAGGATCCGATGTTCTGAGGGCATCACTGCAGTGGCCCAACTGCTGCTCGACACCGGCACCAAAGCGAAAACGAAGGGATGCGCCCCTATGGCGAAGTACCTACTAAAGAAGATCGCTGGTTGGTTCGCGATGATTTTTATCGCGGTCAACATCACGTTCTTCTTGGCCTCCGCATTCCTCGACCCTCGGTCGAACTACGCAGGTAGGCGTCCAGCGATTCCGGAGGAGAGGATCGACGCCATCCTCGCCCCGAAAAATCTCAACGATAAAGACCCCATCTTGGAACGGTGGTGGACCTGGCTAACGGACATCTTGTTCCACTGGAACTGGGGGTTATCCCCACTCGGAGATTCAGTCAATGATGAAATCTCCTACCGCATCTGGGTGTCCGCGCGACTCCTACTGCTTGCCACCATCCTGTCTGTTCTCGTTGGCGTAAGCATCGGCGTGTTCACGGCCTCTCGCCAGTACAAGCCGGGCGATCGGTTCTTCCAGTTCTTCTCGATCGTCACCATGAACATCCATGTTGTTGTGGCGTCGATCTTCTTTGTATGGGCGGCTGTAAAGATCAACCAGCAGGCTGGAAAAACCATCTTCTACGTCACAGGGGCCTCATCAATCGGAGTCGAAGGCTTTATCCCAAAGGTGATTGACGCAGCCCAGCACCTCGCTCTACCAACAATTTCGCTGGTAATCATCTCCTATGCGGGCTATCACTTCATGCAGCGTTCCATGCTGCTCGACAATATCGACGCCGATTATGTGCGGACAGCTCGGGCAAAGGGCATGACGCGCAACCAAGCTATTCGCCGCCATGCGCTGCGCACCTCTGCTATTCCGGTGGCAACGTCCGTGGCCTTTTCCATTACCGGTGTGTTCACCGGCGCGATCATGACCGAGACGATCTTCGCGTGGAACGGTATGGGCAAGTACTTCCTGCAGACCCTCAACAGCAATGACATCCATGGCACCGTAGCCGTGGCCGCTTTCGGAGCGCTCATGACCGCGATCGGCGCGATCCTTTCCGACATCCTGGTTGTCATTCTTGATCCTCGAGTGCGGGTGAACTAACAATGCGCAAAGAATTCCGAAACAATGGCGCTGACGACTCTGAGGATGTCAACGCCAACGCCCTCCCGACTAATGACTTCACTGCGGCGAGTTCGCCCTCGACGCAGAGCGCGATCGCCTCTGTGACCGAGCAGGAGATCGATAAGGCACAAACCCAGCTCGAGCACGATCACCTCGCTGGGGGCAAGCCGATTTCGCGCCTGAAGCTCTACGCTCGCCGATTCATGCGGAACAAAATGGCGGTTGCCGGCGCCGTGGTGTTCCTTCTTCTCGTTGTCTTTGCCACGGTGGGCCCGCTGACCGCGAAGTACGCCTATGACTTTTCCGACTTCACCGCCCTCGGCGTGCAGCCCAATTCTGAGCATTGGTTTGGCACCAGCGCCTCGGGCAATGACCTCTACGCCATGGTGATCCAGGGGTTGCGGCGCTCGCTGGTGATCGCCGTAGTCGTCTCTGTGGCCACCACCGCACTGTCCGCCCTTATCGGAACCACAGCTGCCCTTCTTGGTGGACGCCCAGAGAAAGCCATCTTGGGTGTTATTCACTTCCTACTCGTGGTGCCGACCTTTCTTATCCTCGCCCTCTTGGTCTCCGGATCTGGCGGCGACTGGAAGATCCTCATCGTCGTGTTGATCGCCTTCGGCTGGATGTTCCCCGCCCGCGTCATCTGGTCCATGACCATTTCCGTGCGGGAACGCGAGTACGTTAAGGCGGCCCGCTACATGGGCGTATCCAATGCACGCATCGTGGTGCGCCACCTCATTCCGAACATCGGCTCACTGCTGGTTATCAACCTCACGCTGGGAGTGGTCAGCGCCGTGATGAGTGAAACCGGACTCTCCTTCTTGGGGCTCGGTGTGAAGCTGCCCGACGTCTCGCTCGGCACGCTCCTCTCCTCTGGCGCATCGAGCGTTCAGGTCTCGCCATGGGAGTTCTACTTCCCCGCGGCGGTACTCACCCTTCTGACCGTGTCCATGGCGTTCATCGCCGATGGTCTTCGTGACGCCCTCGACCCCAACTCCGCCGCAGCAGGAAAGGCATAACACATGACCACGCCAGTCCTCTCAGTCAAAGACCTTCACGTCGCTTTTCCCTCCGAGGCGGGAAACGTCGACGCCGTGCGCGGTGTCTCCTTCGACCTTAAGCCCGGACAGACACTCGGCATCGTTGGCGAGTCCGGCTCCGGTAAGTCCGTATCCTCCCTCGCAGTCATGGGGCTGCTCCCGGATTATGCGAAGATCACTGGCTCCGCCACACTCGGCGGGCGGGAACTCCTCGGTCTCAGCGACACAGAGATGTCCAAGGTACGAGGCAAAGAGATCGGCATGATCTTCCAAGATCCGCTCTCCGCTCTGACTCCCGTGTTTGATGTGGGAACACAAATCGTGGAGGCCATCCAGTGCCACGAGAAGATCTCGAAGGCGCGAGCATGGGACCGTGCCGTCGAGCTGCTCGATCTCGTGGGTATTCCGGATCCGAAACGGCGGGCTAAGGCGTTTCCGCACGAGTTCTCCGGCGGTATGCGGCAGCGTGTGGTGATCGCTATTGCTATCGCCAACAACCCCTCAGTCCTCATTGCCGACGAGCCCACCACGGCTCTCGATGTGACCATCCAGGCGCAAGTACTGGAGTTGATCAAGAAGGTACAGCACGAGACCAACGCGGCCACCATCATGATCACCCACGATATGGGCGTGGTCGCGGATATGGCCGATGACGTAATGGTGATGTACGCCGGCCGCCCCGTCGAGCAGGCCCCAGTCCAGGAGCTCTTCGATAATCCGAGGATGCCCTACACCGTGGGATTGTTGGGCTCTATTCCCTCGGCGGCGAAACGCGACTCCTCGTCGTTGACCTCGATCGAGGGAAATCCCCCGATCGCTATCAATCTCCCCGATCAGTGCACCTTCGCGCCGCGCTGCCCCATCGCCACCGAACAGTGCCTCGAGACCGAACCGAGTCTGCGCAGCATTGAGCCGGGACATGACGCAGCGTGTGTGCGCAGTCCAGAAATTGAGCGTGGGACGATCGACGGTGCAGACATCTTCCCTGCTCCACAGATCGCGGAGAACACCTTGGCACACATCCCCCGCGAACAGCGCGAGATAGTGCTTGATGTGCAGAACCTGCAGAAAACCTTCCCGCTGATCAAGGGGGCCTTGTTAAAGCGCAGGGTGGGCGATGTGCACGCGGTAAAAGACGTGTCCTTCACTATCCGTGAAGGAGAGTGCTTCGCCATCGTGGGCGAGTCCGGTTCCGGTAAGACCACGACCCTCTTGGAAATCATGGACTTGGCTCCAAGCGAACCAAGCAAGGTGGTCATTAGCGGCCAGGATGTAACCACTCTGAAACGAAAGGAGCGTCGCCTACTCCGCCGCGATATCCAGATTGTGTTCCAAGATCCGATGGGGTCGTTGGATCCTCGCTTGACCGTGGCGGATATCATTCGGGAGCCGCTCGACGCTTTGGAGTGGGAGGGAGATAAAAACGAGCGCATCTATGAGCTCATGAGGCTTGTTGGACTCAACCCCACCCACGTGGATCGCTTCCCCGGCCACTTCTCGGGAGGTCAGCGCCAGCGCATCTCCCTCGCCCGCGCTCTCGCGGCGGAACCGAAACTGATTGTTCTCGATGAGCCAGTCTCCGCACTCGACGTGTCCATCCAAGCTGGCATGTTGAATCTCCTGGACGATCTCAAAGCACGCCTTGGCGTGAGCTACCTTTTTGTGGCCCACGATCTGTCTGTAGTTCGCCATATTTCCGATCGAGCCGCAGTGATGTATCTAGGCGAGTTCGTGGAGAAGGGCGACACTGACGAGCTCTTCGATAACCCCCGCCACCCCTATACCCAAGCGCTTCTCTCGGCCATTCCGCTTCCCGATCCTGTTGCCCAGCGCAATCGCACACGGACGCTATTGAAGGACCACCTGCCTTCTCCCACCGAGAAAATTAGCGGCTGCCCCTTCCGCACTCGCTGTCCTCTCTACGAGGAACTCGAGGAGTCGAATCGCTCGATCTGTGAATCGACAACTCCTAATCTGCGCCCTGTAGACGGCGCCGATCACTACCAGTCATGTCTCGTGCGGTAGTGCTCGGTTGCTTATAACTTCATATTGCCCTAGTTCACATTCCCTCAAGAGAGATGAGTGACACCATGAAATTACACACCCCAACCAAGAAGTTGGTGGCAGTGCTCTCTGCCTCAGCCTTGGCACTCGCTGCCTGCGGGGACGATGGCTCTGGATCCGTGTCCACTACGGATGGAGCTGGGGTCCCGGACGCCGACTTCAATGAGCAAGACCGCGACAATCTCAAGGACGGCGGTACTCTGACCACCGCTATCGGCGAGATCTCCGAGCAGCAAAACCCCTTCCACGCAGACGGCACGTTGTACTCCACCATTATGTGGTCCTGGTACAACCCGATGACCGTCCACTACTCTCCTGAGGGCGAGTGGTCGACCGACCCGAACTACATCCTCGACGTGAAGGAAGAGGAAGAGGACGGCAAGACCAAACTCACCTATGAGATCAACGAGGACGCCACCTTCAACGATGGCACCCCGATTGACTGGCGCGCGTGGGAAACCACGTGGAAGATCAATGATGGCAAGGACGAGTCCTACACTCCCAGCTCTACTGATGGATACGAGCAGATCACATCGGTGGAAAAGGGCGAGACCGATAAGGAAGCGGTGGTGACCTTCGCAGGCACCTACCCTTGGTGGCAAGGCCTGTTCAACTTCATCGCTCACCCCGAGCTGGCAAACCCAGATAACTACAACTCCTATCTGAAGGAAGTGCACCCTGAGTGGGGCGCCGGCCCGTTCAAGATTGAAGATGTGGACTTCCAGAACGGAACTGCCACCTTCGTACGCAACGAGAAGTGGTGGGGTGACACCGCGAAGCTCGACAAGCGTGTTTTCCGCCAGATGGAGTCCCAGGCAGCGATCAACGCCTTTAAGAATGGCGAGATCGACGCGGTCAGTGCCAGCTCCCGCTCTGACTATGCGGCAGTGAAGGATCTCGCCGACACCGAGATCTATGTGGGACGCGCCCCCAAGAACACCCTCTTCTTGCTCAACGGCGAGTCGGATATCCTCAAGGACATCAAGGTACGTGAAGCCTTTGCTAAGGGCCTGGATCGCGAACAGCTCGCGGATATCTGGTACCAGGGTCTGCCCGCGAAGCTGGAGAACCCCGGCTCCTTCGTCTTCTACCCCTTCCAAAACGACTACGAAGATAACTTCGAGGCTGTCGCCGGCTACCACCCCGAGGAAGCTAAGCAAATCTTGGACGAGGCTGGCTGGACCGAGGGCGCCGACGGTATCCGCGAGAAGGATGGCGAGAAACTGACTCTGCGCTACGTGCTCGTGGGCGAGTCTGACCTCGTGAAGTCCTCCGCGCAGGCTACCCAGCAGATGCTGAAGAATATCGGTATCGACATCTCGATCGACGTCCGTCCGAGCTCTGAGTTCTCCAAGACCCTGCAGAGCAAGAACTACGACATCTTCCCGATGGGCTTTAGCTCGAGCGATCCTTATGGTGTGGCGTACTTCGGCCAGACCTACCGCTCTGACTCTCAGCTGAACCGTTCCAACACCGGCACCCCGGAGCTGGACGAGAAGATCGCGGAGCTGCAGAAGCTGCCGACCCGCGAAGAGCAGATCAAGCGAAGCAATGAGCTGGAGAAGGAAGCACTTGCCCTTTATGGCATCCTTCCGATCAACACCGCTCTCGGTGTCTCCGCCGTCAAGAGCGGCCTGGCCAACGTTGGCCCCATGGCCTTCGGTGATGTGCCGATCGAGAACATCGGCTGGGTCAAGGAGTAACCCACCCAGTCACTGACCTAGGTTGTGCGTAACAGCGCCGAGCACCAGCTGCTCGGCGCTGTTACTTATTGCAATGGAGACAGTCGGCCCGTGCCGGATCGGAGGGAGTGAGAATGGGACGTGCTCGTGGCGTCGATAAGCTTCTGCTTGCGTATGACGCCGCGTCAACCTCGATGCTGATAGTCGGGCGCACGCATCAGCGGCGCGCTGTGAAGATCAAGGAAAGGACGCCTGCAGATGGACGAGTTCACAATCGGTGATGTCGCCGAGCTTCTGGGGGTGAGTACGCGCACGCTGCGCTATTGGGACCAGATTGGGCTGCTTAGCCCCGCCCAGCGCACGTGGGCCGATCATCGTCTCTACACCCTGGGCGATGTGCACCGCGGCATGGCGGTCCTGATTTTTCGTGCCACTGGCATGTCTTTGCAGGCAGTGGCGGAGATTATGGACGATCCTTCCGCAGTGTGTTCTTCTTTGCGAGCGCAACGACGCCATCTCGCCGCCGATGCAGCCCAGCTGCGCGCTCGAGTGCGCGCGGTGGACAACCTAGTGGACTATTTCGTCGAGGAGGACTCAATGTCTGACACACATTCCAACCCCACTACCCGCCTGGCGCGAGACGCCGCTGCCTGGAAAGCCGAGTGGGAGCGCCATCAGGATGAAGCGGAGCAGCGCTGGTCCCACACCCCAGAATGGTCGGCCAGCCGCGCCGCTGTCGAGAGCATGGATGAGGCCGGCTGGGCGCACATGAAAAAGAGCATGGACGGCTTTGTCGAGGATCTCGTGGCGGCAGCGGAGGCGGAGGTGAGCCCGAGCTCGCCTGCAGCGGCTGCACTGGTAGATCGTCATGCTGAGCTCATCAGCCACTACTACGAGTGCACCCTAGCCAAGCAGGTGCTGCTCGCCCGCATGTACGAAGCTGATGAGCGCTTCGCCTCCTACTATCGCGGCGCCGCGCCCTTCCTGCGGGCATGCGTGGAGCAGCAGGCGACCCAGCGCGGCATTGATATCGACGCGGTGGAGTGGGAGGATACGCCTCAACCCGACGCCGAGGTATAAGCCTGCAAAGAAAAATCTCCCGCGGTATCAGTAGTAGATACCGCGGGAGATTATTTAGAGAGGGAACGACGGGAATCGAACCCGCGTCTTCAGCTTGGAAGGCTGAGGTATTAGCCACTATACGACGTTCCCTTGGTGCTGGGTTATGTTAGCGCATGGATTCCGCACAACGCAAAAAGGGGTGTTTCTTAGTTACCAGACAGAACGAGCGCACTCTGCGTATGCTGGGGGTATGCGCCCCAAAATCATTGATGAAGATACTGGACATGAATTGTGGACTGCGTCTGAATGTGCGGACTACTCCGGCACAGCCCGTGGCACGTTCACCAGTTATGCCACCCGAGGCCGCGCCCCCAAGCCGGTAACGAAGCTCCACGGCCTCACCCTCTGGGATTCCACCGTGGTGCGCGAGTGGGTCGCGGAAAGGTCCGGCTCCTCCAACTAGCCGAAGCGGCACCGCTGGCTGCACTGCCGGCACACCCACGGGAACCTCTGAGCCGTTTCCGTCGTTTTCTCCAGTGAACCCTTGTTCAAGGATGCTCTCTGCAGAAAGATTAGGTGAAAACCCAGTGTCAGCTTGGATTTTAATTGCGGTGTCGATTGTCCTCGTTGTGTTTCTCATCAACCGCGTGCAGCAAGGCCAGAACCAGAAGCTCACGCAAACGGACATGGATGATGCCGTGGCAGATGCGCGGCGCTGGATCGAAAGACTCGGCTCCCAAGTGCTGTCGCTGACTGGCTCGGACGCCGCCTCTACCCAGGCGTTGGCGGATGCCTCGGAGCGCTATAACGCCGCCAGTTCGCAGATCTCCACGGCGAATACCCCACAGCAGGCCCGCTTGGCCCGCGAATCTGCCTTGGAGGGCCTGCACTATGTCAATGCTGCCCGCGAGATCATGGATATGCCCGCAGGGCCAGAGTTGCCGCCGTTGGAGGGCCAGCGCGCCGCCGGTAAGGTGACCGAGCCGCGTACCATCCAGCATGAGAACAGCACTATTTCTGCCTCTCCGCACGCTAGCGCGGATACTCCTCACTATTACCCCGGCGGCACTGTCGCAGGCCGCCCCGTTCCAGCCGGGTGGTACTCCAGCGCGTGGTGGGGCCCTGCGCTTGCCACCGGCATGTGGACGGCCGGCTCCGTCATGATGTTCTCTGCCTTGTTCTCGGGGATGTCGGGAGTGCACTATGGCGCGGACCAGTTCGCGGATGGCACCGCGGACGGCAGCGACGACTTCGGTGACGCAGGCGACGCGGGCGACGCCGGCGATATGGGAGACGGCGCCGGTATGGGCGATGACGGCGGCTTCTTCGACGGCGGCGATGGGGGCCTCTTCGACGGCGGCGGCTTCGATTTTGATTTCTAGGCCCAGCGCCGCGCCACAGCCCTACTAAGCAGAACAACCCCGAGCATCACGCTCGGGGTTGTTCTGTGTCTTTAGGCCTCGTCTTTATGCCTCGGGGGCCACGCCGGTCTTTTCGTAGTCGGCGATGATATCGATACGCCGCTGGTGGCGATCCTCTTGGGACCATTCCTGATCGAGGAAGGCATCCACGATAGACAGGGCCTCCTCCTCGGTGTGCATACGGCCGCCGAGGCCGATGAGCTGGGCGTTATTGTGCTCGCGGGCCAAGCGGGCGGTCTCCACAGACCACGCCAGCGCGCAGCGCGCGCCCGGCACCTTATTGGCGGCGATCTGCTCGCCATTACCGGAACCACCGAGGACGATGCCGAGCGAACCCGGATCGTTCACGGTGCGCTGTGCCGCCTCGATACAGAAGGCGGGATAATCGTCAGCCGCATCGTAGGTGTGAGCACCACAGTCGATCACCTCGTGCCCCTTGGACTCGAGGTGGCTTGCAATAATGTTCTTCATGTCGAACCCAGCATGGTCCGCTCCGAGATAAACGCGCATGGCGTTCAGTGTAGACGAAAAGCGAGGTCCTCAGCCGTGAAGAAAACTCTGGCAACGCTCTGTGCCGCCCTTGTGCTCGGAGGATGTGCCACCGATACAGAGGTAGAGCGCCTCTCCACCCCCTCGACGCCCAGCTCTTCCACTACCGAGAGCACCATAGAGAGCGCACCGGCGACCACAGAAAGCACGCCAGAGTCCACCACAGCTGGCGAGCTGCCCGCCACGGCTGTCGCGGCTGCAGCGCTGCTGGATGAGCTAGAGGTTAAGGGCCGCGCCCCCACTACCGGCTATAGCCGCGAGGAGTTTGGCCAGCGTTGGAGTGATGATGTGACTGTGGAGTATGGCCACAATGGCTGCGATACCCGCAACGATATTCTGCGCCGCGACCTGGTGGAGATCACTCTCAAACCGAATACCCGAGATTGCGTGGTACTACAGGGGCAGTTGTTGGATCCCTACACCGGCGAGTGGATGGATTTCGAGCGGGGCGAGCGCTCCTCCGAGATCCAGATCGATCACGTCGTGGCGCTGTCGAATGCGTGGCAGACCGGGGCGCAGCAGCTTAGTCCGGAGAGCCGGCGTAACTTTGCCAATGATCCCCGTAACCTGCTGGCTGTGAGCGGGTGGCAAAACCAGCAAAAAGGGGCTGGGGATGCTGCGACGTGGCTGCCGAAGAACTCCTCATTCCGTTGTTCTTATGTGCGCTCCCAGATCGAGGTCAAACACGCCTATGCGCTGTGGGTGACCCCGCCGGAGAAAGCAGCGATGGAGCGCATTCTCCGGCAGTGCCCTGCCAGCGATACACACCCCACATCTACTGAGCCGCCACAGTCTGCCACCCCACCGGCGCAGGACACTGCGCCGGCCCCAGCGCCCGATCCCACACAGGTTCCCGCCGCCCCGGCCGGTGCGACGGAGTATGTGCGTAACTGTGCAGAGGCGCGGGCGCGCGGTATGGCACCGCTGCTACGCGGCGAACCTGGGTATCGCTCGGGCCTCGATGGCGATAATGACGGCATTGCCTGCGAATAACAGCCGCTTTATGAGCAGGGGCGGGACGTGTCTCAGACAGGGCCGCAGTCCTGTTGTCGTGGGGTTTCTTCCCGCTGCATACGGTGGGTAGTGTTGAGAGAGAACACATCATGTGCCGCTATGAGCAGCACAGAGGACGCAGGGAGGATTCATGTTGGCGAGCGCACACGGCCCCAGCGGGGTGCACCATGATCTGTCCTCGATGCACAATCCCGCGCATAGCCTCCCCGCCACTCAGAGTGTGCCGAGTTTTCTCGCAGACGAAAACACCCAGTTTCCCCGCGCGGCGGAGCTACGGGCTGCCGCCGAGCCGGAAGCGGACCACTCCCCCAGCCCGGCGCCCGCCGCTGCGGATAGTACCGCTGCTGGAGACGATGAGGCCCGCCCGTGGTGGCGAACCATGGCCGGCATTATCGGCATCTTCATCGTGATTAATCTGATCGCCTTAGGCTTTGGCTCGCTGTTCTTCTAAGCGCGCCGCCTACGCGCGCCCACCGCGATCGTCGAGCTGCGGCCCTTCGGTGCGGGAACGCTTGAGCTCAAAGAAGTAGGGATAGCCGGCGAGCGTGCAGGAGGCGTCGAATAGCTGTCCTGCTTCTTCGCCGCGCGGCACTCGGGTGAGCACCGGGCCGAAGAAGGCGACATCTCCGAGTTCGATGACGGGGGTGCCCACCTCCTCGCCCACCTTGTCCATGGCGCGCTGCTGATAGGCGCGGAGGGCATCATCATTGCTGTCGGTGTGGCCGGCGTCGAGCAGCTCAGCCGGAAGCCCCACCTCGGCGAGGGACGCTGCGATCACCTCGTCGGCGGCATGGTAGCCGCGAACGGTGATCTCCCCACCGTGGTGAATGCGAGTGCCCATGGCGGTGTAGAGCGCGTCGAGTTTCTCTGGGTGCTGCTCTGCCACGGCGACGAAGACGCGCGCAGGCGCCCAGGTGGCCTTCATCATCTCCTTATAGGCCGCGGGCAGCTCATCGCGGCCCTCATTGAGTACCGCCAAGCTCATGGGCTGCCAGTTGACGCTGATATCGCGGACCTGCTCGACCTCCTTGATCCAGCGGGAGGTGATCCAGCAGAAGGGACAGGTGACATCGAAATAGAAAGTAATAGAGCGCTTATCGTTCATGCCCGCCCATGCTAATGCACAACGCGCCACCGGCTCTGCGTAGCGCCCATGCAACACCCACACACCCCGCCGGCAACGCGACCTGCGTCACGCTACTACTGTGGTGCGCATGACAAGTGTGAACCTAACCAGAGATGAAGCGCGCGCCCGCGCGGCCATGCTAGAGACCGAGCACTATGACATCGCCCTCGATCTGACCACCTCCGACGAGACCTTCCGCTCCACCACCACAGTGCACTTCACGGTGAAGGAGGCGGGTGATACCTTCATCGATCTCCGCGACGCCCACATCCATTCCGCGTCCCTGGATGGCGAGGACTTCACACCGGAGTATTCCTCCGAGCACGGGCTCCAGCTGAAGCAGCTGAGCGTCGGCGAGCACACCCTCGTGGTCGATGCCGACTGCACCTACTCTCATTCCGGCCAGGGCCTGCACCGCTATGTGGACCCGGCCGATGACAAGGTGTACCTGTACTCCCAGTTCGAGACCGCCGATGCCAAGCGGGTCTATGCCTGCTTCGACCAGCCCGATCTCAAGGCCACCTATCGCCTCAGCGCCGTCACCCCGCAGGACTGGATTGTGATCACCAATGGGGAGACCACCTGCACCGAGTCCGAAGGAAAGCGCGTACACACGGCGGACTTCCCCTATCCGATCTCCACCTATATCGCTGCGGTGTGTGCCGGCCCCTATCACGAGGTACGGGAGACCTGGACGGGCACGCTCACCCACCACTCGGAAACCCCAGCCGATCAGCCCACCGATCTGGAGATCCCGATGGGCCTGTACTGTCGCGCCTCGCTGGCAGACTCGCTGGATGCTGAGCGCATCTTCACCGAGACCCGGCAGGGCTTCGATTTCTACCACCGCAACTTCGGCGTCGCCTACCCCTTTGGCAAGTACGACCAAGTGTTCGTCCCCGAGTTCAACATGGGCGCCATGGAAAACGCCGGCTGCGTGACCCACCGCGACGAGTACGTTTTTGACTCCCAGGTGACGCACTACATGTACGAGCGCCGCGCCGATACCATCCTGCACGAGATGGCCCACATGTGGTTCGGCGATCTCGTGACCATGGAATGGTGGGACGATCTGTGGCTCAACGAGTCCTTCGCTACTTGGGCCGCGGCGATCTCCCAGGCTGAGGAGACCCGCTATGACACGGCGTGGACCACCTTCGCATTTGTGGAGAAGTCCTGGGCCTATAACCAGGACCAGCTGCCCTCGACGCACCCGATCTCTACGGATGCCTCCGATATTGAGACCGTGGAGCAGAACTTCGACGGCATTACCTACGCCAAGGGCGCCTCGGTGCTGAAGCAGCTGCAGGCCTATGTGGGGCGTGAGGAGTTCTTCGCCGGAGTGCGCCGCCACTTCGCGCGCCATGCTTTCGGCAATGCCACCTTCGATGATCTGCTCGCCTCTTTGGAGGAGGCCTCGGGACGCGATCTGTCGGATTGGTCCAGCCAGTGGTTGAAGACCACCGGCATCAACTCGTTCTCGGTGGAGTCCACGAGCAGCGATGGCGTCTACGATTCCTTTGCCATCGTGCAGTCCGGAGCCACCCCCGGCGCTGGCGAGACCCGCACTCACCGCCTTGCCGTGGGCCTCTATAGCCTCCAGGATTCCGCTGTGGTGCGCACCCAGCGCATTGAGCTGGATGTGGACGGCGAGCGCACCGAGGTGACGGATCTCATCGGCGCCCCGGAGGCAGATCTGGTGCTGGTCAATGACGATGATCTCACCTACTGCCTCTACGAAGCCGATGAGCAGAGCTTGGCTTTCATTGGCGAACATATCGACGCCATCGAGGATTCCATGGCGCGGGCACTGTGCTGGTCGGCCGCCAGCCAGGCCACGCGCGATGGTCGTATGCCGGCCCGCGACTTCCTCGCACTGGTGCAGCGCGGTATCACCTCCGAGACCGAGTTGGCCGTGCTGGAGCGCATCTTGCTGCAGGCTCGCATCACCCTGCGCTCCTACGCCGATCCGGAGTGGGCAGAGCAGGAAGGCAAGCAGGCCTTTGCCCGTACGCTTTTCGACGCCCTCTCGCAGCCCCACGACCTCGCCGCCGGCACCGATGCCCAGCTACCCTTCTTCAAGGCGCTGGCCCAGGTGGAATTCGGGGAGAACGAAGCCGCATTCTTCCGCTCCATCCTCGAGGGCACGTGCACGGTGCCGGAGCTGGAGGTGGATAGCAATATCCGCTGGAGCGCCCTGACCGCCCTGATCGCCCGCGGCGATATCGCCGACCCTGAGGCCGCCATCGCCGCAGAGCGCGAGCGCGATGCCACCGGCTCGGGCCAGAAGTCGGCGTGGCGGGCCGCAGCGGCCATCAATACCGCGGAGAACAAGGCCCAGGTATACGAGCGCCTCAGCACCGCAGCCGGCGAGATCTCGAACCTCGAGCTGCGCCACACTCTCGAAGGCTTGCTCTTTGCGGGCTCGACGCCGAACCTGGAGCAGTTCAACGAGCGTTTCGTTGAGCTCGCCCCGCAGCTGTGGGCCGATCTGCCGAATGAGACTGCCCAGCCGCTTCTCGAGGGCATCTACCCCAGCTGGGATATCAGCGCCGCGGGCATCGAGCGCTCCACACAGCTATTGGATGCGGATATTCCGAGCGCTTTGGCCCGCTTGGTGGCAGAAAACGTCGATGCGCAGCAGCGGGCATTGCGTAACCGCGAGGTTGATGCCCGCGCTGGAGAGCAGCGATAAAACCCGCCAATCTTAGGCGCCACTAAGCAGAGGGTGGCCAATATCTCCCAGCTCAGGGGCCGTTTCTGTTGGCGCGGTCCGGCTGTGCTGTCTTAATCTGGAAGGTGCCTGTGCTTTCCGGGCGCTGACGCTGCTCGGAGGGCACGATCGCCGAAGATGAGAGGGAGCTCAGCACTGTGAAGCATCGCATGCCGGTTGTGCGCACGGTCCGCCATGACATCAACCAGAAGCCGTTCATTGTTATCTGGGAGGTCACCCGTGCCTGCGCTTTGGTGTGCAAGCATTGCCGCGCCGATGCCCAGCATCACGCCGCTCCTGGCCAGCTCACCACAGCCGAGGGCAAGGCACTGCTGGAACGCCTCGCCGCGTATGAGCATCCCCGTCCTCTAGTGGTGCTCACCGGCGGGGATCCTTTTGAGCGCGATGATCTGGTCGAGCTCACCGCCTATGGCACCTCCTTGGGGCTGAGTATCTCGCTCTCGCCCTCGGTCACCCCGAAGCTCACCCGCGAGCGTATTAGCGCGCTGCGCGAGGCGGGCGGCAAGGCCATGTCCATGTCGCTCGATGGCGCCTTCCCAGAGACGCATGACGCCTTCCGTGGCTTCTCCGGCACTTTCGAAAAAACCGTCGAGATGGCCCCCATCATTAATGAGCTGGGCTATCGCTTGCAGATTAATTCCACGCTCACGAAGTCCAATATTCACGAGGCCCCGCACCTGCTCAAGCGGGTGATCGATATGGGGGCGAAGATGTGGTACGTCTTTTTCCTCGTGCCCACTGGCCGCGGCGCCGCGCTGAACTCCCTCTCGCCCCAGGAGCGCGAAGACGCCCTGCACTGGCTGCATGATGTGTCTAATCGCATCGCCATTAAGACCACAGAGGCGCCGCAGTATCGGCGCGTGGTGCTGCAGGCCCAGCAGGCGAAAGAAGAGGGAGGCCCCGGCTATGAGGGCGGCCCGTTGTATCGCGAGCTCACCGAGCTCACCACCGAGATTCTTGGCGAGCACCCCGCTGCCCCGCGTCGTCCCCGCGCCCCGATGGCGGTGAACTCCGGCTCTGGTTTCGCTTTCGTGGACCATGTGGGCGATGTGTACCCAAGCGGATTTTTGCCCATGCACTGCGGCAATGTGAAAGAGCGCGATTTCCACGATATTTACGCCAACTCAGAAGCGTTTCAGGCATTGCGCGATCCCGACCACTGGCACGGCAAGTGCTCGGTCTGTGATTTCCACTCGGTCTGCGGCGGCTCGCGTTCTACCGCCTATGCGCTCACCGGTGACTACCGCGCCTCCGACCCCACCTGTGCCTATATTCCGCCGGCGTGGGCGGAGGAGCATCCGCACGATTGCGGCGTGGATCGGGCAGCGCTGGAAAAACTCATCGGCGCCGAGGCACTACGCAGCTACTCCCCTGCCCACGATACGGAGGCCACCGCAACGCTCGCAGCGCCCGCAATGCCCTGAGAATGGGAGAGATCTTTCTCACAGCACACCTGAGACTACATTAAAGACATCCCATGTCTCATGGGGCTATGGACTTCCTTTATGAGGAAGTCCTAAAAAAGTCACTTTTCGGTCACTAATGGGGTCATTGTGCATTGGTCATGCTTCGTACTCTCCCGCTACAAATAGTTTCCACTAGGGTTGCCCATCCCGGGCGACCCCCGTGCCCGGAAAGGACACCATGAAGACACTCTCGCAGCGCCCGCTTTTGGCTAGCTTCGGCGTTGTTGTCATTGCCCTTCTCAGCCTCTACTTGGGAAGTGTTGTGACTGGTAAACCCGCAATTAACACCGGTCCAGCCCTCTTAGCTTATGTTATTCCGCTCATCGTGGCCTGCGCCGGTCTAAGGTGGCTGAAACTCGGCAACCTCATCTCCCCAGCTGGGTTCCGCCTCACGGATTTACTGCGATTTGGCTGGCCGCTGCTTGCCGTATCGACCATGTTTTTCGCGGTGAATACCCTCTTCGGAGAGGAACCCTCCGCACAGCAAAGCGAGGGCGCGACGAAGCGGCTGATGTTTTTAGTACTCATCATGGCTGCTACAGCCTTCTTCGAAGAAGTCATCTTCCGCGGCATCATCCTGCAGATTCTTCTCAACGGCGCCACACTCTCCCCTACCCGTTCTGTCGTACTCACCGCTGTAGTCTTCTCCCTCATCCACTTTGCCAACTTGACTCGGACTCCCGAGATGATCATCGGCACCATCAGCCAGGTGTTCTACACCTTCGTGCTGGGGGTCTTCCTTGGCGCGCTGATGCTGCATACTCAAAACCTGTGGGTGCCTATCATCGGCCACTTAGTGTTCAATGTGCTTGGTAGCTTTACCAGCATTTACGTCCTGCCAGACACAAAGCTCGAGGATATTACGATCTTCGGCGCTATCCTGCAGCTCGTGCTGATCTCTCCCCTCCTCATTTACGGACTGCGCTGGTTGAAAAAAGCCAACAGCTAGCACCGATCAGCCACTGTGCGGAGCGCTACCCACTTGATTCTCAACCATCTGGTGTTCTGCGAACACCTCCCCTATGGTGGTTCGACGTGAATACAGAGATTACCTTCCCCGACTCTATGACCTTGCCCGCAGATACGCTCGTGCAGGCGGCGATGACGTCCACGGTGGATACCACTGTCGATACCCTCGGCTCGTGGTGGGATCAGCCCCTAGTGCAGGAGTGGCTGATCTCCAAGCCGATCCACATTGTCATCATTGTGATCGTGGCGATCGCCCTTAACTATTTCCTGCGCAAGCTCATTACTAAGGTATCCGAGAACGCTGCCGCCAGTGATAAGCGATCCAAGATCGGTTTTGGTGTCGCCCATAATGATCCCGTCGAGGAGGAAGAGGATCCGAAAAAGGCCGAGCTGCTGCGCCAACAGCTTGCCGCCCAGGATAAAGCCCGAGCGCAGCGTCGTGAAGCGCGCATGATGACTCTCGCCACGGTGGGGCGCTCGGCCGTGTCCATCGTGGTGTGGGTGTGGGCGGCGCTCGCGATCCTCGATGAGGTGGGCGTGAATGTGACCCCGCTGATCGCCTCCGCTGGTGTTGTGGGTGTGGCCCTCGGCTTCGGCGCCCAGGCACTGGTCAAGGACTTCCTCTCCGGCATCTTCATGATGATCGAGGACCAGTACGGCGTGGGCGATACCATCTCCGTCGGTGATGTCGCCGGCGATGTGGAGGATGTGTCGCTGCGTGTGACCACCGTGCGCGATGTGGACGGTGTGCTCTGGTTCGTGCGCAACGGCGAGATTCTCTCGGTGGGTAACTATTCCCAGGGCTACTCCATCGCGCGAATTGAAATCCCCGTGTCGCTGTCTGCAGATGTTGATGCCGCGCAAAAGACCATCTTCGACACTGTGCAGCGCTCTGCTGCCGCCGAGGAATACCGCGCCGATATTCTGGGCGATCCCGAGTTGGCGGGTATCTCCAAGTTCAATGTGGACCACATGGTGGTGCGCGTGAATATCAAGGTCATGCCTGCGCAGAAGTGGGCGGTGGAGCGTGCCATGACGGCCGAGATTATGAAGGCTATGAACGCCGCCGACATCCATGCCCCCTACCGCTTCGGTTATGGTTTCGGTGCACCTGGCGCTCCAGCGGGCCTCGAATAGTCACCTTGGCTCTACTCTCGCCGTGGCGTAGTGCCACGGTTTAGCAGAGAGTAGATATCCACAGCAGCAGGTCTTCATAGACCTGCTGCTTATTTGTTTCCTGCAGGATTTCGTGTCGCTTACCCGGGTACACCACGGCGCTGACGCGGTCGACTCCCGCGGCATCGTAGCGATTAGCCACTTGGGTGGCTCCGGTAGCCCCGCCCACAGGGTCCTTGGCCCCAGAGACCACCAGAATGGGCAAGTCGCGAGGGGTGGCGCTAAACGTGGCGCGAGTATTCACCCGCCTATGAGCACTGAGAAAATCGGCGAAGAATTGATTGGTGGGAACGAAGCCACACAGCGGATCCGCGCGATAGCTATCCACCACCGCAGGATCGGAACAGAGCCAGTCCACACTGGTGCGACGCTCGAAGCCCTTGTTATAGCCGGCAAAAACCAGGTTGTTGAGCAGGTGTGCCGTGCACCGCGGTTTCCGCTCGGCCAGGGCAGAGGCCAGCAGCAGACCTGGGGAGGCATAGCACGGCCACCGGCCAGTACCCACGAGAATCGCCCCCGCGAGGGGCTGATAGCCGCGGGTGAGGTAGTCACGGGTGGCGAAAGACCCCATGGAGTGGCCGAGCATAATCCACGGCACATCCGGGTAGGTGCGCTGGAAATGCGTGCGCACCAAGGAGATGTCCTCCACTACGCGCGACCAGCCATTCTCATCCGCGAAGTGGCCGAGCACGCCGCTGGTGACGGCCTCGGGTCCATGGCCGCGATGATCATGGGCCACGACCGCAATATCGTTGCTATTCAGAAACTGCGCCAGCTCATCGTAGCGGCCTGCGTGTTCGGCCATGCCATGCACGATCTGCACTACCTGGCGCGGCTTGTCCACCGGCCAGTGATAAGTGCGGGTTCTGATTCCATCGTGAGTGATCACACCGTTGATCATTGGGTTCTCTCGCCACACATCCTTGTTCTTCACACGTTCCGCGCTTCTCGACGCCGCCCTCGAGTGTTTAAGCCTAGCCGCAGCAGCACACGTGGTGCTGCTAGCGCGGCTTAAATCACGTAGTGCACATAGCGCTGCTCCTCCAAACGGGCGCGGAGCACCCGCCCGGGAATGGCGTGCACCAGCCTGCGGGTGAAATCGTCGGAGGGGTTCTCGAACACCTCGGCCACCGGCCCATAGTCCACCTGGCGTCCGCGTTGCATCACCGAGACCGTGGAGGAAATGGCGCGCACAACCGCCAGGTCGTGGGAAATAAAAACATAGGTCAGCCCCAGCTCCTCTTGGAGATCGTGCAAGGTTTCGAGAATCTGGGCCTGCACCGTCACATCGAGCGCGGAAACCGCCTCATCAAGCACGATGAGCTCGGGGCGCACCACGAGGGCACGGGCGATCGCGGCACGTTGCAGCTGCCCACCGGAGAGCTCCCGCGGTCGGCGGGACGCCAAGGCGGGATCGAGGTGCACCTTGCTGAATCCCTCCTCCACATGTTCCTGCAGCTCGCGGCGACGCCGCGAGTGTCCGAAGTTTCGCAGCGGCTCCGCTACCGACTCACCTAAGCTCAACCGCGGGTCGAAGGAGGAGTAGGGGTTTTGATAGACCAGTTGGACGCGGCGGCGCAGCGAGCGCACCTGCGCCGGCGAGGCATCGCTGAGCGAGGTATCCCCGAGGAGCACCCGGCCAGCAGAGGGAGTGTGGAACATGGAGATAATGCGCCCGATCGTGGTCTTTCCCGAGCCCGACTCGCCCACCAGCCCGTGCGTGGTACCGCGGCCAACCTCGAAGGAGACATCGTCCACGGCAGTCACCCCCGGAAAGCTCTTCGAGAGCCGCTCCACACTCAGCAAAGGGGCGTTCTCTGCCGGCTCTACTGCCGCTGGCATGGTCGGGCTATTCAACGAGGGCGCATGGGAGATGAGTCTCTGGGTGTAGTCCTCCCGCGGGGCACCCATCACTCGCGCGGAGGTGCCGGACTCGACCACCTGTCCCTTATTCATCACCATGATGCGATCCGCGCGATCGCCCGCCACCGCGAGATCGTGGGTAATGAGCAGCACGCCGGCCTCGAGCTCGCGGGTCATTTCGGCCAGCACATCGAGCACCACATCCTGCACCGTTACATCCAGCGCCGAGGTGGGTTCGTCGGCGATGATGAGCTCCGGTTCGCCGGCGATGGCGGCGGCGATGAGCGCGCGCTGGCGCAACCCACCCGAGAGCTCGTGCGGGTATTGGCCATAGCGCAGCTCGGGTCGATCCACCCCCACCTTGTCCAAGAGCTCCACCACCCGCTGCCGAGTGGCGCCGCGCGGATTATGAATGGCGATCGCCTCGGCGATCGTTTCGCCGATGGTGTGGACCGGGTTGAAGGAATTAGTGGGATCCTGCGGTACCAATCCGATGCGCCGGCCGCGGATGGTGCGGAGAAAACGCTCGTCACGTCCCACGAGTTCTTCCCCGCAGAGCGTGATCGAGCCATGGGTGATGCGGGCGTTATCCCCTAAAAGCCCCACGATGGCCTGCGCCGTGGTGGTTTTACCAGAGCCGGACTCACCCACGATGGCCAGGGTTTCGCCAGCTTGGAGGGTGGCGTCGATAAGCGAAATGGCGGGAGTGTTCCCATAGGAGACGCTGAGGCCATCGATGGAAAGAAGCGGAGTATCAGACATCTAGATCGCAACCTTTCTGTGCACGAGTCGGCTGAGCCGGGTGACGGCGAGCACCGTGAACACCACGATGAGGCCAGGAAGGACGGTGAGCCACCACGCGGTGACCACATAGTCGCGGCCATCGGCGACGAGCAGACCCCACTCGGGTGTGGGTGGGGTGGCGCCATAACCGAGGAAGCCCAGGGTGGAGATTTGGAGGATGGCGCTGCCGAATTGCAGCGCCGCCAGGGCGATCACAGGGGTGAGCGAGTTGGGCAGAACATGCCGGAGCAAGACGCGGGGAAAATTTGCCCCCGCCCCGAAGGCCGCCTCCACATAGTCGGCCTGCATCACGCTCAGCACCTGGGAACGGGCGAGGCGGGCAAACATGGCCACGGTGGTCACGCCCACCGCGATCGAGGCGTTGATCGTGCCGAAGCCCACGATAATGATGATGGACAGGCTCAACAGCAGAGCTGGGATGGCCAGCAGCACATCCACCACACGCATGAGCACGGTTTCGACCCAGCCGCCGCGGGCGCCGGCGAGCACGCCGATGGCGGTGCCGACGATCACGCCCACGAGCACGGCGATCAACGCTCCCGCTAGGGAATGACGGGCGCCGTAGACCACGCGGGCGTAGACATCACGGCCGGTGGCGTCGGTGCCAAACCAGTGCTCCGCCGATGGCGGCTGCAGCGACTGCGGGGTTACTGCCAGCGGGTCGGCCTGAGCGAAGATCCCCGGCAGGGCGGCCCAACTGATCATGAGCAGGAGAAAAATACCGGCAAGGGCCGTGCTGAGCGTGCTCGCACCGCGGGCCACGACACGGGCCACGTCGGCGGTGGACGAGGACTGGCGAGGGGCAGCGGTTGAATCGGCTACGGGGTGCTGTGCGGTGATCGTCGTCATCGTGTCTCCTCTTCGGTCGCGGGGGCGGTGCCGGCCGCGACGGTGGCGGGGGCTGCGAGGGGCTCGGCGGCGGGGC
>NZ_PQMG01000004.1 GCF_008930665.1 Corynebacterium sp. 74A
ACATGCGACCAAACAAACCCCAATCACAAGGGCACCTGATCCACACACAACCAAACACGCACACCACAACAAAAGCAGCACACATCAACAAAACAAAGCTGGCACACTATCGAGTTCTCAAACAACATCCGCACACCATCAAACACCACACAAGCAGTGCCATCAAGCAGCGTGTCGAAAGCTTAATACACAAGCACCGTAACAGTCAAACCAACAACCGAACAACACCAGGTAAAACCTTCACCACCAACAAAACAACCAACACAACCGAGCCGGCCGCCTCGCTGACTCCGAAAACACTACACACAACCCCCACCCAACACCAAACCCCCAGCACAACACGCAAAAACAGGAATCCAGTGCAGGCACTTAGACGACGGTGTTACACATCATCAGTCACGAGCTAGGAGGTGAACGCTAGCTGAACATCGCTGGGGTTATTCGGTCTTGGTAGCTTCGTCGAGAATATTTCGTGCCATCAGGGGGAAGACGAAGAAGTGGAAGGGAGCCACCGCCCACCAATAGACCCGTCCGAGCAGGCCCTTGGGTTGATAGAGCGCGGTTTGGGTGTACTCGGTGCGGTTACCTTTCTCGTCCTCGACTTCCTTCAGTTCCATAACCAGCCACGCCTCGCCCGAGAGCTTCATCTCTGCCCGCAGCACCAACTTGTGCGGGCGCTCGATGTCTTCCACTCGCCACCAATCGAGGCGGTCATTGACTTCGAGGTGGCGCGGATCGCGCCGGCCGCCGAGGCCAGGCCCTCCGATGAGCTTGTCGATCAAGCCTCGGATCTTCCACAGGATCGTTGCGGAGTACCAGCCGGTGTGTCCGCCGATTCTTTCGAGGACGGGCCAGACGTTCTCGATCTCCACAGGAGTTCGTCGGACACGGACGTCGCGGTAGATATCCGAGCCGGCCCAGACAGGGTCGTTTGTCTGCGAGGCCGCAGGATCGCCGCTATCTCCCGTCGTGGTACTGGAGGCAGTACCCGCATTTTTCCAGCTGCTATCCCAAGAGGTGTCTACCCCGCCCTCAGTGTCCTTGGTAATGGCACGGCTTACCGCGGTCGTGTAATCACTAAGGCCGTCTTCTGGATCAGGAATGAGCTCGGCAATATCGTGTTCTGCTGTGATGGCATCTTCTTGCATGGATTGGGCCAGCGGAATGGCGAGCCCCTCCGGTACGGGCGTGACCAGTCCGATCCACATCCCCGAGAGCTTGTCCACAGGTAGCGATAGCGGCATTCCGACAATCCAGCGCTTGAGTCCGCGCACCGTGGCGTACTCTCTTAGCAAATCCGCAAACTCATAGGTGGTGCCACAGCCGATGTCATATCCCCGATTCGCTGGTTGATCGAGGTCAGCGGCACGCACTAGGTAGTACAAGGTGTCGCGAATTGAGATCGGCTCGATCTTGTTGGTAATCCATCTCGGCGCCACCATCAGGGGCAACCGCTCGACGAGATGGCGGATGATCTCAAAAGAAGCGGAACCGGAACCGATTAGAGTGGCAGCGCGGTAGACGATGGTCGGAGTCGGCGACTCCAGCAGGATTTGCGCCACGCGCTCGCGGGAGCGCATGTGCTTGGATAGCTCCTCCACAGGCACATCCTGCGGGTACAGTCCGGAGAGATAGATAATCTGGCTAACTCCAGCGTCGCTGGCGGCAGTGGCCACCGCGGTGGCCACCGTCTTTTCCACCTCTTCGAAATCCTGCTCATCTCCGCCCATGGAGTGAACAAGATAGAAAAGCACGTCCACGTCGTCGCAGGCGGTGCGGACACTCTCCTCGTCTTGTAGGTCCACTTCGACAGCCTCTACGTCGTCGTACCAGTCGAAACGAGCAAGACTTCTCTTGCTACGGGAGGTGACGCGCACGCTAAAGCCGGCAGCGCGCAATTCGGGAACAAGACGGCCCCCAACATAGCCGGTGGCCCCTGTCACGAGTACGCGCCGATCAGGGTGCACGGCGCTGTGGTTGACCACGGACTGCGGTTGGTAGCTCATAAGCGCCACCCTACCAACCAATTCGCACTATCGTCCCAGCTTCTTGGCATGATCCGCACTCCTAGGGCGCTTCTTCATCTCACTAGCATACTCGGGTTAGCGACACCGCCACCCCACCAAAATGAGCGCACTATGAGATCTAGGCCACTTTTTGTTAGCGTAGGGCCCTAACTTAGGCCATTCCTGCCGCGCGCCTAGGCCTGTCATAGGAGTCAACGCAGCTCGGCCGTGGCCTAGGTGGATAGCCCTATGTCTGCTACCCGCAGCTCGCGCCCTCCTTTTGAGAGGCCGGAGCCTGTATGAAAGGTGCGCCCATGAGCGAGAACCTCGAGAAAAATGAAAATAAAACGTCGCAGCGACAGGGCGAAAGCACGGCCACGGCTGTGTCTGATAAGCCCGAGCGCGGCGACTCCACAAGCGAGTCCACGGGCGTGCTGGGAGCCATCGAAAGAATCGGCAATGCGCTGCCGAACCCTTTCTGGCTCTTCGTTATTCTCTCGGGCATTGTAATCCTTAGTTCGTGGATCGGTGCACGCATCGGAATGTCTGCCACCGACCCCAGTTCAAGGGAGACCATTAACGTGGTCAATCTCATGACTGCGGAGTACATGCAGAAGATGGTCACGGATGCGGTGGAGAACTTTGTGTCCTTCGCCCCGCTGGGGTTGATCCTGGTGTGCATGTTGGGTGTCGCGGTGGCGGAGTACTCAGGGTTCATCTCGGCCGCTATTCGTTCCGCGATTGCCAAGGTGCGTCATCCCGCCATGCTCACCTTCGCGGTGGCCTTGGCTGGTGTGACCGGATCGATCGCCTCGGATGCGGTGTATGTGATCCTGATTCCGCTGGGTGCCGCCTCCTTTAACGCTGTGGGCCGCAACCCGATCGTGGGTGCCATGGTGGCCTTCGCGGCGTCCTCGGCCGGCTTCAACTCTTCGCTGATTCTGAATATCACCGACGTGCTGCTGGCGGGCATCTCCACCCAGGCCGCGGCTTTTGTGGACCCAGAGTACGTGGTCTCGCCGCTCGCGAACTACTTCTTCTCGATGGCCTCGGCAGTGGTTCTTTCCCTGCTCATCACCGCGGTGACGGAGCTGTTCGTGACGAAGCATGTGCAAAAGACCGTCGATGACTCCAAGATCAACTACGACGAGGCCAGCTTCAACACCCCCGATCACCTGGAAGACGAAGGCTCGGAGGACGATCTCTCCGTGCACTCGCAGGAAGTAAGAGCTCTGAAGGCCGCCGGCTGGGCAGCTGCGCTGTTTATGGCCGCATGGTTCGCCCTGCTGTTCATTCCCGGCTCGCCGATGCGTGGTGAGGGCGATGGCATCTTGAATTCCCCGCTTCTCACCGACATTGTGGTCTCGATCGCCCTGCTCTTTGCGGTGATCGGCATGGTCTACGGCAAGGTGATGGGCACCATCACCAGCTCAAGCGATGTGCCAGACTTCATGGAAAAGGGCCTAGATACGCTGACCGCCATGTTGGTGCTGTTCTTCGCCGTCTCGCAGTTCACCGCTTATTTCCAGTGGTCCAATATCGGCCAGTGGACGGCAATCAAGGGCGCGGAGTTTCTCACCAGCGCCGATCTACCGCCGGTGGTGCTCTTTGGCGCGTTGGTCCTGATGGTGGCGGTGCTGAATATCTTCATCACCTCCGGCTCCGCGCAGTGGGCGCTGATGGCTCCGGTGGTCGTGCCCATGCTGATGTATGTGAATATCTCGCCTGAGGTGGCGCAGATGCTCTTCCGCGTGGGCGATTCCCCCACCAATATCATCACCCCGATGTCGCCCTATTTCGCACTGGCTTTGTCCTTCCTGCAGAAGTACTACAAGCCTGCTGGTGTGGGCACGCTCATGAGCTTGGCTATCCCCTATTCGCTGGTCATGCTCGTGGGCTGGTTCCTCTTCTTCATTCTCTGGTACGCCCTGGGTATCCCACTGGGCCCCGGTGTGCCGGTGCGCTAATCTCGCCTCACTCACTCAACGCCGCCCTCGCCATCCTCGTGATGGCGGGGGCGTTGGTGATAAACCCCACAGATGGTGAACAAATGTAAATTCTGCCATTGACTTTTGTTCTTAGGCGGGTTTAGCCTTGGGGGTGTCATTCCGGCGCCGCCGTGCAGGACGCAGCAGGTGGGCGTCGATAAGCGTTCAAACTCGAGGGAGTTCTCACCATGGCAGACATTGCTACCCCCCACATCAACCCGAAGGGCGCCCCCATCGCGGAGACCGTACTCATGCCCGGCGATCCGCTGCGCGCGAAGTTCATCGCAGAGACCTATCTGGAGGATGTGGTCTGCTTCAACGAGGTCCGCAACATGCTGGGCTTCACCGGCACCTACCAGGGCCACGAGGTCTCCGTCATGGGCTCCGGCATGGGCATTCCCTCGATTTCGCTGTACTCCTGGGAGCTGTACAACACCTATGACGTGAAGAAGATCATCCGCATCGGCTCCTGCGGGTCGCTGCAGAAGGATCTCGGCCTCTACGAGGTCGTGGTGGCGCAGGGTGCCTGCACGGATTCGAACTTCATGTACCAGTACAACCTGCCCGGCACCTTCGCCCCGCTGTCCTCCTACCGCCTGCTCGAGGCGCTGCAGGCGGAGGCCAAGAACAAGGGCGTGACCACCCACGTGGGCAATATCCTCTCCTCCGATGTGTTCTACAACGCCGATGAGACGGTGAATGAGCGCTGGTCGCGCATGGGCGTGCTCGGCGTGGAGATGGAATCCGCGGGTCTCTTTGCCGTGGCTGCGGCCTCCGGCGCCGAGGCGCTGGGCCTGTTCACCGTCTCCGACAATATTGTCACCGGAGAAAAGACCACCGCCGAGGAGCGCCAGACCGCCTTCACCACGATGATGGAGCTCGCGCTGCCGCTGGCCGCCGTCTAAATCGGCTCGCCCCTTTTCGCTTGTCGACGCCCACCTCGTCCCGCATAACGCGGCGGCGAGGGGCATCGACCTGCCCCGATACCCCTTTCCGCACCCTTTTTACTTGGTGGAGGCCATGTCAACCTCATCTTCTTCGAGCTCCGCACCGAGCTCCGCCCGCACCGCCCCCGCGATTAACCCCAAGGCAGCCGTACCGATCCTGCTCCTCAGCTTCGTATTCTGCCTGGTGATCGATAACGGCTTTAAGTTCATGACGCTGCCGATCGCGCAGGATCTGGGCATCTCCACTAATACCGCCTCCCTGCAGGCCAGTCTGGCCGGCATCGTGATCGGCATCGGCGCGGTAGTCTACGCCGCGCTGGCCGATGTGATCAGCATTCGCAAGCTCATGATCGTGGGCATCGTGCTCATGGCCATCGGCTCGCTGGTGGGCTTCTTCTTCCAAGGCAATTGGCCGATGGTGCTCACCGGCCGCATCATCCAGACCTGCGGCCTGGCGGCCGCGGAGACGCTCTACGTTATCTACGTTACGAAGCACCTCTCCGAGAAGGACCAGAAGACCTACCTGGGCTTCTCCACCTCTGCCTTCCAGCTCGCCTTGCTGTTCGGCACTCTCACCAGCGGTTTTGTGGCGACCTATATTTCGTGGACCGCGATGTTCCTCATCGCCCTGATTGCCCTGCTGGCGATTCCGGTGATCCTCAAGACGGTGCCCGAGGAAGCCTCCGCAGGCGGGCGCATGGACATCTTTGGCCTCTTCCTCGTGGCCGTGGTGGCCACCAGCGTGATGCTGTACATGCAGGAATTCAAGCTCCGCTGGCTGCTGCTCACCGTGGCGGGCATCGCCCTATTTATCTGGCATATCAGCACCCACAGCAACACCGTGGTGCGTCCCGAGTTCTTCCACAATGGACGCTATGTGTGGGCCCTGGTGATCGTGCTCATCCTCTACTCCACCCAGTTGGGACTGTCGGTGATCGTGATTCCCGGCGCGGTAGAAAACGTCCACGGTGGCGATCTCGCCCAGGCTTCGCTGGTACTGGCCCCGGGCTATGCTGCCGGCGCCGTGGTGGGAGCGCTCTCCGGCCAGGTGGCGAAGGTGCTCAATTCCCGCCAGGCCATCATCACAGCCATCGGCATGATCATCCTGTCGCTGGTGCTGACCGCCGTGTTGATCAACACCAACCTGTGGGTGCTGTCTCTGGCCATGATTCTGTTCTCGGCAGGTTTCGCCGTGATGTACGCCCCGCTGGTTAATTCGGCGGTCCGCACCATCCCCGCCGCCAAGACGGGTATCGCCATCGGCTTTTACAACCTCACCATCAATATCGCCGTCCCGCTGGGCATTGCCTACTCGGCCAAGCTCGTGGAGATGGACGTGCGCTTCTTTGGTGGCGACGGCCCCGACGCCACCTACTCCTCGGTGCTGTGGCTGCTGGTGCTGCTCTCCGCCATTGCCCTTGCGGTTTACATCATCAGCGATCGCTCGATGAGCCGAGCCGAGGCTCGCAGCGAGGTCCGGGTGAACGCCTAGCTGCCCCCTCATACTCAGCGCCCCGCCGCATGCGCTTCCACTAGGAGGAAGCCGCCGCGGCGGGGCGCTATTTGTGCGGTTTCTTTGTGCAGTCAGCCGGCTAGAAGGTATAGATCAGGCCGAGTACCACCAATAATGCCGCCACCACATAGCTGGCGTTGCGGGCCACCTTCTCTGGGTGCTCGCGGGCATACAGCACCGCGGATCCTAGGGTGGAGCGTGGCCGGTTACGTACCAACCCCACCGCGATCGCCGATAGGGTGGGCAGGCTCAACGCCACCGAGGCATAGAAGACCAAGCCGAGATAGCGGTCGATATCCGTCAATCCCTCCGCGGAGAGCACCGCCAGCCCGCCAAAAAAGGGCCCCGAGGTGGCGGACTGCGCCAGCCCGAGGATGAAACCAGTCAGCATCGTCAACGCCGAAGGCTGCTGCAAGGGGCGCAGGATACGGTCGATCAACTGCGAGTTGGAACCGCCCCGCAACGCCATGAGCCCAATCAGGAGGCCGGCAGCAATGAGCAGCGCGCCAAACCACGGGGAGTCCACGAAGTGCTTGACGGCATCACCGATGCCATCGAAAACAAAGAGCGTCACCAGCGCCAAAGAAAAAACCCCGAGCCAGTCGCCACAGATAAGTAGCGCCGCCACCCGCGGATACAGCCGATCCCGAGCCGGCAAACTCACCCCGATAGCCGCAACCACCCCGATCAGGAGCACGTTGATCGAATCGACGAAAGCAAAGGTCAAGGCTTCGAGCACGCGGCGGGCTCCTTATATATGCGGGTAGAAGGGGGGAAGGATACTCATCGTGGTGGTCGTGCACGCGCATCCACCCCGTCTCATGGTAGCCGCCTGCGGCAGTCGGGCGGAATTGCTTCACGGCGGCGTCGATAAGCATCACTCTGCACCCACCCCGCCACTGCACCTAATCTCGGGGCAGAAAGAGCACAGTCCAGTATTCGAGGAGGAATCTTATGCCTACTAGTCCCATCGATGCCCCGTGGTAGCGATCACCGGCGCTGGGGAGGGAATCGGCCAAGCCATCGCCACTCGGCTGGGCCGCGATGGCTACGCGGTGGTGGTCTCGGATATTAATGACGAGGCGGCTGCCGCGACCGTGCAGGAAATCACCGACGCCGGCGGCACCGCCACGTGGGTGCATGTCGACGCCGGCAGCCCCGAGGACAATGACGCCCTCGTGGCCAGCGCCGTGGACACCTATGGCTGCTTAGACGCCGCCGTGAATAATGCCGGCCTCGGCGCCCCGCCCGCACCACTCGGTGAGATCGACACCGCCGCCTTCAACCGCGCAATCGACGTCACCCTGCGCGGCACCTTCTTTGGGATGCGCGCACAGCTGCAGCACTTCGCCACAACCGGGGCCGGAGCGATCGTGAACATCATCTCCATCGGCGGGCTGCAGGCCAGCACGCATCTTTCCCCCTATATTGCGGCCAAGCACGGCGTGGTCGGCCTCACTGAGACCGCGGCGCTGGACTATGCCCCCTCCGGCATTCGTATCAACGGCGTGGCTCCTGGCCCCATCGCCACCGCCGCGCTCGACACCCTGCCTGAAAAGCTCAAGGAGGAGCAGCGGGCCCAGGTGCCGCTGGGCCGCTTCGGCGCCCCGAAGACATTGCCGCCGCAACGGCCTGGCTACTGTCTCCGGAGGCCTCCTTTGTCACCGGCGCGATCCTGCCGGTCGATGGCGGGGCGGTACTCGCCTAGGACGCAGCCGCGGTGACCACCGATTCTCGATCGCGGGGAGCAGCGCTGTCAGCAGCACTGTTACTGCGTTGCTTGCCGCGCTGGGCTCGCCGCACGAGGAGCCGATCCACGATGAGCATGGCCAGCAGGCTTGCCCCGAACAGCGGCAAGAAGGTGCCCACTGTGGCGAGGAAGACGGCGATAATCGCCCAGTCCATGCCGCTGAGCTGTCCCCGCGGTCCCGGCACTCCAGCCGGCGCGCCCACGGTTGGGCGTCGCTTCCACCACAGCACATAGCCTGTGACCACGAGGCCTGCCACGGCGAGCGCGGCCACACACAGCAGGATCTGCAGCGGCAGGCCGAACATGATGCCCATGTGCATGTAGATGCCCCAGGACGTCAGCTTGGAAAATATCGGCAGCTCCGCAAAGGGCAGCCTGTCGACAACCTCGCCATTCGCTCCATCGATAGAGACTGCGTCGCTACCGAGGCGATAGGGCACCCAGCGCTCGCTGGCCTGCCATGCAGTCGCGGTGTCCTCGCCAGGGAAGAGTCGGAGGGATCCCGTGAGCCCCTCCTCGCGGGCAGTGGCCATCACCCGATCCGACTGTGCCGCGATCGTTTCCGCCCCCAGCGGCTCCGCGCTTCCCGCGGCGCTGCCGGCCAGCTCTGTGGCGATCGGCTCGGCCTTCCAGTTCAGTGCCGTCACCGTGGCGGAGACGTTCTGGCCAGCCACATTGGACCAGGTGATACCCGTGATAGACAGCCCGATCATCGCCACGAGCAGCCACGCCCCAGCGACGCCGTGCCAATTCATCATGCGCTTACGGATACCGGGGGCCGTATTTGCGATACCGCGCAGCGAGCCGCTGACGCTCTGGGTCCGCCTCCACCAGAGATACGCTCCGCCGAGCGCCACGAACCACATCCACGACGCTGCCATCTCCGAGTAGAGCGCACCTGGGTCCCCGAGATGCAGATTCTTGTGCAGACCCGAAATCCAGAAGCGCATAGGAAGCTCGCCGAGACCGGAATAGGTGGGCTCATCTCCCACCACCTCTGCAGTGGCGGGGTCCACAAAGACGCTACGCAAGCGCTTCTCCCCCACTGACTCATCGCTGAGCAGCACGCGCGTCGTTTCTCCCGGCTCCGAGGAGGGCCAAATCTGCGCAATGGGCAGATCAGGGTGCTCGTCGTGGGCGGCCCGCACTTGCTCCTCGAGTGAGACTGAGGTGCTGGATTCTGGCGCACGAAGAATGTCGCGATATACAACTGATTCCATCGATGGCGCCAGAGCATAAAGTGCACCACTTACTGCCGCAACGAACAGAAATGGTCCGATAAACATTCCAGCATAGAAGTGGAGTCGACGCACCAATGCGCCTAATCCACTTTGACGCCGAGAACGTGTTTGTGACTTTTCGGACATACGTTCTCCTTGACTTCTCACATGGGTTCGCTTGTAGTTGTCGGAAACGCCGCACGAAAAGTTTCCCAAATTCTTATTTTCGTTCCACAACTGGAGGATTCATTTATTTTCATTAATGCTTTGCCCATTTGTTGATATGTGTACAAGAAATATTTCTGGATGGTACCTACCAACCGTGACATCATCGGAATACAGCGAGGTAGCAGCCACTCTCGGCGACGCTCAGCCACCCCTCCGTGCGGGGCGAAATTTGGGCTGAACCCACGTATTTGGTTGAGTCATCATATGTGACTAAAAACGAGCGCCACGCAGCAGCCAACCAGACTCAATCTCAGCCGGATGAGGTTCCCGACGGTCCTCTGGCCGTCAATGAACCAGTGAGTAACCCAGACCCCTCCACGGTTCCGCCGCGAATGACTGCGTGGGAGTTCACTCTCAAAGTGCTCAATGGCATCTCTATCGCCGTCGTTGTGGCCCTCGTTCCCCAAGCCCTTCTGGGCGCATTATTGACAGCGCTGCTCCCGGTCTTTCCCTTTGGCGCGCAGATCATCACTGTGGTGAGCATGGCGACATCCACCCTGCCGGTGCTGATTGGCGTGCTGGTGGCGATGCAATTCAAGCTCACCCCCATCCAGACCGCGGCAGTGGGCATTGCCGCCATGTGCGGTTCGGGCGTTGCCACCGTGGATCCCGAAGGCGGCTTTCACCTCCAAGGCACCGGCCTCGTGATCAACACCGGCCTGACGGCCGCGCTGGCCGTCGGCTTGATCTATCTCATCGGCGACCGATTGAAGTCCTACACCATCTTGCTGATGTCCACCCTAGTGACGGTGATTGCCGGTGGCATTGGCTGGATCGTCACCTATCCCCTGGTCAAAATCTTCACCGAATGGCTCGGCGGCCTCATCAATGGCACCACGGGGCTACAACCGATCCTCATGGGCATTGTGCTCGCCATAATCTTTGCCGCCCTGATCGTCTCCCCTGTCTCGACGGTGGGCTTGGCCACGGCGATCATGATGGATGGCGTCGCCGCAGGCACGGCGAACCTCGGCGTTGTTGCAGCCGGCTTCGGCCTCATGGTCGCCGGATGGAAGGCAAATAACTTCAGCACCGCGATTCTGCACCTACTTGGCTCTCCGAAGATGCAGATGGCCAACGCCTTCAAACGGCCAGTGATGATGATTCCGATTCTCGCCCACGCTGCCGTATTGGGTGCTATCGGAGGCGCGGCCGGCATTGCCGGCACCCCCATCTCCGCCGGTTTCGGCATCACCGGCGCGGTGGGCCCACTCGCCGCCTATAACACCGGCAGCCCCCTCGTGACCGTGCTCCTCATCTTCCTTGTGGCGCCCATTGCGCTCTCGCTGCTCTTCACTTTCATTTTCCAAAAGTTGCTGCCTATTACCTCCCCTAAGGATTACGCACTCGAATTCGACTAGAACGGACGCGCCTAGCTCTCACACTGAGGGCCCGTGCGCAGGGAGCCCGATCTCGGCGCTACGTTCGCTGCTCACTGCGCCCCCTTAACCGTTCGTATATCCAGCCGAGTAGCGGGGCAGCTAACGAAAGAAAGGAATTCGACTAGGGTTATATGCACTCACCTAAGTCACAGTTCATCTATTCCACACACGGCAGCTGGTGTGGAAAGAATATCGAGGAATATAGAGAAACACAGTAGTTTCTGCCGTGACGCGGCGAGTTATTCACAGTTCTTAGCGGATGGCAGTGAATTTCTGTAGTAGTTCGCGCTTTTCGTTGCCACAGTACTTTCTTTTTCTCAACACACACAAACCCGATAGGCGCATTCCTCATGACGCCACACTAGGGGGGCCACGCAGCCGCTGCACACACCACGAATCCGGCGCATCGTCTCTAGCTCTTGGCGTAGCTGTTTAATAGACATCTCCGTCTCGCCCGAGGTCTCGACACCAGAATCGCTCGCGGCGCTGCTGTCGAATACCTGATCTGTGTTCTAGGGGGCGTGATCGACTGAATCGTTATCCCTGACTCCACTTAGGAGTAGCCACAGCGGGAATAACACAACTCCACATCAGCGATTCCTCAATGACGCATAATGGGAGGAAGCTTCCACCTTGCGAATCAAGCTCAGCATCAGCCAACTAGGAAGCCAACACCACCACCCACAAGCAACGTGGCGTAGAGGATAGGTTGGGCTAGCGCACCTCCAAGGTGTCTGGATTAACCGAGAGGATTTCAGTGAGGATGCCGAGACCGGCAGCGTCAATGAATAACTCACTATTCTCCTGCACGATATAGGGCGCCCAATCGTCCATCCCGAAGTGCTGGGCCGCAAGCATATAGTGCGCTATTGCGTCTCCATACTCACTGTATTTTACCTCTTTATGAACTTGGCCCATGACCCAATCAGGTATAGAGGGCCCCGACGCGACAACGAACTCGTACACGTCTTCGCGGCTTCCGAACATCGGGAAATCCACCACCACCCTCCTTCCTCAGCTTCTCGCCTTCACAGGGTAGGCGCGGGCCAGAACTGCACCACGGTCGATAACGTTAGTGCCATAAAGCTAGTACGCCCTCAACCAGCGTAAACACAACAAAACCCCTAGTAGAAAACTACTAGGGGAATTGCTGTTAGTGGAGCTGCCGGGTACCGAACCCCTACGCCGTATTTATGCTGGTGAGAGCACTAAATAAGACCACCATCGGGTAGCGTGTCACTATTCTGTCACTAATGCAGGGCGCTACCCACGACATAGAAAGTGCTCATCATGGCCCAACGCCAACACACACCAGCACCCACAAGCACGCCACTGTACCGGCCACCTCGGCGGTGGCACCTGCCCCATCACACGGACGTAGACGGCACCATACAAACACTATGCGGGCTACGGCTCGTTCCATCCGCTAAGGCGCTAAAGAAAACAGAACTCGGGTGCCCCGTATGCGAGGCTGTACAAGCACTAGGCGAGGTGGCCCTGTGAACCCCCTTGACCTTCCAGACAACTACAGCGGCAACCATCACCTAGTGGAGGTGAAAACCTTATCCCTCGACACACTCACCTACACGGCCCATCTAGTGATCTGGTATCCCGGCGCGCATGAACTCATGCCCACATACTGCGGGCAGCGTAACCGCTCATGCGAGTTCGACGCGGCGGAAGTGCTGGAAGTAGTCACCAAGCAGCGGTGGGCCCCAACTGTTGGCAATATCGCCCGTTGTGACTATCTAGGGCGCTATCACGGGAACCGTATTACTGCTTGTGATGATTGTTTGAGCATGGCCCTGTGTGAAGCAGAGATGTATGGGCAACGCTACCGAATCGCCTCTACGGTCAATGCTATGCGCGCGTTAGTGGATAAGCAGCATTAGCCCACGTGGCTTCACTCGAATACCCACATGGTCATCTTGGCCACGCAGGCCACGGCGCACGCCGGGCAGTCGTGGGCATCATGCCCACGGTTGTTTAGGGCTTGAGCTACACCCCTATGCGCTAGGGCACGCCGGGGGGTAGTGATTCGCGACCCCCTTTGCCTACGAGGGGGCTACAGCCAAGGCAACTATCACGAACATGTGACGGTTGCCCCCTTGCCTGCAAGGGAGCTACCAGCGACATGGAAAAAAGTGCGGAAATTCCGCAGTTACCCCCTTGCCTGCGAGGGGCTACCCGTGTTTCCGACTGGGGAATTTCCCCAGTTTTGTGAACGTAGCCTTGTTCGATCACGCCACTGCACGCCATGAGGACGGGTGGCTAGGACTTTCTGCCAAAAATGGCGAATACCCCAACCCCATGCAGGCGGGGCTATTGAGTTGAGGCCATCATGACCCCAGTTGCCTAGACAGCGCGTGATGGAATATTGAGCGACCGAATCACGATGGGGTGCTAAGGAGGTGCACTGAGCGCCCACCCTTGGTGGAAAACCCCGCGTTCATACAGAGCAGCGCCAGGATAGTCGCTCACATCCTGCATACGGCGAGCACTGCCCCACGGGAGGGAGAGAAAGCGCGACTGCGCATGCGAGTGGGGGTGGCGGGGAGCATACCTCCCAAGATTATTAGGGGGCGGGGTTCCACAGGGCGCCGCTATATCGACTACGAGGGCACTAGAATCTCCAGACCCGTACACACCCCTAGCGTCTATGCCTTCCGAGGGCGCGATCTAGGTTGGGGTGGGAGTATCCCCCCTGGGTGTTCGTGGCGCGCCGGGGTGGGGTGAGTGGAACGCGGCCTATGTGGACGGGGTTTAGGGGTACGTCCACACGTCCACACGTCCACAGCAGGTAGATGGGTGTTTTTGTTGGTTCACATACCGTCCACATCGTCCACATTGCGGGGTGAGTGTGGACGGCGTGTGGACGGCGTGTGGACTGCCGAAAACGTGGCGTGAACTGGTGTGGACATGTGGACGTGTGGACGGCACCCGTTAGGAGTGTGCACACTACAGGCGGTTACAGCAGCGCCTTTATCCCTGCCTCTTGGTCTGCAGTGAGTCGGTGCACGAAACGAGTGGTTCCTTCCTCCGTGATGGTCACAAGGCCCATGTCTGCGAACTCATCAAGCAGTGTGGCTACTTCGCCTCGGATGTCGCCTTTAGCACGGCGCTTCACCTCACTAACTGTTGTCGGTTCAGTGATCGCGCAAACGCGCTTCAAGATGTGGTTCTTGGCCCGCTCTTCTCTGCGGGCGCGACGTTCCTCCTTCGCTTGTTCTTCCCGTTCTGCTTTAGCGGCTACTGCGTCGCGCTGTTTCTTTCGTAGAAAGCTACGAACCATTTCTATGGTGTCGGTGTGCACATCCATCACGCACTGCGATAGTTCCCAATCCTCCTCGGTGACATTGCGTCTACCGTCCAGCAGGGCGAGTGCTGCCGCTACTTTCAGCCGCAGCAGGTTGTAGTGGCCCTTCAAGGGGTCTATCGCGGCGCCGAATTCTGCTTGAGCGCGATTGCGGTAGTCGCTGCGTATCTGCGTTTTCACACTGGGTGGGAACTCTACTTCGGTGCGGGACTGGTAGTTAGTGATCTCTACCTCTAGCGGCGGTGGTGTGGTTTCTGCTTCCGGCAGGTTGGATGGAAGCCGCGCGGGTAGCCACACGAACCGCTGCGGTAGCCCGCTTTCCTCATGCGCTAGCAGAGCAGGGGCGTTACCGGGCTGTACTTGGCTTATCATGCATAGCCGGTAGGTATGCGCCTCAAGACTGGTACTGCGGTCTATATCGGCGTTAGTGAACCCTACTTGTTCACCGCCCCACATCTTGAGCAGCGTGGGCACAAGCGTGCCCCCAGTGCGGTTACTAAGAGCCTGTGTGCTTGTTATCTCGGATTCATTCACGAGAGCACGGCTACGCACTTGTGGCTGCCCTTCGTCTTGTTCACGCCTAGCTGGGGGAAACAGTTTCACTAGCCCCTCGCCACTACCGGGGGAGACAGTATCGGTGTCCACCTCGAGCTTGCTGCCACGTTTAACGAACCGTACCTCTTCCTCACTCGCATCGTACGCTGCGCCCTTGCCCTGCCCAGAGTGACCAACCAACGCTACAAACATGTTCAGTGACCCATCACCACCAATCATGGGTGGCAGCACTAGATGTGGTTCAGTAGCGGCCACTACACGGGCGAGCACCACACCCAGCAGCGCCCACGGCGACACACACCGAGCAGCAGCGATCTCTAGTAGCCGTTGCAACGACTCACGCGCCCCGAAAAACTCATCCATGCGAGCACTACCCGGCGCGCCTGTATGCGCGGGGGCGGCCCCTAGTTGTTGTAGTACGTCCTCGGTTGGTTGTGGTGGGGTGAAGTCCTGTTCTGGCATTGCTAGCTACACCCCCTGCATGACTGTTGTGCGGGCGCTAGCGAGGGTGGCTTGAATCTCTCTGTCTGCCAACCCAGCGGCCTGCGCGGCGGTGAACAGTTCTTGTTCGATGTTTAACCCGTCCTCGGTAGCGCGGCACGCGGCCCAATGCAGGGTGCTGTTTCGTTGCCCTTCAACGGCGTGCGCTACTGCTTCCACTAGGCCGTGATGGGCGCTGCTGCGGAGAGCACGGACACGCTGCGGGGTGTGGCGCGCCGGGGTGGGGATTGTGCAGACGTGTGGTATCCAGTGTTTTGGTAGTTGGGCGGGTGGCCACGTCCAGCGCCTGCACACGTATTCTTTGCCGGTATCTGGGTGGATACTGCCGGGCATGACTAGATAGCCCTTGTGTGTTTTGACGTCTATGCCTTGCCCTGCGTGGCCCTTGACGGGTAGTTGATAGGGCAGGCAGTACCACTCATGCCATCCACCGGAGCCGGTACCGGTTACGAGGGTGTTTGGTAGCCATTCGGGTGGCATGCAGGCGTTGGTGGTGTGCCATGTTGTGTGCCCGTCGTTGCGGGGGTCTACATCAAGCACAACTAGGCCACGGCACGGGCGGGCACCAATGTTAGCGTGCGGGCATGCTTGCCACATGCGCCGGATGAGGGCTTCATCAGTGGTGAAGTCTTTAACGCCGTGCTCTTGGATACCGGGCAGGGTGAAGGGCTTTTTGCCGTTGAGTGCGCCTACTGCGATACCCCAGCGTGCGTAGAGTATCGCCATTGCGTGCTGGTGCGAGACGGCGTTGAGGTAACGCGCGTGTGGGCATACACCCCGCGTGTTACAGTTGTTGGTATCAACCCACTTGTTGGTGATTGCCCTAGCTTGTGTTGCTGGGGCTTTTGCCTTGCTCATGCTTAGCCCACCTCATTCCAGCGGGTGGTGCTGCGGGCTTCGAGCAAGTCTTGTAGTGAGCGTACGGACACTCGCAGGGTACGGGCGGTGAGGTACGCTGCTTCGAGGTCGCCAGCTGCGATCAAGCGGCGAATAGTTTTAGTGGAACAGTCCACATAGGTGGCGGCTTCCGCGAGAGTGATCCACTGTTTACCAGAGTTGGTGAAACTACGGGCAGGCATGGAAAGAATCCTTTTCCGCATGCGGCGGGCATGCTTAAAAACACTAGGCACGCTACTGCCTAATGGATAAGCACGACACCCCCACTGCTGGGGCCTGCCCCACGGTCTAAGCTCCGTAGATAACCGAGAGTGTACCACAGTGGACACAACGGGCCCCTACAGCCGCTCTACTGCTTCCTTAATCGCGTTCACCGGCACACGTTGAATACCGGCGCTCCTAAACCCATGTAGCACAGAAACAAGCTTGGTGGTACGGATACGAAAATTATCGATAGTCCACACAGGATCACGGACTTCTTCTGGCTCGACACCCCCATTCCACTCTGGCAAAAGAAAAGGTTCACGCCACACATGCGCGCCACCACGTATCCCTCGCCTACTCTGCGGGGAACCATGCTCCCATTTCGTAGTGGGGTATCCCGTCGCCCTCTTCAACGCCGTGTTTTGCCATGATTTATCGGGGCGGTCTAACCAACCAATCGTTTCCAAGCCTGTTCCGCCAGCAGTACAGCCAGGATTAGGTGGCAGCTTCTTACGCGGCAATGCACGACTTATCTCTACCGGCTCATCAGTCAAGTAGCGCTTTGGTAGACAGTAACGAAGATAGAAAGTAGCTATCGCCCTGCGCATCTCACTACCCCTATAGACACGCACCCACTTCCACACGCCCTCATACATCCACGGCTGGTGCAAGCCACTGGCGTTTCTCTCAATCACCCCTTCACCATTCGTCAGCAGTTCATCAAGCCGCGCTACCTGGTCTCTATCGTCCATACATGCTTCCTTAACCCGTCAATACCCCGGCGCGCCGGGGTGGCTATCTATTTCTGCTGCACCTTTGAGGGGGACGACTGGATACTCTTGCCTACCCTCTCCATCATGGTGTGTGTTCTACCGGCCCGTACCTTCATGTACACGCCCATGATGGTGTTCATGTCATCCTGCCCAAGCAGTGCTCCTATCTCTTTCACGTGCGCGCCCTGCTCTGCTAGCCGGGTGATAAGCCAGTTTCTTCCCGTGTGCGGGTTGATGCCAGCATTCACACCAGCACGTTTCTTCGCGCGCCCCAGCACACTGCGATAGCTAGTGTCCAACATCATCGCCCCCGCGCTAGTAGCGGTGAACAACCGTGCTTGCCGTGTGCCGTCGCCTTCATAGAGTGTGGTGGGTGCGGTAGGGGAATAGCGGGCGAGGTGGCGTAAAAACAACGGCACATCACCGGGCAGTATCGGCACCTGCCTATAGCCCGCTTTAGTCTTAGGGGGTTGAACAACCATGCGTGTCTTACCATCCACCTCAAGGCGTTGAGCGTTCTGCTTAACCGTTACCAACACCTTCGGCATGTAAGGAACAGCCGTCGCCTCGACCACCACATCTTCACGTTCTAGGGCGATAGCTTCCCCGATACGCAGGCCGTGATGGAGCATGAGCGCTGTTAATGCTTGATAGGGTTCGGACACAGCATCTATCAGGGCCTGTATCTCCCAATCCTCGGGCAGGTACTTTTCCTTAGCCTTTACCCGTTGTGAGGCTTCTGGCACCTCTACGGGGTTCTTAACGATCAACTCACGCCGTACAGCCTCTAGACACGCCGCACGCAGGCGGCCATACGCTTTCTGGTTAAAGGGGGCCGTATCGGGGAAACAACGCTGCACCGCATCCCACCAGCGATACACGTCCCGCTTAGACAACTCGGCTAGGGGAATATCACGCAGCGCAAGCAAATCAGCGTCCCGTACTTCTGGGGCTGTAATCCGGTTAGCCACACAGCGGCGATAGGTCTGCATAGTTGAACGCCGCACGGGCTTAGGGCGTTGTTCTAGCGATTCATGGAAACGATCTAGCCACTGCCCTACCGTCACAGATTCCACGGCCTCTTTAGCGCGCCGCTGCTTCGGTGGTGTCCATGTTTCTAGCTCTATCAGGCGCCGCTCCGCATACAGCCACCCTTCGGCGTCCATCTTTGTGCTGAACGAGCGCCCTGGGCGGTGAACCTTCGAGTCCGGCCCCGTGTATTCAGCAACGAAACGTCCCCTTCTAGACGTGATCTTTCCGAAAGCACGGCGAGTCCGTTTCCTGGGCGGCATGCCACATCTCCCGTTGAGGCTAGCGGGGCGGAAAATTCGTCCCTGCGTGTCACTAATCTGTCACTAATCTGTCACTAATAAGGGGCTTTTTCTGTCCCTTAGAGTCCACATCTGTCATAATGGTAACACGCCCTCAACCAGCGTAAACACAACAAAACCCCTAGTAGAAAACTACTAGGGGAAATGCTGTTCGTGGAGCTGCCGGGAATCGAACCCGGGTCCTTCGTCATCTCACCAGGGCTTCTCCGTGCGCAGTTCGTGCGCTGATCTCTACTCGGCTCTCCGGCTTGGACGAACACATCCGGATGATGAGCCCAGTTGTCGGTAAGAGTCCCCGCTGGCCCCGTCAACACAGCCAGTGGGCAAGTTCCCTTAAGTCGATGCCGGGAACTAGGGCGGGAACTACCCTAGGCCGACAGACACGCGTCGCTGATTAGGCAGCGAGGGCGTAGTCACGCTGAGAGGTCTTCTCTGCGTTTATTTTAGTTACTACGACGCTTAAATCGGTGGTCAGTAGTCTGCACCGGCACGCTTCCCCTGGATCAGTGTACGAAGTCGAAACCAAAAATCAGCCCCTCGTTCGTCCTGTGACACGGTCGGGTGTTGTGCTCATCCGTTCACAGGAAGTTTCATCTTACACCGCGGAATGGGCGCTGACAATGCCCCACCAAGGGGCCGCGCTGATGAGGCACTAATTTGGCACTAATTAAGCGTTGATGCCCTTGATCCGCCGCCCCAGCTCGCGAGTGATCTCGCGTTCCTCGGTGCGCTTCTTAATGTCTTGGCGTTTGTCATAGGCCTGTTTACCCTCGGCCAGTCCGAGCTCCAGCTTGAGCCGGCCGTCTTTGAAATAGAGCTTCAGCGGAATCAAGGTGCGCTTCCCATCGCGTACTTTGCCCTCGAGGGAGTCGATCTCACGGCGATGCAAGAGCAGCTTGCGGTTGCGCCGTGGAGAGTGGTTGGTCCACGTACCCATCGAGTATTCGGGAATGTTGAGGTGCTGCAGCCACACCTCTCCCTTATCGATGGTGGCGAAGGAGTCAGCGAGGGAGACTTTCCCTTCCCTGATGGACTTCACCTCGGTACCGACGAGAGCGACGCCACACTCGTAGGTGTCTAGGATGGTGAAGTCATGCCGCGCTCGCCTATTGGTTGCCACCACGGCGTCTTTTCCGGCGCGCTGCTGCTTCTTCTTCTTTTTGCTCATAACAGCTCCCCAGTCTAGCGTGCACTCGTCCCGAGCCCTACGCCCTCCCCCTCCCGGGTTCGCCGCCGATTAGTGATAAACGGCAACGCGATACTCGGGCCCTTCCATGCAGGTGACCTCGGTGTGGAAGATCTCGGTGAGGATCTCTCCGGTCATGATCTCTTCGGGCGGGCCGAAGTAGAGCACTTCGCCGTTTTGAACGGCGCAGATCTGGTCGGCATAGGCGGAGGCGAAGTTAATATCGTGCAGCACCACGATGATCGTGCGCCCCAGCTCGCGGGCGGCAGTACGCAGGTGCTTCATCATGGACACGGAGTGGGCGACGTCGAGGTTATTCAGTGGCTCGTCGAGCAACACGTATTCGGTGTCTTGAGCGAGCACCATCGCCACATAGGCGCGCTGTCGCTGCCCTCCCGAAAGCTCGTCGAGATAGCGATCCTCGAGGTCGGTGAGCTTGAAGAAGTCGAGATAACGCTCGATGATCGTTTCGTCCTCGGCGGTGAGCCGCCCCTTGCTATAGGGGAAACGCCCAAAGCTGACGAGCTGGCGCACGGTGAGCCGGGTAATGAAGTGATTGTCTTGGCGCAGGATCGATAGCACGTGTGCGAGATCCTCCGAGCGGGTGCTGGCCACATCGTAGCCAGCCACGGTGATCGTGCCGCTGTCCATTCCTAAGAGGCGACCGATCATCGTCAGCAGCGTGGACTTTCCGGCACCATTGGGGCCGACGAGTGCGGTGATGCCACCGACCGGGATCTCAAGGTCCACGGGCCCGATCTCTGTGTCCGAGCCATAGGTTTTGGAAACATTGGTCAGACGAATCATAGGGTGCCTTTCCGAAGGATCACGATGAGGAATGCCACGCCGCCAACGAGCTCGATGATGATGGACACCACGCCTTGGGCGTAGAAGATGTGCTTCATTATGAAGTAGGCGCCAGCCAGCACAACGAAGCCCAGCAGAGCCGCCATCGGCAGAATCCGACGGTGGTCATAGGTGTCCGCGGCCTGGTAGGACAAGGTGGCGACGAGGAAGCCGAGGAAGGTAATGGGGCCGATGAGCGCGGTGGATACAGCCATGAGGCAGGCCACGCAGGTGAGCACGATGATGGTGTGGCGCCGGTAGTTCACGCCGAGATTCGTGGTGGCTTCCCTGCCCAAGGCGAGCACGTTGAGTGTGCGGGACTTGCCGAGCAGAATGACGGCGGCCACGATCATCACTGGTATCGCGATGGGCAGGTAGGAGGAATCGGCGTTATTGACCGAGCCAAACATCTTCGCGGCGAGCACATCGAACTCGCTGGGGCTTAACATGCGGCGCATGAAGGTGGACACCGATGTCAGCCCGCCGCCGATGATGATGCCGATGAGCAGCATCAGCTGCATATCGCTTCCATGCCCGTCCAAGAGCCACCCATAGAGCATGAGCGCGAGCAGAATCATTACCACGACCTGCACGCCGAATTGCACTAGCCCGGAAAAAGCAAGAAATCCAGACACCCCGAGGAAGTACACCAAGCTGGTCTGGATGGTGATGTAGAGAGCCTCGAAGCCCATGATGGAGGGAGTGACGATGCGGTTGTTCGCCACCGTTTGGAAGGCGACGGTGGCGAGCCCGTGGCAGATCGCGACAATTGCCATCACCGCCACTGAGAAGGAACGTCGCTCCGCGATGAGCCAGAAGCCGCGGCTACCCACCTCCATCGGGTTATCCCACCACACCAGCAGCACTGCGAGAGCAACGGCGGCCGCGCTCAGTGCTGCCATAAGCCACCAATAGCGCCGAGCTGTGCGCTTGGAGCCAAAGGCCAGTGTGCGATGCCGCGGCTCGGCGGTATCGGCAGAGCCCGAGGATGGAGAAGGCTGAGAGTTGGCGTCGATAAGCGAAAAAGAAGCCATCTAGATTCTGCCCTTTCGATGAGAGAGAAGCAGGCCGATAAAGACGACGGCCCCGACGATGCCGAGTATCACGGACACGGGAATTTCGAAGGGCATGATGATCAGCCGGCCGAGGAGATCGCAGACGGTGACAATGCCGATGCCGAGCAGACACACCCAAGGAAGGTTGGAGCGGAGGTCATCGCCGCGGATCATGGACACCACGTTCGGCACGATCAGCCCCACGAAGGGTAGGTTGCCCACGACGACGGTCACCACTCCTGTGGCGAAGGCAATCATGAGGGTGCCGATTAAGAGGACGCGATTGTAATTCACACCGATCGTGGTGGCGAGGTCCTGGCCTAGGCCGGCGGCGGTGAGGCGATCCGCCACGATCCATACCGCCACCACAACGAAGGCAACTAGCCACAACACCTCGTATTGTCCCCGCAGCACCGAGGTGAAACTGCCGGCGAACCAGATACCGAGCTGCTGCAGCATATTGACTTGGAGGGCGACGAAGGTGGAGATGGAGCTGATGACCGCTCCCAGCATGATGCCCACGATGGGCACGATCAGGGAGCTGCGCAGACTCACCCGGCGCAAGAAGAGGAAGAACACTACGGTGCCGACGAAAGCGAACACCACCGCGGAGACCATGCGCACGGTCAGCGACGGGTTCGGGAAGATAATCATGGCAAAAAGCAAGCCCAGAGCCGCCCATTCCGTGGTTCCGGTAGTGGTGGGTTCCACGAAGCGGTTCTGGGTGAGCAGCTGCATCACTAATCCCGACAGCGCCATGGCGGCGCCCGCCAGTACGAGAGCAATGGTGCGGGGAATGCGGGTGATGTTCAGCATCTCTGAGGTGTCATGCACACCGACGAGAAGCGAAGCCACCAGCAGTCCCGCTACCGCCACGATGCCCACAGCGAGCTTCCAGTCCCATACCGAATTGCGGGTGGTGCGGCGAGCGGGCCGCGAATCACGGCCATCGGCAGAGGTAACGGCGGGGGTGCTCATAACTGTGGTAGCTCCTTAGGGATACGCGGCACAGCCTGAAGGCTGCGCGCACAGATGGGACAACACGTGCCACACCCGCGTGGTGGTGCGCGACCTGCCCACGCGGGTGTGGACCAAGCGCTACTTCTTCAGAGCCTTGAGCTTCTCCGCAATAGCGTTGAAGTACTCAGTGTAGGTTTGGATGCCCTCATTGGTGTAGGTGTCGTTATCCATCACCATGATGGCGTCATTCTGGATCGCGGGGACGTCCTTGAGCGCCTCAGAGTTGCGGAGCACCTCCAGAGCTGGGGTGTAGTCGGGATCGTCGGCCTTCACAGCGGCGTCGCGGTCCATCACCAGCAGGACGTCGGGGTTCGCCGCGGCGATAGCCTCCACGGAGATGTCATCGCCCTTATGGTCATCGGAGACGTTGTCCACATCGAGGGCCGGGGTGAGATCCAGAAGATCGAACACCGGGCCCAGGGTGCGGCCCACCGTGGGGGCCACGTAGCCGATCTCACCACCGGATACGATCACAGCCATCACGCTGAGATCAGGGTCGTAGGCCTCCTTGGCGGCGGCAACCGACTCATCGAACTTATCGTTGAGTTTCTTAGCGTCGTCTTCGCGCTCGAAAATCTTGCCCACGTCGGTGATCTGGTGCTTTAGTTCCTCGCCGAGATTTTCGCCTTCTTCAATCTCATAGTCGAGTACCGTTGCATCGGGCACGAGCGACTTGATGTCCTCGTACATGTGCTGGAAGCGCTGACCATTCAACACTAGGTCGGGTTCTGCGGCCACGATGACCTCGAGGTCCGGTTCCCGGTGATTGCCGATGTTCACCACGGAATCGTCAGTGCGGTAGCTGATGGTGGTGGGAATGATGTCCTGCGGGGCCGCCACCAGCGGAATATCCCAGTCCTGAAGGGTCTCGAGGATGCGGTTATCAGTGGCCACAACGCGCTGCGGATCCACCGGCACTTCGTGTTCACCGAATTGGTCAGTGACACTGACAGTCTTTACCTCTTCGCCAGAGGCGGAGCCATCCGCCGCAGCGGAAGAAGAGGAACCACTATCCTCACCAGTGGCACAGCCAGCGAAGCTGAGCGCAGCAATGGCACTGAGAGCAGTAAATCGAAGGTGCTTCTTCATATTGGGTTACACGTCCTTTCATCGAGAGCGCCCATTAGCACGTAGCAGACAACCACGGCCGGCACGGCGCCCAGTCAGTGCGAGTGCATCTCACCCGACGTGACAGCGAAACGTCGAAGCTCAGAGCGCCAACTGTGCGGCAGCCACTTCTGTGGCGGATCTGCTTCGACACAGAGAAAGGTTAACGCACCCTTACCCCCAATTCCTAGGGTTATTTTAGCTTTAGCTCACTTAGGAGTGCCTCAACTGCCTAAACCGAGAATGTTCTCGCATTCACTACCCCCATATTGGGTAGAAATGCCTCCGCTCTGCGCCTACGCTTCCGTACCCAGCAGACAGCACAACGCCCACCGGCCGGCACGCTTCTTCCCTTTTAAGGAAAGCTGCGCGGCAGGTGGGCGTCGATAAGCGCTGCGGCGGAAACTATTTCCGCACGTATATGCGCAGGGTCACGTCTGCGGTAATGGCCGCAAAACCCACACCAATGAGTGCAATCACTGGGGCAAGAACCCACACGTGCTGGTCGAGCACGGGCGCGATGATGTGGGAGGAGTAGAGATCGGACAGGGCCTGGTCCACCACCAGCTTCTTGCCGGCGAAGAGCCCGGCGACGGCGAGCGCCGAACCGATGAGGGCGGCGAATACAGCCTCCAGAATGAAGGGCGCTTGGGTATACCACCGCGAGGCGCCGACGATGCGCATGATCTTGGTTTCTTCGCGCCGGTGATAGGCGGCGAGCTGCACCATGTTGGCGATGAGGAACATCGCGGCCACGGCCTGCACCGCGGCGATCAGGAAGGTGGCGTTACGGATCGAATCAAGGTTATCGGTGGCCGCGCGGACATCATCGTTTTGGTCGATGATCGCGATCACCTGCTCTTTATCGCGGATGGGCTCCAGCGGGGAATCCTCGAGCGGGTTCGTCAGTTGCACGTGCAATGCAGCGGGCAGGGCATCCTCGGTGGTCGATTCCACCAGCTGGGGGTCGGTGTCCTTAAAAAGCTCCACGAAGCGCTCATAGCTATCGGCGCGGGAGCGGAAAGTCACGGCCTCAACGCCCTCGGCACCGTCGAGCTGCTCGCGGATCTCCCGGCAGGCATCGCTCTCGCAGGTGGGATCGTTGGCCGAGATCTCCTCGTCGAATTGCACGATGGTCTCTACCCGATCCAGGTAGATGTCCTTGGTGCGTTCGGTCATGTTGGTCACCAAAATGCCGGTGGCCAGCAGTGCCAGCGAGATGGCGGTGGTAATCACCAGCGCGATGGTCATGGTGATGTTGCGTCCGAGCCCCTGCAGGGCTTCACGCAGCACGATTCCAAGCCTCATAATGTTGTCTCCTTATTTTCCCGCTGCTACTTAATTGCCCTCGCCGTAGACGCCGCGGACGTCATCACGGACGAGCTTGCCTAGGTTCAACTCGATGACGCGACGGCGCATGGCGTCCACCGCACCAGCGTTGTGCGTAGACATCACCACGGTGGTGCCCGTCTTATTGATGCGGTTGAGCAGCACCATAATGTCCGTGGAGGTGTGCGGGTCAAGGTTGCCGGTGGGCTCATCGGCCAAGAGCAACAGCGGCCGGTTCACGAAGGCGCGGGCGATGGCCACGCGCTGCTGTTCGCCGCCGGATAGCTCATGGGGCATGCGATTGCCCTTGGCTTCGAGGCCGACCATCTCGAGAGTCTCGGGCACCAGCTTGTCGATGGCCTTTTTATCCTTGCCGATTACTTCCAGAGCGAAGGCCACGTTGTCGTAGACATTCTTCTTCGGCAACAGCTTGAAGTCCTGGAAGACGAAGCCGATCTTGCGCCGGAGCTCATTAATCTTCTTCCCACGCAGAGCGTTGACATGGTAGTCATCGAAGTAGATATCGCCGCTCGTCACGTCTTCCTCGCGCACGAGCAGCTGCAGGAAGGTGGACTTGCCCGAACCCGATTGGCCGATCAGGAAGACAAACTCGCCCTTCTCAATCTCGAGGTTGATATTGTCCAGCGCAGGACGCGTGGACGTCTTATATGTCTTGGTTACACTATCAAACGTGATCACATGAACCACCCTAGTTCCCAGCAGTCACATTGAAAACTCTGCTGTTGGCTGGTGTTAAAGTCTGCCCCCACATTCCTGCCGTGCGCTTATCGACGCTCACCTGCGCCGATCCCACGTAGAAAGGCCGAGCTAGTCCTCCTCGGAGTTCTGGGCGATGCGCCAGCGAATGCCGGCCTCGAGGAAGTCATCGATGTCGCCTTCGAGAACCTTGGTGGGATCATTGACCTCGTAGTTCATCCGCAGATCCTTGACCATTTGGTAGGGGTGCAGCACATAGGAGCGCATCTGGTTGCCCCAGGAGGCATTGCCGCCGGCGCCGAGGGCGTCCATCTCATTGCGTTCTTCTTGGCGCTTGCGCTCCAGCAGCTTGGCCTGCAGCACCCGCATGGCCGAGGCCTTGTTTTGGTGCTGCGATTTTTCGTTTTGGCAGCTCACCACCAGCCCGGTGGGCAGGTGGGTCAGGCGCACGGCGGAGTCGGTGGTATTCACGCTCTGCCCGCCGGGTCCGGAGGAACGGAAGACATCCACCCGGATCTCGGAGTCGGGGATGTCGATATGGTCGGTCTTTTCCACCACCGGCAGCACCTCCACCTCGGCGAAAGAGGTTTGGCGGCGGCTTTGATTATCGAAGGGCGAGAGCCGCACCAAACGATGCGCCCCCTGCTCCACCGACAAGGTGCCGTACATGTACTCGCCATGCACCACGAAGGTAGCGGATTTAATGCCGGCCTCCTCCGCATAGGAGATGTCATAGACATCCACCTTGTGGCCCTTCTTCTCCGCCCAGCGGGTATACATGCGCATGAGCATCTCAGCCCAGTCCGCGGCATCCACGCCACCGGCGCCGGAACGGATATTGATCACGGCCTCGCGGGCGTCATACTCACCGGAGAGCATGGTGGTTACTTCCAGCGACTCGATCTCTTTCTGCAGCGCCCGCAGCTCTTCATCGGCCAGATCCTCCGGCTCGCCCTCTTCCTCGGCCAGCTGGTACATAATCGGCAGATCGTCTACCCGCTGGCGCAACTGGGTCAGGCGCTTGAGCTGGGATTGCTTATTGGATAGCTCCGTGGTGACGCTCTGGGCATGCTCAGGATCATCCCAGAGCGAGGGATCGGCGGCCTTCATCTCCAGCTCCCGCACCGCATCACTCAGCCCCACCGGGTCAAGTACCTTCTCCAAGGTGCTCAGGGTGGAATCTAGGCTGGCATGCTGGTGCTGAATCTCGGGGCGCATAGTTGTTCATTCTATGCATATCTCTCAACCGCGCCGAACGCGGGCAGAGCGTGCCACTCCCCCACCTGCGCTCCGTGAGCACACCTGCGCGCGGCAGACAAGGCACAATGGTGGACATGAGTTCTTTAGCTGAGATGATCTCCTCCGTCACTTCTACTTTTGTTGTCGCCCAGCAAGACCGCTCCGATGAGCAGTTGGCGCAGGCACTGGTCTATAACGCCAGCCGGCTAGCGTGGCGGATGCGGGAGGTGGGCATCACCACCGAGCGCAAAACCAGCGTCTCAGATGTAGTCACTGAGGCCGATCGCGCTGCCGAGAGCTTTGTCTCTGATGCGCTCAAGGCGCTGCGCCCCGAGGACGGGGTGCGCGGCGAGGAGGGCAGCTCGCGGGAATCCGACTCCGGCCGCTATTGGGTAATCGACCCCATTGACGGCACCTTCAACTTCTCCCGCGGCTCCGACTATTGGTGCTCCGCCCTGGCGCTGGTCAGCGGCACCCCCGACGAACCCGAGCAGGTGCACTTCGGCGCCGTCCACCGCCCCGATATGGGCTACACCTGGTTTGGCGGCCCCGAGATCCCCACCACCCGCGATGGCAAATCCCTTCCCCCGCTCAGCGACGCCGATATCTCCACCATCCCCCTGGCCACCTACCTCCACCCCACCTATGTGGGCAATGCCGAGGTGGCCGGCGCATGGCAGGCAGTGGCGCAGCTGCCCTCCACCATTCGTATGTGGGGCGCGGGCAGCGTGGACCTAGCCAGCGTGGCCGATGGCACGATGGGGGCATGGATGCAGCATTCGGTGCCCTGCTGGGATTGGCTGCCCGGCCGCGCCCTCGTGGAGGGAAGCGGCGGCGCCACGGCCCAGGTAGAGGCCGGCGGCGTGACGTGGTCTATCGCCGGTAATGCCCAGACCGTGGAGCAGATCCGCGCCGCCCTAGAGTCTTAAAAACCGTTTACTGATATCTCTCAAGGAGCCTGTTGTGCCAACCTATGCCGAGGATCTCGCCCTCGCTCTCGAGCTCGCGGACATCGCCGATAGCATCACCATCGACCGCTTTCACGCCACCGACCTGCAGGTGAAGTCCAAGCCGGATCTCACCCCCGTCTCCGATGCAGACACCGCCTGCGAGGAGGCGCTGCGCGAGCGGCTGGCCATCGATCGCCCCCAAGACAGCATCCTGGGCGAAGAGTTCGGCGGCGATACCACCATGGCTGGTCGGCAGTGGGTGATCGACCCCATCGATGGCACCAAGAATTTCGTCCGCGGCGTACCCGTGTGGTGCACCCTTATTTCTTTGCTTGTCGACGGCGAGCCCGTGGTGGGTGTGGTCTCCGCCCCAGCGCTCACCCGCCGCTGGTGGGCCAGCGCCGGACAGGGCGCATGGGCGCAACCCCACGGCGCCTCGCCACGCCGCATCCAGGTTTCCCAAGTAGCGTCTCTCGCGGATGCGTCCGTGTCCTTTTCCTCGTTGGCTGGCTGGCAGGAGCGCGGCCAGCTGGAGGAGTTTGTGCGCTTGAGCGAGGACACGTGGCGCTTGCGCGGCTATGGAGATTTCTTCTCCTATGCCCTGCTCGCGGAGGGGGCGGTGGACATCGCCCTCGAGCCGGAAGTCTCGCTCTGGGATCTCGCCGCGCTGAGCGTGCTGGTCACCGAAGCCGGCGGCCGCTTCACCTCGGTCGAGGGCGAGGATGGCCCGCATGGCGGCAGCGCCCTAGCCAGCAATGGTCTGCTCCACGATGAGCTACTCAGCCGCTTCTCCCGCTAGGCACTACTCCGATAGAGCACTGCTCCCTGCACCCCTCCTGATGGAGGACGATGCAGGGAGCAGTGCGTGTATGTGGGTGCGCGCGTGGCGGCCGGTTTAGGCCAAGTCGATGAGCGACTGGCCACCTTGGACGGAGTCGCCGGCTTCCACGTTGATGGTGGCCACGGTGCCATCGGCGGGCGCGGTGACCTCGGTTTCCATCTTCATGGCTTCGAGAACCACCAGCACCTGGCCGGCAGTGATTTCCTCGCCCTCGCTGACGAGCACCTTGCTGACCGAGCCGGACAGCGGCGCCACGACGGCATTAGCGGAGACACCCTGCACGGAGGCGGTGGCCGGCTCGGTGGACGGCGAGGAGCTGCCGCCGAACACGATCGGGCCGAGGGTGCGCTTGTCTTCTTCAACCTCAACGTCCACGCTGTAGGCGATGCCGTTGACGGTAACTTTCAGTTTCATGATGCTTATACCTTTAACAACTTGATCTACAGGTGAGTGGAGCGGGTCTGGATGATCTGGCGGCCTTGGTGTGCCCAGGTGCGGTGACGCTGGAAACGCACAGCCTTGACCTTGCCCTTATTGCCCATATAGGCCGACACGGCCGCGCTGATGGCAAAGAGCACATCCTCAGGAATGTCCTGATCCGAGCGAGCCCGGAGCTCCTTGACCTCATCCTCGAGCAGACTCACGCGAGTGTTGAGCTTTTGGATGAGCTGGTAGAGCTCGTCATTGCTTTTCGGTTTCATACTTATTTCTCCCTCGCTGCGTTCTCGGCGGCGGCTTAGGCCGGCCCCAGGCCGTGCTTCTTGAACGGGCGGGTGACGCGCTTATTGCGGAGCATCTCGAGCGCATTGGCGATGACCGCACGGGTATCAGCCGGGTCAATGATGTCATCCACCAGGCCGCGAGAGGCGGCCATGTACGGGGTGGAGAAGGTGCGCTTGTACTCGGCCACCATCTCCTCGCGCTTGGCCTCGGGGTCCTCGGCATTAGCGATCTCCTTGCGGAAGACCACGTTCACCGCGCCCTCGGCACCCATCACAGCGATTTCCGCGGTGGGCCAGGCGAACACGCGGTCTGCGCCCAAGTCCTTTGAGCACATGGCCAAGTGGGCGCCACCATAGGACTTGCGCAGCACCACGGTGACCTTCGGCACCGATGCGGCGGAGTAGGCGTAGAGCATCTTCGCGCCGTGGCGAATGATGCCACCGTGCTCCTGGGCCACGCCGGGCATGAAGCCGGGCACGTCCACGAGGGTGACCAGCGGGATGTTGAAGGCGTTGCAGAAGCGGATGAAGCTGGAGCCCTTATCGGAGGAGTTGATGTCCAGCACACCGGAGACCACATTGGGCTGGTTGGCGATGATGCCGACGGTGCGGCCCACCATGCGGCCAAACCCCACCACCATGTTGCGGGCGAAGCCCTCTTGGACCTCGAGGAAGTCTCCGTGGTCCACGATGCGGGCGATTACCTCGCGCACATCGTAGCCCTTCTTGCCTTCGACGGGGACGATATCGCGCAGCGACTCGTCGGGCTCCACCACGGGGTCGGGATCGACGATCGGCGGCTCTTCGGTGTTGTTCTGCGGCAAGAAGCTCAGCAGTTTCTGCGCGATGAGAATGGCCTGCTCATCATCGTCGGCGACGAAGTGAATATTGCCGGCCTTAGCCATATGGGCATCGGGGCCGCCGAGCTGCTCCGCAGTGACATCCTCACCGGTGACCGACTTGATCACACCGGGGCCGGTGATGAACATATTGGCCTTGCGGGTCTGGATGATGAAGTCCGTCAGGGCCGGCGAGTAGGCGGCGCCACCGGCGCAGGGGCCGGCAATGATGGACACCTGCGGCACGAGGCCGGACAGGGAGACGTTCTCGTAGAAGACCTTGCCGTAGCCGGAGAGGGAATCGATACCCTCCTGCACACGGGCTCCGCCGGAATCGTTGATGAACACGAAAGGCGTCCCCGTCACGCCAGCTTCGCGCATGGTCTGGGCCACCTTATTGGATTGGGTTTCGCCAGCGGAGCCGCCCATGACGGTGAAGTCCTGGGAGGCAACGTGCACCAGGCGATCAAAGACCACGCCGGTACCGGTGACCACACCATCGGCTGGGGCATCGGCCTTATCCATCCCGAAGTGGGTGGTGCGGTGCTTGGCAAACATGCCGGTTTCCTGGAACGTGCCCGGATCCAGCAGCTTTTCTACGCGCTCGCGGGCGGTGAGCTTGCCGCGCTGGTGCTGCTTGCCTAGACGGTCCGCTCCCCCACCTTGAGAGACGCGCTCGCGTTCCTCGGCAAGGTGGTCGAGGCGTTCTTGCATTGTTGGCTCGTGAGTGTCAGCCATTGTCTACTGCTTTCCTCTTCTCGTATGTTTCTACGTGGCCCGCGTTTAGGCGGGCTCCACCTTGACGGTTTCGCTGCGGCCACCCACGGTGACCCGGTAGCTGATGGGTTCCCGCACGGCGTTGGCAGAGCCGGAGGCGGCCTCTGCTTCCTTCTTCATCTGCTCCTCGGTCTTGCCCACGTTCTTCGGGCCCTCATGGCGGGTCTTGAAGAAGCCCGGTGCCACGGACGGGAACAGTGCGTTGGTGAGAACATCCTCGTCGGTGCCGTTGAAGCCATCGAGCTCCTCGGCGGCGCTGGTGAGCTGGTCCCACTCCGGCTCGAGCAGATCGGCCGGACGGCAGGTGATGGGCTCCTTCTTGGTCTGCTCCTCAGCCTGCTTGATCAGCTCGGGGTTACGCTCGCCGATGCACTCGCCGTAGTAACCGAGCATGAGATCGGCAAACTCGGCGGTAAGTACCTTGTAGCGACCCATGAGCACGTTGAAAACGGCCTGGGTACCGACGATCTGAGAGGAGGGAGTGACCAGCGGCGGGAAGCCGGCGTCCTTGCGCACGCGCGGCACTTCCTCCATCACCTCATCAATGCGGTCGCCCGCACCCTGGGCGGTGAGCTGGGACTCCATGTTGGAGAGCATGCCGCCGGGGATCTGAGAGAGGAAGATGTTGGTGTCCACCAGAGTCTTGGACTCGAACTCTTTGTACTTCGGGCGCACCTTCTTGAAGTGGTCACGGATAGTAATGAGCTTGTCCATGTCCAGATCGGTCTCGTAGTTGGTGCCCTCGAGCATCTCGACGAGAGACTCGGTGGGGTTGTGGCCTGGGCCGAGAGACATCGAGGAAATGGCGGTGTCCACGACATCGGCGCCGGCCTCAATGGCCTTCATCAGGGTGACCATGGTGACACCCGTGGTGGAGTGGCAGTGCACGTTGATCTGTGTGTCCTCGCCGTAGGTCTCCTTGATACCGCGGATGATGTCATAGGCCGGCTGGGGCTTGAGGAGAGCGGCCATATCCTTCAGCGCAATGGAATCAGCACCCATGTCCAGCAGCCGACCAGCCTGCTTAATGTAGCCCTCCACGTCATGCAGCGGGGACACGGTGTAGCAGATGGTGCCCTGGGCGTGCTTGTCCACGTTCTTCACGGCCTGCATGGCGTGCTCGAGGTTGCGCGGGTCATTCAACGCATCGAAGACGCGGAAGACATCCATGCCATTTTCTGCGGACTTCTCCACGAACTTATCCACCACGGTGTCCTCGTAGTGACGGTAGCCGAGGAGGTTCTGTCCGCGCAGCAGCATCTGCAGGCGCGAGTTTGGCAGCAGCTTGCGGAAGGTGCGCAGGCGCTCCCACGGGTCTTCGTTCAGGAATCGAATGCAGGCGTCATAGGTTGCGCCGCCCCAGCACTCCACGCTCCAGAAGCCTGCCTGGTCCATCTCCTCGCAGACATCGACCATGTCCTCCATGGCCAATCGAGTTGCAAACAGGCTTTGGTGCGCGTCGCGGAAAGCGACTTCGGTTACGCCGATCTTATGTGGGCTCATACTGCTTCAGCCTAGTGGGATTAACCCCCCAGTGCAGATCAGAGCCCACGGACAATCGGACACGATAACGCAAGAAAACCACATTGAAATAGGGGAGATTGCCTGCAATACCCCCACCCCCACCCCAGTCGTGAGCAAAACACAGCTAACTCCACAAAACCGGACATTCATCCCATGTCTTTGAATACATGAGCACCCCCACAGACACCCGTCTATATGTGAGCAATCTCCCACCCTTAAACAACGTTCAGGCTACTATAGCGTAGGTCCAGTCCCCACAGACAAAACAAACCCCGGCCCGCGCTCACACGCGGACCGGGGAATGTAAAAGCTCAAGAAGCCTTATTCGCCGCCGGCAAAGTTGAAGTTACCGAGGCTGATCAGCTCGTCAGAGCCCCAGTCGGAGGAGAAGGTCTGGCCATTGAACCACTCGCTGGAGAACTGCCCCTGGGAGAAGTCAACCTCCTCAGGAACAAAGTTCGGAGCAAAGGTAGGCAGAGAGCTACCCGCCTCGACATACAGGTCCTTGATCGGGCCCTCAACGATTTCCTGGATCTGAAGAACGAAAGACATAACACCGTCTCCTCTTGTCGTAGCCACCGCGTGACTGCTGTTTACGTACACACCAAACCCTAAGAGACAGACAAACCGATTGCAATAACTTTCCCAACGTTAACCACCAGTTCATCTCAGTTTTCTTCGAGTAGGAATCTAGTTTTTCTAGGAAATATTTTAAGGATCCTCCAGCTAAAGCGAGGATTTCCGGCGCAGCAGCGCCAGCCGTCCGCCGCCACACCACTCCAGCGAGTCGAGATAGGGCCACCTGAGAAACTACCCCCTTTCACTACCCCCACACCCCTAAAGTTCACTCTGAAACCTCCTTTGGAGTCGCCCATAGCTCCGCCAAGCGCCATCTTTGGCGCCCACTCAATGAATCACTCCCTTCCCCTACGAGCGACTGGTGGCGCTTATATCACGCCCCTTAGCTGCAGGTTCCTACCTATAAGTCACTAGATATTCGAGGCGCACTTTGTTGTCTTGTCCCCTATCGCGGCGAGAAAGGGTTACCTCAGATTCAGTGTTAGCCTCGCTGCGGATTTTTTTCGGACACATTCGCAACCGCTGATATCTGAACCCTTCCTCCGGCCCTGCGAGACGATGCCCAAGCAGCGCGCAGCGCAGGGCCCGCCCGAGAAAACACCATTCGACACCCGCAGCACGTAGCCACCACTGCGAAGAGTTCACGCAGGTGCTGAGAATTACAAACACCGCCCTCTCTAGCGAAATACGTGACGCTAGAGAGAGCGGCAATGAAAAATAACTGTGCGCTTTAACCGAGAAATTCACTAGGGAGCTCGCCGCTCCCCCCAGCGCGCGCTAGCGGGCGTAGCTATTGTCCACTCGCCGGTCCGCCTTGCGCCCAGGATGGGCCGGCACCTCGGCCTGCGGATCCGGGTATCCCATCGCCACGATCACCGCAACGCTGCGATCCTCTCGCCCACCAAGGCCGATGATCTCCTTGACCGCCTCATCGCTCCAGCCGGTGGTGGGGTTGGTGGCCAGCCCTTCCGCCTGTGCCGCCAGCAAGGCGGTGCCGGCCGCGAGGGTGGCGTCGATAATCGCAGCTTGTCGACGCTGCCCCGCCGATTGTTGTTGCTTGTAGCCGCGAACATAGTCCGCCTTTGCGCCGAGGATTTCCTCGGCATCCTCTGGCCACATCTCCGTGCGGCCCACGAAGATGAGCACCGCCGGGGCATCCGCAAATTGTTGCTGGCCAGAGGAATCCGTGAGCGCCTGACGCAGCTCGGGGTCAGTAACAACCACAACATCACGCAACTGCAGGTTGAACGCACTCGGTGCTTCGAGCGCCGAGTAAACAACCCGATCCAGCACCGCATCAGGGATTGTGGTGTCCGCATAAGCGCGAACGGTGCGGCGTTGTGCAATCAAATTGTGAACGAGAGAAGACGTGTTATCCATGCCCCCTACAACAGTGAGAATCAGCTGCTATTCCACGCCCTCGCCGTGTACACGGGACCGGGGTGGGGTCCTTCCGGGCCGCGCACCCGCGGCGCGACACACTCTCCCTCCACTGTCCCGAGCCCCCGTTATAGGGACTCATCCAACCCATAAACGCCCACGCACTCGCGGCGCGCACCACGCCATGAACACAGCATCCTCCCTGCTCACCGCCTAGGACGCGCCACACGCACACCCCACCACGCGCCCGGATTCACCAGAGATTCCCACACCCCCACCACCAGGACTCAAGCAAGGCTTGACACCCCCCTACGAAGAGCAACAATAGTTAGGGTAGGTTCCACTAACTCGCTACTAAGGTAGGACTCGTGAAGTTCACAACCCGTGATTTCATCAACGTCGGCATCTTCTCCGCCCTCTACTTCGTCGTCGTCTTCGCCATCGGCATGGTGGGCCTTTTCGGCCCCGCATTCATGTTCGTCGGCTGGACCCTCTCCATCCTCATCGATGGCGCGGTTATCGCCCTCTACTCCACCCGCGTCCCGAAGGTGGGCGCACTGGCCCTACTCGGCCTCATCAATGCCCTCCTTTTCATCGCCACCGGCCACTGGTGGGGCATCGCAGTAGTCATGGTGCTACTCGGCCTCGCCGCCGACCTCCTCAAGAACAAAAACTTCCCACTCGCCTACGCCGTCTTCACCCTGTGGTTCATCAGCCCCCTCGTGCCCGCCATCGTCAACGCCGACACCTACTACGCCGAACTCACCGAACAGATGGGCGCCGAATACACCGAGCACATGCGTGAACTATTTACCAACTGGGTCGTAGCCATCTGGTTCATCATGCTCTTCATCCTCGGCTACGCCGGCGGACTGCTCGGCAAGAAACTCAATAAGCGCAACTTCCAACGAGCAGGACTCGCCTAATGACCACCAGAGACTTCATCAACGTCGGCGTATTCACCGCGTTGTATATCGCGGTCGTCATGCTCACCGGCATGGTCGAATTAGCAGGCCCGGCCTTCATGTTCGTCGGCATCCTCATTGGCATTCTGGCCAACGGTGTGGTTGTGGCTCTCTACGCCTCGCGCGTCCCGAAATTCGGTGCACTGACCCTGCTGGCGCTCATCACCAGTATCCTTTTCGTCGCATTCGGTAACTGGTGGGCCATGCTCATCCTCGCCCCGCTGCTGGGCCTCGCCGCCGATGCAATCCTCAAGGCCATGAAGAATTTCCCCCTGGCCTACGGCGTGTTCAGCATCTGGCTGGTCATCGGCTGGCTACCCGTCATCTTCAACAGCGACGAATTCTGGGCTGATGTCGCAGAGCGGATGAACCCGGAGTACGCCGACTCCATCTCCGCTGTGCTCAACGGCCCCGTGCTACTCATCTGGGCTATCGGCATGTTCATCGTCGGTGTCCTCGGTGGCTTACTTGGGCAGCGCCTGAGCCACCGTAATTTCCAGCGCGCTGGTCTGGCATGACACCCATCCCCGAACCGCGTCCGCTGTCTCGCCCCGACCCCCGAACGGTGCTGCTGACGCTCATCACGATCAACGCACTGGCGCTGGGGGCGACGACGAGAACAGTAGAGATCGCCGCCGCAATCATCGTGTTTACGGCACTGGCGACACTGCGGCGACCGACACCCTTCTTCGGGTTCCTCATCTTCTGGCTCTTCTTCGTGTTCGGCTACGAGCTCATCATCAACGCCGGCGCCTCAACCACCCTGGCGCTGCTCTCCGGTATCGGATACTGGTTATCGCGGTTTGGGTTGGTCATCGCCGCCGCCTACTGGGCTGTCTCTTCTATCCGCCCCACCGAGCTCATCGATGCGCTCAAGCGGCTACACGCACCGAATTTCTTGGTGGTGCCGCTGGCGGTGGTCTTTCGCATGTTCCCCGTTATCGCCACCGAGGCGCGCGCCGTCGTCGATGCGATGACGCTGCGCGGCATCCGCCCCACCGGCTGGTCCATGATGGCCCACCCCCTACGCACCGCTGAACTTATTGTCATCCCCCTGCTGACCACTGTGGTCCGCGCCGGCGATGAGCTCGCGGCCGCGGCCATGATTCGTGGCCTCGGCGGGCCGCGCAAGCCGACCTCCATCATGCAACCGCGCTTCCGCCCCGTCGACGCTGTCCTCATCGTCGCCGTTATTGCCCTCATCGTCCTTGCTCAAAGCGATTGGGAGCTGCCGCTATGACTATCAGCGTCGCGGACGTTCATTTCCGCTACACCTTCGGCACCAACGGTGAACTCACCGAGCATGGCCTGAGCGATATCACCTTCAGCGCCGAAGCTGGCACGCTCACAGTGCTATGCGGGGCCTCTGGTTCGGGAAAAACCACCGGGTTACGCCTTCTTAATGGGCTGGTACCCAATTTCCATCTCGGCACACTCACCGGCACGGTCACGGTGGGTGGTACCGATGTCCCCAACCAGCCGCTGCACGATGCGCTGCTCACCTCCGCCACGGTGTTTCAGAATCCCCGCACCCAGTTCTTCACCGACGAGGTCACCAGCGAGCTGGCCTTCGGCAATGAAAACCTCGGGATTCCGGCCGAGGACACCATCGCCCGCATTCGCACGGCGGCGAAAGAAACCAATACAGAGCACCTCATCGGCTGTAAACTCAACGAACTGTCTGGCGGTCAAACTCAGCGAGTTGCCTGCGCCGCCGCAATCGCCAGCCACGCACCGGTACTTCTTTTCGACGAACCCTCATCCAATCTCTCCCCGGATGCCATCGACGATTTGCACGATATCCTCGCCCACCAAAAAGCCGCTGGGCGCACCATCGTCGTCGCTGAGCACCGCCTCTACTTCCTCCGCGACCTCGCGGACCAGGTGCTCTATTTCCGCGATGGCCGGCTGGCACACCGCTTCACCGGCGCAGAGTTCTTTGCGCTTTCCGACGCTCAGCGCCGCGAATTGGGGCTGCGCCGGATCGCCCCACCGGAGGGCACGCATCCCCCAGCGCCACCGAAGGGCAGCACTGGCCTGCAGCTGGAGAATATCCGCTTCAGTTATCTCTCGAAGCAGATTCTCGATATCCCTGAGGCATCCTTCCCAGCCGGCGCTATCACCGCCCTGACTGGGCCAAATGGCTGCGGTAAAACCACGCTGGCGCGCCTATTGTGCGGCCTGAGTTCGCCGGCGCGCGGCGGCACCATCAGCATCAACGGCACCCCCATGCGCAGTGGCGCCCGCACCAAGGCCAGCTACATCGTCATGCAGGACGTGAGCCGTCAGCTCTTCGCCGCGGCCGTGGAGGACGAGATCACCCTCGGCCACACCGCCAATGAGCGTGAGGCTATCGACGTCGCCACGCTTCTCGCCCAGCTCGATCTCGACGGGTTGGAGGATCGCCACCCCCAGTCGCTCTCCGGCGGGCAGCGGCAGCGCCTCGTCATTGCCTCAGCAATGGCCCAGAACAAACAGGTACACATCCTCGATGAGCCCACCTCGGGTGTCGGCCAGGCTCATCTGGTCGCTATCGCTGAGCGGATGCGGCAGCTTGCCGACGCTGGTGCGGTGGTCATCGTTATCACCCACGACGAGGAACTTATCGAGGAGTGCGCGGATTACGTCGTTCACCTTCCAGATATCAACAGGAAGACACATGGATAATAAATATCAGGCGGGAAAAGCCGCTCTCAACGAATTCCTCTCCCCGATCCAGAAGCAGATCTGGATTGCCCGGATTCTCTCAGCACTATCCGCAATACTGCGGGTCGCGCCCTATGTCGCACTGGTCCGGCTCGGCGAGGAGCTTCTTTCACCTACTACCGACCCCGACCGGGTGCGTACCATCGTCTACTTCTTGATCGGCACGTTCATTCTGCAGATCCTGCTGTTCACCTTGGGGTTGGCGGTCACCCACTTCGCGGATCTTAAGCTCAACCGAATTCTGCGCGACCGCATCATTGAACACATTTCGCACGCCCCACTGGCGTGGTTCAGCGATAAAAACTCTGGCCGAGTACGCAAGGCCGTGCAGGACGATGTCAAAACCTTGCACATGCTCGTCGCACATGCCCCCGCGGAAAGCACCGCAGCTGTTATCGCCCCCATCGCACTGGTCGTTTATGCCTTTATCGTCGATTGGCGGTTGGGGTTGCTGTCTATCGCGACGCTGCCGATCTACATCGCGGTACAAGCCTGGATGATGTCGTCCATGGGAGAAAAGACCGCCCGTATGGACGACCACCTCGGCAATGTCTCGGCGACTGCCACCGAATTCGCCGATGGCATCGCCGTGGTGAAAACCTTCGGCAGGGTCGGCCAGGCGCACCGCCGCTACCGGGATGCCGCCAACACCTTCAGCAAGTTTTATCTCGACTGGGTGGGGCCGATGCTGCGCATCTCCGGCTTGGCTGAGTCCACGATCAGTGTGTCGGTGCTCGTGTTGATCAACCTCGGCGGTGGCGCTTGGCTGGTTTCCCAGGGCTACGTCAATCCGGCCGATGTGATTGCGACCAGCCTTATCGCCCTGATGGTTCCTTTGGCCATCACCACGATGGGCACCTCCATGTGGGCCTATCAGATGGCAGGCAACGCCGCGCTACGCGTCAAGGACGTGTTAAACAGTCCCTCTCTGACTCCGCCAGACGAGCCGGAACATCCGCGCGATAACACCGTGGAGTTCCACAACGTCTCCTTCTCTTATGGCGAGAATACGGCGCTTTCCGACGTCTCCCTGACGCTGACCCCAAGCACTGTCACTGCGCTCATCGGCCCGTCGGGCTCCGGTAAGTCAACGCTGGCCACAATGGTGGCACGCTTCCAAGATCCCACCTCTGGCACGGTGACAATTGGTGGTGCAGACGTACGGAATATTCCTACCGCAGAGCTCTATGAGCGCGTGTCCTTCGTGCTCCAAGACCCGCAATTGCCGGAGATGTCCGTGCGCGACAATATCGCTCTCGCCTGCCCCGATGCCTCCCTCGAGGATGTCTGGCAGGCCGCTGCTGACGCCCAGATTGCCGAGGATATTCGCTCCCTGCCTTTGGGCTTGGACACCATCACCACTGATCTTTCTGGCGGCCAGCGCCAGCGCATTGCCATCGCGCGGGCATTGCTTGCCGACGCCCCGATCCTCGTTTTGGACGAGGCGACAGCAGCAACAGACACCGACTGCGAAGCGGAGATTCAAGCAGCATTGAACCGGCTCGTCGTCGGCCGCACTGTATTGGTTATCGCACATAAGCCGGAGTCGGTTGTCGGAGCCGATATGGTGGTGCACCTTGTCGGCGGCCGTATCCACACCATCCTTCGCGGCGCGGATGTCACTACCGACGCCGTCACCGAACTCATGCAAGGAGCAGTCTCGTGAGCGTCTCCGTTATCCGCAGCCCTCTCCTCATCGGACCAATCCGCCGCCTCCTCACCGACCGTGGTCGGTCCCAGAACATCCGCCACATGGCCCTCACCACCGCGATGGGCGTGGTCGATGGTCTCGCCATGCTGGCGCTGCTGCCTACGGCAATGACGATGGCCGTCGGCGGCACGAGTTGGGGCTTCGACCTCACCGCGTGGTTATTCATCCTGGCGGGCCTTGCACTCATCAGCGCGGTACTGCGCTATCGATCGGCCATCGTGGGCTATGACGTCGCCCTCGATTTGATTACGAGCCTGCACCACCGCCTCGGCGACCGCTTAGCTGCCTTGCCGCTTGGCTGGTTCCGCCCGGAGCGCACCGGCGGGCTATCCCAGCTGGTCACCGATGGATTCATGTCCATTGGCCAAACACTGGCACACATGATGGCCACCATCTTAAGCAATGCTGCAACGATGCTCGTCATCGTCATCGGCGCATGGTTCTGGGACCCCACATTAGGGCTGGCCCTCACCGCCTTCATCCCCGTGGTCCTCCTCGTCAATGGGCTAGCCCAGTGGCTAAAAGCGAAGTCCACGGCCAATGTCGTGCCGAAGACACGCGAGGTATCCCACCGCATTGTGGAATTTTCTGCCTGCCAGCCCGCATTGCGCGCGGCGGGCCGATCGAGTGAATTCGCCCCGCTGCGTCAGGCCACCGAAGCCGAAGACAAGGCCCGGCTGCGGGATTTGTGGATGTCACTGGTGCCGATTGCGCTGGCAGGAGGTGTCGTGCAGATGGTCCTGGTGGTGATGATCTCAGCGACCGCGAGCCTCGCGATCAACGACACCCTAGGCCCATTGCAGACCATTGCCATTATCGGCCTTACCCTGCGATACAGCCAGGTACTCAATGCGCTGATGGACACGCTCATCGGTATGGACATGGCGCGAGCACCATTGGATCAAGCAATGGAGATTCTCGATGCCGAGGTTCTCTCTGAGCCATCCGCAGAAGCCGAGCTCCCCTCCCCCGGGGAGATCGAGTTCGACAACGTCAGTTTTGGCTACGACGCCGAGAGCCCGGTCATCCACGACGTGTCCTTTAACGTCCCGCCGCGCACCATGGTGGCCCTAGTGGGGCCTTCGGGTTCTGGTAAAACCACTGTTGCCCGACTGATCTCTCGCTTCTGGGATGTTGATTCCGGTGCCGTTCGCGTCGGTGGCGTCGATGTTCGTGAACAAACCGTGGAACAACTCATGCGACAGATCTCCATGGTGTTCCAGGACGTCTACCTCTTCGATGACACCCTGATGGAAAATATCCGGGTTGGCCGGGAAGGAGCGAGCGACGATGAGGTGAAACAAGCAGCTGCTCTCACTGGGGTGACATCTATCGCCGAGCGACTGCCCGATGGGTGGAATGCTCGCGTCGGTGAGGGCGGCCGGTCCCTCTCCGGCGGCGAACGGCAACGGGTATCCGTCGCCCGCGCCCTGCTCAAGAAAGCACCCATCGTGCTTCTCGACGAAGCAACCAGCGCCCTAGACGCAGAAAACGAAGCCAACATTGTTGCCAGCGTCGACAAGCTCCGCGACGAAGCAACAGTACTCGTCATCGCACACAAACTCGACACCGTACGCGAAGCAGACCACATCATCGTACTCAGCGACGACGGCCACATAGCCGAACACGGCACCCACGCCGAACTCTACGCCGCTAACGGCCCCTACCGCCGCTTCTGGAACCGCCGCGAAGCAGCCTCCGGCTGGAGCATCACCACTCAAAGCTAAACAGCGCCCAGTGCGTTCCCCACGTGGGGGCGCACTGGGCACTCCAGTTCTCGGCATTCTCGACACACCAGTGCCCCGCGGCGCGGGATGAACCACAGCAGCTTCGCGGACGAGATGGCCTCTTAGAGCGTCCGAGAGGCGATGTCCCTGCTGTGCGCACTATCGAGGCTGATCAGGGGTTGTTTAGCGCACCCGCTTGGACACCACTGCGGTGGTGTCCTTTTTCTTTGTCTTTATGCACCACGCAATGATCGCGATGCCGAGGATCGTCGTAAGCACCGAGCCCTCGAGGCCGAACTCACCGCCGTTGAGCAGTGCACTGCCGCTAGGAGCCGAGGACAAGATGGAACCGGGTAGGACATTGCCGGAAACGTGCGAGCCGTAGAGCATGGCGAGCACGAAGTTCCAGCCGCTGTGCCAGCCTGCGACGAACCAGGCGTTACCTGTGCGCCAGTACATCGTGCCGAATACGACGCCGTAGAGCACCAAGTTCACCAGACCGAAGATGGTCAGGTTCGGGTTGTTTAAGTGGATGAATGCGAAAAGGATCGACGAGAGACCGATGGCGCCTGCCACGGTGAGCCGCGCGGCATAGGCGGGGATGATAAAGAAACGAAAGAGCAGTTCCTCGAAGAATCCTTGGAACGCGAAGAAGACAGCCGCGAGCAGAAGAATCCACAGCTCGCTCGCCTTCATGGTGAACGTGACGTCGAGGGCCCCGACGATCACGTTGAGCAGGTAGACGATGGTCACCGCGGCGAAGCCGAAACCGGCACCCGTGATCCAGGTGCCGAAGCGGTTCTCTCGGACCATGCCCAGATCGGGTAACCGCAACCGAAACACCTTGGTGAACAGCAGGAGGCACAGGAGGACAGCCAGCATGCGCCCGAGGGTGGAGCCTATGTTGATCGAGGACATCGCAGCTAAGGAGGAGACACTGGCAAAAAGATCACCCATGATCCCGACGAGGATGTCGCTACAGAACACCAAGACCAGGACGAGAATCGTGGGAACAATGACACTGATGATGAGGTTCCGTGTGCGCCACGGGGCTACGTGTTCATCGAAATCCACCGCCGGTATGAGGGGTGTCCTATTTTTCGGCAGTGCATGCCGTACCGAATTGGAGTCGTGTGGTTCTGTTGTCGACGACAAGGGAAATGTCCATTCTCTGAGGGAAAGAGCCGCGGTAAACACCTAGCGCTCTCACCGAAATGCAATGGAAGCGATAGGCCTAGCTACTGGGTAGGCGCACTACTGGGTCTATGACCTCGAGGAAGAAAGTGACGTCCTACTACCCACTACGCTACACATGCAGAACGGTGATCAACGGTTCCGCTCGGCGGGCTTATGTAAGGCGCAGCAGGAAATCTCCAGCATCTCCTCGCTAGGGCCCCTCCCCATTACGTTATTCGCACCCCAAAAGTGAGAATAATCTCGTGTATAAGACACTCCCATCGAGGCGATGAGAGCTACTGTGAGTCGGCGATCCAGTGGGATGTGAAGCGCTCTAGTCATAACACTGGGGTGCCCAGCTCTGTGCACGCGGCCGTGGCAGCCAGAGCGGCGACGTAGCGCACACTATGAGCCCCCATCGCAGCGAACGCGTGAATCATCCACGAGGCTCTGGAGGAAGGCCATCATCACTCGGCGATACAGTCCCACCGACAGAACCTGACGGCGACGCACAGCACCGTGATACCCCATGTCCTCAGCCGAAAAGCTAGTCCTGTGTCCATGCTCGACATCGGCCGAGCATTGCCGTCCACCATGGAGGCGGATTCACCGAGAGGGTAGCTCACATGGCCTGCCATAGGCGAGCAGACAGTGACAGAATCACTGACGCTGTGCGACACGTTCAACCATGCACTTCAACGAAAACCCAGAGCGGAAAGAAGAGACAGCAACAATGGCGACCTATGCGGAGCCAGAGATACTGAACGAGTGGCACGAGATCTTGGGGCCTCCGACGGACGAGGACTCGATCGAGGAAGCCTAGCAGAAGACGCATCTGGGGCAACGGCTGTGTGATCAGACAGAGGACTGGATGAAGAAGCACGAGCAGAGCCATCTTCACGGCAGCGAGATCGCGATCGAGGAAATGTAATCTGGGGTCGATCAAGTCGATGCGGATGCAGCAGATGCAGGAGGAGGACGCGGAGGAGCTCGATCCGGACAAACCTCCGATGGCATCCGCCAGCCGAGAGGAGTACTGCCGGCTGGCGGATGCCCAGTACGGCGACTCTCGCGGACCACGAATGTATTAGAAGACGCGCCAGCCCCGCAGCATGCCTCACAGTGAATCGGCTATGGAAATATGCCCTACAAGATATCTACACAGCAAAAACCCCCGACTTCCAATCGGAAGCCGAGGGTTCTCGGAAAGTGGTAGCGGGGGCAGGATTCGAACCTACGACCTCTGGGTTAGGAGCCTTGCGCAGGCGCGATGTAGCTCGCCTCTTTTTTTACCGCTACTGGCAACAAATAGCTTTGTTGCTTTGTTGCCGAGTGGACAAGGCAACAGGTGGATTTGTTGCCAAGTGGATTTGTTGCCACGATGCCAAGAACGAGGGTGGGGTTTCTTCGAGTGCTCTAATGTTTGGGAACCCCTTCGGGCTGCCGCGCCACCCTGCGGGTGGCTTGCCTTTAAATAGAGCTGGGTCACCGTTGGTGACGTTCCCGAGGAACCAGTGGCGTGTCGCAAGGCGCCGTGAGTATTCTTCCTGTCTCAAATTGTTTCTGTGCTTATCAACGACAGTCAGTATTTGTTGGCGATACCAACAGGTTGGGAAGACGCGCTACGTAGTTTCGAGCTATTGCTACGCGCGAGAGGATTGCGGGAGTCATCGGTGGACACCCGCGTACGGCATGTCCGCCGTTTTGCGCGTGAGATCGGCTGCGATAGCCCTAACAAGGTTACACAGGAGCAACTCATTGCTTGGAGCGGTTCGCAGCGCTGGGCAACCGAAACTCGGCATTCCTACTACATGTCGTTGCTTGCGTTTTATCGAGTTGTCGACGAAAAAGACATTCTTGCCAGTATCAAGAATCTATACAGGGCGTCTCGCCGTATTCCGCCGCCACGTCCAGCTCCGGATGAGATCATCGTTGAGGCTATTCATGGCACTGATCCCCGCACAGCACTCATTCTTAGGCTCGCAGCGGAACTCGGGCTTAGACGCGGTGAAATCGCACTGGTGCACCATCAAGACCTGCTCTACAGCGAGGGGGCCTACATTCTGACGGTGCACGGAAAAGGCGGTGCTAAACGCACGCTTCCCGTACCGCATAGTCTCGGCAAGACCATCGAGGAACGCTCCAGGATCACCGGTTTTTTGTTTCCAGGGCGCGTAGACGGGCACCTATCACCACGCCATGTAGGCAAGCTCGCTAGTAAAGCTCTCCCCTCCCCATGGTCACTTCACACGTTGAGGCACCGGTTCGCCACCGTTGCTTATAGCGGCACTGGACACGATCTCATCGCTGTCCAGCACGCACTGGGGCACAACCAAGTCAGCACAACCCAGCGCTACGCAAAGCACCACGCTAACGCGTTAACTCACGTCGTCAAAGCTACTTCTCTATCGAAAGGACCTGACTATGACAACAACCATCGCCCTATGCAACCTTAAAGGCGGCACGGGTAAAACCACTACTGCCATCTACATGGCTACGATCATCGCTAACTGGGGACACCGTGTCGTTGTACTTGATGCGGATCCTCAAGGGTCTGCCACAGCATGGGCGGACATTGCCGCTGAGAACGAGCCGCTTCCCTTTGAAGTGGTCCCCGCGAACGCTCGTGTGCTCGCAAGACCGCGTAGAGAGGATGTAGTGATAATCGATTGTCCTCCAGGAGGCGGAAACATCATCACCGCCGCCGTCGAGGCTGCCGATCTGGTACTCATTCCCACCTGCCCCTCGGCAATAGAGGTCGACAGAATGTGGTCCACTGTCGAGCTTGCTGAAGCCTCTAAGACCTCCTACGCGGTACTCCTAACGAGCGCGCAACTCGGCACCAAGGCCCTGGAGGAGCTTAGGTCTGCTCTTGACGACTCCGATACTCCGTGGATTCGACATATCATCCCTCAGAGAATGGAGATTAAACGCAGCTGGGGAGGAATTCCGATGAAAGCTCACGGCTACGACTTCGCGACCGCAGACGTTTTCGATATCGCTGGAGGGAAGAAGTAATGACCAATCCCATGCAGCGGCGTAAACACTCTCAGCAGCCGGTGTCGACTGTAAAGGATGCGTTCCAACGCCCGAACGACAATCGCAAACGACTGGTGGCAAGGGTCGATGCTGAACTACACGGCAAGTTCAAAGCAACGGCCGCTATGGAGAATCGATCGATCAACGATCTTCTTGAGGAGGCCATAACCACCTATCTGAAACGCCTAGAACGGTAGAATCTGGCAACATGGCAACTTGTTGCCGCCTCTCTATGGCAACAAAGCAACAAAGCTATTTGTTGCCGTAAAGACGCAGTTTAAACGCTATTTTGCGCCTGCTTGCTCCAGTACGATTAACCATTTGTCGGGTTGATTTACATGGAGGAGTAGAGCACATGGCAAGGCGTAGACAGACACGTAGCGACGAGAATCAATTGGGGCTCTTCGACATACTCGACGGCGCCCTCCAACCGACATCAGAGGCAGAAAAGGAAGAGAGTAACAATGGCGACATACGCAGAGCCGGAGATGCTGAAGGAGTGGCACGAGATCTTGGGCCTTCCGACCGACGAGGACTCGATCGAGGAAGCCTGGCAGGAGCTGCTGGACAGGACCGGAGAAGCAATCTACGAAGCGACCGAGAACGCGAAGGCGAACTGGGCGAAGCAGAATCCGGGGCAACGGCTGGACGAGAACGTCGACGAGTGGATGAAGATTCACGAACAGGCGCACTACATCGGGAGCGAACTAGTTCTCGAGGAGATGTACCTCGAGCCGATCAGGGCTCTCCGGATGCAGCAGATGCAGGAGGAAGAAGCAGAGGAGTTCGATCCGGACAAGTCTCCGATGGACGCCGACAGCTGGGAGGAGTACTACCGACTGGTGGACGCCCGCTACGGCAAGTCTGGGGCGGGAAAGATGTACTAGAAGGAACTCCTTCGACGTTTGATCCGCGCCGTCGCGAGCCGGTGGCGCGTGATCCACGTCAGCGTGCTGAGGATAATATCGCCGCTATCGAGCTACTGTATTCGCTTCATGAACAACAACGGTGGGCAACACCAGAAGAACAGCAAGTGCTGGCGAAGTACTCGTCATGGGGTGGAGTATCGGCACTGTTTGATCGTCGTAGCGCCGAATGGGCTGAACTGAGAGACCGGCTACGGAAAACGGTAGATGATCGCACATATCGAATTCTTGATTCGAGTACCACCACCGCTTTTTTCACTCCCGAAGAGCTAGTGCGCCCCATGTGGGACGTTCTAGCCCAAGCTGGTATCACCGAGGAACACCGAGTCCTCGAACCCGGTGCTGGAACCGGCAACTTTATCAGCAATGCTTCACGCCAAGAGAACATGATTGGGGTGGAGCAAGACCCGATCTCTGCAGGTATCGCCCGCCAGCTCTATCCGACAGCGACGATCATGGAGCTGGGGTATGAAAATGTTGACCTGCCGAAGGGTACGTTCCAAGCGGCTATTGGCAACGTCCCGTTCGAGAACCGCTCTTTGAACGACCCGAAGTACAACCGCGGTCAACTATCAATTCACAACCATTTCATCACCAAGACTCTGGAGATGATGGACGACGGTGGTGTTTTTGCGGTCATAACCAGCACCTATACGGCCGATGCGGCAAATACCACCGCACGCGAAGCAATGATCAACCAGGCCGATCTTATAGGCGCGGTCCGGCTTCCTTCCGGTGCGTTCCAAGCGAACGCTGGCACGGGTGTCACCAGTGACATACTCCTATTCCGAAAACGGCCCAGTGATCAAGCCCCAAGTGCCTTGTCCGACGCTTTCATCGAAACAAAACGGATGTCGGTCGGTGAAGGCGAGGAACTACGAGTCAACGGTGTGTTCGTCGATAGGCCATGGGCGATTGCAGGTACCCCAAGTCTTACTCGTAATCAATTCGGTAAGCCCAGCCTGCATATAGCGCCTGATAGTGAGGATGTTGCCGAGGAGCTTAAGGCAAGCTTTTCTCGTTTTATCGACGAGGCTGCATCGACAGCGCCTCCGCAGGTAGTTGCCGACTTCGATCTTCAGGCCGTCGTCGATGCTCAGGTATTCGAACAGCCCACGCCAGGCACTATTCGCTATATCGCTGATGAAAACTCTGTGCAGTTCCAGCGTTACTCACACAAGAATCAGGCGTGGGTTGAGGTAAAGCCACCGGCAAAAGCTGCTATCCCTCGCTGGACTGCGACCATCGACCTCATGGAGACCGCTAAAAGACTTCAAGAGGCACGACGCGAAGGCGATGAATCTGGTGCCGAGGTCTACTACCAGCAGCTGGTGGCTCAGCATGAAACGTTCGTTGAGCGCTGGGGCGCATTGAACACTGTCGAGGAAAAGACCACCATGCGGGCCCCATCGAAAAAGCAGCAGGAGTTGCTTTTTAAGGAGCGTGAGCAGCAGTGGCGTAAAGAGCATATGCTCGTACCTTCCGAGCCACTACCTGAGAACGTCGAGCAGCAGCTTCGCTCCGAGGTTACTGAAAAGCAGCCTTACACGAAGAAGAAGTTGCCCTACATCGATCCTTTTGACAAGGACCCGCGCTCAATAATGTTGCTTGGCTTGGATGAGGTCGACGCGTCTACTGGGGAAGTTGCGAAAAAGGGCCTGTTGCTCGGTAAACAGGCGAGCAGTAGCCGGAATAAAGTACAGGTTTCCACGCTCGAGGATGCTATCGCGGTCAGCATTAGCGAATACGGGGTTATCGATCCGGCGGGTGTTGCCGACGCCCTTGGTCGGGATCCAGAGGATGTCGTGGAGGAGCTGGTGTCTTCCGGGCAGGTTTACCGTGATCCTGCCGATCCCGAGCGGCTGATGCGTCGTGAGACGTATCTTTCTGGCAATGTGCGCACCAAGCTTGAGGAAGCAAGAGCCGCTGTCAGCGAGGATCCTCGCCTGCAGGCAAACGTGGATGCTCTCAAAGAGGTCATACCTGAACAGGCCGAGCAGCTGCCCACTATCCGCCCCGGTACCGGCTGGGTCGACAAGCGCTACTACGAGCAGTACCTCATCGAGCGCCTAGGCGCGCCGAAGACCACCAAGGTAGTCCGAGCTGGTGGTTCGTGGACGATTGATTTCGGCGAGAGGCAATGGAACTACGGTGGAAAAGCCGACCTAGATTTCGGCTTGGTAGCTGCTGGTGGAAGCCCCCGTTTCAATTACCGCTCACAGCGGGCGGAGCTACAGCGCTACGCCAACCAAGGCTTGGCATGCACGCGAGGCGACGGAGTCGTTATCCCCGCCTTCAGAATGTTCCAGAATGCGCTAAATCTGCGCACCCCGGAAGTTCGCTATGGAACCTCGTGGGCCACTAACCACCCATCAGACAAGGTGTCTGGTGAGGCGACACGGTTCGCAACCCGGAAGTGGCACGATATCCAAGCTGACTTCTCGAATTGGCTCCTTAGCGACCCCGACCGCTATCAAGAGCTCCTCAAACTCTACAACGAGAAATTCAGAAGCCATGCCGCGCCGAAATATGATGGATCAGGCCGCAAACTGCCGGGATGCGCCGTCACAACCCCGTACGCCTATCAGAAAAACGCCGTTGAACGCATCATCAACGAGCCCGGAACACTCCTCAACCACTGTGTTGGTGCTGGTAAAACCGGCACGATGTTCATGGCTGCCATGGAACTGAAACGTCTCGGGAAAGCGCAGCAACCATGGATCGTGGTACCAAACCATATTGCGTCCCAAGTGGTGGCTGAGTCGCAGCAGTGGTACCCAGAAGCGAAAGTGCTTACCCCACCGGAGAACGCCAGCCGTGAAGATAAAATCCAATTCGTCTCACAGGCTATGGCCGAGGACTGGGACTTTGTGATCGTCTCTGACACGATCTTCAAGTCGATTGACATGTCTACAACCTTCCAGCAGCAGTACCTGCAGGAACGATACGACGAGCTCGACCAAGCGTATCAGGCCATAGCCCTTGAGCATGGTGTCGACTCACCCCTGGCCAAGCGTGCTCGATCAGCGCGGAAAAACATTGATAAACGGCTCACAGCGTTGAAATCTTCCAGCAGAATCGAGGGGCTAGACTTCGACGCTACCCCTGCAGATTATCTGTTTATCGACGAAGCACACGAGTACAAGAACCTTGATCGGCAGTCTGCTATCGCGGACATGAGCATCACCGGCTCCCAGAAGGCCACAGACCTTGATATGAAGCTGAGCTATCTCCGTCAGGCGAACAACACCGCAGGTAAAAATGTGGAGACGACTCCCGTGTGCACCCTCGCGACCGGTACCCCAATCGCGAACAATGTCGCAGAAATATGGGTGATGCAGCACTACCTCCGCCCTGACCTCGCCCGATCTATGTCCGTCGCTAGCATTGATCAGTGGGCTGCAATGTTCAGCAGCCAGAGCACTGAGTTCGAGATCAATGCCCAAAACGAGCTTGTGTCTAAAAACCGCACCAGGGGCTACAGCAACGTCGCGGACCTGCAAGCTATCGCGCATCAATTCACAGATACTGTGTACCAAGAACAAATTGAGCATAGGCTACCCATGTTAAGCAATGATGGGCGGCCTATCACGGTGTCGTTCTCGGTTGGGCAAGAAGCACGCGACTTTATGCGCGACTTCAAAGACCGACTTTCACCACAGCAAGAGTTCAACCCAGCACGCGACTCCGTGTTAAAGATACTGACGGATGGACGCAAGGTTGCTATCTCACCGCGCCTAGTCCATCTCGATATTGAGGGAGCTTCACCACGGGCTAAGGCCGTAGCAGAGAATGTGCTCGCCACCTACCACGCCCACAAGGATGACCGTTATTTGGACGTCAACGGCAATCCACATCCTAATCCGGGCGGGCTTCAAATCGCCTTCCTTGACTCCGCTGTTCCAACTGGAGATGGCTCCTACAGCCTCTACCAGGAGATAAAGGACCTGCTTGTGGAACAAGGTATGAATCCTGACCGGATCGAGTTTGCGCAGGATCACGTTAAACAGCGTGAAGCGTTGTATAAGCGTTGTCGCAATGGGGAGGTTGATCTTCTTATTGGTTCCACGAGACTGTTGGGAACGGGGGTCAATATCCAAGATCGTGTCACCGCGATCCACCATGTGGATCTACCGTGGCGGCCAGCAGATCTAGAGCAGCGCAATGGACGCGGTATCCGTAAAGGTAACCAAAACCTAGAAATGGATGAGTACCACTATATCGCCGAGGGAACCGCAGACGCGGTGAGTTGGCAGGCCTTCACGAGGAAACTCGGATTCATCAATGATTTCTTCCGCACTGGACGTGTCATCGATCAGTTAGAGCCAATAGAAGATTCCTCGGAGGACGTCGCTGCCATGCACAAAGCTATCGCGACCGGCGATCAACGCTACGTCACACTCCACCGCCTTGAGCAGCGCCGCGATGAGCTAGTCAGCAAACGTCAAGAGTGGCAGGCCGCACGCCAATCGAATCAATCCTCTATCACCTACCTACGGTCAACAGTCGCGACTCATGACAGCGCAATCGGCTTTTACTCACGACACATCGACAGTGCGCACGACTGGCTTAGTAGTGAGCATCGTGCCTGGGCCAACGGAAGGGGCGAGGTATTTACTACCCGTATTGAGGCTGCAACCTCTATCACAAGCTCTATTGCGCGAGGTCTTCGCTTTCGTCAACAGGAACCCCAGACTATCGCCGTCATTGCTGGTGTGGAGTTTGAAGGGCGCTATAGCGTAGCTAATACCTGTTACGAGGTATATGCAAAGAACGGCCCGCAAGACATGGCCGCGGTTAGTCGCTTCAGCTTCCAAGACATCGCCGAGTTTGACGAGAATACCGCCAAGAGGTCTGGAGCGCTGAAACGTCTGGAAAATAAAATCGAGTCAATGCCCAGCACCTTAGAGCGCCACTACGTGGATCGAGCACATGCAGCCCAAGAGCTGTCTGAGTTAGAACAGAAATCTGCCCCGAACTTCGCTCACACTAAGGAACTCAACGAGCTTGAGAGTAGTATAGGTGAGCTCCGATCAGAGCTGGTGGCGAAAGAGAAGTCCGGAGTAGCGATCCAGGACGAAATTGACTACAGGCAGCGGTGCGCCGTGCGAGGGCGGGGGAAGGAATGGTCGCTGGAGCTTAACCCGACACAGGCCTATGTTGAGGAGCGGGGGAAAGCGACTGTCAACGAGGTAGTGCTTGAAGCCAAGACGAGAGAAGCCGATTGTCTGCAGGCGGCTGGCGAAATATCCAAAGAACAGCGCGATTGCCGGGTAGCACAATACCAACGTGAGTTTCCAGTCCAGTCCGCGGATGAGAAGGCCCTATATAGCGCCAGACTCCTCCTCGACAAAGTCAGTGGCAAAACTCCAACAGCTCAACACAGAGACAGGAAAGGTGAAGAGACGTCCTCGTTGACGCAGCCACACGCACCAAACCAAGCCGTCCAAAGGCAACCCCCACCATCCATGGGGACGTAATAAAGGGTAGAATCAGATCTGGTTCCGCCCCTAGTGGTCGGCTTCTTTCGTCGCTGCGCGAGGTACTCGCGCGCGATCGTGTGTACCTCGCGCAGTATTGACTGGCGAGAGGACCATAGCGATCGAAAGGAGGTGCGACATGTCCAAAAGGACACGAAGCACACCCGGTCGAGACGAAGAAAACCTCGGCGCCAGCCCCTCTGAGAAAGTGAAGCTGGCAACCGAGGTTCTAAAATTCTTGACCGCGTGGGCAAAGGCCTTTGCCGAGGTCTTCACCTAAGGGTCTTGTACCCGTCACCCTCTCAGCGGTGCGAACGCTGAGGGGGTGTTTTTTTAGATACCAGCAAGGTGATGAGGCAACCGTGCTGCTGACTCAAAGTATAAGCCATTCGCTATATTCCCGCTACTCCGCATAGTCCCTATAGTCTCTATATTCTCGCTACAGCCCCGAGCAACTTGGTGCATGAAGGTGTGCAGCCGGTACGCCCACGAGAAGGAAGCCTTTACTTCAACCTACGGAAAACTATCCCATTGAGGCCGCTTTTGCGGTCGAGTTCGCGCCAAGACAGCGCCAAGCTCACCAGATCGTAGCGCCCGCGGGCGGGCGAGGAGCTGCCGCGGCGAGAACGTAGTCCTAATCGATTGCCCTCCGGGAGGCGGTAACATAATTTCCGCTGCTATTGAACCCGCCGACCTCGTTCTCATCCCCACCTGTCCATCGGCGACCGAGGTCGATAGGATGTGGTCCACTGTCGAGCTTGCTGAAGCTTCCAAGACAGCATGCACCGTTCTTCTAACGAGTGCCTAGCTGGGCGCGAAAGTGCTCGTGGACCTCCAAGAGGCATTGAACCACTCGGGTACACCGTGGATTCGCCACATCATTCCTCAACGGATGGACATCAAACGTAGTTGGGGCTGCCCAACCAGTTCCTCGGCCATCATGGCGATCTGTTCGACGCCTCTGGAAACATGGGTAGCATCCGCGCCCAGCTCTCCCGTTCCGCTCTGCAGCTGGGCCATGCCGTTGACCAGGGTGTCGGTATCGGACCTGGCATCGGCGAGCCCAGTACCGAGGCGGTCGGCCCCGTTGCGGAGCTGAGCGGTGCCATCAGCGAGGGGGAACCGTCGGAAAAAAGAAATAGGTCGCATTGGAAAAGTCCACAAACATCTCCGACCCCGAGCCGAAAATGTTCATGGACGTAACATAGCCGCACGAACCATCCTCGCTAACATCTAAGAGCGAAATGTCAGTAGCAGGTTTATCTGCTAGTGCTTCTTAAATAGAGCTTTAAGGCCTTTTCCTTGGAGGTCCGGATTTGACTTCATGCGTTGCCGCAGGCCCCGAGCATAGCCAAAACTCCCAGCCGCAAACACCGCAACTCCAATCAAAAACAGCGACATTGGTAACTCCAGTTTAGCAGTGGGTAGATACCCATACCCAGAATGCACCTTCACCTAGAGCAGCCAATAGTGCAATGGCAGGATTAACTGCTGCCATTGCGAGCACCTGCCCCCAGGCATAAGCATGCCCACTGCCAACTAAGCCGACGAGGTAGGGGCAAACCTGTTCTTTCGTAACACGTTCTTGCATGGAAGCTTGGAGATTGGCAGTCTGCTCTGGGGTGGCATCGCTTAAGCGAGCTTGGAGTGCTTGAGCGGCAGCCCTAGCGGTGATCGTCTTCGTGGAGCCATCCGGATATGTACCAGTTATCTCCCCGGAGTCGTTATCAATGGTTGCGACAATGTCGCCGTAACCATCAACCGACAAAGTTTGCGTAGTAAGTCCATGAAGCTCGCCGCCCAAGAAAGCCGGTATCTCTGACGGGTTGTCACTAACGGGTTGCGTACCTGTAAGTACTTGTTGCGGCGCGGATTCGGCGGCCATAGCCGGAGCTGGAGTCGTAAACATCGATGCAGCAACTAACATCGCTGCCGCAGATTCTAACACCTTTCGCATGCGATTCCCCTACCTGAAAGCGAACATGTCTGAGAAAACAACTTTTGTTCCCTCACCAAGCATTCTAACCAGAATCATAGACATGTGACGAGCACCCCCTCGAGAAAGTGATGAAACGCACGCCCTGAAGTGTCGCAGGCTTTGATCCGCCTGAATAGATGCGAAAATCTGAAGTCATGCCCATGAAGTCTGGTCAGGATGCCAAAGACCGCGTCGTCCGCTTGCCGTGACGGCCGGGTTACTGAGCCTTTGCCCGAAGACCTCGTTGCAGAGGTAGCCAAGCTCACCAGATCGTAGCGCCCGCGAACGGACGAGGAGCTACCGCACTACCCCTTCGGGCTAGCTTGCCTAAGACTCCACGGTGACTTCGGCTGACTATCCTTTCGAACAGTGGTTACGGTCGTCGGCTTGATACCGGTAGGCCGGTGAGTACTCCATATCCTTTGGGGGTTCATTCAGATTATTTCTCCAACTGGACATCCAGAGGGAGGGCTGGGTCCTAAGTGACGTGGAGCGTAGCGCTAACAAACACTTGCTCATCCCAACCATCCTTCAACGCTGCTCGTATGCGTAGTGAACGTTGGTATCTACAGCTGGAGTCGTTCACTGGACGCTTGCCCTTGTGGCGTCCTCTATCAGCGGCACTCGAAATATTGCCTTGGAAGGCGTCGATAGCTTTCTGGGTTGGTGCGAGCGCTGGCACATGGGCGCGCACCAGTAGAGGCGGCATCCCGGGCAGCGGCACCTCCTCACCTAGTTGAGAGCTTGTCACTGGTGTATAGGCCTTACTCTTCCAGCACATCACCTGGACGTGCATCCACGTGATCATCTTGCTGGTCGCTAGATGACGCGGACTCTGTCGCTTCATTGATAATTTGCTTCACCTTGGATCGAGGCATTCCAAGAACCGACGCGAGCTGGGTGGGCTTCTCGCCTAAATCCACTAGTTCAGAAAGCAACGCTCCTAGCTCTTTGTCTCGTTGATGCTGCTTGTCGAACCAGGCGTCTAGCTTCTTGTGGAGGTCTAGACGCCGCTGGAGGGAGGTGGTGATTTCCCGTGTCCGAGAACGACGCCTAGCTGCTATGTCTCGTGTCTTTTGATCAGTCATGCGCTCATCATCCCCCACCGTCTGACCCTGCACAAGGCCAACCCTCTAAGCCACTCTGTCACAGCACACCCAAACGCCACTTCGTGCCGCTCTTCAGACCTCTGACGCGCTCTGACTCAATACACCTTATGCACTCTTAGTATCGACGGTAGGTTTCGGCTACAGTAGTAATCGTGATGTCGTTGCGTAAGGTGAGTGCTGGCAACGGGTATGAGTACCTGTTGCGCTCTGTCGCACGCAATGACGAGGATCAAAGGCCTACGAAACTCTCTGATTACTACGCCGCTAAGGGCACTCCCCCCGGGCGCTGGATTGGCGCAGGTCTCAGCTGTTTCGGCTCAATTTCTGCGGGTGATGAGATCACCGATGAGCAGATGTGGGCGCTTTATGGTGAGGGTCTACACCCGGATGCTGACGCCATGATCGCCGATGGCGCGAGCTATGAGCAGATCAAGATTGGCCGACCTTTCGCGATTTACACCGGCGGGGATGAAGTTTTAGAGGCGATTCGTGAGGCCGAGAAGGCATTCAAGCGTGACTCTGGGCGACTACCAACCAAGCGTGAACGTTCTGATCTCGCTGCAGAAATTGCCATTCCCGCGTTCATTGCAGAGACAGGTGTGGAGCCGGAATCGCAGCGCGAAGTCCTCAATTGGGTCAATGCTAAGCAAGCTCGGGTGCGCCAAGCGGTCGCAGGATACGACTTTACGTTCTCACCTCAGAAGTCGGTGTCGGTGCTGTGGGCTCTCGCTGATGAGGAAACGGCCGCAAAAATTGCCGAGCTTCATCACCGGGCAGTATCCGAGACACTTGCTTGGGCGAACGAGAACGTGGTGTTTTCACGCCGTGGAGCGGGCGGAATTGAGCAGATTAAAACTAAGGGAATGATCGCGGCTGAGTTCACTCACTTCGATACTCGTGCCGGAGATCCGGACCTTCACTCGCATGTTGTGGTCTCGAACAAGGCGCAAGGAGAGGACGGTGTGTGGCGTTCCTTGGACGGGCAAGCTATTTTTCAGCAGCATCACGTGCTCGATTTTCGTTACACAGCGACGCTGACTGATCTTCTTTCACGAGAGATGGGGTTGAGTTTTCATGCCCAATCGCGCGGCGAGACGAAAGAAGCGGTCTACGAACTCGACTGTGTGCCTGATGATGTGAGTGAGCTTTTCACCAAGAGGCAGCAGCTCGCACGGCCTGTTTACGAGCGTCTAGTTGCCGAGTATGTGGACCAGTTTGGTTACTCTCCGAGCTATCAAACCACGCGTGCACTGTGGCAGAAAGCCATTCTAGAGACGCGTAATGCGAAGCAGCCAGCGAAATCTCTAGCGGAGCTTCGTGACGAGTGGCGTGCAGAAGTGATGGAGAATCTTCCACATGCCGAAGCGTTGTTCGCCCGGTTAGAACATGCAGTAGAGTTTCCAGACGGCGATAGGCGGCCCCTCTACATGCCTGAGTCGCACGATGAAATGATCATTGGCGAGGCAGTAGAGACGGTTTCCCGCCGCCGCGCGACGTTTAAACGCTCCCATGTGCTTACCGCTGTGCTCGCGAAACTTAACGCCTATACGCTCGAGGAGGGGCAACTTGAGACGGTTAGCCAGCGTCTAACTGATCAAATTCTCGACAACGTTGGGATCAATCTCAACCCAGATGACGGTGTTAGCTTGCCTGATGCGCTACGTCGTAGCGACGGGAAAGCTATTGATTACCGCGACAATAGTGAGCAATTCACAACTCAAGCCATACTTGATGCTGAACAAGTGGCTCTCGACGCGGTAACTACACCTGTTGCAGTTTTCGTATCGGAAAGCACTATCGATGACGCCTTAGCTGCCCACGAGGAGGAACACGGCTGGGCACTGAATTCTCAACAAGCAGAGCTAGTGAACCACCTCGCCAATGCTGGCACACTCGCAGCGACAGGTGTGGGAGCTGCTGGAACTGGCAAAACCGCAAGCATGCAGGTTCTCACCAACGTCTGGCATAGCCAGGGTCGCAATGTAATCGCGGTTGCGCCTTCAGCCGCCGCAGCAACCGTACTCGGTGATGATATCGGTGTCTCAGGTAGAACGATTGACTCGCTCACCCGGGCGTGGCGTAAACGCAATGCTATTGAAGATCTTCCAGTCGCAATCTCTCGTGGAGACATGATCCTGGTGGATGAGGCCGGAATGAGTTCAACGGAAAACCTTGCCTCACTGACCGAGATTGCACAGGCTACAGGTGCCGTTGTTCGCCTAATTGGCGATCACAAGCAACTCGATGCCGTGGAAACTGGCGGTCTTTTCGGCACTATGACGACGGTTGCAAACACGGTGCAACTCACTAACGTGCAACGATTCGGCGACGATAGCGAACAGGCCGAAGCATCACTCAAACTGCGCGATGGCAATACCTCAGCAATCGATGTCTACGAGAATCGCGGTTGGATCCACAATGGAGCACGCCACCACATCCTGGACACAGCTGTCGCTGATTACCTTGCGGACGAAAAGGCTGGTCGGAAGTCGCTCATCATCGCATCCACTAACGCCGACGTCGACCAGCTCAACACCGCTATCCAGGCCGACCGAATCGCCCGTGGTGTCGTCGTGCTTGATAGGACCACTACCCTAGCGCGGGGTGAACAGGCAGGCATTGGTGACCGTATCGTCACCAGAAAGAATCATCGCTTCACCAATGCCGACGGCCACGGCGCGTTCAAAGTGACCAATGGTGATCTGCTCACAATCACCGATATTGACCCCAGCGGCGATATTCACGTCATCGATACATCCACACGCGAGCGCAAGACACTACCGAAGAAGTATGTAGATGAGCATGTACATCTCGGCTACGCCCAGACGGTGCACCGCGCGCAAGGTGCGACAGTAGATGTCTGCCGTGCGGTGATCGACGAGTCCGTTAACCGTGCAGGGCTCTACGTTGCTCTTACGCGCGGCAAGCACGCTAATCATGCCTACGTCGTTACCGAAACTGCTCTCGATGAGCAGGCTGAAGATGTTCACTACTACCACCAGGGGGATCGAGATGCCCCTACTGCCCGCGATGTTCTGTCGCGTTGTATCGCCAAGGACGACCGTCAACGCTCCGCAACCGAGCAGCTATGGCAATCTGGGATCACTGATCCGGAAACGCTAGTCCACCGATGGATGGCCGGAAAGGATATCGCCACCCAGCGCTTCATTGATGATCACCTGCCAACCTGGCTGGATTCACTCCCCACAGCTTGGAGCACGGAAATTACCCATGCAGAAGGCGGGGATGCACCCATCCGCCAGGCATGGCGAGAGCTAATACGCTCAGGAGTCGATCCCCGTGATGTCATGGGTGATGCGATTCGTCACTGTGATGGATGTAGGAGTATCCAACATGCCTTGACTTATCAACTTCGACAGAATGTATCTAACCGCGTGGATGAATTAGCGCTGCCGCCGGTATACGCTGGTCAAGACACACAGCTAAGAGTGTGGCTGGGTCATAACCGCAAGGCAGTACGAGAGGTCCTTCATCCTGCACCTGCTCCTGTTGAGCGGTCGAAAACGGAGCTAGGCCATGAGGTGCAAAAGGCACGCAGCCTGATGGATAAACTCGCTCCTGTAGCCGGGGCGAGAAAGCAGCAGCGCGGTACCACCCCACCGGGCAGTAGCACCGATACGCAGCAAGCCGTTCAAAACGAGCAAGGCTTCAGCCCGGGTCTCTAAAAGAATAAGCTCGACCTGACCGCTGTTACCGCAGCGTGTCACATCGAGCTCAGTTCTTAGATTCAGCGTAGAGAGTTTTGCGTTACATCCCTAGGCTTGGAGCAGGTGTCATATCGGGACTGGGGGCGCTCGATACCTCCGGAGTGCTAACTGCAGAAGGAGCTGGGGACACTCCACCTAGCTCTAAGGTGTCCAAAGTTTCCCTTGCGGACACTAGGCTTGGATCCACGCCCATGTCTTGAGCATCGGCTATACGCTCTTCGAACGTCAAAGGTGTGGATTCAACTACCTCGTCGACTCCCTTGAAGTCTTCACGCGACTCGGCAAACACCGCGTCTACATCTGCGGGCGACTGAACTTCCGGCTGATCCAAATAGTCACCAATCATGGCCACAGCGGCAGCCCCCGTCACCACTCCCGCGACAAGGTCTGCCGTCGTTGGAAGATCCCTACGCCGGTACTCAGCTGCAAAGCGATCACGGTCCCGTCTATCCCATCGAAGTCCTGACTCCTGCTGGCGACGTACAGTCTCGTGTACAAGTTCACGCGTACTCAGTCGTTGTAGCTGCCTCGGGCCGGGCCGGACAACTCTTGTGGCCGTGCGGGCCTTCAGCGCCCTTAGTTCATGCAACATTTTGACTATACGGCCATCAGCTCGACTAACCGAGGTGTGCATCGTCTATCTCTCCTACATAGGGTGAGGCACACTCCAGTGGGTGCGCCGGAAAATCCTGCCGCTTAGTGTCTGCGAAAACGCCCTGCTCAGCCATGAGTTGATTCATGTGGTAGTCGGCGTGAACGCGAAGGAATGTCTCTAGATAGGTTGCTGGTTCATCACGGCGAAGCTGCTCGAAGCGCTGCCACAGCGCCTCTAGTCGGATCACCGCATGCTCATAGCTCCACCATTTCGAATTCCAATTCACCTCACGCTGCCGATGCGCTACCGCGGGGTAAATGTGAGATAGAAAATCCGATACGAAAGTGTAGACATCAGGGAAAAGTGGCTCTACTACCTCATCGTCAGAGACAGCATCAATCTGTGACCCAGGGACTGGCTCAACGTCGGCATCGAATTCCGCATCAGGATCGAAGTCCGTATCATTCACTTTTTGACCTCCTTTTTCTTACTGGGAAGTAACTCTTTAATGCGTCGTGGCCACGACCGTTCCCAGAAAGGAACAAGCTGCGCGATGACAGGGCGACGTTTGGAGGAAAAGACCACCGCGCGCCACTGCGGCAGTGCTGCTAGTTCCGCTTTGGTGAGAATCTTTCTCTCCTGGTAGGAGGTAGAGGTGCTGCGCCCATCTGAGGAGCGGCTTACAGAGGTGGTGCGCATAGTGGCTTCTCCGATGAGGTCTTCCATCTTGCGCAGCATCACGTCATCTTTGACAGCGCCACCATAGAGCAGGATGCTAGCGGCCGACCACAGGGCCTCCATACCTTGTTCTCCCCACACGCTCACACCTTGGGAGTAGCTCTGAAGAATCGTCATCAAGATAATCGAGCGTGAGCCGTAGTGTGAGTAGAGGTTTGGTAGTTCAGGCCACTTCACGACATTCGCTGCCTCATCGAGGGCTGCAATCAACGGCACCGGCAACCGTCCGCCGTTTTCTTCTCCGTAGCGCTCAGCTGCCTGCATGATAGCCGCCACGAGCGCTGTCGTTAGTGCCGCTGCGTTATCGGCACCGTCTTTAGACAACACGTACATCGTGGGGTGGGGTGCACGAACAAATTCTTCAGCTGAGAACTTCTGCGCTCCGATTGTCGGTGTGACCCATTGTGCTACAGCACGCCTTCCCAGCGGAGCAGCCATCGTTTTGGCCTGGCCATACACGCCCCCTTTAGTCACTTCCGGTAGGGCGGAGGTAGCGTGCAACGAATCGTTTTGCGCTACCCACTCAGGATGTTCGGACAGTATCTGGCGAGGAGTGGGATCATCAGGATCGGTCACCCACCGGTACACATCGGTGATCGGCCTGTCGTCGAGTGCGGCTGCCAGCAGTAGCGATGCAAGAAGCTCGCGGCCTGCATTCACCCAGTAGGCGTTTTCACCGCCGCTGGAATCACCAAGCGCTGCACAGCGGAAGATATCAGCTAGAGCCTCGGCACTTGCGTCCATCATCTCGGGATCACGACGGATTGAATCCAGAGGGTCAAAGAACCATTTTTCCTGTTCAAACCCGCGTGCTATCTTCTGGGGATCAAACACCCACGCCTGTCCACGATCAGATGTGAGAGCGATGGTGTCATCTACGATGTCACGCTTATTCGACGTGGTTACCACCGCACCAGGGGCATCAACAATCGCTGGAATTACCTGGGAGGTAGTCTTACCCATACGCGGGCCGAATACGATCAAAAACAGGTCTTCCCATGAGCCCCAAAACTCTTGCTTCGGCTTGCCTGGAACGTGGCCGAACATCAGCCCCGGTTGCGTGATTGCTTTCTCGTCATCGAACCAGCCACGTGCGTGTTTCTGGACGTGAGCTTTGCTCAAAGTTGAGCGCTCCTCCGATCCTCCTAGATATCGTTGAGCGTCATCGATCTGGACTCTTTTTCTTCCTGTTCCCTTTACCTTCCCTCGCACTAGCCACGCCAGCCCGCCAGCAGCGCTAACAAGCATCAAGAAAACCAGTCCCGTCGCAGCCGTGAGCTTCGCTTCACCGCGGATAATGAGGACCAATGCCGTGATCGGATTCCAGCTCGTCCTCCCAACGTCTGTGACCGTGGAGACGAGCTGTAGAGCCACAACTCCGCACATCGCCACGATCAAAAGGCCCAGTAAGAACAGCGTCGACGGTTGGGGTCCGACGGTGCTGCCTGAATGCCGCACGTTCTTGCCAGACACTTAGTCCTCCTCGACCTCGACAAGGCTCGTCAAATCGTAGTCCTGCCAACGGCTGAACCCGGGAGTTTCAGACATGATGATGGCACGCTCATCATCATCGACCACGATATCGACAGCGACTCCAAACCGTGCACCAGACGTTTTCAGCGCTGCCACATCGAGATCTGGACAAGTCGTGACAATCTCAGCTCGGCCGAGCTCGTGGCCTGCAGCTTCGAGTGCTTTTCCAACTAACCACACGGCTTTACCTGCCACGGATTGCTCCGCGCTGACGAGATCTCCTGGCACTCGCACTCGGTCAGAATCAAAGAATGAGCCGTACCACACAGCATCGTGATCATCACTGACTACGGCAAAACTTGCAGACGAGGAGTCCTCTGCCTCACTAGCTGCAACCCACAGTCGAACACAAGGAGCATCATCGCCGAGAGCTGCCAGAGTTTCTGCCTTCTCTGCGTCTCGTGCAGCGAACGCCGCAGCCCTCAACTCCTCATAGAACACGCCAATTTTGGCAAGTGAGTGCTTGAACTTTGGAAAGTCATTCGCATTCATCCAACCCTGACTAGAGGCAAAACTCTTCAACTCGTCATGGTCTTTCGCAGCCTTTAATTCTGCCTTATTCTCAGCGATGATGGAATCAATCTCGGCCCATCGCTGCTTATCGTTACTCATGATCACTTCTCCTTCAATGGGGTGTGGTACCCGGTATTGAGTACTCCAGCGAAGGAGTACCCAGCGTCTTCAATTTCGTGAGCCTCTACTAGTCCTACGCGAGGCACATAGTCCCGTTTTTTCCGTCCTGTCCCAGGCATAAGTTGAACGACTGCTTCAATCCATGTCCCCTCCTCAACATGAGACAACTGCCCCGTAGGGTCGTTGACCTCAATGAAATATGCCCGCGCATCAGCCGCACAGCAGGTAATTGTGACCCTTCCGAGGCGCAGGCTGTTCTCTTCACGGTCGATAGTCCCCTTCACTACGACGCGATGCCCCTGAATGCGCTGGTCAGCAGGAGTTGCCGAGCGGGCTACGACTTCGTTGAGAGGTAGTTCCGGCGTAGTGTTTTCCAGCGGCGGCCAAGAGGACGGAGCACCGGACGCTACGGCAGCACTACGATTAGCAATCGTCACCTGCTGGGGCGATACCGCCGATGGAGTGATCACAGCGATCACCGCCACCATCACAGCCAGCGCCCAAGGAGTCATCCGAGGACTCTCCACAGCCTCGCTACTCGAAGAGAGGGTGATTACAGCCAACACGAGGAATGCCAAGCCGACAAGGCCGACTAGCCATCCAGGCATAGCAACCCAGTTCCGGTAAACCCCTTGTAGTGCCACCCTCACTAGACCTAGTCCGAGAGCGAAGAGCAATACCGCAGTGCTCCAGTACCGCATCAGATCCACCCCATTAGGACGGACACTGCAGTACTAGTCAATATCGCTGAGATGATGCCCGCTGTCGCCACAACCTTCGTCGTCAGCGGGCCCATCATGCCCTCCATCATTGCGGCCAGCTTCAAATCAATGATCGGTCCAACCACGAGGAATACCAGCAAACTCACTGGGCTCAGGCCGACAAACGACGCGGCCACGAACGCATCCCCTAAAGAGCACAACGATGCGATGACCGCTATGACAATCATCAGGGCCATAGAAACCCACAAATTGCTGCTAATCGCCGCAAGAGCCTCAGCCGGGAGGAACGCTGACACCCCTGCCGCGATACCAGCACCCACGATGATGTAGGTGGTGGACGCGATCACGTCTGACTTTGCCGTGTCCAGCCACCTATGCGATGAGCAACAACCACAACCGTGAGATTCTGTCTCCTCGATTCGGTTCTGTATCTCATCGATAATCTGAGAGTTGTAGACAGAAACCACTAGCCCTACAAAGACAACTGCAAAGAGTGCGGCCAACCAGCGCGCTATCGCCATTTCCATCTGTCCAAAAGCGATGAACGTAGAGACCACGATCAACGGATTTAGCGAAGGCGCAGCAACCATGAATGTCAGGGCAGATCCTGGACGAACCCCTGAGGCAACCATTCGCCGAGCCACAGCCACCGAAGAGCACTCACAGGTGGGTACAAATACTCCCGCGAAAGCCCCTACTAGCACGCCTCCTAAACGCGATCTCGGGATTACTTTCGCCCATCGCGATGGATTCATCCACCGCGTGATGCTCGCAGAGACGAGCGCCCCCGCTATAACCAGCGGCAGCGCCTGAACACACATCGCCGCGAACGTGGTCATCGCCACGTGTAGTTGGGGTGAATGATCGAACACAATTTTCGATCCCGGTGCCACAACCTCTGGAGCTAGTACCGCAACTCCAATGGCGAGCAGTACCGCCGCAGAGGCTGATGGGGCAACACGCCCTTTAACGTATGTGGCCATCATTGCCTCGTACGAACGTACTCAAGATCCGCCAGCTTCCATATCCCAGCCTCACGTACCATCGTCGCCTCCACATCAGCTTTCGACAGAGGAGTCTTATCCCCGTCTGCATGCCAGACGAAGATTTCAAGTTCGAGCGGTACTACCGCTTCTGTCGCGTCTTCAGCGGGAGGCTGATAGTCGCTGTCAGCTTGGGCTACAGCATGGACTCGATCGTTGCTCCGAGCCCACACGTCCCATTGATCAGGCAGCGGAGCCGGTTGATCGGATTCAGCCAGCTTTTTGTACTTGCCAGACACCCTGTCAGCGACACGCTTAGTCGCATCCGCTGGTGAATCATCAACCGCAGGTTCATACGAATTCACAGCAGCCACAGTGCTCGCTGCCGCTACCGCCACATCTTGGGTAATCGGATCCGCCGCATCTACATCTGGATCCGAGGCATCGACGTTCCCGCGCGTACCAATCATTACTCCCAGCATGAGTACCGCTACCGCTACGACAGCGGCCACACACCACAACCAGTACCGGCCAATAAAGTCCTTCATCGTTAACATCTCCTTGCACTATTTTTTCGCGAATTTTTCCGCGTGTTCTGGGATCACTTTGACGTACTGCTGCGTTTCTGCAAACGGCGGTACGCCGCCGTAGGTAAGCACATTGCCCCCACCGGCGTTATAGGTTGCGAGAATCAGCTCAGTGTCATCGCCACTGACCTTGCCTTCTGCCTTCCATTGCTTCACCTGCTTAGCCGAGCCACACAGGTAGCGGCCTGCGGCCATTACGGCATCAGCGATATCGTTTGGACTACCTGAACCAGGTGGACCAACAACTTGGCCGGTCTCATCAACCTTTGCACCGCTACTCGCCCACGTGCCCGGCATGAACTGCGCAGGGCCAGTAGCTCCAGCAGAGCTCACAGCAGTGGTGGAAAACTGCGACTCCTGATAGATCAGTCCCGCTACCAGCGGTGCGGATATTTCCTCACAGAGACCACCCGCCAGTTCAATCCACTTCACAAACTCCGCTGGAATCTCACCAGCATCAAGACCTGCATCCACACCAACAATCGGGTCGCACCCATCACCCAAGGTTCCAGAAGGATCTCCAGGCACAGCCGACCCACCCTCTGGAGCTGGGCCGTACTTCTGTCCAGGTTGCGGGAACCCGTGGCCTACCGTCGTCACGTGAATGTGGTCATAGTGATTCGCTGTTGAAGAGCCTCGATCCTCCATCACATTCGACTCACCCTGAGCTGGGATATAGGTCTGACGCCAAATGAAATACTCCACCTGGAAGTAGTCACGATTACCCCAGAGGTAGGCGAGAATGTCATCACCTAGTTGCTTGCCTTCAGCGGTATCCCAGTTCGGGATCATAATGTCCGCAGCACGACCCGACGGATGGTCGGGATATGGATCATAGGGGCGCCAACCGCCAATCGTTTGGATCTGGGGAAAGCGCTGAGCTACAGCTCTAGCAACGCGAATAGTATCGATCTGTAGGTGTTCCTTTGCCAGCAGAACATCTGTATCCGGCATCTCTCCACCGGGGCTACTGTTGGACGGACGCGACGTCTCTTGCTCATCGCTAGTATCGGACTTCGATTCAGAGCTACTATCGCCAGATCCTGGCTCCACTGCCTTTTCTAGCCACGGCACCGGATCGATATCCTGACCGGCATCACGCCCGCCGTCCCATACCTCAAAGTGCACGTGAGAGCCCCCAGGCCCAGGCGGGAAAACCTCACCGTTATATCCCTCGTCAGCGATGTGGTACCCAGCTTTGACTTCCTGCCCCGCCTTGACACGGATACTATCCGGAAACATATGGCCATACACCGTCGAATACAGCTTCCCATCAATCTGGTGATCGATCACAACCCACTGGCCAAACCCACCAGCAGCTCCTGCCTTAGAAACCACTCCATCGGCGAAGGCATAAATCGGGGTGCCAGCACCCTGTGCAATATCGACGCCCCTGTGAGTAGGACGATCTGCTGTCCTCCACCCCGAAGTAATGTGCTCCATCCCCTGTTTCTCCGGCAGAGCATAGGCTCCCTCAGGAACAAGACCCGACTCCGATGCCGCGTCACTACTACCCGGTAGGCATCTCTGCTCATCATCACCGCCGTGCAACACAGTCACGAACAAAACAATGAACAAAACCAAGGCGAGAATCCCTGCGAGCAGATTACGCATCACTCCACCCGCTCGCAGCAAGCACGAAGACGCCTAATCTCCTCACGCAGCTGCGCATTCTCAGCTTCCAGCTTCAGTACCCGTGCCGCTCTTGTAACTGGCCATTGTCCCGCATCCGCAACCCAGGAATACACCGTCGTCTTCGACACACCATGAGTCTTGCCTATCGACGCAGCTGCAGCAGATGGCGATCCATAGCTTTTCCAAGTGGTGACGAACTCGTCCACGACCTGAGTCCGCACCGTCGGAGGAAACGACCACCCTTTGCTCATGCCAGATCACCCGCTTGGAAGAAGTCCTCGAAACGAACATTGGTGTCATGCAGGCGTAGTTCTCTCTCTGCTGGAAACAGAATTGTCTGCACAGGGATCCCCGGAGAACCATCTTTGGACGGTTTAATCATGAATCGCCCACGCCCCGGCGGGGTCGCTCGTGAACCCTTCGTACGCGAACGCTTCGGGGGTGCGCCCTTAGACCACGACGTAATCATCTGCGCCTCGGCAGGAGAAAACTCCAAACGCGTAGAGAGAATATCCAGCTCAGAGTTCGGAAGCCCTCCACAAATGACCATCCCAGCACGTTCAATGAAGCCCATTGCGGTCTTACGGTCCTCCTCGGTCGGCAAAGCTTCGAGATCTTTGAAGGTGTGAGTAATCATGTTCAGTACCGTGGCATCCGTGCGGTTCAAGCGAGTCAGCCCATCGACCTGCCCCACCATCCCGGGCGCCGATGAGAGCACCTGCCACATCTCATCCAAGGTGGCAGAGAAGTACTTCTGAACTCCTAGACCCGCGTCTGCGAGCATGTGGGACGCCTCGATCGCACCGAATGCCGCGGACCAGCACGCCATCATCACCGCCGCTTTCATAGCCGCGTCTCCCCGATCAATGGCGGAGACATCGATACATACTGCCGCCGAGTCCACATCGATCGGATTCGTCGTTTGGCCTGAGAAAATCTGGCCTGTTGCGCCATCGAGAAGAGAATTCAAAGACAAGATGAGCGAGTCAATCCTCTTATCCCACTCTTCACGGGTGCGAGCACGCCCCTTCTTCATCAACGTCTCTGATCCCGCTTCAAGATGCGCAATCAAGTCTTTCAACTCCGGTGGATTAGCCCAATCAATCTCTGCTTTCTGATAGATCTCGCGCAGCGCTACCGATATCAACATCGATTCGAAGTCCGCAATCTTCTCTCCACGCCCTAATCCCACAAGGGTGGCAACCATCGTCACTTGTCGACCGTGAACCTGCTCTTTGGCTCGATCAATTAGTTCTTCTTGGCCACGTTGTTCCAGATCAGCCCTAGCCTCCTCCAGCTTGGGAATCACACGCCCCAAAGCCCCCACATCTAGCGGGTTAAGATGCCCCAAGCCGTGACCAATCGTGATGACCTGGCCACCAACCTGATGGACGAAACCGACGTACTCGCCCTTAATATCGCCAGCAATGATCGGTATATGGCCTTGGGCTACATCTCCCATCAACATCTTGCGAATCAGCGTCGACTTCCCAAGCCCCGGCAAAGACAAAACAAAGCAGCTCGGGTTAGCAATAATCCCCTCGCGGAACCAGCCCAAGGGATCACAAGCCACCTCCGCTTGAGTGGTGACGTGTCTACCCAGTGGAGTGCCAATCACCGGCGCAGGCGCCCCCACCACGTTCGGGTTAAACCCAGCCCCCAAATTCGTAGTCGTTTGCCACTCCTGCGGACCAGACACCACTCGAGCAGCACCGCCGCCCACACCGCTAAACCCCGTCGACCGCGGAGAAGCATAGGCCTCTTCAAATCGGACCGGAACAGCACCCCTTGATGCTTTGCGTACCTTTTCAAGCTGCTGCTGCTGCCTGCGCTGCTTTTTCATCCAGCGACGATACTCAATACCACGCTTGGACCACCCAGGGGGAGCACTCATATCTCCCTTCACAACAGACTCGTGAAAGTGCTGCCAGTCAATGTCACTCATCGTCATCTACGACGCCACCTTCATCTCCGATAGATGCTGCCAGCCCAGCACCCCGCCACCACACATCGTCGCGACAGCCAGCCCGTGCCGCCCTGTAAGAGCGTGGACCCGCAGCTGCACACGAGGATCAAGTGTCTGTACCACCACCCCAGCAAGCTCTTTCACAGCAGCTGGTTCATCAGCCCCAGCAATCGTCCACACCCCTGTTCTTCGGCCATCTCCCGAATCATCAGCACTTGGCCTGAAATGCCGCGCCAGCATTACCCGAGGACCCACCTCGATCGCGCAGGTCGCCTCTACTACCTGCTCCTCCACACCTGCAATATCAAGATCCAGCCCCAAACCGACGTGAGTAATACCATCAATCGTCGCGAACTGAGCATCCTCTTCTACCTCCTCCGCCACTGGGGGCCATTGAGGATCGTGGCTTGGCGACCACGACTGCGCACCAAGCTCTTCGACACAGCGACCATCCATTGGTACGGCATCCATTCCAGCATCTGCAGCCGCGTTGAAAAGCTGCGTCGATCGCCGAGCGAGCTCAGTCACGAACTCCTCATCGTCTTTTCGCTGAGTCTTTGAACGAGCACGAAAAGTCGCCCACATTCTCCCCGCTTGCCGTACCGACCCGCCCCCGACAACGAATGTTGTTGCCACCAACCCATCGATGTCACCGAGCCGATGCTCAACCTCAGCGATGAGCTCACTAGGCACCATGTGCTGGTCGATAACCAGCCCCATTGATGCTTGCGCCATGCGCCTATCAATTACAGCTGCGAACGGAAACCCTGCCGCATCGATACTCTCTACGATGCGTGTGTTCCTCAAAGCCGCTGGGCTTTTCGACGCTACTGCTGTCTTCTTCTTAAACATGTTCCTACACTCCGCCCTGTATCCGTCGTCTATGCCGATGCCATTTGCGAGGTTGTTTCCTTGCCCCACGGAACTTGTCCCGCTCCACACGAAACTGCGAAACCGGTGTCCTGCTGCCGGTCCATTGATGCAAGACGAATCGATGCGCCAGCTCCAAGCTGCTCAACGTCGTGCCTAATCCGGGCGAGCACGTGCTCATCCTTCGTTGTCGCGGTGACAAACAGTGAGTAGCGGCCAAGCTGCGCACCGCGAGCCTGCGCTCGCCGTGCCGCTTCAGTGTGCTCAAGACGCATCTCGGCCTTCGCCGATGTGATCTTCTTTGACGAGTTCGCCGCCACCATCGCGTCACGGTGCTCCTGCTCCACTCTCGACGCTCCAGCCCCCGCCTCAAAAGGCCGATAGACCAAGCACACACGTTTACGTTCGACACGGGGATGCGGAGCAATCAACCCAGTCAACAATTGATCCTCGAAAGTCGACCGAGGAGCTTCCCTCATCTCCCACGTCACCGAATGCCAGCCGTCATGCAAATAGGCATTCCTAGAGGTGAACGCTGCAGCGGGCCCCGCATCATCCCACTCCATGCCATGCGGTTCGCCAGCGACACGCAAAGACTCGAAAGGATATTCAGAATCAGGATTGTAAAATCCGTGAATCCGTGACACTAGCGTGTCCTCATCCATCGGTTCAGCAATAACTCCAGCCCAGCCGAGCGAGGTGTACCAGCCCGGCAACCGCGTCGACAGCTGAGAGATGAACGAGCCATCCGCTACGACCTCACTATCAAACTTCACCGTGATAGCGATATGAGCCTCTACCTCAGGAACCTGGACACCAAGGTATTCCGCTGCTTCAGCCATAACTCTTCGAGCAATAGGGGCAGCCGAATCCACGACGATTGAGTTGACCTCTTTCTCCACGAGTTGGCCCGATCCGGGTCGAGTACTCACCACCACGGCAGCCGAGACAATATCTCCCGACAAGCTCAACATCGCCAACCAACGCGACCACTCCGCTGTCATCGCATTACGCTCGGTTTGAGTCATCGCAGTCTGTCCGGTCAACTGACAATCAAGAAACACCGTCGCTTCACGGCGGGGACGATCCAGCACAGCCACAAACTCACGGCCATCGGCATCAACACCATGCATGCTTTCAGTACGAGCTAAAAGCCCAGGTAGTCGATACCTTCCCCCAGGAACGCGCGACAAACCACCCGCGAAATACGATGCCTCCTTGCGCCGCTTACGCCTAGCATCCGCAACCAGGATCTGTGACATCTCCGCCACAGTGCGCGAGGACCAACGCACCGATATCAATACAGCCACAACGCCAGTCACCGGCAACACAACAGTGAAGCCGATTTTGCCGAGCCCCATCAGCTGCAGCAGAAGAAAACCCAGAAAACCCGTGGCGACCACAATCGTCGCCTTCAACGAAAAGCCACCAAGACCCGTGCGCTGGGGTGGCTGCCCCAAGGAATACTGAATTGGCTCATCCATAACCTAGTGCCTCACTCCCTGATAACCGCCGACCCCCACCGAGTCGTCCAACACCCTCTGCGCATGAGAAGCCCCGGCCGTGGACGACCGTGCCACAGACGCAGCACCACGAAGCCCCTGGCCAGCCCCTGAAAGACCCGCAGCACCAACTCGCTCTGCAACCGAAATACCACGCCCAACGCCTCGCCCAGCTCCCGTAGCCGCCTGCCTTGACACACCCAATGCGCCAGCCATGCCAGACGATCGAGGTTGCTGAGTAGGACGGCCCCCACCGCCTCGAGCACCAGCGGAAACAGCACCACCGCCTGTAGCCCCAGACGCCCCTGCAGGCACAGAAGCAGAGGAGCCACCAGCCGAAGCCCCCGAAGAGCCCGCAGGCACAGAAGCAGACGCACTCGTACCCCCACTACCGGCACCACGAGACGTCGACGCCACCGGAGCACCCCCCACAACCGACTGAGAAGCCCCTCCCCCAGCCGCAGCAGGTGCTGCCTTCGCAGCCGAACCCGCTAACATCGCAGCACCACCACTAGCCATCATGGCCGTAGCCCCCAGTGCTCCCGACACACCAGCCCCAGCCGCAGACACCAACGGTGCAGCACCACCGCCACCCACCGACTGAGTCATCGGCGCGATAATGCGGACCAGAGCAGGAGCACAAAACCCAGCTAAAGCAATCATGAGCACGTTCACCGCGGCGGCGATGACATCGCCCTCCGACGGAGTGGCAGCATTCCACATCACCACCGCATACAACAAAGCAGCAATAGGCTTATAAACCACAGCAGCAATCATGTAGCTCATCAACGAGCTCAACATCCCACGCCCAGTCTCCGAGAAGCTGGCCGCCGCCGCCAGCGGCGTCAAACCCACAACAATCGGCAAAACAAGGGTGCGCACCACCAAAGCAATGATCTGCATGATCCCGCCCAAAAGCGAGACAATTGCCAACAGCATGATGATCACTGGCCCAGCCATAGACTCATCCAGCGAGGCCATATCCACGACCTGCCCCGGATCCTGCACACCGAAGCTATCCATAATCTCGTTCGCCAGAATGTCAGTAGCAATCAACGCGCCAGGCACTGCAGCGACCACACCAAAGCTGAACACGATGTACTTCACCACCACCCCAGCGGTTTCTTCCACACCATCCTGCAGACCCATACGACGCGATGCAGCGATACGGTAACCACCGATAACGAAGCTAGCGATCAACGCTAGACCCGCTAATCCCGCGACGATATTCTTCACACCCTGAATACTCGCGTCGATCGACCGTGTCTGCACCGTGGAAAAATCAAACCAGAACGTCATCACCATTTGCAGCGTCTGAGTATTGCCTTCCATCAAAGCCTTAACGAAATCCCCGATAGGATCACCCCAAAACTTCGAAGCGGCCGCCCCCGCAGCAGTAGCAGCAGCCGCACCAGGATGCTCAGACGAAGCCTTGTCCATACAAAACGCTTGTTTTACCGGTTTTGAAACATTCTCAGGAACCCCGCTTACGGCACGATTCAACCACCCTTTAGTGAAATCATGGTTCTCTAAACATTCTTCGTAAGCAGCCTCATAAGCGTTTTTGTCATCGAGATCCTGCCCGTACGCGGGCGATGCGAACAGACAGGACATCAACAGAACAAGCGCTATGACGATCCGTTTTTTCGCTAGTATCGCCATTTGTCCCAACCATCTATGTCACTGATTTGTTCACCAATATGTTCGAGCGAACTGGCTTGATACACCCAGTCACCATCGCGCCAGAGCATCGTGAAACGGTGGATATCCCACCTAGGCTCTTCGAGTTTTCCGTGCTCGTCACCAGCCATCTTGTGGGCCATCTCCACTACAGCGAAGTTATCCTTGCAGCTGAGTACCCGTACCGCTTCTGGTACCAAGGCGTCAAAGAACAAATCCCACCCCTCTGTAGAGGTATCGCGCACTTCCTCACCAAGGCCTTCCCATTCCGAACCACCACTGAAGTCCACGTGCTCAGCTGCGGCGGCACCCAGCTCATAGTCACCGAACATCAGCATCCGGTAGTTCCATCCAGCCAGAGCCGCGCCTGTCACATTGTTGGCATAGCCCACTGGGATTCCGTTTTCGATACGCGCTGGACCATTACCGTTTGACCACATGGCCTGGCCACCGTAGGAGGTTTGAATCATCACATCGGGCTGGATGGTGCAGCGGTCCTCGACTGGCTTCAACTCCCCCAGAGGCTGCCCAGTCTCGCCGTTAGTGATGACCTGTCGCCCCCAGATATCACTGGTGACTTCATCTTGCCGAGCAGCCTCAGTCTCACTGCTAGCCGTAGCAGTAGTTTCTTGCACCTGGTTACTGTCGTCCTTGCCGCCACGGGTGGTCGCCACCACGACTACGACAAGCACTACTACGAGCAGGGCAATACCCGAGACCACAGTGAACTGCGCTTTTTTACTCATCAGGAGAGAACCTCACAAAATCATCGAACTGCTCATCGGTGATTGCTTGTAGATCTGGTTCCTCCCCTTGAACGGGCAGAACAACACGCCAGTCCCCACTCGAACGGTCAAGTTGAACTGGATATCCCAAAAGGCCCTGCGAGGGATAGTCAGCGGCGAGAACCACCACGGCCTTTTCACCGGAAAACTCCGAGAAACGAAAACCCTTAAATACCGGCGGGTTATCCACCTGTCCGTCGATATCCATCAACGAGCGCGCCTGCACCCACTGATCACGCCCCTGACCGTCGGCAAGCATGTGCCTCGACACCTCTGGCCAAGTCTGTTCCCCTGCCGTAGCCATATAGGTCTGCGCATTAATCGCAGCCAGCACGGCCCCTTGAGGCGACTCATCCCATCCATGCGGCACTGGATCAACCTTCTCCGGACCCTGATCTGCCTCAGGGACCGCAATTCCTCTTGTAGCCTCGCTCGACCAGCGCGCCGACGCGGGGGCCACCTTCGTATCGAACTCCGAGGCAGCCACTCCCTCATCACTGCCTGCACACCCGCCGAGCAACAACGCCGTGGCAACTGCACACACAGCCCACTTCGCACCGGCTTTACCAATACCCATTTCCAATACTCCTATCTTTGTCATCGTTCAGTCTTAGGTTTTTATGTGTCCCAGCCCCCTACACAGCAGGGACTGGGACTTATGGGTCTACACAAACCACTTCGCGAGAGTGACCGCCGAGGTCATGACGAGCACTCCTAGAGCCAAGCGAAATGCACGAACACTCGGAGACGTCGCGCTCACTGGCTCACCGCGGTCACGGTCCATCGCCAGCATCGCGCCGAAAATGATCACCGCTGCCACAGAGCCAGCAAGCGTGACATACAGTGTCATCTCCAGCCAGCGCCATACCTCTTGCGTGATCTCTTGCGGAAGAGACCAAGGAGAAGACGGCGGCCGTGCCATGACGCGAGCACTCACAGAAACGCCGCAATGAGACCCGAGGCTCCACCGATCAAGGTCGCACCGATACCAATGCGCAGAGCCATTCCTGTTGCCTCCTCGCTCGTGCCCTCACGACGCGACAACGCCATCGATGCGCCCGCCACAATCACTCCGATGATCGCAACGCCGATTCCGATGTACTGCGCAAAATTCAAACCGCGATCGAATTTCGTTCCGAAATCCCCTGGAGCTTGAGGATTCAGATTCTCTCCCGGCATCTGAGCCAATACGACATTCGCCATGTCGTAAGCAGCTACTAAATGTTCAATCATGGTGACCACTTTCTCTAGCCCTGCTGGGCCATCTCGTACGCCTCCAACGCGGAGGCGAATAATTCTTCTGCCACCGTCACCACCGGCGGTGGCGGTGCTTGCGTCGCTGTCAACGACTTTTTCTTTCCCAGCTTGGTCCGAGAGCTCTCAGCAAGCTCCATACCAGGTCTCCACTCCGCAAGAGCCTCGGTCTCACTCAGCCGGAAATCCTCGATATACGGAACAGTCCACACACGAAAATGCTCCTCGATCACACGGATCTTGCGCTCCAGCTGCTTAGGCGTTTTACCGGGCGCATCCGCGACAACCACAATGCCGATAAGGAAAACATCACCAGCTTTGCCAGCCCGAGCTTGAAGAGCCGCCTGGTGTGCTCGCTCCAGTCCCTGCTGAGTCGATCGACACACCACAACGCAGTACGGGTTCTCTTCCCCAGCAGGCCACACTTTGCCTGCATCACCCATAGGAGCCATAGCGGCGGCAAGAGTAGATACCCCTGCCCCACCATGAGCGCCCACCAGCCACACCGCAGGAGCCGGTTCGCTACTTGCAACGTCATGCAAAGACTCCGCAGCGACCGGCAGCATTGCCCCGTCTCGCAAGTAGACCTTCCTGAAATCATCAGCTCCAGCGATAGCGACCGCTCCCATGCTCGTCCTAGCCTCCAATCATCGACAGCGCCGAATTCACAGCGCCGGAGTCAAACAACGTTGCAGCTTGAGCAGTAGCACCGCCAAGATCAGGCACCGTGCTACCAGACGCATCCCCGACAGCGGCACGCACCCAATCCGCCGCAAAATCTGTCGCCGAACGCCCGTCATTGGTTACCGGTGTCGTCTGGTAAGCCCCAGAACCGATCGACTTCCACGTCGCGGCCTGCGTCGCGATCTCGGCCACCTGGGCATCCCCCAAACCCGCAGCTTTGATCTCATCGAACACCCGCAAAGCAACACCAGTAGCAGTCACCGGAGTGATGATCTTCAACGACGCCGCCGCGAGCTTCGCCGCAACCACCGGCACAGCCGCAACCGGATCTGCTGCACCAGCAGCAGCAATCTGCGCGAGATTCGTCGGAGTAACTACCTCTTTCGCAAACGTGACACCCGCCGCAAGCGCCATACCACCAAGCTGGAGACCAGACTGCACCAGTCGTTGACCCATGTCACCAAGGTCATGCGAACGGTCCGTTTCATTAGCGATACGCGCAATCATCGTTTGATCCGTGCTCTCAGCACGAGCAATCTCAAAGCCGTTAGGACCAAAGCTCAAATCATCTGCCAAGCTCTCCACCCCGCCGAGAACCACAGCCGGGCCAAGAGTATCCGCCACCGCCATCAGAGAACGCTGAGGATCATTCAGATCGATATTCCCTGCCGAAGCCGCGATGATCTTACGCAGCGGAGAGCTCGCCGGAATCGCACAGGTGGAATCACCCTCCATACAAAACGACATGACACGATCGTTCAAAGCACCAAACCCAGACGAAACCGGGCCAACGCTTCCGCCAGAGTTAGCAGCGTTAGTCAACGTCGCTACACCCGCCCCCTCGGGCGCGGTCAGCGATTCATTGACTTCGAGACCATCATCTAGCTTCGAAGTATTCTCTCCACTGGTCCCCGGAGCAGCAGCAGGAGACGCCCCGCCTCCAGCCACCAAAGGCTGATCCTCACCACGAGTTGGATCTGAGAAAAGAGCCACACCAGCTACTCGATCAGCCGGGAAACTCGAGGACCCCGAACCAATCTGCTTCGCAACCTCGTTTCCAACCTGCGCGCCCTCCGAGTACCCCATCAACACAACGCGTGTACTAGGACACTGCTGATGAATCTCACCGAGGACACTGTTCACGCGGTCAACAGCGACACTGACAGCCTCCGAGTATTCAGCCCGCTCTTCGCCGTTCACACCCGGGATATACCCACCCGAATCATCAAAATTCACATAGATACGCCCAACCTTCTGAGCACTGTCACCTGCATCTTGAGCAGAAGAAGGAGAAGAAGACACCGACGACTCCGCTGCTAACGTAGTCTGCCGAGAATTCTCGGCGGTTACTTCCTCCCCTTCCTCCGATGCCAAAGTCTCAGATTCAGATGCACTCTCACCCCATAGTGAATCACCAGCACGACTCAACGACGAGGAAGAGTCCTTCACTGCATCATCTGATCCATCCTGCCCAGAGGTCCACAAGCTGTCGCTATCAAGACCACTGCCAGTCGAGGAACCACTCTCCTCGGTAGGCTCAACCGAGTCATCAGAAAGAAAAGCCCCAAACCCAGCGGATTTATCCTTCACATCACCGTCGTTCGAAGCCATCACTTTCTCCGACACGCCGGAGAAGAATCCAGTATCCGTGTCCGCATCAGCAACAGAATCGAAACTTGAGTTGATTAGGACCATCTGAATTGCAGGACACTGCTCGCTCGCAGCAACATCATTCTTTGATACCGTCACATCCGGCTCCGCCGCCGCCAGCGGCGTCACAGCTGTGACCAAGGCAGTCGCAGATAAGCTCGCGACCAGCGTTGAAAAAGCTCTCATACTCTTTACGCCTTACTTAAATTCCAAGCCCCGCCCGCTAGGGCTGGGCATCTATTTTCTTGATCCGCCACTGCGAGGACCCTGGGACTTTCTCGCCAGCGACTCTCTGACGGAAGGTAGTGACCTCACCGTCCGGCGAAGTCACCTCCAAATCGATATCGACCACCCCATCAACCTCCGGCTGCATAACCACGCACCACGAAGTGTCATCAGGGGCAGCCTCGGGCAGAACTTCTTCCCACTCAGTAGCCGCAAGCCCAGAATTCGCAGACACGGTCGCCAAAAGCGCATCAACATCACGCTCGTAATAGGCAGTCTCGAAAGCAACGATCGTCTCCCGCAGTCCCTCACGAGACGCCTTAACAACCGTGCCCTCCTCACCTGAAGAGCACTGGCCCGCATACCCCACCTCATCGGCGGTATCTAAGCTAGGTTGCGTCATCGAAGTCGCAGTGGGCGGAAGCTCAGTGTCACCACCACGAGTAGTCAGCGCTATCACCGAACCCACCACGGCCGCAGTACCTAATGAGAGTCCACCGATTACTAGAGCTAACGTTCTCAACGACGCCCAACGACGATCATGATCCGAAGTTTCCGTTTTGCGTTTCTTAGGCTTACCAGCCCGCTTCTTATCCTTTTTCGGAGGCAGTGCCCGTGGGGATACCGGCTCACCATCATCGGTGACTGGCCTCAGCGGTGTCGTCGATTCCGCATCCTCAGCCTTAGACCCCTCAACGGGATCACGATCGTCATCATGATCTTCAACGGCAGAGCTTTTACGCTTCGATGCCTGCTCAAGCCAGTTATCCCCCATGCGCGCTACACCTGCGAGCCTTCAGACGCGGTATCCACATCAAAGGAAGCGTCCACACTGACCCCAGCAACGTCCGCCTGCCCCGAACCAGGTGCAGCCGCAACAGCAGCATCGAACGCCTGAGACCGCACCTGCTGATCAACACCAGCAGCCACGCTATTCAGTTCACGAACCTCCGCAGGGACCATCCCAGCGATGTGTCCAGTGATGCGGGCAACTTCCGAATCAAAAGCCGCCCGCGCCTGAACAACCGGTTCAAAATCACGGCCACTTACAGCCACGTCAAAACCTTTGCCACGAACGTGCAGCGACTCAGCAGGAACATCGACCACCACAGAGCTATCCCCTACCTCGGCAGAGGCCTTCCGCACATTCCAATTCGGGTCAACGCTCACTTCAGCACGCCCCTGACCGGCAGCAGCCGCAGCCGAAACCTTTCCAGTCAACCCCACAGGCTTCTCAACAGCCTCAACAGGAGCAGGGGCAGGGGCAGCAACCTCGATCTCAGCCACATCCCCCTCGTCAGCGACAGCGGGGGCCTCAGGGTCAGTTACAGTCTCCTCGGAAACCTCCGTCACCGGAGCTACCGGCGCCGAAGGCTCAACAGCCGGTTGCGTCTCCTGAGCAACCGGCGCCACCCCCTCAGTCAGCTCAGTATTTTCCACCGACGGTGCTGGCGCTGCAGTCTCCGTGCCGGGCTGTGCCACCGGCTCAACATTCTCAGCCGACGGCTCCGGCACCTCAGTTTCAGTACCAGGCTGAACAGCGTCACTGTCGGCCTCGGCCTCCGGGGCCTCGGTTTCAGTGCCGGGCTGTGCCACCGGCTCAACATTCCCAGCCGACGGCTCCGGCACCTCAGTTTCAGTACCAGGCTGAACAGCGTCACTGTCGGCCTCGGCCTCCGGGGCCTCGGTTTCAGTGCCGGGCTGTGCCACCGAAGTCTCCGTACCCGGCTGAACAACAGGCTCAGAAGCAGCATCTTCCGCCATCGCTAGCGGCGCCCCCACAAACAGCCCGATTGTGATACCCGCTACCACTCCACTGACACGCTTAGGCATTTTCATCTACAAATCTCCATTTCATGAAAGGATGGAGACGGTCCGTACCGGCTATCCAGCCCATACAGACCATCCCCTGATAAGGGCCCCGCCCTCAGCGATGGACTGCAACCCCTGCTGAGGGCGGGGTTTTCACCGTCAAATGACGACGCTGTTATTCAACGATCGATCTAAGAAACTATTAAGGCGACGCCCCCGATGGAGGGGACTCAACCGAACGATGTATCATTCAGCGTGGACCCGCTGCTCTTGCCCGACCGCGAAAGCAGCGGGTCCCTTCGTCCCAACTGCCTGTCGCACCAACCGCTTCAATTCAGGGCGCGCCACGGACATTCGTTCATGCAAAACACGTCGAGACTCATACGGACGCTTTGAAGCATCCTCATAGACCTCGCCACCCCAAACACCTGAAGTTTCTGGCAGCATGTCAGCAAACAACCCACACAAATCCCGCACGGGACACTTTTCGCATATGGCAACCGCCCTAGCTTGTCGTGCACGCGCTTGCTTCCTCGTCTCAGCGGCTGAGGCCGCATCCCACAGATACGGCGGATAATCCCCGCTAGCACACATCCCGACCGTCAACGCGAGATACACGGTACGTAGCAGCCGCACATCCGACCCCGGGCTATTTTGATACTTCATTTTTCTCACTTCCGACCTAGTGAAAACCAACATTCAGACAACACTGACCGCGCTCATCGCCCACCTCGTCGAGTCTTAGAACCGAGAACAATCCCATGCTCGGCAAGCAACTCACGACGGCGCTTAGCTGCCGCTAGCCGTTCTTCTGCGGAACGCTCGCTTTCCGCAGCCACCACCTCGCTTTCCTGCTCTCGCTCCGAGAGCAAAGCATCACGACGCTCTAGACGACGTTTGCGCAGCTCATCCCTACTAGGCGGGGCGGCATCAACCGGCACATCATCACGCAAACGAGCGATCACCAGCCCAGTCATGTTGCTCACCTGATCCGGCAGAGCCCGACCGTCCAACACCTCCCGGATCCGACCCGGCTGCCACCCAGCCTCTAAACGCTCACCCAGATATCCCGCGATCTGGGAAATCTTGCTCGGCGGCAACTGCTCCGCCATACGGGACGGCAGACACTCAAAAACCACATCCCAATCCGCTTCATCGGCCACAGGCCGCGAAACAGACCCTAAAATGCGTCCAGGTGCGCCTTCAGTGGACGCACGCACACTTTCCGTACCCGACCCCTCAGGCGGGTAGCTCGACACTCCAGACGGCGCCTCAGTGCGCCGTCCGTCGACGAGTGAAGCCCCGCCAGGGCCAGACGACACGCCCGACGACGTCTCAGCGGGTCCCCCCTCGGCGGGCGAAGCCTCGCCGGAAAACGACGAAGGATCAACCCCCTCAGGGGCGCCAGCCCCTCCTGCCCCTGCCCCCTGCCCGTCCGCCTCCTCGGCGTGCTCATCGCGTAAGCCGTCGGCAGGTACAGGTACAGGAATGGTTAGTTCTTTATGACAGGTTCTACGGGTGACACCGTTGTCACCCTGGAAATGCACAGATTGACACCCTGGGATTTCCAGACTGTCAGATTGGCACCCTGGACTGACCTGCGGTTTTACATCGACCCCAGATTCCAGGGTGTCAGATTGACTCCCTGGGGCTGACCTGCTGTTTTTCTGTTTCGGACGAGAATCGTACAAACCCGCCATCATGCCCGCCAGATCAAGGTGATAGACATTCGACGCCTGCCGAGTAACACCATTCGCGGTGCGATACCGGCGCCGCTGAGAGCTCACCATCCCACCGGACTTCAACGCCGCAATATGACGCATCACAGTGCGCTCGGACTGACACGTGCGATGCGCGATCTCAGTAATCGACGGCCAACAAACCCCCGAGGCGTCCGCTCTATCCGCCAAAGCCATCAAAATCATCTTCTGGGCAGGCTGAAGCTCCACATGATTGAGCACAATGCCCATCTCAACAAAACCCATTACGACCACTCCCCTAGCGCGACCAGGGCAACACGTGCTAGCTTCGAAACATCAGTGATTCCCCCTTCGCTGTATTCGCCCTCCGCCCCCACGGAGGGCGCTTTTTTATGCCCCAGCACGGCCAGCCTCCAAGATTTCTTCGATATCTCGAACTGCAATACGCCATTGACCGCTAGGGAGTTTCAACGAATTGGGCAACTTCCCCTTCTTAGCCCACGACTGCACAGTCCTTCGCGACACGGAAGGAAGCAGCGCGGAAGCCTCAAGCGGCGTGATCCACTCTCTATCTGCACTGTCGTGCGTTTTACGCATGTTCATACGGATAAGAGTTCCACACTGCACACCGTGCGTCAAGCGCACACCTTGCGCACATTGCGTGTCGTCTGTATGTTGATAGGCATGAACAAAACAATTAACGACGAAAGGCGTGCCATACGATCTCGAGGCCCCGATGAGTGCGTCGGCATCACGATCAATCAGCTACTTTTCACAACGCGAACAAGTCGTCGGCAGCTGGGGGATGCATTGGGGATCTCAGGCCCCTCGGTCGGGCGAAAGGTTCGTGGGGAGATCGGTTGGTCGCTAGACGACCTCTACAAGGCGGCAGATTTCTTTGATGTAGACATCACTGACCTTCTCCCCCAGAAGGTGCCAGCGCAGCAAGAAACCCCCGACTTCCAATCGGAAGCCGAGGGTTCTCGGAAAGTGGTAGCGGGGGCAGGATTCGAACCTACGACCTCTGGGTTATGAGCCCAGCGAGCTACCGAGCTGCTCCACCCCGCGTCGGGTGCATATATGCACTTGTTGCTGTTCCATGCCTTGCGGCCTGTCTCAGCGACGTGTGATTACTATACAGAGGAATAGCGCAGCATCCAAATCGCTCTGTGTACTGCGAATTCTCGGCACTACCTCGCTGGGATAAACCACGCTAGACAGCCCAGCCCATACCCCGGCGCGCACCACCGCACACACTTCCCCAAGAACCACCCCAAACACCAGCGCCCACAACCCCGCAGGGCTGTGGGCGCTATAAGCGGCGTACTACCTAGCGTTATAGGGCGCTAGTTCTGGTAGTTCTCCTGGTAGTCACGCACCGCATCATCGAGTTCGTCGAGGGCACGACCGTACTCTTCGTTCGAACCATTGCGGGCGTCTTGCAGGTTCTCGAGGGCGCGGTTGATGCGATCAATGGCTTCGCCCTGATCACCGCTTCCGCTAGCAGGACCGCTCGGGGTGTCCGTGCTGTCATCCTTCTTATCCTCGGCGGATGCCTCCTCGTCCTTCTTCCCGTCCTCGGGCGTGGCATCGTCCTTGCCAGCGTCGACGGTCTCGGCCTCATCCAGGTCGGCAGCTTCCTTCGGGTCGATACCCACTTGGTCGAGGGCCTCGGCGATGGTGGGCGCGTAGCCCACCTTGCCGTTATAGGAGATCAGTACGCGGAGCAGCTTCGGGAAGGCCGAGGCCTGGTCCTTACGCTGGGTGTACACCGGCTCCACGTAGAGGATCTCTCCCCCGCCCACCGGCAGGGTGAGGAGGTTGCCGTCGATCACCTTGTTGGTGCGCTCCCAGAGGGAACGGTCACGCGCGATCTGATCGGAGGAGATCATGGTGTCCTGTGCCTGGCGCGGGCCCTGCGTCTGGGTGTTCGTCGGCAGCACACGCAGCGTGATGTGGCCATAGTTGTCCGGGTCGGAGGACACCGCCATGTGTGCGGAGAGGAACTCGCGCTTCAGACCACGGAAGGAGGTGATCATCTGGAAGCTGGGCTTACCCGTCTTCGGATCGGCGGCCACCACATAGTAGGGCGGCTGGGCCAGTTGGCGTCCCTCGTTGCCGCCAGCTTGTTCGCTGGTGCGGGTTTCCGTTGCGGTCGGATCCGTGGGCACAGACCAGAACGCATCGTTGTTGAAGAACACGCCCGGATCATCCACGTGGTAGCGAGTCATCAGCTCGCGCTGCACCTTGAAAAGATCCTCGGGGAAGCGCATGTGGTCCATGATCTCCGGAGAAATCTCGGACTTCGGCTTCACCGTATTCGGGAAGATATCGCTCCAAGCCTTGAGCACGGGATCCTGCTCGTCGAAGGCATAGAGCTGGACGTCGCCGTCATAGGCGTCCACCACTGCCTTCACCGAGTTGCGGATATAGCTGACCTGATCGTTAAAGAGCAGCTGGTTAGTTCCCTCGGGGTTGCGGGCATCCTCGGTGACGTTGGTCAGCGAGGTGCGTTCAGCATAGGGAAGGTTCGCGAGGGTGGTGTAGCCGTCCACGATCCACTTGATGCGTCCATCCACCACAGCCGGGTAGGTCTTGGAGTCGGTGGTCAGCCACGGCGCCACCTTCTTCACGCGCTCGCGCGGGTCACGGTTGAAGATGATCTTCGAATCGCTGCCCACTCGATCGGAGAGCAAGAGGTTGAGCTCCTGATAGCGCAGCGCGAAGGCAGCGCGGTTGAACATGTTGCCCACGTCCACACCGCCCTTGCCGTCGTAGGTGAAGCGGTCGGTGTCGGTGTCGTACTCCACTGGGCCGGCGCCGGTATCGCCCACGATGGAGTAGTCCACATTGGCGGGGACCTCACTGATCACTGGGCCGTAGTAGGTACGTGGCTGCTTCGCCTCGATACCGAGCTTCTTTACTTCTTCATCGTTGCGGTTTTGCTTCAGCGCCTGCAGATCGGAGACGTTGTACACGGGATAGCCGCCGCGGGTGGATCCCACATCGCGGGCCACCTCATCCACCTGGTTGGCGGGGGCGGCGATGAAGCCATTGCCGTGGGTGTAGACGGTGTGGCGGTTAATCCAGTCGCGCTGGTTATCACTCAGCGCGTTCGGGTCCATCTCGCGGACGGTCACCACATAGTCGCGCAGCTCCCCGTCGGTGGTGTAGCGGTCGATGGCGAGGGTGTCGGGGAAGCCATAGAAGTTACGCAGCTGTTGCTGCTGGGTGAAGGTGGCGGCAAGCACCTCGGGGTCGAGGAGGCGGATATTGGACAGGGTGGCGCGGTCATTCGCCACCTCTTCGTCAGTAGCGCCCTTCGCTCCCCAGTTCTCCATGTAGGTGACGTTGTCGTCGGTGAGGTTATAGGCGTAGCGCGTGGAGTCGATATTGCGCTGGATGTACTCGCGCTCCTTCTCCGCACGGTTCGGCTTCACCGAGAACTCTTCAATAATCAGCGGATAGGCCGTCCCGATCACCACTGCGGAAAGCACCATCAGGCCGGTGGCCAGCGCGGGAATGCGGAGGTCCTTGAGCACCACCGCGGAGAAGAACGCAATGGCCACCACGATGCCGATCACCATGAGCAGGATCTTGGCGGGAAGAATGGCGTTGATGTCGGTGTAGCCACCGCCGGTAAACGTTTCATTCTTACTAAATAGCAGCGAGTAGCGCTCGAGATAGTAGCCGGCTACCTTCACCAGCATCCACAGCCCAGCGGTCACGGTCAGCTGCACCTGGGCGGAGGTGGAAATAGAGGCACGCACCCCCGTCATGCGGTTACCCACACGGATACCTCCTAGGAGGTAGTGCCCGATGAGGCCGATGAAGAACGCGATGATGAGAAATACCGACAGGTAGGACACGATCAGCTGCAGCATGGGCAGCACAAAGGCGTAGAAGCCGAGGTCGTGGCCGAATTGCGGATCGGTTTCCCCGAAGCTTTCTCGGGAGAAGAACATCAACACGGTGCGCCACTCGCGCTGCAGCGCGAAGCCGCTGAACAGTCCCAGCAGCACCGGCAGCCCGGTGAGCACACCCCGCAGGGAGGATTCCAACACCTTGCGGTATTGGTGGATCGGGTTATTCGGATCGATCGTCTCGAGGGAATCGGGGCGATTTTTATAGGTGACGTATCCGGCGATGAACGCTATGCCCCCGGCGAGGATGGCGCCCACAAAGAACAAGGCGATGCGACTGAGCACTACCTTGGTGAACACTCCGGTGAAATCTACTTCCTGAAACCACAGCCAGTCGGTGTAGAAGCCGACGACCATGGGGGCGATCACCACAAGAGCGATAATGATGCCTAAGGTCCAGCTGAGGGCCTTCGGTGGGCGTTTAATGGGCGGGCCGGACGAGGGCCGCTTATTCGACAACGCTATTCTCCTTGATGCACATTGTTAGGTTAAGTCACGCTCTATCAACTACGGTTCCCGTACCGTTGGGCGCGGGAGTGAGTCCGTGCGAGCGTGGGCGAGGCCAGCCAACGGATGCGGTGCACATAGTGACGTGTGTGGACCCCCTCATGCTGCTCGAGGACGTCCCGCAGCCACACCCAGCTCCGGCACATCTCACACTCATATCTACCAAAACTGCATAGACAGTTCACCACATTACGTAATCCAAGGAAGCCATGAGCAATCACGACGAATCTGCAGCCACCTATCTTCTGCCGCAGGCCCTCAACAAGGCCATGCTGGAGGCAGTCGAGTTCATCCACGCCGAGGGCTGGGACGCCACCCCTACCCTGTTCGCGCTCGTCCCTCGCGAGAGGCTTATCGACGCTCTCCCAGAGGACATCGATGACTCGCCCTTCGTTCTCGTGGTGCAGGATAATCTTCCCGAGCACATCCAGCCGGGCTCCGAGGAACTCGGCGATTATATTGCCCGCATCATGTGGCCCGAGGGCGTGGAGGGCGCGGTACTCGCCCAAGAGATCATGTTTAAAGACAGCGCAGAGCACGCGGATACGACGGCCCGCCCGGCGCGGCTGTTCTCCGGTGTGGTGCGCGGCGGAAGCGATCTGACTCTGCTGCAGCTGCGCCCCACCGAAGAGGAGCTGGAGGCCAAGGGGGCCTTCGCGGAGGACGATATTGAGCTCCGCGGCGGCGCCGGGGTGGCCCCGGGCGTGATCGCCGCGCTGCGCTATTCCTTCGAGGAGAATGTGGACTAGGCCCCGCGCCCACCGCGGGCACAAGATTCCAAGCGGCCCTCATGCGTGAACTAGCATGGGTGGTGCGCTGTGCTCTAGGTCAATGTTCTTATATAGCGTGCGCATCGATTGTGCATCCACGCGGAGGAAAAACACTGTCATGAAAGATTCTCGGATTCTGGCCCTGATGGCACTCGCCCTCACTGCTGCGCTCACGGCGGCGGGATGCTCGGATTCGGGCGAGGCCTCGGATGTAGCGGAGAGCTCCTCCAGTTCCACGACCTCGACCCGCACCTCGGAAACATCCTCGGCAGAAAGCGACGACAGCACCGAGACGGCGTCGACAAGCACAACGAGCAGCACCGATACACGGGACTTTAAGGATGCCTCCATCGGCAAGGCCTATGAGAAGTACGGCGATCTGGCGCCGCGCGAGCTCTTTGAGCAACTCAATGACTGCCAGCCGAATGGCCTGCCGAATTCGATTACGTGTACCGGCCCGAAGGTGGGCACGTTCCAGTTCATGAGTTCCAAGCCGAAGGCGATGTCGGTGATGCAGGCGCTGACCGAGTTTTCGAATTCGCAGGTGGTGGACAAGTCCGAGGATCGCGTGGTCGGCTGGTCCATTATGGGCACCACGGCGATTGTCACCGTGGTGAATAAGGACAAGGGCCTGATTCTGCAGCAGATGGTATCCACCGATGATGTGGATCCGGAAGAGCGCATCTATGAGCTGGGGCTTGCCGAGAAGCCCGGGACCGCGGAGAGCGAGCCGACGGAGCCTGAGGAGCAGGACTCCGATAACGCGGCTGCCGCCGACGAGGAGAACAACGCGGACTCCGAGGAATAAGGACTCAGTCTCCTAGAACTGAAGGCCCAGGCGGCGGCTATCCACAGGTGGGATAGTCGCCGCCATTTTTATAGGCCTTCATGGACTCGATGGCGCCGGCGAGATCGGTGACCTTAATGATGTCCATATCGCCGTGATCGCCCTTGAGCGCCTCCGCACAATTGGCTTCCGGGGCGAGGAATACCTCCGCACCCGCATCCCGGTGGGCGGCCGTGACCTTATGCTGGATGCCGCCAATGGGGCCGACGGTGCCGTCATTACTAATGGTGCCGGTGCCGGCGACATGCAAGGAGGCATTAATGTCTTCGGCAGATAGCTTCTCCACCACGGCGAGGGTGAAGATCAGCCCCGCGGAGGGGCCACCGACGTCCTCGAGATGGAAATCCACATCGAGGTTGTCGCCCGGAACTGCGCTCATCACCACGCCCAGCAACGGCGTGCCCGGAGCGCGGGGGTTGTCCCCCAGCTCGACGGTGATGGCCTGTTCTGTGCCGTCCTCATTACGCAGGGTCACTGTGACCTCATCGCCCACCTCATGAGATTGCACCGCCTCGCGGGCCTGCTCGGGCGTGGTCACTGGGGTGTCATCGATAGCGAGCAGCACCTGGCCTGGCTGCACCTGCCCCTCGGCGGCGGAGTCATCGGCCACGGAGAGCACCTCTACCTCGGTGGGGCGATTGAGATACCCCATCGCCGCCACCACCGCCGCCGATTCGGAATCCACAAAGGCCTGCTGGTTGATCTCACGGACTTCTTCTTCCGTCTTATCCCGTGGAAACACTGCCTCGATCGGCACGATCGTGTCATCGCTGAACAACCAGCGACCCATGGTTTGGGCCAGCGACATATTGTGGCGCACCACCACCGTGGTCATATCGAGGTTGCCCGTGGTCGTCTGGGTGGGCGCTCCCGTGATCTCCACGACCGGCTCCCCAGAAAACTCTGCGAGCACATCGTAGGTGGGGCCGGGCCCCTCGGCGGCATAGGGCACCGTCAGCGAGATGTCGGTGCCAGGAACGTGATCGAGGTTGGCGAGCACGGCGAGCACCACCACTGGAATGGCGCCGTAGGTCAAGGTGCGCTTACGAGGATTCACGACTGACCACATTACCTTCCCCACAGCACGAGGCTTCAACGCTCGCGGCCCGCGCCCTGTTCGCTCTCAGCGTGGCTGTCTCGCTAGCAAGCGCAACTCCGTGCGCGGTAGATTTGGTGCCATGAGCCGTAACGGATTTGGATTTTCCTTTGGTAATGAAGACGATGACGATGACCGCCGTCGGGATGACCAATCGCCCTTTGGCATGTTCTTTTCCGGAGGCTCGGGGGATGACCCCAAGTTTGTATCCGGTGGATTAGGCGACATGCTCAACCAGTTTGGGCAGATGCTCAGCGATATGGGCTCGAGTATGAACGACCCCAACTCGGAGGGGCCGGTGAATTATAGCCTTGCCGAGCGTATCGCCCGCCAAGCCGCGGGTTCACCGGGCTCGGTACGGGCGAATGACGCCGAGGCCGTCCGGGAATCGGTGCGGCTGGCGGAGCTCTGGCTTGACGACGCCACCCAGCTGCCCACCTCGGAAGCCTCGGTGCAGGCGTGGAACGCCCACGATTGGCTCGAGCACACGCTGCCCATGTGGAAGCGTTTTGTGACGCCTGTGGCCGAGCAGATGAACGAGGCGCAATTCGATAATGTGCCCGAGGAGGCCAAGGAGATGATCGCGCCGATGCGCGGCATGCTCTCTCGGATGTCCTCCATGAATTTCGGTATGCAATTGGGTAATGCGCTCGGCGAGCTTGCCACCCAGGCGCTCACCGGCTCGGACTTTGGGCTACCCGTGGCCCCGCGCGATACCACCGCGGTGCTGCCGCAGAATCTGCAGACCATGTCCAAGGATCTGGGAGTACCCGCCCAGGAAGCGCTGGTCTATCTCTGCGCCCGCGAAGCCGCCCGGCAGCGCCTATTCAAGCACGTGCCCTGGCTGGTGGAGCGTCTCGTCTCCTCGGTGGAGGAGTACGCCGCTGGTCTCGTGATCGACACCTCCAATGTGGAAGAGGCGATGCGCGAAATCCAGACCGAGGCCCAGGACCCCGAGGGCATCCAGGAGGCCATGGCCCGGTTGCAGGGCATGGACCTCTCCCCCACGGTCACCTCCCGCAACGCCGCCGCGGTCAGCCGTTTGGAAACGATGCTCGCTCTCGTCGAGGGCTGGGTGGAGCTCGTGGTCACCGAAGCCATGGGCGATCGCGTGCCCTCGACCGCGGCGATGAATGAGGCGTGGCGCCGCCGGCGCGCCACCGGCGGCTCCGCCGAAAAGGCCTTTGCCAAGGTGGTGGGCATCGAATTTGCCGCCCCCAAGGTGGCCGAGGCCCAGGAGCTGTGGCGCCGCGTGGAAACCGCTGTGGGTATCGAACGCCGCGACGCGGTGTGGGATCACCCCGACTTCCTGCCCGTGGCCGAGGACTTGGATAACTCCGCCGAGTTCATCGACGGCCTGCTGGATTCCGAGGACTCCGGCGATTTCGATCCCATCGCAGAGATCGCCAAGCTCGAAGAGGAACTCGCCCGCGAGGCCGAGACCACGGACTCCGGCTCTGAGGATGCAGAGGCTAAGGACGCCGAGGACACCGACTCCGGCTCCGGTTCCGGTTCCGCGGATGCGGACGCTAAGGACAGCGACAATAAGAACACCGACGATAAGGACGAGGATGATAAGGACAGCGGCCGCGACGCCTAGCCTCCGCTAAGCATCCGGCTCCTCCCCGCGGAGCGGACGCTCGTCCATAAAGCTGAGGGCTTCCAAAAAGCCCTCGGCTTTTGCCGTGTGTGGGTAGCGCTCTACCCACTGCCGAAACTCGGGGCCGTGGCCACCGGGAACGAAGGTGTGCACCATTTCGTGCACGATCACCGCATCCACCACATAGCTGGGCAGTGGCTGCAGCCGGTGACTGAGCCGGATCGTGCCATCGGCGGAGGTGGTGGATCCCCAGCGCCGGCGCTGATTGTGCACCCAGCGGATGGAACTGGCCCGCGCCCGCCCCTCCAGATAGCGCTCATTGAGCTCCGCGGCGCGGCGTTCTAAGGCGGTGTCATCCTTGAGCTGGCCGCGGGAGCGCTTCGCTTCGACTCGGCGCAGCAGGGAGGCCACCATCTCGCGCTCTTGGCGCGCCGTCAATCGGGCGGGAATGCGCACCACATAGCCATCGCCGCGGGCCTCGATGGCCGCGGTTTTCTTTCTTCGCGCCGATCGAATGACTGTCACTGCGGGCTGCTCTGTACTCACAAGCACGCCAGTGTAGTCCGCTCGGCTGCGCGGGGCGGGTGAGTGTAGTAGAACTATCCCCAGACACGGCGGCCACGGCCGCAGCCAGTGCAGAACGGGGTTTCGGGGGGAACGTCTTATGCAAGCACCAGCGGAGCATCACGACACCGCAGCACCGCACGCCACGGTGCGCCTGCGCGAGGGCATTTCTGTGTTCATCCGCCCCTGCGGGGCACTGCAATTCGGGCAAAACCCACAGACCGCAGTGGTCATCGACGAATTCAGCCCCGTCATGGGCGCCACCATTGCCCGCTGCTTCCGCCGCGTCCATCGAGCAACACCGCGCACCCAGCTCAGCACCTGGCTCGAAGAGTCCGGTATGGCCGGCAGCGCGGCGCGTTCGCTTATCGACGATCTCCTCCAGCACCGCATCCTCGAAGCCTGCCCCGACAGCGGCCGTACCGCGAGCCTCATCGGGCGCTCTCCCCTCGCCACGCAGGTGGCGGGCGTGCTCAGCGCCACGGGCGTGAGCCTGCACCGACCCCAGCACCCAGATTTTCTCGCCCCCTTCGTGCACGATATTGCGCAGCTGGCCACCCACCCGGTGCTGGTGATTGATGAGATCAGCCAGCACCGCTTCCTCGCCCCGCTGCTCACCCAGCTCATCGCCGAGGAGCAGCCACTGATTGTGGTGGACGTGATCGACGGGCACTATTGCATCGGCCCGATGCGCCGCGGCACTCGCGGGCCGTGCCCCTTATGCATGGAGCTGTATCGCAGCGACGCCGATCCCGCATGGTCCGATATCGTGGCCCAGCGCGTCCCGCACAAACTTCAGCCCAGCCCCATCACCACCACCGCCACCGCGGCAGTCATCGCGGCCCTCGTCCAGGCGGTCCACGAGGGCAGCCAGCCGGAGCTGGTGCGCGCCGGCACCCGCTGGACGGTCACCCACACGGCGGTGCAGGAAGATACGGTGGCGGCCCATCCGATCTGCCCGGTGTGCTTCGAGACCTCCCAGCGGCGGCCGCGGCCGAGAACGGCGAGTGAGGGCTAGCGCAGCTCGTCGAGAAGCTGCAAGAGCGACTCCCCGAACTGCTCCACCTTCATCGGCCCGATCCCTGAGATATCCAACAATTCGGCTTTGGTGGAGGGCATCTCCTCGGCGATCGCGGTGAGGGTGGCATCGGTGAACACGATATAGGCGGGGGCGTTGAGCTCCTCGGCCTCGGCGCGACGCCACTGCTTGAGCCGCTCAAAGATCGCCGCATCCGCCCCCGAGGGGCAGTCCTCGTGGCGGCCAGCCACCTTGTCCTGCGGGGTCAGCAGCGTGGTGCCGCATACTCGGCAGCGCTTGGAGCGCTTGGAGCGCGGCGGCACAGAGGACAGATCCACCTCCGGCACCACCCCATCAAGAAAGCGACTTCGCTTCCGCGAGGCACGCCCGCCCTCTTTGCGGGCCAGCGCCCAGGAACAGCTCAGATGCTCACGGGCACGGGTAATGCCCACATAAAACAGGCGGCGTTCCTCTTCGATGGCCTCGTTGCCGGCCTTGATGGCGTGGCTGATCGGAATGGTTTTTTCCACCAGTCCCACCACAAACACGGCATCCCATTCCAAGCCCTTGGCGGCGTGCACGGTGGCGAGGGTGACGCCCTGCACGGTGAGATCCTGCTTCGCGGCGGCGCGCTGATGCACCTGATCCATCACGGCCTGCAATCCCCAGTGGGGGTGGGAGGACGCGAGATCCTCGATCACATCCGCCAGTGCTTTCAGCGACTGCCAGCGCTCCCGCTGCTTCGCTCCTTCCGGTTCCTTCTCGCTGAGGCCCACATCGGCAAGCAGATCGCGCACATAGCCTGTGAGCTCCACGCCGCTGGGCCCGATGCGCTGCAGCTCCTCTTCGGCCACACCAGCGGTGCGCTCCACCTGAATCTGGCGGTTGAACTTCTGCGCGGCGCGCACCAGCAGCGCCATCGCTTGGCGCACCTCCGGCCGCTCATAAAAGCCTTCGCCTTGCTGGACTTGGTAGGGGATACCGGCGTCGGCAAGCGCCTGCTCATAGATGGGTGATTGGGCGCGAATACGAAAGAGCACGGCCATCTCCGAGGGCGGTACTCCCTGCTGCATCAGCTGCTGGATTTTGTCCACTACCCCACGGGCCTCGGCGGATTCATCTGGGTAGGACTGAAAACTCGGCGCGGGACCCGAGGGGCGCAACCCCTCCAGCTCCAGCCGGGTACCGGCGATGCGGCCGCTGGCGCGCGCGATCACGCTATTGGCCACGGAGGTGATCTCCGGGGTGGAGCGATAGTCGCGTTGCAGGCGCACGGTGGTGGCCTGGGGATAGCGGCGCGGGAAATCCAGCAGGTAGCGCGGGGTGGCGCCGGTGAAGGAATAGATGGTCTGGTTGGCATCGCCCACCACGGTGAGATCGCTGCGATCCCCCAGCCACGCCTCCAACACCCGCTGCTGCAGCGGGGTGACATCCTGGTACTCATCAACCACGAAGGTGCGGTACTGATCGCGGAACTCCTCGGCCACCGCGGGCGCGTTCTCCAGCGCCCCAGCGACGTGGATGAGCAGGTCATCGAAGTCGAGCAGCACCCCGTCCTTGGTGTTTTTTAGCTGCTCATAGCGCTCATAGGCTTGGGCGATCTTAGCCGGATTCGCCGGGGCGGTGCGCAGCGTCTTTTCCACCTCCGCGGGATAGGACTCGGGCGTGAGCAGGCTTGCTTTGGCCCAGGAGATCTCGCCCAGCACATCGCGGATGGATTCCGTGGAGGTATCCAGGCCCACTGCCCGCACCGCTCGGGCCACCGCGCCGAATTGATTGTCCAGCATCCGCCACGGCAGATCCCCGGCGATCGAGGGCCAAAAATAGGCCAGCTGGCGGCGTGCTGCGGAGTGAAAAGTACGGGCTTGGACGGCCGCCACCCCCATGCTGCGCAGCCGCTCCCGCAGCTCCGCGGCGGCACGGGTGGTAAAGGTGACCGCCAGCACCCGGTTGGGCGAGACCATGCCCTCGTTCACGAGATTGGCGATGCGATAGGTGATGGTGCGGGTTTTGCCGGTGCCCGCGCCGGCCAGAATGCACACGGGGCCGCGGGGCGCCGCGGCGGCGCGGCGCTGGTCCTCGTCGAGGTCATCGAGGCTGAACATGGCGTCGAAAAGCACCTTCCCTAGGGTTGAGTTCTAGTTGTTGAGGCGCGCAGCGCCTCGAAGAGCCTACCCGCCGCCCAGGCATGCATCATGCTGTGCGCAATCGAGCCCACGCGCGGCTGCGGGAAGCGCTGCTCGCGAATATCGCTCGCGCTCACCCAGCGGGTCTCACGCAGCTCATTGTCGGTGACGCAGTGGGCCTCCACATCAGCGGTGGTGCCGTACATGCCCAGCATCAGCGAGCCCGAGAGCGGCCAAGGCTGGCTGGCCACATAGCGCACCTCGTCGAGACGCCGGCCGGTTTCCTCCAGCACCTCCCGAACGAAGGCGGCCTCGATGGACTCGCCCGGTTCCACATAGCCGGCGATAAGCGAAAAATACTGCGAGCGCTGCGCATTGCGCCCGACGAGAATGCGGTGCTGGTCGAGCAGCTCCACCACGCCGATCACGGCAGGGTCGATGCGCGGAAACACCCAGCCACTACTCCCCCGCGCCCGGGCGGAGTCAGCGGCATAGTCCAAGGCGGAGCCATCGGCGGGGTGAAAATGAGTGCTGGCCTTGGCCTTCACCAGGGCGAGGGCCCGCAGCAACTCTCCTTCCCCGGCGATCGAGCCCTCCCAGAACTCGGGATCACCGGGACCGCACAGCGTAGCTCCCGCTGCCGCGGCGCGCTCGAGGGCGGCGGCATCGGCCTGCACGGCATAGAGCTGGCGGCGCTTATCGACGCTCACTCGCTGTCTCATCGCCTCAGCACTGATGCCGCAGCGGCGCAGATCGGCCGCGTCGAGCTGTGCCGCGATGGTGTGGTGCGGGCCAACGAGAAGGTAGCGATCGGCAGACTGATCCGGCACGGGCTAGGTACTTTCTCCGCGCGGCGGCTCGGTATCGGGGATATCCGCGGAGAGCACGCGGCGCACATAGAGCAGCCGGTCGCCGGGCTCGACGGATTCCGCCTCCTGGGCGTCGATGCGGTAGAGCTTGCCGGAGCGCACCACGCCCAGCACAATATCGGCGAGGTGGCGGGGGTTGGCGCCCACCTCGTCTTCTTTGACCATGCGCTCGGCGATGGAAAAGCCTTCGCCCGGGGAAAGAAGATCTTCCATCATCTCCACCACGGGCGGAGTGACGGTGGCCAAGCCCAGCATGCGGCCGGCGGTCTCGGAGGAGATCACCACCGAATCGGCGCCGGATTGCTCCACGAGGTGAAGGTTTTCGGACTCACGTACCGACGCCACGATCATCGCCGAGGGGGCGATTTCGCGCACCGAGAGGGTGATGAGCACCGCGGCATCGTCTTGATTGGGGGCCACCACCACGGCCCGAGCACGAGAAACTCCGGCCAACTTGAGCACATCGGATTTCGTGGCATTGCCTTGAACCGTCACGAGGTTGTGCCCCGAGGCGCGCTCGAGTGCTTGGCGGTTGGTATCAACCACCACGATCTGTCCGGGCGGCACACCATCGGCCAGCAGCGCGGTGACTGCGGAGCGTCCCTTGGTGCCGTAGCCGATGACCACTGTGTGATTGCGCAAGCGCTTCCTCCATCGTTGGATTTGTAGGGTGCGGCGGGATTCCTCGGTGAGCACCGCCAGCGTCGTGCCCACCAAGAGGATCAGGAAGGCGATACGCAGCGGGGTGACCACAATGACGTTGAGGAGGCGGGCCCGGTCGGTCACCGGGGCGATATCACCGTAGCCGGTGGTAGAGAGCGACACCACCGAGTAGTACAGCGCATCGAGAAAGGACAGCGGCTCGGTGTAGCCGCCGCTATCGAAGTACACGATCACCGTCACCGTGAGGATGAGCACGATGGCATACACCACGCGGCGCGCAATGAGCAGCCACGGCGAGGAGCGCCTGTCCTCCGGGATGCGGATGATATTCAGCAGTGCATAGTCCGGCAGATCATCCAGCTCGGTGGGGCGGCGTACCACGGGTTGCCTCGCGCGGGCTCGGGATCCGAACCTTTTACGCATTCTCGCCACGGCTATATCCTTGCTGCTTGGTTGCGGGGGTCATCAGTGGTGGGCACTCGCCGGCTGCACACGCTCAGTCTGTCGTGCCGATACCGTCAGTGTGCACCAGCGCGGCGAGCTCATTCTCATCGGGTAGCTTACTCGGTTCGAGAGTGTGATCGTAGGCGATGTAGTGGAAGGCTGCACGCACCGAGTCCGGATCGATCTCTCGACCATATCGCCGCGACAGCAGCCGCGCCCAGGCCAGCCGGTACACGGCGAGCTGGATCTGCGCTGCCTGCATGTCCGCGCCTGTGGGCGGGCGGCCTGTCTTCCAGTCCACCACACACCAGCCGGACTCTTCGTCCGTACCGAAGTGGAAGATGGCGTCGATGCGCCCGCGCACCATGCTGCCGCCGAGTGAGATCTCGAAGGGGTATTCCACATAGGTGGGGGTGCGCTCCGCCCACTCGCTGGCGAGGAATTTCTCCTTCAAGTGCTCGAGCTCCGCGCCCTGGGGATCGATCTCCTCCCCCGCCCCGGGCAGTTGCTCATCATCGAGCAGCGAGGTGGCACCGAAGCGATCCTCGATCCACTGGTGCAGCGCCGTGCCCCGCTTGGCATAGGCATTGGGTTTGAAGGGCACTGGGCGGTGCTGGCGGCGGGCGAAATCCGCGGGGCTGGACTTCAGCGACACCAGATCAGAGGTGGAGAGCTCATGGCTGAGCTCTACCTCCACCACGGGCCGAGCGGCGGCCTCATGTTCGGCGATGAGCGCCTCCACCTCCTGCTGCCACAACTGGCTGAGCTCACTGGAGTTGGCGGGAAGATCCTCCCAGCGGCGGTGGCGGGCCGCCTCCACGGCCGTGGCCGCCGCATCGAGAATGTCCTCGCTATAGCTGGCGATGCCGTGGTTGAGCGCCAGCGCCTGGGCCTTTTCTTCCTTCCACAGCCGCGGGAAGCGCAGATCCGTCGCCGGGGCCGCTGGGGTGGTGCTTTCCTCGGCGGTGGCGGCGGCAGGATCCGGCTCCTCGCTCTCACTGCTGTCGTACCAGTGCACCACGGATTCGGGGGCGAGTTCTTTGAGCGCCGTGAAGTGCTCGAAGGGCGTGGTCTCCCTGCTCGTCGGATCGGCGTGCGCCGCCCCGCTGACGATCAGCGTGTTTTCGGTGCGGGTGATAGCCACGTAGAACAGGCGCACCACCTCATCGAGATAGCCCCGCCATAATTCATCGCGGTGTTCGGTGATCGCCGCGTCCGCCTCGTTCTGGCTGGTGACTCCCTCGAGGTCCAGCACGGGCACACCATTGGGGTTCTCCACCCCGGCGATATCGGTAATCACGGCATCGCCGCGCAGCACGGGGGGCAGCTCCCCGACCGAGTTGAGCCAGTTATCAAACCTTTTTTGCCTGGTTTCCCCATCGTTGTAGGTGCTGTTATCGCAGTGCAGCACCGCGACGGTATCCCATTCCAAGCCCTTGGCTTTGTGCACGGTGAGCAGCTGCACGCGGTCGCTGTGGACGGCGATCTCGGCACGGTCGAAACCGCGCTCGTGCTCTTTCGCCAGCTCAAAGTAGCTCAGCATGGACTGCAAGGAGGCCCCGGGGGTGCGGCTAAACTCGGCCACCTTCTCGGCGAGCTGGTTCAGGTGCGCCACCCCGGCGCTGCCATCGCTGTTCGGATCGCGGCGCACAAGCGCTTCGGTACGGATGGAAAATACCCGCTCGATATCGGCGATAATGTCCGTCAGTGGTTTGGATAGCGAATAGGAGCGCAGGTAGCGCAGTTTCGAGGCGAGCTCGGCGAGCCGTTGGTAGCCCTCCTCGCTATAGCGCTCCGGTTCCCCGAGGTCCGCGATGGCGTCGACAAGCCCCACATGGGCATCGGGTTCATCGCTGAGCGCTTGGTCGATGGCGGCGCGGAGTCGCTCCAGCGGATCGGGCGAGCCGAGCCGTTCATCCTCTTCTACCTCGCCGCTGGAATTCACTCGGCCGGCAATATTCTCGGTGCGGCGGTGGAGCGCCTTGAGATCCTGCACCCCGAGATTCACCAGCGGGCCACACAGCACGCGGACCGCGGCCTCATTATTCTCCGGGGAGACGAGCATGGTGGCGATGGCGAGCACATCCGCTACTTCCGGAACCTCCAGCAGCCCGCCGAGGCCAACGATCTCATAGGGGATACCGCGCTGGGCCAGGGCTGCCGCCATCGCGGCGATGTGGTGGTTCTTGCGCACCAGAACGGCGCCGGTGAAACGCTCTCCCGCCTCCTGCTTGTCCTGGAAGCTTTCGGCAAGACGCCCAGCGACATACTCCACTTCCTCCTCATAGGTGCGAAACCATCCGAGGGCGATATCGCCCGCCGCGGCCTGTGGCCGGGAACTGAGCTTTTCGACGCTGCGCTGCTGCCCATCACGCTCCAACACGGAGGCGGAGACGGCATTGGCCAGCTCGAGCACGCTACTCGGGTTGCGCCAGGAGGTTGTGAGCTGGCCGTTCGGTGCCGGCGAGGTACTGCCATCCTCCGCGATGCGGGGAAAGTCTGTAGCGAATTGGTCCAGATTGGTGGAAGTGGCGCCACGCCAGCCATAGATGGCCTGCATGGGATCGCCCACAGCGGTAATGCTCAACGCGCGGTCGGTATTGCCAAAAAGATGGGACAACAGCACCCGCTGGGCATTGGAGGTGTCCTGGTACTCATCGAGCATGACTACCCGGAATTTCCGGCGTTCGCGATAGCCCACCTGGGGATATCTTTGGGCAATGCGGGCCGCCGCAGAAAGCTTCTGCGCAAAGGTGGCCACATTATCGCGCTTCATGCGCCGCCGCAGTTCCCGCACCAGCGGCAGATAGTCCTGGCGCTTCGTCATCGCCGTGACAAGTTTTTCGACATTCCCCGACTTGTACTGCTTTTTCTGCCGCGGGCTGGTCTCGAGCCCGTCGATGAGCGAAATATAGTCGCGCTGCGCCTCCTGCAGATCCGCGGGATCGACAAGGTGGGAATCGAGTGCCGACATCAACGCCAGGGTGGAGTCGATAGCCGAGCTGACGCTGGGATCGCTGGCGATCGCGGTGGAGTGCTCCCGCACCACCTCATAGCAGTACTGGTAAAGCTCGGTCTCGGTGATCAGGCGCGCAGATGTTTCGATGGGCAGCAAGAGGCCGTACTCGGCCACAAGATCCCCACAGTAGGAATCGTAGGTGGCTACCTTCGGTTCGATACTGAGCTCGCGGCCCTGCTCATCCACCGCGAGCCCGAGGGTGTTTTTCAGCGTGGCGAGGTTCCGGCGGATGCGCTGTTCCAGCTGGCCGGCGGCCTTGCGGGTGAAGGTGAGTCCCAGAACCTGATCGGGGCGCACCAGCCCATTGGCCACCAGCCAGACCACGCGCGCGGCCATGGTTTCGGTTTTACCGGCGCCGGCACCGGCCACCACCAGCAGTGATCCTTGTTCCGCACCGATCACCGCTGCCTGCTGCTCGGTCGGTGCATAGGGCTGCTGCAGTCGCTCCGAGAGCTCACGGGGAGACAGCCGCGGATTGTTCTGCTTAGGCATTGAAGATGCTCCTTCCCTGATCCTGTGCCGGGCATACCGCCTTCAACGTGCAATACGTGCACTGCTTCTCATTGAGCTCAGCCCGCACCCGCGGCTGTGCTTTCTCCCGCGCCAGCGCCATGAGTGTGTCCTCAAAAGCAGCGAGTTGCTCCTGATCGAGCCGTGCTTGCTCGCGCGTGGTGACCTTCTTGGTGCTGGTGCCGGGATAAACCAGCACGGCGCCCTCCCGCTCGAGTTCAGGGTCCTCGGGGCGGCGGGTGGCGAGATTCCCTTCCGCATCGAGGCGGGCGTGCGCTACGGCCACTTGATAAGCCGAGAGCTGCGCGTGATCGGCGGCATCTTTCTGGGCAATGGCCTGAGCGGAGGACTTATAATCCACCACCCGCAGGCTATCGCCACTGCGGTCGATACGATCCAGCCGGCCGGAGATCATCACATCATGCTCGCCCTCCGTGAGATGGCCGACGCGCACCCACGCCTGCCGCTCGGTACCCACCAAAGTGGTCGCGGCATTAGCAGAGTGGATCCACGACAGTGTTTTATCGAGCATGGTGCTAAACCGCGCGATCTCCGCCTCCTCTCTCCACGCTGCATCATCGAGCTGCTGAGCAAAGGCATGCTCCACCAACTCGCGCGCCACGCTCTCCTCGGCGCCATTATCAATGGCTTCGGCGAAGGCGTGCACGAGCGTGCCGGTGATTTGGGGGCTGCCACTGGCGGAGTCAGCGAACTTCGCCACGGTGCCGTTGAGGGGGCAATCAAGGCTCTTTTCGATGGTGGAGGGGGATAAACGGATGGTGTCCCCGGCACGCACCAGAGGCTCAGTAGTAGAGGCCGCCCGCATGCCCCACCACTCCTGCGGGCTGGCCCCCAGTACGCCGGCCTCCGCTAGCCGCGCGAGATGATACGCGGCATGCTCGCGATCCGCTGCGGGAGCGTGCGGATTTTCCAGGGTGCGCCGCAGTTCCGCGATCACACTCGAGGTGGACAGCATACGCGGATGAATGGCGCGCACCGCCCCAGCATCCTCGGATGTGCTGGCGGCAGTCTCGGCGCTATACACCCGCATGCTCACCGGGGTGGCAGCGAGGAAACGGGAGGGCTCGGTGGTTCCATCTTCGCTCTCCGTGTCATCGATCGCCATGATGTAGAGCTGTTCGGTCGCTCGAGAGCAGGCCAAGCTGAGCAGACGGCGTTCTTCTGCTTCCCGCTCGGCCGTGTGGGTCACATACACCCCAGGGTCGATGTCCTCGTCTGTGTAGTTGATCAACTCTTCCTGGCCGAATAGGGTGCCCGTTTCTCCCAGCTGCGGCCATGCACCTTCATTAACCCCTGCAACGATCACGAGGCGAAAGTGCATGCCCACGACCGAGTGGGCGGTAAGGATGGTGACGGCATCTGTTTTCGCGCCGCGCCGCTCACGGGTGAGCGAAGGAACATCGAGGCTGTCGATATAGGAGATGAAGCTGGAAAAGGAGGCCCCGGGGCGACGCTCGGTATAGTCGCCGGCGGTATCAAACAAGGCCATGGCAGCGTCGAGATCCTGATCCGCCTGGGAGCCGGACGCTCCGCCGCGAAGCGAGACCGCCTGCAGGTGCTGGGCGAGGCCGGTCGCTTCCCACAACGCCCACAGCACCGCCTCAACGGACTCGCCGCGTTCATAGGCCGCCCGCCCCGCTTCGAGCACCTCGGTAGTGCGCTGCAAAATCTGGGTTTCCCGCTCGGTGAGGCTATCGCGAATCTCGGCGTTTTCCGGCGCGGTATAGCCTGGGGCTTGGGGAAGCAGGAGATCCTCGAGTACCTCGATGGCCCGGCGGCTACCGCCGTGGCGTTTTTCTGCGGCACGCACACCGCGCAGCAGGCGGCGGTAGGTGACCGGATCGGCGCCACCGACGGGGCCGAGGATGAGCTCGCTCAGCTCGGTGCTACTGATACGGCTCAGCAGGCTCCGTGCGGCGATAAGCAGGCTGGATACCACCCGCTGTTCCTTGAGTACCATCGCCGAGTTGTCTACGTGCACGGGGACACCGGCGATCAATAGCGCCCGCTGCAGGCTACCGATCTCCCCTGAACTGCGCACGATCACTGCGATATCGCGCCACGCCACCGAGTCGAGCAGCCCGGCGCGACGTACTCGGTCCGCGATGAAGTCGTGGTGGCTGCGGGCATCAGCGGCCACCACATACTGCGAGCGCGCCTGAACCTGAGGCTCCGTCAGCTCGATGGTGTGCTCGGCGTGGTAGTCGATGAAGAAGTCGGGATCCGCGCCACGGAAGTGGAACACGGAGTGCTCTGGGTTGCCGCCGAGCACCATGAGCGTGGTGTGCGGGGTGAGCGCCTCGATCAACCCAGCTGCCTTGGGATCGAGATTCTGTGCGTCATCAATCAGCAGATACCGCGCTGAGCGGGCCACCTGTTGGGCGAGCTGCTCATCATCAGTGATGAGGCGGTGAGCTTCGGCCAGCAGCTCGGAGGCATTGAGTGAGTCTTGGCCAGACAGCGCCATGGTGTGGCGATACTCCCGCAAAAACTGCCCCGCAGCAGACCATAGAGGGCGGTCCCAGTCCTCGCCGAGCTGCTCGAGGTCTGCGGCACCCAGACCGCGCTCTTGGGCGCGCAGCAGGAAGTCGCGCAGGCCGCGGGCGAATCCGACGAGCTCGAGTGCCTCGTGCTGCTCTTCCGGCCAGTAGGCTCCGCCGCGCTCGCGGTGGCCGTCGAGAAGCTCGCGGATCACGGCATCCTGCTCGGCGCCGGTAATCATGCGGGGCGAGGTGCCAATATCGCGCTGGCGCGCGGCCCGGACAATGGCGAAAGCCAGGGAGTGAATAGAGCGCACGAGCGTTCCTGCGGAGGCAAAGCCTTCGGCGCGGCCACCCAGCAGAGAAGAGAGCTCGCTGCGGTGATAACTCGCCGTCTCCTTGGCGGTGGTGATCAGCGCAATCTCCGCCGGATCCACACCCGCGTTGATCAAGCCCACCACCGTATCGCTCAAAGCGGAGCTCACACCCGTGTTGGCGGCGCCGATGAGCTTCACGGTGCCTGTTAGTTCGGCGTGCACCAGCTCATGCACGGCCGCAGACCACGTCCTACGAGGGGTTTCTCGCGGACCGGGGTAGGTGACTGTCACCGTGGGGTTCGGTGGTGGGGCCATCAGCGGGGTGCTATTCATGCCCATCATTCTTGCAGAGGTAGTGGACACTCACAGCGAATTGCCCCTCGACAACTAAGAACACACATTCGAAGAATGCGGGGGAATCTGGGCTAGGAGTCGGCGTCGAGACGCTCGCCAAGTTCGCGGGCCAAAGCCACAATGCGGCGGCTGTGTGCGGGGCGGCTCGCTGGGTGCAGCGCATGCACATAGAGGCGATAGAGCACCCCGCGGGCGGCCAGGGCGTCGAGATAACGCAGATGCGAGAAACGATCCAGCACCCCGATATCGACGGCATCGGCGATGATGCCATCTACCATCGTCAGCGCCGCGGTATACGCATGCGGGTGGGCCACGGGCACGATCTCGGTCACGATCGGGGCCTGGCTACCGGAGAAAATGGTGGTACCCAACATGTCAGCGTGGCCCAACTGCACCTCGAGGGGAATCTCGGGCACCCGCCGATGCAGCTCCGCAGCGGCGCTCAGCGCCTCCACCTCGTGGCCGCGGGCGGGGCGATCGCCCTCAAAAGCGCGGGCCAACAACTCGGCCGGCTGTTCTGCCCACGCGGCACGATCAGCCAGCTGAAAAATGCTGGCTTCATCGTCGACCTGCTGCATATCGCGGCCCACCCACTGGGGCACCGGCACCTCGGCGAGAGCGTCGGCGAGCAGAAGGGCCGCGCCCACGGTTTCATCGACACGCTGCGCTGGTTCGCCCACCACATAGGCATTAGCCCGGAATCCCGAGATCACCACGCGCCCATCGGTGGAGCGCACCGGCCGCACCAGCCGCACACCACGAGGGCTGAGGCTATCGCGCAGCTTGGCCGACCACGCGGCAAAAGACGCCGAGGGGGCTCGGGAAATCACCACGTTTCCACATTTGATGCCGTTGTCCCACGCCGCGCCGAGTCGCTCTGCTGCGGCGATGTGATGGGTGGGCACTCGGAAAGCCTCAAAAACGTGCCCCGGTACCGAGCCCACGGGTGTCGAGTCGGTGGTGTCAGTCATAGCCCCTAGATTAGCGTTGCACCCCACGCGCCCGGCGCGCACACCACGGCCATGGGCAAGATTGCGTTCCGAGCTGCGCCTTCTACTGGTTCATCCACCAGTACATGATGCCCCCATCGAGGGTGATGACGCGCGCGAAACCATGGGCCAGCAGGATCCGCGCGGCCTCTTCCGAGCGGACTCCCGCTTTGCAATACAGCGCCACCGGCTGGGCGCGATCCAGCTCGGCGACTTGGCCGAGGTCCCCGGCGCGCAGCCGCGAGAGCGGAGCGAGCAGGCTCTCGCCCAGTACTCCCCCTTCCCATTCGATGGGTTCGCGCACATCCACCGAGATCATGCCCTCCTCGAGCAGGGCGGGCAGCTCCTCCATCGAGCGGTGTTCCGGCTCCTTTGTGGGCGCAGGCGGGGCGGTGTTCTCGGCGTCTCGCGGTGTCTTCTGGGGATCGATCGTGTGTCCTTCCTGGGCATCGGCGCTCCGGCGGGTGGCCGCATCCACCGCAGCAGCAGCTGTCGTCGCTGCTGGGCTGTCTCCCCACTCGCATGCCTCGACCACGGTGCGGTGACGCAGCGCCGCCGATTCCGGGTGCGGGGAAAAGGAGAAGGTTTTGAAGTTGTTATTCGCCGCATCCCAGGTAGCGAGGCGGCCGATGAGCGGGGTACCGAATCCGGTGATGAGCTTGATCACCTCGGTGGCCATCATGGTGCCGATCACCCCGGGCAGCACACCAAAGACGCCGGCCTCGGCGCAGTTGGGGGCGCTACCGGGCGGCGGCGGGGTGGGAAAAATATCGCGCAAGGTATAGCCCTCGGCGAAGACAGATAGCTGACCGCCGAATTGCTGGATGCTGCCCCATACCAGCGGAATGGACTGCTCCGCACAGTGATCGGCCACCAGATAGCGGGTAGCGAAGTTATCGGAGCCATCCACCACGATGTCGTATTCACTGAGGATGTCTCGGGCATTAGTGGCCGTGAGTGCACAGTGGTGGGTGCGCACCTCCACCTCGGGGTTGAGCTCGCGGGCAAAGCGGGCCGCGGACTGCACCTTCGGCGTGCCGATATCGCTGGTGCGGTGCACCACCTGGCGCTGCAGGTTAGACAGGTCCACCGCGTCAGCGTCGATAATGCCCAGACACCCCACCCCAGCCGCGGCTAAGTATTCAATCACCGGGCTACCGAGCCCGCCAGCACCAATCGCCAGCACCGAGGCTCCGTAGAGTTTCTGCTGCCCCTGCAGCCCGATTCCAGGCAGGGAGAGATGGCGGGCATAACGTGCCGTCGCCCCAGCGGGCAGCGGCCGCGGTGTGAGAGTCACCGATTTTATTCCTTCTTGCCGTTCGGATAGGGCCACGCGTTATAGCTGCAGGTGGCGTTATCGTCGGGGTAGATCTCGTTGGGGTCGATCTTGTTCAGCTCCGAATTAGAGAGGCTGAGGGTTTGTTGCATCATGATCGGCGCGAGGGCGCCATCGCGGCCACACGGCACATGCTGCGCATAGCCGATACCGTGTCCTACCTCGTGGTTGATGAGGTATTGGCGATAGGCGCCGAGATCACCAGCGAAAGGCCGGGCGCCACGCACCCAGCGGGATTCGTTGAGCACCACGCGATTGCCGTCGGAGGTAAAGCAGGAGGTCTCCATGCCCAAGTTGGCGCCGCAACTCTTGTGCGTGGTGTTCACACTGCTCAGCTGGATGCGTAGATCCGCCTTGTCCGGATTGTCGATGTGCTTGAAGCCAAACTCGGGATCGGCGGTCCAGCCCTTCGGATTGGTCAGGGTGGCATCCACCATCGCGGCAAAGCCATCGTCGCCGCCATAGTGGGCGGCGTTGAGCCCCTCTTCCACTTCGATCACATAAGTGAAGGTGCGCGGGCGGCCCGCCCCAGCTTCGGCGCCAGGTGCGCCCACCGTGCGGTAGGTGCCACGACCGTCTTCGGTATAGGGCCCGCCTTCGGGCAGCTGACCGCCCTCGGTCAGAAACGTCAGATCTGCGGGATTAGGCACCGGCGGTCGCCCCTCGTCGCGACCTGTGCTCGTGGCTGCCGGCGGAACGGAGGAGGCGGTGGGGGGTGTGGTAGCGGCGGGCTGATGGATGATGTCGACGAGCACCCACACGGTGATGATCGCCAGCACCGGAATGGCATAGGCCCGCCAGCCATAGTCGCGGGCGAAACGCACGAAGAAGGAGTCCGTGGACTCTTCTGCTTCTCGACGCTCCCCCGCTGCTTCATGCCGCCCCGGCGACGGCGCCGGCTCCGGCCTGTGGTGGCGCGAGGCAGCGATGTCATCGTCGCTATTCCACGCGTTATAGCGGTCGGGGCGGTCCTCCCCGTCCTGGCCGCGTAGATGTCTTCTCTCGTCGATGACTCGCTACTCCTTCTGCCTCGTGATCCTGCGCGCTGCGCCTGTCGGCGGCGTTAGTTGATAAAGCCCACTGGATGAGCGTGTGCGGAACCGAATTCCACATAAGCGATAGAGCTACTACGGACCACATACTTTCGGCCCTTGTCATCATCCAGAGTCACAGAGGTCGGCTCTGTGCTGGCGAGTGCCTGCTGCACCTGCGCGAGCACCTCATCCTGGGCGCGATCGGAGGAGATAACAAGCTCGCGTGGGCTGTCATTGAAACCAATTTTGATGTCCATACAGATGCCCTCTTTCCATGTCTGTGACGATGGCGCGGCACCTGCCTAGGCTACCGCGCCGGTGCGTATGAATTAACGGTTATCGTCTCATATGCACAGTGAGGATAGTAGTTCTCTGCCACCGTGCACTGAGGCAGTCTCCAATACTAGTGGCTGGACAGTTAGTATCTATAGATGTGTCTGACCAAGGATCTTCCACCGCCCACGATCAGCCTCGCTCTGCCGGTTCGAGGCGTTCCCGCCGCCGAGTGCGTCGCCACACCACGCGCCAGCAGGTAGCCGAGGCCGCACCGGCACCCTCCGAGACGGCTGCGGCGACCGCTCCCCCTGCCGCTACAGAGGCTGCCGCCGCGCCCGCCGCGGCACCACCTTCTCGCAGTACAGCCGCCACGCAGGACGCCGCCACTCCGACTTTTGCGGAGCTGGGCGTCGCCGTGGAGATCGTGGAGGCCCTGGCAGAAAAGGGCATCACCCACACCTTTGCCATCCAGGAGCTCACGCTGCCCTTAGCGCTTGATGGCGCCGATATCATCGGCCAGGCCCGCACCGGCATGGGCAAGACCCTCGGTTTCGGCGTGCCGCTTCTTGATCGCGTCTTTGACGCCGCCGATGTAGCGGAGCTCGATGGCACCCCGCGCGCCCTGATTGTCTGCCCCACCCGCGAGCTGGCGGTACAGGTGAGTGAGGATCTCGCCACTGCCGCAGCCCGCCTGCCGGTGCGGGTACTGGCGATCTACGGTGGCACCCCCTATGAGGATCAAATTTCGGCACTCGAGCGAGGCGTGGACGTGGTCGTGGGCACGCCGGGACGGCTCCTTGATCTTGCCCAGCGCGGGGCACTGCGGCTCAACGAGGTGGCGATCCTAGTTCTCGACGAGGCCGATGAGATGCTCGATCTGGGCTTTTTGCCCGATATTGAAAAGCTCATGGCCATGCTCACCCACGCCCACCAGACGATGTTGTTCTCGGCCACCATGCCCGGCCCCATCATCACCTTGGCCCGAGGCTTCATGCACAAGCCGGTGCATATTCGGGCCGAGTCGGCGGAGTCCTCGCAGACACACGCCTCTACCCGCCAGGTGGTGATGCAGGCGCACCAGATGGATAAAACGGCGATTATTTCCCGCATTCTGCAGGCTCCCGGCCGCGGCCGCACCATCATTTTCACCCGCACGAAGCGTTCCTCGGCGACATTGGCCGAAAGCCTTGCCGCCCATGGCTTTGCAGTGGGGGCGGTGCACGGCGATATGGGACAATCGGCCCGCGAGCGCTCACTCACTGCGTTCCGCGAGGGACGCATCACGATCCTGGTGGCCACCGATGTGGCCGCCCGCGGTATCGACATTGATGATGTCACCCATGTGATCAACTATCAGACCCCGGACGATCCGATGACCTATGTGCACCGGATTGGCCGCACCGGACGCGCTGGCCACACCGGAACGGCCGTCACCTTGGTGGGCTTTGATGAGCTGCACAAGTGGGCGCTGATCAATGATGAGCTCAAGCTCGACCAGCAGGAACCGCCACAGTGGTTCTCTACCTCCCCAGAGCTATTCGAGGCCCTCGATATTCCCGAGGGCGCTACGGATTCCATCGGCGATGCCCGCCCCGTCTTCGGCGGGGGTGCCTCGAGCCTGCGTGGTCGCGGCAGCCGCCCGCGGGGCGCTGGGCGCAGCCACGGGCGCGGTCAGCAGAACGGCCGCGGAGGGCGCGGGCGCCGTAACTAGAAAGTGCGGTATCCTTCAGCCTCATGAGTTCACGCGATAGCGGTGCGGCTGGTGCTGCCACCCCTGCTCGGCGCCGCCTCACCCCCGCTGCGGGCTGGTCTGTGCTCGCGCTACTGGTGGCGCTCATCTGTGTGCTCACATACCTCAGCGCCCCGGCCCGCCACGCGCATCTGCGCAGCTCCATCGGCCCAGAGGAGCAGCCCCCGCAGGTGCCGAGTGTGGTCACCTCCTTCCCGGAGTCCATGCATAAACAGTGGACGCTCACCGCTGAGTCCTCGCTGCAGCAGCGGGATACCTATGTGATCGATGGCTTGGTAATCGCCGCGGAGGACCACCGAGTGTTCGCCTTCGACCCCGCCACCGAGACCGAGCGCTGGTCCTATGAGCGCAGCGATGCCACCGTCTGCGCACTATCTTTGGCATTTTCGCAGGTGATGGTGTCCTTCTCCACGGGCTTCGGCTGCGGTGAAACCACGGCCATCGATGCCGATACCGGCCGTTATAACAGCACCCGCGCGGTGCTCACCGAAGAGCCCGTGCAGTCGCTGCGTTCCAATGACGCCGCGGGGGTGTACAACGATGAGTTGGTGGTGCTGTGGCGTTCGGATCTGGTGCGCACCATCCAGGTGGGTAAGGATCCCGCCCCGCAGGAGCGCGAACAGCTGGGCCGTGGTTATTGCCGCATTGGTTCCGCTCTGACTCGGCTGAGCACCCTGGCCCTCATCGATATCTGCGCGCCTGAGGAAGCCGGCAATAACAGTGGTGCCCCTGTGGCTCGGCTGCACTTTTTCGACCGCAATCCCGAGGATTCCCGCAAGCCGGAGCCCGAGAAAACCATCGAGCTCGAGCAGCCGGACGCCCAGCTTCTGGCCGTCGCTGAGGATGCCGCCGCGGTGTACTACCCGCCCCAAGACCTGCGCGTCCAGGGACGTATTGTCTCCTATGGCATCAATGGCGAGGTGCTGAGCGAGCGCGGCGTGGCACCGCTCTTCGATCCGCGCACCATCATTCACGCCGATCTTCCCCACCACATCACGGTCTACACCGATCGCGGCCTCATCCTCTTCCACCCCACGACCCTCGCCGTGGAACACATCTTCTCCGACGCCATCGGCTCCGGGGTGGCAATGGGCACCGATGCCGTGGCCTATCCCGTCCGTGATGGTCTCGCCCTCGCCGAGTGGCACCGGGGCAAGCGGATCGACCATGTCCGCGCCTCCATCGACGATGGCGCCGATTCCACCCCGATTAATCTGCGCCTTTCTGGGGACACGATCATCGCCCAACAGGGCTCAACGATCACAGGGTGGCGTCGATAATCGCTTATCGACGCCACCCTGCAGGCATATTCTCGCCTAGTACTGCGCTGCCGCCCAGCGCACGGCGACCCCGTTGAAGAGCAGGCCCAGGCCGAGCAGGCCCACAATGCCCACCGCAATGGCCGAGGGGGTGTGCCCGGCGCCGTGAATATAGAAGGCAATGGGAAGAAGCAGCATGTTGAGCATGAGTATGGGCGCGCGGCCCCAGCGCTTGCCGCGGGCGAGGAATAGTGCTGCAATGCAGACCGCGCCGAAGAAGATGAGAAAGACCACGCCGGTGCCGAAGCCGAGCAGATCGGCGCGCAGCTCATCTTCGAAAACAGCGGAGGCATCGCGATATCCCAGCAGGTCACGGGCCATGAGAAAAATGCCATACGCGATACCGAGGAGCCCCTCTACCCCGCCGAGTATCGCCGCCCAGCGAATAGGGGCGGGAACGGCGGATGCGGCCTGCTCCGCAGGGGGCGTGGACTCGGGGCTGCGGCGGGATTTTTCTGCTCTGCTCACAGAACATCAGTCTATACAACGCCGGTGGCTGCGCCCTAGACATCCCGCAGCGACGCAGCGCGCCGTCGCGGGAGCGGAATCCTTTACACTGGGGAATCGTGCGAAGCCTACTTTTGATGAACCCCAACTCCACGAGCGTCAGCCATGCCATTGTCCGCGATGTTGTGAACGCGCTCGCGCCTGTGACGTCCATCAAGGCTGTCCATACGGCCTATCCGCAGCATGCCGAGGCGATCTGCGCTGGGCTGCGGCGCTCTGATTATGACGCCATCATAATTCTCGGCGGCGATGGCACTGTCGGCGAGGTGATCAATGGCTTACTGGGCAAAGATGTTGCTGCCCGCCCCGATGCTGCCGAGCTGCCGCGACTAGTAATCATCCCCACCGGCTCCGCCAATGTCTATGCCCGCGCCCTCGGGCTGCCCAATGATCCCACAGAGGCCGCCTCTGAGATCGCGGATCTGCTCCGCGAGGGCACGGTGCGGCGCCTGCCGCTGGCCATGGCACATAATGTGGGCTCGGCAGAGACAGATCCGGACCATGATGAGTCCAAGCGCTGGCTCTGCGTGAACCTAGGCATCGGCATTGATGCCGCCGTGATTCACTCGATGGAGCAGGCCCGCAAGCGCGGCATCTCGGCAACCCCCGGCAAATACGCGCTTATTGCGGCACGCGCCTGGCGTCGCCTGCGGGCGCATCCGCCGCATATCTCTTTCCGAGCGGAGACCGCTGGCACCGTGCGGGAGGAAAAGGAGCTGCCCTTGGTGGTGGTATCCAATACCAATCCCTGGACATTTGCCGGCCCCGTTCCGGTTGTGACCAACCCCGATGCCCGAACGGAAGGTGGCCTCTCAATTTTCGCCCTCACCAGCGCCGAAGGCGCCGGTGGACTGGCGGCTTTGATGAAGACGGTGGGCTCGAATGTCCGATTCTGGTCTGCTTTGCCCGTGGATACCGGAGAAATCCAAGTTGACGATATCAACGCACTTACACTCACCCTGACAGAGAAGACGAAGTGGCAGCTAGACGGCGAGTTTATGGGCGAGACAGATCGCATCGATATCGTTTCTGTCCCCGATGTGATCGACGTGATCGCCCCTGAGGGCGCTCAAATTTCGTGAGATATGTCACTAATTTGGCGAAAGCTCTAGCCAAACAGACATAGTCGTGCAAGAATTCACTTCAGCGAAGGCAAAGAAAGCGCAACCCTTTGCCAAAATTCGGTAGAAGCAGAGATTAACCATACGTTAAACCCGCAGCTGAGACGGAACGCTTAAGCGGCGGGCGTTAATTTTTCTCTCCCTTGGCTTCACTGTAGCTAGCAAGCACGACCCCCATATTCTTGGGAGTCACTCGTGCCCTCTACTAGCCGTAGGATGTCAGAACTGCGAAGAGAAGAGCGCCCTCATCCGGATCATCCGATGCGTACCCTGCCTTCACCCGAAGCCGATAATTCACCCTGATAGATGCACTAAAGCTTTAGCTTAACTTTAAGGAGTACACCATGGACTGGCGCCACAACGCAGTTTGCCGCGACGAGGACCCTGAGCTCTTCTTCCCTGTAGGAAATTCTGGGCCCGCCCTGGCACAGATCGCCCGGGCAAAGCTGGTGTGCAACCGCTGCCCAGTAACCAACCACTGCCTGAAGTGGGCCCTCGAGTCCGGCCAAGATGCCGGCGTCTGGGGTGGTATGAGCGAGGACGAGCGCCGCGCCCTGAAGCGCCGCAACAAGGCGCTGGCGCGCCAGCGCTCCCGCGCCACAGTCTAGGAAGCGTGAGTGCCACAGTGAATTGTTCTCGCCGTGAGTGAGACGATACACTGGGCACTCAAACTTTCTTTTCATTCATACCCACCTCTAGGAAGGAGACCACTATGAGCAAGCGTGGTCGCAAGCGTAAGGACCGTCGCAAGAAGGGCGCTAACCACGGTAAGCGCCCCAACGCCTAAGCCACTGGCCTAGGCCCTAGCGCAGCAAAACCCAGCCTGGTTTCTTTGAAGAACCACGCTGGGTTTTCTCTTTTCTCACCGCTGCGGCTAGCCGATGGTCCACTCCACGCGCATCTTGAAGCGGATGGTTTCACGCAGCCGGGTGGGGGCTTTTTGGCAGCAGCACTGCCGCAGAAGCTCGCGTACCTGCTCCTCTACTCCGAGACGCTCGAAGCACTCTGGGCAGGCCTCCACGTGCCGGCGCAGCTGTGCCCGCTCGCCGGGGCTGCAATCCCCCTCCAGCAGCCGAGCGAGAGAGGCATAGGCGCGCTCGCAGCTTTCGGAGCATTCATGCTTGCGTCCGCAGTCTCTCATTGGCTCACCTTCCGCGTTGTTGTGGCCTGCTCGGTGCTGTCCGTCTCGGGCTCGACGCCGATGCCATGATCGGCAGCTACCTCTCTCAACGCATCGCGCAGCTGTCTTCTTCCCCGATGCAGCCGACTCATCACCGTTCCGAGGGGAGTGCCCATGATCTCCGCGATCTCCTTATAGGCCAGCCCCTCCACGTCTGCGTAGTAGACCACCATGCGATAGTCCTCGCTGAGCTGGTTCATCGCATCCGCAATCTGGGTATTCGGCAGCAGCTTCAATGCCTCCACCTCAGCGGATTCCAACCCGGTGGAATCGTGGGTGGAGGTATTCATCAGCTGATGATCGGTGATCTCCTCGGTGGGCAGCTGCTGCGGCCGGCGCTTTTTCTTGCGATAGCTATTGATATAGGTGTTGGTCATGATCCGGTACAGCCACGCCTTGAGATTGGTGCCCGGTTGAAAAGAGGAGAAGGCCTGATAGGCCTTGAAATAGGTTTCCTGCACGAGATCCTCGGCGTCCGCCGGGTTGCGCGTCATGCGCAGCGCGCCGCCATAGAGCTGATCCAGCAGCGGCAGGGCGTCGTCTTCGAAACGCTGCTCGAGGCTGCGCTCATCCTCGCCTGCGCGCGCTCGGCTCGTGGCCTGTGCGTCCTCAGGTGTGTCCACCATGCTTATCCCCGTGGCTCCTGCCTCTATAGTCGCGGTGTGCGCCGTGCGTCCTAGTCGTCCTCGTTTATTCTAGGGTCCGCCACGTCCACACATCGCACCGCCTCCTCATTGAGCAGCACCGGCTCAGCCGACCAGGTGCCGTCAGCTGCCCCCACATAGAGTGCCGCCATGCCGTCGAAAGGCGGCTCGCCCACTCTGATGCGCACCCCCGGCACGATGCCGTTATCGTTCAGGTAGCGCAGGATGTCCACGCTGTGATCGTGGATCCGCTCCACCACAGTGTCCGCGCCGGGAGCAAGCGCTGCCAGCGTATAACCGCCCACGGTGTCGATCTCCCCGCTCGCGCTGGGAATCGGATCCCCATGCGGGTCGCGGCTGGGGAATCCGAGAAAGCTATCAATCCGGCCGAGCAAACGATCAGAGATGGCGTGTTCGAGTAGCTCGGCCTCCTCGTGCACCTCATCCCAGCCATAGTTCAGCGTTTCCACCAAAAAGCTTTCCACCAGTCGGTGCCGCCGTACCATAGCTAGGGCCAGCTGCCGCCCCTGCGCGGTGAGGGTGATGCCGCGGTAGGGTTCGCGGTAAATATAGCCGTTCTGCGCCAGCTTTTTCACCGCCTCAGAGGCCGTGGGGGTCTTCTGCCCCATCGTGCTGGCGAGCTCTTTCAACGAGGCCGGCGCCTGCGTCCGCTCGCAAATATCAAAAATGTTCTTCAAGTAATCTTGGGTGCGCACGGGCAGATCAGTGATGGAAGGTACAGACGTATCCATACTCTCTAACCCTAGCGTTTGATCGCTGACGCGCTAGGCCCCTCCAGCGTTATAGTGTCTCCGTTATGGCAAAGAAAAAGAAAAAGGGCGCCTCGGGTGCCGCCACTCCCGCCCTGGCGGTGCTGCGCGCGGCCGGAATCGAGCATCAGGTTCACGAGTTCGACGCCGGTCACGACCACTTCGGCCAGCAGGCTGCTGCAGCACTCGGCGAGAGCGAGGGCGTCGCGGCCGCGGCCATCTTCAAAACCCTCGTGGTGGACTTAAGCGCCGGACGCGGGCCTCGCCGCAACCTCGCGGTGTGCTGCGTACCGGTCACCGGCTCGCTGTCGTTGAAGAAGGCCGCCCACGCCTTCGGCGTATCCAAGGTAAGCATGGCGGATCCGCATGACGCCGAAAAGTCCTCCGGCTATATCACCGGCGGGATCTCCCCACTGGGGCAGAAGAAACTCCTGCCCACGCGTATCGACGCCAGCGCCACGGCGCATCCGACCATCTATGTCTCCGGCGGCAAGCGCGGGCTCGATATCCAGCTCCGCGCCAGCGATATGGCTGCCGTCCTCGGCGCTGAATTCAGCGATCTCGCCGCACCCTAGGCCGAAAAGGGGCGCGGCTGGTGAGCGTCGATAAGCGCGCTGCTAGGAGATCAGCTCGGGATAATCATTGCCCACCCGGCCCACGGCCGTATCGGCTGGGGTGGTGATCACACTCGCGCGCAGGGACTCCGGCGCCGCTACGGAGACGATCGCCTCCGCCGCCTGCTGATCCTGGATGAGCCACGCCTGGGCCTCCTGGGCGGTGAGCAGGCGCGGCATGCGATCATGCAGCCACGCAAGCGGCTCGGCGCTGGCGGTGGTGATGATCGTGGTGGACATCTGCCCCAGCCCGGTGGCGACCACGCCCGCAGCCCACAGCAGCTCGCCATCTTCTCGATGGACAAAGTGCGGCTGCTTATCCTTCCACTCGTAATAGCCATCCATGGGAATCACGCAGCGGGAACGGGCGAAGGCGTCACGGAAAGACGGCTTGGTGGCGACGGTTTCAGCTCGGGCGTTAAAGAGCACGGGACCGGTACTGTCCTTCTTCCAGTGCGGCAGCAAGCCCCACCGCGCGGCCCGCAGGCTCAGCGGGGCCGTCGTAGCGGCATCCTGAAGCAGCTCGGTAGCAATAAACACCGGCACCGAGTGGGTGGGGGCGATATTGTAGCGCGGCGGCGGGCAGCCCTGCGGCGCATCAATCTCCGACACGCCGAATACCCGCTGGGCATGGCGCAACAGCTCCTGCTCAGTGGTGAATAAAACAAAACGACCACACATGGTGCCCATTGTGCCAGCAGCCTGGCCACCTATCCCCCGTATGCTCACAACCACCTGCGGTTTTAGGGCACATCGACGACGCCACCGGACCCTAGCCCTAGAATCGAGGTATGGATTCAGCACGCATGCCCCTGTGGGACAGCCCATTTGTGAAGGACCCTGTGCGCGCCCGCGTACATATCCCCGGATCGAAGTCGATGACGAACCGCGCGCTCATCTTAGCCGCGCTCGCCGACGGGCCCTCCACGATCTCCGGGGCGCTGCGCAGCCGCGATACCGACCTGATGATCGGCGCCCTCAAAGCCCTAGGCGTCTCCATCAGCGACGTCTCCCCCTCCCATGGCAGCCCCAATATTGAACTGCGCGTGCAACCCCAGCCGCTGTCGGGCACCACCATCGATTGCGGACTGGCCGGCACCCTCATGCGTTTCGTGCCCTCGGTGGCGGCGCTCGCCGATGGCACCGTGTTCTTCGACGGCGACGCCCAAGCCCGCACCCGCCCCATGAGCGCGGTGCTCAACGGCCTGCGCGGGCTGGGGGCGGATATCGACGGTACCCGGCTGCCCTTCTCGGTGCACGGAACCGGCAGCCTGCCCGGAGGGGAGATCGCTATCGACGCCTCCGGCTCCTCCCAGTTCGTATCCGGCCTGCTGCTGGCCGCCGCCCGCTTCGATAACGGCATCGAGCTGCGCCACACCGGCACCGTGCTGCCCTCCCAACCACATATCGATATGACCATCGACATGCTGCGCGAGGCCGGCGTAGAGGTAGACACCTCCGAGCGCCACGTATGGCGAGTACGCCCCGGCACCATCCGCGGCCGGCACTGGAATATCGAGCCCGATCTCTCCAACGCCACCCCCTTCCTTGCGGCGGCCGCGGTCACCGGCGGTGAGGTGACCATCCCCCACTGGCCGCACACCACCACCCAGCCCGGGGACGAGATTCGCTCCATCCTCACCCGCATGGGCGCGCAGGCCGAGCTGTACTCGCGCGGCGATAGCCACGACCTCGTGGTCACCGGCCCCAGCGATGGCCGGTTGCGCGGCATCGATATCGACATGAGCGATATTGGCGAGCTCACCCCCACCGTGGCCGCCCTGGCCACCCTGGCCAATTCCCGCTCGTTCCTGCGCGGTATCGCGCACCTGCGCGGTCATGAAACCGATCGCCTCGAGGCATTAAGCACCGAAATCACCCGGCTCGGCGGGCGCTGCGAGGCCCACGCAGACGGGCTGACCATCACCCCCATGCCCCTGCACGGCGGGGTATGGCACAGCTACCACGATCACCGCATGGCCACCGCTGGGGCCATTATCGGCCTCGTCACCGAGGGGGTACAGGTGGAAAATATCGACACCACCGCCAAAACCCTGCCCGGTTTCGACACCATGTGGGCGCAAATGATCGCCGGCACACACCCCGCTGCGCCAACACACCAGGAGTGAGGTGAGATAGTGAGTAGATCCCGGCGCGATTTTGACGAATCCGATGTAAAAATCCGCCCCTCTCGGGGCTCACGGCCACGCACGAAACACCGCCCCAAGCACAAAGACGCCGAGTTTGGCATGGTGATTAGCAAAGACCGCGGCCGCTGGGGCGTCGCTTTAGATGGCCGCGCCCCTGCGGACACCGTGACCTGCATGCGCGCCCGGGAGCTGGGTCGCACCGCCATCGAGGTGGGTGATCGCGTGGGCGTGGTGGGCGATACCAGCGGCAAGCCCGGCACCTTGGCGCGCATCGTGAAACTCAGCGAACGCTCCTCGGTGCTGCGCCGCACCGCCGACGATACCGACCCCTATGAGCGGATCGTGGTGGCCAATGCCCAGAAGCTGCTCATTGTGTGCGCCGTGGCCGATCCCCCGCCCCGGGCCGGCTTTGTGGAACGTGCTCTGGTGGCGGCCTATGTGGGCAATCTGTCGCCGGTACTGTGCTTGACCAAATCGGATCTGGCCGATCCTTCTGCCTTTGCCGCCGAGTTCGCCGCCCTCGAGGTGCCGGTGGTGGTGTGCGGGATTAACGATCCCCTCGATGAGCTCAATGCCCTCATCGACGGCCAGGTCTCCGCGCTCATCGGCCATTCCGGGGTGGGGAAATCCACCCTAGTCAACCGCATCGTGGCGGACGCGGATCGCGCGACCGGCGAGGTCTCAGGAGTGGGCAAGGGACGCCACACCTCCACGCAGTCGGTGGCGTTGCCCCTCGACTCCGGCACGGGCTGGATTATTGACACCCCCGGTATTCGCTCCTTCGGGCTGGCCCATGTCACCCCAGAGAATGTGATCGCGGTGTTTGATGATCTCGCGGCCGCCGCGGAGAGATGTTCGCGGGGCTGCACCCACCTCGGGCCTCCTGCCGATCCTGAGTGCGGATTGGATGATCTGGACGGTCCCTCAGCTCGACGCGCCGAGGCGGTGCGCCTGCTGCTCACCTCTTTGCACTCCAATGATGAATGGGAGATGAAGAACCTGTGAGCAGTACACAGCGCCCGGCAGAGGATAGCGAAGCAGCCAGCGAGGACACCACCGCGGCCAACTGCAGCACGAGCAGCAGCGGGGCCACGAATACGGTGCAACTCGCCAGCTCCGATCGCGCGCCAGCGGATAGCGGCGATACCGGCGAACGCGGCCACAAGGGCACCGGTGCGGCCACCCCGCAGGCCCGACTCAAGCGCCTCGCCTTGCTATGTATCTACACGCTTATCGTGGGTGTGGGCACCGGACTTGGGGCCGCAGCGCTGGTGAAAACGATGCAGATGGTGGAAATGCTGGTCTATAGCCGCCATGAAGGCATGACGGCCCACCTCACCGCCGGTACCACCGCCGCCCAACGCTTCTGGGGTATCACCATCGCCGGCCTTTTGGCCGGAGTGGCCTACTATCTGCTGCAAACAAAGGGCAAGCCGATCCGCTCGGTGACCGAGGGCATGAAGGGCAAGCCCATGCCCGTGCTATCGACCTTCATCAACGCCTTTTTGCAGATGATCACCGTGGCCGCCGGCGCCTCGGTGGGCCGCGAGAATGCTCCCCGCGAGCTCGGCGCCATGATGTCCAGCCAGCTCTCGCACCGGCTGGAATTGGATTCGGAGACCCGCCGTATTCTGGTGGCGGCCGCGGCCGGCGCCGGCTTGGGCGCGATCTATCACATCCCCCTCGCCGGGGCGATCTTCGCCGTGGAGATCCTCCTCGGATCCATCACCATTCGCGCGATGATGACGGTGTTGGCCTGCTCCGCGGTAGCCACAGTTACCTCTGGCATCGTGGTGGGCAATGATCCGCTCTATGCCACCATTCCGCTCTCTGAGGGCTGGGGCAATCTCGGGGCCGCAATCATCGTGGGCGCACTCTGCGGATTGCTGGGCGTGGTATTTCGCAGTGCCATTTCTCGCGCAGAGAGCAATAAGACCCATGGCGCGGCCATGCTGTGGACCATCCCTGCGGCCTTCATTCTGGTGGGGCTGATGTCTATCTATCTGCCCACTGTTCTCGGCAATGGCCGTCTCGCCGCCACCGAGGTGCTGGTGGGCCGACCGGCCCTGGCCTTCGCTGCGGCGTTGTTGGTGGCCAAGGGCATCGCCGTGTTTGTCACCTTGCGGTCCGGCGCGGTCGGCGGTGTGCTCACCCCGGGCTTCGCCATCGGCGCGCTCGCCGGCTATTGCATCGGCGTGTTCCTCCAGCCCTTCATGCCGGGACTGCCGGCCTCGGACTTCGCGCTGCTGGGCTGCGCCAGCTTCCTCTCCACTTCCATGGCCGCACCGCTATTCGCGGTGATCGTCACCATCGAGTTTACCGGCCAAACCTCCAGCGCCTATCTCGCGCTGTTCTTGGCCGCCGCCACCGCGTCCCTCGCGGGACGCGCCGCCAGCGAGACCATGAAGATCCCGCTGAACGTGACGATGCCCTGGAACCGCCCCTAACTAGCGGCGCAGCGGGGTACGGCCGGAGAAGTTCATCATCACTTCTTTCACCCCGGGGCGGATCTTCTTCAGCATGATCAGCCCCGTGGCCAAACCACGGCGCACCCCGTTCTCGCCCTCGCCCACGTGGAGATACTGCTCCACCGGGAACTTATCGCTGAAGGCCGCATTGGAGCGCACCTCCGGGGCGTTGTCCTTATCGGCCACCATGAAGCGCGGCGGCAGGCTCAGCTTGAGCAGGGTCTTTTGCACCTTGAAGAACTGCTCTGGGAAGGAGCCGGTGTGATAGGGCAAGTCATAGTCGCGGGCGACCTTCTCCACCTTCTTGCCCACCTCGGCCAAGCGGTTGGAGGGCATGGTGGGAAAGAGGTGGTGCTCGATCTGGTAGTTGAGGTTGCCGGAGAGCACGCTCAACAGGAAACCGCCGCGGAAGTTGGCCGAGCCCAGCATCTGGCGCAAGTACCACTGGTTGTGGTCCTCGGTGGCGTGCTGCTTCTTGGTGAAGGTTTCGGTCTCGTCCGGGAAGTGCCCGCAGAAGATCACCGAATAGGCCCACAGGTTACGGATCAAGTTGGCAAGCATATTGCCCTTGAGCATCGTGCCGCCCAGGCCGAAGGGAAGCGCCACGAGCGGGAAGATGGCGTAGTCCTTGGCCATCTGGTTGCGCACCTTGGCGATGGTCTGCCAGAGCTTCGGCTTGGTCTCTTCCCAGGTGGCCTTGCCGGCGGGAATCTTGCCCAGCTCCACATCGTAGAATGCCACCGCCCACTGGAAGAAGGTGGCCAAGATGGTGTTGGTCAGCGGCTGCGCCAGGTGGTAGGGCTGCCACTTGCGGTCGCGGGTCACGCGCAACACGCCATATCCCACGTCATTGTCCATGCCGAGGACATTAGTGAAGGTGTGGTGGATGTAGTTGTGCGAGTGCATCCACTGCTCCGAGGGGCAGTTATTGTCCCACTCCCACGTGCTGGAGTGCACCGTGGGATCGTTCATCCAGTCCCACTGGCCGTGCATCACATTGTGGCCGATTTCGAGGTTCTCGAGGATCTTCGACAGAGCCAATAGCCCGGTGCCGGTGGCAAAAGCCGTCTTGTTCTTGCCGAAGAACAGCGCCGCGCGACCCGCAATTTCGCAGCCACGCTGCACCCGAATCAGGTTCGTAATATAGCGCGCATCGCGCTCTCCCAGATCAGACTCCACCTCTTGCTTGATTGCGTCGAAGCGAGCTCCGATGGCGGCGATGTCCTCGTCCGTGAGATGCGAATAAGCGCGAATGTTATCGATAGCCATGTCTCTGTGTCTCTCCTTCGCGTTGCAGCGATTGTGCAGTAGTTGTGCTGGTTTTAGATACTGACGTCCCCGCAGGGCACCGAGCTACACACGCGCACTCGCTCCCCTGGGCCGCAGGTTTGGCCGGTGGTCAAATCCATAACTTGGCCCTCCTTGATCTCTTGGACGCAGGTATGGCAGATACCCATGCGGCAGCCGTGTGGCAGGGCCACCCCGATGCTTTCCGCAGCCTCCAGCACCGTGGTGGCGCCATCGACTTCCACCGAGGCGTTGCTCCCAATGCTCACCACTCCGCCCGGGTTGGACCCCGCCTTCGAGCGGTCCAAGGTGAAACGCTCGCTGTGGATCTGGCTGGGATCATCCAGCACGGCCCCCAGCTCCTGCTCCGCGGCGCGGATCATCTCCTCGGGGCCACAGACATAGACGGCGTAGCTGGATATCTCCGGGATGGCGTCTATAAGCGACTGCATACTCATCCGGCCCTGCTCGCTGGTGATGGTCAGCAGCAGGCGGACATTCGGGTGGGTGCCGAGATGCTCAAGCTCCTCGGCGAAGAGCAGATCGGAACGTTCCCGCACCGAATGGGCAACCACAATGGTGGTGTCTTCGATGGCGCCGGTATCCGCGATATAGCGCAGCATGCTGATGATGGGGGTGATGCCTGTGCCCGCGGAGATAAAGAGCAGGTGATCGGCCACGGGATCGGTGAGGTGAAAATCTCCTGCGGGCGCGGCGAGGCGAATCGCCATCCCGGCGCGGGCGTGGGAGATGAGATGCTGCGAGACCATACCGCCGTCGATAGCGCGCACGGTGATGTGGAAGATAGAGTCGCTGCCCTGCACCGGGGCATTGGTCAGCGAATAGCTGCGCCAGACGAAACGGCCGTCGATGGGCAGACCAATACCGATGAACTGCCCCGCTTGAAAGTCCAAGGGCACTCCCCAACCGGGAGCGATCTCCAGACTGACGGTGCGCTCGTTGAGTGCTTCAATCCGAATGATCTCGCCGCGCAGTTCGCGCGTCGACCACCGGTGGTTGAGCAACGCGGTGTAATCATCGGGAAGCAGGGGGTGAGTGATCGCGCCGAGAGCGCGGCGGAACTTCCGGAGCCGGTCTGGGCTGAAGCGGCGACTACGCGGGGTATTGGCAGGTGGGGTGGCCACAGCTCGGCCTCCAAAATATTTTCTCTCTAAGAAATAACTATTACGTTAGCGTACCTTAGCCCTGCCCACCCCACCTGTCTAGTTTTACCCCCGAAATCTCAGCCAGCTAGAGTAACTCCACTACAAAGGGCAGTTCGGTGGGGTCGTACCACGCCAAGAAGTGCTCGGCGGCGTCCCCAACCGCCAATTGTGCATCCTCATCGCCCAGCTCAGCGGCGTCCAACACGGCGAGGGCGCGCTTGATATCGGCTTCCGCGTCCTCGAGGTCAATATGCAGCGCGGCCACATCGCGCAGCGCCACCTCGGCTGGGCTGAGCCGCACCACCGACTCGCCCATCTCCGGCTGGAATTCCACGGCCTGATCATCCACATCCGCGCTGATCACCACGCGGCGATGGGGGAAACGCTGCTCGCTATCAATAGCCAAGAGCCGAATGGAGGCCAGCGCCGCATCGTCGAAGGCGACCTCGGAGAGCTCCTCATCATCGCCGCTGGTGTAGAACTCGCGCAGCGCCGGGGTGAGGGCAAAAGCCCACCCATTGCGGGCGTGGATCACGCTCTCGCTGTGCAGCTGCTCAAGCATGGGAAAGGTGGCCGGAAGATAGACGCGCATCCGCTTAGAATTCCCCTTCGATCTCGAAGACGCCGGCGATCTCCACGATGGCGCGATCAAATTGCTGGAAGTACACGCCGATCAGGCCAGCCTCCACAGCGCCGCGCACGTTCACGATGGAATCATCCACCATCACCAGGTCCTTGCGCTCCAGCTCCAAGGTGTCGGCCGCGAATTGAAAGGCCTCCACAGTGGGCTTTTCTGCGCCGATCTCGCCGGAGAGAAGTACCGCATCGACGATACCTCGGAATTCCCACTCACGGATCTCATCCGCGCCGGGGCCGCCGGGATCATTAGACAAAATGGCGATCGGGGCGCCCTTCTTCCGCAGCGCCGAGAAGAAGTTACGCCAGCGACGCTGCACCTCCTCCGAGCCATCGAGCACTCCCACATAATCCACTACCAGTCCGCGCATTGTTCTCCTTGTGTTGTTGCTATCGCCCCAGGGGCGCATCTATGCAGGCACGGCGGGCGCCGCGCTGCTAACCATGCCATACTATACGCGGGACACAGGGGGATTCCACGGGCCACAAGCCGCCACGCGGCCGAGGGCTGCTTTCCGCGATCGCGCACATCCCGCGCAGGAAGGCCGTGTTACAGCCATGAGCGCCCAGAGCTCGCCTTTTATCTCCATTGCCGGTACCACTCATCTGAAAAAGCTGCACCCAGCCGCCGCGCTGTCCGCCACCACATCCACCACAGCCGCCGCCGAATCGACGCTTTCCCCCGTGGAGTCACTGCGCCCCCTTGAGCGTGGGGCGGCGCAGACCGCGGCCCAGCCCGGCACCCAGCCGCGAGCGCGCCAGCCGCGCCGCCTCTCGGATCTGCTCAGCATTGCCCAACCCCCGGTGAGCAGAATGCTGGCGGTGATGAGCGGGGCCGCGGAGCCCAGCACCCTCGCCCCTGCCCGCTTCGCCCTGCAGGTCCGCGCCCATGTGGCCATGATGCGTCGGCTCATCGCCGCCCAGAAAGTCACGGCGGATAGCACTCCCCCACCTATCGCCGAGCTGCGGGTGATCCCGGATGTCTACCGCCAAGACCGCTTCGACTTTGTGGTGCGCCTCGGCCAGCCGTTGGGTGGGGTGAGCCAACACCGCTTCATGGCCGGTGCCATGGAACTGCACGCGCATAAAACAACCCGCAGGGTGTGGTGTGTTCACACGCTGCGGGTGTTTTAAGCGGCGCGGCCCGCAGATGGTGTCCTGCGGGCGGCGGGGCGGGCGAGTTTAGCTCTCGGCGGGCCCGCGGTAGGTACGCTTGGACTCGGCCTGGCGCACCTTGGCCACATCTCCGCCGATGTCCTCGGCGTCGATCTTGCCATCGTTGTTGATGTCGGCGGTGCCGGCCTCTTCCATCTTGGGCACGAATTGCTGGCGCAGCAGGAAGAGCTGGCGGACGGTTTCTTCCTTGATGCCGTCCTTCATGGCATTGAACATGTCGCCGCCCTCCTTCTGGTATTCCACCAGCGGATCGCGCTGTGCCATGGCGCGCAGGCCGATGCCTTCCTTGAGATAGTCCATCTCATAGAGGTGCTCGCGCCACTTCTGGTCCACGATGGACAAGATGATGGTGCGCTCCAAGTTGCGCATCTGCTCCTCGCCGCCGAGGGCGGTCACGGCCTCCTCCAGCTGGGCATAGCAGGCTCGGGCGTCGTCGATCAGCGCCTGGCGCAGCTCCTCGGCGGAGAGCTCGCCGGCCGCACCATACTCGGTGCCATCGATGAGCTGCTGGTACTCGAAGCTCGGGCCATAGAGCGCCTCGAGGGCGTTCCACAGCTCATTGAGATCCCAGTCCTCGACGTAGCCCACCTCGGTGGCGGCGGCGACATAGGCGGAGAGGGTTTCGTCGATCATGTTCTTCACAAAGGGCTCGACGTCCATGCCCTCGAGTATCTCGCGGCGCTCGCCGTAGACCACCTTGCGCTGCTCGTTCATCACTTCGTCGTACTTGAGCACGTTCTTGCGCGCCTCAAAGTTCTGGTTCTCCACCTGCGACTGCGCGGTCTTGATGGAGTTGGACACCATCTTCGCTTCGATCGGCACATCGTCCGGCACATTCAGGCGGTTCATCATGGACTCGATGGCCTGGCCGCGGAACCGCACCATGAGCTCATCGCGCAGCGAGAGGTAGAAGCGGGTCTCGCCCGGATCGCCCTGACGCCCGGAGCGGCCACGCAGCTGATTATCGATGCGGCGGGACTCATGGCGCTCGGTACCCAGCACGTAGAGGCCACCGGCCTCGCGCACCTGCTCGGCGTACTTCTCGGAGCGCTTCTTGGCCTCGGCGATGGCCTCGTCCCAGGCCTCCTCGTACTCCTCCGGCTTCTCCACCGGATCCAAACCGCGCTCACGCAAGGCCAGGTCCGCGAGAATATCCGGGTTGCCGCCCAGCACGATGTCCGTACCACGACCGGCCATGTTGGTGGCCACGGTGACATTGCCCGGCAAGCCCGCCTGGGCCACATACTGGGCCTCTTGCTCGTGGTGCTTGGCATTGAGCACATTGTGCTTGATGCCGCGGCGCTGCAGCAGGGTGGACAGGTACTCGGAACGCTCCACGGAGGTGGTACCCACCAGCACCGGCTGGCCCTTCTCGACGCGCTCGGCGATGTCATCGGCCACGGCCGCGAACTTCGCCTCCTGCGTCTTGTAGATCAAGTCGGGCTCGTCGCTGCGCTGGTTAGGGCGGTTCGGCGGCACAGCGATCACGTCGAGTTTATAGATTTGGTGCAGCTCGGCAGCCTCGGTCTCGGCGGTACCCGTCATACCGGCCAGCTTGTCGTAGAGGCGGAAGTAGTTCTGCAGGGTGATGGTCGCGAGAGTCTGGTTCTCGTTTTTGATCTCCACCTGCTCCTTGGCCTCAATGGCCTGGTGCATGCCCTCGTTATAGCGGCGACCAGAGAGCACACGACCGGTGAACTCGTCCACGATCATGACTTCACCGTTGCGTACGATGTAGTCCTTATCGCGGGTGAATAGCTCCTTGGCCTTGAGCGCATTGTTCAGGTAGCTGACCAGCTGCGAGTGCTCGGGCGCATAGAGATTGTCGATGCCCAGCTGGTCCTCGACGAAGGATACGCCCTCTTCCTTCACACCAACGGTGCGCTTGCGCACGTCCACTTCATAGTGGATGTCCTTCTTCATGCGCGGAGCAATCTGGGAGAAGGCAGTGTACCACTGCGAGGTTCCCTCCACGGCGCCGGAAATAATCAGCGGGGTGCGGGCCTCGTCGATGAGGATGGAGTCCACCTCGTCCACGATGGCGTAGTGGTGGCCGCGCTGCACCAAATCGTTGAGCGAGCGCGCCATATTGTCTCGCAGATAGTCGAAACCGAACTCATTATTGGTGCCATACGTGATGTCGGCAGCATAGGCTTCACGACGCTGCGCTGGGGTTTTCGTAGCCAGAATCACGTCGGTACGCAGCCCCAGGAAGCGGTGGACACGACCCATCCACTCGGAGTCACGCTTAGCCAAGTAGTCGTTCACGGTGACCACGTGCACACCCTTGCCCTCGAGGGCATTGAGATAGGCGGGCAGCACACAGGTGAGGGTCTTACCCTCACCTGTCTTCATTTCGGCGACATTGCCGAAGTGCAGGGCGCCGCCGCCCATGATCTGCACCGGGTAGTGCTTCTGGCCGAGCACGCGCCACGACGCCTCGCGCGCCACCGCGAACGCCTCAACCACGAGGTCATCGACGGTTTCGCCGTCCTCGAGGCGCTTTTTGAACTCGTCGGTCTTTGCACGCAGCTCATCATCGCTGAGCTTTTCGTAGTCCGATTCCACTGCGATGACCTGATCAGCGAGGTGACGCAGACGCTTGACAGCGCGCCCCTCACCCATCCGGAGTAGCTTTGACAGTCCTAGCACAGGCTCTACTTTTCCTTATATATCGACAACCGGAGCGACGCGCCGCCTCCGCGCCCTTCATCGGCGCGGCGCACGACACACCCACGTTCAAGCTTTTGCTTCGTGCAGCATAACGCACTATCGGAGATGAAGATAAGGCGCCGCTGCCCACAAGTCTGTGCCTATTGTACGCACCCCAGCACGCAGAGTATGCAGCATGCCCTAAGAGCACCGCCCCGCCGGCTGGCTCCAGGGTGCAGCTAACCCGCCCGAGCTGGGCGGACCATACACAGCAGCGACCCGCCCCGAGCTGGTGTGCTCCGGGCGGGTCGAATGGCATTCCCGCCGTGGCGGTCGAGGAACTAGCTCTCCTCATCCTCCGTCAGGGCGATCAGACCGTAGTCGAAAGCGTGGCGGCGGTACACCACGGACGGACGGTTGGTCTCCTCATCGATGAAGAGGTAGAAATCGTGGCCCACCAGCTCCATCTCGGAGAGAGCATCGTCCACGCTCATCGGGGTAGCGGTGTGCTCCTTGCGACGAACGATCTGGCCGGGCATAACATCCTCCACCTTGTCAGCGTAGGTGTCTGCATAACGATCATCCTCCTCCACGCGGGCGGCCTTCGCCTCGTCCACGAGTTCGCGGGCGATCTCGCCAGTGGACAACGGGGCGCGGTGACCAGAACGGCTGATGGTGCGGCGGGCCTTCACCTTGCGCAGCGAGCGCTCCATCTTGGCCAGCGCGGTCTCCAGCGCGGCGTAGAAGCTATCCTCCTTCGCCTCGGCGCGAGCCAAGTGGCCCTTACCGGTGGCGGTGATCTGAATACGATCGGCGCGATCGGCACGGCGCGGATTCGGCTCGTGCTGCAGCTCGACGTGGAAGAAGGTAAGGGTGGGATCGAGGCGCTCGATCTTGGAGAGCTTAGTATTGACACGCTCAGCGAAGTGCTCGGGAACCTCAACGTTGCGTCCAGTAATGCGAACCTGTGCTTCTGGGCGCAGAGTCTCGGTGTTGTCAGCAGGTGTAGTCACGTGCGTGTACCTCCCGGGGTTGGCCACCACCAACGGAAGGGCTGGATTGCTCCTCCGCGGTCTGCGGTGACGATGATGTCTTGCACCTCAAGAATACATCTGGTTATGACCAATCTTCTAGGGTTCTCAACGATGTTCGCCCTTAGCGGACAGGACGAGCCCGCATTAGCCCAGTAACGCGGATTTCTCTAAGCCGCCGCTAAGGTTATGGCACCGATCACCATTACCCCCGCATACGCCAGCGCGGCCCGACTCGCGGCCAGAGTGGATCCCGTCGTGAGGACGTCGTCGACAAGCAACACGGGATGCAGTGGCCGCGGGGCTCGCCTCACCCGCACCGAGCCGCTCAGGTTGCGCCGCCGCTCCGCTGCACTCAACCCCACCGAATCGCGGGCGCTGGGCGTGCGGAAGAGCAGCTCAGAGGTGGGGATGCGGGTATGACGGCACAGCGCGGTCACATGATCGCCGCCGCGACGGCGGGCATTGCGCCGGGTGGTGGGCGCCGGAACGAGGCTCAGCCGCTGCGGCTCCGGCAGCTCCCCGCGTGCGGCCATGAACTCGAGGGCCGCTCGCAGCACCGCCGCCGCGTGCGGGATCACATCCACCCGTCCGCGCTCTTTCATCTCCACGATGATCTGGCGATGCGCCCCGCCATAAGGGCCGCAGGCCCATACCGGAACATCCAGCTCCACAGTGGGCATAACCAGTTCCGGCGGCTGCGCCAACGCCCGCGCACACCGCGCGCACAGGCGTACTCCCGGCGCGTGACATCCCGCGCAGCGCACCGGCAGCATCCATTCCCATGCCCCGCTCATGGCAGCCTCCCCCGTGTGGGCCGTTGCGGCGCGGCTGCCTAATAAGGCGATCCCGCGCCGTCTCGTGCCCGCAGTTTAGCGCGCGACCACGGGGATCGCACGGGTTCCCTGCAAAGCCGGGACCTCGCGCCAGAAGGTGGAATTACCGCCAATGGGCAATTGCAGAACCGAGTGCTGATCGGCCACCACATAGTTAGAGTTACCGGCCGCTACGCCCCGCACCGGGGCGGTGATATTGCCATTGGGCAACGCGATCGCCTCGGAGCCATCGGTGGAGAGCTGCCACACCGGGGTTTCCTGGCTCTTGGTGCCCACGATCAACGAACCCGTGGGCGTCCAGTCCAACGTGGTGGCCTGGTTGCCCAGAGACGGCGCAATATTTTGGATGGCGTGCAGCGCGTACTCGCCCGACTGCTCCGAAACCACCGTGCCCAGATACACATCACCTTCCACGATGAACGCGGCACGCACGCCCGTCGGCGACAGGCGCAGTGCCGTGATCGGCGGGCGGCGCGATTGCTCCTCGGCGTCAATCGTGTCCCATAGCTCATCTATGTCCACCTCGGTATTGGCCACTTCCCCACTGGAGGTGGAACGGGCGGTGCGCACCACGGTGGTGCCGTCCACCACACTCCAGATGGAATTGCCATCGGCGGCGAAGGTGGGGCGGGTGATACTGCGCCCCTCGAGAGCCATTTTCATGGGCACATCGAAGCCGCCGAAATAGAGGGTGGTGTCCTTCGCCGACTCATCCACCGCCGACACCTCGGGGTCCTCATCCTCGCTGGGATCGGTGGAATACACCGCCGCCACCGAGTCGGAGCTGGCAAAAACATCCGCCGATTGCATCACACCCTTGGTTCCACCCTGGGTAGAAACGCGCGCCGGGGTGTCATTTTCGATGGAATACAGCTCTCCCTGCGCCACCGCGTAGAGCGGCAAGGTCACCGCTGCAGAGGCGAAGGGATTGAATTCGGCCACATCCGATAATGAGGTGGTATTCGACCCCGCCGAGAGCGGCAGGCCATCGGAGGTGATGGTGTAGGGATCGGCGATATCGGAGCGGGCGAGGGTCCAGGCGGCTTGGGCCACGAAGAGCTGCCGCTCTTCCGAGCTGAGGGTTTGCAGCCCCGTGAACTCATAGGCCGAGTTTTGCTCGCCAATGAAGGTGGAATTCGGCGGCAGCGCCGTTTTTACGCCCTCACGCAACGCCTCCCGCGGACCCGCCGCTAACAGCGTCAGCAGCGTGGTGTCGAGAGAATCCGGATCGGAATAGACCCAGCGGCGATCCGCCACCAGCCTCTGGAACTTGGGATCGAAGAAGTAGATATCGCGCGGCTGATATTGCTTGCTCAGCTCGCTCATCTCGATAATGACCCCATCGGGCAGCGAGGCGATCCGCCACTCTCCGTCCACCCTTTTCAGCGACATTTCTGCCTCAAAGGACGCATGCTCCGGTTGATAGACCCCGCCTTCGCGGAGGTAGCCCACCACCTCGCCGCGCACCGTGTAGCCGACTGTGCCCTCGCGCGGGGTTCCCTTGGCGTTGAGGTCCACACGATCGACGATGATCGCCCCCGTGCTGGACTCGGGGCTTTCTTTCCATGCGGCGGCGGCCTCGGGTGTCATGAAGTTACGGGCACTGGCATAGTTTTTGCTGGGATTCGCCGAGGCAGTAAAGAAATCGCGCAGCAAAAGGTCTGGTTCCCGCCCGGGCTCGGGGGTGAGTTCCCCGCCCACATCCGCCCCAGGTTCGAAGGAGCGTAGTGCCTGCGGATCGGAATCGGTGGGCAGGCTGGTGCAGCCGGCGGTACATAGCGCCGTGGCCAGCACCGCCGCAGCCACAGTGCGGCGGGCGGCGGATCGGGGTTTATTCGCGCCAGTCATCATCGTCCTCCTTCAGCTTCGGCGGCTCCTCCTGCGGGCCTGCGTCCGGGGCATCGGCGGCCCCCTCGGAGCCCTCAGAGTCCTCAAGCGGCCCGAAGTCTTCCAGCTCCGCGGCGGCGAGCTCCTCTTCCGAGATTTCCATGAGATCGGCTAGGTAGTCCCGGTGCGGCGGCCGCGCCTGCGACGCCTCGGTGGAATCCATCTCTCCCCCGGGCTCCTCGCCAGCTGCGCCGGGCTGGGTCTCTCCCGCGGCGGCGGGATCTTCGAAGGCGCCGAATTCAGCGCGAGCCCATTCTTCATCGGCGATCTCGGCGATCTCGTCCTCCGATAGCTCGGTGACATGAGCGGCGGTCGCGGGAGAGACAGCGGGGCTAGCGGTAGCTGCCGCTGCGGGCTCCGTGGCATCTCCTTCTTCTGCGGCCGCGCCGAGAGCGGAGCCGGACGCCGCCGTCTGGGCCTCGAACTCATCGGTGGGCAGCTCGGTCACGCCCACCGAGATTGAGGTGTCGACGAGATCCAGCGGCAGCGGCGAGTTTTCGACGTGCTCGTGCGGGTGGCGCGGCAGGGTGAGGCGGAACATGGTACCCACGCCGAGCTCGCCGACGGCTTCGAGGCGACCGCCGTGCAGCTGCGCATCCTCGCGAGACATGGCCAGCCCCAGCCCAGTGCCGCCCGAGTGGCGCTTGCGGGAGGGATCGGCCCGCCAGAAGCGTTCAAATACCAGCTCCTCTTGGCTGGGCTTGAGCCCCACGCCGTTATCGCAGACCGCCAGGGCCACGGCCTCCTCATTGCCGCGCAGGCGCACCAGCACCGGCTTGCCCTCGGAGTGGTCGATAGCATTGGCCACGAGATTGCGCAGGATGCGCTCGACGCGGCGCGGATCCACGGTGGCCATCACCGGCTCCTGCGGCAGGTCGAAGCGCACCGAGACCCCCACCTTCTCGGCCAAGTGCTTCACCTGTTTCCACACGGAGGTCACCACCGAACGCACATCGCTCTCGGAGGCAGACAGCGTCGCCACTCCAGCATCGTGTTTGGAGATCTCCAAGAGGTCTTTGAGTAGGTCCTCGAAGCGGTCGAGCTCACGGATGAGTACATCGGAGGCGTGCTGGGTGAGCGGATCCAGCTCCTCACGTTGATTGGCGATCAACTCCGCGGCCATACGCACCGAGGTCAGCGGGGTGGAGAGCTCATGGGAGACATCGGAGGTGAATTGTCGTTGCAGGTCGCCGTATTCCTTGAGCTGGTCGATCTGCTTGGAGAGCTCCTCGGCCATGGAGTTAAAGCTCATGGCCATGCGCGCCATCTCGTCTTCGCCATCGACCACCATGCGCTCGCGGAAGTGCCCGTCGGCGAAGCGCTGAGCAATACGCGAGGCCGAGCGCACCGGCCCCGTGATCTGCTGGGTGAGCAGCCACGAGATTCCCACCAGCAGCACCAGCAACACCACGCCACCGGCGGCGAAGAGGCCCCGCATCAGCGCCAGGGTTTGCTCTTCATTTTCCATCGAGAGCACGAGATACACCTGTAGATCCGGCACCCCAGAATCAGTCGGCGTGCCGATGATCAGCGATTTCACGCTGCTGCCATCCGCATTGTCCACCACGGTGAACTGATAGGAGACCTGCCCCTCACTGACAAAGCGACGCAAGCGGGGCGGAATCTGATAGCCCTCGGGGGAGCTGATCACATCGGCATTGTTGTCGCTATTGACTACCACGACCGGCTCATACACCGCGGCTTTATCCGCTACCGGTCCGCCGGCGCGCGCCGCCAGCGCCGAGCGCGCCGAGTTCACCTGCAGCTGCAAGCTGGTGGCGGAATCAATGGAGGCGATCTGCTGCTCCACGGTCTGGCGCGCCCTATCGATTTCCGAATTGGCAATGTCCAGCTTGGCGTCCACCAGCCGCTGCGTGGTGATCGAGATCATGGACAAGCCCAAAATGAGCACGACAAGGGCACACACCACGAAGATCGATCCAATCACTCGGATCTGCAGTGATGTGTTCCACTTGTGGGCGACGGTGTAGCGCAGTCGCCGCGCCTCGGATTTGAGTTGGCGGATGGTCACAACAATGAGCCGGCTCGCCCTACACTGCGCCGGTCTTATAGCCGACGCCGCGCACGGTCAATACGATCTGCGGGTTCTCGGGGTTCTTCTCGATCTTGGCGCGCAGGCGCTGAATGTGCACATTCACCAATCGGGTATCGGAGGCGTTGTGATAGCCCCAGACCTTTTCCAGCAGCTCCTCACGGGATAGCACCTGGCCAGGCTTGCGGGCCAGCTCGGTGAGTAGATCAAACTCGATCGGGGTGAGCTGGGTTTCCTCCCCATCGCGGGTGACGGAGTGGCTCGGCACATCGATCTTTAGTCCACCGATCTCGAAGTGCTCGCCGGGCTCTTCATCGGCGCGGCGCAGCCGCGCCCGGATACGCGCCACGAGCTCTTGGACCTTGAAGGGCTTATTCACATAGTCATCGGCCCCAGACTCCAGCCCGAGCACCACGTCCACGGTGTCCGTCTTAGCGGTGAGCATGATGATAGGCACGGTGGAGTTTTGGCGAATGACACGACAAATATCAATGCCATTCATGCCGGGCAGCATGAGGTCCAGCAGCACGAGATCGGGCTGATGCTGCTCGAAAGCACTCACGGCCTCGGCGCCATCGAGAACCGGGATCGCCTGCAGGCCCTCGGTCTTCAACACGAGGACCAGCATCTCAGAGATTGCGGGATCGTCATCTACGACGAGAATTTTCGGTGCACCCATAGTTTTATAATTCCATACCTAATGTATTCATGATGCGTTCAGCTGTCTTCGCCGGCGAATCCTCTGGGGCGGCCACAATCCACGGGCTGCCCCATCCTTCCGCAGCGAGGCGTCGATAAGCATATGCCGTGCGCGTTTGCAGATCCGCGTCGCGCTCATAGGCATCGCGGGTGCGGGTGGCATCCTGCGCTTCACGACGCTGCGCTCGGGCCGCCGCCATCTGCACCGGCGTATCCAGCAGCACCTGCACATCCGGCGCGGGCAGACCAAAGGTGGTGAACTCGAGCTCCGCCACCCACTGCGCTGCGGACTCATCGGACAGCCGCGCCGAGGTATAGGCGGCATTGGAGGCCACATAGCGATCGAGCACCAGCACCTGGGCGGGATCAGCTGCCGCGGCGGCCAGCTGCTCCCGCGCCCCCAAGCGGTCGAGAGCGAAGAGCGTGGCCATGCCGTGAATCGAGTCGATGAGATCACCCATTCCGCCCTTGAGTGCCTTATCGGCGAGCTGGGCGTGCACGGAGACCTCATAGCGGGGAAAGCCGAGCACCTCCATGCTGGGGATGCGCTGTTGCAACGCCGTGACGAGGGTGTTTTTTCCTGCCCCGTCAATTCCTTCGACGGCAACCAGCATTAGTTAAGCGCCTCGAGAAAGACGTCGATGTCTGCGTCCTCGACCGAGGTTTCCAAAAGCTCGGCCGCGGTCTCGCGCAGCTCCTCGGAGCCCGCGCCGCTGAACTCGCGGATGAAGGGATAGTCCTCCACGACCGCACCGGCGCTATAGGGCGCGCCGGCCCAGATGGCGGCGATCGTGGCGGCGGCGAGCCCATTGTGCAGCTCGGCGTCGGACACCTCGGGCTGGCGCAGGGCTAGCGTGCAGGCATCGTCGACAGCTTCGATAATCTCCTCGCCGTCGAGAGTGGAGAGCTCATCGAGAAACTCCACGTTGACGTCCTCGGTGAAAATGCTTTCATCCCAACTACTCATGCTGACCTCACTCACGTGCTTGTTCAGTATTCACTCCGGCCACGCCACCGCCGCAGACCTCACCCAGCTGGTGCCCGCCTCCGCCGCAGTGGCACAGGCGCAGTACAGCTGGCCGAAGGACGAGGGACTGCATAAGGGCGATCACGCGTGTTTATCCCATATCTACCACGCCTAACGTCGCCGCAATATTTGTCGCCACCGGTGCTTGGAACCGGAATGCGCGCGGCACGGCGGAATGGGCTTATGAGCCGGACCTATGGGCACAGCGTGGTTAAGGTCTGATGTCCCCGCTGTCAAGCACAAGCGCCACGGCGCCCAACATTTCTTGCTTATCGCTCTTTTCACGGCCCCCCTATTCGTGTTATCGTCCATGGCGAGTTATAGATTCGTTATATTTGCTCATGAGCGGTGCACGAGGCCCGCCGAGCGGAAGATGAGGTGAGCGATGGTCGATACCGACCTGAAGCGATTCTTCCTGTTCACCTCCGCCGGCTTGGCGATCGCACTGATCGTGGGTGTCGGCGCATGGTGGCTCTCGGCCCCTAATAATGGCCGCAGCGAAGGATCCACGGAGACCCGCGGCGGCTATGTCTCGGTCAATGGATCCGAGAGCGTCTCTTCTTCGTCCTCCACCGAGGCATCGAGCGAGCCGGAGCGCCGAGAGGACGAGGATAGCTCGGCCGAGTACCAGGCCAGCCCTTCCCGCATGACGCCCCTCGCCCCCAGTCGCAGCTCGACCCCGCAGGCCCTCGGGGCGCCTCTGAGTAGCACGGCCCCGCCCACCAAGGTGCTGCGCCTGCCTACCACCGGCGAAACCGCGACTACAAGCCCCCAGCTGCCGTCGTTCCTCCCGAGTATTCCCCCGATCATTGGCACGGGCGAGCCCTCCACCTCGGCAATCAGCAGCAGCTCCTCCACTCCGAGCACGAGTGATTCCGCTAGCACCTCCTCGGAGAGCAGCACGACTACGACGCCGCAGGATGATGACACCTACACCCCGACCAGTGGGGACGTCGAGCCCGTGCCGAGCAGCACCACGGATGCACCCGCGGAGAGCACGGCAACAAGCACGCCTTCGAGCGAGCCGACCAGCTCCGCCGCCGTAGAGCCCAGCGAGCGCTCTGCGGATGAACACAGCAGCACCCAACCGAGCGCGACGAGCACAGCCCCGAGCAGCTCCCAGCCGCGCAGCCCTGCGCCCTCCTCCGCCGCCCCGAGCAGCTCGGCCGCGCAGCCTTCCTCGGCGAAGGAGAACGCCGGCGCCGATACTACGAGCACCGGCCCCACAGTGAGCTCGCCGCGGAACACCGAAAGCTCTTAACTCGGACGCCCTATCCAAATAGCAGAAACGGCCCCCTCCTTGAGGATGGGGGCCGTTTTGTGGGTTCTTGGGGTGTTTAGGCGAACGCCCAGAATAGGTGGGCGCTCTCGCTGGTGGCCACGCTCACAGCGCGATCGCGCTCATCCATCCACACCGCCTCGGTGGGGCGAAGTGTCAGCTGCTCGCCGGCAGCATCGGTGACCGTCAGCTCGCCGGCGGTGGCCACCAGGATGGTGGGGCCGCTGAGCTGCAGGTCGAGCGGCGGGTTCGCAGCGTCGATGTGCGCGCACGAGAGCGTGAAATCCTCGATCGGAACGGGATAGCGGGTGATGGTGGTTCCCGCCTGAGTGGTTCTCTGCGTTGTCACGAAGGGATCAACGAGCGGGGCGAAGCCCAAGACCTTCACCAGCTCGGGCACGTCTACATGCTTGGTGGTGAGGCCACCGCGCAGCACATTGTCCGAGTTGGCCATCACTTCCACGCCCACCCCGTGCAGATAGGCGTGGAGAGAGCCGGCACGCAGATAGATTGCCTCGCCGGGCTCGAGCCGCACGTGGTTGAGCAACAAGGCACCCAGCACGCCGATGTCATTGGGATAGCGCTCATTGATGGCGCGCACATTGTGCACGGTGTGGGCGATCCACGGCTCCACCTGTGCCTCATCGAGAGCGTCGATGGCGTCGATGAGGCTTTGAATCAGCTCCGCCCGGGCGGCGGTGGGAATGGTAATCCAGGTGGTGAACAGCGCCCGGAGGCGGTTTTCCTCTTCCTTCTCCGCGAGCGCCTGGCCATCGTCAATCATGTGCAGGTAGCGCTCCATGGCCGCGCAGTTCAGTTGGCGCAGCAGCTGAATCGTCTGCGCGAGGGGACGGAAGCCCGCCATGGCCTCAAACTCGGACAGCGCCACCAGCACCTCGGGCTTGTGGTTATCGTCCTTGTAGTTGCGCTGCGCCCCGCCTACCGGAATACCGAGGGCATTCTCCCGCTCCCAGCCATCCTCGGCTTGCTGCTTCGAGGGATGGGCTTGGAGGCTCAAGGGCTCATCGGCGGCGAGAATCTTGACCAAATACGGCAGCCGGTTCTGGTAGCGATCGGCGATGCGCTCGCCCAGCCACGCGCTGGGCTGCTGGGCAATGAGCTCGCTCAGCGGCTCGCCGTCCACCGTGGAAGGAGAAGCCGGGTGCGCCCCAAACCACAGTTCGGCGATGGGATGCGGCGCGGGGGCCTGATCCCCTTTCAGCCGTGGAATGGCGGTGCGGGAACCCCATGGATAGGCCCGCTCGATTCCCTCGAGACGGTGCATGTACTTCTATTACCTCCTTGGCCTGCGCTTTGCGGGCGCACGCCTTAAAGCGGCTCATGCAACTACACGCGAAGCCAGTGCGCTGCATATTTAGGCAGTGGCGCAGCTGGCTGCCCACGCGCGTGCAATGAGCCTTAAGCCTGGTGCAAGTGACTCGGAGTCGGCTGGGTGCGCGTCTCCGAGTGGCAGCGCGTCCGCTGTGTCTGCTGAATGATTCTCGCAGTATTCGCAGCGCGCTTCAATAGGCATCACAAGATCGGCTATAGAGCCGAGTGCCCAAACAACAACCTTCGAGGATAGCACCGTCGGCGGTTCGTCGAGGAACGGGTCATAGAAGATGTCCTCAGTAGCACTGGGCGAGGACTCCTCGTGGAGCCGATAGCCCTGCGTCGATAGCGCGGTGTGCACGCCGCCGGCACGGCTAAAGAGTGCCGCAATGAGGGTAGCGATCTCCTCGCTATCGTCACTGGCCGCCACGTGGACCACCGGCGAGTCCTGGACATACTCAGCCAAGGAGCGCGCGGGATTGACCACGCTATCGCGATCAGGATGGCAGGCGGCTAGTTCCTCATCCACCTCATCGGCAATCGAGTCGAGGGTGTCGGCCACCCCGGCGGCGTCCATGCGCAGGCCGAGGACTGCGGCGGCGAGGGCCGCGATGGTGCGCGCCGGCGAGTTCTGCGTCACCGAAGGCAGTGCCGGCACCCCAGTCACCCCAGTCTCCTCCGCGGTATAGGAGGCGAAAGGACTGAGCAGGATGCTCACACATCCCCGCGCGTGGGCGGTGCTAGCGGCGGCATAGGCCTGGGGCTCGTGAGCTTCATCGGCGCTGATGATCACCACATCCATCGCCCCAGCATAGCGCGGAAGCGCCGGCACGCACACCACCGGTACCCCGGCGCTGGGCAGCAAGGCAAGCCCCGCGCGCACCACGCAGCGATTGAGATAGTCGGGCGCCACCACGATGATCGCCCGCGGCGAGATACTCAGCTCGAGGGTGCCTTCGCGCACGGCGCTGGCAATGGCGCGGATTTGGGCGCCCTCGTGGGACAGGTCGAAGAGTTCCTGCTGGTTCATCATGGGTGGCGGCCCCTAGCGGCGGGTTAGGCGCGAATGATGCCGAGGATCTCGTTCACGAGCTCCTCCACATCCGCAGCGGTGGGTGCCTCCACGTTGAGTCGCAGCAGCGGCTCGGTATTGGAGGCGCGGACATTAAACCAAGCGGGAGTGCCGGCCAGTTCCACGGTCACGCCATCAAGGCGGTCGATGGATTCCGCCCGGTCGGCGAAGGCTTCGACCACTGCTTCGCGACGCTCCTCTTGCTGCTGCGCATTCTCCAGCACAGAGTTGATCTCGCCGGAGGCGGCGTAGCGGTTATAGCGGGCCATTAGCTCCGAGAGCGGGGCGTCCTGCTCCCCCAAGGCGGCGAGGACGTGCAGCGCGGCCAGCATGCCGGAGTCGGCATTGAAGAAGTCGGTGAAGTAGTAGTGCGCAGAGTGCTCGCCGCCGAACTTCGCTCCGGTATCGGCCATCGTCTTTTTAATGAAGGAGTGGCCCACGCGGGTGCGCTCGGCGGTGCCGCCGTGCTCGGCGATAATCTCCGGCACGCTCTTGGAGGTGATGAGATTGTGGATGATCGTCGCACCGGGGTGCTCGCGCAGAGTGCGCTCGGCAATGAGGGCACAAATCGCCGAGGGGCTTACCGGCTGGCCCTTCTCGTCCACCACGAAGCAGCGGTCGGCATCGCCGTCGAAGGCCAAACCGACGTCGGCACCGGTGTCGAGCACGAACTTCTGGAGATCCACCAGGTTCTTCGGGTCGAGCGGATTGGCTTCGTGGTTGGGGAAAGTGCCGTCGAGTTCGAAGTAGAGGTCTGCGACCTCGATGGGGCTATCGGCGAACATCGCTGGGGCGGTCAGCCCCGCCATGCCATTGGCGGCGTCGATGGCTACCCGCAGCGGCCGGATGGAGGAGATATCCACCAGCTCGTTGAGATAGTCCACATAGCCCTCGAGTACGTCGCGGCTTTCCGTGTTACCGGGTTCGCCTTCGAACACCGGCACGCCCTCGATGAGCATCTCGGTGATATCGGCCAGCCCGGTCTCCTGCCCCACCGGCTTCGCCCCGGAGCGGCAGAGCTTGATGCCGTTGTACTGGGCGGGGTTGTGGCTGGCGGTGAACATCGCGCCGGCGCACTCGAGTACCCCGGAGGCGTAGTAGAGCTCATCGGTGGAGGCCAGTCCCAGGTGGATGACGTCCACTCCCTGGGAGGCGGCACCGTCGGCGAAGGCTTGGGAGAGCTCTGGGGAGCTGGGGCGCATGTCGTGGCCAATGGCCAGCAGGCGAGACCCCTCGCCATAGATCAGGTGCCCGAAAGCGGCGCCGGTGTCGTACATGAATTCTGCGTCGATACTCTCCCCGACGACTCCGCGGATATCGTAGGCCTTCACTACAGCATGGACTGCCTCTGGCGAGCGCATAAAGTTCTTCCTTTGCAGGCACGTAGATCTACTGGATTAAAAACGTACCGACAACTATAGCCCGCCGCGCGGACACGGCTGCCGCCGCTTAGGATTCCTCGTTCTCAGCAGGAACAATGTAGAGATGGCGCTTGCCCACCGCACCCTTGGGGCGATCCTGGCGGCTGCGCGCGGGGTGGCGGCGGTTCTCCGCATCGCGGGCGCGCTGCTGAGCGTCGGCGCGGGTGCTCGAACCATGTTCGCTTAAGGCCGAGCGCGGCACGAGCCCAGAGGCATTCTTGCCCACCTCACGCACGGCCTCGGCGAGGGCGGTGAGGTGCTCATCATCATCCTGCAGCCCCGTATCGATGCCGTCCACGCGCAGCATCTCCCAGCCTAAGGGGGCGGTGATGCGGGCGGCGTGATCTGCGCACAAGTCCCAGCTGTGGGGCTCATTGCGAGCAGCGAGCGGCCCCACCACGGCGGTGGACTCCGCATAGGCATAAGTCAGCGTTGCCACGGCAGGCTTGCCGCAGCCAGGACGGGAACAACGACGAAATTGGCTCACGCCCCAAAAGTCTAGACTGTTAGTCAAGGTTTAGACAGTCCTTGGCGGTGGCGCCTCACCCATCTGGCCGCTGCTGCCCCTTAGAGTGGGAAGCTATGAGCACCCTTCCTGCCCGCCTCCGTTCTCGCGACCGTCGAGGTCGCGGGGTGCGTGGGCCTCTGATGCCCGCGGCCTTGCCCCGCTTTGTCAGCCGCAGCGAAGATTTTGATCGCGCCGTCCTAGCGGCCTATGCCCCCATTCAGGCCCGCTTCGCCGCCGAGTTAGACCATCTCGATATTGCCATCGACATGATCCCGCGCATGCGGCTGCGCACCGATCTGACCATCCTGCCGGACGATATCGCCTCGGACGGCCCAGTACCGCTGGGGCGCGTCATCTCCGCCGGGGTGGATCGCTATGGCAATCCCACCCGCCCGCGCATCGTGCTCTTTCGCAAGCCCATCGAGCTGCGCGCACCCAACCCCCAAGAACGAGCCGAGCTGCTCGATACGGTGCTCGTGGCTTTGGTGGCCTCATTCCTCAACGTGGCCCCCACCGTGATTGATCCCAGCTTCGAGCTTTGATTGGGGCACTCGACACCGGAGAGATAAAGAAAAAGCCCAGACCCTGCGGGTCTAGGCCGCTCTGAGCAGGATGAAGGCTCGTATTAGCCGAGCTGCTTCTTCAGGCGGCGACGCTCACGCTCGGAGAGTCCGCCCCAAATGCCGAAGCGCTCATCGTGCAATAAGGCGTACTCCAGACATTCATCGCGGACACCACATGCCTTGCAGATACGCTTGGCCTCACGGGTAGAGCCGCCCTTTTCGGGAAAGAATGCCTCGGGGTCAGTCTGGGCGCACAGCGCCTGGTCGTGCCATTCCTGCTCGACGGCTCCGAAGAGATCATCAAAACTGAGTTCACCGTAGGAGGATTCCGCCGTAGCGGAACGGGTGGTGGCATCGCCGTGATCCTGCGCATCAGTATCGGGGCACTCACCCTCGACGCTGTTGATCATGAGGTGATCGGCCTTATTTTCCACGTCAAGCCCCCTTTCTTTGCCGGCGTGATCTCTTTGCTACTTCCTCAGCGCGCCTCGCGCGCAGCCCGCACTGCTATCTCTCACTAGATCAGTCCGACAGTATTCGGGGTGGAACATTCCGTGTGATTTTCACCGAGGAATGTTCCGCTCCTCACCCACCACTGGGGTGGATTTTTGACTCCGGCTAGCGAGAGGGAATGCGAGCCAGTTACACACTTGTGATTACACACGCAGGCCTAGATATCGTCAAGCCGCTTCGGCCCTCCCTGGATGAAAATGCGCGAATTCGCTGGATAATCGCCACATTCGTCACAAAATTAACAAACCCCCAGCCTCGGGGGTGAGGCGTGGGGGTACTACATATAGATATCGTCGGCCATATATGCCATTGCGCCCGCAGCGCGTCCCTCGCGCGCCGGCTACGGGCAGCGGCTAGCGCGAGCCCTTAGGCATCCGTCGAAAAGCGAATGCCCCCATCCGGAATGGACACCCCCGGCCACACGCGCATCCCGCCGCGCAGCTCGCAGCGTGCCCCCAAGGTGGCGCCATCGCCCACGATTGCATCGTGAATGTGGGTATTGGGGCCGATATGCACCCCCGCACCGATGATCGAATTGGAGATGATCGCCCCGGGCTCAATGGTGGCGCCATCGAAGACCACCGTGGCGTCGAGACGGGAGCCGGCGCCGATCTCGGTGCCGCGACCCACCACCGTGCCGCCGAGCAGCAGCACGCCATCGCGTACCGCCGCGGAGGGAGCCACCACGGACTCGCCGGTGCACCCTGCCAACAGCGGCGAGGGGGCAATACCGCGGACCAGATCCGAAGAACCACGAACGAAGTCCTCTGGGGTGCCCATATCGCGCCAATAGGAGTTGTCCACATAGGAGAACACGCGGCACTCCTCCTCCAACAGACGCGGGAAAATCTCGCGCTCCACGGAGACATTGCGATTGGCGGGGATGGTCTCAATCACGGGGCGAGAGAACACATACGCGCCGGCATTGATCTGATTGGTCGGCGGATCTTGGGTCTTTTCCAGAAACTCCACCACACGCCCCTCGCTATCGGTTGTCACACAGCCATAGGAGCGGGGATCCGCCACGCGCACCAGGTGCAGAGTCACGTCCGCGTCATTCGCGGCATGGGTATCCAAGAGGGCCCCGAGATCCGCGCCGCCGAGCACGTCACCGTTGAACACGAGCGCAGTGTCATAGCGCAGCTTCTCCAGCACGTTGCGAATGCCGCCGCCGGTACCGAGAGCCTCTTCCTCCACCACGTAGTCGATCTCGACCCCAAACTCGGAGCCGTCACCGAAGTAGGACTCGAATACCTCGGCCTTATAAGAGGTGGAGAGAACAATGTGGGTCATGCCGGCCGCCTTGATGCGGGCGAGCAGGTGCTGCAGGAAGGGCACACCGGCGGTGGGAAGCATGGGCTTCGGAGTGTTCACCGTCAGCGGGCGCAGGCGCGTACCTTTGCCACCGACCAAGATCACGGCATCTACCTCGCGCGCCGGTACCTCGGTACCCTCGGCTAGGGTCGTCGACACCGGATCGAATGTGTGGGGTGAGCTCATCATCGAGTGCTTGTACCTTACTTATCTCAATAGTCCCGCCCACGTCTCAGGCGCAGGCTGCACGCAGAGGTGGGCCGCAGCCAAAGCAGTGGTGCTTTCCTTGTAATCTATCCCAGCGCGCGCCCGCGTCGGTCGCGGCACGCCCACGCGCCGCGGCAAATATCGGTGGTGCTGTTCACAGGGCGCGGCACCGCCATCCGCCCCGCCAGCAGCGCTCCTCGCTGCAGGCGGCAGCCACCGCGCGCGGCTAGTCTGCGCTGCGGCGCGCCCGCGCCACGGCAAGAATCTCCCGCAGCTTCAGCCCCACTTTCAGAGCCACGCGCAGCGGCAGGTGATAGGCCTTGGGATAGCGATCCGCCTGGAAACGATAGGCGGATTCGTGGTGTGCGGGCAGCAACCGGCCGGGGTCCCGATCGGCCACATGCCCCTTGGCGTGCGTGATCACGGCGGCGGGTTCAAAGACATTCTCATATCCGGCCCGACCCAAACGATCTCCGAGATCCACATCTTCCATGTACATGAAATAGCGTTCATCGAAGCCGCCGATGGCGTCGAACGCCTCCCAGTTGAGCAGCAGGCAGGAACCAGAGAGCCAACCGGCAGTGTGGGCGGTGCTCATATCCGCATCATTGCGGTAGCGGCGGGACCACGGGTTGTTCTTCCACACCCCGCCTAATAGTGCGTGCCCAATACCCACCCCGAGCGTGGGCACGGCGCGGGCGGAAGGATACGCAGAACCATCGGGCTCCTTAATATACGGCCCCACCGACCCCACCGAACCCTGCCAGGTGGCCGCAGTAGTCACGAGCGTATCGATGCTGCCGGGACTAAACACCACATCGGGATTGACCACGAGCAGATAACGCGGATCCACCTCCCCCGCCGCCCGCGCGGTCTGGAGGTGCTGGGCGGCAATATTGATGGCATGTCCATAGCCCACGTTGCCGCCGGTGGGCAGAAATTCCGCGCAGTCATAGTCCCGCTCGGCCGCCTCGGGGGCACCATCGCGGGAGCCATTATCTGCCATGACCACGCGCACCGGCCGGGACGTGGCCGCGGGGATGGAATCGAGGAACTCCCGCAGGTGACGGCCAGGAGAATAGGTCACGGTGATGATGGCTAGAGCATTGGTATCCACAATCACTCCATGCTACCGCTCACCGCACGCCGCACCCCGCTGCGCCACTCCGGTAGCGGGGTCAACCCGGCGCGCTCCCACGCCCGCGTCCCCAAGGCCGAATTATGGGGCCGGCGGGCCGGGCGCGGATAGGCGCTGGAGTCCACCGCCTTCACCCGCGCCGGATCAGCCCCCACGGCGCGGAAAATCTCGCGAGCCAGGGTGCACCATGTCACGGCCTCGCCGCCGCCCACACAATGCAGCACCTGCGGCAGGGGCTGGCCCTGTTCATGCTTATCGACGATCTCCCACAGCCCTCGCGCCAGATCAAGAACGAAGGTGGGATTGCCCCATTGGTCATCCACCACGGTCAGCGTGTCGTGCTCGCGCTCTAAGCGCAGCATCGTCGAGACGAAATCGCGGGCCTCGGGCAGCACCTGTCCCGAATACACCCACGCGGTGCGCACCACCGTGGCATCGGCGCCACTGGCGGCGATGGCCTGTTCCCCGGCGAGTTTGGTGCGCCCATACACCGTCTCCGGATGGCAGGGCGCATCCTCCGGCGCCGGCTGCGGGGCGGGCGCCGCCCCGGCACCCATCACATAATCGGTGCTCACATGCACCACGAAGGCCCCGGTGCGGGCGGCATGCTCGGCGAGCAGCTGGGGGCCGCGGGTATTGCCGGCCGCAGCCGCGGCGGGCTGGGTCTCCGCGCCGTCCACATCGGTGAAGGCGGCGGTGTTGATGATGAGGTCGGCGTCGATAAGCGCACACTGCTGCGGGGAGGTGATGTCCAGCTCACTACGGCTGAGCCAGGTGAGGTGCTCGCGGCGCTCAGGTGGGCAGGTGAGACGGAGGGCGCGGCCAAGCTGGCCCGCGGCGCCGGTAACGGTAATACGCATGAGTGTCCTTGGGAATTGGCGGGCGGCGTCTAGGAATTGTTGGTGCTTTGTCACTAGAATCTCATATGCTGTCGGCGTAGCGGGTATCCGTAGCGCCCCGCAGCACAGTCCGCACGCGGCACCTCCGCTGCGGAGCAGATCCTTGTTGCGCCACAGTCAGGAGCGTGTAGCACCCGTGTCAGGCTCGAACCGTCAACGCTATGTTCGCGACATCAGCCCTGCCCCCAAAGCGGGCGTCGAGCTCCAGCAGGCCGGCCCCAAAGGGTGGCGGGCCGTGGTTGCGGTGCTGTCGGTGATGGTGCTGACCATTTCTGGCCTCGGCTACTTCTCCGTGGGGCGGATCGGCTCGGATGTGGCCAGCGCGGGCAACCTCGCGCTCGGCCTCGGCTCGGATGCCCCCAGCGACGGCGCCACCGACATCCTGCTCGTGGGCTCTGACTCCCGCACCGACGCCCAGGGCAACTCGCTCTCCCCCGAGGAGATCGACATGCTGCACGCCGGTGATGAGCAAAACGACAACACCGACACCATCATGGTGGTGCGCGTGCCCTCCGATGGCTCCTCCGCCACCGCCATCTCCATTCCGCGCGATACCTATGTTCATGATGGCGAGTTCGGCAATCTCAAGATCAATGGTGTCTTTGCCGCGCACAAGGCCAAGGAGGTCGAGCGCCTGAACAAGGAGGGCATGAGTGATCAGCAGCAGATTGCCCGCCAATCCAAAGACGCCGGCCGCAAGGGCCTGATCAACGCCATTGCGGATCTCACCGGTATTACCGTGGACCACTACGCGGAGGTGGGCCTGCTCGGCTTCGTGCTGCTCACCGATGCTGTCGGCGGCGTGGAAGTGTGCTTGAACGAGGCCACCTCTGACAAGTTCTCCGGCGCGGATTTCCCCGCCGGCCGCCAGACCCTCAGCGGCAAAGAGGCACTGGCCTTCGTTCGTCAGCGCCACGGTCTGCCCCGCGGTGATTTGGACCGCATTGTGCGGCAGCAGGCCTATATGGCCTCTCTGGTGCAGACCGCACTCAAAACCAACACGCTCACCAGCCCCTCCAAGTTGAATCAGATGGGCGATGCCGTCACCCGTTCGGTGATCATTGACGAGGACTGGGACATCATGAGCTTCGCCACCCAGCTGCAGGATCTGGCCGGCGGCAATGTGCTCTTCGAAACCATACCCGTCACCAGCATCGACGGCGTGGGCGATTATGGCGAATCGGTGGTGACTGTGGATCGCACCGAGGTACACGATTACTTTGATCGCCTCCTCAACCGCGACGAGCACGACGGCCAGAAGTCCACGGACAGCCAGAAGGATCGAAAGGATAACGGCGCCGCGGCAGCCGATAACAGCGGCCCCAGCGCGATCACGGACGTCACCGTCCTCAACTCCACCAACACCACCGGCCTCGCCGCGCAGGTGGGTGGGGCGCTGAAGAATGATGGCTACACCATGGGCGAGATCGGCAACGCCCCGGCAGGGCTGTACACCTACTCCCAAGTGGTTGCCGCCGATTCGCAGAATCCGGCCGCCCGCGCACTCGCCGACAAGCTCGGCGGGGTGCCCGTGATCTCTTCCCCCACCCTCAACCCGGGCAGTGTCGTGGTGGTTGTGCACAATGACTACATCGGGCCGAAGGATGAAAACGCCCCAGTAGAAAACGAATCCACCGAGGTCATCGGCGAGCCTGGCACCGAGCTGGATGATTCTCAGCTCTCCCCCACGCTCGATGCCGGCGGCGACGGCCCGCGCTGCGTCAACTAGGTTAGGGTGCATGCTCACGCTTTTCGACGCGCACCGCGACGCCCCCAGCGCCCCCGTATTGACCTTCTACGATGAAGCCCGCGGATTCCGCATGGATTTCTCGGCGCTGACCCTCGATAACTGGGCCGCCAAGATGGGAAACTTCCTCATCGACGAGCTGGATCTCAGCCCTGGGGAGAGCATCGCCGTCGACGTCGATAGCTCCTGGCACAGGCTGGTGCTGCTACTCGGAGCGGCGGCTGCCCAGCTCACCGTGGCGGATGCGGCAGATCCCGAGAGCGAGGTGCTCTTCCAGGACTCCACGCGGCTGGATAGCGCGGAGGAACGCGAGCTCATTGCCGTGACCATCGATGGCTTCGGCCGCTCCGCCGCCGAGTGCGGCATCAACATCGGCGAGGCCCTCGATCTCGGTGCGGAGGTGCGCCTGCACGGCGATCACTTCCCGCACCCCACCCAGCCTTTGGCGCAGCTCTATCCCGAGGGCACGGCCGCGCGCATCCTGCTGCGCGGCGAGGACCCTGCTGCGGATGACCGCGCCCTCGCGGCTATCGGTGCCGGGGGCAGCGCCGTCGTCGTAGCGGGTGGCGCCCCCGCGGAGCGCCTGGCAGAGATCGCCGCCGCGGAGAAGGCGCTGCTCGATTCCCCCGAAGCACCCTGAGTCTCTGCTGTGTGGGCCCGCTTGTGTGGGCCCTGCCTTTTCGGGGCGCGCAGGCCCTAGGATATAAGCCATGGCTTCTGTGCGTTTCAACGATGTCTCCATCACCTACCCCGGCGCGCCCCGGCCCTCGGTGAGTCATCTCGACCTCGAGATCGTCGACGGCGAGTTCTTGGTGCTCGTGGGCCCTTCGGGCTGTGGTAAGTCCACCACCCTGCGGGCCTTGGCCGGATTGGAGGCAATTAGCTCCGGCTCCATCCTCATCGGGGATCAGGATGTGAGCAGCATGGATCCGGCGGAACGCGATATCGCCATGGTCTTTCAAAACTATGCGCTCTACCCCACCATGAGCGTGCGGGAGAATATGGGCTTTTCGCTGAAGCTCGCCAAGCACAGCAAGGCGGAGATCAACGAGCGAGTAGAGCGCGCGGCGCAGCTTTTGGATCTGGATGGGCTACTGGATCGCCGCCCCAAGGATCTCTCCGGTGGCCAGCGCCAGCGGGTGGCGATGGGCCGCGCCATCGTGCGTGAACCCCAGGTCTTTCTCATGGATGAGCCTTTGTCGAATCTCGACGCCAAGCTGCGAGTGCAGACCCGTAGCCAGCTCTCTGCCCTGCAGCGCACGCTCGGCACCACCACCGTGTATGTCACCCATGACCAGGTGGAGGCGATGACCATGGCCGATCGGGTGGCGGTGCTCAATGAGGGCACCTTGCAGCAGGTCGCTACCCCACAGGAGCTCTATAGTGAGCCGGCGAATGCTTTTGTGGCCGGGTTTATTGGCTCGCCCTCGATGAACCTCATCGAGATCTCCGATCCGCAGCGCGGGCGAGTCATGCTGGGTATTCGGCCCGAGGATGCGCACGTCGCGGTGCCGGGTGAGCAGCGCCCAGGCCGCTGGGCCCCAGTGGAGATCGTGGTGGATCTGGTGGAGGTTCTCGGCTCGAGCACCTATCTCTACGGGCATCTGATCTCCAGCCCCGAGGTGCGGCTCGCGGTGCGCCACGATGGCGAGCCCATCGGCCGGGACACGCAGATCACCGTGGAGCTCGACCTCGCCAAAGCCCACTACTTCGATGTGGAGACTGGCGGTCGCATCACATAGCCCTCTTTAGGGGTGATCGACTACACAAGTCTCCCGCAGGATGTCTGTGGGTCACTACATTTGAGGGAAGTTGTTCATAGTACCCAAGGAGTTTTATATGTCGACTTCCCGCATGTCCACCGCCGCGGTACTCGCGGCAACCGCGCTGGCCTTCACCGCGTGTTCCTCTGACGGTGGTAGCGCCGAAGCCCCCGAGGTGGACAACGCCGATGGCCGTGGCCCCATCACCTTCGCGATGGGCAAAAACGACACCGATAAGATCACGCCCATTATCGAGGCTTGGAATGCCGAGCACCCAGACGAGCAGGTAACCCTCTCTGAGCTGGCCGGCGAGGCCGATGCGCAGCGCGACACCTTGGTGCAGTCGCTGCAAGCTGGCAACTCGGATTTCGATGTGATGGCCCTCGATGTGGTGTGGACCGCGGACTTCGCCGCCAATCAGTGGCTGGCTCCGCTCACCGATGACCTTGAGGTAGACACCGACGGCCTCTTGCCGGCCACCGTGGAGTCCGCCACCTATGGCGGCACTCTCTACGCCTTGCCGCAGAACACCAACGCCCAGCTGCTCTACCGCAATACCGAGCTAGTCAAGGACGCCCCGGAAACCTGGGAGGATCTGGCCAATACCTGCGAGGAGGTCTCGGACAAGGAGTGCCTGACTATCCAGCTCAAGGAGTATGAGGGCCTGACCGTCAATACCTCCGCGTTCATTCACGGCTGGGGCGGCGAGGTGCTCAACGAGGATGGCACCCCGGCAGTGGAGTCTGAAGAGTCCCGCGCCGGCCTGCAGGCCATGGTGGACGCCTATAAGAATGGCGTGATTGCCAAGAACGCCCTGGCCACCACCGAGGAGGAGACCAATCTGGCCTTCACCGAGGGAAACACGGCCTACGCGGTGAACTGGCCGTACATGTACCGCAACGCCGAGGACTCGGAGGCCACCGCCGGCAAGTTCGAGGTCCAGCCCCTGGTGGGCAAGGACGGCGTGGGCGTGTCCGCGCTGGGCGGCTACAACAACGCCATCAATATCAACTCCGAGCACAAGGCCACCGCGAAGGACTTCATGGAGTTCATCGTCTCCGAGGAGAACCAGAAGAGCTTCGCCGCGCAGTCCTTCCCGCCGGTGCTGGCCTCCATCTACGATGACGCGGCCTTGGTTGAGGAATTCCCCTACCTGCCCGCGCTGAAGGAGTCTTTGGAAAACGCCAAGCCGCGCCCAGTGACCCCCTTCTACACCGCCGTGTCTAAGGCCATCCAGAACAACGCCACCGCCGCCCTCAAGGGTGACGTCACGGTGGACGAGGCCACCGAGTCGATGTCCGCCGCCATCACCAACGCCTCGCGTTAGTCCCTGGCGCTGCGCCATCGCGCCGGCTCATCGACCCACTGTCCTGTTTCTCGGGGCAGTGGGTTTTCTGCGCTTATCGACGCCGCCCTCCCTGCCAGCGGGGCGAGCACGCCTCACTGAGAGAGCGCTGGCGCTACATTGAGAGAAGAGACAAAAAGAATGCTCCACTGCACCCGATACCAAGGAAGCGAGTAGCAGCTGATGGAAAGGTTGAAGCAACGGCGGCAGGCCGCGTTTCTCATCGCGCCGGCCATGACCGTGCTGGCGATCGTGATCGGCTATCCGATCGTGCGCGCCATCTGGTTGTCGTTCCAGCAGGATAAAAGGCTCGATCCCACCACGGGCGTGTTCGTTGATGGCGGCTTCGCCGGTGTCGATCACTACCTGTACTGGCTCACCCAGCGCTGCATGCAGCCTGATGGCACCATCAGCACTTGCCCGTCCGGCGTGATCTCCTCCGACTTTTGGCCGGCAGTGTGGGTGACGCTCTTTTTCACCGTGGTGGCTGTGAGCATCGAGGTGGTACTGGGCATGTGGATGGCGATCGTGATGAACCGCGAGTTCAAGGGCCGCGCCCTGCTGCGCGCTGCGGTGCTCATCCCGTGGGCGATTCCCACGGCGGTCACCGCGAAGCTGTGGCAGTTCATCTTCGCCCCGCACGGGGTGATTAACTCCCTGCTGGGCCACGACGTCGCGTGGACCACTGATCCCTGGGCGGCGCGTTTCGCGGTGATCGTCGCCGATGTGTGGAAAACCACCCCGTTTATGGCGTTGCTGATCTTGGCTGGGCTGCAGATGATCCCGAAGGAGGTCTACGAGGCCGCCAAGGTCGATGGCGCGAATTCCTGGCAGATTTTCCGCCAAATCACCCTACCGCTGGTTCGGCCGGCGCTGATGGTGGCGGTGCTTTTCCGCACCCTGGATACCCTGCGCATGTACGACTTGCCGGTCATTATGATCTCGGCATCCTCCAACTCCCCCACCGCGACGATCTCGCAGCTGGTGGTGGAGGACCTGCGGCAAAATAACTTCAACTCCGCCTCGGCGCTGTCCACCCTGATCTTCCTGCTCATCTTCGCCGTCGCGTTCATCATGATTCGTTTCCTCGGCGCTGACGTCAACCGCAGTGCCACCCAGGACGAACGCACGACCGATGACGATGATGCACTCCCCTCGTCTACCGTGGCCCTGCCCGCGGTGGATACCCCGCTGCAGCTGAAGGAGGCCCAGCGATGAAAGCACTGCGCAACTATATCGGCGTGATCCTGATTCTGGTCTGGGGCCTGGCCCCCTTCTACTGGATGCTCGTGACCGCGCTGCGCGATAGCTCCCACACTTTCGACACCACTCCGTGGCCCACCCACGTCACCTTAGATAACTTCCGCGACGCCCTGGCCACCGATAAGGGCAATGACTTTCTCGGCGCCATCGGCAATTCCTTGCTCATTGGCGTGGTCACCACCGTGCTGGCCGTGATGGTGGGCGTGTTCACCGCCTATGCCTTGGCGCGGCTCGACTTTCCTGCCAAGGGCTTTGTCACCGGTATCGTGCTGGCCGCCTCCATGTTTCCCGGTATCGCTTTGGTGACCCCGCTCTTCCAGCTCTTCGGCGATCTCGGTTGGATCGGCACCTACCGGGCGCTGATCATCCCGAATATCTCCTTTGCGCTGCCGCTGACCATCTACACCCTCGTCTCCTTCTTCCAGCAGCTGCCCTGGGAGCTCGAGGAGGCGGCCCGCGTCGACGGTGCCAGCCGTGGCCAGGCCTTCCGCACGGTGCTCTTGCCGCTGGCCGCGCCAGCGCTGTTTACCACCGCTATTCTCGCCTTCATCGCCACCTGGAACGAGTTCATGCTGTCCAAGCAGCTCTCCACCACCAGCACCGAGCCGGTGACGGTCGCCATCGCCCGTTTCTCTGGGCCCTCGGCGTTCGAGTACCCTTACGCGGCCATCATGGCCGCCGGCGCTTTGGTGACCGTGCCGCTGGTGATCATGGTGCTGGTATTCCAGCGCCGCATTGTTGCCGGCCTCACCGCCGGCGGCGTGAAGGGCTAAACCGACGGCCGATAAGATGGGCCGCGGAGAATACACACGTCCAATGCTCGAGGAAGGATCGCCGCTGTGTCACAGTCGAGTGAGATGAGGCGTAAGAAATTGGTGTGGGAGGCGCTCGTGGGGTTCTGCGGCACGTTCGCCGCAGTCGCCGTGGCGCAGGCGGTGGCTAATATTCTCCGCCCCGAGCCGGAGGTATGGCCGGCACTACTGGCCCTCGTCCTGGTGATCGCCACGGTGACCCTGTGGCGCAGCGGCCAGAATAGGTTTCAGCTTCCGCCAGACGATTCGCAGCGCTGAATGCGCCAGCGCCCCCGCTTCCCGCAGGCATAACCACAGCACCTCGGGGAAGGGAGTGGGCGCCCCGATCGTCTCTACCTCGTAGCCGTGATGCCACGCCCACAGCCGGATGCGGGGCAGATGGAAGCGATTCGAGACCACCACATAGCGGATGTCCTCTCGCCCATAGTGCTCCCGTAGCAGCTCGCGCACGTGCTCCAGATTCTCATTGGTGGATTCCGCTCGGTCTTCCAGCATGATCGAGGCGCGGTCGATGCCGTGCTCCGCCAGCCACTGTGCCATTACCGGCGCCTCATCGCGGCCAGTAACCACCACCACGTCCCCGCGGGCGATTGCTGCACGGCCGGGGACGAGGGCCGCACGCAGCCGCCGCTCGAGGGGGCGGCGCGGCTGGGCATGCTCCACGCTGGCGCCCAGCACCACCACGGGCCGCGGCTGGGGACTCACCCGAGCAGCTTCTTCTGCAGGGCGCGGTCTTTTTCCAAGACCTCGTTTTTCATATTCTCCTGGTAGTCCACCATCTTCTCCAGCAGGGAGGAATCACCAGCGGAGAGCACCCGCACGGCGAGCAGGCCGGCGTTTTTCGCCCCGCCGATAGAGACGGTGGCCACCGGCACGCCGCCGGGCATCTGCACGATCGAGAGCAGCGAATCCATGCCATCGAGATCCTTCAGTGCCCGCGGAATGCCGATCACCGGCAAAGGAGTGGCCGCAGCCACCATGCCGGGCAGGTGCGCGGCCCCTCCGGCGCAGGCGATGATGCACTTCAGGCCGCGGGTGTGAGCCTCGCGGGCATAGTCCAGCATCCGCTCTGGGGTGCGGTGCGCCGAGACCACGCCCACCTCAAAAGGCACCCCGAACTCGGCGAGGATCTCCGCGGCAGGCTCCACGGTGGGCCAGTCCGAGTCCGAGCCCATGATAATTCCAACTACTGGCTGCATTCTTTTTCTCCTTCGAACATCCGCTCGCGGGCGCTCACGACTGTGAGGGCCAGTGTGCATGAACCATGAAATAGGCGGCGGCGCGCGCATCGGCACGCAGGGCGTCCGCATCGCCTTCGCCACTGAGATTGACGTGCCCGATCTTGCGCCCCGGGCGATAGCCCTTGCCATAAAGGTGAATCTTGGCCTGGGGATAGCGCTTCCACACCTCGGCCTGGCGCTCGGCCCAGCTGAGCTCTGGATCCTCCTCGCCGCCGAGGATATTGGCCATCACCGTGTAGCCGGCGGTGGGGGTTGTAGCCCCCAGCGGCATATCCAGCACCGCGCGAAGATGCTGCTCGAATTGGCTGGTCACACAGCCATCCTGGGTCCAGTGCCCAGTGTTGTGGGGACGCATGGCCAACTCGTTGACAAAAATTTCGCCCGCGGTGGTTTCAAAGAGCTCCACCGCCAGCACCCCCGTCACCCCGAGTGTGTCCGCCACTCGCCGCGCCATCGCGGCGGTGCGCGCCTCGACGCTCTCATCGAGGCTAGGGGCCGGGGCGACCGCCAGCGCACACACCCCGTTTTCTTGCACCGACTCCACCACCGGCCAGCTCACGCATTCACCAGAAGGGCGGCGCGCCACCATGGCCGAGAGCTCGCGGCGCAGCTCCACCTTGGTCTCGGCCATGAGGTCAATGCCCTGCGCGAGCAGTGTCTCCACGCGTTCGCACAGCTCCTCTTCGCTATCGACAAACCACACGCCCTTGCCGTCATAGCCGCCGCGGCGCGCCTTGAGGCATACTGCGCCGTTGACGCGGGCGAAGAACTCTCGGGCGTCGGCGATGCTGGTGATGGCGGCAAAGTCCGGTACGGGCGCGCCCAGCTCGCTGAGGTGGCGCCGCTGCAGCAGCTTGTCTTGGGCGTAGACCAGCGCCTCAGGGCGGGGCTGGATATTGACGCCCTCGCCGATGAGGGTGTGCTGGTGCTCATTGGGCACATGCTCGTGATCGAAAGTCACCACGTCCGCTCCGGCACAGACCGCACGGAGATCATCCAGATCGGTGTAATCGCCGATATACACATCGTGGGCCACTTGCGCGGCCGAGGAGTCTGGGCGGGAGGCAAGCACGCGCAAGGATTGCCCCAATTCGATGGCCGCCGTCTGCATCATGCGGGCGAGCTGACCATCGCCGATCACGGCGACGATCGGAAAGCCGGGGGCGTGGGCGGACATGTGGTCGCTAGCTGGCTGCTCTGTAGTCACAGATACACAGTGTAGGAGGTCAAAGACCCCGCTGGGTATTTGAGGCCACTCCAACCACCGCCCGCCTAGCGCCGCTGCGCCAGCACGGAATTAATTGCCTTGACCGCCTGCTTGGGCTTAGGTACCCCGCGAAAGACCATGGGGTGGGGTTGGCCGGCCACCTCGAGGACCACGGCGCCGCGCTGCTTGCTCGCCCGGTAGATATAGCGCATCCCAATTGACTGGGAACGGGCACGCAGAGCGGGCCCGCGCACCACTACCCGCTGGGTGGTCACCGTGAAGCGGCGGCGACGGGCGCGCACCACGGGCAGCACGAAGCGCCACAGCACCAGCAGTATCCACAGCAGTAGCACCAGCCCGCGGGTTTCTGCGGGAAAATAGCCCACCTGCTCATAGCCGGGGCTGCCGGGCAGGCGATCGAAAAAGCCGATGGCGATCCACGCCAGCCCTGTCCACAGCACGAGTTCGAGCGCCGGGAAGGTCAATCCTGTCACCGGGGTGGTGGCGTCAAAGATGCAGCGCTCGCGGTTGTCCACAATGGTCATAGTGGCCTCACAGCCTAGCGCTTCAGCCGCAGATGCTCCACATCACCGGCGGAGAGCTGGTGGAGCTCGCCGGCCGAATCGCGCACGTGGATGCGGCCATCATCGCCCACACCCACACACTCCCCCTCCAGTACCTGCGTTTCCGAGAGATGCACCCGCACCTGCTGCCCAATAGAGCTGCACACCTGGCGGTAGGCGTCCATGGGGCTTATGACCCCGGCCGCCCACTGGCCGAGGCGGTGATGCAGCGCCAAGAGAATATCGCCGACGAGATCGGTGCGGTCTACCTCATAGCCTTCTAGCTCGAGCGAGGTGGCGTGCGGCACCGGCAGCTCCTCCTGGGTGAGCGAGACATTGAGGCCCAGACCCATCACCAGCGCCGGCTCCTCGCCCAAGGAGACGGCTTCGCCGAGGATGCCGCAGAGCTTCTTGCCATTGAGCAGCACATCATTGGGCCACTTCAATTGGGCGTTGATGGAGTGCTCGCGCAAGGCGTCGATAAGCGCCAACCCTGTCATCAGCGGCATTGTTCCCAGCCGCGCGAGGGCGGAGCCGTGCGGGCGGAATAACACAGACAGCGTGACCTGAGAATACGGCGGGGTGACCCACACGCGGTTCTTGCGCCCCTTGCCGGCGGTTTGGGATTCGGTCACCGCCGCGGACCAGGTGGGGGCGCCCTCGGTGGCCGCCCGAGCGAGATCTGTGTTCGTCGAACCCGTTTCTTCGGTGTAGTAGAGGTGCGTAAAAGGACCATGACCCACGACACGCTGGTGGAGTCGGGCCGTATCAATTGGTCTGCGCTCGTTCATGCCCTCCAAGACTAGTCGTTTATTCGCCCTATGCACCGGATTGTGGCCACCGCAGCACAGTGCTCGCCGCGGCGGCTGTGTGGGAGAACACGGAAAAAGTTGGGCGACATGCCCGAAATTTCTAGACACAAAACAAAGAATGCTCTACTATCCCCAAACATGACAATTTCCTCACCTTTGCGCGCCGACACCCTCCCCGATCCGAATCGACGCCCCACCACCGCCGAAAAGATCGCCGGCTTAAAACAGCTGCGTTCCGAAGCTGCCACCCCCATGGGCACCCGCCCCATTGAGAAGCGGCACGACCAAGGCCGACTCACCGCACGGGAACGCCTCGATTTCCTGCTGGATGAGGACTCCTTCGTGGAAACCGATCAGCTGGCACGCCACCGCACCCACGATTTCGGCATGCACGCACGCCGGCCGCTCACCGATGGCATTGTCACCGGCTGGGGCACCATCGACGGGCGGGAAGTCTGTGTCTTCTCCCAGGATGCTGCGGTCTTTGGCGGCGCCCTCGGAGAGGTCTATGGCGAAAAGATGATCAAGATCATGGAACTCGCCACCACCACTGGCCGCCCCCTCATCGGCCTGTACGAGGGCGCGGGCGCCCGCATCCAAGAAGGCGCCGTCTCGCTGGATCTCATCGCGCAGACCTTCTACCAGAACGTGCAGGCATCCGGCGTGGTGCCGCAGATCTCGGTGATCATGGGCGCCTGCGCCGGCGGCAACGCCTACTCCCCCGCCCTCACCGACTTCGTGGTGATGGTCGATGAAAGCTCCAAGATGTTCGTCACCGGCCCGGACGTGATCAAGACCGTCACCGGCGAGCTCATTAGTCAAGAGGAGCTGGGCGGAGCCTCCACCCACATGTCCACCGCCGGCAACACCCACTACACCGCCACCTCGGACGAGGATGCGCTCGAGTGGGTGCAGGACTTGCTGCGCTATCTGCCGAATAACAACCGCGACCAGGCCCCGCCGGAGGATCCGGTGGATCTCGCGGAGCTGCCGAGCGTGGAGGAGCTGGCCCTCGATTCCATCATCCCGGACTCGCCCAGCGTTCCCTATGATGTGCGCGATGTGATCTCCGCCCTCACCGATGACGCCGATTACTTCGAGATCCAGGCCGATCGCGCCGAGAGTGTCGTCACCGCCTTCGGCCACGTCGATGGCCAGCCGGTGGGATTCGTGGCGAATCAGCCGCTGCATTTCGCCGGCTGCCTCGATATCGATTCCTCCGAGAAGGCCGCCCGCTTCGTGCGCACCTGCGATAGCTTCAACATCCCGATCGTGATGCTGGTGGATGTGCCCGGCTTCCTGCCCGGTGCAGCCCAAGAATATGGCGGCATTCTGCGTCGTGGCGCGAAGCTGCTCTACGCCTATGGCGAGGCCACCGTGCCGAAGATCACCGTGACCATGCGCAAGGCCTATGGCGGCGCCTATTGCGTGATGGGCTCCAAGGGCCTCGGCGCCGATGTAAATCTGGCGTGGCCGACCGCGGAGATCGCGGTAATGGGCGCAGCCGGCGCGGTGGGGTTCATCTACCGCAAGGAGCTGACTGCAGCCGCCGCCGAGGGCAAGGACGTAGCCGCGCTCATCGAATCCTATGAGCGGGAGTACAACGACCACTTCCTCACCCCCTATCAGGCTGCCGAGCGCGGGCTTATCGACGCCGTCATTCTGCCCTCGGAGACACGCGAGTCCATCATTCGCAATCTGCGCCTGCTGCGTTCCAAGGTGGAACACCGCCACGCCCGCAAGCACGGCAATATGCCGCTCTAGGGCCTGCGGCTAGGGCAGCGAACCACCGTCCTACCACCCCATACCCCACCTCATCCCGAGGCGAGGTGGGGTTTTCCCTCCGAACATTACCCCCGTATACGTGGATTTTTGCGGTGAAAATTGAAATGCACGCCGCTTTGGGCAACATTGTGGCCTTCAACACCTAAACTTAGGAACTATGACTGCCGCACAGACTCCGGGCGATACCATGCCCGACGTAAACACGACCGCAGGCAAGCTCGCCGATCTGCGAGCACGCCTGACCGAAACCCACGCCCCAATGGGCCCTGCCTCGGTGGAGAAAGTCCACGAGGCGGGTAAGAAGACCGCTCGTGAGCGCATTGAGTACCTGCTCGATGATGGCTCCTTCGTGGAGATCGACGCCCTCGCCCGGCACCGCTCCAAGAACTTCGGCCTCGATGCCAAGCGCCCCGTCACCGACGGTGTCGTCACCGGTTATGGCACCATCGACGGCCGCAAGGTGTGTGTATTCTCCCAGGATGGCGCCGTCTTCGGTGGCGCCCTCGGCGAGGTCTACGGCGAAAAGATCGTCAAGATCATGGATATGGCGATTAAGACCGGCGTGCCGATCATCGGTATCAACGAGGGTGCGGGTGCCCGCATTCAAGAGGGCGTGGTGTCCCTCGGCCTCTACTCCAAGATCTTCTTCCGCAACACCCAAGCCTCCGGCGTGATCCCGCAGATCTCGCTGATCATGGGCGCCTGCGCTGGCGGCCACGTCTACTCGCCCGCCCTCACGGACTTTATCGTGATGGTGGACAAGACCTCCAAGATGTTCATCACCGGCCCCTCGGTGATCAAGACCGTCACCGGTGAGGAAGTGACCCAGGAAGAGCTGGGTGGCGCCTCCACCCACATGGCCACCTCCGGTACCTCCCACTACACCGGCGCAGATGACGCCGACGCCCTCGACTGGGTGCGCGAGCTCATCGGCTTCCTCCCGCAGAACAACCGCGACGAGGCCCCGCGTGTTGAGGCGGAGATCATGGAAGGCTCCATCCAGGACAACATCAACGAAGCTGACCTGGAGCTGGACACCCTCATTCCGGATTCCCCGAACCAGCCTTATGACATGAAGGACGTCATCACCCGCATCATCGATGATGGCGACTTCTTGGAGATTCAGGAAAACTACGCCGAAAACATCATCATCGGTTTCGGCCGCGTCGAGGGCCGCTCCGTGGGTATTGTGGCCAACCAGCCGATGCAATTCGCCGGCTGCTTGGACATCAAGGCTTCCGAGAAGGCCGCCCGCTTCGTGCGCACCTGCGATGCCTTCAATATCCCGATCCTCGAGTTCGTGGATGTGCCCGGCTTCCTGCCCGGTACCAACCAGGAGTACGAGGGCATCATTCGCCGCGGCGCGAAGCTGCTCTACGCCTACTGCGAGGCCACTGTCGGCAAGATCACCGTGATCACCCGCAAGTCCTATGGCGGCGCCTACTGCGTGATGGGCGGCAAGGAAATGGGCGCGGACATCGTGCTCGCATGGCCCACCGCACAGATCGCCGTGATGGGCGCCTCCGGCGCCGTGGGCTTCATCTACCGCAAGGAGCTCAAGGCCGCCGCCAAGGAAGGCAAGGATGTCCAGGAGTTGATGAAGGAATACGAGGCCGAGTACGATCGCGAACTCGTTAACCCCTACATGGCTGCCGAGCGCGGCTTCGTCGACGCCGTGATCCCGCCGTCCGAGACCCGCGGCCAGATCATCGAGGGCCTGCGCCTGCTCGACCGCAAGGTTGTCAGCGTTCCCGCCAAGAAGCACGGAAATATCCCGCTCTAAGCCGGCTACCACGCGCGAGCCCACGAGAAGTTTAAAGGAAGAAAGCATGTCAGACTCCCGTCCGGAGAACACGGATTCCCCAGAGACCACTGAGGCAGCAGAGGCTGCAAAGAAGCCCTTCTTGAGTATCGTCAAGGGCAATCCGAGCGACGCTCAGGTGGCCGCATTGACCACCGTGTTCGCTGGGCTTGCTTCTGCGGCCGCGGCAGCCGAGAAGAAAGAAGTCGACCGCAACAAGTGGGGCAATTACGCCGAGCGGCTCAACCGCCCGACCACCTATAACCCCAACGCATTCCGCAACGTCAGCTTCTACTAGCTCTCGCAGAAGCAGCCTCGCGCTTCCAGCGCCGCCCCGTTGTACCCCGTGTGGTAGAACGCGGCGGCGCTGTCGCGTGTGTAGCCACCACCTACGCCCCCTTTCCATGGCCTTAACCTGCCCCGAGCACACCCCGTGCAGGCGGGAAGAGGATAATTGTTGCCGTTAGCACAACGCTTTCACTGTGGCGGTCCGTGGCGCCGAGCGTCATCCCAGCCAGCCTGCATCGACTGAGCTGGGGCGTCCGCGCGGCCACCGGCTCGTCCAGTTTTGTCTTCTTCACGATGGAAAAGAGGAACATGAACGCGACAACCTCCGACACGGGCTCGCCCGCGGCGCAGACGCGCGGCCCGATCAGTGAGTTAACGCTTAGAGCGGTCATCATCGGTGGTCTCATTACCCTGGTCTTCACCGCCGCCAATGTGTACTTGGGACTGAAGGTGGGGCTCACCTTTGCCACCTCCATCCCGGCTGCGGTGATCTCGATGGCGATCCTGCGTAAGTTCGCAGGCCACACCATCCAAGAAAACAATATTGTGCAGACCATCGCCTCTGCCGCCGGCACCCTATCTGCCATTATCTTCGTGCTCCCCGGCCTCGTCATGATCGGCTGGTGGAGCGGCTTCAGCTACTGGGAGACGGCCTTCGTGTGCGCCATTGGCGGCATCTTGGGCGTGATGTATTCCATCCCGCTGCGCCGCGCCCTCGTCACCGGCTCGGATCTGCCCTACCCCGAGGGCGTCGCCGCCGCCGAGGTGCTCAAGGTGGGCGATGAGCAAGGCTCAGTCGAGGAGAATAAGCGCGGGCTCGCCGTGATCGTCGGCGGCGCGCTGGTCTCTGCCGGCTATGGCCTGCTGGCCGCGGTACGCGCCGTGGCGGGCTCGGTCACCTCCACCTTCAAGTTCGGTGCCGGCGGCACCATGATCGGCGGCAGCCTCTCCCTGGCACTGATCGGCGTCGGCCACCTAGTGGGCGTGGCCGTGGGTATTGCCATGCTCGTGGGCTTCGCCATCTCCTATGGTGTGCTGCTGCCCATCTTCACCTCCGAGGATATTTCCGCTGGCGGGGTCCTCGACGAGGTCGTGCCCGCCATGTTCTCCTCGGATGTGCGTTTCGTGGGTGCTGGCGCCATGGCGGTGGCCGCCATCTGGACCCTGCTGAAGATCATTGGCCCCATCATCTCCGGCATGAAGGATGCTCTGGCCTCCTCCCGCGCCCGCCACGATGGCCAGTCCGTGCCCCTCACGGAGCGCGATATTCCCTTCAGCATCGTGGTCACCACCACCCTGATCTCTATGCTGCCGGTGGGGCTGCTGCTGTGGCTGTTTGTGAAGGATTCCTCCATCACCCACCACACCACCGGCCTGGTGCTGCTGAGCATCATCTACGTGCTGCTGGTGGGCCTGGTGGTGGCCGGTATCTGCGGCTATATGGCCGGTCTCATTGGAGCCTCCAACTCCCCGATCTCGGGTGTGGGCATCATCGTGGTGATCACCGCGGCACTGCTGATCAAGCTGGTCACCGGCAATGAGCACGAAACCAACGCCACCGCCTTGGTGGCCTATACGCTGTTTACCTCGGCGGTGGTATTCGGTATTGCCACCATCTCGAACGATAACCTGCAGGACCTCAAGACCGGCCAGCTGGTGGGTGCAACTCCGTGGCGCCAGCAGTTCGCGCTGATCATCGGTGTGCTCTTCGGCTCCGCCATCATTCCGCCGGTGCTGCAGTTGATGCTCACCGGTTTCGGTTTCGTGGGCATGGAGGGCGCCGGCCCGGATGCTCTGGCCGCACCCCAGGCGGCGCTGCTGTCCAGCGTGGCTGAGGGCATCTTTGGCAATTCCTTGGATTGGAGCCGCATCGGCTTGGGCGCGCTCATCGGTGCCGGCATCATCGTGGTAGACGAGATCCTCCGCCGCACCACCCGCTTCTCCCTGCCGCCGCTGGCGGTGGGCATGGGCATGTATCTGCCTGTGTCCCTCACCCTCATCGTGCCGATTGGTGCCTTCATCGGTTTCTTCTACAACCGCTGGGCCGATAAGCACGATGATCCGGAGCCGATCAAGCGCCTCGGCGTGCTGCTGGCCACCGGCCTTATTGTGGGTGAGTCGCTATTCGGCGTGCTCAACGCCGGCATCATCGCTGCCGCAGGCACCTCGGATCCGCTGGCGCTATTCGGCGAGGACTTCGCCCCGATCGCGCAATGGCTGGGCGTGCTCGTCTTCGCTGGTGCCGCCGCGGCCATGTACCGCTGGGTGGGCAAGAAGGCCACCAGCTAGGATCTGTGCACATGCGTCTCGTTCTCGCCTCCGCCTCCCCGTCCCGCCGCTCCATCCTGCGCGCCGCCGGCGTCGAGCCACTGTGCCAGCCCGCAGAGGTGGATGAGCGCGCCATCGAGGCCGAGCTGGCGGGGCGAGAACCGCAGGAGATCGTCAGTGCTCTCGCTCGCGCCAAGGCAGAGGCGGTAGCCGAGCACTTCGCCACAGATATCGTGGTGGGCTGCGATTCCATGTTGCTTATCGACGGCCACCTCCAGGGCAAGCCCCACACCGTGGAGGCAACCATCGAGCGCTGGCGGGCGCAGCGGGGACGCACCGCCACGCTCATCACGGGCCACTGCATTATCTCGCCGCGGGGCTGCGTCAATAAGTCTGCGCAGACCCGCCTGCGTTTTGCCGAGGCCAGTGACCGCGATATTGAGGCCTATGCCCGCACCGGCGAAGCGCTGGAATGTGCTGGGGCTTTTACTCTCGAAGCCATCGGCGGCTGGTTTATTGATCGCATCGAGGGCGATCCCTCGAGCGTGATCGGGCTGTCGCTGCCGGTGCTTCGCTCAGCGCTGTATCAGCTGGGCTATGAGGTCCATGAATTTCTGCGCTGAGGCTGCTGCGGCGACTATCCTCGGAAGCCATGACGCAATTTAAGGATATGCTCGCTCCACCGCCACTGCACCTGCCGGAGGATCCGGCCGCCGATGCCGCCGGCCCGCTGGTGTCTGCGGTGCTCAGCCACCCCGAATCACCGCTGCTCTGGGCCCAGCTCGCAGAAGAGGCCCTAGCCACCGCCGACAGCGATAGCGATCGGGCGCAGGCCTATGCCTATGCCCGCACCGGCTATCACCGCGGCCTCGACCGGCTGCGCGCCCACGGCTGGAAGGGTTGGGGGCCACTGCCCTACTCCCATGAGCCGAACCGCGGAGTGCTGCGCGCTATCGCCGCCCTCGCACGGGTATCGGCGATGATCGACGATACGGCGGAATACGAGCGCTGCGAGCAGATGCTGAAAGACGCCGCCCCCGAGGCCGCCGCCACCCTCCTGCGCTAGACGCGCGGCCACTCCTTCATCACGTCCTCGTGATCGAGCTGCTCCCAGCGCGCATGCTGCGGCTCCTGGGTGCGCACCGCCGCCACCAGCGACTCCGCCACCCACACATCGCCGACGATCAGCATCACGCTTTCCACGAGCCCAGTGAGGGTGCGCGGCTTGGTGGATGCGGCCTGCTTCACCGCCTCGGTGCGGATCCGCCCTAAGGCGTTCTCCCGCTGGGCATCATCCACCACAAAAGCGCGAATAGTATTCAGCGCATCCACCTCTTGGGTGGCGTCGAGACCGGCGGCGAGTACCGCGCGCACAAAAGCCTTTTCATCATCGCTGCCGGGCCGCAGCAGCACCATCAGCCGCCGCTGGTTCAACTCGAGGGCGGCGATGCGCCGTTCGAGGGACTGCACATCAGTCATGGTGAATCTCCTTTATACGAGGCATCGTGACTCTATGGGCTGATTATAAAACCGGCCCAGACCATGGCGAAGGCCCGGCCCCGATGAGATTCATCGAGTCCGGGCCCAGCGCTTATGCGGCGCTCGAGCTATGCCCCACGGGGGCGCGCTCTTAAGCGTGCTTGGCCTCCACGCGCTTGATAGCCTCCTCGGCCACCATTTCCTGGATACCCATGTCCAGCTCGGAGGTGAAGCCCACGCAGGAGCAGTTGATCTCACCGAGCACGTAGGTGTCGCCGCCATCCTCGGCGTCGTCCAGCATGAAGTCGGCGGTCCAGATCAGCGGGATGTTGTCGCCACCGAGCTTCTCCGCGATGACCGGACGCACATCGGCGAACATGTCGATGAGCTCCTGCCACTCTTCCGGCTTGTCATAGGAGTACTTGGCGCCGGAGAAGAGGGTGGCGGAGAAGTTGTCGCCGCCTGCGGCCGGCTTCTTGTGCACCACGAACACCGGGTGCGGGCCCACCAGCAGAATGCGGATCTCGCCCTCGACGATGCGCGGCATGAAGCGCATATCGACCAGCATGCCGTTGTCGCCGATGATGTACTGCTCACAGAAGTCAATGAACTCGCCGAGCTCACGAACCTCGGTGTGGTTGTCCACGGCCTCGGTGCACTTGAGCTTGGTGTCGAGGGGCAGCTCGGTGCCGGGCTCGACGGAGGCCGCCAATTCCTTATCCTCCAGCTGCACGCGCCAGATGCCGGAGCCGGTGGAGCCGCGGTTCTGCTTGAGCACGCGCTCACCATAGGACAGGGAGGACGGGAAGGTGGAGTGGAACTTCTCCACGTCGTAGTAAGCGTAGGTATCATCCGGCACCAAGTCGGTAGAGGCGAGCTTGACCAGGGCGTCCTTGGCGCCATAGGCCATCATTTCCTCCGGGGTGGACATGCCCACCAGGCCGGCCTCCTCGGAGAGCTTGGTGAGGAGGGTGAAGTAGCCCTTCTCGCCGCCGGGGATATTGCCGGGATTGACGCGGGAAATATAGGCGTCGAAGTTCTCGGACACGTACTCAAAAAGCTGCTCGGACCACTCGGGGCGGTAAAACACCACCTCGGACTTCCAGCCCTTTTCCTTAATGGCGTTCACGATCGGCAGGGTGTCCTTGCGGTGACCGTTGAACTGCTTGTCGTTGCCGCCTTCAACCTCGAAAACGACGATACCCTTCTTCATAAGCCTAAAACTCTCCTTGTAGAGCGATTGTGAGTCGTGCATGCAGATGTGAAGATCACATAAACTGCGCTGGCTGTAGGGCGCGTGGCGCACCATACTTCAGCCGGTGCGTAATAGTCAGCAGGCCCGCTAACGACACTGCTCAGCAGCACAACGATACGTAGATGTGCGCTCGACGCGGAGGCGCTAAGAGAATTACTTCCGGGATCGAGTGCTTACTGAGCACTGTGTACGTCGTGAAACTCTCACTAAGTGAGTGCTTAATAGAGGAAAATGCCTCGACAACCATTACTCAGATAATTCTAAGGCAGCACTGTTACTTTCGCTCCACATGCCCTTAAAGCGTAATGAATGACACACTGCGCGAGTGAGAGTGATGCCCCAACTGGTGATAAAAGTAGAATGGAAGCTTCTCGAGTGTGCGGGTTCGTGCTCGCTGCCACCACTGCAGGCCACTGCCGGCAGGATGGCAGACGATGCTAGCTCCTAGCGTCGTCACGCGCTAGGCCACGGCCTCGCACACCTAACGCCCACTGTATGAGGAATGTGATTGTCCATGCCGATCCCTTTTGACCCCAACCCCGTGCTCGCGGACTATGCCCATCCGGAGAAGATCGTGTCGGCGTCCTGGTTGTCCGCACGTCTGGGCACCCCCGGGCTCCGCGTGGTGGAATCCGACGAAGACACCCTCCTCTACGACATCGGCCACGTGCCTGGGGCGGTGCGCATCGACTGGCGCGGCGAGCTCAATGATCCGCTAATCCGCGATTACATCACCGCCGAACAATTCGCCGAGCTCATGCGCTCGAAGGGCATCGCCAATGATGACACCGTGGTGATCTACGGCGATAAGTCCAATTGGTGGGCCGCCTATACCTTCTGGGTATTCACCCTCTTCGGCCACAAAGACGTGCGCCTGCTCAATGGCGGCCGCGATGCTTGGATGGCCGAGGAGCGCGACACCAGCTTCGTGGTGCCGGAGTATCCCCGCACCAACTACGAGGTGCCCGTCCGCGATGACTCCGAGCACCGCAGCCTCGTGGCCGAGGTGCGGGCCAAGCTCGGTGACACCACGCTGCTCGATGTCCGCGAGCCCGACGAGTACACCGGCGCCGCCTCCAACGCCGAGGGCTATCCCGCCGACACCGTCTCCCGTACCGGCCACATCCCCACCGCCATCAACGTGCCGTGGAATAAGGCCGTCTACGCCAATTCGCGCTTCCGCTCCCGCGAAGAACTCGCTGAGCTCTACGCCGACTACGACAAGGACGCCGACACCATCGTCTACTGCCGTCTCGGCGATCGCTCCGCGCACAGTTGGTTCGTGCTCAAGTACCTGCTCGGCTTCAGCAATGTCCGTAACTATGACGGCTCCTGGATCGAGTGGGGCAATATGATCGGCATGCCCATCGTGCACGGCGAGGAGCCGGGCACGCTCGAGTAGCGAACCCAGCGGCCGCGCGACGCTGCCGGCGCGCGCAGCAACGGCAGCTCAGCGACCTCTACTTTTGCTCACAAGACATTCCGACTAGCATCACTAGGCACACCCCGAGGACGTCTCCGACTTCCGGCTTCGCCTCGGCCGGTGTGCCTTCACTTATGCCCGTGCCTCTCACACCGCATCCGAGCCCGCGGACGCTGTGCAGGGAAAATAAGGCCACGGGAGCAGGAGTATCTGGGGTGCGCAGGTGTCCGTCTCGCCCCACACCACCTGCACGCCTTACCCGAATTTAGGTGTGGACGGTGGGGGTAATTACGAAATAACTAATCCAAGCCGCCTTTGCTTTGTTGTTAGGTGTGTAACAATGACAGGTAGCCCGACGCTATCCTCACTGCGCATGCCTGTGCATAGCGAGGATCGCACAGCAAAAACTTAAAGGTTTTCAAAACTCAGGAGGGGTTTTAGTGACCGTCGAACAAAAGAAGATCACCAAGGTGCTGGTTGCCAACCGTGGTGAGATCGCCGTCCGCGTTATCCGTGCCGCTCGCGATGCAGGAATCGCCAGCGTTGCGGTTTACGCCGAGCCTGATGCCGAGGCACCCTTTGTCGCCTTGGCCGATGAGGCATTCGCCCTCGGCGGCTCCACCTCTGCAGAGTCCTACCTGGTCTTCGACAAGATCCTCGATGCCGCCAAGAAGTCCGGCGCCGACGCCATTCACCCTGGCTACGGCTTCCTGTCGGAGAACGGCGACTTCGCCCAGGCCGTCATCGATGCCGGCCTGATTTGGATTGGCCCCTCCCCGCAGTCCATCAACGATCTCGGCGATAAGGTCACCGCTCGCCACATCGCGCTGCGCGCCGAAGCACCGATGGCTCCGGGCACCAAGGAGCCGGTCAAGGACGCCGATGAGGTGGTGGCCTTCGCTGAGGAGCACGGCCTGCCCATCGCCATTAAGGCAGCCTTCGGCGGCGGCGGCCGCGGCATGAAGGTGGCCTACAAGATGGAAGAGGTCGCCGACCTCTACGATTCCGCTACCCGTGAAGCCACTGCCGCCTTCGGTCGCGGCGAGTGCTTCGTGGAGCGCTACCTAGACAAGGCCCGCCACGTGGAGTGCCAGGTGGTGGCCGATATGCACGGCAACGTCGTGGTTGCCGGCACCCGCGACTGCTCCCTGCAGCGCCGCTTCCAGAAGCTCGTTGAGGAGGCCCCTGCCCCGTTCCTCACCGATGAGCAGCGCACCCAGCTGCATGAGTCCGCTAAGCGTATTTGTAAGGAGGCCGGCTACTACGGTGCTGGCACCGTCGAATATCTGGTGGGCTCGGATGGACTCATCTCCTTCCTCGAGGTGAACACCCGTCTGCAGGTGGAGCACCCCGTCACCGAGATGACCACCGGCCTGGACCTCGTGCGCGAGCAGTTCCGCATCGCCGAGGGCCGCGAGCTGCACATCAAGGAAGACCCCAAGCCGCGCGGTCACGCCTTCGAGTTCCGTATCAACGGCGAGGACGCTGGCTCCAACTTCATGCCGGCCCCCGGCACCGTGGTGAAGTATCACGAGCCCTCCGGCCCGGGCGTGCGCATGGACGCCGGTATCGTTCAGGGTTCCGTGATCGGTGGCCAGTTCGACTCCATGCTGGCAAAGCTCATCGTCTACGGAGAGACCCGCGAGGAGGCGCTACAGCGCTCCCGCCGCGCTCTCGCCGAGTACGTTGTTGAGGGTCTGCCCACCGTGATCCCCTTCCACGCACACATCGTGGAGAACCCCGCCTTCGTGGGCGATGGTGAAGGCTTCGACGTCTACACCAAGTGGATCGAAGAGGAGTGGGACAACCCGATCGAGCCCTACGTGGATCCCGCCGACGCCGATGAGGAAGAGGAGAAGATCCCCTCCCAGAAGGTGGTCGTGGAGATCGACGGCCGTCGCGTCGAGGTGGCCCTGCCGGGCGACATGGCTCTGGGCGGTGGCACTGGCGGCGCCAAGAAGAAGGCCAAGAAGCGTCGCGCCGGCGGCGGCAAGAAGGCTGTCTCCGGTGACGCCGTGGTCGCCCCGATGCAGGGCACCGTGATCAAGGTGAACGTGGAAGAGGGCCAGGAAGTCAACGAAGGCGACACCGTTGTGGTCCTCGAGGCCATGAAGATGGAGAACCCCGTGAAGGCCCACAAGTCCGGCACCGTGGAAGGCCTCAGCGCCGAGAACGGCTCCGGCGTGTCCAAGGGCGAGCCGCTCATGGAGATCAAGTAGTCACATACCCTCCCGCATAGCCGCGTGATGCCTCGTGCACACGCGGCTGTGTGCTGTCTAGGACGTTGTGCTGCCTGGGGAGCGGCTAGCTCACCTCGCGGCGACACGCTCTGTGGCGGCTAAGGCGGTTCGCGATAAAAACTGGCCCCTGTCCTTGCCGGACAGGGGCCAGTTCGCTTATGCGCAGCGGGCGCGGCGGCTACTCGATGACGAGGAGCAGGTCGCCGCCCTCAACCTTGGTGGGTTGTTGCAGCGCCACCCGGGTGATGGTGCCATCCACGGGGGCGGTGATGGAGGCCTCCATCTTCATGGCCTCGATCACGGCCACGGCGTCACCGGCGGAGACTTCATCGCCCACGGAGGCGTTCACGGTGACCGCACCGGCGAAGGGGGCAGCCACATGGCCCGGGTTGTTCGGGTCCGCCTGCTCGGCGGCGGCGGTGATGGATTCCACAGACCGATCGCGCACCTTGATGGGGCGGATCTGGCCATTGACATTGCACACCACGGTGCGCATACCCTTATCGTCCGGCTCGGAGATAGCGTCGAGACGCACCACGAGACTGGACTGGTTCTCCAAGCGGATCAGAGATTCCTCGCCGGACTTCAGGCCGTAGAAGAACTCGCGGTCCGTCAGCACCGAGGTATCGCCGAAGAGACGACGGTGCTCGGCGAACTCCTTGGTGGGCTGCGGGAAGAGCAGGTGGTTGAGCATCTGGCGGCGGGTATCCACATCCTCGCTGCGCAGTGCCTCCTCCGAGTCGGAGGACAGCGCCTCCAACGGGTCCTTGCCCTGGGCCCGGCCATCGAGGGCACGGCTACGCAGCGGCTCCGGCCAGCCCCCCGGAGGGGTGCCCAGCTCGCCGCGGAGGAAGGCGATCACAGAATCCGGGATGTCGTATTTCTGCGGATCCTTGGCGAAGTCCGCCGGATCTACGCCCGCGCCGACCAAGTGCAGGGCGAGATCGCCCACCACCTTCGAGGAGGGCGTCACCTTGGTGGGGCGGCCCAGCATATCGCTCACTGCTGCGTAGTAGTCCTCGATCAGCTCGAAGCGATCCGCCAAGCCCAAGGCGGTGGCCTGTGCCTTGAGGTTCGAGAGCTGCCCGCCCGGGATCTCGTGCCGGTAGACGCGGCCCGTGGGGCCGGCCAGCCCGGTTTCGAAGGGGGCATACATTTGGCGCACGGCCTCCCAGTAGGGCTCCATATCGGAGATCGCCTTCAGCGATAGCCCGGTATCGCGCTCGGTATTGGCAAAAGCCGCCACAATCGCGGAAAGCGAGGGCTGCGAGGTGGTGCCCGCCAGTGGCGCGGACGCGCCATCGACGGCATCGGCACCGGCCTCAGCCGCCGCCATATAGGTCGCCAGCTGGCCGCCAGCGGTGTCGTGGGTGTGCACATGCACCGGCAGGTCGAATTCCTTGCGCAGGGCCGACACCAGGGTGCGGGCCGCCTGCGGGCGCATCAGCCCGGCCATATCCTTGATGGCCAGGATGTGGGCGCCGGACTCCACGATCTGCTCCGCGAGCTTCAGGTAGTAGTCCAAGGTGTAGAGCGACTCATTCGGATCGGCCAGGTTGCCGGAGTAGGCCATGGCCACCTCGGCCACAGCGGTGTTGGTTTCCAGCACTGCCTCGATGGCGGGACGCATCTGCGAGACATCATTGAGCGCATCGAAGATACGGAAGATATCCACGCCCGAGCGGGCGGCTTCCTGCACGAAGGAGTGGCACACCGTGTCCGGGTAGGGGGTGTAGCCCACGGTATTGCGGCCGCGCAAGAGCATCTGGATATTCACATTCGGAATAGCCTCGCGGAGCTGATCCAGCCGCTCCCACGGATCCTCGTGAAGGAAGCGCAGGGCCACATCGTAGGTGGCGCCACCCCAGGCCTCTACAGAGAGCAACTCCGGGGTGAGATAGGACTGCGCCCGCGCGGCGTGCACCAGCGCGGACTGGCGCACTCGAGTGGCGAGCAGGGACTGGTGGGCATCGCGGAAGGTGGTATCGGTGACCGCGAGCGTGGTGTTCGCGCGCAGCTGCTCGGCGAACTTCTGCGGGCCGAGCTCCTGGAGCACATCGCGGGAACCGCGGGGGCGCTCCCCCTTGGGCACCACCGGCAGCTTCGCCTTGGCGCGGCCCACCTGGGGCGCAGCACCATTGGGCTGGTTGACGGTGACATCGGCGAGGTATTCGAGGATGCGGCTGGGCTCATCGTCGGCAGGCGGGGCCTGCAGGAGCCACGGGTGGTCCTCGATGAAGGAGGTGGAAATCCGCTTGTGCAGGAAGTCCTCCTCGCGCAGCAGGGCGCGCAGGAAGCCGATATTGGTGGCCACACCGGAGACGGTGAACTCGGCCAAAGCGCGCTGGGCGCGCGATACCGCGATGGCAAAGTTCGGGCCACGGCAGGTCATCTTCACCAATAGCGAGTCGAAGTGCGCGGTAATCTCGCCGCCCAGCATGGCGGCGCCGTCTAGGCGCACGCCCGCGCCGCCCGGGGAGCGGTAGGCGGTGATCACGCCGGTATCGGGGCGGAAACCGTTATTGGGGTCCTCGGTGGTGATACGGCACTGCAACGCCGCGCCCTCGGTGTGAATGGCGTCCTGGGTGAGTCCCAGCTGCTTCAAGGTGGCACCCGCGGCGATGCGCAGTTGAGTCTGCACGATATCTACCTGGGTGACCTCCTCGGTCACGGTGTGCTCCACCTGGACGCGCGGGTTCATCTCGATGAACACGTGCTTGCCGTTTTCGTCCACGAGGAACTCCACGGTACCGGCGCCCACATAGCCAATGGACTGACAGAACTTCACCGCATCGGCACAGATCTTCTCGCGGAGCTCTGCGCTGAGCTGCTGGGCGGGGGCGATCTCCACCACCTTCTGGTGGCGGCGCTGCAAAGAGCAGTCGCGCTCGTAGAGGTGGATGACATCACCGGTGTTATCGGCGAGGATCTGCACCTCGATGTGCTGCGGGTTAATCACCGCGCGCTCGATATACACGCTCGCATCGCCGAAGGCCGAGAGCGCTTCACGGGAGGCTTCTTCCGCGAGGGCACGCAGCTTATCGGGGCTGGGGATAAAACGCATGCCGCGTCCGCCACCGCCGGCCACGGCCTTCACAAAGATCGGGTACTCCTGCCCCTCGGCAGCAGCCACGATGTCATCGATATTGTCACTCGGTGTGGACTCCTCCAGGGTGGGCAGTCCAGCCTTGCGGGCGGCGGTGACAGCCGCGGCTTTGTCGCCGGTGAGATCGAGGATCTCGGCGGGCGGCCCCACGAAGGTGATGCCGGCATCGGCACACTTGCGGGCAAGAGTGGCGTTTTCCGAAAGGAAGCCATAGCCGGGATAGATGGCATCCGCCCCAGTTTTCTGGGCGGCGCGGATAATCTCATTCGGATCTAAGTAGGCCTTGACAGGCGCGCCTTCTTCTCCGATGCGCACGGCCTCGGTGGCATGCGAGCGGTGGAAGGAGTTGCGATCCTCGATGGGATAGACCGCCACCGTGCTGGCGTCGATCTCATAAGCGGCGCGGAAGGCACGGACCGCGATCTCACCGCGGTTGGCCACGAGCACCTTGTCAAAACTGGGCAGGGACTTATCCTGATTCATATATCTCTTTCTTGGTCGTGCGCCCGTTGTGTCGGGCATATCACACAGAGTAGTGCCTTGGAGCGCCGTACTTTGCATGCGCCGCGAAAAGCACATGGCTCCGGCGCATGTAAGGAGGAACATGCACCGGAGCCATGATCGCCTCCCTCACACATCCCACATCCTAATGTGGAACGCACCCTAAGAGCCCGTACGCCTGCGCGCCGACTGGTGTGCGGCGATAGTTCATCGCCCACAGCAGCGAAAGTGAAGTCCTAGCGGAACCCTGTCTTTGACTCGGTTATGACTGCCGTAAAGACCTGAGTGCCGCTTTTTTCTTCATCTTCCGTGTGTGCAGGAACCACCGTGTCGGCGCAGCTGCGTGATGCGTCCACTATGCCTGTGGATCTGGGAGTGAGTGAGAGACGCTACCGCCCCTCCTCGGGGGCAACCCCGGCAGGAAGGTGCGGAAGTCGTGTTATTCGACCGTCTGCGCCGGAACCTTGCGCTGCTCTTCGCCGTTGTAGGCGGAGAGCGGACGGATGAGCGAGTTGGACTCATTCTGTTCAATGATGTGCGCCGTCCACCCAGTGATCCGCGCCATCACGAAGATGGGAGTAAAGAACTCCACATCGAATCCGAGCAGGTGATAGGCCGGCCCAGAGGGGAAGTCCAGGTTCGGCTTGATGCCCGTGGCCTCATCCATGGTTCGCGCCATGATGTCGTACATCTCCACCCACTTATCGCCATCGTGGTTCTCGGCAAGCTCCCGAAACGCCGCCTCCATGGTGGGGACGCGGGAATCGCCGCGCTTGTACACGCGGTGGCCGAAGCCCATGATCAGTTCCTTATTGGCCAGGGCATCCTTCACCCACTGCTCCGCGCGAGCGGGGTCGCCGATCTGCAACATGGTGTGCATGACGGCTTCATTAGCGCCACCGTGCAGCGGCCCCTTGAGAGCACCGATGGCGCCAGTGACGGCCGAGTAAGTATCAGACATGGTGGAGGTGATCACGCGCGCCGTGAAGGTCGAGGCGTTGAAGGAGTGCTCCGCGTACAAAATGAGCGACTTATCAAAGGCCTCAATATCGGCGCGGTCATTGGCCGGGGATCCTTCCGCATCGCCGAAGACCATGTGCAGGAAATTCTCCGCGAAGCCCTTGCGTGTGGAGGGCTCGATATAGCCCTCGCCGCGGCGGCGGCGAATATCCAGGGCAATCACGGTAGGCAGCTTGGCCATAAGCTCCAGCGAGGTGCGGCGGATATGATCGGAGTCCTTGGTATAGGCCTCAGGGTCCTGGGAGCCGATATAGCTCACGGCACTGCGCAACACGTCCATGGGGTGGCAGGTGGTGGGCATCTTATTCACCAATTCGATCAGCCCGCGATCGATATGTCGCAGCGCTTTTTCGCGGATGGAGAAACGACGCAGTTCATCAGGGGTGGGCAGTTGACCATTCCACAGCAGGTAGGCCACCTCCTCGAAGCTGCAGTAGCGTGCGAGTTCCTGGACGGGGTATCCGCGGTAGGTCAGGGAGTTGGTCTCCGGCACCACCTTGGACACGGCGGTGTAGTCCACCACCACCCCGGCGAGCCCCTTGCGAATCGTGGTGTCTTGCGTCATTGTTATGCCCCACTTTCTGGGTTGGTGTAGGTGAAGATTTCTTGATCGAAGGCGTTGTACTCGGCGTAGCGCAGCAGCTCATAGAGCCGGGAGCGGTGCTGCATTCGCTCCAGCCACCCCTCCTGGGTGCCCGTCGCTGCGAGCTCCTTGAGGGCGTCTTCTACTTGGCCCATGGCGATACGCAGGGTGGTCACGGGATAGATCACGGCGTTATAGCCGATGTCCTGGAGCTGCTGGGCGGTGAGCAGCTGAGTTTTGCCGAACTCTGTCATATTCGCCAAGAGCGGGATATCGACGGCGGCGCGGAAGGCCTCGAAGTCCTGTGGCGTGGTCAGCGCCTCGCTGAAGATCATGTCGGCTCCCGCATCGGCATAGGCGCGCGCCCGGTCGATGGCGGCGTCGATTCCTTCCACTCCTGCGGCATCGGTGCGGGCACAGATGATGAAGTTCGGATCGGCGCGTTCATTCACCGCCGCCGTGATGCGGCGAACCATGAGCTCGGTCGGCACCACCTCTTTGCCATCGAGATGGCCGCAGCGCTTGGGATTGACCTGGTCTTCGAGGTGGCAGCCGGCGACTCCGGCGTTTTCCAGCTCGGCGATGGTGCGGGCCGCGGACATGGGTTCACCGAAGCCGGTGTCGGCGTCGACAAGCACCGGTAAAGACGTGCTCCGGGCAATCTGCCGCGAGCGGGCAGCCACCTCGCTGAGGGTGGTCAGGCCGATATCGGGGAGCGCGAGATCGGCGGCGACCACGGCGCCGGAGACGTAGACGCCATCGAATGCGGCGTCCTCGATAGCTCGGGCGACCAGCGGCGAGAACGCCCCGGGCAGTCGCTGCAATTCGCCGCTGCGCAAAGAGCGGGCGAAGCTGGCGCGGATATCGCGGGCAGTGGCCGCAGGTGCGAACAGTCGCTCGTTCATCTAGAACAGCCCCTTCCCCGTGTGCGGCGCTTGCGCCAGCACCTCCTCGCGAACCTGGAGATTGAGCTGATTCAGCTCAGTGCCGGAGAGATCGGCACAGTGTTGCACCGCGTCAAGGAAGCGTTCCTGCTCCCGCTTATCGACGACACCCTCTGCCAGAGTGGTGAATTTCTGGATGTAGTTCTCTCGGGCGAAGGGACGTGCGCCGAGGGGGTGGGCATCCGCGACGGCGATCTCATCCTCGATCACCTCGCCGTTGCGCAGCGTGATCACGGCGCGGGCGCCGAAGGCCTTCTCCGCGGGATCGGTGGAGTGATAGCGGCGGGTCCACTCGGGATCTTCCACTGTGGAGATCTTGTGCCACAGCTCGATGGTCTCTGGGCGGTGGGCGCGCTCGGGAGCATAGGAGCGCTCGTGGTGCCAATCGCCGTCCTCTAGGGCCACGGCGAAGATGTACATGATCGAATGATCGAGGGTTTCTCGGGAGGCATCGGGATCGAACTTTTGCGGGTCATTCGCACCTGAGCCGATCACATAGTGAGTGTGATGGCTGGTGTGCAGCACAATGGACTCGATCTCAGAGAGATCGGCGATGCGCTCGCGCATCCGGCGCGCAAGATCAATGGGCGCCTGGGATTGATACTCCGCGGAGTGCTCCTTAGTGAAGGTATCGAGAATGGCCCGCTTCGGCTCGCCCTTCTCCGGGAGCGGCACCTGGTAGGTGTGCTCCGGCCCAGAGAGCAACCAGGCGATCACGCCATCCTCGCCCTCCCAAATGGGTGCTGGGGCGCCCTCGCCGCGCATCGCCCGATCCACCGCTTCGACGGCCATCTTGCCGGCGAAGGCCGGGGCGAAGGCCTTCCAAGAGGAGATGAGCCCCTTGCGTGATTGGCGAGTGGCCGTGGTGGTGTGCAGGGCCTGCCCGATGGCCTGGTAGATGGTCTCCTCGTCCAAGCCGAGCAGCGTGCCAAGCCCGGCAGCGACGGACGGGCCGAGATGGGCAACGTGGTCGATCTTGTGCTCATGCAGGCACATGCCTTTGACGAGGTCCACCTGCACCTCATAGGCGGTGGCAATACCGGCAATGAGCTCCGCGCCCGAGCGGCCCGTGTGCTGGGCTACGGCCACCAGGGCGGGAATATTATCGCCGGGGTGAGAATACTCAGCGGCAAGGAAGGTGTCGTGGAAGTCGAGCTCGCGCACCGCCACGCCATTGGCCCACGCGGCCCATTCGGCGCTATAGGAGCCGGGGATGCCGAAGACCTGGGCGCCGCCGGTGGTGACGGCATGCGCCTCGGCCTGGCGGCGGGCCACGGTCACGGGGCGGCGGGCCACGGAGGCCGCGCTCACGGCCGCGTTGTCGATGAGGCGGTTGATGATCATTTCCTCAACGTCTGCCTCGATGGCCACGGGGTCCGCGGCGAGCGCTGCGATTTTGGCCGCGAGATGCTCGTCTCGCGGAAATTCTTCAGCGGAGCGGTAGGTCCGCACATCATGGATCTTCATGTCACTTCTCCCTGAGGGGTCGTGCCGTATGGGGTACCGCTAACGCTAGGGCGAAAAATGTTTCTCCGGTCACAGTAAAAGGTGAAAATTTTTGCAGACTTACCTCGGCTGTTTTGTAAACCCTGTAAAATACCCTGTTAGGTGCATACATAGCGAGGCAGGTAGTCATGGATAAACTTTTTGCGGGGGTACGGATTCGGGCGCTGCGTTCCGCCCGCCATCTCACCCAGGCGCAGATGGCGCGGTTGCTCGGAATCTCCACCAGCTATCTCAACCAATTAGAAAACGACAAACGCCCGCTCACCGCGCCGCTGCTGATCTCCTTGGCACAGCACTTCTCGGTGGGTGTGGACTACTTCTCCACCGATAGCGCCTATCGCCATATCGACGGGCTCAAAGAGCGCATCGCGCATGCTCCAGACATCGCGGTGAGCGATAATGAGCTCTACGAGATCGCCACCCACCATCCGGAATTCACAACCGCGCTGCTGCGCACCCCGCGGGATGAGGACGACAGCGCCTCGAACCCCTACGAGACTGTGCGCGATCTCTTTTATGCCCACCACAACCACTTCCCCGCTATCGAGGAGGAGGCCGAATCTCTCGCCGCGAGCCTCGGATCCGGCTCGCTGCGGAGCATGAACCTGGCCAAACGCCTCGCCGAGGACGCGGGGATCAGCGTCCGCTTCAATCATCATCACGTGGGCCCCAAGCGGCAGCTCAGCGCCCATCGGGAACTATGCCTGCGCAGCGATCTCTCCGCTGCGCAGCTCTGTTTCGAAATGGCCCTGCAATATGGGCTGATCGTGCTGGATCCGCTCTTTGGCCGCATCGCCGACACGCTGCCAGAGAGCACCCGCAACGTGGCGCGGCTGGGCTTGGCCCAGTACTTCGCCTCTGCCGTCACCCTGCCCTATGGAGAGTTCCTCGCCCAGGCCGAGCAGCTCAACTATGACATCGAGGCCCTCGGGGTCCGCTTTGGCACCTCCTTCGAGGCCACCTGCCACCGCTTATCCACCCTGCAACGCCCCGGCGCGCACGGGGTCCCCTTCTTCTTCATTCGCACCGATAGAGCAGGCAATATTTCGAAGCGCCAATCCGCAACGTCGTTCCACTTCTCCCACAGTGGCGGCAGCTGCCCGCTCTGGGTCATCCACCGCGCCTTCGACACCCCCGAGACCATCGTGCGCCAGGTCGCGGCCATGCCGGATGGCCGCGCTTACCTGTGGATCGCGCGCACCATTACGCGCCGGGCGACGAGCTTTAGCCACCACCCTGCCCAGTTCGCCATTGGCTTGGGCTGCGATATCACCCACGCGGATCGCTTGGTGTACTCCCACGGGTTGAATCTCTCCCCAGACGCGGCCACCCCTATCGGCCCTGGCTGCCGGAGCTGCTCGCGGCCCGAATGCAATCAGCGGGCCTTCCCCTATGCCCGCTCTCGCGTGGAGATTGATCTCTCTCAGTCGGCTCGTTTCCCCTACGCCTAGCGCCCTCAGAACGCAGCGAACCCCGAGATACGCAGCGCATCTCGGGGCTCGCTAAAGGTCTGCGGGCGTGTTACTCCAGATCGTCGTGCTGCACCAGCTGGCGGGCAGCCTCGGTGATAGAGCCAGACAGCGTCGGATACACGGAGAAGGTATCGGCCAGATCGGACACCGTGAGGTTGTGGTTCACGGCGAGCGCAATGGGCAGGATCAGCTCGGAGGCGGTGGGGGCCACCACGACGCCGCCGATGACGAGGCCGGAATTCTTCCGGCAGAAGATCTTGACGAAGCCATAGCGCAGGGCGCGCATCTTGGCGCGCGGGTTAGTCGACAGCGGCAGCTTGATTTGGCGGGCGGCCACCTCGCCGGACTCGAGCTGCGCCTGGGTGATACCCACAGCGGCGATCTCAGGGCGGGTGAACACTGCGCTGGCGACCGTCTTCAAGCGAATCGGGTTCACGCCCTCGCCGAGGGCGTGGTACATGGCGATGCGCCCCTGCATAGCGGCCACGGAGGCCAGCGGGAAGAGGTCGGTGCAGTCGCCGGCGGCGTAAATGCCGGTAACGGAGGTGCGGGAGACGCGATCGACCATGATGTGGCCGGAGCGGGCTACCTCGACCCCGATGCGATCCAGGCCGAGATCCTTGGTATTGGGCACGGAACCGACGGTCATCAGGGCGTGCGAGCCCTCGATTTCGCGTCCATCAGAGGTGCGCACGATAACGCCCTCGCCGGTGTTGGTCACGCTATCTACGCGGGCGTGCTTTTCCAGCTTCACGCCGCGCTCTGCGAGCACGTCCTCGAGCGTATCGGCGGCGTCGGCATCATCGTGGGGCAGAATGCGGTCGCGGGACGCCACCATCGTCACCTGCACACCCATCTCGGCGAAGGCGGAGACGAACTCAGCACCGGTCACACCGGAACCGACCACGATGAGGTGCTCGGGAAGTTCTTTTAGGTCATAGATTTGGCGCCAGTCCAAGATGCGCTCTCCATCCGGCACGGCACCGGGCAGCACCCGCGGGGAGGCGCCGGTGGCGATGAGCACGAGATCGCTCTCGAGCACCTCTTCCTCCCCTTCGGCGGTGTGCACCTTCACGAAGTGGGTGGCATGCTTGGGGGCGCTATCGTCGAACTCGGCGCGGCCGTTGATCACGCGCACCCCGGCGCGCTCGAGCTGGGTGCGGATGTCATGGGACTGTGCCTTCGCCAGGTCCAGCACACGTTTATTGGCGGCGCCGAGAGAAAAGAGCACGGTATCGCCGGTATCCACCAGCTTCATGTCGTCGGCACGGCGCAGGTCCGTTTTGACGCTGGTGGTGGAGATAAAGGACTTCGAGGGCACACAGTCGAAGAGCACCGCGGAGCCGCCGGCTCCTTGATCCTCGATGAGCGTGATCTCGGCACCGTATTTGGTGCCGGCGAGAGCGGCTTCGTAGCCGGCGGGGCCGCCGCCGATAATGACAATGCGCTTAGACAAAATTCCTCCGTGCAGACGATTGTGAAACTATGGGTGGCTTCAGTCTAACGAAACCTTAAGGAATCTCAGGGTTACTGGCCCCAGTATCGGTGGCGAGGTAGCGTTTCAGGATCGCGGCGAAAAGGCGGATGCCCACCGAGATGGCGCGCTCGTCCACCACCAGATCGCCTTGGTGCAAATCTCCCGGGGTGCCGGTGCCGTCCCAGCAGCCCAGCCGCGCCATGGAGCCGGGCACGTGCTCGAGATACCAAGAGAAATCCTCGCCACCGGAGGATTGGGGAGCTTCCACTACCGCGTGCGGATCCACGCTCGTGGCGGCGTCGGCAAGCACAGCCGTGGCCACATCATCGTTAACCACGGGCGGTACCCCGCGCACATAGCGCACCTGCGCCTCGCAGCCGGTGGGCGCCACCACCTGTTGGATCAGCTCCTCCATGAGCGGCTGCATCATGCGCCAGACCCGAATATCGGCGGTGCGCACCGTGCCCAAGAGCACCCCGTGCTGAGGCAGAGCATTGGCAGCGAAACCCGCCTTGACCGAGCCGAAGGCCAACACCGTGCCGGAGCGCGGATCAACCCCGCGCGACAAGAGTCCCGGCAGCTGGGTAACGAGCGCACCCAAGGCGTAAACCACATCCTCGGTCAGGTGCGGGCGTGCCGAGTGCCCGCCGTGCCCAGAGACCGTGATGGTGAGGCTATCGGCCGCCGAGGTGATCGCCCCGGTACGCACCCCCACCTTGCCCACCTTCAACTTCGGTTCCACGTGCAGGGCGTAGATACTTCCCACTCCCTCGAGAGCACCATAGGAGATCACCTCGGGGGCGCCGCCTTCCAGTACCTCCTCGGCAGGCTGGAAAATGAAGCGCACCCCGAGGTTGAGGTCGAAGCTGCTTAAGGCGCAGGCCGTGGCCAAGGCGATGGTGGTGTGCACATCGTGGCCGCAGGCGTGCATATAGCCCTGCTTCTCGGAGGCGAAATCGAGGCCCGTGATCTCGGTGATGGGCAGCGCATCGATATCGGCGCGGAAGGCCAGCTTCTCGCCGGTATCGGGGCCGAGATCCACCCGCAGCCCCGTATCGGGGAAACGCACCGGCTCTAATCCATAGGAGCGCAGCACCTGCTCGAGGAAGTCGGTGGTCTCGTACTCGCGGTGCGATAACTCTGGGTGGCTGTGGAGATGACGGCGCCAGCTAAGCACCACATCATGGTGCTCCTCGATCCAGCCCTGTACATGACTCCACACATCGCTCACGCGACTCCGTCCCTCCTCGCGGCAACAAACAATCCTTGAACTCTTCTTCCATTACACACTAGCGGCTTTGCCGTACCAGAACGTGGGGTAATAACGCTAGGCTCAACATAGGACCCCTTCCGCAAGCAGCTAAAGGATAGTCAGTCGTGGAATCCCGCCCCTCCGACCCCCACTCCGCTGCCCCTCTGGTCTATGGCACCACCGGTTTCCGCGCCCCCGTCGGGCCAGGACCACGGCAGATGAACATCACTCTCATCACCCGCTTGGCCGCGGCCTTCGCCGCCTGGCTGCCCAGTCACACCACGCAGCGCACCACCCCGCCCAGCCGCTTCGCGGACGACTCCCCTTCCGAAGAACCCGGGATTGGCCGGCTACTCCACGCCACCGACGCCCCCATTCGCGTGGTGGTGGGCTGGGACACCCGCTATGGCTCATCCGCCTTCGCCCAAGCCGCCGCCGAAGTGTGTGCTGGGGCCGGCTTCGAAGTGACACTACTGCCCCAACCCACCCCCACCCCGCTCATCCCATTTTTGATACACACTCGCTGCTTCGATGGCGGCATCCAGATCACCGCCTCCCACAATCCGGCCGTGGACAATGGCTGCAAGCTCTACACCCGCGACGGGCGGCTGCTCTCCACCGATAGGGCGGCGGAGATCACCGCGTTGATGGAGGATATGCCGCCGGCACCCGAGATCCCGCGGGTGCATGTGCGCCCCACCCAGGATCAACTGCGCCGCTATGTGGACTATGTGGTGGATCTGGTGGATCCCGGCGCGGATGATCGGCTGCGCGTGGCCACCGAGCGCGCCGGACTGACGGTGGTCTACACCGCGATGCATGGGGTGACCGGCCGCGTTTTGCACCAATGCCTGCAGTCAGCGGGGTTCGCGCTGTGCTATCCGGTGTTGAGCCAGCAACATCCCGACCCCACCTTCCCCACCCTCGCCTTCCCCGATCCGGAGGAGCCCAGCGCGGTCGAGCAGGTGCTCGAGCTCGCCGCCGACCACGACGCCGACCTCATCATTGCCCTCGATCCGGACGGGGATCGCTGCGGCATCGGTATCAAAACCGCCGCCGGTACCCACCGCATGCTCAGCGCGGACGAGCTGGGGCCGCTGCTGGCTACCCGGCTGGTCTCCGATGCTCATGCGGGCGCGCCGGCCCCAGTCGTGGCCACCACCCGAGTGTCCTCGCACCTCTTGAAGTCTCTGGCCGCCGCGCGGGGCTGGGACTATCAGGAATCCGCCACCGGTTTTAAGAACATGACCCAAACCGCGGACGATCGCCTCGGCCAGCTCGTCTTCGCCTATGAGGAAGCCCAAGGTTTTTGTGTCGATCCGGCGCGCGTGCCGGACAAGGATGGACTAGCCACGGCGCTGATTACCTGCGCCTGGGCGGCCGAGCTGAACATGCATGGCTCCTCTCTTGAGCAGGAGCTGATGACGCTGCACAAGCGCCATGGCTACTATGCCAGCCGCAAAGTCATCATCCGCACCTCCGATCCGCAGACCTTGCTGGAGGAGGCCGCCGCCGCGCCGCCGCGGCAACTGGCCGATATTCCCCTCCGTCCCCTGCCGCTACTCGACGATCAAATCATTGGATGGAGCGGCAGCGGCGAGGCTGGGCGGGTGCGCATTCTGGCCCGCACCTCCGGCACGGAGAGCAAAGCCAAAATCTATATCCACGTCTCTGGAACTAACTCAGCGGAGCAGTCGGAGACACTGGCCACCCGTATCGTCGGCGAGTTGCGGGAGCTACTCGGACGCCTCTAGCTCTGCGGTCTCGGCGGCATCCGCGTCATCCGCAGCATCCTCTCGCGCCTTGATCTTTAGCCGCGCCTGCTGCCGGAGAACATAGAGCGGATGGAACTCATCCACGAAGCGGGGATCATCGCCGTCAATGATCACGTGCGAGCCATCGAAGGGCAGCACGTCCTCAGGCTCGCGCGGCCACACCACATCCACCTCGCTGGGCAGGGACTCTGTGGCCCGGCAGAGCCGGCGGGGCGGGGTGGTGGCATCGGGAAGCAGCACCGCGAGAGGCACGTGGAGGGCACGGGCGATGCGATAGATGGTGGCGAGCTGCGGATTGGCGCTGCCATTTCGGGAGGACACCCCGCGTTCGAGCCCGACCACCGCATTGCGGTGCACCCCGGCGAGCTCGGCGAGGCGTTCTTGGCTGATATCGCGCATGGCGCGCAATGTGCGCACCCGCTGGCCGAGCGCCACAGCATAGCTCGGCCAGTAAATTACGTTATCGTCATCAGCCATCAAAAAGACTCTGCCTACGCAAGCGGGCAGAGTCTGCACACCATGGTGTGCATGCCCCACGAGAGTGAGGAGCACCACCATGGGGTGGGCGGGTTTTTAGAGGTCGATGTTGCGCGGACCGTAGAGGCGATCGCCGGCGTCACCCAAACCGGGCACGATATAGGCGTCCTCGTTTAGCTCGGGGTCGATGGTGGCGGTGACGAGCCGCACGGGCAGTCCGGAATCGGCGAGCGCCTGCACCCCGGGCTGCGCCGAGACCATGCACACGGCGGTGATGTCGGTGGCGCCGCGGGCATGCAGCAAGCGGATGGCGTGCAACAACGACCCACCGGTAGCGAGCATGGGATCCACCACGAACACCGGCTGGTCGGTGAGATCCTCGGGCAGTGCCTCCAGATAGGGCACCGGCTCATGGGTCTCTTCATCGCGAGCCAAGCCGATGAAGCCCACCTGGGCATCGGGGATCATGGACAGGGCCGGGTCGATCATGCCCAGTCCGGCGCGGATGACGGGGACGATGATCGGCGGGTTTTCCAGGCGCGCCCCCTCCGCCACGGCCACCGGAGTGTGGCAGTCGAAGGTTTCTACCGGCACGTCGCGGCAGGCTTCGTAGATGAGCATTGCTCCGAGATCGCGGAGCGCGGCGCGGAAGGTGGCGTTGTTGCTGCGCTTATCCCGCATGATGGTCAGTCGGGCTGCGACGAGCGGGTGGTCAATAACCTTGGTCTCCATACGTTCCAGAATAGAACAGTGCCCCTGATCGCCGACGAGGGGAACCATCACGGGTGTGCGCAACGTCTAGATGAGCATGACTGACCTCATGTGCACCCCCAGCTATGCCCGCTCATTGCTGCGCGATCTCCTCACCGCGGCAGCCACCACCACCCCAGCAGCACCACCGGCGCTGGCCCCAACCCCTGGGATGGAGCGCTTCACCGCCGCCCTCGCCCGCGCCACGGCCGCCACCGGGCAGCGCAGCCAGCAGCTCGCCCACTACTGCGAACAGCGCGCCCAAGATACAGCCGGGCATCTTCGTTCTATTGAGCTTGTCGACGCCGAACTCGCCGCATCACTGAACAGGCAGGTCTGAGGCTGATGTTTCAGGTACTCAACCAGCTCGCCGCCCTGCTGCCCAGCCCTGCTCTGCCCCACGAGTTCGGCGAGGTGACGGATATCTCCGCCGCCCAGCGTCTTGCTCCCATGTTCGGCGCCGAGCCCCACCGTCTCACTCACGCCGCCGGCGCCCTGCATGCGGAAAAGGCGGAGCTGCAGCAGATCATGGCCATTGCCCAGCCGATCATTGCTCGCGCCAGCACCGATCTCGTGGACCTGGCCCAGCACTATCTCACAGATGTCACCCGGCTTGCGCCCCAGATGCTCAGCCCCCACCCGGCACAACACCTCGCCGCCGCCCAGGCCCTCGCGGCTCTCTCCCCGGCCACCCTCGCGGCGGCGGGGCAGCGCACGCAGCAGCTCGAGGCGGAGCTGGCACAACCCACCGCCCAGCTGGAGCATATCGCGCAGCGCGGCCCGCTCGATCTGGACCAAGCTCCCGACTCTGCGGCAGGTGGTGTGGGCGGCGAGACGGCGTCGACAAGCACCGCGGGAGCGCGTGCCGTGGCGGCTGCGGAATCCCAGCTGGGCACGCCCTATGTGTGGGGCGGTACCACCCCAGATGGTTTTGATTGCTCTGGGCTGGTGCAGTGGTCCTATGCCCAGGCCGGTGTGGAGCTGCCGCGGATGGCGCATGAGCAGGCGGTGGGCCGGCAGGTCGGCGCCGATGAGCTGCAGCCGGGCGATCTCGTGGTGTGGGATGGGCATGTGGCCATGTATACCGGCGAGGGCATGATGATCGAGGCCGGCGACCCGGTGCAGAAGAACCCGGTGCGCACCACCAACATGGGGATGGGGTTTCTAGGGTTCTATCGCCCCACCTCCTAAGGCTCGACTAGGCTTTAGCGCATGACTTCTTCCTCCTCCGAGGCACAACAGACGATTATTCCTATAAAGATTGCGCTCACAGAAGGGGACTTCTACACCCTGTGGGCGCCGGCCTACCGCGAACACGGCAGCGTCTGGCAGGCGTTTTTGGGAGATGATGACAATGTCTTCTTCTTCCACTCCCCCGCCGAGCTCCTCGCCTATATCTCGGCCCATCCCCACCACGATCTGTCGAATCACCCGCGCTGGTCGAGTTTCCAATCCAAGCCGGAGGCCCGCGTGGTGCCGGATGATTCCGGCTACGCCGATGTGGTGGGCGTGCCCGCGCTGCTCGCCGAGCGCCCCAGCCACAACGCCGTATCGGGCACTGCCCGCGCCCTGCGGGTGGCGCGCTCGCTGGGAGAGGTCCTCGCCGATGTGACGGTGACCTCCTTCTTCTCTGGGCACTCTGTGCTGGACAATCTGGATCGCGGCTCGGATCATTACATCGGTGAGCAGGGCGCAGAGGAATGGACCGGCGTGGGCCGCGTGGTGCTCAACAGCTGGAATGATGTGGTAGATGCCCTCGACGGCCACGTATTCACCCCCGAGGTCGATGACAACGCCGTGGCCGAGGCCGAGACCGCCATCGCCGCCTCCCAGGAGCGTATTGCGGAGGAAAAGGCCGCCGCCGAGGCTAAGCGCAAGGAAGAGGCCGAGGCCGCCGACCCCTATGACAGCACCGTGTGGGCCGCCGCCGGTATCGATCCGGTGAAAATCAGCATTGAAGGCCGCACCCTGTATACGCTGCGCACCTACGTGGAAGGCCGGCCGGTGTTCCTGGGTAAATACGGCGAGATCTTCACCTTCAATAACCGCAAAACCATGCCCCGCTGGCTGGCTGAGCACGGCGATCATGACCTCGCCAAGCTCTCCACCTGGGAGACCGTGATGACGGAGGTCAATGGCGGCACCCTCGAGGTCACCGTGCACGAGGACAACTCCTATTCCTTCACCGGCCTCGAGGACGATATCCGCAAGGGCCCCAAGGAAGTGGATACCGAGCAGATGCGCCGCGCCTATGAGCTGCTGGCGGATGCTGCCGACTGGGCCGCCGATGACTCGCTCAACTCCATCCTGCTGGCCCGCCCCAGCCTGCAGGACTACATATCCTATATGCTCGGCGGCGCCTCGAACTATGTGCCGGATGCGCCCTTTAGCAAGGAAGCCGAAGGCTGGAAGGCCCTCACTGAGACCCTCACCCAGCGCTTCAGCAAGTTCTAACCCCGTGGCGCCAGCGCCTGCGGGGCTTATGCCTTAGACGCGGCGCCACCCAATCTGCCCATCGTGATCGACACGGCGCGCCCTGGACTGCACACCCTGCGGCGGCTCCGACACGGTGGGCTCATCCATGTCCTCCTCATCGCCGGAGGCGTCTGCGCCCTCCACGTCCTCTCCGATGAGCGCGGCGAGCTCGCTGGCGTCCACCCGGTAGCCGCCATAGCGGCTACGCTCATCCTCGGCATCGGGGCGAAAGATCGGCAGGATATCGTGTTCGGCCTTGATGGGGCGGCCCGCCACCTGAGAGAGCTCATCGAGCATAGCGAGGCTATCGCGTAGCAGCAGCCACAGCCGCGCCCGGTGCGCCCCGTCCAGCGCCACGTGGTGCGTCACAAGATAGGTGCGCGTCAGCATATCGACGCGCTCCTCAATATCCTCGACCCGTTCCGGAGAGAGCCCAGCCAGCTCCTGGTTCATATCGCCCCAGAAGGGCGTGACCCTGAGCTGTTCCACCACCAGCAGCGGCATGGCCTCGCCCTCGCCATAGGAGCCCCCCTCCTCAGAATCCGCCGTGGACATGGGCACAACGCCCGCGCCTGAGTCGCCGGCCGCGCCGCGCACAAGGTGGGCGGTGTCGTTGTCCCCGAGATCCGCAGCGCCGACCAGCTCCGCATCGACTGCGGCACCGGCGGTGGCGAGATACGCGGCATAGGCCTCCCGTGCCTCGTTCATGCGCGGATCGATATAGTCCACGAGGATCACATCGCGCACCTCCCGCTGCAAGAAGGCGGCCTCCATGGAGATAAGGGTGATATCGCGCAGATCCTCGAAGCTCAGGCCGCACTTCTCGACCAGATACATCATCTCATCGGTCTGGGTAACACCCGAGACCAACCGGTTATCGGTGTTGATGGCGCAGGCGAAGCCGCGGTTGAATAGTTCGGCGAAGGGATGCACCTGGCCGTGGGCGACCGCGCCCGTCTGGTAGTTCGAGTGGGGGCATAGCTCTAGGCAAATCTCGTTGTCGTAGATATAGCGCGCGACGGGATCGGTGGTGAGTTCTTCATCCCCGGGAAGCACATCCATCAGCCGCACCCCGTGGCCGATACGACGTGCTCCCAGCTCCAGGGCCTCGCGGATGGAATCCACCCCAGCGGCCTCGCCCGCGTGAATGGTCACGGGCACAAAGTGACGGCGCAGCAGCTCGAAGGCCTCGCGGAAGCGCGAGGCCGGAAAACCATCCTCCGGGCCGGCAAGATCGAAGCCCACCACCATGCCTTCGACCGAGCCTGGGTGGTAGTTGTCCACGGTCAGCTGCGCCACCTCCAGCACGTTGTTCTGCTGGCGCATGCCGCAGAGGATCAGCCGCACCACAATGCTCACGCCGCATTCGTCGAGCATGACGGTGGCCGTCTTGATCCCGGCGATGGCGGCGTCCACCACCTCCTGCATGCTCAGCCCCTTCTGCGTGTGCAGCTCAGGGGCGAAGCGCAGCTCCGCGTACACGCAATTGTCGGCGGCCAGCTGAAACACGGCGTCCTTGGCCACAGCAGCGATGGAGGCGGCGTCTTGCATCAGGGCTACGGTGTGGGCAAAACACTCGAGATAGCCCGCGAGACTACCCGCATTGGACTTCTGCTCAAACCACTGCGCCAGCGCCTCCGGTGTGAGTTCCGGCAGCTCATAGCCCTGCTCGGCAGCGAGACTCACCATAAGATCAGGGCTTAAACCACCATCGAGGTGATCGTGAAGGGATACTTTCGGCAGCTGCTGCACGATCTCACGCGGCGGCGGCGGAAGAGGAGAGGACGTGGGGTTGATCATGGTCACATTCTAAGGTGACACCAGCGTCGCCGCCTCCCACCTCATGGGTGGCCTCGTGCAATAGACTATCGGCCTATCATGGCTGAACATTTTTCCCGCGCTTATCGACGCCTCCCCGCCTGTCTTCTCGCGCTCTCTTTATGCACCACCGGCGTGCCCGTGTCCTGGGCACAGAAGGAGACCACCCCCTCCACCTCAGAGACAACGCAGCGAACCACCTCGCCGAATACGGATGATTGCCCGCACGCCACGACCCCACCGCCCCCGGTGGATACCTCAGAGGAGCCGAAACCGGGGCAGAGCTCCCCGGCGCCGCTGCCGGTGCCGGCGATCAATGCCGGCGGGCCGAAGCTCAACGAGTGCGGTGTCATCGCCGCCGCGGGCTTCACCGTGCCCCAAGGCAATACCGCCTCGAGCTGGATTGTGTTCGATCTTGACTCCGGCGAGGTGAGTGCCGCGAAGGATCCGCACGGCCGCTACCGCCCGGCCTCGGTGATTAAAGCCTTGCTGGCGCTGGTGAGCATCACGAATCTCGATCTGGATAAGAAGGTGACCGTCTCGCCGGAATCGGCCGGTATCGAGGGCTCGGCGGTGGGTATCGGCCCGGATGGGGTGTACACCAATCGGCAGCTCATCAGCGGCCTGCTCATGGCTAGCGGCAACGATGCCGCCCACGCCCTCGCCCAAGAGCTCGGCGGCGATCGCGTAGCACTCGAGAAGGTCAATGCCCTCGCCCAAGAGCTGGGGGCACGCAATACGCGCGCCGCCACCTATAGCGGACTGGATGGCCCGGGCATGTCCACCACGGCCTTTGATTTGGCGCTCATTTATAAGCAGGCGTGGGCCAATCCGGTATTCGCGGAGATCGTACGCACGCGCTCTATCGATTTTCCCGGCTGGGGCGACTACGAGGGATTCGAGGTGTGGAACGATAATCAGCTGCTGTCCAAGCATGAGGACTCCCTCGGCGGCAAGACCGGCTATACCGATGATGCCAACCACACCTTCGTGGGCGCGCGGGAGGTCAATGGGCGCCGCCTCGCCGCGGTGATCCTGGATGCCACCGTCACCCCGACGAAGCGTGCCTGGCAGATGGCCGATGATCTCATCGACGCCGCGGCCGACACCCCACCCGTTGCCGAGCCGGTCGGCACGGTGGCTGCTGCGGCCGAAACGAGCTCGGTGGAGACAAGCACCCCCTCAACCACCGGCACTGCCAGCGAGGACGCCGCCGCGACGGAGCCGGAACCTGCCGGCCCATCGCGGGGCGCGGACGTGGCCTTGGTGGCGGCGTTTCTCCTCGGTCTTATTCTCGCCGGAGTGGTCGGCGTGACTGGGGTGCGCTCGCGGCGGCGCCGTCGGGCGCTCCTGCGCCCCCGCCGCCGGCGCTAGTTATCCTCCACGAAGCGCTTGCGCACGACCTCGCCGTGCACGGACTCGTCGTGCTTACCCACATAGCCACGCTGCTCGGTGATGGTGTATTTGTAGTAGGCGCCAGCGACGATAGATACCACCTCGCCGCCTGGGACAGCGGCGAAGAACTTCCACCAGGAACGCTTCAACGACTGCCCCAGCGAGAGATTCTTGCCGGTGCGCACATCCTTCGTGCGGTATCCGGCGGCGAGTTTCACTGGGGTGCCGCCGAGGAGGGTTTCGGAGCCGCACACATAGACCAGCATGACCACGAGGGTAATGAGGACGCTCACCAGGGCATCCGAGTCGGAATAGCCAAAGACCCCTTGTATCGCCTGCGCGCACAACTGGGCAACAAACCAGTCGCCGACTCCTAGGATCAAGCGCGTTCCCTGCCCTGGCCGGCGCTCATCGGGGCCGCCAGTGCTATATCCCTGTGCGGGGACAGGCTGCTGCGGGCCCTGCGGCGCGACCCCGTAGGTGGGGGAAGACATATTCGGCATTCCCGGCACCCCAGCGGGGCCTGCCGTGGTGACTCCCGGCCTGGGCTGCGGCGGCATCGCTGCCTGCGAGCCGAAGTGGGTACGGGTGCCGAGATCATCGGGCAGCTCGCCGATCTTGGCGAGGGTGTCGAGCTCAGCCCAGCTACACGGCTGGCCGAGCGCCTTCTCGTCATATTCCCGCTGTGTGTCGGCATCATCCATGATTTCCATGAGGATACGCACCTCGCGCCGCGGTGATTGTTCTTCCGCCAGCCCCTCAAGCTCTAGTTCGGCGTCGATGGTGCACAGCCGCACGAGGGCTCGATCCGCGTCATGATCGAGGTCCAGCAAACGGTAAATGTCCACCACTGGCTCGGCCATAATGTGCTGGTAATTCACTAGTGTTCTCCTTTGGCACGATCGTCAGTTCTAGAGTAGCGCAGCCACCGGACACCCACGGCCGCTGCGGCGGCGCCGGCGCACAGGAGTGCGAACACGGTGGCGATCGGGGCACGGCGGACACGCACCCCCACCGTGTGCAGCACGGCGGGTTGGGGTGCCTCCAGCTCCACGAATTCGCGGGCGCCATCGCTGGTGGCCGACCACGAGGTGCACAGCAGCACGATCTGCCAGACGATAAACAGCAGCACCATGAGCGCGATCACGGGGCCGAAGACCACCCCCGCCGGATAGTTGAAGAAAAAGATGGCGATGGCGCTGGCGGCGCGTTTGAAAAGCTCTAGAATCACCGCTCCAACGAGGGCCGGCTGCCATACCAGCGACCACGGCACAGCCACGGTGGGCACGGCCTTCATAATCCACGCCAGGGCGATGATATTCGCCAGCACCGCCACGGCCACCGCGGCTAGGCTCAATCCCACGCCCACGCCAGGCACATGGGTCAATCCGAGATAGGCGACAATTCGGTCAGCCACCGCACTCGTCTGCACGGTGGTGACACTAAAGGCGATGAGCAGCACCACCATGAGGCCGATGAGTTCCACTAGATCGCGCAGCTTGGAGATGAAGAAATTGGGGCCGCGGGCATCCGCCAGCCACACCGCGCTGGTGCCGAAGCGCAGGTTCACCATCCAGTTCGTGCCCGTCCACATCGCCGTAAAAGCACCCAGCCCCAGCACCATGCTGCGCTGGTCCATGGCCTCCATGATGAGGGACATGAAGGGAGCAGCGGCGTCGCCGCCTAAGTATTCGCGGAGGAAGCTATCGATGCCGTCGATCAGTCGCGGCTGGCTATTGAGCACGAAGCCGGCGGCGGCAAAGACGAGCATGAGCAGCGGGACGATGGACATCACTGAGAAGTAGGTGATGGCGGCACCATACTGCCAGCCGCCGCAGCGGATATAGCGATCGATCATGCGCATGGTGTGGTCGAACCACGGCCACGCGGCGCGGCGCGCAGCCCACAACCGCGGCGGGACGGAATCGGCGCGTTCAATGCCGAATTCATCCTCCGCCGCGGGATTCGGTGAGGTTAATGCGGCCACCTGGGTGTGCTCTCCATCCGTCTCGCTGAGCAGACCACTGGCAGCTTAGCAAAGACTGAGAAACAGCACAGTCCGCCCATCGCAGAGAACAGGGCCCCGTCCACGCTGGATGAACGAGACCCGAGAGGCTGAGAGTCTATTTGCCGCCGAAGATCGCGGCAAGCAGGCCGCCAGCCACAGCGCCCGCGCCGACAATAGCGGCGGTCGAGGATACCGCGCTTTGAGTGCGCACTTCGCGGCGCACGCGGATCACGGCCGGCTCTGGCACGTCATAGTCCACCAGCGCCAAAGATTCCTCGGTGGTAGCCGCCCACGCGGAGGAATACAGCAGGATACGCCAGACGAAGTAGAGCAGGGCCATCACACCGATGATCGGCCCGAAGGTGGCGCCGGCCGGGTTGGACAGCGCATTGGAAAAGAACAAGGAACCGAACTGCTTCAGGATTTCGAATCCAATTGCGCCCAAAAGAGCGGCCTTCGCGCAGGATTTCAGCGGGGTCTTAGTGCGCGGCATGAACTTCACCAACCAGAAGAACACGAGGTAGTTCGCCAGCACACCGACGACCACGGCCACCACATAGGTGATGTAGCTGATGCCGGGGACACCGCTCAAGCCCACCCGTTCCAGCAGCGTGGCGGTCAGCCCCGAGGCGCCCACGGCGGTCACACCGAAGGCGAGCACCAAGGCCAGCAGCAGGGTGATCAGGCCGACGAAGTCGCGCAGCTTATTCACCAGGAAGTTGCCACCCACTGGGTTGAGCTTCCACATCTTGGACACGCCATAGCGCAGGTTGTGCATCCAGCCCAGACCGGACCACAGGGCCGTGAGGGCACCGATTCCCGCCACCGAGCCGCGCTGTTTCACAGCGGTGTCCAGGATTTCGGTGAGAGTCTCGGACATGGAGCCGTCCACCGATTCGGTGATGCGCTGTTGCACCTCGCTAAGAAGCTGCGGGTTGCCGGCGAGCACGAAGCCGAGGGCGGCGAAGAGCAGCATGAGAATGGGGAAAATTGACAGCACCGAAAAGTAGGTGATGCCGGCGGCGTATTGGTTGCCACCCATCGAGGAATAGCGCTCCTGCATGCGCATGATGTGATCGAACCACGCGTGCTTGGCGCGGAAAGCGGCGAGAGCGCCGACGTTGTCGTCGTTGGTGCGCTCGATGCCGTGCACGTCGGTGCGTGCGGGGTTAGCGGTAGTGCGTGCCGCCATAAATGGTGTCTCCTCAGTCTCTTTTATGCGTCTCGCTTAGCGACGCTGTCCTGCCAAAAAGCCCACCCGCTCGTAGACATCGTCCAAGGTGGATTCGGCGATCTCGGAAGCCTTATCGGCTCCCTTGGCCAGGATATTTTCCAGCTCGCCGCGATCAGCCAAGAAGCTATCGAAGCGCTGTTTGAGCGGGGTGGTGAACTCCTCCAGCGCGGCGGCCGTATCCGTCTTGAGCGCGCCATAACCCTGTCCAGCATAACCGTTCACCAGATCCTCGATGCTGGTGCCGGTCAATGCCGATTGAATCACGAGCAGGTTGGACACGCCCGGCTTGGCCTCGCGGTCATAACGAATCTCTCCGTCATTGTCGGTGACGGCGGACTTAATCCGCTTGGCGGAGACCTTCGGCTCGTCGAGCAGGTTGATCAGACCCTTGGGGTTGGAGCCGGACTTGCTCATCTTCGAGGTGGGCTCCTGCAGATCGTAGATCTTGGCTGCGCCCTCGGGGATGAAGCTCTCCGGCACCACGAAGGTCTTCTTGTACTTGGAGTTAAAGCGCTCCGCGAGGGTGCGGGTGAGCTCGAGGTGCTGGCGCTGATCCTCGCCCACCGGCACCAACTGGGGGCGGTAGAGCAGGATATCGGCGGCCATGAGCATGGGATAGGTAAAGAGACCGGCGCTGGTGCGGTCTTGGCCCTGCTTGGCGGACTTGTCCTTGAACTGGGTCATGCGGGAGGCCTCGCCGAAGCCGGTGAGGCAGGTGAGCACCCAGCTCAGCTCGGCGTGGGCGGGCACATGCGATTGCACGAAGAGGGTGGACTTTTCCGGGTCAATGCCCAGCGCCAAGAGCTGCGCGACACCCTTGATGGTGCGCTCGCGCAACTCCTTCGGATTCTGCTCAACAGTAATGGCATGCAGATCAGGGATGAAGTAGAAGGCGTCATAGGAATCCTGCAGATCAATCCACTGCTTCAGGGCACCGAGGTAGTTACCGAGGTGATAGGAGTCTGCGGTGGGCTGAATGCCGGATAGGACGCGTTGCTTCTTCTCTGGTCGTGGGGTGGTTGAGCGAGAGTTTTCCATAGTTTAATAATCCTACAACCCCCGCTCGCGCCCCGCCTGCACCCGGCTCCTCCTAGCCCCCTCTTAGGCTTCTCGACGCTTCACTCACGCCACTAGACCGCGTAGCACACATTCAGCGGCGAGTGATCGGACCACCGCAGATTATAGGCATCGGCCTTATCCACCCAGCAGCGCTCGGCGCGCTGCAGCATGGCGGCGGTGGCCGCCTGGTAGTCGATGCGCCACCCGGCATCGGTGTCGAAAGCCTTACCGCGGTAGGTCCACCACGTATAGGGGCCGTCCACATCGCCCTCAAGACGGCGGGCCACATCGAACCAGGCGGGATCGGTGGCCGGCTGCCGCAGCGGCGCCGCCGAGGAATAGTTCACCGCGCCTGCAAAGCTGCCGTGGACCTCCACCTGGCTCGCCCCATCGGGGAAGGTGCCAAAGACCGAGTCCATAAAGGCCCGCTCGTCCGGCAAGAAACCGGACTTCTTCTTATTGGCTTTGTCATTCTTCAAATCCTGGGCGCGGTGGCAGATATTCCAGTCGCCGCCGATCACCATGTCCGGGTGGGTCGTGGCCAGCTCCTCCAGCAGGGGGCCGAAGGAATCGAGGAAGGCGTATTTCTCATCCTGCTTCTCGGTGTCGGCCGCGCCGGAGGGCAGATAGAGCGAGGCCACGCGCAGCGACTCCAGGGGAGCGTCGATAAGCGTGGCAGCGATGAAGCGGCCCGAGTCCTCGAAACCGGGAATGCCGATCTCCACATCACCCAGCTCATAGCGGGAAAGAATCCCCACCCCGGCGCGCCCCTTGGCGGCGGCCGGCGCGGTGGCGAGATGCCAGCCCGAATCCAGGGCCGGGGCCAGGGCGGCGCGGGCCTGGGTGTCGTCGGCGCGCACCTCCTGCATGAGCACCACATCCACCCCGGCGGTCTCGAGCCAGGCGAGCATGCCGCGGTTGTCTTCGGAGCGCTGCTTCACTGCGGCGCGGATGCCATTGACGTTGACAGAAGAAATCGTGATAGCCATAGCCCGCAATTCTATCGTGGCCATCTCCCCAACCCCGCCGGTAGCATTAGTTTCACACTCAAAATCCTCACACAGAAAGGTGGTTACCATGGCAACACAGCAGGTTCTCGTCGCAGGAGCGGGGCTGGTGGGGCTGTGTACCGCCTTTAGTCTGGCGCGTGCGGGCCATGCGGTCACCCTCATCGATAGGGGCCGGATAGGCTCCGGGGCGGCGCGCGGCAACGCCGGGGAGATCACCCCGTTGCAGGCGCTGCCCATGCCCGAGCCGGCGCTGCTCAGCCAGCTGGCCGAGGGCGTGATCTCGCAGCGCCACTACTTCACCATCGCCCCGTTGGCGCTGCCGCGGCTGGCAGTATTTGGCCTGCAGTTCCTGCGCAACTGCACAGCGTCGCGGCTGCAGCGCAATACGGCGGCGCTGGATCAGCTGGTGCGCCAGGCGATGGCCGCCTATGACTCTTTTCACCGCGATGGCCTCTCCCTCGCTGGCGGCGGCTGGGGCTATCTCAATGTGCACTCCGATCCTGCGGCACTGCGTGTCTTCCGCGAGGCCCAGGTTGCGCGCGCCCGGCATCTCGGGCTGGAGGAGCCCGGGCCGATTCTGAGCCGCGCCGAGCTGGAGGAGCCGCTTCTGGGCGAGGAGATCACCGCCGGCTATCGCATCCCCACCGAGCGCTATATCGATCCGGATCTCTTCTGCACGGAGCTGCACGCCGCCCTCACCGAGCTGGGGGCGAGGATCCTCCCCCACACCGAGCTACTCTCCCTCGACTCCACCCACGCCACCGTCCGCACCGGCCACGGGGTGGAGACCATCGGCTTCGATAAGGCGGTCGTCTCCACCGGCGCCTGGCTGAACCGGCAGCTCCGCGGCATTCCAGGGCTGCGCTTCTCCGCCGTCACCCCGGGCACCGGCTATAGCTTTCATGTGGAGATGGATCCGCTGCCGCGCAGCCTCGTCATGGGACTGCATCGCAAAACGCTGATCGTGCCGATGAGCGGCAGCGCCCGGGTGGTGGGGCTGATGGATTTCGGTTTCCGCGTGGAGCGTTTCGAGCGCCACCGCATGGATTTTCTGCGGGAACAGGCCGCGCGTTTTATCACTGGCCTGGACACGGCCCCGATCTCGCGGGAATGGACCGGCCCGCGGCCGATGACCCCCACCGGGCTTCCTTATATCAGCCCGGTGCGGGCGCAGCCGAATATCATCGTCGCCGCCGGGCACAATATGCACGGGCTCACCCTCGGCCCGGTCACCGGCGAGATCGTTAGCGCGCTCGTCGCCGGCCGCGATCCGGGCATCGATATGCGCCCCTTTGCCCTGCCGCGCTTTTAGCGCTGCTCGCTTGTCGACGCCATCCTGGCGTCTTCCGCCCGCTTCAGGCGATAGGCCAGCGCCCAGGTGCACACACCCAAGACCGCCAGTCCTGCACCGGCCAGCGCGGGGGCGGCATAGGAGAACCCGGCACCGATCACCGCGCCACCCAGCGCCGCGCCCAGGGCGTTGGCGGTGTTGAGCGCGGTGTGGTTGAGCGAGGCCGCCAGCATCTGCGCCTCGCCGGCATTGTCCATGAGACGAATCTGCAGGATGGGCACCAGCGCGCTGGCGGCGGTGCCGATGAGCACGAACACTGGAACGGCCAGCCACACATGCTGCGAGGCGAGATAGAACAACGTCATGAGAATGGCGGAGGCGCTGAGCGCGCCCATGATGCCCTTTTCGAGGTTCCAATCGCTGAGCCGGCCGCCGATAACATTGCCGAGCAGCTGGCCGAAGCCGTAGACCATGAGCACCAGCCACATCCAGTGCGGGTTCAGCCCCGCCCGCTCCGTCATGGTCCAGGTGATATAGGTGTAGACGGCGAAGTTGCCGCCGAAGCCGATGGTGCCGATGAGCAGCGTCAGCCAGATCTGCGCCTTCGCGAGGGCCCCGAGCTCGGTGCGGGGGCTGGTCGGCGGCATCTCGGTCATGTGCGGCATGAGGAACCACAGCGCCACCAGGGTAATCAGCCCCACCGCCGCGACTAGGGCATAGGCGATCTGCCAGCCGAAAACCGAACCCAGCGCCTGGGCGGCGGGCACGCCGGCCACCGTGGCCACCGAAAAGCCCATGCCCACATAGGCGATGGAGCGGCCCCGCTGCCCCGCCGGCGCCATGGAAGCGGTGGCCAGCGCGGTGATGGAAAAGTAGGCGCCATGCGGCAGACCGGCGACGAAGCGGGTGATGAGCAGCATCGCATAAGAAGAGCTGAATACCGTGACCGCGTGGGAGATAGTAAACGCCGCCATGAGCAGAAGCAGCAGCCGGCGCCGCGGCATGAAGCCGGTAAACAGCGCCACCATCGGGGAGCCGACCATCACTCCCAGCGCGTAGACGGAGATGACCGTGCCGGCCTTGGCCTCACTGATACCGAAGTCAGTGGCGATCAGCGGCAGCAAACCCATGGAGGCGAACTCGGTCGTGCCGATGCCGAAGGCGCCGAGCGCGAACGCGGCCATCACGATATAGCGGCGAGCATCCGAGATCTCGGTTTGGCGCGGCAGCCTCTTTGTCCGACGCAGCAACAGCTCTTCTCCTTTCCCACACTGGGGTGCAACACGTAGTACGAACGTTGAGACACTACACCTTTATGGCCACAATGCAATCCGGACAGCTGGGTATGGATCAGCCGTGGGATCCGGACGCCTTTTTACCCCCACGGGAAAAGAGAACGGGTATCGTAGACGGCTGTACTGTTATTTCTTCAACTCATATATAGGAGACGCATGGCTAAGATCATTTACACCCGCACCGACGAGGCCCCGCTGCTGGCCACCTACTCACTCAAGCCCGCCGTAGAGGCATTCGCAGCGACCGCCGGTATCGATGTGGAGACCTCCGACATTTCCCTCGCCGGACGCATCCTCGCCCAGTTCCCCGACTATCTCGGCGAGGACCAGAAGGTCAATGACGCTCTCGCTGAGCTCGGTGAACTAGCCAAGACCCCGGAAGCCAACATCATCAAGCTTCCCAATATCTCCGCCTCCCTGCCGCAGCTGCTGCGCGCCATCAAGGAGCTGCAGGACAAGGGCTTCGCCCTGCCGGAGTACCCGGACAATCCCTCCACCGATGAGGAAAAGGACATCCGCGCCCGCTACGACGCCGTCAAGGGCTCCGCGGTGAACCCGGTGCTGCGTGAGGGTAACTCCGATCGTCGCGCCCCCATCGCCGTGAAGAACTTCGTGAAGAAGTACCCGCACCGCATGGGCGAGTGGTCGGCCGACTCCAAGACGAACGTGGCCACCATGGACTCCGGCGACTTCCGCCACAACGAGAAGTCCGTGATTATGCCCGCCGCCGATTCCCTCACCATTAAGCTCGTCACCGACGAAGGTGAGCAGGTACTCAAGGACAACCTGAAGGTCCAGGAAGGCGAGGTGGTGGACGCCACCTTCATGTCCGCCAAGGCTCTGGACGCCTTCCTCACCGAGCAGGTGCAGCGCGCCCAGGACGAGGGCGTGCTCTTCTCCGCTCACCTCAAGGCCACCATGATGAAGGTCTCCGACCCGATCATCTTCGGCCACGTGGTGCGCGCCTTCTTCAAGGATGTATTCGCCGAGCACGGCGAGGTGCTGCTGGCCAACGGCCTGAACGGCGAAAACGGCCTCGGCGCCATCCTGGAAGGCCTCGACTCCGTCGAGGGTGGCCAGGAGATCAAGGCAGCCTTCGAGAAGGCTCTCGCCGAGGGTCCGGACGTGGCCATGGTGAACTCCCACAAGGGCATCACCAACCTGCACGTGCCCTCCGATGTGATTATCGACGCCTCCATGCCGGCCATGATCCGCACCGCCGGCCACATGTGGAACAAGAACGACGAGGAGCAGGACGCCCTCGCCGTCATCCCGGATTCCTCCTACGCTGGCGTGTACCAGGCCGTGATCGAGGACTGCAAGGCCAATGGCGCCTTCGATCCCACCACCATGGGCACCGTCCCGAACGTGGGCCTGATGGCACAGAAGGCTGAGGAGTACGGCTCCCATGACAAGACCTTCAAGATCGAGGCCGACGGCACCGTGCAGGTCGTTAATTCCGCTGGCGAGGTGCTCATGGAGCACGAGGTCGAGGCCGGCGATATCTGGCGCGCCTGCCAGGCCAAGGACGCCCCGATCCAGGACTGGGTAAAGCTGGCCGTGACCCGCGCCCGTCTCTCCGGTATGCCGGCAGTGTTCTGGCTCGACCCGGAGCGCGCCCACGACCGCAACCTCACCGAGCTGGTGAAGAAGTACCTGGCCGATCACGACACCGAGGGCCTGGATATCCAGATCATGTCCCCGGTCGAGGCCACCACCTACTCGGTGGAGCGCATCCGTCGCGGCGAGGACACCATCTCCGTGACCGGTAACGTGCTGCGTGACTACAACACTGACCTCTTCCCGATCCTCGAGCTGGGTACCTCCGCGAAGATGCTCTCCGTGGTGCCGCTCATGGCAGGCGGCGGCCTCTTCGAGACCGGTGCCGGCGGCTCCGCCCCGAAGCACGTGCAGCAGCTGGTGGAAGAAAACCACCTGCGCTGGGACTCCCTCGGCGAGTTCCTGGCTCTGGCTGAGTCCTTCCGCCACGAGCAGCAGTCCAATGGCAATGACAAGGCCGGCGTGCTGGCCTCCGCTTTGGACAAGGCCACCGAGACCCTGCTGAACGAGGGCAAGTCCCCCTCCCGCAAGGTCAATGAGAACGACAACCGTGGCTCTCACTTCTGGCTGACTCTCTTCTGGGCCACCGAGCTGGCACAGCAGAGCGATGACGCGGAGATCGCCGCGACCTTCAAGCCGGTTGCCGAGGCCCTGCAGGAGGCCTCCGAGGAGATCCACCAGGCTCTCATCGACGTCCAGGGCGAGTCCGTCGATCTGGGCGGCTACTTCGCCCCCGATGAGGAGAAGGCCAACGCTGTGATGCGTCCGGTCGCTCGCTACAACGAGATCCTCGACACCCTGAAGTAAGCACAGCGTAGAGGCCCACCGCCGCAGAGATCCTCCTCCGCGGCGGTGGGCTTGTGCCGTGTCTGGGCGCCTGCCCGCGCTAGGCCATAAAGCGGGCGGCAATATCGGCGGCAATTGCATCGGCGCGGCGCAAAATCCCGTGATTGCTGCGGGCTTGGGCGGTTTCCGCCACCGGCCAGTGCAGCCCCGCCACCGAGATGCCGAAGGCATAGAGGCTGGCCCAGGGCTGCCCATTGGCGGGGTGGATCACCCGCATCGTCTCCTCCGAGATCGCTAGGGCTCCGGTGGCGGCCGTACCAGAGGCATCCTCCAGCACCATCTCCATGGCCAAGTCCTCCGCCAGCAGCTGCTGCATGAGCGGATCGGCACTCACCGACACATCGGGGTTGGGCTGGCGGGCCTCGATACACACCCGGCTGTGATAGCGCTGCGTGGCGTTCATCCGCGAATAGCCCACAAAGCCCTCCGGGGCACTGGGTTCTACATAAAAGCCGGGGCCGGGCAGGGTGACGATGCCGGCGTCGATAAGCGCATCGAGCTGCGCGAGACGGAACTGCGGCGGCCCCTGGAGATTCGCGCTATTGACCCCAGTGAAGAAGTCCTTAAAGTGCGCCGAGTAGCTGTGCGCGGAGAGCCGTCCTGCGCCCACGGCCTGCTCGATCACCGGCCAAGTATCGCGAATCGGGTCAAACCACGAGGCGTCCTCGGTGAGGTAGGTGTGCAGCCACTGCCGCCACTGCCCCATGTCCACTGCGGGGTCGATGATCTTTTGCCAATCCACATCGGGATAGTGGGCCTCCACCTCGGCGGTGATGAGCGGCCAGATATCGCGCATGAAATCGATCGGCGGGGTGAGATCCGCAATCGCCTCCGGGGTGAGCACCTGCGGCGTGTACTGCTGGAGCAGGTTCCGCTTGCCGCGATAGGGCAGACCACTTGGGGAGCCGGCCACAATGTGCGGCTCCCGCCCCGAAGGCTCATAGCCCGCCGCGGTGAAGCGGCCGCCGCGGCCTTCAGTGAGGGCGGCCATATAGTCAAAAAAGGACAACCCCACGCCCTTAATCAGCACCGTTTCACGGGGCTCTAGCGTCTCGAGCTCCGCGAGGTGATCGGCGGCATTAGCGGGGTGGATGTGCAGCGTGTTGGTGATCCCGAGCTGCGCTAACGCCTCGTCGAGCTGGCGCACATCCGGCGGCAGCAGGGCGGGGATATGGCCGAGCGTGAGCACGCAGGCGTCCACGCGAATCGATTCCGCCTCATCGGCGAAGTCAATCTGCCAGCCCTCGCCGAAGCGGTGGACGCGGCGGGCCCGGCGCGTATGCACCCGCACGCCCGCGCCGTCGAGCTGGGAGAAACGCCACTGCAGATACAGGCCATAGAGGGGCCGGCTGGCGGGATCCGCGGCCGCAAGCCGTGCGGCTTCCTGCTGCGCCCACTCGCCGGCGAGCGCCAGCCACGGCTCCGCGGCGGCGCTATGGGCCCATTCATAGAGGGTGGGTCCCGTGCAGAGCGGGCCGCTCAGCTCCACGGTCTCGTCCACGAAAGCCGTGACTTCCCCACTGGCGGTATTCATGAGCATGAGCGGCGACTGCTCGGGATTCCACACCGCACCGGAGCCGGGAGCGTACTCCTCGATCACCTCGATGCACAGATCCTGCACGCCGCGCTCCTCGGCGAAAGCTGTGAGCCTTTCCAGCACCGCCAATCCCCGCGGGCCACACCCAATGATCGCTATTCGAGCCATAGGGCCATTGTATTCCGCCTCCGCCTCGACTTCGTACACGTGTTCCCTAGCGCTCGACGCCACGGCACCCTAGCATGAGGCGCACCACAGTATTGAGCGAGCGCTTTAGCGGAAAGGACCCCATGAGCAGTGAATCCAAGCGCCTCCTCGCGCATATCACCGAACGCTCCACCCTCCCCTCTATCGAGATTCAGCTGCGCGGCACTCCGCAGACGCTGAGCGAAAGCACCGTGGGCGGCCAGCCCTATCTGGACCCTGGCGAAGAGGCGCCGGTGGGCCAAGACGGCGCGCCGCTGGTATTTCTGGCCCAGCTCAACCTCGCCGAGCTTCCCGACAATGATCTGCTGCCCGCCACCGGCCTGCTGCAGTTTTTCATCGGCGGCGATGACCTGCTGGGCATGCACGACTTCGACAATATCCGGCGCAATAACCACTGGGTGATCTACCGCGAATCCTTTGATTCCACCGTCGACAGCAGCGCCTATACCCTGCCCGCCGCGGCCCACACCCCCTTTACTCGCAGCGAGGGCGTCGGGATGGACTTCGAGCTCGTCCGCCAGCCCATCTCCACCGAGGACCATCGCTTCGAGGATGCGGTGGCGGACGCGGAGGAGGAGCTGGGCATCGAGGTTGATGCTGCCGGCATCGGCGAGCTCGTGGATCAGCTCCGCGATAGCCACACCACCGGCGGGCACCGTATCGGCGGCTATCCCTTCTTCACCCAGGCGGATCTGCGCACCCCGGAGGATGAGCTCGATGTGCTGCTACTGCAAATCGATAGCGAGGGGCCAGTGATGTGGGGCGATACAGGCGTGGGGGCGTTTTTCATCTCCGCTGCGGATCTGCGGGCCCGCGACTTCTCCCGCGTCGGCTATAGCTGGGACTGCTACTAGCCACGCGCTGAGGTGCTCTGTCCCCCGCCTGCTCAGGGGCAGCGCGGGGGACATTGCCCAAAGCGAGGACAGAGCGGCCATCGTGCTATAGCCTTAAATAAATACAACCTCATACCCACGGGAGTGCGCTGATGCTGCGCGCTGAGAGGACCCAGCGCATGGGTCGACCGTATGAACCTGTCTGGATCATGCCAGCGTAGGAAGGATTTTTTATGACTACCCGTCTGTCTGCCGCCAAGAAGGCCCGCAGTGCCGCGCCCGAACCGGGTGAGCTGACCACCGGCCCCATCTACCGCAGCCACAAGACCTACCGCGAGGTCACCCACACCAACACCGATGGCTCCACCACCACCATGCGCATCCCGGCGCGCGCCATCGAACTGACCACCGGTCAAGATTTCGAGGTCTATGACACCTCTGGTATCTACACCGAGGACAACCCCCAGCTGGATCTGAAGAAGGGCCTCGAGCCGCTGCGCGAGCAGTGGGAAACCCCGGCCCCCGCCCCCGCGTCGGAGGCGCAGCCCACCACACTGGTGCGCACCCAGCTGGCCTGGGCCCGAGCCGGGATCATCACCCCGGAGATGACCTTCATCGCCCACCGCGAGGGCTTCACCCCGGAGGAGGTGCGCGAGGAGGTGGCCGCGGGCCGGGCGGTGATTTGCGCCAATCACAAGCACCCCGAGATCGAGCCGATGATCATCGGCAAGAAGTTCGCGGTGAAGGTGAACGCGAATATCGGTAATTCGGCGGTCACCAGCTCCATCGCGGAGGAGGTGGAGAAGATGGTGTGGGCCACCCGCTGGGGCGCAGACACCATCATGGACCTCTCCACCGGCGACAATATTCACGAAACCCGCGAGTGGATTCTGCGCAACTCCCCCGTGCCGGTGGGTACTGTGCCGATCTACCAGGCCCTGGAGAAGGTCAAGGGTGATGCCACCAAGCTCACCTGGGAGATCTACCGCGACACCATCATTGAGCAGTGCGAGCAGGGCGTGGATTATATGACGGTGCACGCTGGGGTGCTGCTGCGCTATATTCCGCTGGCCGCCGAGCGCGTCACCGGCATCGTCAGCCGCGGCGGTTCGATCATGGCGGCGTGGTGTTTGAAGGAGCACCGCGAGTCCTTCCTGTACACCAACTTCGCGGAGCTCTGCGAGATTCTCGCCGCCTATGATGTCACCTTCTCCCTCGGCGATGGCCTGCGCCCGGGCTCGATCGCCGATGCCAATGACGAGGCCCAGCTGGCCGAGCTGCGCACTCTCGGCGAGCTCACCCGCATCGCACACGATCATGGCGTGCAGGTAATGATCGAGGGCCCCGGACACATCCCCATGCACAAGGTGGCAGAAAACGTCACCTGGGAGGAGGACTGGTGCGATGAGGCCCCCTTCTACACCCTCGGCCCGCTGACCACCGATATCGCCCCTGGCTATGATCACATCACCTCCGCGATTGGCGCCGCGATCATCGGCCAGGCGGGCACCGCGATGCTGTGCTACGTCACCCCGAAGGAGCATCTAGGCCTGCCCAACCGCGATGATGTGAAGACGGGCGTGATCACCTATAAGATCGCCGCTCACGCCGCGGATCTGGGTAAGGGACATCCCCGCGCCCAGGAGCGCGATGATGCCTTGTCCACCGCCCGTTTCGAGTTCCGTTGGCACGATCAATTCGCCCTGGCCCTGGATCCCGATACGGCGCTGGACTTCCACGATGAGACCCTGCCGGCTGAACCGGCCAAGACCGCCCACTTCTGCTCCATGTGCGGCCCGAAGTTCTGCTCGATGAAGATCAGCCAGGACGTGCGCGACTATGCCCAGGAGCATGGCCTCACCTCGGCTGAAGCCATCGAGGCCGGCATGCAGGAAAAGTCGGATGAGTTCACCCAGCGCGGCGAGCGCGTCTACTTGCCGCTGAGCTCAACCACCTCCTAAAACCCACATCCGCGCGCGACACCCCGCCCCCCGCCGCCGACCCCTACCGATCGATGGCTGGAGCGGGGCCTCTTATATCGCCGATCACCCCCAAAATGAGCTAACTCACATACCGAGCTGTCTATCTCATCGCTGCAGTTCAGGACACCTAACCGTGACCATGCTGGCCGCCCGATGCTTGCTCTAGACCGAGCGGTTCGTTAGGGTTGCTGACAACGCAACGCGGGGCGCTGAGGATTCGACGCTCTCCGCTTTCCCTTAAGGACTCTTGGGAAGTCATTTCTTTTCAAGCGCTCGCCGCGGTCTATGGTTCCTCCTTCGCGGCGAAGCTGTCTCATACTGTGTTCTCTGGCGGATGGCTCGAACCGTCCCGCGTTGTGGTCCCATAAATTTCCATGATGAGAGGAACCATCAATGCCTAAGTACAACAATGAGAACGCGGCCGAGTGGGGCTTTGCTACTCGCTCGATCCACGCCGGCCAGCCGGTGGACTCCGATACCGGCGCCCGCAATCTGCCGCTGTACTTCACCTCGTCCTATGTATTCGACGACGCCGCCCATGCCGCCGCGCGTTTCGATCTCTCCGACCTTGGTCCGGTGTATTCCCGCCTGACCAACCCCACCGTGGCCGCCGTCGAAGAGCGCCTCGCCTCCCTCGAGGGCGGCGTGCACGCTGTGCTCTTCGCCTCCGGCATGGCTGCTGAGACCGCCGCGATCCTCAACTTGGCCCGCGCCGGCTCCCACATTGTCTCCTCCCCGCGTATCTATGGCGGCACCGAGACGCTCTTCCAGATCACCCTGCCGCGCTTGGGTATCGACGTCACTTTCGTCGAAGATCCGGACGATCCCGCATCCTGGGCGGCCGCCGCACAGGACAACACGGTGGCCTTCTTCGGCGAGACCTTCGCCAACCCGCAGGCGGATGTGCTGGACATTCCGGCCGTCTCCGCGGTGGCGCATGAGCACAAGGTGCCGCTGATCGTGGACAACACCGTGGCCACCGCAGCCCTAGTCCGCCCGCTCGAGCTGGGCGCCGATGTGGTGGTGGCCTCGCTGACCAAGTTCTACACCGGCAATGGTTCCGGTTTGGGCGGTGTGCTTGTCGACGGCGGCTCTTTCGATTGGTCCGTGGAACACAACGGTGAACCCAAATACCCCGATTTCGTCACCCCGGACCCCGCCTATCACGGCCTGCGCTATGTGGACCTAGGCCCCGCCGCCTATGGCCTCAAGGCTCGGGTGGGTCTGCTCCGCGACACCGGTGCGGCCCCCTCCCCCTTCAATGCGTGGGTGACCGCCCAAGGCCTGGACACCGTTGGCCTGCGCGTGGAGCGCCACAACTCCAATGCCTTGGCCGTGGCCCAGTTCCTGGAGTCCCAGCCTGCGGTGACCAAGGTGAACTACGCCGGCCTGGAGTCCTCACCCTTCCACGCCACCGCGCAGAAGCTGGGCCTGGCCACCACCGGCTCGGTGCTCTCCTTCGATATCGAGGGCGGCCGCGATGAGGCTTGGGCCTTCATCGACGCCCTACAGCTGCACTCCAACCTGGCGAATATCGGCGATGTACGCTCCCTGGTGGTGCACCCGGCCTCCACAACGCACTCGCAATCGGATGAGGCCGGTCTCCGCCGAGCCGGTATCAGCCAGTCCACCATCCGCCTATCGGTGGGCATCGAGGCGCTCGAGGACATCATCGCTGATCTCGAGCGCGGCTTCGCCGCCCTCAGCTAACCCACCGCAGCGATCACCCGCGCCGGAGAGGGAAAGGACACCAAGGATGAACCTAGGCACACCCGGCCAGCTGCACACGGTGCCGCTCGGCGAGTTCCGCACCGAGGCCGGTGTGAGCCTGCCCATCTCCGTGGCGTATATGCGCTTCGGTGAGCCCCGCGCGGATGGCTCCAATATCATCCTCGTCGAACACGCCCTCACCGGCGATGCCAATGCGGCCGACTGGTGGGGCGGGATTATCGGGCCGGGCCGCGCCTTCGACACCACCGAGTACTGCATCATCTGCACCAATGCACTCGGCGGCTGTCAGGGCTCTACCGGCCCCGCCTCCCCGGACCCGGACGGCGTGCCGTGGGGCTCGCGCTTTCCGGCGCTATCCATTCGGGATCTCGTGCGCGCGGAAAAACTCCTGCTCGATCATCTCGGCATTACCCACCTGCGAGCCGTCGCCGGCGGGTCCATGGGCGGTGCCCGCACCCTCGAATGGGCGCTGCTCTACCCCGAGATGGTGCAGGCCTGCCTGGTGGTGGCGGTCTCGCCGCGGGCCAGCGCCTGGCAGATCGGCGTGCAGCAGATCCAGATTGCCTCCATCACCTATGATCCCGACTGGCAGGGCGGGGATTACTACGGCACGGGGCGCCGCCCCGAGCAGGGGCTCACCACCGCCCGCAAGCTGGCACATCTCACCTACCGTGGCGAGCTCGAGATCGACGAGCGCTTCGGCACCACCGCCCAGCGCGGGGAGAATCCCTTGGGCGCCTATCGCGACCCCACCCAGCGCTTCGCTGTAGAAAGCTATCTCGACCACCAGGGCCGCAAGCTCGTCGATCGCTTCGACGCCGGCTCCTATGTGGTACTCACCGAAGCGCTCAATCGCTTCGATATCGGCCGCGACCGCGGCGGCCTGGTGCCTGCCTTGGCGCAGATCACCGCCCCCACCATGGTGGCAGGGGTAGACACCGACATTCTCTACCCCTACTACCAGCAGGAATTGATTGCGCGGAACGTCTCCCATCCCATCGGGATGGCCCATATTTCTTCACCAGTGGGCCATGACGCCTTCCTCGTGGAAGAACGGCAAATGGACAATATTGTGCGCCGCTTCCTCGCCGCCAGCTAGCTGCCGAGGGCATCGATAGAGGCGGAGACGTACATCATCAACCCGCCCACGACGGCCGTGAAGGCGACGTCGAAACGCCGCGAGCGCACCGCCAGCACTCCCAATACATGGGAATCACAGACGTAGCGGATCACGGATAGCAGCACGAGACTGGCACCGAAGACGAAGGTGGCTCGGCGCCAGTGATCGCTGAAGAGAAACACCGCGGCCACAATCAGCCCCACCAAGAACACGCCCATGAGCGCCCGTTGCAGGCGGAGGGGTAGCGACGAGGGCGGCAGGGCCCGATCGTGCGGGTTGCCGCTGAGATCCGCGATGGGGTCGACGCGCTCCACGGATCCGGTATTAGAGCTCGCGCTGGGATAGACCGGCGAGCTTCTCCGCCCGCTCCACCACATTGCGCACGAGGAAGGCGCGGGTCAGCGGGCCCACACCGCCTGGGTTCGGCGATACGGCACCGGCGACCTCCCACACATCGGGGTGTACATCACCCATCAGTTGGCCGTCCTTGCGGGAGACTCCCACATCCAGCACGGCAGCGCCCGGCTTCACCATGTCGGCGGTGAGCATGTGCGGCACGCCCGCGCCGGCGATAATCACATCGGCCTGCTGGGTTTCCGCCTTCAGATCGGCGGTGCCGGTGTGGCACAGCGTCACGGTGGAGTTCTCGGAACGGCGGGTGAGCATGAGCCCAATGGGGCGACCCACTGTTACGCCGCGGCCGATCACCACAACCTTGGCGCCGTTCAGCTCAATATCGAAGCGGCGCAGCAGATGAATGCAGCCATTGGGGGTGCAGGGCAGCGGGGCGGGCTCGTTGAGCACCAGCTTGCCCAGGTTCACCGGGTGCAGGCCATCGGCGTCCTTGGCGGGATCAATGGCCTCGAGCACGGCGTTTTCGTCGATGTGCTTCGGCAGCGGCAGCTGCACAATGTAGCCGGTGCAGGCGTCATCATTATTCAGCTCCTCAATCACCTCAAGCAGCTCGCCCTGGGTGACATCCTCCGGCAGGTCCTTCCGGATCGAGTTCACGCCGATCTTCTCGCAGTCCTTGTGCTTCATGCGCACATAGGACTGGCTGGCGGGGTCCTCGCCCACCAGCACCGTCGCGAGCCCTGGAGTGATGCCCTGTTCCTTGAGTCTTTCGACTTTCTTCGCAAGCTCGACGAAAATTTCGTCGCGGTAGAGTTTTCCATCCAGTTTCATCGCGGTCATGGATCCATTATGTCAGACGCCCGCCGCGTAGGATGGGCCCACGTGAACACCGCGCCCGTTACCAGCCCCAGCACCGCCCTGCCCTATGCCCATGTGGTCTTTGATAACCCGGTGATTCCTCCGAATACCGGCAACGCCATCCGCATGTGCGCCGGCACGGGCGCCACCCTGCACCTGTGCGAGCCACTCGGCTTCGATCTCAGCGAAAAGCACCTGCGCCGGGCCGGTCTTGACTATCACGACCTCGCCCAGGTGCAGGTGCACTCCTCGCTCGCAGCGTGCCTCGACTCGCTGCCCGATGCTCGGGTCTTCGCCTTCACCACCAGCGGCGCTCTTAGCCACTCGGAGGTGCACTACCAGCCCGGCGATGTGCTGCTCTTCGGCACCGAGCCAACGGGGCTGAGCGCGGCGGCGCTCTCCCATCCCCGCATCACCGCTCAGGTGCGGATTCCGATGCTGGCGGGGCGGAGATCGATGAATCTGTCCAATGCGGCGGCTGTGGCGGCCTATGAGGCGTGGCGGCAGCTGGGCTATCCGGGCTGTGCAGCGCAGGGAGCTGGCGCTGGCGGAGCCGATTAAGCAGGGCGTAGCCATCGGCGCTGGCGATATGCTTCAGCTCCATCTGTACCGGCCCCTCCACCAAGTCGAGGCGGACGCTCACCAGCCCTAAGCGCTGCTGCAGCGGCCCGGCGCTGAGCGTGAGCTCCTGAATATGCTCCAGCTCCACTACGCTCATGGTGCGGTTGAAGCGCCCAGTGTGGATGACGGCGTAGTCCTCCACCAGGCTGAGCCCGCGGTAGTGATAGTGCAGCGGCCCCAACCATCGCGCCTGGCGGGGAGAACGCACCGTTGGCGAGTGCACCTGCCCTGGCTGCGCCGGCCCCTGCAGGTGCGCGGGTTCGACCTCGCTGAGCAGCAGGAGTATCGCGGTGGCCGTGGCATAGTCGCCCACCGGCAGCACCGTAGTGGTGGTGGAGGTATCGCTGCTATCGCCATAGCCGGCCACCGACACCGTCACCTTCCACCAGCCGATGCGCCGCCACAATAGCGGCTGGGTGATGGATACCCCGTGCACACGGTGCAGCGGCACTGTTTGCGAGCGACGCTCGGTGAGCCCATAGCGCAGCAGCAGCTCATGGGTGGTGGCATTGTGTTCAGCACGAAAGCCCCACGCTCGATTAGCGAAGCCCACCACAGAGGGTAAGCCACCGAGGAGTATAGGCAGCACGATCGCGAATCCGGCGGGGGTGAGCACGACCAGGATGAGCGCCAGCGCCATGACGATGGTGGACCACTGGAGGGCCAGCGCGAGCAAGGCCTGGCGCACAGGAACAGCGGCCAGCAGCTCTGGCGCGGCGGCCGCGGTCGCTGCGGGCGCGGGGCTCTCGGCGGCTGGCTGTTCAGCCGCGGCACTCTCGGTAGCAGCGGGCCCTGCTGCGTCCTGTTCTCCGCGGCTATGGCGCAGCACAGTGTCTTTGACCTGCTCGGCGGTGTTTTTATCTAGGTACTCGATCTTCAGCACCGAATCATCGCCGCCTGCAGTTTCAATGTGCACGGCAGCAAGACCGCAGATGCGGGCGACGAGGGGCTCGGCCACATCGACGGCCTGAATCCTATCGCAGCGCGCGGACCGGGATTGGCGGCTGAACACGCCTTTTTCCACCACCACTTCATCGCTGCCGAGGCGATAGCCATTGCGCTTCCACCAGATCCGGGACAGCGCCCACGTCAGCCCGAGCACAAGCACGGTGCCGCCGATACCCACCACGATGGGTAGGAGGGAAAAAGAGTCACGATCGCGCAGGAAATCAACAATATCGCCGAGGAGCTCCCGCTGGTTGATGCCGATGGCGACGATCAGCGCCAGCAGCGCCCGCCAGAAACGAATCAGCGGGGTCAGCGGGTGAACGCGCTGGAATTCGGCGTTGTCTGCGGTGACCGCGGGCGCGCCGTTGTCCGGTGCGGCGGCATCGGGGTGTAGTTCTTCTTTCACAGGCCGCTCATCCTCTCCTTCGCCTTCTCACTCAGGCGCACGCGCAACTCGGAGGCCACATCCTCGGGCAGGCCCGGAATGCTGGAGTCGCTGGTGGAGGACGCGGTGTGCAGCTCGATGTTCTTCAGTCCAAGAGCACGCTCGATGGGGCCGTTATTGATATCGACGAACTGGATGCGGCCATAGGGCACCACGGTGAGGCTGTAGAACAGGCGGCCGCGGCGGACCAGCAGCTCATCCTCGGTTTCTGCCCAGCCGATTCGCGCCACTTGAACTACGGTGAGCCAGGCGATAAACGCGCTGAGCCCAGCCATGGCGATCGCACCAATGATGAGCGCAATCTGCCATCCGCCAGAGACGAAGTAGGCGCCGATGGCCATGCCGAGTGTCGCAAGGATCAGAACGGGCATGCGGCCGATAAGCCGCGCCTTCACCAAGGCTGGGGAGACGGGCTGAAACGTCACGCCCATGGCGTCGGCGTCGCGCTGGTTGAGTTCGGTGTGAGAAGCCATAGGCCCACTTTTAGCACAGTGCGCACCGTGCGCCCGCCGCTTAGCGAAAGTCGCGGGAGCGGATGTCCAGCATCTCCCCGAGGGCCAGGGGCTCGAACTTATCGGCCTCCACGGTGGCCGCCCCGGTGGCGGTGCGCACGATACCGCGCACGAGCAGCGCGGTCGCGGTGCGCGCGAGCCGGCGGTAGCGCGCCCACAACCCAGGCGAGACCACCACATTGATCAAACCGGTTTCGTCCTCCATGCCAAAAAATACTGCCCCGCTGGCGGTCTGGGGACGCTGGCGGTGGGTGATGATGCCGGCCACGAGGATGCGGCGGCCATCCTCCTGCGCAAGCAACTGCGCCGCAGGTATCACCCCGCGCCGCTCAAGCTCGGCGCGAATGAGCTCCAGCGGCTGGCTGGCTGGGGTGATCCCGGTGCTGGCCACATCGGCCACCATGAGCTCAAAGGTGTTCATTCCCGGCAGCGGCGGCGCGGTGATCGCCGAGAGCCCCGGCAGCATGCCCTGCTGCTCACTGGCAGCCACTCCCGCCACCCATTGGGTTTGGCGGCGGCTAATCCCGAGCGCCGCGAAGGCCCCGGCGCGGCCGAGGCTTTCCACATCTCGGACGTTCAGCTCGGCGACGCGGGCGATATCAGCCACCGTCGATGCCGGCGAGAGGCTGTGTCGGATCTTCTCGAGCCTGTCGGCAGCCTGCCGCCGCAGCCCTGATACCGAGCACAACCCCAACCGGATTGCCCCGTTGTCCACCCGTGGTTGCACATCCGAATCCAGCACCGAGACCGGCTCCACCTGCACCCCGTGCCGGCGGGCATCTTGGATCAGGGATTGGGGCGAATAAAAGCCCATGGGTTGGGCACGCAGCAGACCCACGCAGAACTCTGCTGGGTAGTGGTATTTAAACCAGGCCGAAAAGTACACCAAGGAGGCGAAGGACTGGGAGTGGGATTCAGGAAAACCATAGGCGGCGAAGGCCATAATTTTCAGCCATAGCCGGTGGGCGACATCCTCGTCTATATTGTGGGTGCGTTTACAGCCCGCATAGAACTTCGTGCGCAGCGTCTCCATCCTCTCTGGTGAGCGTTTGGAGCCCATGGCGCGTCTTAAAGCATCGGCTTCTACGCCGCTAAAACCGGCGGCGTCCACCGCTATCTGCATGAGCTGTTCCTGAAAGAGCGGCACGCCAAGGGTTTTACCCAGCGCATTTTCCAGGCAGGGGTGATCGAACTCCACGGGCTCGAGGCCGTTGCGGCGGCGGATATAGGGGTGCACCGAGCCGCCCTGAATCGGCCCTGGGCGCACAAGGGCGACCTCCACTACAAGGTCAAAGAATTCGCGGGGTTTCAGCCGCGGCAGGGTATTGAGCTGGGCGCGGGATTCCACCTGAAACACCCCCACGGCATCGGCGCGGGCGAGCATGGCATAGACCTCTGGCTCGGCGAGGTCGAGTTCCCACAAGTGCACGGTGATGCCATGCTGCTCTGCCACGAGATCGATCATGTGGTGCAGGGCCTCGAGCATGCCTAAACCCAAGAGGTCAAATTTCACCAGCCCCGCGGAGGCGCAGTCATCCTTATCCCACTGCACCACGGAGCGTTTGTCCATGCGCGCCCATTCCACGGGCACCACATCCGCGATGGGGCGATCACACAGCACCATACCGCCGGAGTGAATGCCAAGGTGCCGGGGCTGGCCTTCAAGGCTGGCCGCGAGCTGGCGCACCTGCTCTGGTGGGTCGGCGATGCCCCGCGACCACGCATCACAGCTGCCCTGAGCAAAGCCGAGGGCGCGGCCGGCGTCACGTATCGCCCCCTTATGGCGATAGGTGATCACATTGGCCACCATGGCGGCGTAGTCGCGGCCATAGGTGTCGTAGACATATTGGATCACCTCCTCGCGGCGGCCAGATTCAATATCAATATCGATATCCGGTGGCCCTTCTCTTTCGGGAGAGAGGAAGCGCTCAAAGAGGAGTCGCGCACTGATCGGCTCCACATTCGTGATGCCGAGAGCGAATACCACCGCAGAGTTGGCGGCCGAGCCGCGACCTTGGCAGAGAATATTCTCCCGCCGGCAAAAATCCACGATCCCGCACACGATGAGAAAATATCCAGCGAAGCCGAGCTGCTCGATTACGTCCAGCTCATAGTCGATCTGCGCATGGGCGCGGTGGGCGATCTCGGTGGGCCGAGACGCATAGCGCTGGGGAGCGCGCTCCGTGACCAGCTGGCGCAGCTGCGCCAGCTCATTGTCCCCGTGGCTGGGCAGATTCGGTGCCACGAGGGTGAGCTGCACGGCGCATTCCTCCGCCAGCTGCAGGTTCTCTGCCATGAGTTCGCTGGCATGCGGCACCATGGTGGCCAATGCCTTCTCCCCCAGTAGCCAGCGTCCGCCCATGGGGTCGAGTTCCGCGGCATGATCGACCACGCTGCGGCGCGCGGCGAGGGCATCCTTCGCAGCGGCGAGCCGCCGCGCCCCCATCGTGGCGGCCGTGGCCACGGCGGAGACAGTCCCCCGCAGGTGATACTGGGCGCGAAGCCGGTCCAGCTCAGCGTGCACATCGGCGTCCGTGGGGCGACGAGAAATCCGGTATTCGAGGCGGATATTCTCCGGCCCGAATGCGTCGATCAGGGCGGGGAGCTGTGGGGCCCAGATGGCGTCGACAAGCACATACCAGCGACCGCCGGCAGCGGTACCGAGCGCCGCCAGCGAGGGATAGACCGTGTGGTCTTTTTCCCCTGCGGTCATCGCCGCGGCGGATATAACGCGGCTGAGGCGGCGATAGCCTTCAACGTCCTTGGCGAGCACACACAAGGTGGCCGGAATCCCCAGTTGCTCGCCGACACTCAGCTCGGCACCGATGATCGTGTCCAGCTGATAGTGCGCTGCGGCCTCGGCGAATTTCACCACACCATAGAGGCCATCGCGATCACACAGACCGAGGGCGCGGTAGCCCAATTCCACGGCGCGAGCGACGAGTTCTTCTGGCTCAGATGCGCCGTGTAAAAAGCTATAACTCGAGCGGCAATGCAGGTCCGCGATACGTCCGTCCGATTGTCGAACATGCGCTGCGTTAGGACTAGACTGAGCGGGCTCAGTCTGGAGGTGCCCATCATAGCGGCCAGATAGCAGCCTTTCTAGCTTTGACCAGCTCAAAGGGCGGGCATTCACCCCCAAGAAGCAGCCATTCCATTCCATGCGCCCCACGCTAGCATGTTTCGCACATCTGTTCTAGCCAATTATTACACCTCCCGCAGACCAAGCTGTACAGATTGAAACGAAGGTGCTAGCGTAGAGCAGCGTCAAATAGACAGCTCTTTCTACTACTTTTTCTAAGGATGTTCCCATGAAGCGATTTACCCGCACCACCGCCGCCCTGGCCACCGTGGCCCTGTCCGCTACCGCGCTGGTAGCCTGCGGCAGCGATGATTCCTCCACCATCAAGCTCGGCTCTACTGATTCCACCCTGAAGCAGTTCGCCGCGTGGGAGGACGCAGCCAACGAAAACGACATCGATCTCGAGGTTGTGAACTTCAGCGATTTCAATACCCCCAATAAGGCGCTGGCCGAGGGCGAGATCGACGCCAATAGCTTCCAGCACCTGAAGTTCCTCGCCGAGCACAATGTGGGCTCTGGCGATGACCTCTTGCCGATCGGCTCCACCTACATCGTGCCGCTGGCACTGTACTGGAAGGACCACGATTCCCTCGACGGCATCGAGGGCCAAGAGATCGTAATCCCGAACGATCCCTCCAACCAGGGCCGCGCTATCAACGTGCTGGTGCAGGCGGATCTGATCACCCTGAAGAATGACGTGAATAACCCCACCCCGGCCGACATCGATAAGGATAAGTCCAAGGTTAAGGTGCAGCCGGTGGATGCCGCGCAGACCCCCACCGGTTGGGGCGAGGGCAAGCCGGCCATCATCAACAACTCCTTCCTGGATCGCGCCGGAATCGACCCGAAGTCCTCCATCTTCGCCGATGACCCTAACTCTGAGCTCGCAGAGCCCTATATCAACGTGGTGGTTGTGCGCGCCGAGGACAAGGACAATGAGCAGCTGAAGAAGCTCGCCGAGATCTGGCACACCCAGGCTGTGGTGGATGCCGATCAAGAGGACACCGCCGGCACCTCCGTCGCCGTGGATCGCCCCGCCGATGAGCTGCAGGAGATCCTGCACCGTCTCGAGGACGAGATCCGCAAGGGCTAATCCCCGCACCACGGCCCCCTTTTCCTAGGGGGCCTTTGTTTCCATTCACCTACGTTTTAAGGAACATTTCGCTCGTGGCACAACAACCACACGCGGCCGCCGCCGGCTCCATCCCTTCCGGTACTACTGGCACCGCTATTGAATTCCGCAACGTGTCTAAGACCTTCTCCACGAAGCGCGGCACGGTGACCGCCCTGGATAACGTCAATCTCACCGTCGCCCCCGGAGAGATCCTCGGCGTGATCGGCTACTCCGGTGCCGGCAAGTCCACCTTGGTGCGCCAGATCAATGGCCTCGATGTGCCGAGCTCCGGCGAGATTCTGCTGGACGGCACCAATATTGTGGGCATGCCGGAGAAGAAGGTGCGCCAACTGCGCCGCCATATCGGCATGATCTTCCAGCAGTTCAACCTGTTTTCCGCGCGCACCGCAGCCGGCAATATCGCCTATCCCCTCGAGTTGGCCGGCATCTCCAAGGCCGAGCGCACAAAGCGCGTCCAGGAAATGCTGGACTTCGTGGGCCTCTCTGATAAGGGCGGCTCCTACCCCGAGCAGCTGTCCGGCGGACAGAAGCAGCGCGTGGGCATCGCCCGCGCCCTGGCCACCAATCCCTCCTTGCTGCTGGCCGATGAGGCCACCTCCGCTCTCGACCCCGAGACCACCCAGGATGTGCTGGCCCTGCTGCGCAAGGTGAACAAGGAGTTCGGCATCACCATCGTGGTGATTACCCACGAAATGGATGTGGTGCGTTCGATCGCCGACAAGGTCGTGGTGATGGAAAACGGCCGCGTGGTGGAGCAGGGCTCGGTATTCGAGGTGTTCTCGGATCCGCAGACCGCCGTGGCTCGCCGCTTTGTGGCCACCACCCTGCGCAATGAGCCGGACAATGTGGAGTCGGATGATCTTCGCGGCAAACCGGGGCGGCTTTTTACCGTCAAGCTCACCGAGACCTCCGGTTTCTTCACTGCGGCCGGCCACGCCCGCGAGGCTGATGTGAGCGTCGATATTGTGCACGGCGGCGTGACCACCCTGCAGGGTAATTCCTTCGGCAAGGTCACCGTCCGTCTGAACGGCGATAATGCCGCCATCGACGAGTTCTACCGCTCCCTCACGCAGACCACCGAGATTCAGGAGATTTCTTAAATGGACACCACTTATCTCGCAGCTGACTGGGATCGGCTCGGCGATACCTTCATCGACTCCATCTTCGAGACCCTCTACATGGTGGGCATCACGATGGTGGCCGGCGGCTTCTTCGGGCTGGTGCTGGGCATTTTGCTCTACACCACGCGCCCGAGCGGCATCCTGCACAACTCGTTTGTCTACGCCGTGCTCAACGTGTTGGTGAACTTCATCCGCCCGATCCCCTTCATCATCCTCATCGCCTTCATCGGCCCGCTGACCAAGGTGGCCATCGGCTCGACCATCGGTACCGGCGCCGCCACCTTCGTGATGTCGATCGCCGCGACCTTCGCCGTCGCCCGCATCGTGGAGCAGAATCTAGTGGCCATCGATCCGGGCGTGATCGAGGCGGCGCGAGCGATGGGCGCCTCACCGTGGAAGATCATCACCTCGGTGATCGTCCCAGAGGCCTTGGGCCCCCTCGTGCTGGGCTACACCTTTATCTTCATCGCGGTGGTGGATATGTCTGCCATGGCCGGCTACATCGGCGGCGGCGGCCTGGGCGATTTCGCCATCGTCTACGGTTATCGTTCCTTCGATTGGACCGTCACCCTCGTGGCCACCGCAGTGATCATCGTGATCGTGCAGCTCGCGCAGTTCTTCGGCAACTGGCTGTCCAAGAAGATCATGCGCCGCTAGTTCGGCTCATCGCAGCACGCTTATCGACGCAGCGTCCCCGCTTCATCGGGGGCGCTGTTCGCATTATCCGCCGCTACCGGCTCATGCCGACAAGGCCGCAGGGTTCGCGGAAGAACAGGACAAACATCAGCAGCACTACAAGCGCCCAAGGATGAGGATGATCTTTTCTCTTGTGAATCACAGTCACCGTTCTTCCTACACTTGCGCCTATTTAATCACGTGAAACTAGAGAACCCTTCCGCTTCGCTAGAGTAAACGTATTCCTCTTTCCTGCGTATCAGCCTCACTAACCTCCACATGGGGGATACATAGCCGATTCGCTGGCCCATAAAAAGTCTCACTGCTAGTATGAGTGGTGAACTGAACCTCAGTAAACACCGGCTAGTTTCCGGTTGTGGAATGCTCCAGCCGGGCCTTCGGGTCCGGCTCTTTTTTATATCTAGGAGGACACCTCATGTCCACGAGGTATGTCGTAGGTATCGACGTCGGATCGTATTCACTTGGATGTGCCGCCATCGAAGTAGATGAGGCTGGAAATCCTCTCCAGCTATTGAATACCGTTTCTTTTATCCATGATTCTGGCGTTGATCCGGACTCAAATAAGACTGCCAACACACGTCTTGCAGTATCTGGTGTCGCTCGTCGAACTCGGCGCCTCTACCGCCGACGCAAGCATCGCACGATAAAACTCGAAAAGTTCCTCAAAGCTCAGAATTGGACGACACGTCCGTTTGAGGAGTACTCCGATCCCTATTTTCCGTGGAAAGCTCGGGTCGCACTCGTTAATAGTTTCATCGCCGACGGAGCCCAACGGGGAGAATACCTGTCGGTGGCACTGCGTCACATCGCCAACCATCGTGGATGGAGAAATCCCTACCATACAACCGCTAGCCTGTACTCCCCCGGTGAAGCGAGCGACGCCTTCAATGAGATTCGCGAAAACCTCAGCGAAAAGACTGGCCGCCCCATCCCCAGCGACGCCACCGTGGGACAGCTGATCTCCTTCGCGCAATTCGGCCACCATCGCCTCCGTGGCGGCGGCAAAGACAAGGACAAGAAGCACCCAGATCAGGCAAAGCAGGCGGTCATATCTGCTCGGCTACAGCAGAGCGACCATGCGCGGGAAATCAATGAGATATGTCGTGTCCAGAAAATCGACGACACCCTACGGAAAAAGATCATTGATCTCGTCTTCGCTGCTGAATCTCCCAAGGGCGCGCAACAAGGCCGTACAGGCAAAGATCCTCTCAACCCCACACAAATGCGTGCTGCTAAGGCCTCCGATAGCTTCCAGCGCTATCGTGTCTCCGCGCTGATCGGCAATCTGCGCATCAAAGAAAGCACAGGAAAAACGAGGCGTCTCACCGCCGAAGAACGAGCCTTGGTATTCGATCACTTGATCAATCTTCCGGCCAAAAAGGACCCTTCATGGCTCGATGTCGCCGCCATCCTGTCCGTCGATCGCGGGCGGCTGCGGGGCACCGCAACCCTTACCGACGACGGTGAACGCGCTGGGGCTAGGCCGCCGGTGCATGACACCAATCGAGTCATTTCGCGCTGCCGCGTTAAACCTCTCGTTACCTGGTGGGCTACAGCCGATGCCGCTCACCGAGCCGAGATGGTCAAGGCGCTGTCTAACTCCGAGGTGATCAACTTTGACTCCAAGGAGGGGGCTGCGGTTCAGGCATTCTTTGCTGAATTAGATGATGAACAGCACGAGAAACTCGATTCGCTTCACCTGCCCATCGGGCGTGCAGCCTATAGTGAGGACACCTTAACGCGGCTGACCGCTCGAATGCAGTCGGAAAATATGGACTTGTATGAGGCACGCCGTGCAGAGTTTGGTGTCTCCGAAGACTGGGCTCCGCCCAAACCACGCATCGGTGAACCAGTAGGAAACCCAGCGGTGGACCGTGTTCTCAAGGGAATTGCACGGTGGATAGAAGCAGCCGAGGCCGAATGGGGCGCGCCGCAGTCAATCGTCATCGAGCATGTACGTGATGGTTTCTCCAGTGAAAACGTTGCTAGGGAGATCACTCGTGAGAATGACCGTCGCCACAAACGGAACCTTCAACTGTTCGCGGAGATGCAGGAAAAGCTCAATATCGATGGCGCTGTGCGCCGCTCCGATCTATGGCGCTACCAGTCGCTCCAGCGTCAGAACGAGCAATGCGCCTACTGTGGCGCGCCCATCACCTATTCCAATAGTGAGATGGACCATATCGTGCCACGTGCAGGGCAAGGCTCAACCAACGTGAGAGAGAATCTGGTGGCCGTGTGCCATCGCTGCAACCTCGCGAAGAAGAATATTCCTTTCGCAGTATGGGCAGAAACATGTCCTATACCTGGCGTTTCCCTCACTGAAGCCCTCGAACGCACCAAGTTCTGGCTTCCTGAGCCTGGCCAGAAGAAGTCGGATTTTAACGCGTTTCGTAGTGCTGTCTGCGAACGGTTGAAACGAACCCACGATGATGAGCCCTTAGATTCCCGCTCCATCGAGTCTGTGGCGTGGATGGCTAATGAGGTGAGGGGACGTGTCGCACAGCACTTCCATGAGGCTGACACCAGCGTCCGAGTTTATCGAGGCGCCCTGACGGCTGAGGCGCGTAAAGCTTCTGGTATTCACAAGCGTCTGCGTTTCATCGATGGCCCTGGAAAATCCCGTTTGGATCGCCGGCATCATGCCGTCGATGCAGCAATTATTGCTTTCACCACTCCCTACGTTGCGCAAACCCTAGCTGAGCGTGCTAACAAGCGCCAAGCAGCTTTTATCGAAAACGCACCAGATCAGTGGAAAGAATATACGGGAGCCGATGACTCCCACCGTGCTGCTTGGAATTCTTGGGTGCCCAAGGTTCGTAAACTTGCGCATATGCTCCAAGCAGCGCTCGACGAGGACCGAATCGTTGTCACCTCCAATCTACGACTGCGACTGGGGAATGGACGTGCACACGAAGATACGATCGGAGCACTCAAGAAAATCCGTGTCGGTGGAGAAATCTCTGCCACAGACATCGACCGAGCTTCCTCGGAGGCACTGTGGTGTGCACTCACGCGTGAACCCGACTTTGATCCCAAAGAAGGCCTCCCTGCGAATCCGAACAGGCGTATCCGAGTTCACGGTTCGTGGTTCAACGCCGATGACGAGATCGAGGTGTTTCCAGTCGGGGCGGGTTGCATCAAGGTCCGCGGTGGTTATGCGGAACTGAGCCGATTCCATCATGCGCGCATCTACAAAATCACATCGGGAAAGAAACCTTCCTACGCGATGCTGCGCGTCTACAATGTCGACCTTCTTCGTCATAGACACGAAGACTTATTCGCTGTCGAGATCAAGCCCCAAACAATTTCTGCTCGCCAAGCAGAACCAAAGCTCCGCAAGGCGCTGGCGGAGGGGAGCGCAGAGTACCTAGGGTGGCTCGTTGTCGATGATGAGTTTGTGATTGACACATCCAGCTTTACCACTGGACAAATCGCCGGGCTGCAGGAAGTTTTCGGAACAGTGTCAAGATGGCGGCTCGACGGTTTTTACGGCGAAGGTAGGCTACGTTTGCGCCCGTTACTCATGAGTGCTGAAGGTATTGGCTCGGATGCCCCTAAAGAGGCGCGAGTAATCATTGAAGGTCGTGGGTGGACCCCAAGTGTCAATACAGTTTTCGGCAAGGGGCAGCCAACAGTCATTCGTCGAGACTCGCTAGGACGCGTACGCCTGTCTAGCGCAGCACATCTTCCCGTCTCCTGGAAGGTGCGCTAGCATGCAGTCCGGCTGGAGGGTTGTAGACTGCTCGAACCTCGAGGGGACCATTCGTTATCGTCGAGGTCAACTGGCCATCCAGCCGGACACCGCATCAGAAGCAGTTACCGTCCCGTTGAGTCATATCGCGGTCGTCATGGTCGGAACGAAGGTGAATATTTCCGGCGCAGTACTCGCAAAGCTCAGCGAATACGACATTGCGCTCCTCATTACCGATTGGCGTGGGGTACCTGTTGCCGGAGCGAGCCCATGGAATGAACACACTCGTATCGGCGCACGTCAGCAGGCACAGGCTTCGCTTTCCCTCCCCCGCCGTAAACAGGCGTGGGCGCGAATCGTGAGTGCAAAGATTTACGGACAAGCGGCAACCGCGAAGGCGCTGAATAGGGAGAGCTCCCACCTTTTAAAGAAGCTCAGCCGTAGTGTTCGCTCAGGCGACTTAGACAACAAAGAAGCAGTAGCCGCGCGAATCTATTGGAAAGCGCTCTCGGAAGGCCCAGATTTCAGACGACAACCAGGCGCTGCTTCGGACGGGTTCAACTCTGCGCTTGACTACGGTTACACGCTTCTTAGAGGAACTGGAATACGGGCAGTTGCTGGTGCCGGGCTTGCTGGGACGCTTGGCGTGTTCCACCATGGCCGTGCTAACGCCTTCGCTCTGGTCGATGACCTCATGGAGCCGTTCCGTCCTTTCATCGATCAGTTCGTGTTCTCTATTCTGGAACCGACTTCACCGCTCACCGCAGATCACAAACATCAACTTTCATCCTTCCTTCACAGTCACGCATTCAACAGCGATGGCCAGAGTGTTTCTACGGTCTTTCAAGACTTTGCGCAGCATTTTGGCTTATACGTCGAAGGAACAGTGGATCGGCTACAGGTGCCACGTTGGGAAGGGCAGCTCAGTGCCAGCGAAGGACAGTGAACCGGTGTGGTGCGTCGTAATGTTTGATCTTCCGGTCAAGACCAAAAACCAACGTAGGGAAGCTAATCGGTTCCGTAACCGGTTGTTCGACCTTGGTTTCTGCCGCGCCCAGTTCAGTGTCTACGTTCAGTATTTCCCACTGGCGGCGCGTCTCAGCACGATAGTAAAACAGGTGAAATGCGAACTTCCCGCAGGCGGTGAAGTGCGTATCTTGTCCGTGACAGACCAGCAGTGGGCAAAGGCGATCCGTTTTTCGAGCCACAAGGAACAAGCGGTCGAGAAAATCCCCTCTCAACTCACGATTTTTTAAAAACGCATGCTGAAAAAGACCCAGTTCAGGCCCTGTTTCTGGGCCTGACTGAAGTCTATCAGGGGTATATCGAACTGAACCCCAGCTGACTCGATCGCGCCGACGCGGACGAGAGAAGTCTATCAGGGGTATATCGAACTGAACCCCAGCGCCCGTAGAAGAATCCACTGATCCCGGCGAAGTCTATCAGGGGTATATCGAACTGAACCCCAGCTATGCGGGCAGTGTCAGTGATGGTGTCGGAAGTCTATCAGGGGTATATCGAACTGAACCCCAGCCAGCAGAATGCCGTTGCCAGCCAGCCGCGAAGTCTATCAGGGGTATATCGAACTGAACCCCAGCCCATCGTGGGTGGCGATCGTGACCCCGAGAAGTCTATCAGGGGTATATCGAACTGAACCCCCGCGATAGTGGGCACAGTGGCTATCTCGGTGCAAGCCTTTGGCGGTACATCACGCTTAACGGCAGTACCGCTTTCCACGTGCTGCGCTGCGATGATCCTACAACCACACACTTGTGAATTTCTGTAGGATCACCGCCCCGCGACCTACCGCGTCGCCTCCTCCAACAGGTACAGCACGTGCTCATAGCTCCGCCCGGTGATTTGCTCCATGCCCAGCTCGCAGGTGCGGTTGGAGGACACATAGGCGTCCACGCGCCCGTTGGCTTCGGCCTCGGCCAGCCCGACGCGCTCATCGCGGGTGGCGGCGTCGAGAAGTTCGGGGTGGAGCATGCCGCGGTCTCCGGCGGTGCCACAGCAGCCGGCGCCGCGGGGCACGAAGGCCTCCTCGGCGGCGAAACTGGCGACGCGCACGAGGGTGTCGCTGAGTTCCATGTGGGCCAGCGAGCAGTTCGGGTGCACGGCCACCCGCCCGAGGCGGCGGGTGGGTTCAAGGTGCTCAATGAGCCGGTCGGCCCATTGGGTGGAGTCGAGGATCTCGATCTGGGCGAAGTTCTCAGCGAGCTCGCCGTCGAGACACTCGGGGATGCCGGAGAGGATGCCATGGGTGCAGCTGGAGGCGTCCACGATCACGGGGATGGCGCCGTGGTGGGACCATTCCCATAGTTTCTCGGCGGTGTGGCGCGCCATATAGGTTTTGGCATCGTGAAAGCCCTTGGAGCTAAACGGCGTGGTGCAGCAGGTACCGGCCACATCTTGGGGGATCGCCACCTTCTGCCCGGCGCGCTGGGAGAGCGCGAGCAGGGTTTCGGGGAGGGAGTGGCCTTCCCCGGAGCGGCCGAACATGCGGTTCACGCAGGCGGGGAAGTACACGGCATCCGCCTCGGCCGGATCATCCCCTGCAGGCAGTGTGGCGGCCCCGCCGGGTAGGCCGTGTTCGGCGGAGGGCACGAGGTCATTGTCCATGAAGGAGCGCAGCATTCCGGTGGCGATGGACACGGAGCGGGCGCCGAGTTTCTCCCCCACCACTTTCTTGAGTGCGTCTTGGGCGCTGAGGCCGCTGCGGGCGGCGGTCTCCACGGCCGCCCAGTTCTTGGCCAGGATGAGTGCCACGCGGTTGGCGATCTGGCCGTTTTCCAGCTCGCGGAAGAGTTTCATCATCTTGCCGGTGTCGATGCGCAGCGGGCAGGCGATGGCGCAGCTGGAGTCCGCGGCGCACATGTCGATGGCGTCGTAGCCGTATTCGTCGATGAGCGCCCCGAGCATCTGGGAGCCGGCGGGCTGCCGGGCCATCTCGCGGCGCAGCACGATCCGCTGGCGCGGGGTGGTGGTGACGTGCCGGGAGGGGCAGACTTCCTCGCAGAAGCCGCATTCGATACAGGCATTGGCGATCGCCTCGATGGCGGGGGTGGACTTGAAGTCCTGAAGGTGCACCTCGGCGTTGCTGGTGAGCTGCACATCGGGGGCGAGGATGCCGGTGGGATCGATCAGCCGCTTCACCCGCCACATCAAGTCGAAGGCTTGGGGCCCCCATTCGCGCTCCACCAGCGGAGCCATGTTCAGCCCGGTGCCGTGCTCGGCTTTGAGGGAGCCATCGTATTTATTGAGCACCAGCTCCGTCATCTCTTCAATGAACTGGTCATAGCGGCGCACTTCCTCCGAGGAGCCGAAGGAGGGCGTCATGAAAAAGTGCAGGTTACCGAAGGCGGCATGCCCCATCACCGAGGGCGGATAGTTGTATTCGCGCAGCAGCTCCATGAGGTCTTTGGCGGCCTCGCCGATGCGTGCCGGCGGGAAGCACACGTCCTCGGTGATCAGCGAGGAGTTTTGCGGGCGCTGGTGCCCGAGCAGCGGCATCAGCCCGGAGCGAATCTCCCAGGCATTGGCTTGGTCGATGGCGTCCTCCATGAAGTGCAGCGGGGAGATCAGCTCCGCATCGGCCAGCACGGCCCGTGCCGCAGCCACTGCCGCATCGCGTTCTTCCTCCGTGGTTCCTCCCACTTCGAGGAGCAGCGCCGAGGCGTCGTCGTCAAGCGATGCCCACTCATCGTGGGCCCCCTTAAAGGAGCCGACCGAGCCCTTCAATACTGGGGAAACGAGCAGCTCACAGGCTAGGGCGCCGGCCTCCATGAGGCGGTGCACATAGTCCGCGGCAAGCTCCAGGCTGGGCAGGGTTACCCAGGTGACGGCGGTATAGCGCGGCTTGGGCAGGGTGGCGATATCGGCTTCCGCGATGAAGCCGAGAATCCCCTCGGAGCCGATCATCAGCTTGGTGAGGATGCCGCTGGCGGTATCGGCGTCGAGGAAGGCATCCAGGCGCAGACCAATGGTGTTGCGGATGGAGAACTTCGTGCGTAGCCGCGCCACTAAGGCCTCGTCGGCGCGTATCTCATCCCGCAGCTCGATGAGTCCTTGGGCAAGCTCCGGCTCCCGCTGCCACAGCGTCTCCTCCGCATCGGGCAGGCGGGTATCGATGATGGTGCCGCTCGGCAACACGATCTTCAGCCCCTGCACGCTGTGATAGGAATCCTTTTCCAAGCTACAGCGCATACCGCCGGCATTATTCGCCAGCACGCCACCGATCGTCGCCACGCTTGCCGACGCCGGGTCCGGGCCCAGCACTCGCCCGTAGCGGGCAAGCACATTCTGCACTCCTCCGAGGGCTTCGCCGGGGCGTACCGTCACGGATTCGGGGTGTACCACGAGCCCGCGGAAGTTTTCCCGCACATCCAGCAGAATGTCATCGGACTGAGCCTGGCCATTCAGCGAGGACCCTCCGGAGCGGAAAGTCACGGTGCGGTGATTCTGCTGCGCATAGGCAAAAATATCCGCAATCTCCTGCTCAGTGCTGGGGCTGGCCACGATCTGCGGGAAGCGCCGATAGGGGCTGGCATCGGTGGCATAGCGCACCAAATCAAGGGCGCGGGCATGCACATTGCGCGTCCCGAGCAGTGCTTCGAGGTCCTCCCGCAGCTGCTGCGGGCTGCCCTCGGCGAGCTCTTCGGGAAAATGATCCGGGTACTCGGCCCCCTCCGGCTGGGGCGGTACTCCGATATTGGCTGACTTTTTCTGAAAGAGTGCGGGCATAGACACCAGCCTATGCTGGCATCCCATCACCCGTGACTTTTTCCTAGCTTTCCGCCACGACTCGCCGCACGCGCCCCACCCACTTGTGGGCCTTTTTCGCCGGTTTCCCACAGGATGGGATCATCTCCCCTGCCGGTCGGCGCTCGAGGAACACGTGATAGCTGGAGCCATCGGGCAGGCTCACCTCCCGCACCGTTTTCTCCGGGTTCTTCTCCCCGCCCAGGTCCACGGTCTCCACATAGAGCGACCCGATCTCGGGGCTGCCATAGCTGCGCGCCACGAGGATCTCGGCCACCTGCCCGGCGGGGTCGAAACAGCCCCGGCCGCGCAGCTGCGGCAGGTAGAGCTCCCCGCGCTGCACCGCCTCCAGCATGGCGAGGGCACGCTCGGTGTCCATATAGGCATAGGAATAGCCCCAGGGCATGAGCATGAGGGTGGCGGCGAAGCGGTGCCCCTTCATGTGCGAGGTTTCCCATACCCATTCCTCCTCGGCGCGCTCCGCCAATTCCGCGGCGAGGGGCCGGCCCTTAATCGCGCAGCACTTATCGCGCTTGCCGTGGGTGCACACCAGCACCAGCGGGTGCGTCACTTTCTGCCCACCATTGGCCAGCGGCGTATCGAGGTTGAGCTCCAAAAGGTCCTGCGGGCAGCTGACCTCCAGCCGCTCCACCACGGGCTGCTGCAGCCCATTGCCGGTGAAGATGATGAACACGCGATAGCGCTCGCGCGGTTTCGGCCTGCCTGCGGGGCGAATGAGCTGGAAGGAGGCGTTATGCATCCCGAAGAAGTAGCTGAGCTTGCCGCTGAGCTCCCCGCCGAAGGAGCCGCCATCGAGCACATCGCGGCTCCAGCCTTGGTGGTGTTCGAAAAGCACAAACTTCTGCCCCGCCTTGGCGGTGCCCTCGATGGGCTCCTCCTTCAGCTCTGAGCAGGAGATCTGCTCCGGCTCGCAGGATAAACGGCCATCGGTGGGAATCTCAGGGGCTGCACTCTCAGTCATGAGAACCAGCTTAGTGGGCTATATCCGCCTGTCGCTCACCACGCGGCGCCTGCACGCTTATCGACGCCACCCTCCAGCCCCCATCCGTTGCTCCCCAGCACAACGCGGCCACACGCGTTAAGCAAATTAGTAAGATTAAGATATGAATAGCATCGCTTATACTCGTGTACTTTCCCGCCCCTATGCCCGCGCCCTGACGTGCGTGGCCCTCGCTACTTCGCTCACGATGGCTGGCTGCTCCCCCGGCGGTGATGATAGCGCCACAGACCCCAGCGCCTCGGTAACTACCTCCGAAGAAACCTCCACTACCCGTTCTACGGAGACCATCACCTCTTCCACTACCCTGCCGGCGGAATATGACTCGGAGGATCGGGAGCCGGTGAACGAGGATCCGGGTATTACTCCTCTCGGCGAGCTCAGCACCGCCGAAAATACCTCCAGCGAGGAATGGGGCGCTGGCACCGGCAAGGTGCTCCCGACCGCGGTGCGCGTGGGCCGCCACAAGAACTTCGACCGCGTTGTTATTGATCTTGACGTGGAGAAGGGCAGCACCCCAGGCTGGCGCGCCGTCTATGAGGCACAGCCGCTGCAGCAGGCTAGCGGGCGCCCCCTCGAGGTCGCCGGCGATACCTATCTCCAAGTGGATCTCACCGGCACCGCCTATCCGATGGAGTTCGGCAAGGACTTCCCGCCGCTGGAATGGAGCAACACCTCCGGCAAGGGCATCGTGCAAGAGGTGCTGGACGCCGGCACCTTCGAGGCCCGCACCCAATTCGTGATCGGCCTCAGCGGCGGCCAACGCCCCTTCTCTGTCACGGTGCTGGAGAACCCGACGCGGGTAGTGATCGATATCGCCCACTAGGCCTAGACATAGCTGGCCTCAATCCGCCACGAGCCGCGCACCCACACCAGCACCCAGCCATAGACGCGGCGCGAATCAGTGGCCGTGAGCTGTAGCCGGGCGTGCGCGGGGTGGATGCCGGCGCTGGGTGCGGGCGCGGCCGACCACCACTGCTCGTCCACAGGCCAGGGCCCGGCCCAGCCGCTCACGCGCAGCCGCCGCGTGCCCCACACCACCGTCTGCGGTGTGGCACTAAGCAGCAGATCCTCTGCGAGGGCCACTGGCTCCCCGGCGGCATCATAAAGCCCGATCTTGCTGGCCGGATGATTCCATCCGGGGCTGCGCCGGGCTGGCAGCGGCGCAGCCAGCCGCCCCGGCCAGCTGCCCGTATCGGCTGCGGGAACCCGCTCCCCATTGCTCACATAGCCGATGCGCTCTACCACCCCGCGCCCGCCCTGATCGAAGGGGCGCAGCACCGTATCGCTGCCATAGCGCGACTGCACGCGGGTGATGACTTTCTCGGCCCGCTCGGCCCGCTGCGCCGTATCGCCGAGCGCCTCCCATAACCCGGTATCCGCCCCTGGCTGTTCCGTCTCTAGGGGGATGAGCTCGAGCTCCACGATCCCACCGACAGACTCTTCTTCCTCCCCCTGGGCATGCTGCTGCCGGTGGGTGATCCACCCGCCCAGCTGCCAGCGCACTCTGTCGGCGGTAGCCGCCTCATCCAAGGGGGCGAAGGTGCGCCATACCCTTTCCAGCGTGCACTGGCCGGCGCCATCATCCACGGTGGCGCGAATCGCCAGCTGCACGCATACCCGGCCCGCCGCGGCGAGATGCTCGTGCAGGCGCGCCGCGAGGGAGCGGGCGATAAAAGCCGCCTGGTCCACCCGCAGCAGAGGCTCCTCGGGGACATACACCACGGCCTCTCCCCGCGTGTTCTCCGCTGCGGGCGCTAAGCGTCGGGAGCTATCGGCCGCACAGATTGCATAGAGCCGCATCCCGGCGCGGGAGAATCGCGTGGCCACCGCCGCGCGCGGCAGCTGCAACATCTCGCCGCAGCGACGCACCCCCATCTCCGCCAGCTGGCCCACCAGCTCCTCCCCCACTCCCAGACTGGGTTCGGCGCCGACAGCACTCAGCCCCACCTGCTTGAGGAATGCGCGACTGCCACCTGCGGGCACCACCGCGCCAAGGCGGCTACTGCGGGCAGCGATAATCGCCGTTGCCAGCTCATCGGCCACCCCCATGCGCAGGTCGACACCCTGTTCTGCAGCGGCCGTCATCGCCAGATCCATCGCGCGATCCTCTGTGCCGTAGTAGCGGGCTAGACTATCTGCCGCCACCAGCACCAGCCCGGGGCGCAGCACCTCCACGGTGGCCGCCACTTGGGAGAGCGACTCCACGATCACCGCGAAGGCCTCCCCATCCGCGGTGTCATCTCGCGCCGCGGTGACTGCCTCGGGGCAGATCATCTGGGCGGCGCGCAGACGCATGCCTCGCGCCACCCCACGGCGACGCCCCGCTTGGTTGACCACCCATACCCGCTGCTCGTGGTGCACAATCACGGGTACATCCGGCCCGCTGTCTGTGACGCGAGAGACCACCTGCGCCGGCCAGTCGGGGTACCACAGTGCCAGCACCCGCACTCTAGATCACCTGCAACTGCACTATCTCTGGCTCGCCCACCGCCGCGGCGGACTCTGCGGCAGGCGCCGCACCGCGCAGCTCATAATGCACTGTGCGCGCAGGCAGTCCCCGCTGCTGTATCTGCACCGCAATATCCACTCCGGTAATGCGCCCGCGGCCTGTCATGTCCATGCCATGAAAACGCTGCGGGGTAGCGCCCAGCCGCAGCTCCGCATTCGCCACCAGCTGCGGGCCACCGACCAGTATCACGGCGCAGTCTCCGCGGCGCAGCTTCGCCCGCAGCGCCCGCTCCGCGGCGGCCCCCACGTGGCGCAGTGCGGGAAGATAGGCCACCACCACATCCATGCCCTCGGCAAGTACGGCGGCGATCTGTATCGTGTCCTCAGCCGCACCACGAACAACGATGATATTTTCTAATAGCCCTCCCTCTTCGGGCACCTCGGCGAGCAGGAGATCATCCCAGCCAACGAGCGCCACTCGCTGCCCCTGGGCGCTGACATAGGCCACTAAGGACGCCACCAATGCCGGGCAATCACTGGCGAGGGTGATCCCACGGCGCGGCAGACCGCCGCCAGCTATAGCCCCCGCGAGCACCTGCGGAAGGCGCACACTACCTGCCATTTCTCGCTCTTCGACGCTAGCCACTTCAGCAGGGCGAGCAGCCCCTCCGCCCTCAAGGCCCACCAGCTGGGCACGCAGGGCAGCCACTTTCTGTTCACGGCTGAGCGCGCTCAGATCAGCGCGCTGCTCGCTGCAGAAACTCACGGAATCACCCCCTCGTGCGCGTCGCCACAATCCTCGTCCACACCCTCGCGTATCGAACACTCGTTCTTACCAGTGCTAGTAAACACCGCGCTTGAGTCCGCGTCAACTATGCCGCAATCACCCCCTGCTCCCCTGCCGTCCGAGGCACTCGATAACCTAGGAGTATGCCGTCGATAAGCGAAGCGCGTTCCCTTCCCAACCCGATACCCACGCCTGCACCGGTGCGCTTGGGCACCTCTGTACTCTTTGGCCTGGGCGTGGCTGTGCTGACCACCTCCCTGTCGCGCGGGATACAGGTGGCGATCATGGTGGCGTGCCTCGCCTTGGGCATCATGCTGATTTATACCCACCCCTATCGGCAGCGCATCCGCGAGTATCTCGAAGCGCGCGGCTTTGAGTACCGCGCCCGCGCCAGCATGCTCCTGCCGCTCTTTCCGGTGTGGCTGGCGCTAATGCTCGCCCCCGTGCTCGCCCCAGCCGCCCTCTGGGCCACCGCCCTGCTCGCCCTCGCCGTCTGGGGCTGGATGTGGCTGGTATTTCCGCATGTGGATGGCACGCGGATGCTCGCCTATGTGGATCGGGCGGACACCGCCTAGGTTTTACTCACCCCATAAAGCCGAACAGCCCCACCCCGTGCGGGATGAGGCTGTCAGCAAAGACGGCGCGAGGCGCGGAGGGGCTAGAGCATGCAGCTCACACAACCCTGCACTTCGGTGCCGGTGAGCGCGGTTTGGCGTAGCCGGATGTAGTAGACCGTCTTGATCCCCTTGCGCCAAGCGTAGATCTGGGCGCGGTTGATATCGCGGGTGGTGGCGGTGTCCTTGAAGAACAGCGTGAGCGAGAGTCCCTGGTCCACGTACTTGGTGGCCACCGCGTAGGTATCGATGATCTTCTCGAAACCGACCTCGTAGGCGTCTTGGTAGTAGTCCAGGTTGTCATTGGTCATATACGGCGCCGGGTAGTAGACGCGACCAATCTTGCCTTCCTTGCGGATCTCCACCTTGGAAGCGATCGGGTGGATCGAGGAGGTGGAGTTGTTGATATACGAGATCGAGCCCGTCGGCGGCACCGCCTGCAGATAGCGGTTAAACATGCCGTAGGTGGCCACCGATTCCTTCAGCTCCGCCCACTCCTCTGCAGTAGGAGTGTGAATGGTGGAGTTGTCGAAGATCTCCTTCACCCGCTCGGTGCGGGGCGCGAACTCGGCCGGATCATAGCGGTCGAAGAACTCGCCGGTGGCGTAGTCGGAGGTTTCGAACTTGGTGAAGTGCTCGCCACGCTCCTTCGCGATCTGGTTGGAGGCCTTGATGCACTCGTACATCACCGCGGCGAAGTAGGCATTGGTGAAGTCCAGGGCCTCCTCGGAGCCATAGTGGATGTGCTCGCGGCCCAAAAAGCCGTGCAGGTTCATCTGACCGAGGCCGATAGCGTGGGCGTTGTCATTGCCCTTACGGATCGACGGCACCGAGTCGATCGCGGTCTGCTCGGACACCGCCGTCAGCCCGCGGATGGCGGCCTCGATGGTGGCGGAGAAGTCCGGGGAGTCCATGGTCTTGGCGATATTCAACGAGCCCAAGTTGCAGGAAATATCCTCGCCGACGTGAGCATAGGACAGATCATCGTTGAACTCCGAGGCGGTGGAGATCTGCAGGATCTCAGAGCACAGGTTCGAGTGGGTGATACGGCCCTCGATCGGGTTGGCCTCATTCACCGTGTCCTCGAACATGATGTAGGGGTAGCCGGACTCAAACTGGATCTCGGCGAGCGTCTGGAAGAACTGGCGCGCGTTGATCTTGGTCTTGCGGATCCGGGGATCCTCCACCATCTCTGCGTAGTGCTCGCTGATGGGCACATCGGCAAAGGGCTTGCCGTAGACCCGCTCCACGTCATAGGGCGAGAAGAGGTACATGTCATCGTTCTTCTTCGCCAGCTCGAAGGTGATATCGGGGATCACCACACCGAGCGAGAGAGTTTTAATGCGGATCTTCTCATCCGCGTTCTCTCGCTTGGTGTCCAAAAAGCGCATGATGTCCGGGTGGTGGGCGTGCAGGTACACGGCGCCGGCACCCTGCCGGGCACCCAGCTGGTTGGCATAGGAGAAGGAATCCTCCAGCAGCTTCATGACCGGCACCACGCCAGAGGACTGGTTTTCGATCTTCTTAATCGGCGCGCCCTGCTCGCGCAGGTTCGACAGCAGCAACGCCACGCCACCACCGCGCTTGGAGAGCTGCAGCGCGGAGTTAATGGCGCGGCCGATCGATTCCATGTTGTCTTCGATACGCAGCAGGAAGCAGGACACCGGCTCGCCGCGCTGGGCTTTACCGGAGTTGAGGAAGGTCGGGGTGGCGGGCTGGAAGCGGCCACCCATGATCTCATCCACCAGCATCTCTGCAAGACGCTCATCGCCATCGGCCAGCGTCAGTGCCACCATGCACACGCGATCCTCGAAGCGCTCGAGATAGCGCCGCCCATCGAAGGTGGTGAGGGTGTAGCTGGTGTAGTACTTATAGGCCCCGAGGAAGGTCTCGAAGCGGAAGCGCTTCGCATAGGCCCGCTTGAACAGGGACTTCACAAAGGGGAAATCCCACTTATCCAGCACATGCTTCTCGTAGTAGTCATTGTCCAGCAGATAATCCAGCTTTTCCCGGAGGTTGTGGAAAAAGACGGTGTTCTGGTTGACGTGCTGCAGGAAGAACTGGTTAGCCGCCTCACGATCCTTATCGAACTGGATCTTGCCTTCATCGTCGTACAGATTCAGCATCGCGTTGAGCGCGTGATAATCCAGCTGATCTGCCTTGCGCACCGGTTCGGCGACGTTCTTTCCCATCTCGGCCACAGTCGATCATTTCCTTTACATCTTGAAATTTCGGTTGTGCGCCCTGAGCGGCGCCAACCTGTGGTTGCTGTTGTTGTTTTTGTCTCTACGCGGTGACGGCTTCGGCTCTAGTCATCCTAGAGCACCGACTCTAGAAGCCGCTGGCATTCTCCGCGTGCTGGGATACCGGCCGCAGGCCAAGCTGTTCGGCGTTCTCCCTGAGCCCCTCTTGTACGAGGCGCACATCTTCATCAGTCCCCATGAGCTCGAAGCGATACACATAGGGCACATGGCATTTGGCGGCAATAACATTCCCTGCCGTCCCAAAATCTGCTCCAAAGTTTGAGTTCCCGCCGGCGATCACAGCCCGAATAAGCGAGCGGTTGTGGTCATTGTTGAGAAAGCGAATTACCTGCACGGGCACTGGTTTAGGCTCGCGGCCCATAATGGAGACCCCACCGCCATAGGTGGGACAGATCAACACATAAGGCTCATGCACGATGAGCGGCTCGTCATTTTTACGAAGCGGAATCCTGCGCGCGGGAAACCCGAGCTTATCGACGAATTTTTTCGTATTCCCCGTCGCGGAGGAAAAATACACTACAAGCATGATGCGCCTGCCGAATCCTGGTATCTAGGTGGGCCAATAGAAACAGGACCACTCGTTCGTACTGTGTAACTACTACGAGTGGCCCTTTACTATCCGCAAGCGATAAGCGGCTAGGCAACCTGGGCGCTGAGCGTGCGAATGCGCTCAGGGCGGAAGCCCGACCAGTGCTCTCCATCAGCCACCACGACGGGCGCCTGAACGTAGCCGAGAGCCATCACATAATCGAGCGCCTCGCTGTCCATGCTGATGTCCACGAGCGAGTACTCCAGACCAGCACGGTCGAGAGCTTTCTTCGTGGCGTTGCACTGCATGCAGGCGGGCTTGGTGTAGAGGGTGATAGCCATCGTCGGAGTAATCCTTATTGCTTGGGGAATGAATCGCAGTCAAAGGGGTGCTGCGGTGGTACGTGGTGTCACCAGCAAGTGAGGAGCTTGTGGTGAGCTGCTGAACTAGACACTATACGTAGTATCCATTTACCGCAAGAGCACAATATGTAGTAGTTACACGCTGGAAATTCCCAAGATGACATCCATGTAAGCACTACATCTGGCGAGAAGCGTTCGCCACCAAAAGCAATTCTGTCTTTACCCGTCTTGGGAGAATGCTAAAACCGCAGGAGCGTCGTTATCGAATCGTTATATTCTGGGATCTATTCCCGCCCACCAACAAAAAACACCGCCCATCCTCACAAGGTAAGGACAGGCGGTGTGTCTAGGTAGGCTGACAAGCCAAGGACCTACAGGATTAGCCCTGGCGAGCCTTGAAGCGGGGGTCCTTCTTGTTCAGGACGTATACCTTGCCACGACGACGCACAACCTGGGCGCCCGGCTTGTTCTTCAGCGACCGAAGCGACTTGCGGACCTTCATCGGGCGCTCCTTTCTATTAGCGCTTATAAGTTCTAAGGGTCACCCACCGTGGGCGCCCTGCCGAACCGCGACGTGAGTGCAGAGCATTCACGGGGTTCAATGACACGAACGATTATCATAGACCACCGGCGCACCATTGTACAAAATGCCGCCGACTACGGTACGAGACTACTATCGGCCGCATGCAGACACTCCAAGCTCAGATCATCGACCACCTCGACGTCCACCCCACCATAGACCCCGCCGCAGAGCTCACCCGCCGCGTGGATTTTCTCTGCGACTACCTAGCGGCCACTGGGCTAGCCGGCTTCGTGCTTGGTATCTCCGGCGGACAGGATTCCACACTGGCGGGCAAGCTCGCCCAACTTGCCGTGGAGAAGCGCCGCGCCGCCGGCCATGAGGCAGAGTTTTATGCCGTGCGCCTGCCTTATGACCGACAAGCAGACGAGGCAGATGTGGATGTGGCCATGCGCTTCATCCGCCCCGACCACGAGCTGCGCATCAATATTAAGCCCGCCACCGACATGGTGGAGGACGGCGTGGCCCAAGCCCTTGAGCAGACCAGCATGAGCGATTTTCATCGCGGCAATGTCAAGGCCCGCGAACGCATGGTGATGCACTACGCCATCGCCGGCGAGCGCAACCTGCTGGTCGTAGGCACGGATCACGCGGCAGAAAATGTCACCGGATTCTTCACCAAGTTCGGCGATGGTGCCGCCGATCTGCTCCCACTCTGGGGACTGAATAAGCGCCAAGGCGCCGCCCTGCTCGCCGAACTAGGCGCCCCCGAGAGCACCTGGACTAAGGTGCCCACCGCCGACCTCGAAGATGATCGCCCGCTACTCGCAGATGAGGACGCACTAGGGGTGCGCTATAGCGATATCGACGACTACCTCGAGGGCAAGACTATTGCTGATGCCGCCCGTGAACGCATCGAGCGGCTGTGGCAGCGCGGCCGCCACAAGCGGGCGCTGCCCGCCACCTATGCAGATAGTTGGTGGCGCAGCTAGTCTCGCTTCACCCCTAGGCTAGTAGCGTTCCGGCTCCTCACCGAGCCGGAACGCACGGCCGTTGAGCTGCTGCGGGGTAATACGTACAAAGTTGTACTTCAGCGTCGGCAGCCACGGCTTCAGGTTCAACCCCTCGGCATAGTCGATGTCCTCCTGGCGGTCGAGCACCTCGGCGGTGCCTTGGATCACCACGGACCAGGCGCGCTCCTCGGTGAAGTAGTCCACCTCAAAGAGCACATCGGGATTGACGAAGAGCGAGAAGAGCTTGTTGCCTTGCGCGGTGCGAATATAGATACAGCCATCGTCCACCACATAGTTCACGGGGAAGATGTCCATCTCATCCTTGCGGCGCACCACCACACGGCCCAATTGCTGGGTACCCAGCTTCTCTAGGCACGCGCCCTCATTAAGAATCTTTACAACATCATTGTCAGCCATAGGCCCATTGTCCCACTCCCAGCCAGCACTGGTGGGCGAGCCAGCTCACACGTGGGCTTCCCACATCGCCGTCCCCCACAGCATCAAACCACAGAACGCCCCACATACACGCCCCCAGCTGCGGCAATGCGCTGCCCCTCCACTAAGCACACGCCCCACCCATCTACTCCAGCGACTGTGAGGAAATTCACCGAACAAAACGATTCAACCACCATTTTGGGGTAGTTCCGGCGAGTCGAAAGCGTGGCGGAGATGGCGTCGATAAGCGCTCTCTGCGCTGTAGCGTGTTAGAAGAACGGCCACATTCATGGAAAGATGGGGCGCACGTTACCTGACCTTACATATATCCCTAAGGGGCAACACACCATGAAAGAGAGCATGGCAATCGCCATGGCCTTTGTCGGACTACTCGTGGGGGCGGGCTTCGCCACCGGCAAGGAGATGATGCAATACTTTGTCTCCTTTGGCACCGGAACCGGAATCTGGGCACTCGTGCTCACCGGCGTCATCCTCATAGTAGTGAGCGCCGTCATCCTCCAGATCGGCAGTTTCTTCCTCGCCGATGAACACAGCGCCGTATTTAAAAATGTGGCCCACCCGCGAGTCTCGTGGATTTTGGATGTCGCCGTATCCATCACCATGGCCACTATGGGCATGATGATGCTCGCCGGCGCAGGCTCCACCTTCGAGCAGTCTTTCGGCGTGCCCTCTTGGTTGGGCTCGTTGATCATGGCGGTGATCGTTTACTTTGTCTGCTTCCTTAATCCTGTGCGCGTCTCCAGCGTGATTGGCGCTGTCACCCCGTTGATGGTCGTGGCCATCGTCGCGCTGTTCATCTACACCATCGTCAATATCCCTGAGGGGTTCTCCGTCGAGGCCGCCAATGAGATCGCACTCAATGAGCCCACTCCCGTGAAGCCGTGGTGGTGGTCGGCCATGAACTACGCCGGCATGTCCCTGATTTGCGCGGTGGGTATGTCGCTAGTGATCGGCGGCTCCTACACCAAGCTCAAAGCCGTAGCCGTCGGCGGCATGCTGGGCGGACTCATCCTTACCGTCATCTTGGTGCTGGAAACCGTCGTGTTGTTCTTCAATGTGGACACTGCTGCCGGCAAGGACATTCCGATGGCGGCGATCGTCACCAACATTCACCCCGTGGCCGGCTATGGCTTGTCGCTGCTGATTCTGGTGATGATCTTCAACACCGCCCTCGGCGATGTCTATGCCTTCTCCCGCCGCATACAGGTGGCCACCCCCACCCCGCAGTGGGTGAACCTGCTGGTGATTCTGGGTATCAGCTGGGCGATCAGCCTCATCGGCTTCGGCCCGCTCATCCAGATCATCTTCCCGATCTTGGGCTATATCGGCATGGTGATCGGCGTGATCTTCGTGATCTGGCGCATCCGCTGGTCGCACCTCATCACTGGTGAGAAGCAGCGCCGCCACCGCATTCGCCAGCTCACCCGTGCGTATATCAACCCGAAAACCTATGATGATCACTCCCTCGAGCTCAACCACGAGCTCGACCGCTCCAAGGCCGATAACGAGAAGCTACTCGCTACCGTGGCCGATGAGGAGCGCACCGAGATCGAGGACGAGGACGATAGCGCCGAGCAGCAGGACTCTAAGGCTTAACGACGCAGCGCTCGCGGGTGATACACCGCCACGCTGGCTGCGAGCACACACAAGGTTCCCGCAGCCAGCGCCCACACCACGTGGGCCACGCGGGCCGCGTTCCCCTCAACAACAAGGCCTAATCCAAGGCCAGCTAGTGCTACGAGAGCCACCATCGTGTAGCCGCTGAGCATGCCTCGCGCCACACGCAGGTGAGCCACCGCCCACGCCCCGCAAAGCGCGGAGCTACCCGCGGCCACCGCCGCGACAAGCGCTCCCCCGCCGGTGCTAAACACCGTGATTATTCCGGTGAGGAGCACCCCGAGGGCCGTGGCGAGCGGTATCCAGTGCATAGCGGCCTCCTTCCCAGCCCGTCTCCCCACATGGGGTGGCGGGCTGTGTTGTGTGTTTATTGGGCCAGCGAGCGCAACCCCTCGAGATACACACGCGCAAACCATTCCTGTTGATCATCCACCAGCTGCCGCCCCACGGCGGGCAGCTCACGAGAGATCATGCCGATGCCCACGGCGAAGCGGATGGGAGTGACATCCGCGGGAATGAAGCGGTGCCGCCGCGCCTTATCTAATAGCCCAGCAAAGACCTCGCTGATTGCCGTGCGCCGCTGCTCCACGATTTCGGCCAGGAGGTTCTCGTCATACGCAAAGCGCGAAATCTGCTCCGCCAGCGGGGTGATCCCCAACCGCACCAGCTCGAGGATGACATCATTCCAGTTCTGCCACGGATCCTCGTCCCAGCTATGTTCGTGGGCCCGCACAATATCGTGCGCCTGTGCGGTGACGCGCTCGGTGACGGCATTAACGAGGACCCGCCGATCTGGGAAATTGCGGTGCACCGTGGCCACCCCCACATCGGCTTCGGTGGCGATTCGCCGAAAAGACACGTCAATACCCTCCTCTTGGAAGAGGGTTTGGGCCGCCATCACAATGGCTTCACGGTTCGCTTGGGCATCTGCTCGCATGAGGGGCTCGCTTTCTTCTCCTCGGACTCCACAGCTAGTCGTGGATCTTCAGCATCCACTGCGGCCATGTATGTCCGACTCTAGGACCAGATAATTAACGCTGGGCCATCCGTGGCTAGCCGATAGCCCCACCCTGAGAATCTGGACGCACGCACTTATCCTCCATCATTCACCATAGAAGCCCAAAAAGAGAGCCTCGCACACGGCACGCTGGGGACTCGGCTCTGTGCTCGCTGTGTTCTCGGTGTTGGTGGGGCGTGGGCTAGTGGTGCGGGCGGGGTTCGGGCCGGCGGGGTGCGCACAACTACGCGCGGTGCACATAAGGGCGATGGAGGGGCCAGAAAACATGCGCCCACATACCCGTGGTGTTCGATGAAATACTAGCGCTGAACTGGGATGTTCGACGCGTTCGACAAACGGTGTCCAGGCCGCATGTTTGTATCACTCTTAACAGCAGTGAAGAGAAGAAAGAGAACCCTATAGTCGAATATCCCTGAATTTTACGCGGTGCCAAACAATTCCCCGCTGATCGCCTCCCCTTATTCATTCCTCCTGCGATCAGCACCCCCATTCTCGCCACCGGTGTCGCTATGCACCGTCTACCTCATCGACACACGGTGTCACCCTCCGGCCTCTAGGCCACTGATCTACGAAAGGTAGTGCACAGACCGTGACCAACCAGTTCCCTCACAACGGGCAGGAGCCCCAGAACGGAAATACTCCCCAAGGCGGGCAGCCGCAGTATGGCGAGTTCCCGCAGAATGGCCAGCCGGGGCAGCCTTATGCGGGGCAGCCCTACCAGGGCCAGCCGCAGCAGGGGCAGCCGCCCTTCCCGCCGCAGCAGCCGCAGAAAAAGAAGAAGGGATGCCTGTTCTGGGGCGGGATCGTCGCTGCGGTGTTCATCCTCCTTGGCGCCTGCTCCGCCATGTTCTCCGATGGCGATAGCAACACCACTGCAGATTCCTCGACGTCCAGCTCCGCGGCGGAAGAAAGCTCGCAGGAGGAGACGGCCACCGAGGCTGCAGCGGACGATCAAGCCCCCGCGGAGGCGGCACCCGCCGCGCCGCCAGCGGAGCAGCCCGCGGCTGAGGACAACTCCGCAGAGCAGGAGGTGCCGCGGGAGTACAAGAACGCCCTGAAGAAGGCTGAGCTCTACTACTCCATGCAGCACATGTCGAAGGCCGGCATCTACGACCAGCTCACCTCCGAATATGGAGAGAACTTCCCGCCCGAGGCAGCTCAGTGGGCCGTGGATAATCTCGACGCAGACTACAACCAGGCTGCGCTGAAGAAGGCTGAGGTGTACTACACCGACATGGCCATGTCCCGCGACCAGGTGTATGAGCAGCTCATCAGCGAGTACGGCGAGAAGTTCACCCCCGAGCAGGCCCAGTACGCCGTGGATAACCTGCAGGATTAACAGGACTAGCAGCACCCCGTGCTGCTCGGTCTCTGTGCAGCGGCGACGCCCCTGATCGGCCTCTCGCCGCTGCTCCTCCCGTCGCCGTTAGCTGCCAAATGCAGCGTGTCGCCAGCGTTGGTGGAGCCGCTCGCAGCCCCCATGACCTCGGCGTGAGCGGGGTTGAACACGGACTGGCGACCGTCTGGCACGCCTTCTCTGGGGTGTAATCGGTTGAATCGCTAGCCATGACTCCCGCTGGGAATCGACCCCAGCATCACCCACCTAGGAAGCCACCACCACTAGTCAGTGCAGCTAAGCACCTGAGAACACGAAAAAACCCTGCTCCCAAAAGGGAACAGGGTTTTCGTATCAAGTGGAGCTAACGGGATTCGAACCCGTGACCCCCACACTGCCAGTGTGGTGCGCTACCAGCTGCGCCATAGCCCCTTGGACGCTCTATAACTTACACAGCCCCGTTCATCTTAAGCAAATCAGCTGTTCAGGACCTGTTTTCCGGAAGCCTCCAGAAGCCGTCAGAAGCCTCCAAGCCCCAGAGCCCCACGCCCCTGCTCGGACACTACAACGCACCAAGGCGGCACATCACTGTGCCGCCTTGCCTACTAAGGGTGCTGCTGAAGCCTCGGGCTACTAGCCCACGAGGTCCTTCACCCAGTTATCGTTGGGCAGCAGATCCTCGCCGTTGTGGATCACGTGCGGGCTGCTCACAGCCCGGCCGGTTGCTTCCTCCAGCTTGGCGCTGTTGGCGGCGCTTGCTTCGCTGTATTCTTCGCGATCGGACTGGTCCGCGATGGCGTCGCGCAGGCTCTTGTCAGCCCCTACTTCCCCAGCGGCGGCAGCGAACTGATCCGGCTCCCAAGAATACATCGCCTTCTGGTTATTCATCAGATGCGAGCGGAAGTTCCAGTACTCATTGGCCGTGCCGGACTTAGCGAGGGTGTAGGCCGAGGTTGCGGCCTTCGACGAGGGACCATCGTTACCGCGGTCGAGGAAGTTCAGGGAGCGGATATTCACCACGAGGGTGCCGTCCTCAATGGCCTTGAGCATATCCTCATCGGTGGCCTTGGCAAGGTCAGCGCAGTGCGGGCAGGAGTAGTCCTCGTAGAGGTCTACCTCGGCGGCGTCCGTGCTGGTCTTGTCGCTCGTGAGACGGATGGCGTTGTCTGTGACCTCCAGGTTGATGGAGGTGTTCACAGTGTTCGCCGCGATCTCCGCCTTCTTTTCGTTGCGGCCTTGGATCACGATGTAGCCAACAACCACAGCGATAACGACCAGTAGCGCCACGAGCGCCCAGAGGAATCCGGATCCCTTGTCGTTAGGGTTCTTAATTTTGTTGCTCACGAAGAGGTCTCATCTTTCACATTGGTTGGTGCTCTCGGGTGATTGCCCCGAGAGGGGAAAACTTAAGGGTAAAGCGCCCAGCGGCGGAAGGGGTTGATCCAGACGATCGCCGCTAGGGCAATAAAGGCCAGATCGCGCAGGATCTCCAGCGCATAGGTAGTGCCCGTGACACTGGCATCTACCCCACCGCCGCCAAAACAGCCGCAGTCAATGCTGAGACCACGGGCCCACGCAGAGGCGATGCCTATGATGAACACCGCAAATAGCAGCGCAGAGAACGCGGCGGCGGGGCGCAGGAAGAGGCCACTAAGCAGCATGATCCCGAGGATCAACTCGACGGCGGGCAGAGCCACGCCGATAAAGTTACCCATCTCCCAACTCACCAGCTCATAGGCATGTACTGCCTGGGAGGAGGCTACGGGGTCGGAGATTTTGGTTGCCCCACTGACAATCCAGATACCGGCCAAGGCAAGGCGGGCGAGCGCGCCCACAAGAGGCGTGCTGATCAGTCCCTGTATTCCTCGACGCGGCGCGGGCTGGTGTTGAGTGGTGGTCACAGCCTTGAAGTTACTAAAGCACCCCGCGTGAATAAAACCATGTCGGTCACTTTCAAGGGGATTCACAGCATTTTGACAGCTGGCAGGGGTGGGCCAGACGCACATCACCCACCAGCCGGCGCGCAGAGCGCGAGCTGGTGGGTGATGTGCTGCGCGGCGGCGTCGATAAGCGGCCGCTTAGCCTAGGACCTCCGAGACGAGGGCTTGCGCCTCGGCCTGGACCTTCTTCAGGTGCTCCTCGCCCTGGAAGGACTCGGCGTAGATCTTGTACTTGTCCTCCGTGCCCGAGGGGCGGGCAGCGAACCAGGCGGACTCGGTGGTCACCTTCAGCCCGCCGATGGCAGCGCCATTGCCGGGGGCGTCGGTGAGCTTGTTGGTGATGGGCTCGCCTGCGAGCTCGGTGGCGGTGACATCCTCCGGGGAGAGCTTCTTCAGCACGGCCTTCTGTTCGCGGTTGGCCGGCGCATCGGTGCGCGCATAGGAGGGCGCGCCATAGGTTTCGGCCAGTTCGGCATAGCGCTGCGAGGGGGTCTTGCCGGTGACGGCGGTGATCTCGGAGGCGAGCAGATCGAGGATGATGCCGTCCTTGTCGGTGGACCACACGGTGCCGTCGTGGCGCAGGAAGGAGGCGCCGGCGGATTCCTCGCCGCCGAAGCCGACGGAGCCATTGATGAGGCCGGGCACAAACCACTTGAAGCCTACCGGCACCTCCACGAGGGTGCGGCCAAGCTCGGCGACCACGCGGTCGATCATGGAGGAGGACACCAGGGTCTTGCCCACAGCGGTGTCCTTCGCCCAGTGGGGGCGGTGCGCGAAGAGATAGTCGATGGCCACCGCGAGATAGTGGTTGGGGTTCATCAGCCCGGCATCGGGGGTGACGATGCCGTGGCGGTCGGCGTCGGCGTCATTGCCGGTGGCGATGTCGAACTTGTCGCGGTTGTGCACCAAGGAGGCCATGGAATAGGGCGAGGAGCAGTCCATGCGGATCGCCCCATCGGCGTCGAGAGTCATGAAGCGCCAGGTGGCGTCCACGCGCGGATTCACCACGGTGAGATCCAGCCCGTGCTTCTCGGCAATCACTCCCCAATAGTCCACGGAGGCCCCGCCCATCGGGTCGGCGCCGATCCGCAGACCGGAATTCTTGATGGCCGCGAGATCCACCACGTTCGGCAGATCGTCGATATAGGTGTTCAGGTAGTCATAGGTGCCGGCGCGCTCATCCAGCACACCGCTGACGGGGGTGCGCTTGACCCCCTGCAGGTCCTGGGCGAGCAGCTCATTGGCGCGCTGGGCGATCCAGTCGGTGGCGCCGGTATCGGCGGGGCCACCATTGGGCGGATTGTACTTGAAGCCACCATCGCGCGGCGGGTTGTGCGAGGGGGTGATCACGATGCCGTCGGCGCGCTTCGGGTCCGTGCCCGTCACGCCGCCGCTCAGGCTCCGGTTGTGGCGCAAAATGGCGTGGCTGACTGCTGGGGTGGGGGTGTAGCGCCCCGCGGCGTCGACAAGCACATCCACGTCATTCGCCAACAGCACCTCGAGAGCGGACAGCATCGCAGGCTCGGACAGCGCGTGGGTATCGCGGCCGATGAATACCGGGCCGTTGATCTTCTCCTTGACGCGGTAGTCCACGATGGCCTGGGTAGTGGCCAGAATATGGTACTCGTTGAAGGCCGTGTTCAGCGACGAGCCGCGGTGACCGGAGGTTCCGAACACCACCTGCTGATCCGGGTCGGAGGCGTCAGGGATTCGCGTGTAGTAGGCGGCGACCAGCTCAGCGATATCAATGAGATCGGAGTCGAGGGCGACCGCGCCCGCGCGCTCATGAACCATAGGGAAATCAGTCTCCTTGGTTGTCGTTAGAAGTGAACTATCACTTCCATCATCCTCCCTTTTCGTCGATCGCGCAGCGGCCTGCCCCACATTGGTGCCCACGCTTATCGACGCCGCCCTCCTGCCCCACTACCGCTGGCCCCGCGGCCCACCCAGCACCCCCGAATCTGTGCAGTATGCAGAAAAACACGCATTTGAGTTACCTAGGACACACATTAGGAGTATGCTGAGCACACTTAAGGCGCCCTCAGCTTGTGTGCTCACGCACGATGGCGCCGCTACGCTGCTCACGTTCGACCGAAGGAAGAACAATGGACTCATTGCTGGACATTCTCAGCACAATCGGCGGCTTCGTGTGGGGCCCCTTCCTGCTGATTCCCCTGTTGCTGGGCACGGGCTTGTTTATGACGATCCGCCTCGCCGGGTTGCAGTTCCGCAAGCTGGGCGTCGCACTGCGCCACGGGCTCTATGACAAGGGCGAAGAGGGCAAGGGAGACATCAGTAACTACCAGGCCCTCACCACGGCGCTCGCCGCCACGGTGGGCGTGGGCAATATCGTCGGCGTGGCCACCGCGCTCTCGATCGGCGGCCCGGGCGCCCTGTTCTGGATGTGGATCACCGGCCTAGTGGGCATGGTGTCGAAGTACTCCGAGGCCTTCCTCGGCGTGCGTTTCCGCGTCACCGATGAGAAGGGCGGCCAATCCGGCGGTCCGCAGCAGTATCTCAAGCGCGGCATCAAGGGTCCGGTGGGTAAAATCCTCGCCTTCCTCTTCGCTTTCTTCGCCATCATCGCCTCCTTCGGTATCGGCAACCTCACCCAGGCGAATGCCGTGGCCACCGGCCTGCAAGACAGCTTCGATATTGATCCCATGGTCACCGGCATCGGCATGTTCGTGCTCGTCGGCACGGTGCTGCTGGGTGGCATTCAGGCCATTGGCCGCGTCACCTCCGCCTTCGTGCCGTTGATGATCATCATCTACATCGTGGGCGCGGTCACCGTGCTGGTGATCAACGTCAACGAGATCCCCAACGCCCTGCTTCAGGTCTTTGGCGACGCCTTCACCGGCACCGCCGCCACCGGCGGTTTCGTGGGCTCCGGCATCTTGGTGGTACTGCAAATGGGTGTGGCCCGCGGCATCTTCTCCAATGAGTCCGGTATGGGCTCCGCCGCTATCGCCGCGGGCGCGGCAAAGACCAACCACCCCGTGCGCCAGGCGCTGGTGTCGATGACCCAGACCTTCATCGACACCATCATCGTGGTCACCTTCACCGGTCTCGCGATCATCACCACCGGGGTGTGGACCCTCGGCAAGGACGAGGCCGGCAACATGACGGCCCGCGCCTTCGAGACCGCCCTGCCGGGCCAGTGGGCGGGTACCATCGTCAACGTCTCCGTCGCCTTCTTCGCCTTCTCCACCATCATCGCGTGGTCCTACTATGGCGAGCGCTGCGTGGAATCCTTGGTGGGCTGGCGCGGCTCCCTGCCCTACCGCATGATCTTCACTGTGGTCGTCTTTATTGGCGCCGTCAGCCAGCTCCAGGTGGTATGGACGATCTCCGATATCGCCAACGGCCTCATGGCCCTGCCGAACCTCATCGGTATCCTCATTCTCTCCGGCCTCATCGTCCGCGAGACCACCGCCTACCTGCGCTTCGACCCGAAGCTCAAGGCCACCGACGAGCAGGTGCGCCAATTCCGCATCGACTCCAAACTCGATTGGTCTTAAATACCCACCACACGCCCCTCAGGTCATAACACTTCGACTACGCTTCTAGAAGTGTTATGACCTTTTATGTATTCGCCGGCGCGGGAGCCGCGCTGGGAGCAGTGAGCCGCTGGGTTCTCCTCGGCGGATTCGACTCCCTGTGGACACTTTTACTCATCAACGCCCTCGGCTCCTATGCCCTGGGCGTCCTCACCCGCCGCGGCGCCTCAGTGTTCTGGACCACGGGCTTCTGCGGCGGCTTTACCTCCTTTAGCGCCTATATGGCGATCGCGACGCTGGACATCCGCTATGCACTGCTCACCGTCGTGGTGTGCGTAGCTAGCGCCTATATGGGATTGAGGGGCTCATGCTTATCGACGCCATCACACTAGCCACCGGCGCCTTTCTCGGCGGCATGAGCCGTGCCTGGCTCGCAACCCACCTGCGTAGCCCTTGGGGAACGCTCGTGGCGAATGCGGCCGCGACCTTCCTGCTCGGGGTGGTGGTCGACGCTCCCCTCGCGGATTGGTTGCTGCTCGTTCTAGGAACCGGAATCGCCGGCGCACTGTCTACCTGGTCTACTTTGGCTAAAGAAATAGCCGCCAGCCTCCAAGACAAGAACTGGAGACTCGCGGCTATAACGCTCGTGAGTAATCTCTGCGTGGGTGCAGTCGCCTGGTGGACGGGCGCCGTCGTGTTCTAGCGCCGCGCGCGTTGGAATACTCGGACCCGCTGCTGCACGATAATCAGCAGCAGCACCAGCGCTACCGACATGAGGATGTGCCCGATACCGGAGATGCCGGCGAGCGCCGCCGAGTACTCCTCGCCGGGGTGAAGCACCTGCCAGCTTCCCTTCACCAGCATGTGGGTGATCATCCACGTCAGCGCCACCGTGTAGCTGAGGAAAAACGCTGGGAAGCGCTTATGGGTATCAATATCTAGTGCCGCGCTTAACGCGATGAGGACCAGCGGCATAATCACGCCGAGTACCAGCGCATGGGTGTGCACGGTGGAGAGCTGAGTCTCCCCGCTATATCCGTGATAGCGAGTAAATTCGCGATAGTAGACCCCAGCGATAAGACCAATGCCGAGGTAGACAGAAGCTAGAGTTGAGAGTTTTCGCATAACCACTGAGTCTAGTTGTGGGTATGCCTGAAGGCGGGGGAGGAGGTGAATGGTGTGTTCGCCTTCTCCCCCGCCTTGGGGTTATGTGAAGTTTTAGGTCGGCGGTGACTTACTCTCCCACACCCTCCCGGGTGCAGTACCATCAGCGCTGTCGGGCTTAGCTTCCGGGTTCGGAATGGGACCGGGCGTGTCCCCGATGCTATAACCACCG
>NZ_PQMG01000005.1 GCF_008930665.1 Corynebacterium sp. 74A
CAGCGAAGCCCTTGAGCGCGGCGTTGATGGTCTCGGAAGAGGTGCAGTTGATGGCCGGGTAGGCGAAGCCGCCCTCCTTGGCCTTGGTCAGCATCTCGTTGTAGACCTCGGGGGTTGCAATTGGCATGAAGAAAATCCCTCCATAGAGTGTGGTTGGCGACGCATCTTCTCGAGGCGACCGCCGCAGCCCAACCACGGAGGCAGCGAGACTGCGGATAGCCGATCCGATATGTGCGCTTTGATTTTTATTATGCCAGCTTTAGCGCACTATCGCAGTACCTAAACCGCCCCACAACACGTGAAAAACCACACATTCGGACATGAGCGGGAGTCTTTCTGGGCAAAAAATGTGTCTAAACAAAAATCCGGATGGCACCCTGCGCCCCCCCTACGAACATATGGCCGAGTGTTTGGCAGACAATGTCGCAGCTGTTTCCTAATATCAGAAGCATGACTAACACGGGCCTCACCTTGGATCAGCTGCTCGCCGAGCTCGAGCGTGCAGGAACACAGGGCGCAGAGGAGCAGGCGAATGTATTGCTTGCAGCCACCAACCCTCTCGCGCCCGACTGGAGCGAGGCGGACTATGGCGCCCTGCGACTGATCTTGGACGATCACTACACCGCACTGCTCGGCCGTGAAGTGGAGAACATGTGCTTCAACCGGGGTCCTGTTCTCGCCGATACCCTGCGGCAGCTCAATCAGCGGCAACTCGCGGTGGCCCTTGTTCTCGGCACGACCCCCGCTCTGCAGAATGCGCAGGCGTGGCTGGCCTGCTCCGAGTATCTCTACCAAGACCCCACCTTCAACCAGCGCCAAGCGCTTCTGGAGCGGATGGACGCTGATTCCCTCAAGCTGCTGGATCTCCTCTACGAACACTACGACGCCACGCAGCAGGCTGCCGAGCAGCAGCAGGCGGAACAAAGGGAAGCAGAGCAACGGGAAGCAGAGACCGATCCCACCTGTGCGACCTCCATGGCCGAGTACTTCGGCGATGAGGCCTATGCCCAGGGCCACCGCATGGCGGACTTTCCGTATCCGCTCGAGGAGTACTTCGCGCCCCTCGCCACCGCGCAACCCGACCTTGTGGAGCACTGCGCCACGCTGTTTACTGCGCAGCTCTACGCGGAGGCCAAGGGAAATCAGATGATTCCTCCGGCACGGGTGCCGGAGTTCGCGAAGATCTTTGATCAGTATGTCTTGGCTCGTGCCGCCTCCGAGTCCGCGCTGCCTGAGATGGCGCCGGCACTTCATGCCTGGATGCAGGTGATACCACTTCTTCCCGCCTCGATGGTGGCGGATATTCCCCGCCTCAGCCGCTATTTGTCCCTCGGTAATCACCTCGAGGCCCAGGCGCGCAATCCCGACGATGTCCGCACCGTGTTGCCGCTGTTTCTGACTTATGTGGACGCCGCCCAGTACTTCAATGACTATAAGGCCGTCGCCGTGTCCTTGGTCAGTATGTGTCGGCTGGCCGAGTCCGTCGGCCCAGAGACCCAACGTGCGGCCTTGGATAAAGCCCTACCGATCCTGCACGACGCCTGTTTCACCGAGCATGCCACCACGGTGACCACGCAGTACCTATACCTCGTGCGCCAATCCGCCCAGCTGCGCCACTCCAGCGGCGAGTATGAAGCGGCTATTCAGGAAGCGGAACGGTGCGGCGGGATCTTCGATATCGACCAGCTCTCGCCTGCAGCGGCCAAGCAGCTTGCCTATCTCTATGAGCTGCACGCCGCACTGCTGCATCAGCTGCGCGGCCCGCAGGCCTCGGCGCCGCTGTTTAAAAAGACGCTGCGCGCCTTCCGCCAGCTGGGAATGGATGAGGACGCCCACCGCGTGAAAACACGTTTCACCACGGGCCGCTAAGACGCCCGCGCACCTCTCGCCGCAGCCCGCGCTAGAGTGAGAGGCCATGAAGCTCGCTGTTATCTCGCCCTCTTTTGCTGCCGCCGGCGCTTTCCCTGAGGTCTACGCCCAGGCGCTCGCGCGCCTGCGGGAGCTCGGATTCGAGCCGGTGGAGTTTCCCACCACCCGCACCGTCGGCGCCTCCGCCGAGGCTCGTGCCCGCGATATCACCGCGGCCTTCGCCGATCCCACGGTCGCTGGGATACTCGCCGTTATTGGCGGCGATGATCAGCTCCAGGTGATCCCGCATCTGGATGATGAGGTGATTCGGCACAACCCCAAGCCCTTCCTCGGCTACTCCGATAACACCAACCTGCACAACCATCTGTGGCAGCTGGGGGTTCAGAGCTTCTATGGCGGTTCCACCCATGTGCACCTCGGGTCCGGGCCGTATATCGATCCCGAACACCGCGCCTCCTTTCTCGCCGCCCTGCGCGATGGCGGCCGCCTCGAGATCACCCCGGTGGACGCCTCGGAGGATGTTGGGGTGGACTGGACTCAGCCTGCGGCCTTGCGCAGCTTCGGTGAGCGCCGCCCGGCGCGCCCGTGGCAGTGGCGTGGGGCGCGCGATCGCGTCAGCGGCGCCACCTGGGGCGGCTGCATTGAGGTGATTGATCAGCTGGCCATGGCGGGGCGTATGCCGACGCTGGACAGGCTGCGGGGCCACATCATTCTGCTCGAGGCCAGCGAGAACCTCACCCCGCCGGATCAGATCATGCGGTGGGTGCGCGGGCTCGGCGAGTGGGGGCTTTTCGACGTCGCCGCGGGGCTCATGATCGCCTCCCCGCCGGTGAGCTCGCTGGAGGTTATTCCCTCACAGGCGCAGCAGGATGCTGCCTGGCAGGCCCAGTGCGATGTGATCTTCGAACAGCTTGCGCACTATAACCCCGAGCTGCCTGCCGTGTTCGGGGTGCCTTTTGGGCATACGCGGCCGCAATGGATCCTCCCCTATGGCGGGCAGCTCACCCTCGACGCCGCGCAGCGTCGAGCCTTCGCCGACTACCAGGTGAACTATCCGCGGCGGCGATAGCCAAACCAGGCGCTATTAAAGGGCAGCCACACCAGCACCGCGGCCAGTACCGCGATGATGGTGGCAATCCACAACTTCCCCACCACGATGAGGAAGATGGCGGCCACCGACACCGCCGTCAGCAGCCACCGCCCCCATTGCTGGGCTTTGAGCACGGCAACCACCCCCGTCGCGATGACCGCGATGGCTAGTACCTGCATAATCACCAGCAGATCGCGGGCGTTAGAGCGCATCAATTCCTGGACGAGGGCCGTAAGCAGCCAGCCCACCAACCCCAGATACAGCGCCGCGGCACCCCACACGGGCAGGGGCGCGGTGCGTATCGAGGTGGCGGTGAAGCTCGGGGAATACTTCGCCGTAGTATCGTGCACCACGCCCGTGGTATAGGAATGCGCGGAGCGGGGAGTGGTGGGGCGCTTCTGCTCGGAGGAAAACTCCCACTGGGGTTCGGTGGAGCTCATCTGCTTAGTCTTCTTTCAACACGTTGCGTTGGGTGAGGATCCACAGCAGCGGATCTAAACAGCGGTAGGGGGCGATGCCTTTGCGGCTGAGGCGCTCGCCCATCGGGGAATCGCCGAGCGAGGACACCGCAAAATAGGAGTGATCGCTGTCCATATAGGCTGCTTCCACCTTGTTCAGCAATACCCCGGCCTTCATGTAGCCCAGCAGCGACTTCACTTCGAGGTTCAGCACCTTCTGAGCTTCGGGGTTGTAGTCCCAGCCATTGTCGCGGCGGAAAGCCGCGCCACGGTTGCCCATGATGGCCTTCCATTCTCCTTCGGGCATGCGCTCGAGAATCTGCAGCGAGTCGAACTTGGAGATCGCAAGCGCCAGCGGCGGTCGGGCATCGCCCAGGATGCGCATGAGATTGGTGAACACATCCTCGGGGTTGCCTCCCAGCCCGTCTTGGCGCGGCACCAGACCCTGCACATAGGCCTGAACCGAGGGCACCAGCAGCGGGTCAAAGAGCATAATCACCAGATCGGCGTCGCGGAAGAAGCTCAGCGCGTCCCGATCCACGCTCGGGTTTTCCAAATCCTCGCCGGCAACGTCGCGAAGCACCACATAATTAGGGCGCTCAACACCGTCCCTATCGGGCCACGTGCCGAGAGAGAAAATGAAAGGATCCCGCTGATAGGCGTCCTCCTGGCTGCTGGTGGGGGTGGGCGCCATCTGCTTCATCTCCACGTAGAGCGGCTGCTCATAGTGTTTGGCGTAGCGCTCCTTCGTAGAGGCAGTCACCGGTTCCACCACCATGCCCGGGAATTTCTCGTTGGCCAGCAGCTCCAGCTGCTTCACGACGACCGCCAGATAGAGGCTTTTGCCGGTGGCGCGGGCGCCCGCCATCACCACGCAGTGCACGACGGCCTCACCCCAATCGGCCGGCAGCTGCTCCCCAGAGCGAGTGCTCGTCGGTGCGGTGTCGAGGTATTGGAATGTGTCCGGGCAACGCGGGCCCGCATACACCGGAGCGGTCGACATCACCATCGTCCTCCTTCCATATCGGCGTCGTTGAATCTCATCCTGCCCAGCTCAACCGCTGCATCCTGCTCGGGCGCGCTGTGCTCATCGGCGCACAACCAGTGCACCAGCACCTCGGCCTCGTCCTGGAGATCAGCGCGATCACCCGTGCTCAGTGAGTGGTGCAGGGCATCGTCGATCACCAGCAGATCCAAGGGATAGCGATCGCCATAGGCGCTGCGATACATCTCGGCCTCGCGGCGGGCATCAGGGCCCAGCACAATCACGAGGGTGCGCCGGGTGGGCACGGACAAGGAGGGGCGCAGGTGGGTACTCAGCACGGCCACGCACTCCTCCGACTCCAGCGAGCTGAGATCAGCCCCCACGGTGGTCGCGGCACCCGCGCCGGCAGTGCTGTGATCGTCCACAGCGATGGAAAAGTATTCTGCAACGCCGTCGAGAATCTCGCGGACAGGCCCCAGATCTACCTCCTGCAAGGCCGCGGTGACAGCGGCCGAATCATCCATCCACACGCTGCAGCGCCGGACCTGCGCCCGCGGGGCATCGATACTGGTCAATGCCGAGTACACGGTGGTGGTCGAGCGCGACAGGGTGGTGGAAATACCCGCATCCACGGCAGTGACCTGCACTGCCCCGTCCCGCGGGGAGAGGGTGAGCACGGTCTTCTCATGCAGCCCGTCGAGGCGAATCTCCTCGGTCTGCACGGTCACTGGCTTCGCCGTGGCGGGCTGGATGACCCGCATAATCACGGAGTGGTCTGGGGAAACTCCGCGCCCCTATCCGGTGTGAGCGCGAGGGCGACATCACCGTGCAGCTCCGTAATCACGGTATCTGCGGCGCTGTACTGGTTGTGGATGAGCTCGCCACGCACATCGAGGCGCACATCCATCTCATCGCCACTGACGCGGGTAGCACTGACTTTGATGAAGTCACCGAGGGGCAGCTCATAGCTGTGGCCGCCGCCGAGAGTAACGGTATTCATATCTCTTAGTACCTTTCCGGTCGCATATCACTGCCCGAATCGCGCAGCAGCCGCTGTATTTGTGGCCCAAGATAGCGGGCACTGTCCTGGTTCTCGGGTGCGCGCATCAGCTGCGCCACCGCGTCTTCGATACATCTAAAAGGAGTGCGGTCGCAATAGAGAATCTCTTCAATCGTGTCCTTATGCGCGAGAAGATCGTCGACCTCCTTGGCAAAGAAACTCTGCAGGCGATCGAGATCGTGGCGCTGCAACTGGAGTAGCGGCCCTATGCTGTCGCAGGCATGCACATCGCTGACCAACGCCACCAGTGCGCAGCGGGCGCGCAACCGCAGAATGTCATCGCTGAGCGTCGTCAGTGCGGCGAGGCGATTCATCCGAATGACTAGACGGGTGTTTGTAGCAGCCTCGTCCGGTTCTTCGGTGATGTACCACTGCGTCATCATCTCCACGAAGGCCGGCAGCGGCAGCCGGATCAGACGCAGATCGTCGTCTGTGACCACACATTCTCCGTTGTATATGCCACCTGGGGATAGCTCGGGGACAGGCGGTGGGGCCAGCGGCGCGGACGGAACCATGTCCCGCTCGAGGTCGGCCACAAACTCCTCATCACTCAACGACAGCTCTGCGTCATCGACGTCCGCCCCCTGCGAGCTCGGCCATTCCTGCTGCAGGGGCCCCAGCTGCTCGAAGCTGAAAGAAGGATAGTCCTGCATGTCTCCGAGGGCGGCCGTGGCAGCGGAGGATCCTTGTTCACCCAAGCTCATGCGTTCCTGTCCGCCCCATGCCGCACTGCTTTCCTCCTGCTGCGCGGACTCCTGTGGGCGCGCAGCGAGCGGTGCTGCGGCCGGGTCAGCCACAGCCGAGTCCGCCACAGCCGAGTCAGTCACAGCGGGGTCCGCGACGATAGGATCCGTCGCGCTGGTGCTGGGGGCGCGCAGCACCTCCGGCAGTGGGGCGGTCACATCCAGCACCACCGCGTGTTCTGGCACCACCTCCCGCGCCAGTTCGACATGCTCCGCACGCACCGCCACCAGCTGGGCTTTCGTGCCGAGCATATCGGCGAGACGCTCGGCGTTGTGGAAGGTGGCAAAGCTCGTGTTCTCCCCGTGGGCGCGATAGACCGCGGCCACCCACAGCGGAGATTCAGCCAGGGGGCAGGCCAGCACCACAGGGGCGCCGGTGCGCAGGGCCGCCACTGCGGCATCCACATACTCCCGGCGCGGCCCGCCGCTGCTGTGAGCCGAGAGATTCTCCCACGGCACGGGCAGCTCGGCCGACTCGGCCGAGGCGGTGAGGAAGCGGTGCAGCACGGCGTCGCTCAGCGGCCCAGGCTCGGTGATCGCGGCGGGAAGCGCTGCGGCATCGACCTCTCGTTTGCCAAAGGGTGCAGGGATCTGTGGGGAATACATCATCCTGATCGGGTCCACCTGCGCGGCGGAATCGTGCACCTGCACAAAGGTGAACACATTGCCCGGCCTGCCGGAGGCGTCCTGCCCGGCATGGCAGGAGGCATAGAAGGCCCACACCGTATTGCCCTCGGCATCGCTTGTCGGCAGCCATGCGAAACGCCGATTAAGGTGCGCGATCTCCGCACTACTCGGGTAGTTTCCGAAGCGGGCGCCGTCGACAAGCGTGGAGGGAATAGTGGGACGCAGCTGCGCAATCAGCTGCTGGGTGATCCGCCCCGTGCTATCGCCCACGCCCCAACCACCGGCGCGGGTGGAGCTGCGGCCGAAGGAGGCGAAGCTGAAGGTGCCCAGTACGGGCGAGGACACAGACTCAGGGCTCATCGTATGCCTCCCGGATGGACCTCGAAGAGCTGCGAATCATCGTCTACCACCACGCGCTGGGGCTCGTTCGGCCGGTGGCGCTCCGCATCGGCGAGAAAGACGCGCACATAGCCGTGCTGCGAGGGCTCCAACTTCGTGAACCAATAGGTTTCTGTGGCCTCGTCGGACGCCGCGAGCCAGTCCGCCTCGAGCCGCTCCGGCACCATCTTCGGCGCCGGCTCATCAACCTCAAAAGGCGCTTTCCGCCTCGTGTGGAGCCTTTCGCCATCACCGGCGTGCAACGGCAGGCGGTCGCGGTTGAATACCAGCACAAAGCTCGGCGGGTGTTCATCCTCGGCGCCGTCGCGCCACAGCCACACCCCGAGCAGATAGTCGCCGTTGTCGTTGCGTTGGCGGATGCGGTAGCGATACGTCCACAAACCCTCATAATCGATGGTGGTGGCCTCGCCGGTCACCGCGGTGCCGCCGTAGTAGAAGCGCGGCTCCAATTCCACGGTGTCGCCAAGATTCGCCAGCCGGAGACGCACCCCGCCCTGGCGGCGATAGTCCTCCTCCACGAGATAGTGATCGATGCGGCTGCGCCGCGAGCGCACGTGCACCACCGAGGCCCCCTTGGGCCAATCGAAGGTGACCAACTGGCTCGATACCCGCTCGTGCAGGGTCGTATCCTTAATCTTCTCCACGCGGTTGACCACCTGATAGTCGCCCACCTGGAAGGAATCGCCCACCACGTGCACGGGCACACAGAACACTTGCGACCACTCCCCCGGCCACTGCACCACGGTGCGGTGCTCCTCGCCGGGCTGATACTGGTCGATCTCGTCGAAGTCGAAGGTATGCACCCACTTAGTGGAGCCGAGGGCATCATCGTCGAGGATGTGCCGCTCCTCCACCGCCTCGAGCGCCAAATCTGCCTGGGGTGCCTGTTCGCTCAGATACACCCGCACCTCGCCCATCGAGGGCACATCCCACGCCAGGCTGATCCGGTCACCAGCGCTGCTGGGTAGGCGCACCGCTTCTTTCATCACTACCTTTTGAATATTCGCGGAAATCTGCACTTGGGCGATCTCCGAGCCCTCTCCCACGCGCCTACTGCCGCGGAATTCGAAAGTGGGAAAGAGCTGGAAGTCATAGGTTTTTCCGCGCTTGGCCACGGTGTGGGTGAAGTTGCGCAAGCCCACCCCAGAGGTCACCCGGTGGCTCGGATCATAAAGCGGGGTCACCGCGGTAGACACCCGGGCATAGACCTCAATATCGTCGATGCCCTGCGGCAGCGCCCAGGAGCCGGTGACCGTACCGTTTTTATCCTCCACCAGGGTGATATTGCGCGGCGGCAGGCCCAGCGCCTCCTCGCCCACGAGCTCCGGCTGCACGCCCAGCAGGCTCCGAGGGCTATCGCCCATATAGGCCCACACCGTGTAGTGGCGCATGCCCACCGTGGATGGAATCACCTCGCGGAAGGCGCGGCCGCGGGTATGCACCAGAGTCGTGCCCTCCTCCGGGCTAAGCGGGCCCTCGCCCACATTCCCCACGAGGCGGTAGAGCACGAAATTCGCAGCGGAGGGCATCTCATCCCAATAGACGAGCACCTGGGTGCCCGCATCGGTGACCTCTTCTACCTCTACCTTCACCAGCCCGCAGGGAGCGGCGACCTGGTGTGCGAAGGGCGCAAAACTGAAGCCGCGCAGCTTCTCATCCATGAAATCCGCTGGGTTTACCTGCGGCTTCGTCGGCTCCGGGCCCGCAGCGAAGTCCCATTCGTCCGCGACGCTTGTCGACGCCGCCTCCGCGCTGTCCTCCGCCGCTGCCGCGGTATCGATCGGGACGATCCCAGCTGGGGCGCCTGCGGGCGGCGCGGACTGCTCCGCCCTGGGATCCGGGATCTGCTGGGATTCGCAGCTGAGCATCGCGGTCGCGGCGTCAATCTGCTGCGGGGTGGCGTCGCGAAGAATGGCGGCTACCCGCTCGCGAGACGGCGCCACTAGGCCACTGAGCTGGGCGATAGCGTCTGCGGGTAGATCAGTTACCCATCTATTGATCGCCATAGGGTCTCTCTTTCCTCAAACTTTCACAAGGCACTGTGCTTAGAGCAGGGTGGATGGTCCGGGGAATCCTTGGGAGTCATCCTCACCGCGCCGGTGCCCGCCAGGGGCGCCGTCGGGGCCGGGGAAGGTATCCGTGTCGGAGCGGTACATCGTCCACCCAAAATCTGCCCCCTGCGCACTGGGGTTGAAGTCCTCCACCTGCGCATCATCTTCGCTGAGCGGCACCAGCAAGGAGAGCTTGGCCACCGCGCCGAACTGCTGCTTGAGCACGCTGCGGGTGAGCGAACCGCGGCTGGAATCCGAGTGATAGGTCACGCTCTTGTCCTGATCGATCACGGTCGCGCCCCGGGTGGCGCCGAGGGCGCTGAGCGACTCTGCGGGGAACTCCACATCGGCGCGATCCGGCTCCATCAACCCAGAGAAGAACTCGCTGCGCTCCACTGTGCGTTCCTGGCCGTTCTCGTAGAAGACGGCCTGCGGCAGATAACTCTGCACCGTGGCGGCGCTACTCTCCTGCGAGAGAGCGTCGATAAGGCGCTGCCGCTCCTGCTCAGACAGCTCCGGGATCGTGCGCATCGCACACTGGGCGAGCTGATCCAGCTCCGAACCCGAACCGAGGCCGTTGAGGCTATAGAAATCGGTGACGCGCTGCTCGCGGCTGCCGGTGGTGGAGGCCACCTGGCGGGCCAGCTCGCCCACGCTGCGCTCGAAGGCGCTGCCCGCCCAGCCCTCGCGACACAAGGACTGCCGCAGCGTATGGGTCAGCTCGCGGCGCTTATCCGGATCGGCCACCGCGCGCCCCAGCCGAGCCGCACGCGGCAGACCGGCGGTGGGGATCTCCGTGGTGGCGCGGGTGGTGCGCGGGGCCCCGAAGGGATAGGCGAGCACGCGGCCAAGCACCAAGGACCACGCCAAGAACTGCTGGTAGGCCCCAGTCAGGCGGGCCACATCGCCCAGTGCTGCGTGGTAGTTGTCCATGTAGATCTCGAGGTTTTCTTCCAGCAAGCGGCGTTGGCGAAGCAGGTCATAGACCCCACGCCGCGCCCGGGCAAAGATCGCCATCTGCACCGCCACAATCACCGCCGTAGTCAGTACCGCAAGGAGCACCGTCCACTGCCAGTTCAGGCCCCGCCATTGCGGGAAAGGCACGCGCCAATCGGGCTTGTAGAAGCGGATGCAGCAGTAGATGAGCAGCAGCATGAGCACCGCCCATAGCCCGCTGAGCAGGCGCAGCTTCCTGGTCAGGCGGCGATTGATGGCCTCCGTATCCTGGCTACCAATCTGGCTGAGTTGCTGCTCGCAGGCCTGAGCGGCGTCGAAGGCGGCGCCCACCCGATGGCGGGCGTGGGAGAGACGCTCCAGCAAACCGGAGCCTACCTCGGAGGCAAAGCTGGTGCCGCTCTCAGCGCGCCAGCGCTGGAAATCCTCGCGCAGGTCCAATACCTCGGGATCCGAGGTGCGGGAGACAGCCTTGGTGAGTTTCCTATCGAAGCTCCGCACCCGCACCGCATCGTAGGGGTGCAGAAACTTTTCCGATTCCTCGCGCTTCATAAACTCGTCCAGAATCGGCAGGCTGGCATCGAAGCCTTGCTCCGTATCCGGCACCACCTCGGCGGCGGTGCTCACCACGGCGGGGTTGGAGTTATCCACCAGGTTCGGCAGCCGATCATGCAAACGATCCGAGCCGTCGATGAGGGTGAGCGAGGCCGCACAATAATCGGACCACAGGCTCGAGAGATTGGTCTGACTCGTGACGTTGATACCGGCCTTGCTGGAGGCGCCCAGCAGTCGCGCCGAGCTGGCGCGCAGCGCCTCCATCCCGGCCTCGCCGCTGCTGCCGCGGCCCTTCTGCCCCACCACGACGCGAATCGTACTTTCTTCTCCATAGAGATTCTTTTGCAGCATATCCCGCATGCGATCCGCCATGCCCTGGTGGAGGGAGGAACTCCAGATCGAGCGCGAGCCCACCGTGGCGCGGAAAAACTCGCGGAAGAAGGCCTTGAGTGCGGCCGCACCACTTTGCTCTACCTGTTCGGCGCTCTTCGGGGATTTCTCCTGGGTAATGAGCTCGGCCTGGTGCGCCTGCAACAGCTCGCTCGCATAGCGACGCACCATCTCCTCACTCTGCTGCTGGGGTACCGTTTGGCGCCCATCGCGCATATGCGTGACCGGGATATCCTCCCGCACGTTGATCACCGCGTCGCGGAGCTCTTCCTCGGCGGCACTGGCGTCTAAATTACGGAAGAAGCAGCGGGCCAGCACGAAGGAATCAGCCAGGCCCTGAATGATCTCGCTGCCATCCTCCTTGAGCACGCCCACCACCGGCGCCGCCGTGAAACGACCGCAGAGCCCGAGCACGCTCGGGGCATAGGCGCGGGCCACCTCGAGGGGGCCATCGTCTTGTTGAATACGGCGCGAGGACGTCAGGGGGGAATCCGCGTCGAAGGCGGTGAGCGCCACCGTGGCCCAGCCCTCGCGAGGGGCCGGCTCCGTGCTGGGCAGCGGCAGCTGCGGCAGCAAGAGGCGCACGCGGCGCACCGAGTTCTGCGCGGCCTCGGACTGGATCAGACGCATCCACCGATCCACGGCCGCATAATCGGTGTCCGGATCATTAGCGTCCACCACGTGTACCACTAGGGTCAATCCCCGGATATCCCGCAGTGCATCGGAAAGCGCCACGAAGCTCTCGCAGCCGCGGTGCTGCTCGGCGGGTTCCTCCATCAGCCGCACCGTCGAGTGCACGCCGCCGCGGGCGGGGTCCTGGGCGCCGGCATCAATCCAGAAGGTGCGCGAGACATGCCCGAGCGTGGTGAGGTCCGCGGCCACGCCGCGCAGCTCACCGAAGAGGCGACCCGCACCGATGAAGACAACATCTGTGTTTTTGGTGTAACTCACAACAAACCACCACCGAATCCGGAGAACTCATCATCATTGTCAGTCTGCGCCGAGCTGAAGCCGGTAGGAATACTGCTCGTGCTTTCCGGCTGCTCCGCCACTCGCTGCGCCTCATCGAGCAGCCCGTGCAAGAGATTGGCCATCTCCACCACATCCGCCGCGAAGTCGCGGTAGTAGGGCATCTTCGAGGCGCGCTCGCGGCTGGTCGGATGCGCCCAGGACTTATCCACCGTGGAGGCGCTGGGGAAGCCCGTATTATCCACCGGCGCCAACATTTCCGCGGTGCGCAAGGCGCGGGCCAGGTGTTCTTCCACCATGCCGACGCGCTCCGCGATGCTCGTGCCGCGGGTGCCATTGCGCTCGGCGGGCCACTCGCCGGTGCGCAGGAAGCGCGCCAAAGTATTCACTGCCGGGTGGCGCAGACCGCCATCGACATTGCTGGCCTTCTCCGGCGAATCATCGAAGAGGGCCCGCAACGCCCAGTAGGGGTGCAGGGATGCGCCGGGGGCGCCACTGCGATCCCGCTCATGGCTATTGGCGTAGGCCAGCAGAATGGACTCCAACACCGCCGGCATCCAATCCACCTCATTGCGCATCTCCCCAGGGCCGGTGAGCATCGGCGAGGGGAAGTGGTACCAGCCCTCGGCGCGATCCGCGGAGCCGCGGTGGGCGGGCAGGCGCCCATACACATGGGCCGCGGCGTCCGTGGTGCCCTGGTTGGTGATGAGGATGCGGCCAGTGGCCACGCCCAGCAACCAGCCGCCGACGAGGGCCTTGCGCTCATCGATACTCAGCGGCAGCGCGGCATCAAGGGTGTGGGTGCGGCGCAGGTTCCAGAAATCGAAGCGATTGTGGCTGGCCTTGAACTCCTTTGCGATCTGCGGCAGCAGGGAGCTGAACACGATCGGCGAATAGTTCGGATAGGAGCCGAAGATATCGATGCGCTGAATATTGGTGCTATCGCGCAGGGCATTGTCGAACTTGGTGCGCGACTGCCCCTCGATCTTGCTCGAACTCAGGGTGCTCTCCAGCTCGGCGGCGACGCGCTGATCCTTGAAGGGGATCTCCGAGAAGGAATAACGGTAGGTGACTCCCTGCCCGTGTACCGCCTGCACCATCGTGGCGTCCACCGCGGCCAAGGGGCGCGATAGGGACAGCGCCTTGGAGAATTCGCTGCGCAGCCGAGCGATACGCTGCTCGTACTCGGCGTCGCTCAGCATCTCGTCCTGGGTCATGTAGCTACGCAGGTCTGCGGAGATAAAGCGCTCGAAACTTTCGCCTGGGCGCACCACCCACATGCGGGCGCGCTCGAGCAGGTCCTTCGGGCGGATGCGGGCCTTGAATACGGCATTGGAGCTTTCGCGGCTTTCCCCTGTGTTCTCGGGGTGGCGTCGCAAATGCTTGCTCGCCCAGCCCGCCCGGTTACCGCCGGGCACCTCGTCGGCGGGGCGCGCCAGAGTATCGCGCGGGGCCTTCACCGCATCGGTGGTCTCCCACTCGCCCTTGATGATGGTGCGAGTAACGCGGGAGGTGGCCTCGGCAAGATCGGTGACATTCGCGTCCTCGCCCGAGACTGCCTCCAGCAGCTGCGCCTCGAAATCAGCGGGGAAGTTATCCACCTCGGTAATCACGATTTCATTCACCGAGCCGCGGAAGCGATCACTGACCTTCTCATCGTGCGGCCGCGGCCACGCCGCCGGCTCATCGGTGGCCACATCCGCGAGATCCAGCGTGGACTCCTTGGCCTTGTCGGCGGCGCGCACATCCTTGTGGGCGCGGTCCAGCTCATCGCGCAGGCGGCGCAGCACCCCGAAACGGAAATCCTCCAGTACTGGGCTGAGGCTACGGGCCAGCTCCACCACCATGGCGGTGCGCAGCTGCGGGCTGTAGCAGCTGAGGAGCTGCTCCACCACGGCATCGGCATTGTGAATGCGCTTCTTCCCGGTGACCGGGTGCAGGGCTTGATCGGCATCAGCGGGACGCGCCGCCGGATCGAGGCCCTGGTGGTTCAGGATAAATTTCTCGGTGCCCGGCTGGAGCTTGTCTTTCACAATCACATCCAGCTCGGAGAGCATCTTCTCCACGTAGGGAATTCCCAGCCGCGAGAGCTCCTCCTCGGCCTCGGCGAGCATGCTGTCCGTGATGAAGTCCGCCCAGCGATACACCGCGCTATAGGCCGATCGCTGCATGACCCTGCGGAGCTCCGTGCTCAGGTAGGAGCTCCCCATCACGCTGTCTACCTCGTCGGCCCACTCTTGGCCCTTTTGGCCCTCCACCGGCGCGGGGATCTTCGAGCGCAGTACCGCCTGGGATTCGCTGACGGCGGCCTCCAGCTCCGCATGGAAAAGAACCTCGTACCAATTGCGGATGATGTCTGTGGTGGCGGCGCTCGTCACCAGCTCCGGGTGGATCTTCATCCGGTTCATGCTGTCCGGCAGGCGCTCAGCGAGGCGCTCCCGAAGCTGTTCCTCACCGGTGGAGTGATTGCGCGGATCGATGTGGCCGCGCAGCAATTGATCGAAGCTGGCGCGGGCAATGCGCTGCGCCGCATACTCCTTGTACTTATCGCGACCCATGCTGAGCTGGGCGTAGCCCATCGAGCCCCAGGGCAGGCCGGTCCACTTCAGCTTCTCGTTATCGGCCCAGCCGAGATAGGAGCGCTTCGCATCCGGGGCGCCTGCATTGCCGAGATCGTATTGCACGAAATCCGCGGAAGCCTGCTCAGAGTAGACCAGACCGGACAGGGCCCGACCGAGCCCACGATAGATTTCCGAGGGCGAGCCCTCGCGGCCGAAACGCGCCCGCTCCTCACCCATGCGGCTACCAATGGGGAAGAGACGAGCAAAGGTGGAGCCTTGATCTGCGGTAGCGATACCCAGTGCGTGGTAGAGGGAGGCGTCGGCCGCGGCGGCGGCCCCGGTTTGGGCGGCGAAGACCTCACCGAACATGGCCAGGGCATTGGGCCAGGCGCCACTCATGGCGTCCTTGGGCAAGGAATCGAATACCTCAGGTGTCAGCAGGAACACGGCGGTCTGCTCGGGCTTGGCATTGGGCAGCCCGGCGAGCACGCGGCACACATCCAAAAACATGGAGGCACCGGAGCCACCAGCCATGGATGAGACCACCAGGATGGTGGGATCCGATTCGCTCTTATCGGAGGAGAAACCTTGGATCTTGCGGTTGAGCTCGTTCAACTCCACATTGGCATCCGAGGTATTCATATCCTCCAGTGCCTTGCGTAATTCCTCGCGGATCTTCTCCAGCTTGGGCAGGGTGAGCATGCGCCCCAAGGTGCGGCGCTGGGCGGCACCGGCGGAGATAGGAAGCTCAATGGCATTGGGCACCCGCGGCGCCCAGGTGGCGATGTCTTTGAGGCCGTCGCCGCGGGCGAGCTCCGCCGACACGGCGGCGTCGAAGGTGCGATAGGACTGGTGACTACCGATACCGATATAGCGGCCCCCAGCCTGCTCCACATTGGCTAAGCCGCTGGGCCCATCCTCGGCGGCAAGCGGGGCGTCGATAGAGACAAACTGCCACGCCTTGGGCAGGGAATCGCGCCCTGGCTCTACTTCTCGGATCAGCGCCTTGAGCTGATCCATCATGTAGGCCAAGGTTTTCGCGCCCGAGCCGCCACAGCCTACTACCAAAAACTTCCGCATCTTTTCATCTCTCCTTGTAGATATCTACCGTGTCTACTGCCGTATCCGTGTGCGCCTAGGAATCCCAGCCGCGGGAGTCATCTGACCAGCCGCCCGAGGAGGGGCGATGGGGTTTCTGATCCTCGTGTCCGCCCGAGTCCCAGCCGGTGCTGCGGGGCTGATCCCAGCCGCCACCGCCGGTGTTGCGGGGCTCGCTGGGCCCGCCCCAGCTACTGGCCGCAGAGCCTGCGGCGGCCGTCTCTGCAGCGCCACTGCCGCCGCTGCTATCGCTGGCGGTGTTCTCGCCGCTGTCCTTCGCTGTGGTGTGAAGATCCTGGGCGAGGCGTGGCAGCTTCTCGCGGACCGAGCGTTCGATGCGCGCCACGGCGTCATCGGTGGCGAAACGATCGACGAGCACCACCACGACGCCGGCCTCGGGGCGGCCCTGCTGCGGATAAAACACCCAGTGCTGGGCAAGATCCAAGGGCAGCACGGCGTTGTCACCCGAGCGGCGGCCATCATCGGGGATGGACGGCGTCTGCTGGGCGCGGGCCTGCGCAGAGCTGAAGGGGTTCAGCCCCAGGGCCACCCCGAAGCTCTTAGAGCCGATGGTGGCGTGCCGGCCACTGACCATCGTGCCGGTGGAGTCCATCAGCTCCCCGCGATCCACGTGGAAGGGGCGGCCGGTATTGCTCCGGATCACCTGGTGCTCCTTGATCTGCACGGGGATGGTGAGCGCGTAGATCTTCTTGCGGGTCAGGGTGCCGCTGAGATATTTGAAGAGGTACAAGATAGCCAGCGGGATGAGCAGCCCGAGCAGCAGCGCCACCACCATCACCAGCGAGAACACAGTGGTGTTCACGGGGGCGCGCATGGAGCCGGTCAGGGGAATATCCACCTCGGCCGTGCGACCATCGCCATCGGCGCTCGCGAGGTTAAGCTGCAGTACACCGGCCAGGGGGCCATCTGCCAGGTGCTCGCTATCAATGGTGAAGGACAGCGTGCCTTCTTCTCCCTTGGCAAGCTGTAGCGGGGCCTCATCCACCTGCACGCTCACGCCTTCGGCGCCCTCGGGCACGGCGTTGAGCACGGCTCCGCCGAGCGTGGCCTCTCCAGGACCGGTGATGGGCACGGTGAATTGGGCGTGGGTCTCCTCCACTGTCACCTGCACCTCGCCCGGTACCACGGGCATATTCCGCGGGGAGATCGACACCGGATACTCGGCCACGATCGGCGAGAGCGCGGTGCCCGGCGCATCATCGGTGCCCTTGGTGGTGATCTGGCTCCGCAGCGCGATCGTGCCGTTGACTGGCCGATCGATGGCGTCGAGAGGCACGGCCACGGGGCTGCCCTCGGCAATGGATTGCGCCTCGCCCAAGGGCAGCGGCGCGGCACCATCGGCGGCAACAAACATCGCCTCCAGCTCGGCCTCACCCTCCAGATCGACGGCTTCGCCATCGCGGTTGAGCAGCTGCACCTGCAGCGGCTCCTCGTTGGTGATACCGGTCTTTTCTCCCTCGCTCAGGGCCGGAATATCGAGGTGCAGGCCGGGCAGGATCTGCATCTTTATTTTGTAACGGCCCTCTTTTTCCGGCGAGTCATAGCCGAAGGTCCACTCCCCTGCCCAGGCGTCGGAGCCATTCTGCCGCAGCTCGGCGTCGATCATGCCGGGCAGCACCTGGTTGTCTCCCAAGACCTCTACCTCTGCCCCGGCGAGATCCTGCGTGCCGCTGCCGCCGAGATCAATACGGTCACCGCGCGGGTTAATCAGATAGGGCTGAACGTTATCGCTGGCGCCGCGCTGCTGCGGCTGCGCGTCCAGGCGGATCTCATCGACGGAGTTATCCAGCACGAAGCGGAAGGTCTCTCCCATGCGCAGCTCGTCCTGCACGGATCCCGCATTGGGCAGGATGCCGCGGAAGGCGCTGAAGAGCCCGGCCACATCGTCTGTGGCGTTAAAGAAGGCGCCATTGGCGGGGGCTTCGCCGCAGTCGGGGGTTTCGGCCATATCGCGCAGCAGCTGCTCTGGGGAATCGGTGCCGCGCGGAATAAGCCCCACGGTAAATAGCTGCACCCCAGACTGGCGGAGCTGGTTGACCGGCCCGGCCGCCGAGCACAGCTGGTCTGTGGCGGCGGCAGCCTCCTCGCCCGGGGTGGTGATGAGACCATCGGTAAAGAAGAGCACGGCACGGCAGGAGTCGCCATCGCTATGGGCGGCCATATCTGCCCCAGCCCCACGCAGCGCGGTCCCATAATCGGTGTAGCTTTGCTGGTCGCGCTCCGCGAAAATCTCGGCCGTGGAGGCGAGCGCATCGGCCTGGTTGGCCACATTGGCCCAGTCACCATAGGAATCAGGATCGGACTCGTAGGTTTCGCCGAAGCCGGCGAGCTTGACGTTGATATCCGCATCCACATCCTGGGCTGCGATGCCGAGCTGCCGGATGAGGTCTTGGGCGGCGGCCACGCGCACCGCGTCTGGGTCGGTGGCGGGAAGATCCTCGAATCCCGAGAGGGACTGGGACTCATCCACCACAAACATCAGGTCTGCGGACTTTTTCTGGGCGATACAGGAGTTCAGGCGCGCGATATTGTCTGCCGCGACTGGCGAGGGCGCCGGCGCTGCAGCTACCTGCGGCGCTGCTGCCACGCTAAGCGCCGCCGCCAGGGCGGCTGCACCACATCGACGAGACGATCCACGGCGCTGGGCGGGGTGGTTCACTGTGTTTCTCGATCCTTAGAGTAAAAAGCAATGAAGATAAAGAAGGTGGCGTCGCTACGCTACGCACCGACCGTTTTAGAGATCGCTAGGGCGAATTCGAACGCGGTAATCACTACGCCCACAGCGCCTAAAGCTAAGGCTGCGCGCAGCAGCGCCGTTTGTGTCGTGTTTTCCACATAAAAGCTCTCCGCTTTTCGACGATTATCTGCAATCTTGTGGAATCCAATGGCCACAAACGTGAGGATGCCGGCGCATACCCACCCCACGAGGGCATAGGTGCGGAATGCGGGATCGGTGGCCGTTCCCCCGAGCAGCGGGGCGGCCAGAGCGCAGAAAATTCCGAGCAGCGAGGTCAGCCCAGCCACGAGCAAGAGCGGCCACGGCCCCGATACCGGTTGGAGGCGCGGCGGCGGGGTTGCGGGGGCCGTGGGTTGGCTAAAGCTGGAGCCGCCACCGAACTCAGGAGAGTCGGAAGCGGCCGAAGAAGAGGAGGGGACAGAATCCCAAGCCCGCGGCGCGGTATCGCCGCGGGAGTCTGCAGGCTGATCAGACCAAGAATTATGAAAATCCGATCCAAAAGTGGGACGTGACACCGTAAAAGATTCTCCTTAAAAAATAGGTTAGGGCCTCATGATAGCGCCACGGAGCGACACGCGCGCCCCTTTTTTCGCACTCCTATTCCCCTTTATTCGCGCCAGTCGACGACAGGGAACGAGGAATACGGAAGAATCTTTGTCTGTTTTCGCACTGGTGAGCGAGGGGGAGATATGCCTGCGGGCACCCACCCCCTCTCAGCCCACCGCACATATATGAGTGGATGTGACGGGCAGTGTTAGATGGTGAGGTCGAGCTCCGCGCCCACCTGGGTGCTCACGCGCGCGGCGGCTTCCATGAGCATCCAGCCGCTGAGCTGAACCGAAAGATCCCGCTCCGGGATGCCGGAACTGGTGAGCGCTCCGCCCACCTTGGCAGAGACCACACCGGCATTGCGTGGCAGCTGGGCATCCTCGGTCCACTCCGACGGGAACACCGGCAGGCCATCGATTTCGAGGCGATATCCCCAGGCGGCCTCGGCGGATGCCAAGACCAGCCGCGCAGCAATCTTCTTGGTGGAGGTATTGCGCCCGCCATCATTCGGTAGATTCACGGCCACCTCGGCGAGGTAGCGGGCAAGAATGCCCTTGAAGAGGCCGCCATCGCCGCCGCGGTTCACCGTGGTGATCGCGCCGCGATCATTGGCCAGTTCTTTGGCCACGGCGTGCACGAGCTGCCGCACGCGGGCCACATAATCCATGATGTCCTCGGCGCGGTCGGCGTCCTCGAGAGTCTCGATACGCGCATGGGGTTCCAAGCCCGCCTGCTTGCGCAATTGTTCGATAATGGCCATGCAGGCGCCCATGACCACGCCCTGGCAGTAGGGGTGAATGGGTTTGACGACCTCGGGGCCGTGCATGCGCATACGCACCCCATCCATGATCAAACCCTTTTCATTCATCAGGTTGTCGAAAACCCAATCCGTCATGGTGCGGGCCTCGTCCACATAGCCGGTGCGGGCCAGCATGATCGCGGCGGGGCCGTTGGTGGGCACGTTGAAGAAGTTCTCTCCCTCCCGCCAGGGCAGCACACCAAGACTGGGGTCCACATTGGCGCGCAGGTTCTCCTCTAGCTCCGCCGCATAGGCGGGCGCGGAGAGGGAATGCACTGTATCCATGCGGCGCAAGGCAAGGGCCAGCCACGCTTTATCGTCGTAGTACTTATTGCGGCTCAGCTTGTAGATATTGCGCACCCTGATGCCGCGCACCGTGTGCTGGATGCGTTTCCGGCGGGGCCGAGTGGAGGTACGCAGCGCCGCATCAATCTGGCAGTCCAGATAGTGCGCCTGCCACCAGTAGTGCCAATGCAGCATGAGCTTTTCCTTCACGCCCCCAGGCCAGGCCACTTCGGCCAGGTTGGTGCGCGGCAACGCCCACAGCCCAGTGGCGTGACGATCCTCAATCGCTGCCTCGGCTAGGTCAGCGCGGTGAATCCACTTCTCGGGCACGGTAGTTGTCCTCATTCCATCAAGGTCACGAGCAGCGACCGCCCACGGGGGCGGAAACTGGTGGATACGCCCCTGGCCCGTGCAGGGACTAGGGCGCAGCGTGTGCAAGCCACTGCCAGAGCGCGGTGGCTTCAACTCACGTTCTACACTTTCTCTAGTTGAAACGGTAACAGAAACGACACATACCCGCCGTGGCCTGCGCTAACGCTCTTCTTCGGGAGCATAAGCTACGGGTGAGTATGCGCCGCTGGGCGCGGCTACCAGGAATGGCGCAGATCGGCGTGTTGGCGAATCCAGGTATGCATGGCAATACCGGCTGCTACCCCGGCGTTGATCGAGCGCGTCGACCCAAATTGGGCGATCGAGCAGGTCATGATCGCCCCCTCTTGGGCTTGGGGACTGACCCCGGGGCCTTCCTGCCCGAAGAGCAATAAGCAGCGCTCGGGCAGCTCGGCGGTCTCCAGCGGCACGGAGCCGGGAACATTATCGATGGCCACCACGCTGAGATCCTGCTCGCGGGCAAAGGCTAAGACCTCGGCCACGCTGGAGTGATGGCGCAGGTGCTGGTAGCGGTCGGTCACCATGGCACCGCGGCGATTCCACCGCCGCCGACCCACGATATGCACCGTGTCCACGGCGAAAGCATTGGCGGTGCGCACCACGGTGCCGATATTCGAGTCATTCTCGAAGTTCTCGATAGCGATGTGCAGCTGGTGCCGCCGAGAATCGATATCGGCGACGATGGCCTCCATCGTCCAATAGCGGTAGGCGTCCACCACATTGCGGCGATCGCCCTCCGCCAGCAGCCGAGGATCGTAGCGGGAGTCCGTGGGCAGCGGCGTATCGGGATACTCCTGCTCCCACGGCCCGACCCCGCGGGGCGCCTCGAACCACTCGGTGGGCCCGCGCCCCGAGGAGCCCTCCGGCTCCGGTGTCTGATGCTTAGGCAAGACCAAGATCCTCCAAGCCCAGCAGGTAGCGGTAGTCGAGGCCTTCTGCGGCGATCACATCGGCGGCACCGGTGGCGCGATCCACCACCGTCGCTACCGCCACGACCTCGGCGCCGGCCTCACGCAGCGCCTGCACAGCGGTGAGCGGGGAATTGCCGGTGGTGGTGGTATCTTCCACCACCAGCACCTTCTTGCCCACCACATCAGGGCCCTCGATACGGCGCTGCATACCGTGCTTCTTTGCTTCCTTACGCACCACGAAGGCGTTGATCTCACGGCCCTCGGCGTGCATCACGGCGGTTGCCACCGGGTCAGCACCCAGGGTGAGCCCGCCGACGCTGACATAGTCCAGGTCCTTGGTCTCTTCCCGCAGCAAGGCCCCAATCAGCCGGGAGGCCCGGTGGTGCAGCGTGGCGCGGCGCAGGTCCACGTAATAGTTGGCCTTCTTCCCCGAGGAGAGCGTGACCTCCCCGTGCACCACGGCCAGTTCTTTCACTAGCTCTGCCAGTTCTGCCTTTGCAGCCGCAACGTCCATTCTCGCGCTCATTTCCTAGTTGTTAGTGGTGGTGTTCTCATCCGCGTCGCCGCCCTCATCCGTGGCCGCGTCGCTCTCGTCCTGCACGGGCGTATCAGCCTCGTCCTGGGCCGCAGAGTCATTGAGACGCGCGGCGAATTCGGGAGTGAAGCTGGTGCCCAGCTCTGCGGAGATGTCATTAAAGATAGACGAGGACATTCCCGTATCGCGCAGCACCTTGGTGCCGTCGAAGCCAGTGTGCTCGCGGCTATCGCCGGAGGCGATGGGGGCGATGTCATCGGTGCCCACACCGCGGGAGCTCACGACCCCGCGCGATACCTGCTGGGCGCGGCTCGGCAGCTCCACCGGCTCTTCGGGGCGGGTGACCACGGCGGGGCGCGGGTCGGAGAATTCCTCCGGCACGCTCACCTCATCCAGCTCGATGGGTTCCACCACCGGCCGGGAAGGATCGCGCTCCTCCAATTTCAGATCCAATAGCGCGCCGCGGCGGGGCGGCAGCGCGCGGGCGGCGTCGGCAAGCATAGAGAGCGGCTGGCACACCGCATCCCAATCCGGAGACTGCGAGTGGGGCTGGAATTGGGCCAGCACCCAGTTGCCCTCGCACCACACGGCATCAACGGCCGGCGGCAGGGCCTCGAGGGCGGCGTGTACGCGCTCATCGAGGAAGCGCTCGGCCACATCGACTTCGCTGGCCACCACGCGCAGCTCGTGCAGCTCGCCGACGGCCAGCAAATCCTCACCGGCGCCGGGGGCATCATCCGCGCTGGCGCGGCGGGCATCGATCACCACATCAGAGACCGAGCCGCGGCGCATCGCCATGACGCACACCCCGCCGAGATCCACCAAGTGCATCTCGTGGCCGCAGGCGGTGCCGCTGACCACGTTGCGTGCTACCGCGCCCGTGGCGGCCGCGCCACGCGACCATTCATCGCTGAGGAACTCATCGCTTTTAGCGAAGAAGTAGTCATGCTCCTTGGCCCAGTCGCGCCGCTCACGGCGCGCGGAGTTCATAAACCCGGGCAGGGAGAAACGCCGCTTCGAGGCTGCGGCGGCCGGTGCCGTATTGACGCCAGCCTGCTCCTCGTGTTCCTCGTTCGCCTCGTTCTCCTCGGGAGCGTCGGGGTCCACGGGCTCTACGGGCTCGGCAGTGGGCGCCTGCGGCGCTGACTTTGCCTCCGCCTCCGAGTCGGGGTGCGGGAGATCGTAGAGGGCGTCCTCGGTGTCAACATCCACCTTGGTTTCTTCCTCGGCATAGATGGCCGTGGCGCCGTCGGGGGCGGCCGCAGACTCGGCAGGCTCGACAGCCGACCCATCAGGCTCGGCGGCTGCAGATTCGGCAGGCTCGACGGGCTCGAGTGGCCCCTCCTCCGCTGCAAGCTGCGGCTCCGAGTGCTCGGCTGGGGCGGGCGCGGTGTCAGCGACCGGCAGCGGCGCAGCGGCAACGTCATCCGCCACGGGGCGCTCAGGCGCCTGCTCGTCCTCGACGGGGCGGTCGACGTCGCTGGTGCGGGACAGCTCGCGCGGGGCAGTGCGGGTGCGGCGTTTGCGATCTACAACGAGCAGCCAGAGGCCGACGAGGAAGAGGAGTGCCGCAACGATAAAGATAACTACGTTCATCGCTCACCTAGCTTAATCTGTGCTGAGCGGCGGTGAAACTAATTTCGCACGCACTCCGACACACTGGCGACGTCGCCACGCTCCACGGGGTTGCTGGCATCGGCGCACCACTGGGACCAGCCACCGGGGTAGAGAGCCGCGCCGTCGAGCCCGGCGAGGTGCATGGCGAAGATCGCTTGGGAGCTGTGCACGCCCGAACCGGAGATCATGATGGTCTTCATGCCCGGCGTGATGCCCGCCTTGTCAAAGATCTCCCGAATGTCCTCGGGGCTGCGATAACGATTGTCCTCGGTGAGGAAGTCGGTGACGGGAATGTTCACCGAGCCGGGGATGTGGCCGGCCTTGAGGTCGAGGAATTCCTTGCGGCCCGCGAAGCGGTTGCGGGAGCGGCAATCAATGAGCACGGCGTCGCCGGTGGTGGCGGCGCGCTGCACGTCCTCATAGTCGGCGACGGCCAGATTGCCCAGGTGCGGGCGGATATTAGAAAACATGGGCAGGTTCCCCGGGCCGCCGATGATCTGGTGCCCGTCTGCTTCCCATGCGGCCATGCCGCCGTCGAGCACGCGCACATCCTGCACGCCCGCCCAAGTCAGCACCCACCAGGCGCGGGCCGCGAAAAGCCCATTGCCTTCGTCGTAGACCACAACTTTTTGATCGGTATTAATGCCCCACCGCACGAACCACCTAGCCAGCTGGGCGGCGTCCGGAAGCGGGTTGCGCCCCTCCACGCTGGAGGGAACACCGGCCAGCGCGTGCGCGGTATCGCAGTAGAGGGAGGTGGGGATGTGTTCGGAATTGAATTTGTACAGGCCTTCTTTTTCGCCTGCCCGCCAGAAGGATGCAAGGAGGGTGGTCTTGCGGCCAAAGCGGATGCGGTCTGCCAACTCATCAGGGGTGATGGTGAGATTCATAGCTGCCAGCCTAAGCCACACCACGCCTTTATGCAGGTTGAGGCGGTTTTCAGAAAGATCAACGGGCAGAAGTTTTGTACTTTTGCGGCTGTTAGGACTGTCCCCTGGTATCCCCCAACAGGCGCTCCTCGTCAGACCTCCCCCCTATCAGGAGGGGAAATCGGCGCGTCATGCGGTACATTCCACGTCTAAAAAGTGTGAATGTAATTTGTTCTGGGATTCCAGATCACAGTCTCGTGGGCACGAGCCCGCAGGTCCCCGCGCTAGCCGCGGGTCGCGGCGATGCGATCGAGCTGCGCCTGCGCCAGGGTCTTGACGCTGTTGAGCTCGATACCGCGGGCCAGCACAACCACATTCCCAGTGCGCCCCCGCACAATATAGGTTCGGTGTCCTTCTTCGGCTGAGGAACCATCGACCCACGTCACTGTGGAATAGGCCTGCACATCCTCGGCCCCGCTCAGCGTCACATCGTCGATGGCGGTGTGCTTAAAGTGCTGCGTCACGCTATAGCCGACATCGACCCCACCCACGGGAAGCGTGGCGCTGTAGTCGAGGCAGTTCTCCTCAAGGGCACCGTGCTCGCCCAGAGCCGCAGCGTCCGCGATCAACACCGAATAGGCCTCAAGATCTGCATCATCCGTATAGTCCTCGGGCTTGGGCTGCCACATCACTACATTCGCGGCCTCGGGCTTCTCGGCCACGAGCGCGGTAATGAAGCTCTCGCCTAACGCCACCTCGGCGCATTCTGCCGGCTCTGTGCGTAGTTGTTCCTCTTGGTACTTTTGGCTGCGCGCCAGCTCCGTGCGCTCCTCATCACTGAGCGCGGCATAGTCTTGCCCATAGTTGGTGTAGCGCAGATGCGGCAGCATCTCCCCTTCCTGCAGGGTGGCGGCAGCGATATCCACGGGTTCCGCCTGCTGCACTGCGCTTGTCGACGCCGTCTCCTCCGGCTGCTGTCCGTCCTGCTCATCCGTCGAGCACGCTGCCGCACTCAGCAGCAGGGGCGCCAGGGCAATACCGGCGCAAAGGCGGTGGACAGGGCCGGAGAAGATTCGATGCATGCGCGCTATTCTATGCCACCGGCGGCCGCGGGTGCGCGCCAGCGCACACCCAGCCACCAGCCGGCGCGGGGGCAGCTGCCTCAGCCACAGCCCTTAGGAGCTCAGTTCGAGGTCCTCGCCGCCCTCGGCGACATCCACGTGCACGGTGTTGCCATCGTGGATCTCTCCCGCCAATAGCTTGCGGGCGAGCTGGTCGCCGATGGATTTCTGGATGAGCCGGCGCAGCGGCCGGGCACCATAGGCGGGATCGTAGCCGCGATCGGCCAACCAGTGCTTGGCGGCATCGGAGACCTGCAGGGTGAGCTGTCGGGCGGCGAGCCGCTCAGCCAGCTGATTCACCTGGATCTCCACGATGTGGGTCAGCTGCTCCTGGGTGAGACTATCGAAGATCACCACATCGTCGAGGCGGTTGACGAACTCCGGCTTGAAGGTGCGCTTCACGGCATCCATCATCTGCTCGTGGCTGCCACCGGCGCCCAGGTTCGAGGTCAGAATCAGCAGGGTGTTACGGAAGTCCACCGTGCGGCCCTGACCATCGGTGAGGCGACCGTCGTCAAGCACCTGGAGCAGAATGTCGAACACATCCGGGTGCGCCTTTTCTACCTCGTCGAAGAGAACGACGGTGTAGGGGCGGCGGCGCACAGCCTCGGTGAGCTGGCCGCCGGCATCGTAGCCGACGTATCCGGGAGGGGCACCCACCAGGCGAGCCACGGAGTGCTTCTCCCCATACTCGGACATATCGATGCGCACCATGGCGCGCTCATCGTCGAAGAGGAACTCGGCCAGGGCCTTCGCCAGCTCGGTCTTACCCACACCGGTAGGACCGAGGAAGAGGAAGCTACCCGTGGGCCGGTTCGGATCAGCCACCCCGGCGCGGGCCCGGCGCGTGGCGTCGGAGACTGCCCGCACCGCGTCCAGCTGGCCGACCACTCGCTTGCCCAGCACATCTTCCATGTGCAGGAGCTTCTCGGTTTCGCCCTGCATCATCTTGCCGGCGGGAATACCCGTCCACGAGCTGACCACCTCGGCGATTACATCAGGAGTGACCTCCTCGGCCACCATGGCGTTGTTCTGGCCATCCTTCACCTGCGACTCGGCGGCGGCAACCTTCTTCTCTACCTCTGGGATCTTGCCGTAGCGCAGCTCGGCCACCTTGCCATAGTCGCCATCGCGCTCCGCAATCTCAGACTCAGAACGCAGCCGCTCGAGCTCTTCCTTGGCATCGCGCATCTCATCGATCGCGCTCTTCTCATTGGACCAGCGCGCCTTCAGCTCGCCGAGCTTTTCGCGCTCATCGGCCAGCTCCTCGCGCAGCTTCGCCAGACGCTGCTGCGAGGCCGCATCGCTTTCCTTCGCCAGTGCCATCTCTTCGATTTCCAGGCGCCGGACGATGCGCTCGAGCTCATCGATCTCCTGCGGGGAGGAGTCGATCTCCATGCGCAGCCGCGAGGCAGCCTCGTCTACCAAGTCGATCGCCTTATCGGGCAAGAAGCGGTTGGTGATGTAGCGGTTGGACAACTCGGCGGCGGCCACCAAGGCGGAGTCCTGGATGCGCACACCATGGTGCACCTCATAGCGCTCCTTCAGCCCGCGCAGAATACCCACGGCATCATCCACCGAGGGCTCGCCCACATACACCTGCTGGAAGCGGCGCTCGAGCGCGGCATCCTTTTCGATGTACTTGCGGTACTCCTCCAAGGTGGTGGCACCAACGAGACGCAGCTCGCCGCGCGCCAGCATGGGCTTAATCATGTTGCCGGCATCCATGGCGGAATCGCCCGTGGCACCCGCGCCGACAATGGTGTGGAGCTCATCAATAAAGGTGACAATCTCGCCCTCGGCGCCCTTGATCTCATCAAGCACCGCCTTGAGCCGCTCCTCGAACTCGCCGCGATACTTCGCGCCGGCCACCATCGAGCCCAGATCTAGGCTGATGAGGGTCTTGCCGCGCAGCGACTCCGGCACATCGCCGGCCACGATGCGTCGAGCAAGCCCCTCCACAATGGCGGTTTTACCCACACCGGGTTCACCAATGAGCACGGGGTTATTCTTCGTACGCCGCGAAAGCACCTGCACCACACGGCGAATCTCGGCGTCACGGCCGATCACGGGATCAATCTTGCCCTCGCGGGCGCGGGCCGTAAGATCCGTGGAGTACTTTTCTAGCGCTTGGAACTGGCCCTCGGGATCCTCGGTGGTCACCTTGTGCCCACCGCGCACCGAAGGAAAGGCGTTTTTAATCACATCATAGGTGGCACCAGCACCCTGCAAGAGCTGGGCGGCGTCATCCTTGCCGCGAGCAATCGCAGCCAGCAGCACCTCGGTAGAGACAAACTCATCGCCCAACTCGCCGGCCAGTTCCTGGGCGGCGGTGAGAGCATTGAGCCCATCGCGGTTAAATTGCGGATTCGCCATCCCCTGCCCCTCGGCACTGGGATAGGACGTCACCAGATCCCGCGCCTTGGCAGCAATAGCCTTCGGATCAGCACCCGATGCCTTGAGTACCGGGGAGGCGATACCTTCCTCTTGTTCCAAGATGGCCACCAAGATGTGGGCGGGACGGATATCGGGATTCCCCTCGGCGCTGGCGAGCTTCAGGGCTTCCTGTAGCGCCTCGGAGGTCTTTGTTGTGGGGTTAAACCCTGCCATGTTCGTTCTTTCCTCTCATTAATCAGTGTCGTTATATCTCTCCCACGCGGCGGGAGCGCCGTAGGTGGCGTCGATAAGCGCCGTGCGCCATCGCCTCGTGGGGATTCACTCTCTATAACGCACCAAAACTTGAGTCTGTTCCACTCAAGCAGAAATATTTTCAGAAAAAGTTGAGCACCCCAGCCTCAACTCTGGCTCCAGTTCCCAGCTCACTGCGAAATGGTGCAGAATAGGGCCATGGCCACAGAGGATCTGAGTGATATCGCAGAGCGCCTTGTCTCCCGTGCAGAGGCGTTTCGAACCACCACCTATGAACGACTCATAACCGCGCTCCCCGATGTCGCCATCCTCTTCTCCGCTACACCGCAGCAACGCCACTACTTTCTCGTGCCTGTGCTCGAGCAGCTGCTGCGCAACACCCCCGCCAGCGGCGAGCTCAGCCCGCGCATGCAACGCATCATCGCCCAGCTCGGGCGCGATCACCGCAAATTTCGGGTGCCGGTGCACCGCCTTCCCGAGTTCGGCCGCATCATCAACCGCGGCATCCTCGAAAACTGCGCCGATATGTCCGTCGGCCATGTGCTCGGCGCCCAAGAAGCTGTCAGCAGAGCCTGCGACATCATGGCCTCGGCAATGATCGCAGAGGAACACCGTGGCATCCCTGCACTGTATCGGGCGGAGGTAGTGGAGGTGGAGCGCCGCACCAAGCGCGTCAGCGTGGTGCGCGTGGTCACCGACCGGCCCATCCCCTACCGCGCGGGACAGTTTGTGCCCTGCAATGCCAACCTCATCCCTGGCGAATGGCGCTTCCTCTCCCCCGCCAACCCCAGCAACGCCCAAGGCTTCATCGAGTTCCACGTGCGCATCAACCAGCGAGGACGATGCTCGCCCATGTTCGGCCTCGCCCGGCCCGGCGATGTGTGGTGGATCGGCAACCCCCTCGGCACTCTCGCCATCCCCGGCGACCGTGACGTGCTCATGCTCGCCCACACTCATGGCCTCGCATTGCTGCGCTCGATGATCTTCGATCTCGCTGAGCAGCAGATGCGCGTCCATGCCAACTCTGTACTCAGAGCAGGCGAGAGCACCGCCGCCACCACCGTGCACACCGCACCTAATGTGACGCTGTTCTATGGCGCCGAGTTCCCCGCCGAGCTCTACGATCTCTCCACACTCATGCAGCTGTCCGCCACTCAGCCATGGCTGCGGGTCTATCCCTGCGTGGACTCCCCCGACAACCCCTACTGGGCCCACGACACCACCCACTCCCAGCTACCAACGGGCCTGAATCTCAATATCGGCTCCCCCACCGAGGTGGCCATGCGCACCACTCCTCCCGTGCACGCCGGGTCGCACTCTGCGCTGAGCGCGTGGCGCAACCACGACATATTCATCCACGGTGGCGGCAACTTCATCCTCCCCGCACGCAGGCGGCTGCTCGACACCGGAATCGATCCCGCGCGGATTCACACCATCCCGCTCGGCTAGCACGGAGAGCGGACTTAGGCGGCGCTAGCTGTATTCCGCCTCGTTGAGCAGCACGGGAATAGAGCGTCGCGCCGCATTCAGCTGCTCGCGGTCGAGCTCCACGTAGAGGATCTCCGGCTCATAGCCGGCCTCGGCGAGCACCTGCCCCGCCGGGCCCACCACGCGGGAATGTCCAATGCCGGTGGGGCCATCGTCCTCCCCGGCTTTCGCTGCTCCGCCGGGGCGCGCTTGGGCCGCGGCCAGAATGTAGCAGGTGGAGTCCAGGGCGCGGGCGGTGGTGAGGGCGCGCCACTGTTCCCGCTTGCCCTCGCCGTCCTGCCAGGAGGTGGGCACCGCGATCACCTCGGCCCCCTTCTGTCGCGCGAGATCTTTGAATTGCTCTGGGAAACGCACATCGAAGCAGATGGCACAGCCCAGCCTCCACGACTCACCGCTACTGCCCGGCACATCCACTACCAGCAGCTCATGCCCGGCGCGAACGGTGTCTGATTCGCGGAATCCGAAGGCGTCATAGCAGTGAATCTTGGTATAGCCGGCGTGCAGCCCGCGCCCTGTCACCAGCGCCACATTATCTACGCGATGGACTTCTTTCCCCTCGCGCGCAATGGTGTCGGCGGTACAGAACATGCCCACCACGATCACCACGTCGAGCTCGATGGCTAGCTCAGCGACCGCGGTCGCGAAGGGCCCATCGAGCGGCTCCGCCTGCTGATCCAGCCGACCTGTGCCAAAGGCCTGCGAGCTGGCCTCGGGGAACACGACCAGTTCCGCGCCCTGGGCGGCCGCCTCCCGAGCCTTCTCAAGCACCTGCTCGCGATTGGCCTCTTTATCATCGCTACTCAGAATTTGCACTACTGCTGCTTTCATAACACCAGCGTATGTGCATAACCCTAGGTTATCCACACGACGCGGCGCCGCGCCCTCGCCCAGGCGCTGCGGCTGGCGCATAGTGAGCGCCATGAATGAACTCAGCTTTAGCCCGCACAGTGTCTCTCCACTCTTTCGCGCCGCCACGGTGAGCGTGCGCCCACCCGAGCCAGCGATGCCGGCCTTCACCAGCCTCGCGCTGCACGCCGCCAATGGCCGTCTCACCCACAGACTGTCGCTTGTCGACGCCGCCCTCACCCAGCACACCCGCAGCGTCGAGGAGTTCGTCCACCGCTGCCTCAGCTGCAATGAGCATCTCGCAGAAAACCTCGCCCAACGGATCGGAGGGGCGCTGCGATGACGCGCCTGATCACCCCTGCCCAGCAGCTGCCCCTTGATTCCAGGGAGATGGCGGCGATCGCCGAACGCTATGTGGCCCTCGCGGTGGAGGTATCGCGACAGATCGACAGTAATATTCGCCGCTGGCAGCAGGCCGTGAGCGAAGGTGTACGCGGCGCAGCATTCGATGCTGCCGCCCAGCATGAGGAGCAGGTGCAGGTCCCCGCGGCGCGCTCGGCCGCGCAGATGCAGCAGATTGCCTCAGTGCTGGAGGCCGCGCTCCCCTTCCAGCGGCAGCTCGAAACCCTCTGGGAGGGACTGCGCGCCACCGCGCCGATAGCCGCAGCCGCCGGGGCACCGGTGCTGCAGCTACACCAGCGGATGCGGATGTTTCTCCTCGCCACCGGCCGCGGGCTCGACGCGCTCTGTGGCGCCGAGATTGCCCGTGTCTGCGGCGCGGAATTGCCGCCCCCGACCTCGCGATTGGCGGACTACGCCGAGCTTCCCGCCCGCGACATCGATGTGCTGCAGCGCGCCCAAGCGCCACGGGAGATTCAGCCCCTACTGGCGGACAACCCCGATGTCACCGTGCTGGAGGCCTCGAATGGACGGCTCGTGGTGGCGGTGGGCGATATTGATGCGGCCGAGTCGATCACCACCGTGGTGGCCGGGGTGGGCTCCTCCGATATCTCCGGCTGGGGCACCTATCTTGAGCGCACCCGCTCGATCGCCAGCGCCACTGGCGGGGCTGCGGTGATGTGGATGGGCTATAGCGCACCCAGCAACCTCGGCCAAGCGCTCTCCCGTGACAGTGCCCAGCGCGGCAGCGAGGAATTGCGCACATTCCAGCAATCGCTACGCGAGCGCCGCCGCGCCATCGCCGCCGGCGACGGCCCCGGCGAGGAGCGGGTGGCAGAGCCGCGGCTGCTTACCCTCGGCCATTCCTATGGCTCCACCGTGGCGGGCATGGCCGCCCGCGAGGAGGGGCTGGCCACCGATGCGTTGGTGCTGCTCGGCTCGCCCGGAGTGGGCGCACGCCACCGCGAGGAGCTGGTCTTTGATAACGAGGAGACGGATGTAGTGGCCCTGACCGGCAGCGCGGACGTCATCACCCTCGCCCCCGATCCCCACTTCGGGATACACGGCCCGGATCCCAGCTCCTCCAGCTTCGGCGCGGAGGTGTGGCACGGTAAGCACACGCACACCAGCTACTGGGATGATCCCGAGCTCCTTGCCCGCCTAGGCAAGCTCGCCCACCGCTAAACGCCACCGGCGCCGCGCTCCCAGCAGTACTGGGGGCCACGGCGCCGGAATCGTCTCGCGGGAGGGTGTTTAGAACAGCCCGGTGGGCTTGGGGTCATAGGAGGTGAGTACGCACTTGGTCTCGGTGTAGTGATCGAGCATCATGGCGTGGTTCTCGCGGCCAATACCGGACTCCTTGAAACCACCGAAGGCAGCACCGGCCGGGTAGCTGTGATAGTGGTTCACCCACACGCGACCGGCGTGGATGGCGCGGGAGGCGCGGTAGGCGGTGTTTTGATCGCGGGTCCACACACCGGCGCCGAGGCCGTAGTTCGTGTCATTGGCGATCTCGATGGCCTCATCAAAGTCCTTGAAGGTGGTGACCACCAGCACGGGGCCAAAGACCTCCTCGCGGAAGATCTGCATCGAGTTTTCGCCCCGCATGATGGTGGGCTCCACATAGAAGCCGCCGTCGAGGCTGCCCTCGAGCTTGGCCACGTTGCCGCCGGTGAGCACCTCGGCGCCCTCGGCCGGGCCGGAGGTGAGGTAGCCGGAAATCTTGTCCAGCTGCTCCTGCGAGGCCTGGGCACCTAGCATCACCTCGGAATCGAGGGGGTTGCCCACCTTGATCTTCTTGGTGCGTTCCACCACGCGGGCGATGAACTCATCGGCGATGTCCTCTTGGATGAGGGCGCGCGAGGGGCAGGTGCACACCTCGCCGGAGTTCAGGGCGAACATGACCACGCCCTCGACGCACTTGTCCAGGAACTCATCGTCCTTGCTCATGATGTCGCTGAAGAACACCGAGGGAGACTTGCCGCCGAGCTCCAAGGTCACCGGGATCACCTGATCGGCCACTGCCTTGTTGATCATCTTGCCCACCTCGGTGGAACCAGTGAAGGCCACCTTGGCGATACGACGGGAGGAGGTCAGCGCCGCGCCGGCCTCTTTGCCGAGGCCATTGACGATGTTCACCACGCCCTTGGGCAGCAGATCAGCGATGAGCTCCATGAGATAGAGCACCGATACCGGGGTCTGCTCTGCGGGCTTGAGCACCACGCAGTTGCCAGCGGCCAGGGCTGGGGCGAGCTTCCACGCAGCCATGAGGATGGGGAAGTTCCACGGAATGATCTGCCCGACCACGCCGAGTGGCTCCTTGAAGTGATAGGCCACGGTGTTGCGATCGATCTGGGAGGTATGGCCTTCGAGGGTGCGGGTGACACCAGCAAAGTAGCGGAAATGGTCGGCAGCCAGCGGGATGTCGGCAGCCAGGGCCTCGCGCACCGGCTTACCATTCTCCCAGGTCTCGGCCACTGCGAGCTTTTCCACATTTTCTTCGATGCGCTCGGCGATCTTGTTCAGCACCATCGCGCGCTCTGCTGGGGCGGTGTGGCCCCACTCCTCCTTGGCGGCGTGCGCCGCGTCAAGGGCCAGATTGATGTCCTCTTCCTTGCCGCGAGCGAACTGACAGAACACCTCGCCGGTGACCGGCGTGATGTTGTCTAGGTACTCGCCGCTGGCCGGTGGGGTCCACTCGCCGTTGATGAAGTTGTCATAGCGCTCGCGGAAGGACACAATCGAGCCCTCGGAATTGGGATGTGCGTAGACAGTCATGCTGTGTTCTCCGTATCTCTCGTCGGACCATATCCATGGCACCGCAGTGTGTGGGGACTTTCTGCACCACCACTACCCGGCGGGTAGTGATGTGTCACACAGCCTACGCACATTCCCGCCGTGGCGCATATGACCCACGACACACCTGCGCGGACAGTGCCAGCATGTCACTGAAACCGTCCGCGCATTGCCTACAGCCACATCAGCCCTAGTAGCCGCGCTTAATCCACTCCTCCAAGTGGGGCGCCTCGCTACCAATGGTGGTGTGATCGCCGTGCCCGGTGCGCACGACCGTCTCGGCAGGCAGCTCCAGCACGGAGGTGCGCAGCGAGTGAATGATGGTGTCGAAGCTGCTGTAGCTACGGCCCGTGGCGCCCGGCCCGCCCTGGAAGAGGGTGTCGCCACTGAAGAGCTCTGCGGCCTCCGGCACGTAGAAGCAGCACGATCCCGGCGAGTGGCCGGGGGTGTTCAACACGCTCATCTCCGCGCCGCCGACGTCGAAAAGCATGTCCTCGCGCAGCGCCTCGTGGGCGATATCGGGGTGGGTCTGCTGCCACAGCATCTCATCACCGGGGTGCACATAGATCGGCGCATCCAGGCGGATGGACAGCTCTGGGGCCACGGTGATGTGGTCATTGTGGGCGTGGGTGCACAGGATGCCGCGGACGCGACGACCCGCGACGGCGTCGATAATCGGCTGGGCCTGGTGGGCAGCATCAATGATGTAGACCTCGGAGTCGTCTCCGACGATCCAGATATTGTTGTCGACATCCCATTCGCCCCCATCGAGGGCGAAGGTGCCGCTGGTTTCTACATGATCAACTCGGAACATAGTTAGATCACCACCACGCTACGCAGGACGTCTCCGGCCTTCATGGTGGCGAAGGCCTCTTCCACAGCTCCCAGCTCGATGCGCTCGGAGACGAACTTATCCAGCGGGAAACGCCCCTGGAGGTGCAGGTCCACGAAGGCGGGGAAGTCGCGCTCGGGCAGGCAATCGCCGTACCAGGCCGGCTTCAGGCTGCCGCCGCGGGAGTAGAAGTCAATGGCCGGGATGTCGATATGATCGCTCAGGTTCGGCACACCCACCATCACCATGCGTCCTGCATGATCGCGGGAATAGAAGGCTTGGCGCCAGGTGGGCATGATCCCCACGGCATCGATGGTCACATCTGCGCCGAAGCCATCGGTGATCTCGCGGACACGCTCGATCACCTGCTCCTCCGATAGCTCGGAGGAATTGATGGTGTGGGTGGCACCGAAATCGATGGCGGCATCCAGCTTGCGCTGGTCCACATCCACGGCGATCACGGTGCGGGCCTGGTTCACCACCGCCCCGGCGATGGCCGCCATGCCAACGCCGCCGCAGCCAAACACGGCCACGGACTCGCCGCGAGCAATATCGGCGGTATTGACCGCCGCGCCCAGTCCAGCCATCACGCCGCAGCCGAGCAACCCAGCCGCAGCCGGATCCTCCGCCGGATTCACCTTGGTGCACTGCTTTTCGTGCACCAGGGTTTTCTCCGCGAAGGCGCCGATACCCAGCGCGGGGCTGAGCGCGGTGCCATCCTCGAGAGTCATGGGCTGCGAGGCATTGTGGGTGCTAAAGCAATACTTGGGCTCGCCGCGCTTACAGGCACGGCATTCGCCACACACGGCACGCCAGTTGAGCACCACGAAGTCGCCCTCGGCAACGAAGGTGACATCCTCGCCCACCTGGGAGACCACGCCGGCCGCCTCGTGGCCGAGCAAGAAGGGGTAGGCGTCCTCGATATCGCCATCGCGATAGGCCAAATCGGTATGGCACACCCCGCAGGCCTTGATATCCACCACCACATCGGTGGGGCCAGGATCGGGGATAACTATCTGCGCTTTTTCTACGGGTGCGCCCTTTTCACGGGCGATGATTCCAGTAACGGTGGCTGTCATAAACGTGCCACTCCTTCAGGGTCATAGAGGGGTCATTGTGCAACCCTCCAGTGTACCCAGATTTTCAATCATTGCCGATAACGTTTTTCACTAGCGTTCGCGTGTTCCCGCTGCGTACCGCCTATGCCGGCGCGTCATCGACGCCCTGGCCATAGATACACCACCACCCACGAGCCCGGCCTGGGCGTCGTGGGTGGCTGGAGGTTGTTAGTGCTGGGGGCGGCCGCGGGAGCGGCGCGGCTCCCACGCCACCACCGCGGTGGAGCGGGGCACGTGCACGATCTCGCCGCGCTTGCGCCCGGCGTTGCGGCGCAATTCGTGCACCTCCCGCTCGAGCGCCGTGAGATCCTCGTTGAGCTCTTCATTAGCTTGGCGCAGGCGATCGTTCTCATGACTGAGTTCGATAATCGCCTTGATTCCGGCGAGATTCACGCCGTCTTCTTGGCTGAGCTTCTGAATTTTCCGGAGCAATTCGACGTCGCTGGGCGAATAGCGTCGCCCACCGCCGCGGGTGCGTTGCGGCGTCACCAACCCGATGCGGTCGTACGTGCGAAGCGTCTGGGCGTGCATGCCCGCCAGTTCCGCTGCCACGGAGATCACATAGACTTCCGTGTGCTCAGAGTGGTCGTTCTGTTGAGTCATGACGCTAGGAAGACACCTCCTCACTCACATCCGGTGGTTCGTGGAACGCCGCCGCGCGTCTGCGATGGTATTCCCTTGGGTGGACGCCCACCCAGCGCTGGCCGGGTGGGCGTAACGGGTTTAGTCCTGTCCGGCCCAGTCCTTCCGCGGGTCAAAGCCGGAGTCTTTCTCGGCCTGGGCGTAGCTGCGTAGCGCCGAGGTAGCGCCGGCATCGAGATGATCCGGGACCACCACCTCGACGGTGACCAGCAGATCGCCCTTGGTGCCATCACGCTTGGGCACTCCCCTGCCGCGCACCCGCAGGGTGCGGCCATTGGGGGTGTTTTCCCGTAAACGCACCGTGACGGGGCCGTCAAGGGTGGGCACTGTCACCGTGCTGTCCAAGACCGCCTCCGCGAAGGAGATCGGCACGGTCAGCTCGAGATCGTCGCCGGAGCGGGTGAATACCGGATCCGGGCGAACGTGGACGGTGACGAAGAGATCGCCCGAGGGCAATCCATTCGGCCCGGCCTCGCCCTGTCCGGCGAGGCGTACCCGCTGGCCGTCGATCACGCCCGCAGGCACCTTCACGGTGATCGAGCGGGTGCGGTTGACGGTGCCGGTGCCGCTACAAGCCGAGCAGGGATCGGTGATCTTAGTGCCGGAGCCATTGCAGTTGCTGCAAGGCTTAGAGAACCCGAAGGTACCCTTGCTCTCCGACTCATAGCCGGTGCCATTGCACACCCCGCAGGTGGCGGGCTTCGCCGAGGCGGAGCCCGAGCCGTGACACTTATTGCAGGGGGCATCGCCGGTGAGCCGGAGCGGGATAGTGGTGCCCTTGGTGGCTTCGCGGAAATCCAGAGTGATCTGGGTTTCTACGTCCGATCCTCGCGTCGGCCGAGTTGCGTGGCGAGCACCACCGCCGCGGTTGAAAATGCCACCGAAGATATCCCCCAGACCGCCTTCACTAGAAAAGCCTCCACTGGGTCCCCCGCCCGTCTGCCCGAAGAGGTCCGAGATGTCGAAGTCCTCCGTCGACGTCGAGCGAAACCCGCCGGGAAACCCGGCGCCTCCTCTCTGGCCGAAACCGCGACCGAATCCGCCCATGCCCGAGGAGAGCATGGCCTTCATCTCGTCATATTCTTTACGCTTCTGCTCATCGCCGATGACGTCATACGCCTCGGCGACTTTTTTGAAGCGGGTTTCCGCCTGGGTGTCACCTGGGTGGGTGTCGGGGTGGTTGTCTCGTGCCAGTTTCCGGTAGGCGCGCTTGATGTCGGCCTGGGAAGCGGACGAGGAGACCCCGAGGTCCGCGTAATAGTCTTTTTCTGCCCATTCACGCTGTGCCATGAGACGTACAGTCCCCTCCTTCCGCTACACGATATCGTGGGCTTTTTATTCTTGATCCTCTACTGGGTCGTCGATGATCACCATAGCGGCGCGCACGACTGTGTCCTTGTACTGGTAGCCGGGGCGCACCACGGTGCCGAGGGCCTTCTCTTCCCCGGTCGAGGCATCTTGGATGGCCTCGTGGATCTCGGGATTGAACTCGTCGCCGGTCTCGCCGAAGCGCTTGAGCCCCACACCGTTCACGGTGCTGCGGAGCTTCTCCGCAAAGGGCTTCAGGGGCCCCTGCTCGAGATCGCCATGCTGTTCAGCCATGTCGAGATCATCGAGGATGGGAAGCAATTCCTTGAGCACCTTCACCGTGGCGGTGGAGATCACGCCCTCGCGTTCCCGCTCGGTGCGCCGACGATAGTTGGCGTACTCGGCAGACACGCGCTTGAGATCCTCGGTGAGTTCCGCGATCTGTGCCGCGGCCGGATCCTCGGCCGCTGCCTCTTCCTCAGCCTCGGTGGCTTCGGCGTCGGCGAGCGCGGCCTCCTCATCGAGCAGTTCGTTGATCTCCTCGTCGAGGGGATCCACTACCTCCTCGTCGCCTGCTGCACTGGCCTCGGCGTCGGCCGCCGCTTCCGCAGCGGCGGCTTCGGCCTCGTTCGGAGAGTAGTTGGCCTCATCCGTGGCGTCGGGATCGCCCGGGTTATCGGGCATCTCGCCTGGGTGGGTCACTTCTTCTCATCCTCCTCGTCGACAACCTCAGCGTCGACAACATTGTCATCAGCGGCCGGATCGGCGCCCTCAGCCTGGGTAGCGCCCTGGGCAGCCTCGGCCTCGTAGAGGGCCTTGCCCATCTCTTGGGACTCCTTGGACAGGGTGTCCACGGCGTCCTTGATGGCATCGAGGTCATCGCCCTTCAGGGCCTCGTCCACACCGTTGGCGGCGTCTTCGACCTTCTTCTTGATGTCCTCGGAGACCTTCTCGGAGTTCTCCTCGAGGAACTTGCGGGTCTGGTACGCCATGGACTCTGCGGAGTTGCGCACCTCCTGCTCCTCGCGGCGCTTCTTATCCTCTTCGGCGTGGGTCTCAGCATCCTTGACCATGCGGTCGATGTCTTCCTGAGACAGGCTGGAGCCGTCCTGGATCTTGATGGTGTTTTCCTTGCCGGTGCCCTTGTCCTTCGCGGTCACGTGCACGATGCCGTTGGCGTCGATGTCGAAGGTGACCTCGATCTGCGGCACGCCACGCGGCGCCGGGGCAATGCCACCGAGCTCGAAGGAGCCGAGCAGCTTGTTGGCGGAGGCCATCTCGCGCTCACCCTGGAACACCTGGATCTGCACGGAGGGCTGGTTGTCCTCTGCGGTGGTGAAGGTCTCGGACTTCTTGGTCGGAATGGTGGTGTTGCGCTCGATGAGCTTGGTCATCACGCCACCCTTGGTCTCGATACCGAGGGAGAGCGGGGTGACGTCGAGCAGCAGCACGTCCTTGACCTCGCCGCGCAGCACACCGGCCTGCAGAGCAGCACCCATGGCCACAACCTCGTCCGGGTTCACGCCCTTGTTCGGCTCCTTGCCGGAGAGCTCCTTGACCATCTCGGAGACGGCCGGCATACGGGTGGAGCCACCAACGAGCACCACGTGGTCGATATCGGAGACGGAGATCTCTGCGTCCTTGACTACCTGGTTGAAGGGAGCCTTGGTGCGGTCCAGCAGATCCTGGGTGATGCGCTGGAACTCGGTGCGGGTGAGGGTCTCGTCCAAGAAGAGCGGGTTCTTCTCGGAGTCCACGGTGATATAGGGCAGGTTGATGGATGCCTGCTGCGAAGAAGACAGCTCAATCTTGGCCTTCTCGGCAGCCTCACGCAGACGCTGCAGAGCCATCTTGTCCTTGGTCAGGTCGATACCGTGGGAGCTCTTGAACTTCTCAGCCAACCAGTCCACGATGCGCTGATCCCAGTCATCGCCGCCCAGCTCGTTGTCGCCAGCGGTGGCCATAACCTCGACCACGCCATCGCCGATCTCCAGCAGGGAGACGTCGAAGGTGCCGCCACCGAGGTCGAAGACCAGAATGGTCTGCTCCTTGTCGCCCTTCTCCAGGCCATAGGCCAGAGCAGCGGCGGTGGGCTCGTTCACGATGCGCAGCACGTTCAGGCCTGCGATCTGACCGGCCTCCTTGGTGGCTTGGCGCTGTGCGTCCTCGAAGTAAGCGGGAACGGTGATCACGGCGTCGGTGACATCATCGCCCAAGTAAGACTCAGCGTCGCGCTTGAGCTTCATCAGCGTGCGAGCGGAGATCTCCTGTGGGGTGTACTTCTTATCGTCGACCTCAACGGTCCAGTCGCTGCCCATGTGGCGCTTGACGGAGCGCACGGTGCGATCGACGTTGGTGACGGCCTGGTTCTTCGCGGACTGACCGACCAGAACCTCACCGTTCTTTGCGAATGCGACCACCGAAGGGGTGGTTCGGGAGCCTTCGGAGTTAGCGATAACGGTTGCCTCGCCACCCTCAAGCACGGATACGACCGAGTTGGTGGTACCCAAGTCAATGCCTACTGCACGTCCCATAGTTGTGTTGTCCTCCTGTGTACGTTTGTGCCCGCCCACTCGGACGGAGCTCGTTTGTATTCATCGAGTTGAGCATTACTCACTCAATGTCTGCGACTACGCTAACAAACTCTCGCCATAATCGCCAACCTTCTTGAGTGAAGCTAACTCAACTTTTCACCTCATACAACGGCACATCCCACAGAGTTGTTCCCGATTCGCTCAACTTTTTTATATTCCCAGCTCACACGGGGTAGGAAGAGACACAAGCGGCGCCCGCGGAGAGCAACACTGTGCTATCCGGGGCGCCGCGAGAACGTACGAGAAAGCGCAGGATTAAAAGCGCGGGATTAGGAGACGGCCACCAGTGCGGAGGCGCCCTGCGAGAGCAGCTCGCAGGCCACCGCAGCGCCCAGCGCGCGGGCCTGCTCCTTGTTCTCGGCCGCGCCGCTGGCGCTGTGCACCAGCTGGGCGCTGCCGTCGAGCGCAAAAGCACCGGCGGTAAGACTCAGCTGCCCCTGGCTGAACTCAGCATGGGCGGCCACCGGTGCGGTGCAGCCAGCTTCCAAGGTGGCCAGTACGGCACGCTCGGCGGCGGCACAGAGCTCGGTCGAGGTATCTGCCAGGGCCCGGATCGCCTCGACGGCGTGGGTATCCTCGGCCCGGCATTCGATAGCGAGGGCGCCTTGGGCGGGGGCGGGCATCAGGCGGGTGGCGTCGAAAAGCTCCGTGGCGCGGTCGAGCTGCCCGACGCGAGTCAGCCCCGCTGCCGCCAGCACTACGGCGTCGAGCTCTCCATGCAGCACCTTGCCCATACGGGTGTCGATATTGCCGCGCAGGGGCCGGATATTCAGATCGGGGCGCAGCGCCCGCAGCTGGGCGATACGTCGCGGCGCGGAGGTGCCCACGGTGGCGTTCTCGGGGAGTTCATCGAGGGTGAGCCCATCGCGGGCGATGAGGGCTTCACGGCGATCCTCACGGGCCGGGGTGACGAGCACGAAACGATCATCGGGGGCGGTGGGCAGATCCTTGAAGGAGTGCACCGCCAGATCACATTCGCCGCGGGCCATGGCCTCGCGCAGCGCCTGGGTGAATACGCCGACGCCGATGCGCTCCACCGGCGACATGTTCTTATCACCTGGGGTGGTGATGATAGTTAATTCGGCGTCGTGGCCGAGCTCGGCCAGTGCATCACGCACATGGCCGGTTTGTGTAGTGGCAAGTTGAGATCCGCGAGTACCAATCCGAAACATGCCCATTAAGACTACTCGCCGACGCTCAGCGAGGAGGGGTAGGTCTCCGCTACGGACTCGGCCCGCACCGGCATATGCCCCATATTTCCGGGCAGCTCATCCATCGCCACAGCAATGGAGCGCCCCGGCACCGGATCCTGCAGCCCGAAAAGCTCCTGAATCACAGTTTCATAGGTGACGGTGCCCGAGCGGGCTGCCAGCTGCTTCACCCGCACGGTGGGCTGATGCAGCAGCTTATCGACGATGCGTCGCACGGTGCGATTGACCTCATTGCGGTCAGCATCCTCCATGCCTGGGGTGCGCCGCATGAGCTGCCCCATCTCAGCCTCCACCAGCTCAGCAGCGTGCTTGCGCAGCGCCGAGACAGCGGGTGCCACCTCGCGCACGCGCTGCTGGGAGGTGAACTGCTCAAGGGCATCGCGCACAATGCGCAGCGACTCGGCGTGCACCTGCGAGGTCTCGCCATCGGCGTACTCGTGCAGCTTCTCGATATTGATCAGGTGGCAGCCAGTGCGCTCCTCGATCGCATCGTCCAGGTCGCGCGGGAGGGAGAGATCCACGGCCACTAGGCCAGGATGATCGGCGGGGATATCGCTGGCGTTGATGGTGAAGCCATCGGCACCGGTGGCAGAGACCACCATGGACACCTCGTTGAGCACTGAGGTGCGATCCTCATACTGAATCGCCTGGGCGTTCACCCCTGCCTCGAGGGCGTGCGCCACGAGATTCTGCGCCCGCTCGTAGGTGCGGTTGCTCACGATGAGGCGCTCTACCCCCATACGGCCCACGTGAGTGGAGGCTAGGGAGGCCATTGCCCCCGCGCCAAGCACAAGAACGCTAACCCCCTTCAGGGGGAGGTCCTCCTCTTCGCGGCCCATCTCGGCGATGGCCTGCTGCAGGGCGAAGGAGACCATGGATGCTCCCGCCTCATCAATGGCGGTCTCGGTGTGGACTCGCTTGCCGGTGTGCAGGGCTGTCTGGGTGAGAGAGTGCAGCGCTGGGCCGGCAGTGGCTGATTTCGAGGCGAGCTGGTAGGCGTGACGCACCTGGCCGATGATCTGCTGCTCTCCCACCACCATGGAATCCAGTCCGGCGGTGACCATGAGCATGTGCTCGGCGGCGGCGTCGGCATAGCGCACATAGAGCTTGGCGCGCAGCGTATCGATGTCTACCCCGCTGTATTCGTGCAGGACATCCACCACTTCGTGGACGCCGGCGTGAAAGGAGGAGGTGACACAGTACACCTCTACCCGGTTGCAGGTAGAGACAATGAGGGCCTCGGTGAGCGAGGGTCGGGTAATCAGAGTAGACGCAACGCGAATCGCTGCGTCATCATCCATGCTGAGCTGTTCAAGCAACGACACAGGTGCCGACCGGTGGGACATTCCCACAACTAGCACGCTCATTGAAATAGCTCACCGCTTCCTCATCAGTCACATTAAAGGCTGATAAGAACGCTAGTCTGCTTTCACCTTCAAGCCAACAAAGTGTTGGCTAACTCGTCGCTGTCTACTTCCCAACACGCGAACTCCTCATCGTCTACCACAACCACCGGCACACGGTCGCCAAACTCCATGGCGAGCTCGGGGTCCTCGTCCACATCCCGCACCTGCCATGCCGCGCCGGCGACGCGCACAATGGGCTCGATTTGCTTGGCGACGCGCACACAGGATCCACAACCGGCACGGACCATAAGTTCAACGCTGTGGGTGGACATAGAGAATCAGTGCCTCCATCCTCGGAGTGATTATTAAGACGGCGAGCTGCGCCCTAACCTTATACGATGGCAAGGGTCCCACTTTCGGGCGCGCCTATCAGCTCTAGCCCCTACCCGGAAAGCCACTGAACAATCGCCGTGAACTCCAATAACGTTCCCCTCGGCCCCTTCGATGGGCCTAACTCGCCCTCGGAATTTCTGGCGGCGTGGTCCACCTCGCGCGGGAACCTGCGCCACTTCTTTGAAGATCGTGCCCTCCCGCCGATTGATGAGCAATCCCAGCGTGCCGCCGGCGAGGCCGCGGTGGCCGAGGTCTTTGGCCTCGACCCCGCCGACTTTGACTCGGGCATGACCAGCGTCTCCGGCGCCTTTGAGGCAGCATCCGCTCGGTCGGTCACAACCCCGGATCCGGAGATCCCGCAGGACCATACGGCGGCCGCCTTTTTCGACGTGGACAACACCCTGATCCAGGGCGCCTCCATCATCGTGCTCGCCATGGGACTGGCGAGGAAGAAGTATTTTAAATTCTCCGAGATCGCACCGGTGGCCTATAAGCAGTTGAAGTTCCGCCTCAGCGGCTCGGAGAACGCCAATGATGTGGCCGAGGGTCGCCAGCAGGCATTGGAGTTTATTAAGGGCCGCGATGTCAATGAGCTCGTAGAGCTCTGCGAGGACATCGTAGAGACCCACATGTCGGAGAAGATCTGGCCCGGCACCAAGGAGCTCGCTGAGATGCACCTCAACGCCGGCCAGCAGGTGTGGCTGGTCTCCGCCACTCCCGTGCAGCTGGCGCAGATCTTGGCGCGCCAATTCGGCTTCACGGGAGCCTTAGGCACCGTGGCCGAGGTCAAGGACGGCAAGTTCACTGGCCGCCTCGTGGGTGATATCTTGCACGGCTCTGGCAAGCGCCACGCGGTGGCCGCGCTCGCCGCCGTGGAGCAGCTCGACTTGCAGCGCTGCACGGCCTATTCCGATTCCATTAATGATCTGCCCATGCTGTCCATGGTGGGCACTGCAGTGGCCGTGAACCCCGACGCCAAACTCCGCAAGACTGCCCTCCAGCGCGGCTGGGAAGTGCGCGACTACCGCAATGTGCGCAAGGCCGTGCGCAAGTTTGGCCTGCCCGCCATCATCACCGCCGCGTTCTCCACCGGTGCCTGGCGCTACTTGGGCAAGTCCAAGAAAAAGAGCTAGGCAGCGCCCAGAGAATAAAAAACACACCGCCGAGCGGTAGATCTTCTCTACTGCGGCGGTGTGTGAGCAGGCCCTAGAGTGATGCAAAGGGCCGCGCGCATGCGGCTTACTTGCCGAGCTTACGACGCTGAACGCGGGTACGGCGCAGCATCTTGCGGTGCTTCTTCTTGGACATGCGCTTGCGGCGCTTCTTAATAACAGAACCCATAGGGCATCCTCACTTACTTAAGATCGTTGTGCGTATATATACATAGTGTGCGCATCTGCGACGGCCGTGCAGCAGCAGGCCGCTGCCGAGGCGGACGGACATCGTCGGACGCACCGCCCGGCAAGAGAGTGCCGCCACCCCCGTAGTGGGAGTGGGTGTGATGCCACACGAATGCTAGCAATCATACCTAGAGGGTGAGCGAGGATAAAATTCCCCCTCGCTACACCCTGCAGAGCACCCTAGCGCGATAACCAGCCCGCACATGTGCGCCCTAGTCTATCGACTGTGGCGCGGGAGCGTGTTTTAGCCGGCGTCGTAGAACGACGCCTCGAGGTACTCATTCACGGCCTTCTCATGAACTCGGAAAGAGCGCCCCACCCGCACGGCGGGCAGCTCGCTGGAGTGAATGAGTCGATACACCGTCATCTTGGATACGCGCATGATGTCAGCGACTTCTGCGACGGTCAAGAAGGTGCCATTGTCCTCGTGTGCCATAGTGTTAAACCCTTCATAACGCGAACGCGCTGCAGGCTTCCCCTCCTGCAGATGGAGACACGATCGTGTTCGAGAACAGCTTAGCGTTAATGTTGTTACGAATGCGAGCTGGTGGGATGGAGTTTATCTCAGCTGTCACATGAGTCAGGTGGGAAAATACATGCACGTGAGTTGCATCGCCTCACCCTTTCTCTACCGGATTCCTCATTTGCCCAGTTGAAACCCCGTGTTCCGATCTCAGGGGCGGCTCGCGGGGCCTCTCCCACCATTGACCGCCGCCACTATCAGCGGCACGTGAGGCGACCCCACAAAAAAGAAGCACCCCACCCATCGGCGGGGTGAAGTGCTACTTAAGGGTTTGTTGCGAACCGGTTTAGGACAGCTCTGCGGAACGCTTCGCGCAGGCTTCCATCGCCCGATAAAACGCGCCCCGGAATCCGGATTCCTCGAGGGAACGGATGGCAGCGGCAGTGGTGCCGGCCGGGGAGGAGACGGAGGCACGCAGCTCCACAGGAGATTTGCTGCCTTCCTTGAGCATGGCGGCTGCGCCATCGATGGCGTTCACGGCCAGCTGCTCCGCAAGCTCCCGCTTCAGGCCCAGCTGCACCCCGGCGTCGGTCATGGCCTCGGCCATGAGGAACACATAGGCCGGGGAGGATCCGGACATCGCCGTCACCACGTCAATATCCGACTCACGCACCCGCACCACCTCGCCCACGGCGGACAAGAGCTCGGCGACGGTGTCCATCTCGACATCGCCGGCGAAACGCCCCGCCGCCATGGCGGAGACGCCCTTGCCTACGAACATGGGCGTATTGGGCATCACGCGGACCAGCGGCGTGCCGGCGGAGACCACCTCCTCCATGGCTGCCAGGGAGATGCCTGCGGCCATGGACACCACGATCGCGTCCTCGGTGTTCTCATTGAGAGAATCGGAGATTTCCTCGAGCACATCCACGATCATGTAGGGCTTGACCGCCAAGAACACCACGTCCACGCCCTCAACGGCCTGGTAGTTATCGACGTAGTCGTTGATCTCGAAGCGCTCCGCAAGTTCGCGTCCGCGCTCCTCACGGCGGTTGGACACGTTGATATCCTGCGGGCGGATACCACCGGCAATGAGCCCAGAAATGAGGGCCTCACCGATGTTTCCGCCACCAATCACTGCAATCTTGGTCATATCACCACTGTGCCAGATGTAGCTGGCAGCGCAAGAAAGAACCCCCGCCGGATTATCTCCATAGCGGGGGGTGTTTCCTAGCCGGTGGCGGTTAGAGCCCGGCGATGAGCGAGGGGCCAAAGGTGAGAACCAGTCCGACCACCGCGGCAAGCAGCATGGTGAGCTTGTCGCGGTCGGTGCGCATCGCGTGCACGATACCGACGATGCCGCCGGTTACGGCCAGCGCCAGCACGCCGGTGATGAGGCCGCTGAAGTTGGCCCACAGCAATTCGAAGCCCTTGAAGATCGCGATACCAATCACCACAGCCACCACGGTCATACCGATGATGGCGGGGATGGACACCGAGCGCTCGGATTCTTCCTCCGCAGCCGCCTCGGGGGTCTCGGCGGCTTGCGCGTCGGGGTGCATGGCCGGCTGGCTCGGCTCGGCTATATAGGGGGCCACGCGCTGCTTCTGCTCGCCGGTGTGCTCATCGCGGACCGCCTCGAGGGTGGCGGTCGGCGGCTCATCGCTGCGGCTGCCCTCGGATTCCGGCGAACGCTCGATGGATTCCACCGGCTCCGGCGCGGTCTCGGGCTGCGGTGCAGCGGCTCCTGGCTGCTCCGCTGCCGCGGACGCCTGCGCAGGGCTCACGGCCTTGAAGGTATCGGTGGTCAGACGCGGCTCTTCGCCCTCGTGGACCACGTCGAGCACCATGGTCTCGTCCTTGTCCTTCGGCGCAGTACCGCGCGACACGCGGTTGAGCTTCGGACTAAAGCCCTCGGGTTTCTGCTTCTCGACCGGGGCGCTCGCAGGCTTATCGACGCTCTCCTGCTGCTGCGCAGCCGGCTGCTCCGGAGCAGGCGTCGCTGCCTCGGGGGAGGGTTCGGCCGTGCGGGCGGTGTTTTCCGCGTCGATCGGCTGAGACGTGTGTTTGGGCTGCTCGGGGGTTTTATCTACCTTCGGGATCGAACCGGTGAGCTCGGCAACGGACACACCGCCCTCTTCGAGGCTGCGGCGGCGCCGGCGACGCTTACGCGGAGCCTGATCGCCGTTCTCCTTGGATGCGCGGGCTAAGAGCTCTGCGACTGTCAGCTGTTGGTCGCTCATACTCGCTTCCTTTCCTAGTCCAATCCCTTATCAATTCGTCTAAGGATAACCCCTTCACGCAGCGCCCATGGGCAAATCTCGATTTTTTCGAGTCCTAGGGCGCGCATGCTTGCCTCTGCAACGAGGGCGCCGGCGACGATTTGATGGGAACGGTCCGAGCTTACTCCTTCGAGCTCCGCTCGGTCACTAGCTGTCATGCGGGAAATAAATGCGATCAGCTGGCGCAAGCCCGGCGCGGTGAGGGTGCGCTTGACGCGCGGCCCCGCCGAGGAGGGTGCAGCACCGGTGAGACGAGCCAAGGTGCGGAACGTTTTGCTCGTGCCCACAGCCAGATCGGCGTGGCCACAGTTCTTCAACTGCTGAGCGGGTTCCGCAAGTTCGGCGTCGATGTAATCGCGAAGAATATTGATCTTCTTTCGCGAGGGCGGATCCGTGTCGAACCACTTATGAGTGAGCCGGCCCGCACCGAGATCAAGCGAGAATGCTTTCTCCGGATGCTCGTCGGTACCGGTGGAGAGCTCGAGGGAGCCACCGCCAATATCAAGATTGATGATGCGGCCGGCAGACCAGCCGTACCAGCGTCGTACCGCAAGGAAGGTCAATACTGCTTCCTCTTCGCCGGTGAGAACCTCGAGCTTGATGCCCGCTTCTTTCTCAACGCGATCCAGAACCTTCTTTTGGTTCGTGGCGGAACGCACCGCAGAGGTGGCGAAAGCCATCACCTCATCACACCGTAGTGTGTCGGCGAGATCTCTCGCCTCTGCCACATTCTTGATCAGCTTCGACTGTCCCTTGTCATTGAGGGCGCCGTCTGCGTCCAGGAATTCCACGAGTTTCATCGTGGTCTTCCAATCGCTCATGGGGGTGGGATGTCCACCCGAGCGCGCATCGACTGCCACCAAATGGACAGTGTTGCTGCCAACGTCCAATACACCTAATCGCACAACTTTAGGGTAGCGGGTCTAAGTTGGAAAAGTGTGAACACCCCGCATGAGACGTCGACATTTCTTGGCTTTCCCGCGACATCCCCCGCCGGCCGATCCATTCGCGCGGGCCGCGAATTGCCCCCTGACTTTCCGCGGCAATGGCTGGAATTTCACAATCCTGAGGACCCGAATCACCTGTTCAGCGTGGACATCACGTGGCTGACTTCCCGCTGGCGCTGCCATTTCGGTCAGCCCGAATGCCTCGGGGTTGACGAAAACAACCGAGTAGTGGGCTGTTGCAATCATGGGGCTTTTCTCACAGACGAGTCCGATCAGGATCTGCTCTACAATTCCGTGGCCGAGATGCCCGCGCATTTTTGGCAGCTACGCCCCACGGAGGTCGATGACTACATCGCCGCCGCCGATGCCACCGAGATCGAGCCCTGGTTGGAATGGGATGAGCTAGAAAACGAGGACGGGGAGATGGAGCCGGCGCTGAAGACGAAGCTTGTCGACGGCGCCTGCATCTTTGCCAACCGCAACGGACACGGCACGGGCCCCGGTTGTGCTCTTCACCAATATGCGGTGGCCAGCGGCCAGGACATCACCGAGATCAAGCCGGAGGTGTGTTGGCTGGTGCCTTTGCGCCGCGAAGAGGAATGGACCGTGCGCGCCGATGGTGCCGATATTTTGAAAACCACCATTTCCGAGTATGAGCGGCGAGCATGGGGAAATGGTGGCGAGGACTTCGATTGGTGGTGCACCTCCGCCCCCTCCTGCCACACCAGCGAGATACCGATGTGGCAAAGCTATGAGACGGAGCTGCGGAAGGTGATGGGCGATGCCGCCTATGAGCGTCTCGTGGAGCTGATCACCCAGGTAGCAGGATCGTCGCTGCAGCACCCAGCCACGGTGGCGGCGAGTGAGCGTCGATAAGCGCCTCAGGCCTCGAACTTATACCCGAGGCCGCGGACGGTCACGAGATATTGGGGCCGGGAGGGCTGCTCCTCGATCTTGGAGCGCAAACGCTTGACATGCACGTCAAGGGTTTTGGTATCGCCCACATAGTCCGCGCCCCACACTCGGTCGATGAGCTGGGAGCGGGTGAGCACGCGGCCCGAATTGCGCAGCAGGTACTCGAGCAGATCGAATTCCTTCAAGGGCAAGGCGATCTCTTCGCCGTCGACGGTGACGGTATGGGATTCCACGTCCATACACACCCGGCCGCCCTTGAGCACCTGCTCGTCGAACTCCTCCTCCACCGCACGTTCCTTGCTGCGGCGCAGCACCGCGCGAATACGGGCGATGAGCTCCCGAGAAGAATAAGGCTTGGTCACATAGTCATCGGCGCCGAGCTCGAGGCCCACAACCTTATCGATTTCCGAGTCACGGGCGGTGACCATTATCACCGGCACCTGGGAGCTTTGGCGAATCTGCTTACACACATCGGTGCCGGACATTCCAGGAAGCATAAGGTCCAGCAGGACGATATCGATGTCTTTCTTATGAAACTCCACCAGCGCCGAGGGGCCATCGACGGCGGTACTTACCTCGAAGCCCTCCTTCGCCAGCAGAAATGCCAGCGGTTCCGCTAGGGATTCCTCGTCCTCAACAATCAGAATTCGCGTCATGGTTAGTCTGTGCCATCCTTCCGCCTGCTGGCTTCATTGCGCATACCCACATGCGGGGATGCGCTCGTAATTCCCACACGATCCATCAAGCTTTCCTGCCGCGCAGCCGGATGCTTCTCGGCATTGCGGTGCCCACGTCCCCCGCCGAGGGGGCGGAGGGCGCGTCTGGCACGCTTCGGCGCCGCGACCGAGGTATCGGCGGGAAGTTCTGGGGCCTCAGACGTCAGCGGCTGAGCCTCATTCGCTTCTTGAACATCGAAGACGGGAAGCTCAAGGGTGAACGTCGAGCCAATATTGGGCTGTGACCACAGTTTAATCGATCCACCGTGGTTTGCGGTGACATGTTTAACAATCGCTAGTCCCAAACCGGTACCTCCCGTCTGGCGCGACCGCGCCTTATCCACGCGGAAGAAACGCTCGAACACGCGCTGCTGATCTTCCTCCGAAATACCAATGCCGCGATCAGTCACCCGCACCTGCACGGTCTTCTCTCCGCTGGGGGAATGCACTACCTTTTGGGAGATGGTCACGGGAGTGGACTCCGGCGAATAGTTGATGGCGTTGATAATCAGATTGGTAATAGCGGTGATCAACAGCGTACTATCGCCGCGCACCTGCACCCCGGAGGGCGTATCGCGAATGATCTCTATGCCGGCGGTCTCGGCCGTCAACTTATTGCGACTAACCGCCTCGTCAATCACCTCATCCACCGAGACCGGCTTCATCGCGGGCAGCTTCTCTGCGCCCTGCAGCTTCGACAAAGCGATCAGCTCATTAATCAACGAGGACATGCGGTGCGCCTCGTTGAGCAGCCGCTCGCCGAAGTGCATCACGGACTCGGGATCATCCGCCGAGTTCAGCAGCACCTCCGCCAACAGGGCCATACCCCCCACCGGGGTTTTGAGCTCATGAGAGACATTGGCCACGAAATCGCGGCGCGCCGATTCCATGCGCACATGCTCTGACTCATCGGTGGAATAAACCACGACGAAGCGCTCATCCGTGAGCGTCAGCGGCGCCACCGTGGCATCCACCGCGGAGACGCGGCTGGCGAGCCGGCGGGGCAACTCTAGCGAGACCACCCGGGAGTCTTGATCGGCGAATACCTCTAGCGCGGAGGCCCAGATCTGCTTGTTCACGCTGTGCTCGTGCACAATGCCCATATCGTGTGCGGGCATATTAGAGAGCACAACCGAGCCACTTCGATCGATCACCGCCACACCCGTCGGCGATCCCTGCACCGTCAGGTGCAGTACCTGGGAGATCGTGGTGATGCGGTTATCCGTGATCGTTTCGGCCTCGCGGCGTCGCTGCGCCCAGCGCCGCAGAAAACGCGCAAGCGGCATCATCACGAGAGCCCCCATGGCTCCCACGATGATTCCGACTAAGAACATGTCTCTGGCTTTCTCTCGCCGACGCCGCCGACCAAGCCGGCGGCATGGATAACTCACTGACACCGACCGGAGTAACGGGCCGGCCGTGGTATCACTGCGAATAATGTGATGGTTCTGTGTCCCACCCAAGCACAGTTTGGGCGATGCCGCTACGCGAGCACACCCGTGGGTGTCGCACGCACCGCCTAGGCCTGCTCAGCACACGGAAAAGCCCGCAGTGCGCACGGGACGCACTGCGGGCCTCTTCACTCACCGCGTTATAGGCATACAGCACAGTGAGCTCACTGTGAGCGTGACAGGTTATTTGCCACCCTGGGCAGCCACGGCGGCGGCACCGGCAGCAGCAGCCTCCGGATCCAGGTAGGTGCCACCTGGGTTGAGCACCGTGCCATCGGCATCGAGCTCGTAGACCAGCGGGATACCGGTGGGGATATTCAGCCCAGCGATCTCCTCATCGGAGATCTTGTCCAGGTGCTTGACCAGGGCGCGGAGGGAGTTACCGTGCGCGGCGAGCAGGACGGTCTTGCCTTCCTTGGCCTTCGGCAGGATCTCTTCCTCGAAGTAGGGCACGAAGCGCTCGACGACGTCCTTCAGGCACTCCGTCTTCGGCACGGCGGGCAGATCAGCGTAGCGCGGATCCCCGGCCTGGGAGAACTCGGAATCATCGTCCAGCTCCGGCGGCGGGGTGTCATAAGAACGACGCCATGCCATGAACTGCTCGTCACCGTACTTGTCCTTGGTCTCAGCCTTGTTCAGGCCCTGCAGCGCACCGTAGTGGCGCTCGTTGAGACGCCAATCGCGGACTACTGGGATCCAGTGGCGGTCAGCGGCGTTGAGGGCGATATTGGCGGTGTTGATCGCGCGACGCAGCAGCGAGGTGTAGAGCAGATCCGGCAGAACACCCTGCTCCTTGAGCAGCTGTCCACCGCGCTGCGCCTCTTCGCGGCCCTTATCGGTGAGATTGACATCCATCCAGCCGGTGAACTGGTTGGATGCGTTCCATTCACTCTGGCCATGGCGGAGAAGAATTAGCTTTCCAGTCATAACCACCATTGTGCCACGCTCAGGCATCATCGTCTCGCCCTCAGGCTATTGAGTGCCCCACATTCACACATCTCGCTGTGGACTCCGCGAGGCGCGGGACCACCGGCTAGCCATGCGCCTTGCGCGGCGCACACTGATCCACTGGGGAGTTCAACGCCTCGGAATACACGGTCAGTAGCCGCTCCGCCGAGGCCGCCCAGGAGAAGTTCAGGGCATGCTCACGCGCATTCTCTCCCATCTGGATGCGGGTGACATCGTCGCTGACCATCGCGGTGAGGGCCGCTGCCCATTCCGCTACTTCGTGACTATCGGTGAGCAGCCCCGTCTCCCCGTGCCGCACCGCAATCGGCAGACCACCCACGCGGGCCGCCACCACCGGGGTGCCCGTGGCCTGGGCCTCCATCGCTACCAGCCCGAAGGACTCGTTATAGCTCGGCACCGCCACCACATCCGCGGCCTGAAACACCGCGACCAGCTCGGAGGGCGGGCGTGGCTCGAGAAAACGCACCACCCGACCAATCCCCAGGCTATCGGCCAGGCGGTAGTACTCCTCGCCGGTGGCATTCGGCCCCGAGGCCCCGCCGCACACCACCACGCGCACATTCAGCTCCGGATCGCGCTCGAGCATCTGGGCCACAGCCTGCAGCAGAATGTGCGGGCCCTTGAAGCGTTGCAGCCTGCCCACAAAGGCAATCACCTTGGCATTAAAAGGCAATCCCAGTTCCCGGCGCGCCCGCTCGGTGGCTCGATCATTGCCCGGCGTAAATAGCTGCGTGTCCGCCCCCGGATACACGATCTCAATTTTGTCCCGCTCGGCGTCATAGTAGGAGACGAGGTTGTCCTCTTCCTCGAGGGTATTGACCACCAGCTTGTCGGCGTTATCCACGATCTGCTGCTCGCAGATGCGCCGCGCCTCGGATTCCTCGGTGTCATCGGCGCTGCGGTGTGCATTCTTCACCGCGGCGAGGGTGTGCGCCGTGTGGACCAGCGGCACCTCCCAGAGATCCCGAAGCAGCCAGCCCACCTGCCCCGAGAGCCAATAGTGCGAATGAATGAGGTCATAGGAGAGCTTGTGGCAGCGCACAAAAGCCAACATTCCGCCGGCAAAGGCCGCGAGCTGCATCGGCAATTGCTCTTTAGCAAGGCCCTCATAGGGGCCGGCGACGATGTTGATTACTCGAATCCGCGGGCCAACCTGGACGATCTCGCCCTGGCTCGGCCGGTGGGCACGGGTGAAGATATCAACTTCCATGCCTTGATCCGCGAGCGCTTGGGCCGTGGCCAGCACGTAGACGTTCATGCCGCCGGCATCGCCCTGCCCAGGCTGCTGCAACGGAGAGGTATGCATGGAAATCATCGCGATACGCATAGCTGTTTATTCTAGAGCGCTCCTGCCCAGAGCGGACGGGCCCCAGTCGCCGCCAGTCGGCCAGGCCACATGTGCTCTTTTTCACGTCCCCGAGCCACAGCTCCCTACTCTGCGGCAACGGCGCTCTCAGCAGCCAGAATCGCGGCCGCTGTTCGTGTCTGGCCGTCGTGGGCAGGCAGGACAGCGACTGAACGACATTCAGCGGCGCTGCGGACATGCTGCTCATGACACAATTTCTCGCCTACGGCACCCACCAGCGACAATTGCCTTGACACTGCGGCATCGAGTGCAGCAGTAGGTCCTCATGTGCGCCGCACATAACCCCACAGTTAAGATTTAGATAAGAACGGGCGATGGGCCTCGGCGCAAAAACATGAGGAATTCATCGTTATACTGTTGGCAAACTGACCCTTACACGCCCCAGAAAAGACGTCCGGATCCTCATACGCTTCGACGCCACGCTGATCGAAAGGCGAGTTCATCTCCACCATGACCGACAATCCTGAAAACACCACCACACCGGAACCCGGTTCAAAGCCGTGGCTGAAGTATTACGCCGAGTGGACTCCCCACGCCTTGGACTATGGCGAGACCACCCTGCTGGATGTCTACGACAATAACCTCCAGATCAATGGTGGCCGCCCCGCCACCTACTTCTTTGGTAAGTCACTGACCTTCAGCCAGTTCGACACCCAGGTTCGGGCCTGCGCCGCTGGTCTGCGCGCCCTCGGCGTGCGTCCGGGTGACTGCGTCGGCATCATGCTGCCGAACTGTCCGCAGCATCTCATCGCCTTCTACGCGGTACTCAAGCTCGGCGCCACCGTGGTGGAGCACAATCCGCTCTACACCTCGCACGAGCTGGAGCCGCCCTTCGCTGATCATGGCGCCCGAGTGGCAATCTGCTGGGATAAGTCGGCCCATGTGCTGGAATCGCTGCGGGCCTCCACGTCGCTGGAGACGATCGTCTCGGTGAACATGATCAACGCCATGCCGATGGTCAAGCGCGTGGCGTTGCGCGTCCCGCTGCCCTCGCTCATCAAGACCCGCAAGAAGCTCTCCGAGCCGGCACGCAACTCGATTCCGTGGGAGACCCTGCTGGATCCTGTGATCGGCGGCGATGGCGCCGACATCACATCCTGCCCGGACGTCACCCGCGACACCGTGGCCTTGATTCTCTACACCTCGGGCACCACGGGCCGCCCCAAGGGGGCGCAGCTCACCCACGGCAATCTCTTCTCTAACCTGCTGATGGGCAAGCACTGGGTGGAGGGCCTCGGCGATCGCGAGGAGCGCATGCTCGCCGCCCTGCCGATGTTCCACGCCTATGGCATGACGATGGTCGCCACCCTCTCCTTCTTCGTGGGCGCCCAGGTGCTGCTGCTGCCCTCCCCGGATCTCAAGCTGATCATGGAGGTAGTGAAGAAGAAGAAGCCCACCTGGCTGCCGGGTGTTCCCACTCTCTATGAGCGGATCGTGGAGGCCTCGCAGGAAACCGGTATCGATATCAGCTGCTTCCGCAACGCCTTCTCTGGCGCCTCCACCCTGCCCGTGTCTGTGGTCCAGGGCTGGGAGGAACACACCAATGGCCGTCTCGTCGAGGGTTATGGGCTGACCGAGTGCTCGCCGATTCTCATCGGTAATCCGATGACCAGCGACCGCCGTCCCGGCTATGTGGGCATCCCCTTCCCCGACACCGAAATTCGCATCGCCAACCCCGATAACTTGGATGAGACGCAGCCCTATGGTGTCGAGGGCGAGGTGCTGGCGCGTGGCCCCCAAATCTTCCCCGGCTATCTGAAAAACCAAGAGGCCACCGACGCCTCCTTCCACAATGGCTGGTTCCGCACCGGCGACGTGGGACTCATGGAAGAAGACGGCTTCGTCAAGCTCGTTTCTCGTTTGAAGGAGATGATCATCACCGGCGGGTTCAACGTCTACCCGGCGGAAGTCGAGGACGTGCTCCAGAAGCACCCGGATATCACCGACTGCACCGTGGTGGGCATGCCCCGCGGCGACGGTTCTGAGACGGTCACCGCCGCCATCACTCTCTCTGCGGGAGCCACCCTGGATCCGGAGTCCCTCAAGAGCTTCTGCCGCGAGAACCTCACCCGCTACAAGGTGCCCCGCGTGTTCTACCACTTCGAAGAACTCCCCCGCGACCAGCTGGGCAAGATCCGCCGCCGCGACGTGCAGCAGCTCCTCGTCGAGCGCTACGGCAGCGAAAACGAGTATTAGTCCCCACCCGGACACATAACTAGAGCCCGCCCCACAGTATGGGGCGGGCTCTTCTTTTCGGGCCTCACGCGAGGCCGCTGGGCGGCTCGCGCGGAGGGCGATCTGGCCTACTTCCGCACGAGGTGAACCACCGCATTATCGCCGCCGCTGCAGGTGAAACCATCAGCCTTCTGCGGCACGCACTTCATCTCGTACTCCTTATTCGTCACCGGCGAGGTGGCGCGAATCGTGAACACATCGGTGGCATTGGCGTGGGGCACCATCTCCTTGGCCACAGCCTTCGCAAAGGGCTTCGTGGTCACGGAGCTACCGGTGTAGTACTCGAAGGTGTTCGTCGAGCCCGCATAAGTGCCATTGGGGCGGAAATGATCCCGCGGCTCAGTCGTGGTGGAGGGCGATGAGCTCTCAGACGATGAGGGGGAGGAGGACGAACTCGAGCTGCTGGTCTCCGCAGGGGTGCTTTCCTCCTCGGTCACCGTCTCCACCACGGTTTCCACCACGGATTCCTCCTCAGAGCTGCTCCCGACCGCTTGGGTAGGGGTATCGTCCCCGCCACCGCCGCTGAGCACCCGGGCGAGCACCATGGCAGCGCCGACGACACACAGACACAGCACGATCACGCCCGCGATAATGGCGGCGGTCTTTCCCCCGGATTTCTTCGGCTGCTGCTGCGGCTGCTGCTGCGGGGGTGTGTGCTGCGGTGGTGGGCCATAATTCTGCGGCTGACCATAGCCAGCGGCCGCGCCGGCGGGGGCGGCGAAATCCGCATCAGGCGAGTAGGGCTGCTGAATAGGCTGCATGTTCTGAGTGGGCGGATCCGTCTGCCCCTGCCCCGCTTGCCACTGGGGCTCATTGGGGTCGCGGAAAGGGCCGGACTGGTTGCCGGGGTTGCCAGTATTCGTCATCGATGCTCACTCACTTCTTGTGTCACGGCCGTACACGCCGCGTCGTAGATTGTCGGGGCTTGTTCGCCATTCTAAGGTTCCACCCAGACAATAGGGGTGGTTCCGCCTTAATCGAGGCTCACGCCCACCCAGATCGGTTCCGGTTCGAGAGTCACCCCGAGGCGCTCGCGCACCCCGTCACGCACCTCGCGGGCCAGTGCCACTAGGTCCGCCGAGGTGGCCGCACCACGATTGGTCAGCGCCAGGGTGTGCTTCGTCGACAGCCGCGCAGGCGCGTCCGGGCCGGGGTGGCCGCGGTGGAAGCCGGCACGCTCAATTAGCCAGGCCGCGGAAAGCTTGGCCCGCCCCTCGCCACTGGGGAATACCGGCATCGCGGCGGCCTCCTCCTCACCCACGAGCGCCGCCACATTGGCGCGTACCGTGTCCACATCGGCAGCGTCGATGATGGGGTTGGTAAAGAAGGATCCGGCGGAGTAGGTGTCGGGGTCGGCGTCGTCAAGCACCATGCCCTTGCCGCGTCGCAGCGCGAGCACAGCCTCACGCACGGTGGCGGCGGCGCGACGCGGGGTGTCTTCCTCCGCAGATACCCCGAGTTCGCGGGCGAGCTGCCCGAAGCGCAGCGGCGCCGACAGGCCATCAGTGCGGAGCTGGAATTCTACGGCCAGCACGAGGCCGCGCTGGGTGAACTTCAGGTTGGAGTAGCGATAGGACATCTCGAGGGCACTGGCGTCTACCCACTGCTCGGTGTCGGTGCTGCGGTCGTAGAGGTACACGCGGGTGAGCACATCGGCGATCTCCACGCCATAGGCGCCCACATTTTGCACCGGCGTAGCCCCGGCCGAGCCGGGGATGCCGGACAAGCACTCGATGCCGCCCAAGCCGGCCTCGACGCTGGCGGCGACCACATCGTCCCATACCGCGCCGGCCTCGGCCTGCAGCAGGCCGCTGTCGGCGTCCACCGTGATCGCGCGAAAATTTAAGACCAGGGCCACCAACTCGAGGGGGCCGTCTGCCACCACGAGGTTGGAGCCGCCGCCGATGGGCAGCACGGGCACGCTGGCGGCGTCGCACAGCCGGATTGCCTCTATCGCGGCCGCGGGAGTATCCGCCACGGCGGTGAGGCGCGGCTGCCCGCCGAGTCGGAGCGTGGTGAGATCCGCTAACGCTATGTCTTGGAGCGAAAGGCCCTCACACGCAGCAAGTTTCGATGCCAACTGGGAGTAATTAGGGGTGAAAGTCGAGTCGTCCACCCTTCTAACGGTAGTCTTATTGCCATGGCTACTCGTACAACTACCACCGTGACCATTAATTTCCCGCCCGCAGACGTCTACGCTGCGTTTGCAAACAAGGCGTATTGGGATCACAACACCGCCACCCTCTCCCCCGAGCCGGGCGAGGTGCACGAGTTCACTGCCGACGATAACGGCGCCAAGGCTGTGCTCTTCGAGGTCATGCCCACCGACATGCTGCCCGAGGCCGTCAGCGCCATGATCAGCCAGGCACTCAAGATCAAGCGCGTGGTTAACTACACGGCTCTCGAGGGCACCTCCACCGAGGGTTCTTATACCGCTGATGTGAAGGGCGCCCCGGTGGACTTCGAGGGCGAGATCGCCCTGAGTGGCGATGACTCCTCCACCACCCTCACCTACAACAACGTCATTACCGTGGACATCCCCTTCATGGGCCCGGCCATCGAGCCCAAGGTGGCCGATGCAGTGGGTGAGCTGCTCGCTAACGAGGCGAAGCTCACCGAAGAGTGGATTTCCTCTCACTCCTAGGCCGCTCGTGTCGCGACTCTCGCTGCGCGTCGAGGCGCTCTAATATCATGGCCGATCACGCGCATAACCTCGCCTTTTCTTCCCACGCCCTCAGCCGCCCCACGAGCGGACCTGTGGGCGTGGTGACGCGAGGAACCACCGGAGCGAACCGCCTGCGCAAACTCGATCGCTGGTTGCACTACCAGCCCGAGGTGCGCAGGCTGTTGCGTTCTGTGGACTCGCCCCTTGCCATCGACCTCGGTTACGGGGCGTCGTTTCGCACCACCTGCGAGTGGGCGCGCTGGCTGCGCCGCACTCGCCCCGATATTGCGGTGGTCGGGCTCGAGATCGAGCCCAGCCGGGTACTACCGCCGCGGGATGGGGTGCGTTTTGAGCTGGGCGGTTTCGAACTCGCCGGCTATCACCCGCATCTGTTGCGGGCCTTTAATGTGCTGCGCCAATACGACGCCGCCCATGTGCCCGAGGTATGGCAGGCGGTGGGCGAACGCCTCGCCGACGGGGGCATGTTTATCGACGGCACCTGCGATGAGCTGGGGCGGCGTAGCTCGTGGGTACTGCTGGATCAGCACGGTCCGCGCACTCTCACCCTGGCCTGGGACCCGCACCATACGCCGCGCCCCTCGCTGGTGGCCGAGCGGCTGCCGAAGATCCTCATCCACCGCAATGTGGCTGGGGAGAGAATATATGATTTTCTGCGTGCCGCCGACGCCGCCTGGGATCAGGCGGCCGGCTGGTCGAGTTTTGGCCCGCGCATCCGCTGGCGGCACGCGCTGGAGATCCTCGCCACCCAGTATCCGCTGCACGGCTGGCGCCGCGGGGTGCGGGATAATGTGGTGACCGTGGACTTCGCCGCCGTGGCGCCGCGCTAGCGCCCGCCGCCGGCCATAGTTGCCCACTCCCCCGTTTTCGAGCACACTGTTATAGATGTCTGCTTCTCACGGGTCCTCGAAGTCCCCTATGAAAATCGTTGTTGGCCTGCTCCTCGCCCTGCTGGTGATCGCGGTGGTGGCCGAGGTAGGAACCCGCTTCTATGTGGGTAAGCGCATTACTGAGGAAGTGCCTAGCTCCTCGGTGAGCTTCGGTGCCTCCCCGCTGCTGCTGGGTGCCGCCACAGGCACCGTCAATCACCTCACCGTCGACACGGAGAACACCCTGGAGATTGTCTCCACCGAGGCCCATCCCACGGAGCCGAGCGTCACCGGCACCCCGAAGGCCACCGTGGACATCGACAAACTCGATATTCGCGGCGAGCGCCTCATGGCCGGCCACTTCGCCGCCGACGCCATCCTGCCCGATGAGTATCTCTTGGCCATGGCGCAGCGCACCAAGGCGGAGCGCAGCGATGGCAACTTCTTCGCCAGCCTCATCGAGGTCACCGATATCGACACCGCCGGCCAGAAGGTGCGGGTGCTCATCAATGATGGCCTCGCCACCCTCACTCTCACCCCACGTGTTGGCTCCAACCAGCTGGAATTTCAGGTGGATAGCATCGAGGTGGGCACCGTGCGGCTTCCCGACGCCTTCTCCGAGGAAATTGGCCGCGCCCTTCAGGTTGCGGTCGCCGAAGCCACGGTGGATCTGACGATCACTGAGGTGGAGGTCGTCGATACTGGCCTGCGCGTGGTCGCTGTGGGCGATAACGTGGATCTCAACAGCCTGCAGGAGCAGCTCTAAATCTCGACCCTGTCCGGGTAGAGTCGCCCGCAGCCGCGCGCCGCGGCGGCGCTGATGACTCCCCGTACCCCCATGGCCCGTGCCTGCTCGGCACGGGCTTCGTGCTGTGTCGGGTCAGAATCTGGGCCGAGTACGATCCACAGTCCAGCGGGCTCCGGAACTGCCTCGGTGAGCAGGGCTACTTCGGAGAAGAAATGGGATTCATCGCCGGCTTGGTCGAGCATCGCCAGCACTCCCTCCGCCCCGGTCTGAACGGCAAGGCGCGCCTCGGAGGCTTTGATCAGCGGGGCGTGGTTGCCGCTCGGCCAGCCAGCCGTGGAGAGCACCGGCACGTCCGCGTGGTGCACTAGGTGCAGCTTGTGCGGGGGAATCACCACCGCGGCAGCGCCCTCCTGTGCTGCCTGCTCCATGCGGGCGCGGATCTGCTCATCTGTCACGCCCGGGTGCAGGGCCATCAACCATGTCATGGCTTCTAAGGCTAGCGGATCGCTTCACACAGGGCGGCTGCTGGGCGGCTAGGTGGCGTCGATAAGCGCCGGTGAGGGCCTTAGTAGTAGTCGCCGTTGAGGATGCTCTTGATCTGGGGGCGTACATCCCACCAGTACACCCCGATGACGACGATGCCGACCCAGGCGAGAATCGGGAAACCGATGAGGGTGGCGAGGGTAGACCCCAGCACCATGCCGAACCACGTCCACTTGTCCTTGCGGCCGGCGGCCTCGAAGGCGTCGGGGCGGGTATTGGCGATCAGTACAGCGCCAAGCGCGCCGGCGATGGCGACCGGCCAGTAGAGGATCATGGTTAACAGCGACATCAGCGGAGCTCCTTAGACAGCGGGCGTCGTGGCACCCACCTTACCGTCTCAGCAGCAAGACACCTCTGGCGGGTGCGGGGAATAAGGGGCGCTTAGAGGGCGCCGAAGAGAAGGTGGGACAGCGAGTAGATAATCAGCCCCGCCAAGGCACCGACGATGGTGCCGTTGAGGCGGATGAACTGCAAATCCTTGCCCACCATGAGTTCGATCTTGTCGCTGGCCTCCTCGGCGTCCCAGCGCTCGATGGTCTCCGAGATGATGGCGGTGATCTCATCTGCGTAGTTATTGGCCAAGAAAGCCGCACCATCGATAACGCGACGCTCTAGGGAGACACGCATCTGCTCATCCTCGCAGATCCTGTGGCCCCAGTCGCGCGCGAATGCGGTGATCTTGGTGCGCAGCACCGAGCTGGGATCCTCGGCGGCCTCCACAATAGAAGAAGATGCGTCCCGCCAGATGGCGGCGGGGGCGCCCTGGATCGCGCTGGAGCCGAGCACATCGGCCTTCCAGCTCTCCAGCTTGGCGATGGTCTCCGGATCGTGCTGGAGATCATGGGCCAAGCGGGCCACCACCCGGCGCATCTCGCGGCGGGCCTCGTGGTTTTTATCGCGGGCCACCGCGGCCGTCCACGCGGTGAGCTCGCGATAGACCTTGTCCGAGACGAGATCGTTAACAAAACGCGGCGCCCAGCTGGGGGCACGCTCGCCGAGGATGCGGTCGATGAGATCCTCGGAGGCTCGGGCCTTCTCATCTGCCCAGGCGGCGACGGCATCCACCACCGGTTCGGTTTTGCCTTCCTCGATCAGCCCCTCGAGGATGCGGCCAGCCGGTGGCCCCCACTCCGGTTCGGCAAGGCGATCGATGAGGCCGCGCTGGATAATGGCCTCCGCCTCGGCGGGGTCCAACTCCCGCACAATGGCGGCGAGCAAACGGCCGGCCTCGGCGGAGGTGCGCTCCGCATTGCCCTCGGCCACCAGCCACTCGCCGATGCGCTCGGGGATGCGGGCCTGGGAGACCTTCTCTGTAATGAGCTCGGCGTTGAGGAAGTTATCCCCCACGAAGCCCGCCAAGGACTCGCCGATCTGGTCCTTCTTATTGCGCACGATCGCGGTATGCGGGATCGGCAGGTGCAGCGGATGGCGGAAGAGCGCGGTCACCGCGAACCAGTCCGCCAAGCCGCCGATCATGCCGGCCTCGGCGGCGGCGCGCACGAAGCCGACCCACGTGGCGGTCTCGCCTGGCTGGGCTTCCAACCAGCGGCAGAAGAGATACACCACGGTGGCCAGCAGTAGCAGGCCGGTGGCGATGGCCTTGTGTTTGCGCAAGCTGCGGCGGCGCTCGGCCTCCGTCTCTGGAGAGGGGCCGGGAACGGCGAGACGCCCCGGGGGCGAGTCGGCGGCAGTGGACGCGGTAGACTCCGCCTGAGATACAGCGGGGCCGAGTGAGTGTCGTCCCATGGATGTTGTCACTCTCAGCTAGATAATTAGGTGCAGCCTCCACCTCGGATGGGGCGGCGGCTGGGATGAACTGTTGCACTATAGCGCACCTGCTGCGGTGCGAGCGAGATGTGCCCAGCACACACGGTAGTCCTGCGCCACACTCTTCGGGCGCGGACGCGAGCGCGGGTGCGGGCCTAGATCATGGACAGGCCGGTGCTGATGAAACGCAGCCCCACGAGCAGGGTAAGGATGGTGATGAGCACCATGAGAATGATCCAGCGGGTGCGGTTATTCACGGGCACCTCCTCTCCGCTGCACTGGGGAATGACACAACCAAAACCGCCGAGCCAGATCTTCGGGGATCCGACTCGGCGGCTCTGAGTTGAACACGGAGCGCTGACGCTTCACCCGCGCCAGTCAGCTCGCTCCACTCGCCCCGCTATACGGGGCCAGTGGCGAGGCACTGAACGAGGTTGAGGGGTATGTCAGCGGCCTAGTTGTGGCGTCCTGTGCGCTTGACGTACGCCTTGTAGTCGCGGCGACCGTACTTCACGAGGCCCACTCCGAAGAGCAGCACCGCGAGGGTGGCGATCGCACCAACGAGGACGTAGGTGGAAGCCTCGGGCTGGGAACCCGCCGAGCCTGAAGCCAAGCCGAACAGGATGATGCCGGAGAAAGCGATCGAGGAAAGGATGATGCCCATACCCCACCAAGTGGAGCTCTTGAGCAGCGAGGAGTGCGGTGCCTCCAAGCTCACGGGATCATAGCCCTCGATGTAGTTGTCCTCGATGCGCAGTTCCTTGTCTGAACCCTTCTTCGCAGACATACCCTTGCCTTTCGTTCAAGTTAAGCAAATGTTAAGAATCAGCTTAGTGATCCTTGCCCGAGAATGCAGCTCGGGCCCGCTCATAGTTGATGGATGCCACAGCGGTCAGCGGGATGCTAGCCGGGCACACATCGGCACATTCACCGTACAGCGAGCAGGGGCCGAAGTTGGTCTCCAGCTCGTCGATCATATTGCGGGCGCGGCGGCCGCGTTCTTCCTTGCCGAGAGGCATCATGCGCAGGTGCACCAGCTTGGCGCCGGTGAACAGGTGAGCGGCACCATTCGGGCAGGCGGCCACACAGGCACCACAGCCGATGCAGGCTGCGTGGTCCAGTGCGAACTCGTTGTCCTCATAGTTCATGTGCATGGTGTCAGCGTCCGGCGCGGTACCCGCGTTGACGGTGACATAGCCACCCTTTTGCATGACGCGGTCAAGGGCGGAGCGGTCAATAACCATGTCCTTGATCACGGGGTAGGCGGCGGAGCGCATCGGCTCGATCTGCAGCTTGTCGCCGTCCTTGAAGTCCATCAGGCGCTGCTGGCAGGCCGGAGTGTTCTTCAGGGGGCCGTGCGGACGGCCATTGACCATCACGCCACAGGTTCCGCAGATACCCTCGCGGCAGTCAGAAGCGAAGGCGAAAGGCTCTTTGCCCTCTTCAACGTACTGGGAGTTGACGTGGTCGAGCAGCTCGAGGACCGACATCTGCGGTACAGCGTCCGGAACCTCGACAGGCTCGTAATGTCCCTCGGTGTTTGGGCCAGCTTGGCGCCAAATCTCTAGATGCAGTTTCATTACTTGTAATTCCTTGTCATCAGCGGAACGGCTTCGAAGTACAGCGGTTCGGCGTGGCGGATGAACTTACCCTCGCCGGCGGGCTCCCAGGCGGAGACGAAGCACCAGTGCTCGTCGTCACGGCGGGCCTCGCCGTCTTCGGTGAGGTGATCCTCGCGGTAGTGCGCACCGCAGGACTCGTCGCGGTCAAGAGCATCAACGCACATGAGCTCGCCCAGGTCGATGTAGTCGGCCACGCGCAGGCCGTACTCCAGCACTTGGTTCATCTCATCGGCCTTGCCGGGGATGTTGACGTTGGCCCAGAAGTCCTTGCGCAGGGCGCGGATCTTCTCGATGCCATCAGCCAGGTCCTTCTCGTTACGGGACACGCCACAAGAGAAGTACAGGATCTCACCGAGCTGACGGTGGAAGTACTCCGGACCGTGGTCGCCCTTGACGTTCATCAGCGTGGAGATGCGGTCCTTCGCGCGCTGTACGGCGGCCTTGGCCTCCGGGGAGTCCTCGGAGAGGACTTCCTTGCCCAAGTGCTCGCCGAGGTAGTTCGGCACAGTGAACGGAATGGTGAACCAGCCGTCCACAGATGCCGAGAGCAGCGAGTTCGCGCCGAGGCGATTCGCGCCGTGGTAGGTCCAGCCGCACTCACCGGCGGCGAAGAGACCGTCCACGGAGGTCATCAGGTTGAAGTCGGTCCACAGGCCACCCATGGTGAAGTGGCAGGTGGGAGCAATACGCATCGGCACCTTGTAGGGGTTCTCGCCGGTGGCCTCTTCATACATGGTGAAGAGGTTGCCGTAACGAGCACGGATCTTGTCCTCGCCGAGACGCTGGATGGCGTCGCGGAAGTCCAGGTATGCCGAGTTGTGCAGCGGCCCAACGCCGAGGCCCTTGTTGATCTGCTGGGAGATCGCACGGGAAGCGACGTCGCGGGGCACGAGGTTACCGAATGCCGGGTAGCGGCGCTCGAGGAAGTAGTCGCGCTCCTCCTCGGGGATGCTATTGGCGTCACGGTCGTCCTTCTCTACCACCGGGGACCAGATCCGGCCGTCGTTACGCAGCGACTCCGACATCAGGATGGTCTTGGACTGCCAGTGCGAGTTGACGGGCAGGCCGGTCGGGTGGAACTGGATGAAGGACGGGGAAGCCAAGTAGGCGCCCGCATCGTAGGCACGCATCATGGCGGATGCGTTGGAGTTCTTTGCCAGCGTGGACATGTGGTAGACGTTGCCGTAACCACCGGTGGCCAGTACCACAGCGTGGGCGGTGTGGGCCTTGATCTCGCCGGTAATGAGGTTGCGCATGACCACGCCGTCGCAGTGCTTGCCGCCCTCACGCTCGTTGATGATCAGATCCACCATCTCGTTGTGGGTGAAGATCTCAACGGTGCCCTCGTGGATCTGGCGCTGCAGCGCGGATGCAGCAGAGAGCTGCAGCTGCTGGCCTGTTTGACCACGGGTGTAGTAGGTGCGGGAAACCTGCACACCACCGAAGGAACGGGTGGCTAGGGTGCCGCCGTACTCGCGAGCGAAGGGAGCACCGATGGCGCTCATGTGGTCAATCACGCGCACGGACTCATAGGCCAGACGCCAGCAGTCGTGCTCGCGGCAGCGGTAGTCGCCGCCCTTCACGGTGTCCTTGACGTGGCGGTAGGCGCCGTCGTTGTCCACCTTCTTGCCGCGGGCGGAGTTCACACCACCCTGGGCAGCAATGGAGTGCGCACGACGCGGGGCGTCGTGATAAGTGAAGCACTGGACGTTATAACCGAGCTCGCCGAGAGCCGCGGCTGCGCCGCCGCCGGAGAGGCCGGTGCCCACCACGATCACGTTGAACTTACGGCGGTTCAGCGGGGAGACCAGGGTCATGTGGTCCTTCTGGTATTCCCACATGTCCTTGGTAGGAACAACGCCGTGCGGTGCCTGGTCATTGAGGACCGAGCCGAGGGTCACACCCTCCACTACGGAGGCAGGAGCCTCGAAGTTGTCGAGGAAGGACGTATCGATTTCTTTACTCATGGAACTTAACTCTCCTGGAATCCTTAGCTGACCCAGCCCGCAAGGACTGCGACGGGGATCAGCACATTGCCGATCAGGACGATGGCGGGAACAAGGTAAGCAACGAAGGAGAGCACAGCACGCCAGCGCTTACCCACAATGCCCAGGTCGCTCACTGCCACCCACATGCCGTGAGTGAGGTGCAGGAACAGGCAGAGCTGAGCAATGATGTAGAAGATGGCCACGGCCGGACGGCTGAAGGTTGCCACAACGTTGGCATACACCTCACCGTGCTCGAAGGACGCGGATGCTGCCGGCTGGACACCAACGGTCAGGTCCAGAATGTGGAAGATGATGAAGGCCAGCAGCACGATGCCGGTGACGATCATGGTCTGCGTCGCGAAGCTCTGCAGACCGCCCATCTTGTTGGTGCGGCGGAACTTGCCGCGGGATTGGTGAGCACGGCCCACGATGGCGAAGGCTCCCCAGATGTGGAGAATGATGCCCACCAGCAAGACAATGCGCAGGATCCACAGCACCGACCCATAAGGCATAACGGGCTCACCGACGGTACGGAAGAACTCGCCGTACTCGTCGAGCGCGGGGCGGCCATCATGATCCGGCAAGAAGATCTTCAGGTTACCCACCATGTGGACGACGACGAATGCGGCAAAGATCAGGCCGGTAATCGCCATCGTGAGCTTCACGGCCCAGGTGGGATAACCCGGCCGCTCGCGGAGTGGTTTTTCAGTAATTTTGCCGTGCGCGATTGCGTCACGGTCGTCATATTTAACAGTCATGGCACCTCCAGTGTCGCTAATACCTTACGGCCGTTTTCACAGGCGGAACCACTCGCTCCATGACGGGGTGACCCAACTCACAACGCTATAACTAGCATGTTCTACGTTCTTTAGGTTAGGCTCGCCTCTAGAAGAAGTGTGCTGCGCGGCCATTATGGCAGTTCACTGCGAATTCTCATTCCTCTATCAGGATACGCGGTTGGTGGGCCGTTTCGAGATTCACATTTACCCCAAGCCCCACAATCAACCCCTATCGGGGGCACTTTCGCGATCCACAATTACGCAACATTTTTGATTCTTAATTCACCTCGCGCGCCCGCATCGTCCCCGCGAGTGCTCGCCGCACCCTACCCCAGCCTCATCGCGGCCACGGAGGACTATATGCCCAGCTCATGGCGTCGATAAGAGCGTCACAGACAGCGCTCGAGACAGCACGGCCACGGGGGGCACCCGCGGAAAACCACACCCATAGGTGAGCGTATATACGCCGCAGCCCGGCTCGCGGGCACCCCGAATACGCGGGTGAACAGGCACTGCCTCCGGGGCGGGCGGGGATCCGGTTGAGGTGATGCCGCTCACGTACTATGTCTCTATGGGAAAAACATACGTGGGTTCCAGGTTGCGGCAGCTGCGGCGGGAACGTGACCTCAGCCAGGCGTCCCTCGCGGACACGCTGGGTCTTTCCGCCTCGTATGTCAATCAGATTGAACACGATGTGCGCCCGCTGACCGTGTCGGTGCTGTCCAAAATCACCGAGGCCTTCGGGATTGACGCCACCTTCTTCTCCCACGAGGACGATTCTCGACTCCTGGCCGAGGTGAAGGACGTCATCGCCGACAAGGAGCTGGTGGCCCAGCCGGTGGATCTGGCAGAGCTCTCCGAGGTAGTAGCCGATCACCCCACGGTGGCCAAGACCATCGTGGACATGCACCGGCGCTATCGCACTATCCGCGATAAGCTCTCGCTGCTCACCGATGAACGCAGCCGCGGCGAGGAGCGGCAGGACTACACCGGCGACCTGCTGGATATGCCCCACGAGCAGGTGCGGGATTTCATCCACGCCAATAACAATTACTTTCACCAGCTCGACACCGCGGCGGAGCAGCTCCACCAGAAGCTGGGGCTGCAGCTCGGCTCTACTCCCGCCACCTTGACGGCACTGCACCAGTACATCACCGAGCAGCACGGGGTGACAGTGCTGCCCACCGCCACTGGCACCACCCTGCACCGCTATGACCCCAGCGCCGCCACGCTGGAGATCTCCAGCCTCATCGGGCCGGGCCAGCAGGCTTTTCGCATCGCCAGCGTGCTCGCCCACCTCGAGCTCGGCCCCGAGCTGCAGCGGCTGGTCAAGGAGGCGGACTTCAGCACCCGCGAGTCCTCCCTGCTGGCGCTGCGCGGCCTGGCCAGCTACTACGCCGCCGCGCTGCTGCTGCCCTATACCGAGTTCCACGAGCTCGTGGACAAGACCCGCTATGACTTGGAGTACCTAGCCAACTACACCGGCCTCGGTTTTGAGACCATCTGCCACCGCGTGTCGACGCTGCAACGCCCAGGGCTGCGGGGCATTCCTTTTACCTTCATCCGCGTCGACCGCGCCGGCAATATGTCCAAGCGGCTGTCCGCCGGGGGCTTTCACTTCACTCATTCCGGCGGCACCTGCCCGCTGTGGAATGTCTACGAGGCCTTCTCCAACCCGGGGCATATGCAGCGCCAATATGCCTCCATGCCCGATGGCCGCACCTATGTGTGGGTCGCCCGCACCGTCAGCCATCGCTATGGCACCTTCGACCAGGGCGGCAAGGAATTCGCAATCGGCTTAGGCTGCGAGGCCCGGCACGCGGGGCGCATGGTGTATTTCGATGCGCTTCCGATAGACAATCCCGCCGCCGCGGTGCCGATCGGTCCCGGCTGTCGGGTATGTGCCCGCACGGACTGCGCGCAGCGCGCCTTCCCTGCCATCCAGGGCATCGCGCGCTTCGACGCCCACTCCTCCTCCCTCGCCGCCTACTAGGAGGCGTGCATCACCGACGGCTATCTCGACGGCCATGCCCGCGGCTACCATGAGATTCATGCTGGAAGCCCTGCCTGTCTCCCCCGCTGACCCTGCCGCCATCCTGCCTGATCTCGCCGCGGCCCTCGCCGGTGAGCGCAGCCTGCTGCCGCTGCCCGCCCAGGACCGCTCCCGCGCCCAGCAGCTGGCCCGCACCATGCGCGTTGGCGAGGAGATCGATCCCGAGGTAGCGCTGGTGGTATCCACCTCCGGCTCCACCGGCACCCCCAAGGGGGCGCTGCTGAGCGGCGAGAACCTCGCCTCCTCGGCGGTGGCTACCCATAATGCCCTGCACGGGCCGGGGGCGTGGCTCTTGGCCTTGCCCGCCCATCACATCGCCGGGCTGCAGGTGCTCATCCGCAGCATCCTCGCCGAGACGACCCCCACCACCCTCGATGTCTCCGGCGGCTTTCACCTCGCGGACTTCGCTCGCGCCACCGCCCAGGCCCGGCGCGCTGCCGGGGAGGATCCGCTCTACACCGCACTCGTGCCCAACCAGCTGCACAAGGCCTTGGCATCGCTGCAGGGCATCGAGGCTTTGCGGCTTTACGACGCCATCCTGGTCGGCGGCGGCCCCACCACCGAAAGCACCCGCACCGCCGCCCGGCGCCTCGGGATCTCCGTGGTGTGCACCTATGGTTCCTCGGAGACGGCGGGCGGCTGTATCTACGATGGCGTGCCCATCGAGTGGGCCTCAGTGAAACTCACGGGGCAGCATGGGCGGATTCATCTGGGCGGACCGATGGTGGCCCGCGGCTACCGCAATGTGGGCCCGGAGGATACGGATGCTTTTGCCCACCCGGGCTGGTTTTCGACCAATGATTGCGGGCACATCACGGATGGCCTGCTGCAGGTGACCGGCCGGCTCGATGCGATCATCTCCTCCGGCGGGCTGAAGCTGCACCCCGAGGTGTTAGAGCAGGAGCTGCTCAATATCGCTGGGGTGGACACAGCGTGTGTCACCGGCATCCCCGATGCGCGCCTTGGGCAGGCCATTGTGGCGGCCTATACCGGCACGGCGCGGGTGGGCGAGATCATTGAAGCGCTCGATCATCTTCCCCGCTGGCAGTTGCCGAAGCAGTTGCTGCGGGTAGACGCCTTACCGCTCACCGGCCCAGGCAAGGTGGATCGGCGGGCGGTGGCGCGGCTGTTCTAGCGATTCGCCTGATCGAGCGTGACGACGTCATCTCGGGTGTATAGCCGCGCAATGGCGGCATCATTGCCGTGGGCGAGATTCTCCCGTACCAGCGGGTGCAGGGCCGCCGAGGGCAGCAGCGGGAAGGTGCGTGGTGTGGCCGCCACCTGCGCCACGGGCAGCTCGGCGCGCAGGGCGGTGTGGTGCAGCAGCAGATCATCGCAGTGCAGACTGGCGGCGATATCTTCGCGGCGCAGCTGGGCGAGCCGCTGCACGAATCCCGGCGGGTAGCACACCCCGCTCACCCCGGTGGGCACGTGCAGCAGCGAGGCGCTGGTGCTGCGCACGGGATTCCAGTGGATATAGGGGGCGATGCGCTGGCCGTGCAGCCTGATCTGGTGGGCGCGGTGCGCGGTGATCTGCGTGGGCTGGGCCGCCGCGAGGAGCTGCGGCACGCACGCGGGCGGATAGAGCACATCATCGTCGATGGTGATGAGCCAGCTCTGTGGGTGGGCCCGCGCCGCCGGTAAGTATTTGGTGTGTGGCCCCAGGCCCGGTTCTGCCTGGCGGATGCGCAGGCCGCGGGCGCAGAGCCGCTGCAGACCGGCCGAACGCGGGGCGTGATAGTCCTGCGGTTCGAGCCACAATTCCACCGGGGCGGCATGGGCCACCGATTCGATGGCGAGATGCACCCAGCGCAGCCGGCGGCCATAGCTGCTGAGGCTAATGACCACGTGGGGGTGCTGCGGCACGGGGGTGCGCGAGGTGTGGTTGCGCCACACCAGCCGTAGCAGCAAGGGAAGATGACGTAGCGCGTTGATCGCCGCGGTAGAGAGATAGTTCAGCCACACACGCTTGAGATTAGCCCAGCAGACCCCGGCGCTGAGTTCAGCACCCCAAGCACCACGAGGGGACGGGCCGCGGGTAGAAATAGTAGCTATGCAGAACTCCCGTTCCACCGCGACCGCCGCCGACTGGCTCGAAGGGGCCCGACCGCACACCTGGGCCAATGCTTTCGCCCCCGTGATTGCTGGCACGGGGGCCGCCGCCTATGCCCAAGGGGCCTCGCTGCCCCGCGCCCTGCTGGCGCTGCTGGTGGCATGGGCGTTGATTGTGGGCGTGAACTACGCCAATGACTACTCGGATGGGATCCGCGGCACCGATGATGATCGCTCCGGGCCGCTGCGGCTCACCGGCTCGGGTCTGGCGGCGCCGGCGAAGGTCAAGCGCGCCGCATTCGCCGCCTTCGGGGTGGCGGCGGTGGCGGGGATTGTGCTTTCGCTGCTGAGCGCGTGGTGGCTGATCCTCGTGGGTATCGCTTGTATCGCGGGGGCGTGGTTCTACACCGGTGGCTCGCGCCCCTATGGCTATCGCGGGCTGGGCGAGGTGTCCGTGTTTGTGTTCTTCGGTCTCGTGGCCGTGCTGGGCACCGAGTTCACCCAAGCGGGTTCCATCAGTGCCGTGGGCGTGGCCTTGGCGGTGAGCGTGGGCGCAATGTCGGCCGCGGTGAACCTAGCCAATAACCTGCGCGATATCCCCTCCGATAGCGCCACCGGGAAAACCACGCTGGCGGTGATTCTCGGCGATCAGCGCACCCGCAGCCTGTGGCTGGCGCTCATAGCCGTGCCGCTGGTGGCCATCCTGCTGCTCGCAGTCAGTGCCACCTGGTGGTGTGTGGTGGGTGTGCTGGCGGCGCCCTTCCTTGTGGCCGCGGCGCGGCCAGTCCGTGGCGGCGCCACTGGCGCGGCACTCATCCCCGTGCTGGGGCTGACTGGGCGCGGGATGCTGGTGTTCTCCCTCGTTATCGCCGCCGCGTTAACGCTGGCTGGCTAGCGCCGCTTAGCGATGAGCTAGCTCTTCCTCGACCCACTTCTTGTGGGCCTTACGCTGCTCATCCCACTCGGCCATTTCGCCGGTGACGCGCATCCGCAGGGAGCTGAAGAGCAGCAACGAGAGCGGGAAGGCCACGAGGAGGGCCAGCAGCGCGCAGATGAGCCAAGGCACGGGGGAATCAATGAGCACCGCCGCCCCCTTGATGAGCGCGGTGAGTACGACGAAGAGCACAATGCGCGCGCCCCCATACAGCGCGGAGTCTTTCCACGCGCGGCTGCGCAGCTCTGTATCCAACTCCGGTGCGTCCGATTCAACCCTGCTAGTCACAAGCACCGAGTTTAGCCGTATCCTTGGGGGAAGAAAACGTAGCCCGCATCATTGTTTGTAGAGATCGGAGTTGTCAGCGAGTGGGTCGTCTCATCGTTCTCATTCTCATCATTGCCGCCCTGGTGCTGATCTGGAAGGCCTTTGGGCCCTCAAGCTGGAAACGAAACAACCAGCTCCAGCAGTCGCAGCGGCCCGTCATCAAGGGTCCCGACGATGATGAGGAGTTCCTCTGGGAGCTGGAAAAACGCCAGTTCAAGGAGCGGCGCGCCCGCCAGCAGGAACTCGAGCGCCAAGCCCAGGAGGCCGAGGAGCGGCGCCGCCGCGAACGCAGGCAGGAGCAGCGCCGGATCGAAGAACGCCGCACCGCCGAGCACCTTGGCCCCTCCACGGCGGACACTCCCCAAGAAAAACCGGAGGAAAACCCAGAGGAGAAACCCGAGGAGAAACCAGGTTCCTAGCCGGGGTTAGGAACGGGCGGCGGCCTGTTCGCGCCGAAGAATCTCGCCCAAGTAGGCGCCATAGCCGGACTTCTCCAGACGCTGCGCTCGGATGCGCAGCTGCTCATCAGAGATCAGCCCCATGCGCCACGCCACCTCTTCTGGGCAGCTGATCTTGAGTCCTTGGCGCTTTTCGATGGTGCGCACAAAATCGCCGGCGTCCATGAGTGATTCATGGGTGCCGGTGTCCAGCCATGCGGTGCCACGCGGCAGCACCTCCACCTGCAGCGCCTGCCGCTGCAAATAGTGGTTGTTGATATCGGTGATCTCCAGCTCGCCGCGAGCGCTCGGGGTGAGTCCGGCGGCGATATCTACCACCTCGTTGTCGTAGAAATACAGGCCCGGCACCGCGAACTGGGAGCGCGGATGGGCCGGTTTTTCCTCCAGCGACAGCGCATTGCCCTCTCGGTCGAACTCCACCACCCCATAAGCGCTGGGATCAGCCACCCAATAGGCGAAGATCGCCCCGCCCTCCACCTCGGTGAAGCGGCGCAGCTGGGTGCCGAGGCCGGCACCATAGAAGATGTTATCGCCGAGAATCAACGCCACGCTGTCCTCGCCAATATGGTCCCGGCCGATGCGGAAGGCGTCGGCAAGCCCCCGTGGGGCGTCCTGGGTGGCGAAACTCAAGGAGATACCGAATTGGGACCCATCCCCAAGGAGGCGGCGAAACTGCGGCTCATCGTGCGGGTCCACGATCACGAGAATGTCATCAATACCCGCCAGCATGAGCGTGGACAGCGGGTAGTAGATCATGGGCTTGTCATAGACCGGAACCAGCTGTTTGGAGACGCCTAGGGTGATGGGCCACAGCCGCGAACCGGTGCCGCCCGCGAGGATGATGCCTTTCACTGCTGCGCTTCCTCGTTCGCCAGCACCCACCCATCCTTGTACATGTTGAGCAGCTCCTCGCAGTCCTCGACGGTGGGCAGATGCTCGCGGGCCTCGTCCAGCCCCGGGGCGGCGCGGTCCTTATCGCTCAAGATCGGATCGCTGACCGGCCATTCGATGCCGAGGCTGCTATCGAGCGGATCGACGCCAAAATCGACATTCGGGTCGTATTCGCTGGAGGTGAGATAGCAGACGGTGGAATCGCGCACCGCGGCAAAACCGTGAGCGAAGCCATCCGGGATGTAGAGGCACCGGCGGTTCTCCTCGGAGAGGGTCACGCCCTCCCAGCGACCGAAGGTCTCCGAGCCTAGGCGCACATCCACCAACACATCCCAGATCTCGCCACTGACGCAGGTGACGTACTTCTGCTGCCCGGGGAATACGGCGGTGAAGTGCAGCCCGCGCAGGACTCCGGCTCGGGAGACAGACATATTCGCCTGCTGCAAAGCAAAAGGGTGGCCGGTGAAGGATTCAAACTCGGTGGCCTTAAACCACTCGTGGAAGCTGCCCCGCGCATCGGGGTGCACGGTGGGCTCGGTGTAGAAACTGGGCAGGGTGGAGAGTTCATGCAGCATAGGCACCACTATAGTGCCGCGCGGCGCGTGGCTGCACCCCGCTGAGCAGTGCGGCTAGACGCCGCGAGCGGCGTAGAGCTCCTCGGAGCGGGCATAGGCCGCCTGCCACCACTGCGGATTGTGGCGATAAAACTCCACGGTCTCTTCCAGCCCGGCACGCAGCGTGGTGTGTGCCGGCGCCCACCCGAGTTCCTCGGTGGAACTGGGATCGATGGCGTAGCGACGATCATGGCCGGGCCGATCGCGCACATACTCGATAGCGCCGCCGCCGATGATCTCGACGAGCAGCTCGGCCACGTCCCTATTGGAGGCCTCCCCGTCCGCCCCGATGAGATAGGTGGAGCCGATCCTGCCGGCGTCGATAATGCGCCATACGGCGTCGTTGTGATCGTCCACGTGAATCCAGTCCCGCACATTGCGGCCATCGCCGTAGAGGCGCACGGACTCGCCCTGCAGCAGCTTGAGGATTTGCCGGGGAATGAACTTCTCCGGGTGCTGATAGGGGCCGTAGTTATTGCTGCAATTAGAAATGGTCGCCTGCAGCCCATAGGAGCGCACGAAGGCGCGGATCATGTGATCGCTGGCCGCCTTCGACGCCGAGTAGGGCGAGGAGGGCCGATAGGGGCTATCCACCCGGAAACGCTCCGCGGAGTCGAGGGGCAGATCGCCATAGACCTCATCGGTGGAGATGTGGTGCATGCGCACCCCGTGCGCCACCGCGCACTTGGCGAGGGTCACCGTGCCCTCCACATTGGTACGGGCAAAAACCTCGGGGTGGTCGATGGAATTATCGTTGTGGCTTTCCGCGGCGAAGTGCACCAGGAGGTCGGCGTCGTGAAGCAGCTCGTGCACGAGCTGCTCATCGCAGATATTCCCCTGCACCAGCTGCGCATCCGTACCGGCCAGACTATCGGGGTTGGCAGCGTAGGTGAGCGCATCGAGGACGGTGATGCGCTCCACCTCGGGGCGAGTGAGCCGAGTACGGCGCACAAAGTTCGCGCCAATGAAACCGGCGCCGCCGGTGACCACGAGATGCACGACAGAGGTCCTTTCTGCGCGGGCGAGAAGCGGGCGCGGTGCGGGCGCGCCGCAGTGGCCACACCCGCTCGGTACAGGCAGGGGCGTTAGTTGAGGCCAGCGTAGGAGTGCAGGCCCGAGGTGACCATGTTGATGAAGAAGAGGTTAAACACCATGGTGCCGAGGCAGACCACGTTGATCCAGGCGGAGAACACGCGGCTGAAGGAGGGGATGGCGCGGGCGTGGAGATAGGCGGCCAAGAGCAGCCAGGTGACCAGCGACATGGTCTCCTTCGGATCCCAGCCCCAGAAACGGCCCCACGCGGACTCTGCCCAGATCGCACCCAAGGCAATACCCAGGCCGAAGATCGGTAGCGCCCAGATGGCCGTTTTATAGGCAATCTGATCCAAGACCTTCGCCGCGGGCAGCGGCCGGGCTACCCGCCCTAGGAAAGTAGCGGGCTCCGTGCCCTTGGGGAAGCGACTGCGGAAGAGGAATACCAGCGAGCCGAGGCCGGAGAGCATGCAGATAGAGGCGCCGGTGACCACGGTGGAGACGTGGATGGGATACCACATGGACTGCAGGGCCGGAACCAAAGGCGCGGACTCGGCATAGAGCTTGGTGCCGCCGAAGAACATCAGCGCCAGCACTGGGGTGAGTACCCACGGCCACAGCGCCGGGATGGCGCGGGAGGTGACCATCAGCGCGGTCACCAGCATGGTGCCGAAGGTGATCACGGAGACGTACTCGTAGAGGTTACCGAAGGGGAAGCGGGAGGCGGAGACACCGCGCAGCACCAAGGAGGTGGCATGCAGCACGATGCCAAGGAACACCATGGTCTGCGCCATGTTGGCGAAGCGCTGCGCCTTCGCCTCTAGTTCTGCTGCCTTCTTAATCGCGGCCGGCGGCGGGGTAACTGAGCTGCCGGAATCGGCATCCGATCCCGATGCGGAGCTCGCTGTGCCCACGAGCACGGGGTGTGTGGCGTCGATCGTGGCCTCCGCGGCGGCGGTGTGCTTCACGTAGTAGACGATCGCGAGCGCGAGCGCCAAGAAGTACACCACAAACGCCGAGGCGAAGGTGAGATCCGAAAACGTCGCCACAGACTGATTAACCGGCAGGGAATTCACTAGTCGTCCTATCCCGTCAAGAGTTTATTCTTCGTGAGAGTGTAGCGAACCTTAGGGCAATTTCAATAAGCCTGCCCTGCTCGACGGGGCCCCAGCGGGGGCCGAGCGGCGTCGCGGCTAGCCCCTAATGTGCTGGGCATCCACCTCGGCGTCGAAGCTCTCATCCTCCGGATCGGGCAGCCCGTAGAGGGCGCGGGCGAGGGTGTCGTGCTCCTCGCCCCAGCCGGCGCGGTCGGTGCGGGCCAGACCACCGGTCTCTACCCGGGTGCCGCCCGCAACCGGACTGACGCGAATCCAGATGCGGCGGCGCTTGATAGCGAGCGACCCCACGAGCCCCGCCAGGGTGATCATGGTGCTCACCAGCACCCAGATCTGGGTGGAATCGTGGCTGATCTGCAGGTTCACAAACTCCTTGGCGCCGTCGAAAGTGACGGTGGTGCCATCATCAAGGGTGATGGACTCACCTTGGAGCAGATTGACGCGCTCCAGCTTCTGCAGCTGGCCGGTGTGCACCAGGGAGGGATCGAGGCTCCACAGCGACTGCCCGCGCCCGGTATCCAGCCCGGCATCGCCGCGATAGATATCGATGGCGAGGGCGGGATCGCGCATCGCGGGGAAGGCGGAGGCGAGCAGCTCATTGTTTTCACCCGACCACGCAGCGGTGGGGGCAAAGAGCCCCTCGAGGGCGATCTGGTTTTCACGGCGCTCCGAGAGCTCCTCATACATTCCCGCCGGCGGATCGAAACGCATCGCGCCGGAGGACAGGAAGAAGGTGGGATCATCGGGGCGGAACTGCAGGGTCTGGGTGCGGCTTTCCCCATCCGGCCAGGTGACCGTGACGGTGGGGGCGAAGCCGTGGCCTTGCAGATAGACGCGATCGCCGGCGATACGCAGCGGGTGGTTCACCCGCAGCTCATAGTCCTGCCACGTGGAGGGGTCGGAATATACGTCCTCGCCCTCGGCCCAGGAGACGTTGCTGTGGAACATCTCCGCCTGGCCATTGGGCAGATAGTCGGCGGTGAAGTCGTGAACGTCGATGCAGAAGGGGTTAAGGCTGGTGCCATCGAAGGTGGCGCCGTGGCGGAAGCTGTCATAGTTTGCCACCGCGGTATTGCAGAACTGCGACTCCTCGGTATCAGCCACCACGATCACTTGCCCCTCGTAGTAGCTCAACCGGCCCCAGGCCACGGTGATCAACATGCCCACTAAACCGAGGTGAAAGACGAGATTGGCCAGCTCGCGCGCATAGCCCTTCTCCCCCGCCAGCGAACGCTGCCCGCTGCGATCCTCCGCGGCCGAGTACTCCTTCAGCCGCCAACCCTTCATCCGGCTGCGGGCCGCGGCGAGCACCTCATCCGGGCTCTCCTCCACGACGCCCTCGGAGTAGTGCGGGAGGCGCTCCAATTTTTTGGGAGCGCGCACCGGCGGCTGCTTCATGGCCTGATAGTGCTCCCAGCTGCGCGGCAGAATACAGCCGATCAAAGAAATGAACAGCAGCACATAAATCGCGGTGAACCAAGTGGAGCTGAAGACGTCGAAAAGCTGCAGCTTATCGTAGACCTCCGCGATGCGCCCATTGGTGGCAATGTATTCCTCTACCTTGGACTCATTGAGGCTGCGTTGCGGCAAAAGGGCACCGGGAATGGCGCCCAAAGAGAGCAGAAAAAGCAGGATGAGCGCGGTGCGCATACTGGTAAGCCAGTTCCATGCGCGAACGACATAGCGGTTGAGGTTTTTCATGAGGTACTCAGCGTTGTCCTTTGAGGAGTCGGAGCCGCGGCCTAGAGCAGGGTGGTGCCGTAATTGACGGTCCACTGCCTGATCACGTTAATAAAGCTATCCCACAACCCCGTGACCAAGCACACGCCCACCACGATGAGCAGGGCGCCACCGATCTTCTGGATGGTGCGGGAATGGCGTTTCATCCAGTCCACCGAGTTCATCGCCCGGGCCGACCCCAGCGCCACCAATAAGAAAGGCAGGCCAAGCCCGAGGCAATAGGCAATGATGAGCGCCACCCCGCGGGCGGCGGTGGTGCCTTGGGTGCCGACGGCCACGGAGATGATCGCTGCCAGAGTGGGGCCTAAGCAGGGTGTCCAGCCTAGGGCGAAGACCCCGCCGAGCAGCGGTGCCCCCACCCAGGTGGAGATGCGCTTCGGCTGCAGTCGCGTGTCTTTTTGCAGCGCCGGGATATAGCCCATGAATGCCACGCCCATGATGATGGTGATGACCCCGCCGATCCGCTGCAGCGTGGTGGCCTGCACGGTGAGCGCCTGAATGGTGCCGAAGACGGTGACTGTGGCGAGCACGAACACCACGGTAAAGCCCAGGATGAACAGGCCGGCAGCCCCGGCCACGCGGGCGCGGGAGCCGCGCACCACGGTGCCACCGCGCGCGTCATAGCTAATATCGCCGCCGACCACGCTGGCGAGATAGGAGATATAGCCCGGCACCAGTGGCACCACACAGGGGCTGGCGAAAGACACCAGCCCCGCGAGCGCGGCGGCGAGCAGCCCCAGCAGAAGGGGGCCGCTGGCCACGAGGTCAGCGACGGCGTTGGTGTCCACTCAGATCCTTAGCTCAGTTCTTGGTTCACTGCCTCGAGCAGCTCGGTGTCCGTGACTTCTCGCAGGAACACGTGCGCGGGGCGGTGCTGTCTATCCAGCACGATGGTAGTGGGGATCACGGTGGCGGGAAAACCGCCCAGCGCCACTGCCGATTTGAAGGGCGGATCGTAGATGGAGGGATAGCTCACCCCATTGTCCTTCACGAAGTCCCGTGGCAGCTGCACATTGTGGTCGCGGACATTGATGCCCAGCACGGTGCCCCCGCGGGATTCGATATCCTCCTGCACCCGCTGCAGATCATCTGACTCGGAGCGGCAGGGCGCACACCACTGGCCCCAGGCATTGAGCACCACTACCTGGCCCTCGTAGTCGTCCAGGGAGATTTCTGTGTTCTCGTCCAGCAGCGAGGGCCCCTTGAGCGTGCCGATGGGGGCGCGCTCCTCCTCCGGGTAGTAGATATCGGTTTCGCCGCCGGGCGCCACGAAGGAGAAGGTTCCACCCACGGCCACGGCATCATCGCCGGTGCTGCAGGCCGTGGCCGTGGCGGCGGCCGCCACCAGGCTCAGAATCAGTGCCATCGTGCGCATCATGAGAGGTCCCGTGCAGGTTCGGTGTAGTGCATGTCCATGATGTCCTCGCCGTGGAAGATCAGCGAGGTCACGGACGCCAGGTCGCAGCGGCGCAGGGCCGGGTTGTGATAGAGCGGCAGGCCCTGCAGATGGCGCTGCACGCAGACAATCGGCAGCTGGTGGCTGATCACGATGGCCTCGTGCCCGGCAGCGCGCTCGCGAATGTCGGCGATGGTATCCATCATGCGCTCGGCGATGTGCTCATAGGGCTCACCCCAAGAGGGCACGCGCGGATCCACCAATAGCGGCCAGCGCACCGGATTCCACAGCTGGGAGCGCCATGATTTGATACGCAAGCCCTCGAAGCGGTTACCGGCCTCCAGCAGGCCTTCGTTGGTTTGTAGCTCACGGCCTGTGACCTGCTGAAAGGGCTCGGAGGTTTCGCGGGTGCGCTGCAGCGGGGAGCTATAGAGCTGGGTCACGTCGTGGCTGGCGAAGGAGGCGGCGGTGGCGGCCGCTTGGGCCCGACCCCGCTCCGATAGGTGATATCCGGGCAGGCGGCCATAGAGGACGCGCTCCGGATTGTGCACCTCACCATGGCGGACCAGGTGCACAATGGTGGTTTCGGGGGTGCTGGCCACGTTAGGCTCCATCCTTGATTGGGGTGGCGGCGGCCGCTGCCTCGGCGGCCGCCGCGAGGGCCTTTTCGATGGTCTCGAAGTCACGGTCGCTCAGCGCGGTAGAGACGAACCAGGTTTCAAATACGCTCGGCGGCAGGTGCACGCCGTGCTCCAGCATGGCGTGGAAGAAGGCCGGGTAGCGGAAGGTATCGGCGCCCTGCATATCGGCGAAATTGTGGCCCTCGCCCTCGGCGAAACGCACCGACATCATGGTGGTGGCGCGCTGAATGTGGTGCGCCACTCCGGCCTTGTCCAGCGCCGCGTGGGTGAGGCTGGCCAGCTGATCGGCATGGGCGCGCACCGTATCGTAGATGTCTGCGCTGGCATTATCCAGCGAGGCCTTACCGGCGGCCACCGCCACCGGGTTACCGGAGAGGGTGCCGGCCTGGTACACGGGGCCGTGCGGGGCGAGGTATTCCATGATGTCGCGGCGGCCACCGAAGGCCGCGGCGGGCAGCCCGCCGGAGACCACCTTGCCGAAGGTGGTGAGGTCGCCGGCCACGCCATCCACGCCGTACCAGCCCTGGTAGGAGGTGCGGAAGCCCGTCATCACCTCGTCCATGATCAGTAGCGCGCCATACTCGCCGCACAGGGTCTTGAGCTGCTGGTTGAAACCCTCCACTGGGGCGACGGTGCCCATATTGCCGGCGGCGGCCTCGGTGATCACACAGGCGATATCCTCCGGATGGGCGGCGAAGGCGGCGCGCACCGCCTCGATGTCGTTATAGGGCACCACGATCGTGTCGGCGGCGGAGGCGCCGGTCACACCCGGGCTGCCGGGCAGGGAGTAATCGGCCACACCCGAGCCGGCGGCGGCAAGCAGCGCATCCACGTGGCCGTGATAGCAGCCCTCGAACTTGATGATCTTCGACCGGCCGGTAAAGCCGCGGGCCAAGCGCACCGCTGACATGGTGGCCTCGGTACCGGAGTTCACCAGGCGTACCTCTTCCACCGAGGTGCGATCCACGATGGTCTGGGCCAGCTCGACCTCGCCGAGGGTGGGCGCGCCGAAGGAGAGCCCCTTCTCCACGGCCTTCTTCACGGCCTCCACGATGGCGGGGTGGTTGTGCCCGAGCAGCATCGGCCCCCAGGAGCAGAAAAGATCCACGTATTCATTGCCGTCCACATCCACCAGCGTGGAGCCGTGGGCGTGGTCGATGAAGCGGGTTTGGCCTCCCACGGAGCCGAAGGCCCGCACCGGAGAATTCACCCCGCCAGGGATGAGATTCTGCGCGCGATCAAAGTACTCAGCGGAGTGCGAGGTGCTAAAAGTCATGTGCTTCATTGTAGACGTCTCCAGCAGGACGCTTATCGACGCCCACTTCCACCCCTACGGCCGCTCGTGCACACCCAGGAGCGCGCGGGCGGTGGAGCGCGCATGGGCCACCACGGCGGGCACACCCACGCCGCCGACCCATGCTCCGGTGACCGCCACATCCGCATCATGAGCCAATGCCTCTTGCACGGCGGCGACGGTATCTAGGTGGGTGTGGGAGTAGCGCGGGATCCCGCCGTACCAGTACTGGGTGTAGATCTCACTCAGCCCGGCGGCGCGGCCATCAAAGCCGGTGATAGCCTGCAGATCGTCCAGGGCCCAGTCCACCAGCTGGTCCTCATCGGTGCGCAGGTAGGAATCATCGCCATAGCGGCCGAAGCTGGCGCGCACCAGCGCCCCGCCGCGGGCGGCCAGGTGCGGCCACTTCTTCGAGGAGAGCGTAAAGGCCTTGGTGTGCACATTCGGCTCATCGGCGGCGATGAGGATGCCGGAGTTATCGGGCAGGCCGGTAGCATCGTCGAACTTCATGCCCACCACCACTGAGCCGGCCAGCTCCACCTGCTTGGCCGCGGCAGCCGCTGCCGGGTTGTGCTGCTTCAGCAGCAGCGCGGTAGTGGGTGCAGGGGTGGCCATAATGACCTTGTCATAGACCTCATCCTCGCCGCCTGTGAGGCGCAGCCCGTCCTCGCAGCGCTGCAGCCCGGTGATGAAGGCATCCACGAAGATCCTCGCCCCGGAGCGCTCAGCCAGCGCCTCATAGAAGGTGGCATAGCCGCCATCGAAGGTGGCGAAGATCGGTGTCGGCTCGGTGGCTGGGGCGTCGCTGCGGGCCGCACGTGCGGTGGCGCGCTGCTCATTCATCTTCTTCACCGCCCCCGAGAGCGTGACCTTCTCCCCCGCCTCGACCATGGCGTCGAAGGTGGCGGCCAGCGCCGGGATGGTGGCGCGCACGCCCAGATCATCGGCCTGGCAGGAATACACCCCGCCCAGCAGCGAGCTGAGTACATGATCCACCACATCATCGCCATAGCGCTGGCGCACCAGCTCTCCGACGCTGAGATCCTGACCCACCGTCCACGCGATGGGTTCTTGGTTGCCCTCGGCGTCGATGCGGGCGGCCGTGTCGGCGGAAATCAGCTCCCGGATCTCGGCGGCGGTGGCGGGAATTCCCATGGCCCCGCCGCGGGGCAGCGGATGCAATTCCTCTCCGGAGTACACCAGCGAACCGAGGCCAGAGGGGTAGCGCAGACTATCGCTGAGCCCCAGTTCCGCCACGAACTCCTTAATATCTGGGCGCAGGTTGAGAAATGCCTCAGCGCCCATATCCGTCGGCCCCGAGGCGAAGGGCACCGTGAACAGCTTCCCGCCGATACGGTCCGCGGCCTCGTACACATCGATCTGCGCGGAGCTATCGTGCTTGTTCAGCTCATAGGCTGCGGTGAGGCCGGCGAGACCGGCGCCGACAATGGCGTACTTCATGGTTGCTGATGTCACTTCCTAAGTCTCGTGGATGATCTCGACGGCGCGCGTGATCATCTCTGCATCGGTGCTGGGCAGCACCCCGTGTCCCAGGTTGAAGATATGACCGGTGGCGTCGCCGGCCGCTATGGCCCGCTGGGCCTCGCCCGTGATGCGCTGCACCTCAGAAGAAATCACCTCTGGCGAGGTGAAGAGCATGGCGGGGTCCAAGTTTCCTTGAAGCACCTTGGGGCCGGCGGCGGCACGGATGCGCGAGGCGGCGTCGTCAAGCGGCACGCGCCAATCCACGCCCACCACCTCGGGGCCGGCCTCAGCCATCGCGCCCAGCAGCTCGCCGGTGCCCACGCCGAAGTGGATGCGCGGAATGTCATATTGCTCGATATGCGCGAAGATTTCCTGCGAGTAGGGCAGAACGAACTCGCGGTAGTCGCGCTGGCTGAGGAAACCGGCCCAAGAATCGAAGAGCTGCATGGCGTCGATACCGGCGTGCACCTGGGTATCAAGATAGCCCAGCACGGTGGGCACGATGCGGCGCATAAGCGCATGCCAGTTCTCGGGATCGGCGTGCATCATGGCCTTGGTCTGCTCATGGTTTTTGCTGGGCCCGCCCTCGATGAGATAGCTGGCGAGAGTAAAGGGGGCGCCGATGAAACCGATGAGGGCCTGCTGATCAGTGAGCTCATTGAGGATGAGACCAATGCCCGCGACGATCTCCTCCACATCGTGATCGAGAATCGGCAGCGCCGAAATATCCGAGGCGCAGCGGATCGGCCGCTCCACCACCGGACCGCGGCCGGGCACGATATCGATATCGAGGCCCGCGGCCTTGAGCGGCACCACAATATCGGAGAAAAGGATCGCGGCATCAACATCATGCCGGCGGACCGGCTGCAGGGTGATCTCGGCCAGTAGCTCCGGCATAAAACAGGAGTCCAGCATGGCGATGCCCTCGCGCACCTTGCGATATTCCGGCAGCGACCGCCCTGCCTGGCGCATGAACCACACCGGGGTGCGGCTGGGGGTGCGGCCATGCGCGGCGGCGAGCAACGGCGCGGAAGGGATCGAGCGGCGGCGGGCAGAGGCGGAGTCTGTCATAGTGTTCCATCATGCCCTACCCGTAGGACACGTCGCTAGCGAGCTGCCCCTTGCCGGATCATGGCCCGCCCAGCGGCGCGGCGGCGGCCCCGGCGCAGGCTCAGCCGAGCACCGTTTCCAGGGCGGTCGCCGCAGCCACCACGGCCAGCAGCGTGGCGAAGGCCAGGGTGAGCTGATAGGGGCGCACTCGCCGAGTCAGCGGCTCGCCCGCTATGCCGCCCACCACCGAGGCGGCGGTAAAGATCAGCACGGTCAGATAATCTCCGCCGAAGTCGGTGCCGACTCGCGCCGCCAGCCCCGCCAGGGCGCTGATAATCATAATCACCAGCGAGGTTCCGGCGGCCTGGTGCATCCGCATGCCCAGCGCCAGCACCAGCACGGGCACTACGATGAAGCCGCCGCCGACGCCGAAGAAACCGGTGAGAAAACCCGTGGCGCAGGCCAATGCCACCACCAGCCACCAGGGACGAGAGGGCGCCGGTGCGGCCGCGGCGGCCTCGGGCTGGGCGCGATCGCGCAGCCCCCGCCAGCCCATATAGCCGGCCACCACAGCCAGTAGCGCCGCGAAGAGCACCAGGAGCAGATCGGGGTTCACCAGCACCGATACCCGCCCGCCGAGGAAGGAGCCCAGAACCGTGAGCAGGCCAAAGCTGGCGCCGCGACGCCACGCCACCGTGCCGTGGCGGGCGTGGCCGACAAGGGAGAACGCGGCGGTGGTGGCCACGATGATGAGGGATCCGTAGGTGGCATCGTGCGGGGCGAAGCCCAGCAGGAAGATGAGGGCGGGCACGGAGAGGATGCCGCCGCCGGCACCCAATGCACCCACCACGAGCCCCACCCCGAGGCCAACGACAATGGTCAGAAGGATCATGGTGTCTAGGGTAGGCGTCGATACGCTAGAAGCGTCGCGCCTGCTGGGAGGACCACTCCGTAATGAACGAGCTGGTGAGCATGAGCACGGTGGCGGCCATCGGGTGCAGCAGGCCGGCGGCGGCGAGCAGCATGGCGGTGATGTTATACACCCAAGCGAACATGAGGTTGCGGTCGACGAGGGCGCCGACGCGGCGCGCCAAGGTGAAGGCCTCGGGGATGGCGGAGACGTCCTGGCGCAGGATCACCACATCGGCCTCGGGCACATCGAAATTATCGCCGGGCTGGACCAGCAGGCCCACATCGGCCACGTTGAGCGGGCCGCGCACGGACTCATCGCCCACCATGCCCACAACGTTGCCGCGGGTGTGGACGCTGCGGACCGTGACCGTCTTCTTCGCCGGGGCGATGCCGGCGAGCACTTTGGAGATGCCCATGAAGTTCGCCAGGCGGCGCGCCACCGGATAGGCGTCGCGGGTGAGCATGACGGTTTCGATGTCCATCGTCTCCAGCTCGTCGATGGCGTCCATGGCATCGTCCTTGGGATCCGAGTGCATGGTGATCACGCCACGCGGCTTGCCCTTCCAATTGACCACCAGCGGGGTGCCACCGGCGGAGATCGCCAGGGCGAGGCGGCCCTCGAGATCGGACTCGTCGCGAGGCCGCCACAAAGAGGCCTCCACCTGGCGCATCTCCGTTTTACCGCGCGCGACCTCGATGGGTATTTCCACGAGCCCGGTGAAGGTACCGTGCTCGTCCACATGAGCTTGGGAGACATCGATCCAGTGCGGAATCTCCTCGCCGCCGGCCCCGCGGTCGCGGGCTTCGCGGGCGGCCTTGACTAGAGCCTTGGACACCGGATGATCAGACTCCATCGATAGCGCCGCGGCCACGCGCAACACCAGCTCGGGGTTTTCGCGATCGCTGGCGATCACAGTTTCCACCGACATGGTCTCCTTCGTCAGGGTGCCCACGCGGTTGAAGATCACGGTATTGACCCGCTCCATCACGCGGATGGTCTCCGAATTACGGATGAGCAGGCCCTTGCGGGCGCCTGACTCGATGCCATAGCGGGTGGCCAGCGGCGCCGAAATGGCGAGAGATACCGGCGCCACGCAGGCGAGAATGGCGAGCGCCGTGGCGAAGGCGACATTGTAGTTCCCGCGGATGAGCAGCCACATACAGAAATCCACGATGGCGATAGTGACTGCCCAAGGCACCAAGAGAGAGGCAGACCGGGTGGCCAACTGCGCGGAGCGGTTCTGCACGGCCGTGGACTCGTCGATCCAGCGCAGCATCGCAGCCAGCCGGGTGGCGGAGCCGGAGTGGCGGACGCGAATCTTGAGCGGCCCACCCAGGTTAGTGGAGCCGGCATACACCTTGGAATTCACCTTCACGGTGCGGGCGTCTTGGTGGCCCTCATCATGATCCACTGCCGAGCGCAGCAGCCCCGAGGCCACCGTGGAGGCACCGCCCACAACGTGGCCATCGCAGGGAATCACTCCCCCGGTGGGCACCAGGATGTCATCGCCCACCCGCAGCTCCTGCACGGGCACCACCTGTTTGACGGCGGCAGCACGGGGGCCGGCTTTGCGCACCACCGTCACCTCATACATGGTGCCCTCGTGCTCGCGGCGGGCGTCTTCTACCAAGTTGGAGCGGGAGTGACGCATGGCGATGCGCCCGCCCAGCAGCAGTACCGTCATACCGCAGGCCACATCTAAGAAGAGCTCTCCATCGAGGATCGAGGGGTAGTCATAGGCGAACCAGCGCGGTTCGGAGGTCCAGCCGATAGAGCCGGCTGGGGTGAAAAAGAGCATGATCATGGACCAGCCGAAGGCGGCGAGGATGGCCGCCGCACTGGCCGCGTCCAGCGCGGACATCTTCCGCCGCAATCCCCCCAGCGCCGCTCGGTGGAAGGGCCATGCGCCCCAAGTGACCACGGGGATAGATAGCGCGAAGCTGATCCACTGCCAGTAGTCGATCTGCAGCGAGGGCACATAGCTAAAGACCAAAATCGGGATGGTGAGCACGAGGCTCACCAGCAGCCGATCGATAGTGACCAGCCCGCGGGCGGTAAAGAGCACATCGGCGTTGTCGTTGCGCTCCAGGGTTAGGCCCAGGTGCCGGTTTTCGGGGTTGGCCTCGGTGAGGGCCTGCTTGGTGCCTTTGATGCGCTCCAGCAGGGAGCTGCGGTGCGGATGCCGCTGCGCGTGGTGCACCGGCGGGGCGATGAGGCGATCCGCGCGACGACGCAGCGAGCCTTCCGTGAGCTCGGCCCGCACCCCCATATTGGCCAGCTTCTCAATGATCGTCTCGGGCGGGATGCTGGTGGGTGCAGTGATCCACGCGATCGAGTTGGTGTAAATCAGCGAGGCCCGTACCCCGTCGATACATTCCAGTGCCTGTTCCACATCGCGTGCCGCAGCGGCCGAGGAGAGCCCTTGCAGCTCGAGGGCAAAGGAGATGAGCTCCGAGCCCTCTCGAGAAGCGAGACGCTGGGAGGCGAGATCAGAGGAGGAGGCATCGGTGTTTAATCCGGCGAGGCTGGCCGCTTTTTTGGCCTCTTTGATGGCCTCGTCCATGTCTCGCCAGTCCGCGCGTAGGGCGGCCGGGCTGAGATCGGCGCGACTGCCATTACTCAGGGGGCTCATTGTTTACTCCTCGCTCTCGCGATCAGGGGCGGACTCGGGATGAGTATTCTGGGCACGCTTTTTCCGCCACGCGCCGCAGGCGGCCACATAGTCATTCGCCGTGGGGCGGAAGATGGCCAGCCCACCGAGCGCCAAGACCATGGGTATCAGCCCGAAGGACAGCCCGACGAAGCGGAAAACGAAGGCCATCACGTCGAGCACGATGACGATGGCTAGCACGAGCAGAAGGATGCGGCGCGAGCGGGCGGAGCCGGAGTGCAGCTGCGCGGCGAGGCCCGCTATCACCAGCCCTAACACCATATTAAAGAAGCCGACGATGCGTTGATTACGCACCACGCTGTCTTGGAACTCCAGCGGCGCGGCGGGATCCCCCTGATAGCCGGCGGTGGTGACCACCAGCCCGGCGAGGATCATAAGCGCCGCCCCGGCGAGCAGGAGGAAAAATCCCACCCGAATACTGGCGGGGGCTGTAGGCTGCGGGGCCGAGGCGGGGTGAATCATGGCGATATCCTTCAACAGCAAGGGGTAGGGCGAAGCAGCGGCGGGACCGCTAGCGCTGGGTCTCTGCGGGCTCGATCCACGTCTTCGACTCGGGGCGGGAGAAAAACACCAGGCCCAAGACTGCTGCCACGCCCACCACAATTTGCAGGGAGCCGTCGATGAGGAATTGCACCGAGTTCGGATCGGACATCGGCGGCGGAGAGAAGAACACGAACAGCGCCCGAATGGTGAAGTAGATGCCAAAGAAGGTGAGTAGCCGCTTCGCGCTGGGCGCCTTCTCCCGAGCGCGGGCGATCACATTCACCATCCACGCGACAATGGCCAAGATCGCGAAGGCGAAGAGCATGATGCCCACGTAGTAGCCGATCACCGCCAGATTCAGGGCGGTATCCCCCAGGTTCTCCAGCTGGGATACTTGCTCCGAGTCCATGGTGGCGATCACCTGGGAGGCGACCTCGCGGGGGTTCATGGCGGTGGTGAGCACCAGCACCACATGCCGCAGCACCTCGGCGAAAATCAGCACCCACCACACCTTGACGGCAAGATCGATCGATTCCGGCCGCTCCTTCGATTCAGGCTCGGTGCGGCGCCCGCCCCGTGGTGGCTGCTGGCGCTGATCGCTACCTGGCCCTGCAGGCCCGTGGGAGGGCTGGGGGTCCGGCTTCGCATCCCAGGGACGCGAGGGGCCGCGGCGCGGGGTGCGCGGGCTGCGATCACCAGGGCGCTCCGGCTGCGGCGGCTGCAGCTGGCGCTCCGGCTCACCGAGTCCGCTGGGGCGCTCCGGCGGCGGCGCATCGGGGACAGGCTGGCCGCCAGGAGCAGGCTGGCCGCCAGGTGCAGGCTGGCCGCCCATCCCGCCGGGGCTGCTGGGTGGTGGTGCTGGGGTGTGGTTGTGCACAGCTGACCTATCTGGCTCTAGGGTGTCTGGTCTCGCCTTTAGCCGCATCGGCGGGCGAGGTCCACGGCAAAGTAGGTGAGAATCTGGTCGGCGCCGGCGCGCTTAATGGACAGGGCGGATTCCATCATCACGGCGTCAAGATCAATCCAGCCATTGCGGGCGGCGGCGTGAATCATGGAGTACTCGCCAGAGACCTGGTAGGCGGCCACGGGCACCTCCACGCGTTCCTTGACGGCGGCCAGCACATCCAGATAGGGCAGGGCGGGCTTGACCATCACGAAGTCGGCGCCTTCTGCCACATCCAGATCCACCTCCAGCAGGGATTCGCGGAAGTTCGCGGGATCCTGCTGATAGGTGCGGCGATCCCCCTGCAGGGAAGAACCCACGGCGTCGCGGAAGGGGCCGAAGAAGGCGGAGGCGTATTTGGCGGAGTAGGCCATGATGGCCACGTCCTGGAAGCCGGCGGCATCAAGGGCCGCGCGGATGGCGGAAATTTGGCCATCCATCATGCCGGAGGGGCTCACAATGTGGGCGCCCGCCTCGGCTTGGGCCACGGCCATGCGCTGATAGCAGGGCAGGGTGGCGTCATTATCCACCACGGTGGCGCCGAAGCGATCAGTGGTGAGCACCCCACAGTGGCCGTGATCGGTGAACTCATCGAGGCAGGTATCGGCCATGACCAGCACATCGTCGCCGAAGCGCTCCCGCACTGCCCGCACTCCGCGGTTGAGGATGCCGTCCTCGGCCCAGCTCTGCGAGCCGTTATGGTCTTTGCTGTCCTCCACCGGGACACCGAAGAGGTCGATGCAGCGCACCCCCGCCTCGGCGGCGTCCTCGACGGCGTGCAGCAGGGAGTTTTCCGTGTGCTGGTACACCCCCGGCATGGAAGAAATTTCATTCGGCGCGTCGATCTTATCGGCGATAAACATCGGCAAGATCAGATCACTCGGGTGCAAGCGGGTCTCGGCCACAAGCTCACGCATAGCCGATGAGCTGCGCAGACGGCGCGGACGGCGGAGCAGTCCGGCATCGTAGTGTGCGTCGCGGGCCCCAGCAGTATTCTCGGAAAACTCAGACATGCTTCCTACCTTAACGCGCGACAGCGCGCGGGGGACCACCCGCGCGCTTGTCTACTTCTTCGTTGCTTTCTTCCGGCTGCGTCGCTTCTTTCGCGGCGGCGGCAGCTGGTCAGTGGCCCGCAACTGGGCGACGTGATCGGCCAGGGCATCCACTACGTTGTGCACGCTCGCTTCCTCCGGCACCACATCCACGCGCAGCCCCAGCTCCTTAGCGGTGGCGGCCGCCATCGGACCAATGCAGGCAATGATGGTGCGCTGATGCGGCTTACCAGCGATTCCGACGAGATTGCGCACGGTGGACGAGGAGGTGAAGCACACGGCATCGAAGCCGCCCGTTTTGATCATGTCGCGGATCTCCGCCGAGGGCGGGGCGGCCCGCACGGTGCGGTAGGCCACCACATCATCAACGTCCCAGAACTTGGCCTTGAGGCCATCGACCAGCACATCGGTGGCGATGTCGGCGCGCGGCAGCAGCACCCGACCTACGGGGTCGAGGTCCTCGTCATACTCGGGGAATACCTCCACCAAGCCATGGGCGTTCTGGTGCTTCTCGTGCGGCATCAGCTCGGGGCTAATACCCCAGACGCGGATGGCGGCTGCGGTCTTTTTCCCCACCGCGGCGATGCGCACCCCGGCGAGATCGCGGGCATCGAGGCCGAACTCTTGCAGCTTCGACCACAGCGCGTCCACGGCATTGACGCTGGTGAGCACGATCCACTGGTAGCGCCCCTCCACAATGCCCTTGATGGCGCGCTCCATCTGGGCAGGGTTGCGCGGCGGCTCCAGCGAGATGGTGGGCACTTCTTGGGGGATAGCGCCGTGGCTGGCCAGGCGGGTGGACATGTCCGCGGCCTGCGCCTTCGCCCGCGGCACCAGCACGCGCCATCCGTAGAGCGGGCGGGTCTCCCACCAGGAGTATTTCGAGCGGGCATCCACGCCGCGCCCGATCGTGACCACCAGCTGGCCGGGGAATTCCCCGTTGAGCTTGCCAAGCGTGTTCAGCTGGGTGTCGTGGGTGCGCTGCAGGCGGGTGGTGCCGTGCACCGTCACCGATACTGGGGTGTTGGCGGCCATGCCGCGTTCGCTCAGCTCGGCGGCGATGGTGGCCAGATCGTCTTGGGTGGCGGTGAGTACCAGCGGCTGCGGCGCCTCGGCCAGCTGATCCCAGTCCACATCGGTGGCGGCCACATCGGTTTCGGTATAGGTCGATCCCGTGGCAATGCCGGCGAAGGAAGGCACGGTCGCCGGCAGTGACATGCCTGGCACTACCTGGAATTCGATGCCGCGGTGCGAGACCTCGTTGATCTCCCGCAGGGTGTGATCATTAGACAGCGGATTGCCGGCCACGAGCCGGATCACGTCATGGCCCTGGCGCACCTTCTCCTCGAGCCAATCCACACTAGCGTGCACACTGGGCTCGGCGGCCGAATCCTCCTGCGAGGCGGCGTCGATAATAGCGGTGACCTCGGTGATCTCCCCTGCCCCAGGCTGCGGCGGCTTCGGCGGCTTGCGGCGCGCCCCCTTGGCCTTCGCGGCGGCGCAGGCGGCCTCATAATCAGCATTCCACTGATCAATCTTGGCCTGCGGCACGCTCAGCGACTGCCCCACAATATCGCGCACGCCCGGCAGCACCACCTCATCAACCAAGGCGTAGACGGTGTGGCTCAGCACATCGCGCGCCCGCACGGTGAGCAGCTCGGGGTTGCCGGGGCCAGCCCCAACAAAAAGAACGGTCGCACCGTTCACCCCAGCAGCAGGCTCGCTAACGCGGGTCTGCTCACTAGCGCGATCGTCGGCCTGCAAGTCCTGAGCTGTCATCTACTTCTTTTCTTTTGGCGCGGCGGATGGGGGTGGGATCACAAGGTATACGTCGTGGGACGTGAAATAACCCCTTCGACCGTTCGCGGGCCTGGAAAATACGCGGTCCTTATCGGCGAAGAGGTTCGTCCACATGCTAGGTAAAGGGTAGAGCATGAATCGGCCTGTGAAAAATCGCCTTATACCACGCCCACCCACGAACCCATGTACTGGGGTCCCCTCTGTGCCAGTGATCCCGCCGACGCTTATCGACGCCGCCCTGCTTACTCACAAGCCATACCTCGAAGCTATCGATGTGGCTTAATATAAGGGCTCAGTCGTAATTCGTGACATCCCTGAAGGTTCGTTGCCGATGCTCCCCGCCCTTAGCCCTGCCGATCGCGGCGCGCTCTCCGCCACAGCCGCGTCGGGCACACCTCGCCATATCTCTTTTTCGCGATGGCACAAGGTGGTCTTCGTACTGATGATGGCCGCGTCCCTCATCTATGCCTTTTATAATGGCCACGGCCTGCGCTATCGCGTGGACATGGAGGTCTACCGTGTGGGCGCCCAGCGGGTGCTCGACGGCCAGGAGCTGTATAGCGGGGCGTTTCAGATCACCCCAGATGTGGTGTTGCCCTTCACCTATCCGCCGATCTCGGCGCTGCTCTTTGTGCCGCTCACCTTCGGTTCGCACACGGTGGCGTCGCTGTGTATCACCCTCGCCAATGTGGCCGTGCTCTTCGCGCTGACGCGGCTGATCCTCACCCGCTTCGCCGCCGTGGATTCCTCCACCGGATCGTGGCTCGCGCTCGCCACCACGGCAGCGCTGGTGCCGATCGGCCCCATCTGGTCCACCGTGGTCTACGGGCAGATCAATATTTTCCTCATCGCGCTGATCATCGTGGACACCATGGTTCTGCCACGGCGCTGGCGCGGCGTGCTCACCGGCGCCGCCGTGGCCATCAAGCTCACCCCAGCGGTCTTTGGCCTCTGGTTTTTGCTGCAGCGCGACTGGGCGTCGATTCTGCGCATGGGGGCCGGCACCCTGGGGCTTACGGGGATTGCGTGGGTGATTCTGCCGCAGGATTCGCGCACCTACTGGCTGGATACGCTCGCCTCCACGGGGCGCATCGGCAACATGGATTTTCCCGCCAACCAGTCCTTCAACGGTGCGTTGTGGCGGGCGGGGCTGCGCGATGACAACTCCGGCTCCACGCTGTGGCTGCTACTTGCCCTCATCACCATCGCCGTGGTGGCCGCACTGATGGTGCGACTCTTCCGCGCCCAGGCCCCCTTCGAAGCCTTGGCGGCCAATAGCTTCATCGCGCTGCTGGCCAGCCCAGTGTCCTGGACCCACCACTGGGTATGGATTCCGCTACTGGTTATCGCCGTGACCCTGCGGGTGACGCATCCCGCCACCGGCGATAGCTTCAGCAGCCGGATGCGCGTTGTCTGGAAAGTCTTTGCCGCTGTGGGATTCTTCTGCTTCCTGCTGGACCCGAAGGCTTTTACTCCCATCCCCGAGTTCGGCGGGGAGTGGAACCTCTTCTGGCACGTGGTGGGCAATAGCTACCTGTGGTGGAGCGTGGCCTGCATCGCGGTGTTGTGGGTGCTCTACCGGCCTCTAGTCCAAGAAAGCCACAGCGCGGAGGAGACGCCCGTCACGCCCGTGCCCCATCAAGGGGTGAATCCTAAGAAATAGATAACGCTACTCTAAGATCAGTCGCGTGAATGCAGTATTAGTTGCGGTCATCGTCATGCTGGTCTTGGCTGTCAGCCGCGTCCATGTCGTGCTTGCCCTCTTCATCGGCGCCCTCGTCGGTGGACTGATTGGTGGTCTGGGGGTCGATGGCACCATGCTCGCCTTCCAGGACGGTCTGGCAGGCGGCGCCAGTATCGCGCTCAGCTATGCGCTGCTCGGCGCCTTCGCCATGGCCATCGCCAGCACCGGTCTGCCCAAGATGTTGGCGGACTGGATCATCACGAAAATGGATCGCTCGGCCGGCGAGGCCTCTGAGCGTGCAGAAGCCACCACCAAGTGGGCGCTGATCCTCGGTATCTTCGCCATGGCGGTGATGTCGCAGAACCTCATCCCGGTGCACATCGCCTTTATTCCGCTGCTCATCCCGCCGCTGCTCACCGTGTTCAACCGCATCGGCTTGGACCGTCGCGCGGTGGCGACCACGCTGACCTTCGGCCTCGTCACCACCTACATGTTCCTGCCGGTGGGCTTCGGCAATATCTTCCTCAATGACATCCTGCTGGGCAATATTCAAGACGCCGGCATGGACACCTCGGGGATCAATATCATGCAAGCCATGGGCATCCCGGCGCTCGGCATGCTCATCGGTCTGCTCATCGCCCTCTTTATCAGCTACCGCGGCCGCCGCCACTACGAGGATCTGCCGGTTCTTGGCGAGGACACCTCCCGCCCTGCAGAAACCCGCACCCAGCCGTCCACCCCGGCCACCGGCTCCACGGCGGCACCCGCCGTCACTGAGGTAGAGGTGGAATCCGCCACCACCCCGCGGGCCAGCACCTATCAGATCATCGTGGCCCTCATCGCTATCGTGGCCACCTTTGCCATCCAGGTAGTCATGCAGGCCATGGGCGCCGAATCCAACTCCCTGCTGGTGGGAGCCTTGGTGGGCCTGTCCATCATCCTCATCACCGGCGCGGTGAAGTGGAATGAGGCCGATGATGTCTTTACCGATGGTATGAAGATGATGGCCATCATCGGCTTCATCATGATCTCCGCCCAAGGCTTTGCCGCGGTTATGAAGGAAACTGGGCACGTGACCACCCTGGTGGAAGACGCCACCAACGCCTTCGGCAGCAACCAAGGCGTCGCCGCGCTCGTCATGCTGGCCGTGGGCCTGGTGGTCACCATGGGTATCGGCTCCTCCTTCTCTACCCTGCCGATTATCGCCACCATCTACGTCCCGCTGTGTATGGAGCTGGGCTTCTCGCCGCTGGCCACGGTGGCCATCATCGGCACCGCCGGTGCGCTGGGTGATGCCGGTTCGCCCGCCTCGGACTCCACCCTCGGTCCCACGGCCGGTTTGAACGCCGATGGCCAGCACGATCACATCCGCGACTCGGTGATCCCCACCTTCCTACACTTCAACCTGCCGCTCATGGCCGCAGGCTGGATCGCGGCGATGATCCTCTAGTCCAGGCTTTTCGCCTCGACCATTCAGCCCCGCCATCACCTGCCACCTGCTCGGGACAGGCTGTGGCGGGGCATGTGTTATCTCCGCAGCGCTCGACGGCGCTCCACAGCGGGCCCTCGGCCCCGCCCACACTGGCTCGCACCCTAACTCGTACTGCTCGCTCCATTTAGCATTGTGCTGGCCTAGTCCATAGAATGTGTCTTACGCTGCTCCCATTCCCAGCACATGGAACGCCCTGTGATTACTCTGAGCAGCCTTTTTATTCCCTTAACGCGATATCCGCGCTCGGTTTTCTAGCGCGCGTGAATGGCCTTTATGTCCGATGTCGCGTCCCACTGCGAAAGAGATGGAATGAACGATAAGCCCTACGATGGCCTCGACGAGGCCACCGACACCTTCCACGATGTGGATCATCGCCCGCGCCACGCGGCCACTCAAGCAGAGGCGGCGCAGTCCGACCACTCTGGCTCCACGGCCACAGAGCGCGCCAGCGATACTTCGGCGGCTAATCCCGGTCCCGCACCGCTGAGCGAGGGCGGCGAGGAATCCAGCGACGAGGTCGATCGCGGCGCGATTCTCGGCTCGGATGGCCGCTGGCTGGCCGGATGGGCCCTGCGCTTTGTCATTCTTGTGATTGCCGCTACCCTGCTGTGGTTCGGTCTGGCCAAAATCTGGGTCGGTTTGCTCCCGATCCTCTTGGCTATCCTCCTCTGTACAGTGCTGTGGCCGCCGGTGCGCTGGCTTCGCAGCAAAAAGGTTCCCGCTGGGCTGTCCGCGCTGCTGGTAATTCTGGGCTTCTTTGCGGTCTTCGGTGGGGTTATTGCTGCCATCGCCCCGAGCATTACGTCGCAAAGCCAAGTGCTGTGGAAAGAGGCCCGCCGCGGCGCGGATCAGCTCATCGACTGGGTCCAGGGCCCGCCGCTGAATCTGCGGCTGGAGCAATTCAATGGGCTGATAGACCAGGTGACCTCGCGGCTGCAGCAGCAGTCCAGCCAGATCACCTCGGGCGTGTTCAGCGGATTGTCTGCCGCCTCCTCTATCGCGGTCACCTTCGTGGTGATGCTCGTGCTCACCTTCTTCTTCCTCAAGGACGGCACCGGTTTCCTACCTTTCGTTCGCCGCTATGCTGGGCACAACGCCGGCTGGCACTTGAGCGAGGTGCTCACCCGCACTTGGAATACCCTCGCAGGCTTCATCCGCGCCCAGGCCATCGTGTCGCTGGTGGATGCCGTGCTCATCGGCGCCGGCCTGCTCATTCTGCAGGTGCCGCTAGCCCTGGCCTTGGCCACCATCACCTTCTTCGCCGGCTTCATCCCCATCGTGGGTGCGATCTCTGCCGGCACGATCGCGGTGCTGATTGCGCTGGTGTCCAATGGCGTGGGCACGGCCATTGCCGTGCTGGCGCTGATCCTCATCGTGCAGCAGCTGGAGGGCAATGTGCTCTCCCCGATCCTGCAGTCCAAGGCCATGAACCTGCACCCCGTGATCGTGCTGCTGTCGGTGACCGTGGGCTCTACCCTCTTCGGCATAATTGGCGCCTTCTTGGCCGTACCGGTAGCAGCCACCCTCGCGGTCTGGCTGCGCTATCACTCTGATCTGGTGGCGCTGCGCGCCGGCGAGATCACCGCCGACGATATTGAGATCGCCACCGCCAAGGGCGATCAATCATCGGAAGGCCTGCAAAGCTTCGAGACCATCCGGCAGAAGATGCTGGCCTTGGGCACCCGCAAGGAAAGCTCCTTGCAGTCCACCAAGGATGCAAAGAAGAGCCAGGACGACGAGGACTAACCCCCCTCGTTACACAGCACAGCACCGCCGGAAACGTACTCTCCGGCGGTGCTTTTTCGGGCGCCACCGCGCAGGTGTCCCTCGAGCAGGACGCCCCGCGCTTGGGCTAGGCCACGAGGGCCTTATTCTGCTGGCCGTGGCTTGTTAGAGATACTCCCCCACCACGGCGGCGATCTCCTTGGCGCTGTGATCGACCACGTCGAACCATGTGGTGGCAGCATTCTCGTCTGCGGAGTCGCTGACCTGCTTGATCAGGGTGATCGGAATATCGAAGAAACGCGCTACCTCCACAAAGGCGACGCCCTCCATATCGACCAGCTCGGCATAGTGGCCCAGCCGGGCGCGCGTCTCGGAGTCGCGAATAAAGCTATCGCCGGTGGCCAGCCCCGCCGCGGGCAGCGGGCCAACCTTCTTCAGCTCATAGGGCTCGCCCCAGCCGCGGCCGGTGGCGTCTTCAAAGACATCGCGGTCGAGATCATGCTTGAACACCGTGGCGATCTCGAATACACCAGAGACGCCGTCCTTGAGGCCGCCCGCGGTGCCGATATTGATGATGTGCGAGGGGGTGCGCCCTTCGGCTCGGGCCTCGGCCAACAGGGCGGTGAGCTTGATTGCGGCGGCGAGGGTGCCGATGCCGGTGATCAGTACCGGCACATCCTCGGGCAGATAGGCGGCCTCCTCTTTCGTTGCGGAAACGATGAGGGGCCGAGACTCTACGATGTGCGTCATAGAGTTGGAGTCTAGCAAGAACCGCGATGAGCACCGTGGGACTACTACCTGCCGCGGCCGTGCCCGACTAGCCCTGTATCGAGCCGCGACTAGAGCCCCACAGATTCGCCATCGATCTCTGCCCGCGGCGGGTCCAGCTCCACGCGCACGTTCATGCTGTTGTTCTCATCAAATACCCGATAGGCGAGCACCGCGTTGTCGATATCGGTGATCTCTACCTGGGCGTCCTTGATCCAGGGCTGGGCTTGTCGACGCCGCCCTAGCTGCTCATGCAGCGCATACATCCACTTCCCGATCTCGTGTAGCTCCTCCGGGGAGCCGGGGAAGGTGGGCCGCACGGAATCGTCGCCGCCGACTCGTTCCTCTTTCACCCCGGTAAAGCCCTGTTCATCGCCGTAGTAGATGGCGGGTATACCCGGCAGGGTGTAGAGCAACACAGCGGCGATAGCGGCACCGTGCTCCCCCACCTGGCTGGCGATGCGGGTGGTGTCGTGATTGCCCACGAAGGTCATCGGGGTGAAGTTGAGCTCGGCGTTGCGTTTCAGCGTCCACTCCAGCTCGTAGAAATTCCGATCCTTGATGGAGCTCCAGATGGCTTTCCACAGCTCGTATTGGGTAATGGAGTCCAGATGCGCCTTGGCCACATAGTCGTTGTAGTCGCCGTGAATCATCTCGCCCACAAACCACGCGTGCGGGAAACGCTCACGCACCCGGGTGGTGACGCGGGCAAAGAACTCCGGATCGGTGGCATACACGGCGTCGAGGCGCCACCCAGAGATGCCGCGCTCGAGCCAGTGGCACATCACATCCACCACATAGTCCTCCACCTCGGAGGAGGAGTGGTCCAGCTCCAGCAGATCGCCGTGTCCTTCAAAGTCGCCGCCGCTGACATGCCCCGCGGTGGCCAACTCGTGGCTTTCAGCGACGTGGTTAAACACCCCGTCGAGCACCAGCTCAAGGTTCTTCTCGCGGCACACCTTCACTAGGTGATCGAAGTCCTCATCCGTGCCGAGGCGAGTATCTATCTGCAGATGGTCGATGGTGTCATAGCCGTGGGTGGCGGATTCGAAGATCGGGTTAAGCAGAATGGTGTCCGCGCCGATCTCGGCGGCATAGTCCAGCCAATTACAGATATGGCGCAGCCGCGGGGTGGTCTCGCGCTCTCCCTCGCTGGGGCGCACGGGGGCGCCGGTGAAGCCGAGTGGATAAATCTGCCAAATAATGTTGGGCATCGTTTTTTCTCTGGATCCTTCGCTAGTGACATCGCTGTCGTGGTGTTTCCTCCTTCCAGCTTAGTGAGTTCTCCCGCCGAGTCTGGGCGTATCGCTTAGGCAGTGCTGACAACCGCATGGCGGCGTCCTAAAGCTAAAATGCGAGGGACTACTGCCGAAGCTGAACGGGAAACAACCATGACTACCCTTTTGGGGATTGCGGGCGTCGTGCTGTCATTGCCCGCATGGGCGGTATTTCTGCACGGGTGCTGGCGCATTGTCCGCTTCGTCTCCCAGGGCACGCCCACCACCACTCGCACCGATCGCCCCTTTAGCCGTGCCTTCCAGGTGCTGCGCAAGGTGTTCGGGCACGGCGAAATGATGCCCAAACCCGCAGTGGCGATTGCCCACTGGCTGGTGATGGTGGGGTTCTTATTTGGTGTGGTGGTCTGGTTTGAGGCCTATATCCAAACCTTCAATCCCGCCGGCGGCTGGCCGTGGCTGCATGAGCTGCGCGTCTACCGGCTGCTCGAGGAAGTCCTCGGGCTGGGCACGGTCGTGGGCATTCTCTTTCTGTTCATCACTCGCCTGCGCGTGGGCCGCGCGAACCGCGTCGATCGTTTCTATGGCTCGAACGCCACCGCCGCGCATTTCGTGGAGGCAGTGGTCTTCCTCGAAGGCCTCGGTATTCTGCTGGTCAAGGCCGGCGCCATCGCTACCTATGGCGGCTATTCGCCGTGGACAGACTGGGTGACCGGTCCCCTATCCCAGCTACTGCCGGCCGCACCGCTCATGGTCAGCGGTTTCGCCCTGTTCAAGCTGCTCACCGGCATGACGTGGCTGATCGTGGTGGGACGCAACCTGCATTGGGGCGTGTCCTGGCACCGCATCCTCGCGTTCTTCAACCTTTTCTTTACCCGCAACTACGACGGCAGTCCCTCCCTTGGCGCGCTCAGCCCCCTGATGGATGGTCCGCGCCCTCTCCGGCTCGCCGATCTCGAGCAGAGTGAGCCTGCCTGCCTCGGCACCGGCACCGTCGGCGATGCCTCGTGGAAGATGCTGCTCGATTCGGCCACCTGCACCGAATGCGGCCGCTGCCAGGCGGTGTGCCCCGCGTGGAACACCGAGAAGCCCCTCTCGCCGAAGCTACTCATGATGTCGCTTCGCGACGCCGCCCTCCACGCAGATCTCACCCCAGAGGACAGCCACGACGGCGTGGATGTGCTGAAGCTCGTCGGCGCCAACCAGGCGGTGACTGAGGATGTGCTGTGGTCGTGCACCAACTGTGGCGCCTGCGTTGAGCAGTGCCCCGTGGATATTGAGCACATCGACCACGTGGCCAACCTGCGCCGCTACCAGGTGCTCGAAGAATCCGCCTTCCCCTCCGAGCTGACGGGACTGTTTAAGAACCTGGAGAACAAGGGCAACCCGTGGGGGCGCAACTCCCGCGATCGTCGTGCGTGGATTGAGCGCGCCCGCAAGGACGGCATCGAGGTGCCGATCTTTGGCGAGGACGTCGCCGACTTTTCCGACACCGAATACCTGCTGTGGGTGGGCTGCGCCGGCTCCCTCGACGAGGACGGTGTGGCAACCTCGCGCGCCATTGTGGAACTGCTGCATACGGCCGGGGTGAAGTTCGCGGTGCTCGCCCAGGACGAAACCTGCACCGGCGACCCGGCGCGCCGCGCCGGCAATGAGCTGCTCTTCCAGACGCTCGCCGAGCAGAATGTGAGCACTCTCAACCAGGTGTTTGATGGTGTGCCGCCGCGGCAGCGCAAGATCATCACCAGCTGCGCCCACTGCTTTAATACTCTGCGCAATGAATACCCGGACTTCGACGGCCACTATGACGTGTTCCACCACACCCAGCTGCTCAACCGCTTGGTGCGCGAGAAGCTGATCACCCCGGTGCCCCGCGGCCCAGAGAACCGTCGCCCCCTCACCTACCACGACCCCTGCTTTTTGGGACGCCATAATAAGGTGTTTGATCCGCCGCGTGAGCTGCTCGCGTCCACCGGTATGGAGCTACGGGAGATGCCGCGCAACCGGGACGATGGCTTCTGCTGCGGCGCCGGTGGCGCCCGCATGTTCATGGAAGAAAACATCGGCCAGCGCATCAGCGATAACCGCGCGGCCGAGGCCGTGGCTACCGGCGCCGAGACCATCGCTGTGGGCTGCCCCTTCTGTAACACCATGCTGGGTGCCGGGGTGAAAGCCACCGCCAGCAAGCAGGCCACCGCCCCCGTGATCAAGGATGTCGCCCAGCTGATGCGCGATTCCATCACCATCGACGGTGCCCTGCCGCCCGCTCGACCCAAGGCCTTCCTCGAGCGGCCCACCCGTGTGGCCGCACCGCGGTCTGCTACGAAGAACGCACCTATCCCCGGCCCTGAGTCGCCCGCCGCCGAGGATGCGGGGAAGACCCCGGCTACCCCAATCCCTGCCGCGCCAACCCCAGCGGCACCCAAGGCTGCAACTCCACCGGCAGCACGGCCCGCCGCGCCCACTCCAGCGACGCCGAAGGCGGCCAGCCCACAGGCTGCGGCACCCCAAGCAGCCGTCCCCGCCCCCGCGGTGCCGAAGCCCTCGGCGCCAACCCCAGCAGCCCCAGCAGCGCCCCGACCCGCAGCCCCGGTGGCTGCAACGCCGAAGGCAGCAGCACCCAAGGCCGCGGCTCCCCAGCCGGCGGTGCCCCAACCGGCGACGCCACAAGCAGCAGCGCCAACACCCGCAGTTCCGAAACCTGTGGCGCCGACTCCTGCAACACCGAAGGCCGCAACTCCTCAACCTGCTGTGCCCAGGGCAGCTACACCCCAAGCGGCAGCACCCAAGGCAGCTACTCCGCAACCCGCAGTACCCCAACCGGCGACGCCGAAAGCAGCAGCGCCAGCGCCCGCAGTTCCGAAACCTGCGGCGCCGACTCCTGCAACGCCGAAGGCAGCTACTCCCAAGGCGGCAACGCCCCAAGCGGCGGTGCCCACGCCGGCCACGCCGAAGGCTGCAGTGCCCAAAGCCGCAACACCCAAGCCTGCAACCCCGAAGCCAGCAACTCCGCAACCAGCTGTCCCGCAGCCTGCGGTGCCCGCGCCTGCCGCCCCCACACCCGCCGTGCCACAACCGGTGACGGGCCGGGATGCGTCGACAAGCGCACAGCGCGACGACTCCGAGGACGGCACGGAGACATAGCCGAGGCGGCTGGGTACAGTCGTTGCTATGTCGCTCGAAACTGCCCAGCCGGTAGCCCCTATCCGCTCTGTCTACGCCCTCCACGGTTTCCATAGTTCGCCACAGAAGCGTTTGTTTCAGTGGCTGAAGCTGGAGGGGATCATGCGCGGCGCCGTGCTGGATGCGGTGGCTTTTCCCTCCCCCGATGCGCCCGTGCCGAGCCAGTGGCAGGATGTGCTCGACCGGCAGCTGCCGGAACTCGATACCTCGATGGGGCTGGTGACGCATTCCCTCGGCGGGATCACGGCGCTGCGCTATCTCACGCGCGACACCTCTGAGTGGTCGCTGGGGACGTTGGTGCTTATTGCCCCCTTTGCCCGCCCCTATGAAGGCACACCTGCGGAGATCCGTGCCTTCTGTGAGGAGGTGGAGTGGGAGAAAATTCGTGACCGGGTCGCCTCTATCGCGGTGATTCGCTCCGATAATGACTCCCTCGTGCCCGCCGCAGCCAGCGATGAGGTGGCCGCCCATCTCGGCGTGGAACCGACCATCGTCGCAGGTGCCGGCCATTTCCGTGATAGTGAGAACGTGGTTCAGGTGCCCGAGATCCGCGACGCCGTGTTCCGTTCCTAACCCCTAGCGCTTATCGACGCCACCCTCCGTGACCATCGGCGATTCTGCCCCACAGATTCCCCGCAGCACTTTCCTGCGCCGGAGGCCAGTGGCATGATGGAACAATGAGCAATGACACCCATCAGCCCCGCGACGAGCGTCGCCCCGACGTGAAACGCCGCGAGTTCGACCAGTCCGAGAAACTCAAAAACGTCCTATATGAGATTCGCGGTCCGGTGGCGGCGGAGGCCGAGCGCCTCGAGATGGATGGTCACCGCATCCTGAAGCTGAACACCGGCAACCCCGCTGTGTTCGGTTTCGAAGCCCCGGACGTGATCATGCGCGACATGATTGCCGCACTGCCGAGTGCCCAAGGCTATTCCACCTCCAAGGGAGTGATCCCGGCGCGCCGCGCGATCGTGACACGCTATGAGATGATCCACGGTTTCCCCGAGTTCGATGTCGACGATGTCTACTTGGGCAATGGTGTTTCCGAGCTGATCACCATGACCACCCAGGCGCTGTTGAATGATGGCGATGAGGTGCTCATCCCCTCCCCGGATTATCCCCTGTGGACGGCCGCCACCTCCCTCGCCGGCGGCACCCCGGTGCACTATCTGTGCGATGAGGAAAACGAGTGGCAGCCGTCGATCGAGGATATCGAGTCCAAGATCACGGAGAAGACCAAAGCGATCGTGGTGATCAACCCGAATAACCCCACGGGTGCGGTGTACTCCCGTGAGGTACTGAATAAGATCGCCGACATCGCCCGCGAGCACCAGCTGCTGGTGCTGGCCGATGAGATCTACGATCGCATTCTCTATGAGGACGCTCAGCACATCTCCATTGCCTCCTTGTGCCCCGATCTGCTGTGTATCACCTACAACGGCCTGTCCAAGGCCTATCGCGTGGCCGGCTATCGCGCCGGCTGGATGGTGCTGACCGGCCCGAAGGATCACGCCGAGGGCTTCATCGAGGGCCTCGACCTGCTGGCGGGAACGCGCCTGTGCCCGAATGTGCCTGCCCAGCACGCCATCCAGGTGGCGTTGGGCGGACGGCAGTCCATCTACTCCCTCACCGCGGAGGGCGGCCGGCTGCTGCGCCAGCGCAATGTGGCCTATGAGAAGCTCAACGAGATCCCCGGTATCTCCGTGGTCAAGCCCATGGGTGCGCTGTACGCGTTCCCGAAGATCGACCGCAATGTCTACGACATTCACGATGACACCAAGTTGATGCTGGATCTGCTGCGCAAGGAGAAGATCCTGATGGTGCAGGGCACCGGCTTTAACTGGCCGGAGCCCGATCACTTCCGCGTGGTCACTCTCCCCTGGCCCAGCGAGCTGGAGGAAGCGATCGACCGCCTCGGTAACTTCCTCGCTAGCTATAAGCAGTAACGTAGCGGCGGCCGCCTATCGCGGCGTCGCCTCTCGCCCCGTCCACTCCGCCGCGCGCGGGATGGGCGGGGTTGCTGCTGTCGGTGATTGTTCACCGGGGCGGCCCCGCCCACGCCGCGCTGCACTGGTGCGGGGTTATTTCCTGCACGGCAGGAAGGTAGTCTTTTCAACTATGGGCAGACACTCGCGGCATTCGGAATCCAAGCGATCAGCCAGCAGCGCCGGTAGCACGGCGCGGTTCAGCATGGCACAGAAGATCCTCGCTGGGGCTTTGGCGCTGACTGCACTATTGACGGTGATCGGCACCGTGCTGCTCTGGCCCTCCGCTGAGAAGCCGAGCATCGCTGAAGGGTTCAGCCTCTCCGTTCCGCTTGCACACAAGCAGGTCGATGGCACCGTCGCCGTGGTCCAAGAGGGGGCGTGTGATTCGCCCGGCTCGGGGCAGGTGTTTGAAACTGCCCCGGCGGCCGCTCCCGCCGCCCCCGCGGCGCCACCACCCGCACCCAATGGCCCCGCGGCGCCTGGGGCGCCGAGTCGTGATTCCGCCCGCCCCGTCGAACCGAACCACACCTGTACCCACTCGATCGTGGATCTCACCTCCGGCGATGACGCTGGGATGCGCACATTACTCATCACCAATAATCTGCCTGGCGATCCGGCGCTTAAGGTGGGCGACCAGATTCGCATGCTGGTTAACAACACCCCCACCGGTGGCACCCAGTATGCATTCTCGGATTTTCAACGCGGGACCCCGATCCTCCTCTGGACGCTTCTCACCGCCCTCGGCTTTGTGATTATCGGCGGCTGGCGCGGCATGCGGGCGCTGGTGGGTCTGGGCGTGACCTTGGCCGGTATCGCCGTGTTCTTGCTGCCCAGCTTGCTGCGCGGCGGTGATCCGCTGTGGCTATCGGTGGTCACCGGCTCGCTCGTGTTGTTCATCGTGATCTACCTAGTACACGGTTTGAACTGGAAATCCTCGGCCGCCTTGGGTGGCACCCTCACGGCGTTGCTCATAGCAGCGCTGTTGGGCCGCTATGCGATTAGTACCACCGGTATTCGCGGCCTAGGCGATGAGGACAATCTGCTGATTCAGCTCTACCTGCCCGATGTGACGGTTCCGGGGTTGATGTTGTGCGGCTTCATCATCGGCGCATTGGGCGTGCTCAATGACGTGACCATTGCCCAAGCCTCCACGGTGAACGAGCTCTATGAGCTCAACCCGCGCAACACTCCATGGCAGGTGTTTACCTCCGCTATGCGGGTGGGGCGCGACCACATCGCCTCGATGGTCTACACCCTAGTGCTGTCCTATACCGGCGCGGCGCTGCCGCTGCTGCTGTTGCTCTCTGTGGCGGATCGCCCGCTGAGCAACACTCTCACCTCGGACATTATGTCCACCGAGCTCATGCGCTCTGCCGTGGGTGCCCTCGCCCTCTGCCTGGCGGTGCCGATCACCACCGGCATTGCGGCCTTGACAGTGGGGCCGCACCGCGAGGATGAGCAGAGCCGAGGCTACCAGGACACTATCGCCGAGGAGGCCGCGAGCGCCTAGCGCCTCTTTATACCGATCCCGGCTCCAAGCTGGGGCGCCCCAGCGCATGCACGCTCCACCCTGCCGCCGCCCACGCCTGCCGATCCATCACATTGCGGCCATCGACTAGCCGTGGGGTGCGCACCATGGCTGCCGCCTCCCGCGGATCGAGCTCCATAAACTCCGGCCACTCAGTCGCCACCACCACGCAATCGGCGCCTGCCAGCGCCTCGCGCGCATCGTTTGAATAGTGCAAGGTGGGAAAGATCGCGCGGGCATTATCCATGGCCTGCGGGTCATAGACACTCACTTCCGCCCCGCCCAGCGACAACGCACCCGCCACAGCGAGGGAAGGAGAATCGCGCACATCATCGCTGTGTGGTTTAAAGGCGCAGCCGAGCACCGCGATATTCTGCCCGATCAGCGATCCGCCACACGCTCGCTTGACTACCTGCACCAAGTGATCGCGACGGCGCATGTTGATGGCATCGACCTCGCGCAAAAAGGTGAGCGCCTCATTGGCGCCGAGTTCGCCGGCGCGGGCCATAAAGGCGCGAATATCCTTCGGCAGGCAGCCGCCGCCGAATCCCAAACCGGCGTTCAAAAAGCGCCGGCCAATGCGGTTATCGTAGCCTAAAGCATCGGCCACGTCGGTGATGTCCGCACCCGCAACCTCACACACTTCAGAGACGGCGTTGATAAAGGAAATCTTGGTGGCGAGGAAGGCATTCGCCGCCACCTTCACCAATTCCGCCGTCGCCAGATCCGTAACAATCAACGGGGTGCCCGCTTCGAGGGCCTGGGCATATATTTCTTCCACCACGGCGCGAGCCGAGGAATCAGGGCGCGCCATGCCGAGCACGATGCGATCCGGGGTGATGGTGTCGTGCACCGCATAGCCTTCCCGCAAAAACTCCGGATTCCAGCACACCTCCACGCGGGCGCGGTCCCCGGCGAGATCATCCGCCATTTTTTGCAGGCGCGCCGCGGTGCCCACTGGCACGGTTGATTTCCCGATCACCACATGATCGCCCTCGAGATGCGGAACCAGTTCACGCAGCACCCCCTCCACTGCCGAGGTATCGGCGGCAAAGGAACCCTTGGCCTGCGGGGTGCCTACTGCGATGAAATGAACATTCGCCTGGGCCGCCGCGCTCATGTCGGTGGAAAAGCGGAGCCGGTCATTGTCGATGGCGCGGCGCAGAATAGCGCCTAGCCCCGGCTCATAAAAGGGCGCTCGCCCCGCCGATAGCGCCGCGATCTTGTCTTCATCAATGTCCACGCCCACCACGGAAAAGCCAAGCTCTGCCATGCATGCCGCGTGCGTTGCCCCGAGATACCCGGTGCCCAGTACTGAGATGTTCATGAGTGTTATTCCTAGCTCAGGTGGGTAAACCACCGCTGACAGGGCGCTAGCCCGCGCATGAATGCTTGCTTACAAGCGTATTCCCCCATGTCACAGCACAAAGACCCTACCCCATGTGGCGGGGCAGGGTCTCAGGCAGGCATGGTGTGTATCTAGAACACTTCCTGAGTGTACTCACGGGCGATCTTCGCGGGATCCTCCTTATCGGGACCCACATTGCGCTTATTCAGCTCAGTGAGTTTGTCCGTCGTGAGCGTGCGGTTGACCCAGGCAATGGTCTCTCGCGCCTCGCGCCCCAGCCGTCCCTTGGCCATCAGCGGCACAATATTCTGCGGCAGGATCATACCCTTGGGGTCATCAAGCATCACCAAATCGATCTCCTCGCCCTCGCTATTAAGCACGGGGGAGGTGGTATAGATATCGGCGATCGTGGCCGCCCCATCGCTCAACGCCTTCACCGTCAGCGGGCCACCACCATCGGAGATGGCCTTGAATTCCATGGAGGATTCTTCCACGCCATAAATCTCGGCAAGCCCCTTCGGACCATAAGGACGCTCGGCGAGCTCCGGGTTGCCCGCAACAATAATCTCCGGGACGGAGCGGAGATCCTCGAGGCTCTTCAAGTCATATTCCTGTGCCACCTCGGGGGTGACGCGATAGGAATCTTTCGACTGCGCCTCGGCGGCCTCGCCCACAGCGAGATTCTTGGGAGTTACCTCCTTCAACGCGTCGAGCACGTCCTCGCTGGACATGCCCACGGTCACAGCGTCCTCATCGCCAGCCAAGTACATCGCTAGGTTTCCGGAGTACTCGGGCACCAGGTCGATGGATCCTTCCTCGATTGCCTTGATGTAGACCTCGCGGGAGCCGATGCCGGATTTCACCTCGACATCGATGCTCTGCGTACGCAGCGCCTCCGCCCAGAGCTGTCCAATAAGCTCCGACTCCGGAAAGTTCGCTGTGCCGATAACGATGGTGCCGCGGTCTCGGTCCGAGTTCTTCTCGCGGTCCGAGTCCTGTCCATCGAGGGGATCATTGCCGGCTCCGCAGCCGGTCAGTACAAGGGCGGTCGCGCTCACGACAGCAGTCATGCTCGCAAAACGTGTATTGAAGTTCATCTGCTCTACCTTCTTTAATAATTCTCTTGTGGAGGGCTAACTACTTCCACAGTACTAAGTTCACCTGAGTGATGATCCCTGCACATGAGGGTTACACGCGCGACACAGTCGCACCTACGGTCACGTTGCGATACCCTGCGTCCACCGGCTGCGCGCACATAAAATGGATCTCTACCCACGGGGATATCGGTGACCGAGAAATGGAAGCCACGCCCGCCGCTGATAGACGGTGAACGAAATATTCATGCGCTCGCCACACTGCAGCACAACTGCTTAGTTTAACAGCCGCTGAGTTTTATTGTTAGAGAAATTACTTTTGAACAGCGCAGACTCGCCACGAAGCCACTACGGCTACGCTCGCGAGCAAAGGGCGCCCTGCCAAACCTCGCCGTCTAAAGGTAGCGACGTACCGAGGTGACAGCCTAGGTGCGCGGACGGGCAGTGCGTTGAACCACAGCAAGAAGCATGTCCACTATCCATGCCAGTGCAATCACCAGAATGGCTCCTGCGAGCATCTGCGGATAATCCCGCAGGGCCAAGCCGTCGATAAGCGGACGGCCGAGCCCACCCAAACCGATATAGGCCGCTACCGTTGCGGTGGCGAGAACCTGAACGGTGGCGGAACGTATTCCTCCGATGATTGTGGGCAGCGCCAGCGGCAGATGCACGGCCCGTAGCGCCTGCCAAGGGGAATGCCCCATGGCTACAGCCGCATCCACCACACTGTGTTCGATGGCTGCGATACCGGAGTAGGCCCCCGCAACTACCGGCGGTACCGCGAGAATCACCAGCACGATCACCGCGGGAATCGTGGGCATAGAGATACCGAGGGGAATAATCAAGGTCAGCCATGTGACAAGTCCCAGAGTCGGCAGCGCGCGCAACGCCCCCAGAGCGGCGACGATGCTGGTACCACTCCGGCCGGTACGGTGGGCGCGTACTCCCAACCAGATACCCACGGGCAACCCAATCGCGAGCGCGAACACCATGGTGAGCAGGGTGAGTTCCATATGCTCCAGCACCCGCACACCAAAACCGGAGGATCCAGACCAATACTGAGCGCTGGTGATCTGTGCAAAAGCATCTGCTACAGGGTTCATTAGCCCACACCCCCTTGCTGGGAGGTACGCACCCATGGTGTACTCATCCGACCGATAGCCACGATAATGAGATCAAAAACCACGGCCAGCACCACGGTGCCGATGACCCCTGCCAGAATCTCGGTGGGAAAGGCCCGCTGGAACCCATTGGTAAACAAGGTACCGAGAGACTGCACACCGATGAGCGCGCCTACCGAAATCAGCGAAATCGTGGAGGCAGACACCACCCGCAGCCCAGCTATCAGCACCGGCAATGCCAAGGGAAATTCCACCTGCAGCAGGCGCTGGCACCGGCTATACCCCATGGCTTCTGCGGCCTGAACCGGCGCCTCGGGCACCGAGGCGAAAGCATCTGTAGTACTACGAATCTGCAGGGCCAGCCCATAGAGAATCATCGCCACCACCACGTTCACTGGCGATAGCACCGAAGTTCCCAAGATCAACGGCATCACGATAAAGAGCGCCAAACTTGGCACCGCATAGAGCAACCCCACGACACCGATGAGAAGCTCCCGCGCGGCTGGATAGGACCGCTGCCAAAAGCCAAAAGGCAACGCCAACACAAAACTGGCCACAACCGCCGGCAGCGCCAACATTGCATGCTGGCCTGCGAGGCCCGCGATATAGCCCACATTATCCACTATCCATGACAGACTCATCTATCCCACGATCCCTTGGACCCGGCCGAGGTGATCTACCACGATCTGCTGCCCATCACGCTGCTCAATGTGCACCGTGTTGGTGTGCATGCCCAGGAAGTTTTTCACAAACTCATCGGCGGGCTCGCGCACGATCTCCGTGGGGGTGCCGACCTGCGCGATCTCAGCGGAGGTACGCAGCACCACCACCTGATCGCCCAGCGCAATAGCCTCCTGCATATCGTGGGTCACCAGCACAATCGTCTTATGCAGGCGTTGCTGTAGATCAAGCAACTGGTCTTGCAGCTCCCGCCGCACCAGCGGATCCACAGCGCCAAAGGGCTCATCCATGAGCAAAATAGCGGGGTCGTGAGCCAGCGCCCGCGCCACCCCGACGCGCTGCGCCTGACCGCCCGAGAGCTCACTCGGGTAACGATCAAGCAATCCCGTGTCCAGCCCGAGCAGCGTCAATAGCGGTGCAGCGAGTTCGCGCCCTTCGCTTTTCGACGCCCCCTCGAGGCGCGGCACCGTGGCGATATTATCCGCAATCGTTCGGTGGGGGAGCAGACCCGAAGCCTGCATGACATAACCGATGGAGCGTCGCAGCTCGACGGGGTCATGATCTGCCACCGAGTTGCCGTCGATAAGCACCCGACCGCTGGTGGGCGTGACCATCCGATTAATCATGCGCAACAAGGTCGTTTTTCCAGAACCGGAGGAACCCACAAAAACGGTGGTTTTGTCGCTCGGGATCGATAGCGAGAAGTTACTGACCGCGGGGGCGGTGTTATCCCCCTCACGGGCTGGGTAGGTTTTAGTGACGTTCTCGAACGTGATCATAGAGTCCTCGTGCTAGCGCACGCGCCGTGTGGGCGCGGCCTAGCGGAAGTTTAAGTATGCCTTCGACGGCGTTGGCCCGCGTTGCCCCTGGTATTTAGAGCCGAGCGCACTCGAACCATAGGGCACATCGGCGGGCGAGGTCATCTTAAATAACGCTAACTGTCCCACTTTCATTCCCGGCCACAGCATGATCGGCAGATTGGCCACATTGGACAACTCGAGGGTGATGTGCCCATCAAAACCGGGGTCGATAAAGCCGGCGGTGGAGTGGGTGAGCAGACCCAAGCGGCCTAAGGAGGATTTTCCTTCGAGCCGCCCTGCGAGATCGCTCGGTAGCCGGAAACGCTCCAGCGTGGCACCCAGCACAAACTCGCCGGGGTGCAGCACGAAGGGCTCATCCTCCTCGACCTCGACCAAACTCGTCAGCTCATCCTGCTGCAGCTTTGGGTCGATGTGCGTATACCGCGAGTTATTGAACACACGGAAGAAACGATCCATGCGCACGTCAATGGACGAGGGCTGAACAAGCGTCTCGTCATAGGGGGTAATCCCCAATGCCTGTGAATCGATGGCGGCGCGAATGTCATGGTCAGAAAGAAGCACGTTCGCAAGTGTAGCGGGTACGCGGCACAGAAGTCAGAAAAATAGCGGCCCGCTCCGACCACGGCAGTTGGTGGAACCATAAAACGTGGTGCTACACTGTGAGCTTGCAACTCAGGTACGGGAAGGCAGATGCGCGGCCCCTATGTGGCCGAGATGCACGCTATGCCCTACCCCTGCTGAGCAGCACTGCCGATGTAGTTCAATGGTAGAACATCAGCTTCCCAAGCTGAATACGCGGGTTCGATTCCCGTCATCGGCTCCACATAAACACCCCATTGTGATACCCCGCCTGGTTTGGCTGGACGACGTATCGGAAGGGGTGTTTTTTGCTTGTTGCGGCCGGTTCCCTAGCGCTGGTACGGCACCCGCTATATCGGCGTGTTGGCCCGCCGGGCGCATACCGATACACCGAATGTGCACGGCATTGTTACCTAGCTGGCCTATCGTGGTGACAATGTAGCCTAGATGTATCACCACGCCGCCGGCGCAGATTACTCCACACATGGGTGAGGAACGATGATGCAGGAAACGATGACATGGCCCTCATTGAGACAACTGAGAGGACGGCTGATCATCCTCCTCGGCGCCATTGCTATGGTGTGCGGCTGTGCGAATAACGATGCTCCTATGCACTCTGAAAAGATCGTCGACTGGACGAAATATGAGGTCACTGGGGCCAATGAGGTGACTTTCACTGTCACCACCGGCGATCCGAAATGTTTTGGACTTCGAAGCGCAGTGAAGGAATCTCAGGATTCTCTCGAGGTGGCAATCGTAGAGGGTGTTCGCCCGAACCCACCGAAAGAATGCACCGCAGTAGGTCGGATCGAAGAAATTAGTGTGACGACTGAATTTCCAGCACGCAGCTTGGACATTCGCACTATGCCACCGGAGGAAGTCGGACTTAATAATCAACCATCGTGGGAGTACACCACCAATGGACTACACCGGTGTAGCTCATGCACTGTGCGGGATATGCCTACATGACCATCGGGTTCTTCGCGGAGAATACAGCCCCTTCTTTTCCTCAGCATGTCTCCGCTATCGATCTATCTGGGAGTTCTTATCAGTGCTCTAGTTGCCTACCGTAGGTGCGATAGCGCCGGATGGCCGGGGGAACTATTCCTTGCCATAGGCACACGGGCGGCGAAGCCGCGGCGGCGTGCCGGCGGCTCATACCTCATCTTCTCTGTACGTAATTTATGTCCCCTCGCACAGGTACGCATGCTGAATTTGGTCCGCTGTTAAGCCCAGATCCTCCAGATGTACACGGCTATAGCAGCTGAAGTCATTGTCATCCTTGCCATCTGGGTTGATCGTGTGCCACGAGTCCCCGCTCCAGTGGGCAATGTGCACAGACCCCGTGTTCGGCCTCCCATAACGGGCAAAACTCTCATCGCAATACAGCACGCTCAGACCCCCTACCCAGTCCACGTCTGCGCGTAGCTTGTCCATGTCACACCTCTGCGCAAGAGAGATAGTGGGTTCGCCTTCCGCCTCCTGCTGCGCCTGCTGCTCCTGCTGCGCACTAGTGCTGGCCGGTGCGGCAGAGCTGCGGCTACGAGCACTCGTTTCGGTGATAGTTTCCGTGACGGTGACAGACTCGGTGACAGACTCGGCCGCAGACTCGGAGGCAGTCGAGTCTTCAGAGGAGGACGGCAAAGCGGAGCAGCCGGCCATAAGTATGAGCGCGCTACCGCCGCCAAGGATGGTTTTCCAGACAGGAGAAATGCTCAGCATGATCTCAGCTTAAAGTCCCGAGCCGGCATATGCCCCACATACGGCGTCATCATTTCCCACGTGCATCGTGAAAGCAACTACTCGACACAGAGCCAGGAATAACGCAGCGCGACACGTCACCCCAGATGGCACATTCCGCACATACACTTACCCGCATTGGGGACATGTCCCTATTGTTTTTCTCGCCCTCATCTACCCCCGTATGGCAGCGCTTCGGAGCACCCTGAGCGCCACACACGGCACTCAGTGGCAAAAAACACACATATGCATGCCTAACCTCGCCACCAGCACAAATATTTCTGGCAGACACAGCATTTCTCGCGCTACAGACCTATATGCTTAGGCTAACAGTTCCTCTTGCAGGGAATATGGCAAGCCTTTGCTATTATCTAAGACGCCCATGTGGGACTCTTATATATCCCACATTTTGTACGCCGCGCGCAGGCCTATCAATGTGGCCGCAATCGTCACATGGACACGCTAAGCGCACAACCCTAAGGAACGACCATATGCGCCGTTTAACCGCCACCATCGTCGCCGCTGCGGTGGGCCTCTCCCTGGCCAGCTGCTCCAGCGGAGGTGACGCCCCCGAAGAGTTCGATAAGGACTCTCCCGATGTTGTGAATGTCTACTCCTCCCGCCACTATGACGTGGACAAGGAGATCTACGATCGCTTCGAAAAAGACACCGGCATCGAAATCAACGTTGTCGAGGGCAAAGCTGACGAACTGATCGAGCGCGTCAAGCGTGAGAAGTCCAACCCCGCAGCTGACGTGTTCCTCACCGTGGGCGCCGAGTCCATCTACCCCCTCAACGAGGAAGGTATTCTTGGCGAGTCCATGACCCCCGAGATCGAGAAGTCGATCCCCGAGAACTTCCGCGGCGACAACTGGATGGGCATTGTCTCTCGTGCCCGCGTGCTCGCCTATAACAAGGAGACCGTGGATCCGGAGGAGCTTAACTCCTACGATGCGATCACCGACCCGAAGTTCGAGGGCAAGGTGCTCGCACGCTCCTCCAGCTCCTCCTATAACCAGGCTCTGCTGTCCTCCTTCGTCGCCCTGAACGGCGAGGATGAGGCCAAGGAGTGGGCTCAGGGCGTGGTGGATAACTTCGCTCGCGACCCCAAGGGCAATGACCGCGACCAGGCCAAGGCAGTGGTTGCAGGCGAGGGCGACGTCGCCATCATGAACTCCTACTACTGGGCACTGATGAACCGCTCCTCCGATCCCGAGGAGCGCAAGGTCTCGGAGCAGATCGGGCTTGCTTTCCCCGAGAACACTCACCTGAACATCAGCTACGCTGCAGTCCTCGAGGGTGCGAAGCACGCGGACAACGCCAAGACCTTCCTCGAGTTCCTGGCCAGCCCGGAAATCCAGGAACTGATCGCTGAGGAGAACGGCGAGTTCCCGATGAACCCGGCGGCCAAGCTTCCTGAGATCCAGGCATCTTGGGGCGAGTTCACCCCGCAGGATCTCGACTTCGCCACCTTCGGCAAGGAGCGCCCCGTCGCCACCCGCATCTTCGATGAGGTTGGCTGGCAGTAGTGTTCCGCCTCTCCACTCCTGTAAATAGAAAGCCGGAGTAAGTGACGGCCAAACGTTTCGTGCCTGCCCGCGGGCAGGCACCTTGGCTCGTGCTGAGCCTGACGGTAGTAGCGCTCATGCTACTACCGCTTCTTGGCATTTTGTCAGGCCTTCTTTCTCCTGTATCCGACACTTGGCGGCATATTCAGAACACGCTGCTACTCGGCTATATCAAGGAAACCACGATCGTGGTTCTCGGCGTGCTGGTGATTACCTGTTCGCTGGCCTCCGCGCTCGCGTGGTTTATCACTGCCACTGAGTTCCCCGGCCGGAGGTTCCTCAGCATCGCCCTCGTGGTGCCGCTGGCAATCCCGCCCTATATCGGTGGCTACACCTATGTGGCCATGACCAGCTACACGGGCACCATTCAGGTCTTTGCCCGCGAAAGACTGGGCATTGATATCCCGCCCTCGCTGATGGACATTCAAAATGTGCCCGGCGCCATCGTGATGTTCTCGCTCTTCCTCTACCCCTATGTGTATCTGGTGGTGCGAGCCTTCTTGGATCGCCAAGCCGGTGGACTCATCGAGGCCAGCCGCGTGCTGGGCGCGGGCCCCATCCGCACCTATTTTCAGATCATTCTGCCGCTCACCCGCAATGCGGTAATCGCGGGCGCCACCCTGGTGGCCTTCGAGGTGCTCTCGGACTATGGCCTCTCGCAGTACTTCGGGCTGAATGTCTTTACCACCGCCATCTTTAAGAGCTGGCTGGGTTTTCAGGACGTGAATTCGGCGCTGAAACTCGCGGGCATTCTGCTGCTGGTGGTCACAATCATCAGCGTCGGCGAGAAGGTGATGCGCGGTTCCCGCTCTGCAGCCTATTCTTCGGGCCGAGTCACGCCCATTACTCGCCGCACCCTGCAGGGCCCCAGCAAGTGGCTGGTCATGCTGCTGGGCTGGGGAACATTGGCGTTTGCCCTGCTCATCCCGGTGGCACAAATGACCTATTGGGCCATTCTCTCGCTGCCCAATATCCGCACCGAGGGGATGCTCGAGGATGCGATCACCACCGTGTGGGTCGCCGGCATCGGCGCGGCACTGACCACGGTATTCGCTGTCATTGTGGCGAATAACCAGCGGCTGTGGCCCTCGCGGGTCTCGCGCTTTTTGGCCCGCATCACGGTGATGGGCTACTCGGTGCCCTCCACTGTGATCGCCTTGGCGATCCTATCGGTGGCACTGTGGATCGACTCCCACTCGCCGCTGCAGCTCATGCTCTCGCCGACGATCGTGATTGTGGCCTATGTGATCCGCTACCTGGCGGTAAGTATGCAATCGGTGGAATCCGGTTTCGAGCGCACCGGCGTGCGCTTCCACGAATCCGCCCGCATGCTGGGCACCGGCCCGACGCGAGCATTCTTCCGCGTGGACATGCCCATGATCTCCACCGCCCTAGTGGGAGCTTTCCTCTTGGCGTTCATTGACATGGTGAAGGAGCTGGCGATCGTGCTGATCCTGCGCCCCTTCAACTTCTCTACCCTCGCCACGCGCGTCTTTGAGTATGCCAATGATGAGAAGATCCCGGAGAGCTCTCTGGCCTCGCTCATGATTGTTCTCATCGCCGCCTTGCCGCTGCTGGTGTTGTTGTGGCGACAAAAAACCACCACTGCGCCCAGCGAGGACGACAGCTCCGCTTCTTCCGCACAGCTTGAAGGGTCTACCCATGACTAATACTTCCTCCTGCCCCACGATTACGCTGCGCGATGTGTGCTTCAGCTATCCCGGGTCTGAGACTCGGCAGTTGGATAATTTCAATCTCGAAGCCCCCGCTGGGGAATGCACCGCGCTCCTAGGGCCCAGTGGCTGCGCCAAAACAACGGCGCTGCGCCTGATCGCGGGCCTCGAGCAGCCCAGCTCGGGATCGGTGTATATGGATGAGACCCTGCTGGCAGGCCCGGGGGTATTTGTGCCCCCAGAAAAGCGCGCCATTGGCTTGGTATTCCAAGACTATGCGCTCTTTCCGCACCTCACGGTGCGCGCCAATATTGCTTTCGGTCTGCGCAAGATGAACCGCGCAGACACCAAGGACCGAGTGCAGGCCATGCTCGCCGCGGTCGGCCTCGAGGGCTACGACAAACGCTACCCGCACGAGCTTTCTGGTGGGCAGCAGCAGCGCGTAGCGCTGGCGCGTGCCCTCGCCCCCTCGCCGCGGGTGCTGCTGCTGGATGAGCCCTTCTCTAATCTCGACACCGCCCTCCGCGGCCAAGTGCGCGATGAGGTAGCCGCCATCATCGAGCAGTACAGCGTCACCAGCGTGTTGGTCACCCACGACGAGCAAGACTCCGCCCGTCTCGCCCAGCACACGGTGCGTATGACGCCCGTGGGGAGCTAAGCCTCCAAGGAGGCGTCGATAAGCGGCGCGGTGGCCTTAGACCATCCGCCGCTGCGCGAGCCACGACACCACGCTTGTCGACGCCTTCCACAGCACAAGCCCTGCGAGGAAGCAGAGCGGCACCGTGATGAACTCGCTCAAGGGCTGAGCCAGAATGTCGAACTGGATCAGATAGATATACAGCGACGCCGAGGCGATCAGCCCCACTGGGCGCACGATCGCGCATGGTACCGGCAGGCGCACCTCGGAGAGCAGAATCGCGCTCACCACCATCACATATATCCACTGGGTGATGTATTCGAATAGCGTCACCGAGCCGGCCACGAGAATGGCCGCGGCGATGAGCTTCTGCCGGCGGCTGCGCGCCTGCGAGATCATGATGCCGGCAGCAATGAACCAGATCGCTCCCGGCGGCTCGAATCGGGTCTGGACGATATCCCACGCCCCGACGGCGAAACGCAAAATGAGAAATAGGCCAGTGAGCACACAAGCTGTCACGAAAGGCTCGTGGCGGTAGCGGCGATACACCGCAGGGATGGCCAACAGCCCCATGATCATCATCAAGCCCAGTACATAGGACTCGATAAACCACAGGGATCCACTGGCGCCTTCACTGGGGAATAACCAGTGGATAAAGAGCAGGTTACTCAGGCCATATCTGCCTGTGGTCGCCATGCCCACCAGCACCAACAGCACTGTGGGCAGCACCACCGCTAGGAGGGAGCGGGCCGTGGCACGCAGGCGCGTGGTCGAGCTCAGCATAGTCAGGCCAAAGCTACCTAGGGCCACGCCGGCGATCACCAAGAGGGAGTGGGCGCCGCCCATCAGGAAGGTAAAGGTGGTGGCGTGGCCCAGCACGATGGTTATGGCGCAGATGGCGCGCAGCACCAGCGAAGAATCAAGCCAGATCAGCGAGGACGGCGCCTGGCCCTCAGCTCCACACTGCGTGCCTGCGGCCGCTGCTGAGCTGTGCTGGGATCCTGCATCGTCGAGCAGCTCCGCGAGGGGAATATGGTGCCAGCCGGCGGGCAATTCCACCCCGGCTCGGGCAAAAGCCATCGCCACCGGCACAAAGCTCATGGAACTGCCGCCATTGTCCACGAAGGAGAGATCACGGCGTACCGCGCTCGGCACGGTGCCGAGGGCCTGGGCGATGGCCTCGATCACCGACTCCACGCCCGCGGCGCTGGCAGCGGGCTGTGTTCCAGTGTCCTGGGGAGCGCCGGCGGCGGCATCGGCCAGCTCCGCGCAGCGGCGGCGATCAAGTTTGCCATTATCGATCAGGGGGAAGGTGGGCACAACCACCACGCGGATGAAGGCTGGGGTGAGCCCAGTGCGGGCGCAGAGCTCCCTTTCGATCTCTGCGGCATCGGGTTCTTCCTGCGAGGTTTGTTGATCTACCGCCACGCGCAGGGCGGTATCATCGCCGGTCACGCAGGCGGCGAGGCCCACATCGGCAAGCCAGCCTCGCACCTGCTCGCAGGAGATGCGCAGGCCCGCGAGTTTCACGAAGTCCGAGGAGCGCCCAGTGATGCGCAGGATCTCGTCTGTTGTGGGCGAGTCCACCGGCACCAGCTCTCCCAGATCACCGGTATGAAGTTCCTCAATGGTGCGGCCGGTGCGCAGATCCTCTGGGCATTCGGCGTAGCCGAGCATGACCGAGGGGCCGCTAAAGATGAGCTCACCGGATTCGCTGATCCGCATGGAGTGTCCGACCAGCGGCGCGCCGGCCGCCTCTGGATAGTCGGCCATGAGCTCCGGCGGCATGATACTCATGCGGGCGGTGGCCTCGGTTTGGCCGTACATCACTCGGAAATCCGTGTCGTGTTCGGCCAAAAAGCTGTGCCACCATTGCACATCGGATGTATCCAGCTTGCCGCCGGCCTGGTACACCAGACGCAGTTGCGTCAAGCACTGGCCGCCATCGGCGGTGCGCAGCACCTGCAGCATGTGCGGCACCACGCCCACATTGCTCACTCCATAGCGCTGCAGCGCCGCAGCGAAGTCCGGATCCGCCACCGAGCACTCCTCCACGGCGATACTCGCCCCGCAGAAGAGATGGGAGTTCAGCACGGACAGCCCGAAGGAGTAGTGCAGCGGCAGCAGGGTGATCGCGCAGTCCTCGGCCTGCAGCCCCAGCCCCTGCACGATGGCGTGGGCATTCGCCCGCAGATTCTCCAGGCTCAATTTCACGAGCTTTTTCGCCCCCGTGGAGCCCGAGGTAGACAAGAGCACCGCGATATCGGGGTGCAGGGGCTCTCCCGGCTGTTCCTGGCGCGGCAGCAGCTGGCCTGTGGCCGGATCGATGCTGGCCGCGGGGCAATAGGTGCGCAAAATCTCCGCATAGGGGCCATCATCAGCATCGGCGCTTGACCCCGCTGTGTCCGCGGTGAGCAGGATCGGCATCTTCGCCGCCAGCGCCGCGAGATATGACACCACAGCCTCGAGGGTGGGGCGGAAGGACAGGTGCAGCAGAGTGCCGGGCTCATAGCTCTGCAGGAATTCCTCCGCACGCCGCTGCGTCGCCTCCTCGAGCTCCCGATAGGTGAGCTCGCCAGAACTCGTGCGCAGGGCGGTATCGGTGGGGCGATACGATCCAGCCACTCCTTCCAGCAGCGGCGCAGTGCGTGCGAGGAACACAAGATCTCCTTCCACCGTGCCCCTGCCCGCGCCACCCCTCGATCGGCGCAGGGCGAGGCGCTGGTGCATAAGAGAGGCACCCAGCTCGTTCTCAGTTAACCCTAAAATAACCTAGGTAAGGCGTTCCTGCCTAAAAGTGTCGGGAAGGTTGCACACTTCTACGCCGGCGGCACCCCGCCGTTTGTGGACATCTCAGCATGACAGAGACGGCCACCCCAGTGCCGTTTTATGCATGTGTTCATGCCCACTCTCCTGCCTCGCTACCCGCCCATGCTTATCGACGCAGTCCTCGCGGCCCCGCCCCTCGCCGCACGCAATGGCTGAGGATGGGTGCCTTATCTGCTCGCGGCTGTGAATTTCCGAGCCACGAAGGCAAAAAGTGCGCCCGCAACGTTGTGCCACACGGCGGCGATCGCGCCAGGGATGGCCGCCTCGGGCGAAAAGAACTTCGCCGACATGCCCGAGGCCAGGCCTGCGGACTGTGTGGCGACCTCGATGGCGGTGGTGCGGCAGGCTGGCTCCGGCATCTTTAGTACCCGCGCCGAGAGGTAGCCGAGAATATAGCCCAGCAGGTTGTGCAGCACCACGGCCACGAACACAATCACGCCCACATCCACGAGCTTCTCGGACGCCTTCGCCACCGAGGGGAACACCACCACACCGATGCCGAGAATCGAGAGCCATGGCAGCGCCGGTAGGATGCGATCAACGAAGCTAGTGAAGAAGAAACGGACGAGCAGCCCGCCGATAACGGGAAATAGCACAGTTTGGGCGAGCATCCAGGCAATGCTGGGGCCATTCACGGGTGTTTCAGCATCAGCCAGAGTCAACATAATGATGGGCGTGACGAGCGGAGAAAGCAGAGTAGACACCGATGTCATCGCCACCGACAAGGCCACATCTCCCTTTGCTAGGTAGGCGACCACATTTGAGGCAGTGCCGCCGGGCACCGAACCCAGCATCAACAGTCCCACCGACAGCGCCGGATTCAACCCCAAGAGCTTAGCGACAGCCACCGCAATGAGGGGCATGATCACGAATTGTGCAACCACCCCGATCACGATCGGCCACGGTCGACGTACCACTTCTTTTAAGTCTGGGACGGTGAGAGTAAGCCCCATGCAGAACATAATGAAGATCAGGGCTGGGGTGATATAAGCAGCAATCGGTGCGACCGGCTCGGGAAAGAGAAAGGCAAACACCGCCCCTGCCAAGATAAAGGCAGGAAATGCCCACACCGCGATAGCCGCAGAGCGCTCCTCTGCGGCTATCGTTTGCGCCCCTACTCCATACTGATCTGCATCCTTATTCTGTCCATGCATGTTCTCACTATAAGAGATGCAGCTTCTACTATGCGGGATTACCTCGGAGATAGTTGCCGCTCCGAGCATACTTCCTGCTCAGGGCAGGTCGATCAGGTGCACTCAATCCCTCCACCCGTCTCAGTCGCTCGCGCCGGCTGTCGATACCACCACCGGAGAACCATCGACATGGTGGATATCTACCCGCGCCCCGTAGAGCTCGCCTATGCACTCAGAGGTAAGCACCTCGGAAGGGGTTCCCGTGGCCACGATGCCCCCCTCGTGCATAACGATCATGCGGTGGCAGTAGCGGGCCGCGAGATTGATGCCATGCAGCACCATCACCACGGTCAGTCCGGTGCTCGCATTCCGCTGCGCTACCGCTTCCATCAGGGCCACGTGATGCGTCCGGTCGAGATAGGGGTTGCCTAGGCACGTCGTTCCAGTAGCTAGCTAGGAAAACGATCCAGTGTTCAGTATGGGAACGGCGATGTCCACGGTGCCAACACGGGTGTCGAGGTTGCGGTGGCAGTATCCATTGCACTGATTGATACGCGCGTCGCCGACGATAGCGTAATTGGCGCCGCAGATCTGGTCAGCCTGGGCCGACAGGATCGGGTTGATGAACTTCTGTAGCATCACACACATCAGGTCCGGCGAGGCTTGAGCCAATAGCTGGCCGAGGTAAGTGGTCGGGTCGACAGAATAGAGGCCAGCGACCCTCCCGGTGCCCCTGTCGAGGAAGTGTGGTTACGGCCCCGAAAGGCACAGCAGTGGTCGCTTCGTGCATTCATAAGCACCGACGCCGATATAAAGATACACCACACTAAAAGACGCAACCGATGACATCCCCACGCACGCGCTTGGCCATGGTCTAGCGGTCTCACATCGGTGGCATCTCGCTGTCATGATTTTTGCCAAAGAAGATCTAGCTAACTGCCTAGCGACAGGGGAACCGTATATTGCTTACGACATGTTCCACCTTTCAACTAGATAAACCCGGCGTCGCGCAGAGCCTTCAGATGACAATCAGCCTGCTGACGGGTGATGCCTACTTCCTGACCCACGGTTCGCCCTGACGGAGCCTTTCCTGCCTGCGTCAAGATGTCCATCGCCGTCGCTAACACCCGTCCACGAGTACCTTTCCATTACTCTGTCGGAGTGCGTGTGCCGCTTGGAGCTTCTTACGCTCTGCCTGCGCATATTCGCCTTGCGAACCTGTTTTCCAGCGTTGTGCGGCTTTCTTCCCGCCTCTGCACCTCTTGCCACCTAGGCAGCCAGTTTCGCTCACTCCTCTCGCCGTGGCGGATGCGCCGCCGTCCGCGAGACGCCCCGGCCACGAATGCGACCGGCCGCCCCTGCCCCTCCCGCCGCACGGGGGTACCACACGGGGGTGGACAACCTGAGAAGCATAGCTAAGGGCACCCTTCACAGACTTTGCTAACGTAGCCATGTTCAGCAAGGACCCCTTAATGAAAATTGGCACAGTCAAGCGTTCCTGAGAATCAAGCAATAGTCATTCACAGTTATGGCAGACACACTGCCCCCGGTGGTTTGGTGGACCTCACACCCCGCCGCGTCCCCACCGAGGCCAGCACCAATGCCCCTCGACCACGCGAACCCTACCCCCAAGGAGTGGTTGATATGTCCGATACATTCACCGCCGCAGTAGCCACCGAGTTTGGCCCCAACCTCACCATCAGCGAGATCGATCTACCCAGCCCAGGCCGCAATCAGGCACTGGTAAAGCTACACACCTCCGGCATTTGCCACACAGACCTTCATGCCGTAGAAGGCGACTGGCCAGTCAAGCCCGGCCTACCCTTCGTTCCCGGCCACGAGGGCGTGGGCGAAGTGGTCGCTCTCGGCGAAGGCGACCACGCCGATATCGAGGTCGGATCCATGGTGGGCAATGTGTGGCTATGGTCCGCCTGCGGCACCTGTGAGTTCTGCCGCACCGGCCGCGAAACCTACTGCCCCAATGCCGAATACGGCGGCTACACTGTCGACGGCTCCTTCGGCCAGTACATGTTGGTCGACACCCGCTACTGCGCCCGCATCCCCGAGGGCGCCGACCTCCTCGAGGTTGCACCCGTACTCTGTGCCGGCGTCACGGTGTACAAGGGCCTAAAGGAAACAGAAACCCGCCCCGGCCAGTTCGTGGTGATCTCCGGCGTGGGTGGCCTCGGCCATATCGCCGTCCAGTACGCGGTCGCGATGGGCATGCGCGTGATTGCTGTCGATATCGCAGAGGACAAGCTGGAGCTAGCGACAAAGCACGGCGCCGAGTTCACCGTCAATGCCCGCGAGACAGACCCCGGCGAGGCCGTACTGGACTACACCAAGGGCGGCGCGCACGGCGTGCTCGTCACCGCCGTGCATGAGGCGGCCTTCGGCCAAGCCATTCACATGGCGCGCAAGGGCGGCACCATCGTCTTCAACGGCCTGCCCCCGGGAGACTTCCCCGCCCCGATCTTCGACATCGTGTTCAAGGGCCTGACCATCCGCGGCTCCCTCGTGGGCACCCGCCAAGACCTCGCGGAAGCACTCGACTTCTACGCCCGCGGCTACATTCACCCCACCGTGAGCGAGTGCGCCCTCGAGGACGTCAACGACGTCTTTGAGAAGCTGCGCCACGGCGGCGTCGACGGCCGCATGGCCATTCGCTACTAGCAACTCACGCCGCACACCGCTCGGCTAGGAGGTGGGCGTCGACAAGCGCACAGAGATGCGCATCGACGCCCACCTCCTCCATGTAGCCCCAGACCACCACCATTCCCTAGGCCGTGTGGGCATAATCACAAACGGGCATATGCTTGTCGAACGGGCGCCAGAGGGCAATTAGTCACAATAAGTGGAACACCCCCTTTCGGATGAAGATAGAGCCGCACTCTTGAACCGCCTCCCATAATCGGTTCACCCACCTCCCTTACACTCCCAGCTCACTCCCTTGCGCTACCCCCTCTTCCCACATCACAACACACGTTGGTGTGGGTTATGTCTATGCGTCAGCTATGGCGAACAACTGGCCGCGTTGCAGGTAGATTCCACTTTATGGCTAGAATCAAAGACTCATTAAGGAACTTAAGCTACACCCGTTGCGTTAAGGGTTGTGGATACTACGGGGCGGATACTGCGAGGCACGCGAGCGATGAATCGTCTCGACACGGAGTCGTCCTCGTGCCAGCAGCGCCGGCCCTGCTGCGCTAGGCGCAGCAGCCTGTGGCGCCCCTCGCCGCCGTGGTTGTCCGCCCATACCTACGTGTGTGCCGGCAGAATTGAAGATACGCACCACGGCTGAGATCTCCGTGTCCCCGGCGGCGGCGCATGCGGCTGGCACCGAGGAGATAGAACGCAGCACCGTGGATGAGTATCACCCACCCAGTGCCGGACGCAGACGCACTGGCGCTGAAGCCAGTCAGGGATACACAGTGCTGAGGAGAGAGCATGTCAGACAGGGAGATCCACACGCAGGGCGAGGAACCCGCGGATAACACCCGCCAGTTCCACGCTGTACCCACCAGTGCTGCTGCAGACACCACCGCGCCCCTTGGCGAGCCGGAGGCCGACGATGCCTATGTGCTCGTGGCCGATGGGCTATCCGTGGTGGGCGAGGAAGGGCCGGTATTTGGGCCCATTGACCTGCGCGTGCCCGATAATACCCTCGTGTTTCTCTCCGGCCGCGGCGGCTCGGGCCGCACCGCGCTCGCCCTCACCTTGGCGGGACGAATGAAACCCACCGAGGGAACTCTCACTGTCTTCGGCCACGACCAGCTCAAAGATATTCGCGATACCGTCGCCATTGCCGGGGTGGACGTTATTGATGCCCTCGACCGCGATGTGCGGGTGCGTGATGTGCTCACCGACCACCGCGCGTGGTGCCATGGCTGGTTCGGGTGGGTCCCCAAAGCCGATGACGCCTACCGCGAGGAGATCCTGTCGAAGGTATATGGCAGCCGCTCACTGCCGGATCTGAACCAATACGTCAGCCAGATCCCCGCACTGGATCGCATCCTCATCCGCATCGGCATGGCCCTGCACCCCGCCCACGATGAGAAGATTCGTCTGCTCATCCTGGACGATCTCGAGCAGGTGCGGGAGCTCAGCGACCGCGCCATTTTGCTCAGCGTGCTCAACCGCCTCTCGAAGGAGATGACCGTGCTGGTGAACTCTGTGAATCCGCCGAGCGCGGCAACGCTGCCAGGCTCGCAGGTGATTGAGCTCTTCACCGACCGCGGGCACATCGCCCCCGCGAGCAGCGGCACCACCGACCAGCACCTCGAGGACCTGCTGGCGCGTTGGACCGCGCTGCGCCAGGGCGAGCATCCCCAACCGCGCCACGCCAAGAGCGACACAGCGTCGACCACCACCGAGTCCACTACCACCAAGGAGGAGCAGTAAATGCTTGCCACATTGCATATCGGCAGCGAGCTTCGCCGCTTCGGTCGAGCCAAGCTGGGAAAGATCGCCATCGTGGCCATCTGCCTGCTTCCCCTGCTCTACTCCACGCTCTACCTGTGGAGCTTCTGGGACCCCTTCGGCCGTCTCGACCGCATGCCCGTCGCCCTCGTCAATGAGGACACCGGCGCCGAGGTCGATGGCCAGCGTATCGACGCCGGCAAGCAGATCGAAGAGGGCCTGCTCGAGGATCAGTCCCTGGACTGGATCACCGTGACCGAACAGGACGCCCTCGAGGGCGTGAAAACCGGCGAATACTACTTTGCGGTGACCCTGCCGGAGAATTTCTCCCAAGCAGTGGCCTCTCCTACCTCCGAGAATCCGGAGAAGGCCCGCATTGTGACGCACTACAATGACGCCAACGGCTGGCTCTCCACGCTCATCGGCCAAAACGCCATGCGCCAGGTGCTCGCCGTGGTCTCCGACAAAATCGGCACAGAGGCCGTGGATAAGCTGCTGGTGGGCGTGGTCAACGCCAGCGAGGGCATTCACAAGGCTGCCGATGGCGCCGCCCAACTGGATGATGGCGCCACCAAGCTCGACTCTGGGCTGGGCAAGATCCAGCAGGGCGCCGGCGATCTCGTGTCCGGCCTCGAGCGCAATAAGGAAGGCACCACCCAGCTGGTCGAGGGCACCGGTCGGCTTCGTGAAGGCGCCGATAAGCTGCAGGCCGGCTCGGGCGAGCTCGCCAATGGCACGGAGCGCCTGGTAGAGGGCACCAACCAGCTCAGTGGCGGAATCGACCAGGCCATAGGCAAACTCCAGAGCCTCACCGGCGAGGTGCACCACTACCACGCCACCGCCAGCGAAGCCTCCGAAATCCAAGGCTCCCTCGCGCAGGATTTACGCGATCTCGCCGCGGCGATCCGCCAGATCCCCGACCCGCTGGCGCAGCAGACCGCCGGCCAGGTGGATCATATTGCGCACCGCGTGGACACCGAAGGTGTCGGCCCCCACTCCCCGCTGAAGCAGGATCTCGACCGGATCAATGGCATTGCCGCGGACATCGACCAGGGCAATCTACCCGGGAAACTCGGCGAGCTCGTGGGCGGTGTCAATCAGCTCAATGACGGCGCCCAGGCCCTCAACGATGGCGCCCACCGCCTCAACGCCGGTATCGGCGAGCTCGGCTCGGGTGTCACCCGACTCGATGATGGCGCCAATAAGCTCAATGACGGCGCCACCCAGCTGCTCGACGGCGGCCGCACACTTGATTCCGCTCTCGCCGAGGCCAAGGACGGCTCCAGCAAGCTCTCCACAGGCAGCAACGAGCTGGCCACCAAACTCGGACAGGCTGCGGGCGAGGCCCCAGATTGGTCGCCCGATCACCGCACAACCATGGCGGAGACCATCGGCGGGCCGGTAGAGATCAACCAGTCCAACTCCGGTGGGGAGAACACCTTCGGTGCTGGTCTGGCTCCCTTCTTCTTCTCGCTGGCCCTCTACATCGGTAGCCTCGTGAGCTTCCTGCTGCTGCGCCCGCTGCAGGCCCGCGCCGTGGCCGCCGGCATCTCCCCGCTGCGCGCCGCTATCGACGGTCTGGCCCCGGCCGGCCTGATCGCCATGATCCAGGCCATCGTGGTTTCTACCGCCACCGTGTTGGCGGTGCCGCTGGATCCGGCCACATTCTTCGGCCTCACCGTGTTCATGATGCTCACCGCGCTGGTCTTTGCCGCGATGAACCAAGTGCTCATCGTTCTCCTTGGTTCCGGCCCAGGACGGGTGGCCAGTATGGCGATGCTCATGGTGCAACTCTTGGGTTCCGGCGGGCTCTACCCCGTGGAAACGGAACCGGATTTCTGGAGCTGGATCCACCCCTTCTTGCCCATGACCTACACCGTCAACGGCTTCCGCCAGACACTCTACGGCGACTTCGACGGCCGCATGCTGCAAGCAGTGATCGCGCTCTGCTTCTTCCTCACGATCTTCCTCTTAGGTACCGCTCTCGGTGCCCGGCGCGATAGAACGTGGACCATGAAGAAGCTGCATCCGCCCATCGATTTCTAATCATCCCCCGCTCAGCACCGCCGCGGCCCGCTGCCGCGGCGGTGCTTCTGTGCTACGGGGTGGCGTCGATAAGCGTCCGGAAAAGGGCCGCTGAGTTTAACTCGTACCACCAGCCATAAAAGTGCCAATGAGCTGCACTAACACTGGTGCAATGGGGGTATCACCCGTATAATCGGCGGCACTATGAGCACTACCGCACCAGCACAGACGCCGCCGCCGAGCGAGCTTGAAATTATCGGCTCCCCCACGGCCCTTGGGTGGGCGCAGGAGTGGACGGCCTCCACCATCGAGAACATCGATAGCCAAGGCGGCCATCGCACCGCCCTGCAGCAGCGGCTGCGCGCGGCCCTCGATGCCGACGCGCGGGTGCCCTATGTGACTCGGCGCGGCGACTACCTCTACAACTTTTGGCGCGATAGCAAGCATCCGCGGGGGCTGTGGCGGCGCACCCGCTATGAGTCCTATTGCAGCGAGGCGCCGGAGTGGGAGATCCTGCTCGATGTGGACGCCCTCGCCGCGGCCGATGGGGAAAGCTGGGTGTGGAAGGGCGCGCACGTGCGCGAACCGGAATGCGACCGGGCCCTGCTGCGGCTATCCCGCGGCGGCAGTGACGCCACCGTGATCCGCGAGTTCGACATCACTAGCTGCAGCTTCGTGGAGGATACGCCTTTTACTCTGCCGGAGGATAAATCCGATGTGTCGTGGGAAAGCCTCGATACCCTCATCCTCGGCACCAATGTGGGCGAGAACTCCCTCACGGAGTCTGGCTACCCAGCGCGGGTGTATCGCTGGCACCGCGGCACCGACCCGCGCGAGGCCGAGCTGCTCTTCAGCGGCGAGCGCAGCGATATCGCCTCCGGCGGGTGGGCGGATCGCACGCCTGGGTTCGAGCGGGTGCTCATTGAGCGGCGGCTGGATATGTTCACCGCCGAGAATTACCTGCTGCGCGGCTCGGAGCCGGTGCGCATTGAGGTGCCGGTGGATTGCGAGATTATCGTTCACCGCGACCAGATCTTCCTGCTCCCCCGCACGGAAGTCCACGGGGTGCCCGCCGGCGGCGTGGGAGTGGCCGACTGCGAGAGCTTTGTGGCGGATCCCGCGAGTACCGAGGTACAGGTGATCTTTTCCCCCACCGAGTATCAATCGCTGGAGACGCTGCACTTCACCCGCAGCTATGCGCTGATCCAGGTTCTGGAGAATGTCACCACCACCCTCTACCGGGTGCGCCTCGATGCGCCGGAGGAGTGCGTGCGGGTGTCCCTGCCGGAGTTGGCGAGCACCAGCGTCGTGGCTACCGCTCCGCTCTCGGAGGACCCAGAGATCGGCGAGGAAGTGTGGCTCTACTCCTCCAGCTTCACCACCCCGGATAGGCTGCTGCGCGCCGACGCCCGCGACCCAGAGAGTTTCTCCACGGTGGTCACAAGCGCGCCCGAGCAATTCGACGCCTCTGGGATGAGCACTCGGCAGTACTGGGCCACCTCCGCCGATGGCACGAAGATTCCCTACTTCCTCACCGGCCGACTGCACGAGGACGGCGCCACCCCCACCCCGAAGCCCTGCGTGGTGCACGCCTATGGCGGTTTCGAGATTTCCCTCCTGCCCTACTATTCCGCGGTGAACGGCATCGCGTGGCTAGAAAAAGGGCATCTGCTGGTGCAGGCGAATCTGCGCGGCGGCAGCGAGTTCGGCCCGCGCTGGCACTCCCAGGCCACAAAGCTGGAGCGCCGGAAGGTATTTGAGGATCATCAGGCGGTGCTCAATGATCTCGTGGAGCGCGGGATCACCACCCGCGAGCAGCTCGCGGTGCGCGGCGGCTCCAATGGTGGTCTGCTCACCGCGGTGGCCCTCACCAGCTATCCCGAGCTTCTTGGCGCGGTGGTGAGCGAGGTGCCACTGATCGATATGCTGCGCTATCACACCCTGCTCGCGGGGGCCTCGTGGGTAGCGGAATACGGCCACCCCGATAACCCCGAGGAGCGGGCAGTGATCGAAAGCTACTCGCCCTTGCAGCGTGTGGTCTCCGCTGCGGACACGACCTATCCGCCGGCGCTGATCACCACCTCCACGCGAGACGATCGGGTCCACCCCGCCCATGCGCGCTGGTTCGCCGCCGCCCTCGCCGCCGCCGGCCAGCCGGTGGACTATGTAGAAAACTCCGAAGGCGGGCATGCCGGGGCCGCCGATAATGATCAGATCGCATGGAAGCAGGCCATCGTGTTTACCTGGCTGGAGCAGCAGCTCGCGGCGGCGGGCGCGGAGGCTCAGCGCTCCGCGGACTAGACTTAGCCGCGATGAGTTCCTTTACACGCCTGCGCACCACCGAGATCCCCGGCACCCGGGACCGCTACACGGGTGTGGACTTCAACCTTGGATTCCACATCCGTCACTACGACCTCGACCTGACCTATCGGGTCATGCCCAACCACCTCAGTGGCACGGCGACGCTGGATGTGCTCAGCTACCTCCCGCTGCAGCAGCTCACCCTCGACTTCGCCCGCACCCTCACCGTGCGGCGCATCACCGCCCAAGGTGTGGGTGGCGCGCAGGTGAAGGTGAAAAAGTTCCGCCACCGCGGCGATAACAAAGTGGTGGTGCTGTTCGACCGCGAGATCCCTGCAGATACCGAGTTCAGCTTGGCCATCAGCTACTTCGGCAATCCGCAGCCCATCAACTCCCGCTGGGGTGAGATTGGCTGGGAGGAAACCGATGCCGGGGCGCTCGTGGCCAGCCAGCCACACGGCGCCCATAGCTGGTTCCCCTGCGATGACACGCCCGATGAGAAGGCCCGCTACGACATTCGGATCACCGCCGATAATCCCTTCAGCGTGATCTGCACCGGGGTGCTGGTGGATACTCAGCGGAACAATTCCACCACCTCGTGGCACTACCGGGTGCAGGAACCGATGGCCACCTATCTCGCCTCGGTGCAGATCGGCGAGTTCAGCACCATCCCCCTCGGCTCCGCGGCGGGCGTGCCCGTCACCGCCTATGCCCCAGCTGCCCTGCGCCAGCGGGTGCTGCATGACTTCGCCGACCAGGCCCGCATGCTCGAGTTCTACGCCGAGCTCTTCGGCCCCTACCCCTTCCCCGACTACCGGGTGGTCATCACCGCCGATCAGCTCGAGATCCCCCTCGAGGCCCATGGGCTATCGATCTTCGGCGCCAATCACGCCGATGGCCGCAGGACCTGGGAGCGCCTGATCGCCCACGAACTTTCCCACCAGTGGTTCGGTAATTCCCTCGGCGTGGCGCAGTGGGACGATATTTGGCTCAACGAGGGCTTCGCCTGCTACTGCGAGTGGCTGTGGTTCGAGCACTCCACCGGCACCCCCGCCGAGCACTACGCCCGCGAGCACTATCGCGGCCTCCAGCAGAAACCGCAGGACCTGTTCCTCGCCGATCCGGGCCCGCAGCACATGTTCGACGATCGCCTCTACAAGCGCGGCGCCGTCTTTGTGCACGCCCTGCGCCTGCTACTCGGCGATGCGGCCTTCTTCGCCGCGCTGCGCGACTATGCCCGCCGCGACCGCCACGGCGTGGTCGAGCCCGTGGATCTCTTCAATATCCTGCGCGCCCACCTCGCACCCGAACGGCACGCCGAATTGGATGAGCTGCGCTCCGCTTGGCTGCTCTCCCTGCCACTTCCGCCTTTCCCCACCGCCTAGGACCACTGCCATGCGCGCGCTGTCTCTCGCCACTATTTTCGCGGCCCTCTCGGGGTTCGTGGTGGTCATCGTCGCCTCCTGGGCCCTGCCCGAGACCATCAACGCAGACTTCCAAGCCTATTGGGGTCTCTTCTTTGCACTCGCGGGGCTTATCGACGGCATCACGCAGGAAACCACCCGCGCAACCTCCGCGGTGCGCGCCGGGGCCAGCCCCCGCTCGGCACGGCCGGTACGGCTGGCCGGGGTGGTGGCGCTCATCGCTGGGATCAGCATCCTCGCCACCGGCGGGGTGTGGATGGGTTTCCTGTTGCACCACCCCCATCCCGCGGCGATCGCGCTTTTTGCCATCGGCCTATCCTCTTATGTGTTCCAGGCGCTGCTCTCGGGCGTGCTCTCTGGGCTCAAGCACTGGGGTGCTTATGCCTGGTTGGTGGCCATCGACTCTGGGGTGCGCATGCTGGCCGCGGCATGCGCATGGTGGCAGGGCTGGGGTATCGGCGCCTTCCTCCTCATTACCGTCATGGGTGCCGCCACCTGGCTGCTCATCATCGCCTTCTCCCCGCAGGCCCGCGCCGCGCTACAGGCCCCAGTCGATGTCACCTCCGCCGCTTATCGACGCGGCGTTGTCTCCGCCATGGCCGCCACTGGGGCATCGGCCGCCCTGATTACCGGCTTCCCGCCGCTGGTGCGCATCACCCACGGCACTGGGGATAGCTCCGTGGATGGCGTGAGCGTGGCAGCCATCATCATGGCGGTGCTCCTGACCCGCGCCCCGATCCTGGTGCCCACCCAACGCTTCCAGTCCGCCCTCGTGGTGTACTTCGTGGATCGGCGAGAGCGCCTCCTATCGGCCCTGCTGATTCCGCTGGCTGTGGTCGGCGCCGTGGGCGTTGCCGGGGCAGGACTGGCGTGGCTGCTCGGACCGTGGATCCTCGGGCTCTTCTTGCCCGCCAGCTATGTGCTGCCCGGCTGGCTACTGGCTGTGCTCACCTTCGCCTCCGCCTGTACGGGCTCGTTGATGATCACCGGCTGTGCCGCGCTGAGTCACGAGCGCCATAGCGTGTACGTGCTCGGCTGGGTGGTGGCCACCGCCAGCGCCTTCGGCGTGCTGCTGCTGCCCTTCTCGCTCACCACCGCGGTCTGCGCCGCATTGATTCTCGGCCCACTCATCGGCATGGCGGTGCACGTCTATTCTTTGCTCGGCGCACACGTGCGGCGCGTTCATTAAATTATATTTCTGGACGATATTCTTATTATTTTCACGCACTTCCGTATTTTGCTTAATCGAACCTTTATGTAGGGTGTGTAGGCGTGACTGTAATTAAAGATATTTTCCAACTCATTGCCCGCATTATTCTCGGCACCGTGCTCATCGCACACGGCTGGCAGAAAATCAACGACATCACCATCTCTGGTGTGACCGACATGTTCAGCAACTTGGGTGTGCCCAACCCTGAGCTCGCTGCCCAATTTACCTCCTACTTCGAGTTTGCTGGCGGCATCGCCATCGTGCTCGGCCTGCTGGTCCGCCTCGTCGGCCCGGTTCTCTTTGCCCTGATGGCCGGCGCCGTCTGGTTCGCCCACCGCGATGGCGGCGTGTTCGTCTCCGATGGCGGCTGGGAGCTCGCCGGTGTGGTCGGCGCCGCCGGTCTGCTACTCGCCGCTGCCGGCGCTGGTCGCGTCTCGCTGGACCACCTCCTGGTGCGCCCCTTCCGTAATCGCAAGGACGCGGCCGACGAGGACGCTACCTCCGCTGCTTATGCCCCGGCCACCACCACTGCCGCCACGGCACCCGCCGCGGGCACGACCTCTAGCTTCGATGCTGAGACCACGGCCTTCGATAGCTCGGATATCAACAACACCACCACCGGCTGGGACGAACCCAACCGCTAATGCTTCGCTGCCCCCGCGCAGTAGCACCGCCCCGACGCCCTTGTGCGCGGGGCGGTTTTTCGTCTCTGGGCGCCCATATACCCTCGTGATTAGCCCCGAGAACACAGGCTAAGCTACCGAACCGTTAGTTCCTCGGTATAGTTTTAAGGAACACCCGCATTGTGCGGCCATGCAGCGCTAGACCCCGAGCAGAAGGAGGACGTGAAAAAAGTGAGCGAGCATACCCGACGACATTCTTCGCGGGTCCCAGCAGCCACCAACGTCCTGCGCATTCTTACGCTGCTGACCAGTATCGATGTGCCCGTTTCCGCCGCCCGCATCTACACCGAGCTGGATTTGCCACGCTCCACGGTCTATCACCTGCTCACGGTGATGGAGGATGCCGGCTATGTGGTGCGGCTGCCCGAGGAAAAGACCTATGGGCTGGGCGTGGCCGCCTATGCCATGGCCTCGGCATATACCACCCAGCAGCCGCTGGTGCGCGTCGGCGCCCGCCACGCCAAGTTCCTGGCCGAGCTCATTGGTGGCAGCGCCCATATCTCCAAACTTTCGGGCAGCGATGTGCTCTACATTTTGGAAGAGCGCAGCAAAAACGCCAATAGCCTGCTTTTCGATGCCGGGGTGCGCATTCCGGCCTTCATTACAGCCTCGGGCATGGCCATGCTCTCGCTCCGCTCAGAGCAGCAGGTCAAGGCCACCTACTCCACTTCCCCGGTGCCGAATCACATGAGCTTCCGCGAGGTGATTGAGCAACTGGCCATCATCCGTGAACGGGGCTGGGCCGAGGAGAATGAGCGCATCGACCGCGCCCACCGCTCCTTTTCCGCCCCCATCCTGGACCACCTCGGCCAGCCGGCGGCGGCCCTCGCGGTGTCTTTCCATATCGACTGCCCGGTGGACCCCCGCGAGATCCTCGGCGAGGTACGCACCCGCGCCGAGCTGATCTCCCACACTGTCTTCGGCCACGAGCACTAGCTGCGCCGGCGGCTTAGGCCTGCTCGAAGCTGGCGGTGTCGATCACACACCGGAACTGCACCTCGCCATTAGCTACGCGCTCATAGGCCTCATCCACCTCGTGCACTGAGACCTTCTCGATGCGGGCACGAATGCCGTGCTCGGCACAAAAATCCAGCATCTCTTGGGTCTGCTTGATGCCGCCGATATTGGATCCAGCGAGCACCTTCGCCCCGCCGACGATGGAGCCGAAGTGGAGCTGCTGCTGCGTCGGCGGCAGCCCCACGACCACCATCACTCCGTGCGGCTTGAGCAGCCCGAGATAGGCATTGACGTCAATATCGGCGCTAATGGTGTTGAGGATGAAGTCGAACTCGCCGCGATACTTCGCAAAGAATCCCTCCTCGGTGGTGGCGAGCGTGCGCTCCGCACCCAATTCGCGGGCTTGCGCCTGCTTGCGCATACTGCGCGAGAGCACCGTCACCCGCGCCCCCTTGGCGACGGCGATCTGGACCGCCATGTGTCCCAGCCCGCCGAGGCCGAGAACGGCCACGCTATCGCCGTCCTTCACGCCCCAGCGATCGATGGGCGCGTAGGTGGTAATTCCCGCGCACAGCAGCGGGGCCGCGTGAGCATCATCGATGCTATCGGGGATACGGCAGACGAAATTCTTGTTCACCACCACTTTTTGGGAGTACCCACCTTGGGTGATGCTACCGTCCACATCCTGCGCGTTATAGGTACCCACGGCGCCATGGAGACAGTCCTGCTCCTGATGGTTGCGGCACTGCTCGCACTCGCCACAGGAGTTCACCATGCATCCCACACCCACGCGCTCACCAAGGGCGAACTCCGTAACCTCGGCCCCCACCTGGGAGACCACACCGGCAATCTCATGGCCCACCGTGAGCGGAAAGTGGGCCTCGCCCCACTCATTGCGAATGGTGTGGATATCGCTATGACAGATACCGGCCGCCGTGATATCGATCACCACATCATCGGGGCGCGGATCACGGCGAGTGATCTCGGCAATCTCGAAGGGGGAATCAGGGGCGGTCTTCTGCACGGCTTTCACGCGAAATGTCATGCCGCCCACGCTACAAAACAACAGCTAGCGGTGCTGTTTTTCATTAACGCGCGCTAGTGGCATGGCTATCGCTGGGGCAGGCTCGGAACCTGCGCACACCTTCGAATTTTCTTAAGATAGTTCTTATGTTTGATTCCTCAGTCACCCTAGAAGGCAGCGTTATCACCTTGACGCCGCTGAGCACCGACCACGCAGAAATCCTCGCCAGCGCCGCCGTGGACCTGCACAAACAGTACTGGTCGGGGGTGCCTGAGCAGGACGGCATACCCGCGTATCTGGAGCGCCTCTGCGCGACGGCCGATACGGGTCGTTCCCTGCCGCTTTTGGTGCGGTTGAATAGCGATAACCGCGCCGTGGGAGTCACCGGATTGACCATCGATAACCCCGATGTTCCCACCGTCACACTGAGCCACACCTGGGTCACCCGTGGCGCCCAGTCCACCCGTGTCTTCCCGGAAATCTTGGCGCTCCTGATCGCCTATAGCTTCGATACCCTTGGCGCCCAGCGCTTCTCCATGGTGGTGCCGCGCACCAATATTCAGGCCCGGCGCGCCGCGGAAAAGGCGGATCTGCGCTATGAAGGCACGCTGCGTAGTGCCTCGCGCCTGGGCGATGGCAATGTGGACGATGCCTTGGTGTACTCGGTGCTGCCCCACGAGTTCCCCTCGCTCATGGCTGGTCTGCAGTACCGGATCGATCGCCCCATCCTTCCCGATATCGCCACGGTGAGCACCCCCATCACCGAGTCTGCGGCTAAGTCCCAGGCGACGGTAGAACCGGCCCACGAGGAACTCCCCGTCTTCCGCTACCATCCCGACCCGGTGATCACAGGCGCCATCGTGCGCAATGAGGAGGCCGAGTGCCCCTGCTGTGAACGCACGACCGGATGGGCCTATGTGTATCGCCCCTATGCGCTGGAGCGCGTGGAGAATCTGTGCCCGTGGTGCATCGCCTCGGGTGCCGCCGCCGAGAAATACGATGCCCGCTTCGTCCCCACCGCCCCCGACGGCATGCCACCGGAGCGCGCGGAGGAACTCATCAAGCGCACCCCCTCCTTCGCCTCCTTCCAGGAGGAGCAGTGGCAAAGCGCGGACGGCGATGCCTGCCAGTTCTTGGGCGTGGCTACCGCCGCCCAGCTGGAGAGTCTCAGCCCCGAGGAGCGCGAAGAGTCCGGGCTAGATGAGTCCTTCTTCAAGGAGGAGTATCTCACTTGGCTGCGCGCCCAACCGCGCGAGGAACTACGGGCCCACGCCGATCCCTGCGTATTCGCTTTTGCCTCCTTGAATTCGGACACCCTGAAGTTCTGGATGGATCACAGCTAGTTCTCAGCCCAGCCGACTAGGCTTAGGGCCGCTGAATTCTTCCGAGCTGAAAGGTGTACTCACGGTGGCTGGTCCAAGCCTGACGGTGCTGATGACGGTGTATCACGGAACAACCGCGACGCACATAAGCCAAGCTTTGGAGAGCCTCTACGCCCAAACCCGGCCAGCGGAGGAGATCCTGCTGATCCAGGATGGCCCCATTAGCGAGGGTGTGGCGGCCATCCTCAGCACTGCCGAGGCCACCCGCCCCGAGGTACGGGTGCTGCGGCGAGAGCAGAACGAAGGCAATGCGGTGGCCACGGCCGCCGGGTTTGCCACCCTCAGCACCGAGTTCTATGCCCGCCAAGATAGCGACGATATCTCCTATCCAGAGCGCTTCGAGCGCCAGCTCGCCTTCCTCGCCGAGCACCCCCGGGTGGATCTGGTGGGCTCGGCCATGACGGAGTTTATTCACTCCCCCACCGAACCGGTGGGCGTACGCGCGCTGCCGGAAAGCCCCGCAGAGATCAACCGCTATCTCACCATCAATAACCCCATCAACCACCCGACGATCATGGCTCGAGTAGAGGCCATCCGCGAAGTCGGCGGCTACCAGCCGGTGCACTTGATGGAGGATTATGACCTCATGGCACGGCTCGTGGCCGGGGGCAAAGTGCTGGCCAATATGCCGGAGCAGCTGGTGTATTTCCGGGTCGGCGAGGAGCAGATGTCACGCCGCACGGGGCTGGATATGATCCGCGCCGAGCTGAGCATGCAGCGCCACCTCGTGGATTATGGGACCGTCAGCGCGTTTCGCGCGGTGGGCAACTTTCTTCTTCGTTCCCTCTACCGGCTGCTCCCCAAGCGCCTGCTCGGGCGGGTCTATCGCCTCCTGTTCCACCGCCGCTAACTGGCCTGATGGGCAGTGAAGGCGGCGGCGTCACGCATGCTCTGTGAGCGAACGCCGATTTTCATTCACTGTCTACCGCGCGTGGCTGCCGCGGTGTCTGTCCGAGAAGTTACTAGCATGACAGGCATGCCCGTTGTTGATACTCCCCGCCCCGCCGATGACGCCTGCCGTCACCCCGGCGACTATGCGGATACGTGGTTGGTGATCCCGTGTTTTAATGAGGGACCCGTCATCGGTGATGTGATCCGACATGCCCGCCAGACTTTCCCCAATATCGTGGCGGTCAATGATGGTTCGAAGGATGACTCCGCTGCGGCAATCCACGCCGCCGGCGCGCATCTGGTGAATCACCCCGTGAATCTCGGCCAAGGCGCCGCCATTCAAACCGGCGTGGAATACGCCCGCGCCCAACCCGGCGCGCAGAACTTTGTCACCTTCGACGCCGATGGCCAGCACCAGGTCAAAGACGTGGTGGCCATGATCGATCGGCTGCGCACCGAAGAGGTGGACATCATTGTGGGCACCCGTTTCGGCCGGCCCCGCGCCGCCGATGATCAGGTGCCACTGATCAAACGCATCGTGCTGAAAACGGTGGTGCTGCTCTCGCGGCGCACCCGCAAGCTGGGGCTCACCGACGCCCATAATGGTTTGCGCGTGTTCAATCGCACGGTGGCTGAGCAGCTGAATCTCCGTATGAATGGCATGAGCCATGCCAGCGAATTTGTCACGCTCATGGACACCAATAACTGGCGAGTGAGCGAGCAGCCGGTGGATATTCTCTACACCGAGTATTCGATGAGCAAGGGCCAATCTCTCTTTAATGGAGTCAATATTCTGGCCGATGGATTTATAGCGAGGAACCTGTCATGAGTTCGGGACAAAGCATTATTCAGGTGGTGCTGCTGCTCGCCACCATCGGTTTGGCCATCTTTTTTGTGAGCAAGCGCAAAAAGGCCCGCGCCAAGGCCTGGGTGAAACTCGGCTTTGTGGTGTTCTTTATCTCCTGCATCTGGGCGATTGTCCGCCCCGATGACCTCACCGTTGTGGCCAATTGGCTCGGGGTGTCCCGCGGCACGGATCTGCTGCTCTACCTGTTGGTGGTGGCCTTCATGTTCACCACGATCTCAAGCTACATTCGCTTCCGTGAGCAGGAACTGCGCTACGCTAGGCTAGCTCGCGCCGTCGCCCTGCAAACGGCGATCCGACCCGAGACACCTGATCCATCCCGCGATGGCACCGACCCCACGGCCAGCGGCCGTGCAGAAAAGTGAGACGACGACATTTATGCCTAAGGCCCCGAAAAACGGACCGGACCACACCCCCACCCCCGAGGACGCCGAGACCGTGACCCCCGCGGCGCCCGACGCTGCCGACGCGACGCGTGTCGACGCCGACTCCGCGGCCGATCCCGCGACTGATTCCGCAGCCACTGTGGACACCGCAGCCGCCGCGGACGCTGAGGACACCGAGGAAACAGCCGTCTCCCCGATCTCCCAGGTACCCACCGTGGTGTGGGCCCTGTTTAGCGTGCTGCTGGTAATCGCCGGCCTCGGCGGCTACCTCGTGGGCACGCAGACCACCGATAGCGCCACCACCCAGGCCGCGCCCTCGTCCGCACAGCAGGACTCGGGTAATGCCGCCGCCGCGGAGGAGTCTGCGGTGGAGAAGCTGAGCAAGGAGGAGATCGCGGAGCTGGTGGCCCAGGTGAAGCCGGGGACGGGCTCCCTCGACGCGGAGTCCGAGGACGGTTCCTTCGACGCCACCATCTACGGCCCCGGCGGGGAGATTCAGTCCGTGGCGGACATCATGAAGGTAGCTCGCCGCGATGCGGCAGATCCCTTCGCCTATGGCGCCGTGGATGCCCCCGTGGTGATCTCGGAGTTCTCGGATTTCGAGTGCCCCTTCTGCTCCCGCTACGCCAATGCCACCGAGCCGGAACTCATTGACCAGTACGTCAAGGATGGCTTGGTGCGCATTGAATGGAATGACTATGCCATCAACGGCCCTCACGCCGTCAGCGCCGCCCAGGCGGGGCGTGCGGCGGCCGCCCAGGGCAAGTTCTTCGCCTTCAAGCATGCGCTCTATACCGCGTCGAAGGACATCACCGGCCACCCCGAGTTCGGCCGGGAGGACTATATCCGCTTCGCGCAGGAGGCTGGGGTGGAGGACATGGACGCCTTCACCGAGGCTTTAGACAATGAAACCTACGCCGAGCCGGTGGCACAGGCCCAGCGCTACGCCAATGGTTTGGGTATTCAAGGCACCCCGAGCTTCGTGGTGGGCACCCGCTTTGTGTCTGGCGCCCAGCCCACTGAGACCTTCGTTGAGGTCATCAATGTGGAGCTAGCCAAGGTGGCTGCCGGCGAGGTGAGCGTTCCGCAATGATCTCTATCGGACTCTTCGGCGCCATCGTCGCCGGGGCGCTCTCCATTCTCAGCCCCTGCTCGGCGCTGTTGCTTCCGGCGTTTTTCGCCTATGCATTCAGCTCCCGCACGGAGCTGATCACCCGCACCGTCGTGTTCTTCCTCGGCCTCGTCGCCGTCCTCGCCCCCATCGGAGCGGGCGCCGGCGCGCTGGGCCAGTGGCTCAGCAGCGAACGCGGCACCCTCATCATGGTCGGCGGAATCATCATGATTGCGCTGGGCGTATTCATCTTCTTCGGCGGCGGCTTCCAGATCCCCGGCCTCTCCTCCCTCGCGGGCAGGGTGGGCATGAGCGCCGCGGGATGGGTGCCCACCTTCTTGCTCGGCGCGGTCTATGGCTTCGCCGGGTTCTGCGCCGGCCCCATGTTGGGGGCGGTGCTCACCACCGCCTTCGTCAGCTCCAGCGTGCTCTACGGCTTGGCGATCATGGCCGCCTATGCCTTCGGCATGACCCTGCCGCTTTTCCTGCTGGCCGCACTGTGGGAGAAGTTCAACATCGGTGAGGCCTCTTGGCTGCGGGGCAAGCAGGTACAGCTCGGCCCGCTCACGCTGAACTCCACCAATATGCTCGCCGGGGTGTTCTTCATCGTCCTCGGCGTGCTCTACATGGCCACCAACGCCACCACGAGCCTCGGCGGGCTGCTCTCCACCGAGACCCAGTCCGCCATCCAGCTGCGCGTGGCCACACTGCTGATGAATATCAACGGCGCCATGGTGCTGCTGTTCATCCTCAGCATCGTCGCTATGGTGCTGGCTTATAAATCCGTGCGGGTTCCCGCCAAGAACAGCCAGTAGCCGCGCTCCGCATGCTTATCGACGCCACCCTCGCCCCAGCGTTTCAGGGGAATGGAGGGTGGCGTCGTCACGCATAGGCCCCGGCCTTAGAGGCTGCGGAAATACTCCACCGTGCGGGCGATGCCCTCGGCCACATCCACCTCGGGCCGCCAGCCGAGCACCGCCTGGGCACGACTGGAGTCGAGGCAGGAGCGGGGCACATCGCCCACCCGGGCCGGCTCGAAGCGGGGTTCATCCGCCACTCCCACCGCCTGGGCCACGAGGCTGTGCAGGGCACGGTCGGTGGTTTCCACCCCGGTGCCGATATTGAAGCGCATTCCCGAGCCCTGCTCCCCGGAGGCGGCCACGAAGGCGCGCACCAGATCGCCCACATACACATAGTCGCGGGTGTTGCTGCCCTCGCCGAATACCACGGTGGAGGCACCAGCCAGCAGATTCTTGCTGAAGATCGCCACCACCCCGGCCTCGCCGTGGGGATCCTGCCGGGGGCCGTAGACATTCGCCGGGGCGATATGCGTGCAGTCGAGCCCGTAGAGGCGGCGATACATGTTCAGATAGGTTTCGCCACCCACCTTCGAGGCCGCATAGGGAGACATCGGGCGCACCGGCTCCTCCTCGCTGACGGGGAAGGACTCCGGGCGGCCATAGATAGCACCGCCCGAGGAGGTGTAGACCACCTTGCGCACCCCAGTCTGACGCGCCGCCTCAGCAATCCGGATCGTAGAAATGGTGTTCATCTCGGCATCGAATACCGGATCAGCCACCGAGGAACGCACGTCGATCTGCGCCGCCAAGTGGAAGATCACCTCGGGACGATACTCCCTGCACACAGCAAGAAAATCACAGCTGAGCACATCATCTTCGAGCAGTGTCACCTGCCCCGTCTCCAGCGCATCGCGCAGGTTGTCCCGTCGGCCATGGGAGAGATTATCCACCACAACCACGCTATCGCCGCGGGCCACGAGCGCATCCACCAAATGGGAGCCGATGAAGCCAGCGCCGCCAGTAACAAGAGTGTTCATGCTGAAAATCGTAGTACTCTTCGGCGCGCAAGCGCGATACCGCCGCCAGCAGCTGCCCGCCCTCGTGGCAGGAGGCAATCTATTCACGCGCTAAGCTCGCTAGGAGAACGCGAGGTGCCCACCGCGCCCGCGCTTACTGGCGCACCGAGTCCGAGAAAGGGGGCGAGCAGCCTACCGTGGAAGAGATCGTATTCCAGTGGCTGGAGCCACTGATGGCCTCCCCTTGGATCTATCTGCTGCTCGGGGGCGTCACCCTCGGCGATGCGATCGTGCCCGTGATCCCCGGCGAGCTGCCCATGAACCTCGCCGGTGCCTACTCCGGTATCTTCGGCTTCCCGCATCTCATCCTCATCATGATCTGCTGCGCCGCTGGGGCGATCATCGGCGATAATATCTGCTTCATTTTAGGCCGCAGTCTCACCCGTGCCATGGGGTATCTCCGTAAGCGCAGCCGCCTGCAGAAGGCCATCACCTGGGTGAACGATAATCTCTACCGCCGCGATGCCTCGGTTATCGTGATCGCACGCTTCATCCCTGGGGCGCGCTGGGTGGTCACCGTGATGCTCGGCTCCAGCCACTACTCCCACGCCCGCTTCGCCTTCTTCGACGCCATCGGGGTGATTATTTGGGCAGTACAGGGCACGTTATTCGGCTATCTCGGCGGCTGGGTATTTCGGGAGCAGCCGCTGATCGGCTTGGTCTCCGGCATGGTGCTGGGGGTGGTCTCAGGCCTCGTGGTCGAGCGCCTCAGCCACCGCTTTGCCCGCCACCTTCCCGAGCACACCACCGCCGCGGCCGCCCAGGCCGCTAACTGCGAAAAGTAACCGCCTCAGCAGGCAGCTGATCCAACTCCCAGCGCTCCAGAATCTCCGCCGTGGAGCGGGCCCCAGGAACCCCGAGCGATGCACCGAGCGCCTGCACCACATCAGCGGTAGATCGCTGCTGCTCCATCTCACGCAGGGTCACCGCGCCATCGCGTTTAGCGAGCCGCTTGCCCTGCTCATTGAGCACCAAGGGCACATGCAAATACAGCGGCGGCTCATAGCCGAGCAGCCTGGCGAGATAGGCCTGTCGCGGGGCAGAGGACAAGAGATCATCGCCGCGCACCACATGGCCCACGCCCTGGTAGTGATCATCGACCACAACCGCGAGGTTATAGGCCCAGTCGGGGGCCTGGCCGCCGCGCCGCAGCACGAAGTCATCCACATCACCGCGATAGCTGCCGGCCCAATAGTCCTCCACTGTGGCGGAGGTGGCGTCGCTACGCAGCCGCAGCGCGGGGTACCGACCTGCGGCGCTGAGCTGCTCCCGCTTCGCACGACGCTGGTCCTCATCCAGATCACGGCAGGTGCCCGGATAATGGCCGGGGATGGCGTGCGGTGCCGAGGCCGCATGCGCGATATCCTTGCGCGAGCAATAGCACTCATACACCAGCCCCCGCCCGCGCAGGGCCTCCACCACCTGCTCATAGGCGGAAAAACGCTGGTGCTGGTAGAGCACGTCCCCATCCCAGTCGAGGCCGAGGCGGGCGAGATCCTCCAGCTGCGCCGCCGCCGACTCCAGCGAGCTGCGCTGGGTATCGACATCCTCAACCCGCAGCAGAAAAGGCAGCCCGTGCGAGCGGGCCACCAGCCACGAGATCAGCGCGGTGCGCAGATTACCGAAGTGCAGTTCTCCGCTTGGCGACGGCGCGTAGCGGCCAGCACCGCCGATACGGGCATCAACGGTTCCACTCATGCACATCAATCCCTTGGGCCGGCATCTGCTCCTGCAGCTCCTCCGCCGAATATGTGATCGCATACTCCAGCTCCTCCGGCGTGAGCAGCAGCAGCTGCAACGGCAGGGTGAGCTGGCCATGAGAGCGCCCGGTCTGCTCGGGTTCTTCCCACAGATGGGGCACGCCCTTCTCCCATAGCTGCGGCGCGACCAGAAGCCCGTGGCGGGTGGACAGCTCCGGCATAAGATCGGCGAGGATGGCACCCGGCTGGGGTGCCACCTGCGAGTCAGCCTCGCTCAGCGCCGCGAGAGCGCGGCCCAGCGCCTCGTGCAGCTGATCTCGGTGGGCATCCGTGGTCTGCAGAATCAGCTCCACCCGAATATCTGCCTCGCTCAGCGGGTTCTGTGCCTCGGGCGGGGCCACCGCCCGCAGGCCCGTATCCACCGTGGACATATCCAGGGTGACTGCGGTGGCCCGATGGTCAGAAGAAAAGGTGGCGGCGCGATGGCCGGCGACGCTGTATTCCTGCCATTCGGGCTGTTCGCCCAGCTGGAAGAGCTGCGCAAACCAGACACTGATCTCTGCTGTGTTCATTCCTCCAGTGTGACACATCCACCGCAGCCGAACCGGCATCTGCACGGGCATAAGCGCAGCTGCTGGCGACGGCCCAGCGCACGACTCCCCCGCCCCGCGCGCTGCGGGAACGAGGGAGATGCCTGTACAGAGGAAGATTTAGTGCGCGAGCTTTTCTACCGCGGCGAGCAGCACACAGGTGGCCACACCATCCATGGCGACCTGGACCTCATTCAGCGGCGGCATCGAGGGGGCGAGGCGGATATTACGATCGTTGGGGTCCTGCTTGAGCGGGAAGGTCGATCCAGCGGCGGTGAGCTTGATGCCGGCTTCCTTGGCCAGCTCCACCACGCGAGAGGCGGTGCCATCCACCACGTCGAGGGAAATGAAGTAGCCGCCCTCCGGCTTCGTCCAGGTGGCGATGCCGAGCCCGCCGAGGCGCTGCTCGAGAATCTCCAGCACGCTGTGGAACTTCGGCGCCAAAGAGCCGGCATGCTTGCGCATCACCTCGCGCACTCCGTCAGCAGAGCCGAAATAGCGGGCGTGGGCCAGCTGATTCACCTTGTTCGGGCCGATGCCGCGAATACCTGCGTGGGAGGCGTACCACTCCAGGTTGGCGGCGGAGGAGGCGAAGATGGCCACGCCCGAACCGGCGAAGGTGACCTTCGAGGTGGAGGTGAGATACCAGAAGCGGTTGGGGTTGCCGGCCTTCTTGGCCATCTCGAGCACATTGTGGTTCTCGGGGAATTCATCGAATACGTGCACCGCATAGGCGTTGTCCCACATGATGCGGAAATCAGGTGCCGCGGTCTCCATCTCGGCGAGCTCTCGGCACACATCCTCGGAGAAGGTCACACCGGTGGGGTTGGAGAACACCGGCACCGCCCACATGCCCTTCACGCTCGGATCCTTCACCAGCTCGCGAATGGCATCCATGTCCGGGCCGTCCTCGAGCATGGGCACGGTCACCATCTCGAAGCCATAGTGCTCGGTGATGGAGAAGTGGCGGTCATAGCCGGGCACCACACAGATCCAGCGCAGCTTCTCCTCCTGCGACCACGGGCGCGGGGAATCACAGTTACCGAAGGTGTGGGTCCAGCTCATGATGTCGAACATGATGTTGAGGCTGGAGGAATCACCGGCGCATACCTGGGAGACATCGAGCCCGAGCAGCTCGGCATAGATCTCGCGGATATCGACGATGCCGTTGAGGCCACCGTAGTTGCGGACGTCGACCCCATCGGCGGTGCGATAGTCGCCCTTCCCAGGCAGAGCCAGCAGCTCTTCCGCGAAGTCGAGCTGCTCCGCAGAGGGCTTACCGCGGGTCAGATCCAGCTGCAGGTCGCGCTGAACGAGCTCCTCATAACGATTGCGCGCATCGGCGGCAATCTCCTCGAAGTCCTGTTGCTTCATATCCTTCAGTTCGGTCACGTCGCGACCCGCCCTTCCGTATTTCTGGTTGTTCTCGTGGTCAGTCACGCCACAGGTGATAGTCGTGGGCGATCATTTCCGCCCTTACTCTACTGCTCGGTCTGTCGTTTTTCTATGATCGCACACAGATGAGCAGCGGATTCTAGCCCTGCAGGGCGCGGTAGTCGGCTGTCTCATCCTCGCCCGCGTGGCGACGTCGAGGCGAACTATGGCAAAACAATGTCGAGCAGCGACATCGATGGAGTGGTCGATCCACCCGCAGGTTCTTGGCTAATCATGATTGACTGCGCCTGCGCGACGCCGTCAAGCTCCACGTCCATCTCGGGCAGTACCTCTGCGGATTCCATCACGCCGACGGAACGGGGACCGGCATCCTCCACAAGCCACATCTGATAGGCCTGATCCGGTGGCGGTGCGGGAACATCGCGCAACATCACCTTCGCCGTGTCGGCGCCTGGGGCATACTCCACAGTCACCGTGCCGCCAGCTACCTGGCGTTCACTAGTGCTCACCTCGGACTGCTCAGTCTCTGAGCGATCGGAGGAGGCATACATGGTGGTGAAGGTAATAGTGCCGATGACCAGCACCACCACGGCGCTGGCGCTCGCCAGCAACAGCGGCAGCCGGCGCCGTCGAGTCGCTTGGGTGTCCACCGTGGCCACGGGAGCAATATCTCGGCGCAGGCGCTCCCACGCAGCCTGGGCATCAGGCATATCGACATCGGAGTTGAGGCCGGCGAGGACATCTCGATACTGATGCTGGAGATGAATGAACTCGTCATTATCTGCCACACCCAGTTTTCTTTGCTCATCGAGCGGCAGCGACCCTAAGGCCGAGAGGGCGGCCAGCGCCTCTAGTTCCTCCCGCGATGGTTGTTGTGTAGTCATGAGCCCATACACCTCCTTAAAGCTTTCATTGCATCTCGTAAACGAGTTTTGATCGCCGAATGAGAAGCTCCGAGCAGATCAGCTACTTCTTGGTACGTCAGCCCTTCAAAATACGTTAGAGAAATTGCCTGACGCTGTTTTGGGGTGAGTTGTTCATAACACTCGGCTAGTTCTGCATGCTCATCAATACGAAGCAGATGAGTATCTGCCGCATCCACGGACTGAGTTAGGCTCATGGACTGGGCATATTCAGCGCTACGGCGATGGTGGGCTTCTCTGGTGCGTACGACATCAACTGCTCGGCGATGTGCCATGGCGAGAACCCAGCCCTCGGCAGATCCTCTATGCGAGTCGAATGACGAGGACTTTTCCCATACCGATAGCCATGCTTCGTGAGCGGCGTCTTCCGCCAAATTGCGGTCAGTGAGAATGCGAAGCGTTAGTCCGTAGACGCGCTTATGCAGAAGTGCAAAAAGTTGCTCAAAAGCCTGTACGTCCCCCCGCGAGGTGGCCTCGAGCAAAGCGTCGAGGTGAGATTTAACGTTAGGCACAGGGCCAAGCCTACACACGAAAAGAATATTTCGAGCGACACCCACCCGATCCCTCTTTGGCTCCGAACACTTTGTGAGGGCAACAAAATAGTTGCCTGTTTTCAAAACAACGAAGTGGATTTATATGCAACTTAATCGCCACCCAATTTTCACCGCAGCCGCTATTCTCGGCGCCACCGGGATTATGCTCAGCGGCTGTACCGCCGATGACTCCGATAGCGCTGAGACAAAGGACAGCACCTCCAGCACCTCCAGCATGGCCAGCTCTGAGGACAGCCCTTCCAGCGAGGCTGAGGCTGAGACCGAAGCTGAGACAGAGGCTGCATCCAACGCTCCGCGCGGCCCGCTATGCCAGGCATATGCCGACGCCCACCCGGACGGCCCCGCCTCCCTCGAGGTCATCGCCGGCCAGAACATAGTCGAGGCGCTGCCGAATATTCCCGAGCTTTCCACGCTCACCGCAGCACTGACTGGAGAACTCAACCCAGACGTCAATCTCGTCAGCACGATACAAGGCGGGGAATGGACCATTTTTGCCCCGACCAACGACGCATTCGAGAAGCTTGACCCAGCAACCATCGAAGAGCTGAAGACCAACTCCGACATGCTGACCAGCATTCTCACCTACCACGTTGTTGAAGGCCAAGCCGACATGAATGCGGTCGTAGGCGAGCACTCCACCGTTGAAGGCTCAATGCTGACCGTCACCGACGGTGATCCAATGATGGCCAATGACGCCACCGTGGGCTGTGGAAATGTGCCCACCGAGAACGCTCGGGTCTACATCATCGACACCGTCCTGATACCGAACAAGTAATTTTTCACCCTCTCAAAGGAGAAACTTCTATGAAACGCTTCACCAAATTTGCTGCCATGACCGTATTGGGTGGCTCCATGATTCTCGCTCCGGCCGCTGCCCAGGCCGGCACCCTCGAGGATGCCCTCCAGCCCACCCTCCCGGGCTTTAACGTCGCTGGTGCTCTTCCCCAGTGGGATGTTGAGAATGGCCACGCTCACGCCAAGGCTGATGACGCCATCGCCCTCGGCATCTCCGTGCTCAATGGCTCCGCTACCGCCCACGCCTCCAACTTCTCCGGCCCCGCCGCTATCGCTGTAGGCGAGGGTGCAGTAGTAGAGGCCCACGGCGTTCAGCCGGGCCTCGCCATCGGCATCGCTGGCCCCGACACCATGGTCACGATCGACGGCACCACCCCGGTGGTCTGCGATGGCCAAGCCGGTTTCGCCGGTGACTTCCAAACCCTCACCGGCTGCGCCGCCTACCCCAACATCGACGGCAGCACCCAGGTCATCCACTTCAACGACGGCACCGCTACCACCCCGTTGACGCTGCGTTAAGCTGACGCCTTCAATCCCCCGCAGGACGTATCCTGCGGGGGATTAGTCCTGTCTCGGGTCAGGGGAGCTTCTCGTCGCGGGCACAAAGATGCCGCCACCGCCTCGCCGCTCGCCGCATACAATCGCGGTGCGGGTCGTGTGCCGCCTGCTAGTATGTATTACAAGCTACTATGTACGGCAAGTACATTCCAGAAGAACAATGAGGACATCATGAACACATTCGACGCTGTGCAGGATCTGCCCACGTACCTGCTGGTCCTTCTCGCCCTTCTCATCGTGTGCCAGCTCGGCGCGATGGTGTGGGCCCTGCTCCGGCTCTGGAAAGATAAGCGCGAGCGTATCGCTGGGCTGCCTCGCTCGATCTGGACAGCCATCATCCTTATGGGACAGCTCCTCGGCCCTGTTGTGTTCCTCATCATGCACATCAGGGAAGAGCGGGCGATGGCTGAACAGGAGCGTTTCCATCGCGCCCAGAAACAGCAACCACGTGACCACGGCACGGGCGTCTCGTCTGTGATCGACGGTGTATATAAGGAATAAACCACCATGGAATGGGCAATAACGACGACGAAGCTGTGCAAAAACTACGGCAGCCACCGCGTGCTCACAGACGTGGAGCTGCGGGTACCACGGGGCGCTGTTTATGGCTTCGTCGGGGCGAATGGGGCCGGAAAAACCACCACGATCCGGATCCTATTAGGCCTTGCCGCTGCCAGCAGCGGGCAGGCCACGGTGCTGGGCACTCCTCGCGGCACCTTGCCGCCCACACCACGAGGAGGGGTCTCGTATCTTCCCGATGTGCCACAACTCAGTCCGTGGCTCGGCGCCACAGACGCCCTCATCACACTTGCCCGCCTCGATAATGTGCCATCGGAGGTGGCGTCGCACAGAGCTACTGAGCTACTAGAACTCGTAGGGCTGACACATGCACCGGGCACAGTCGGCGCGTTCTCGAGGGGAATGAAGCAACGGCTAGGGATCGCCGCGGCACTGATTACTGCACCGACCCTGCTGATCATGGATGAGCCCACCAGCGCTCTGGACCCCATGGGGCGTGCGGACGTGCTGGCGATCATTAAGGAGCTGAGAGGGCACGCAACCATCATGTTTTCCTCCCACATTCTGGCGGATGTCGAAAAAGTATCCACCCACCTTGGAGTGCTCCATCGCGGCCGGCTTCTCGCCCAGGGGCAGATCGACGAGCTTCTCGAATCACACGGGATGCCGCGGGCACACTTTGCCCTCAGCACCCGCGCCGAGCACGCCGAGCGCATCGCCGCAGCCATTCACGCAATCGACCCGCAGTCACGCATCGAACCGCAGCACCAGGGACTCGAGCACTTCTACGCACGCCTCACCAAGGGAAAGGAGGAGCAGTGATGGCGTCTCAGCAGCTACTGCCCCTATGGCGCTACCACGGTGTGCGGCTACTGCGCTCAACCAGCACGTGGGTGATGCTCGCGCTCATCGTGGCGATGGCAGGCACCCAGGGCGTGATTAGCTCGCATATGCCCGAGATCATGAGCAGTCTGGCTGGGCCAGAGATGACCGAGCTTCTGGCCGCCACGATGCCTGAACCATCGTGGCACCACTCCTATGCAGGATGGATGAAAAACCTGGCGCAAATCATCACGCTCGGGCTGCTCACCATCAACGCACTCGGATACGCGCAGCTGAGCAGCAACGGCGATGTTCCTTTTATTCTGACGAAGAACCTGCGACGCTCCTACTACCTAGCGACGGGGGCTATCTCTACGTGGTGCGCCATCTTTGCTTATGCGGTCATCGGGGCGACATTCACGTGGGCAGGCACCGCACTGGTATTTTCTGACGCCCCCTATCTCCCAGTCCTCGTTGCCAGCCTGGTGTGGGGTCTAGAAATGACGCTCATCAGCGCAGTCCAGCTCCTCGCCACCACACTAAAACCAGGTATCGGAGCCCCAGTACTGGCCGGAGTCGGGCTCTATCTTCTCATTGCAATCGGCGGGACATTCGACAGAATTGCCGCCTATAGCCCACTGGGCCTGTCGCGCCTGAGCACTGAGATCTCGAGCCAGGACGCGGTAGAGGCCTGGCTGATTCCCGTGGGGAGCTCACTGAGCCTAGTGCTCGTGGTGTTCCTGTGGGGAATCTACAGATTCAACCGCTGCGAGCTCGGTTAAGCACCGCGCCGCCCCACTGAAGGACATAAAAAAATCTCCCGGCGCATCTATCAGGATGCGTCGGGAGATTTGTCAGTGGCGGAGGATGTGGGATTTGAACCCACGAGGGGCGTGAACCCCGCACGCGTTCCAGGCGTGTGACATAGGCCGCTAGTCGAATCCTCCATGCCAAACACAAGCGCAGAGCGCCTCTGTTCGCTAGATACACTACACACACTCGACCACAAACCCAAAAACGCCTTGTCAGCCGCCCTCTTTTCGCCGGTCAACCAGCAGCCCGGCGCGCCGGTCGCCCCAGAGCCCGCCGAGATCGCCTACCTTATTGCTTCTCACGCTTGGCTATTGCTACAGTGGTACACGGATTCCACGCGGCGTCCATCTTGTGAACTCCCCCAGGGCAGGAATGCAGCAAGGGTCAGCGAGCTCTGACGGGTGCGTGGGATCCCTTTATTGTTTCTGGGGTAGGTTCCCGGCGCCGCTTATCGACGCCACGAGCACGCCGCTCCGCACTACTGAGTGGCGAGAATATCCTCCACGATCTCCGCGGCCGCCTGGCCGGAGGCGATAGCGCCATCTGTGGACGCATTGCCGAATTGATCGCCGCAGGCCACCACCAATTCATGCCGCAGCGCGCGGTCGCCGCCCGGCTCGCTAGGGGCCACGGCGGGCAGAGTATCGGGCACATCGTGGGTGGCCACACAGCGCCACGCGGTGGTGTCCACCCCGTAGATCTCACCCAGGTGGCGGCGCGTATCCTCCTCGCTCGGCTCGGTATCATCGCTGAGCGTCAGCGCGGCAATGAGATGCTGGCCGGCCGGCGCATACTCGGGCGCGACATGGCTCACCACGCAGGTCGTGGTCACAGGTCCATATTCTCCGGAGGTACCACGCCCGTCGATATGCACCGCAGCGGTATCACTGGGGGCCTCATCGGCGGCGAACCAGAAGGTGCGCGTGCCATGCATCGCCGGGGTATCAGTACCCATCAACTCAGCCGAGGACTCCAGTCCGGCAGCGAGCACAATGCTGCGCGCGTGCAGCTCTGTCTCTCCCACCCACATGGTGGCCGTGGTGGTATCGATTCGGCTCACCGGCTGGTTCAACCGCACATCTAGGCCCTCAGCCATGATGCGCGGCAGGGTGCGCATGCCGCCGCTCGGCAGGCCAGGAGTACCGGCCATGAACATCGACAGCAGCCACGCGGTGTGCCTAAAGGAGGTACTGCCCTCTCGTTCTGCCACCACGCCAGCGAGGAAAGGATCGAGAACGTGGCGTCGTAAAGCGCCACTAAAACCGGCCTTATCGAAGGCCTCGGCGCGCGTGGTATCGGCGCTGGTAATCCCCTTGAGCAGGCGCAACGCGGCGAGATCCTCCTTGGCCACCAAACCAGATTTCAGCACGGCGGGCAGCGCCTGCGGCCAGCGCGTGGGGTCGTTGAGCTCCACTAGGTCGGACTCGGTGCGCACCCGTAGCGCGCGGGGAAAGAACGCAGCCCGAGCCGCGTGATGTCGATGCTGGCGCGCAGGTGACGGTAGGCGGGGTTTAAGATTTGGAAGCCGCGGTCGACGAGGAAGCCATCGACCTCCTCGGTCGTGATGCGGCCGCCGAGGCGATCGCTCGCCTCGAGGACGATGACGCTGTGGCCGCTGTCCTGCACGGCGCGGGCAGCGGCCAAACCGGCCACGCCGGCGCCAATAACGATGACATCATAGGTGGTCATAGGCGGTGTGCTCCTAGGATTGGGGAAAGGAATCTAGAGCTCGACGGTGCCGCTATCGCCCGAGGGGCGCTCATCGGAGACGAGACCAGTAAATGTCCGAACCATCAGGGAGGGGCGCGAGGGGCTTTCCCAGTACTGGGCGGACTCGCCACGCACGATCAGAACCACCTTGTCGGTGTTCTCGGGGTGTTCGCCCTCCTCCGAAAAAGCATCGGTGCCCGGGCCCCAGAGCTCGGCGAGCAGCTCGGTGTCGTGGGAAATCTCGCCCACTCCCGCAACGGAGACGAAAGACATGTCATCGTTGAAGGCCAGATTCACCTGCGCCCCATCTGCCTGCTGGGCGGTATCGCCCTCCTGGGGAAGGATAAATACGATCTCGCCGTTGTCGCGGACCGCCTGGACCGTCATGGGACGAGACACCAACGACCCAGCGCTATCCGTGGTGGTGACCATGGCAAAACGCGCCGAGCGGATGAGCTCGCGCACTGTGCGCCGCTGCTGTGCAGCGCGATCGGTGGAGTCAGGGGTGGATTGTGATGTGTGTGTAGCACTCATAGGGCCATCCTAGGCGTCATTCGGCACTGCCGACGCGGGCTGGGGATGGATGGCCAACCTCTCAGCCCAGTTCAGTCCGCCTCCCGCAGCTGGGCATCGAGCGCCGTCAAGGCGCTGCGCACACACGCGATCTTGAGCCCACCGCTGATCACCGGCCACGCCCACGGTGCGGCTGCACCCACAATCTGGCGTCGCTCGGGCCGAAGCGCCGACCAGAACGTGGCATGCAGCGCCAGCAGTGCCATGACTTGTGCACCACATAGCTCCGCCCGCGAGGCCACCGAGAACGCCTGCGAGAGATCTGCCTCCTGAGGTGCCTCCGAGCCGCGGCGCCCCGTCAGCTGCGGCAGCACTGCGATAACACCGACGATCCCCGCCGGCAGGGCCGCCGCCACGATCCCTGGACCCCATTTCTTCGGCTGGCCACCCAGCGACCACTGGACGGGCGCCGTCTTGAGACTCGCCACCGCGAGGGCGCCAGCAGCCACGCCAAGACCGCCGATACGCGGCCCGAGCTGCAGCACGCGACGCCACCTAGCAGGAATATGCTCGGCGAGATCCGGCAAGGAATCATCGGGGCGAATCCAACCCGCCTTCACCGCCACCGCCCCGAGGTTGAGATCCCAGCCCAACCCCAAGGTGCGGGGCACAAACAGACGCGGATTTTCCGGCTCGAAGTTATCGAGCACCGCATCTCGATCCCCCGCCCAGAACGAGGACACCGGCAGCCCACACACGCGCCGCTGCCCATCCTCGTCGAGAGTCCACCAGTTCATTGTGCTCACTCATGCCTTCCGTGTTGTTGCCGCCACCGCCGCCGCGAGCTGCTCCCATTCCTCTGCCAGCTGCACGAGGCGGGTGCGCCCAGAAGTGGTGAGCTCATAGATTTTGCGCGGCGGCCCTATAGGAGACTCCTCCCACGAGGTGCCCACCATTCCGGTTTTGCGGAGTCGAGCGAGCAGCGGATAGACCGTGCCGGAGGAGACCTCGAGGCCCGCCTCCACGCGCAGCCGCTCGAGCACCTCGCCGCCATAGGATGCTCGTTCCTGCAGCAGCCCAAGCACAACCAGCTCGATAGCTCCCTTGCGCAATTGCGATTCCGCCATATAGCCCCCTCGCCCAACCTAGTAGCGTGTCATACACAGTAGCTGCCGAAAAGACACCCACCAAGAAACACCTGCGGGCGCCGCCTAGTCCCGCAAGAGATGGCGCGCCACACCCGTGGGGCTGCACCCGTTATATGGACGGGGGAGTCTCGGAAGTATGCCCCTGGAAAAGGGTGTACTCGATGACGTCAGTAGGAAGATCCGGCCGCCATCGTTCATGCGCTGCTTCAACCACATCGAGATATGAGGTGTAGCCGGCAGGTGTCCAGCCTGTCGTTGTCTTCCACCCCAGGGACTGCGCCACCCTCCTATCGAGAATGAGCGGGTGCCGGGTATCGCTTGGGCTAGGCTGCCCCGCGGCGAAGTACAGCAGCTTGGTGAAGAAGCTAGGCCCCAACCCTGTAATCTTTGCTGGTCCCGAACGATAGAACAGTGCATAGCCTTCGGCCGCCGGCACTGTCGACGCAGCTGTGATCCCCTCCACGAGCCTGCCGGGCGCGTCGGGCTCGTGGAGGGGACGAACACTTCGAGAAATCTGCAGAGCACTCGTCCCAGCACCCCAGGAGCAGACAGCGACGTAGAAGTTCACGGCGTCCTCTTCGGTCTCCACGGATTGCCCGATCTCGAACAGCCTCTGCCGAGACACCGAAAGGGCCGGCTCCTTTCTCTCCAAGAACCACGGCAGGGGAAGTTCCGCCGGCCACTTCTTCTTCCACGATGCGGGGTAAAAGCTGACTGTCTGCTCCCACACGGTCTCTGGGGATACAGCCTCCTCCGGTGCGCCCAGAACAGCGAGAGCAGCCCTCAGAGCTTTCTGCGATACCGCCATGACATCTCCTCCACAGACCCGACCACCACACGGACACCACGTATCTCCAGCCTCAACTTACAACGCCTGTGCCTGTGCCACAGCGATTGTGCTCAGCTCGGCTGCTCATACCCACTGGGCACTCCACCCAATCGGCTCTTGTCACTGGCGGAGAAGAGTCCACTCCGCTTCGCGTCCCGATAGGCTTATACAACAGATCTGTGTCGCAACCCCAGCCCCGCCAGAGTCCCTGGAGAGCCTGTACCGAATCCGGCTGGGATAAAAATCGGAGGATGTTTCGATGAATGGCAAGCAAGTTCGGCTCTACCTCGTCGACGGCACCGTCGGCGGGCTGATGACCGCCGAGATTCTCAACTGGACTGGGCACATGCTCCGGGCACGCCGCAAGGACCTCGCTAGGCTCAAGAATCGCGAGGAAGCCCAAAGAACTGGCGTTTACGTCCTCTTCGGCACTAATGAGGACGGTGAGCGGGCCGCCTATATCGGCGAGGGCGACAATGTCATCAAACGGCTGGAGAATCACAACGCCCGCAAGGACTTCTGGGAAGACGTCGTCATCATCACATCCAAGGACATGAACCTCACCAAGGCCCACGTGAGGTACCTCGAGTCGGAGCTGATTACACTCGCTAAGTCCATCGGTCGGATCTCCCTTTACAACAGTGTCTCCCCGAGCGGCGGAGCTGCCCTGCCCGAGGCTGATCAATCCGACATGCAGTACTTCATCACCCAGATACGGATTCTCATGCCGGTTCTCGGCTTCGATATCTTCCGAGGCCGCACCACCCCACTGACGATCCCCGAGGGGTCCACTGCCCCAGTCGCTCCTGCGCCGACTGATGAAGCCTCTGAGTCTTCGGACAGCCCCGTCTTCTACTTTAGAAACCGGAAAGGGGCCGACGCCCAAGCACAGCTCATCGATGGCGAGTTCACTCTCTTGGCAGGCTCCATCATCCCCGCGGCCATGAAGGACAACCCCGCTTGGTCCGATTCGACGAGGAAACAATTCACCAACCGCCAAGCCCTGCATGCGACGATCGTGGAAACCTCCAGACCCGGCCCCACACCGGATCTAGTCCAGCTAGTGAAAAACGTCGTGTTCACCTCCCCTTCCGCCGCCGGGGCCATCGTCTCTGGCTGGGTATCCGCGAATGGGCGGACCCTCTGGAAGACGGAGACAAGACAGACCCTGGGCGATTGGGAGGAGGGGCAAGAAACGACCACCACCGCAGGTCGAGGCCACCAGCCATAAGAAAAAGCCCCACCTTCCTTTCCCGGAAAGTGGGGCTGACCTGCTTTTTCAGTGGAGCCGCCTGCGAGAATCGAACTCGCGACCTTCTCATTACGAGTGAGATGCTCTACCGACTGAGCTAAGGCGGCCGGTATCACGACGCCAGAGGCGTCGCCATTACCGACTGGAAGTGTAGCGCACCACAGCGCACATTCCTAAATCCGCCCGTCGGCTACTGCTCCACCCCATACGCCAGCCGGAATTTCCCGATCATCGCATCCAACGCCACCGTGGGGCGCACATTAAATGTCAGCATCTCCCGGCATTCCGCAATCGCATCGATGCAGCGCAGCAGCCCCGCCACCCCCACCTGTTCGGCGAGATCGCGCGAGAGCCCCGCAAAATCTGGGTGCGTCAGGCTTGTCGACGCCGCGCTCGCCACAATGATCGCATCCCTATACAGTCCAGCGAGGTCGGTGAGAGCCAGATCGAGCGCATCCTGGGTGGAGCGGGTCCGCCGCCGCTTCTGCTGCTTTTCGAGCTCTTTCAGCTCGCCCCTGCTGCCCCGCAGCGCCGCGGCGGTTCCCTTGCCCCGCGAGCCCATGCCGAGGGACTGCTTCAGCTCGTCTGTTTCCTTTTCATTGTGGGCGGCGAGGGTGCTCTCGGTTTCGTCTTCGATCACTTTCACCAGCGCCGCCACGTCTTGGAAGGCACTGGAGCCGTGGTTGACGAGTTCCGCGAGCTGCAGCACTCGTGCCCGTCGTTTCTGCGCCTGGGTGTCGGTGGCGAGGTGCCGGGCGCGGCCGATGTGCCCGCTGGAGGCTGCCGCCGCTAGGTGCGCGGCCTGCTCGTTGGCCACCCCCTCCCTCATCAGTAGCTCGGCCACGTCCTCGGGGCTGGGCATGGGGATATAGAGGTGGCGGCAGCGCGAGCGCAACGTCACCGAGAAGTCCTCAGGGTCGGTGGAGGGCGCGCAGAAGATCATGACGGTGCGCTCCGGCGGCTCCTCCACAGTCTTCAGCAAGGCATTGGAGGACTCCGATCCGAGCCGGTCGGCGTCTTCGATGATGATCACGCGCCACCGCCCGTGGGTGGGCGAGGTATTGGCCAGCGGGACGATGCGGTCGCGGACCTGGGCCACGGGGATCACCACGCCCTCGGGCACGAGGTGAAACACATCGGGGTGGGTATCGGCGAACACCATCCGGCAGCCCTCGCACTGCCCACAGCCATAGCCGCCTGGGGTGTCACAGACGAGCGCGGCGGCAAAAGCTCGAGCGGCCACTGATCGTCCAGATCCGGGTGGGCCTGTGAGGAGCCACGCATGGGTCATGTGCTCGGGGTGCGAGGCGGCGTCGACAAGCGCCCGTGTCACGCTCGTCGCCCCAGCGAGGCGGTTGAATACTTCGGAGCTCACGACAAACTAGCGTAGCTCACCGAAACGGAGATCAACTGATTAAAGTAATCACTATGAATCGATTGGCACGGGCACTGACATGGCTCTGGGGAACTGCGTGGCCGCTCTATGGCGCCACTGTTCTCGGGTCGAACCTCTTGGGTGCCGTGGCCATCATGGCGTTCATCCACTACCTCATCCCGCTGCCTGAGGGCACGAACTTTGGCCAGTCGCGTTTCGACGTCGCCTCCATCGGCATCTTCTACGTGTTCTTCGCCATGATCGTGGGGGCCATCGCCACCTACTACCTCTTCAAACCGGTGCTGATGTGGCAGCGCCACCCCGATGAACATGACCGCAATATGGTGCGCAATCTGGTGATGCGCATCCCCGTCTATCAGGCGATTATTGCGGGCGTGGTGTGGCTGATCGGTATCGCGATTCTCACCATCGTCGCCAGTAGTGTCTCGGGGCGTTTCGCCGCGGTGATCTTCTTCGCTACCTTCCTTGGCGGCTCCGCGGTTGTGCTGCTCACCTATTTCGAGGCGCAGCGCCTTGTGCGTCCCGTGGCCACCCAAGCTCTGGCTCGGCGCTTCGAAGATTCCACCCTCGAGCCGCCCGTGTCGCATCGCATGCGGCTGACGTGGCTGGCCACCACCGCCATGCCCATCGTCGGCATCATCTTGCTGCTCACCGGGCAGTCGGTGGGATATTTCACCACCGAGCCCGCCGACATTCTGCCCGCTATTCTGGCGCTCTGTGTGGTGGCGCTCATCACCGGGCTGCTCGCGACCACCCTGCTGATCATGAGCGTGGTGGATCCCATCATGGAGCTGCAAGACGCCATCAACCGGGTGCGGCGCGGCGAGAAGGACGTGGCCGTGGACATCTACGACGGCTCCGAGGTGGGTGTGCTCCAAGCCGGTTTCAATGAAATGATGCGCGGGCTGCGCGAGCGCCAGCGGGTGCGCGATATCTTCGGCCGCTATGTCGGCGCCGAGGTGGCCAGCCGCGCCCTCGAGGAACGGCCCACCTTGGGCGGCGAGGACCGCAAGGTGGCGGTGCTCTTCGTGGACGTTATTGGCTCCACCACCTTCGCCGTGCACCACACCCCCGAGCAAGTGGTCACCGTGCTCAATGAGTTTTTCGAGCACGTGGTGGAATCGGTGCATGAGCACCGCGGCATCATCAATAAGTTCCAGGGAGACGCCGCCCTCGCCGTGTTTGGGGCGCCGGTATCGCTATCTGATTCCACCGGTGCCGCCCTAGCCACGGCCCGCGATCTGCAGCGCCGCCTCAAGGACAGCCAGCTGGAATGCGGTATCGGTGTCGCAACCGGCCACGTGGTGGCCGGGCATATCGGCGGCCATGACCGCTTCGAATACACCGTGATTGGTGATGCGGTAAACCAGGCCGCCCGCCTCACCGAACTCGCCAAGGACACCCCTGGCAAGACCCTGACCTCTGCCTCCACGCTGCGCGACGCCAACGAGGCCGAGCAGGCCCGCTGGACCGTGTTGAAGTCTGTGGAGCTGCGCGGGCGCCAAGCGATGACGCAATTGGCGCGCCCCATCCGCCCCACCTTGGCGGAGCGTTCCTAAGTGCCGAGGCGCGGCAGAATCTCCCGCACCATCAGTGGGGCGCACTCCACGCCATAGTCGGATAGCCGGTGCGGATCCATCCACAGCAGCTCCTCGATCTCAGCGGCGGGCGCGATGGCCGCGGCCTCGGCCGCGCTGAGCAGACGGGTGCACACAAAGACATCCGCTGAGACCACCCAGCCCGCCTCATTGGCGGCTGGGGCCTCGAAATACCCGAGCGAGTCCAGTTCCTCCGGCGTGAGCACGAGCCCGATCTCTTCGCGCAATTCCCGAATGCCGGTGTCTTTGGGACTTTCGCCCGGTTCCGGTTTCCCGCCGGGCTGCATGAACCGGGTGGTGCCGCGCTTACGCACGGCGAGCACGTGGCCGTGTTCATCCCGCACCACCACGGCTGTCACCCGCACCACGCCTGTAGCCATTACTTCGCCGAACGCCGCCGCGATCCGGCCTTCACCACGTTCTTGGTGGTGCGCTTCACCGACTTCTTGCTGCTTTTCTTCGTGGCTTTCTTGCTGGCTTTCTTGCTCGCCTTCTTCCGCGACTTCTTAGCGGACTTCGAGGCCTTGGGGTTCTCCGCCTCTTTCGCGCGCCGCTCAGAGAGCAGCTCGCAGGCGCGAGCATCCGTCATGGTTTCTGGGGTATCGCCCTTGCGCAGCGAGGCATTGGTGGTGCCATCGGTGACATAGGGGCCGAAACGGCCGTCCTTGACGGACATGGGCTTGCCCGAGACATCGTTATCGCCCAGCTGCTTCAGCGGCGGCTTGGCGGCGGCCCGGCCACGGCGCTTCGGCTCGGCGTAGATGCGGCGCGCCTCCTCGAGGGTGATGCTGAAGATTTGCTCTTCATCGCCCAGCGAACGGGAGTCATTCCCCTTCTTCAGGTAGGGGCCATAGCGGCCATTTTGGGCGGTGATGAGCTCATTATCGGCCGGGTCCACGCCCACTTCGCGCGGCAGGGACAGCAGCTTCAGGGCTTCGTCGAGGGTCACCGTGGCCGGCTCCATCGAGCTAAACAGCGAGGCCGTGCCGGGCTTGAGGCGCTCGTCGATGATCTCGCGGACCCGCTTTTCCTTCTGCTTCGCCGCAGTCTTGGTCTCCCAATTCTTGGCGCGCTTGCCCTCCTTGGCGCGCTCGGCGTCCTCGGCCGCGCGCTCCTCGGCGATGATCTGCTCCGCCACCTCGAGGATGTGGCTTTCCTCATCGTTGGTCACCAGCTCCGTCACATAGGGCCCATAGCGGCCCTCCTTGGCCACCACCATGCGACCATTCTCTGGGTTACGGCCCAGCTCACGGCCGCCCTGGGGGGTGGCGAAGAGCTTTTCCGCTGCCTCGAGAGTGATCTCATCGGGGGTGGTGGAATCCGGCAGGTTCGCCCGCTGATATTCGGGGCTGCCATCCGATTGGGTGCCAACAACGCGCTCCAGATAGGGGCCATAGCGGCCCACGCGCACCACGATGGGGCGCCCCTGCTCGTCATCAAAGAGGGTCAGGGAATTAACGGAGCGGGCGTCGATGCTCTCCAGGTTGTCGTCGATAAGCGACTTCAGCCCACCGGAACGCGCGATCGACTCCGCCGTGTTCTCAGATGCGGCCTTGTTGCCAAAGTAGAAATCGCTCAGCCAGTGGTGACCATCCTCATTACCCACGGCGATATCGTCGAGCTCATCCTCCATGGAGGAGGTGAAATCATAATCCACCAATGCCGAGAAGTTGGACTCCATCAGCCCCACGACGGCAAAGGCCACCCACGAGGGCACAAGCGCATTGCCGCGGGGGAAGACATAGCCGCGATCCTGAATGGTCTTGATAATCGAGGCATAGGTGGACGGGCGACCAATACCGAGGTCTTCCATCTTCTTCACCAAGCTCGCCTCGGTGTAGCGAGCCGGAGGATTGGTGGCATGGCTTTCCGCATGCACGTCCTTGGTGCGCAGCTCATCACCGGAGCTGAGACGCGGCAAACGCTTCTCGGCATTATCGGCAACATTGCGACCATCGGCGAGACGCGAGGTCTCTACATAGGCCTTCAAAAAGCCGGGGAAGGTGATCGAGCGACCGGTGGCGGAGAACTCCACCTCTTGGTCCCCGGACGACAACTGGGCGGTGCCCGCGATGCTCACCTTCATGGAGGTGCCCTTGGCATCCGCCATCTGGGAGGCCACGGTGCGCTGCCAAATCAGCTCATAAAGCTTGAACTCCTCGGCATCCAGCTGGCCCGACAGGGAAGCCGGGGTGGCAAAAGACTCGCCGGCGGGGCGGATCGCCTCGTGTGCCTCCTGGGAGTTCTTCACCTTGCGGGAGTACTGGCGCGGGCTGGAGGGCACATAGCTCTCGCCATAGAGTTCCCGGGCCTGCACCCGAGCAGCCTCCTGGCCGGCACGCGACAGCGTGGTGGAGTCGGTACGCATATAGGTGATATGACCGTTTTCGTAGAGGCGCTGCGCGATGCGCATCGTCCGCTCCGAGGTGTAATGCAGCTTGCGCCCAGCCTCCTGTTGCAGCGTAGAGGTCATAAACGGCGGATAGGGCTTGCGGGTATAGGGCTTTTCCTCCACCGCGCTAACCCGCAGGGGCTGGCCCTTCAGGCCCTCCTCGAGGGCCTCGGCGGTGGACTTATCCACCACCACAACATCATCCGGCTTACGCAGCGCGCCAGCATCGTTGAAGTCGCGGCCCTGGGCGATGCGCTTGCCCTCCACCCCGGTGAGCTTCGCCTGGAAATCACGCGGCTCATCGGCCTTCGCGTGCTGCGCGGCCACCTCCGCCACCAGATCCCAGTACTCGGCCGAAACAAAGGCCATGCGCTCGCGCTCGCGCTCAACGATCACGCGGGTGGCCACCGACTGCACGCGGCCTGCGGACAGCCGCGGCATCACCTTCTTCCACAGCACCGGCGAAATCTCGTAGCCATAGAGGCGGTCGAGGATACGGCGGGTCTCTTGGGCGTCCACCAGATTCATGTCCAACTCGCGGGTATTTTCCGCGGCGGCCAGAATGGCGGGCTTGGTGATCTCATTGAACACCATACGGCGCACGGGGATTTTTGGCTTCAGCACCTCGAGCAGATGCCACGCGATGGCCTCGCCCTCGCGGTCGGGGTCTGTGGCCAAGTAGAGCTCGTCTACCTGCTTCAGCTTCTTTTTAAGGTCGGCGACCTTTTTCTTCTTATCGGGGCTCACCAAATAGAGCGGGGCGAACTCGTTGTTCACATCCACGCCCAGCCGAGCCCACGACTCCTTCTTGTATTTCGCGGGGATGTCCGCAGCACCACGCGGGAGGTCACGAATGTGCCCCACCGATGCTTCGACGATGTAATCATCGCCCAAATACGGCTGGATCTTCCTCGCCTTGGTCGCCGACTCGACAATCACTAGGCGCTTCGTTCCTTCAGCCACGGTTACCTTTCCTCGCGTGGTGCAGCCACGGTGCCGTCTAGCGGTACTCGCGGCTGCTGCTCACGTGTATTGGAGCTATCTCAAGATGGTTAGTGAGGTGGGCGGTGCTGCGCATGTAGCGGTCACTCCATGCCGCGGGCGCGTCTAGGACGCTCGCGCTACCGCACGATCCGACCACGATGAACACTAGTCACATTCCACGCGTCACCGCGCAGACACATCTGCACCAGTACCCATCTTCTTTATCTGTGGTCATTTAGCGTACACAGTAATATATGGGTCTTCCACGGTGCTATCTGGGGTACCAGCAACGGGGGACGCCATGCACTGGCACAAGCGCAGCACAGCCGGCGATCGCGCGAGCACTCCGGCAACGGCGCCTGCTCCTGCACATGCCCTGCACGCACCACAAAAGCCCAGCGCATTACACGCTGGGCTTCAAGCAGAATCGACCCGAGGGCCGATACGCCAGGAGGTTTAGAGGGCAGTCACTGCCTGGGCCTGCGGACCCTTAGCACCCTCGCCAATTTCGAACTCAACCTTTTGGTTCTCCTCGAGAGTGCGGAAACCGCCACCCTGAATCTCGGAGTAGTGGACGAAGACGTCTTCAGAGCCGTCCTCAGGGGCGATGAAACCAAAGCCCTTTTCCGCGTTGAACCATTTCACAGTTCCCTGTGCCATAAAAACTAACTCAAATCTTTTTCTTGAAGTGCGATACGACCTAGCTCCTATTGCACGAGCCATGCCGGGAGGGCGTCTTATTCACCGGATTGTTCACAACGTGGTGTGGCGCTCTATGTGGCGCTTACAAACTCTTCGATTCCTCTGTGTGCCCACTTAGTGGGCTGGTCACATCTGATGCTGTGCAGCTATCAGAAAACGTCCGACCGAGTCCCAGTGTGTCATGTTTTTCAGCAAAGGGATAGTCTATATTTGAAAAATACTGCCTTTCCGCAGCTCAACGCGCTAATACTATTTTTTATAAGCACACAAAACCAACAGAAAGTGGCGCAGTTATGTCCTCTTTTGGTGCCGAACTCACCACCATCATCAGCACTGCGCTCCCCACCGCCACGCCCACGTTCATCGGTACCCGCCCGAGCCGGCCCGCCGCCTACCAAGACTGGCCCGACTGGGTGCTGCCACAGCTGCGCACCCACCTCGAACACAAGGGCATCACCCGCCCCTATGCCCACCAGGTGGAATGCGCCGAAGCGGTCCATGCCGGCCGCGACACCATCATCTCCACCGGCACCTCCTCGGGTAAATCCCTCGGCTACCTGCTGCCCATCCTTAGCGCCCTCGCCGCCGATGATCGCGCCTGCGCGCTCTACATCACCCCCACCAAGGCCCTGGGCAATGACCAACTCCACACCGTAGCGCGGCTGTGCTCCACCATTTCTGCGCTTCACGACGTCGCCCCGCACCCCTATGACGGCGACACCCCCGTCGACGCGCGCCGCCCCATCCGCGACGCCTCTCGCTTCGTGTTTAGCACCCCGGATATGCTGCACGCCTCCATCCTGGCCGCCCACGGCTCCTGGACGCGGCTGCTGCGCAACCTGCGCTATGTGGTGATCGACGAGGCCCACGTCTATCGCGGTATGTTCGGCGCCCACGTGGCGCTAGTCCTGCGACGGCTACGCCGGCTCTGCGCCCACTACGGCGGGCACCCCACCTTCGTGCTGGCCTCGGCCACCTCCCGCGACCCAGCGGCACACGCCAGCAGGCTCATCGATGTCCCCGACTTCGATATCACCAGCGTGGAGCGCGATAGCGCGCCTGCCGGCGAGCAGACCATCATGCTCCTCGAGCCCTCCCTTCTCCCGAGCGCGGACGAGCGGCAGCCGCCCCAGCGGCGAGCCGCCAGTACCGAGGCCGCCGATGTGATGGCGCTACTGCTCGCCGAAGGTGCTCGCACGCTCACCTTTGTGCGCTCCCGCCACACCGCGGAAACCGTGGCGCTACGCTGCGCCGAAGAGCTCATTCACGCCGGTCACCGCGACTATGCCCGCCGGATTGCCAGCTATCGCGCCGGCTATACCCGCGAGGATCGCCACGCCCTCGAACGGGCCTTGGACGAGGGGGAGCTGCTGGGCGTGGCCACCACCAATGCCCTCGAGCTGGGCATCGATATCGGAGGTATTGATGCGGTGGTCTCTGCCGGCTTTCCCGGCACCGTGGCCTCGATGTGGCAGCAGGCCGGCCGCGCAGGGCGCCGCGGCCAAGGCTCGCTCTATGTGCTGGTCGCCCGCAGCGACCCCATGGACACCTACCTCATCCGTCACCCCGAGGCCCTGCTCGAGCGCCCCTTGGAAGAACACGTCTTTGATCCCACCAACCCCTATGTGGTGAGCGAACATGTGCTCTGCGCGGCCGCGGAAAAGCCGCTGAATCTCGCGGATATCGACGCCCTGGGCGCGGGGCAGGTCCTTCCTCAGCTGGTAGAGGATCAGCTGCTGCGCCACCGCCATGGCCGCTACTACCCCGCCGACCCACGGCAGGTAGACACCATTCACAGCCAGGTGGCACTGCGTGGCAACGACGGCGGTGAGGTGCTCATCGTCGATTCCACCGACGGCCGCATGCTCGGCACCGTGGACCCCGCACGTGCCCAAGCCCAGGTCTTTCCTGGCGCGGTGTATCTGCACCAAGGAGAAAGCTTCGTGGTGGATGAGCTCGATGTGGCCGAGAATCTCGCCCTCGTCCACCCCGAACAACCCCCGTACTCCACCTTTTCCCGCAGCTCCACCACCCTGCGGATCCTTGCCGCACCAGAGGAGGAGGCGCTGGTGAATTATGCGCCTGGGCTCTGGGTGGCCAACCTCGAGGTGGAGGTAACGAAGCAGGTGGTGGGCTATGTGAAGCGCTATACCAACGGCCAACCGCTGGAGGAGATTCCGCTGGAGATGTCTCCCCAGGTGCTGCGCACCCGCGCCGTGTCCTACACCCTCGATCCCGCGATCCTTCAGCAACTGAATGTTTCCGCGGCAGAGGCGCCCGGGGCATTGCACGCGGCCGAGCACGCGGCCATCGGCATTCTGCCGCTTCTGGCCACCTGCGATCGCTGGGATATCGGTGGGGTATCCACGATGGAGCATCCCGATACCGGGCTTCCCACGGTATTTGTCTATGACGGCCACGAGGGCGGTGCGGGCTTCGCTGACACCGGCTTTCGCCGTTTCCCCGAATGGATCAGCGCCACCTTTGAGGCGGTCCGCTCCTGCCCCTGCGCCGAGGGCTGCCCCTCGTGTGTGCAGTCGCCCAAGTGCGGCAATGGCAACCAACCGCTAGATAAGGATGCAGCCATCGCCGTATTGGGGGCGTTGGTGAGCATGACCGGCGCCGCCTAGCAGCGCCCGCCGCCTCCGATAGCGCTGCGGCACGATCGCCCGTGTACTCGCAAGCGTCGGCCACACTCTCCAAACGCGGCGAACCATCACCAGCCACGGGAGCACGGCGCTTCCCCACTACGTGGCCAGGCTCTAAGCGCATCGCCGCAGGTGACTAAAGAGGCCCGGCGCGGGCCACGGCCTCTCGACCGCGCACGACAGTGTGCACCACGATGTCGGCGCCCTCCACTGCGCAGGAGCCGAGATCCGCGTTATTGCTTCGCGCCACTTCCCCCGCCACGCTGCACCCATCGTGGCCGTCGCTATGCGCATAGGCGCCCGCCACGGCCGCCATATCGGCAGCGAGCTGGGCGTGATGCCGAGCGATGAGCAAGCTGCCCACGGTGGCCGTGCCCGCCAGGATGCTGCACAGCACGGCGATCATGGCCACCAGCAGGACAGTGGCGTAGCCGCGTTCATCGCGCCACATCAGCTATCCCCAGGTGCGTCGCCGGCGGTGTATTCCACCGGAAAGCGGGCCGTGGCATGCAGGGTGCCGAAAGGAGAGGGCATGGCCGCAGTGGCCTCCACGACGCCGTTGCTGGAGGTGATCTGCACGCTTCCTCGGGGAGGCATGAAACTCTCGCCGATAGCGGCAGCACGGGCCGCGGCCCCTGCGGTATCGATGGCCGCAAGATATGCCGCCACTGCCACGACGCCGCTGATCGTGAGGGCAAACACCACCACCATCGAGGCCAGCCCGAGGGCGGCCTCGATGGTGACGGAGCCGTCCTCCGCCGCGAGGAGCCGGCGGCTAGCTCGGGGAATTCGATAGCGCATCGGTGATGATGGATTCAATCGCGTCCGAGACCGCTCCGGAATTGATGACGAGGAATAACACCCCGGCAAGCGCGGCAGCCGCGAGGCTGCCCATGGCGTATTCGATGGTGCTCATCCCCTCCTCCTCGCGGTGGAGCTGGGAAAGTCGGACCTGGATGAGGTGATAGATGGTGTTCATGATGATGACTCCTTTGAGTGGTGTTGTGGGTTTAAAACAGGGTGCTGGCGATATCAACGATGATGGGAATGAGTCCCAGAATGAGAAAGGCCGGAAGGAAACACGCAGCGAGAGGGATGGCGATCACCACCCCGGCGCGCTCAGCGGCGGCGCGCTGGTTGTTTTCTGCTGTGTGCCGCACCGAGGCGGCGATCCTGTCGAGCCCGCTGGCAATAGAGGTTCCCCCGCGGCTGCTCAGCACCGCCAACTCGGCGACGGGAGCGAACACGGAGTGGTGCAGGAAGGGCTGCCAGGATTTCTCGGCGCTGCAACCCAGTCGGAGCAGGGCTGCCACGGTGTCCCATAGCTGCCGGTCTGCGGGCGCGGCCACGGTGGCCACGGCGCTCACGGCAGCGGCATGGGACATACCGCCGCTGATACAGGCCGCAAGAAGCTCAATGTCTGCGGCGCGATCCTGTGGCCTGACCACCGGGTCATCGCGGGGGCGGCGATTTCTCGAGCTGGGGTCAGTAGCCAGTCGGATGCGTGCTGTGGGCTGGGGATAGGCCAGCAGGGCGAGGGCGAGAAAGAGGATTGCCATGGTGGTTTAGGACCCCCGTGCGGTGTTGATGATCGAATATGTCCAGAGGACACCGCTGCACATCAGTGCGGTGCCGAGCATGAGGAGCACCCCGCCGAGGGTGGTGCCGCTGAGAAAGGCCAGCGGTGCTGCGCCCATCAGGGTGCCTAGCCCCACCCCGAGTGCAGGCAGCACGCTCAGGAGCACGGCAGTGGCCATCGGCCCTTGGAGTGCGGCCTGCACAGTGCTGTCATGGCGCTGTTCCTGATCGAGTTGCTGCTGGGTGCGCTCCAGCAGGGCCACCAACCCGATGCCGTGCTGCTCGCTGAGCTGCCAGAGCGCCCCAATCCGCGCGAGCTCGGGGATGTCGGTGGCGCCGCTGAGCGCGGGGGCGGGGCTGCGGCCACTGCGGGCGCGGTTCACGGCGGCGGCTAGGGGCTGCGCGATGGGGGTGGCAGCGGCGGTCTCAGCGGCGGTCGCCAGGGCGTGGTGCAGGCTTGCCCCGGCGCGGATGCTCGCCGCCAGTACCCCGGCGCACTGGCCGGCGGCCGCGGCGGCGCGCTGCTGCCGGCGACGGCGGTGCATATCGCGAGCGACGTAGGCGATGGTCGCCACCACCACGAGCGCAGCGCAGGTGAGAGCCACCGCCCCGAGCACACAGATAATGGCCACCATGACGATCGCGGCAAGAACCCAGGGGGCGCCGCCGCGCCGCCGCCGAGCGCGGTGCTGGATGCGCTGCCGTGGGCCCGCACCGGTGATGAAGAGCAAGGCCGCGGCGAGGGCGAGCGGAGTTAGTGGCGCTATAGAGATCATCGCTGCCAACTCTCTGCAATTGCCAGACCGTCAGCTGCCGGATGGCGCGCATCCCAGATCACCTCGATGCGCACGGGCTGGGAACGCACCACGCCGATTTGGCTGATGATCCGGCCCGTGGCGGTGCGCCGCATCGCGATCACTATCTCCACGGCGGCGGTGAGCTGGGCGTGCAGCGCCTCCCGCGACATCCCGCCGAGGGCAGCCAGCGCCTCCATGCGGGCGGGCACCTCGCTGAGCGAGTTGGCATGGAGGGTGCCAGCACCGCCCTCGTGGCCGGTATTGAGCGCGGCCAGCAGGTCGACGATCTCCGCGCCGCGGATCTCTCCCACCACAATACGATCGGGTCGCATCCGCAGCGCCTGGCGCAGCAGATGAGAGAGCGTGATCTCCCCACGGCCCTCCGCGTTGGCCCCCATGCTCACGAGATTCACCACATGCGGATGCGCTGGCGACAGCTCGGCGGTGTCTTCGATACAGATGATGCGCTCACGCGCATCCACCTCGGCGAGCAGGACCGAGAGCATGGTGGTTTTCCCAGAGCCGGTGCCTCCTACCACCACAAAGGATTTCCGCGCGGCCATCATGGTCTGTAAAAACTCGGTGACCTCCGCCGGCATGGTGCCGCGTTCTTCTAGCTCTGTGAGAGTGGCGGCCGCTGAGCGCAGCATGCGCAGGCTTAAGAGCGGGCCGGTATCGCTCGGTGGATCCAGCAGGGCGTGCACTCTGATGGAGCTGCCATCGGCACGCCGCAGCTTCCCATCGGCATAAGGCTGGGCATCATCGAGGCGACGGCCGCAGGCGACAGCCAGGCGTGTCGCTAGGGCGCGAATCTGTTCGGGCGAGTCGAAGCTCAGCGCGGCGTGTTCCATGCCGTGCCCGCGATCGAAATAGATGCGATCTACCCCGTTGACCACCACGTCGGTGACTCCCTCGAGGCTGCACAGTCCCTCGAGGATGCCGACGCCGGTGGAATCATGGCGCAGCTTCTGCAGCAGGGTGAATACTTCTCGATCAGAGATCACTCCCGCTTCTTGGCGGATGAGCTCCGCTATCACGGCGGCCTCAGGCTGGGGCTGTTCGGAGGCAGCGAGCCGGGCGTGCACGGCATCCAGGATGCGTTCGCTATTCATGGCCGCCTCACCACTGCTGTCCGCGGTGCTGGGTGTGCTCTATATCCGTGCAGATATCCTCCACCGCCCGGGCTAGGACCCGCGGGGAGCGGCCACGCAGCCCGCCTTGTTCAAGCTGTTTGGCCACCGCGGTGCTGCAGCGCACATCCGCGCTGACGTTAATACCCGCCACGGACTCCACCTCAGCTGTGCTCAAGGAGGCCCAGGTGCGGCTGATAGTGACAAAACTTAAGGGCACATGGGTGCGGCGGAGCTGCGGCAACTGCGCGGCCACGGCGCAGACGCCACGCACCTCGCGGGGAATAATCACCACGAGATGATCGAGAGCGGCCACAATGTCGGGGTCTAGGGCGTCCGCTCGGGGCAGATCCACCACCGTATAGCCCTCTTCGCGCAAGGTGCGCAGGGCACCAAGGATGGTGTCGGTCGACGGCGGCGGGCCAGCACCGCGATCGCGGCGGTGGCTGACACAGCTTGCGGTGGCGGTGGGCAGCACGGCGCGCACATCGGCGGCGGCGAGATCGCCCTGGTTGAAGTCCAGCTCATCCCAGCGCGGGCCAGGTTCCTCCTCCACTCCGAGGATGAGATCCATCCCGCCACTAGGGTCTGTATCGACCACCGTGGTGGGGGCGCGCTGCGCGAGCTGCACGCCCAGCGCGCCGGCAAAGGTACTCACGCCGCAGCCACCGACGCAGCCTGTCACTCCCACCACCAGACCCTCCTCGCTGCGCGTATCCCGCCCGAGGTCGGTGAGCAGGGATGCCGCCTCGGCAGGCAGGGCATAGGCCTGCTCGGCGTGAATCTTCATCGCCAGCTCGAAGTTCACCGGCGTCTGGTCTGCGGCAACAAGAAAGACCTTGTCGCGGCGCGGCTGGGGCCGCTCCAGCAGGAACTGGGCGCCCTGTTCATCTACCAAGATGGCGAAAGCAGCATGGTGGTGGCGCGCCAATTCTTCGGCAGTGGACACTTCCACCACCTGGCGGACGGTCGCGGCGGCGATATGAATGGCTTCGGGGTGGACGAGAGGATCACAGACAGCGATAACAACGGGGGCCTGGGACTGATCACGGGTGGCGCTCATGGCCCCAGAGTGTGGTGCACTCGGCGCTCCACGTCGCTCCCTCCCGCCTGGGGGTTGTGCATAACCTTCTGCTGCGGCGAGTTATGCACAGCGGAGAGTCTTCACCGGTGCGGTGGGCGGGTTGTTCCACTAGCGTCAGCGGGTTGGTCCCGCGCGTCGTGCGCCCTGCGCCGCGGGCTATCGGCAGTGCCGCCGCGGCCGCGCTTGCGCGGGCAAATCAAGAGAGAAGGATGAGCCCAAAAATTAAGAGACGGCCCGCGCGGGATGGGGGGGTGGTATGCGCGGGCCGTCTGCGGTTACCCGGCCACTCGGGGGGACGGGCCGGGGCAGACCACACTGTATATCGGGGTCGTGCGGTTCCGAGTATGTCACAGCTTGAATAGCACGTCAATAGCCCCACAGAGGCCTAAAGATGCAGGCACAGCCACTTCTCAGTAGCATCACTCTTAGTCACTTATTTCACATCAGTATCACGCGAGGAGGTGGGTCATGGCGACCGAACAGCACCCAGAGGCACCTGTTGCTGCCTTCTTTGATTTGGATAAGACCATCATCGCCACCTCCTCCGCCTTTGCCTTCGGCCGCACCCTCGTCTCCCACGGGATGCTCAGCACCAAAGAGGCGCTCACTCTGGTGCTCGCCGAAACGGGATATATGATCGCGGGACACTCCCAAACCCAGATGGATGACACCAAGGATCAGTTGACTCAGATGGTCAAGGGGCTGCGCATCGAGGATCTGCAGCACACCATTGACCACACCCTGCTGCATCGCGTGGTGCCCACCATCTTCGCGGAGGCCCGCGAGCTCATCGAGGAGCATCATGCCCGCGGCCACGATGTGATCATCATTTCTGCCTCGGTGAAGGAGCTGGTGGATCCCATCGCCCACGAGCTGGGAGCGGATCACACCATCACCACCCGTTTAGAAGTGGTCGATGGTGCCTACACCGGCAAGCTCGAGCTTTATTGCCGCGGCATCACCAAAGCGACCGAGATCAGCAAGGTAGCCGGCAGCCACGGCTATGACCTCGCCCGCTGCTATGGCTACTCGGATTCGGCCACCGATATTCCCATGCTGGAGATGGTGGGACATCCGCGGGCCGTCAACCCCGACCGAGTGCTCAAAAAGCATGCGCTTGCCGCCGAGTGGCCGGTGCTGAATTTCAAAAACCCCGTACCGCTGCTGTCTAGCCCGTCGAAAAAGGATCTGGGTATCGGCGGCGCCGTGGCCGCCGCCCTGGCGCTCGGGATGGGCAGCTGGTGGCTCAGCACCCGCTGGGGCGCACTGCGCTCCAGCTAGCCGGCACGGCCCAGCGCGGCATGCTAGAGGCGATCGGCTACCCGTGCGGCTTCCTCGCCGCCGCGGCGCCAGGCAGCAAAGTGTGCCAGCGCGAGGGGATCGACCTCACCGCGGCAATAATCGCGAATCAGGGCGGTGTGCGCAGCCGGATCACGCAGCAGATAGGGCTCCGGCATAGCCAGCCCTTTGGGATCAAGCCCCGAGGCCATGGCATTGAGCCGCACTGTGGCGTATCCCACGACGATCGAGCGGGGGCCGAAGATGAGGTGGCCCAAGATCTCCCCGTGCAGCAGCGCACACGTTTCTACCTGCCCCACCAGCTGCGCCAGCGCGCTGAGCCGCGGGGCCTGGCGCTCCGGCACTCCCTCCCCGCCTGCAATACGGTCTAATTTCGCCATGACCTGCAGTGGGGCACGCTGGAATGTCTCGGCGAGCGCGGGGGTGAGCACCCCGTACACCTCGAGGGCGGATATCTCAGAATCAGCTGCGATTTTTCTGAGAGCCGTGGCGCCAACGAGCGCGGAATGGGCGCTGGTGGCGGCGGCATCACGCAAGTTGGCGCGCTTGCGATGAGCAGTCGCAATACTCGCCTGTGCGGCATTGATATGCTGGTGGATAGCTGGATTGCGGAATATTTCCATGGCGGCCGAGCTGATGACTTTCCGTGTCGAGTTCACAACCGCGCCGGATTCGTGGCACGATGGTGCACAACTAGAGTTTAAGAAAATACCACTAACGGAGGATCAAGACGGTGAGCAGTTCTAAGGGAATGTACAGCGAAGGGGCACCCGCTTTTTCGCCGAAGGTTAACTCGATTCCCCTCAGCGACGCCGATACCCGTGGCCCCGGTGAGGGCTCTATCGGCAATCTCGTGAGCGACGCTACTGCGCAGATGTCCAATCTTTTCCGCGCTGAGGTTGAGCTGGCCAAGGCCGAGGTTGCTCAGGAAGCGAAGAAGGGCGCCATTGGTGGCGGTCTCTTCGGCGTAGCCGGCACGATCGCCCTCTACTCCTCCTTCTTCTTTTTCTTTTTCCTCGCTGAGCTGCTGTCCACGTGGCTGTCGCGCTGGGCGGCGTTCCTCATCGTCTTCCTCATCATGGTGGTTCTCGCTGCCGCTTTCGCCCTCTTCGGCTGGCGCAAGGTGAAGACCATCGGCAAGCCCGAGAAGACGGTGCAGTCGGTCAATGATCTCAAGACCCTTGTCCCGGGCAAGGCCACCAAGAATCTCGAGAAGCGCGAGCAGGACGGTATGTACACCTAAGCCGTCATCGTGCCCGCTCTGATCCCCTTTTCCCTCAAGTACTCTGCAGGGATAAAGGGGGTTTTCCATATCTTTCCACCCGCACCGTTGTCTAAGGAGTCTGCTGTGTCCCGTCGCCCGCTGAGTCAGCGATTGCTCCCGCCACGCTGGCGACGGAATCACGCCGAGCATTCCCCCGCCATCCCCAGCGCTGTGGCCCTCGAGGGCCCCTTTGCGCACGAATGGATCCACACCCGCGGCATCCGCCTCCACGCCGCGACCGCTGGCGACCCCCACGATCCGCTCATCGTGTTCGTGCACAGCGCGCTCGGCGGCTGGTTCGACTATCGCCACGTTTTGCCCACCGTCGCTGCTGCCGGCTATCACTGCGTGGCCATCGATATGCGCGGCTTCGGCATGTCGGATAAGCCGCCCAGCGACTATGATCTGCGTACCCTCGCTGGGGATGTCTATGGCGTAATCCACGCAACTGGGCATAAAGATGCGCTGGTCGTGGGCCATGCCTCGGGCGGTGCGGTGGGCTGGGCCTTGGCCATTCACCACCCCGAGGCCGTGCGCGCGCTGGTCTCGATTGCCGCCGCGCACCCCACCGATCTACGGCGCTGCACCTTTAGCTATCCGTGGATGTTCGGCACTCCGATTCTGCGCCATCTCAGCGCGCTGCTGCCGCCGCGCCTGCATGCGCTGCTCACCACCCCGCAGTCCACGGCTCGGGTGAATCTGGTGGCTAACACCGCGGAGCGCTTTCATACCACCACCGCCGGCAAGAAGGAAATACAGCTGCGCACGGTGGCCTATAGCATCGCCAACACCTCTCCCGCGCGTTCTAAGGTGGCGCGCATCGAGCTCGCCCCCGTGCCGCTGCGGTGGATGACCGCCCCGGTGGAGCAGCCGGTGCTGCTGCTGCAGGATTCCTCTACCCCGTGGTCTCGGCTGGCCTTGCGCGCCGCTAAGCGCGTGAAGGCCGAGACCAGCGTGGTGCACATTCCGCAGACGAAAAATATCCCGCATCTCGAAGCACCCGCTAGTTTCAGCTCCGTGCTCGTCTCCTTCGCGCGGTCTCTCTAGGGCGCTTATCGACGCTTATTCGGCTAGCCCACAACGCAGGCCCCCGTATTCACGGGAGTGTCTAGGCCCGTGGCATCGGCCACGTGCTTCTCTACTTCGGCACGGGTGAGGGCATAGCCGGTATCGGTGTCGTCGGCGGCGGCGCCGAAGACCACACCCAGCACGTGCCCGTCCTCGCTGAGCAGCGGGCCACCGGAGTTGCCCTCGCGAATGCTGCCGCGCACGGTGTACACCTCGCGGTCGATGCGCTGATCGGCGTAGATCGTGGGGCTATTGATCAAGAGCGAATCGATGATGCGGGCGGGGGCGGCCTCGAAGGGGCCGGACTCGGGAAAGCCCATCACCACGGCGTCCGCGCCACTCTCTGCGGGGCCCTCCGCCCAGGGCAGAGGATCGATCCCGAGGCCATCGGTGGCGAGGATCGCGATATCAATCACGGGGTTGTAATACACCACCCGTGCGGTGTGAAAGCCCAGCACGGTATCAAGATCCACCTCGTTCGTGCCGGCCACCACATGCGCGTTCGTCATGATGCGATCTGGGGCCACCACGAAGCCGGAACCCATGAGCCGGCGCTGGCATTGCGGGGCCTCGCCGATGATGTGCACCACCGAGGGGCGCACCCGTTCCACCATCGCCACATCACTGACTTCGATGCGGGGAGCCTGCACCTGCTCCGGCTTGGGGTTCTGGAAGGGCGAGGTGATCATGGGCATGCCCGAATCATTGAGCAGTACCCGCAGTTTATCCGTGAGTGCGGCTAGGGCCCGCGGGGAATGAGTATCCACCTGTTGCAGCACGGTGGAATTGCGCACTCCCTTCGCCAGCCGCGAGTTGCCCTCTGCCAGCGGCGTCGCCAGCAGCCAGGCCACGATGAGCACCACCATCACCTGAAAGAAGGCACCGGCGAGGGAATCGACCCGGCGCAGCTGCGGCTGGGTGACTTTCTCGCGCAGCGAGGCCCCGGCGGTGCCCCCGATGAAATAGCCAATGCAGGAGGCCATCACCAGCACCGTCACGGCGATCACGATGCGCAGCTGGTTGCTCTCGGTTTGCTGCATAGCCAGCGGGGCCAAGGCAAAACCGATGACTAACCCGGCGGCGATGCCGATAAAGGAAAAAACCGACCCCACCATGCCGTGGCGCCAGCCGTCGATAAGCGCGAAGAGCAGGAGAAACACCACGACGCCATCCACTATCACGCTGGGATCCATAAGGGCGCCTCTCTTCTCTGCGGCAGGGACATAGTGATTCTAGGGGCTAGGAGTGGCGTTCGTTGTTACGCGACGCGGCCAAGGTGGCGCCCAGATCGTACACCCGATCCTGCGCCCACGGCTGCGCCCAGCCGGCGTGGGCCAAAGCTGCACTCAGGATACCGCCTGTAAAGCCCCACACAATGTAGCCACGACAACGAAACGCCGGACCCCGCCAGGAACCATGCTCCACCATGAGGCGATTGTCTGGCTCCACCAGCTCCGCTATGGAGACACGGAAGACATCATCCGCCTCCTCAGGGCTCACCGGCGCCACCTCGGCGGGGGCATGCTGATACGCGATCACGGGATGCACTGGGTAGCCGCTGCGGCGCACGTGCACCTCCTCCATCTGGGCTACCGGTGTCACCGCCATCCGGTCAAGGCCCGTCTCCTCATGGGCCTCGCGCAGGGCGCAGTCCACCGCGTTGATATCGGTGGGATCTACCCGGCCGCCGGGGAAAGCAATCTGGCCAGAATGATGGCGCATCCGCGGTGAGCGGTGCGTGAGCAGCACGGTGGCGCTGGACGGAAGCTGGTGCTGCTGCGGGTCGCCGTCGATAAGCATGAGCACCGCCGCCTGTCGATCGCGGCGGGGACCGCTATGGCGCGCCCGATCCGAGAGCGCCCGATGCACATGCCCCTCATCCACGGCCCGCACCAAGGGCGCCAACCATAGCGGGGCCGCCTCGGGGCGCAGCCGAGTATTCACCCCACGGGCGTCCGGAGTCATCGCACCGCCTCCTCGAGGGCCTCCACAGAATCGAAGGGCTGCGGCAGGATGCGCTCCACCTCGCCATCGCGCAGCACCACCGTCACCGGCACCACCCCGGGCAGCGACCACGCCGCCGCGGCCGCTCCGCGATCATCCTGGAAGCTGGGAATATCCACCCCGAGATCCTCGAGCAGCGCCGCGCCACGGCCGGCATCCCGATCCGCGTGCACCCCCACCACCGTCATCTCTGGGTGGCGGGCGGCGAACTCCTCGATCACCGGCAGCTCATCCCGACAGGGGCCACACCACCACGCCCAGACGTTCACCAGCACATAGGGCGAGGCCTCGCCCTCGGTCGCTGCGCCCAAACAGGGCAGCTCCACGCCGAGATCTGCCTCGGGACAGACGGGGCGGCTGGCCGTAACTGGGGAGGTCGCCGTGGGCTGTGGGGAGTCGATCGCCTCCGGTGCAGGCGGGTTCTCGCCGCTGAGAAGGCGGGTGACGATGATCGCGATGAGCACGATCGACACCACCACGAATGCCAGATATAGACGAATATGGGTGCGCATCTAGGCCTCCTCGATCCCCGCGAGCTGCAGCAGATGCCGCCGCGCCTGTTCATCGGGGGCGCGCAGCAGGCGCAGCGCCTCGGGCACCTCGGTGGGGCCGACGCGGCCATAGCTGGGACACTGCTGCTGCAGAAAGCACACCCCGCACGCGGCGGTGCGCGAGTGGCAGATCTGGCGGCCATGGTAGATGATCCGGTGCGAGAACATCGTCCAGTCGGCGCGAGGTAGCTGCTCCGCCAGCACCGATTCCACCTTCACGGGATCGCTCTGCTCGGTGAGCTCGAGTCGGCGCACACAGCGGCCGAAGTGCGTGTCCACGGTGAGGCCGGGAACATCGAAGGCATTGCCCAGGACCACATTGGCGGTCTTGCGGCCCACCCCCGGAAGCGCAGTGAGCTCCTTTAAAGTGCCCGGCACCTCCCCGTCGTATTGCTCGGACAGGGCCAGGGCAATGCCGGCAGCGGCCTTGGCTTTGTTGCGATAAAATCCAGTGGGCCGAATCAGCTCCTCGAGCTGATCAGGGCTGGCTTCGGCCATCGCCGCGGCGGTGGGGAAACGGGCGAAGAGATGAGGGGTAACCTCATTGACTCGTTTGTCCGTGCACTGGGCACTGAGTACCGTCGCGATAAGCAACTCAAAAGCGTTGGAGAAATCGAGGGCGCAGTGCGCATCCGGGTAGCCGGCTGCGAGCATCCTGCTGACCTTGCGCGCGCGTCGCGTGCGGGCGAGCGGTGTGGTGCCAAAAGTTCGTCCCATAGATATAAGACTAAGCCACACACGATCACCCCCGCCTGTCCCACTAGTAGAATGGAGTCCCATGAGTTCACTTTTTGCACTTGCAACCCCAGTAGTACTGACGGTTTTCGCCATGGGCATGGAGCGCTGCGAGAGCTCCTCTACAACCTCCCGCGCCCGGAAGCAGCGGCGCGAGCGCGACCAGGCCGCACCACTGGCTCACGCAGAGCGCGACACTGCCACCGAGCGCACCGCCGACCAAGCAGCAGCATAAGACCTCCGACCTTTTTGCTTGTGTGTGTTTCTTAGCCATCGCTGAGGTGATCACATATAAATGGCCTAGCGCGCTAGGTCACACGCAAAGAATGGGTGGCTCACATTCACCCCCAAATTTGCACAACTACACAGCAGCCCGCCATCCCGCGATCCGATTAAAAATCCCCTGACCAGCGGCTTATCCGAGATAGCTGGGCAAGATGTCAAATAGTGACACACTCCATAGTAGGATGAGTGAAGACAAACACGGCGCGGGTGCCTATCCCACACTGCCGATCTTGACCGATAGATGTCTGGATATGTTGGCATACAGACGCTCCTCGACATGTGGGCCCACTTTGCTGCATCCTTCGCGCCGTACTCAGCGAAGATACAAGGAGTTAGACAGTGGAATCCGTACAGGAAATCTTGTCGCGGGCAGGCATCTTTCAAGGCGTCGACCCAGTGGCGGTAGCCACCCTCATCCAGGAATTGGAAACGGTGCGTTTTCCGCGTGGCACCACCATCTTCGAGGAGGGCGAGCCCGGTGACCGGCTCTACATCATTACCTCTGGCAAGGTGAAGCTGGCCCGCCACTCCGCCGATGGGCGGGAGAACCTGCTCACCGTGATGGGCCCCTCCGATATGTTCGGTGAACTCTCCATCTTCGACCCCGGCCCGCGCACCAGCGCCGCCGTCTGCGTCACCGAGGTGGCCGCGGCCACCATGAACTCGGAGATGCTGCGCAAGTGGATCTCGGCCCACCCCGAGATCTCCGAGCAGCTACTGCGCGTGCTGGCCCGCCGCCTGCGCCGCACCAACAACTCCTTGGCCGATCTCATCTTCACCGACGTGCCCGGCCGTGTGGCCAAGACGCTGCTGCAGCTGGCCAACCGCTTCGGCACCCAAGAGGGCGGCGCCCTGCGCGTGAACCATGACCTCACCCAGGAAGAGATCGCACAGCTGGTCGGCGCCTCCCGAGAGACCGTGAACAAGGCCCTGGCTACCTTCGCTCACCGCGGCTGGATCCGCCTTGAGGGCAAGTCCGTGCTCATCGTCGCCACGGATCAGCTGGCCCGCCGCGCCCGCTAAGACACAACACCAACACCGCTGCCTTCCCCGCATGAGAGAAGGCAGCGGTGTTGTTTCGTGCTAGGACAGCCGTAGCTGAGGAGAGGGCGGCACCGCCGCACGCCGTTCCGCCCTCATGTACCCGGGCTTATTTCGACGGCACGTCCACGCCAAGATAGCGCAGGGTCACGCGGGTGGACTGCTCGGCGGCGTGACGCAATACCGGATCCACATCGGTGTAGATCTCATCGATCAGACCGCGCACGGTGGCTTTATCGCCGAGCTTCTCGAGCGCATCCTCCACCTGTTGCAGGCGCATCTTGCGGCGCTCGAGGTACTTCTTGGCAAAGACGGAGATATCCTCCGCATCGGGGCCATGGCCGGGCAGCATGCGCACATTCTTGCCCCGCTTCTTCAGCATCTTCAGCGTCTTCAGATAGTCCTTGAGATCCCCGTCCGTCTCGGAAATCATCGTGGTGTGGCGGCCGGCGATGGTATCGCCGGTGATAATGCCCTCCAAGGTGGACTTGCCGGGCTTACCCGACCACACAAACAAACACACGGAGTCACTGGTATGCCCTGGGGTGTGCACCACCTCGATCTGCGGCGTCACACCCTCGACCTTGATGATCTCACCATCCTCCAGCGCGGGCCCACCCAAGCAGTAGCGCTTATCAAAAGCCCGCACCGGGGCGCCGGTGAGCTGACGAATACGCTGGGCGGAATCGGCGTGATCCGCGTGGCGGTGCGTCAATAGCACCTCCGCCACTTCGGAGGCGTTCTTATTGAGCACATTCAGGTGCCCCTCATCCTCCGGGCCGGGATCGACCACGATGCTGCGCGGATCACCCTTAGCACGAATAACCCACGAATTAGTGCCCTCGAGCGAGCTGTAGCCGGGGTTAGGGCACAGCACGACTCCCACGGACGGAGATACTGGGCGTAGCTGACTATAAGCGGGATGCTCCATACCCACTAGCTTAACCCTGTTGCCTCGTATACGACTATCAAATTAGGCACGCTTTTCGACGACGAGCTCAACCTCGACCGGCGCGCCGAGCGGCAACTCCGCCACCCCGACAGCCGACCGCACATGCTGACCGGCCTCACCGAAGATCTCACCAATGAGCTCCGAGGCCCCATTGACCACTCCGGGCTGGCCGCTGAAGCCCTCGGCGCTGGCGACGAAGCCGGTAATCTTCAGGACCCGCGCCACATTATCGATGCCCACTACAGCATCCACGGCGGCCAGCGCATTGAGTACGGCCAAGCGGGCGCATTCCTTCGCCTGCTCGGCAGAGACCTCCGCCCCCACCTTGCCGGTGGCGTGGAGATTGCCCTCGACGAAGGGCAGCTGGCCCGAGGTCCACACCTGGTTGCCCACCTCGGCGGCAGGGATATAGGCGGCCACGGGCGCGGCTACGGCAGGTAGGGTGATGCCGAGCTCCTGCAAGCGAGTGCTGATAGAGCTAGTCATTTTTCACCCGCTTCATGTAGGCCACGAGATTTTCCGGGTTCGGGCCGGGGATCACAGTCACGAGCTCCCAGCCGTCCTCTCCCCAAGTATCGAGGATCTGCTTAGTGGCGTGGCTAATAAGCGGCACGGTGGCGTATTCCCATTGAGTCATGCGCCCCACCTTAGTGATCTCTGCGCCCTGACGGGGCGCCGCCCCACCCCCAGGGTGACGAAGACGCACATCACACAAATACAGACCCGCAAGTGAGATAACTTACGGGCCCGTCGTTTTTGCGCTAAAAAGTGTAGTTACTGTTCGATGTGGCTAAATGCCCACCAGTTCGCCGCCGCGGGCGAGATAGTTAGACCAATTCTCGATGTGCGGGTTCTTGCGCAGCAGCGCACGGCGCTGACGCTCCGTCAGCCCACCCCAGACCCCGAACTCGATCCGATTATCGAGAGCATCGGCCAAACAATGGGTGCTCACGGGGCATTCTTCGCAGATCTGGGCCGCCCGACGCTGGGCTGCACCGCGCACGAACAAGGCATCCGGATCGCTGTTGCGGCAGCGCGCGCGAGTCACCCAATCCTCGCGTTCGACGGGTTCGGTGGAAGAGGAGTGCATTCCGCTGCGGGCCGCTTCTCGATTCAAAATGAGTGAAGTAGTCATCTGCAAAACACGCCTCTCATTGATCAGCAATTTGATACTTGTAAGTGTATTCACAGTGTCGCGGAAGTGTCGAATACGGCATAAAAAGGGGGTACTTGTGGATTCACAAGCGCCAAGCGGTTGCGTACTGTAAGGGAAGTGACCAGCATTGCATCTTTGGGAAAAGTTCTCATCGCCACCGTTGCCGCTGGTGTGCTAAGTGCCGTGGCACTGACGCCACTGGCAGGGCTCTCCGGCGCAGCAGTCGCGCGCGCCCATGAGTCGATGGCCGCTGACATCGAGAATCTCACCGACGGCACCACCCCAGGCGTCACGGAGATTCAAGATCGGAACGGCGCCCCCATTGCGTGGCTCTATAAACAGCGCCGCTTCGACGTGCCCCCGGATCGAATCTCTGAGGCCATGAAGCGCGCCATCGTCTCCATCGAGGATCGCCGCTTCTATGCGCACGACGGGGTGGACTGGCAGGGCGCCGGGCGCGCCATGGTGAAGAACCTGCTCGCCGGCAGCGTGCTAGAGGGCGCCTCCACCTTGGATCAGCAATACATCAAGAACTATGCGCTCTTGGTGGAGGCGGAAAATGATGAGGAGCAGGCCGAGGCCATCGAAACCTCCTATACCCGCAAGTTCCGCGAGATCCGCGCCGCCGCCGAGCTGGAGAAACGGCTGGATAAAGACGAGATCCTCGGCCGCTATCTCAACCTCGTCCCCTTCGGCAATGGCGCCTACGGAGTAGAGGCCGCGGCCCGCACCTACTTTGGCATCAGCGCCGCCGAGCTGACTGTGCCCCAAGCAGCCACCTTGGCGGGCATTGTGCAGTCCTCATCCGCGCTGGATCCTTATACCAATATTGCGGGCGTCACCTCGCGCCGGAATGTGGTTCTCGATGCGATGGCGGAGATGAACTACATCTCCCACGCGGACGCCGAGGCCTACGCCATGGAGCCCCTCGGGGTGCTCGAGCAGCCACAGGGGCTGCCTAATGGCTGTATCACCACCGGCGATCGCGGTTTCTTCTGCGACTACGTGATCCGCTATCTGGAGGAGAAGGGCGTCAGCGAGGAGGACCTGCGCACCAATGCCTATACCATCCGCACCTCCCTTGACCCGGAGGTGCAGTCCGCCGCGAAAAACGCGGTAACGAGCTTCACCGATCCCTCCACCCCGGGCGTGGCCCAGGTGATGAACGTGATCAAGCCGGGAAAATACTCCCGCGAGATCCAGGCCATGGTGTCCTCGCGCACCTACGGCCTCGATGGCGCGGCCGCGCAGACGATTCTGCCGCAAACCTCCACCTTGGTGGGCAATGGCGCCGGCTCGGTATTTAAGGTCTTTACCGCCGCGGCCGCAATCGAGCAGGGCATGGGCATCGACACCGAGCTAGCGGTGCCGAAGCGCTATGAGGCCTATGGGCTCGGCGAGGGCGGCGCTGAGGGCTGCCCTCCCGGCGCCTACTGCGTGGAAAACGCCGGCCAGTACCCGCCGAAGCTGTCTTTGAAGGGGGCGCTGGCGAAGTCGCCGAACACCACCTTTGTGGAGCTTATTGAGAAGGTCGGGGTGAGCTCCGTGGTGGATCTTTCGGTGAAGATGGGCCTGCGCTCCTATACGGCGCCGGGCAGCTTCGATGGGGAAAGCTCCATCGCCGAGTACATGAAAAAGGCCAATCTCGGCTCCTATACGCTCGGCCCGACGGCAGTGAACCCACTGGAGCTATCGAATGTTGCCGCCACCATTTCCGCCGATGGCGTGTGGTGCGAACCCAACCCCGTTATGGAGATCACCGACCGCGAGGGCAAGGAAGTGCAGATTGATCGCCCCGAATGCGAGCGGGCGCTCTCCAGTGGTGTGGCGCAGGCGCTGAGCGACGCGATGAGCGATGATTTCCGCTCCGGTACCGCCTCCGAGTCGGCGAAGTCGATGGGCTGGAACGGCTCGGCTGCGGGCAAGACCGGCACCACCGAGTCCAACCTGTCGAGCTCCTTCCTCGGCTTCAACTCCGGTTTCGCTGCCGCCACCTACATCTACAATGACGGCACCTCGGCCGCCCCGCTGTGCACCTCCCCGGTGCGCCAGTGCGGCCGCGGCGATCTCTATGGCGGTAAGGAGCCGGCCCGCACCTGGATTGCTGCAGCGCAGCAGATTCCCACAGCAGCGCAAGGTTCCCTCTCCCCCGCCCACGGGCGTTTCCGAGAAGGCACCGCCAAAGATCGCATCCCGAAGGTGGTGGGCATGCAGGAAAAGGATGCCGTCCGCGCACTAGAGGAAGCCGGGCTTCGCGCCCAGGTCCGGTTTGTGGCCGGCAATGGCACCCCGCGCGGCGAGGTGAAGGGCATCGAGCATGAGCCCATCATCCATCAGGGATCGACGGTGACGCTGAAAATCTCCGATGGCTCCGCGCCCCCGCCGCCACCGCCGCCGCCATCCTCGCGGTCGAACCCAGAACCCCCACCGCCGCTGCCGAATCCCGACGAGATTTCGAACGCGATTAACGATATTCTGCGGAATCTCTAGCTGAGCTTCCCCTTCACCACAGCGGAGATGCGGGCGCCATCGGCGCGGCCGGCGGCCTGGACGGTGGCGGTCTTCATCACCGCCCCCATCTCACGCATCGAGCTCGCACCCGTCTCCGCGATGCAGGAATCCACCAGCTGCTCCAGCTCGGCGTCGCTGAGCTGCGCCGGCTGATAGCTTTGGAAGACGGCGATCTCGGCCTCTTCCACCGCGGCAAGCTCCTCGCGCCCGGCGTCGCGATAGGTGGTGACGGATTCGCGGCGCTTCTTAATCTCGCGGGCGATGACGGCGAGGATGTCGGCGTCGACAAGCTCAGTGCCGGAGGAGGTCTTCTCATACTGCACGGCAGAGAGCAGCTGCCGGATGGCATTGGAGCGCTGCTTGTCGCGAGCTTTCATGGACTCTTTGAGATCGGCGCGGATCTGTTGTTCTAATTCGCTCATGCCTCAACGATATCGCTAGGGTGTGAGGTGTGACTGCATTATTCCGCCGACTTGGTTCCGCGAGCGCCGCCGTCGCCGCCCTTGGCGCGGGCGTTGCGCTCAAAGGCATCACCAACACCAGCGACTTTCGCCTCGACACCCTCGAGCTGCCTCTGCTCGAGCCAGGGGTACTGCGCGAGAAGGATTCCTTCGACATCCTGCACATCGCCGACCTGCACATGCTGCCCTCCCAAGGCAGCAAACAGCAGTTCGTCTCCGAGCTCGCCCGCCTCCACCCAGACCTGGTGATCAATACCGGCGATAACCTGGGCGACCCGCAGGCGGTGCCCTATGTGCTGCAGGCCCTCAACCCACTGCTGGATGTGCCCGGCATGTTCGTCTTTGGCACCAATGATTACTTCGCCCCGCGGCCGGTGAACCCCTTCAACTACCTGCTGGGGAAGAAGCGCACCCCCTCCCGCGTGGAGCTGCCGTGGCGGGGCATGCGGGCCGCCTTCATCGAACGGGGCTGGCACGACGCCACCCACCAGCGGGTGGAGGTGAAAGTGGGCGATGTGCGCCTCGCCGTGGCTGGGGTGGATGACCCCCACCATGACCTCGACGAGTATGAGCAGATCGCCGGCCCGCCCAATGCCGATGCGGATCTCGCGATCGCGCTGACCCACTCCCCCGAGCCGCGGGTGCTGGAGCGCTTCGCCGCGGACGGCTATCAGCTGAGCATCTCTGGGCACACCCACGGCGGCCAGATCTGCCTGCCCGGCGGGCGCTCCATCGTGACCAACTGCGGCATCGACCGCGAGCGCGCCCACGGGCTGCACCGCTTCGATGGGATGCACATGTATGTCTCCCGTGGCCTCGGCACCTCGAAGTATGCGCCGGTGCGGCTCAACTGCCCGCCCACCGCCACCCTGCTGCGCTTCACCGAACGCCACTAGCTGCTGTTTTGTAGTTTCTTCCGGCGCTGTCCTATAGTGTTTCAGGTAGCGACGGGATATGGCGCAGCTTGGTAGCGCGCTTCGTTCGGGACGAAGAGGTCGCAGGTTCAAATCCTGTTATCCCGACCAATTGAAAAGGTCAATCATCCACCCGATGATTGGCCTTTTCCCATGTCATACGGCGTTATTTAGAGCTCGCCGTAAACCAGCTCGCCACCGAGGATCGTGGCCAGCACCTCCACGCGGCCGATCTCCTCGGGCGCCACCTGCAGCGGGTTGCGATCCAAGAGCACGCAATCGGCCAGCTGGCCGGGCATGATCTGGCCCTTGCGGCCCGCCCAGCCCGTGGCCGCCGCCGATCCAGCGGTATAGGCGTAAAGGGCCTGCTCCGCGCTGAGGCGCTCGCTGCCATAGTAGAGCTGCCCCGACTGGGTGGTGCGCGTCACGAAGGACTCGATGGCCTGCAATGGCGCCCCGTCGGTGACGGGACGGTCCGAGCTTCCGGGCAGGATGAGGCCGGCGTCGAGAAGCCTGCGAGCAGGGTAGGAAAAGGCGGCGCGCTCCTCCCCGAGAACCTGGATCACGGCATCGCCGAAGGCGTGCACGAAGCGCGGCTGCGGCGCAATCACGATGGGGCGGCCGTTGATCGCGGCCAGCTGATCATCACGCACCACCCCGCCGTGCTCGATGCGGTGCGGAATCTCCGGCGCGCCATAGGTGTCAATAATCTCGGAGAGAATGGCCACGGACAGATCCACTGCAGCATCGCCGAGCGCATGCAGGGCCAGCGACCAACCGGCCGCCGCCGCGCCGAGCGCTTGTCGACGCATCTCTGCCGGATCACCCTGAAAATAGCCGCGGTGCGGGCAGCATAGGTAGTCCTCCGCCATCGCTGCAGTAGTGCTCAGTATCGAGCCATCCATAAACATTTTGGTGGGCCCGATCTGCAGCCACTCATCGCCCAGGCCGGTACGGATGCCGCCATCGAGACCATAGCCATAGCCATCCGCCGAGTGGCCGGCGATCTCGTGCAGGGCGTCGATGGTGGGCATGATCTGCATCCGGGTGTGGCGGGTGGCCTGCTGATAGGCCCCAATCTCCCGCGGGCTGTGCCCAATCCAGCCGCCGGCCACGCCACAGTCGGTGACCGATGTCAGCCCCTCGGAGAGATAGTGCGCGGTTGCTTTCTCGATGGCGGCGGCGATCTCGGTACTCGATTCCGGCAGCAACACCTGCTGCACCAGGCGCATCGCATTCTCGTCGAGCAGGCCGGTGGCTGCCCCAGTGCTATCGCAGACCACCTCGCCGCCGTCCACCAGCGGCGGATGCGAGGGATCCACCCCGGCCGCCCACAGGGCCGGGGTATTGACGGTGTTCGCATGACCCGAAACGTGTTTGATCAGTAGTGGCCGCCCCGCCGCGGCGCGATCGAGCGCGGCGATAGACAGCTCGCCATCCTGCAGGGCGCTGGGGCGAAACCCCGCGGCAATCACCCAGTCCCGCTCCCCCACACCGGCTGCCGCGGCAGCGATCGTGTCATAGACCTCGGTGGTGGTACACGCAGCCGAGAGATCCACCTCAGACAGCGTCTGGCCAAACCACACGGTGTGGGCGTGGGCATCGTTAAACCCGGGAACAAGGGTGGCGCCGCCGGCGTCGATGCGTCGATCCGCGGGCAGGCGGCGGGCATCCTCGTCGAGCGCCACGAACCGCCCCTGGAGCATCGCCACCGCCGTGGCGCTGGGCTGCTGCGGATTCTGGGTGAGAATCCTCGCGTTCTCCACCAACACAATCGGACTGTGGCTCATAAAAACTGCTGTCTCCTCGGGTCGCGCAGGCATTGCGGCCAGCCTCGTTCTGGATGTGTGGTCTCCCTCTGGGGGATACGTCCTGTACCAACCCCGCCACCACATCGGGCAGGGACCCGCGGCAGGATTCCTTCGGCCCCGGCACCGTGAGCCCAGACCACGGCCACGAGACCGGGGAGATAGATTCCCGTGAGGTGGGCACGATCGCCCGCACCGCCTGTGTGGGCACCATGGTGGAATGGTACGGATTTTTCTGTCCGGCACCGCATCGGCGCTGGTGTTTCATTATTTCTTCGTGTCCAATACCGATGACACCACCGCCACGCCCACAGCATTCGCCACCTCCAGCGCAGTGCTTTGTCGCTTGGCATGCTCATCCTCGTGGTGGTGCTCGAGGCCACGGACGCCGAGTAGCTAGCTGCCCTCCGGTGGGTCGGGGGTGGCATCAAGGTGGCGTCGATAAGCCAGCTCTGCGAGTTCGCTCTTGAGTGTGGCGGTCTCCTCCCGCAGCTCACACACCTGGTGAGAGAGATCCTGTACAGCTGTGAGCAGCTCCTGGTGGCGGGCAGAATCCATGAACTCCTCCGTCTCCGAGGAGGTGGTTTGCACCTGCTCCACCAACCAGGAGGACAGCATCGCTGTCACCACACCGGCGATCGCGATACCGGTGAGCATCAGCACCGAGGCCACCAAACGGCCCTGGGTGCTTACCGGCGCGATATCGCCATAGCCCACCGTGGTCACCGTCACCAACGCCCACCACACAGCGTCGCCGAAATCGACAATCTGGCTGCCGTCCTGTGGCGCCTCCGCCTCGTAGAGTGTGATTGAGGCCACGATAATCACGAGGACCGCCGTCACCGAGGTGTACCACGCCACGCTCACCCGGGCATTTGCCGCGGAAAAACGCTGCAAAATCACCAAAGTCGGCAAAATCCGCAAAATGCGCAGCGGGCGGAACATTGGCAGCACAATCAGCGCCAGCTCCCACAAATGGCGCACGAACCAGCGCCGGGAATTCTCCGCCAACATCAGCCGCACCGCATAGTCCACCAAAAAGCACAGCCAGACGCCCCACATTCCCACATTGGCGATCTTGGTCAGCAGCGCATCATTGGCACCCAGAGCCGTCCACGCGTACAGCACCAAAAACAGTAGTGAGGCCACCAGCATCGGCCCCTCGGCGTGACGCTCCCACTTCTCTTGGGCGCTCACATGGTGCGGTACATGGGGCGCAAAGATCTCCCTGAGCACCACCGAGGTCTTCCGCCGCAGCGGCATACCTGAGATATCAACGGGCCCCACCTCCTCATCGGCCCAACTGTCAGCATTTTTATCAGTCGAAGCAGCCACGGCCACTACTGTGCCACACGCTCCGTCTCCGCGGGCTTATCGACGCCATCCTCTCGCAGCTCAGCCGACTCGGCGGAGCTGGGGCTGGGGCGGCGGGCGAGCCAGAGACCACCGGCGGCCATGATCGCGAGCACCGCCGCCGAGCTGCCCGCCATCACGCCGTGGGCGCTATTGCCGATGGCGCTCAATCCCGCGGTGGCGTAGTGCAGCGGCATCAACCCCGTAGCGATCTGCACCTCAAGCTCCACCGTGCCGGTCGTGGCGCTCTTCCACACTAGGCCGACGACGAGGAGCTGAATGAGGAACACTGCCCCGACGACAACTGGGGCGAGGCGCTGCGGCAGGAGAAGCTGCACCAGCTGAGCGATGGCCGACCCAGCAACCGTGGCGAACAGCAGCAGCCCAGCGGAGAGCGCGAGGGCGAGGAATCCGAGATCCCCCACAATGGCCAAGGCCACAGCCGCGCAGATCGCAATCCCGACAGCGCCCGCGAGCTGCTGAAGCAGGCGCAGCCGCGCCACGCCCACTGCTGCTCCTAGCCCCATGGCGAGAGCCGCGATGAGCAGCGCATAGAGCGGGGGCAGGGCATTGGTGGGGGCCTGAGCCGTCTCAGTGGTGCCTGTCTGCGCAGTATGGGCGGGGAGGGCGCGCTGAATACCGGTAATGCAGTTCTTGTTTTCCTCGGCCATCTTCTCCACCCGCTCGGCGCCATCGGCCAGTGCCGTGGCCCCCTCCTGGGCGCGGACGCTACCGCGCTCCAGCTCGGCGAGCCCCTGGTTGAGATCCTTGGCGCCCTGGGTGGCCTGGAAGATGCCATCGTGGAAGGCATAGCCGGGGGTATTGAGCTGATTGGCGAGTTCCCGCGAGCCCTCCCGCATGCGGGTGAACTGGGCTTTTTGCTCCTCGCTGAGGGTGATATTTTCCAGCTGCGGCCGGTACTCGTTGAGCTGTTCGCGAAGCTCCTCGGAGCGGGGATCCACCGACTCTCGAAGCTCCTTGTCGATCTGATCCAGCGCCGCCAGCAGCTGCCCGCGGGAAGCCTCCACCCCCACCAGCGCCCCAGCGACCTGCTCAATGCCATCGGCGAGCTCCTGGGCGCCCGGGCCCATCTGGCCCACGCCGGCCTGCAGCTGCACCATCCCCGCGGAGAGCTCACCGGAGCCGCGGTGGGCCGCGGAGATGCCGTCGCGAAGCTGGGTGGTGCCCTCGGCGAGCTGGCGGGAGCCATCGCTCAGCTCCTTCACACCGGAGTTTAAGAATCCCGATTGGGTGCCGGCATTGCTGGCTGCGCGGCGCGCCGCGAGGAGATCCGCATCCGAGTAGCCGGCCGGGCTGGCGGCCGCCGGCGCGCCGGAGGGCTCATCCTTGGTGGACCACGCATCGGCGGGTTCCATCCTCATCACAGTCGCCGCGATAGTGGCGAGAAGCACAGGAGCAACAATCACGAGCACAGCCAGGAAGCGAGTGAGCATGGAAGAGCTTTTCATGAGCACTAAATCTATCGCTTTCAAGGACGATTCGGCGAGAGGCCCACCGGTTTACCCAGCTGGTAACGTAGAATGCGGCAATTTTTCCCGGACTCCTAGTGTGGAACTTTCTATGACCCTATCGACCGTATTGCTGTTAGTGGCAGCCACCGTGGTGCTGGCTCCACTAGCAGTTCGCTTGGGTGACCGGCTTGCGGGCTGGCCGCTCGCGCTGCTGTTCTTCGCAGCAGCGGGTGTGCTGGCCGCCAAGCTACCGGACATCATTGACGGCGACTCGCCCACCTTCTCCATGACGTGGATCAGCGATTTCGCCGCCACAGGCGTAGATGTAAACCTGAATTTTATTGCGGATCCTCTCAGCACCTTCTTTGCTTTGTTGGCGCTTGTGATCGGCGGCGTGGTCTTCATATATTCCGCCGCCTATCTGCACAACGATGACTTCAACCTCAGCTTCTACTGGCTGATGTCCGCGTTCACCTTCTCCATCCTGCTGCTGGTACTCACCGACGACATCGTGGTGCTGTTCATCGCATGGGAGCTCGTGAGCATGGCCAGCTTCATGCTCATCGGACGCGCCAAGGGATCCAGCGGCCAGATGGGCGCGATCCGCACCCTGATCCTCACCTTCACCGGCGGACTCACCCTCCTGACCGCGGTGGCGATCATGGTGGCCAAGACAGGCACGACCTCCATCAGGGAGATTCTCGCCTCCGACTTCTGGGCGGCGGATCCGAACCTTACTACTGTTTTGGCGGTCTTGGTCGCGGTCTCTGCCTTCACCAAATCCGCCCAGCTGCCCTTCCACTTCTGGCTGCCCGAGGCCATGGCCGCCGCCACCCCCGTGTCGGCGTTCCTACACGCCGCCGCCGTGGTGAAGGCCGGCGTCTATGTGCTCATGCGTTTCTCCGCGGTCTTTGCAGACAACCACACCTGGAATGTGCTGCTGATCTCGGTGGGCATGACTACTGCTGTGATGGCGGCATTCTTCGCCATCCAGAAGACCGACCTGAAGAGCCTCACCGCCTACTCCACCGTCTCCCACCTGGGCTGGATCGTGGCGACAATCGGTGTGGGCACCCCCTTCGCGCTGGCCGCCGCCCTCGTGCACACCCTGGCGCACGGCCTGTTCAAGTCCAGCCTGTTCATGCTCATCGGCGTGGTCGACCACCAGGCCGGCTCCCGCGATATCCGTCGCTTGGGGCCGCTGTATAAGAAGATGCCCTTTACCTTCGCCTCCGCCGCCATCGGCTTGATGTCGATGGCCGCCGTGCCGCCGCTCTTCGGCTTCGTCTCCAAGGAGGGCATGCTGGAGGCCTTCACCGAGGCGCCGCTGACCTCCACGGGCGTGAGCTCACTACTGATCGCGGCCGCGGTGGGCGCATGGTTTACCTTCTCCTACTCCGCACGCTTCTTGTTCGGGGCGTTTATCGACGGCGACCGCTCGGTGGATGACGTCCACGAAGCGCCGGTATCGCTCTGGCTGCCCGCCGCCCTGCCGGGCCTGATGTCGCTGCCGATCGTGTTTGTTCTCGGCGTGCTGGATAAGCCCATCGCCGCCGCCGTGGGGTCGGTCTCCGCCGAGCCGGAGCTACACCTGGCGCTGTGGCACGGGCTGAACACTCCGTTCATGATCTCCATGGGTGTGCTGGCCGCCGGCCTGCTCACCATCATCTACCGCAAGCCGCTCTTTAAGGCGATCGGCGAATACACCTTCGCTCCCTTCACCGGCAACCAGGCGCTCGCCGTGCTCATGGGCTCCGCCGCCGGCTGGGGCAAGGCCGTGGGCCGCATGGCGGATTCCTTCTCGCCCTCTCGGCACCTGGCCCCACCGCTGGTGGTGGTGTGCATCCTCGGCATCATGGTGAGCTTCTTCAGCGGCGGAGTCGATGGCGTTGCCATGCCGCCGCGCGTGGAGGGCACCGATACGCTTATGGACTTGGTGCCACTACTGATCGTGGTGATGTCCGTCAGCGGCCTCATCCGCGCCAAGTCCCGGCTGCACGCAGTAGTGCTTGTGGGCACCGCTGGTGTGGGTGTGACCCTGCAGGTGCTGCTTTTGGGCGCGCCCGACGTGGCACTGACCCAGTTCACCGTGGAAATCCTCATCACCGTCATGATGATGCTGGTGGTGCGCCTGCAACCGCGCTACTTCCACCGGACCTCGGATCGGCGCCGCTACTGGTCGGCCGTGCTGGCAATCGTCACCGGCATTGTCACCTTCCTCGCCGTCTACGGTCTGCTGGCCCGCAATGGCGGCCGCTCCGAGATCGCGCAATGGTACATCGATAACGCCCCCGAGATCTCCGGCGGCACCAACATCGTCGCGGTGATCCTGGTGGAGTTCCGTGCACTCGATACCTTGGGCGAGCTGTCCGTGCTGGGCATGGCCGGCGTGGTCATCTACTCGGTGGTGTACTCGGTGCCGAAGCACAGCTTCCTGCCGGGCACCAAGCCGCCGCGCTTCGGCTTTGAGGATCTCAACGCCACCCCGCTGCGGCACGTGTTCAAGGTTGTCGTCCCCGTCCTCATGGTGCTGTCCGTGCTGATCTTCCTGCGCGGCCACGAGGACCCGGGCGGAGGATTCGTGGCGGCCCTCGTCGCCGGCGGCGCCATCGCCCTCGGCTACCTGGCGAAACCCGCCGACGAGCGCATCGTCAAGCCCAATACGCCCTTCCTGCTCATCGGTTTCGGCATCATCCTGGCGCTCACCCCCGGCTTTTTGGGACTGACGGAAGGCTCCTTCCTCTACGCCATCCACGGCCACATCGGTGACATCCACCTGACCACCTCGCTCATCTTCGACATGGGCATCTACCTGGCGGTGCTCGGCATGATCACCATGGGCATCAACGCCCTCGGTGGCCGCCTACGCCCCGGTGCCTACCCCGGCGATCTCGCCTTCGTCCGCGACGACGAGTCACCCCTGCCCGATGTCAGCTTCGACGAAGACCCCGAGGCGGAACTGACCGACCCAGACTTCCACCACCAGATGGACGTCGAAAAGCAAGAAGGAAAGAAGGTGCACCAGCAATGATCATGGCACTGACCATCGCGGTCCTCGTCGCCGGCGGTGTGTACCTCGTGATGCAACGCGGCATGATGCGCATCGTGCTCGGCATGTCGCTCATCAGCCACGCCGCGAACATCATCATCCTCGTCGCCGGCGTCCCCGCCTACCGCGGCGAAGTCTTTGGCGACCGCACCGACATCGCCGACATGGCCGACCCGCTGCCCCAAGCCTTCGTGCTGACAGCCATCGTGATCACGATGGCCACCGTCACCTTCATGCTGGCGCTCGCAGCACTCGGCCTCGACGACGACACCCGCAACCCCACCGACCCCGAAGCGCCCGCCGCGTGGAACACCGCCGGCCGCAAAGTCCGCACCAACCAATCACCCCGCCGCGCCGAAAAGCTCAAGCAACGCTATAAGCGGCACCTGAAGGATGCGGAGGAAAACGACTAATGGACATTGTTCTTCCGCTGTTTGTTGCGATGCCACTACTGATCGCGGGCATCGCGACACTACTACCCAACAAAACCGCCCGCGACGCCCTGCACCTCATCGTGCCCGCGGGGACCATCATCGCCGGGCTGTGGCTCTTTAGCTACACCGCCGAACACGGCCCCATCGCCCACAACGTGGGCAAATACGTAGGCGGCGTCGCCATCCCCTTCGTGGCCGACCCCTTCTCGGCGGTCATGATCGTCACTACTGCCATCGTGGCACTGGCGGCGAACTGGTTTGCCACTACTGTTGGCGAAACCCGCGCCCGGTTCTATCCGGCGCTCACGCTGATGCTGCAAACAGGTATCAACGGTGCACTACTGACCGGCGACCTGTTCAACTTCTTCGTGTTCATGGAGGTCATGCTGCTGCCCTCCTACGGCTTGCTCGCCATGACCGGCACCTGGTCGCGCATGGCATCGGGCCGACTGTTCGTGCTGGTGAACCTGACCGCCTCGACACTACTGCTCATCGGCGTCGGCATCCTCTACGGTGTCGCCGGCTCGGTGAACATCGCCGCCCTCGCCGGGGCCGGGGCAGGAAACGGCCCCGTGACCGTGGCGCTCGGCATCGTAATGATCGCCCTCGCCATCAAGGCCGGCGTGTTCCCCGTGCACACCTGGCTCCCGCGCACCTACCCAGGATCCTCGGCGGCAGTCATGGCGCTGTTCTCCGGTCTGCACACCAAGGTGGCGGTGTACATGATCTTCCGCATCTACACCGTGATCTTCGACCTCGACGACCGCTGGAACGCCCTCATCATCGTGGTGATGGTGGCCTCCATGCTCGTCGGCGGCTTTGCTGGCCTCGCCGAGCACACCATCCGGCGCGTGCTCGCCTACCAGATGGTCAACGGCATGCCTTTCATCCTGGTCATGCTCGCTTTCACCACCCTGGACCCGCAGCGCGCACTCGCCGCCGGCCTGCTCTACGCCCTGCACCACATGATCACCATCGGTGCCCTCACCCTCACCTCCGGAGCGATCGAGGAAACCTACGGCACCGGTCGGATCATTCGGCTCTCCGGGTTGATGCGGCGCGATCCGCTCGTAGCCGCCATCTTCGCCGCCGGCTCCTTCTCCATCGTCGGCTTCCCGCCACTATCAGGCCTGTGGGGCAAGCTCTTCATCATGGCCGAGGTGGCGCGCCCCGCCACTACTGCCTCGTGGATCGTGATCACCACCATCATCGTGGCCTCCATGGGCGCACTACTGAGCATGCTGCGCGTGTGGCGGAAGGTGTTCTGGGGTAAGCCGATGCAGACCTCCGAGTTCCCCGCCGACTACGTGATCGCGAAACCGATCATCGCGCCGGCCGCCGTCATGATCCTGCTGTCCTTCGCCATGTTCATCTTCGCCGGCACCATGTTTGATGTGGTGCTCACCGCCAGCGAGGGACTACTGGACGTGAGCAGCTACCAGCAGGCAGTCCTAGACAACTTCGATCAGGCCGTCGGCGTCGTCGCCGGGGCGGCAGGATAGGACAACAATGCACTGGATTAGCTACACCATCTGGTTGATTGGCCAAGTGATTGCGTCGGCAAGCAAAGTCGCAATCGACACGGTACGCATCAACAACACCCAAGACCCGATCATCGTCAACTACCCCGTGCGGGTCACCGGTGAATGGGAGCGCACGCTGTTCTCCACCTCCATCACCATGACCCCAGGCACCCTATCCGTGGGCTTCCGGCCCGTCGACGTCATAGACGGCGCCGAATCCGAATCTGGCTACATCCTGCTCGTGCAGGCCGTGTACGGATCCGATCCCACCGAAGTGATCGCCGACCTCGCGCACATGGAAGAAAAACTGGCGCCCCGCGTCAAAGACACACCCCTGCACTACAGCGCATGGATGTATGCCGGCAACGTCGGCGATGGCTACCGCAACGATATTGACTTCCCGCTCGCGGAACTCGACGAAAACAGCGCCAAAAGCAAAGAGCAAAAGCGCGTCGACCGCGTCAAACAAGCCCGTATCGAGGCCGCCAAACGGCAACAGCAGCAGAAAGGAGACAAGAAATGAGCGTTCTTGAGATCATCTGCTACCTCGGCATAGCCGCCTTCACCATCGCACTGACCATTGCGCTATCGCTCGCCATCCGCTCCCAGGACCCGGGCACACGCGCACTACTGGCCGACATGGTGTTCTACTGCATGCTGGGCATCTACCTCATCTGGACTCTCACGCACCCCGTATCCATCGCCTATGAGGTAGCCATCCTAGCCTCGATCATGGGTGCGCTCACTACTGTTTCGCTCGCCCGCATCCTTTCGAAAGGCAGGAGGTAGTCATGACCATCAGCGACATTATCGTCGGAGCCCTCGTGCTCTTGGCCGCATTCATTGCCATGGTTACCGTGCGTTCCATTTGGGAGGCCAAGGATGCGCTGACCCGCGTGAATCTTTTGAGCCCGCTCACGGGAGTAGCACTACCACTGCTGATTATCGCGAACTTGGTGAACGACTTCTCCACCAAGGGGTTTGACCCCAATAACCTCGTTCGCGCCATCATTTCGATCGCTTTCCTGCTGGCAGTAGTAAGCGTCTCCAGCTTCTACCTCGCCCGCGCCATCTACGGCGTCTCGGTGGATGACCGCGTGCGCCTGGCCAAGGAGCGTTCCTCCCAGCAGGAGGACGATGCGCCTGCTGAAGGCTCCGCCGCTGAGCCCGATCCGCAGGTGTCTGAACAGTAGTCCCGTTCTCACCACCAACCCCCAAGGAATCCTGATCCTTGGGGGTTGTTTCGCTCGCACCTGAAGCCCCACCGCATTCTGGGCGCGGAGGGGCTGAGGCGACTAAGGGGTTAGCTCGCGGGTGGTTCACACCCGGGCGGCCATGGTTGGTGGCGGATGCGTCTGCCGGCGGAGCGGGAGGCGGCGTATCCGTTGTTGATGTTCACCGATGGGTTCGGGGTGCCGCGGGCGGTGCCGACGATTCCGGTGTGGGGGTCGCGGCGGGCGTGGTGTCGCCGCGGGTCGCGGTGGGTATCGTCGTTGTCGGTGTGGTGGGTGCGGCATCTCGCGGTGAGGTTTTCTATGTCAGTAGTGCCGCCGTGTTCCCACGCAGTGATGTGGTGGATGTCGGATCGCGACAGCGGTGTGGAACAGCCCGGGTGGGAGCACACCCCTTCGGAGGCGAAGAGGGCGAGTCGTTGGGCGAAGGTGGCGGTGCGACGCATGCGGCCGACGCGCAGCGCCATCCCGGTGGAGGGGTCGTGGATTACGTAGAAGCCGTATTTGTTGGCCCCGAGTTCTTCGATCTGGTCGAGGGTGAGGTTGATTCCGGTGTTGGTGGGCAGGGTGTAGCCGGCGGCGATGAGGTCCTCGCGGTCGAAGTCTTTGGCGGAGAAGCTGAACACCATGGCGCTGCTACGGCTGGTGTCGCCCCGGTTCATTACGGCGCAGGCGGCGTCGGCACTGCGCTGGTCGAAGGTGCGGGTGTCGCCGTGGGGCCGCGGTTTCCGGAGTTCGGCGTCGAGTTGTGCTTTGAAGTCGGCAATGGCGGCGGCGGGGAGTTTGGCGTTGATGGAGCAGGTGCCGTCTTCGTCGGTGCGGGTAATGCGGAAGAAGCGCTTGCGGCGGCCGCGTTCGGGGTTAGCACCGAGCCGAGCGTTGAGGGCGCGGACGCGTTCGATGGCGGCGGCGCGCACGTCGGCGTAGCTATGGGTGGCGGCGTAGGTGACGAGCTGATTGCGCAGGGTTTCGCGGATCAGGGCGTTGTCGGTTTTGAGTTTGGCGAGTTTCGTTTCGATGACGGTGCGGGTTTCGGCGGAGATGAGGGCCCGGCGCAGGAGTTGTTCGCTGGCAGTGCGTAGCTCGGCGGCCTCCGCCCGGTGGGCGCGGACCTCGTCGTTCTCCTCGGTGGTGTCATCCACCATAGGCCCGTAGAGCCGGTGCGCTTGGGTGGAGACAGTAGTGGCACGGCTGCGGGACCAGCCGAAGTCTTCTTCGAGCACCCGCACGGATTTCCCTGTTCCGGCGACCACGCTGGATAGCCCGTTGGCGAGCCGGTGCGCGAGCAGCACGTCGATGTGTGCTTTAAGTCCCATGAGCGCATCCATGGCGACAATCTCGTCCCACTGCTCGGCGATCTCGGCGTCACTGGCCGTAGTGAGCACCGATTCGGCGGCCTCGAGGGCGGCGGCGAGATCGGCGCGAGCGCGCTGCAGGGTGGTCATGGCTCACATCGTGGCCCAGCCGCCCCGCGTTGTCATCACGCTGCGCGCTTATCGACGCCATCCTGTGCATAACCCGTTTTTTCATCCACAGCCTCTAGCCGAGCAGCATCACCCAGCCGAGGATGCCGGTGAGTACCACGATGGGGATGGCCACGGATACTACTGCTATGTCTTTGTAGGATTGCCGGTGCGTCATTCCGCATACGAGCAGCATCGTGAGCACCGCGCCGTTGTGTGGCAGGGAGTCGAAGGACACCGAGGCCATGGCCATGAGCCGGTGCAGCAGCTCGGGGTCGATGTTTTGTTGCGCTGCCAGCGCCGCTAGGTCGGGGCCGAAGGCTTCGAGGGTAATGGATAGTCCGCCGGAGGAGGAGCCGGTGACTCCGGAGATCGCGGCCACCGAGGTGATGCCGACCAAGATGGCGTTGTTGGCGAGCTCGAAGATGGCGTCGCGAAGCACCGCGAATACGGCAAGGGAGGCCACCACCGCGCCGTAGCCCACCTCGGAGGCAGTAGTAAGCGCGGGAAGGATCGCGTTTTTGGCGCCTTCGGATAGGTCTGCCACTAGCTCGGATAGGTGCCGGAAGCGCATTGCCATGATCAGCAGGATGCCCGTGGCCAGCGCCACCACGACGCTCCACAGTCCCCGGACGGCGTCGATGGTGGTGGAGCCGTATTTCTCTGAGTCCAGGTAGGAGAAGTCCATGGCGTCGCTGAGGACGTAGATGAAGAGGAAATTCATCACGATCACTACTGCAATGGGCAGCAGCCCGCGCAGTCCGCGCAGCGCCACGTGCTCGGTGTTCGAAACAGTAGTGTCCTCGGGTTCATCGTCGCCGAAGGGTTCCCCAGCGCGGATGAGCGCCCGGGCGCGGCGGTTAAGCCACGCCATACCGAGCGCGAACATGGCGATAGAGCCGATGAGCCCCACGACGGGCGCCGCGTAGCCGGTGGTGCCGAAGTAGCGGGTGGGGATGACGTTGTGTACCTGCGGGCTGCCGGGCAGGGCGGCGATGGCGAAGGTGATGGTGCCGAGCGCCAGCGCCGCTGGCATGAGCCTTTTGGGGATCCCGGCCTGCCGAAACAGGGGCGTGGCAATGGGCACGATAGTGAAGGCCACCACCCAGGCGCTCACACCGCCGTAGGTGAGTAAGGCGGTGGCGAGCACGGTGGAGAGGATGGCGCGCTGCGGGCCGAAGAGCGCCGAGATGCCACGGGCGAGGTCCGCGGCGAGTCCAGAGCTGGTCATGAGCCGGCCGAAGATCGCGCCACTGAGGAAGAGCGGGAAGAAGCTGATAATGAACCCGCCGAGCGCCGGCATGAAAATCTGGGTGTAGGTGGCCAGTAGTGGGGCTCCGGACAGTAGTGTCGCGAGCAGTGCCGCGATGGGGGCGACGATGATCACGGAGTGCCCGCGGTACGCGAGCACGAGAAGCACGCCCAGGGAGAGGAAGATTCCGCTGAGTCCGAGTACCATGTTTTCTGCCTTTCTGGGCACCGGCGCTGGCCGGTGTACTTATAATGCGGGGCATGAGCACTGATTCGGCGAATGCCCGCACCCGCATTCTGGTGGTGGCCCGCGAGATGTTTGCGGAGAGCTCTTTCGCGGCGGTGTCGTTGAAGGAGATCGCCCGGGTGGCGGAGGTGTCGCCGGCGCTGATCGTGAAGCATTTTCACAGCAAGGAGAACCTGTTCGCGGCTACTCTCGATTTTTCGGAGTCGGCGCGGGCGCTGTTTGCGGGTCCTTTTGTCCGGCTGGGTGCCACCGCGATCGAGGAGACGCTGACGGCACCGTGGGCCGCTCCTTATTCGATTGTGCGGGCGCTGACGATCGCGGATGGTTCCTTGGCGTCGCTGCAGGCGATCGGTGAGCGTATTCAGCGCGATATTTTGCAGGTGCTCACTGACCGCATCACGGCGGAGGCCCCGCATCCTTATCCCGCGCCGCGGTTGCGCGCCCAGGCGGCGATGTCCCTGCTCACGGGCTTATCGTTGATGCGCCGCTGCGGGGATGTGGAGTTTGCCTCCTTCCCCCACGAGCAGCTGGTGGGCTTCTATGCCACACAGCTGCAGTCGCTTATCGACGGCCACCCGCAGCCACGCTAACTACTGCGCCGCACGCACCTGGTTGATCACCACGGAGAAGTCCCGCTCCCCTTCCCCGGCGTCCTGCAGCTGGGTGAATAGCTCGAGGGCGTGCCGCCCCAGCTGGGTGTCGGTGCTGGTCTGGGTGGCGGAGTCGATGGCCAGCGCGAGGTCTTTGCAGATGAGGTTGGTGGAGAAGCCGGCGGCGAAGTCCCTATTGGCGGGGGCGCTATCGACCACATCGGGCACGGGGCAATTGGTAGTGAGCGCCCAGCAGCTGCCGGTGGAGTGCGAGACCACGTCGAAGAAGGCGCGGGGGCTGAGACCGAGTCTTTCGCCGAGCACCATGCCCTCGGCGATGGCGATCTGCTGGATGCCCAGGATCATGTTGTTGCACAGTTTGGCGGCCGCGCCGGCGCCGGGGCCGCCGCAGTGGGTGAGGGATGCACCCATGACCTCGAGCACGGGGCGGGCCTGCTCCACGGCCTCGGTCTCGCCGCCGACCATGAAAGCCAGCTTCCCGGCGCGGGCGCCCACCACACCTCCGGAGACGGGGGCGTCGATGTAGCGGTGCCCAGCCGCGGCCGCGGTGGCGGCGTTGCTGGTGGCTTCGTCGACGCCGATGGTGGAGGAATCAATAAAGAGCGCGTTGCCGGGGTGCTCGCCGATGATCTCGCGGAGGGTGGCGTCGACAAGCGTGCCGTTGGGGAGCATGGTGATGATGATGCTGGCGTCGCGGGCGGCGGCAGCGGCGGAATCGTGGACGTCGATCCCGGCTGAGCGGGCGGCGGTGATGGCCGGTTCCATCACGTCGAAGCCGGTGACGGTGTAGCCGGCGGCGTGGAGGTTGCTGGCCATGGGCCCGCCCATGTTGCCGAGGCCGATGAAAGCGATGGTGGTCATTGCTCTCTCCTTCTCTCTTTAGTCCACGACCGGCATCACGAAGTGGGAGCCGGAGTGGGGGGTGATGGCGGCGTCGTCACGCGTCCAGCGGGAGGTGACGGTTTTGGTCTTGGTGTAGAAGCGGAAGGCGTCGGGGCCGTGCTGGTTGAGGTCGCCGAAGCCGGAGGCCTTCCAGCCGCCGAAGGTGTGATAGGCGATGGGCACGGGGATGGGCACGTTGATGCCCACCATGCCCACCTGGATGCGCTGGGCGATATCGCGGGCGGCGCCGCCGTTGCGGGTGAAGATGGACACGCCGTTGCCATAGGCGTGCTCGGTGGGCAGGCGCAGGGCCTCGTCGATGCTGTCGGCGTGGACGATGGTGAGCACGGGGCCGAAGATCTCGTCGGTGTAGATCGACATCTCGGGGGTGACGTGGTCGAAGAGGGTGGGCGCCAGGTAGTAGCCGCCGCTGAGGTCCTCGCCCTGGAAGCTGCTGTCGGTGGCGCCGCGCTCGCGGCCATCGACGACAAGCTCGGCACCGGCCTCCACTCCGGCGTCGATATAGGAGCGCACTCGCTCCACCGCGGAGGCGGCCACCAGCGGGCCATAGTCGGCGTCCGGGTCGAGGCAGTGGCCCACCTTGAGGCCTTCGATGCGTTCCACCAGTTTCTCGCGCAGCGCGGTGGCGGTCTCCTCACCCACGGGCACGGCCACGGAGATCGCCATGCAGCGCTCGCCGGCCGAGCCATAGGCGGCGCCCACCAGGGCGTCGGCCACCTCGTCGAGGTTGGCGTCGGGCAGGATGAGCATGTGGTTCTTGGCGCCGCCGAAGCACTGGGCGCGTTTGCCGGTCTCGGCGCAGCGGGTGTAGATGTACTGGGCAATCGGGGTGGAGCCGACAAAGCCGACCGCTTGGATCACCTTGGAGTCGAGGAGGACATCCACCGCTTCCTTATCGCCGTGCACCACGTTGAATACCCCGTCCGGCCCGCCGGCCGCGGTGAACAGCTCGGCCAGCTTCAGGGGCACGGAGGGGTCGCGCTCGGAGGGCTTGAGGATGAAGGCATTGCCGGCCGCGAGTGCTGGGCCGGCCTTCCACAGCGGGATCATGGCGGGGAAGTTGAAGGGGGTGATCCCGGCGACTACGCCAAGCGGCTGGCGCATGGAGTAGGTATCCACCCCAGTGCCCACCGAGTCGGAGAACTCGCCTTTGAGGAAGTGCGGGGCACCGAGGGATACTTCCACCACCTCGAGGCCGCGTTGGACATCGCCTTGGGCGTCGGCGAAGGTTTTGCCATGCTCCAGCGACAGTGCGGTGGCCAGCTCATCCATGTGCTCGTTGATCAGCCGAATCCACTCCATGAGCACCCGCATGCGCTTTTGTGGGTTCAGCGCGGCCCACTCGGGCTGGGCGACGCGGGCGTTAGTGATGACTTCCTGCACATCGGCGGTGCTGGCCAGCCGCACCTGGGCTTGGACAGTGCCGGTGGAGGGATTCATCACGTCCTGGGTGGCAGTGGAGCTGCCCGCCCATTCGCGGCCACCGACGTAGTGGTTGATGGTCTTCATAGGAGTCTCCTTACTACTGTGCGAAAGTGCTATACACCACACCGTAGTGAGTCCTTCATCACATTCCTAGCGTTTATGCGATGGTGAACACCATTTACCCCAGACGCGAAAAACCCGCCCCCGGTACACAGGGGCGGGCATCACGCGCAGTTTTAGCTCTGGGTGAAGAGCTCCTTGACGCGCTGAGAAAGGTGGGGATCCACCTTGGCCCAGTACTCGTAGACCTGCTGCTCTACCTGCTCGCTCACCCCGGCCATGGCGCGGGCAATATTGCCGGCCATGCGCTCGCGGGCGGCGTCGTCAAGCACCTCGCGATAGAGAAGACCGGCCTGGGCAAAGTCATCATCCTCGGGGTGCTGCACATAGGCGCCGCGGGTGAAGTCGGTGCCGTGGGTCTCATCCCACAATCCGAGATCCCCAGCCACACCCACGGTCACGCCGGAACCGGAGGTCTCCTTATCATCGTCCGTACCGGCGCCCTTGGCGTAGGCGTTCGGGGAGTAGACGGGATCGGAAGGATCATTGAACTCATAGGCCATCGCGCCATCCTTGGCGTAGGTATTGACCTCGTTCAACGGGCGGTTAACCGGCAGGTGGTGGGCATTGGCGCCCACGCGGTAGCGGGCCGCATCGGCATAGGCGAAGCTACGGGCGATGAGCATCTTGTCCGGGCTGAAGCCGATGCCACGCACCAGATTGCTGGGCTCGAAGGAGGCCTGCTCGATCTGGGCGAAGAAGTTCTTCGGGTTGCGGTTGAGCTCGAAATAGCCGACATCAATGAGTGGATAATCCTTCTGGGACCACACCTTGGTGAGGTCGAAGGGGTTCCAGCGATAATCCTCGGCCTCGTCGAGGGGCATAATCTGCACCTTCACGTCCCAGCGCGGATAGTCGCCACGCTCGATGGCGTTGAAGAGGTCCTCGCGGGAGGTATCGGCATTGGCGCCCACGGCGGCCTCCGCCTCCTCATCGGTCCAGAACTCCCAGCCCTGCTGGGTCTTGAAGTGGTACTTCACCCAGAAGCGCTCGCCGTCCTCATTCACCCACTGGTAGGTGTGGGAGCCGAAGCCGTCCATATGGCGGAAGTTCGTGGGGATACCACGATCGCCCATGAGATACGCCACCTGGTGGGCGGACTCCGGGGTGCGGGTCCAGAAGTCCCACTGCATATTGGCATCGCGCAAGCCGGTATCGGGCAGGCGCTTCTGGGAGTGAATGAAGTCTGGGAACTTTATCCCGTCGCGAATGAAGAACACCGGGGTGTTATTGCCCACGAGGTCATAGTTGCCCTCCTGGGTGTAGAACTTCAGGGCGAAGCCGCGCACATCGCGCCAGCCGTCCGGGGAGCCCTGCTCGCCAGCCACGGTGGAAAAACGCGCCAGCATCGGGGTGACGCGCCCCGGCTGGAAAAGATCGGCGCAGGTATAGCGGGACACATCCTCGGTGATGTGCAGCTCGCCGAAGGCGCCGGAGCCCTTAGCGTGCACGACACGCTCGGGCACGCGCTCGCGGTTGAAGTGGGCAAGCTTCTCCAGCAGGTGCACGTCGCGCAGGTCGACGCTGCCTTGCTGGCCCTGTGTGACGGAGTGGTTTTCACTGCTCACAGGGGCGCCATTCAGGCGGGTGGTCTGCTCGCCGCCGGGGGTGCGGGCACCACCATTGACGATGGAATCTAGGTCAGAATTGTGCTGTTCAGCCATAGCTCCTCCTCAAAGGAATTTTTATAGGCATCGTCTAATTGATGCCTGATACTTAATAACTATACCCATAGTATCAGAATTTCCAATTAATCACCGGATAACCCATAGGCATTACCGAAGCCAAGCCTTAGTTCGCGATCCGTTTTGCTAGGATCATCAGGTATGAGACCACCCGCCGGCGCAGGGAACCCCGAGCGCGATGACGAGCACGTCACCGAGCTCGCACTCGCCGCTGGGCGCGGCAATAAAGCCGCCCTCACGGAGTTCATTCAGGCCACCCAAGCAGATGTCTGGCGCCTACTCGCCCATCTCGCCGGCCGCGATCACGCTGATGACCTCACCCAGGAAACCTATCTTCGCGTGATGAAGGCGCTGCCGAAGTTCGCCGCCAAGTCCAGCGCCCGCACCTGGCTGCTCTCCCTCGCCCGCCGCGTCTGGGTCGATAGCGTGCGCCACGATATGGCGCGCCCCCGCAAATCCATCACCGAAATCGATGATGTCCCTCGCTCCACCACCCCGGCCGCCTTGCCCGAGTGGATCGATGCGCGGATGGTGATTGAAAAACTCCCCCCAGATCGACGCGAGGCCCTCATCCTCACCCAGGTACTGGGCTATAAATACGAGGAGGCAGCCAAGATCGCAGGCTGCCGCGTCGGCACCATCCGCTCCCGGGTGGCGCGCGCCCGACAGGACATCATCGCCGCCACCGCCACCCAGGATTCCCCCGCGCGCAGCTCCTAGCGCTTGGCTGCGTAGTAGCGCCCCATGAACTCATCACGGAACTCGTAGTAGTAGCCGCCCTGCAGCGACGCCCGGATACGATCCACCAGCCCCACCATGAAGTAGAGGTTGTGCATGGTGCAGAGGGTGCCGGCCAAAAACTCTTTGGCCTTGAGCAGATGGTGGATATAGGCGCGGGAGTAGTTCTCGCTCACATAGCCGCCGAGCTCCTCGTCGATGCCGCTAAAGTCGCGCTTGAAGCGGGCGGCGGCCAGATTCATCCGGCCATCGAGGGTATAGACCCCGCCGCGCCGCCCCAGCCGCGTCGGCGCCACGCAGTCGAAGGTATCGGCCCCGGACTCCACGGCGGTGAAGATATCGTCCGGCTCGGAAATGCCCAAGAGATGGCGGGGGCGATCCTCCGGCAGCTCATCGCACACCCAGCCAACGATGGTGCCCAGATTCTCCTTCTCCAGCGCCCCACCAATGCCATAGCCGCCGAAACCGCGCTGGCCCTGTTCCTCCTGCTCATTCGACAGCTGCACCAGCCCCCGAGCGGCCTGGCGCCGCAGGTCCTCATATTGGGCGCCCTGCACCACGCCCCATAGTGACTGTTCCGGCCGGTGCTGGCGCTCCTCGGAGAGCCGCTCGTGCTCGAGCAGGCAGCGCTGCGCCCAGCGGTGGGTACGCGCCACCGACTGCTCCTGATACTCGCGGGTATCCACTAGGGTGGTGAGCTCATCGAAGGCGAACATGATGTCCGCGCCCAGCTGATGCTGGATCTGCATGGACACCTCGGGGGTGAAGCGGTGCTTCGAGCCATCGATAATGGAACGGAAATCCACGCCGTCCTCATCCACCAGCGCCATGCGGTCCTTCTTCCGGGCGCGAATATCCCCCGCATCAAGCCCAGAGGTATCCATGGCCAGCACCTTTTTAAATCCCACGCCGAGACTCATCACTTGGAATCCGCCGGAATCGGTATACGTGGGCCCGTGCCAGTTCTCGAAGGCGGCCACGCCGCCGGCCTCGTCCACAATATCGGGGCCGGGCTGCAGGTAGAGGTGATAGGCGTTCGAGAGAATCGCCTGCGCCCCGCTGAGCCGAATCTGCTCTGGGGTGAGGGTTTTCACGGTGGCTTTCGTGGCCACGGGAATAAACGCAGGCGTGGCAATATCGCCGTGCGGGGTGTGAATCACCCCGGCGCGGCCGTGCTGGCCCTCGAGGCGACTGGTGACATCAAAGTAGTTCATGGCTATAGCTCTTTTCCTGCTTATCGACGCCCACTCGCCGTCGATTCCATCTCTTTTTCTAGGCTAGTTCCCTCCACATCCAACGAGGGCAGGATGCGATCGAGCCAGCGCGGCATCCACCAGGTGGCCCGGCCCAAAAGGAACATGGTGGCAGGCACGAGGGCCATGCGGATGAGGAAAGCGTCGACAAGCACGGCGACACCGAGGGCGAAACCGAAAATCTTCACGAAGGGCAGCGGCTGGGAGATATTGGCGAAAAAGACCGCCATCATAATCAGCGCGGCAGCGGTGACCACGCGCGAGCCCAGCAGGAAGCCCTGGACGGTGGACGCATCCACCAAGCTGAAGGGAGTGGTGTTCTCCTCGGGGTGTTTCTGCAATTCGATATAGCGTTCCCGCATGCGGGTGACGAGGAAGACTTGATAGTCCATCGCGAGGCCGAAGGTGACGCCGATGAGGAAGATCGGCATGAAGGAAATGATCGGCCCGGGTGTGTCCACGATGCCCCACAGCCCCTGCTGCCAGAAGAGGATGGTGGTGCCGAATGCGGCGCCGACGCTGAGCAGGAAGCCGAGACCAGCGACCAGCGGCACCATGAGCGAGCGGAAGACCATGAGCAACAAGACGATGGCCAGGCCCACCACCACGGAGAGATAGATGGGCATGGCGTGGTCGAGCTTGGTGGTCACATCCTGCTGCACGGCGGTCAGGCCGGTAATGCCGATCTCGATGCCGAGGCTGCGGCGCAGGTCCTCGGCCTGGGCGCGCAGTGCGTGCAGCAGCTCGGTGGAGAGCGGATCATTGGGGCCCAGCCGCGGGGTCACCAGAACCTGAGCGGAGGTGCCGGCCTTATTCACCCGCACCACCTGGGCGTGGGCCACATCGGCGTTGGCGTTAAATTTCTCCGCCGCCATCTGATAGGTCAGCGGCGCCAGTTGCTCCACCCCGGCATCCTCCGGGATCCCGGCGGCGGCGCGATAGGAGTTCAGCGCCGCGGCCTGGGTGTTCATATCGCTGACATCCATGACCACGAGGAAGGGGGCGTTTTTGCCCTCGCCGAAGCCTTCCGCCAAGAGCTCGGCCGACTTGCGCTGGGTGGTATCGCGCTCCGCCACCGAGTCCGAGGGCAGCGCCAGATCGAGGTGCGTGACGGGAATGCTCAAGGCGCTCAGGCCGATGGTCACGGCCGCCAGCACCAGCGCCGGATAGCGCTGCACCTTCGTGATATAGCGATAGGCCAGCCCAGAGCTGCGCTGATAGGAGGGGCCCGCCGTGCGCTTGGTGGAGCGCAGCCCGGGGATCTTCAACCCAAATACGCGCCCCTTGAGTACGCCCAGCAGGGCGGGGATGAAGGTAAGGGCGATCAGCACCGACACAAACACCGTCGCCGCGGCGGCAATACCCATCCAGGAAAGGAAGGGAATCTTCGCCAGGGTGAGCGCCGCCAGGGCGATAATCACGGTCAGGCCGGCAAAGACCACCGCCGAACCGGCCGTGCCCAGGGCCATGCCCGCGGACTCCTCCAGGGATTGCTCCTCGCCCTTCTCGTCCAACTCGGCGCGATAGCGAGAAAGAATAAAGAGGGCATAGTCGATGCCCACGGCCAGGCCGAGCATGAGCGCCAGCACGGGCGTGATGTTATTCAGATCCACCACGGCAGTACCCAGCACAATGCCGAGCGCGCCAATGCCCACGCCGATCACCGCGGTAATCAGCGGCATGCCGGCGGCCACCACGGAGCCGAAGGTAAACAGCAGCACGATCAGCGCCACCCCGAGACCGATCATCTCGGACTTAGACTGCACCTCAATGGGCTCGGCGAAGCCCGGGCCGCCCGCTTCCACGGTGATTCCCGCCTCGCGGCCGAGCTCGATGGCCTTATTCACCGCATCGCGCTGCTCCTGGTTCACATCCCCCGGCGCGGGGGCATCGAAGGCGAAGCGGGTGGTGCCGATGGTGCCATCATCGCTGAGCACGCGAAGGAAATAGGCATTGGTTTCCGCGAGTTCGCGGGGCAGGCCCTTCTCCACGGATTGCTCCACCACGCCCTCGATGAGCTTGGGATTGACATCCACGGGGTTGCCGAAGGTGCGCTCCTCGGCGGCTTCGGGCAGATCCGCGCGCAGGGAGTCAATCACCTTCTGGATGGCCTCGTGATTCTTCGGATCCGCCAGCTTCTCGCCCGGCGGGGCCTGGAACACCAGATCCACGTCGGTGGCGAAGCCAGGGGAGACACCGCCTTCGAAGTTGTGCTCCATCATCTGCCCCGCCTCACTGGAGGGCATATCGGGGATGGAGAAGGCATCATCGAAGCCGTCTTGGAAGGCCACGGCGCTCACGCCGACGGCCGCTAGAATGCCCACCCACAGCAGAACCACGATCCACTTCAACCGAAAACACAGTTTGCCGAGGTGATACAAAAACTTCGCCACAGTATCTTCTTTCCGCTTCTTCTCCAGCGTGGGGTTCGCTCGGCCAGCGCACAACGCGGCGGCACTGTCTCACTCATGCTAGTAAACAACATGGACACGTACGTAACAGCACGGTTTTTAGATACGCTGAACACTACGATGACTTCCTCCTCTGGGCGGCGCCGCCGCGAACCCCCTCTGCCCGTCAAGGATGGCCTCTCCCCGTCCCGCGTCCGCCTGCCGGACACTCCGCGCGGGGCGGTGAGCGCCCTCGAGTTCCTCACCGATGTGGTGCTCAACCAGCGCCACCGCCACCCCGAGGACGATGAGGCGGCCATACTCGCCCGCTTCCGCCGCGGCGAAGTGGTCTCCCCCACCGGCCGCGCCTACGCCCCGCAGGACATGGTGAGCGTGGGCGCCGATCTGTGGTTCTATCGCATCCCCGCCCCAGAGCCGCCCATCCCCTTCGACTGCCCTATCCTGCACCACGATGAGAACCTGCTGGTGGTGCACAAACCGGCGTTTCTTTCCACCATGCCGCGCGGGCGCCACATCACTGAAACCGCCACGGTGCGGCTGCGCCGTCGCACTGGCAACATGGATGTGGTGCCGGCCCACCGCCTCGACCGGCTCACCTCGGGAATCCTCATGTTCACCACCCGCCCCGAGGTGCGCGGCGCCTACCAGCGGCTCTTCGCCGAGCGGGCCGTGGACAAGCGCTACACGGCCATCGCGCCGCTGCGCGCGGAGATCACCCCTGGCACGGTGTGGCGCTCCCATATCCACAAAACCCCAGGTGAGATCCAGGCCGTGGAACTGCCCGGCGCGGCGATCAACGCGATTACCGAGGTGCGGGCCGTGACCCCGCTCAGCGCCGCCGAGCAGCAGCGCCTCGAAGCCGACTATGGCCCCCAGCCGCCCCTGGCCCGCTATGAGCTGCACCCCCACACCGGCCGCACCCACCAGCTGCGCCTCCACATGACCGCGGCCGGGGCGCCGATCCTCGGCGATCCCTTCTATCCCACGGTCGCAGCCGACGAGCCCGAGAACTACGCCACGCCTCTGCAGCTGTGTTCCACCCATCTGGCGTTCACCGATCCTTTCACCGGCCAGCGGCGTAGATTTAGCACCAGTACGGCGGGACATGCAGCGAGTGAGCGTCGATAAGCGCCGTGAATACGATCCATTGACCCCGGTAGAGAGCGAGGACCCCATGCCCACCATCCCCGCGGCCCGCGCCGTGAACCTATACAAATCCTATGGTGAGGGCAGCGCCCAGGTGGTGGCGCTGAACCATGTCACCGTGGAATTCGAGCGCGGCCGCTTCACCGCGATCATGGGCCCGTCTGGGTCCGGAAAATCCACGCTCATGCATTGCATGGCCGGGCTCGATGCCCCGAGCAGCGGCGAGACCTATATCGGAGAGACCGAGCTCTCGCAGCTTAACGACGCCGCCCTCACGAATCTGCGACGCGACCGCCTAGGGTTTGTCTTCCAGTCCTTCAACCTGGTGCCCACGCTCTCCGCGGCGGAGAACATCACCCTGCCGGTGGGGATCGCCGGGCAGCGCGTCGATGAAGCATGGTTCACGGAGGTCACCGAGCGGCTCGGGCTGAAGGATCGACTGCGCCACCAGCCCTCCGAGCTCTCCGGCGGGCAGCAACAGCGCGTGGCCGTCGCCCGCGCCTTGGTGTCGCGGCCGGATATCATCTTTGGCGATGAACCCACCGGCAACCTCGATTCCAACTCCTCCACCGAGGTGCTGCGGATTCTGCGGGCGGCGGTGGACGAGCTCAACCAGACCGTGGTGATCGTCACCCACGACTCGGCGGCGGCCGCCTATGCGGACCGGGTGATCTTCCTCGCCGATGGCAGCATCCGCGATGACATCACCGAGCCCACCACCGAGAAGATCATGTCCATCATGGCCGGGATCGAGGGCCGGTAGATGGCGACACCGACCATGACGCCGCCGCGCATGCGCACGATCTCGCTGCGCTCGGTGGCCGCGCATAAGCTCCGGCTGCTGCTGACGGTGCTCGCCGTGGTACTCGGCACCGCCTTCGTGGCCGGCTCCTCCATGTTCACCTCGACCCTGTCCTCCTCCCTGAACTCGGCGCTGACCACCGCCTTCGACGATATTGATGTGGTGGTCGCCGGCACCGAGCGCTCTCCCCAGGGAATCCCCTTCGCGGAGGTGGATAAGCTGCGCGCCCGCCCAGATGTGCGCGCCGTGTCCATCCAAGGCCGCGACTCCAGCGTGATCCTCACCGACCCCGACGGCGCCCGCATCCAGAGCGGAGCGGTCCCCACCCAGGCCATTGCCCTCGTGCCACCGGAGACTCTCCACGGCGAGGACATCCCCAGCCAGGGCAGCATCGTCGAGGGCGCACGGCCCAGCGCGGCGGGGCAGATCGCCATTAACAGCAATGCCGCCGAGCGCGGCGGCATCTCCATCGGCGATCACGTGACCGTGCTGGTCCCCGATACCCGCCTCGACGCAGAGGTCACCGGCATCTACGAGGCCCCCTCCGACCAAGCGGGCTGGCTCTCCATTGCGCTCCGGGAGCAGGACTATCGCGCCCACTTCACCGATGGGGAGCATGCCCAGCTCGCCGCGCTGACACTGCAGGACCCGGACGCCGCCGAGAGCGTGCAATCCGAGCTTGCCGACGCCCTGCCGAACTTCATGGTCAGCACCGGGCAGCACCTCGTAGACCAAGCCAATGAACGTATCGAGTCCGCCCTCTCCTTCGTCACCTACTTCCTGTGGGCATTCGCCGGCATCGCGCTGCTGGTGAGCACCTTCATCATCTCCAATACCTTCGCCATGCTGGTGGCCCAGCGCAACCGTGAATACGCGCTGCTGCGGGCCTTGGGCGCCTCCGCCACGCAGATCACCCGCTCCGTGGTGGCGGAATCCGTGGTGGTCGGACTCGTGGGCTCGCTGCTTGGCGTTCTCGCCGGTGTGGGGCTCGTGCGGCTGATCACCTGGCTGCTCAATCGCTCCGACGCGGGCCTGCCCGATGCTGGCGTATCGCTCACCCCCACCACGATCATCGCTCCGGTTATCGTGGGCCTGGTGGTCACTGTGCTCTCGGCGTGGGCGCCGGCGCGCAAAGCCGGGTCCATTCACCCCGTCCAAGCCATGCGGCCGCAGCCGCCCACCCGCGCCTCGTTGAAGTGGCGCACCCTGGCCGGCGCCGCGGCGCTACTGAGTGGCGCTGTGCTGTGCGTGGTCTCGGTTCTCATCGACACCGAGGCCCTGCGCATACCGCTGTCCTTGGTGGGTGCCGGAACCCTAGCGCTGGTGCTAGGACTATGGCTGGCCGGGCCGGCGCTTTCCATTCCCCTGGTGGGTGGATTGGGCCGGATCCTCGGCGCCCCCTTCCGCACGGTGGGCCGGTTGGCGGCCACCAACTCGCAGCGCAACCCGCACCGCACTGCGGCCACCGCCTTCTCCCTCACCCTGGGGCTGATCATGGTCTCATCTATCGGCATGCTGGCTGCCTCTATGCAGCGCTCCACCGAGGACATCGTGGACGATTCCATCACCGCCGACTTTGTGCTCACCGGCGAACGCGGCGCCGGAATAAGCATGCCGCAGGACACCGCGGAGCGCGTCGCCGCCCTGCCCGAGGTGGACTCCATATCGGTGGTCTCCGCCGGCCCCTTCATGGTCAATGACGTGTCCATGGGCAATGACTTCGGGCCGCCCACCACCCCGGTGGCCGACAATTCCATGCTGGATAGCGTGAATTTCACCGCGGTGGACGGCGAAATCAACCTTGACGCCCCAGGCCTCATCATCAGCAAAACTGCCGCGGACCTCGCGCAAGTGGGACTGGGCGATAGGGCTCGGGTGAGTATCCGCGGCCAAGAAAGCTTCGTGGAGGTGCCGGTGACGGCCCTAGTAGATTCCTCCACCTTGTACGCCGGCGTTCTCTCTCGGGCGAGCGCCGCGGAACTCATCGATCAGACCGGCCTGGTGCCCCAAGAGATCTATGTGCACTCCGCGGCGGGCTTTAGCCCCGCCCAGGTGCGGGCGGCGCTGGACAAGGAGGTCGATCGGGATCTGGTGACCTCGGTCAAGGATCCCGATGAGGTGAAGGGGCAAGCCGCCAGCGAGGTGCGGGGCATGCTCTCCATTCTCTACGGGCTGCTGGCGCTGGCGGTGATCGTGGCCATTCTGGGCATCGTGAATACCCTCGCGCTCTCGGTGATCGAGCGCCGCCAAGAGATCGGCATGCTGCGGGCAGTCGGCATGCAGCGCCGACAGGTGCGCATCATGTTCTATCTCGAATCCGCGGTAATCGCCCTCTATGGCGCCGTCGTCGGTGCCGTTGTCGGCATCGCCGTGGGCTGCGCCTTCCTCGAGAATCTTAAAGACACCGGTCTTACGGCGATCGTCATCCCCTGGGGCACCGTCGGGATCATGCTCGCCGGCTCCATGCTGGTCGGCGTGCTCGCTGCCCTCTGGCCGGCGGCGACGGCCGCGCGGACGCGCCCGCTCGAGGCGATCACGGACTAGCGCCACGACATCGATCAGGGGCCGGACGCGAACTCATCACATCCGGCCCCTTCTAGTCTCTCTTTGGGCGAATTAAGAGACGGTGGTCGAGCCCACGGTCGGCAGCACCGTGCAGCTATCCTCGCCGTAGGCCGTGGTGCCAGCAATCGCGGCAATCACGGGGCCGGAGCCGGTGTTCACCAGCGCCGAGGTCTGGGCGTGCACATTCGCACCGAGGAAGCTCTCATCCAAGGCGTTCACTCCGCCCTTCATGGTCTTCAGATTCAGCCACGCCACCTTCATATCCGTGCCCTTCACCGTCGGCGCGAGACGCTCATCCACGCTGAAGACGTGGAAGTACGCGTGCTCGGCGGGGATATGAGGGTTCAGGAGATTGCCCTTGCCTAGCAGCGGCCCAGCACCATAGTTGGGGCCGGGTTGCACGGTTGCCAGTGCACCGGTCACCGGCAGATCGCCGATACCGCAGCCGAGCACGGGAGCGGGATAGTAGAACTTGCTCTTCTCCGTGGAGTCCCCGCGCTGCACGGCCTTGGTCTCCGTGACTCCCTGCGGGAGTGTAGAGGACAGCGCCGAGAGGTCAGTATCCTCAGCCTCATCCATGACGGCCGCGATGGCCTGCTGTATCTCCTCCGACTGGCTACTAGCCAAGTCGAGCAGCGTATCGACGTTCACTCCACCCGGCTGCGCCAAATCGATGGAGGGAATCTGCACCTCGGCCTGGGCGGGCTGCACCCCGGCGAAAGCGATTCCGACGGCCGCGAGGACTGCGGCGAGGGTCTTGCTGTGTGCCATAAATCAACCTTTGTATTAGGAACCAGCGCCGAGCCACGACAGCCCGCCAGCTAGCGAGAAACATATTCTTACGCTCACGAATATTACTACAGTAAACTTCTGTGAACTAATGTTTATTTCGTGACATAATATTCATGCTGGCGTCAGGGATGTGCAGGCATGCCTGAAGGCGGGGGAGGAGGTGAATGGTGTGTTCGCCTTCTCCCCCGCCTTGGGGTTATGTGAAGTTTTAGGTCGGCGGTGACTTACTCTCCCACACCCTCCCGGGTGCAGTACCATCAGCGCTGTCGGGCTTAGCTTCCGGGTTCGGAATGGGACCGGGCGTGTCCCCGATGCTATAACCACCG
>NZ_PQMG01000006.1 GCF_008930665.1 Corynebacterium sp. 74A
ACATGCGACCAAACAAACCCCAATCACAAGGGCACCTGATCCACACACAACCAAACACGCACACCACAACAAAAGCAGCACACATCAACAAAACAAAGCTGGCACACTATCGAGTTCTCAAACAACACTCGCTACTGCTCGAACGGAAGCTTTTCGCTCGTCCGTGCCGCAGCGACTCGATAAACACTACACAGCACTCTATAACAACACAAACCTGCAGGTCACCAACTGTTTTTCTGATGTTCATAACCATGCAACGTGGTTCGTATGCGGCCGCGTCTCACCTAGGCCGCCCACAGCCGCCGCCGAGCACGCGTCCGGACCACCCCCAAGCACGCACCCGACCACACACCCGGGTAGAAGTACCTAGCCCTCGCTAGCGATACACCCCGCACCGTATGGCGGTCTGTGTTCCGCGGAGGAAGATGTTGACCATCGCCACGACCACGGCCACCACGAGGATGACCAGGCTGAGCAGTATGTCGATACCGTAGTACTCGGCGATCTGCATGACGGAGGTAGCGAGGATCACTGTCGCTGGAATTCCAAAGATCGCCACAGTGGGCTTAGCGAAGGTATAGAGCGCAAGGTAGACGAGCATGAAGGCCAATGCCCGCAACGCAAGGGTGGGATAGCTCATGACGGAGGTGTCATAGCTAATAAGAGCGGCAAGCAGTTTCGAGCACCCTGCGGCTATAAGCGCATAGAGCACCATGGCGCTCAGGCAGGTGCCGAACCACTGTTTGCGCGTGAGCCCGAAGCTCTGCCATGTTCCGAGGGAACCGGGTTCTTGGGCAACAATCAACCCTCCGAGGCTGAGCACGATCGCGACCATTCCCATCAGCGGCTGCGGTTCCGTCCACTCCCATGCCTGCGAGCCTAGGGCGATAATCTGAGCGATCACGAAGAAGACAAGCAGTGGCGGGAGTGTCAGCTGTACCGGCAACGGCAGCCCCTTGCAGGCACGCATGAGCACTAGGGTGGGGCGAGTGGCCCACACCTTGGGTTCCATCGCCCGCGCCAGTTCCGGCCGATCGTGCGCGCGTTGGAACCACAGCGCTTCGAGGACATAGATGGCGAGAGCACAGAGGGCAAGCCCGAGAAAACCATTCCACCACCAGCGCGGACTCTCTGCGAATAATGCCCCAGCCACGATGATGCAGGCTGGTAGCTGCGCCAGGATCGCCAGCATCAACGGCCCGGCGACCAGGCGCATTCTTCCCGCGTGATTAACTCCCAGGGCCCACGCTCCGAACACCACTTTATTGCGGAGAGCGGCATAAGCGACGAGCACGAGGAGCGCACTCATCACCGCTTGCGCTGGTGGAGCCATGAAGTAGCTGGTCAAACCCACAAGGCCTAAGCCCAGCATGGGGAGAATGTCGATCCACTTCGCGTTCATGCGCACGCTGGAACGCAGCGGGCGCACAAAGTGTGTGGCTGTCATGTCTGCCTCCTTATATACGTGTCGGTGGAGTGGAGTTAGTGGGTGGGGATGGGGGTTTCTGTCAGTGCCTGGAACACATCGGCCAAGCTCGGGGTATCGATGCGCACGCTGCGCCCCTGTAGGTCCGCTGCCTCCACAGATGCGGCGGTGACCATGAAGCGGCTATGGGTGCGGCCATCGCGGCGGCTGAGGATTCCGGAACCCAGCGCCCGCACAAGAGCGTCACTATCGGCCCGCGGGACGGTGACAAAGCGGTAGGCATCGTCGATATCTTCGACGGGGAGTTGCCCCACAAATTCACCCGTGGGGGAGAGCACGAGCGCTTCATCGATCACGAGGGCGAGCTCTTCGAGCTGATGCGTGGCCATCACGATGGTGCGCGGGTGGAGTTGCTGCTCCTCACGCAGGAATGAGTAGAAGAGTTCGCGGTTCTGGGCGTCGAGGCCCAAATAGGGTTCATCCAGCAAGGTCAGCTCGGCGCGCGCACAGAGCCCGACGATGGCGCCCACCATGGAGCGCTGGCCGCGGGAGAGATCCGAATAGGATGCGTGCGGCGCGAGCCCGAACTGCGCGGTCATCTCTGTGGCCCGAGCTCGATCGAAACGCGGGTAGCGGCGAGCAGCGAGGTCGAGAATCGTGTTCACACTCCACGGCCCGGGGTAGGGGTTATCGATCCCGGCATAGACACAGCGATCCATCACGGCGGAATTATCGAAGGGCGCACTATCGAAGACGCTCAACTCACCTGCGCTGGCTTTGTTTTGGCCCGCAAGGATGGTGAGCAGCGTGGACTTACCGGTGCCGTTGCGCCCGAGCAGACCATAAAGCGAACCGGGCTGCAGGTCGATGGTCACGCCGCGGAGAACGGAGTGCGAGCCATAGGACTTAGACAGGTTGTGTGTATGGGCGATGCTCATTGGTAGAGGCCTCTACTTTCTGCAACTCGATCAATCAGGGTGTGTAATTCAGCGCGGGCAATACCCAGCTTGACGGCTTCATCAATAAGCGGCGCGAGAAAACTCGCGGCGAATTCCTCGCGCCGCCGGGCGAGGATCAGCTCGCGGGCATCGTCCGTAACGAACATCCCGATGCCGCGGCGCTTCTCTAGGACGCGGATATCGACAAGCAACGCGAGCCCCTTTCGGGCAGTTGCCGGGTTAATGGAATGAAATTCCGCCAACTCATTGGTGGACGGGGCACGCTCCCCAGGAGCGAGAGAGCCCTCCACAATGGAATCCTCAACGAGGGTGGCAATCTGCCGGAAGAGGGGAGCAGTGGCTTCATCCATGCCTCCTCCTTCTCACACACGCGGCCTGTGGGGCGGAGGCTTATCGACGCCACCCCGCAGGCTCATTGGTTGGTTACTTGTGTAACTAACCATATAACTAACCAACCCTGGTGGCAAGGCCTACCGACATACGCAGCTGGACACACCTCATCGCGACCGTCCACCCTGCCGCCGCGTGAGTCCACCCGAAGTGCTGGTCACAGAAAGATTGGGGGGAGGAGGAGATGTGCCTTTTCGACGCGAGGGGTGCACATAGGGCACACTATAAGGCACACGGAGGGTGCATCTTTACCCCCGTTTTTATACAGATGATTATTAATGAGAAACGGATGACAACCATTAGCCATGTTGCCTCGTACACAGGTATTTGTAGACACTTCCTACCTTCTAGCCAGCTTTTATAACTCATGGGAAACCGGGGCCCGCGCCCAGTTAGAGATTGATCTTCCCGAGGTGGTAGCGGTCCTGGGTCAGATGATCCAGGACCAGCTGGGCCAGCCGATTCACCGCCAGCTGTGGTACGACGGCCTTCCTGATTCCGGCCCTCACCGCTATCAACGAGCCTTGCGCACCTGCGATGGCGTGCTGCTCCGCGCCGGCCAGCTCATCGAATGGGGCGAGCGCCGCACCCAAAAGGCCGTGGACACCCGGCTCGTCGCGGACATGGTTCTCGCCGGAGTGCGCGGCACCTGTACGGACATGGTGCTGGTCTCCGGCGATGCGGACATGATCCCGGGCGTCCAAGAGGCCTCAATGGCGGGCGTGCGGGTGCACCTCTACGGCTTCGGCTGGGACTCCATGTCCTCCGCACTGCGCCACGCCTGCGATACCACCACCATTTTGGATCCCCGCGAGGATTTCGCAGAGTGCATGCAATTGCAGGTCCTGGAAGGCCCACTGCCCCCGCAGGTTCGCTCCAAGCCCATCGGCGATGCCGAACCCTTGGACGATACCTCGCCCTGCTCGGTGCCGGGCACCACGCTCAGCCATGGCAACCGCGCACAGCCGCGCCCTTCGTCCCCCTGTGACTCCTCCTCTGCGACGGGCAGCTCCGAGCAGGCCCCAGCCGCCGGCGATAGCATGAGCGAGAGTGCAGCAACGCCGGTGGATACCCCGGCTGAGAAGCAGGACGCGCCTGAGCGCTCAGCCCATCCCGAGCAGCCGGCAACCCCCGAGAGCTCTGCAGACTCCAGCGAACAACAGCGCAATCGCAGCGACTCGCCACTGTTGACCCGGCCGGGTGAGCCCGCCGAAACCGATGATGACCGCCCCTATTCCAGCGCGGAGTCCACCGAGCCAGAGCAGGCCGCCACATCCACCACGGAACGATGCGGCGATGCGCCCGCCACACTCTCCACTCCGAATGCCGCGGCGGAGCTCACCCCAGCACACCTCTCGGGGGATACCCCCGAGCCAGTGCCGCAACCCACCCCTGCAGATATCGCCCAGAACCAGCAGCAGCCAGCTAGCGAGAAGCGGGGGCCGGAGAGCAGCCCAGACACGAAGTCCGAGGCGGCAGGGGAGAGCTCCACCGACGCGGAGAATCGCCGGAGCGCGGCGTCGACAAGCGGCCCCGTGCCGAAGCCCACGCCGAAACCGACGCCCAAGCCCTCCATGATGGCGCGCCGCCGCAAGCTGCGCTCGCGCTATGTTCCCCTGCCAAATGAGGTATGGGCCTCCGCAGGCTTCCAGACCCCCTTCGACGTGGGCCAGCAATACGCCTCGTGGTGGTTTGATAATGCCGCCTCCTCCGAGCAGCGCGACCAAGCGCATATGCTCTCCGGCGGTGGCCTGCCCCCGGAGATTGATCGGCCGCTGCTGCAATTCGCCTGCGAAACCCTGCATGAATACACGCTCACTGAATCGCAGCGCGTCAGTCTGCGCGATGGTTTCCACTCGGGTATTCGCGGCGTGCTCATCAATTTGAGCGGACGCGACTTCTAACACCGGCTGTGGGCGCCCACGCGCCGCAGAGACATACACGAGCCGCCACCGGATCCCGCGCGGGGGATCGACGGTGGCGGCTCGTTGTACGCGCCCAGGCTTAGGGCTATCGCCGCAGCTAGCGGTCGGAATCCTGCTCAGAATCCGCCGTGGGGTTCTCGGGTGTAACCTCTTCGGCGTCCTCGGGCTCGCTACCGCGGGAGAGCTCGGCGGGAGAATCCTGCGCGGCGCTCAGCTCGCCCTGCATCTCGGAACGAATCTTCTCCAGCCGCGACTGGGCGGCCATATCGCGGCCGGCAGCCTGGATCTCCTGCATCTGGGTATTCACGGTGTTCACCGTGAGTTCCTGCGCCCCGAGCGCGGTGGCGTAGCGGCTCTCGATCTTCTCGCGCACGCTATCGAGGGTGGGCACGGAATCGTCCTGGGAGAACTGCCCCATGGAATCCACGGCCTTGGCATTCGCCTCCTGCATCTCCACGTGCTCGGCCTGGCCGCGCAGCTGGGTCAGCTCACTGAGCTGCTCCTGCAGGCGCGCCTCCGACTGCTTCGCGGTGGCCTTGGCCTGGTCTGCCGCCTGCACCGCCTGCTCGTATTGACTGCGCACATCCTCGATCTGGTTCTCTACCGCCACCAGCTGGCTCACGATCACCTCGGCGGTGGCGTCATATTCCGCCCCGGCCCGCTCATCGCCCTGAGCGCGGGCGTTATCAGCGGCCCGCACCGCGGTGCGCGACTGCTCATCGAGTTTCTTTTGGTCCTCCACGAGGCGGTTGAGCTTCATCTCCAACTGGCGCTGCTGGCCAATGATGGAGGCCGCATGCTCGGCGATCTCGCGATGCTGCTTCTTCGCCGCCTCCTCAGCCTGATTGATCTGTACCTGCGGATCGGCGTTCTCATCGATCGCATTGTCGAAGGAGGCCATGAGGTACTTCCAGCCCTTACTCAGTGGATTAGCCATCTAGATCAGTGTCCTTACCTTTTCTGCTTGGTGGCGGTCACGAGAGACGGCAGCGCACGCTGTGCCTGCGCAACCGCAGTTGTAGCTTCAGTGTAGAGAAAATCCCCACGATCCGAGCGCTCCACAGCGCCCAGAAGGTGGGGATGGGGCGCGCATCACCCAGAGCACCAGAGTGCGCTGGGTGGCTGCGCCGCATAGTCAGTCTTAGCCCTGCTCGTTCTGCGCCTGCTCGACCTGCTTGCGCACCTCATCCATGTCCAGCCCCTTTACCTGGGTGATGAGGTCCTCCAGTGCGGCGGGCGGCAGGGCGCCGGCCTCGCGGTAGACCAGAATGCCATCGCGGAAAATCATCAAGGTCGGGATGGACTGAATCTCTAGTGCAGCGGCAAGGCCCTGGTTGTTCTCGGTATCCAAGGTGCCGAACGTGGCGTCCGTGTGTTCCTCGGAAGCCTTCTCAAAGGTGGGTTTGAAGGCGCGGCAGGGGCCACACCATGCGGCCCAGCAATCCACGAGCACAATGCCCTCGCCGGTAACCGTGTCCTGGAAGTTGTTCTCATTCAATTCGATGGTTGCCATGGTGGCCAATCTCCTTCATTATCTGTTGGTATACGTAGACCGTGGTTTCAAGGCTACATGGGGGTGCAACGCCGCCGGAGCGGGGTTCATTCCGCAGCGTGGTTCTGCACCCTCTCGCGAGCCCGTGACGCGCAGCTGACGTGGGCCACACGCGGACACTGGGGTGGCTGCGGCACGCGGGATCGGGGAGGGGTTAGTATCGGTGGGTGTACGCCGCGCCACGCGGGCCCCGAGCGGGGCCGCTCTGCGGCGCCAGAGAGCCGTACCGCACGTATGACCAGCCGCGGCGCATGCGGACGCCGCGCGATGATTTGCTAAGGAATTGAGAGTAAACATGGGCATGAAGAACTACAAGGTAAAGGGTATGACCTGCGAGCACTGCGCCAAGGCAGTGGAGCAGGAGCTGGAGTTTGTTGCCGGCACCCAGGGTGTCGATGTTGATGTTGAGCGGGGCATTGTCCGCGTCACCGGCCATGGCTTCACCGATGAGGGTGTGACCGCCGCGATCGAAGAGGCCGGCTACGAGGTTGTCGTCGAGGACTAGTCTCGGCTCCGCCACTCATCTCGTGCAGGTGAGTGGTCTTTTTCACTCACCTCTATACCCCCTAGGGGTATAGAGGTAGCATGGGCCCCACGAGGGAAGAGAAGGAGAATATATGCAGGACAGCACCGCAATGGAGCATGTCGATCTAGGAGTAACGGGCATGACCTGCACGTCCTGCTCCTCGCGGGTGGAGCGCAAGCTGAACAAGCTCGAGGGCACGCAGGCGACGGTGAATTTCGCCACCGAGACCGCACGCATCGCCTTCGACCCGGCGCTGCATTCCACCGCGGACTTTCTCGACGTGGTGCGCACCACCGGCTATGACGCCTTCATCATGAGCGACTCCACCGCTGCGCCTGTCGATGCCGCCGCACCGGCATCGGAGGCGGCCGCTGACGCCCCCGCGCGGGCGGAGCAGGAGCACGCCCGCTATCAGGCAGAGCTGAAGCAGCGGGTGATCGTTTCCGCGTTATTGGCGCTGCCGGTGATGCTGCTGTCCATGGTGCCGGCCCTGCAATTCCAGTACTGGCAGTGGGCCGCGCTCACTCTTGCCGCCCCGGTGTATGTGTGGGGCGGCTGGCCCTTCCACCGCGCCTGCGTGCGCAATGCGCGCCACGGCGCCTTCACCATGGACACGCTCATCTCCATGGGCACGACGGCGGCGTTCCTGTGGTCGCTGTACTCGCTTTTCCTCGGCTCGGCAGGGCAGCCAGGAATGCACATGCATATGAGCCTCTCCGCGCACGCCGCTGCGGGCATGGATCAGATTTATCTGGAAACCGCCTCCATGGTGATCGTGTTTTTGCTGCTCGGGCGCTGGTTCGAGGAGCGGGCGAAGGGGCGCAGCTCCCAGGCGCTTACGGAATTGCTCAACCTGGGCGCGAGAGAAGCCGCGGTGCTGCGCGATGGGCGAGAGGTGCGTATTCCCAGCGCCCAGGTGGCGGTGGGCGATCACTGCGTCGTGCGCCCCGGAGAGAAGATCCCCACCGATGGGCGGGTGGTCGAGGGGCATTCCGCGGTGGATGAATCCATGCTCACCGGCGAGTCCATGCCCATCGAGGTCGATCCCGGCGCGACGGTCACCGGCGCCACCCTCAACACCACGGGCCGGTTGATCGTGGAGGCCACCCGGGTGGGCGCGGATACCACCTTGGCCCAGATAGGCCGGCTGGTGAGCGACGCTCAGGCCCGCAAGGCGCCTGTGCAGCGGCTGGTGGATCGGATCTCCCAGGTATTTGTGCCCGTGGTGATCACCGTCGCCTTGCTCACCCTCGGCGCCCACCTGCTGCTGCGGGATGGCTCGGTGGCCGACGCCTTTGCGGCCGCAGTAGCGGTGCTCATCATCGCCTGCCCCTGCGCGCTGGGGCTGGCTACTCCGACAGCATTGCTCGTAGGCACGGGCACCGGCGCCCGGCTGGGCATCCTGATTAAGGGCCCCGAGGTGCTGGAATCGACCCGCCACGCCGACACCATCGTGCTCGATAAAACGGGCACGATCACCACGGGGCAGATGTCCTTAAGCGGCCTCTACGCCACCGGGGTCTCGGAGGAGGAGCTTGTGGCTCGTGCCGCGGCAGCCGAGTCGGGCAGCGAGCACCCAGTGGGGCGCGCGATCTGCCATGCCGCCGCCGAGCGCGGGATCACCGTGCCTGCCGCCAGCGAGTTTCTCGCCACCGCGGGACAGGGGGTCAGCGCCGTGGTGGAGGGGCAGCGGGTGAGCGTCGTCAAGCCAGGAGCGGCGGACCTGCCCGAGGTGGTGAGCCAGATGCGCGAGACCGGCGCCACCGTGGTGCTGGTGCGCGTCGACGAGGCGCCCGTGGGCGTGATTGCCGTATCCGATGCGCCTCGGGAGGAGGCGACTGCCGCCATCAGCCAGCTCAAGGACCTAGGGCTGCAGCCGTGGATACTCAGCGGCGATAACCAGCAGGCGGCGCGCCATGTGGCCCGCCAGGTGGGCGTCGCGGAGGAGAACGTGATCGCCGAGGTGCTGCCGGAGGATAAGGTGCGCCACGTCGCGGCGCTCGCCGAGCAGGGGCGCACCGTGGCGATGGTTGGCGATGGCATCAATGACGCCGCCGCCCTCACCGAGGCGGATCTGGGCATCGCCATGGGTGGGGGCACGGATGTGGCCATCGAGGCCGCCGATATCACCCTCATGCACTCAGATCTGCGCGCTACCGTTGATGCGCTGCAGCTATCGCGCGCGACGCTGCGGGTGATCCAAGGAAATCTGTTCTGGGCGTTTATCTACAACATCGTGCTCATCCCCGTGGCCGCCTTGGGTCTGCTGAATCCGATGCTCGCGGGATTGGCGATGAGCCTGTCGAGCGTGTTTGTGGTGACTAACTCGCTGCGGCTGCGGCGTTTCCGCTCGAGCTTCCTCAACCCCGGTGCGGCGGCTGCGGGGTCGCGAGACTAGGCTCACCTACCTCCGAGTCGTTGCTGTGGGTGGCGCACTAACTCTGGGCTGATGTCGATTTTGTAGACTGTTCGACAACCGAGAAACTGCACCGGAGTTCCGCATCAGCCTTGTCACCGGTTTTATATGCGGTCGCGTGCCGCAGAAACAGACCGCCGAGACAGTGTGTGCTGTGTAACTTCCGGGACGACAACGAGGACACACAGTGACTACCGACAACGCCTATTTCGGCCGCATGGGCCACCAGCCCACCACCCGCTCGGATCAGCTGGTACAGGAGATCGCGCGCTATATTCTGAATGCTGGGCTGGTCAATGGCGACCCCATTCCGCCCGAGCCGGAACTCCAGCGCATCCTTGGCTGTTCCCGTAACTCCATTCGCGAGGCCATCAAGGTGATGGAGGCCGTGGGCATGGTGGAGGTGCGCCGCGGCACCGGCACCTTTGTCGCCGGCAATCCTCTGGCTCCGCTGACTCCGGCGTTGATCTTCCAGGGCATGCTCTCGCTCAATTCCGGCGGCAACGAGGCCAAGGACATCATTACGCTGCGCCGCGGCCTCGAGGTGGCCTTCCTGCCCATCGTGATGAAATATGTGGCCGAGGACGACGCCGCGAAGCAGACGCTGATCGCGCAATTGCAGGGCACCGTGGAGGAGATGGCCGCGGCCGAGCGCGCCGGCTCTTCGACCGTGGACTTGGATTATCGCTTCCACAACCAGCTATTCGCCCCGCTGCGCTCGCGCACGCTGAAGCAGCTTAACGACGCCATCCTGAATGTGTATTTCTCGCTGCTCGAGGCCGTAGCGGAGCGCTTCGGCGAGCACCCCGTGTTCGAGTCGGATCCCAGCAGCCAGCCGCTTGCCACCGCCCACCAAGGCATCGTGGATGCCATCGCCGAGGGCAATGGCGAGGAGGCCGTGGAGCGGCTGCTCAACCACTATCAGCCGCTGTCGGAAGCCATCGATAGTGTGATCGCCGCCCGCGAAGAACGCTAGGCGGCGCCGCCCGCTTTTTAGGCGCGGGCCAAGTCCTTGAAGCGCGAGTAGTGCAGCTGGTGGGCCACCTCGACGGTGCCGATGGGGCCACCACGGTGCTTCGCCAAGATGATGTCCGCCTCGCCGGCGCGCACATCCTCGAGGTCCTGGGAGTCGGGGCGATACAGCAACATCACCATATCGGCGTCCTGCTCCAAGGAGCCGGATTCACGCAGATCCGCCAGCTGGGGGCGCTTATCCGTGCGCGACTCGGGGCCACGGTTGAGCTGCGCCACCGCAACCAGCGGCACCTCTAGCTCCTTGGCCAACAATTTAAGCTGGCGGGAAAATTCGGACACCTCTTGCTGGCGGGACTCCACCTTCTTGCCGGAGCTCATCAGCTGCAGGTAGTCCACCACGATCAATTGCAGATCATGCTTGTCCTTGAGCTGGCGGGCCTTCGAGCGGATCTCCATCATCGTCAGGTTCGGGGAGTCATCGATAAATAGCGGTGCCTCGCTGAGTTCCCCGGCCCGCTGCGCGATACGCGCCCAGTCATCATCGGACATGGTGCCGGAGCGCATATCGGAGAGCTTCACCTCGGCCTCGGCAGAGAGCAGACGCATGACGATCTCGGACTTGGACATCTCGAGCGAGAAGAGCACCGAGGCCATATTGTGCTTGATCGAACAGGAGCGCATGAAGTCCAGGGCGATGGTGGATTTACCCACACCAGGACGAGCCGCCACAATGATCATCTGGCCGGCGTGCAAACCATTGGTGATGCGGTCGAGATCAATAAACCCAGTGGGCACGCCAGTGGACAGCCCGCCGTTTTGGGCGATCTCATCCAGCTCATCCATCACCGGCTGCAGCAGATCATCCAGCACAGCATAATCGGTGACGGTCTTCTTCTGCGCAATCTGGAATACCTCCTGCTGCGCCAGATCGATCATGACTTCGATCTCGGTATCGCCGGCCGCCTCATAGCCCAGCTGGACGATGCGCGTGCCCGCCGAGACCAAACGCCGCAGCACGGCCTTCTCAGAGACGATCTCCGCGTAGTAGGGGGCGTTGGCAGGGGTGGGCACAACCTCGGCGAGGGTGACCAGATAGGAGGGGCCTCCCGCCCGCTCCAGATCGCCGTGGCGGTGCAAACGATCGCGCACGATGAAGGTGTCGATCTGTTTATTGTCCGCGTAGAGATCCAAAATGGCGCGATAGATCAGCTGATGCTGCGGCGCATAAAAGTCCTCAGGGTTGAGCTCCTCGACGATGTCGGTGACCACCGTCGGCGCAATGAGCATCGCCCCCAGCACGCCCTGCTCCGCCTCGCGGTCATGCGGCAATTGCCGGGCATAGTCCCGCGGGGTGGCGTCATCGAAGCGCCCCCGACCCGCGCTGCGCTGCGGGGCGAATCGACCCTGATTAGGCCCGGCGTGGTTATAGCTCGGGGCCGAGTCATCAAAGCTACTGGGCGCAAACTCGGGCGCCGGGGGGAAATCACTGATCGCCTCGGCGGGGAAACCCTCCGGCCGAGCTGGACTGGGGGAGTAGCTGGCATCCTGCCCGGCCCCGCCCTCGGCGGGGTCCGGCGGGAAGGCGTTGTCATCAAAGTTCGCGCTACCTGCCACGTCTCTCAGCTCCTTCACTGTCGCCACTTTTCAGCCTGGGCGCATCCCGCGGATGCGGGAGACGCCAGACCTCGATTCTATCCACCCCTGAGCGCGCCGTCCCCCTAGGGCAGAGGAGGTCCACCCACAGCAGCGGGGAAGCAATGCGCTCGGCGCCCAGCCGCTCCACATTGGTGGCCGCCGCTGTGGATAACGCCCCGCGTTCTGGGCTGCGGGGGAGGGATTCTTCACACTCTGCACGGAGGTTATGCACAGGGGTCTGTGGATAACTCTGTGTACGCGAGGTCCATAGCAGCTAAAACTCCTGCTCACCTAGCGCTTAGCTGGCGTTTACCTGCGGTTTTATATATCCGTCCTGCTCAGACGGTAGTTCGCTAGTGGCACCCAGCATCGACGTCACCGGATCGTCACCTTCGCACCCGCCAAGCACCCCCTCTCGAGGGGCCAGTTACCCCCTCGCCGCGGGGCTTATGGACCTCTCATGCACAGGTTATGCACAGCGCTATCGCACTTGTCCACAGACATGGCTGTGGATTGTGCATAACTCTGCCGATAGGCGTACACCACCCATGCATCACACACGCATCAGTGTCGATAGATCTCCCCACACCAACTCGCCCTAGAGAGGCACTGCGGGCGAGAGATGCACCACAGCCCTGCCCGTGCCCGCTTCCGGCTAAGCGAGCCGCACCGGCCCCCGCAGCGCCTTTGTGAGCACCCCCTGCCCCGAGATACACCAAGGGCCCCTAGCGGGGAGTGTGTCCCCACCAGAGGCCCTGGTGCGCTGTTGTCGTTGGGGTCTCCTCTATACGTGAGACCCGCCGTCTAGTGCGCGTAGATTACGCGGCGACGACCTTGAAGTTCACCTTTGCACTGATGTCATCGTGCAGCTGAGCAATCACCTGGTAGCCGCCGGTGCTCTTGACGAGACCCTTCGGCACGGTGATGGTCTGCTTCTCGATCTTGGGGCCGCCAGCGGCCTCGATCGCCCTAACGATGTCGCCAGCCTGGACAGAGCCGAAGAGCTTGCCCTTGCTGGAGGTACGCATGGTCACAGTGATGTTGTCAAGGGCCTCGATCTGCTCCTTGACCTCGCGTGCATGATCCAGGCTCTGGATCTGGCGCTCGGAGCGCACACGCTTGATGTCTTCGATCTGCTTCTCTGCACCACGGGTTGCCACAATGGCCATACCGCGGGGAAGCAGGTAGTTACGTCCGTAGCCGTCCTTTACCTCGACGATGTCACCGGGGACACCGAGGTTCTCTACGGCAGCCGTAAGGATCAGCTTCATGATCCCTGCCTTTCGCTTATGAAAAGAATGAAAAGTGGTTGTGTATTCGCATGAAGTCCCAACACCCGCGAGCGGGCGCATCGGACTCGCCTATCAGAATGGCGGGTCGTCGTCATCGCCCTGGAACCCACCCGCAGGGGGTGCCGAGTTCCACGGGTCATCGTTGTGGACGTCGTTCTGCGACTGTTGCTGATAGCCACCAAAACCACCTTGGCTTTGACCGCGGTTTCCACCGCCTTGGCCGCCACCAAATCCACCTTGGCCACCGCCAGAGTTAGCGCCACCAAAGCCACCGCCTTGGCCGCCTTGACCACCCTGGCCGCGCTGCACGCGGTTCACGGAGGCCGTAGCGTACTTCAGCGAGGGGCCCACCTCATCGACTTCGACTTCGAAGACGGTGCGGCGCTCTCCCTCGCGGGTGTCGAAGGTGCGCTGGCGGAGCCGACCATTAACGATGACGCGCATACCTTTAGTCAGCGACTCGGCTACGTTCTCCGCCGCCTGGCGCCACACGTTGCACTGCAAGAACAGTGCCTCGCCGTCCTCCCACTGGCCGGTCTGCGAGTTATAGCGTCGCGGAGTGGAGGCCACACGGAAGTTGGCCACTGCGGCACCCGAAGGGGTAAAACGCAGTTCAGGGTCGGCAACGAGGTTGCCAACAATCGTGATAGGGGTATCGCCTTGTGCCATGGTCTCAGGACTCCTTAGGAGTTCGTTGGTTGGTGTTACTACCAGTGTTCCTGATTAGCGATCGGTGCGCAGCACCTTGGTGCGCAGAACCGTGTCGCTGAGGTTCAGCTTGCGGTCGAGCTCGACGACAGTCTCCGACTCACAGGTCAGGTTAAGGACCACGTAGATGCCCTCTTCCTTCTTGTTGATCGGATATGCCAGACGACGCTTCGGGCGAATGTCCACCTTGTCAACGGTGCCGTTTTCCTTGCGAACAGTCTCAAGGAACTTATCTAGGGACGGGGCTACGGTGCGTTCATCCTGCGAGGGATCGAGAATGATCATGAGTTCGTATTGACGCACGGACCTCATCACCTCCTATGGTCTAGTAATTGTGGTTCGGCCGCGCCCATCGTGGACGTGGCAGGAGGGTCGTTGCGTCAAGCAACCTTTTCAAGATACACCATCTACCTGCTCTCTTTCAATTGCGTACCCTGCGGCGGCCGCCGCTTATCGACGCCCACTCGCTGCCCACGCACCCTAGCGGCCCAGCCGCAACCTAGTTCATGGCGGCATCGCCAATGAAGCCGGTAGCCATAAACACAGCAAAGATGAGGGGGACAAGGAGCACGAAGAAGAAGGCGGCGATAATCCAAGAGACCACGGCTTTGGTGCTCTTGCCATAGGACTTGGCAGCATAGCCGCCGCCGAAGCAGCAAGCGCCAATGAACACGCTCGCCATCGTGAGGATCATGATGGTGGTGGAACTCATGGCTCTTAGCTTAGCCGCCAGATGCACGAATCCCCGCTCCCAAGTGCAGCGTGGCTGCGTATGTGGGGGAGCGGGGATCGGGAGAAGAGGAAGCGTCGATAAGCGCCGTGCTAGCCCGGTAGCAGATCACCCAAGTTCGGGAGTGCGGGCTGCGCCGGTTGCTCCGGCTCCGCCGGGGGAGCCGGGGCCGGCAGCGGCACATCCGGGACCTCCGGCAGGGCCGGCTCGGCGGGCTCAGCCGGCTCCGAGGACTCCGTCGGCTCGGTACTGGTGGTCTCGGGCGGAGCCACCGGGGTGGCGGGCGCCGGCGGTGCGGGCGGAGCCACATAACCCAGATTGGAGGTCGGAACCGGGAAGCTCTCGTAGTCGGCATTCGCCAGCGCGGCATCCATGGTGGACTTCCAGATATCGCTGGGCAGGCCGGAGCCCCAGATCTTGCCACCATAGAGGTTCAGCAGCGGCTGGCCATCATCGGTGCCCACCCACACAGCGGTGGAGAGCTGCGGGGTGGCACCAATCATCCACGCATCCTTGTTCTGACCCGTATCACCCAGCTGGGCGGTACCGGTCTTGGCGGCGGACTCCCGGCCATTCAGGGCGTGGCCGCGGGAATAGGCGGCGATCGGCTTCATCGCCTGGATCACGGAGTTCGCCACTTCCTCGTCCACGATGCGCTCGCTTTCACCCTCGTGCTCATAGAGCACCTCGCCATCATTGGTCACAACCTTCTGCACGAAGTGCGTCTTGTTGTACACGCCCTCATTGGCGAGGGTGGCCAAGGCGACAGCCAAGTCGAAGGGGCGGGACTGGTACTGGCCCAGAACCACACCCAGCTGGCTATGACCATTCTCCTCCTTCAGGGTGTGCGGGAGCCCCGGCAGGGACTCCGCCACGCCCAAGCGATGCGCCATGGCGGCGGTGTCATCGGGGCCATTCTTCAGATCATCCTGGAGGCGGATGAAGGAGGTATTCAGCGACTGCTTCAGCGCCTGAGCGATGGTACAGGTACCGCAGCTTTGCCCCTCAGAGTTAGTCACCGTGACATCACCGGTCTGTACCGGGGCGGAGCTGTAGTACTGGGAGAGCGGAATGCCCTGCTCCAAGGCCGCCGCGAGGGCGAAGATCTTGAAGGTCGAACCGGTCTGCAGCGGGGCAATGGCATAGTCCCAGCCGGCCGGGTCGTCGCCGCCATAGTAGGCGGAGACACCACCGGTCTTGGGGTTGATGGAGACCACCGCGGTGCGCAGGTTCTCCGGCTCGCCCTGCATGTTGTTCTCCACCGCCGCCTGGGCCGCATTCTGGGCGTCGGTATCGATGGTGGTGGTCACCCGCAGGCCGCGGGTCTGCACATCCTGTTCGCTGATGCCCACGCCTTCGAGCTCGGCGAGCACGCGATCCTTGATCAAACCATTGGTGCCGGTGGCCTCGGTATTGGACTGCACGGTGGCGGGGTCAATCACCTCTGGGAAGCGCGCCTCCGCGCGCGCCCCGGGGCTCATGGCACCGATCTCGACCATGCCGTCCATCACGTAGTTCCAGCGCTGCTCCGCCTCGGCCCGGTTATTCCAGGGATCGAGGGTGGAGGGGCGCTGGATGGCGGCGGCCAAGAGCGCGGACTCTTCGGGCGTGAGGTCCGTGAAGTCCTTGGCGAAATAGGCCTGGGAGGCCGCGGCCACACCATAGGCATTGCGGCCCAAGTAGATGGTGTTCAGATAGGACTCCAACACCTGCTCCTTGGACCACTCATTGGCCATCTTGGCGGAGTAGACGAGCTCCTTGAGCTTGCGCTCATAGGAACGCTCATTGCCCACCACGGCGATCTTCACGTACTGCTGCGTGATGGTGGAACCGCCGCCCTTGGAGCCGTCACCAGTGAGCTGGCCGATAATCGCGCGACCGAAGCCGGTGATGGAAAAGCCGGGGTTGGTATAAAACTCGCGGTCCTCGGCAGCCAGAGTGGCGTCCTTCATGGACTCCGGAATCTCCGAGAGCGGCACCACCACACGGTTACCTTCCGGGGGCACGATGCGCGCTAGCTGCGTCTCATCATCCCCGGCATAAATCTCCGTCACCTGCTTATTCACAAGCTGGTCGGCCTTCGGAACATCCACAAGCAGATAGGCGATCATGAATGCCACGAAGGGAGCGAGGATAATTAACACCACTGCGATGAGGATCGAGCGCCAGACCCACGGGTTACGGGTCTTCTCCTCGCTCTCTTCTACGGTCACGGTGTGTTCAGTCACGACTGTTGCTTCCAATCTCCATGGGTGAAATTGCGGCGTTCGGGCGAGCGACGGCCGGCGACCTGCCCAAACAAACTAACTAATCGGTTAAGCATAGCGGGTACGAGGGGAAACAACCATTGTCGCCAACAGGTGATTCCAATGACAATCAGGACAGACCTCCACGCGGTGAACGTCGAAAAGCTTGCCAGCGGAGACCAGCTGCGCGATCTCTTCCTCGCTGCGGGCGGAACCGGCTGCCCGGCCCACCTCATCGCCATAAATCCACAGCACGTCCCGCATGTTCTGAGAGGAACATACTGGGCAGTCCCGCGCTGAGCGCGAGCCATGAAACTCGGCGGCCGTTCGTAGCAAGAAATCGCACTCGCAGATCTCGGCGCGCGTGACCGCCCCTTGGCTATAGAGGCGCAAGGTGTGGCGACGGTGCCACTCGTGACTCACGATATTGCGATATTCAACCACGCGGCCAGTCTAGCTATCCCCACGGCAGTGGCGCCCGCGGCGATAATACTGTGTCTGTGCTCACAACTTAATCGGTTCACTGCGGTTCTGTATCGATTGAGCCCCTGCGCTTGACCAAAAACGCGGGCTAGATTCTGAGGAATCACGATTGTTGCGCGTCCTCAGGAGTGAGCCCCACGACTGCGGGCGTGCTCGCCCGCCGCGGTGCGCGCCCCCACCCGTGGGAGGTGTCGCGGCGGTACAAGTTTGTTTGAAGGAGTTTGCCCATGAGCGGAGAAATCCGTGTTGCCATCGTCGGAGTTGGCAACTGCGCCACCTCGCTGATCGAAGGCGTCGAGTTTTATAAGGACGCCCGCGATAGCGACGATGTTCCCGGCCTGATGCACGTGCGCTTCGGCGACTATCACGTCAAGGACGTCACATTCGCCGCAGCCTTCGATGTGGATGCCGCCAAGGTGGGGCTCGATCTCTCCGAGGCCACCCGCGCATCCGAGAACTGCACCATCCAGATTGCGCAGCTGCCGCATCTCGGCGTGAAGGTCCAGCGCGGCCCCACGCACGACGGCCTCGGCCGCTACTATCAGCAGACCATCACCGAGTCCGAAGAGGAGCCGGTGGATGTGGTGCAGGCCCTCAAGGACGCCCAGGTGGATGTGGTGGTCAGTTATCTGCCCGTGGGTAGCGAGGAGGCCGATAAGTTCTACGCCCAGGCCGCAATCGACGCCGGCTGTGCCTTCGTCAACGCCCTGCCGGTGTTCATCGCCTCCGATCCCGAGTGGGCCGAGAAGTTCCGTGCCGCCGGGGTGCCGATTGTGGGCGATGACATCAAGTCCCAGGTGGGCGCGACCATCACCCACCGCGTGATGGCCAAGCTCTTCGAGGATCGCGGCGTGCGCCTCGAGCGCACCATGCAGCTCAACGTCGGCGGCAACATGGACTTCAAGAACATGCTCGAGCGCGAGCGCCTGGAGTCCAAGAAGATCTCCAAGACCCAGGCCGTCACCTCCAACCTGAAGACCTCCCCCTTGGCGGGCAAGGTGGATGATCGCAACGTGCACATCGGCCCCTCCGACTATGTGGGCTGGTTGGATGACCGCAAATGGGCCTATGTGCGCCTCGAGGGCAAGGCCTTCGGCGAGGTGCCGCTGAACCTCGAGTACAAGCTCGAGGTCTGGGACTCCCCGAACTCCGCGGGCATTATTATTGACGCTCTGCGCGCGGCGAAGATTGCCCTCGACCGCGGCATTGGCGGCCCGATCGACGCCGCCTCCTCCTATCTGATGAAGTCCCCGCCGAAGCAGCTCGGCGACGACGAGGCCCGCGCCCGCCTCGAAAGCTTCATCGCCGGCGACTAAACCCCCTCCGCGGGCGCGAACGCAGCGCCCTGGTGGCCACGGCCACGGACGACCCCCTGTGGTATCCGTCCGTGGCCGCACTGTATTCTCCTGCCGCCCGCGGACAGTCACCTACCCCCGCCGCAGCACACCCACCTGCCGAAATACTTTTTCACCTAAACAATTTTTAGGACAGTACTGTTTCGCGCCATAGAATATGGACTATGAACGCGCAACCTTATTTTGAACTCGCCCGGAATGCACGGCCCGCGCTCACGCAGCTGTACGTCACCTATTTCCGGCTTGCAGAGCGCTCCGATCTCACCGGACCGCAGCTGACAATCCTGTCTCGCCTGAAGTCCGATGGAGCGGCGCGTATCAGCGAACTAGCCAAGCGGGAGGGCATTCGCATGCCCACCGCCTCTAATGCCTTGCACCAGCTCGAATCCCGCGGCCTGGTGGAGCGCGTCCGCGATAATAATGACCGCCGCGGCGTGCGCGTGCAGCTGACCGAGCAAGGCGCTGTCGAACTCGAGCGCGTCGGCGAGGAACGTATCGCCCAGCTGGCTGATATGTTTAGCACTCTCGAGGATGAGGAGATCGCCGCTATCGAAGAGATCGTCCCGATTATCAATCGCCTCGCCGAGCGCTATACCGCCCAAACCCGCAACGGCGATAAGTAACTAGCCTCGGAGCGTGCCCGCCCCCGTTCCTTTGTCCGCCCAGATGAAAGTTGAGCGCATGAGCAGCGCTCGGCCCCGCCCTCGCCGCTCATGCATAGACACCTATGCCCGATTCTCGCCTCCGCGTATTGATAGCGTGGCAGCCCGACGCCGCCAATAACGAAATTCTCGATGCCGTCGCATGGCTACACCGCTCTGGGCCCATCACCGTCCGCGCCATCTCGGCCTTTACCCGCCCCTGGCCACAAACTTCCCTATCCAAACTGGGGGGCAAGTACAAGAAGTGGTTGAAGAAGCAGGAGGAGGCCAGCCGCGAGGTGGTGACCGCTGCGCTGCTCGACGCCGGCGTGGACAAAGACTGCTTCGATAGCAAGCTCGCCGTCTTTGCCGATGGCTCCTCCGAGCCGCACCTGCTCACCCAGGCCGCCAAGGACTTCCACGCCGACATCATTCTGCTGGGCCCCGCCCAAGCCGCCCCCAAGGGGCGATATTTGGCCGGCACCACCGCCGATGCGCTGCTGCACGCCTCCCCTTATCCCCTGGGCCTGATCCCGCGCGAGGTGAAGCTGGGCAAGAAGGGCGTGAACCGAGTCTCCTGCGCGCTCACCGAGGAGGCCGGCAGCGCCGCCGTCTTCGATCATGCTGCCGCGGTAGCCGAGATTTACTCCGTCCCGCTGCGGATCGTGGCTTTCGTGCCCGATCGAGTGGGCAATGCGTTGAAGTCCACAAATAGCAAGCTCGAGTCTGTGCTGGCTGATGACGCCCGCGAACATGCGCTGGCCAATCTTGATCGGGCGCGAGATAGCGTCGTCAAGCATCACCCCGAGCTGCAGGTGGAAACGGAACTCGCTACCGGCAGCGGCTGGTCCGAGGCCATGGACGCGGTGAAGTGGAAGAAATCAGATCTGCTCGTGGTGGGCTCCGAAGATAGCAATCCCATCGCGCGGGTGTTCATGGGCTCTCATACCTCGGCCGTGCTCAAACACGCGCGCGTACCGGTGATGATCTACCCGACCACGACCTAAACCCGCCCCGTGTGGGGCACAGACTACGCATAGGAGACACGCACATATGCGCACAGCACTCGTTACCGGCGCCAGTGGGGGAGTGGGGCGCGAGATCGCCGAGCAGCTTATCGACGCCGGCTGGGTGGTCTATGCCCACTATCGCAGCGAGTCACCCGCCACGGACAAGACCCGGGCCGCCGTCTCCCAGGCCAGCTGGTTCCGCCTTAATTTCGATTCCCCCGAGCCCGATCTCTCGGCCGTGCCCGATATCCACAGCCTCGATGCGCTCATCCACTGCGCCGGCTACTGCCAGCTCAACCGCATCGAGGACGCCAGCAGCCAGGAATGGCAGGATTCCTTCAACGTCAATCTGCACGGCCCGGTGGCGCTGACGAATCATCTGCTCCCCGCCCTGCGCGCCGCCCAAGGCACCATGGTGTATCTCAACTCGGGGGCCGGTTTTCGGGTCAAGCCCGAATGGGGCAGCTATGCCGCCGCCAAGTTTGCCGCCCGCGCTTGGTGCGATGGGCTGCGCGAGGAAGAGCCCGGCATCCGCGTCTCCTCGATCCACCCAGGCCGCATCGATACGCAGATGCAGCGCGCCATCGTGACCTATGAGGGCGGCAGCTATGATCCGCATCAATTCCTGACCGCCGAGACCGTGGCGCGCTCGGTGGTGCAGGTGATCACCACACCGATGGATGCCCAACCCACCGAGCTGGTGCTGCGTCCCCGCCCTCACTAGCGCCGCAGCGCCGCATGCTGGGGTCTACCCACGATGCGGAGCAGCGAGTAGGGTGGCGAAGAAAGGGCTGGATACACGGCCCGAGAAGCACGACAAGGCAGAGCTATAGGGGTGAGAAGCCATGCAATCCGAGTCTGAGGACGATCCACGCCCGCCGCGGCCGGAGTCTGCGGCGGGCCCCACGCCCGCCGCCGGCCTGCCCGAGGGACAGTATTTCGATCCCACCGTGGATCGGGTCTCCACCACGCCCCGCGGCCCCTCCCGTGAGGAATTCGAGCGCGACCCCTTGGCGTGGTTCGAGCACAGCCGCCGCTCCTCACGCAGGGCCATTGCCTATGCGCTGACGATACCCCTGCTCACCGTCCTCACTGGGCTGGTGATCGCGCTCATCTCCCGCGCCCACGGCGGACCGATCTGCGAGGCCGGGCTCTCGACGTGGATCTGCAGCCGTGACTACGAGATTCTATTCTCGCTGGTGCCCCTCGGCGTGGCCCTAGCCGGCACTTTCGGCGCTTTTTGGATCACCTATCGCACCTGGGCCCGCTATGGGGCGTGGCGGCCGTGGCTCGCCATCATCTGGGTGCTCATCCCCGCCTCCTTGGCGTGGATGACGGGCTTCGGCTGGATGTTCGTTAACGGTCACCACTAGCGGCGGCAGTGATCTCGGCACAGCTCGCATCGCCGCAGTGCCCCACGGAATCCGCGCAGTCCGCGCACATGAGCGTCTGCTTGCGGCAGGCTTGGTTGCGGCAGTTGTGAAAGTCATTCGTGGCCGCACCACAGTGGGCACAGTGCCCCAGTTGGGTGAACTCGCCGCCCTCGAACTCCATGTGCATGCGCTTATCGAAGACGTAGAGCGAGCCTTCCCAGAGCCCGGCGTTACCGTATTTTTCGCCATAGCGGACGATGCCGCCATCGATCTGATAGACCTCCTCGAAGCCCCGATTTTTCATCAGGCTGGACAGCACCTCGCAGCGAATACCGCCGGTGCAATAGGAGACCACCGGCTTATCCTTCATCCAGTCATATTTGCCGGACTCGAGCTCCGCGATGAAGTCGTGGGTAGTGGAGACATCGGGTACCACGGCGTTTTTAAACTTGCCGATCTGCGCCTCCATGGCATTGCGCCCGTCGAAGAACACCACCTCCTCGCCGCGCCGCTCCACTAGCTCATTCACTTCTTCGGGCTTGAGGTGCACGCCGCCGCCGATCACACCGTCTTCATTCACTTTCAGCTCGCCCGGCGCGCCAAAGGACACGATCTCATCGCGAACCTTCACGGAGAGCTTCGGGAAATCCTCGGCTCCACCCTCGGACCATTTGAACTCCATGGGCTTGAAGTATTCGCGGGTTTTACGGGCATATTTCTTGCAGGCATCCATCGGCCCGCCGACGGTGCCGTTGATGCCGTGCTCGGAGATCAGAATGCGGCCGCGCAGTCCGAGGGACTCGCAGAGGTCGCGCTGCCACAGCATCACGGCCTTGGGGTCGGCGATGGGCTGGAACTTGTAGTAGAGCAGGATCTTCGAGAGCATATCTTGATCCTATTCCGGCGCGGCAGCCAGTTCCTAACCACCGCTGCGTGCGGCGCAGGAGGGCAGGGAGGCGGTGAACAGTGTTCTAGAATGAGGGGCTATGGAACCTTTTGATATCAATGCCGGTCGTTTCTATCTGCGGGCCCTGCACAACCAAACCACCCTCGATGATGGCCCCACGCTGCGCTCGATCACGCCCACCCCAGCGATTCAGTCCAATGATGAGGCCGAGGATGGCTGGATGAACAATACCTGCTATAGCTGGGCGGTATGTGAACAAACCTCCTCGGATCTCTTGGCCTTGGTCACCTACGAACCGGCCACCGATACCGTGACCTCCTACCCAGCTGGGGAGGCAGACACGGTATGGGATCATAACCGCGAGCTCGAGCCCATCACCTTGGGCCAAGCGGCCGCCACGGGCGAAAAGGCGGTCCGGGCGCACATCTAGCGCCACACGAACCGCCTTCTGCGCATTCGGTGTTACTTCCGGAAGAGCAGCTTCTTCTGATACACCGGATCGGAGGTCACCTGGATATCTAGGTTGCGGAAGATCCCCTCATCCACCGAGCCGAGAATGGTGGTGGTGTGCACGTCGAGGCCACGCAGGTTGTGCAGCTCCTCTAGGGCGCGGCGGGCATTGGGGTCATGATCCGCCGAAACGCTCAGGGCGATGAGCACCTCATCGGTGTGCAGCCGCGGGTTGCTGCTGCCCAGCTGCTCGATCTTGAGGGTCTGGATGGGCTTGATGGAGCTCGGCGCCAGCAAGTCCACATCCGGCTCGATACCGGCCAGATACTTCAGCGCGTTGAGCAGCATGGCCGCCGAGCAACCGAGCAAAGCGGAGGTCTTGCCGGTAATGATCTCGCCATCATTGAGCTTGATGGCGCTACCAGGCTGGCCGGTCTCCTCTGCGATGGCGCGCGCCGGCTCGATCACGGGGCGATCAGTTTCGTGAATGCCCTGCTTGCCCATGAGCAGGCGAATGCGGCCGGATTCCAGCGGCGCCTTCTGATTCTTCTTCTCCTCTACCAGCGCCTTGTAGTAGCGCCGGATGATCTCCTGCTTGGCGGCCTCGCGGCACACCTCATCATCGCTGATGCAATTACCCACCATGTTCACGCCCATGTCGGTGGGGGACTCATAGGGGGAGTGCCCGGAAATCTTCTCCAGCAGGTGCTTGAGCAGCGGGAATACTTCCACATCGCGGTTGTAGTTCACCGCCTGGCTGCCATAGGCCGCCAGGTGGAAGGGGTCGATCATGTTCACATCATCCAGATCGGCGGTGGCGGCCTCATAGGCAGCGTTCACCGGGTGATCCAGCGGGATATTCCAGATGGGGAAGGTCTCGAACTTGGCATAGCCCACGTCAATGCCGCGCACGTGCTCGTGGTAGATCTGCGAGAGGCAGGTGGCCAGCTTGCCCGAGCCGGGGCCGGGCGCGGTGACGATAATGAGATCGCGGCTAGTGTCCGCGTACTCGTTGCGGCCGAGGCCATTCTCGGAGACGATGTGCTCGGTATCAGCTGGGTAGCCCTCGATCACGAAGTGGCGGGTGACCTTCAGGCCCAAGCGGGTGAGCTTCTCCTGGAAGGCGGTGGCGTGCTTATTGCCCTCCTCGCACTGGGTCATCACCACGTTATCCACGAGGAAACCACGGGCGCGGAAAACATCCACCAAGCGCAGCACATCATCCTCATAAGAAATGCCAAGGTCGGCGCGCATTTTACCGCGTTCCAGATCCTTGGCGTTGATGCAGACCATGATCTCGACATCGTCCTTGATGTTCTCGAGCATCGCGATCTTATTGTCGGGAGTAAAGCCCGGCAGCACACGGGAGGCGTGCATATCGTCGAAGAGCTTGCCTCCCATCTCTAGGTAGAGGCGTCCGCCGAGACTCTCCCGGCGCTCCTTAATGTGCTCAGATTGCATCTGGATGTACGCGGATCGGTCGAAGCCAATGGCGGGTGAAAGCATAGAGCAACCTCACTTGAGATAAGAGCGTAAAGGGGGCGGCAACTGACGTAGTGGCAGCGGTCGGAGTGAGGCCCTGTGGCGGCCTGCATTCTCTCTGACGGCCGCCGCTACGGTTACCCTGAGATACTACCGCCGTTGGGGAACAATTGCATAAAGGAGCATTAAACGCGCTGGTGAGAAGTTATTTTAATTTCTGTTTGTCGATAGTTTTTAGCGTCGAATATAGGCCTCCAGGCGATCGCAAGCGGCCACCACATCGGCCGTATCGCAGGCATAGCTCAGCCGAATCCAGCGGTGCCCGTGCACGATGTCGAAATCCACCCCGGGCGCCACCGCCACCCCCGTGGCGTCGAGCAGCTCATGGGCGAAGCGAAAGGAGTCCTCGGTGATCGAGGAGACATCCACATAGCAGTAGAAGGCGCCATCCGCGGGCGCGATATTCTCCAAGCCCAGCGCGGGCAGTCGCTCCATGAGGATCTCCCGATTGCGGGCATAGCGCTGCACATGCGCGTCGAGTTCCTCCAGGGCGGCGTCGTCAAACGCGCGCAGGGCGGCCTGCTGCGAGATCGCCGGCGGACAGACCGTGAAATTGGCGTGGAGGCGATCGAGCGCTCCCACCAGCTCCGGCGGCACGATGAGCCATCCAACCCGCCAGCCAGTCATGGAGAAATACTTACTCACGCTGCCCACGATGACCGCTCGTTCAGAAAACTCGGCGGCGCTACGGCACTCGGCACCATAGCTGATGCCGTGGTAGATCTCGTCGGAGATCAGTACCACGCCGTGCGTATCGCACCACTGCGCTAGACGACGCAACTCTGCCGGATCGATCACCGTGCCACTGGGGTTGGAGGGCGAGGTCACAATCACCGCCCGCGGCAGCCGCGGCAGGGCCTGCAGATCCTCAACGCGCAGCTGAAAGGCGTGTTCGGCATCGGTAACGTCGATCTCCACCATGCGTACCCCGAGCGCGGAGAGCACATTCCGATAGGCGGGATAGCCCGGGCGGGCCAGCACCACCTCATCGCCGGGATCGCAGACGGCGAGAAAGAGCGAGGTAAACCCGCCCGAGGAGCCGGTGGTGATGAGAATACATTCCGGATCCACCGACACCCCATAGCGGCGCTGATAGTAGGCGGCGATGGCCTCTTTAAGCTCGGACGTGCCGCTGGCCGCTGTGTAGCCGAGGATATCCTGGCGCACCACCGACTCGGCCTGCTCCAGCACGGGGCTAGGTGCCGGGGTCGAGGGCTGGCCCACGCATAATAGCAGCGCATCGCCGTGTGTCTGGCGGCGCTGGAGGGCTCGGGCGAGAATATCCATCACGATAAAAGGTGCCACCTCGCCGCGCTGAGAGAGGTGCATCGGTGCTGCGGTGGGGGAGGAGTCGGTGGAACGCGAAGCTGCTGACATGCCCTTTAGTATGGCCCATGCGCCACAGTCGGCGCCCGCTGCCGCGCGGAAGCCACTGCACCCCGCGGAGCGGCCTAGACTAGAACACCATGCCCGAAGGTCATGTGATTCACCGTCTCGCCCATCAGCTCAACCAGCATTTCGCCGAGCGGAGAGTACAGGTCAGCTCGCCGCAGGGGCGCTTTGCCACCGCCGCGGCACAGCTCGACGGCCACCGATTCGACCACGCAGATGCCTGGGGCAAACACCTCTTTATCCACATCGATACCCCGCAGCCGGACTCGATCGTGCATATTCACCTCGGACTCATCGGCAAGTTCCACTTCGAATCCCCCGAGGCCGACTGGGGCCAGATTCGGCTGCGCATCGCGAACGAGGACATCGCCGCCACGCTCCGCGGCCCCCAGTGGTGCCGACTCATCACCGCCGAGGAGCAGGCGGCGGCGATCGCCCGGCTGGGGGCAGATCCCTTGCGCGCGGACTCGGACTGGGAGGAGCTTGCCGGCCGCGTCGCCCGCTCGCGCCGCAGTATCGCCTCGCTCTTGATGGACCAGAAATACTATGCCGGGGTGGGCAATATCTACCGCGCCGAGGTGCTCTTCCGGCAGGGAATCGATCCTTTCACCCCGGGCCGAGAGCTCACGGCGGCGCAGCGGGACGCCATTGCGCAGGATCTCTGCCAGCTCATGCGCGATGGGGAAGAGAAGGGCTGGATCGACACCGTGCTGCCCGCCCACACCCCCGAGGCCATGCGGCGCCCCGCGCGAGAGGATGCGCACGGCGGCGAGGTCTATGTTTACCGTCGCGCCGATCAGGATTGCCTGGTGTGCGGCGGGCCCGTGGCGAGCCGACCCGTGGAGGGGCGCAACCTATTTTGGTGCCCTTCCTGCCAGAGCTAAGCGGCGGCACAGCGGAGTAATTCTACGCTCCCGTAGAGTAGGGGAGCAATGCAGGTCACCCCATAAAGAGGGGCGAAAAACGGCGGCGGTGTCGGCGCGGCAGATTCCGCTACGCTGGGGGATGACAGGGCTACCTACTCGCGTCACTACTTTCACCGTCGAGCCCCACAGGGAGGGTGTCACATGAAGAAATTGATGAACGATCCCCATGATTACGTCGCCGAGTCCATCGCCGGATTCGCCGCAGCACACTCCGACCACGTGCAGATGCACACCGAACCGCTATTTGTGTCCCGCTCCGCCGCCACGCGCAAGGAGGAGGGCAAGGTCGGTCTGATCTCCGGCGGCGGCTCTGGGCATGAGCCGCTCCACGCCGGATTCGTCGGCACCGGCATGCTGGATGCCGCCGTGCCCGGCGCGGTGTTTACCTCGCCCACCCCGGATCCCATCCAGGCCGCCACCGTGGAAGCCAACCGCGGCGCTGGGGTGGTCTACCTAGTAAAGAACTACACCGGCGATGTGCTCAATTTCGATACCGCCGCCGAGCTCGCAGAGCTTGATGATATCGAGGTGCGGCAGGTGCTGATTAATGATGACGTCGCGGTGGAGGATTCGCTCTACACCGCTGGTCGACGCGGTGTGGCCGGCACCCTGCTGGTGGAAAAGATCACCGGCGCCGCAGCCGAGCGCGGCGATAGCTTGGACGAGGTGGTCGCCATCGCCGAAACCTGCGTGAACCAGGTGCGCTCCATGGGTGTGGCCCTCAGCCCCTGCCACGTACCGCATGCCGATCAGCCCTCCTTCGAGCTCGCGGAGGGCGATGTGGAACTCGGCGTGGGCATTCATGGCGAGCCCGGCCGCCGTACCACCACCTTCGGCAGCGCCGATGAACTCAGCGACGCGGTGCTGGATCCGATCCTCGCCGATCTCTCCCTCGCCGCCGGTGAGAAGGTGATTGCACTGGTCAACGGCATGGGTGGCACGCCGCTCTCGGAGCTCTATATTGTCTACCGCCGTCTCGCAGAACGCCTTACTGAACAGAACGTCACTATTTCCCGCTCGCTCGTGGGGAACTACGTCACCAGCCTCGATATGCAGGGCTTTTCCATCTCGCTCATGCGTGTTGATGAGCAGCTGCTGGCGCTCTATGACGCTCCCGCCCACACCCCCGCTTTTACTCACTAAGGAGGCTTGAGAATAATGGCTGAACTCTCTCTCGATTGGGCTCTCGCGTGGATCGACCGCTGCGTGGCCGAGGCCGCCGCTCACCGCGTGGAACTGACCGATCTCGACCGCGCCATCGGTGACGCCGATCATGGCGAGAACCTCGACCGTGGCTTCGGCGCGGTATCCGCCACGCTGAAGCAATCCACCCCAGACACTCCCGCCGCGGTATTCAAGACGGTGGCTGCCACGCTGATCTCGACCGTGGGCGGCGCCTCGGGCCCGCTGCTCGGCACCGCCTTCATGCGCCTGGCCAAGGTGGCACCGGAGCAGATCGACGCCACCGCCGTCGCCGAGATGTATGAGGCCGCCGTCGCCGGTATCCAGGCCCGCGGCAAGGCCGAGGAAGGGGAGAAGACCATGGTGGATGCGTGGGCCCCGGCTGCGGCCGCCGCGCGTGCCGCCGCCACTGAGGGCGCCGATGCCGCCGCAGCACTGCAGGCTGCCGCCGACGCGGCCGCCGCGGGCGCAGAAGCTACCATCCCCATGAAGGCCACCAAGGGCCGCGCCTCCTATCTGGGAGAGCGCTCCGAGGGGCACAAGGATCCCGGCGCCACCTCCTCCTCCTACTTCCTCGCTGCGGCCGCCGCAGCCACACAGGAAGGCAAATAGCTCATGGCCGTCGGTCTCGTCTTTGTCTCACATTCGGCCCAGCTGGCCGAGGGGCTGCGTGAGCTGGCGCAGCAAATGGCCTCCGAGGTGGATATCCGCGCCGCGGGCGGCACCGCCGAGGGGGGTATTGGTACCTCCTATGATCTCATCGAGGCGGCCGTCACCCAGCTTCGCGACGCCGACCGCGAGGTGCTGATCCTCACGGATCTCGGCTCGGCCACCATGACCGTGGAGATGCTGCTCGAGTTCCATGAGGATGAGCCCATCTGCTTCGTGGATGCGCCCTTGGTGGAGGGCGGTATTGCAGCCGCCGTGGCCGCCCAACAAGGCGTGGATCTACGCGGGGTGGTGGCAGCGGCCCGCAACGCTATCTATGGCTTCCGTACCCCCACGCAGGAGGACACGGCGGCAGCCGAGCCGGAGGCCGCGGCGGATACCACCGCTGGCTATAGCCGCACGGCTGTCGTGGCCGACGAGGCTGGGCTGCACGCCCGGCCCGCCGCGTTCATCGCCGAGATGGCCGCCACGGCCGAAGGAGAAATCGCGATCAACGACGCCGATGCCGCCTCAGCGCTCATGGTGATGGGACTGGGGATAAGGCAGAGAGAGACAGTCACTATCAGCGGCGAGGCCACGGATTCCGCGGTGATCGATCGCATCGCTGAGGCCATCGCCGCGGGCCTCGATTAGGCGCGTAAACCCTGGAATACGTAGCTCAACGCCATATCGGCGGCGTCCTCGGGCTCGCCTTCATAGCAGGCCGCGGTGGTCACGCAGCTGGTGATGATGAGCTCCGCGATCACGCCCGGCTCCAGCGCGGAGCTGAGGCGCTGGGCGGCGCGGGCGGCGTCGATATGCGTGATGAGTTCCTGGCGTAGCTGCTGCCGCACCTGCCGCAGGGGTGCGCTCAGCTTGTCGGAGCCGCTGGCCGCCACGGCGAGCCGGAGGCTGCCGCGATCCTCGGCGAGGGCCACAGTGAGTTCCCACACCATGTTCTTGAGAATGTCCAAGCCATCATCCTCGCCCTCCTTGGCGAGGGTGATAATGCTGGCGCAGGTGTGCTGGGCGCGCTCGGCCACAGCAGCGATGAGCTCGCCCTTGGATGCCACGTGGTGATACACCGCGGACTTGGTGATATTCAGTGCGTGCGAGATCTGGCTGATGGATGTCTCCGCAATACCGCGTTGGTGAAACTGCTCCTCAGCGGCGCTAATGATATCCGCGCGGCTATTGCCGGGTCGTCCCCTCCGGCGTGGCTTCTCGCTCACCTGCTCCCTCTCTTTTCCTCGGCTCGCGCTCGGACGCGACCTAAAGCTGAGTGCCTAATAGTACAACACTGGGCCTGAGAGCAGCAGCGCCCCAGCTAGCGAGGTTAGTGCGCCCAGCAGCCGAGGCTCGCCACCACCGCATCTGGGCTACCGAGGCGTGATCCGAGCCCGTATAGCAGCATGAGGGTGAGCATAAAGAGCAGGCACACCGCCACAGCGAGGCGCTGCACGACCGGCGGCGAGACGGTGGCCAGCCAAGCCCCTAGGCCAGCGCCTACGGTGTTATAGAGCAGATCATCGATATCGCTATAGCCTAGACGGAAGGCATACTGGGCGAGCTCAATGCCCAAGCTCAGCGCGAGGCTGAGCAGCGTGGCCGTGCGTAGCGGATGGGGGCGGCCACGCAGCAGCAACACCAGCACAAAGCCGAGCGGGGCGAAAAGCGCCACATTGCCCGCCACGTTGAGAAGCGAGCCCACGACGGACTGGGCATTCCAGAAATCATCCAGTGGCAAGAGCTCCACGCCACGATGGCGGTGCGCCTCGCGCCGCCACAGGTGGCCGATAACAAAGACGCTTTTCAATAAGGTCGCAGCGATGATGGTGAGCAGCTGACAAACCAACGCAGCCCACACGAGCCCAGGGCAGGGGCCACTGGGACGTGCGGGCTGGACGGCCTGGGCCCCCTGAGTGCTCGATTCATAGACTGTCATGGGAGCCTTCCTGGGTGGCCCGTCAGAGGTACACCCAGCGTAGTTCACAGGCGAGGTTATTTGACCACGAGGTTGATCATCTTGCCCGGGATCACGATCTGCTTCACCACAGTCTTCCCTTCAAGATGCGCAGCCACCTTCTCATCGGCTGTGGCCAACTCCACCAGCGCCTCGCGATCGGCGTCCACCGGGGCCTGGATACGGCCGCGAACCTTGCCATTGACCTGCACCGGCAGCTCCACGGTATCGTCCTGCAGCCAGGCCTCATCCCAAGTGGGGAAGGGCTCATAGGTGATGCTCTCCTCGTGGCCCAGGATGCTCCACAGCTCCTCCGCGATATGCGGGGCGATCGGGGCGAGCATCGACACCGCCGGCTCCACGGCCGCCCGCGGGGTAGCGGTGGAGGAGTAGTGCTTAGTCAGGAAGTTCACGTACTCGATGAGCTTCGCCACCACGGTGTTCATGCGCAGGTTCTCATAGTCCTCACGCACGCCCGCCACCGTGCGGTGCAGAGCCTTGAGGGTGGCGTCGTCAAGCTCCTGCTCGGAGACGGTGCACTCACCCGTGGACTCCTCCACCACCAGTCGCCATAGGCGCTGCAGGAAGCGGTGGGCGCCCACCACATCCTTCGTAGCCCAGGGGCGGGACGTATCCAGCGGGCCCATGGACATCTCGTAGACGCGCAGGGTATCGGCACCGTACTCATCACACATATCGTCCGGGGAGACGGAGTTCTTCAGGGACTTGCCCATCTTGCCGTACTCCTGCGTCACCTTCTCGCCCTGGTAGAAGAACTCGCCATCCTTCTCCTCTACCTCGGCGGCGGGTACGTACACGCCACGGGAATCGGTGTAGGCATAGGCCTGAATATAGCCTTGGTTATAGAGGCGGTGATAGGGCTCGCAGGAGCTCACATAGCCGAGATCGAAGAGCACCTTATGCCAGAAGCGGGAATAGAGCAGGTGCAGCACGGCGTGCTCGACGCCGCCCACATAGAGATCCACGCCGCCGCCCGGGGCGCCCTCGCGGGGGCCAGTCCAGTAGCGCTCGTTCTCAATATTGCAGAACTGCTCCTCGTTCTTCGGATCAATATAGCGCAGCTGGTACCAAGAGGAACCGGCCCACTGGGGCATCACATTGGTATCGCGGGTGTAGGTCTGCAGGCCATCGCCCAGATCCAACTCCACATTCACCCAGTCGGTGGCCTTCGCCAGCGGCGGGTGCGGGGAGGAATCGGCATCGTCCGGGTCAAAGGACACCGGCTTATAGTCCTCCACCTCCGGCAGCTCGATGGGCAGCATCTCCTCCGGCAGGGCGTGGGCCACACCCTGATCGTCATAGACGATGGGGAAAGGCTCGCCCCAGTAGCGCTGGCGGGCAAAGAGCCAGTCGCGCAGCTTGTACTGGATCTTCTCGCGGCCATAGCCCTTCTGCTCCAGCCAGGCGATAGTGGTGGCGACGGCCTCTTCCTTGCCTAGGCCGTTGATGTCCAGGCCTTCCTCATTGGCGGAGTTCACCGCGATGCCCGGCTCGGTGAAGGCGGCCGTGGAAATATCGCCACCGGCCACCACCTCCCGAATGGGCAGACCGAAGGCTTGGGCGAATTCATAGTCGCGGTCATCGTGTGCCGGAACGGACATGATGGCCCCAGTGCCATAGCCGGTGAGCACATAATCACCAATAAACACCGGAATCTCTTCACCGGAGACCGGGTTCACGGCCTGCACGCCCACGTACACACCGGTCTTGTCCTTGTTCTCCTGGCGTTCCAGATCGGACTTGGCGGCAATCGAGGAGCGATAGGCGGCCACGGCCTCTGCAGGGCTGGCGGCACCAAAGGTCCAGCGCTCGTCCACGCCTTCATAGCTCTCGGGCGCGTGGGTGAGCAATTCGTCCACCAGCTCGTGCTCGGGGGCGAGCACCATATAGCTTGCGCCGAAGAGGGTATCCGGGCGGGTGGTAAACACAGTGATGGTGTGGCCGGCGGCGCGGAAGTCCACCTCGGCACCGCGGGAGCGGCCGATCCAGTTCCGCTGCATGGACTTCACCTTCTCCGGCCAATCCAGCAGATCCAAATCGTCGATCAGGCGATCCGAATAGGCAGTAATGCGCATCATCCACTGCTGTAGATTCTTACGGAACACTGGGAAATTACCCCGTTCCGAGCGCCCCTCGGCGGTGACCTCCTCATTGGCCAGCACCGTGCCCAAGCCGGGGCACCAATTGACCGTGGAGTTCGAGCGATAGACCAAACGGAACTCGTCGATCACCTCGGCCCGCTCGACGTCATTCAACTCCGCAAAGGGGCGGCCATAGCGCTCGGGGGTGGCGATCTCGCCGGACTCGAGCAAAGGAATCAGCTCGTCGATACGGCGCGCCTTATTGCTCCGCTCATCGAACCAGGAATCGTAGATCGTGAGGAAGATCCACTGGGTCCAGCGGTAGAAGTCCGTGTCCGTGGTAGCGAAGCTGCGGCGCGTATCGTGCCCCAGGCCGAGTCGGCCGATCTGGCGGGACATGTTCTTAATATTGGCCTCGGTGGTCGTGCGCGGGTGCGTGCCAGTTTGCACCGCGTACTGCTCGGCCGGCAGGCCGAAGGCGTCATAGCCAAAGGCGTGTAGCACGTTCTTGCCCAGCTTGCGGTGAAAGCGAGCAAACGCATCGGTGGCGATATAGCCCAGCGGGTGGCCCACATGCACGCCCACGCCCGAGGGGTAGGGGAACATGTCCTGCACGAAGAGCTTGTCCTCAGGAAGATTCTGGCCACCCTCCTCGGCCAACTCGCCTACAGGGTTGGGCGCATTGAAGGTGCCGTGATCGGCCCAGTACTTCTGCCACTTGCTTTCAATGTCGGCCGCAAGGCCGGCACGGTATCGATATGCGGGTACATCGCTCGGGTTAGTCATGCGTCATAGTGTAGCCGGTGCGTCTCGCCGCTTTCACACAACCATCCACGCCGGGCGTGCCTGTGGGGATGGGGGAGTGGGCGATGAATGTTTCACGTGAAACATTGCGCCCGAGAATGCCGCGCGTTTATTTACTGACTCCACATACACTAAACCGCCCAGAACCTGTCCGAATGGACGGTCTGGGCGGCAGGGGAGTGCGCTATTACGCGTCCTCTAGTTCAGTTTTCCTCTCTGCACCACGACCGCCGGAGAGCTTATTGACGATCATGGCGATGGCACCATCGCCGGTGACATTACATGCGGTGCCGAAGGAATCGATGGCGATATAGGCGGCGATCATCAGCGCCACCTGATCATCGGTGAAGCCGAGCATGGAGCTCAGCAGGGTGGACGCGGCCATGATGGCGCCACCAGGCACGCCGGGCGCTGCGATCATGGTGATACCCAGCATGAGCACGAAGCCGAAGGCAAGTGCGGGACTCACCGGTGTGCCCGCCATGAACATGATGGCAAAGGCGAAGAGCGAGATCTTCATCATCGAGCCCGAGAGGTGGATGGTGGCGCAGAGCGGCACCACGAAGCCAGCCACATTGGCGGAGACACCATTCTTCTGCGCGCAGGAGTAGGTGACTGGGATGGTGGCAGCCGAGGAGGAGGTACCCAGCGCGGTGAAATAGGCAGGCAGCATCGTCTTCCACGCACGCACCGGGTTACGGCCGGCGATAGCGCCCGCGATGAGGAATTGCACCAGCAACAACACCAAGGTGGCCACGATTGCCAGGATGAGCACGACGGCGAACATCGTCATGGTCTTTTGCATATTGCCGTTCTTGCCCATGGAGAGGAACATGCCGAAAATGAAGATGGGCAGCAGCGGAATCACGAACTTACGAATGGTGAGCTGCACAATCTCTTCCACCTCCTTCGCCAGCGTATAGGCGGTATCGGCCTTGACCACCGTCATACCGATGCCAAAGATGAAGGCCAAGAGAAGCGCCGTCATGATATTCATCAACGGCGGCATTTCTACCTCGAAGTAGGGGGCGAGGGCGCCGGCGTCAATGTCCACGGCATCACCCAGCGCCTCGGAGGAGAGCAGCGAGGGATAGAGCCCGCGGCTCAGTCCATAGGCGGCGAACCCGGAGAGCACCGTCGATGCATAGGCGATGGCGGTGGTCACGAGGAGCCACTTACCCGCGCCGCGTCCGATGCCCGCGATGGCGGGGGCGATGAGCGCGAAGATGAGAATGGGAATGAAGAAGCCGAGGAAGTTTCCGAAGAGCCCGTTGAAGGTGACGAAGATGCGTGCCAGCCAATCGGGAAGCACGAGACTCAGAGCGCTACCGAGGACGATCGCGACGATGATCCACATCAGCAGCGAGCCGAGGAAGCCTCCTTTCTTTTTCTCCGGGGCGGCCATCGTGGCCTGTCCAGTGTTCATGAGAATCCACTTTCTTTTTCGTAACGTGACGTTATTTCACTAACCTTGCGCACCGACAGAAACCGTTGTGGCGGTTTCTCCGCATCTGAGCTATTCTCGCTGGTCAGAGCGTTGCGATTCGGCGCAAGATACCCGCAGGCCGCGCCAGAACGGTGAATAGTCCAGATGCCCAGACACCACGCGTCCACACAATGGAGACGCCTGTGCGTAGGCCTCAATCTACCGCACCAACGGCGTCCTACCACCCTTGCTCCCCGATCTGCGGCTGAGAGACAGCCGACAACCACCCGCACGGGGAGGGTAGTGCTCCACCCTGGCAGCGAATGATTGCCGCCGAGCTTTTCGCGCGCCCGCCACCCATGGCTTAGAGTGTCATTCATGGCTGTCCTCGGCATCATTTTGCTTATTCTCACCCTTGCCCTTCTCGTCCTCGGCGCCCTGGCATGGACACAGCACCTGCCCGGCAATGGCGTCATCGGCATCCGCGTACCCGAGGTCCGCACCTCGCGGGAGATGTGGAACGCCGCCCACAAGGTGGCCGGCCCCGTGTGGCTGGTCGCCGGCCTCGCCATGGGCATCGGCGCCCTGCTGGCCTTTTCCGCCCAGGGGTGGATGTGGCTGCTTGTTCTCGCCGCTGTCGTAGCCAGTGCCGCGCTGCTGGGCATCGGCGCCGCCCTCGGCGCCAAAACAGTGGCCATTATCGACGCCAACCGCAAGATTTCCGACGCCGCTGCCGCCCAGGCGGACGCCTCGGGGCCTGCAACTCCGCAGCCCGAGGTGGACGTCGATAAGCTGCGTTCGGCGCTGCGCCGCTCTCAGAATCAGGACGAGACCTAAAGGTCAGCGTCTATAGTTCATTCCTTGGTGTACTATCGGGGGCATGAGCTTCCAAGAAACACATAACGACGCACTCAAGCGCATCGGCACAGCGCTCGCCAGCGATACTCGGCGAGCGCTTCTTCTTGCCATGATGGATGGCGTCCACTATCCCGCAGAGCTAGCCGAGCGGCTGGGAACGGGACGATCCAATGTCTCTAATCACCTCAACTGCCTGAGTGATTGTGGGGTCATTCGCGCCCAGCACGAAGGCCGCAAAGTGCGTTATGAGATCAGCAGTCCACAATTGCAGCATGCACTCCTCGAGCTCTCGCAGGTGGTACTCACCGTGCACGAGAGCGAGACCTGCCTCGTAGAGACGGGGGCTAGCCATGAGTAGCGCATGTTGCTCATGCGAATCCGGCGAGGTGCGAGAGAACACCGAGGGCCCGTGGTACCGCGATCGTCAGATTCAATTAGCCCTTGGTTCGGGAATCGCCATGATCCTTGGCTTCCTCGTGCACCCCTGGTTCTACTATCTCGGCATCGCCTTGGGTGGAGCCACCTTCGTGCCCGGGGCGCTAAAAACCTTCGTTAAGAACCGCGGCCGCGCCCGCCTGGGCGTCGCGCTGTTGATGACGATCTCCGCTATCGGCGCGATTCTCCTCGGCTTCCCCGGAGAAGCAGCCACCCTCGCCTTCCTCTATTCGCTGGTTGAGGCCATCGAGGATCGCTCCCTGGATAAAGCGCGGGATGATCTGGAATCGATAGATAAACTCCTACCCGAGACTGTGGAGACCCTCGAGCGCGGGCGTGTGCCCGTCCGCGAGCTCGGCGTCGGCGAAATGTTTCACGTGAAACCTGGGCAGCGCGTGCCCACCGATGGCGTGGTCCACACCGGCCGCTCGCACATGGATGTCTCCGCCATTACCGGCGAGCCCATGCCCGTGATGGCTGAGGTAGGGGAGGAGGTCATTGCCGGCTCTATCGCCCTCGATGGCTCCCTCGAAGTGGAAGCGACCTCTCCCGGCGCGAAGAATACGCTCTCCAGCATCGTGGAGCTGACCACCACCGCCCAGGACCGCAAGGGCGCTGCGGGGCGGCTTGCTGACCGTATTGCGGGCGTGCTCGTGCCTGGAGTGCTGCTGCTGGCGCTCGCCACGGGCGTTATTGGCAGCATCTTCGGCGATCCTGGGCTCTGGATCCCGCGCGCCTTGACGGTGCTCGTGGCGGCTTCGCCCTGCGCCCTCGCGATCTGCGTGCCCATCACCATTCTGGCCGCGCTGGGCCGGGCGAGCCGCATGGGCTGTGCGGTGCGGGACGCCGCCACCGTCGAACGTTTCCATGGCATCACCACCGTCGCCTTCGATAAAACCGGCACCCTCACCCAGGGTCGGCCCCAGGTGGTGCACATCGACGCCGCCCCCGGTACGGAGTCTCAGCAAGTACTCGCCATCGCCGCCGCGATTGAGCACCACAGCGAGCACCCCTTGGCCCGAGCCATCGTGCAGGCGGCCGCGCAGCAGGAGATCAGTCCCGCTCCGACCACGGATGTGCGCGAGACCCCCGGCGAGGGCCTGCACGGCATCGTCGATGGCACGGAGATCTACGTGGGCCGTGCACGTGATGTCACCGCCACGGTCAGCGGCGCCAGCGTGGTGGAGGTGCGCCGCGAGGGAGAGACCCTCGGCATTATCGAACTCGCCGATTCCCTGCGAGAGGAGGCGCCGGAGGCAGTCCGCGCCCTCGAGGCCCAAGGTCTGCGCACGGTGATGCTCAGTGGCGACCGCCAGGAGGCGGCCGAGGCCATTGCCCACTCGGCGGGTATTGCCGATGTGCGGGGCGATCTCAGCCCCTCCGATAAGCATGCCGCGGTAGATTCCCGGCACTGGATGATGGTGGGCGATGGCATCAATGATGCACCGGCTCTTGCGGCCGCCCGCATTGGCATCGCCATGGGGGCCACGGGCACCGATATTGCCCGCCGAAGCGCCGATATCACCTTCGTCGGCCATAGCCTCACGTTGCTTCCCCCGGCGCTGCGGCACCTCGCCCGAGCGCACCGCATCATGATCACGAACCTAGCCCTGGCGCTGGCTATTGTGGTGGCGTTGCCGCCGCTGGCGATCACCGGCGTGCTGGGGCTGGCGGAGGTAGTAACCATCCACGAGGCGGCCGAGGTACTCATTATTCTCAATGGTGTACGCGCCGGCCTCCTGCCCCGATCGGAACGCTCCTAGGGGCTCTACCCCCATCTAGCACCCATCTTCCTAGCGGCAGAGAGACTACTGCTAAAGTAGCTGCCATGTTGTTGCACGAATTCACTTCCAGCACCCACTCGTGGTGGTGGCGCGCCAGCTAGGGCGAGCCACGAATTCGGCATTCCAACGTCTTTTCACTAGGCTCGCTCGCTCCCCGGCGCGGCGAGCCTTTTTTGTTGCCTGAGAGGGCGCGGGCTCGACGCCACGGGGGAGGTGGCCCCACCAATCAACCCAGGCTTCAGAAGAAAAGAGCACGATGACACTCACCACCCCGCCGCACTATGAGCCCGCAGTGCTGCGCCGCCCAGTGCGTTATCACCGCGATGCCTCCGAGGTATATCGCGCCCTCTGTCTTGATGGCACGGACACCCCTGCAGACTCGGTTCTGCTGGAATCGGTCGATATTGAGTCCAAGCGCGGCGTGAAATCTCTCGCGATCCTCAGCGCCTCGCTGCGGCTGACCTGTACTGGCCATGATGTCCAGGTAGATATCCTCAGCGCCTCTGGCGAGCCGCTGGCAGAGCTGCTAGCATCCCGTCTGGCCGAGTACCGTCTCCCCGGGGATCGCCTCCGCTTCCATTTCCCGCCCTCGACGGCCATGGACGAGAAGGAGCGTCTCCTCGCTCCGAGCACGGTGCTGCCCCTGCGGCTGCTGCAGCAGGAGGCCGGCGTCCACGATGGTCTCTTGCCCTTCCTAGCGGGCGGCTTTGCCTTCGACTACCTCGCCACCTTCGAGGAGCTTCCCGAGGTGGAGGAGGGGCCCAATACCTACCCGGACTATCAGTTCATCCTCGCCGAAACGCTGCTGGACATCGACCACCGCTCCGAGGAAGCCTCGCTCGCGCGGGTGAGTACCCTCGCCTCCTCCCGCGAGGCAGACGCCGCGGAGCTCGAGCGCATTTCGGTGCTTATCGACGCCCACTCCGCGCCCGCCAACCCCGCCGCCGACGCGGAGTACACGGGGGATGTTTCACGTGAAACATTGCACGCAGAAATCAACCTCAGCGATGAGCAATTCCGCGATGTCGTGCGCACGCTCAAGGGCAATATCTACGAAGGCGATATCTACCAGGTGGTGCCCGCCCGCACCTTCAGCGTGGACTGCCCCGATGCCTTCGCCGCCTATCGTCAGCTCCGAGTGTCCAATCCCAGCCCCTATATGTTCTATATCCACGGCGCGGCGGCTGCGGGCGCGGACGATGAGGCAGGGGAGAGCGCCTATGAGCTCTTCGGCGCTTCGCCGGAGTCCAACCTCAAGTACACCGCCGAGAGTCGGACGCTGCAGATCTATCCTGCCGCGGGCACGCAGCCACGCGGGCTCAATCCCGATGGCAGCCTGAATCGGGAGCTCGATACCCGCAATGAACTTCTGCTGCGCACCGATGACAAGGAAACGGCCGAGCATGCGATGCTCGTGGATCTCGCGCGCAATGATCTTGCCCGCGTGGCGGTACCGGGCACCCGCGCGGTGGATCGCCTCATGCAGGTGGACCGCTACTCCCGGGTGATGCACTTGGTCAGTATCGTCAGCGCCACCTTGGCCCAGGACTTCGATCCGCTGGACGCCTACCGCGCCTGCATGAATATGGGCACGCTCACCGGCGCCCCGAAGATCAAGGCGGTGGAGCTCTTGCGGAAGGCTGAGGGGATCCGTCGCGGCAGCTATGGCGGCGCCGTGGGCTATCTGGCGGGCAATGGCGATATGGATAATTGCATCGTCATCCGTTCCGCCTTCGTCCGCCATGGCCGCGCCCATGTGCAGGCCGGTGCCGGCGTCGTCCGCGACTCGGTGCCGCAATCCGAAGCCGATGAAACCGTACACAAGGCCTATGCGGTGCTGGACGCCATCGCGGCTGCCGCAGCGCAGGAATTGAAGGTGGAACGAGCATGAGCCACATTGTTGTTATCGATAATTTCGACTCTTTCGTCTACAACCTGGTGGACGCCATTGCCGCTACCGAGCATCGCATCACGGTGGTGCGCAATACCACCCCCGTCGCCGAGGTCCAGGCTCTCCAGCCGGATCTGCTCGTGCTCTCTCCCGGCCCCAGCTATCCCTCCGAGGCGGGCACCATGACTCAGCTCATTGCCGCCGAACTGGGCTCCACCCCGATGCTCGGGATTTGCCTCGGCTTCCAGGCGCTCATCGAGCACTGTGGGGGAGTGGTGGCCCCCTGCGGGCCCGTGCACGGCCGCATGAGTGACATGGTGCTCAGCGAGGCGGGGGCGCGCTCCGCGCTCTTCGCTGGCTTGAGCGTGGACCCACATCCGGACCGCAGCACCGGCGCCGGCGACCACGTGCCGGTGGCGCGTTATCACTCACTCGGCTGCGTTGATGTTCCCGAGCGCATCGAGAGCCTCGGCACCTGCCCTTCGGACAGCGGTGATGTCATCATGGCGGGCATTATCCGTGGCGCGGAGGATCGTACCGACGCCATCGGCCTGCAATTCCACCCCGAGTCCATTCTCAGTCCCTCTGGGCCGCACATCATCCAGCGCGCCATCGACATCTTGCTCCCATAATGGAGGGCAGTACCCCTGCCCATCCTCCCCGCATTGTTTCACGTGAAACGAAAGGCACTCATCATGGCTAACCCAGCCGCAGTCGATCTTCTGAAAAATTATCTGGATAATCCTCACCCCACGGTGGAGGAGGCCCGCGCGGTCTTCGAGCCGCTCACCGAGGGCGACTACGATGACGTCCATATGGCCGCCCTCTTGGTGGCCATCCGCACCCGTGGTGAGACCTTTGAGGATATTGCCGGCGCGGCCCAGGCCTTCCTCGCCGCCGCCCGCCCCTTCCCGCTCACGGGCGCGGGCCTTCTGGACACCGCCGGTACCGGTGGTGACGGCAAGAACACCATTAATATCTCCACCGCCGCCTCCTTGGTCTGTGCAGCGGGCGGCTGCGGCGTCGTCAAGTGTGGCAACCGCTCGGTGAGCTCGAAGTCCGGCTCTGCCGATGTGCTGGAGGCGCTCTCCATTCCGGTGCAGCAGGACGTCGATAGCGCCGTGCGCTGCTATGAGGAGTCGAAGTTCACCTTCCTCTTCGCACCGGCCTATCACCCCGCCGTCGCACACGTGCAGCCCGTGCGTAAGGCGCTGGGTATTCCCACCCTCTTCAATATTCTCGGCCCCTTGCTCTCCCCAGCACGCCCAAAGCTGCAGATCATGGGTATCGCACAGCCACGCCTGGGCGATACCATCGCCCGCGTGATGCGCGAGCTGGGCCGCGAGCGCGCCCTCGTGGTGCATGGCAGCGGCACCGATGAGCTAGCGGTCCACGGGCCCACGGATTTCTGGGAGCTCAAGGACGGCGAAATCTCGCACTATCGCCTCAACCCGGAAGAGATGGGCATTGCCACCCACGAGCTCTCCGAGATTACCGGCGGCGACGCCGCAGAGAACGCCGAGATGCTGCGGGCTGTCTTCGCCAGTACTGCCCCGGCGGCCCATGTGGATGCCGTCGCAGTGAACGCCGGCGCCATGTTCTATCTCCACGGCGCGGCCGAGAGCATCGCCGCGGGCACCGCCCGCGCCAAGGAGGTCATCTCTAGCGGCGCCGTCCAGGACTGGCTCGCCACCTATGAAGGGAGTGACCATGACGACAAGTAAGTCCTCTTCGCTGCCCACGATTTTGGAGGAGATCGTCAGCGCCCGCCGTGGCCACCTCGCGGATATCCGCGCGCGCATTGGTGGGGTAGAGGCGGCGTCTCTTCCCACCTCGCAGCGCTCGCTCTACAACGCACTGCAGGGCTCGCACCGCTTTATCCTCGAGTGCAAGTCCTCCTCGCCCTCCCTGGGCCTGATTCGCGAGTCCTATCATCCCGCCGATATCGCGCGGATCTATTCGCGCTATGCCGCGGCCATCTCCGTGCTCTGCGAGCCCGATCGCTTCGGCGGCGACTATGACCATCTCGCCACCGTGGCCTCCAGCACCCATCTCCCCGTGCTGTGCAAGGACTTCATCATCGATGAAGTGCAGGTAGTGGCCGCCCGCTATTTCGGGGCCGACGCCATCCTGCTCATGCTCTCTGTGCTTGACGACGCCGAGTACCGGCAACTCTCCTCGCTGGCCGCACGGCTCGGCCTCGATGTGCTCACTGAGGTGCTCGACGAGGAGGAGATGGCCCGCGCCACCTCCTTAGGTGCCCGCATTATTGGCGTGAACCACCGTAATCTCCACGATCTCAGCATCGACCTCTCCCGCTCGACCGAATTGGCTCCTCTGGCCCCCACAGACGCGGTGCTGCTAGCCGAATCGGGTATTAAGGACCATGTCACCGTGGAGAAGCTGGGCGGGGTGGTCAATGGCTTCCTAGTGGGCTCGCAACTCACCTCACAGCCCGATATCGACGCGGCCGCCCGCGCCCTCATCTACGGCGAGAATAAGGTCTGCGGGCTGAGTTCCCCAGCGGCCGCCCAAGCCGCCTGTGCGGCCGGCGCCGTCTACGGCGGGCTGATCTTCGAGCACGCCTCGCCCCGCTATGTTTCACGTGAAACATCGGCGGCCATCATGGCCGCGGAGCCCGGGTTGCGCTATGTGGCGGTCTCGCGCCAGCGCTCCGGCTATCGGGACTATGCCGATAGTGGCGTCTACGCCGTACAGATCCATGCGCCGCTCTCCGATACCTGGGAGGGGGAGAAGCAGCTGATCTCCGCCGTGCGCGCTGAAGTCGGCCCCGAGGTCCAGGTGTGGCGGGCTATCTCTATGAGCTCCGAGCACGGGGCACGGATGGCCGAGGCGCATGCCAGCGGGGGACTGGTGGATAAGCTCGTGCTGGACAATGGCGAAGGAGGCACCGGCGAGAGCTTCGACTGGGCCACCATCCCCGATAACGTCAAAAACCGCGCCCTCATCGCAGGCGGAGTATCCCCAGAGAATATCGACGAGGCGCTGGGCACCGGTTGCGTCGGCGTCGATCTCAATAGCGGCGTGGAGTATGGCTCCGCGGCCGGGGAAACGTGGCAGTATCGAAAGAATAGTGCCGCTATCCGCCGCGCCTTCGCCGCCATCAAGGACTTCCACTTTGCCCCTCCCGCCCCTCAGGGCGAGGCCGCAGAACACCCCGATATCACCGACCAAGGACACGATCAACGATGACAGAGACCACCCAGAACACAGAGCGGGAGACCATCCTTCCCGCGTATTTCGGCGAGTTCGGCGGGCAATATGTCCCGGAACTGCTTATTCCCGCCCTAGATCAGCTCGAGCGGGCCTTCGTGGACGCCATGGAGGATCCGGCGTTCATGGAGGAGTTAGCAACCTATTTCCGGGATTATCTCGGCCGGCCGACACCGATTACCGAATGCTCCAACCTGCCCCTCGAGGGACAGGGCAAGGGCCATGCGCGCATCTTCCTTAAGCGAGAGGATTTGGTGCACGGCGGCGCTCATAAAACCAACCAGGTGATCGGGCAGGCCCTGCTGGCCAAGCGCATGGGCAAGCACCGCGTGATCGCAGAGACCGGCGCCGGCCAGCACGGCACCGCCACTGCTCTCGCCTGCGCCCTGCTGGATCTCGAGTGCGTGATCTATATGGGCTCCAAGGACGTCGAGCGCCAGCAGCCGAACGTCTACCGCATGGAAATGATGGGCGCCAAGGTGGTGAGCGTGAACTCTGGTTCCGGCACCCTGAAGGACGCCGTGAACGAGGCGCTCCGCGATTGGACGGAATCCTTCGAGGACACCCACTATCTGCTCGGCACCGCCGCCGGCCCCCATCCCTTCCCAACGATCGTCCGCGAATTTCACCGCGTCATCTCCACCGAGGCCAAGAAGCAGATGGAGGAACGCATCGGCGGTATGCCGGATGTGGTGACCGCCTGCGTGGGCGGCGGCTCCAATGCCATTGGTATCTTCGCCGACTTCATCGAGGAGGACTCGGTGGAGCTCGTGGGCACCGAGCCCGCCGGCTTCGGTCTGGATTCCGGCAAGAGTGGCGCTCCCATCAACGCTGGTCGCATCGGTATTCTCCACGGCGCGAAGTCCTATCTCATGCGCACCGCTGAGGGCCAGGTAGAGGAGTCCTATTCCATCTCTGCTGGCCTAGACTATCCGGGCGTCGGCCCTCAGCACGCCCACCTGTCTCATTCCGGCCGTGCCACCTATGTGGGCATCACTGACGCCGAGGCGCTCGAGGCCTTCCAGCTGCTGACCCGCTATGAGGGTATTCTGCCGGCGCTGGAGTCCTCCCACGCCCTGGCCTATGCCCTGAAGCGCGCCGCCCTCGCCGCCGAGAACAACGAGGAGATCACCATTCTGGTATCCCTCTCCGGCCGCGGCGATAAGGATATTGACTATGTGCGCCGCACCCTGGCCGAGCACCCCGAGTACACCCTGAAGGAGAACTAAGCATGTCCCGCTATGACGATCTCTTCGCCAGCTTGGATGAACGGCGCGAGGGTGCCTTCGTCCCCTTCATCATGCTTGGCGATCCTGACCCCGATACCAACGTGGAGCTGATCACCACCCTCATCGAGAACGGCGCCGATGCCCTCGAGCTGGGCGTGCCCTTCTCCGATCCGGTGGCCGATGGCCCCACCATCCAGGCCGCCGATATCCGCGCTTTCGACGCCGGCATGGACTTCGCCGCCTCGCTCGATATCATTCGCCGCATCCGCGCCCGCTATCCCGAGATTCCCATGGGCCTGCTCTGCTATGGCAATGTGGCGTTTTCTCTTGGTCTGGATAGTTTCTACTCCCAGATCCACGAGGCGGGAGCCGATTCCGTGCTTATTCCGGATATCCCGGTGCGCGAGTCCGCCCCCTTCATCGCCGCCGCCAAGCAGCACCAGGTGGATCCGGTGTTCATCGCACCGCCGAATGTGAATGAGGAGACCCTGGAACGCGTCGCCGCTGTGTCCAAGGGCTATATCTACACCGTCTCTCGCCTCGGCGTAACGGGTGCCGAGTCCGAATCTCAAACCGGGGGCCTGCCGGAGATCGTGAAGAATATTCAACGCTTCGGCGGCGCTCCTTCGCTCTTGGGTTTCGGCATCTCCACCCCCGAGCACGTCTCGGACGCCATTTCCGCCGGCGCCGCCGGGGCGATCACCGGCTCCGCCATTGCTGCCATCATCGAGAAGTACTGCGAGGGCGAGCACCCCGAGCCGCGCCGCATCACGGATCTCGAGGCACTGAAGAAGGAACTCGGCGAGTTTGTCTCCCGCATGAAGGCGGCCACCGCCAAGAATTTCTAAGCAGTTCACGCTAGGGGAGGGGAGTGCTACGGCACTCCCCTCTAGCTCTTTTCGGCCCCGAGGGGCTATAATTGGGGCATACTACGCACAGGGGCGCTATTCATAACGTGACAAAACTCTGTGGCCCCGCATATGCCACTGGAAAGCCCCGAGGACGGGCGATTCCAAAGGTTCCAGCCCTCATCTATCGGGGCAACCAATAGTAGGCACTCCCAAAGGCTGACCGCACCAAGCCGGCGTGTACAGGGGTTTTATTTTCTTGGTGCTCCCCACGACATCCTGCTTCCTAGCTCCCGGCACAGCGGCCCCCACGGCTGAGGTGGCAGCACTAAGCTGAAGGGCATGCGCTCGAGATTCACTCTGCGACCACCAGACCCTTTGATCGTACTCATTCTGTGCGCGGTCATTGTGGCGATCGTCCTACCCGCCCGCGGGTGGTTTGCCGATGCCTTTTCCGTGGCCACTCAGCTCGCCATCGCCCTGCTCTTCTACCTCTATGGTGCGCGGCTCTCGCCGCGAGAAGCACTGGCTGGATTGAAGCACTGGCGGCTGCACCTGACGATCCTCGCCTTTACCTTCGTGGTCTTTCCGCTCATCGGAATCGCCCTCACCCCGCTCAAGGCGATACTGTCGACCGGGCTCTATCTGGGCATCGTCTATCTCACGCTCACGCCCTCCACAGTGCAGTCCTCGGTGGCCTTTACCTCTATTGCCCGCGGCAACGTCGCTGGGGCGATCGTCAGCGCCTCGCTCTCCAATCTGCTGGGCGTGGTCCTCACCCCGCTTTTGGTCATGCTCATCATGGCCCAGGGCACAGGCATCACCGTGGGGCCGGAGGTATTCATCAAAATCGCCGTGCAGCTTCTCCTGCCCTTCGTGGCGGGACAGCTCACGCGGCGTTGGACCGGCCGCTGGGCCGCCGCCACAGGCACCAAGATCGTCGACCGCGGCTCCATCACCATGGTGGTGTACTCGGCCTTCTCCGCGGGCATGGTCTCCGGCATCTGGGACACCGTGGACGTGGGGGAGATCCTCTTTCTCATCGGCTTCTCCATCGTGCTGGTGGCCTTCATGCTGTGGCTTACCCGTTGGGTCGCTGCGCGCCTCGGCTTTGATCCCCAGGATCAAAAGGCCATTCAGTTCTGCGGCACCAAGAAGTCCCTTGCCACGGGCCTACCCATGGGTGCTGTGATCTTCGGCCCCGTGGAAGTAAGCTTGCTCATCGTTCCGCTCATGATCTTCCATCAGGTGCAGCTCATGATGTGCTCCTGGCTGGCCGCCCGCTATGCCCGCTCGCAGGAGAGCGACAGCGGCGAGAGCGCCGAGAGCACTCGGCAGCACAGCAGCTAAGAACCCCGTCCGCACACCCGTATCGAGGAGGTTTCCACCCCATGTCCCACCCGCAGAGCTCGCAAAGCCGACACAGCCCACAGCCGAGCGGCAGCGACGCGCAGACGCTCTACGTGCGCATCAGCATGGCCATCGAGGCCCAAGCGATCACTCATGTCGCGGAACTGGAGGAGATCGACACCCAGCAGTGCCGCATGCTGCGCGTCCTCGAGCTCAAGGGCCCAGCGGATAGCTCCCATCGCACCCACGAGATCACCGGCTCCGCCGTGCTCACCGCCGAGGGTAGCTTCGCCCTTGAAGGCATGGACGCTCCGCCGAACCCGGTGGTACCGCACCCGAATCTCTATGGGAACTTCGAAGACATCGTCGCCAGCCCGCTCACTGCCGCAGAGTTCGAGGAGTACTGGTCGCAGCGCTGATCCTCGTAGCCGCGGAGCAGCCACTCCGAGACAAGAAAAACCCGGATGTTTCACGTGAAACATCCGGGCCTTTTTAATTCTCTTCGTACTCCGAGGTGAAGGTACTAAATACCGACATCGGGAAGTCTTGGCGCTTGAGGATATCGCCCCAAACATCCACCATACGTCCCGCAGTGACATCAGAGGGGAGTGCTGGAGCGACAAACCAATGACCGAGCTGGATCTCCTTCTTGAGTTCACCGGGTTCCCACACCTTGTGCCCGGCGACAAAGCGCACGCTTTCCACATAGGGTTCAAAGGCCTCCGGCGGATGCTGCAGATTGAGTACCACGATGCGATTGCTGAGCACATCCCAGAAATCGCCCTTCTCGGCCTTCACGCCAGGCCGGAGCACGGCCACGGCTAGGGCCCCTTCTGGGCTAGTTGCGCCGCCGACATAGAACACTGGGGGAGTGCAGAGCAGATCGGACCACTCCGGCAGCACATTAGCCACCGCCATCTCGGAGGGCATTGTCAAGCTCAGCGCCATCGTGCGTTGTTCGGAGTATTCGATCACGAGCAGAGCATCGCGCTTATGCGGCCCAAACTCAGATTCGTGATCTTGCACCAGCACGGCGCCCACCTCGATGGGATTGCGTTCCATAGCGCTGAAGAGATTATCTCCGAAATACTGTTCCATGGCGGTGTGTCCTTTAGTTCTGTTCCTGCCACCACGAGCGTAGTGCCGCGATGGCGTCGTCGCGCTCCATGGGGCCCTGATCCAATCGGAGCTCCTTCAAGTATGACCACGCACGGCCCACCTCGGGTCCGGGCGGGAGCTCGAGAATCTCCATGATGTCGTTGCCGTTGAGATCCGGGCGGACGGCGGCTAGGTTTTCCTTCTCGGCGAGATCAGCGATGCGCTGTTCCAGCTCATCATAGGCCCGCTTGAGCCGCTGGGACTTGCGCTTATTGCGGGTGGTGCAATCCGAGCGCACCAGCTTATTGAGCTGCGGCAGCAGTTCACCGGCGTCATTGGCATAGCGACGCACCCCGGAGTCGGACCACGGCGCATCGCTGTAGCCATAGAAGCGCATGTGCAAAAACACCAGCTGCGATACGTCCTTGACCACCTGCTTGGGATACTTCAGGGCGCGCAGGCGCTGGCGCACCATCTTCGCTCCCACGACCTCGTGCTGGTGGAAGCTCACGGCACCGCCCTCGTGGAACTCGCGGGTCGCGGGCTTGCCGATATCGTGCATGAGCGCCGCCCAGCGCAGCACTAGGTCGGGGCCGTCATCGCCCTCGTGCTCTGTGACATTACGCAGTACCCGCTTCGAGTGGACGTAGACGTCCTTGTGCTGTTTGTGCTCGTCCTGGGTAAGACGCAGCGCGGGAACCTCGGGGAGCACATGATCGGCCAGTCCGCTCTCGACCATCACGTCGATACCGGCCCATGGGGCGCGGCCGAGCATGAGTTTGCTCATCTCCATCTGCACCCGCTCGGCGGTGATGCGCGTAATTTCGCCGCTCATCTCCGTCATCGCCTGCTGTACTCGCGGCGCCACGGTGCACTCCAGCTGGGAGACGAAACGGGCGGCGCGCAGCATACGCAGCGGATCATCGTGGAAGGACTGCTCCGGGGTGGCTGGGGTATCGAGCAGCCCCGCTTGGAGGTCGCTCAACCCCTCCATGGGGTCGTGCAGCTCCACGTCCCCCTCGGGGGTGATGCGCACGGCCATGGCATTGACCTTAAAGTCGCGGCGCACCAGATCGCCCTCAAGGCTATCGCCGAAGCGCACCTCCGGGTTGCGGGAGCTGCCATCGTAAGTATCACTACGGAAGGTAGTGATCTCGATCTGCGCGTCGTCTTTCTCTGCAGACACGGTGCCGAATTCGATACCGGTGTCCCATACCGCCGGGGCATAGGACTGCAGTATCTGCATGATCAGCTCCGGGCGCGCCGAGGTGGTGAAGTCATAGTCCATGCCACCGCGGTCGAGAAAAGCGTCACGAACACTGCCGCCTACGAGGTACAGCGGGTGCTGGTGAGCGTCGAAAAGCGCTGCAAGATCTGCAAATCTGTGGCCAATTTCGCGCAGCCGGTTAAATCCCGGCAGTGCATCGGACATGAATCTCCTCCGATTCCTTGCACAGTGCGGCGACCCCCTCCTGGCGTCACCGTATATGTGTGATGAGTCTACTCGTGATGTCGAAGTACCAACCGGCGGCTGGTCACGATACGATCAAGGGAATGAGTACCACGAGCAGCAACGCCGAAAATTCGGCGCAGCGAACAAGCGAGTCTAGCAGCACTGCAGGCTCCGGTTCCAGCGGAAACACGAGCCCCAGCACGACGAGGGGCCGGTCTCGTGGTGCCTCCACCCGTCGATCGCGGCGCCGCACCCACACCCCAGCGCACACCCCGCCCCCTGCCGATGCAGGTAGCGAGGCTAACTCCGAGGCTTCCGGTTCCTCGCGTTCGAATTCTGCGCGCTCCGGCTCGGAGGGCGGGCGGCGACGCCGGCGCCAGCGCGGCGGCCGTGGGGGACGGCAGAATGCCCACCGCAACTCCCGCCCCCACACCTCAGAGAACGAGGGCGAGGCATCCACCCAGTCCGGCGAGGGCTCCTCGCGGCGACGGCGCGGCACGTCCGCCAAGCGCGGGGGGCGCGGTGGCGCGCAGGGCCAGAAGAAGCAGAAGCGGGGCAAAAACCAGCGCCCGCAGAATGCGCACCGCCCGCGTCGCGGCGATAAGGGCCGAGGCGGACAGCACTCCATGCCCACCTCTATTGAAACCTCGGCGGGCGGCTTGGTGGCCTCCGGTCTGGCGGAGGCCGTGGATGAGAACGGAGCAGTGGATCTGTCCCGTATCTATGTGGCGTTGATTGGCCGCGTGGATCGCCGCGGCCGTCTGTTGTGGTCGATGCCGAAGGGCCATGTGGAAAATGGCGAGGCCCATACCGCCACTGCGGAACGCGAGGTGTGGGAGGAAACCGGCATCAAGGGCGAGGTTTTGGGCGAGCTAGGGGTGATTGATTATTGGTTTGTCTCCGATGGCACGCGCATCCATAAGACGGTGCACCATCATCTTTTGGCCTATGTGGACGGGGATTTAAACGATGATGACCCCGAGGTCACCGAGGTATCGTGGGTACCAGCGAATTCTCTGATCGAACGCTTGGCCTATGCCGATGAGCGCAAATTGGCGCGCACGGCCCATTCTCTGATGCGGGAATGCGCGGTGCGCATGCACGCCGAGGGAAGGACAACACCACGGTGAGTCGTACGCGTCGTCTAGCCGCGTCTGTGGTGGTAGCAGCGGTGGCCGCCACGACGCCGCCCGCCCTTGCCCCGCAGGCTGCGGCTTTTCCGGTGGTGCTCGACCCGAGCGATCCCCAGGTAGCGCAACAATGGGTCAATCCCTATATTCGCGCCGAGGATAAGGCCTCGCCGCTGCGGGTGGAGATCTCCCCGCTGGAGCAGTCCCATTGGGATCCCACGCGCCCTTTTCGGGTGCGGGTGAGCATCACCAATACCGCGGATACCTCGATCTCGGACGTCTCGCTCACACTCTATCGAGGAGACGCCACGACTGACCCCGAGCACGCCGCCACCATGATGACGGTGGGCCTTGAGGCCTATCCTTATTCCCTCACCGGGGAGGAGGATCTGCGCATCGACGCCGGCGAGAAGCGCGAACTCACGCTCACCGTCCCCCCGGGCGCCAGCGCGGATCGGATCCGGCCCGGCGTCTATCCCTTCCTGATCTGGGTGGGGGCCACGGGGCCAGCGGGGGCGAGTTCCACCACGGAACGTTTTCTTGTGCCCACCGATCCGCTCAGCCCTGCCTCGGCGCTTGTCGACGCCGCCCCGCAGGAACAGTCTCCTCCTGATGCAGAGGAGCCGGCCCCGCCGAGTGGCCTGACCATGCTGCTGCCGATTACCGCCTCCACAGACATCACCCCGGGCGAAACGGGGGAGGCTCCCGCCCAGCCGACCTTGTATCTGCGTGATGATGAGCTAGCCTCCACGATCGTCTCGGGTGGGCGCCTCGATCAGCTCCTCGATACCTATATCGAGCGCACCTCGAACAATGCGGCGCTGCAGGATGCCACCTGCCTGGCGGTGGATCCGCAGCTGCTCGCCGCGGTGGATCGCATGAGCGATGGGTATCGCGTCTCCGATAGCAGGCCCTCTCCGGTGGCGCCGGCGGCGCGGCTGCGGGACCGTTGGGATACCCCCTCCGAGGAGAGCCTGTCTGCAGCGGGTTCGAGCCCCGTGGTGGCGGGGGAGTGGATCGCGAAGCTCCACCGCGCCGCCGAGAATCACTGCGTGGTGGCGCTGCCCTGGGCGAATGCCGACCTCAATGCGGTGGCGTCCACCGGTAATCAGTGGCTGGCCCGCGAGGCCGTCACCCGCGGCCGGCTGACGGTGGAGGAGATCCTCGACCGGCCGGTAACTAGCTCGGTGGTGATCCCCACTGCCGGCTATATGACGGATCGCGCCGAGAGCGTGATCCACACCGCCTCCTCAGGACTCACTCCCGACGAGGCGTGGGTGCGGCAGCGGCGGCAGGGCGGCCAGCAGAATGTCTATGACGAAGCCCCAGATGTGCTCACCCAAGACGAGGCTCCGCAGGAAGAGCAGATCCCCGATCCCACTCTGGGCCGCGCCGAGGTGCTGCTCGCAGATTCCACCGCGGCACCCGCGGGGGAGCGGATCCATCCGGTGGGCTATAACTCTGGCCTGGCCACGCTCGTGGCGCGTATGGGCAGCGCCCCAGTCACCACGGCCTATTCGGATCCGCGCTACCGCTTCGATTACACCCTGGACTCCACCCCAGCCCGCCGCCAGAGCGCCGCGGCCGCCCTCGAGCTCGCCGCAATGAACGCCTATCAGGCGGGAGAGCCGCTGCTGGTGCTCCCTCCGGCGCAGTTGAGCAGCAATGATGCCGATAGCCTCTTGGATAGCGCCCAGTTTGTGCTCAATGCGCGGATCAGCGCGCCCATGGCTATCACGGACTATCTGGCTACCGCCGCCGCCCCGACCGGGGCACGGGAGGTGGTGGATCCGGCGGCAATGAGCGACCGCGAGATCATCACCACCAGCCAGCAGCTGCGCTATACCGACGAGGTCACTCGCCTCATGGTGCGCGATCCCAATATCGCGCTCACCCCCTATGGTTTTTCTGCGCCGCTACGCCAAGGCATTCTGCGCGCCTTGAGCCGCACCGAACGCGATACTCTGCGCCGCCATACCGCCGCCACCGAGCGCGCAGATCGCGGCATCACGGGCAACCGGGCGATGCTCATGGAATTGCGCGATGCCGTGGCCCTGCTGCCGCCGGGCAACGTCTACACCCGCACCAGCAACTCCTCGCCGCTGTTGATCGTGGCCCGCAATGGCCTGCCGCTGCCGGTGGATTCCCATATCGGCTATTCCGCTCCAGAGAATGTGAGATTAGAGCTGCCCACGCAGCTGCGCATCCCCGCCAAGGGTTCCATCACCACGGAACTGACGGCCATGATCCCCGACGATGACCAGCGCACGGATCTCGAACTCTTCCTGCTCACCCCCACTGACACCTTGATCAGTAATCCCGTGGATATCTCGGTGCAGACCCGCGGCACCACCATCAACCGCTGGCTCGCTGGAGTGCTCTTGGTGATGCTCGTGGGGCTGATAGCGCTGCGCACGAATAAGCGTCGCCGCGCCCGATCGGCGCGCCAGCCGCGTACCGCGGCGGCGCGGGCCATGGCCCGCGCTGAGGCCGCCAGCACCGACAACCAGCAGCGCCACCACCGCAGGGACGTGGATAGGCGGGGCCGCCAGGAGGCGGCGCGACGCACCCAGCATCTGCCGCGTCGTCATGCTCACCACCACCCAGGGCCGAGTCCCGGGGATGACCCGCCTGGGCCACCCCGCAGCAGACAACGCAGACCGAGACGAACCCCGCCGCCGAGAACACCGGGGGATGAGAGCCGCTCCTCGCGCCGATCGAGGGACAGCTAGAAGACGAAACGTGGTTGAGAAGTGACAGACAAGCACACGCCAGCAGCGGGCCAGCGGCCCGGCTTACGCGGCCGCATCGTACCGCCGGCGCCGCCCGCGCCGCTCCCCGAATCCAGACCTAGCGTTCAGGAAAAGCGGAAGCAGCGGCTGGAGAGCCAGCACAGCGATCACTCGCAGCTGGCCGCCGAACCGGCCCAGGCGCTCTATGAGGCGCAGCAGGAGCCCGTCACCGCGGCCGGAACGTCCTCCCCGGTGGCCACCAAGGAGGAGGAGCAGGGAACCACCAGCGACTCCGATGTGGTGCGCGCCGGCGGCTCCATGGCCATTGCCACCCTGATTAGCCGTATCACCGGCTTTCTCCGCAACCTCGCCATCGGCGCCACCCTCGGCTCGGCGGTGGGCTCGGCCTTCACCGTGGCCAATACGCTGCCCAATCTCGTTACCGAGATTGTGCTCGGCGCCGTGCTCACCTCCTTGGTGGTGCCGGTGCTGGTGCGCGCCGAGAAGGAAGATCCGGATAGGGGAGCGGCCTTCATTCGGCGGCTGTTCACCTTGGCGCTGACGCTGCTCATCGTCGTCACCACGCTCGCGGTGCTCACCGCGCCCTTGCTGACGCGACTCACCATTGACGATGAGGGCAAGGTCAATATCATTCAGGCCACCTCTTTCGCCTATTTGGTGCTGCCGCAGATTCTCTTCTACGGCATCTTCTCGCTGTTCATGGCGGTGCTCAACACCAAGGGCGTGTTTCGTCCAGGGGCGTGGGCGCCGGTGTGGAACAACGTGGTGTGTCTGGCCACCTTCGCCCTCTACTGGATGGTGCCGGGGGCGCTGGATCCCGCCGAACAGGCCTCGGTGACAGACCCGCACGTGCTGCTGCTGGGTCTGGGCACCACCATGGGTGTGGTGGTGCAGGCGCTACTGCTGGTACCGCCGCTGCGGAAAAAGGGCATCGATCTGCGCCCGCTCTGGGGCATCGATGATCGGCTCAAAGAGTTCGCTGGGATGGCCATCGCCATCGTTATCTATGTGGCCATTTCGCAGCTGGGCTACATCGTGACCACCCGCATCGCCTCCAATGCCGATGCCCGCGCCCCGCTGATTTATCAGCAGGCCTGGCTGCTGCTGCAGGTGCCCTATGGCGTCATCGGTGTCACCCTCTTGACCGCTATCATGCCGCGGCTGTCGCGCAACGCCGCCGAGGGCGATGATCAGGCCGTGGTGCGGGATCTCACGTGGGCCTCCAAGCTCACCTTCGCCGCCTTGATCCCGGTGATCGTGTTCTTCATGGCCTTTGGCACCAACATCGCCAATGCGCTCTTCGCTTATGGCCAATTCACTCCCTCCGAGGCCGATATCTTGGGTTGGACCCTGAGCTTCTCAGCCTTTACCCTCATTCCCTACGCCTTGGTGCTGCTGCACCTGCGCGTGTTCTATGCCCGCGAGGAGGCGTGGACACCCACCTTCATCATCGCAGGTATCACCACGGTGAAGATCCTGCTCTCGGCGGCCGCCCCCTTTGTGGCTACCTCCTCCTCGCGCGTGGTGATTCTGCTCGGCGCCGCCAATGGCTTTGGTTTTGTCAGCGGCGCGGTGATCGGTGTGTTCCTCCTGCGCCGCAAACTGGGATCGCTGCGCGGCAAGGAAATCATGACCTCCACCTTGTGGGTGATTGGTGCCTCGCTGGTGGGCGCCGGCGTGGGCCTCGTTATGGACTGGCTGCTGCAGCTGACCTTCTTCGGCGCGGCCTCCTCGGTGGTGATCATGCTACGCACCGCGATCACCGGCACCGTATTCCTCATCGTCACCGCCATCGTGCTCTCCCGCTCGGGACTGCCCGAGGTCAGTGCCTTCGCCCGCCAGCTCAGCCGGGTGCCGGTGCTCAACCGCATGCTCCGCGCCCCGCAGGCGGACGAGGAGGACTCGGCGAACGAGGGGCTGCCCGCCGCCACCACCGCCGAGCTATCCACCCAGCTGGTCACCGTGGAGCACTTTACTGCCTCCCCGGTGCCGCCGCCGATGTCGGCCGGCGAGGTGCGCATCCCGCGCCTGGTCCCGGGTGCCGCTGTGGCCAATGGCCGCTACCGCCTCCTGCGGGATTATGGTCGCGTCCCGGGCGCTCGCTTCTGGCACGCCCGCGATCAACGCACCGGCCAGCAGGTGGCGCTCGTGTTCGTGGACACCCAAGGCATGCAGATCCCCGCGGCTCCTGTCAGCCCCGCCACGGCCGCCCAGCGCGCCGCTGAGGTCACCCGCACCACCCGTGCCCTCGCGGAGCTCAACCATCCGGCGATCGCCGATAATATCCACGTGTTGCCCTATCGCGCGGGCTGCCTCGTGGTGGCGGACTGGGTGGAGGGCACCGCCTTGAACTCGCTCACCATCGGCGCCCAGTCCGGCTCTCAGCGCCAGCGTTTCACCGGCGCCAATCCACGCGCGGTGGCCTATGCCATGAGTTCGCTTCTCGACGCCGCCGCCACGGCCGAGGAGACCGGTATCTCGCTTGGCTTCGACCACTTTGATCGCATCCGTGTAAACACCGATGGCCGAGCCGTGCTCGCCTTCCCAGCGGTGTTGGAGAGCAACGATTATGGCCAAGATCTGCGCTATATTGCCAAGGCCGTGGAGCAGCTCGTGGAGGATGAGGGCGCCGGCCGGGATCTGAAGTATCTCACCTCTCAGCTCTATGATGCCGACACGGTGAACCCCCGGGTGATGGCCGCTGACCTCTACGAGTTCGGTATGGGCTCGGATCATCCCGAACACTACCTCGAGGTGGCCGCGGATGCCGCGCCCGATCCCACCTCCTCGCCGGGCTTCGGCTCCAAGGGATATACCCGCGCCGGCCTCACCCTGGTCTCTATCGCCACGGTGGGCTTGGTGGTGCTGGTGGCGGCCTCCAGCGTCTATCTGCTCGGCATTGTCGGCGGCAACCGCGCCGATAGCCCAGTGAACTCGGACTCCATTTCTGGCGCACCGGAGAAGGTGCTCAAAGCCACCAAGGTGAAGCTCACCCGCGCCGAGGAATGGGAGCCGGGCGATCCCGCGACCCGCCCCGCCGAGTGGCCGGATAATCCGCAGCTGGCGGAGCTGGTGATCGACGGCGATGTGTCCACCCGCTGGCGCACCGATGATTATCGCGCCCAGTTTGGCGAGGGCGAGGAGATCAAAAATGGGGTGGGCTTAAAGATCGACTTCGCCCAGCCGGCCTCCCCGGCGGAGGTGGAGTTCCTCGCCGAGACCGGTGGCACCACCGTGAGCATCCTGGGATTCACCGCGGACTCCGATGAGGTGGACTCCCGCGATCAGCTCACCGAACTCGGCCGCGCGGTGCTGCGCACGGGCTCCACGGTGGTGACGCTCCCGAAGCTCACAACGAACGAGGATCCCACCTATTATCGCGGCATGGTGGTGTGGATCGAGCGGCTACCGATGCCCTCGGGCAGCGCGCAGTCTCCGAAGCCCGCAGATATCCAGGAAATCCGCGTCAAGGGGATCGTGGATACCGTGAAGGAGAAAAGTGCAGAGTAGCATCGTCACGCCGCGGTAGAGGCTACCCTTAGCCCAAGATATAACCCTCTAGCTCAGCTCTATCCCCCTATATAGGTCCGGTGCACATCACGGTGTGCACCGGACCTTTTGCTTAGCTATCTATTTTTCGCACACTACATCTGCGCGCAGCACCGCGCGCTAAGAATCTAACCGCTTCTACTGTTCATCGTTCATCTGGGGGAGAAGATCATGAACACACCGATGCCAACCGATATTCAGTCCACACATCGCACACGGGGGGAGACCGGCCGCGCCGACGTGGAGCTGGTGAGCCAGCATCTGGCCGGGGATGAGAAGGCTTTTCGCCACATCGTGCGACAGCACCACACCACGCTCTTTCTCACCGCCCGCCGCTATAGCCGCACCGAGCACGACGCCTGGGATATCGTCCAAGAAGCCTTGCTCAAGGCCTCGCAGCGGATGCACACCTTTCGCGCCGAGGCCACTCTGTCCACCTGGCTGCACAAGCTGGTGTCGAATACCGGCTATGACTTCACCAATCGGCGCCCACACCAGCGCCACGAGCTGGCGGTGATGGACGATGACACCCATTCCCGTGCCATTGCCTACCGGCACAGCCACGATCCCTTCATCAGCGAGCTCTCGCGGCTGGCGCTGCAGGCGATCATGCGGACGCTCTCCCCAGAACAGCGGGAGGCGCTCTATCTCATCGATATCGCCGGCTACACCGTGGAGTGGGTGGCCGAGTACCAGGGCGTAGCCGTGGGCACGGTGAAGTCGCGGCGGGCACGGGCCCGCACCAAGCTGCAGCAGCTCTACAGCGACCCGGCAGAGATCGCGGATCTGCTCGCTGGGGCGAACTAGCCGCCGCAAGGCTTATCGACGCCACCTCGCCGCCATACCGGCGCACGGGAATGCTCGACACCGGCACGGTGTTATACCAAGGCACGAGCGGGACGCCCCGCGTACTGAAGCCTTTCCCACCGGTTGGGTAGGGTGGCAGAGGTAGACACTGACGCGCAGCTAGGGCCGCTCGATCGGCGGCCACCGCTGCCGCAGACTTTAGCCGCAGAATCACACAGTAAAGGACGCATCTCACAGTGAGCGACACGATCCACGACGTCATCATCATCGGTTCCGGCCCAGCAGGCTATACCGCCGCCATCTATGCCGCACGCGCCGAGCTCAAGCCACTGGTCTTTGAGGGCTATGAGTACGGCGGCTCGTTGATGACCACCACCGAGGTGGAAAATTTCCCCGGCTTCGCCGAGGGCATCATGGGGCCTGAGTTGATGGAGCAGATGCGCTCCCAGGCAGAGCGCTTCGGCGCTGATCTGCGCATGGAGATGGTGGATTCGGCAGATCTCAGCGGTGAGGTGAAGATCGTGCGCGTCGGTGAAGAGGAGTTTCGGGCCCGCAGCGTGATCTTGGCGATGGGTTCCGCTCCACGCTATGTGGGCGTGCCCGGGGAGAAGGAGCTGCTGGGGCGCGGTGTCTCCGCCTGCGCCACCTGCGATGGGTTCTTCTTCAAGGACGCCGAGATTGCCGTTGTGGGAGGCGGCGACTCCGCTATGGAGGAGGCCACCTTCCTCACCACCTTCGCCTCCAAGGTCACCATCATCCACCGCCGCGAGGAGTTCCGCGCCTCCAAGATCATGCTGGAGCGCGCCAAGAATAACGAGAAGATCGAGTTCATGGTGAACAAGGTGGTCGAGGAGGTGCGCGGCGAGTCCAAGGTGTCTTCGCTGCTGCTGCGAGATACCGTCACCGGTGAAACCTCCGAGCTGGCGGTGGCCGCGATGTTCGTGGCCATTGGCGCCGATCCGCGCTCGGATATTGCCGCTGGGCAGGTGGAACTCACCGACACCAAACACGTGCGCGTTCAGGAGCCCTCCACCCGCACCAGCGTGCCCGGGGTCTTCGCCGTCGGCGACCTCGTAGATAATCACTACCAGCAGGCCATCACCGCCGCCGGCACCGGCTGCCGCGCCGCCATCGATGCCCAGCACTATCTGGGCGAACTGGAAGACACGCTGCACTAAACCCCGCCCTTCATTCATTCTCCAAGGAGACCCCCATGTCTGAGATCATCAACCTCACCAGCGATACGTTTAAGTCCACCGTGATCGAGTCCGAGAAACCGGTCTTGGTGGATTTCTGGGCCGAATGGTGCGGCCCCTGCAAGAAGCTCGCGCCTGTGATCGAGCAGGTTGCCGAGGAGGTCGGCGATACTGCGGTAGTGGCCAAGGTGGATGTGGATGCAGAGCGCAGCTTGGGCGCGATGTTTCAGATTATGTCCATTCCCACCGTTTTGATCTTCCAAGGCGGAGAGAAGGTCGCTGAGTACACGGGCGTGCGACCGAAGCGCGAATACGTGGAAAAACTTGCGTCACTTGCGTAACTGGTAAGGTTAAAACGACAGCGTGAAAGTGCCTTTCTCAGCAACTTTCGTTTAGCGGGCCGCCCGCGCCTAGAATAGTGACACGCTGAGATATCAGGTGTCGTGCTGCGCACTAGAAAAGCCGCGCAGCGCGGCTGCAATCAATGTAGAAGGGACCTCGGTGGTGGACGTGTTGCGGGTTGGTGACCGTAGCCCGCGCGTAGCGGAAGTACGGAAGAGCCTTGCTCGTCTTGGGCTGCTTTCCGTCGACGAATCCGCAGACGGATCTTCCGATGACTTCGATAGCTATGCAGCAACCGACACGCTATTCGATACCGCTCTTGCCGAGGTCGTTCGCGGCTTCCAGCAATCCCGCGGCATCATCGCTGATGGCTTTATCGGTGAAATCACGCTCCGTGCCCTCCGCGAGGCCTCCTATACCTTGGGTGCCCGCGTGCTGCAGTACCAGCCGAATAACACCTTGGTGGGAGATGACGTGGTGCAGCTGCAGACCCAGCTCCAGGAACTCGGCTTCTACACCGACCGCATCGACGGCCGCTATGGGCCCAACTCCTTTGATGCGGTGAAAAACTACCAGCTCAACTACGGTCTGGAGACCGATGGCATCTGCGGGCCCAAGACCATCAAGGCGCTCAGCCGACTAGGACTACGCATCACGGGCGGCTGCCCGCAGGCGATCCGCGAGGATGAGCAGATTCGCCGTGCAGGGCCACGTCTCGCCGGCAAGCGGGTCGTGATCGACCCGGGCCTCGGCGGCAAGGACCAGGGCATGACGGTCGTGGGCACCTATGGTGCCATCACGGAGGAGGAAATCCTCTGGGATATCGCCACCCGCCTCGAGGGCCGCATGATCGCCGCCGGTATGGAGACCATCTTGTCCCGCCCACGCGGGGATAACTCCTCCGCGGAGTCCCGCGCCGATGTGGCCAACGCCTTTGGTGCGGATCTCATGATCTGCCTCCAAGCCGATCGCTACAAGAATGACAAAGCCTCCGGTGTGGCCACGTTCTACTTCGGCTCCGCCCTCGGCTCCTCCTCGCTGACAGGGGAGAAGCTCTCCGGCTTCATCCAGCGAGAGATCGTTGCCCGCACCCAGATGATCAACTGCGGTAATCACGGCCGCACCTGGGAGCTGCTGCGCCTGACCCAGATGCCCACCGTGGAGGTCGTCACCGGCTATCTCACCAACGATGCGGACGTGGCGAAGCTGACCGACCCGATGGTGCGCGATGATATCGCCGAGGCCATCGTGGTGGCCGTTAAGCGCCTCTACCTCATGGATGCCGATGATCAGCCCACCGGCACCTACAATTTCGCGGAACTGCTCGAGCAGGAAAACTGCTAAGCCGATACCTTCCTAGCAGTGTAGCTCCGCGCTGAGGGTGTCCATGGCCGCCGCCGCCAGCACTGAGGAGTCTGGCGGCAATGTTATTTCTAGCCGGGGCACCACGGGGTGCTCGCGCACCACCTCAAAGCCCGCGGCCCGCAGCTCTTCTTCGCTCATCAAACCGATACGCTCGGGCACCCAGTCCAGTTCCTCTCGGCCGCTGACGCGCCAGCCGAAGGCCTGCACTGTCTCTATGCCGTGGCGGCTGAGGTGCATGAGGGCGGCGTCGATAAGCACCGGCGCAGTGCCCAGCTGTGGGGTACGAAATAAGGAGCTGAGCAGCATGGCGCGGCGGGGGACCGGGCCGCTGGGGAGGCGGGAGACGCCGCCGGCGAGCGCGGGCGGGCAGAAGAGGATGGTGCCGAGAGTCTCTGTGGGGGTAATGAGGTTGAAGCCGCACACCCCGAGGGTGGTGGCGGCATGAACGATCCACGCCTCTTTTTCTAAGGCGCTATCGCGGATGAGGGCCTCATCGGCGGCCGCAACTTCCCAGAAGATGCTGCGGCGCGCCTGCGGGTGCACATGCTTCAGGCCGCGCGGATCGAGCCGCAGCAGCTGGATGTGATCGGCGCCCATTGTGATCCCCGGCCGGTAGCGTGCACCTGGATTAGCGCTCGAGGAGCTCGACGATACGCTCGAAATCCTCGCGGCCCGCGAACTCCACGATGATCTTGCCCTTCTTCTTCCCAGCCTGCACGGTCACCTTGGTGTCCAAGCTATCGGCTAGGGATTCGGCCGCGTGAGTGAGGTATTCCGGCTGCGGGGCCTTCTCGCGGGGCGCGGGCTTATCCGCATTCCCACCGCGGTTCAGCAGGGTGACGGCCTCTTCGGTGGCGCGCACACTCAAGCCCTCGGCCACGATCCGCTTGGCGAGCTTTTCTTGGGCGTCTTCGCCCACCTTCACGCCCAGCAGAGCGCGGGCATGGCCGGCGCTCAGCACCCCGGCAGCCACCGTGCGCTGCACCGACACAGGCAGGGCGAGCAGACGGATCATATTGGTAATCACCGGCCGAGAGCGGCCCAGCTTATCGGCCAGTTCCGCTTGGGTGACACCGAACTCCTCCAGCAGCTGCTGATAGGCGGCGGCTTCTTCCAGCGGGTTGAGCTGCACGCGGTGGATATTTTCCAGCAGCGCATCGCGCAGCATCGTGGAATCCTCGGTCTCGCGGACGATCGCGGGGATTTCCTGCATGCCGGCCTTGGTGGCCGCGCGCCAGCGGCGCTCGCCCATGATGAGCTCATAGCCCTCGGCTACCTCGCGCACCACGATGGGCTGCATGAGGCCAAACTCCTTGATGGAGTGGGTGAGTTCGGCCATGGCCTGCTCATCAAAGACCTCGCGGGGCTGCTTCTCATTGGGCTCGATCAGCCCAATGGGGATCTCCCGGTACGTCGCACCCATCGGGGTGGAGTAGTCCTCGTGGATATTCTCGGGGCGGCTGCGCTGCACGCCTTTCTGGCTGCGCTGGCGACCCTGGCCGGTGCCGCCCTGCGCCACGCCCTGGGAATGGCCCCGGGAACCGCCCTGATTGCCGCGTGCGCCCTGGTTGCCGGCCGCCCCGCGCTCGCGAGAGGACTCGCCCAGAACGATGCTCGCGGCATTATTGCCCAGCCGCGGCTTGGCGGAGCCATCGGGGATCAGGGCCGCGAGACCGCGGCCGAGACCGCCTTTACGAGTTTCATTCGCCATGGTTGCTCAACATCCTTCGTTTGCGTTCCGCGTGGGCGCTGCAGGGGCGCTTAAGCGCCTGCGATCGAGACGATCGCCCCGCTCGCTCCCAGTATCTTTCCTGGGCATGTTTCCGTCAATCCTCATCGCCGGATGGGGCTTGGCCGATAGGGGAGGACTCCTCGGTGGCGGGGTAGTCGCCCCGATTATTCAGCTCCCGTGCCGCATCCAGATAGGCCATAGCGCCGCGCGAGCCGGGATCATATTCCAGCACTGTCTGGCTATAGCCTGGCGCCTCGGAGACCTTCACGCTGCGCGGGATCACCGTGTTGAGCACGACCTCGCCGAAGTGATTGCGCACCTCGCTGCTGACCTGCTCGGCCAGCTTGGTGCGGCCGTCATACATGGTGAGCAGGATGGCGGAGATATGCAGATCGGGGTTGAGGTGGGTGCTGATCATGGAGATGTTATTGAGCAGCTGGCCCACGCCCTCCAGCGCGTAGTACTCGCACTGAATCGGAATGATCACCTCGTTGACGGCGGTCATGGCGTTAATCGTGAGCAAGCCCAGCGAGGGCGGGCAGTCGATGAGCACATAGTCCAGATCGTGCTCGGCGAGGAAGTCCTCATTAATGGCATCTGCCAGGCGATATTCGCGGCGCACCATGGACACCAGCTCGATCTCCGAACCCGCCAGATCGATCGTGGCGGGAATGCAGAAGAGATTCTCCGAGAAGTCACAGCTCTGCATCGCCTCCTCGGCGGTAGTTTCCCCGAGGAGCAGCTCATAGCTGGAGACGGTGCCGGCGCGATGCTCCACGCCGAGCGCGGTGGAGGCATTGCCCTGCGGGTCGAGGTCAATCACCAGCACCCGGAGCCCGCAAATCGCGAGACCCGCGGCAAGATTGACGGAACTGGTGGTCTTACCCACCCCGCCCTTTTGATTCGCAATCGTCACGATGCGCGGCCGCTCGGGTCGAGGCAGCTTCAGCGCATTCGGGGTGCGCACCTGCGCCGCCCGCTGTGCCGCAGCGGCAATGGGTGTGTCGTCCCACGTAGTTTCATGCATGCTCGCTGATCTATCCCCTCTATGGCTGGCCTATGAGACTACCGCGTGCGCTGCCCGGAGCATGGCCATCATGCTTATCGACGCCACCCTCTTGGCGCACACACCTAGGCCTCTAGCCTAGTGCCTCACTGTGTCACCAACCAATGGGGTAAGAGGCCGACGCACCCACACCAACTTCTAGCGGCGGCGCGGGATACTGATCACCGTGGTGGGCTGCTCCAGCACACCCTCACCGACGGTCATGATTGTGCCCAATCCGCCGCCGGCCTTGGCGATAGTGGCGTGATCGCGTTCCCATTCTTCGTGCACACTCGAGCCTTTGAGGGCAATCATTTTCCCATTCGGGCGCACCAGCGGCATACACCACCGGGCGAGCTTGCCCAAGGGGGCCACCGCCCGCGAGGTCACCACATCAAAGCGGCCAACCTCAGCGCGCACGGTCTTTTCTTCGGCGCGGCCGCGCACGACCGTGACGTTCTCCAATTCCAGCTCCTCGACCACTTCCCGCAGATAAGTGGAGCGCTTGAGCAGCGGCTCAATGAGGGTGATGGAGAGATCGGGGCGGGCGATGGCCACCGGAATGCCGGGCAGGCCCGCACCGGAGCCGATATCGGCCACGCGACGCGCATCGGCCGGGATGGCTTCGGTGACCACCGCGCAGTTGAGGATATGCCGCTCCCAAAGCCGGGGGATCTCGCGGGGGCCGATGAAGCCGCGCTGGGTGCCGGTGGTGGCGAGCGAGGCGTGATAGCGCACAGCGAGATCGAGGCGCTCGCCAAAGACGGCAGCCGCGCTCGCAGGCGGCGGAGCCATCTCTGTATTCAGCTCGCCCTCCGACTCTGGTTTCACGTGAAACATCCCTTTCCTCATCCTCGGCGCTGGCTGTATCTCCTGCCCAGCCAGACTGCACTGTATTCATCACTATACGTTGCCCTATGCGGCCTTTCCCAAGGGGGAATATGCATCGCGGCCCAGCATCTCTGCGAGGAGGATGCTGGGCCGCGGGGGCTTACTAGGTCGCTGAACTCTAGGACGCTTGAGCGCGTTTAAGAGTTAGTGCCCTTCTTCGGGTTCTTCGGCTTCTGGCCAGGGCGAGGAGCAGTGGTGCGCTTCGCTTCGCGCTTGCGGGCGAGCTCTTCTTCCTCCTCGGCGTCGACCTTGGCAAAGATCCAGCGCTGCTGGAAGAAGGTCCACACGTTGTTCGATGCCATGTAGAAGAGCAGACCGATGTGCCAGAAGACACCAGTGAAAAGGATGATGCCGGGCATGAACCAGAGCATCATCTTGTTCATCATCTGCATCTGGGTGGCCATCATGTCATTCTGCGGGGCCTTGGTCTTGCCGGAGCGGCGGCGCTCCTCCTGGCGGGAGATCGACAGGCGGGCGTTCATGTGGGTTGCGAAGACCACGATAAGGATCAGCGGTGCGGCAACAGCAATGATCTTGGCGCGGGTGAAGTCCACGGTGCCGAAGGCGCCGAACATCTCATTGGGCATGGAGATATAGGAGGACAGCGGCACTCCGAAGATACGAGCATCGAGGAAAGACTGCACCTCATCGACGCCGAAAATGTAGTTCGGGGTATTGCGGTTGACCTCAATGGACAGGCCCAGCTGGGTGCCTCCGGTACCGGTGCGGTTGAAGGAACGCAGCACGTGGAACAGGCCGATGAACACCGGCATCTGCACGAGCAGCGGGATACAGCCGGCGATGGGGTTGACACCCATCTCCTTCTGCAGCTTGCGCGACTCCTCCATCATCTTGGCTTGGTCGTTCTTGTACTTCTCGCGGATGGCCTGCATCTTCGGCTGCATCTCTTGCATCTTCAGCGTCGAGCGCATCTGCTTGAGCATGGGCCTGACGAGGAAGGCACGGATGGTCACCGTCAGAAGAACGATGGCGAGCACCCAGGACACACCCGAGTCGGGGTCGAGGACATAACTGACCACCTTGTGCCAAAACCACAAGATGGCAGAAATTGCATAATAAATAGGATCCAGCACGGCGTTCTGAATGCTCCTTTAGCTGCTACGTGGTGTGATCATCGTTCAGGGTTCAGCAGCGCGCCGCTCGGCGCCTGCGTCGTGCCGCAGAAAAACACAGCCACATGGGGTGTTCGCTCGCGCCGCCACCGGCGGCACATATGCGTGTATTATTCCATCATTTTCTCTGCACTGGGGGCACGGGGTCATAGCCGCCCGGATGCCAGGGACCACACTTACTCAGACGAATCACGGTGAGCAGCACCCCACGCAACGCCCCAAAGCGCTGCAAGCTGCCCAGCGCGTAGGCGCTGCAACTCGGTTCGAAGCGGCAGCTCGGGCCGCTTTTGAGTCCAGAAAGATACTTCTGGTACAGCCGCACCGCACCGACCAACACCGCGGTCAGCGGGCCACGCCGAGTGGGCCTAGTGGGACTGTGCGGTGCGCTCGGCGAAGCGTCGTCGACTGCGTGCGAGTGCTCGTCTAACATCGTCCTCTAATTTCCCTGCGGGGGCATCGGCGCTGGCAGGCAGCGCTCGGATGACCACTCGGTCCGTGCGATCGAGCTCGTTGGCGAGCTCGGCACAGATATGCCGCAGCCGCCGGGCGACGCGGTGACGAATCACAGCATTCCCGACGGCTTTAGACACGATGAGCCCGAAATGCGGCCCACCAAAGCTCACCTGAGGCTCCCGCTCCTCGCAGGCGCGCGAATAATAAGCAACCACGCGCTTGGTTCCGGCCCGGCTTGCGCCGGAGACAACCTGCGAAAACTCCGCAGAGGAACCAATTTTGAGGTTCTTCGGAAGCATCAGTGCGCCCCTCGAGTAATTTTTCGGTGGCGAGGCCCCGGGCCACAGAGTGCGTGGCACCGTCGCCTCACGGGAAAAGAAAACTACGCGGTGAGGCGAGCACGGCCCTTGCGGCGACGTGCAGCGACGATAGCGCGACCGGAACGGGTGCGCATACGAGTACGGAAACCGTGGACGCGGGCACGACGACGGTTATTGGGCTGGAAAGTCCGCTTGCCCTTAGCCATAGGTCAAACACTCCTTGAAAGTTTGCTGTCATAAGCTCCGCGCTGCTCAGCACTAGAGACCCAGACCACAATGGCGGCCTGAGACGCTGGCGCTGCGCGACGCCTAAGGAACTCATGAGATGAATTCTCTTCTTCCCCTCTTCCGCCGAAGCGAAACAGGATGCAGATCGATACTTCAGCTTCCGCAACGAGGTAGTCACCCACCTCCGAGCCGGCGCTCGAATCAGCGCACTGTACCGCCGAAGTATCGTCCACACGCGGCCCTGCCCACCCCATCTGCAAGGCTCAACCTCAGGTTGAACCCGCGATGCAGCTGCGTGACCGCAATAGACCTAGACAGAATACGGTATGGCCGTCGTGAATAACAAGTTGCCACGCGAATAAGATTCGTGGCGCTAGCTGGGCGAACTTACATCCCTGTGCTTTTCCCGCTGTAGCTGTGCTGCAACCAGGACACCATCGCGGACGGACTTGTACGGCCCCGAACTCGGCACAAATAGTACGGGTGTACTGGTATTTAGGTGATTCCACCAGTACCCACATCCAAGAGTGTAAAGCCCCCTCGGCCACGCTCCCCGCGCTCTGCCCGCACGGCCACCGAGGAAGAGCCACGGCGCTACAGCGGGGGGAGAATGAGCATTTTTTACCCCTGAAATACTGCCGATGTAATTCTCGGCTCGACCCTCGACACCCCTCTGCTCCCGCTCCTGCGGCAATGCCGATGCGCAACAGAAAAAGAGCATGTCATCGCAATGTGGGATTATCGACTTTCCGGCCGAGGGTACGGAGATAACGATAATTACAGTATTGATATTCCCCGCGATTGTTGGACTGTATCCACCACCGGCGGGTAACAATGGAAACCGTGAATTAAACACAGCTGTGAACACCCCGTGGCTGTGGATAACTCTAAAGCTGAAGTTGAGACTTCCCTGAGCCCGGCGCTTTGATGCAGCTCAGAACCCATTTTTTCGGCGATTTAGTTATGCACAGGCTCTCGACTAGGCTGTGGATAGCGCTTGTGCAGTCCAGTTATCCACAGCTGTGGATAACGTTGTGGAAAACTCCGCATCACCATGGAGTTCGGCTATGTCGGCTCTGTGCACACGGCGGTGTAATCACACAACCGTGCATCCACAGCGAAGCGTTCTTTCCGACTGAGATAACTCGCTTTTTCTGGGGTTATGAACAGGCTCGGAAAGGCCGTCGGGGAGAGGGGAGACCGGCTTTAAGCGCGCGTGCGCCTTGAGGCTTTGGTGTTTCCTCGCTTCGCCGCGATAGCGGTGAGCTAGGGGTGCCCATGGCTGGTGGCTGCAGCTCCTTTCGAGGACACCGTTATTCGGAAACGACCTCCTCGCTGGGAAAACGTATCGTGCCTGTGTGGCAGGGATGGTGCGGATGTGTCGTTTCCGCGTGCCATCACCCGGTGGTGGTGCTGTGCCCGTGATTGTCCGTCCACCCGTGTAGTAAGGGGCTTTCCCTGTGACAGAGCATTCTGGTTCTCTCGCCCAGACGTGGCAGAGCGTGATTAACGATCTGTTGGCGCTGTCTGAGCAACCCTCCTCTGGGATCGGACCAATTAGCGCCCGCCAGCGCGGTTTTCTCAGCCTCGTCACCCCGGTGGCCTTGGTGCCGGGCTATGCGGTGCTCGCCGCGCCTCATGCGATGGCGAAAACCGTCATTGAGCAGGATTTGGGCCCTGCGCTGACCTCTGTTCTTACCACCCATATGGGCCGCCCGACGGGGCTGGCCGTCAGCGTCAATCCGGAAGCGATCATGCCGGAGACCGCCGCCGCCCCCGAGCAGGCCGCGGACTATTCCGAGCACGCCGAACACGCCGAGCAGCGCGTAGATCCCCACGGGGCGGCCAGCAGCGCGGCCACGGAGATGCTCAATAACGACAACGCAGCGGTCGTCCCGCCGCCGAGCAGCGCGCAGACGCTCTCGCAGCCTACCGCGCACTCCGAGGGCGACAGCCCGCAGCAGCAGTGGGCGGATCAGGGCTGGCCGGAGAAGAATTGGCAGGAAAGCCATGCCAACTATCCCGAACAACCGCAGCACTCCGAGCCCGGCCAGCATGGGGCTCAGCACCATGATTCGCTGGCGCAGCGCGGCCACGACGCCTCGGTGGGTTTCGGGCACCCGGTAACCAATCCGCAGGCAGCAGCACCGCAGCGCTATACTCGCGAACAGCCGGCCCCCAAGGCATCCTCGGAAGGATCGCTGAATCCGAAGTACACCTTCGATTCCTTCGTTATCGGATCCTCCAATCGTTTCGCCCATGCCGCGGCAGTCGCGGTGGCGGAGACCCCAGCGAAAGCCTTCAACCCGCTGTTCATCTGGGGCGGATCAGGACTGGGGAAAACCCACCTTCTACACGCTGCGGGCCTTTACTCGCAGGTACTGCAGCCGGGCCTGCGCGTGAAGTATGTCTCCAGTGAGGAATTCACTAATGACTACATCAACTCGGTGCGCGATGACCGCCAGGAAGCCTTCAAGCGGCGCTACCGCAACCTCGACATCCTCATGGTTGATGACATCCAATTCCTCGAGGGCAAAGAGGGAACGCAGGAAGAGTTCTTCCACACCTTCAACGCCCTCCACCAGGCGGATAAGCAGATCATTTTGTCCTCGGACCGGCCCCCGAAGGAGCTGACCACTCTCGAGGATCGTCTGCGCACCCGTTTTGCCGCGGGGCTGATCACCGATATTCAGCCCCCGGACTTAGAAACCCGCATCGCCATTTTGATGAAGAAGGCCCAAGACGATGGCACCCAAGTGCCCCGGGATGTGCTGGAGCTGATCGCCAGCCGCTTCGAGTCCTCTATTCGTGAACTCGAGGGGGCGCTGATTCGGGTGGCGGCGTTTTCTTCGCTGACCAATCAGCCGATCACCATCGAGCACGCCGAGGTGGCGCTGCGCGACATCATGCCGGAGAACAAGCACGTCGAGATCACCGGGCAGACCATCATCACCGCCACGGCCAATTACTTCGACATCTCGGTGGACACCATCACCGGCACGAGCAAAACCCATGCGGTGGTCCATGCCCGCCAGCTAGCCATGTACATCTGCCGCGAGCTCACGGCTCTCTCCTTGCCCCAGATCGCCGAGAAATTCGGTGGTAAGAACCACACCACCGTGATGTATGCGGTGCGCAAGATCAAGAACGAGATGCAAGAAAATCGCGAAACCTACGATCAGATCCAGGAGCTCACCCAGCTGATCAAGAATGGCTCCGCTTAGCGAGGCCTACGAGCCAGGCTTTTTAGCCAGACTTTCACCCCCGCGGGGTAGGGCAGGAGCACCTTCTGCCCGCCGCGGCCCCCAGCGCCCGTATGCACAGTGTGTGGCACGGGCGCTGTGTCGTATCTGTACTGGGCGAAGGCGCCGCAGAGGTGGCGTCGATACGCGCGCTGGGGCGTTATCCACAGAGTTATTCACAGTTGTGTAATTACAGAATTGTCATTTACTGCCCGTTCGGAGAAACCGCAGGTCGCCGCCTGTGCATAAGTGGCGATTTTCTGTTGTTCGCAGCCGCCTCGACGGTGCATGAATTGTGCACAACGAGCAGGGGTCGAAAGTTGTGCACAACCCCCTCTAGTTATGCACCTGTTATGCACAGCCTGGAACACATGCCGCAACGCTAGGGTGAGCTGCGCGGATCGTGGAATTACACAGATTGCACAGCACCTACTGCTACTACCAAAGAAAGTTATGGATTGAACTAAGAAGAAATAGGGGGTGTGGACGCGGCGCCGATTCCTGTCATTCACCGCACCCGCCACGACGGCACGCCGCGAGGTGCGGGGAGGCGGAATCACATATCCCCTCCCGCGCGGATCCCGGTTTATAGCGGAGTGTGATTCTTGTAGGCTGGGAGGGAAGAACAATTGTTTTGCCGCCGATGAGCCGATACTGGGCCATATTGGCCGTATCGCCGAGGACCTGATAGCAGGATTTCTTGGCTGCTCAGCGGCTGCTTGTGCTTGAAGGAGCCTCAGCTAAGCATGGAATCGCAGCCTGTGTCTTTCCGAGTGTCGAAAGATGACTTTTCCGCAGCCGTGGGCTGGGTCGCTCGTAGTTTGCCCACCAAGCCCACCCAGCCGGTACTTCGCGGCATGGTGATTAGCGCCGACGATGACGGCCTCACCCTGGCCGGATTCGACTATGAAGTATCCACCAAGGTCAGCATCTCGGCGGAGATCGATGAGCCGGGCCGCATCGCCGTTCCCGGCAAGCTGGTCTCGGATATTGTGAGTTCGCTGCCAAATAAGCCCATCGAGGTGCGCACCGACGAGTCCAAGGCATTTTTCCGCTGCGGTTCCTCCAGCTTTGAGCTCCCGCTGATCCCGCTGGATGATTATCCTGCGCTGCCCACGCTGCCGGAGGTGACCGGCCGAGTGAACCCGAGCCTCTTCAACGAGGCCGTGTCCCAGGTGGCCATCGCCGCTGGTAAAGACGACACGTTGCCGATGCTCACCGGCGTGCACATGAAGGTGCAGGGAAAGAACGTGGTCATGGCCGCCACCGACCGTTTCCGGCTCGCGGTGCGGCGCTTCGAGTGGGAGCCGGTGGCCGATGACGTCGAGGCCGCCCTGCTCATCCCGGCGAAAACCTTGCAGGAAAACGCCCGATCCATCGATCCCTCGCTCAACGAGAACGTGGAGATCGCCGCTGGTACCGGCGAGAAGGTGGGCGCCGATGGTCTCTTCGGCGTGCATACCCGCAACCGCCAGACCACCACCCGCATGCTGGATGCGGAGTTCCCGAACTACGATCCGCTCCTGCCGAAGGTGCACACCTCTTTGGCAACCGTGGCTATCGGCCCGCTTCTCGACGCCATCAAGCGTGTCTCCCTCGTGGCCGAGCGCAATGCGCAGATCCGCATGCACTTCTCCGAGGGCCAGGTGGTGTTGGCTGCCGGTGCCACTGATTCCGGCCACGCCGAGGAGTCGCTGCCCTGTGACTATCAGGTGGGCGAGGGCGCCGAGGGCCAGGATTCCCTGCTCATCGCCTTTAACCCCTCCTACCTCAAGGAGGGCCTCAACGCCATGCCGGGACAGCGCGTGGTCTTTGGTTTCACCGCTCCGTCGCGCCCGGCGATCATCATCCCCGAGCCGGAGGAAGCCATCGAGGCTAATTCCGCTGGTGAGTTCCCCACCCCGGGGTCGGAATTCACCTATCTGCTGATGCCGGTTCGCCTGCCGGGCTAATTCTTCCGCGGTGTACATTCGGCATCTCAGCCTGCGCGATTTCCGCTCGTGGCCGAGCCTCGAGATCGATCTGACCCCCGGGATCACGGTGTTTACCGGCCGCAATGGGCACGGCAAAACAAACATTGTGGAGGCGGCCGGCTATGTGGCGCATCTCGGCTCCCACCGGGTCTCTACCGATGCGCCGCTGGTGCGCGAGGGCGCGCAGGCGGCACGGGCATCGGCCACGGTGGTCAACGATGGCCGCGAACTCGCAGGGCATGTGTTGATTAAGGCCCGCGGCGGCAATCAGGCTGGCATTAATCGTACCAAGCTCAAAAGCACCCGCGAACTGCTCGGCGTGCTCAAAACCGTGATGTTTGGCCCCGAGGATCTCAGCTTGGTGCGCGGCGAACCCGCCGAGCGCCGCCACTATCTGGATGCGATTATTGCCTCGCGCAAACCGCGGATCGCGGGGGTTAAGGCGGATTATGACAAGATCGTGCGCCAGCGCAATGCGCTGTTGAAGTCGAACTATGCCGCGCTGCGCCGCGGCTATTCCGCCGATGATGGCGCCGCCACCTTGGCCACCCTCGATTCCTGGGATATGCAGCTGGCCAGCTGCGGCGCGATCGTCCTCGAGGAGCGTCTGCGCACCATTGAGCAGCTGCAGCCATTGGTGACCGGCGCCTATAGTGGGCTGGCCCCAGAATCTCGGCCGGCGTCGATCGCCTATGATTCCTCGCTCAATGACACCTTGGCAGAGGTGGAGGGCCGGCCCGATCGGGGAGTGCTGGAGGCGGCGTTGATGGCGCGTCTGTCGGCGGTACGCACGAATGAGATCGAACGCGGTATCACCCTGGCCGGGCCGCATCGGGATGATATTCAGCTCATGTTGGGCGGCCAGCCGGCCAAGGGCTTTGCCTCCCATGGCGAGACGTGGTCCATGGCCTTGGCCCTGCGGCTCGCGGAGTTTCATCTGCACCGCGGCGATGGCACAGATCCGGTACTCATCCTGGACGATGTTTTTGCCGAGCTGGATGCGCGCCGCCGCGCCCAGCTCGTGGGGCTGGCCCAGGACGCCGAGCAGGTGCTCATCACCGCAGCCGTGGGCGATGACCTGCCCGATAATCTGGATGAGCACATTGCTGCCCGCTACTTCGTGGAGGCCGTCGCCGATCCAGAGGGCAAGGAGCACGCTCGCTTATCGACGCTCACTCCCATGCCCCTCGATCCTCCTGCCGCGGCTGAGCCCGAGGAGGGTGCGTCGTCGTGAGCGACAAGCAGCAGCCACCGGCCGCGGCGCAGCCGAAGGAAACGAGCCCCAACTCTGCCTCTAAGGGCGCGGCACCGGCGCCGTCCCGCCCGGCGGATCTGATTAGCCGCTCTTTTCAGGCGGTGCGCGCCGAGGCGAAAAAGCGGCGGGGCTATGTGCCGGATTTATCGCGGCAGCGCCGCGATACCACTCGCCGCCTGGATTCTGATCGCGCCGATTCCTCGGCGATGTTGCAGCGTATGGGCTTGGACAAGTCCTCCTCGGCGCCGCGTTCGTGGCGGTTGCGGCGCGGCTCGAATACCGTGCTGCGCGCCACCGGCCCGGATGGGCGGGCGTTGCGCCGAGCCCGCACCTTCTCCTCGGTGGGGGAGGTGCTCTCGGAGGAAATCACGGCCCGAGGCTGGGGCAAGGATTTAGCCAATGGCTGGGTGCAGACCCACTGGCCGGAACTAGTGGGGCCGACGATCGCCGGCTATGCCGTGGTGGAAAGGGTGAAGGGAACCACCGTCTACGTACGCTGTGCCACCACCCCGCAGGCGACGAATTTGCGCGCCATGCAGCGCATGATCCTAGCCAAAATCGCAGAAAAGGTGGGCCCGAATGTGGTTACTACCTTGAAGATTCACGGCCCCGAGGCGCCCAGCTGGCGTCATGGCCCGCTGCACGTGAAGGGCCGCGGGCCGCGCGATACCTACGGATAGGCCACGGGCCGGTGCGTCTAACCCGCTCTGTTTCTGCCTGAGAGCGAATGAGGCGCCAGGCAAGTAGGGGGATAGCTCATCGGGGAGTGAAGGCGGTGATTGGGCCTGTAGGGGTGTAATATGGAGGGGTCTAATTAATCTGTTTCAAGGAGTTTGAGTAATTACAGTGGCTAGCACCGAACACATTTATGATGCCTCCTCAATTACCATCCTCGAAGGTCTTGAGGCAGTGCGTAAGCGCCCCGGCATGTACATCGGTTCCACCGGTGAGCGCGGCCTCCACCACCTGGTGTGGGAGGTCGTGGATAACTCCGTCGATGAGGCCATGGCCGGCTATGCCACCAAGGTGAAAGTCACTCTCTTGGAGGATGGCGGCGTGGAAGTCGTCGACGATGGCCGTGGTATTCCCGTGGAAATGCACCCCTCGGGCGCGCCGACCGTGCAGGTGGTTATGACGCAGCTGCACGCCGGCGGCAAGTTCGACTCGGAGTCCTATGCGGTCTCCGGTGGTCTTCACGGTGTGGGTATCTCGGTGGTCAATGCGCTCTCGACGCGTGTTGAGGCGGATATCAAGCGCGATGGCAAGCACTGGTTGCAGAACTTCAGGAACGCGATTCCGGAGGAGCTGGAGGAGGGTGGCAACGCCCGCGGCAGCGGCACCACGGTGCGTTTCTGGCCGGATCCGGAGATCTTCGAAACCACAGAGTTTAAGTTCGACACCATCGCCCGCCGCTTGCAGGAAATGGCCTTCCTGAACAAGGGTTTGAAGATCGAGCTGATCGATAAGCGCGTCTCCGATGCCGAGGCCGAGCTCGATGCTCTCGCCGAGGCCGGCGAGGACGCCGCCGCCATTGATACTCCTTCCCTGGATGATATCGATGAGCAGGAAGAAAACCGCGAGGCGCTCGGCGAGGGCGCCAAGGATAAGCCCGGGAAGAAGAAGGACAAGGTCCGTGAGTTCTTCTACCCTGAGGGCCTGATTAACTACGTCGAGTATCTCAACGATACGAAGACCCCGATCCACCCCACCATCATCGGTTTTGATGCCAAGACCGAGGAGCACGAGGTGGAGATCGCGATGCAGTGGAATAAGGGCTTTAAGCAGTCCGTGCACACCTTCGCGAACACCATCAACACCATCGAGGGCGGCACCCACGAAGAGGGATTCCGCGCGGCCCTGACCGGTTTGATGAACCGCTATGCCCAATCCCACAAGCTGCTCAAGGAAAAGGACGGCAAGCTCACCGGCGAGGACTGCCGCGAGGGCTTGGCCGCGGTGATTTCCGTGCGCGTGGCTGATCCTCAGTTCGAGGGCCAGACCAAGACCAAGCTCGGTAATACCGAGGTGCGGTCCTTCGTGCAGAAGATGGTGAATGAGCACATCGCGGACTGGTTGGAGGCCAACCCGGCCGAGGCGAAGGTGATCATCAACAAGGCGCTGGCGTCTGCGCACGCCCGCCAAGCTGCCCGTCGTGCCCGTGATCTGGTGCGGCGCAAATCCGCCACCGATCTTGGTGGCCTGCCCGGTAAGTTGGCCGATTGCCGTTCGAAGGATCCGGTGCGTTCCGAGCTCTACATCGTGGAGGGTGACTCCGCAGGTGGTTCCGCGAAGTCCGGCCGCGATTCGATGTTCCAGGCCATTTTGCCGCTGCGCGGCAAAATCCTGAACGTGGAGAAGGCCCGTTTGGATCGCGTGCTGAAGTCCAATGAGGTGCAGGCCATCATCACTGCTCTCGGCACGGGTATTCATGATGAGTTCGACATCAACAAGCTGCGCTATCACAAGATCGTGCTGATGGCCGACGCCGATGTGGACGGCCAGCACATCGCGACCTTGCTGCTGACGCTGCTCTACCGCTTCATGCCGCAGCTGATTGAGGAAGGCCATGTGTTCTTGGCCCAGCCGCCGCTGTACAAGCTGAAGTGGGGCAAGGGCCGGCCTGGTTTCGCCTTCTCCGATGGCGAGCGCGATGAGCAGCTGGCCGCCGGCCTGGCCGAGGGCCGCAAGATCAACAAGGATGACGGCATCCAGCGCTATAAGGGTCTGGGCGAGATGAGCGCCAAGGAGCTATGGGAGACCACCATGGATCCCGAGACCCGTATTCTCCGCCGCGTGGATGTGGGCGATGCCCAGGCCGCCGATGAGCTCTTCTCCGTGCTCATGGGCGACGATGTGCGCGCCCGTCGCAGCTTCATCACCCGCAATGCTAAGGATGTGCGCTTCCTCGATATCTAGGATCGCCCGCTGCGTTGTCACGCAGCCCGCATCAAGCACACCACCCGCCTCCTGCACTGCAGGAGGCGGGTGGTGGTGTATCGCGGTGAAGATAGGGCCGTTTAGCTGGCGTGCTTGTGGATGATCTCTCCGGTTTCGAAGAGGGAGTCGGTGATGAGCTTCTCGCTCTTGCCACGGACCGAGGAGTAGACCTTCTTCAGCGGCGCGGCCGAGATCTTATCGGCGTTGCGGTCCGCCACGGTCATGATGGAGTTGACCACCTCGGTGGAGTTCTCCTCGAGGTAGGTGCCGAAGCTGTGACCAGCCCCCGGCTCCTGGAACTTCTGCCAATAGGGGTCCAACTCATCGGCCATTTCGGGGAGCAGGCGGCGGGCAGCCTTATTCACGATGTCCGAATCCACCTTCTTGGCGGCGGCGAGGGCACCTGTGATCAGCTTGCCGGAGATACCGCTTTGCTCCTGCACCTTCTTCTCCACCAGGGCGCTGAAGTCGGAAACGACCGCGTTGGTGGTGTCATCGTCCTTGGTGAGCAGTTCGCGTAAATGTTGCATGACCCTCATGGTACGGGCTCTGAACTGCAGATAACGCAACATCCTTGTAGTTCCACATTTTTCGGCGCACCTGAGAAATGTGGAACTACAAGGATCGTATTCGCGTGTTGTGACTCTTCCGCCACAGCTCAGCCGACCACCTCAGTAGTCACATGCTTTCACTGCAATCACAACTGCAACATAGCTTACATGAGCAGAGGGGCGGCGCCAAGAGAACGGGGAATCATTTTCTTTCTCTGTGCGCGCCTGAGAGCCTCTATGCGGGCCGGAAGGGTGGTGTGAATTCGATCATAGTAGCGTCGATAAGCGAAAAAATGCGTGTAAATCGCGCTCAGTGCCACTCTGCGGCGAAAAGGGGAGTAGAATGGCGGAGATTGGATTCTGAGAAACCCAAACCATAAGAGGTGACGCGCGTGAGCGATGACAATCAGGGCGGCGAGAGCTTATTCGACCGCATCGAACCCATCGATATCAATGAGGAGATGCAGTCGAGTTATATCGACTACGCCATGTCTGTCATTGTTGGTCGAGCGCTGCCGGAGGTGCGCGACGGTCTCAAGCCGGTGCACCGCCGTATTTTGTACTCGATGTTTGACTCCGGCTATCGCCCGGAGCGCGGCTATGTGAAGTCGGCGCGCCCAGTGGCCGACACTATGGGTCACTATCACCCGCACGGTGACTCCGCGATTTATGACACCCTGGTGCGTATGGCCCAGCCGTGGTCCATGCGCTATCCGCTGGTGGATGGCCAGGGTAACTTCGGTTCTCGCGGTAATGACGGCCCGGCCGCCATGCGTTATACCGAGTGCCGTCTCACGCCGCTGGCCATGGAGATGGTGCGCGATATCCGCGAGAACACCGTGGATTTCTCCCCGAACTATGACGGCAAGACCCTCGAGCCGGATATTCTTCCCTCACGCGTGCCGAATCTGTTGATGAATGGCTCCGGCGGTATCGCCGTGGGTATGGCCACCAACATCCCGCCGCACAACCTCAACGAGCTGGCCGAGGCCATTTATTGGATTCTTGCCCATCCCGAGGCCGATGAGAAGTCGGCGCTCGAGGCGTGCATGGAGCGCGTGAAGGGCCCCGATTTCCCGACTGCAGGGTTGATTGTGGGCGATGAGGGCATCAAGGATGCCTACACTACGGGCCGTGGCTCGATTCGCATGCGCGGTGTCACCAGCATCGAGGAACTGGGTAACCGGCAGATCATCGTGATCACTGAGCTGCCCTACATGGTGAATCCCGATAACCTGGTCTCCTCGATTGCGGAGCAGGTCAAGCACGGCAAGCTGGCGGGTATCTCCAGCGTGGACGATGAGTCCTCCGATCGCGTCGGCCTGCGCATCGTGGTGACCCTTAAGCGCGACGCGGTGCCGCGCGTGGTGCTGAATAACCTATTCAAGCACTCCCAGCTGCAAACCAGCTTCGGTGCGAACATGCTCTCCATTGTGGATGGTGTGCCGCGTACCCTGCGCCTGGATCAGATCCTCAAGCAGTACGTGAAGCACCAGATCGATGTGATCGTGCGTCGTACCCAGTACCGCCTCGACGAGGCCGAGAAGCGCGCCCATATCTTGCGCGGTTTGGTCAAGGCACTGGACATGCTGGATGAGGTGATCGCCCTTATCCGACGTTCGCCCACCGTGGATGATGCCCGCACCGGTTTGATGACGCTGCTGGATGTCGACGAGATCCAGGCAGACGCTATTTTGGCCATGCAGCTGCGTCGCCTCGCCGCTCTGGAGCGGCAGAAGATCGTGGACGAGCTAGCCGAACTGCAGGCCCTCATCGAGGATCTGCAGAGCATTCTGGCCTCCCCAGAGCGCCAGCGCACCATCGTGCGCGAAGAGCTCGAGGAGATCGTGCGCAAGTACGGCGATGAGCGTCGTACCCAGATCGTGGCTGCCTCCGGCGATGTCACCGAAGAAGACCTCATCGCCCGCGAGAACGTGGTGGTCACCATCACCTCCACCGGCTATGCCAAGCGCACCAAGGTGGATGCCTATAAGTCGCAGCGACGCGGCGGCAAGGGCGTGCGCGGCGCCGAGTTGAAGCAAGAAGACATTGTGCGCCACTTCTTCGTCTGCTCCACGCACGACTGGATTCTCTTCTTCACCAACTTTGGCCGGGTCTATCGCTTGAAGGCCTATGAGCTGCCCGAGGCATCGCGAACCGCGCGCGGCCAACATGTGGCGAATCTGCTGGAGTTCCAGCCGGAAGAAACCATCGCGCAGATCATTCAGATCCAAACCTATGACGATGCCGAGTACCTCGTCTTGGCTACCCAGCAGGGTCGGGTAAAGAAGTCCAAGCTGCACGATTATGAGTCCAACCGTTCCGGCGGGTTAATCGCCATCAACCTCAACGATAACGACAAGCTCATCGGCGCCACACTCTCTAATGGCGATGATGACATCCTGTTGGTCTCCGAAAAGGGGCAGTCCATTCGCTTCACTGCCGATGATGATGCGCTGCGCCCGATGGGTCGTGCCACCGCCGGTGTGAAGGGCATGCGTTTCCGCGACGATGACCAGTTGCTCTCCATGACCCGCGTGGACAATGGAGAGTTCCTCTTGGTGGCCACCTCCGGCGGCTATGGCAAGCGCACCCCGATGGAGGAATACCCCACCCAAAACCGTGGCGGTATTGGCGTGGTCACGCTCAAGCACACTCCGAAGCGCGGCAAGCTGATCAGCGCCTTGGCTGTGGATGAGGACGATCAAATCTTCGCTATTACCTCCGCTGGCGGTGTGATCCGCACCGAGGTGAACCAGATCCGCCCGAGCTCCCGCTCGACCATGGGCGTGCGTCTGGTGGACCTGGCAAAGGATGTCGAGGTCTTGGCTATCGACCGCAACGTCGAGGACGAGGGCGAGGAAAACGCCACCGCCGTGGCCACCGGCCAGGCCGAGTCCCCGACCGCTGCCCGGGCGCGCAAGACCGGAGAAGATGATGCCACCGCGGACCCCATTCCCGGAGTGGAAGGTCTCAGCGACAACGATGAGTCCGAGGAGGACTAATGAGTAGTCGGAGAGTCGCCGTGCGGCATATTTCTCCGCTGTCTGCATTCAAGACAGCGCTGGCCCTATCGCTCACGGGACTAGCTGCCTGGATCATCTGCGTGATCGTTCTCTATATGGGCCTCGATGCCGCAGGGGTGTGGGATAAGGCCAATGAAGTGATTGCAGGCGTCGGCGGCGAGCAGGTGCTGAACTTCGGCATCACGGTCTCGCTCGCGACGCTGGTGGGGGCGATCTTCGCCCTGATTGCCACCTTCCTCGCGCCCCTCGTGGCGATCATCTACAACGCCGTGGTTGATCTCTTCGGAGGCGTCGTGATCACCATCGGTGACGTCGAGGATTAAAACGCCGCTTTTTCGGCGGTAGCGCCGGCGGCCCCAGCACGGAATCACCTGTGCTTGGGGCCGCTGGCATATACCGATAGAGACGCCTAAAAACGCAGTGTGACCAGCTGATTTGGTGTTGTTGCCCTTTCTGGGTAAAGTTCTTACACGTTCCAAGGGCCTATAGCTCAGTCGGTTAGAGCGCATCGCTGATAACGATGAGGTCGCAAGTTCGATTCTTGCTAGGCCCACTGCGAAGCCCTCGGGTTTCGTTGTTTGGGGCATTAGCTCAATTGGTAGAGCACCTGCTTTGCAAGCAGGAGGTCAGGAGTTCGATTCTCCTATGCTCCACAACTCACATTCCCCCTAGTGGTTATCCACTAGGGGTTTTGTTGTGTCTGGGCGGTGGGTGGGAAAATCAGTGGCCGTCACTGCGTTGCGCTGGGTATTCTGGATCCATCGCGGTGAGAAGAATGAGGCTTACGGCGATAGAACAGCTCACCCGCCGTGGTTGTGCCGCAGCCGCCGTGGAATACTCACCCAAGAAAAGAGGTTCTCCCGTGTCTCAGCATGAGATCGCCGCGCTGAATGATGCCACCGCATACGATAGTGACGGCGAGAAACTGGGCGCCGTGGAGGAGGTATTCATCAATGATGCCACCGGCCAGCCCAAGTTCGTGGAGGTCTCTCATGGCCTCTTCGGTATGAAGTCGAGCGTGGTGCCGCTGCTCGGCCACCGCCTCGAGGAAGAGCAGCTGCACCTGGCTTTTCCCTTAGAGCGCATCAATGGCGCCCCTAATTTCGATGGCGCCCATATCGGCCCCGAGCAGGAAGAACGCCTCTACCGCCACTATGGCATTGCGGACGCCGAGGATAGCGAGAGCTACTCCTAGCCTTCGCCTGGCGGGATTATCCTTGGTGGGTATGAGCCTTTCCGTATGCGATCTTCTTGGTAGTCCCACCCGCACGCTGAGCAGCCCGGCCACCGTCGCCGAGATTCGCGCCGCCGAACAGCCTCTCCTCGATGCTCAAGGCAGCGTCGATGAGCTGATGCGTAGTGCCGCCAGCGCGGTGGCGGGGGTCGCCAGCGCCATGCTGGGCGATGCTCAGAGGCTTATCGACGCCCCCTCCCAGCCCCACATCCTGGTTCTCGCAGGAGCCGGTGGCAATGGCGGGGATGGGCTGTATGCGGCCGCCATGCTGCGCGAGCAGGGCTGGACACAGGTGAGCGCCTATCGGGTGAGCAGCTCGGTACACGCCCCGGCGTGGCAGCGTTTCCTCGACGCGGGGGGAACGGTGGTGAGCGATCCCGCCACCATGGGCCGGGTGGATCTGCTCATTGATGCCATCACGGGTATCGGAGCGCGGCCCGGGCTACGAGCAGAAGCCGCCGCGGTGCTGCAGGGGCTTGATGTGGCCCAGGTGCTGGCAGTAGATATCCCCTCGGGAGTGGCCGCCGATAGTGGCGCGGCGGGGGAGCAGCACATTAATGCGGATGTGACGGTGAGTTTCGGGGCGCCGCGCCTGGCCCATGTGCTCTCCCCAGCGTGCGGCACGGTGCTCATAGCCGATATCGCCCTCGACAGCGCTACGATGCCGCCGCTATCCGAGCTGATTGCCCAGCAGATTGCGCGGCGGCGCGCCTGCACTGGCCTGCGCGCGGTCTATGGCAGAAGCCAGTTGCAGCTCGAAGGCTATGAGTGCGTAGGTGGCCACCACGGCATCGCGGATCTATCGCCGGGGCCGGAGGATGATAAGTACAGTGGCGGAGTGGTGGGAATTCTCGCCGGATCTGAGGACTATATCGGCGCTGGGGTGCTGTGTGCGACGGCCGCGGTGCGGGCCAGCAGCTCCATGGTGCGCTATGTGGGGGCGCTGCGAGCGAGAGTCGTGGAATGCCTCCCGGAGGTGGTCTCTCATCCCAGCCTTGGTGAATGCGGCCAGGTGCAATGCGTGGTGGTGGGGCCCGGACGCGGCACAGATGAGAGAGCGCGCGAGGAATTACTGACCGCGCTGTCCATGGATGTTCCGGTGGTGGTGGACGCCGATGCGATCACCCTGCTGGCTGAACTGCCGAAGCTGCGCGCCGCATTAGCCGCCCGGCAGGCGCTCACCGTGCTCACTCCCCATGCTGGGGAGTTCGAGCGCCTGGCCGCCGCCCTCGACGATGAGCTGCCGGGGCTGAGTGAACACCGCGTGGAGGCCTGCGAGAAGCTGGCCGCCCTCCTGGGTGTCACGGTCTTGCTCAAGGGGCATGCGACGATCATCGCTGATCCGCAGCAGAGCACCATCGTTCATACGGGTGTGTCCTGGGCAGCGACGGCCGGCTCGGGTGATGTACTGGCGGGGATTCTCGGCGCCCATCTCGCCTGGGCGGAGGCCACCGAGCACATCGACACTATCGAGGCGGTGGTCTCGGCGGTGCTGGTGCACTCTGTGGCCGCGGCACTCGCGGCGCACACCCCCTATGGGCCGGCGCCGACGAGCGCCAGCGCCATCGCCGAGAGTATTCCTGCCGCGACGGCCGCGCTCATCGCGCACCGAAAAAACGCCTAGGTGCTAGAGACCTTCGAGAACGCCGCGTTCATAGTGCAGGGGCGTGATACCGAGGTTCGTCGTGCAGTCCTCAACGCGGATGGGGAGGAGGCGGTGATCGCCGCCATGTCTGCACGGTTCATAGCTTCCCTACAGAGAGGCTAGAAGGCCTGCGAAGGGGCGTTGCATAGTCCAACTGGTCTATCACGGTATGGGCCGGAAACTGGGGCATAAGAAAAACCGCCTGCCCGAAGGGAAGGCGGTTCTGCTCGCCGCGGCTATACGCAGCGTGAAGAAGTGTTTAGTTCTTCTCGTTGTCGCCGTACTTGGCGTCTACCTCGGCGGAGAGGATCTCATGCGCCTGGGCGGAGCTGGAGCGCTCATCGGTCCAGCTCTCTACCTCGGCCTCATTATCGAGCTCACCCACACCGGTGTTGGGCACGGCAGGATCGAGGGAGTCGGCAACCTTTTCATCGAAGGGCTTCTCCGGGGTGGCCACCTCGGCATCGGCGGGGGTCTCGGTGGAGTAGACCAGCTTCGGCTCCTCATCCGGTGTGGCGGTATCGAAGTCCTCCACGCGCGGCGGGACGGTCTGAACCTTTTCCTCCTCGCGGAAGAAGAAGTAGTACACGGCGGCGGCCACAGCGCTCAGCAGCGCCAGAACCGCGGCGATCGTGCCGAAGGTCTTTCTCTTCGCGCAGCCCTTGTCCTTCTTAAACTTCTTCTTGGCCTGTGCGGCTGCCTTCTTGGCATCCTTTTCCCGCTGCTTGGCCAGCTTGCGCAGTTGCTTGCCGGATTTTTTGGCGTTCTTCTCGGCCTCCTTGCGGAAGGAACCGGTCTGCGCCTTCGCCTTCTTGAGGCGCTTGGCGGCCTGGGCGCCAATGGCGGAGCCGCGCTTGTTCAGATCGGCTACACGCTTATCGACGTCCGCATTATCCACGGCCTCAGCTGCCGAATCATAGAGCTCCTGGCCCTTATCCACGGCCGCATGGGCGGCCTCTTGCAGGGCCTCATAGGCCTCATCAGCCTTCTGCGCGCGATACTCATTCAATGCAATAAGGCCCTTTTTAGCGGTTTGTGCGCCCTGGACGAGCAACATGGGATTCATAGTGGTGTCCCACCTTCCAATCTTTAGTTTCTTTAATAGATAGTCCCATCCTAGGTGCAGTGACGGTGCACATGCCACGTTTTTTCTCTACGATGAGGGCTATGACTCAGAAGACCGCAACTGCAACGATGCACACCAATTACGGTGATATCGTCATTGAACTCTTTGGCAACCACGCGCCCGTCACCGTCGAGAACTTCGTCGGTCTGGCCCAGGGCACCAAGGAGTACCGTGCCAACAACGCCAACGGCACCACCGAAGGCCCCTTCTACGATGGTGCTATCTTCCACCGTGTGATCAATGGCTTCATGATCCAGGGCGGCGACCCCACCGGCACCGGCCGCGGTGGGCCCGGCTACACCTTCGAGGACGAGTTCCACCCCGAGCTGCAGTTCGATCGCCCCTACCTCTTGGCCATGGCCAATGCCGGCCCCGGCACCAACGGCTCCCAGTTCTTCATCACGGTGGCGCCCACCCCGCACCTAAACAACCACCACACCATCTTCGGTGAGGTTGTGGACGAGGACTCCAAGGCTGTTGTGGACTCCATCGCCACGGTGCAGACCTCCATCCAGGATCGTCCGAATGACCCGGTGGTTATCGAGTCCATCGACATCCAGTAGGAGGGTGATCATCGCGGCGGGGCGTGGGCAGTGAACGTCGATAAGCGCGCTGCACGCCCCACCCCCGTGACTTCCCCCATCAACCTATGACCCATCGCCGGCCTGAGGCCGTATGCGGCGATGGGTCTTTGCGTGTCTAAAGAAAGAGTGTCATGAATTCCTCCACCATTGCCCGCTGGTATCGCGAAGCGCCCGTGACCGTGGTGCTGGTTGCGCTCAACTGCGTGTTCTATCTGATCACCGCAGTCGAGTCGCTCTCCCTGCAGCACAACCTCGCACGCTCCGTGCTGGCCGAATACCTCGTGTTCTTTCCGCCGCGGGCGGCGTATCTCGGCTTCGCCGGGCTGCTGCCCTCTGTGGGCTACGCCTTTATGCATGTGGGCCTCGCCCATCTATTGATGAACATGTTTTTGCTCTTTCTCATTGGCCGCGAGATCGAGCAGTATGTGGGCGGCCGCGTGATGGTTGCCGCCTATTTCTGCTCCGTGGTGGGTACGGCCGCGTGCATCACCTGGGCCAGCCCCCTGACCTCTACCGCAGGAGCCTCGGGCGCGGTCTATGCGCTGATGGTGGTCTTTATGGTGCTCTGCCACCGCACCGGCCGTGATGTGCGCGGGCCGGCTGTGCTGTTGGCAGTGAATATCGTCTACACATTCATCGCAGTCAATGTATCGGTATGGGGCCATATCGGCGGCATCATCATGGGCGCCCTGCTCGCATGGCCGCTGGTGTATAGCACTAGGCAGCAACGCACCCCCATTGTTGGTCTTTTATGTGGGGCGAGCCTGTGTGCTCTGCTGGCCGGCTTCGCGAAGATATCCACAAGCATCTTGTGACAGGCGAGAAGAAACGCACCGACCGTTATCCCCATCGACAGGCAGGTTATGCCCAGTCGGTGGGGATAAGTGTTTTGTGGGCAAAGGCAGATAGACTGTGCACACCCGCTGTGGAGGCTGTGCATAATCTTCTGCGTGTAATTTAGCTAGACTCGAACGCACGCGCTTTCGAAACGCCTATGCCTGACCTGCGTTTGAGCAGATAGTTAGAACATTATTCAGCTGTGTGCACAGCGTGTTGAGTTAGTGCACAAAGTTATGCACAGGCTGTGCAGAACCGCTGAATTACAAGAATGTAAGCAGAATCCACAGAGTTATCCACAGCCTGTGCATAACTTTGTCGTTTTCTACACACATGCGCTATGCACAGCCTAGGTTGTGCATAACCCTGTGTAATTGTGCATAACTGCTCTCTCACATGGGGGTGGTGTGCACCGCCTGTGGTGTCTTTTTGGTGCGGCGGCGAACGTGCCGGCGGCCCGGTCCACGGCCTATGGCCGCTACTACGCAGCGGCGGCGGTGAGGGTGTGGGGCATGAAAAAACCCGACTCCCCAGCGGAGTCGGGTTCTTTCTCGGTCTGCGTGGCTAGCGCCAGCCCATCGTCATCAGCAGCCCAATGATGAGCAGACCGAAGCCGATCGCGAAGTTGATCGGGCCGAGTTCACGCATGAGCGCGATCTGCGGGCCAGCCAAATAGTTCACTACCAACCAGGCCAGGCCGAGCAAGATCAGCCCAAACATCAAGACCTTGTACCACAGCGGGGTACCGGAGGAATTGATCTTCACAGGGGTGCGGCTAGCCGTCGACGTCGACACCGTGGTCGAGCTCTGAGTAACCTTTGCCTTCGGCATATCTAGCCTTTCTTTCTTTTCACAGTTCTCGGGCAGGTGCGCCCGTGGACGTCTCCTGCACACCCTACCAGCGTCGATAGAGTTTCTGAACACCGCACACGGCCGCCGTGTTCGCTCAGCTGGTGACAGTAGACAGCACACACCCGCCCTCACGCGCTGCGGCGGGGGCGGGTGTGCGACTACGAGCTGCGTTGCTCGCTGCGGTTAGGGCGCGAGTTCCAGCAGGGAGAAGCGATAGATCCGCAGGACCACTTCATCTTCATCCCCGATGCTTTCTCCGGCGGCGGGAACCTGGGAGGCCACGGTGTTCTGCTTCGTCAGATCATCGGTGGGCTCCTCTTCTTGGCGCACCTGGGCTTGGGTGCCCTTCCAGCCGGCGGCCCGCAAGGCGGCGACGGCCTGATTGACGTTCTTGCCGCGGAGATCCGGGACGGTGATCTGCTTCTTGCCATTGGACACGCGCACAATCACCGTCGAGCCCTTGGGTACCTTGGTGCCCTCGCCATTGACGCTCAGCACCGTGCCCTCCGGCTTATCGGATTCCACATACTCGGGCTGCGGAATAAAGCCGGCGGACTCGAGGTTGCCTACGGCCTGCTCGTACTTCATGCCGGTGAGCGAGGGGATGCGCACATTTTCCACACCGGTGGAGATGGTGATGCTCACCTCGGAGCCCTTGGACACGGCAGTACCGGCGGGCGGCGACTGCTCGATGATCTCGCCGGCGGGGGCGGTATCCGAGGGTTCCTCACGCGGGGTGGAGTTGAGCTTTAGTCCCGCCCGTTCGAGTTCCCTATTGGCGGCCTCGGTGGTGCGGCCGGTGATCTGCGGCACCTCCACGATCTCCTTACCCGAGGAGACGATCAGCGTCACCGTGGAGCCCTTGGGCAGGGTGGAGTCGGCGGAAGGATTCGTGCCCAGTGCCAGACCACGCGCCACATCTGGGCTGGGTTCCTCGGAGCGAATCACCTCAAACCCTGCCGAGCGCAGCCGCTGGGTGGCGACCTGCTCCTCGAGCCCGGCGATCGTCGGAACCGAGATGGAGCTTTCGGCCACCCGCTCCTCGCGGTTGCCAAAGTAGTCCACGGCGAAAGCGACACCAATACCCACCACCACGACGGCGAGGAGAGAGGTCAGCCACACGCCCCAGCGGGAGGACTTCTTCTTGCGATGCCCGCCCTGGGGGCTTTGCTGTGCCGGGGCCTGCTGGGCGGCGTACTGGTTATTGGCCGGGTACTCGTTCTGCGAGCCATAGTGCTGGCCGGCGGCACTGGCGGCCGCGGCAGAGATCTCACCGGAATCACCGATGATCGCAGTATGTGCCGGACCCTCGCCCTGGCGATGGGTGTTTTCCAGCTTGGCCCCCACCGGGCCGGAGAGGTGCATCTTCGCGGCATGGGTGACGGCGTTGCGCATCACCAGCTCGAGATCGGAGGAAAACTCCGCCGCCGACTGGTAGCGATCACCCGGGTGCTTGGCCATGGCGGTGAGAATCACCGCATCAATATTGGTGGCCATGGTGGGGGCGAGATCGCTGGCGTACTCCGAGGGCGGAGTGGGGGTTTCGTGCACGTGCTGATAGGCGACATCAAAAGGCGACTCGCCCTCAAAGGGCGGCCGGCCCGTGATGGCTTCATAGAGCACACAGCCCAAGGCATACACATCCGAGCGGGCGTCAGCATTGCGGCCGCGCGCCTGCTCAGGGGAGAGATACTGGGCGGTGCCGATCACGGCAGAGGTTTGGGTCATTGCCGAGGTGGCGTCGTCAAGCGCTCGCGCAATACCGAAATCCATCACCTTCACCTGGCCGGTATTCGTGACCATGATGTTGGCGGGTTTGATATCGCGGTGAATGATGCCGGCGTCGTGCGAGGCCTGCAGAGCCGAACACACCGGGATCATTACCTGGGCGGCCTCGGATGGCGAATAGGGGCCGCGGTCGTGGACAATGCCGCGCAGGGTGGTGCCGTGCACCAGCTCCATCACGATATAGGGCACCGATACGCCATCGATGAGCTGCTCGCCGGTGTCATACACCGCCACGATATTGGGGTGATTCAACCGGGACGAGTTTTGGGCTTCGCGGCGGAAACGCTCGCGGAAATTCTCATCCCGCGCCAGCTCCATACGCAGCACCTTCAGCGCCACCTGGCGTCCCAAGAGCGTATCAGTGGCGGAATACACATCGGACATGCCGCCGTGCCCAATATTTTCTTGGGGATCATAGCGGCCACCGAAACTGGTGTGCATCATTATTGCTCGCCTCCTTCGTCGTTCTTGGGGGTGTCAGCCGGCGATGCCGGTTGGGTCGGCTGCGCCGGTTGCGCGGGTTGGGTGGGCTGCGTGGGCTGTGGAGGTGCCGGCTCCTCCGTCGGCTCCTGCGACGTGGTCACGCTCGGCTCGGATGTTTCTTCTTCAGAGCTTAGCGTTGGGCTTTCGCGGCGCTCGGGGGTGATCGTCTCGATCACGGTCTCCGTCACCGGGGGCAATTTGCTTGTCGACGTCTCCTCGCTGGTGCTGCTCGTCTCCGTCGGCGCGGGCTGCCCCGTCGGTTGGCTAGTGAGATAGTACAGCAGCACGCCCATGCCTCCTACTAGCAGCAGCAGCACAAACAGCCACGGCCCGATGCTTTTCTTTTTCGCGGGCCGCTGCCCGGTCGGCTGCTGAGCCGCGCGAGGTGCCGCGGGCAGCATCTGCGGCCGTGGCGGGGTGACCGCCGGATTCACCGTGGTCGGAACCGTGGCATTGCCGAGCGCGGTGGTGGAGGATCCGGGGTGGTGTTGCGGTGCCTGACCAGCCACCGCCGCTGAGCGCGGCTGCGGCGGGCGTTTCTGAAAACGCACCGCGGAAATGGCGTGGGAAAGCTCATTGCCATCGGCGTAGCGACGCTGCGGATCCTTACGCAAACAGATCCCAACGAGCTCTCGGATCTGCGGGGCGATCTCCCGCGGCAGCACCGGCGGGGCTTCATTAATATGCGCAATGGCCACCGAGACCGTCGAATCCCCACTGAAGGGACGGTGGCCAGCGAGAATCTCATAGCCCACCACACCGAGAGAATAAACATCCGAACAGGCGGTCACCGGGTGGCCCTGGGCCTGTTCCGGGGAGACATACTGGGCGGTACCCACCACCATGCCGGTGCGGGTCAGCGGCACGGCCTCCGCCGCCTTGGCGATACCAAAATCGGTGATCTTTACCTGCCCGGACTCGGTGATGAGGATATTGCCGGGCTTAATATCGCGGTGCACCAAACCCATGCGGTGGATCACGGCCAGCCCGTGGGCGGCCTGCTCCAACACATCGAGGGCCTGCTCCTGCTCGAGCTTGCCGCGGCGGCGCAGCATATCCGCCAAGGACTCGCCGCGGACGTACTCCATGACGATGAAGCAGAACACATTGCCCGCAGGATCATCCGCCTCGCGGTAGTCGTAGGTGCCCACGACGTTCTCGGAATTGATGCTCTCCGCAGCCTCCGCCTCATTGCGGAAGCGGGTGAGGAATTCCTCATTGTCCGAAAACTCCGGACGCAGCACCTTAATGGCCACCTCGCGGCCGCTCTGGCTTTCCTTCGCCAGCCACACCGTGGACATACCGCCGTGTCCAATAATGAACTGCAGCTGATAGTCATCGCCGATGAGGGCCTGCACGCGGTCTAAGCCGGTGGAGTCATTACTCATAGTTGCTTTCTCACTTCCGATCCGCGGCTAGGCCTGCGTCCTCAAAACGGCATCGATCACGGCACGACCAATAGGGGCAGACACCGAACCGCCGGTAGCACCAGCACCCTGGTTACCGCCGTTTTTCACCATCACAGCCACCGCTACATCGGCGTCTTTATCTGGGGCGAAGGCCACATACCAGGTGTGCGGGAAGCTAGAGCGCGAATCCTCGCCATGCTCGGCCGTTCCGGTCTTGGAGGCGATATCTCCGCGCCCGCCGGAGGTATTCCGCTCCGACTGCCGCATCAGCTCCTGCAGCTTGGCCGCCACATCCTCATCCAGGCCATCCTTGGCCTGCTGAGGCTTATGGGAGGACAGCGTAGACAGATCCGGACGCAGCACCTCATCCACCACATAGGGCTTCATGCGCTTACCGTTATTGGCCACGGTGGCGGCCATGACGGCGGCGTCGAGAACCGTCATGGACACATCCGCCTGGCCGATAGAGGACACGCCGCGCCGGGCGGGATCGCTGAGATCGCCGACCGAGCTCGGGGTCTCCGGCAGCCCAAGATCATAGGTGTCGCCGATGCCAAAGGATTTCGCGGCATCGTAGAGGGCATCCTCGCCCACATCCACGCCCATCTGCACGAAGGCAGTATTGCAGGAGAGGGAGAACGCCGTGGTGAGCGATACCTCGCCGCCACCAGCGCAGGGCCGGCCACCGTAGTTTTCCAGCGTCGAGGTGGAGTTCGGCAGCGTGATCTTGGCCTCGCCGGTGAGCTGGGAGCCTGGCTCGTAGCCATTGCGCAGCCCCGCGGTAGAGGTGATGATCTTAAAGATCGAGCCAGGCGGCAGCGTCTCCTGGGTGGCGTGGTTGAGTAGCGGTGACGCCGGATCCGAGGTGAGCCGCTCCCACGCCTGCTCGGCGGAATCATTATCCACCACGGTATTGGGATCAAAGCTCGGGGTCTGGGCCATGGCCAGCACCTCGCCGGTGGAGGGTTTGAGGGCCACCACGGCGCCCTCATAGTTGTTGTTCACCAGCTGCTGATAGGCCACCTCTTGGGCCTCGGGAAGCAGGGTCAGCTTCAGCGAAGCTCCATCGTGCTCCTTGCCGGTGAGTGTGTCCCAGGTGTTGGACACCAGCATGGAGGGATCGGTGCCATTGAGCACCTCGTTGAAGCCCTGCTCCAGCCCAGCGGCACCGTAGATATCGGAGAGATAGCCGCTGACGGGGGCATAGGCCTGCGGATTGGTGGAGGGATAGGAGCGGTAGTAGAAGTCGTCCGCGGCCTTGCTGGACTTGGCCAGCACCACGCCGCCGGCCGAAATCTGGCCGCGGGGGGTGCTTTTCATCTCATAAAACTGGCGCTTATTCAGCGGGTTCTGCGCATAGGTTTCTTCGCGGAAGCCCTGCACCACGGTGAGGTTGATCAGCAGCACTAGAACCATCAGCAGAGCGATCATGGTGGACGAGCGAATAGCCTTATTCATGGTCTCTCACCTACCTCCGATTCTTCTGTGCTGAGTGGTTGGACGGGGACACTCCAGGGGAGTGGTCACTGCTGACGGCGGAAAAGTGCGAGGTCTGCTCGATACTGGAGGGCTCCGCGTGGCCGCCGCCGCGCTGCGGCGGTGCGGCACTGGTGTGATCTTCTGGTACGCGCGCCTGGTGAGAGATGCGCAGCAGGATGGCCAGCAGGATGTAGTTCGCCATCAGCGAGGAGCCACCCTGGGACATGAAGGGAGTGGTCAAACCAGTCATGGGCAGCATGGCGGAGATACCGCCGACTACCACGAACAGCTGGATCAGGATAGTCATGGACAAGCCCGAGGCCACCAATTTCCCATAGGAGGACTTCGCCAGCATGGCGGTGTGCATGCCACGCACCACGAACAGGGTGAAGAGCACGAGCACGGCCGCGAGACCGATGAAACCGAGCTCCTCGCCGATTCCGGCCAAGATGAAGTCCGATTCCGCCACCGGCACGGCCTGGGGGTAACCCTCGCCAAGCCCGGTGCCCGTGATACCGCCCCAAGACATGCCGAACAGCGCCTGGGAGAGCTGGAAACCGGTGGTGTCATAGTTCGACAGCGGGTCCATGAAATTAGCCACGCGGGACTGGATCTTGTCCGAGATCTGATAGATACCCACACCGCCGATAGCCACCAAGATCACGCCGATAAGCAGCCAGGAAATACGGCCGCTGGCGAGATACATCATGATCAGCACGGTGGAGAAGAGCAGCAGCGCCGGGCCAAAGTCGTTCTCTCCGGCCATGATCACCAGCGCGAGTGCCCACACGAAGAAGATGGGGCCGAGATCGCGCAGGCGGGGCAGCTCAAGACCCAGCACACGATAGCCAGCGACATTGAATAGTGCCCGCTTATCTGCCAAGAGCTTGGCGAAGAAAAGCAGCAGCAAGATCTTGGAAAACTCCCCGGGCTGCAGGGTGAAGGGACCCACGGAGATCCAGATGCGGGCATCGGATTGGATGCCGGAGCCCTGCGGCCACACCATGGGCAGGGCCAGCAGAATGATGCCGACCACGCCCAAAATATAGGAGTAGCGGGTGAGCACCATGTAGTCCTCCATGATCACCAGCACGATGGTCATGAGCACTACAGCCACCAGCGACCACATCACTTGGCGGCTAGCCATGGAGGTGTCCTTGGCCGCGTCGAGACGCGAGATCATCACCAGGCCGAGGCCATTGAGGATCGCCGCCACGGGCAGCAAAATCTGGTCCGCGTGCGGGGCCTTCCACACGAGGGCGAAATGGGCGATCATGAATACGCCGATGAAGCCGCCGCCCACCCAGAGCAGCTGGCTGCCGAGCTCATTGCCCAGCGAAATCTCGAGGCTCACCACCGCGGCCATGACGATGGCCGCCGACAAGATGAGCAGCCACATCTCATTTCTTCGGATGGTGATTCTTTGCCACACGCTCATGGGCTATTTCACCTCCCGGCAATTGGTTCCGGGTTTGGTGAGGTCGCCGGCCTCGCCCTTGAGGCATACCGGCAGGGCGTCGTGGGCGAGACGCTGCAGCTGCTGCACCACCTCGTCATAGCTGCCCGAGGGCAAGCCTTCCACAGAGTTGCGGGTGGCCTCGGGGAGGGCGTCCAAGGTGAACAAGGAGCAGTTCTTGGACGGCTTCACCGGGTCAGTGAGCATCAGATTGCCGGACTTATCCAAGCAGGCCGCCTGGTGCGGCTCGTGGAAGGAGGCGCCAAAGACATCGAGATTCACGCCGTGTTGGATCTCGAGGCGATCATTCTCTCCAGTGGTGAGGTAGTACTGCGAGTCCACGCTGCGCATAAACGCCCAGCCGCCCAGAATCGCCGCGAGGATCAGAACAAGGGCGATGCTGATGGGGATCCAGCGAAACCGCGAAGAAGAACCTTCCTCGCGTCCCTCCGGCGCTTCCGACTCAACATCGTTTTCGGATGCCTCTGGGCGGGGGTGTGACTCGCGCGCGGCGGACGGCGCCTCATTCTGGTCGAGCAGGGAGGCACGGGCCGCAGAGGTATTTCCGCGCGGCTCCTCGGCAGTGGCGCTATTGAGCGCGCCAGCCACCATGGGAGTCACGGCCAGCTGAGAGGCCTCGGATCCTTCATCCTCCACCACATCGGCTACCACCACGGTGACGTTATCGGGGCCGCCACCGCGCAGCGCGAGATCGACGAGCGTGCGGGCCGCCTCGGCGGGAGAGCCGTGGCGGAGGGTCTCTTCAATGGTGTCAAAGGACACCGGATCAGAGAGGCCATCCGAACACAGCAGGAGGCGGTCCTGGGGCTTGGCGTCGATAAGCCGAAAAGAGGGCTGAACCGGACGGCCGGTATAAGCCTTGAGGATCAACGAGCGCTGCGGGTGCGTGGAGACATCCTCGGGGGCGAGTTTGCCCTCGTCCACCAGGGATTGGACGAAGGTATCGTCCACGGTGATCTGCTCAAGACGGTCATCGCGAAGCCGATAGCCGCGGGAATCGCCCACATGCAGCATGGCGAACTCGGTGCCGTCGAACATCAGCGCCGTCAGTGTGGTGCCCATGCCCTCAGTTTGGGGATTGGCGCGTTCTTCCGCGGCGATGGAGCGGTTGCCATCATCGGCGACCCCGCCGAGCAGAGCGAACATGTCATTATCGCCCGGGTTGGCGTCGAGCTTCTGCAGATGAGTGATCATCAGCTGCGAGGCGATCTCGCCCGCAGCGTGGCCACCCATGCCATCGGCCAAGGCCAGCAGATGGGGGCCGGCGTAGGCGGAATCCTCGTTGTTTTTTCGCACGTGGCCGCGATCAGAGGCGGCCGCAAAATGTAGTCTCAGCATCAGGGCATCAGCCTCACGGTCGTGCGCCCGATCGTCACTTCACTCTCGGTGGTGATTTTTTCGGGCTGGTCGATACGGTAGCCGCCTACGTGGGTGCCATTGCGGGAATCGAGATCCTCCACAAACCAATCATCGCCGCGGCGGAACAGGCGCGCATGGCGGGAGGAGGCGAAGTCGTCCTGGATCACAAAGGTGCACTCCTGGGAGCGGCCGATCGTGATCTCTTGCACACCAAGCAGATCCATGCGGGAGCCACGCATCGCGCCATCGACCACCACCAGCTGCGCCGGTGGCTGGGGGCGCTTGCGCGGCGCACCCGCCGGGGCGGTAGCCGGGGAACGCTTGGACCAGAAACGGCCCGAGGACTGCGTGCCCGCGAGCCGGTTGGTATCGCGCCGCATGGCGCGCAGCGCAAAGAAGATACACAGCCAGAGCAGCACAAGCAGGCCGATACGGAACACAAGTAAGATGACGGCGCTCATTGTTGTTCTTCAGGCCTCCTTTAAAGGCAATGTCGGTGTGCTCTAGGCGGGCACTCATATCCGCCCCGCACGTCCATGCGCCGGGTGCGCATGTCCGGCTGATTGGGCCACGGGGCACAACCAGCAGCTGCTGGTGCCACGGGAACGCGAGCCCTGTGGTGCCGCCTCCCAGTCGCTTCCCCATATATACAAGGGCAAACGATCCAGTCTTCGGCCGCACCACACAGATGCATCCTCTACCAGCACCAACCATGCTGCTGGTAGGGGTTATTCCCGCCCTAGAACGGAAGACACCCCCGCCCAGCGTGGGAGCCAAGCAGGTTACCCACACATTTTAGTACGCGTAGGCCTAGTTATTAGTGATCCGCACTTCAATGTAGGAGTGCCCCACGGTGATCACGTCACCGTCTGCGAGCAGCCAATTATCCACCGGAACATCGTTGACGGTGGTTCCGTTCGTAGACTGCAAGTCTGTAATGACAGCATCATGGCCATTCCATGTGACTTCGGCGTGCTGGCGGGAAACCCCGGTATCGGGCAGGCGGAAGTCTGCGTCATTCGAGCGGCCGATGATATTCGAGCCATCGCGGACCAAGTACGTGCGCGAGGAGCCATCCTGCAGCAGCAAGGACACGGTCGGTTGCGATGCCGCTGGGGCGCGGGTCTCCTCCGGCGCATTCGCCGCCGCTGTCTCGGTGGGGGAGTCGAAGGTAGTGGTCTCCGCGGAGTACTTGGCGGAATCCTCCGCCGGAAGCGCTGCGGCCTTGGGCATGTCCACGTGATGAGCAGCGCTCGTCGGGGTTACCGCGGCATAACCGGCCGCTGCGCCCGTAGCGGCGCCTGCTGCGCTGGCCGCGCCGGGGGAGTTGTGGTGATCGCTGTTCATATATCCATTCGTCTCTGCTGGCTGGTGATCCGCCGGCTCATTGCGGTGCGGAGTGGAGCTGTAGTGATGATCCTGCTGGTCGTGGTCGTGATCCTCCGGCTGCTGCTCGAAGGAGTGCTCCTCGAAAGAGCCTGAATCCTCAGACTCTACGGCATCCGCGTCCTCCGGCATACCGTAGAAACCACTCTCATCCTCTGGGCGCTGGGAGCGGATGCAGTGGGACTTCAACTGGCCGGTGCGCAGTCCTTTAGCCTGCACAAGCTTGACGACGACTGGCCCCGCCGGCGACCAATTCTGATTACGGAAATAGCGAGCCAGACGATCCGCGAAATCCCAGGGCAGCTCGGGCGAGGTTTCCTGCAAATTGGAGAAATCTTTCTTGCCCACCATTACCTCGAACTGGTTGGGAACCTCCACATAGCCCTCGTAAGTGGTGACAGCCTCGTCCTCGGCGCACTGTTTAAGCGCCTCCTCGACTTCGGCGGCCACAATCTTGCCGCCAAAGACGAAGGCGAAGCTGTTATCTAGGCCGCGCTGCAAGGCGCTGTCCATCTTTGCGAATCTCGACCACACAGACATAGCGGATGCAGTGTCACCTTCCTACTTTTCTTCGGCGAGAGTACTCAGCGGCTCATCAGTTGTGGCCGACATATCTGGCATGGCCACTAGGGCCCTATCAAGGCTCAGAATGTGCACGTCATAGCCATGGTGGCCACAACGCTCAACGCCTCCGCCCGTCACCGCTCTCACCGGGCGAGCCTGCAGGCAGTTCTCATGCCCCATAAAGATATAAGAGACATGGCCACACTTGAGCCGAAGTGTGGCCCCAGTATAGAGGCCACGTCTGCCACAATGAACTTCTACCAGCGCAAAAACGCTGTGCCCGCCGCGCGAGCCCACCATGAAACAGGTATCCACCTGCGGATTTGGGATAGTGTAACAATCTGTGTAACCTAGGTTAAGTCTTGCACAGCACTGCTGGTTAGACGCCAACTCGGGCGAGTGGCGGAATGGCAGACGCGCTGGCTTCAGGTGCCAGTGTCCTTTACGGACGTGGGGGTTCAAGTCCCCCTTCGCCCACAATGATTAGTGCCCCGCATCATGGTTTCTCACTATGGTGCGGGGTATTTTTTCTGTCTTCTCCTGCGGTCTCGGCAGTTGCGCAGTACCGCTAGGCCCAATTCCGCAGCGCAAACTGGAGATTAAGAGTGGACTGACTGAGTAGTGTGGGGACAGCAGTATTTCTTTTCCCGCCGCAAGGAGTTACGGCAGTGTCTCGTTCCACCGAATCAATGCGCCACGCACTCGCTTTTGCAGAGACCATTGATGGCTGGGTGGAAGCACGGAGTGCAGCGGCGCGTGCACTGTGGGCGAAATCGGGAGACGACACTGGCTACCTCAACCTTCCCCAACACCTAGTAGATGCCGCGTGTACTGCAGCGGCTGTGTGGGAAGTGTGGTTATCTCCCGCAACGAAGAACACCGTGGCGACAGAACTCGACCTCGACTGCGAGGATGCTCGCCGTCTGGTGATCTGGTGGGCAGGGATTCATGACATCGGCAAGGCGTGCAAAACATTCCAAACCCAATTGGAAAAGAGTCCTCGCTTCGACTACCTCATGGCCGCACTCCACTCATCTGGTCTGCCCCTCGACCTCGGCCGGCACGAGCTGGGGCGGAAAATGCCCCATGGAGTGGTCTCCGGTGTAGTGCTGCAGCGGTGGCTTGTGCGCCAGGGCTTTCGCTCTCGTATGGCGCGGCGGCTCTCTGATGTCGTGGATGCGCACCACGGAATCTCTTCCGGTCGGGAGGAAAGAACAACCGTGGGCATAGTTCTCGACGGATACGAAGCATCATGGCAGGCGATTCACTCCGAGCTGCTCGCCGCCATGGCCGATATAACAGGAGTCTCCGATGTTCTCGACGTACTCCGTCGGCGACGCGTTGCACCTTCGGCCCCTGTGCTGCAGTTACTCACCGGCATTGTCGTGATGGCGGACTGGATTGCCTCCAACACCGATGCCTTTCCGCTGAACGTGCATTCATCTCAGGTTGAGCGACTGATTGCAGGCATGGAAGCCACCGACCTCACACTGCCCTGGCGACCGCAACAGGTTGAAGGAGATATCGACCGTTATTTTCAGTCAGCATTCGAGTGGCCAGACGATGCCCATGCCCGCCCGGTGCAGCGGGCAATGGCGGAGGCCGCTGCGACTATCACTCGCCCCAGCCTTGTGATCCTTGAGGCTGAGACCGGGGTGGGTAAGACCGAGGCCGCGCTGATCGCCGCCCAGATCATAGGAAAAAACACCGGTGCGCAGGGCGTGTACTTTGCGACGCCGACTATGGCCACCGCCAATGGCCTCCTCGAACGCACGATCTCGTGGGCACGTCGAACAGCTCACAGCGATACGGTGCAATCGATGTATCTTGCCCATTCGAAGAGCGACTTGTCCGAGCCTTTCCGCCGGCTCAAGATGCAGGGTATCGCTGAGGACGAGGGCGCCAAGTATGCGTCCGTTGTTGCTAGCTCGTGGATGCGTGGTCGGCGCCGCGGGCTGCTCTCCAACATCGTGGTGGGGACGATGGACCAAGTGATCATGATGGCGCTGCAACAGCGCTACTCTATGCTGCGTCATCTGGCGCTGGCCGGAAAAGTAGTGATCTTCGATGAGGTGCACGCTTTTGATGCTTATTCCTCTATGTATCTCGAGAGGACACTGGAATGGCTGTCCAAGTATGGCGTGAGCGTGATAATGATGAGTGCCACGTTGCCGGAGCAGCGAAGAGCCGCTCTAGTTAAGGCCTATTCCGATTGTGATCTCGCTGAATCGACCACCGCATATCCGCTCATTACTGTGGCCGGTATCGGTACCAGCATTGAGGTTCGAACCCCAGAGCCATCACCCACGAATCTCCATGCGGAGATCAGAGTAATCGATGATGGTGTGAGAGAACTCCGCAGCCACGTGGAGACTTTGCTGTGCGAAGGCGGCTGTGCGCTGATCATCTGCACTACCATCGCTCGCGCTCAAGAAGCGTATCGGGTGCTCAGCGAGAATGCGCCATGGGAGATTGAGCTTCACCATTCTGGATTCATTGCACGTGACAGGGTGAGGCGGGAAGAGACACTGCGCACCAAGCTCGGCCCCCGGGCTCGACGAGGTGAGGGTCGCCCTGAGAATCTCGTGGTGGTGGCTACCCAAGTAGCTGAACAAAGCCTCGATATCGATGCCGATGTGGTGATCACTGATATTGCCCCAGTCGATCTCCTTATCCAGCGCATTGGCCGCCTGCATCGGCATCACCGTCCTAAGGAGGATCGCCCAGAGCCTGTACAACAGCCCATTGTGTGTATCAGAGGAATAACGCAGCAGGAGCCTGTTCCAGCGTTCGACAGTGGAGCAGTAGCAGTGTACGGACAGCGGCTACTCCTCGCGACTTTGTTGCACCTGCCCGAAGTATTTCGCCGCCCCGATGATGTGGCCCCACTCGTGCAGGCTGTTTATGCGCCGCAGCAGAATGTGCCGGAGCATTGGGTATCCCTCTGGCGCGAGGCGGTGGGTGAAGATGAAGCCAAAGCTGACGCTGCTCGGAGTCGAGCAACGCACTTCCGCGTGCCATCGCCATACATGAACCAGGATCTCGAAAGTCTTTTTGGTCGCTTCATCGAAGCGGTAGTGCACTTGGGCGATGAAGAGAGGGGCGCGGCCCAGGTGAGGGATAGTGAACCTACCGTGGAAGTCATCCCCATTGTGGAGGCCGACTATGGCTATCGCGCATTCGGTGATACAGAGGAGATCATTCCCAACGGCGAGCTGGGTTATGCCCAAGCCTTCCGCTTAGCTTCGAGTACAGTGCGCCTGCCAGCACGAATAACACGCTTTGATAAGGATTTCGATGCAGTGGTGACGGAACTGGAAGAACGCACTCCCGCCCACTGGGCGTCGCATTATCTGCTGCGCGGACAACTGGCGATGCCGCTGGATGACGATGGTGCCATAAAACTTGGACGGTTTCAGCTTCGCTATTCCACCGATATGGGAATCGAATGTAGTAACTAGAACAATCCAATACACGTCCGAACTGACAGCTAGATTTATGAATGTGCACTGCATTGGTGGACAACCACACTCATGGCAGATGCCTCGATGAAACCAACACACAACGATAACGGCGATTTAAGAAAGGAGCAGGAGGTGTCACATACCGTTGAACCGGAACCGCGGTTTAATCTGATTGATGAACCGTGGATGTGCTGCCGCACTGCGGAGGGTACTCAAACGCTGAGTATTCGCGACGTTTTTGACGGCAGTGCCAGCCCAATCAGTGTCCTCGGGGATTCGCCCACGCAGGATTATGCAGTGCTGCGCGTACTTCTCTCCATCTACTGGCGAGCACACCACCATGCACTAGAGAAGCACATGAGCACTCGACGGGAACGCGAAGCTTTTTCGTGGCCCGACTGGTTTGAAGATCAGCTGATCGATGCCACCTCTGGATCTCGTGATGAGGTTGTGCTCGACTATCTAGACACGGTGAAAGATCGTTTCTATCTTTTCCATCCTACTCAGCCTTTTATGCAGGTCAGCGACCTGCATACGAAAAAAAATGAAGCAACGACAGTGAATAGGCTGATTCCTGAGGCTGAGCACTCGTATTTCTCCATGCGTGCGGGGAGCGGACAAGAAAAACTCGATTTCGCAGAGGCAGCCCGGTGGCTGATCCATACACACGCGTGGGATTATTCAGGAATCAAATCCGGTACGGTGGGTGATCCTAGGGTCAAGGGAGGAAAAGGTTATCCGATTGGCACCGGTTGGACGGGAATGACAGGTGGAACCGTAGTGTGCGGAGCAACGCTGCGGGAAACCCTAGTTCTTAACACGACACCGGAAGCAGTTCTTGAGGTGTCCACGCCGGATCTTCCCGTATGGGAGCGGAAGCCCGATACAGCAGCCCAGCGTGGCTCGGGCGATCTTGTGCCCACCGGCCCCGTAGATCTTGCCACCTGGCAATCACGACGTGTTCGACTTTTCCGCGAAGGTACTGCCGTCACAGCTGTGCTGGTGAGTAATGGGGATCGAATTCCCGATGCTGGCAAGAATGTCATGCTGGATCCCATGACTCCCTATCGCTACAGCCCTAACCAGTCCAAAAAGGGGCACGTGGCGTACTACGCAAAACCTTATGACACATCGCGGACGATGTGGCGAGCCATCGATCCTCTGCTGGTGCTGGACGGTGACCCTGGTTTTAGTGAGAAAAAGAAGGCTCCCAAACGTCCGGCAAATCTGAGTCACCTCGCGATGTTGGCTGATGACGGCGTGGTGGAGGGGATCCTTGATGTCTCTGTGGTCTCCATGGCATACGGGGCCCAGAGTTCATCTGTCAGCACGATTGTGAGTGCTTCGGTCGGTATTCCTCTTGATGTTCTTCGCTCCAATCAGATGAGTGATGCGCTGAGGCAGGATATTCGTGATGCCGCTGCGCGTACTGAGCAGATTGCCACGGCCCTTGGATCTTTCGCTGGAAACCTACTCGTGGCCAGCGGCGGGGACTATGAATTCGGTGCCGATGCTGCAGATCGCTTCTATGCAGACATGGAGCCCCGCTTCATTGAGTGGATTCGCCGAGTAGGCACAGCCGACTCCGACACGCATGTGGTGGCCTGGCAGAAAATATTGAAAGAGCAGGTCTTTGCGATTGCGGAGGAGCTGGTCCGAAGCGCAGGGCCGCGCGCACTGATCGGTAGAACGATAGGAGCAGACGATTCTGGCTCAGGAGGTCGCATCATATCAGCGGCCACAGCCTATGACGGGCTGAGGAGGAAGGTTGCAGACATCCTGAACCTCCTCAGCAACGAACAAAAGACAAGGAGAGATCAGTGACCCAGGATAGTCCCAAGACATCCTCGCTCAGTCTCGCACAAGGAGTGGGAGCTACAGCACAGAGGCTGCAGCGCAATCTACTCAAGCACTCCCATACCGCTGTGGGAGCAGAAGCGCGTGCGCAGATAGCTGAATTGAGAAAATATTCCTCGTACAGCGTTGAAGATTCACCTCTGGCACTGGAGAGTGTGCTGTTCATGATGGATCTGCCTTTGAGTGAACAGGAGTTGGGAAAAGGCGACCACGCGAGCCCTTCTGAGCAGGCTGCGTTCCACGCTCTCACACTCTTTGCCGTTCATATGCAGAGTGCGCGAGAGCCTATGCATTGCCCAGGCATCCCCTTTGCCTCTGCCTGCGGGGCTCTGTATGCACGCAGCTCTTCGAAATCCATCAAGCCGCGCTTCGACGCAATGCAATCGGCCACGGATGAACAGGCCCGTATTGTGCATCTACGTTCTCTTATCACGCTGCTTCGGGGTCAGTCGCTTGGCTTCGACTATGGACGCTTCGCCCAAGATCTTCGATCTTTACAGCACCCGCAGCGACGCAGTGGCGTTCTGCTGCGATGGGGACGAGATTTTGCCCGCGGCGTGTTCCGCACTCCCTCCCCTCACAACCACAACGAATCCGCTATCGGATAGGAAAGGAATAATTCCATGAGTCTCTTTATCGATATCCACTCCCTGCACACTGTCCCTCCGTCTCTCATTAACCGTGATGACACGGGTGCCCCAAAATCGGCGATCTTCGGCGGAGTTTCGCGGCAGCGAGTGTCCTCGCAGTCGTGGAAGCGGGCGATGCGCAAGTATTTCGACCAGCATGTCGACTCCGCAGCCGTGGGCGCTCGTTCGCGTCGACTGCCGGAGAGCATTGCCAAGCGCCTAGAAGCGCGTGGTGTGGAGCAGGACGAGGCTATTCGTCGGACAGAGATGCTGTTCAAGCAGGCCGGGATCAAGACTGCCGTCGACAAGCCCAAGAAGAAGGCTGATGGTGAAGGTGAGCAGGAGCATAGCCCGTACCCGCGAACGGGATACCTTCTCTTCCTCAGTAAGCATCAAATCGATAATGCCGTAGAGGCGCTCCTCGCGAGCGAGGGAGAGAAGCTCACTAAGAGTGATGCGAAAAAGATTCTGGATACCGAGCATTCCGTGGACATCGCATTGTTCGGTCGCATGGTCGCCGATGATGCTGCGTTCAATGTCGATGCTGCTGTTCAGGTCGCCCACGCATTAGGAGTTCACTCCTCTGCCCCTGAGTTCGACTATTTCACTGCGGTCGATGATATGGCTGAAGAAGGTGAGGAAACTGGTGCCGGGATGATTGGAACGGTGCAGATGATGTCCTCCACGCTGTACCGTTATGCGTCCGTTAATGTTGATGGCCTTGTAGCGAACCTTGATTCCGAGGACGTTGCTATCGAGGCAATCCAGCACTTTATTGAAGCGTTCATCCAGTCGCTGCCCACAGGCAAAGTCACGACCTTTGCGCATAACACCCTGCCTGAGCTCGTCCTAGTGGAGGTAAGGCGTGGCCGTCCAGTGTCTCTTGTCTCCAGCTTCGAAACCCCGGTTGAAGCTCAGGACGGGAAGGATCGCCGCAGGGTGGCTGCTGAGCGCCTTGCACAGGAGGCCACTGACGTTCGGACTGTCTATGGACTCGTGCCCGAGGCATCCTATGTACTGGGGCTATCAGGTTTGGACGAGTCTTTCAGCGACCTTGCTGAAACTGTCACCTGCCCCGAGATGGGTGAGAAGGTGGCCAACGATGTTCGTCGTATCCTGGGTGATCAGTGATGGCGCACTCGCTAATGGTGCTCCTCAAAGGTCCACTACAGGCATGGGGTGATGAATCGCGCTATAGGATTCGGGCTACTGCAGCCACTCCCACTAAGTCTGGTGTCGTGGGGCTTATTGCTGCAGCCCAGGGGCGGAGTCGGGATGAATCCGTTGAAGACCTTGCCCATTTGACGATGGCGACGCGTGTTGATCAGCAGGGAAGCTTGCTGCGGGATTATCAAACTGCACAGCCGTGGCTAGAGAAACCCAGCGCACCTGCCATGCTCTCGACCCGATACTTTCTTTCCGATGCGGCGTTTGTCGTGGCTCTTGAATCGGAGGATCGCGGGGTGCTTGAAGAATATGAGCAAGCGCTGCGCAATCCCGTCTACCCGCTCTACATGGGGCGGCGGTCGTGCCCCGTCCATCCAGGCCTTGTAATCGGCATTGTTGATCGTGGAGCAGAAAGTGCGGTTCGTGAGCACCCAACGTGGTACGCGACCGAGACCTACAAAAAGGAATGTCCGCAGACATCTGGGTTAGCTGTGTACAGGGATGCGCTTCCAGGTGAAGCAGGTGCCGTTGCACGACAGGATGTGCCTGTCTCCTTCTCCCCTCAGCGTCGATCCTATGACTGGAGATACGAAGTGAGAGTCGATGATGTGGAAATGGCTAATCCGTTAGGACGTGCGAATAGAGGCCATGATCCCTTCTTTGAATCGGTGGTGCAGGCATGACCACGTTTACCCGTTTGTTGCTCAACCCCCGCACACGGGAGGGAAGGAAGCTTCTTACTGATCCGCAGTCCATGCATGCCGCGGTACGGGCTTGTTTTCCCCCTGATCTCGGCGATCAGCATGAACGTATTTTGTGGCGAGTAGATAGCCAAGGGCATGAGCACCGGCTTTATATCGTTGGCCCCGAGACTCCCACGTGCACACCACTTGTGGAGCAGGCTGGATGGTCTACACGACCTGCTGAGACGGCTGATTATGAGCCGATGCTCAATAGCCTCCGTCAAAACCAGTTCTGGAGATTCGAGCTGGTGGCGAATCCGACGTATTCGGAGCCCACTAAGGGACAGAGGGGCAAGGTGAAGGCACACGTATCCGCTGCTCACCAACTTGAATGGCTGTACAAGAGGTCTGCCAATGCCGGATTTGTTTTGCCTGATCGAAACACTGATTCGTTCGAGCAAGCGCTGAAGGCTGTGGCAGAACCCCGCGTGATGGAGCGAAGAATGATCTCCTTCTCCAAAGGGCGGCGTAGCTCGGGACATCGCGTTCGTATTGCGCAGGCGCGCTTCTCCGGTGTGCTACAGGTAACGGATGCCGACATACTGCGGCAGACACTTACGCAGGGAATTGGTCGTGCCCGTGCTTATGGGTGCGGACTCATGACCCTAGCCAAAATTCAGGCCGATAATGCCTAACCCGAGCGAAGTACCCATCGAACGCCAAGCATTAGCTCGGTTTAGTGATCGATTGTCCTTTCTCTATATCGAGCGTGCTGTAGTCAGCCGCGATGGAAATGCCTTGACGGTGAACGATCAGCGAGGCACTGCGCACGTGCCAGCGGCCATGCTGACAGTGGTGATGTTGGGACCTGGGACCAAGGTCACCTATGCCGGGATGGCCCTGCTGGGTGATGCCGGCGTCAGCGTGGTGTGGGTTGGTGAGCGAGGTGTGCGCTTTTATGCGAGTGGTCGCCCTCCGGCTAAGTCTGCGCGTATGGCGGAGGTCCAAGCCTCTGTTGTGAGCAATCAGCGTAAGAGACTGGAGTGTGCGAGGAAGATGTATGGGTTGCGTTTTCCTGATGAAGAGGTCTCGTCCTTGTCCATGTCACAGCTCAGAGGTCGAGAGGGCGCACGTATGAAAAAGGTGTACGCCCGCGAGGCTCGGCGGACGGGAGTGCCGTGGTCACGGAGATCATATGATCCGAACGACTTCGACTCAAGTGATCCGATCAATCAAGGATTGACGGCTGCCAGTGCAGCTCTGTACGGGATCGCGCACGGCGTAGTCGCGGGATTAGGATTTGTGCCCTCCTTAGGAGTTGTTCACACTGGCACGGATCGGGCCTTCGTGTACGACATCGCGGACCTATACAAAGCTGAAGTTGCTATCCCTGCCGCCTTCGACGCGGTGGCTGCGGGGGCTGATGATCCAGGTTCAGCTGCTCGTCGCAAGTTACGGGATCTCGTCACTGAGAAGCGGTTGCTGCCTAGGATGGTCAAGGATCTCAAGTTTCTCTTCGATCTCAGTGATGATGTCCTGACTGCGGATGCGGAGCTATTGCTATGGAGTGAATTGGAGCTTGTGTCCTCGGGTGTCTCCTGGGCTGAACCGGCGAGTTCATCATGATCGTTCTCGTAGTAACAGCGTGCCCTGCAGGCTTACGGGGGGATCTGACTAAGTGGCTCATGGAGATTGCGCCGGGCACGTTTGTGGGAACTCCTTCAGCCCGGATCCGTGACCTGCTGTGGGATAGGACCGTAGGCCTCTGCAAAGATGGGCAAGCCCTTCTCGTGTATTCCGCCGACTGCGAGCAGGGCTTCGAATTCAGGACGCATCGCCACAAGTGGATGCCTCGTGACTTCGAAGGCCTGACCTTGATGGTTCGCCCTGGAGCGTCGGACACGCCACGGCGACGTACTGGCTGGAGCAATGCCCGACGCCAACGCCGCACCTACAGATCGAGGTGAGAACTTCCCGCTACAAGTTGTAGCTATTCTGAGCTAGGCGCTAATATTTCACCAGCTCAGTAAGTGTTTTCCCCGCACACGCGGGGATGAGCCCCTCACCGGCGAAGCATGGGTGAGTGGCAATGCGTTTTCCCCGCACACGCGGGGATGAGCCCGCCGTAGTGAGCGGGCGGTCGAAGGTCGGCGGGTTTTCCCCGCACACGCGGGGATGAGCCGCACGGCCCAAAACAATACTGGTAGTGAGCGATGTTTTCCCCGCACACGCGGGGATGAGCCCGCAGATATCAACTCTCGGTCTATCGGTATTGAGTTTTCCCCGCACACGCGGGGATGAGCCGGTCAAGGACCTCGGCTCTCAGGGCAAAATCACGTTTTCCCCGCACACGCGGGGATGAGCCCTCTGCAACGTGTAGGAACATCTGTCTAGCGCGGTTTTCCCCGCACACGCGGGGATGAGCCCGCTTATTCGAGCGCTTGGGCTGTTCGGTGGCGGTTTTCCCCGCACACGCGGGGATGAGCCTATGACTCCGCTACTGTCAGCGACCGGGCTAGCGTTTTCCCCGCACACGCGGGGATGAGCCGATCGTCCCGGCCGATATCTAGGTATCCGTCTGGTTTTCCCCGCACACGCGGGGATGAGCCCATCGACAATGAGCGCGCCGACTTTATCCTCGAGTTTTCCCCGCACACGCGGGGATGAGCCCACCGCGTCCCCACTCGGGGTAAACCGCAACTCGTTTTCCCCGCACACGCGGGGATGAGCCGGAGAATCGATGAGAAGCTGGACCAAGCTCGAGGTTTTCCCCGCACACGCGGGGATGAGCCGCTAACAACGTTGAGCTGCCAGTTGACTATGAGGTTTTCCCCGCACACGCGGGGATGAGCCGATCGACCAGCACAAGGCCACATTCGAACTCATGTTTTCCCCGCACACGCGGGGATGAGCCGGAGCTGGAGCACATTTTGTGCTGGCCTAATCCGTTTTCCCCGCACACGCGGGGATGAGCCCGCAGACATTAATGCCCGGTCTATCGGTATTGAGTTTTCCCCGCACACGCGGGGATGAGCCGAGAGAGAAAGAAACTCTCACCACACACAGAAAGTTTTCCCCGCACACGCGGGGATGAGCCCACGCCGATGTTTTCGGGCCCGATGGCTTCCTGGTTTTCCCCGCACACGCGGGGATGAGCCTATTTCCGGCCCGCCGCGATGGCAGATTAGCGAGTTTTCCCCGCACACGCGGGGATGAGCCTGTGGTGTCGATCCTAGGGGCTTGGCGCTGTATGTTTTCCCCGCACACGCGGGGATGAGCCGACCGCGACGACATCTCGGACGATGACAAGGAGTTTTCCCCGCACACGCGGGGATGAGCCTTCCGCCGAGGGCATGAGCGTGCTCACGGGGTTGTTTTCCCCGCACACGCGGGGATGAGCCCGAGAAATCCGGCAGAATGATCGACGCGGGCCCGTTTTCCCCGCACACGCGGGGATGAGCCGGGCGGTGGCGATACCCTCACCGCGGTGCTCTTGTTTTCCCCGCACACGCGGGGATGAGCCTTCGCGCAGGCGCTGCTGGCTGTGGTGTCAGTTGTTTTCCCCGCACACGCGGGGATGAGCCGGGAACCTCGAAGGGTGGGACGGTCATTTCATTGTTTTCCCCGCACACGCGGGGATGAGCCTTCGGCCCGCTCCTGGCTGTCGCTGCGCAGGAAGTTTTCCCCGCACACGCGGGGATGAGCCCATCGCCTTCATGTTCGTGACGTTGCTGGTGTCGTTTTCCCCGCACACGCGGGGATGAGCCGGATGCTTTCATGGCACTCACCGAGACTGAGCAGTTTTCCCCGCACACGCGGGGATGAGCCTCGATGCACCAAGGGCTAGCTGACGGCTCCCTAGTTTTCCCCGCACACGCGGGGATGAGCCCAGCGCGGCCCGTATCGCCTCGATCTCAGAGACGTTTTCCCCGCACACGCGGGGATGAGCCGGGGCGCGTGTCCAGCTTCAGCTTGGCACGAACGTTTTCCCCGCACACGCGGGGATGAGCCCATGCTGTTCATGTTCGTGACGTTGCTTGTGTCGTTTTCCCCGCACACGCGGGGATGAGCCTACGAGATCGAGGACACCCAGCTACGCGGTGATGTTTTCCCCGCACACGCGGGGATGAGCCCACAATAAGGCGCGCCTTCCGAAGTCCAGCTTCGTTTTCCCCGCACACGCGGGGATGAGCCTCCCCAGTTCGGAGGGGGAGTACACAGTGATCCGTTTTCCCCGCACACGCGGGGATGAGCCCTGCTGGGCTTGCTGCGCGTGCGGCTGCAACCAGTTTTCCCCGCACACGCGGGGATGAGCCCCCGCCACAGATGGACTGGGATTACATCTACTCGTTTTCCCCGCACACGCGGGGATGAGCCGAATTCGACATCGACGCCATCGCGGACGAGGTGGTTTTCCCCGCACACGCGGGGATGAGCCCCCGTCCCGACAGCCGATCACCACTACTGCCGAGTTTTCCCCGCACACGCGGGGATGAGCCGTCGCCGCTGGGTAGCGTGTTTATGGATAGCACGTTTTCCCCGCACACGCGGGGATGAGCCTCATCGACGCCGGCTACCGCGGAGAAATCGGGGGTTTTCCCCGCACACGCGGGGATGAGCCCCGGCGCCCGGCCGCCCCCACGGCGCGTGGATAGTTTTCCCCGCACACGCGGGGATGAGCCGTAAGCCCCGCCGTGTGCGGGGTTTCTCTGTTGGTTTTCCCCGCACACGCGGGGATGAGCCCGCCTTTTGGGCCAATGTCAAGAACATTGGTGAGTTTTCCCCGCACACGCGGGGATGAGCCCAAAAAACTGTCGCGCGTTGAGGACCGCGCCGCGTTTTCCCCGCACACGCGGGGATGAGCCCATGGGCGCGGCGGCCGGCCGTTTGGGCGCGACGTTTTCCCCGCACACGCGGGGATGAGCCTCAGTGCGCGGCGCAGCGGCTCGGTAATTCTATGTTTTCCCCGCACACGCGGGGATGAGCCTTCCCACTCGGGCAGCGCCGGGTCGGGGTTGATGTTTTCCCCGCACACGCGGGGATGAGCCCTGGTGCCCTTCACCGAGGCAAGAGCATTATCCGTTTTCCCCGCACACGCGGGGATGAGCCTTGCTAGATCCGAAACGGTCGATCCGCACCGAGGTTTTCCCCGCACACGCGGGGATGAGCCCTGTGATTATCCGCACCGGCAGCAGGCCGGAGCGTTTTCCCCGCACACGCGGGGATGAGCCCTTTTTAAGCAGGTGATTCTCGGCATCTACCAGGTTTTCCCCGCACACGCGGGGATGAGCCCCAAAAGTCCTCTTCGCTGAGCTCGGGGTCAAGGTTTTCCCCGCACACGCGGGGATGAGCCGAGGACTCGGCAGTAGTCGACTACATTTTCCGCGTTTTCCCCGCACACGCGGGGATGAGCCGTCGGCTCCCTCGGTGAGCACCTGCACGGTGGCGTTTTCCCCGCACACGCGGGGATGAGCCCACCATCTCGTGCGGCCTAGCTCCGCTTCCCAGTTATTTCTAAGGACTGCCACCCGTCGCGTATGCCGAGATAAAAGTGTGCGCTACGGGCTGCGAGGTGTGCGTGGTGTCTATTGCGCGTTGCTGCGCGGTGTGGGGGTGGCCCTCAGCCTGCACTGCAGTGTCGCTGTTGGTTGAACTGGTTCCTGTGGCACAGCCACCATTCAGTCAGGGGGGCCCTGGCTCTGGTATTTGATTACTGCGGGTGAACATCGTGTGGTGTGTGAATACAGGCCAGGATGAGAGCACTCAAGCCAAGATTCCTAGACGCCCCACGATCACCTTCTATGCCCTCGGTGGTACTCATCGTGCCGTAGCCGCGGATAGGGCAATGTGGGCGTCGATCATTGGCTTGTCCTAGTGTGCAGTACGTAGTGATGTTGCTCTCTAGCCACGGCGGGTGGCTCACCGAGAGGGTGAGTCAGCTGTAGGGATTAGTGATACTCATCGTGTGTATCGATCGCACAGGCGCCCCAAAGACACCACTTCAGAGCACGCTCTAAGACAGCCGCCACCTCAGCCTGCAGCAGTCCCAACCACAGATGGAATGCGTCGGTGGTGTCGCGGGAGGAGAGCGATCAACACAAAGCCCTGATGGCATAGTGCGCGTGGGCATCGCCGAGATCAGCCCCGCGAGCGAGAAAAGAAGTGACGAATAAAAAGCGATCGTCTTCTATATCGCATCGCCCCTGTGAATCCCCATGCTGTCCCCGCCCCCGATACGGTGGGGTTATGACACGAGACGAAATCCTTATCGAGTTCATCACCCGCGCCCACGACAGCCTCGAGTCCCTCGGCGAGGTCGATGCCGCCACCGCCTCCCGTTCGCCGGGCGGGCACCCCAACTCGCTGACGTGGCTGTTGTGGCACACCGGCCGGATGCTGGATATTCAGCTATCCGAGCTCAGCGGCCAGCCCCAGCTGTGGCACACCCTAGAGCTGCGGCGGCAGCTGGGTCTTGGTGAGCTCGGCGATGGTATGGGCTATGGACATAGCGATGATGAAGCCCGCGCCATCCAGGTGCATCGGGCAGAGGATGTGCGCGGGCTGATGAGTTATGTGCACGCCTGTCTCGATGACGTGCAGTGTTATGCGCTGTCGGGGCCGGATCTCGACGAGGTGATTGATACCAGTTTCACTCCGCCGGTCACCCGCGGGGCGCGGATCGTATCGCTTATCGACGATGCCATCCAGCACCTCGCGCAAGCGCACTATGCAGCGCGCATTCTGGGTAGCCGGGCCTAGCGGGGCGGCTTAGCGGAAGTACGCCGAAACCGCCGGAGCTACGTGGGCGGCGTGGTTGATGAGCACGCCGTGGCTATAGCCGCTGAGGGTGATCAGCTCACCGCCCATGGCTTCCTTCATGCTGGGCGCGCCGTGCGGGCCTACCGCGGAGTCCTTGGAATAGCCCAAATTCAGTGGCGCCGTTTTCAGCTTCTCGCCGTTGAGCGGGCGGGCGGGGGCCACGGGCTCGGGCCAGCCGAGGCAGTGCTGGCCGCTGCCTAGGAGATCACCATTGAGGTCGATGAAGTCACCGCCGGTGAAGGTGGTCTCCCAGAAGGGTGCAATCAGGCTCGGGTCGGGGGCCGTGGTGTTCTCATTACAGACGATGGCGCGGTCCACGTTTTGCATGGTGATCGCCTGCAACTGCATCGCCTCCTGCTCCTCCGGGGTGGGCTGTGCGGTGGCCTCGCCGAGGTCGAGCTCTAGCGGTGTGGCGGGGGTGTGCTCGGCGGAGCGGGAGAGTGCCTCGGCAAGCTCTGGCCATGCCTGCTCGGAGTACATGGCGAGGTTGATCGGACCCACCGATTGGGCGATCTTCATTGCGGCGGTGAAATCCCCAGTGTTGGAGATGGCATCGGCGAAGGTCTCGCCGCGCCATTGGGTCCAGTCATAGAGGTTGAGCAGCAGCAGGGCCATGTCTTCGATCTGCTCGTTGCCGGCGGCGGCGGAGGCGAGGGCGTCGAGAGCCACTGAGCCGCTGGCGCCGAGATCCGCTGCCTCGGCCTCGCGGGGTTTCAGGGCGGGGGTCACGCCGAGGTTATCGCGGATCACGCGGCTGAAGTTCTGGTACACCTCGCGGGAGGTCGTGCCTAGGTGATAGGTGTCATCATTGTCTGCGGTCCAGCTGAAGAAGGCGGAGATGGCTTCTTGGCGGACGGCCTTGCGGTTGGCGCCGAGGGCGAACCAGCGATCCTGCGGGGCGACGCTGGAGTCCAGCAGGAACTTATTGACCCGCTCCGGGTACATGGTGGCGTAGGTGCTCATTAGCGAGCCGCCATAGGAGACGCCGTAGAGGTTGAGCTGTTCCTCGCCGAGGGCGAGGCGGGCGCGCTCGAGATCCCGAGCGGTGTTATCGGTGGTGATGGTGCGGGTATAGCCGGGTTGGGTCTGCTCGCACATCTGGAAGGTGGTGCCGGGCAGTGCGATCGGCGGGATATTCTCGCTGCTACAGGTCAGCGGGGTGCCGTAGCTGAGTCCGCGCGGCTCCACAGCGATGAGGTCATAGGCGGCGCGGACATCGTCGGGCAGCTGCACCTTCTGACTCACGCCGTCCTTGGGGGTGGTATCGGCAAACATGCCGAGGGCATCGCCGCCGGGACCGCCCGGGTTGCCGGCGATCACGCCCTTGCGCTCGCCCGTGGCGGGCAGCTTGCTCATGGTCAATTCGATGTTGCCGGCGCCTGGGTCGGAGTAGTCCTTCGGCACGGAGAAGGTGGCGCACACCGCTCGCTCTGCGGTACCGCTGCCGGTGGGGCAGGGGCCCCATTCCAGCCCCTCATCAGCCTGCGCTGCGGGGATGGTGATCCCGCCGAGCAGGAGGGAGGCGCCAAGGCACGCGCTCAGTGCGGTTGGAAGCTTTTTCATGAAAACCGTCTGTCCCTTTCTTACTGGTCATCACGCGATTCGCGGGGAATCGCAGCTCTAATCCGCAAGTCCTGCAGAAATATGTGTACACGGTAGTGTGGGCCCTAGCTTATAGGAGTCTGAAGTTAAGGAGCGCGCATTATGGCCAACACCGATGGCGAGACCATCACCCCTTCAGAGTCAGAGGCAGAGGGAATTGGCGGCTATCGGGTGTGTGCCTCCGCCGAGGAGGCGGTGCAGCGCTTGTGCGAGCTTTACGACGCCTCCACGCGGCTCGCTGCGCGGGTGATCGATTCAGCCCAGTGGGCGGAGTATGAGAATGTGCGCTATCCGCGATTGGTGATCGACGTCCACAGCTGGCGCCCCATCGATCGCGCCCAGCCCTTCGGTTATGTGGATGCGGCTGGGCGCTATTGCGCCAGCGTGTCTCGGCCGCGGGTGATGGGCCGCTACTTCACCGAGATGATTGAACGCTTGGTCAGTAATTATCCCTGCACTATTCACGTGGGCTATTCCCGCGAGCAGATTCCGCCGGAATATATCGATGGGCTGGATCGTTCCGAGAAACTGCAGGAGGCGCTCCAGCTCGGGGTGCGGCTGCCGCGCCCCAGCTTGGACTTTGTCGATGATGGCATTATCGACGCCAAGTGGGATGTCTTCCACCAGCAGGGAAATGATGAGCGCCCCCTGTTTCACTTCTCTCCGCAGCGCTTCGATATCGCGATTAAGCGCATCGAGCACTACACCGGCATCCCTATCGAAGGGGTGCAAAACTTTATTCTTTTCAGTAACTACGCCATGCATACTCGGGAGTTCGTGGCTTATGCCCTGTATGAGCTGGCGCGGGAGGAGTCGCGTTATACCGAGCTGTGGCTACCCGATGGTACGCGGGTATCGCGCGAGGAGGCGGCGTCGATAAGCATCGAGGATCTCTCCTTAGAGAGCCACTATCAGATGCCGCGCTATGACCTCATTGCGCCCAATGACGATGGATTGACAATGGTCAATATCGGGGTGGGGCCGTCGAATGCAAAAACGGCCACGGATTGTTTGGCGGTGTTGCGCCCGGAGATGTGGGTGATGATCGGCCATTGCGCGGGACTCGATGGGCGTATGCGCATCGGCGATCTCATTTTGGGTAATGCCTATGAGCGGCGCGACCATATTCTGGATGATCGTATCCCGCTGTCCACGCCGATTCCCGCGGTGCCTGAGGTGCAGCGGGCGCTGGAACGCGCGGTGCGCGATATCTATGGCGAGGACAAAAACATGATGCGCACCGGCACGGTGCTCTCCACCGATGACCGCAACTGGGAGTGGCATACCCCCACCACCTTGTGGGAGATGTTCCGCGGCTCCACCGCGGTGGCGGTGGATATGGAATCCTCGGCGCTGGCCACCAATGGCTACCGCTATCGCATCCCCTATGGCACGCTGCTCTCGGTCTCGGATCTGCCGCTGCATGCGGTGCCCAAGCTGCCCAGCGGGGCGCAGGCCTTCTACTCCTCCTCGAAGGAGGCGCACGTGATGTGTGCGGTGCGGGCCGTGGAATCCCTCGCGCAGGATAAGAGCCGACTCCGCACCCGAAAGCTGCGCCGCACCATCGGCGAGGTGCCCTTCCGCTAACAGCGGCGGCCGCCGCAGCAAAGAGCTACGGGGTAGAAAGCTGCCGGGTGAGGGCGCGCAGAGCGGCGGCGGTGGCCGCCGGTTGCTCATTCATCACCATGTGCCCACAGCCGGGCAGTACCGTCACCTGCGGATCGGCGTGTAGCGCACGAAGGTTATCCAGCTGCCCGATGCCGAGCACCGCATCCTCGCTGCCCCAGACGGCGCCCACGGGGATAGCGTGGGCGCGGCAGCTGCGGGCACACTGCCGCGCCGCCGCCATGCGCTGCGGCGCTGGAGTACCCACCAGCGCCTGGGAAATGCCGGCGAAGGTCTCCGCCCGGTCCTCATGCTGCGCCCAGCGCAGAGACAGCGCCCGCTGCTCTTCGGTGATGCTTGCTGGATCGTGCACGGCCACATTATCTGCGGCGGCCACCACCCGCGGATGCGCTATCGCCATGAGGCGCTGACCCAGCACCGGCACGGCCGCGGCCTTGACTACTGGGGTGATCTCGGTGGAAAAGCCCGACGGCGCGAGCAGCAGCAGCCCAGCACAGTGCGCCGGGCGGTCGGTGAGCATGCGCTGCACCAGCGCCCCGCCCAAGGAATGGCCCACGAGCACCACTGGCCGCTCGCTGCCGAGCAGCTCATCCACTGCTTCCCAGAGCGTCTCCACCATGAGCGTCAGGGTGTTCTCTGGGCGCAGGGCAGGGGTGGCACCGAAGCCGGGAATGTCTAGGCTGAGGATCTCGAGCTCCGGCGCGTTCGCGTCCTGCGGGCGGATGCGCTGCAGCTCGCGGGTGAGGGTGTCGAAGTCTTCGAGGCCCCGGCCAATGCCGTGGATGCACACCACCGGCAGGCTCTCGGCTGTGGCAGGGATGTGGCGATAGCGCAGCGGACCATGGGAGGTGTGCAGCATCTGTGGTGCGGGCAGCTCTGATGCCGGCGGCTGCTGCGCTGGGTCCGTGGACTCATCGGGTGTTGCGGCAGGATCGGCTGCGGCGGCAGCGCCTGGGGCGGCAATGGCGGGGGCGAAGGCCATATCCGTGGTGGGATCAGTGCGGCGGAAATCGCGCACTTCCCGCAGATAATCATTGCGCAGGGTCCACGGTGCGGTGTCGGTGACGGCGGGGAATTGGGCGATCCCGCGCTCCACATAGTTGCTCTGCAGGTCAATGATGCGGCTGCGGGGCCCAGCCGGCGGGGTCGTGGGGCAGAAGGAGCCGAGGCCGTGCTGGCGCAGATGGGTGATCATGCGGGCCAGATAGCGGCCCACCAGCTCGGCCCGGAGAGTGAAGGAATCATTCACATAGCCCAGGGTGAAGCTGAAGTTGGGGACCCCATCCAGGCACATGCCGCGCCAGGCGGTTTTCTCGCCGGGATGAACCGGCGCACCGTCCACGGAGAGCTCGATATCGCCCAAAGCCTTGAGCTGCAGTCCGGTGGCCTTAATCAGCACATCGGCCTCCACGGCCGTGCCATCGCTGGTGTGGATGTGGTGGGCGCTGAGGGTATCGATGGTGTCGGTGACCACGGTGATATCGCCGGCGGCGATGGCGTGGAAGAGATCGCCATCGGGCACACGGCACACCCGCTGGGTCCACAGGGGATAGGAGGCCTCGAAGTGCTGGGAGTGCAGTTCTTCACCAATGATGGCGCGGCGGTGCGAGGCGAGCGTGCGCGTGACCGCATCCTCTGCGAACTGGGAGGCCTTGAGGGTGAGCGCCTGGGTGCCGATCGCACGCCAGCGATCGAGGGCATCCACGCCCCGCTGCGGCAATACCGAGCGCAGCGGCTGGAGGGGAGTGGAGTTAGGCATGACGGCGGCGTGATTCACGGTGCGCTGGATCATCGTCACGTGGCGTGCCGTGGCAGCGAGTTCCGGGGCGAGCGTGACGGCTGTCGCGCCGGAGCCGACGATGGCCACCGCGGCATCGTTGAGGTCGAGATCCTCCGGCCAGAACTGGGGATCAACGATGGTGCCCGCGAAGTTTTCCTCACCGGGAAGAGTGGGTTGGTGGGAGTGGGCGTGATCGTAATACCCCACCGCGGCGTGCAGGAACTGCGCGTTGAGCTGGTGTTCCTCGCCGGTGGCGGTATCCACATAGCGCAGCTGCCAGCGCTGGGTGGTGCTGTCATAGGCCGCCTCGCGCACCTGGGCGCCGAAGCGCATTCCGGAGGCGAGCCCGTGGCGCTGGGCCGTGTGTCGCAGATAGTGCAGAATCTCCTCGCCGGTGCCCAAAGGCCGGCTGCCCGTCCAGGACTCGAAGGAAAAGCAGTAGCTATCGATATCGGAATCACTGCGCAGTCCGGGGTAGGAGAAGGTGTGCCACGTGCCTCCGAGATCCTCCTTGGCATCGAGGATCACCCAGCTCAACCCAGGGATCTGGGAGAGATAGTAGGCGGTGGCGATGCCGGAGATTCCGGCACCGATGATGGCTACGTCTACCTGTTGCTGAGACACGTTTCTCCTGCGTGTTCGGGGCCCTAGGGCGCGAATAGATGAAGCGATCCGCGATGGATCTACCGAATATCTTAAACAGCATTCAATTGTGGCGTCTGCGGTTCTGGGTGAGCGCGGCGATCGCCGCCTGTTGCCTCAGTGGCGCTGGGAGGCCGCGCGCGGGGTGTGCGTGGGCGGGGTGCCGTAATTGACGCCCATTAGTGGGGTTATATGTATTAATAAAATCCCCCAAATAAGAAAGAGATTAAGCAATTAGTAAAACAAAATAAGAGAGTGAGACCTCCGACAATACCCCCGAAAAGGGGCTCTGTGTAACGTTTTCGTCCCTGCTATATTGACGGAGGCGTAACGAGCTGGCAAAGTCTTTTTTAGCCGTTGAGGTAGACGGTCACCCGCCCAGCAAGGCAGGCCTTTTTCAAGGTCAGCGTATGTTGTGGCGGAAGTTATGTCGTCCATTGGGGTGGGTGCCCCACGGATGAAATTAAAGGGATTCGGTACTCGTTTTGAGGGAATGCGGGTACCGAATCCTTTTTGTTTTTGCCCATTGACGCACATCAATGGCGAATGAAATAGGGATTATTCTTCTGGCCGCCTCGAATGACAGCACACGGAAAGAGAGGGCTGACGCGCTGAGGCGTGGCCGGTGGAGATACGGGGGCAGGTGAGCGTCGATAAGCGTGTGCCCTATGCCACTAGACAGGGTGGTCTACGGTAGGCTGGTGTGCATGACTGATCGTATGAACGTGGAATCCTTCAACCTCGACCACACCAAGGTGGCCGCGCCCTATGTGCGGATCGCTGATCGCAAGGAGCTGCCCGGCGGCGATGTGCTGATCAAATATGATGTGCGTTTTAGCCAGCCCAATAAGGGCCATTTGGAGATGCCGGCAATCCACTCGATTGAGCATCTCACCGCCGAGCACATGCGCAATCACACCGATAAGCTCATCGATTTTTCCCCCATGGGCTGCCAGACCGGCTTCTATGCCCTCATGCTCGGCGTGGAGCCCGAGGAGTTTTATCAGCTGCTCGAAAAGACCCTGCAGGACATCCTCGATGCCACCGAGGTACCGGCCGCAAACGAAGTGCAGTGCGGGTGGGGCGCTAATCACTCTCTCGGCGACGCACAGCAGGCCGTGCGCGGCTTCCTCGAGCACCGTTCCGAGTGGGAGACCGTGGACGCCTCAGCGGGCTCATAGCGCGCTCTGGCTAGCATGAACTCATGGCTACCATCATCCCCATCGGCGATAAGACCCCGCAGATCCACCCCACCGCCTGGGTGGCGCCCAATGCCACCCTCATCGGCGATGTGGTGATTGGCGAGCACGCCAGCGTGTTCTATGGTTGCGTGCTCCGCGCGGACATCAACGCTATTCGCGTGGGAGCGCGCAGCAATATCCAAGACAACTCGGTGCTGCACGTGGATCGTGACGCCCCCTGTACCCTCGGCGCGGACGTGACGGTGGGGCATATGAGCCTGGTGCACGGCACGACCGTGGCCGATGCCTGCTTGATCGGCATGCACTCCACGCTCCTATCACACTCCAGCGTGGGCACGGGCAGCCTCGTGGCCGCCGGAGCTGTGGTGCTGGAGGGTCAAGATATTCCGGCCTCCTCGCTGGTCGCTGGCGTGCCTGCGCGGGTGCGGCGGCAGCTTAACGACGGCGACCGCGAGCACTTCATCGCCCATGCCGGCCGCTATGTGGAAACCGCCCAACTCCAAGAGGAACCACAAGAGAGCTAAGCCAGACCGGCCATGTGTGAAGCCCCCTGTTACGCGATGCGATACCGCATCACGGCAGGGGGCTGAACTGATGGATGGACGGGGCGCCGTGGCTGGCGCCTAGCTGCTCTGGAAGCTAGCTGCTCTGGCGGCGGCGCCGCGGGCGACGGCGGGTGGTGGTGATGCGTCGCTTCGGGAAGAGCCGCTCGGAGATCAGCGTGGGATCGGTAAACAGCGGCCGCACGGCGATTGCCCGTGCCGCCGACGTGTAGGTGCCCTGCAAGTTATCGCAGTACACCACCTCGTGGGAGTGGCCGGCCTCGCGAAGAGTGGAGCGGACGATCTCCACGGCGCGGGGGTCGTGGGAGAAGGCGCACCCAGTGACGATCACCGTGGTGACGTCCAGACCAGAGGCCATGGTGGAGGCGATCGAGCCCAGGAGCCGGGCGCGCTCATCGAGCAGGCGGCGGGCGGATTCTGCGCGCTCATCATCAGAGTTCGCGAGATCCACCATGCCGCTGACCGTGGCGGTCTTAATGCCTTGGCGGCCTGCTGCGGCGAGGAAGCCGCGGGTCGATAGCGCCTCGTGCGCGTCGCAGACGTGAATCTCCGACTCGGTGGGCGATTCGCAGCCGCCGAAGCCCAGCAGCTCCGAATCGGGAATCGGCAGGCGTGTGGCACCAGAGACCCCGTGGGTGCTGGTCCAGGCCGCGCCGACGGTATCGCCGGCGGCGAGGACCGCCACCTGATGCGGGGATTTGGTCTGTGCCAGGCAGGCGCCACGGTCGAGGTACTGCGCGAGCACGGTGCCCGTGGCCAGATCCTCCACATCCACCGGCACGGCGAAGGCCTCGGTGAAGGGGTGCAGGATGTCCACGTCGCGCCAATACCATTCGGCGTTGGTGACGGTTCCGCGCATTACTCGGGCCGGGATCATGATGCCGATAGCGGCGAGCGGCAATGCGTGCTCGGCCACTAGGGTGCGAAGTTCGGCGATCATGGTGTCCACGAAGTGGGCGGGGTTGGTGGTGGCAGGGTCCATGGTGATGGATTGCTCCACCACCAGATCAGCGCGAGTGCCGTACAGCGCCATGTGGAAGCCAGTGGGATCAATGGCGATGGCGGCATGCAGCCACGGCGACGGAGACAACTCGATCGGGATGCGCGGACGGCCCGGGCCACGGGGAACAATCAGATCGGGGCGCTCGCGCACCAAGCGCGATTCAATCAGCGTGGTGACTGCGCGAGTGATTGTTGGTTGGCTGAGCTCGGCGGCCTCGATGAGGTCTTGGCGGATCATCTGGGTGCCCTGCTGGAGGACGGATAGACAGCGGCTTAGAGGGGTATCCGCCGTATACACAAAGGTTTGACCTGCCAAGGGCGAGAGGACGCTGATGTCTTCCTTGACTGGTGCATGTGTTGCGGGGGATTTCATGCGAGTCATTCTATGCATAGCCTTGACGGACCACGAAAACGACAATCTGGGCTTAAAGAGTTCTCAGGGTCCTCTCATTTTGTGGTGGTGTACTGCATCTTTAGGTTTCTATAGATGTAGTGATAGTGCGCCCCTACCGAGCGCGGCTAGGGACGTAATATTCCCCTTTTCAGGATGTAACTGAGCCAATTTTGGCCCTGCGCACATGGGGGTGGCATCAGATGTCAGAGGAGTGGAGAAAGAGAACAAAGCCTTCCACATGAGATGCTCGCTTAATAATTAGGAATTAACACTAGAGAGCTTGCTGTAATGCACCACTCGGTTCGCGCCTAGAAACCTACAGTAGATAAAGGACACATCCACATATGTGGCTGGGTGGTGAGGAGAAGGGTGTCCGCCATGGCCCAGAGGGAATGTCATACTCTGGGGCGCGGCACGGCTCTGGGATATGGCGGACCGAACGGTAAGTGGGTACTAGACCAGCGCCTCCGCTACTCGCGGGTCGCGCGCAAGCCTTCGCGCACATGGGCCACGAGGGCAGGAAGTGCGTCTTGGGCGGTGGCCTGGATGAACACATCCACCTGCGGGGTCAGGTCGGTGGTTTGGGGTGAGATTTCCACCAGTTTCGCCCCCATCTGCTTGGCGATAATGGGCAGGGAGGCGGCGGGCTGCACGATGCCTGAGGTGCCCACGATCACCACGAGATCGGCGGTGGCCATGCGTTCTTCGGCCTGCTGCCATTCTCGTTGGGGAAGCGGCTCGCCGAACCAGACGACACCGGGGCGAATAAGGTTGCCGCACCGCGAGCACGTCGGTGGGGTCAGTCGCGGGCTGGGCTGCTCGGGCAGTTCAGGGCGGCGCGCAGGGGCGCCACACATGCAGCAGCGGAACGCAAAGAGCGAGCCGTGGAGGTGAGTGGGCGTGCGGGAGTTGCCGCGTTCGTGCAAATCATCGATGTTTTGGGTGGTGACGTGCACGTCCTGCAGCCGCTCCCACTCGCCAATGGCGAGGTGCCCAGCATGCGGATAGGCGCTCTGGGCCACGCGGGCCCGCCACAGGTACCAAGCCCACATGGGTTCGGGGTCGCGCGCCCACGCATCGATGGAGGCCATGGCCTGCGGGTCCACATGATCCCAGAGCCCCGATTCGGCCGAGCGATACACCTCCAAGCCGGAGTCGGCGCTCATTCCGGCGCCGCTGAATACCTCGATACGCTCGGAGTGCAGGGCGAGATCCCCGGCGATGGCGATACTGTCGTGGTCCATGCTGTCCATGCTGTCCGTGCTGTCCATAGTGTCCATGCTAGAGAAGCGAGGCGACCTCGCTGGGGTCCGCGTCGAGCAGCAATGCTAAACGCTGCTGCGGTACGGCGAGGGCCTGCTCCAGGGTGGCGATATAGGCGGATTCCTGGGCGGCGCGCTGTGCCAAGAACTCTCCTTGATCGGTGGGCGAGCAGCGGTTGATATACACCCCGCCCACCCGCACCCCGAGGTGCTGCAAGGTGTGGTAGAGCTCGATGGATTCACTCACCGGCATCTTCTCGGGCAGGGTCACCAGCCCAAAGGAGGTGAGTTCTGGGTCTTGGATGAGCTCACGGAAACTGCTGAAAAGGTGCTTGCGGCGGGTGAGGATAGCGCGGATCTCGGCATCGCGGCTGCGCTCTTTCTCGCCGGAGAAGCCGCGGACAATCTCGCCGAATTTCTCGGACTGGCCGCGGCGTTTCAGCAGCCCCTCGGTCCACGCCCCGAGCAGCTCGGGCAGGGCGAGCAGCCGCGAGGTATGCCCGCTGGGGGCGGTGTCGATGACGATGTGGCTGAACTCCTCGCGCTGGTGGAGCGCCACATCGGCGATGCGCTCGAGCAGGGCCGCTTCGTGGGTGCCGGGCGAGGTACGCGCTAGGTTGAGGTGTTTGCGCACCTCGCCGTGGAGGCGCTCCGGCATCATCGTGCGCATGGTCTCTTCCACCTTGGCGATGTGCGCCTCGGCGGTGGCGCGCGGATCGAGTTCCATCGCGGACAGGGTGGGAGTCAGCGCGGTCGGGGAGTCGCTGAGGGTGGCGTCGAAAATGTGCCCGATATTGTGGGCTGGGTCGGTGGAGACCAACAGGGTGGGGGCGGCCTCGCTCAGACGCAGCGCGGTGGCCGCGGCGAGGGTGGTTTTGCCCACCCCGCCTTTGCCACCGAAGAAGATCACGGGGGTGTTTAGCAGCATTGGATGTGCTCCACGGGTGAGTGCTCTAAGCCCATGCGGGTATGCCAGGCGTGAAAGTCCTCGTAGATGATGGGCAGCAGCTCGATGGTGTAGAAGCTCGCGGGATTATCAATGCCGAGAGCTTCGGAGAGCACCAGCATCATGAAGAGGTCATCTTCCTCTCGCTGTGCCTGGGCGAAGGTGGCGCGGTAGGGGGAGACATAAAACTCCTCCATGCCGCGGCTCACTTTCTTGAATGCGTCGAGAAGCTGTGCAGGCCAGGCCGTCATGGTGCCCCGCTAGCTCCGGGTGGAGGAGGCGGCCAGCTCGGGGTAGTCCTCGGGGAAGGCCGCATCCGGTTCGCTGTGCTCGCGGGCGCGGCGCACGGCGGAGAGTGCTTCCACGGAGACCCACAGGGCGCAGGCGAGGATGATGATATCGAGGGTGGCGAGCAGCCAGTTGGCGTCGGCGATGAAGGTCTTGAGCTGTACCACCAGCGCCCACACGGACATCACGAGCACGAAGAGCAGCGGGATTACCACCGGCCAGATCGGGCGGGAGAGGCGGGAGAGGATCACCGCGATGATAGACATCGACAGCGCCGCCATGAGTTGGTTGGTGGTGCCGAATAGCGGCCAGATGAGCACGCCGCCGGAGCCATTGCTGCCGGTGGAGAAGGTGAGCGCCAAGCCCACGGTGACGGCGATGATGGTGGCCCAGATAGCGGAGACCTTGGCGCCGATGATGCCGCCGATTTCTTGGACCACGAAGCGCTGGAGGCGAATACCGGAGTCCATAGTGGTGGCGGCGAAGAGCACCGCCATGGTGGCGAGGACGGTGGCAGACAGCGAGGTGGGCAAGCCGAGACCCTCGTTGATGATGGAGCTGCCGCCCTGCACGAAGGCACCGACGCCACCGGCGTTGAACTCGGTGTAGATCTCCTCCCAAGCCGCCAGGGTCTGAAAACCTGCGGTGGTGGCCACGATCGCGCCGAGGGCGAGCAGGCCCTCGCCGACCGCGCCGAAGTAGCCCACGAAGCGTTCATCGGTTTCTTTGTCGATCTGCTTGGAGCTGGTGCCGGAGGCGACGGTGCCGTGGAAGCCGGAAATCGCGCCGCAGGCGATGGTGACAAAGAGCAGCGGCACCATCGACGGGGTGCCCTCGGGCAGGGAGGTATTGACCATGGGGGCCACCACGGTGGGCGCGGTGAGCAGCGCGGAGACATAGAGAATGCCGAGGCCGATGAACAGCTGCAGCCCATTGATGTAGTCGCGCGGCTGCAGCAGCACCCACACCGGCAGCAGCGAGGCGATGCCGCCGTAGATGAACAGCAGCAGAATCCACACGGCCTCCGGGGCGAGCCCGAAGGTGGATTCGGGCAGGCTCACGGGAACACGGTCGCCCAACACGATCAGCCCGTAGAGGGCCACGATGCCGACCAGCGATACCAGCGGCAGGTTCCACTTGAGCCGGTAAATGGCTTGCCCGATGAGCAGCGCCACCAGCAGTGCGCCCCAGGTGGGGATCACGGCGCTCGGGGTGGATACCAGCAGCCCGGCGATCACCACACCGAAGGCGGCGACCACCATGAGCAGAAGCAGGAAGATGACCACGAGGAAGAGGTTGCGGCCGCGGTTGCCAATGTACTTGCCGGATAAGGTGCCAATGGATTGGCCTTTGTGCCGCGCGGAGGCCCACAGCACGCCGAAGTCGTGCATGCCGGCGATGAACACGGTGCCGATGGTGACCCACAGGAAGGCGGGCAGCCAGCCCCAGATCACGGCCACGGCCGGGCCCACAATGGGAGCGGCACCTGCGACGGAGGTGAAGTGGTGGCCCCACAGCACGTACTTATTGGTGGGCACGAAGTCCACGCCGTCTTCGAGCTCATGCGCGGGGGTGGCGTAGTCCTTTTTGAGTTGGTACACCGTCGATGCCAAGTAGCGGGAGTACAACAGGTAGCCGCCGCTCATCATCGCTACACCGATGAGGATGAGCCACAGTGAGTTCATTTTTTCACCCCTAGAGTGTGATCGCTGAAGAGTATGTGCGTCTTAGTGTGTCACATCACGTGGGGGTGGGGGAGTGGAATGCCCGTGCTATGGCGGCTTATCGACGCCGCCCTCTGCCTAGAGCACCCGCTGCAGTCAGCGCAGCACCCAGGGCAGCCAGCCGGCGAGGAAGAGCACGGTGATGAGGCGCACGATCTGCATGGCAGCGACGATCTCGACGGCACCGGTTTCGGAGCCCAAGGCCAGGGCGGTTTCGAGACCGCCGGGATTGGTGGCGAGGAAGGCGTCGATGTAGTCCATGCCCATCCACTGCGCAATCACCCACGCCAGCCCAGCGCAGCCGCCAATGAGCACCGCAATCAACCCTAGGGTCAGGGGAAGCTGGTGGGAGAAGGAGCGCAGCGCTGCTACCGAGAGCCCACCGCCGGCCATCCAGCCGATGGAGACATAGGCGATATCGCGGGCGGCCTCGGGCAGGGCGAGGGAGTGCCAGGGGTCGAGCAGCAGCGCCACGATGATAGTGAGCAGCATGGGTCCGAGCACGCTCGCCGCGGGCAGGTGGAGAAGCCGTCCCACGCGCCCGCCGCACACAACGATGATGCCGATGGCGAGAGCGCTCAGCCAGGTGAAGGGCTGCGCCTCGTGGTCGCTGGCGCTGCTACTGCCGCTGAGATGAGCCCAGGCCACCACCAGCGGCATGATGATGGAGACGCTGAGGAGCCGGAGATACTGGGTGAGGGTGACATAGCGGAAGTCCGCGCCGAGGTCCTTGGCCAGCAGCGGCATGACGGAGGCGCCGCCAGCAAAGAGCGATAACACTCCGGTTTCCGGGGAGACCACGTGCGCGGGATCGCGTGGATCGGCGCCGGCGCGCTGGGCTTGGCGCAGGGAGCCACGCCACAAGAGCCAGCCGCCACCGAAGGCGAGCACCACGGTAAAACCCGCAGAGAGTAGCCCGGGTGCCACATAGCGCAGCAGCTCACCGGCGGGGGTGCGCACCAAGGGCAAGGCGGCGATGATCGCGATGAAGGACTTGGCCACGGTGATCAGGCGAGGATCCACGGTGAGTTCCTCGCCGTGGAGGATAGCCGAGCCGGCCGCGGCGATAATGGCGGCGAGAATCCATGCGGCAGGCACATGCAGCGCGCTCAACGCCACGCCCAGCACCAAAGAGAGCGGGACCACAATGGCCCATCGTGCCCACTGGGCGCGCACTGGCCTCACCCCTTTCTTCTTACCGTTTTAGAATCAATCCTATGAGCCACGGATACGACAGCGACAAGCAACGCTACCTCGCGCGCCTGAAACGCATCGAAGGGCAAGTCCGTGGCATTCACCGCATGGTGGATGAGGACGAGTATTGCATCGATGTGCTCACCCAAATCCAGGCAGCTCGCGCCGCCCTCGACAATGTGGCGCTGAAGCTTCTCGACGATCACCTCTCGCACTGTGTGGTCACGGCAGCAGCCCACGGCGGCCAGGAGGCCGAGGATAAAATCGCGGAGGTATCGCGGGCCATTGCCCGACTCGTGAAGTAGGAGCCGCCCATGTTGTCACTCGGACTAGGAGGATGGCTCGTCCTGCTGTGCGCTGCGTTCGCCGCCGGTTGGATTGACGCAGTGATCGGTGGTGGCGGGCTGGTACTCATCCCCGTGATTATGGCGGTGCTGCCCCAAGCCTCCCCCGTGGTGGCGCTAGCGACCAACAAGTGTGCGGCCTGTCTCGGCACCGGTTCAGCCGCAGTGTCTCTGTTGCGGAAGGTGCAGGTGGAGCGGCGCCGGCTGGTGACCTACATTCCGATCGCGGCCGCCAGTTCAGGCGCGGGGGCGCTGATTGCCAGCTCGCTGTCTAAAGCGGTGCTGCGCCCGATCGTCATTGTGATGCTGGTGGTAGTGGGCGTGTTCGTGGTGTGCCGGCCAGACTTCGGTGAGCAGGCGCGGGAGCACAGCAGTAGGCGTCGAGAAGCGGTGGTGCTGGTCGCGGTTGGCGCGATCGCACTCTACGACGGCGTGTTCGGGCCCGGCACCGGAATGTTTCTGATCATGGTGTTTACGGCGGTGCTGGGACGGAATTTCCTGCAATCGGCGGTGCTGGCCAAGGTGGTGAACTGTGCCACCAACGCCGGCGCACTGGTGGTGTTCATTCTCGGAGGACATGTGTGGTGGACCATGGGCATCGCCTTGGCGGTGATGAACGTGGCTGGGGCGCAGCTGGGGGCGCGCACCGTGCTCGCAGGAGGGACGAAACTCATCCGGATTGCGTTGTTGACGCTGGTAGTAGTGATGTCCTGCTATCTCAGCTACACCCAGATTTTTGGGGAGCCGTTTTAGCCGGCGGCAGATGGGTGTGGCTTGCGGGCAATGAGTTCGCCGTGCGGCACCATGAAATAGGCGCCGAGTTGACTGCCCCAGCGACGGAACGCATCGGCAATATCGTGTAATTCCTCCTCGCTGGCCCAGCCCTCGCGGAGAATCAGCGTGGAGAGTTGGGTGTTGCTGATGCGCTGCGCCCACGACTGAGACCACCAGGTGAGATCCTCGGGGTGCTGAATGGCCAGATCGCTGCGCCTATGCGGACCGGATGAATTCCTGCCTGCTCAGCCCAATACTTGAGCCGCACACCCGCGTCGGGATGACCGCCATTGTGGCGGGCAGCCAAAAGGTACAACTCGCGCCACCGCTCGAGTCGTGGATCGTGGGGCTACCAGCTAAAAGCGGTGTAATCAGCATCGCGCGCGGCAACAATGCCGTGAGGGCGGGTGACTCGCCACATGTGCTGTAGTACGAGCACAGGGTCGGCCACGTGCTGCAGCACCTGATGGGCATGAACAAGATCGAAAGAGTGTTCCGCATACGAAAGCTGGTGGGCGTCTTCTACCACCACCTCGACTGTGTTGATACCACGCTGCTCTAGGGTGCGGCGTCTCCACTCGGCAGCAGTATGATCAAGCTCAACCGCCACTACTCGTCCGGGAGCCACCGCGTAGGCAAGATCAGCGGTGATGGTGCCGGCGCCCGATCCAATGTCCAGCACATCCATGCCTGGGCGTAGCATGCCGAGCAGTGTCCCCGCTGAGTTCTGGGCTGTGCGCTTGCTGTGTCCATCGATCACGGAGGCGTCATATCCGTGGGTGTAGGTGTGGTCACTCGGAAAAGGGCTCGTCATGTACCCGTCCTATCGGCTTCGGCCGTCGCACACCTCGGGTGCGAGATGCTGGTGCGTGGGGTGAGATAGTAGAAATGCTAAAAAACAGTAAAGGATAGTAAAGCACATCTGAAGCCCTAGAAGGTGCGGCGCAGGCGTGCGCAGGGTATCCCTTCATGGAGCAGCTGGTCGGGCCAGACCCTCTCCGTCACCGCGAGCGAACGATGATCACGGCCGGTGGGGCACGGGCCGGTGGATGTCGAATTGCCCTTCATGCGTTCCTACCTGCGTAGTGGTGCCCGGCGGGAGCTTTTAACGGCGCAGCTGGGCTGTGGTTTTTCGGGTGGCTGGTGCGGTTCGGGGATCCTCCGGCCAGGGATGCTTGGGGTAGCGCCCGCGCATGTCGGCGCGCACATCTGCATAGGCGCCGTCCCAGAAGCGGGTGAGGTTATCGGTGATCGCTACGGGTCGCCCGGCAGGGGAAAGCAGTTCGAAGCGGATGCGCGTGCCGAGTACCTCGGGGCTGTCCTCGAGACCAAAGCATTCTTGGAGTTTGACCTGCACGCTGGGTTGCTTATCGCTGTAGTCCACGGGGATCGATCGCCCCGAGGGCACGGTGATACTGGCGGGCACATCCTTGTCGAAGTCTCGGGCCGCCGGCCAGGGCAGCAGAGCGGACAGCGCCTGGTGCATGTCGATCTCCGCCAGCGGCATGCCCTCGGCGAGCCGCGGATAGTGCATGCTCAACCAGATGGGCGCAGCGGCGATGAGGCCCGCATCGCTTATATCCGGCCACTGCGGGTCGTGGGCGTGATAGAAGGCCATGCGCTGGCGAAGCTGCGTAGCGGTGGCACTCCAGTGGAAATCTCGCAGCCCATCCCGTTCGAGAGCATGGGCGAGTGCTTCTTCTACCTGATCCACGGGCACGGCGGTGGGGGTGGAAGCCAGCTCGATTGCGCCGATGCGTCGGATCCTGCGGGCGCTGAGCTTTCCTTGGCGTACCTGCACCGTGGTGGTGTTAGTGGGCGGATACAGCTGATGTATCTCCTGTTCATCGACCGCCGCGGCGCGACGAATAATAGGCAGCGCCTGCTGGTTGGTGCCGCGGCTCATCTCCGCTACAGCCAGCCACCGGGCGCCGCGCAGGTGCGCATCCATCAGTCGCGCCCGCGTGCCGCCGGTGGTGAGATAGATGTGCTGGTCGGCATCGACTAGGCGGGCCACCATATCCGGCAAGGCCAATGCGATCACCCCGCCGGCGGATAATTGCTGCATATCTCCGGTCTGCTTGGCGGAAGCCGCCTCGGCGATTCGGGTAAAACGGCGGGTCTCTCGCATCACCTGCGGCGAGTTGCTTGGGGTGCTGAGATCCGTGGAGCTGCCCACGGTGAGCTCGGCCAGCACCGGCGCGGCAGCGGGGCCTGCCTGCAGCAGCGCGTGGGCACAGCGCGGGTCCGCGGGGATGGTAGAGATCCTGCGGCCATGCTCAGTGATCGCCCCATGCTTATCGACGGCACCTATCCCGCGCAGCACCTCCTCCGCAGCGGCCAGCGCGGCCGGCGGGGGAGCATCGAGAAGCGGAAAGCCCTCGCCCCGAGGGCTGCCCCAGCTAGCCAAGGTGAGCGCCGCCTGCGTGAGATCAGAGGTGGCGATCTCTGGGGCGGGATAGGCGGCTGCGGCAGCATAACTACGCTGCTCGCACAGCCGAATCGCGGTGCCGGGCCCGAGTCGTCCGGCGCGGCCGGCGCGCTGATCCATGGCCGAGCGCGCGGCGGTGATGGTGATCAGCCCCGTCATGGCGCGGAGATTGTCGCGGCGCGGCACCCGTGCCAAGCCCGCATCCACCACGGTGTGCACCCCGGGCACGGTCAGAGAGGACTCCGCAATCGAGGTGGCCAGCACAATCCGCGGTTCGTTGCCGCCGCGCACGATCGCCGCTTGGTCTTTCGCACTCAGCCCGCCATGCAGCTGCGCATGCGGGCCGTGCAGCTGCTCGGCCACTCGCTCGATTTCCCGACGCCCCGGTAAGAAAACCAGCACTGAGCCATCGAACTCGGCCAGCGCCTCATCGACCACCCGCGCTGTCCACGACAAAAACTCTGGGGTCACCCCCCGCTCGTCGAGGCGCGCCGGGCCGGGTTGATAGCGGATATCTACCGGATGGAGGGCGGCGTCTACCTGGTGCAGGGTGGCGTCGATAAGCGTGGCGAAGGCGCGGGCATCCACGGTGGCGGACATCGCCACAAGCTGCAGGTCTTCGCGCAATAGGCGCAGTTCGGCGAGCATGCCGAGGGCAAGGTCGGTGTCGAGATTGCGTTCATGTACCTCGTCGAGGATGACGGCGTCGATACCGGAGAGTTCGGGATCGCTGAGTAGCATGCGCACCAGCACGCCCGGGGTCACAAACTCGATGAGCCGACCCGCTTCGCTCTGGCCGCGCACCGCGAAACCGATATCTGTGCGGGGACCGTGATGCAGCTGGCGCAGGCGCTGGGCGGCGGCGATCACCGCCACTCGCCGCGGCGCTGTCACCAGTACTTTCCCGGAATGTGACTGCTCATGCAGCAGATTGGCGACCGCCGGCGGGATCAGGGTGGTTTTACCCGTACCGGGCGGGGCGTGCACCACAGTGGCACCGCTCTGGGTCAGACGCTGCTGAAAGAGCGCGATATCGCGGGCCACGGGCAGCCCAGCGCCAATCGCTCCAAGATCACAGGGAAGGGTCATGGTGCAGAGGCTAGCCGTAGTGTCGGGGTGAGCGTGGGATGTTAGGGGTGCTGCTACTGGGAATCGTGGAGGTTGTGGTTGTGCACCTCATGGTGAGCAATGGCGTGCTCGGGCAGATGAATGTGCAGATAACGTGCACACATCCTGTTGTTGTCGAGGACATATCGCTGGGATTTCACGAGGTCACACGGCTAGATATCTATTGTGATCAGCCCGGTATTCTCCTAGCGGCTCGCCCCTAGCTGCTCTGACCTAGCGCTTGGTGATGGTGCGTCGATAATCCATGGCGCGCACCGGCACCCCATCCGGAAGCTCGTCGCGCTCCCACTTCTCCTGGCTATCCTCGAGCGTATCGACCACCCGCGCCGGCACCCCTAGCGCTAAGGAATCGGCAGGAATATCGGTGGTGACGATCGCCCCAGCCCCGATCACCGAGCGGGCCCCGATCCGCACCCCAGGCAGAACCGTTACTCCAGCGCCGATCCATGCATCCTCCTCGATGGTGATCGGGGCGGCCTTTTCCCAGCCATGGCGGCGCATTTCCACGTCATAGACCGGATGATTCACAGTGATCAGCCGGACATCGGGGCCGATCAGTGCACCCTTTTCAATGGTCACGGGCGCGGAATCTAAAATAGTGACCTTGGCGTTAATAAATACCTCGGGGCCGATGAAGGTATTGCGCCCGTATTCGATAAAGGCCGGTGCCACCACTGTGGAACCGCCGCCGACAGCGCCCAGCCACTCCTCGGCGATGGCGCGGGCCCGCTCGGGGTGGCGCTCCTCATTGAAATCACGCATCAGATTCTGGGAGCGGCGGTGCACCGCGTTGAGGGTGGCATTGTCGATGGGTAGATGCCATTCCCCCTTCGCCATCTGCTCGAAGCTGGAATAGGTACCGACATCAAAGCTCATAATGCCCCATTCTAGGAGGCGAGGATGGGCGGCATCGCATGGGTGAGCCGCGCCGCCGCGGCTGGGCGAGCGCCTGCGGGGGTGAGGGCATTACCGCGCCGGCGGGGAGCTATCGCCGCAGATAAGAGCGGTGGGAGTCGGTGCCACCGGCAGTAGGGGGTGGGGCGAGTGTCCGGGGTTTTTTCTAGAGTGCAAGGCATGAACACCACCGCAGATCACACAGCAGTATTCAGCCCCGAGCAGCGCGGTCTCACCCAAGGTGAGGATGGGCGCTGGCGTATTCCTTGGGGCAACCAGAGCGCCCAGTTGCGCGATTACTATGACAACGAATGGGCGCATCCGGTGCGCGATGAGCGTGGGATATATGAACGCCTCGTGCTCGAAGGCTTCCAAGCGGGCTTATCCTGGCGAACGATCCTGCAGAAACGCCCCGCTTTCCGGCAGGCCTTTGTTCATTTCGACCCCGAGAAAGTCGCAGCCTTCGACGAGGCAGACATACAGCGCCTGCTGGAGAACCCAGCGATTATCCGCAACCGCGTCAAGATCACCGCAGCGATCAGCAATGCGCAGGTGCTGCTGCGCACCCGCGAGAGTGCGCCGTTGCCGGAGCTGCTTGCCCGCTACCAGCAGCCCCTCGGCAGCCGCTTTGCTCATGTGGATCACATCCCCACCACCAGCCCCGAGGCTGCAGAATTAGCCCGCGAACTCAAAAGCCTTGGGTATCGTTTTGTAGGGCCCACCACCTGCTATGCGCTCATGCAGGCGAGTGGGCTAGTGGAAACACGAGTGGAGGGAGAATCTCGATGCTGAAGAAGAAACAGCTCACGATCAACGGCGTCACTGGGGTGCTCACGCTGCCCGCCCAGCCCAGCGAGACCCTCGTGGTGATGGCGCATTGCTTCGGCTGCAGCAAAGAAACCAAAATCCTGGTGAAACTAGCCCGCTTCCTCGCCGGCCACGGCTACGGCTCCGTGCGCATGGATTTCTCGCGGCATCTCTACTCCACCTATATCGAGGAACTCGAGGGCGTCTCTCGGGTCATGCTTGGCGACGCAGCCGCAGCTGGCAGCAGCGCGGGGGAACTGGAGGAGCTGCCGCGGTTTTCTCAGGTGATCCTCCTCGGGCATTCGCTCGGCGGGCTGGCGGTGCTCAGCGCCGCAGCGCGTAGCCGCAGCACGGGGCTGGGGGAGCACCTGCAGGGTGTGGTGGCGCTGTCCGCCCCAGCCACCGCCCATCACGTGGAGGCTGCGGCCGCCGATGTGCCCGATCTGGACCCCGGGTTGGTGGATGAAACCTTTGTGCAGGATGTCGCTGCCACCGCGGCCACCGAATTCAGTGACTGCGACGTGCCGGTGCTGATTGTGCACCCCGATGAGGACCCAGTGGTAGGAATCGAGCATGGTCGGCGACTGCACGAGCTACTGCCGGACAGCGAGCTCGTGGTGGTGCCAAAGTGCACGGATCACATGTTCGTTTCCGACGCGGCGCGCACAGCCGTCGAGGAGGCCGTGGGCAGATGGCTACCCCAGCACGCTGCAACGCCAGCGGATTCCCATCCACAGCAGCGCTGAGCCGCCCAGCCAGATCCCGTCTCAGCGGGTGGATAGTGCCCCCGCGGTGGCGAATTTTGCCATAATGGCCGCTATGGCCGAAAACACAGCGCATGAGCACTATCCGCACCTGAACACGCAGGGCCGCACCGCCGTGGTGACGGGAGCCTCCGCCGGTATCGGCGCGGCCTGCGCCCGCGCCCTCGCCGCCGATGGCTGGACCGTGATCCTCGGGGCGCGACGGCAGCAACCACTCGAGGAACTCGCGCACGAGATCGGCGGTATCGCCCTGCCGCTGGATGTCACCGATGAAGCATCCGTGGAGAGTTTCTGCTCCCAGATTTCCCGCTGCGATCTGCTGGTAAATAACGCCGGCGGCGCCAAGGGGCTGGACTCTGTAGAAGAAGGGCGCATCGAGGAATGGCAGTGGATGTATGAGGTCAATGTGCTCGGCACGGTGCGTCTCACCCAGGCCTTGTTGCCGCTGCTGCGTCAGGCCCCCGAGGGTGCTGGGCAGATCATCAACATGAGCTCGGTTGCCGGACACACCGCCTACGCCGGTGGCGGTGGCTATAACGCCGCGAAGTTCGGGGTGGCCGCGCTTACTCGAGCGTTGCGTATCGAAACCCGCGAGGAACCCATTCGCGTGGTGGAGGTATGCCCGGGCCGGGTAGAGACAGACTTTTCTCTCAACCGTTTCCGCGGCGATCAGAGCCAAGCCGAGAAGGTCTATGCCGATAAGCTCAACCTCTCGGCCGAAGACATTGCAGAAACGGTGCGCTGGATCGCTGCCCTGCCCGCGCATATGAACGTCGATCAGATCACGCTGCGGCCTCGGGATCAGATCTAGCGGCCAGCCTGTACGCAGCGTGTTCACCGCTGCCCAGCACTGTCTCGCCACCGCCTCGTCGCTTCCGGAAGAAAGGCCCTCGTGTTCAGCTCTCTCGCTAGCCTCTGCGCGGTGTGGATAGTGGCACTCGCATCCCCAGGGCCGGATGTCTTTCAAATTCTGCGCATCGCCTCCCGGCACCGGCGCGCCGGGGTGCTCGTGGCCCTAGGTATCTGTCTGGGCAATACGGTGTGGATTCTCGCCTCGCTCGCAGGCCTCTCGGCACTGGTCACCACCCACCCAGGGCTAATGAATCTGCTCAAACTCATCGGTGGCGCCTACCTGCTCTATCTCGGCATGCGGGCCCTCTCTGCGGCGCTTGGCCCCTATTGGTCAGGGCGGCGTCGTCGCCATGCGCAGGGTGCTGCGGACGCGAAGGAAACAACACCGCCTGACGCCTTGCCCCGCAGCACGGCGGCGCAGCTGCGGCTGGGGATGGCCACCAACCTCTCCAATCCCAAGGCCATCCTGTTTTTCGGGGCCGTATTTGCCCAGTTCATCTCGGCAGACAGCGCCTTAGGGGAACAAGTACTCATCGTGCTGTGTCTCGAGATAATCCAGCTGCTGTGGTTTCCCGGGGTGGCGCTGGCGGTCAGCACGGTCAGCGCCACGCTGCGCCGCTATGCTGCGGTCATCGATACTCTCAGTGGCACCGTCTTTGCCGGTTTCGGCTGCTATATGTGCCTCACGGGGGCGGCGGCGTTACTCGCCTAGGTGTGGCCGCGAGCCGCGGCGTAGCGCGGTGCGCCACAGTGTCTGGGGCGCTGACTACACTGAAGACACGATGAACAATTCACATGTAATTGATGTTGCGATTAAGACCGAGACCATTAAGCTCGGGCAGTTCGTGAAGCTCGCCAACCTTGTCGAGACCGGCGGTGCGGCCAAGACCGCTATCGCCGAGGGCGAGGTGTATGTCAACGATGAGCAAGAAACTCGCCGCGGCAAAACTCTGCACGCCGGTGATGTGGTGCGCGTCGGTGGACTGCAGGCACGGGTGTCTACCTCTGATGATGAGGATGACTTCTTTGATGAGGCCACCGCGAATGATGACTTCGACCCTGAGAAGTGGAGGAATCTCTAAGCCATGCCAGCATTCATGGGCCAGGACGGGATGCCCTATTGGATCGATCTGTCCACCTCGGAGTTGCGCAAGGCGCGCTATTTCTACTCCAAGGTGTGCGGCTGGGACTACACCGAGCTCTCCTCGGGCTATCTGCTTGCCACGAAAAACGGGATGCCAGTGGCAGGCCTGGTGGCCAAGCCGGAGGATTCGCAGCAGCCCGATAGTTGGGTGACGTATTTCCTCACCTCGGACATTAACCATGTGGTCGAGCGCGTTCCTGAGCTCGGGGGGCGCTGCCTCACCGAGCCGCTGCCCACCAGCCAAGGCCAGATGGTGGTGATCGCCGATAGCTCCGGCGCGTTATTCGGTGTGATCCAGCCAGACGGCGAGGAGCGTTTCGTGGCCGCGGGCGAGCCGGGCACGAGCGTGTGGCATGAGTTGACCACCGTGACCAATCACGAGGACACACTGAAGTTTTATGCCGAGCTTTTCGAGTGGAATCTGCACACCGTGGAGAACGACGCCGGCCAGAGCTACACCATGGCATTGGCTGATGGCGCGGCCTTTGCTGGATTCTTTGATGCCGCCGGCCAGTTCCCGCCCCAGGTGCCGAGCTTTTGGCAGTCCTTCCTTGGCGTGGAGGATCTGCGCCTTGCGGTGCAGATGGTGGAGGATCTCGGCGGCGAGGTGATTCGCCCGCCCATGAACTCCGATTTTGGGGCGCTGGCTTTGGTCGCGGATTCCACCGGCGCGGTGGTCACCCTCGTGGAGGTCGACGAACCCCAGGAGGAAGAATTCCTCGACGAGGCCGCGCCGCTGCACGATATTGATGTGGAGCAGCTGCGCAAGGACATCCAGAACTAGCGCTTGTCGACGCCACCTCGCCGCTATCCCCCTAGCGGCAGAAGTCCGCGGCGTCCTCGATGAGCTGGCGGGCCTGCTGTGGGGTGGCGAGATAGTCTGCTGCGTAATAGCGCACCGTCTGTGCCTCGCTGAGCTCTCCGAGCGCGCCCTCATCGGCCCAGCTGGAATGACTGAACTCCTGGATGAGGGTGCGGGGCCAGGTCTCAGCGTTGGGCAGCTCAACCGTCTCTGCGCCGCCGCCGAGTTGCGGGTTGCGCAGGATCAGCCCGTCGAACTCGGAGGCGAGAGCACCGAGGAGGGCGGCACCATAGCCATCGCCGAAGCCGATGACCCGATCCACCCCCTGCAGCTGCCGGGCGGCGCTGCGGGCCTCGCGCACTGCGGTGCGGGCGGCCGTAGGCTCCGCAGGGTGCAGGGGATAGTGCACATCTATGACCCGCGCGCCGCTGCGCTGGGCCAGCGCGGCCACTAGCGGCTGCCAGTAAACCTCACGGAAGGCGCCGCCGCCGAAAAAGCCACTGCCGCCATGAACACTGACGATCGCCGTGGAGCTGGGATTATCGGCGGTGATGAGGGTGTGGCCGCCCAGCGGGGCGAGCTCCACTTGGTCGGTCCAGGCCACCTGCGGCATGCGATGATCCACCGCTGTGCCCAGCTGCAGAATCGCGGCATGGGTGGTGCGGTCCACGATGTGTGAGACCCAGCGCTCGGCATCGGCCGGATCGGTGCGCCCGCCCTGCCACGGCGGTGTGAAACCCGGTGCAGGATAGTGCTCCGAGAAGTACCAGAGCAGCTGTTCGAGCTGCTCGGCGGCGGGCATCATCTCCACGGTTTCGGCGGCGGTGGTGGAGCTATCGGACACGAGAACATCCCCTTCACTAGGAATCGCGCATGGTGCCTAGATTCTAGCCAAGGAGATGTCTTGTGCTGCTGCGGGGTGCTACCAGATGCTCACCCGCTCCTCGGGGCGGATATACAGCGGGGAGCTCTCATCGATCTCGAAGGCCTCATAGAGCTCGGCCACGTTGCCGGCGATGAGGTTGCAGCGGAACTCGGCGGGGGAGTGCGGGTCCACAGCCAGGTAGGTCTTTTGTAGCTCGGGGCGGATCTTGGTGCGCCACACCCGAGCCCAGGAGACGAAGAGGCGCTGCAGGCCGGTGAGTTCCACATCCAGTTCGGGGCGTGCGCCCTCGGTGTCCACACGCAGCTTCTCATCGGTGTCGAAGCTCAAGCCCTGATCATCGAGCCAGCGGCGATAAGCCACCACGGCGATGCCGAGGCCGCCGAGATCGCCAATATTCTCGCCGAGGGTGAACTCGCCGTTGACTCCGGCGCTGTCCTCCTCGGACTCGGCCAAGACGGAGGGCACCTGGCCGTCGAATTGCTGCACCAAGGTGGCGGTCAATTTCTCGAAGGCGGCGCGATCCTCGGCGCTCCACCAATCGTTGAGGTTGCCTTGGCCATCGTAGCGGGAGCCTTGGTCATCGAAGCCATGGCCGATCTCGTGACCGATCACGGCACCGATGGCGCCGAAGTTGGTGGCGGCATCCGCATCCGGGGAGTAGAAGGGTGGGCGTAGGATCGCGGCCGGGAAAGTGATGTCATTTTGCACTGGGTAGTAGAAGGCGTTGACCATCTGCGGCGGACAGAACCATTCCTCGCGGTCGGCGGGCTTGCCTACCTTGGCCACTTGGTAGTCGTGCTCGAAGGCGGAGGCGGCACGGGCATTAGCCACCACATCGGCACCGGCGGCCGAGACCTCGAAGTCATAGGAGCGCCAGGTGTCGGGGTAGCCGATCTTGGCCTTGAAGGTGCCCAGCTTCTCTAGGGCGCGCTCGCGGGTGGCGGGTGTCATCCACTCCAGTTGACTGATGCGCTCGCGGTAGGCACCCAGCAGATAGTCCACGAGGCGTTCCATTTCTGCCTTGTACTCCGGTGGGAAGTGCTTCTGCACAAAGAGTTGCCCGATCTCCTCAGAAACGGCCGAGTCGGCGAAGGACACAGCGCGACGCCATCGGGGCAGCTGTTCGGTCGAGCCCTGCAGCACACCGTTGTAGAAGCGGAAATTCTCCAGCTCAAGCTCGGTGGGCAGCATGGAGGCGAAGGAGGAGATGATGCTGCGGCACGCCCATAGGCGCAGGTCCTCGGGGGCGACCTCCGCGAGCAGGCTATCGATGAACTCGGGGAACTCCTTGTTGCGCACAATGACGGTGGTGTCGGGCTCAAGCCCGCTCGCCAGCAGGAACTCGCGGCTAAACTCGGGCAGCTCAGAGATAGCGATCGGGTTATAGCTCTTCTGCGCATCGCGCGACGCCACCACATCGCGGTGCCCAGAGGCGATCCGAGTTTCAAAGGCCACGATGCGTCCTGCAGCATCGGCGGCCGCATCTCCCTCTGCAACACCGGCGAGCTCGAGCATGGTGGCCACATGCTGCTCATAGGCCTGAAGCACCGAGGCGTGAGCCTTTTCGCGATAATAGGCTTCGTTCGGCAGACCCAGACCGGACTGGTCCGCCCAAGCGACAACGTTTTCGCTGCCGGCATCCTTGGCCATGTAGCAGCCCAACAACGAGGGCACACCCTCGCGGTAGAGTTTCCCAGTCGCGTGGGCGAAGCGGGTCTTATCTACCCCAGCGTCGGTGTCAGGGGTGGCGGGATGGATGCCTTGGGAGATGGCGTCGATAAGCGGAGCAATGGGCGCAATACCGGCTTGGTTAATGCCCTCAGTGTCCATGAAGGAAGAGTAGAGAGCACTGGCGCGCGAGGAGCCACCCTCGATGAGGGCGCGGACATCATCCTCGGCGCGATCGCGCAGTTTATGGAAGGCACCGTAGATGCCGCGGTCGGCAGGGATTGTAATGGAATCGATCCAATCCCCGTTGACAAGGTCAAACAAATCATAAAGTTTCATAGGCACCAGCGTAGTGAGAGCGTGTCCTACTGCCCACCTACACTGGTGGCTATGCGCAATTACTTGAAACCGTCCGCCGGCGCGAAAAGCTGGTGGGCATTGATGATTGCGGTGAGTGTTGTGCTGGCGTTGCCGCTGGCTATCAATGCCGCAATCCCTGAGCGCCTCAGTGCGGGCGCAAAGCCGGTGGTGCTTACCGGCGTGAATAACAACTGGGAGATACCCGTCTATTTGGACCCGACGCAGCAGCAGATGCAGCCTTCCTGTTCATACGACGGTACCGATCCGCTGGTGACCTCCTTCAATTGTCACGGCGCGCGAATCACCTCCACTGTCGTTGACAGCACTGATGATCCGGTGCTGACTCTGCAGCGCATGGTGCGGGCCATTCGCGTGACCGGACTGCCCACGGATGAGGCTGTGTTTTCTCTCAAAGTGAACAGTGAGGATGTCAGCGAGGCCTATGTGATCGCCAGTGATAGCGGCTACGTGGCCTTCTCTGCCGTCGGCACCGGTGAACACGAGGGAACAACAATGGTGGCGCTTGTCTCTGGTGACTATGCGCCAAGTATCGGGGCCGCAGTGTTTGCTTCGCTCACCGGCGAGGAACCGGTGGTGCTAGCCGATAAGGGCGAGGTGGTTTACGGCAAGGAACTCCTCAAAGGCGAGTATCCACTCGCGCCACGGGTGTATCCCGAGCAGCTGCAACGCCAGCTGGATGGGAAGGCCGCCCCCTCCGAACACCGCTCGGATAAAGCCCCCGCCGAGGAGCCCGTGCAGGCCCTGAGCCGAGAAAAGGATGTGGCATGAGCACGATATACCGCATCACCTTGATCGTCATGATCGTCATCTGCGTACCCATCGGCCTAGGGCTGGTTGGCGGCACCGCGGTGCTTTCCCCGCAGGGCATCGGCGTGGGTATTCTCTGCGCCCTGCTCTATGCGGTGGTGATTATCTCGCTGCTCCGCCGCACCCCGCTGTGGCCCTCTGCCCGCACCGCGCCGGAGCTGCGCCGCAACCACGTGCTGTGGTGGGCGGTCGCAGCGATGAGCTGGGGCGCATTCGCCTCCTTCGGGCTCACCATGCTTTCGGGTGGGCCGATCATGGCACTGACCTCCAAGCTCGGCTGGGACAAAGTAGAAGCCTCTTTAGGAGGCGCCTATCCGGAGGAAATCTCCAAAGCCCTAGGCGTGGTCATCATCATTTTTTCCTTCCGCTTCCTCAACCGCCCGTGGCATGGCTTTATCACCGGTGCGCTCGTGGGGCTCGGTTTTGAAATCACCGAGAACCTGCTCTATGGCACCATCGGCGCGGTGTATCACCCCGCCTCGGATCTCTGGGGAGCGCTGCATATGTGGGGCTTGCGCACCCTCTTAGGCGTGGGGCTGCACGTGGTGCTCTCCGCGATCGCCGGCTGGGGTGTGGGGTATGCCCTGCTAGGCGGACCGCAGGTGGCTCGTTTATCGACGCCACGCCGCATCCTCATCGCCCTCGGCTGGCTGCTGGCCTCCTTCGCGGGCCACTTCTGGTGGAACCTACAGTGGGGAAACACGGTGGCGATGGGCGTCTCCATCGCATTGGCGGGCTGCTACATATACGGTCTGTTCATCGTTCTTCTTGTGCGGCTATCGAAACAAGCGAAGCGCGATACAGGCTATGTCCTCTGCGACAAGCCACTCTTGTCACCCCCGCCTAGAACTTCAGTATCGTCATAGATTAATTTTTCAACTATGAAAAAGATACTGAGCTACGCTGCCCTTGCCACCGCAGCGGCGTGCCTAGCGGCCTGTGGTGACTCTGGTGAAACCACCACTGACAACGTCACCGAAACTACCTCCGTGAACGGAGAGACGTCCCAGGTAGAAACCGTCACTGAGACCGAGAGCGCTGCACCCGCCACCCGCACCCCCGTCGGTGGTACTGCGCCCTGCGAGATCCGTGCCTACTCCAATAACGCCGAGGATGATCTCCTCGACGATGACGTGGTGCGTGCCGGGGTGGATAAGCCCCGCGTGACCCAGCTGGTGCAGGACCAGTGCGGCAGTGCCACCTTCGACGATGATCACTGGACCTACCGTGATGGGGCCATCGAGGTGGAAGTGCTCGAGGATGGCACTGTCGATGAAATCGATGTAGACGACTAAAACAACGGCCACGGCCACACCAGACCCCCAGCGGCGCACAGCTCAGTGCGGTTCGCTGGGGGTTTTCTGTGTGGCTGTGGCTATGTGGTTGCGGGGAGCCGGTCTCGCACCCCGCATCGAGCGCCCAGCCTCTGCAGTGCGATCGCGCAGGGGGTGTTCTCCCCTAATCTGTAGCGTATGACTATTAACCAGATCGCTGACGAGTATGTGAAAGCGAGTATTGCACTCTCGCCCGAGTTCGCTACTGCCTTGGGCTTGGAGGAGAACCAAGACCGCTGGGGCGATTACTCCCCTGCGGGGGTTGAGGCCGAGGCTGACCTAGCGCGGGAGACCATGAGGAAGCTGCAGCAGGCCGAGCCGGCGGACGAGGGCGAGTCGGTGACGAAGGCGGCGATGCTCGATCGCCTCGGCGTGGCCTTGGATCGCCACGCGCTGGGAGAACCTTTAAGGGATCTCAATAACATTGCCTGCCCGATTCAGAGTGTGCGCGACACCCTGGCGCAGATGGACACCTCCACTGCAGAGGGCAAGGCCAATGTGGCCGCGCGTATTGCGCGCATGGGCGAGGCCTATCGCGGATACGCCCAGACCCTCGCCGAGGGCGCCTCCCGCGGCCTGGTGCCCGCGCAGCGGCAGGTGCAGCGCGGTATCGAGCAGCTGCAGGCCATGGCCGCCGAGCAATCCCTGCTGGATGTCTATGGCGCGGAGGCCGAGGCCACCGCCGAGCAGGTGGCGGCGGGCAAGCAGGCAGCCGCGGAGCTGGCCACCTTCTTGGAGGAGCGGATCGCACCCCACGCCACCGCCGCGGATGGGGTGGGCCGGGAGCGCTACGAGGTGGCCAGCCACCTGTGGGTGGGTCACCGCATCGATCTGGACGATACCTATGAGTGGGGTTTGGAAGAGCTGCAGCGGATCATCGCCGAGCAAGAGGTCTGCGCCGCCGAGCTCTATGGGGAGGGCACCAGCCCCACCGCGGCTTTTGAGCGGCTCAACGCCGATCCCGCCTATCAATTGCACGGCGTGGATGAGCTGCAGCAGTGGATGCAGCAGATCGCCGATGATGTGATCGCGAAAATGAACGGCACCTATTTCGATATCCCCGAGCCGGTGCAGCGCATCGAGTGCTGCATCGACAAGGCCGGCACCGGCGGCATCTTCTACACCGAGCCCTCGGCGGATTTCTCCCGCCCGGGCCGCATGTGGTGGTCCGTGCCGGAGGGCGAGGACACGTTCAATACCTGGCAGGAGCTCACCACCGTCTACCACGAGGGCGTGCCCGGCCATCACCTGCAGCTGGGCCAGCAGGTCTATGAGGCCGAGCACCTCAATAGCTGGCGCCGCCAGATGGGATTCAACTCCGGCCATGCCGAGGGCTGGGCGCTCTATGCGGAGCGCTTCATGGATGAGTTCGGGTTCCTTCCCGATGCCGGCTACCGCATGGGCATGCTCGATGGGCAGCGTCTCCGCGCGGCGCGTGTGGCCCTGGACATCGGCGTGCACCTGGGTAAAACCACTCCCGATGGTGGCACCTGGGATGCGGACTATGCCTGGCAGTTCATGAAGAACAACGTGGCCATGGCCGATGGCTTCCTCCGCTTCGAGGTGGATCGCTACCTGGGCTGGCCGGGGCAAGCTCCCTCCTACAAGGTGGGCCAGCGCCTGTGGGAGCAGCTGCGCGATGACTTCTTGGCGGCCCGCCCCGGCGAGCTGAAGGAGTTCCACCGCCTCGCGCTGCGCGAGGGCACGCTCCCACTGGGCGTGCTGCGCGAGGTGGTCATGGCTCAGGCCTAGGGATGCTTATCGACGCCGCCCCGCAGGCCGGTGATAGTCCCAGTGTGGCGGCGGCGCTCAGCAGAAGACGGCGATCACAGCATCAGTGCTGTAACCGCCGCCTTTTGTCGATTCGCTCGGCGCGGGGCTGAGGTGGGCTAGTTGCGGAAGGTCTGCATCTTCGATGGTTTCCACAACCCAGAGCGGGTGATGGTCTCGGTGTCGATCGCGGCCTCCTTAGGCGCCTCGCCCTCAGAGTTGGTACGTAGTGCGTAGTACTGCAGGCTGCCCCAGTCGCGCTTCCAATCATTCTTCAGATAGCCCGGCGCCTCATAGGAGGTATTCACTGCCTCGGCGGTGCCGAGGGCGCCACCGCCGGTGAAGTCCTGAAAGCCCGAGAGGGATTCCTTACCGGGCTTATCCGGTGAGATTCGATAGCGCGGAATCTCGGTGACACCGGCATAGTGATCAAAGCTGCGCTGATCTGGGAACTGTAGGGCCACCGGCCAGTCGAGCAGGCCAGGGGTGTCGCTGCCAATGAGCGTGTTTACGGAGGCCAATGTGGGCACGCGCGGCGGGGTGAAGGCCAGCCAGTGGCCTGGGTAGAGGGAATCATCCTCGGCCTTAATACGGATCACGTTGGCCTCACCGGGGAGATCGGCCAGCGGGACGCGCAGGTTGCGCCAGATATCGTCGCGGAAGGCGTCGATGGGCTCGTATTCGCCGAGCATCTCCACGGAGCCATCGGCGTCGCGGTGGCCGTATTCCACCACCAAGGTTTCGCCCTCGATGGGATCGCCATTAACGTCTTTGCGCTCGGTGGAGCCGGCGGCGGTGATCACCACGATGGGCGCATCCTCGCTGCGCTCAGCCGGCAGGGAGAACCAGTCACTGGTCACCGCGGCTGGGATCTGATCATTCTGGCGATAGGAGCCCAGCACCGGCACCTGTGCTGGGTCGAGGCCGAAGGGCAGCTTGGCGTGGGAGCCGTTGATGCCGGTTGTGGTGTTGAAGCCGCCCTCGGTGCCCACCGGCTGGCCCACCACCGATTCCTGGATCTCGATGGTGGTTTGGGGGCCGTCGAGCGCCTCCGCGGCGCTTTCCGGCCAGGCGCGGTAGCCGGAGACGTCCAAGCGCACCGGCAGATTATTGGGCCCGAAGCCATAGGAGTTCTCGCCATTATCCAGCGAGTCCTTGAGGTCCTTGCCATCGGCAGGGGCGAGGAAGGAATCATTGGTATTGGTCTCAATCACGGCGTCATTGGCCAGCTGGCCGGTGGTTCCGCTCAGCTCGCGGACGTTGCCGGTGCCAATGGAGTACTGCGGCCACTGCTGCAGGAAGCTCTTGGCAAAGGAACCATAGCTGATGATCAAAATGCCCACGCAGGCAATAGCGATGGGGGCGGCCAAAAGCTGGCCGGTCCGGGAATGGGAGGCCGCTTTTTGGGCCTGCTGTTCCCGCTCGCTCTCGCGCTGGGCGGCGGCCATGGCCTCGTCCTTGGTGGGGCTCTTCGACAGCGCATCGGCCATGCGGGCCTGCCGGGCGTTGTCCTCTTGTTCCGCGGCGGAGACATTTTGCGGCCGCCGCAGTGTGTCGAGGAAGGAGTACACCACGGCGATGCCGACCACCACCAGAGTGAACACGAGGGCGACGGTGGTGAACTCGATACCAAAGATCTGCGGGGTCTTATCCCACCACGGCACACCGAAGCTGGAGACGTACCACCAGCCATTGATGCCGGCGAGGCTCACCGCACCCACCGCCATCACCGCAGCACCCAAGAAGAGCCGGGTAGAGCGAGACTGGCGGGCGTAGCTGGCCAAGGATACCGCCGCCACGGCGGCCACGGCGGCGCTAAGCCCAGCCCACACACCGAAGTGGTGGGTCCACTTGGTGGGGGTGAACGTCATGAAGAACATGGCGCCGGCGAACACCAACAAGAGTCGAGTGATGGAGGCGGCATTGGTACCCGGAATAGAGGTGGAGCGCACCTTGGCGTAGAGCACCACGGCGAGGGCAAAAAACGCCATGAGCACAGGGAAACGGCGGGCCACCGAACCGTCCACGCTGCCGAGCAGCAGGGCGGCATAGCGGCTGTATTCCTGGTACCAGGCCAGGGAGGGGCCCACCAGTCCGCGCACCCTAGTGGACTCCAAAGCCGAGGCCAGGGACTGATCGCCAAAGACGGCCACGATCACGGCGGTACCGGCGGCCAGGAAGGGGGCGATGATCGCCGCAACATTGAAGGCGGTGGGGCCGGAGCCCATGATCTTCAACCGCGCCACCAGGATCTTCACTAGGGCGGCGAGGCTGACGAGCAGCGCCGCCACGGCCATCAGGCCGGTGGGCCCGGCCGACAGCGAGAAGGCGGCGGCGAGCACACCGAGGGCGGCGGGAAAGAGACGGGAGGTTGCGATGGCACGCTCGAAGCACACCCAGGTGACCACCACGCCCAGGGCGATAATCGGCTCGGGGCGCAGGCCGTTGTTGTAGGCAGTCCAAAAAGCGAGGAACAGCAGCGCTGCGGACCAGCGAGCGATGCGTCGAGAAGCAACGGCCTCGCCGAGACGCGGCAGCATGGATTTCGACACAAACAGCCAGGTGAGAATGGCGGCCACCAGCTGCGGCAGACGCATCCACATCGAGGCGGTAGAGATCTGCGACATCGCCGCCAGCAGGTCATAGTAGGGGGAGCCGAAGGGCGACTCCGGCACGCCGTACCAGCGGTAATAGTTGGCGATATAGTCAGCGTGCTCGCTGGCGCGGGCCATGGTGAGGATGAAGCCATCATCGGAGGTATTGCCGCCAAAGACGTACCAGAAGGCGATACCGGCCAGCACCACGAGATCCGTGACGCGCAGCGTCTTCCACTCCGCGGGAATCTCCATAAAGCCACGGCCATCGGCACGATCCAGGCGGTAGAGCGCGGCCAAAGAGGCCAGGGTGAGCAGTACGCCGCCGATCATGCACGCCAGCTTCAGCGGGGTGGGCGAGGAGGTGAAGCGGGAGTTGATCTCCACCTGGGCGCTCAGCCCCTGATCCACCAGCGCCTGATAGTTCTCGCCCGTGTCATCGAGCTCGGTGTAGATACCGCTGACCTGGGGGCGTTGATCCGTATCCACCTCTCCCAAGGTGGTGCCCTGGGCGCTCACGCTGGCGCCATCGGCCCCGACGGAGATATCCAGCACCTCGCCGCGGAGATCCTTCACCTTCTCCGGGGTGAGGCGTACCAGGATTTCCTTGAGCGTGGACACCACCAGATCGCCATCGGTGCTGCGAATCATGAGGCCACGGTTGGCCGCCTCGGCGGAATCTTGCGGCAGCGTGGAGAGCAGCAGATTCTGGCCCTCGCGGAGATCATCCACCGCATCCACCGGCAGGCGCACATCCAGCTGCTCGGGGGCATAGGAAATGAGCGGGGCGTTGATGGATTGGAGATCGCCCTGCGGCCAGCTGAAGGAGGACTGCACCTGGTTGATGGGCATCAACGGGGTGAGCACAAACAGCACAAATCCCAGTAGACCAGTGATCACCGAGAACGCCTTGAGCCCCGTGCGTGGGGGGTGGGCGTGCTCGCTGCTGCCGAGAGAATCTGCAGGGTCAGATGAAGCGAGGACAGGAGTGGACATAACGGATCATTGTACTTCCTCGCCGCCGCAGCCCCAGTCATGCGCGTCCGAGGCCGAGGCGGAAAGACCAGCGTGCTAGCTGGATGTGGTGGTGCGCACAGCCACCACGAAGGGGCCGATCTGCTTCACTGTCCACGGCGCATCCGGCGCGTTAAACATCTCCGGGTTAAACCAGAGCGCGCGGAAACGCACATTCGGATTATTCGGGTAGATGTCCTCGGAGATGTCCAGCTTCCACGCGCCCGCCGGGGCGTCCACGGGCTGGTTGGTGCTGGGGGCAGAGGCCGTTCCTGAAGAGCCCGTGGCGCCTGTGGCGCCCGCCGCGTCTCCGCTCGACGCAGTGTCTGTCGCCCCCGCGCTTGGCGCCGTGACGTCGATGTCCTCTTCGGCGGGGGAGCCATCGAGCTGGCCGCGGAACACGAAGGCTTCTGGGCCCGAGAAGGCCCCAGAGACGGGCGCATCGTCCAAGAGCGTGGCGAAGGAGCTGGGGGTCATCTTCGGGTCAAAGGAGGCCTGGGCCCAGCTCTCCAGCTGCTCATTGCGCTGTCGGAATAGTCCCAGAGGGTTGGCGTAGTGGGCGGTCATGCCTTGGAAGCCGTGGAAGGGATAGTAGGAGAGTAGGTTGAACTCGTCGGTGGCGATCACGATATTTCCAGCGGGCTTGCCCAGCTCATCGGTGATGAACGTGCTGATATCGCCGTAGTAGCGGGCCGCGTTCGGCGGGTTGGAATCACCGCGCTGGCCATTGCCGTCGGTGTCGGTATAGGCAAAGTCCAAGCCGCGGGAGAGCTTGTTGGGGATATCTTGGGCGTAGGCCACACCACTCACTCCCAGCACGATCACCAGCAGCGCGGTGATGGAACTCTTGAGCTTCTTCGAGATCATCCGCGGATAGAGCTGATCCAGCCCCACCAGCCGCAGCTCCGCGATGCCGAGCACACCCGCGGTGGCCAACTGCAGCGTGATCAGCGTTTCCAGGCGGAAGCCCAGCAGAGTATTACCGGCGAGGGTGACGATCATGGAGGCCACCGACCAGCCGTAATACACCACCAGCGATAGCCCGAGGGCGCGGATATCGCGGTCGGCGGCGCGGATCACCAGATAGGCCACGCCGATCATGCACAACGCGCCCACCAGCGATAGGGAGAACATGGGCAGGGGAATCTCGGTGCCTTGGCGCGGCAGGTAGTGGGTGGCGCCGGAGGAGGAGGTGCTCTGCCCGCTGAGGATCGCGGCGATGTAGGGCCACCACACCACGGCGGCCACGGCGAGCGAGCTCAGGCCGATCACCATCAGCCGCAGCAGCGGCGCCACGGAGCGGGATCCCACCACGGCAGCAACGAGCGCCAGCAGCACCACCGAGAGCGCGATCACCGCGGTGAAGAGGGTGTACATGGATGCCGAGGCCCCGAGGTAGATCACCAGACCCAGCATGGACATCCGAGCCCCGTCGAGGGCGCGCCGGGCCAGCACTGCCGCGGCGGGAGCACCCATGGCAATGACGGCGGCATAGGGCTCGTGGGCGGCCACCACCAGGGTGATGGCGGTGGTGGTGAGCGCGATGGCGGTGGCCACGGGCAGCGAGCCGGTGATGCGCTGCCACACCGGCACGAGCACACAGCCCGCGGTGGCGAGCGTGATCAGCGACCACGGCTGGAAGGCCTCCCAGCCGGGCAGGTTCACTAGGTTGGCGAAGCGCCCGCCGAACCAGAACCACCCCGCCGGGTAGAAGGGAGGCATGTTGATGTAGTTCATATCCACCAGCCGCGCGGTGTCGGTCAGCCGGGTGAGGAACTGGGTGCGAAAGCCTTGGTCCACGCTGGCGCCATCGAGATACAGGCTGGTCGCCGAGAGGGGAATACCGAGGGAGGAGACCACCAGCCCGGCGGGGCTGAGATAGCACAGTGCGATGGTGAGCCAGCGGCGCAGTGGCGAGCGCGCCGTGGTTTCCCCGTGCCGCCAGGCGTGCTCGTCCTGCAGCCACAGGTACACGAAGGTGAGCACGGTGAGCAGCAGGATCACGGTGACGGCGGTGGAGGCCGCGCGCGATACATAGGAGGTGCCAAACGCGGGCAGATTGGTGGTTTTGAGTATCAGCCACGCCACATAGGTGGCGACGGCTCCGGCCAGGCCCGCCGCAAGCACCGACAGGGCCGCCCGTTTCGGCGTTAAGGCATCGGGGGCGTAGGGGGCGAGGCCATCAGGCTCGGGGTTGTCCCGCGCAGGGCGGGGAGTGCGGGGAGCGCGCAGGGAGCCATCTGAGGCGGTGCTGGTACTCATGCATTTAGTGTGACACACCCGCGCGCGGGGAGGGAAAACATCCACGCTGCTCAGTTAATGCATCGCGGGGCTTATCGACGCCACCCTCCACGCCCCGTATCACCCGCATACGCAACCGCCCCGCCGGCGATGCTCGCCCGCCGCGGGACGCGGCGGGAAGCGGTGGAGAACACCGAGCGGGGCGGTAGGGGCGGCTGTGCGAGTCGCTAGCAGCCGCGGCAGGGCCTTAGAAGGGCAGCTTGCGGAAGATGGGCTTCGGTACGTGCTGCAGGATCATCATCACCGGCTGGAAAAGCGGGTGCACCCAGATCACGTCCTTATTGCTGTTCACGCCCTTGAACACGGCGTTGGCCACGTCCTCGCGATCGACGGTGAGCGGGGCCTCGTCGAGCTCTTCGGTCATCTTGGTGCGTACCTGGCCGGGGCGCACCACGAGCACATGGGCGCCGCTATCGCGCAGGGCCTCACCGAGCTGCTCGTAGAAGGCGTCGAAGCCGGCCTTGGTGGCGCCGTAGACAAAGTTGGAGCGGCGCACCTTCACCCCGGCCACCGAGGACAGTGCCACGATGTGGCCGTGGCCCTGCTTCTTGAACTTCTGGCCCAGCAGGGTGCCCACGGACACGCCGCCGGTGAAGTTGATATTCGCGGCCTTGACCGCTTCCTGTTGGTTTTGCCACTGCTCTTCGTTATCGCCGAGGATGCCGAAGGCCACGATGGCCACATCCACATCGCCGGCGGCGAAGGCGAGATCAATCACGTCGGCGTGGGAGTCGGTGTTGGTGGCATCGAAGTCCAGCACTTCCACGGCGGAGGCGCCGGCCTTTTCCATGCGGGCGGTGGCCTCGGCGACGCGCGGGGAGTCCTCGCGGGCGGCGAGGGTCACCCGGGCCGGGCCTTCCTTGAGGAAGCGCTCGACGATGGCGAGTCCGATATCGGAGGTGCCGCCGAGCAGGAGAATATTTTGGGCTTGGCCTACAGCGTTCAGCATGTGGGTTCCTTTCTTGCGCGGGGCGTAAATTAGCGCAGCTCGAGGCGGCGGCTCATGTCGGAGGCGAAGACACCGTGCGGGTCGATCTCGTTGCGGGTCTTTAGCCAGCCCTCCATGCCGGGGTACATCTGGTGGAAGTTCTCGGCGGTGGTGCGGGATTCCTTGGCCAGATAGAGGCGGCCGCCGAACTCCATCACGCGTCGATCCAGATCATCCAAGAACTGGCCGAGGCCCTTCTTGATGGGGAAGTCCACGCACACATTCCAGCCCGGCATCGGGTAGGACAGCGGCGCCTTATTGCCTTCGCCGAAGAGCTTGAACACGTTGAGTGCGGAGTAGTGGCCGGAGGCCTGGATGTCCTTGACGATGGACTTGAAAGGCTCCACGGCCTCGCGCGGCACCACAAACTGGTACTGCAGGAAGCCGCGCTTGCCATAGCCGCGGTTCCACTCGCCGATGAGATCCAGCGGCTGATAGAACTGGGTGAGGTTTTGCACCTGGTTTTTATAGGTGCCAGATTTAATCCACCACAGCTCACCGATGGCCACCATGGACATCTTGTTCATGGTGAAGCTGGGGAAAATATCGGGCACGGTCACCAGCTGCGGGGCGTTGAACTTCAGCGGATCCTTCGCCAGCTTCGGGTTGAGCTCTTCCAGCTGGGCGAGGGTGGCCAAGGAGCCGCGGGAGATCGCGGCGCGGCCGAGCTTCGGCTCGGGCGAGATGGCATCAAACCAGGCAGAAGAATAGGTGTAGTTCTTCTCGGAGCCATCGGAGTGGAACTCGATGGTCTCGTCCAGGTTGGCGGTGAGATCGCCATCGGCAATGAAATAGGCGGTCTCGGTGCGGGTCATCTTGATGCGCGCCCGCAGGATGATGCCGGTAAGGCCCATGCCGCCGACGGTGGCCCAGAACAGCTCGCCCTGCGGATCATCCGCGGAGCCCTCCGGCTCGAGGTGCAGGATGCGGCCATCGGCCACGAGCAGTTCCATAGACACCACGTGGTCGCCGAAGGAGCCGGCGGAGTGGTGGTTCTTGCCGTGAATATCGGGGCCGATAGCGCCACCGATGGTGACCTGGCGGGTTCCGGGCAGCACCGGCACCCACAGCCCATAGGGCAGGGCGGCCTTCATCAGCTGGTCGAGGGTGACGCCGCCGTCCACATCCACGATGGCGGTCTCGGTATCGATGGAGTGGATGTGGTTCAGCGGGGTCATATCCACCACGAGGCCACCGGCGTTTTGCGCCGGGTCGCCATAGGAGCGGCCCATACCGCGGGCAACGATGCCGCGCTTGAGATGGTTGGGCTTGGATTCGTTCTGCTCCGCCACGAGGGTGACGGCGCGAACGATCTCTTCCACATCGGGGGTGGACAGCACGTGAGCCGTGGTGGCGGCGGTGCGGCCCCAGCCGGTGAGGGTTGTGGCTTCTGTGTGCAGGGTTCCGTGGGCACCGTTCGAAGCAGCGGTGCTGGTCTTACCTTGTGTGCTCGTCATCGCTAAACAAGGCTACTCCGCAGGACCGTGGTTGTGGGTTTCCATGCCCGTTTTGTTGAGTTGTTGTGAATAATCCAACATGCGCGCGGCGGCGCCACCTCCCAGCTGAGGTGTGGCTGAGGTTTAGCCCTCGCCACACTCCGGCAAGAGGGAGGAGGGCTCGCCGATGGTTGTGATGAGCAGCTCGTCACGGGCACGGGATGCAGCCACGTAGAGCAGGGCTCGTTCCCGCTGGAGGGCGTCCTCGCGCTCGGCGTCGGGAAGCGGCATCCGCCCGCCGCGCCGAGGAATGGCCTGCTCATTGATGCCGTCGAGGATCACGTGGGTAAATTCCATGCCTTTGGCGTTGTGCATCGTCATCACCGACACCGGCGCCTCGAGGGTGGCGGCCCCGGAACGCAGGGTGCTGGTGGTGATACCGGCGGAATCCAAATGGCTGGTGCGCATGACCACGCGCCGTTTATCGCGGCAGAGCACGCCGATATGCGTGGAGGCACTGGCGTTGGTGCTCCACGCGGTGATGGCGCGCTCGATAGCGGCGTCTTCTTCCTCCGGGGTGGCGGCGTGCACGATCCGCGGCAGCGGGCCGGTACGCACGGAGCGGTAGCCGGTGAGGGTGTCCTCCTCGCCGCTGGAGTCCAGCCAGTGCACGCCCTCGAGGATGGCGGAGGCGTAGCTGAGGTTTTCCGCGGTGGTGCGATAGTTCAGGCGCAGCCGACTGGTGGCGCGGCCGCGGGTTTCAATGCCGAAGCGACTCAGCGGCAGCTGATTGCCGTAGATCCGCTGGTGGGAGTCCTCGGCGAGGAAGATGTCATTCGGGCCGGGAGCCACACAGGCGCGGATGAAGCGCCAGTGCCCGGCGTGGAAGTCCTGGCCCTCGTCCACCACCACGTGATCAAAGAAGGGCTGCTGGCGGGCCTCCAGAATGTGGGCGGCCACCACCGCGAGCGCCGGATAGGTGAGGCGTTTCTGCTCGGAGCAGCGCCGGATGAAGGCCTTGACGATAGTCCAGACGATCTTGCGTTCCTTGCGGCCCAAGGGGGTGCGCCGGCCCGTGCGGGTAATGCGCAGATAGTCCTTCATCTCGGTAATGGAGTGGGCGAGGATGATATCGGTGAACTCATCGTTGAGGAATGCGGGATGCCGCTTGTCCTGGGGCAGTCCCTCGCCATTGAGCTCGGCGGCCAGCTCCCAGTTTTTGTGCACCTCGCGGTCATCGAGCGGCCGGGGCACAAAGGAGCTGCTGATCCCCAACGTGGCGTGGAGGGCGGCGTCGAGCTCCTCCTTATTGGCATTGGTGATGAAGTTGTAGATCGCCGAATCAATACCGTTGATCCACACCCCAGGGGTTCCGGGCATCCCGGCCTCGGGATAGGAGGGGTCCAGCACATTCATCTGGGTTTTCAGCTGCCGCGCGAGATCCTTGGTGAAGGTGGTGAGGAAGATCCGCGGCACCGGCCCGCCCTGGGCGCCGTGGGTGTAGATATACCGGGTACGGTGCAGCAGCACCACCGTTTTGCCGGTGCCGGCGCCGCCGAGAATGCGGGCGCTGCCGCGGTGCTGGCTCTGCACGGCGCGCTGCTGGGAGGGGTGGAGGAAGGTGCGCCACTCGGCGAAGCTGCCCTCTTCGAGGATTTCTTTGAGATCCAGCTCGGAGGGGTCGATCCAGTAGCTGGAGCGCTGCAGCGAGTTGATGATGGTGTCATCACTGCCGGCGGTCTCGTCATCTGAGTCGATGCGCTCGAGCCCGAGGTCCTCAACCACCTCGGCGATGCTCATTCCCGCGAGCAGCCCCACGATGGCGTCGTGCTCGAACTCGGGGCGCTCGGCGAGCAGCTCCTCCAAGACGGTGTCGTTCTCGGCGGCCTGGACTGCGGCGATGGTATCGGGGGATAGGCCTAGCTCGGTGCGGAGATCCTCGGTGCTGATACTTGCGGCGCGCAGGACCTCCCGCGGCGGGGTCTGCGGCAGCTGGGCGGGGGTGCCCACGCTCGCATCCGACTGGTCCTTTTGGGCGTCGGCAAGCTGTTGGGCGGCAATTTCCGCGGCGCGCTGCTTGGCGCGGGATTCGATTTCCGCATCCAGTTCCGGAGACGTGGAGGCGCTCGGTGTGCCGCTATTGTCGATGACCACCTCGCCAGTGGTGGAGTTGATCTTCACCGTCACTGTCTGCGCATAGGCGATGGCCTCATCGTGATTATCCACGTGCAGCAGCATGAACAGCCGCCCGTTCGAGCCATCGAGCTCCACGAGCACCGCGCGGTATTTGTCCGTCACCCGTCCGGTGCGCACCCGCGGATCGGCGGTGTTCTTCAGCGGCTTGATCCTTAGGGAAGGATGACTCGGGTCCTTTTGAATCTTCTCAATAAAGGACAGAATCTGTTTTTCCATTCCCGGAACGGAATGGAAATTCTTTCCCATCATCAGGGTGCTGCTCATTCACTTCACTCCATGTGCTGTCGCGATCGCTTATCGACGCCCACTCGCGCCGCAGTGGCGTATCCGTGTGAAGCACAGCTTAGTGAATGCGCCATCGCTGAGGGTTTCTTTCCTATGGCCAACCCTGATCGCGGGCAACGCGGGCAGCCTCATAGCGATTGCCGGTATGTGTGGCTCGGCGGCGATGCTGGAGACGTGATTGCGCACCGTGCCTGCGCTCATGTGTAGCTCGGCGGCGATACTGCGAGTATCAGCCCCGCTGAGCGCCTGCCTAGCTACCTCCACCTCGCGTGGGGTAAGCGGGTGCGTTTAGCGCGACTGGGGGAGGGCCGCGGCCACTGGCTGCGGCAGCGGCACATACTCCGGAACCACTGCCAGCACCGGATCGCTCACTGGTGGGACGATATGGCCGAGCTGCTGATCCAGCACCTGGCGCGCCGGGTAGTTCACGAGCGAGAGACCGGCAGAGCCCACGGGGTTGGGCAGGCTCGGCGGGGCGGGGATGTGCTCGCTGGGGCCGAAAGCGGACTGCACATCGTGGGTGAGTTGCGCGGCGGAGCCATTGGTGGCGGCCGCCACGGAGAAGTCACGGCCATAGCTGGCGGAGGCGTGGAAAGAGCGGCGATCATCCGACCAGCCCCACTTGGTGCCGATCACCCCAGGCAGCGTGGAGGTGCCAAAGTTCTGGGCATAGCCATCGGCCGCCACGGGGGAGGTGGTGGCGAGGGCCACGAGTACCGGATCGGTGGGGTTCTCGCGCTTCTTCGCCTCAAGGTATTTCACGCTATCTGCCGTGGAGGTAGTGGAATTACCCCAGTGGGCCGCACCGTGGGTGTCATGCAGGCCATAGGTGCGGGCAGTGGCGTTGATGGACTGCGGATACTTCGCATAGAGCTGGGAGGCGATGCGATCATCCGAGGTGCGCAGCATCTGGGTGGCCTGCGCTTTGTCTTCGGCAGTGCCGTGTCTAAAGACGTAGTCGGCGATGTACATCTTCACGATCGACAGCCCAGGGCGGGACTCATGCTCGTTCGCGGTGCCCGCATGGAAGCCGGTGGGGGTGTGCTCAAAAGAGATCTGGGTGCGCGCCGGGGCATCGATGGTGCCATCGGGGTGCGTGTGCGGCACCGGCGCCGCCGCAGCCGAGGCGGCCAGTAGCGGGGCGGCGGCCGAGGCGATCACCGCCGTCGATACAGCCGCCACAACGTGGCGGGATACGCGGGGAAGGCGAGAGGGAGCGCGATGACATCCAGACATGGTGTTCAGTATATGCCTCGAGGCTATTTGCTGGAAGGCAGTGTTATATGCGGCTACCGTACACGGACCTCCTCGCCCCAAGGTAGCTAGGGCGGTGCTTCCGCGCTTTCACGGTAGATACGTGCTGCTAGCGCGGGCCTCTGGCTGATGATCACACTCGTAGTCAGCGATCAACCAGGATCGCCTCCATTGGTGTCGGTGATGCTCACCCGTCACCACATTTCGGTGTGGCCTCTACGGAAGCTCAGGCGGATTCGGCATCTCTCCTTCATAAGACACGTGGTCGCCATTCCAGTAGTAGACAACCTCCTTGGTGAAGGCGTACATGTTAGCTAGTGGTTCTCCTGAAGCTTGAAAGGCTTTGCTGTCCACAAAAGACACGCGAACGCCGTTGGGATCCGCTGTGGCGCCCGCGATTGCTAAGAGATTGTCACCTGCGAATTCCTGGAACGAACCCTTGTGGAAAAGTGCAACCTGTAGGTAAGCGCGCACATCATTATTGTCAATAAGGATGTACGACACATCACTATCTGGGTCGTACTCCGAGCTATCAGAGACAACCCAACTGCCACTGCCGAACGTTGTTTCTGCCGCGGCTAATGCGATTTCTTCTGCCTCCGACGTTGAGGCTCCGGCCGGGCTCTCAGAGCTACTAGGCTGCGGCGCGCTGCTTTCGGTTGACTCATCTGGGGCGATGGTCGTTGTTGAGGTTTCGGTGATGGTGGTGGTCGTAGCCTCACTTGTCGATGGGGCTGCTGTGGTGTCATTGTCGTTGCATGCTGTCAGTCCAGCGATGCACAGCCCCGCGGCGAGGGCTAGTGCCGATGCCTTCGTGGCTGTCGAGTAGGTGGTGCGGGTACTCAATGAATTCACCTTCACTAGATAGGCGTGAAAAAGAAGCGAGCTCTCCACCACGTCGTTGAAGTGGATGGTCTGATGCGCCGTCCGGTGGTGCCGATGGCGCGCTCGTGCACACACCGCTCGGCCTCTCGGTGGGGCGTCATAGATCTCCAATTTTACTTACTCAACGTCCAGTAAAGGCGGTTTTCCGCCGCCAATATGTGGGCTAGTGGCTCGCTTGTGGAGCAGGGGGTTACTGAGGGGCTCTGGTTGGCCGAGGACGCCACAGTGTCCACTCGCCGCGGTGACGGTGATAGCACGGGAGCTACGTCGGAAAGAAGCTGCCGAGCCTGCAGGTTCCGTCGTCGAGCTACAAACGTGCGGCGAACATCGACAATTTCCCTGGCATGTAGGCCTGGTGGTGCGAGGTTTTTAGCGCCCATCGCAGCAGCTCCCCGGCCGGCGGAGCTAGCGCTTCGCGGCGGGGGCGCTGAATCGGAGGCGACGAGGGGGTTAGTCGATCAGGCGCTCTCCCGTGGAGGGGGAGAAGAGATGCTGCTTATCGGGAAGAATGCGCACGTAGATCGTGCCATCGCCCTTGGTCACAGTGCGCGGAGGCACACGCACGATGAGGGTGGAATCGACGGAGTCCGACGTCGGTGCCTTCTCGGGGTCGGCGCCGGCCAAGGAGCCATAGACATAGGCGTCGGAGCCCAGCTCCTCCACGAGGTTCACGTGCAGCGGAATGGCGCCGGGGGTATCGGCGGACACCAGCTCGAGGGATTCGGGTCGGAAGCCCACGGTGAGAGTGCCCTGGTCCTCCTCCTTCAGGGCGCTGATGGCGTCGCGGGGCACGGGGATTTCCGCGTCGCCAAGCACCGCGCGCTCACCCTGAATGGTGAAGGTGCCGAAGTTCATCGAGGGCGAGCCAATGAAGCCAGCGACGAACTCATTGGCCGGCTTGTCATACATTTCCTCTGGGGTTCCGACCTGCTGGAGAATGCCGTCTTTGAGCACCGCAATGCGATCGCCCATGGTCAGCGCCTCAGTCTGATCGTGGGTGACGTACACGGTGGTGGTGGCCAAGCGACGCTGCAGATCCGCGATCTGGGTGCGGGTTTGGATGCGGAGCTTGGCGTCTAGGTTGGAGAGCGGCTCGTCCATCAAAAAGACTTGGGGCTGGCGCACAATGGCGCGGCCCATCGCCACGCGCTGGCGCTGGCCGCCGGAGAGGGCCTTGGGTTTGCGGTCGAGGAACTGGGTGAGGTCAAGGATGTCCGCGGCCTCTTCCACCCGCCGGTTGATCTCTTCTTTGGCGGCCCCCGCGATCTTCAGGGCGAATCCCATATTGTCCCGCACACTCATGTGCGGATAGAGGGCGTAGTTCTGGAACACCATCGCGATATCGCGGTTCTTCGGCTGCATCGCGGTCACATCTTTGCCGCCGATCAAGATCCGGCCGGCATTCACATCCTCCAAGCCTGCGAGCATGCGCAGCGAGGTGGATTTACCGCAGCCGGAGGGGCCGACGAGAACGAGGAACTCGCCGTCCTCAATGTGTAGGTCGAGCGAGTCGACGGAGGGCTTTGTCGCGCCGGGATAAACGCGCGTCGCCTTATCAAAAGTCACAGTTGCCATGATCTGGCACACCTTTCTTCACCGGCAGGTACGTGCCGGACGATCCGTTGTGAAGGGGGTATGAGCAGGCCGCGAAGCAGCCGGCTATTTCTGCCGAGCGATTCGTGCCATACAAAGCACTCCTCGTCGATTGTGGCACAGTCCAACAATGATGAGACGCTAAAACAACAAAGGAGCTCTGTGTGGCGGGGTTTTCCTAGTGATCGTTATTCCAGAGGGGAAGAAACAGATCGCCATACATGTCGTTCTTAAGGGCGCGGCATTCCCTTCAGCGGTGACTCGGACTTGGAGCAGTAGATCGCCGAGACCGTCGATGAGGATAGTGCCCAGATGAAGTAAGTGGGAGCTACGATGATGAGTTTTGGGGTCTTTGTGTGGGCGGCTTGCTCATGCTTGCGGGGGCTGCAGACCGTATGTGCGTGGCGGCGTGGAATAACGTCCTGCTGCCGATGATCATTCTCTTCCTCGGCCTGCAGCGCTTCTAGTAGTCCAGCCTCTCCGCTGGAGCCGCCAAGGGTTAAGGCCCTCGCTGCTGGCCACGCTATCCCCTCACCGATAGGGGAGGGGATAGCTATGGGGTGGCCACATCCTGTGCACGCTTATCGACGCCCACCTTCGGCGCGTGCGCCTACTCGCGCAGGCGCTGGACTACCTCCGGCAGGTTCTCCGCATCGCTGAGTTCAGCGATGGTGATACTCAGCCACGGTGCGGCGAGCTCATTGTCGTCGAAGAGCAGCGCCAGCTTCTGCTCTGTGTCTTCGAGCTCCCACACCGCAATGGTGGAGACGCCGTCGATCTCCTCGCCGATATTTTCGGGCGCGGCCACCCCGGCGCGTGCGAGAACACGCAGCGCGGCCACCGCCTCCTCATCGTCATCCCACTCCTCGAGCACCTCGGCCCACGCGTCGCTGATCTCGGAAGTGTGAGACGCAGCCGCGGTATCCGCCGCAGCCGGGCTCGCAGCAGCTGCTGCGGGCACTGCCGCCTCCACCGCCGAGAACTCGCTGTTATCGCACACATCAATAAGCACGCTGTTATTGCTGAGGAAGCCCAAGTTCGAGATGCGCAAGAAGCGGTTCCAGCTGTCTTTGTCCGAGCCCTCTTGGTCTGGAATGAAGCTGATGCGCACGCCCTTGTCCACGCGGCGCAGATCCACCGCCGGCCCCAGCAGCTGGGGGCCCTGTTCTTGGGCGGCCCAGGAGATGTGGAAGGCCGCAGCCTCGCCGAGCTTATCCCAGCGATGGGTGGGGTGATGCAGGATTTCCAGCAGCTGTGTCATGGGATCGCGCAGCAGCAGCTCGTGGAAGGAATCCTGGAGCCGCAGCTTCTCATTGAGCACCCCACGCAGCTGCCCCACATACCAGCGGGGCGTCTGGGTGGCACCGGTGGTGGCCGTGGCGCGCCGGGCCTCGAGATCCTTGTAGGTAATGGACCACGGGTACATGCCGCGGCGGGCCAGCTGTGATCGCTTGGCGATGTCCCCAGCCACCCGGTTGTGCAGCTGGCTGGCGTGATACTGATAGCCGTCGAGATAGGCGGCCACGGTGCTCACGGTGGCGTTATCGGTTTCAAAGTAGAAGTCGGGTTTGGTTTCTACCAGATCCTTCTGCTCGTGCATGGTCCACTGGTGGGGCGAGTTCGGGAAGCTGATGGTCCAGCGGGCACGGTTGCCCACTGTTTGCTCCTGCACGCGCGCGCCCTTGGCCTTGAGATCGGCGCGCAGCTGCTCGAGGAACATCACCTCGAGTGCTGAGCGGCTATCCGGCTCCGGGGCCTCCTCGGTGATGTGGCCCTCCCAGAGGTTCTCCTCGCGCAGCGGATCGACGCTGTCATCCGGGTGGAGATCATCCACCAGGATTTTGGTGATCGCCGCCAGCGCTGATTCCCGCGAGGTCTTATCCACATCACTGCCGGCGCTAAAGGGCAGTAGGCACTCGGGGCAGGCTTGGCGCTGATCGTTCTGGCAGGGGCAGTGCTCCAGCTTTTCATAGGCTTTTAGCAATAGGCGGCGAATATCGGCCGAGGAGGTGAATTGCGAGAGATAGCCGGTGCCGCCCGGGATCGTGTCATGGAGCAGCAGCATGGGGCTCACCTTGCCGTGGGTGCTGGCATGGACCGGCGCCACATCGAGGTGATCGGGGTTGCCGCCGAGGGCCAGTTTGAAGCCCATGCGGATCGTGGCGATGAGGCTCGGGGTGGCGTTCTCATCGGCGGCGGCAATGCTGGGCGGCAGGTGCATGAGCACGCCTTGGGTAGTGAGGGTGCGTCCCAGGGCGAAGGCGATGGTGTCCTCCTCGGCGGCATTGCGCAGGGAGCACCAGGGCTTGTGGTCGCGCCAGTGATTCGATCCCGCCTCGGAATCCTTGTGGCCGCACTCGCGGCACACGCGAAACATGGGAGTTTCTACTTCGGCGCCGCACAGGGATTGGCGCATTCCGCCTTGGGCGCGGCCCAGGTTCAGCCAGCGCATGTTCACCGAGGGCAGGTAGCGGATACCGAAACCGGTTTCGCGCAAGAACCATCCCTCTCCATAGCCGCCCTCGGGCACCACCATGGACAGGGCGCGTTCGAAGCGCACCGAGGTGCGATCGTCTTTGGCATCGGTAATCGCAGAGCGCGAATAATCCACGCTGGCGTAGACGCGCGTCATTTCCACCACGTTGATCACCTGCGCGGCGTCGGCAAAGCGAGCGTCGCCGCAGTGTGGGCAGGGAAGCGTATCAGAGTCGGGGGTTTCTACCCGCGAGTAGGAGCAGCTGGGGCAGAGCCGCCACTGTTGCACAGCGGCGTTATCCGGCCCGAGCTCCACCGAGTCCACCGTGGCGGCAATGCCTTGGGCATAGAAGGTCGCGTCCGGGGCGAGCTCGAAGAGCGCGGAGGAGATACCGCGCGAATAGTCGCGGGCATGCGTTTCGATCTCCCCGGTATCGGCGTCAGTGCGCGAGATCGAAAGGTGAAACTCCACGGTCTCATCCAAGAGAGTGAAGTTCGGCAAAAGGCCCGCGCGCTCCATCACGGCGATCCAGTATTCCTCCTCGAACTCGGAGGTCAGCTGGCTGTTGATGAAATTCGCCGCCGCCCGGGTTTGGCGCAGCTGCAACTCGGTTTCCTCATCGGCACTATTGCTCTCGGCGACGCGGTTGAGTTCATCGAGCGTGGCATGCACCGCCTTTTTGCGCTCCATGAGCATTGCGCGGTGGGATTGCCAGGTGCTGCGGCTCTCGCGCAGCACGGCCACCGCCTGGGTGCTGGCCCACTCCCGCAGCTCCTCCTTCACGGCCTGGGGCGCAAACTCGCCCAGGCTGTCCAGGAAGGCATCGAGCTCAGCGTCGATCCCCCCCTCGATGCGATCGATGAGTGCGGCCACCACCGTGCCCTCGAAGTCCTGCAGGCCATAGCCGAAGACGGACTTCGCGCGCGTCGCCGACACATTCACCTCGGCGAAGTCCATGGTGTCGATCACATAGGCCAAGAACTGCCGGTGCAGAATCTCTCGCGCAGACAAAAAGGCCGCCGGCGGCTGCACCACACCATTGATGGTGCTCAGCGGCCGTTCCAGCCTAGCCAGCGCCTTCCCGCGCCCGCGGGTCACAGCGATCACCAGCGAGTTGCCGCTCAAACGCCCAGCACGGCCCACACGCTGCACATAGGAGGCCACAGAATCCGGCAGGGAGGCCAGCATCACCGTGGACAGATTCCCGATATCGATACCCATCTCGAGGGTAGGGGTAGCCACCAGCACATTCGGCGCATCCGGTTGTTGCTTATCGACGGCCGCCTTGAACTGTTCCTCGATCTCTAAGCGATCCGCGGTCGCCAGCAAGCTCGTGTGCTCGCGGCTGATAACCGTGCGGGAGTCCCGGGAGCTATACAGGCTGCGGTAGTAGTTGTGCGGATTAGCCACTACCTCGAATCGGCCCTCACAGCCGAGCGAGTGGCAGGGGGTGTGGGCCAATAGTTCGCGGCCGTGGGCGTCCACGCCGAAACGGCGGTGGCACACCGAGCATTCGAGGATGCCTGGATCGGGCTCGTGCACCACGCGAATGCGCGAGGGCTCGAGATAGTACATGGTGGCACCGGTGTTGGACTCCAGGCTGCCCACGATGCCCTCTGCGGCCAAGAGGCGAAAGAGCGCGGTGACCGCCCACGCGGCATGGCGGGTATCAATCCCTAAGTGGGTGGCGCTCCAGCGGGCACACCAGCCGCGCTCCTCGGAGAGCGGCAGCACTGAGTTCTTCGATTTTGCGCCAGCGAGTTTTCCGCCCGCACGGGGAAAGTGCGGGGCACCGCCTTGGGGGAAGCGGGGCACGCCTTGGGCGGCGGCTTCGCGGCGATAGAGCATGTACTCGTTGCCGTCGTCTTTAATGAAGGCGCGCAGCAGCTCGGTATAGATACCGCCGCTAAGGCGGGTGTATTCCAGCAGGCCGCGGGCCCAGGCCAGCTCGCTGCCGGCACCATCGAGTGCATCGCCGGTGGCGGGGTCATGGGAGATAAACGCCGCCATTTGCGTCTCGCCGAAGGCGCTGCGCAGAGCCTCTTTAGCGATGGGCTCCAGCACCGCATCGTCTACGTCCACGCCCACGGAGACGGTTCCGGTGGAGACCAAAGAGCGGGGCAGATCGGCGCGATCACCAAACTCGAGAGCCACATCCAGCTCCAGCACCTTGGTCAGGCGCTTGGTGGCCTCGCCGCGCTGCCCCGAGGAATAGCTGGGATCCCAGAAGGGCGCAAAGCGTTTATTCTCCGCCACCCAAGGCGGCAGGAGCTCAAAGCGGGAGCGCGCCGGGATCTCATCTGCATCGGCGGAGGCAATGAGCTGCTTAGGCAAAGTGTCCAGGGTGGTCGCTTCGTCGATGGCCGCATTGGTGCGGCCACGGAAGGCGAAGGTGCGGGCGCGGGATTGCATGAACCCGGCGCGGTGCGCAGCATCCTGCACGGAGTCGGTGAACACCAGGGATTTCTTCTCTGCGGCGTCCACATCGTCCATGCCGAAGAGATTGGACACGGCCACGGAGAGCAGCGTGGCCACGGAGGAGCCGAGGAAGCGGATGGAGTCGCGCTCCCCGCAGGAAGGGCAGACGTTCTGGCGGGCAAGCTCGTCTACGTCCTCGCCGCCATAGGTGAGAACCCGCACCACGCCACCGAAGTCCAGGTGTTCCTCATCGGGCTCGCTCACGCTCAGCTGCGCATTGGGCAGATCCAGCCAGGCCAGCATGGAGTGGTCCTCGGCCAGGCGATCGTGTCCCAAGCGCAGCTCACTGGAGGCGTCGATGAGCGGCCGCATCATGGTGCGTTTGCGCACGCTGTGGCCGCGGATGGTTTTAGGGTTGGTTTCGATGCGCTCATCGCCGGGCTGGACGCTGACCATCCACCCCGAGCGCCCGCAGTTACGGCAGTAGCAGGCCGGCAACCAATTGCCCTCGGTGGTGCCGTTATCGGACCAGCGAAACATTGCTGCCCCAGCGGCGTTCAGCTCCACGGCGCGGTCGATGCGCGATACCTCCCGCACCCACAGGTGGGTCTCTACCCCAGGGAATTTCTTGCCGTGCCAGCCATGCTGCGCCCCGAACTCGGCGCGCAGGTGCGCGATCAAGGTGAGGGTGTGGGCAATAAAGGTGGCTGCGTCCGCGCCGAGCTGACGTAGCGTTTCGGCATGGAAGAGCTGGGCATCCAGCGGAGTCTCGTCCTTTTCGAAGGATTCCGTTATCGCCACCGGCCGGCTCGTTGCCTGCAGCAGCTGAAGAACCCACTCATTGCGCGAGGCCGCCGCAATCGTGTGCTCCACGGACGTCTCCGCGCCCACGCCAAGTAGCTCTTCGCCGAGCACTCGGCGCACGATGCGATCGTGCTCCACATGCTCCTCGGTCGCGGTGGCCTTTTCGATCGCGCGATTCATCTCCTGCATCGCCGCGGCCGTCGGCGCGGGCGTGGGCTCGGCCTCGATCCCAGTGAACTCGGCAATGCTGCGCTGCCATTGTTCGATGGTGAGCACGGTTTCGCGCACCACGGAGCTCGGTGGCAGCTGTTCGCCGAAGATAGTGTGCGCGAACTCGAGCATCTCTGTGGGCTCGGAATTCTTATCGCCCAGTGTTGCGGAGGTAGCCACCGGCGTGATCCGCCCCAGAGGGCGGGCCTTGTCCTCCTCGCTTAACTCGCCCTCGGGCTGGAGGGCCTTGATCTTCAACCCCATGCGCCGCAGCAGCAGCGCCACATCGGTGCCTTGGGCGCCGTCGTAGGTGTGGAACTCATCGAGCACCACATACTGCAGGCTTGTGGCCGATTCCTTCCATAGCTGCTGGTCTTCATCGCGCAGCAAGAGCTGATCCAGCATCTTGTAGTTGGTCAGCAGGATCTCCGGCGGGGCCAGCCGCATCGTCTCCCGATCGGTGATCAGCCCCGCCTCGCTCACGGTCCGACGGTGCGAGTCAGCCGTTTCACCGGTATAGATACCGGCACGAATCCCGCCCAACCGCGGATCGGTGGTGATCAGCTCCGCCAGACGCGCCGCTTGGTCATTAGCCAGCGCATTCATCGGATAAAGGATGAGCGCCTTAATTCCCCGCCGCCCCGTGGTGCGCAGGCAGTGATCCAGAATTGGATAGAGAAAGGACTCTGTTTTACCCGAGCCCGTTCCCGTGACTACCAGAGTGGGCTCTGGGCGCCGCTCCTCGCCATCTCGTGACGATGCCAACCTGCGGAACGCCTCCGCCTGGTGCCGGTAGGGAAGAAAATGCTCCGGCAGCCAGCCCAGAAGATTCGACCAGTCCGACGCCGGGGCATAGGGCAAACGGGTGCGCACATAGGGCCCATGGAACATGCCCTCCTCGGAGTTGGTGAGAAACTCCTTCAGCCCCGCCGCCGTTGCCTGCTCCGCCAGGGAGAAGCTGGTGGCTAGGTACTCACTCAAGCCACCAATAATGTGGTTCGAGGCATGCGTGGGGATGATACTGGACATGGTGGGTTATAGCTCCTTGGAAAAAGCCTCATAGGCGGCCCGCAGATCGGCTTCACGATCCAGCGGGGCAAAGGGGTAGTCGAAGGTATAGGACACCTCAGACTGCGGGTGCGTCCAGGTGCGCTCCGCCGCGGACAGCTCCGCGCCGGGCTTCAGCTTCTCCTGAAGCTTCACAATCTCCTTCGGCACCTTACGGCCATGCGCATCATAAAGATCCTCCCGATCGTAGCGACGCATCACGGGGAATTGGGTGCGATAGATCATGCACAGCTCATCAGCGCTGATACCCAAGGACAAGGCCACAATGGCATCAATCTCATTCTGCGCATGCCAGCGCTCCTTCGCGTTCCGCAGCGGAGTCTCCGGCGTCCACTCCTCACCCGTGATCTGCTCCCACAAGGGCGCATACGCGGGGGTGAGGCAGTTCAACTCCAGATAGCGGCGGGCCGCGATGGGCCACAGCGCATTCTCGGTGCCGAGGGGGAGCACTTCGAAAACAGTCGCCATAATATGCCCCGTCCCGGTTGATCGCAGATAGAAATCTACAAGGAACGAGCTGGCAGTGAACGCTGCGGCAAGCGTTCTCACATCCCTCATCGGCCCAGCAGAAGTAATGGTGTACAAGTGCGTGGACTCTGGGGGCAGTAGAGCAGGGTAGAGCGTCCGAAAACCGGTAGTAGCAGCCATGTTTCGCCATCCGACGCGGGAAAACGATGACGCATACTCCTTTTCCCCGTCTACGGTCCACGTGCCAAACAAGCCATTTATCGCAGCTTGATCCAAGGAGTCATCGAATGCATATGAGGTCGCAGGAATAAAGTCTTCGGCTACGGCCTCAAGATCAATCTCGGACCAGTCCTTGTTGCTCTTCATCGTGGGATTGGGCTGCTTGATCATGGGCGTGGATACGCCCAGATGTGGGCCTTGCAAAATCGTATTCGCCCACGAGTCTGGATGCTGCCACGAGGTGTCGAAGTAGCCTCTCTTCCGATCTGCGGTTTCATGCCAACCAGTCGAGTACTGGAGCCCGAGTGCTCGAATGCGGTCTGCGGTAGCGAGCTTCTCCAGAACGGCGGCAGCAGCGGTGTTCACGGTATAGACCATGCGGGTTTCCAGCAGCGGTGTGCTGGGATCCTCCAGGATGGACTTCCACAGCTCGAGGGTGTTCTTATCCACGGTGGCAATACGATCACGGTGGGGTCGCAGATCCCAGTTATCGTTCTCGTCCCTGAAACCGGGGAGTGCACCACTTCCATCGTGCTTAAAAGAATCGCTCACGCTCGTGGGGTGGTAGAGAGAGTTCGCAGAAAGGAACCTGGGGTTGTCTACTGGTGCCGCGTACACGTGTACTCCGTATTTGACTAGGTTGTGAACATCGAAGAGTTTGAGCTCATTGATGAACTGCCAGTGGCGGCGCAGGCGACGATACGCACCTATGCGCAGGGCCGCAGCCTTCTTTTCCGTGAAGTGTGATTCCGGGTGGATCAGGGAGATCACACCAGTATCGCTGGCATTGGCCCAAGTGCGTTCCATAAAGCCGCGATAGAGGTCTGGCTGCTGGTCGGCAAGGTGTGGATAGCGGGTGATATCGCCGAGGACCTCCGCCGTCACCACAGTTTCCCCCAAGCCGCGAGAGAGCGTGTCCAGCACGGCGGGGTCCTCGAGCAGTACCGCGCGCCGTTCCTTCTTTGCAGCCTGCGTGGGCTTATGAGCGAGAGTGAACCATGGGTCGTGCTCAGAGATCAATGCATCGACATCAGCGGTAGGCCGCACCCACGGCGGGTTACCCACTTGGAAGTCGAAGCCGCCCTCGGCCATCACGGCGGCGAAGTCGAGATCCCAATGGAAGAAGCTCTGCTCGGCACTGACGCGCTCCACAATGGCCAGCCACGGGTGCGCCTCCAGCAGCTCCTCGTACTTCAGGGCGCCGGAGGCCTTGAACTCGAGATCCTCGATAAAGTCCAAGTCCTCCCAGTCCATGGCGAAGCCGAATCCCTCGGCCTGCTTCTTTCCAGACTTCAGGGCGTCATTGGCCCGGCCCAAGGCGTGGTGAAGCGTGCGCAGCCACTCCTCACGGCTGGGGAGCAGCTCCGTTTCATTCAGCGGCCAGAACCACAGGGCGTTCCAGGCGTTCATGATCAGCCGCAGGCGCTGATAGGAGCCATTGAGATTAGCGAAGAGCTCCTGCTCAATCTGTGCACGAGTGACCGCGCCGGCGCTGTGCTGTTCCGGCTGGCCCCATAGGTTAATGGTGCGTCGGGCCTGCTGTTCTGCGATGCGCAGGCGCACCAGGGCAAAGCGCCATAGCACCTCGACTCGCTCGGAGAGCTTCGCGAGCTCGCGGGCGTGTGTCTTGCTAAAGCCCTTCTGCACCGACTTTCGCCACGTCTTCATGGCTGCGATCTGCTCGGGCGCCATGGCTTTGAGGTCCTTGGATTCGCTGGCGGCACCCCAGCCAAGGGCGGGAACGAGGAAGTGATGCACCCGCGAGGAGACCTTCGGATCGGGCCTCCGCGTGACAATGGCTTCCGAGACCGTCTGCACGCTGTGGTGCCGCGGGCGCTCCGAAAGATACTGCTTGGTGGTGAGAGCATCTGTGCTCAGTGTGGAACGCATCGCCCCGATAAGCGAGTTGCCGTGGCGCAGGTGCAGGCCGAACCATGGGGCCTTCAAATCGGCGGTCATGGTGTTTAGCCACAGCGAGATCTCGGCGAGCTCCACGGCGGTGCGGTTGAGGTCTACGCCATATACTTGGTGCAGGGCGATGGAGGCCTTCACCTTTTGCAGTTCCTCGGTGAGGGACTCCGCCGGAATCTGCTCATCCAGTTCTTCTTGTTTCAGCGTGATATAGAGCTCTGCCAGCTGGTTCACGGCCTCCACGGCGAAAGCGCCGGAGCCCATCGCCGGCTCGCAGACACTCAGGTTCAGCACATCATCGGCGCAGCTGATACGGCCTGAGCTGCGCAGCTCCTCGATGGCCTGGCCCACGGTGAACTCGGTGATCACCGGCGGCGAATAGAAGGAGGCCGAGCGCTCTCGATCCCGGGAGGATTGGCGATACACAAAGGAGCCGGCCTTATGGCGACGATTGCGGGCGCGGGTGCCGGAGATGGCGTCGTCAATCCGCTCTTGGACGAAGCTGTCCGTGGGCAGAGTGGCGGCCAGCGACTCGGGCACAACCCACGATCCCTTGGAGGGATCGCCGTGGGGTGCGACCTCCAGCAGCTCTTGGGTGGCGATGAAGCCGGTATAGGACATCAGGCCCTCGTACACCTGGCCGAGCTGGGTGACACCGAGGGTGGCATAAGAGACGAAGCCGCGCTCACGGCCCGAGGTTTCGGGGGTGAGCAGCAGGTTTTGCAGCACCCTGTGGAGGGCGGCATTGGAGAGTTTGACGCGGGAGATATACGCGGTGGCATCCGGTTTGAAGAGGTCCGCGGCGAGATTCCGGAAACGGAGGCCATCGGCGCCGGCGTTGGCGTCGAAAAGCTCGGCGGTGGGGTCCAAGGGATCGTGGCCCTGATCTACCAAGGAGAAGAGGAGATCGAGGCTGTCGTAGAGGTAGGTGCCGCGGGCGGCCCGCTCGCTGGGTGGTTCGATGAGGATTTGGTCGCGCAAGTTCGACAGACCATAGCCCTCGTCATATTCGGGCACCCCGGTGGGCAGGATCTGCAGCTCCGGGGAGGCCTCGGCGAAGAGCAGGAAGAGGATGCGATAGAGATAGCGCAGCGACTGTTTGGCCAGTTCATTGCCGTCGAGATCAATGGGCAGGCGCTGTTCGCGGTGGCGATCCAGCACATCATTGCCGATGATTTCGATGGATTCCTTAATGGCCTGGCGGAGGCTCTCGCTCACCTTCACGGCGTGCTCGCGGGACTCGGCGAGCGTCTCAAGCCACCAGGTGCTGCCATCGGGGGCGCAGGTGATGTTCTCCCACGCCAGGGCGGCGCACACCTGCTGTAGCTCGCCGCGATTCTTGGTGTTATTGCGCTCGGCGGCAAGGGCCACATCCACGCCGAAATACCGACCGAGGGGCCAGGAATCGCGTTCTGCGAGAATCACCCAGGAGCCGGCGATCAGCACGATGAAGGCCGGCTGTTCCTCGCTGAGGAATAGTTCCGTCACCAGCTTGGTGGCCGACCACTCCAGCTCGGCACCATCTAGGCTCGGCGGGCTCAGTGGGGTGGCCTCCACCAGCTCCTCAATATTGGTAATGGGAGAAATACGAAGGGTAGCGGCCTTGTGCTGCAGCGATCCGGTGAAGGCAAGAGTGCCGGCGCTGCTCTGCACCTCCTGCGCTGCGGGGTGCGGATAGCCACAGGCGGATTCGATGGCCGCGGCGGCAGCCTCCACCGAGGAAGGAGTGGCGGGGTCAATGGTGGATAGCGCCGTCTGCAGCTCATTGCGCTGGGCAGTGAGCCGACCCCACGGGGAGGTGGAAGACGCGGAATCCTTATCGTCGGCCTTCCACACCTTCACTGCGTGCTCAGCGCGCTTGCCAAAGGACGCACCCTTGGTGTTCTCATCGTTGGTCAGGTAGTAGTCGCTGATCCACTCGTCAACGTTGGCGATGGAATCGAAAGAAGCCATGGGGGAGATCCTTGTTATGCGCTGGGGGTGGTGGCGGGAATGATGACGGCCAGGGGGCGGATGAGGGAACGCTGCGGGCGGGTGGCCACGAGCATCTCACGCTGCTTGTCCACCACGGCACGAGAGCGGGGCGCCCGGCCGGAGCTGTGGCCGATGGCGCTTTCCCATTCGGTGGCGCGCTCTGACCACGCCGCGGCGCGGTTTTCGGCCTCGGCGATGCCGGCGCTCTGGATGGCGTCCACATGCGTCTCCGCGGCGGCAAGCGCCGCGCGGATCAGCCGGTTCGTCTCCGGCGGAATGCTGAGCGAGCCAGTGGAAATCGCCTGCTCATTCAAACCGATCTCGCGCAGCATGGCGATGGGATCGGTGACGGTATCCACCGTGGCCGCAGGAATCCCCTCGGGCACATCCAGGCCGAACTGGCCCGGGGTGGCCAACAGGAAGGAACGGGTGACCACCTGGCCGCGGGAGCTGGTGAGCGTGGCCATGAGCAGGACCGTGAGCTCCTCCACGTCGCCGGTGAACGCGGGGATCTCGGACTTTGCCATCGAGGACAGCGCGCGATCGGCGGCCCAATCCGATACTGGGTGCAGCGGGCCCAGATAGTGTGCCTTCGGCCAGGTCTTGGAATCGTTATCGCGGGCCGCCTGCAGCTGCGACTCGCCACGGGCGGTGGAGGTGGCCAGCATCAGGCGCTTCTTGACCTGGCGATAGTCCACATAGTCCTGGGGCAGCAGATCGAAACGGCGCTGCAGATCCGGTGGGGGAGTCAGCTCCATCGTGTCATTATCGTGCAGCTCCATCGACACCCCGCCGCGCGCCGGGGACTCCGAGGCCACATCATGAAACGCCTCCGCGAGGGCCTGCACGAGATAGTCCTGCTCGCTGGAGAACAGGCTATGAGCCGCCGAGGAGGTAAGTGGCTGCTCCGGTTCCTCGTCGAGGACCAGGGTGCCGCTGTTGAGCATGGCCCAGAGATCATCCACGGCCCGCTCGTCTGCACTGCTCTCGGCCGAGGGGGCATCCGCCGCAGGAGCGTCCGCGTCGGTGGCGTGGTCTTCGGCCTGGCGGGCGGCGCGGTCGCGGGCGTCACGCACCACCTCTTCCGCGGTGCGGATAGTGGAATCGAGATCACGGCGGCCCCGAAGAATATCGCGGACGCTATCTTCCTCGCTGCGGATGGAATGCTTGCCCATGAGCAAGGAGGCATCGCCGAGGAATTGGTGGGCGGCGTGCTCACGCTCGACGAGCTTTTCTAATACGTGGGTCTCGCCGATGCCCTCCTCGGGGTCCAGAAGCAACGTCGCGATCTGCGGCGGGTTGGTTTGGCCATAGCGATCAATACGGCCATTGCGCTGCTGGATACGGATGAGCGACCACGGGATGTCATAGTGCACCAAGTGGTGGCATTGGCTGTGCAGGTTCACGCCCTCGCTGGCCACATCGCCGGTAATGAGCACCCGGAGCTTGGAATCGGCGCGCTTGAACTCGTCGATCAGCTCCATTTGCTCCACATCGGACATGCCGCCGTGCATGACCTTCACCGCGCCCTTGCCCAGCTTGAGGTCCTTGCTCAGGTTGGTCTCGAGGAAGTGCAAGGTGGCGACACGCTCAGAGAAGATCACCACCCGCTGCGAGGAGCGCTTCTTAATGCCCACCTCATTGCGCAGATAGTCCACGAGTTGGAAGTACTTATTGGAATTATCGGGGGTGATGCGCTCGGCCAGCTCGCGCAGCCGGTGCAGGGCCTGCACTTGGGCGGCGCTGTTGGTGGAGGCGGAATCCGCGGCCAGAGTACGCAGGCGGTTATCGATGGTCTCCAGCAGGGCGGCGGGGGAGGAGAGATAGGCTTTGACCAAGGTCCACGGGAAAAGATCGCCGGCCAGTTTCGTACTCACCCACGTCTCGCTGAGCTCGCGGGCCACGGCATTTTCCTCCGCCGAGGCCTCAATGAGGATATTGGTGGGCTCCGCACGAATCGCCCACTTATCGCCCACCACCGAGGCGACCTCCTTGGAGTTGCGATGGCGCCGGATAATGAGATCCTTGGCGGCGACCTCATCAATCACCCCGCTCGGGCTCACGGCCAGAGGATCGAGCAGGCGCAGGATCTCCTTAAACGAGTCTGGATCGCCATTGTGCGGGGTGGCCGAGGCGAGGATCAGTGCGTCCGTGCGCGGCGCGAGCGTGCGCACCAAGCGGTTATTGTGCGTGCCGGCATTGGTGGCGTTGTGGATCTCATCCACAATCACGATGTCCCAGTTCACCTTCTCCAGCTGGGCGAGGTACTTAGGGGACTTCAAGGTATCCATGGACACGATCACGCGCGGGAAGTACGTGAAGGGGTTTTTGCTGGCCGGTAGCTTCTGGCGCACCTTTTGAATACCTATCGAATCGAGACGCACCAGCGGAATGGAAAAGCGCGTCCACAGCTCCTGCTGGAACTGCTCCAGCACATGCTTCGGGGTGACCACCAGAATGCGCTCCCCGCGCCCACGCCGAATCAACTCGGCGGCGATCATGCCAATTTCGAGGGTCTTGCCCAGGCCGACGGCGTCGGCAAGCAACACGCGGGGCTGTACCCGCTGGGGGTCGAGAGCCATGCGCACGGCGGCGAGCTGATAATCGAGCGGGTCCGCGAGCATACGGGTGGCCACGTCGAGCTCCTGCTGCCGCAGCGGCACCGGGGTTTGGCGCATCGTGGACTCCAGCCACAGCTTCGAGTGGCGATAGCGCGGGGAATGATCCGGTACGGGAGTGACCGCGGCGGGGTCGAAGATGCGGACATCGTCAAGGGCGGTGAAGAAAGTAGCGGTGGTATCGCGCACGTAATCGCTGAGGCCGCGAACCTTGATGCGGAAGCCATCGGTGGAGCGGGTCACGTGGGTGACCAGCCACGACTCATTGCGCACCTCCACGGTGACGCCGGGCGCGAGCTGATCGAAGTAGCTGGGGTCGCGGGGGCTGGCGGTAGCAGATGAGGCCGCTGCGGAGGGCTGAGTCATAGTTTCTTAAGTTTAATTAGTCGGCGCTCACGGTGGGCCGATATGACTACGCCGTGTTGGGGCGGTCGCGGGGTGTGTGATCACGGGCGATACGGCCCGCGGAGGCGCGGTAGTACATGAGAGGAGCGCGATCTACGGTGTGAGGGAACTCCACAACCTCTACAGCTCTCGTATCTAGTTCAGCGAGTAGGAGAGTAGGAATGCCGCTGACTCTTACCTCAGGATCTATGATGAGCGGCCTGTGCGAAAAGGGGTCGAGGGGCTCTCCTCGTTGAGGGAGACGAAATGCTGCTGGAGTTAAACATCTGAAAATCCCACAAGAGCACAGCAGAGAACGCGGCATTGTTTCTCAGAGGTTACGTTCCCTCTCGGCGTGCAGTATCTGGATGCGTATGAGAAACCTGCGCCCCTGACGGGGGGCGGAGGTGCATATCTCTTGCTTGTGAATATAAGTTGCGAGCTCGGTGCAGATCTAGACCGCGCGAATTAGTTTGATCGCGTGTGGAAGCCGATAGCGAAAGAAAACCGGCGAACACGTCTTCGCAACCGGTCCTAATTTTAGGGAATCTCTATATCGCTAATTTGACCTACTCTATCCAGCGCTGGAATTACCATTGTCCGACTCAACTTATATCCAATTAAGCGCAGCCTATGTTTATCTGAAAAAGAGGATTGTGCAGAGTATGTGCAATGCGTGTATGAATGTACATCGCTTTCGACTGCAAGATGTCGAAGTTGTGTCGGGAAGGATGAGTAGCTTACAAGCCTGCTCATGGCTTGCTAAGGCATTAACGTCGATCTAGTTGCGAAGTGGGAGTTGGTAGCCCCTTGGCGCGCGCCGGCGCTTGGAGGCACAGATGGTGATGCGATGAACTCGTCCGAAAAGTGGTTTTAGACACCCGGATGCTCAAGCGCCTGTAGGCGGGTCGGCGAATCCAACATAGGACGATGGGGGGAAGCATACTAAGATAGAGGGGTGACCCTCATCAGTTGGGGCTAACGGAGGGCAAAAATAGCTCGGAAGGACTTCGCGCAGTGATTCGAACGGAACGGCTTCAATCTATCGTGGAAATGCTTAATAGTAATGGCACAGTGACGGTAGATCAAATAATAAACACGCTTGGAATCTCTGCGGCAACCGCGCGCCGTGATCTAGATCTACTCGCAGAGAAGGGTCAAGCTTTACGGACACATGGCGGGGCAACGGCTATCGATAGTGGCTTGCCAACCTTTTCGCTTCTTTCAACGTCTCCATATTCAGCGCAAAAGCGGCAAATAGCCTTGGAGTGCATGCGTTTTATAGAGCCTGGGCAAGTTATTGGATTATCTGGCGGAACCACGGTTAGTGAGGTGGCCTTAGAGATCGCTCGATGGGCGGCCAAGCATGCCGAAAAGTCTCCGGTGACGCTTCCGGTTTTGACAGTAGTTACAAATGCTGTGAGCGTTGCCTACCGTCTCAGTGGAAGGCCAGAGCTGCGGATTGTCGTGGTTGGGGGAGTGATGAATTCGCACTCCTGCGAGCTAACAGGCCCTTTTAGTACTCAGGTATTAGAGCAGATCAATATGGATTTGGCCTTTATCGGTGTGAATGGTTTTGATTCCAGTGGACCGGGTACTACTGACGAATTTGAAGCTTTCACTAACCGTGCTATGGCTTCGCGGGCGGTGAAACCAGTCGTGGTTGCGGACTCCTCCAAGTTCGGGAAACGTTCATTCTCTTCGGTAGGAGGCCCAGAGGCGATCCGAACTGTGGTAACCGATTCGGACATCGACAGCAAAGTTATTTGCTCTTTGCAGGAACGTGGCTATGACGTGGTGGTTGCCGGCTGACGTCCGTAATTTTGCTTGGAGCAAAGCTTAACCCTCCCCGTTGCGTGGTGTGCTGTGGGGAGGGTGTGAAGGGGGGGTGTTACTTGGACACGGAGGTGCCGGCGGAGTGGAGGTCCTGGCAGGCCTCCACGATGCGCTCGGCCATGCCGGTCTCGGCCTTCTTCATGTAGGAGCGGGGATCGTAGACCTTCTTGTTTCCGACCTCGCCGTCGATCTTGAACACGCCAT
>NZ_PQMG01000007.1 GCF_008930665.1 Corynebacterium sp. 74A
ACATGCGACCAAACAAACCCCAATCACAAGGGCACCTGATCCACACACAACCAAACACGCACACCACAACAAAAGCAGCACACATCAACAAAACAAAGCTGGCACACTATCGAGTTCTCAAACAACACAGGCACAACCAATCGAGTCAGAATCCTGACTGTTTCGGAAGGCTTGGTATCAACGCTGTTTTCTTTTCGCCACTCTTCGTTGTTCTCTCACAACGTGGGGCGCTGTCGGTCGCGCTGACAGGAGATAAATCTACATAGATCGCTGGATACACGCAAATCCCCTGCTAGGAGGGGATTTTAGAAGGATCTATAACCGTCTTAATCCTTGCCGTGGCGCGATGCCGAGACACGAGTGATCCGGGCGCCCAGCTGGTTGAGGGTCTCCACGAACTGCGGATAGCCGCGATCGATATGGAAGACGTCATGCACTTCCGTCACCCCATCGGCGCACAAGGCCGCCAGCACCAGCCCGGCACCCGCGCGGATATCGGAGGACCACACTGGGGTGGAGCTGAGCTGCTCGACCCCGCGGACCACGACGTGATGTCCATCCACGGAGGTGTCCGCGCCGAGGCGCTGCATCTCGTCCACGAAGCGGAAGCGGGATTCAAAGACGTTCTCTGTAATCACGCTCATGCCTTCCGAGACCGCAGCCAGCCCGATCGACATCGGCTGCAGGTCCGTGGGGAATCCCGGGAAGGGCAGGGTCTGGTAGTCCACGGCCGAGGGGCGAGAATCCATGCGGACGCGGAAACCGGTGTCATAGGTTTCCACCTCGGCACCGACGATCTTGAGCTTTTCCAGCGCGATGTGCAGCGCCTGCGGGTTAATGCCGCCGACAGTAATATCGCCGCGCGTCATCGCTGCCGCATAGGCCCAAGTGCCGGCGACGATGCGATCGCCGATCACCTCGTGCTCGGCGGGATGCAGCTTATCTACGCCATCGATGGTGATAGTAGAGGTGCCTTCACCAGTGATCTGGGCACCCATCTCCTTGAGCAGCACGCAGAGATCGACGATCTCCGGCTCCCGCGCGGCATTATCTAAGACGGTGCGGCCCTCAGCCAGCACCGAGGCGGTGAGGATATTTTCTGTGGCCCCCACCGAGGGGAAGTCCAGCTGCACATAGGAGCCGCGCAGCGACTCGGCTTCGGTGACCACACAGCCGTGCTTGATATAGGTGCGCGCCCCGAGCTTCTCCAGCCCAGATTGGTGCATATCGAGCGGGCGCGAACCAATGGCATCGCCACCGGGCAGTGCCACCACGGCATGGCCACAGCGCGCGGTGAGCGGGCCGAGCACGCATACGGAGGCGCGGAATTGGCGCACGGCCTCGAAGTCGGCATTGCTCTGCGGCTGTGCCGGGGTGCTAATGCGCACGGTGGGTCCGTCAATATCCACGGTGCAGCCCAGGCCTTCTAGAACATCGCGCATGAGCGGGACATCGAGGATCTCGGGACAGTTGGTGAGCGTCGTCGTGCCCTCAGCCAGCAACGCGGCGGCCATGAGCTTGAGCACGCTGTTCTTCGCGCCGTGGACTTTCACAGCGCCCTGCAGCCGGGCGCCACCTTCAACCAAGAAATGTTCTTTCACAGTGCACCAGCCTAGTGCCTTGGGGGCGGTTGTGCGCTACCTGCTTGGCGGCGACTTTTCCCTAGAATCGAGAACTATGAGTGTTCATTTGACCAAGATCTATACCCGCACCGGAGACGACGGCACCACGGGTCTGTCGGATTTTTCCCGCGTACCCAAAAATGATTCTCGCCTCCAGGCGTATGCGGACTGCGAGGAAACCAATTGCGCCATCGGGGAGGTGCTGGCGCTGGCCTCCCCGAGCGAGGACGTGAGTGCGGTGCTGCGCCGGATACAAAATGAGCTTTTCGATTGCGGCGCGGACCTCGCCACCCCCGTCGTGGAGAATCCGAAGTATCCCCCGCTGCGCGTGGAGCCGGATTATATCGAGCGCCTCGAGCAGGACTGCGATCGTTTCAATAAGGAGCTGCCGACTCTCGATTCCTTCATTCTTCCCGGTGGCACGCCTGCCTCGGCGCTGTTGCACACCGCGCGGGTGAAGGCTCGCCGCGCCGAGCGGGCCGCTTGGGCGGCCATCGCCGAGCACGGCGAGACGATGTCGGTACTGCCGGCGAAATATCTCAATCGTCTCAGTGATGCGCTCTTTATTTTGGGCCGGGTGGAAAACCAGGGCCGGGATGTGCGCTGGGTTCCCGGCGGCGAGCGCTAAAAGCAGCACGAGGCTTTAGGGCAGCGCGCCGATGCGGCGGGCGGCGTTGACGGCCTCATACCGGGTGTGAGCGCCGAGCTTGCGCATGACCGAGCGCAGGTAGCTTTTCACGGTTTCGGCGCCGATGCCCATTTCCTCGGCAGCCTCGACATTGGTGTGCCCCAGGGCCACGCAGGCCAGCACGTCGAGCTCGCGGGCGGAGAGCTTGGTGGTCTGCTTTACGCGCACCGGGGAGACCAGCTGGTCACAGAGGCTTTCGATCTCCTTGCGCAGGTCTTCATCCCCCACGCGATTGGCCAGCATGCGCAGCTTGGAGTGGGTGGAGCGCACCTGCTCCCATTCGGCACCGTTCATCACGCGCCCGGGCTTGGCCCCGCTGCCGCCGGCATCGCCGCGTCGGAGCGCGCTATTGACGGCCAAGTCTTGTTCGAGAGTGCGGGCGGTCATGGTGACTTCCTCAATCACCTTGTCGCCCAGACGCACGGGAGAGTGCACGCCCACGTAGAGCACGCCGCGCACATCGCGTTGCACGATCACGGGCACAGCCACGATGGAGTGCAGGCCCTCGTCCTGGATGGGCTTGTCGTGCTCATGAGAAATGATGGAGGCACGGGTGTAATCAGAGACGCCCACCGGTCGGCGGGAGGAGACAACGCGGCCGCCGACGCCGGCGCCGGGCTCAATCACGAGATTCTGCAGAGCCGGGGTGCGCAGCCCTACCCAGGCACTGATTTGGAGCCGGCTATCGGGTAGCACCGTGGCATACATGGTAACCGGAATACCGGTGGCGGTCTTCAGTGTGGTGAGTGCTGCGCGAATCGCTTCTTCGTCATCCTTGAGACGCTGCGGATCCATACTCTTCTTCCTGCGTTGTTCACCTAATGCCGGTCCGGGGGATCGGCACCTCCCATGGCATGTAGCTACGGGGAGGTAGTGGGTGCCCCTGTTCACACCCGCCTCGCTTAGGTTGCTCGTAGGACAGGATTATAAACAAGAAACGGGGGTAATCATAAGTACTTAGGGGAAGTTTTCCGCACCGCCTGAGATGAAAAGTTCACAATCTCCCCCTTTATCCCCCTTTATGGGTGCACCCGCCTTTAGTCCTTCCACCTCCCCCGCCGCGCCATTTTCTCGGTAAATATTTATCTCCCTCTCAGCTTTACGCCACAAATCTCGCACCCCACCCCCGCCACTAAATCTGCAGGTAAAAGCCCTTCTGGAGACTCAGACAGGTCATTTACCCCCGTCAGTACACCCTCCCCACCCCACTGCAGCAGATCCGCTATTACGTCCCGCGTGGTGAGATCAGGGGGTTAAGAGCGCCCAATTGCGAAACAAGTTAGAACAAACACGCACGTGGGTTTAGCGCCATTTAGAGTGACATATATCACTCTGGACGGTGGGGCTGTGCGAGGACATCGGCGGCCGTGAGTACGTCACGACCCAGTGCTCGCGAGACCAGTGGCGCCCACGGAAGCTCTAGGCGCGCCTGCTCGATGAGGTCGGTATCCGTCATGATCTCCGCGCAGGCCCCGCTGCGCACCACCCCGCCCGTGAGCACTGCCGCGGTATCGGCGAAGGCATAGGCGAGGTTCACGTCATGGGTCGAGAGCACAATGGCGGTACCCTCCTCACGCAGCAACGCGAGGGTGCGCAGCAGCTGGGCAGAGCCGGCCGGATCGAGCCCCGCGGTGGGCTCGTCCAGCAGGAGCACCCGTGGCCGCATGGCCAATGCCCCGGCCAAGCTCACCCGCTTGCGCTGCCCATAGGACAACTGCTGCGGCACGCGCTCAGCAAGGTCGGTGATCTCGGCGCGCTCCATCGCCCATTCCACCCGCGCCGCGATCTCCTTCTCGGAGAGCCCCTGGTTGGTGGGGCCATAGGAAACGTCGGCACGCACGGAGACGCCGAAGATCTGGTCATCTGGTTCTTGGAGCACCAGCTGAATCACCGAACGGGCGCGGTTGCGGCCGGCGCGATCATAGGCTGCGGGGGCGGCGTCGATAAGCACCTGCCCACGCTGCGGCTGCAGTGCCCCCGCCATGAGCTTCATCAGGGTGGATTTTCCGGAACCATTGGCGCCGAGCAGGGCCACGGCGTCGCCGCGCTCGATATGCAGCTGCACATCGTGCAGCACCGCGGGCCCGTGCGGGTAGGCGAAGCTGACGGCGTCGAGGCCGAGGAGAGGATGGGGGGTTGTCAAAGGTCTCACCACACAACGGGGATTAGGCCCACGGCACAGACCGCGGCCAGGCAGACAAGGATGATCGCCAGGCGCGCGGGCCGGGCGGGAGTGAAGGTGCCGTAGACGGCTGCCGCGGCGTTATCGGCGCGCAGCTCGAGGCCCTCCTGCAAGCGCTGGGCCCGCTGGAAGGCCGCCAGGAAGAGATTGGCTGCCTGATCGGCGACCGAACGCAGAAAGCGCCGCCAGGAGCTATGCCCCAACCGCTGTGCCTGCGCGTGCCACATCGCCTGCGACTGGGTGTAGAGGAGCGAGGAAAAGCGGTAGATGTGCATGCTCACCACGACGAGAGTCTCGGGGATCCCGATCCGCCGCGCCCAAGTGAGCTGGGCGGCAATGGGGGTGCTGAGGGCATAAAGCATGGTGATACTCATGCCCACCAAGCTGCGGCCTGCGACAACCGCAGCGTGGGCGACGCCGCCCTCGACCAGCACGAGACCGCTGGGGGTCAGGTTGATCATCAGCGGCCAGATACCGAGCACGATAAACCCGAAGGGGGCGAGCACGAGCCCGATATAGAGCCGCCAGTCCACTTGCGCCCGCGCCGCCGCGAGCAGAACGATCACCAATAGCACTGGCAATACGGGAAGCGGCGGCAGCGCGAGGGCTAAGACTAGTGCGCCGCCGAAGGCAAACACCTTTTCCGACACGCTGTGCTGTGCCCAGGGAGAGCGGGCGGCAGCGATGTCGAGTGGATTCATCGTGGCGTGGAACTCTGCGCCTGCTCTTGCGCCCACTTCGTGCGTCCGCGGTATAACCCAATCACATAGCCGAGTAGGCCGGCGCCGAGGGCAGCTTGGAGGGCGAAGAGTCCGGACTCCACCTCGCCGGGCAGCTCGCCGACGAGCGGCTCGAACCACGGCTCATAGCCGGGATTGACTTCCTCCACGATGGTTTCTGCGCTGGAGTCGGTGCCAACGAAGTGCTCCTCCGCGTCCTTGTCTCCGACGTTGAAGAACATGGGAAATGCGGCGATGAAGATGGCCGCGAGGATGAGCGCAATAGTCACGCCAGTGTTGTTCTTTTTCATGCCTTCTGCCCTTCCTTTGGCTTATCGACGCTCTCCTGCTGCACACTGGCCTCCTCGCGGCCGCCCAGCACTCCCAGCAGGGAAAGCTCGCGGGCCGCGATGGTGCGCAGCGAACGGAAAATCAGCACCGTGATGATGGATTCCACGACTGCAAGCGGCAGCTGCGTGGGCGCGTACAGCGCGAGGAAGGTCATGGCCGAGTTAAAGAAGCCATTGGCGTGGTGGGCACCGGCCAGCTGAAAGGCGGTGACCACATAGGTGGAAAGATCGGCAAAGAACGCAGCCAGTGCGATGCCAATGGTGGCACTACCGCCGGCCTTACGAACCGCTATCCACGCGCCATAGCCGATCCAGGGACCAACGATGGCCATGGAGAAGATATTGGCGCCTAGGGTGGTGATGCCGCCGTGGGCGAGCAGGAGCGCTTGGAAGAGCAGCACGATACTGCCCAGAAACGCCATGACGGGCGGTTTAAAAAGGACCGCTCCGAGCCCGGTGCCGGTGGCGTGGGAGGAGGAGCCGGTCACGGAGGGGATCTTCAGTGCTGAAAGCACGAAAGTGAAGGCGCCGGCGGCGCCGAGAAGAAGTCCTGTTTCCGGCTTTTCCTTCAGTTGCTTGTTTACGCGGATTGCTCCGTGGATCACGAAAGGTGCGGCAGCCACACCCCAGCCCACGGCCTGCTCAATAGGCAGGAATCCTTCTGCAATATGCATGGTGGAAGAAACGCTCGTTTCTTTGACTCATGTCCGGGTGAGTCCTCGCACCAGAACCGGTTTGCGCCGAACTGGGCTGATCGATATGTGTTCGGCTATCGTGTCGCGGCCGGTCTCCTGGCTTGGCTCTAGGCATCTCGGATGCACCTTCCCGCAGCGGCTGCTGCAGTGGTAAGCCGGGGTGTGTATCCGGCGATTGTTCTCCGAGAGCCTGCGTCTCAATAAATGCTGAGGCGAGCCCTACAGTGGCGAGGTCCGCTGCGGCGTGGCATGACGCTGAACCGCATTCCCGTTCTCCGCGACTTACTCACCATAACGCCGTGCGCTGCTACGCGGGGATTTACTCCCCATATAGGGGTACGTCGATAGACCCCTTTGTCTATCTGTGTAATACTATCCTGTCTGGTAATTGTGCGAACGGGACATTATGCTGGGGAGCGGTAACTTAATTATCGACTTTTAAAGGAGTGCCTGACTCATGTCGCGCATCTATAACAACGTCACCGAGCTCGTCGGCGGCACCCCGCTGGTTCGCCTCAATCGCCTCACCGAGGGCCTCGACGCCAAGGTACTGGTCAAGCTCGAGTTCTATAACCCGGCCAATAGCGTTAAGGACCGCATTGGTAAGGCCATTATCGACGCCGCCGAGCAGTCCGGTGAGCTACAGGCAGGCGGCACCATCGTGGAGGCCACCTCCGGCAACACCGGTATCGCCCTGGCCCTGATCGGCGCCGCCCGCGGCTATAACGTAGTGCTCACCATGCCCGAGACAATGTCTATGGAGCGCCGCATCATGTTGCGTGCCTATGGCGCGGAAATCGTGCTGACCCCGGGTTCGGCCGGCATGCAGGGCGCCGTCGATAAGGCGCACGAGGTAGTGGAGCAGCGCGAGGGAGCTATCCTGGCGCGCCAGTTCTCCAACGCCGCCAACCCGAAGATCCACCGCGAGACCACCGCGGAAGAGATCTGGAACGACACCGACGGCAAGCTAGACATCTTCCTCGCCGGCTTCGGTACCGGCGGCACCATCACCGGCGTGGGCACCGTGCTCAAGGAGCGCAAGCCGGAGGTGGAGATCATCGGCATGGAGCCCGCTGATTCCCCGCTGCTCACCGAGGGCAAGGCCTCCTCCCATAAGATTCAGGGCCTGGGTGCGAACTTCATCCCCGAGGTGCTGGATCGCAAGGTGATCGATGAGATCGTCACCGTCACCAACGAGGATGCCATCGCCACCGCCCGCGCCCTGGCCGAGCAGGAGGGCATCCTCGGCGGCATCTCCTCCGGCGCCAACGTCTTCGCCGCACTGCGCGAGGCCAAGAAGCCGGAGAACAAGGGCAAGACCATCGTCACCGTCGTGTGCGACTACGGCGAGCGCTACGCCTCCACCGTCCTCTTCGAGGATGTGCGCGCAGAGTTCAACTAGCACACTCTGAGGTAGGATCGACCCTCATGATCGCTGTCATCTCCACCGCCATCTCCCACATGCGCGAAGATCTCCGCAATGCCCGCGAGCACGACCCCGCCGCCCGCGGGGACATGGAAAACGCCATCGTCTATTCGGGGCTCCACGCCATCTGGGCGCACCGCGTCGCCCACGCCCTGTGGGTGCGCAATTACCGCGGCCCCGCCCGCGTGCTCGCGCAATGCGCCCGCTTCCTCACCGGGGTGGAGATTCACCCAGGCGCCACCATTGGCCGCCGTTTCTTCATCGATCACGGCATGGGCATCGTCATCGGCGAAACCGCGGAGATCGGCGATGGCGTCATGCTCTATCACGGCGTCACCCTAGGCGGGCAGGTGCTCACCCAAACCAAGCGCCACCCCACCCTCGAAGACGATGTGGTGGTGGGCGCTGGGGCGAAGGTCCTGGGCCCGATCACCATCGGCAAGGGCTCGGCGATCGGCGCCAACGCGGTCGTCACCAAGGACGTGCCCTGCGAGCACATCGCCGTGGGCGTGCCCGCGAAGATGCGGCCCCGCGAGTCCTCCGAGTGCGTGAAGCTGGTGGACCCCGACCGCTACGTGCCGGGCAACGATTACACGATTTAAAGACACACACACTCCCAACGGTGCTACCCGTTGGGAGTTTTTCTGTGCCTCGGCTGCGGCGCGTGCCCCAGCTGGCTCGCGCCGTGGCTAGCGGGCGAGGTGCTCCCGGTACTCGGGATTCTTGGAGATGAAGTGCTCCACCGCAGAGCAGCTCGGCACGATCTTCATGCCCTCGCGGATCGAATCATCGAGGGCGTAGCGAATCAGCGGCGAGGATAGGCCCTGGCCGCGATAGTCGTTGAGCACCACGGTGTGGTTGAAGTCGCGCACCGTCTCATCCACCGCCTGAAACTCGGCGTAGCCGGCCATCTGGCCATCGACCTCAATCACGTAGGTCTGCGATCCCTCGTCGAGGTGTACGTGCTGTGCAGCGCTCATGGGCGGTGCCTTCCTTTCTCCATAGAGTATGTATCTCTGTGGAGCCGAGGATAGCGCAGATGTAAAAAGCAGCCCCCTCACTATTGCGAGGAGACTGCTTTTCATGTTGTGGCCAGAAGCAGGATCGAACTGCTGACCTTCCACTTTTCAGGCGGACGCTCTACCGACTGAGCTATCTGGCCACGATCCTTGCCTAAGCAACGATCTGCGACCCTGACGGGACTCGAACCCGCGACCTCCGCCGTGACAGGGCGGCGCGCTAACCAACTGCGCCACAGGGCCATATTTTATTGTGTACCAGCTACTGGCTAAGCAGTGCGCTGTGCACGAGTGGATACTCTACATAACACTCTTACATACCCGCAAATCCGCTGCTCATACCCTATTTTACGGGGCTGCACTGAGACACAGAAAAAGCGGCTACCGAGTGCTTCCTCAAAGCATCGATAGCCGCTTATCCATGGCGACCCTGACGGGACTCGAACCCGCGACCTCCGCCGTGACAGGGCGGCGCGCTAACCAACTGCGCCACAGGGCCATATTTTGTTATGTCTTTCCACAATGAGTGGAAAGTACCCCCAACGGGATTCGAACCCGTGCCGCCGCCGTGAAAGGGCGGTGTCCTAGGCCGCTAGACGATGGGGGCGTAGTCCGCGTGCGGACTGAGATGAATCATACATGAACCATGAGATCGCACAAAACCTCAGCTCCTACGCCCTTTCTCAGCAGGGCTTCAGACTACACTCATGGCCTATGACCACCTCTGCTCCCTCCCGTTGGTTGCGCACAGGACTGCCCTTAGTACTGGTGGCACTGTGGATCGCCATTATGGGCCTCGGCGGCCCCCAGTTTGGCGCCATCAGTGAGGTCTCCTCCACAGACCCCGCCTCCTTCCTCCCCGAAACCGCGGAGTCCACGACCGTACAGAAAGCGCTCAGCGATTTCCGCGACGGCGACTCCATCCCCGCCGTCGTGGTGATCAGCGGCGACTCTGCCACCCCAGAGGCCCTCGGCTCGCTCCCCGAGGAACTCGCGTCTGAGTTCCCCGAACTCAGCTTCAGCCCCCTCCTGCCTTCCGAAGACGGCGAGGCGGTGCAGCTGGTGGCTGCCATTCCCAGCGACGCCGCCATCACCGAGGTGGTGGCCGAGCTCGACAGCGCGATCGAGCAACGCCTCCCTGCCGCGGATGAGATGTGGATTACCGGCCCCGCCGGCTTCACTGCCGATCTCTCCGCCGCCTTCGCCGGTATCGACTCCCAGCTCCTACTCGTCACCGTCATCGCCGTGCTGCTGGTTTTGGTTGTGGTTTACCGCTCCCCCATCTTGCCGCTGCTGGTGCTGCTCTCCGCGCTCACCGCGCTGTGTCTGGCCGTGGCGATCAACGTGGCCTTGGCACGGGCCGACATCGTCACCATCAACGGCCAGGTCCAAGGCATCCTCTTCATCTTGGTGATCGGCGCCGCCACCGACTATGGGCTGCTGTATACCGCCCGCTATCGCGAGGAACTCACGAAGCACACCCGGCCCTGGACGGCCACTCTTCGGGCGATCACGGGCACCTGGGAGCCGATTGCGGCCTCGGCCGGCACCGTCGTGGCGGGCCTGCTGTGCCTCATGCTCTCCGATCTGGCGTCGACGGCCGCGCTCGGGCCGGTGGCCTCGATCGGCATCGCCGCCGCGGTGGCTTCCTCCCTTACCTTCCTCCCCGCCCTGCTCCTGCTTCTCGGCCGCGTGGCCTTCTGGCCGCGTCGCCCCCGCCCCAGCCAGGAGAGCCAGGAATCGCCCACGTGGACGCGGGTGGCCGATGTGGCTGAGCGCCATCCTCGCGCCCTTGCCCTCGGCATGTCCGCGCTCTTGGCCTGCGGCTGGTTCGGGCTGATCGGCTTCGACGCCGATGGCGTTCCCCAATCCGATTTCGTGCTCGGCCAAAGCGATGCCCGCGATGGCCAGGAGATAGTGGATCGTCACTTCCCTGGCGGCTCCGGCTCTCCGGTGTACGTGCTCGCCGATGAGTCCGCTGCGGAGACCACCATCGCCACCATCGCCGCGACTGCTGGGGTGGAGCAGCCCGCCGCGCTATCGCTCGAGTCCCCGATTCCTGGGCGCGGCACTGCCACCGTGGTGGATGGGCACGTGATGATCCAGGCCACCCTCGACGCCCCCGCCGATTCCGCCGCGGCGAAAGACACCGTGCGCCAGCTGCGCGCCGCGCTTCCCGATGCGGCCGTGGGCGGAACCACGGCCGTGGACATCGACACCAACGACACCTCCATCCGCGATCGCCAGGTGATCATCCCCGTGGTGCTGCTGGTGATCACCGTGATGCTGGCGGTATTGCTGCGCTCCCTGCTGGCGCCCGTGATGCTCCTGGCCACCACGATTCTCTCCTTCGGCACCGCCCTCGGCGTCGCCGCGCTCATCTTCCACCTCTTGGGCTTCAGCGGCGCTGATCCCACCGTGCCGCTCTATGGCTTCGTTTTCCTCGTGGCCCTCGGTATCGACTACAACATCTTCCTCATGACGCGTGTCCGCGAGGAAGCACTCGAGCACGGCACCCACCACGGCGTACGCCGCGGCTTGATCACCACCGGCGGGGTGATTACGAGCGCCGGCGTCGTGCTGGCCGCCACCTTCTCCGCCCTGGCCGTGATCCCCATCCAGTTCCTCGTACAGCTGGCGGTGATTGTGGCCCTCGGAGTGCTTATCGACGCCCTCCTCATCCGCGCCTTCCTCGTCCCCGCCTTCACCCTGTGGGCGGGCAACCGGATCTGGTGGCCGGCACAGCAGCGCTACCCCCAAGAATAAAAACAGCACTCCCCAGCCATCTGGCTGGGGAGTGCTGCTGTAGTGGGCCCTGTGGGGCTCGAACCCACGACCTGCGGATTAAAAGTCCGTAGCTCTACCAACTGAGCTAAAGGCCCGTACGAGAAATGTAGTTTATCAATGCGGTGCGGTGTTTGGAAAAAAGACCACCCCACCCGCGTGTGCGGGCGAGGTGGCAGCGAGACTCAGTGAGCTCTTAGCTCTGCGGCTTCATGGAGCCGTGAGTGAGGAAGCGCTGGTGGAAGGACAGTGCGGTCTCCAGATCGTGCGGGGTCTGGAGGGTCTTGTTCTTCTTGGCGGCCTCGAGTGCGCGGGAGTAGTACTCCTCCAGCACCGGACGGTAATCCGGGTGCGCGATGGCGATGATCTTCTCCACACGCTGGCGCGGTGCAAGGCCACGGAGATCGGCGTAGCCGTACTCGGTGATGAGCACCTTGACGTCCTGCTCGGTGTGGTCCACGTGAGAGACGAAGGGCACGATGGCGGAGATATCGCCGTTCTTCGCCTCGGAGGGGGTGATGAAGGAGCTGATGAAGCCGTTACGGGTGAAGTCCGCGGAGCCACCCACACCGTTCATCATCCGAGAACCGGTGACGTTGGTGGAGTTGACGTTGCCGTAGATGTCGGCCTCGATCAGACCATTGGTGGCGATCAGGCCGAGGCGGCGCACGACCTCGGGGTGGTTGGAGATCTGCTGCGGGCGCAGCACGATGGACTTGGCGTAGCGGTCGGCCTCGGCGTTCATCTTCTCGGCGTACTCGGGGGAGAGCGAGAAGGAGGTGGCGGATGCCATGGTCATCTTGCCGGCATCGATGAGGTCCACCATGCCGTCCTGGATGACCTCGGTGTAAGCCTTGATGTTCTCGAACTTGGAGTCCAGCAGGCCGGACATCACGGCGTTCGGCACGTTACCCACACCGGACTGCATGATGTAGCCGTCATAGGTCAGGCGACCAGCGGCCACCTCGCCCTCGAGGAAGTCGAGGAAGTTACCGGCGATCTGCTTGGAGGTCTCGTCCAGCGGCTTGAAGGGAGCGTTGCGGTCCTCGTTGTTGGTCTCGACCACAGCCACCACCTTGTCCACATCGATGTCGATGTAGGTGGTACCGATACGATCGCCGGGCTTGGTGATCGGGATGGGCTGACGGTTCGGCAGCGGCTCGATGCGGTAAATATCGGCCATGCCCTCGAGGTTCAGGGACTGCCACTCGTTGACCTCGATGATGATCTTGTCGGCGGCGTCCAGGTACTCCACGTTGTTACCCACGGAGGAGGAGGGCACGAGGTGGCCTTCCTCGGTAATGCGGGTGACCTCGACGATGGCAACGTTCATCTTGCCGAAGAAGCCCTGGGAGACGTACATGCCCGACTCAGAAAGGTGGTAGTCGGCGTAGTAGGTGGTGCCGTCGTTGATCTTGCCACGCAGGATCGGGTCCGACTGGTACGGGGTACGGAAGCGGAGGGCATCCGCCTCGGCGAGAACACCATCGCACTCGGGGGCGGTGGAGGCGCCGGTGAAGAGATCAATCATGTACTCCTCACCCTTGGCATGAGCCTCCTTGGCGCGCTCCGCGATAGCGGTGGGAAGCACCTTCGGGTAACCGGCGCCGGTGAAGCCCGATACACCTACCTTGTCACCGTGGTTAACAAACTGGGCAGCTTCCTCCGCAGACATAACTTTTCCGCGAAGCTTGGCGTTGGCAATACGATCCGACATGAACTCTTAGTTCTCCTTATTTCTGTGTGCATTCCGGTGCGGGGCGGACTCCTATTCGGGTCACCACCGCAGGCCGTGAGTGCGGTACTTGTCCTAGCCCCGCGGTTGAATGTGCCGGCTGATAACACCGTGCGATCTTGCACGCGTCAGCGCACCCGCTGTGAACTAGGTTACGAACCCCACAATAGACGAACTTTTGGTTCGTGTCTCAGGTTCTTTTCCACTACCCCCGAGCTCGCTGAGGATCGACTACTGGCCCTCGCCGCGAAGAGCTGGGAACGACGCCGTGAAATTGCGGTGAACGCTGCGGATAGGCGACACTAGGCGGGTGACTACATTGCGCAATCATCGGCCGCTGCAGATCGGTTCACTCACCCTCGAATCACCCGTCGTACTCGCCCCTATGGCGGGGGTAACCAATGTCGCGTTTCGCACACTATGCCGCGAACAAGAGTTGGAGAAGATGGGGAGCGTCTCGGGGCTCTATGTGTGTGAGATGATCACCGCCCGCGCTCTCGTGGAACGCAATGAGAAGACGATGCACATGATCGCCTTCGATGAAGCAGAGAATCCGCGGAGCATGCAGCTCTACACGGTGGATCCGCACTATACCTATGAGGCGGCGCGGATGATCGTGGATAACGACCTCGCCGATCATATTGATATGAACTTCGGCTGCCCAGTACCGAAGGTCACCCGGCGCGGCGGCGGCTCGGCACTGCCCTATAAGCGCCGGCTCTTTGGCAATATCGTGGACGCCGCGGTGCGTGCGACTGAGGGCACCGATATTCCGGTGACAGTGAAATTCCGCGTCGGGATTGATGATGAGCATCACACCCACCTCGATGCAGGCCGGATCGCGGCGGAAAATGGGGCGGCCGCGGTGGCCTGCCACGCTCGCACCGCCGCCCAGCGCTATTCCGGCACGGCCAGGCTGGAGGAGATCGCGGCATTAAAGCAGCACATGGTGGCCTCCGGGTTCGCTGATATTCCTGTCCTGGGCAATGGCGATATCTTTGCCGCCCAGGATGCGGTGACCATGATGCAGCGCACCGGCTGCGATGGCGTGGTGATTGGCCGCGGCTGTCTCGGCCGGCCGTGGCTCTTCGCGGAGCTGGCGGCGGTGCTGCGGGGCCAGCCGCTACCGCCGCAGCCGACTCTGGGCGAGGTCACCCAGATCATCCGGCGCCACGCCGAGTTGATGGTGCGCCACGAAGGCGAAGAGAAGGGCTGCCGCGACCTGCGTAAACACATGGGCTGGTATCTGCGTGGTTTTCCCGTGGGCGGCGAGGCTCGGAGCCAGCTTTCGCGGGTGACATCCCTAGCGCATCTGAATGAACTGCTCGCCCCCTATGCTGAGAGCAGCGAGCTAGCCGCCGATGCCGAGGGGCCGCGCGGCCGCCAGGGCTCGCCGGCGAAGGTGCTGCTGCCGGAGGGCTGGCTAGATGACCCTGAGGACGCCAGCGTTCCCGAGGGAGCCGAAATCATGCATTCCGGCGGCTAGCCGCCCTTCGCACTCAGCAGAGCTGCATAGAAGCAGCTATAGTGCAGCGTATGCGCACTGCCTTTCGCGAGCACCTAGACGGCTTTTCCTACGATCTTCTGGTCTTAAGTGATCACGTCCGCGAGACGATGAGATTAGCCAGCAAGGCGCTGATTAATAATGAGCTCACTCCTGCCGAGGAGGCGCTCTCAGCTGCCACCACCATGGAGGAGACGCGACAGCGCTGCGAGGAACGTGCCGTTGCCCTGCTGCTCTTGGAAGGACCCATGGCGCGGGATCTGCGCCAGATCATTTCTTCCATCTATATTGTGGAGCATTTTGATCGCATGGGCGCGCTGGGCATGCATATCGCCCGGGTCGCGCGTCGCCGCCATCCGAATAATGCCGTGCCAGCGATTTTAGTGGGCTACTTCGAGGAAATGTCGCGCATCGCTTTGCAGATGTCGGACAAGATTCACGAGCTTCTTCTCAATCCGGATGCGGATGTGGCGCTGGTGCTCAGTGATGATGATGACGCTATGGATGATCTGCACGCCCATATCATGCACGTGCTCACCCAGCGTGAATGGAAATATTCCACCTTGGAGGCCGTGGACGTCACTTTGCTGTCCCGCTACTATGAGCGCTTCGCCGACCATACGGTGGATGTCGCTGCGCGCATCGTGTACCTCACCTCCGGTATGCAACCGGAGGAGTACCGCCTGAAGCTGGAAGATGAGCGCAGCGAAGAAGATTTTGCGCGCCGCATCGCAGATCTGGAGCGGCGCTTTTCCCGCGACTAGGCGGGACGGGGCGCGGGCTGTTTAGCCGAAGCGACCCGAGATATAGTCTTCGGTTTCCTTCTCGTCGGGGTTTTCGAAGATCTTCTTGGTGGGCCCCACCTCAACCAGCCGCCCGGGCTTGCCGGTGGCTTCGAGGGAGAAGAATGCCGTCTGGTCCGAGACACGGGCGGCCTGCTGCATGTTGTGGGTGACGATCACGATGGTGAAGTCCTTCTTCAGCTCGTGAATCAGATCCTCCACAGCGAGGGTGGAGATCGGGTCGAGCGCGGAGCAGGGCTCATCCATGAGCAGCACGCCGGGCTCCACCGCAATTGCGCGGGCGATACACAGACGCTGCTGCTGGCCACCGGAGAGTCCACCACCCGGCTTATCCAGGCGGTCCTTGACTTCCTCCCACAGGTTGGCGCTGCGCAGTGACTTCTCGCAGACCTCTGCGAGCTTCTTCTTGTCCTTCATACCGGACAGCCGCAGCCCCGCCGTCACATTGTCGGCGATGGACATCGTGGGGAAAGGATTAGCTTTTTGGAACACCATGCCGATGGTGTTGCGGACGGATACGGGGTCCACCTTGGGGCCGTAGATGTCCTCACCATCGAGTGTGATGCTGCCTTCTACGCGCGCCCCCGGAATCACTTCGTGCATTCGGTTGAGGGTGCGCAGCACGGTGGACTTGCCGCAGCCAGAGGGGCCGATGAAGGCGGTGACGGACTCCGGCGGCACGTGCAGGTTCACATTCTGCACGGCGTGGAAATCGCCATAGTAAATATTGACGTCGTTAAGGTCGAGACGCTTGGCCATGTGAGTGAGTTCTCCTGAGCGGTGGGGCTAGTTTTTCACAGAGAATTTCGCGGAAACGATCCGTGCCGCGATATTGAGCAGGGCGATGAGGAGCACGAGGGTCAGGGCCGCACCCCACATCTTGGCCAGCACCGCATCGGAGGAGCCGGCCTTGTACATGTCGAGCATCATCAGCGGCAGCGAGGACTGTGGGCCGCTCGCGGGGTCCCAGTTGATGCCTTGGAAGGAGCCCACCAAGATGAGCACGGGGGCGGACTCGCCCATCACGCGCGCAATGGCCAGCATGATGCCAGTGACGATGCCCGACAGCGCGGTGGGCAACACGATCCTGGCGATGGTCTTCCACTTGGGCACGCCGAGTGCATAGGAGGCCTCACGCAGATCGTGCGGCACTACTCGGAGCATTTCCTCGGTATTGCGCACCACCACTGGGATCATGAGCAGCACCAGCGATAGCGCCACCGCCATACCGGAGCGCTCGAAGCCGAAGAGCACCACCCACACCGAGTAGATAAACAGTGCCGCCACGATCGAGGGCACACCGGTGAGGATATCCACCATGAAGGTGGTGACCTTCGCGAGCCGCCCGCCGTTGTTGTACTCCACCAGGTAGATGGCGGTGAAGATGCCGATAGGGATGGACAGGATAGAGGCGATGCCCACCTGTACCAGGGTGCCGACGATGGCGTGCAGTGCACCACCACCCTCGACGTTGTAGAGGATGCCCATTTGCGAGGCGGTCCACCACTCCGGCTGCAGCACCGCACCGATACCGCGGGACACAACCTCCCACAGCACCCACACCAGCGGCACCATTGCCAGCACCATGGCGCTATAGATCACCACCGTGGCGATGCTATTTTTCGTGCGGCGGGAGGAGGAGATGTGCTGGAAAGAACTGGATGTCTGAATCTGTGTCATGCTACTTCTTTCGCTTCACGACGCCACGTGCTGCCGCATTCACCACGAAGGTGAGGAAGAACAGCACGAGGCCGGCGGCGATATAGGCGCCAGCCTTGAGGTCATTGTTGAACTCGGGGGCCGCGTTGGCGATCGCGGTGGCGAAGGTCGTGCCGCCGTCGAAGAGCGAGGCGCGGAAGGCCGAGGAGGGCGAGATCACCAGGTAGAGCGCCATGGTCTCGCCCAAGGCGCGGCCCAATCCGAGCATTGACCCCGAGATATAGCCGGACATACCGAAGGGCAGCACCGTCATCCGGACGACTTCCCAGCGAGTGGCGCCGAGTGCTAGGGCGGCCTCGATGTGCCCCTTGGGGGTTTGGACGAACACCTCGCGCGCGGTGGCGGCGATGATCGGAAGGATCATGATGGCCAATACGATGCCACCGGTGAGGATCATGCGGGAGGTGGCAAAGGACGGCGAATTGTCGTAGTGCGCGAAGAGGAAGAAGCCTCCCGCCCAGCTATTGATCCATTCAAAGAGTCCGCTGAGCAGCGGCCCGAGGACTTTTACACCCCACAGGCCGTAGACGATGGAGGGCACTGCGGCCAGCAGGTCCACCAAGAATCCCAGCGGCTTCACCCATCGCGCCGGCGCATAGTTGGAGAGGAAGATCGCAATGCCCAGCGCCACCGGCATGGCCAGCAGGAGTGCCACCAGGGAGACGGTCACGGTGACCGCGAAGAGATTGGGAATACCGAAGTACATCGCGGAGGTGTCTGCGGTGTTCCAATCGCCCGCGTAGGTGAAGAATCCGGAGATTCCCTCGGCGTTGTTGAGCAGTGCGGGCCCCGCGCGCCAGAGCAGGAAGAGACCGATGGCCGCGATGAGCACGGTGATCAACGCCGCCGAGGCCGTGGAGAGCGTCTTGAAAATGCGGTCGCCGGGGCGGGAGACCGGCTTAGGTGCCGGCTCGGGCGCGCTCGGCGGTGCAGTACGCACATCCGGCTCGCGCGTAGTCACTACGGAGGTACTGGACATGAGAGGAAACGTCCTTTGACTGAGAAGGGGCTATTACTGGAGTGCGTCGACGGCGTCTTCCAGCTTCTTCTTGAACTCGCCAGACACGGGGATGTAGCCCTGTGTCTCGAGATCCTGGTCTTGGTTGGCGAGGACAACCTTGAGGAAGTCCTTCACCAAGCCGGCAGTGTTCTCGTCATAGCCAGCGGAGCAGACGATCTCGTAGGTGGTGAGCACCACCGGGTAGGCGCCCTCAACGTCCATGGAGAAGAGCTTGTTGGCGTCCACCACCATGTCGTGCCCCTCGCCGGCGTACTCGAGATTGTCCAGGGCCTTGCCCACGGTCTCGTTATTCAATTCCACGGGGCCGTGGCCGAAGTCGATATTGGCGACGCCCAGGCCGGCCTCGGTGGCGAAGCCTGCCTCCACATAGGTGATTGCACCCGGGGTGTCAGAGACCTGTCCCACCACACCGGTGGAGCCATTAGCGCCAGCACCGGTGGTGGAGGGGAAGGACTTGCCGGTGGTGTCCCACAGATCCGGAACAGCGGCCTTGAGGAACTTCTGGAAGTTATCGGAGGTACCGGACTCCTCGGAACGGTACACCACCTCGATCTTGTCGTCGGGCAGGTCCACACCCTCGTTCTCGGCAGCGATGGCCTCATCATTCCACGTGGTGATCTCGCCCTTGAAGATCTTGGCGACGTTCTCCACTGAGAGGTTCAGGCCATCGACACCGTCGAGGTTATAGGCGACGGCCACGGGACCGATCACCATCGGCAGGTGCCAAGCATCATTGCCCTCACAGCGCTTGGCGGCGGCGGCTACCTGCTCCTCATCCAGTGGGGAGTCGGAGCCACCGAAGGCCACCTGGCCGGCGATGAACTGCTTCTGGCCGGAGCCGGAACCGGTGGCAGTGTAGGAAAGGTTATTTCCCGTGGACTCATTGAACTTGATGCCGAAGAGGTCCATGGCCTTTTGCTGCGAGGAGGCGCCCTCTGCTACCAGCTGTCCGGAGGCGCCAGAGAGGTTCTCTGGGGACTCGGCCCCCTCCGAGCTGCTATTTCCGGTTTCGGAACAAGCGGCAAGCACCAGGGAGCTGCTGGCGACAAGACCGAGGAGGGCGGCTGAACGTTTGAAGGTGTAAGTCACAGTGGGTGTCCTTCCATATGGATGATGTGGTGGGCCGTCCGTGCCCAAGGAGACAACCTAAGGCAGCGATATGGCCGCCACACCGCACTACGGTTAACGGAAGGTGAAAAGCCAGCAAAAGTTGCCCGAACTACTCTGACTGCTCGCTGGAATACACCACATGTCTTTCGCTGGTGCTGAATCCTGCCTGCTCATAAGCCATGACTGCGGGGGCGTTATCCGCCTCCACATAGAGGATGACGGAGTTGTGCCCCTGCTCCACGAGGTACGCCACCCCAGCGGCAATGAGCGGGGCGCCGAGGCCGCGGCCCCGGAACTCATCAGCCACTCCCACCACATAGATTTCGCCCTGCTCGGCACCGTGGGATTTGGTCCAGTGGAATCCCGCCACCTGGCCGCTTTCGCGGTGCATATATAACAGCACCCCCGCCGGGTCGAACCAGTCGGTATCCATGCCCGAGCGCAGCTGCGCCAGATCCCAGCCGCCCTGCTCCGGGTGCCAGGAAAAGGCCGAGTTATTGGCCTCCAGCCAAGCGCGCTGGACCTGCTCCTCACCCCAGCGGGCGCAGGCAGAGGCATAGTCCACCAGCTCCAGCTCCGGATCGGGCGGGGTGGTGGCGCTGCGGCGCACATACTCTCTCAGATCATCGCCGTCGATGCCCATCACCAGCAGCTCACGGGTGATGCGCGCGTGACGACGCTGCGCCAGCGCTTGGGCCGCCGGCAGATCGCCATGCGCCCACACGTCCGTGACCGCTGCCTGATCGAGAAGCTGGGTGGCCACGTGGCGGCGTCGATAAGCGGGGTGCACCGCGAGCTCCGCCGAGTCCTGGGCGACGGCCAGCGCTCCCACCACCGTGTCCTCATCGAGGGCCAGCCAGTGGGTGTGGGCGAGGGCGGCGTCGTCAATGCCCCGCAGGAACTGCTCCGAGAGGGCTGCGACGCCGTCCTCGCGCTGCACGGCATCGAGCATGCTCAGGGTGGCGGAACGGAACGCGGCGTGGGTGGGCAGATGCAGCTTTTCATAACGCATATCCACTAGGGTAGTGATCGTGAAAGGCAAGCGGAGACTACTGCGCATCGCCGCCGTTGTGGCAGCGCTCGGGGTGAGCGGATGGCTCGCCGATGCCGCCGTGGCCATCAACGTGGAGCGCACGATCTCCCGCTCGGTGGAGGACACCACCCATCTGCCGGTGCCGCCGCGAGTCTATGTCGGCGGCGCCCCCTATACTGCCGCGCTGCTCAGCGGCAATGTGCCGAAGATCTCCACGCACGTGATGGATGTGGACGTGCCCAATTTCGGCGTGGTCAACGCCACCACCGATGTATTTAACCTCACCATGAACCGCGAACAAGTGCTCTCTGGGGATCTCGATGGCGTGGTAGCGCGGGTGATCTCCCGCTCAGTGAGCCTCGATGGGGTGGCCTTGGGCGAGCATCTGCAGATGACTGATCTGCAGATCAGTCACCCCTATGACATCTCCCCCTCCGGCGGCACCGCGGCGGAAGTGCTGCTCACCGGCACCCCCGCCGAGCTCGAGGAGCCGGTGACGGTGCTGGCGCGGCTGCGCATTAGCGGCACCACCATCACCATGACTCCCACCGAGCTGCGCCATGGCCCGGAGGATCCGGCCCGCCAGGAAGAGATTAAGCAGCAGTTCTTCTTCCAGATTGATTCGCGCGAGCTGCCCCTGCCCTCGCAGGCCTCGCAAGTATTTGTGCGCGGCGGGTCGGTGGTCTTCGAGTCTGAGCAGCGCAATGTGCGCCTGGATATCCGAGATCTCTCGCCACTCGGACCGCAGGTTCAGGAGATCACCTCCGAGGGGAAGCGCCGTAATGAGGCGGAGATCGCCGAGCTTGGTTCCTAGCTTCGTTACTATGGGACGGTGTGACTGATTCATCGACGAACCATCCCGAAAACCTGAGCCCGCGCCTCGATGGCAACGAGGCCGTCAATCGCGCCGCGGAGGTCGCTAAGACCACCGGCGGGCGGAATATTCCCAGCCTCGGCGAGCTGCCGATTCCCGCCGATACCGCGAACCTGCGCGAGGGCCCCAGCCTGCACGATGGGTTGTTGGCGCTGCTGCCGCTGGTGGGTGTCTGGCGCGGCGAGGGCCAAGCCGATACCCCCGAGGACGGCGAGTTCACCTTCGGCAACCAGCTGATCTTCTCCCACGATGGCGGCAATTACATCAACGTGGAGTCCAAGTGCTGGAAGAAGGATGCCCCAGAGTCCCTCGAGTCCCGCGAGACCGGATTCTTGCGCATCAATGACAAGGACGAAATCGAGTTCATTCTCTGTCATTCCGGCGGCGCGGTGGAGATCATGTACGGCGAGCCCCTCAACGAGCGCGCCTGGGAGCTCAGCTCTGCCTCCACCATGGCCACCGCCTCGGGGCTCACCACGCTCGGCCCCGGCAAGCGCCTCTACGGCCTGCTGCCCAATGGCGATCTCGGCTGGGTGGACGAGCGTCTGGTTGACCAGGAACTCAAGCCCCGCCGCTCCGCGCAGCTGCAGCGCTACGCGGGCTAAACCTTATCTACCCCAACGCCGCCGTGATCATTGTCTGGATTGCGGCGGCGTCTGCTGTTCCGTGGCCACGGGTGGGCCGGCCATCGATGCTGGTGACCTGGGCGGCGATGCGCACCGAGCTGACGAGCCACACCGAATCCGCGGCCTCCAGCTCACTCACCGTGATATCCCCGGTCTCGCAGGTATAGCCCTGGGCGGCGGCGTAGCTAAACAGCGCAGCCTGGGTGGTGCCGGGCAGGATATCGCCCTTGGGCTCGGGGGTGCGGATCGTGGATCCAGTCACCGCCACCACCGTGGAGGTCGCACCCTCGAGTACCCGCTCCCCTGCCACGTAGATCACATCGTCCATGCCCTGGGCAGCGGCCTGGCGTAGCGCCGCCATGGCCGAGGCATAGCTGAGAGTCTTGGCGGCGCGGGGGCTGGAATCATCTGCCCCGCGCGGCAGGGTCAGCACCGCCACCCCGTACTGGCGCTGGGCGAGCTGCTCGACGCTCACCGCCTTGACGCTAATCCACGCCGAGGGCTGCCCCGTGCTGGCCCGGCCGCGGGTATAGGTCCACACCATGGCGCCATCGCAGTGATTCTCCTGCTCCCAGCGGTCGGCGGCGCGGCGGATAGCGGCGTCCCACAGCTGCTGCTGCGGCGGCGGCAAGTGCAATAGCTCGGCCGAGCTGTGGAATCGCTCCACATGTCGCTGCAGGTTGCAGGCGCGCCCCTCGCGCACGAGCACCGTTTCAAACACCCCGTCACCGCGGGTCACGGCATAATCATCCCAGTAAACTAGAGGCGTATCGGGGTCGTGATCGGCGATCTCTCCGCTGCCTATGTCGAGGCGAACGATAATGGGGCGAGAACTCATGCCTTTCATTATTCACGCCGGCGCGAACTTTGGTGCAGAATCAAAGGTATGAGTCATCAAAGCGGAATCACTGGTCTAGGCACCACCGATCATATTTTTCTCGAGTTTGATCTTGCCCCCGGCGCGGATGGATGCGCGGTGCTGCGCCATCTGGCCGAGGCCATCAATCTGCCCACCACGCACGGCGTCAACGTGGTGCTGGGTGTGCGCCCCAGCCTGTGGGCCGAGGTAGCCGACGCAGAGTATGTGCCGGATAAGGTGCACGATTTTTCCGAGCCGATTAGCGGCTCGACGATGTCCATGCCCGCTACCCAGCACGATGCATGGTTGTGGGTGGCGGGATCCTCCCGCTCCCAGGTATTCGACATCTCCCGCACGATCGCTAATACGGTACGCGAGAGCGCCAACCTGGTGGAGGAAACCACCGGCTGGGTTTACCAGCACAACCGCGATCTCACTGGGTTTGAGGACGGTACCGAAAACCCACCGGCCCTGGAGGCTCCGAGTGTGGTGGCGGTGCCGGAGGGCCGCCCCGGCGCGGGCAGCTCGGTGCTGCTCTACCAGCTCTGGGAGCACAAGGCCGTGGAGTGGGAGGCGCTGCAGGCCCATATCCAGGAGCAGATCATCGGCCGCACCAAATCCGATTCGGTGGAGCTGGACGAGGATACCAACCCAGAGTCCTCCCACGTCAACCGCACCGTGGTGGAGGTCGGCGAGGACGAGCTGGAGATCTTCCGCCGCAATGTCTCTTATGGGGACATGTCTACCCATGGCACTGTGTTCGTGGGCTTCAGCTTCGATCAGTGGCGCATGGAGGAGATGCTGCGCCGCATGGCCGGGGTGGATGGCGGCCCGGCGGATCGTCTCACCGAGTTCACCACGCCGCTCTCGGGCGGCTGGTACGTGTGCCCCTCCACGCAGGCTCTCGCCTCGCTCCTCTAGGATGGGCGGGATGAGTGAGACATCCTATCGTTCCCCTGGCCTGACGCGTCCCGGCGCCTGCCCCGCGCAGGACGCCGACGCCCACCCCGCCTATGAAGGCGTGGCGTGGCATTATGGTGATCCTTTAGGAGAGCAGCGGGCGATCGCCGAGCAGCCGGTGGTGATTGACCGCTCCAACCGGGTGGTGCTGCAGGTCAGCGGCGCGGATGCCCCGGAGTTTCTGAATAATCTGCTTTCGCAGAAGCTCGATGATCTTCCCGTGGGCGCCGGCACCGAGGCCCTGGATTTGGATGCCCAGGGCCATATCCTGCACGCGCTGGGGGTGCTGCGCACCGAGGAGGGATTCCTGCTGGATATCCCCCGCCCCAGCGCCGCCAGCCTAGAGGAATTCCTGCGCCGCATGGTCTTTTGGTCCGCCGTGGAGATCTCCCGCACCGATCTCGGCCTGCTCACCCTCCTCGGCACGAACGCGCCGACCGGGCTTAGCCGCAGCATCAGCGCTCCCCTCGCCCACACCGATCTCTATGTTCCCACGACGCTTATCGACGCCACCCTCACGGAACTCGAGAGCAACGGCGTGCACTGTGTAGGCCTGATGGCGTGGACCGCAGAGCGGGTGCGTCATCTCCTGCCGCTGCCGGAGGTGGATCTGGACGATAAGTCGATCCCGCACGAGGTGGCGCACTGGGTGGGCGGCACGGCGGTGCATCTGCACAAGGGCTGCTACCGCGGCCAAGAAACGGTGGCCCGGGTGGAGAATTTGGGATCCTCGCCGCGGGTGCTGGTGCGGCTGCACCTCGATGGCTCCGCCCCCAGCCTGCCGGTGCCCGGCGATAGCATCACCAAGGGCACTCGGCCGCGCGCCGTGGGCCGGGTGGGCACTGTGGTGCAAGACTGCGATTTCGGTCCGATCGCGCTGGCCGTGGTGAAAAGATCCGCGCTACAGTCCCAGGATCTGCGCGTGGGCGACTGCTCCGTGGCCGTGGACCCGGAGACGATTCCGCAGGACAATGGCACTAAGGCCGGCCGGGAGGCGGTGCAGCGCTTCCGCTCTCGTACCCTCTAAAGGGGTACGGGCGCGATCGGTTTTGCGGCACGCCACGGACCCAGGTGCGACTTTTTTCGTCACATTAGCTATTGTGGATTCACAGGAATACAAGATTGAAGAAACCGATAATGGGGTGCCCTACGCCCGAGGCACTTCAGGCACACTCCAAGGGGGTCTAGCCATGGGTCGCGGCCGCGCGAAGGCTAAGCAGGCTAAGGTAGCTCGTCAACTGAAGTACCAAACTCCTGAGATGGACTTAGAGCAGTTGCAGCGTGAACTCGCCAGCAATAGCTCCCGTTCGGAGGAGGATGTCCGGGAGGACGATCCCTACTCCGAGTGGGCCGACTACTTCAAGGATGAATACGAGAAGTAGCACACTATTTCAAGAAACCTCCTTGCTCAGTGAGCAGGGAGGTTTCTTCATGGCTAGTACTGGGGGTGTTCGCCGCTGAGCAGCACCCGCTTCTCAGTATCGGCGGCAGCGCTGCGCACCGTGCCAATTTCCCAGGCATCCACGTGGCGGGCGGTGAGCATGGCGAGGGCGCGGTCGCGGTCCGCCGCAGACACCACGGCCACCATGCCGACGCCCATGTTGAAGGTTTTCTCCATTTCCTCGCGGCTGACCTTGCCCAGCTCGGAGATGAGTTTGAAGATCGGCTGCGGCTTCCATGCCGAGCGGGAGATCTCTGCCACCATGTTCTCCGGCAGCACCCGCACTAGGTTGCCGGCCAGTCCGCCGCCGGTGACGTGGCAGAAGGTGCGCACATCGCACTCGGCGGCAAGCGCCAGGCAGTCCTTGGTGTAGATCCGAGTGGGCTCCAGCAGCTCCTCGCCGAGGGTGCGCTCGAGCTCGTCGATCTCCTGATCCAGCGGCAGCCCAGCGGATTCCAGCAGCACATAGCGGGCCAGGGAATAGCCATTGGAGTGCAGGCCCGAGGAGGCCATGCCGATGATGACATCGCCATCGCGGACCCGCTCCGGCCCGAGCAGCTCCTCCTCTTCCACCACGCCGATGGCGGTGGCAGACACATCGTATTCCTTTTCGTCCATCACCCCAGGGTGCTCTGCGGTTTCGCCGCCGAGCAGGGCGCAGCCGGCCTGCTCGCAGCCTTCGGCGATGCCGCTGACGATGGCGGCGATATGCTCCGGTACAACCTTGCCCACGGAGATATAGTCCTGGAGGAAGAGCGGCTCGGCGCCGCAGACCACCAAGTCATCGACGCACATGGCCACCAAATCGATGCCGATGGTGTCGTGCTTGTCCATGGCCTGGGCCACGGCCAGTTTGGTGCCCACGCCGTCGGAGCCAGCGGCAAGAAGCGGCTTCTCATACTTACCGAGGGCGAAGAGCCCGGCGAAACCGCCGATGCCGCCGCGCACCTCGGGACGGGTGGCCTTCTTGGCCAAGGGGGCAATAAGTTCTACCGCGCGGTCACCGGCGGCGATATCCACCCCAGCTGCTGCATAGGATGCGCCATCAGAGGGAGCGTGATCGGTCATGTCGTGGTCACTTTCTTCAGATTGCGCTGCATGTCCTCCACGAGCGCGGTGTTCGGGTTTCCGGCCGGCATACCCAGCGGGTACTCGCCATCGAAGCAGGCACAGCAGAGATCCTCGCGCTTCTGCTTCGAGGCCTCCACCATGTGATCGATAGAAACGAAGCCGAGCGAATCCGCACCAATCGCGGTGCAGATCACGTCCACGGCCTCCTCCATGGTGCGGGCGCCGGTGCCATTGGCGATCAACTCGCCGGGGGAGGCGAAGTCAATGCCGTAGAAGCACGGCCACTTCACCGGCGGAGAGGCGATCCGCACATGCACCTCGGCGGCGCCGGCCTCGCGCAGCATGCGGATGAGCGCGCGCTGGGTATTACCGCGGACGATGGAATCATCCACCACCACCAGCCGCTTGCCGGCCAGCACATGCTTCAAGGGGTTGAGCTTGAGCCGGATGCCGAGCTGGCGAATGGTCTGGGTGGGTTGGATGAAGGTGCGGCCCACATAGGCATTTTTCACCAGCCCCTGGGCGAAGGGAATGCCCGAACCATAGGAATAGCCCACCGCCGCCGGGGTGCCGGACTCCGGCACCGGGATCACCAGATCACCGTCCACCGGGTGCTCCGTCGCCAGCGCGGCACCGATACCCACGCGGGTATCGTTCACCGACTGGCCGCGGATCAGGGAATCAGGGCGGGCCAAATACACGTATTCAAACACGCAGCCCTTGTGCTTGGTGGGCGCGAATTGATGGGAACGGATACCGGAATCGTCGATGGAGATGAACTCTCCCGGCTCGACCTCGCGCACAAAAGAAGCACCGACGATATCGAGGGCCGCGGTTTCGGAGGCCACCACCCAGCCCCGCTCGAGGCGACCAATCGAGAGCGGTCGCACACCATGCGGGTCGCGGGCGGCATAGAGCTTATGGCCGTCCGTAAACGTCAGGCAGTAGGCGCCGGTGATGCGCGGCAGAAGGTTGAGGGCTGCGTCGACAAGCGACACCTCTTCGGAGATGCCCTCGGCGAGCAGGGCGCACATGATGTCCGAGTCGGAGGGCTGTGTCGCAGGGTCCACCAAGCCCTTCTCGGTGGCTTCCTGGAGCAACTCGAGATAGTTCACCAAGTTGCCATTGTGTCCGAGGGCCACGTCGGTGCCGTTCGGGGCGACGCGGAACATCGGCTGGGCGTTCTCCCAGCAGGCGCCGCCGGCGGTGGAATAGCGGGTATGGCCGATGGCCAGATTACCGCGCAGGGCGTCGAGGGCGCCCTCGTCAAAGACCTGGGAAACGAGCCCGAGGTCCTTGTACACCACCACATTATCGCCGTCACCCACCGCGATACCGGCGGCTTCTTGGCCACGGTGCTGCAGCGCGTACAGGCCGTAGTAGGTGAGCTTGGCGACTTCTTCCCCAGGAGCGAAAACACCGAACACACCGCACTCTTCGCGCGGCTCGTGTTCTCCGAGATCATCGAAAGCGGATAGGGGCTGGTTTCTAATAGCCACGTGGGTTAATCGTAGTTGTTTCACCGGCGGCATGGCGAATATTTAGCCCCACGCGGGGGCGCAGAGCAGCACCCGGCCCGCGCGCCCAATGTTTGTTTCAGGGCTGTTGGTCGCGCTCTAGATCAGCGGCACCCAATGGGCCAATTCCCCGGCGCGGGTACCGGAGACACTGAGATTGCCCTCAGCCAGCTCCTGCTCCCAAGTGCTGCGCCCGATGGCGAGACGCAGCCACACCTCGGGGCGCATTTCCACCACATTGGGCGGGGTGCCGCGGGTATGGCGCGGCCCCTCGATACACTGCACCGCGACAAAGGGCGGCACCCGCAGTTCCACGCTATGGCCCGGGGCGCAGTTCTCCACGGTGCGGGCGCTGAACCGCACGGCGCGGGCAACCAGCGCGCGCGGGACATTCGGGCTATCCATCCGCTGTTCATACTCGCGCAGGGCGGCGCGCATCTCGGCGGGATCAATCTTTTTCGGCATAGTGTGACCCAGCTTAACTGTTGGTAGCCTATGAGCTACTAGCCCCGTCCCCCGGAGAACACACCTATGTCTGAACGAGATCAATCCGCAGCCAATCGAGCCCCCTCGCCCGAGGTCACACTACGGTTTATGGCCGCACCCAGCGATGTGGTGATGGCCGGCAACTGGGGTGTCTCCGGCGGCCGCGTGTTGGAGTGGATCGATAAGGCCGCCTATGCCTGCGCGGTGGGCTGGTCGGGCACCTACTGTGTGACCGCCTATGTGGGCCATATTCACTTCAACCGCCCCATCCCCTCCGGCCACGTGGTGGAGGTGCGTTCCCGGATCGCCATGACGGGCCGTTCCTCGATGCACATTGTAAACGAGGTGCTCTCCGCGGATCCGCGCGATGGCCACTTCTCCCGCGCCTGCGACTGCCTGGTGATCTTCGTCGCCAAAGACCCCAAGACCGGCTCCGCCACCTCGGTGCCGAAATTTCACGCCGCCACCGAGGACGAGCAGCGGGTGGAACAGGCCGCCATTTCGCGCATCGAGCTGCGCCACGCCATCGAGGCGGAGATGGAGAAGCAGAACTATGACGGCCCCAGCGATGCGCCGCGGGTGATTACCCGCTTTTTGGCCAAGCCCACCGATGTGAACTGGGGCGGCAATGTGCACGGCGGCACCGCGATGGAATGGATCGACGAAGCGGGCACGGCCTGCACTATGGAGTGGTCGGGGCAGCGCACCATCGCCGTCTACGCCGGCGGGATTCGCTTCTACCGGCCGATCTCTATCGGCGATCTCATCGAGGTGGATGCGCGGCTGATGCGCACCGATACCCGCAGCATGCAGATGTCCGTGCATGTGCGCAGCGGCGATCCCCGCGGCGGCCGAGAACAATTGCAGCAGGCCATTCACGCCACCTTCACCTATGTGGCCAGCGACCTCGACAATAATGTGCTGCCCGCCCGGCAATTCGAGCCACGCACCGAGGACGATGTGCGCCTAGCCGAGCACGCCACCACCCTGCGCGAGCTCCGCGCCAAGTACAGCCCCCACCCGCTGGTGCTGCGCGAGGGGCGCGCCTTTGTGGACTAGCACCGCCTAGAGCAGCCCGCGCTCCGTGGCTACGTGCACGGCACGGGTGCGGGAATCCACCCCCAGCTTGTTAAAGATATGCACCAGATGCGTCTTAGTGGTGGCCTGGGAGATAAATAGCCGCGTGGAAATCTCCTTATTGCTCGCGCCGGTGGCCACCAGTTGCAACACATCGCGTTCCCGCTCGGTGAGCTGGGCGGGGGCAGGGGCCTTCAGTAGCGCCCCGGCGAGGGAGGCTTGGACATACACCTCGCCGCGGGCCACCGCACGAATGGCCTCCACGATGGTATCCACGGGGGCGTCTTTTACCAGATAGCCTGCGGCACCGGCGTCGAGGCAGGCGCGAATATCGCGCTCGCGGTCATAGGTGGACAGGATGACCACGGGCTGGGTGCAGCCGCGGATCACCTCGACCCCGTCGCTATCGCTGGCTCCAAGGCGGAGATCGCAGAGCACCACATCGGGTTGGGCGGCGTCGATAGCGGCGAGTGCCTCAGCCACGCTCCCGGCCGCGGCGGCAACATGGATCTCCGGCTGGGCGTTGAGAATCGCCGTGAGTCCAGAGCGCACCACGGGGTGATCGTCGATAAGCGCAACGGCAATGGTCATGCTGTGTAGTTTAGAGCGGCACCCAGGCGGAGATGGCCGTGCCCTCGCCCGGAGTGGACTCGATATCCAGCCCGCCGCCCAGTTTCTGCAGGCGCGAGCGCATAAAACTCAGACCGAAGCTGGTAGTGGCGCGGCTGTGCTCCCACGCGGCGACATCGAATCCGACGCCATCATCCACGATGTCCATACGCACCTGCTCCTCATCGCTATCGAGGCTGACCCGCACCCGAGAGGCGGCGGCGTGGAGTCGCACATTGGCCAGCGCGGATTGGGCCACCCGCAGCAGCGCGATATCAATCGGGTCGCTGAACCGCGCGGCGCTGTGCACCTCGAGCTCGGCGTCGATGCCGCTGCCGGCGGCCAGCCCATCCACCATGGTCTGCAAGGCCACGGCCAGCGGGGTGCTCTCCAAGCCATGCGGGGCCAGATCGGCGACGATGCGGCGCACCTCCGCCAGATTCTCCGTGGCGACCTCCTCGATGAGCACCAGCTTCTCCGCAGCGGGAGTGGGATGAGAGGGCTGGGCCAGCAGCCGAATGGAGCTCAGCCCTTGGGCGATCGTGTCGTGGATGTCCTGGGAGATGCGGGTGCGCTCATCCATGGCTCCGGCCTCGCGCTGCGTGGCGGCCAGCTCATCTTGCAAATAGGCCATCTCGCTATGGGCGCGCTCGAGGTCGTTGAGGATGCGCAACAATTCCACATAGCCTCGGCTCATACCGATAGCCACCACGGCCCCGATCGCCGGGCCGAGCAGCTGCGGCACGCCCACCTGATCCTTATCGGCCCACGTCGCGCCCCACACCCCGGCCAGGACCAGCAGGGCATAGACCGGCAGCAGCGGAAAGCGCAGATAGTGCCCGGCGAGCAGGAAGAGAACGAAGGCAACCCAGGTAAAGGAGAAGCTGAGGCACACCAGCCCCGCCCAGAGCAGCAACAACACGCCCAGCCGCAGGCGGGGGCGGTGCAGCAGCACGAAGGCGGCGCAGAAGGCGATAACGGCTGGAAGAATAAGCAGCGGGGAGGCCTCGCGCAGCGCCCCGAGGGCGCCGACGATCACCAAGATGCCGGCAGTGATCGTCTCCCCCACCACGAGAATGGCGGCGGGCGAGGAACTCCGCGCCCCAAACGGGTGTTTAGCTGGCGTTAGCTGCACAGACATACTCGGTTTCTCCTTCCTCGGCGGTGGGGGCGCGGCGGGGCCACCAGGTGGCATCGCCCAGCACGCCAACAGCGGCCGGCACAATGATGGTGCGAGTGAGAATAGTATCCAGCAGCACCCCGAAGCCCACGATAATGCCCAGTTGGCCCAGGGTCACCAGCGGCAGCACCCCGAGGGCCGCGAATACGCCGGCCAGCACCACGCCCGCGGAGGTGATGACCACGCCGGTGTGGCTGATGGCTTCCACCATGCCCTCGCGGGTGCCATGGAGCGCGCGCTCCGTGGCGGCGCGGTGGGCGAGGAAGATGGTGTAGTCGATGCCCATGGCCACGAGGAAGAGGAACGAGAGCAGCGGCACCGAGAGGTCGAGAGCGGAGACGCCGAACACCAGGCTGGAGATCCAGCTGCCCACGGCGATGGCGGCGCCAGCGCTGAGTACATTGAGGACCAAGAAGATCGGCGCTGCCACCGAGCGCAGCAGTAGGGTGAGCACCAGCAGGTTGATGCCGAGGATCACCGGCACCAGCAGCCTCAGGTCGCGGACGGTGCCGGCGCGGGCATCCACCTCGGTGGCTTGTTCGCCACCGACCTTCGCCGCGGCGCCAGGCACCGTGTGCACGGCCGTGCGCAGCGATCGCACAAAATCTAGGGATTCTTGGGTGCCGGGGGCGGCGTCGGTGCTCACCATGATCCTCGCCCACTCGCCATCGGTGGAGACGCCGAGCGGCATGGCGCGCACGACATCGTCGAGGCGGTTGATGGTGGCCAGCACCTCGTCCTGATGGGAGACGCGGGTGAGCACGAAGTTCGGCTGGGCCTCGCCTGCGGGGAAGTGCTCCGCGAGGGTGGCGAAACCGGCAGCGGACTCGGTCTCCGTGCGGAACTTCTCCATCTGATTCAGCCCCACCGTGATCGATGCCAGCCCGGCGGAGAGCCCGCCGAGCAGCACCACTCCGCTCAGCAGCACCGCCAAGGGACGGCGCATGACGGCGGTGGCCACACGGCGATAAATCCGGGGCTCGGCGGCGGGATCACCCGGCCGGGGGATCCTCGGCCACAGTGCCTTTCGGCCGGCCAGCGATAGTGCCGGAGGCAGTACGACGAGTACGGCCACGAGGGCGAGAAGAATGCCCACCGCGGCAACAATCCCCAGCCCGCGGGTGCCGGGGATGACGGCGAGGCCGAGACTGAGCAGGGAGAGCACGACGGTGAGATTAGAGGCCGCGATCGCCGGGAAGGACTGCGTCCACGCCGCGGAGAGGGCAGCGCGGTGATCCTCGTGGCGAACCAGCTCCTCGCGGTAGCGGGAGATGAGCAGCAGGGCGTAGTTCGTACCGGCGCCGAATACCAGCACCGAGACGATACCGGCATCGAATTCCAGGCCGAACTCCGCGCCGATCCAGGCCGTGAGCACCGCAGCCACGCGATCGGCGAGAGCCACCACGGATAGCGGGATGAGCCACAGCACGGGGCTGCGATAGGTGAAGATGAGAAGCAGGGCGACGATGAGAACGGTCACGGCCAGCAGAGTGATATTCGCGCCCTGGAAGGCAGCGGCCACATCGGCGCCAAAGGCGGCACCGCCGGTGATGGCGATATCGAGGTGCTGCGGGGCCGCGGCGGAGATATCGGCGCGCAGCTCCGCAAGATAGGTGCTCATCTCCGTGCCGCTCTCGGCGGCGGGCACCGGCAGGGTGATGAGCCCCGCGCGGGCATCATCGCTGAGCAGGGGGCGGGCCTGCTCGGCGCCTGGGATGGCGCGCGCGGCGGCCAGCAGATCCGCCTCGCTCAGCGGAGAGCGATCCCGCTGCTGCACCACCGCCAGCACGGTGTCCTCATCGGCCCCGGGGAAGTGCTCTAGGAGCTGGACCACCTGGGTGGATTCGGAATCGCTGGGGGCGGCCTGCCGAGCATGCGAGGCCTCGGCGCCGCCGAGCACCGCAAAGAACACACCGATCAGCCCAGCGATGAGGGCGAGGCTGATCCAGCTATTCCGGGCGCTGCGAAAACTACGAGTGACATCCATGCCCTCAAGTTCAGCATCGACGCAGGTGAGCGCACATCGTGCACAAGACTGAACCTGGTATCAACCATATGGTTGATACCAGGTTCAGGGGGCGCTGTTAGACCACGGAGTTAGCGCCAGCGGCGTGGCCGAAAAGATCGGGCAGCGTGGAGGTCCACGCCTGCTCCAGCTCGGCCACCGCTACCTGGAGGTGCTCTCCGCCGGGAAGCTCGAGGTCCACGGTGTCAGTGTCTGCCGTGGCGCCCAGCTCCGTCACCGGCACCCCGCACTCGGCGGCGCGGGCCGTCACGGCTGCGCAGTCCTCCTCGCGCACGGCGATCACTGCCCGGGAGGCCGACTCCGAGAAGAGTGCGATGGTGGGCTGCGGGGCGACGTCGACAAGCGAGAGCTGCATGCCGCGACCCGAGTGAATGGCCAGCTCCGCGATGGCTTGGGCAAGCCCGCCCTCGGAGAGATCGTGGGCGGCGAGGATATCGGTGGAGCCGTGGAAGAACTCGGCGAGGGCCTGCTCGCGGGTGAGATCAACGCTCGGCGGCATGCCGGAGAGAGCCTCGGCCACTACCTGCTGGTAGATGGATCCGCCCAGCTCCTCCTTAGTCTCGCCGAGCAGCAGCAGGCGCGTGCCGGGGGCGGCGTCGGCGGGGATGTGCGCCGGGATGGACTGGGCGACATCGTCGATCACGCCCAGCACACCGACCACCGGGGTGGGCAAAATGGCTTCGGTGCCGGTCTGGTTGTAGAAGGAGACATTGCCGCCGGAGACGGGAATGCCCAGTTCACGGGAGCCATCGGCAAGCCCGTGCACGGCCTCGCGGAATTGCCACATCACAGCCGGATCCTCGGGGGAGCCGAAGTTGAGGCAGTTGGTGACGGCGATGGGCCGGGCGCCGGTGACCGCCACGTTGCGGTAGGCCTCCGCGAGCGCCAGCCGAGCGCCGGTATTCGGATCGAGCTTGGTGTAGCGGCCCGAGGCGTCGGCGGAGACGGCCACGCCGCGGCCGGTTTCCTCGTCGATGCGCAGCACACCGGAGTTGGCGTTGCGGGCCTGGACGGTATTGCCGCGCACATAGCGGTCATATTGCTCGGTGATGAAGGCGCGGGAGCACAGCGCCGGGGAGCCGACCATGCGCAGCCACACCTCGCGGGCCACGGCGGCGTTATCGGCCTGCGGAATCTCCCGCTGCTGCTGCAGCTCATCCTGCCAGTCTGGGCGGGCGAAGGGGCGCTCGTACACGGGCCCCTCATTGGCGATGGTGTGCGCCGGGGCGTCCACCACGACCTCGCCGCGGTGCTCGATCACGAGATGCTCGCCGTCGGAGACCTCGCCGATCTCGGCGCAGGTGACATCCCAGTGCTCGCAGATGGCGCGGAAACGCTCCACGTCCTCGGGGCGGACCACGGCGCACATGCGCTCCTGCGACTCGGAGGACAGGATCTCCGCGGCCGTCATGTTCTCGGCGCGCAGCGGCACGGCATCCAGGTTGATGGTCATGCCGCCGTCACCGGAGGCGGCCAGCTCGGAGGTCGCGCAGGCGAGTCCGGCGCCACCGAGATCCTGGATGCCTACGACCACGCCCGCCTTGTAGAGATCAAGGCAGCACTCGATGAGGACCTTCTCCGCGAAGGGGTCGCCCACCTGCACCGCAGGGAGCTTGCGCTCGGCGCCCTCTTCGAAGGTGTCGGAGGCCAGCACGGAGACGCCGCCGATGCCGTCGAGGCCGGTGCGGGAGCCGAAGAGCATCACCTTATTGCCCTTGCCGGAGGCGAAGGCGAGCTTGAGGTCATCCACCTTGAGGGTGCCCACGCAGAGCGCATTCACCAGGGGATTGCCAGCATAAGAGGGATCAAATACGGTCTCGCCGCCAATGTTGGGCAGGCCCAAGCAGTTGCCATAGTGGGAGATGCCATCCACCACGCCGGGCAGGACGCGCTGGGTGTCCGGGGCATCGGCGGGGCCGAAACGAAGCTGATCCATCACGGCAATCGGGCGGGCGCCCATGGCCATAATGTCGCGGACAATACCGCCCACGCCGGTAGCGGCGCCCTGGTGCGGCTCCACATAGGAGGGGTGGTTGTGGGATTCCACGCGGAAGGTCACGGCATTGCCATCGCCGATGTCCACCACGCCGGCGTTCTCGCCGATACCAGCGAGAATCTTGGAGGCCATATCCTCGGTGGTGGTCTCGCCGAAGTAGCGCAGATGCACCTTGGAGGACTTATAGGAGCAGTGCTCGGACCACATCACCGAGTACATCGCCAGCTCGGCGTCGGTGGGCCGGCGGCCCAAGATCTCGGTGATGCGCTGGTACTCGTCATCCTTCAGACCAAGTTCCGCATAGGGCTGCGGGGCGTGGGGATCCTTGGTGGCGGCGGCCACTGTGTCATTGAACGTCATAAGTAGTACTTCCCCTTATTCCTAGGCAGCGACTCGTCCGATAGCGGAAAGGAACAGCTCCAGCCCGTCGAGCGAGGGGCCGGTGAGTTCCTCCACGGCGTGCTCTGGGTGCGGCATCAAGCCCACCACGCGACCATTCTCCGAGCACACTCCCGCAATGCGGTTCATGGATCCGTTGAAATTATCGGTGTAGCGGAACACCACGCGGCCGGTATCTTCCAGCTGCGCGATGGTTTCCGCGCTGGCCTGGAAGCGGCCCTCACCGTGCTTTGCGGGGATGAGGATCTTCTGCCCCTCGCGCAGCGTGGAGGTCCAGGCCGTATCGGCGTTCGCTACCTCAAGGTAGGTATCGACACAATGAAAATGCAGGCCCTGGTTCCTAGTGAGTGCACCAGGAAGCAGACCTGCTTCTGTAAGAATCTGGAAACCGTTACAGATTCCCAGCACGGGCATGCCCTTTGTGGCCGCCTCGATCACGGATTCCATCACCGGCGCCAGCGCGGAAATCGCCCCAGAGCGGAGATAGTCGCCATAGGAAAATCCGCCGGGCACAACCACGGCATCCACGCCGCGCAGGTCCGCATCCTTATGCCACAGGCTCACGGCCTCAGCGCCGGCGAGACGCACCGCGCGGGCCGCATCGACATCATCGAGCGTGCCAGGAAAAGTAATGACACCAATCTTCGCGCTCACTTACACCACCTCAACGCCGAGGACCTCGAAGTCCTCGATCACGGTGTTGGCCAGCAGCTTTTCAGCCACCTTTTCCAGATCTTCAGGGGTCACGGTGTCTTCAACGTCTAGCACGAAGCGCTTGCCCTGACGCACATCCTTCACTCCCTCAACACCGAGGCGCCCGAGTGCGCGCACCACGGCCTGTCCTTGGGGATCGAGAATTTCCGTCTTGGGCATCACGTTCACAACTACACGAGCCATAAGTTTTTGCTCCCTATATAAAGCGTGGATTCTAGGCCCACTCAGCTTAACCCCTCCACAGGACATTCCCATTTCATTTGCCCGCAGCGGGGGTGAGAGCACATGCTTAAGGCATGCTTCGACATCTGATTCCGCGGCGCGGGCGCCTCCCTGAGCTGCACAGCACGGGCCGTCCCGTGGTGCTTCTGCATGGCACGCTCAGCTCGCCCGGCAACTTCGCCGACCTCGCCGCCGCGCTCGATGCCCGCGGCCGCCGCGTGATCGTCCCCGAGTATGGTCGCCGTGGCACCACATCGCTCATGGAGTGCGTCGACGAGGTGCGCAGCACGCTTATCGACGCCCACTCGCAGCTCGACATCATCGGGCATTCCCTCGGCGGGCTGGTGGGGCTCCTCGCCGCCGATTGCCCCGAGCTGCGGGGACGCATTGGCCAAATCATTGGCCTCGGGGCCTGCTGGCGCGGAGTGCCGCCGCAGCCGCGGTGGAGCCAAGCCATCATCGCCCGCCTCCTCGGACGCAGCTTCGTTGACATCATGCAGCCCTTCTCGCCCGTGGTCCCCGCTGGGGTAGAGGTGGTGTCCATAATCAGCACTCGTGACACAACCGTGCCGGAGTATTCCTCGCGGCTCGGGCGCGTGGTCGAACTACCTGCGGTGCACCATGCACGGCTTCCCGACCAGGTCGAGGCTGTATGTAGGGTGCTGCGCTAATCGGAGCGCGCGCCAGCCTCGTGGACTCCGCCCTCAGTATTCAGCAGCTGCCGGCCGCCCGGCGCGACAGCTACACCTCCCACCCGCTTTTCTGCCCTGCACTATGAGATTGTGCAGGGTAGCGTCGACAAGCTTGCTGCCGCGACTGCCGTGGGAATGGATCTGAGCGTGATGTGACACCCGCTTCCCGACGCCGCGGACTAGGAATTCCTCTCCCCTTTCGAGCCGCAGCGGCTGGTGTTAGGCAGCGACGGAGAGTGTGCACAATAGCGGTTAGCGTTCGAATAGGATGGTGCGTGCGTTTGTGCTGTGTGAGCCCTGTTTTAGGGCGTTGTTTTCCGTTTTTTGACTAGAACGCGTGTTCGAATAAGTGCAATGAAGTGTCCAGTGTGGATGACATACTAAGGCCACCAAAACCACCACCCGACACAAGGACAGCACATGATAGATCCCACAGCGTTTCCCCTCCCCGACGATCAGCACTACCGAAGCATCTTTGGCTATAGCTCAGTGAGACAACGGATGGCCGATGAGTCCCGGCGCTTCTGCCACGAACGCCACTGGGAGGCTGATTCCCCGCTGAGCACCGAACTGGGGCTGAGCGAGTTCGACCCCCTGGCCGAGAATGCTCGCCGCATCCGCTTCGCCCTGCATTTACTGCGACAGTACGAAGTCGATGAGGAGCACTACGACGCCTTCTGCTCCCACATGGCGAAACGCTTTAGCTGCACCGACGGCTATATTCTCAAACACCTCGACCTCGCGCGGACGCTCAGACGATTCCCCTTAGTCGCCGCCTTTCTCAACTCCCGGCCAGTATTCAACGACGCGCATCTGTGGGCCTTTACCTACGCGGTCGAGGCCATAGAGGATGAGTTCATCGCGGAATTCGAGGTGCGCTTTCTGGACCGGATACTCCCCCGCGTCGACCACCAAGCCCTCAAAGGCCCCTACTGGCTGAGCTCGCGTATCGCGGAGATACTGCGCATAATCGACCCGCCGGCCGCAGAAACAGATGAGCCTGATCCCCAGCGAGAGGAGCGCGAGTGGGTAGACATCAACCACAATCCGCTGAGCAACACAGTGACCATCACCGCCAACCTGGACGTCCATCGCGGCACTCTCGTCGCCGAAGCCATCACTAAGGCGGCGACGCACGGGCGCACCCGCGCCGATGGGCTGCTCGGGCTCATCCTCAACACCATCGACCTCGACGTGGTCATGCACGTCTACGGGGATTGGTTCAACAAGGGCGCCTGGACCCCCACCACCGGCTGGCTGGGGGATCTGGCCACGGAGGAGATCCTCAACTGGATCACACACCTCCAGCTGCTCTCCGATTCGGAGAAACCCGGCTACCAGCCCACCGAGGCGCAGCGGCATGAAGTCATCGCCCGCTATGGGTGCTGCAACCACCCCGGCTGTGCCGTCCCCGCGAATCGCTGCGAGATCGACCACATCGCCGAATGGCAGGAGGGTGACATGACGGCCACATGGAACCTGCAGCCACTATGCAAGCGCCACCACAACATGAAGACCCTCGGCGAATACACCGTCACGGTCGATCCGCAGGGCACCACCACCTGGCGCTCTAAGAGTGGCGAGATCTCCTGCTCCGTCGCAGAGGGCGTCTCCGCCAAGATGCGCCGCGTCAGCTTGGACGACCGAATGACGAATCGCAAAAAGGCCAAGCGCGATAAGAATGAGCGCGTCATGGCCGCCACCGGCACCGTTCCCTTCGACCGGAACGAACCCGCCCCCTTCTAGGCCTGACACACCCTAAAAACTGAATAGAGAACACGAAAACCGCCCCCTTCACTGCGGAAGGAAGCGGCTCGTGGCGCTGAGCACAGGCGTGATCGTCCCGAAGGACGATGAGCCCGTTACTCCCACTCGATAGTTCCTGGGGGCTTGGAGGTGACGTCCAAGACCACGCGGTTGACGTCCTCCACCTCGTTGGTGATGCGGGTGGAGATCTTCTCCAGCACGTCATAGGGCAGGCGGGTCCAGTCCGCGGTCATAGCGTCCTCGGAGCTGACCGGTCGCAACACGATCGGGTGGCCATAGGTGCGGCCATCGCCCTGCACGCCCACCGAGCGAACATCGGCCAGCAGCACCACGGGGCACTGCCAGATCTCAGCGTCAAGACCGGCTGCGGTGAGCTCGGTGCGGGCAATGAGATCCGCCTTGCGGAGAGTCTCGAGGCGATCCTCGGTGACCTCACCGATAATGCGGATGCCCAAGCCGGGGCCGGGGAAGGGCTGGCGGCCCACGATCTCCTCGGGCAGGCCCAGCTCGCGGCCCACCGCGCGCACCTCGTCCTTGAACAGCAGGCGCAGCGGCTCGACGAGCTGGAACTCCACGTCATCGGGCAAACCGCCCACGTTGTGGTGGCTCTTAATATTGGCGGTGCCGGAACCTCCGCCAGACTCCACCACATCCGGGTACAGGGTGCCCTGCACGAGGAAGTCCACGCTGGAGCCCTCGGGGGCATCCTCCAGCACACCGGCGACGGCGCGCTCGAAGGAACGGATGAACTCGTGGCCGATGGCCTTGCGCTTATCTTCCGGATCGGTGAGGCCCTTGAGCTTGCCCAGGAAGGCATCGGCCTCGTGCGCGGTCACCAGTTTGGCGCCGGTAGCGGCCACAAAGTCCTGCTCTACCTGCTCACGCTCCCCGGCGCGCAAAAGCCCGTGGTCTACGAACACGCAGGTGAGGCGATCGCCGATGGCGCGCTGCACGAGCGCGGCGGCGACGGCGGAGTCCACGCCGCCGGAGAGGCCGCAAATCGCGCGGCCCTGCTCGCCCACTTGTTCACGGACGGCGTCGATGAGCTCGGTGGCGATGTTCTCGGCGGTCCAGTTCTGCTCCAGCCCAGCGATCTCCGTGAGGAAGCGTTCGAGCACTTCCTGGCCATGCGGCGAGTGCATGACTTCGGGGTGATATTGCACGCCGGCCATGCGCTTATCGACGTTCTCAAATGCGGCAACCGGCGCACCGGCGGTGGTGGCGGTGACGGCGAAACCCGCAGGGGCCTCGGTCACGGCATCGCCGTGGCTCATCCACACCTTGTGGGTGGGTTCGAGCCCGGCGTGAAGCACGCCCTCGGTGGCAGTGAGATCGGTGCGGCCATACTCGCGGGCGCCAGTGGCTGCCACGGTGCCGCCCAGGCTGGCGGTCATGTACTGGAAGCCATAGCAGATGCCGAAGATCGGCAGGCCGAGCTCAAAGATGTCGGAATCGAGCCGCGGTGCTCCTTCGGCGTACACCGAGGAGGGCCCACCAGAGAGAATCAATGCGGCCGGGTTCTTGGCCTTGATCTCTTCAGCCGTGGCTGTGTGGGGCACCACCTCGGAATAAATATTCGCCTCGCGCACGCGGCGCGCGATTAACTGTGCATACTGGGCGCCGAAATCGACGACCACAACAGGATGAGAATTCGCTTGCGTCACAAATGCTTAGCCTAGCAGCCTTTGCGTGCCACGAAAGCCACCGCCGAGAGCTGCTCACGGTGTCGCCGAAATACCGAGCGCATCTGCATAATACGGCGCCGCGCAGTGGGGTTACGTAGCACACGGAAGAAGAAGCGCAGTGCCCCACCAAGTCCTTCATCGGCGATGATGCGGGAGGGCTCCAAGAGCCGCATGGGGCTGGTGTCGGTAGCAACTACCTCGAAGCCGGCCTCCTCCAGCAGCTGCTGCCATTCCTCAGCCGGTAGTGGGCGCGCACCCACCTTGATGCTGCGCGAAATCTCCCGCGACACCTCGGTGGCATTGTCGCCCGAGACGGCGAGCTCGTGGATCGCATAGCGGCCACCGGGGGCAAGGAGACGATAGGTTCGCTCCATGACTGCCTTTTTATCCTCGGTGCTGAGCATGGTGAGCATGGCCTCCCCCACCACCAGATCGGCGGAGCCATCGGGCAGCTCGTGGGAGCGGGCATCTGCCACCACCTGCTCGGCCTCGGGGTGGCCGCGCAGCACCTCGGCCAGCTGGGCACTGCCCTCGGGATTAGGGTCCACGCCGCGGTAACTGCGAGGATGTGCCGCCAGCAGTATCTCGGCGGTGCGCCCCACTCCGGGCCCGAGCTCCACAATGCGGTCGGAGGAGGTGGGCTGCGCGGCCTCGATGAGGCGGGTGGTCAGCTCGATACCTCCGGGGCGCAGCACGCGCTTGCCCATGCTGGCCAGCAGCCAGTGCCCTTGCAGGTATTTTTCGGCGGGCCCTTTACGCGGCATTGACATCCACCATCACGAGGCTCATATGGGAGGGTTCGAGGGCCTCGAGGGCGTGGCGCTCATTGGGGGCGAGATAGATCACGTCGCCGGGGTGCATCTCGTGCTCCTCGCCGGCAACGGTGAAGCTCAGGCGGCCGTCGAGAAGCTGCACGACGACGGCGCGGGGAGAGGCGTGCTCGGTGAGGACCTGGCCGGCGTCGAAGCTGAAGACGACAGTGCGCAGGTGCTCGTTATTGACGAGGACGCGGGAGGTGGTGGCTTCGCGGGCGATGGGAAGATCGCTCAGCACGCCAAGGGCGACGGTGGAGGAATCCATGGGTAACTCCTAGAAAGAGGAAGGTGAATATACCCTTATAGATTTTACACCGATTTTTCCGTGTTTAGTCCTCGCTGAGGTTCTTGAACCCGATGCCGACGGGCACGCCGACATTATCGATGAGCCGCACCCCGTCAATAGTGGCGGCCACGAGCAGGCGGGCCTCGCCGCGCTCGGGGGCTGGGCCGAAGGTGCGGGCATCGCGCAGCTCCACATACTCCACGTCCATCCCCGAGAGAATCTCGCGGGCGGTGGCGAGCACCGCTGCGGCGCCCTCCTCGGCGCGGTGCGTGGCAGCCAGCAGGGCCGCAGACAGCACCGTGGCCCGATCAACCTGCTCCGCAGACAGCTCGGCCAGGGCGGGCTGCAGAGCCACGCCCGCAGCGGAACGAGTCGGCGGCACCCCGCGCACCGCGGTGGCGAAACCATACTCGGAGATCAGGCGTTGGGTGAGCAGCATGAACTCAAAATCGCGTTCGCTGAGCACCACCTGATGCGGATTCACCAGCACCAGCAGGCGAAGCATCGCAGACAGGCGCGCTTCCAGCGGCTCAAGACTCGGGGCATCGAGGCGCACGCTCAGCGCCGGCGGGGCCAGCTCGGCGGCGAGGGCATCCACGCCCAGCTCGCGGGCATGCTCTTCGGGGCAGTCCCCCACTACCACCACAACGGCACGCGGCACCGTGCGCGCGGCACGCACCAAGGCCACATGCTGTGGCGCCCAAGACTCACTCAGCGGCACGAGCACGACGGGGCGGCCCGTTTTACGCATAGCGGAAGCGAAGGTGCGCAGCATCTCGGGGGAATCGATCACCCGTGCTGCACCAGGTTCAAAAGCCATTATTTATTGAAATTCTTCAGCAGATCAGCCACAGACACCGACCCGCTGCGCTCATCGGCGCGGCGGCGGCCATGGTGCGAGGGCTCCGGCTCCGGCTCGGGGGCAGGGGCCCACACGGGCTCGGGCTCCGGTGCGGGCTTAGGTTTGGGTTCCGGTTCTGGTTCGGGCTCCCACAGCGGCTCGGGCTCCGGCTCCGGCTCCGGCTCCGGTTCCGGTTCCGGTTCCGGTGCAGGCTCGGGCTCCGGGGTCTCCTCAACGCGATCGAACACGGTGGTCTCCGCATCAGAGGGCAAGGAGCTGCTTGGCCGCTCCGGCTGCGGATCCCAGCGGATGCTGGAGGCTTCCTCGATCTCGTGGATGCGCTCGGCGGCAGCGCTGAGCGTCGTCGGCTCGTAGTAGACCTGACCAGTCAGCCGCTCCAGCTGCTCCCGCACGATATCGAGCTGCTCCCGCATAATGGCGATGTTCTCGTCGCGCTCCTCGCGGAGAGCCTCGAGATAATCCTGTTCGATCTCCAGCTGCTCGGCGCGGTGATCGGCGCGCTCGCGCTCCAACTTCTCCTCATAAAGATCCCGCTGCACGTTTAGCGCCGCAGTCGCCTCCTCAACCTGGTTGCGATAGCGGAACACAAGGAAAAAGCCCAGCACCGCGGCCCAGAGGGCGGCGAGCACGGCCAGCTTCATCATCGCGTCATTGTTCATGAACAACATGAGCAAACTGGCGGCAAGTGCCAGCACCACCAACACGATCAGCGCGATCTGGCCTTTGTCACTTTGTTCGGCGTGCTGCTGTTCTTCAGGAGGGGTGGGGGAGCTCATGAGTCCTTAATCTACCTAAAACTACCTTCTCGTGGGCTGAGCCCGCGCGGCACGTCAGGCGGGTTCTCCATCTGCTGAGGGCGGCACGCTGCATCCACGCTCGAGATATATTCCGGCGGCGGCCAAAGCCACGCCCGCCGCGGCGGAGGTCACGACCCCCGGCAGATCATTCTGGGCGGCGGTGAGCGTGGCGGCCTTGGGAACCACGAACGTGGCCATGCCCACATACCAGCCGCCCACAATCGCGCCGGTCCACGCCGAGGCCTTCGCCACCACCAGCCACAGCGCCGCGGTGGTGGGGTTGAGCTGGGAGCGGTCCATGCCGATATTGCTGTGATCGACGTTCTCGCGCACCCTTCTGCCCAAGACCACGCAGATCAGCGCCATCGCCCAGAGCGTCACCGAAGCCGTCGCCGAGACGGTCACCAAGGAGCCATAACGGCCCCAAGTCAGGATCGCCCCAGCGAGCGCGGTGAAGCCGCCGGCAGCCAGCAGCAAAGAAATGCGGGTGCGTTTCATGCGATCACCTTATCGATCGGAGTAATGGCGGCGCGGTCGGCGGCCGGGAGAGCGTCGATAAGCGCGCTCACGGAGCTACCACCGAGGACGGCGTCGGGAGCGATCTCGTGCCATGGAATGAGCACAAAGCCGCGCTGATGGGCATAAGGGTGCGGGACCGTGAGTACGGGATCCGTGCTGCTGAAGCCGTCGATGTCCACGATGTCTACGTCCAAGGTGCGCGGGCCCCACCGGCGCAGACGCACCCGCTCGGCGCGGGCTTCAAGGGTCTGGCCACGGGCGAGCAACTCCCGCGGGGAGGAATCGGTGTCCACGATGAGCACGGCATTGAGGAAGTCCGGCTGATCCTCCACACCCCAGGGCGGGGTGGCGTAGAGAGAGGAGCAGGCCACCAGCTCCTCCTCGAACTCGTGAAGGACGCTGGCCAGATGCTGTCGGGAAGCGCCCGTGTTCGAGCCGATCGAGATCACCGCACGCATGGCCACCTACTTCCTCCGGGAGCGACGAGCCACCACGGCCACATCGCGGAAGGGCAGATCGATGGGGGCCTCGGGTTTATGGATGCGCACCTCGATGGCATGCAACTGCGGGAAGGTGTCCATGGCGCGCTCGGCAATCGTGGAGGCCACCGTCTCGATGAGATCGGCGGGCGGGCCGGTGAGCACGGCGTGGGCCAGCTCAGCGAGCTCGCCATAGTGCACGGTGCCGGCGAGCTTGTCCTCACGGGGAAAGTTCAACCAACAGGTGATATCGGCGATGAAGCGCTGGCCCTCGCGCTTCTCGAAGTCGAAGACCCCGTGATAACCGGTGGCCTCCAACCCAGTGAGTTCAATGCGATCAGCCACTAGCCCTCCTCCACATCGCCGGGGTGATTCCACAACTGGGCCACATCCACGGCATCGCGCGATACCGCCACATCGTGCACGCGAATACACCACGCACCCTGCTGCGCGGCGATCGCGGTGACGGCAGCCGTGGCCGGATCCGGCGCGGAATCGAGGCCACGGCCGACGCGAATGGCCGCGAGGAAGCGCTTGCGGGACGCCCCCACCAGCACGGGGAACTCGCCGGAGGTAAAAACATGCAGGTTGTGCAGCAACTGCCAGTTATCGAAGGCGGTTTTAGCGAAACCCAGCCCCGGATCCACCGTGATATTCTCCGGCTGCACCCCGGCGTCGATGGCGGCGGTGGTGAGCTCGGCGAGCGCGCGGCGCACATCCTCCACCACGCTGCCCGGGGTATGCGCGGCGCCGGAGGCATTGCCGAAGGTCGCGGCCTTCCAGTGCATGAGGCACACCGGCAGGTTTGTCTCGGCCATCACGGCGCGCATCTCCGGATCGGCGAGACCGCCGGAGACATCGTTAATCAGATCCACCCCCGCCGCAGCGGCAGCCGCGGCCACGCTGGCGCGCATAGTATCCACGGAGGTCTTGATCCCCGCAGCGTGCAGGGCCGCGATCACCGGAACCACCCGCTCACGTTCCAGCACGGGATCCACCCGCGTGGCGCCGGGGCGGGTGGATTCCCCGCCGACGTCGATGATGTCCGCGCCCTCGGCCACGAGCCGGCGGGCGTGCTGCACCGCCACCTCGGGGTCGAGATACTTGCCGCCATCCGAGAAAGAATCCTCGGTGACGTTCACGATGCCCATCACCGTGGAACGGTGCGGGTGACGAAGGGAAGCGAGGGTGGTCATGACAGTATTCCTAGCATCCGCGGATCAGGCTGAGGACTTCGGCGCGCGAGGCGGCGGAGCGTTGGAAACCGCCACGCACCGCCGAGGTAGTGGTCATGGCACCGGGCTTACGGATACCGCGCATCCCCATGCACATGTGCTCGCACTCGATCACCACGATCACCGAGTGCGCGCCCAGCTTCTGCACGAGGGCATCGGCCACCTGGGTGGTCAGCCGCTCCTGCACCTGCGGGCGCTTGGCATAAAGATCCACCAGCCGGGCCAGCTTGGACAGGCCGGTGACGGCGCCACTGGCACCTGGGATATAGCCGATGTGGGCGCGCCCATAGAAGGGCACGAGGTGATGCTCGCACATCGAATAGATAGGAATATCGCGCACCAGCACCAGCTCTCGGTGCCCCTCATCAAAGGTGGTGTTTAGCACGTCGGCGGGATCCTCGCGCAGCCCAGCGAAGATCTCCTCATAGGCGCGCGCCACCCGGCCTGGGGTGGCGGCGAGGCCCTCACGATCCGGGTCTTCACCGATAGCGATCAGGATCTCGCGCACCGCACGCTCAATGCGGTCGGCATCAAACTCGTGCTCGCTCATCGCTTATTACTCCTGCGCCCGGTGGCTGCCGTTATAGTGCTCGTCCTCATCGGGGCGCTCACGCTCCGGCAGACGGAAACCAATGACCTCGGTGTTCTCGCCGTAGTTTTCCACACCCGGGTGCTGCTTCTGCGGGTCGGGCTGCTGCTCTGGTTGCTGCGGCCACCCCGGCACGGTCCAGCCCTTCGGCGGCGGGGTGCCGTAGTTGGGGGTAGAGCCGGACTTCGGAGTCCACGGGCCCTGTTCGGGGGCGACGGGAGAAAGCTCCTGCTGGCGCTTGGCCATCTCCGCTTCACGACGCGCCCTCGCTGCCTTCGACGCCTCGAGGAGAGAGAACGGCCGCGGCGGTTCCTCACCGCGCTCGATGGCCTCCTCCACGGGGGTCTTCACCGGTTCGCGGTCGAGCTGAGCTGGGAAGTCGATGTCCTCGGAGGGGAAGACCTCTTCCACCCCGCGGGGCTCGATATCGGTGAACAAGGCCTCCAGATCGGGGCGGCGCAGGGTTTCCTTCTGCAGCAGCTTATAGGCCAGGGCATCGAGGGTGTCGCGGTGCTCGCGCAGGATGCGGTAGCTCGTCTCGTGCGCCTTGCGCAGCAGATAGCGCACCTCGTCGTCGATGGTGGCGGCCACCTTCTCGGAGTATTCGATTGAGCCGCCGCGGCCCATGCCGGCGAAGGGATCGCCCTGTTCCTCCCCGTATTTCACGAGGCCAAGCTCAGGAGACATGCCGTACTCGGTCACCATGGCCCGGGCGATCTTGGTGGCCTGCTCAATATCGGAGGACGCGCCCGTGGTGGGGGCACCAAAGACGAGTTCCTCGGCGGAGCGCCCACCCATGGCGAAGACGAGCCGAGCGAATAGCTCCTTGCGGTTGTACATGCCCTTATCGTCTTCTTGGGCCGTCATGGCATGACCGCCGGTGCGGCCGCGCGCCAGGATGGTCACCTTGTACACGCGCTCAATATCCTTCAGCGCCCACGCGGAGAGAGTGTGGCCGCCCTCGTGATAGGCGGTGACCTTCTTCTCCTGCTCGGAGATCACCTTGGAGGAGCGTCGCGGGCCGCCGATCACGCGATCGGTGGCCTCCTCGAGCGCATCGGCGGTGATCACGCTGCCGCCCACGCGCGCGGTGAGCAGGGCGGCCTCGTTGAGCACATTGGCCAGGTCCGCGCCGGACATACCGGCGGTGCGCTTGGCCAGCGCCTTGAGATCAGCATCGGGGGCGAAGGGCTTGCCCTTGGCGTGAACCTCGAGGATCTTCTCGCGGCCCTTCAAGTCTGGATTGGTCACCGGGATCTGGCGGTCGAAGCGCCCCGGACGCAGCAGGGCCGGGTCCAAGATATCGGGGCGGTTGGTGGCGGCCATGAGGATCACGCCCTGGCGGTCGCCGAAGCCGTCCATCTCCACCAACAACTGGTTGAGGGTCTGCTCGCGCTCATCGTGGCCGCCGCCCATGCCGGCGCCGCGCTGGCGGCCGACGGCGTCGATCTCATCGACGAAGATGATGCAGGGGCTATTCTCCTTGGCCTGTTTGAACAGGTCACGAACGCGCGAGGCGCCCACACCCACGAACATCTCCACGAAGTCGGAGCCGGAAATGGAGTAGAAAGGCACCCCAGCCTCGCCGGCGACGGCGCGGGCCAGCAGGGTTTTACCAGTACCGGGCGGGCCGTAGAGCAGCACGCCGCGGGGAATCTTTGCCCCCAGCTTCTCGTAGATGCTGGGATCCTGCAGGAAGTCCTTGATCTCGTGGAGCTCATCCACAGCCTCATCCGCACCGGCCACATCCTCGAAGGTGTTGGTGGGCATGTCCTTGGTGAGTTCCTTGGCCTTGGAGCCACCGAAACCGAAGGGACCCATGCCGCCACCCTGCATGCGGCTGAAGAAGAACATGATGAGGGCAAAGATGAGCAACAGCGGCAGCATCATCGTCAGCATCGAACCGATGAAGGAATCCCGCGTGACCTTAGTGGTGAATTTTTCCGGCTCGGCCTTGGTGACGCGATCGAAGATCTCCGGAGCGGTGCGGGCCGGGTACTGGGTTTGGACCTTCTCCACGCCCTCGGTTTTGTCCACGGAGATGGGTTCTTTCAGCTCGATGAGTACCCGCTGTTCGCGGTCATCGATACGCACCTCTTTGGCGTTCTTGTCAGTGAGCTGGGTGAGCGCCACGGAGGTGTCTACCTCGCGGTAGGAGCGGGTATCATCCGTGAGCTGCACGATGAGGAACAGCCCCACCAGCACAGCCGCAGCGATGAGCCCGATATTGAGGATCTTTTTGTTCTTCATATGAGGTCTTTGAGTTTAGTCCTTATACACGCGTTCTTTGAGCAAACCGATATACGGCAGATCGCGATAGCGCTCGGCATAGTCGAGGCCATAGCCAACAACGAACGCATTGATGATGTCAAAGCCGACGTCGAGAAGCTCCACCTTGGCGGACACAGCTTCCGGCTTGCGCAAAAGCGTGACCACCTTGAGGGAGGCGGGCTGGCGGTTGCTGAGGTTCTTCATCAACCACGAGAGGGTGAGCCCAGAGTCGATGATGTCCTCCACGATGAGCACGTGCTTGCCGGCGATATCGCGGTCCAGATCCTTGAGGATGCGCACCACGCCGGAGGAGGACACAGAGTTGCCATAGGAGGAGACCGCCATGAACTCCATCTGCGCGGGAATGGAGAGCTCGCGGGAGAAATCGGTGATGAAATACACCGCGCCCTTGAGTACGCACACCAGCACGAGGTCATCCTCAATGTCGGCATACTCCTTGCTCACCATGTCGGCGAGCTCTCGGATGCGTGCTTGCAGGGTGTTTTCGTCAATGATCACGTCTTCGATGTCGTCGTGATACTTGCCCGCGGGAACGGCGATGTCCTTGGCAGATTCCATGATGGTTCCTAGCTGCTAATTAGGGGGATTCGTCCATGACGAGTGTGCCACTTTTTCGGCGCACGACCAATCGTAGCCCCTCCGATGTTTTCCCCACCGCTACCCCACCTTGGCCATGCCAATCCACCAAGAGCGCATCGACGGCGTCAATGATCGCCGCTGAGACGGCTGCATCGTGCTGGCGCAAGAACGCAATAATGGCCCGCACTCGCAGCGGGCGCGGCTCGGTGGCCAGCGCCACGCTCACCCCCTCGGCGTCGATCTCGGGCACCTGAGTAGCAAGAAAGTCCGCATCCTCGCGCACGGTGGCGGCGGCCTGGGCGAGGGCAGGCGCCATATCCGAGCCGGTGATCTCAGCCAAGAGCGGCAGCACCGCAGAGCGGATCGCTACTCGACGCAGCCCCGTATCCGCATTCTGCGGATCCTGCCACGGGGATAAGCCCAGCTCCGCGCAGGCGCCCTCGGTATCGGCGCGGCGCAGGCCGAGAAAGGGCCGTTGTACGTGGCGGTCTCGCGCCGCCATGCCCGTCACCCGGCCGCGCAGCGCAGACAGCAGCAGCGTCTCGGCCTGATCATCGAGGGTGTGAGCCACCCACAGCGGCCAGGAATCCGCGTGCTGCTGCAGGGCGGCATAGCGGGCCCGCCGGGCCGCCGCCTCGATCCCACCGGCGCGGGCATCCACCGTCACGGGTACCACCACGGCCCTCGCGCCCATGCGGCGAGCGGTGGCTGCGGCGCGTTCCGCCACCTCGCGGGAGCTGGGCTGTAGCTGATGGTCCACGCAGATCGCCCGCACCTGCACCCCCTCGGCGATGGCGGCCGCCACGAGGGCAAGCGAGTCCGGCCCGCCCGAGAGACCAATGGCCGCCACGGGGGTGGTGAAGGCGCGGACGTGGCGTCGACAAGCAAGAAAGTGCGGGCTGCGCCGCGGCAGGGGAATCTCGCCGATGTGGGTGGGCATGGGCTAGAAGGAACGGATCGAGGAGGCAATCTCATCCATCGCGGCGCGCGCCGGCAGGATGGAGGCATCATTGCAGATGAACGCGAAAGCATAGCTATGGCCATTCTCGGCGGGGATCAGCCCCGCGAGCGCTGCGGTATCGGTGAGCGTGCCCGTCTTGGCGCGCACCCAGCCCTCGCCGGGGCTGCCGCCGAAACGGGAACTGAGACTTCCCTCGCCGCCGGCCACCGGCAAGGTATCCAGCAGCGGTCGCAGCACGGGGTCGCTGGCCACCGCGGTGAGCACCCGGGCGAAGGCGGCCGTGGAGATGGCATTCTGTTGGGACAGACCGGAATTGTCCACCATATCCATACCGCTGGTGTCGATACCGTGCTCCGCCAGCACCGCCAGAGTGGCGTCGCGGGAGCCATCCTGGGTGGCGGGATAGCCGGTGTGCACCGCCACCTCCCGACCAAAGGCCTCGGCCATCACATTGTCCGAATGCACCATCATGGTGTGCAGCCGCACCGCCAGCGGCTCGGAGCTCACGCTCGCCAAGGTCGGGCCGGTGGCCTCCGCGGTGCCTACAAACTCCACGCCCAGCTTCTCCGCCAGGACGTGGGCCACATCCTCCGCCGGGGTGGTGGAGCGCGGCACATCGCCAGAGTCGGCCCCCATGCGGGCGCCATTGAGCATCATCGGCTGCATGGGCGCGATATAGCCGCCACCAATATCGCTCTTATTCCACTTCGAACTGAATTCCTCCTCCGGCCACACGGAGGTGTCCATGGCCACGGCCTCCACCGGAACCCCGGAGAGCTGCGCGGCGAGTTGGTCGAGCATGGCGTCATTGAGCATCACATCGCCCGCGGCCTTGAGCACCACGGTGCCCTCGCCAGCATCGTGAACGGTGGTGCTGAGCCGATCATCCTCGCCCAGCGCGATGAGCGCGGCCGCGGCAGTGAGCAGCTTGGTGGCGGAGGCCGGTCGCATCTGCTCATCGGGGTTGAGCGACCACACCTGCTCGCCCGTGGTGGTGTCGGTGAGCACCCCGGCGAAAGAGCCCAGGCGCGGATCGCTGGCTAGCTCGGCCACCTGGGCGCCCAGCTGCCCATTGTCTACCTCGGTGCTCGGCTCGGCGGCGCGGAAACTTCCCGTCACGGCGTGCGCGCTCACCACCTCGGGGTGGCTGAGACCGCGCTCGGTCACATAGGCATCGATGCCCACCCCAGCGATGGAGCCCACCGCGGCGCCGGCCACAACGATGGAGGTGACCCACCACGTCTTAGAACTCTTCGCCTTCGCAGACATCTCTTCCCTTTAACTCCTATGCGCACTCTTATCCGCCGCACGTACCCGAGCGATTATAGGCCACGCTACGATAGGAGCAGACCCTCCAGAGGGTCGCAGTATGAACAACCCGAACGTTTCCAGCCGAAAGGGGCTGCAGCTCACACCATGTCTGTTGAAGTAACCATCGAGATTCCCAAGGGCTCCCGCAATAAGTACGAGGTGGACCACGAGTCCGGCAAGGTGTACCTAGACCGCTACCTGTTCACCCCGATGGCCTACCCCTTGGACTATGGGTTCATTGACCACACCCTGGGCGAGGATGGCGACCCCATGGACGCGCTGGTGATCCTGCCCGAGCCCGTATTCCCCGGCGTGATCGTGGAAGCCCGCCCCGTCGGCGTATTCAAGATGACCGATGAGGCCGGCGGCGATGACAAGCTGCTCTGCGTGATCGACGATGTCCGCTGGGACGACATCCAGGATATCGAGGATGTGCCGCAGTCCCTGCGCGAGGAGATCGAGCACTTCTTCGTGCACTACAAGGATCTCGAGCCTAATAAGGAAGTTCAGGGCTCCGGCTGGGGCAACAAGGCCGAGGCCGAGAAGATCCTGCAGGACTCCGTGGAGCGCTACGGCAAGTAGAGCATTCTTGTATGACAGATGTGATCTGTCTAGGATCAGGTATGAGGAGTCGGTTCCTCCCTTCGAAGTGGAGATCGAAGGGGGCGGGCCGGCTCCTTTTTGCTGCTATGCGCCCTTTTTTAGGTTCGGTTGGCTACACTTGTGGCTATGGCCATACATCCTGACCTCCCCCAGATGTTGCTTGAATCCCCCTCTTTTCAATTAGAACGGCTCCGCAGACGCACCCGCGACGAGGTCGAGGCGGCGCTGCAGGAAGAAAACACCAACCTGCGGGAGTACTGGGTATTGTGCTGTCTCGCCACGGCGAGCGCCTCCAGCCAGTCCAAGCTCTGCGACATCCTCTCCATGGACGCCTCCGATATGGTGCGGCTCATCGACGCCCTCGAAGAAAAGAAGTGGGTGAAGCGCGAGCGCGATAAACAGGATCGCCGCCGCCAGATCGTCACCACCACCAAGAAGGGCACTAAGGCCCGCGATCACCTCGCCGAGATCATGGCTGCAGCCGAGGATCGCGCCTTGGACGAATCCACGAATAAGCAGCTCAAGCACCTCCGTAAACTGGCCAAGGCCATCATGGCCGCCGAGGCCTCCGACGAGGACTAATCGGCGTGTTGCTGCCCCAATATAGTGCCCGTGTGCGCGCCCCCGAGGCGCGCACACTTATTGATATCCTCAGCGCCACCGCCGCCGCCCATCCGCAGGCTGCCGCTATCGACGACGGCACCGTACTCACCTATGCGGAGCTCATGACCGAGGTTCGTGCCACCGCCGAGCAGCTGCAGGCTCTCGGTATTGGCCGCGGCGCCAGGGTGGGCATCCAGATGGCGTCGGGAAGCGCCCAGCTCTATGTGGCCATTCTGGGCACGCTGCTGGCCGGCGCGGCCTACGTACCGGTGGACGCCGATGATCCCGCCGAGCGTGCCGCGCTGGTCTTTGGCGAGGCGCATATCGATGCGCTTATCGACGCCGCGGGCCTGCGACTCGTCACGCCGCTGCCACAGGCCTATCCGCCCGGCCCGCCCACCGTGGACGATGATGCGTGGATCATTTTCACCTCCGGCTCCACCGGCACCCCGAAGGGGGTGGCCGTGACGCATCGCAGCGCCGCCGCCTTCGTGGACGCCGAGGCCCGCTGGTTCCTTGTGGACTCCCCGGGCGGCCCGCTCGGCCCCGAGGACCGCGTGCTGGCTGGACTCTCGGTGGCCTTCGACGCCTCCTGCGAGGAAATGTGGCTGGCCTTCGGGCACGGCGCCTGCCTCGTGCCGGCCCCGCGCTCGCTGGTGCGCTCCGGAATGGACCTCGGGCCGTGGCTGATTCGCCGCGGCATCACCGTGGTTTCCACCGTGCCGACCCTCGCTGGGCTGTGGCCGGATGAGGCTTTAGATAATGTGCGCCTGCTCATCGTCGGCGGCGAAGCCTGCTCCCAGGAGCTCATCGAGCGGCTCGCCACCTCGCAGCGCGAAATGTGGAATACCTATGGCCCCACCGAAGCGACGGTGGTGGCCTGCGGCACCCAGCTCCAACCCGGCCGGCCCGTGAGTATCGGGCTGCCGCTGGATGGCTGGGATCTGGCGGTGGTCGATAGCGCTGGCGAGCCGGTGGCTGTCGGCGAAGTGGGCGAGCTCATCATCGGCGGCGTGGGGCTGGCTCGGTATCTCGACCCAGCCAAGGACGCCGAAAAATACGCCCCGCTGCCCGCCCTCGGCTGGGAGCGGGCCTATGCCTCCGGCGATCACGTGCGCCTAGAAGAAGACGGCCTGTATTTTGTGGGCCGTATAGACGATCAGGTGAAAATCGGCGGCCGCCGCATCGAACTCGGCGAAGTGGATGCGGGGCTGTCCAGCGTGGAGAATGTGCGCTCCTCCACGGTGGTGGTGCAAAAGACCGGAGGCGGTGATTCCGTGCTGGTGGGCTATGTCTCCCTCGACGATCCCGCCGCCGGATTCGATATGGCGCGGGCGCAGCAACGGCTCGCCGAGCTCATGCCCGCCGCGCTGGTGCCCAGAATGCATGTGATGGAGGAGCTGCCCGTCACCACCGCCGGCAAGGTAGACAAGCGCGCCCTGCCTTGGCCGCTGCCGAGCGCCACCGTGCATAGCGAGGGCATGAGCGAGACCGAGCGCTGGCTCGCCACCGTGTGGGTAGACGTGCTCGGCGTGGCCGTGGACGGGCCGCAGGCGGACTTCTTCTCCTTAGGCGGCACCTCGCTTGCCGCCGCCACCCTAGTGGGCCGGATCCGTGAACGCATCCCCACCATGTCCGTACGGGATCTCTATGACCGGCCGCGCCTCGGGGCGCTCGCCGATTATCTCGACAGCCTCGGCACCCCGGTGCCGGAGGACACCAGCTCCCGGCGCGCCTGCGCCCCGGTGTCTCGCCGCAGCCGCCTAGCCCAAGAGCTCATTCAGATCCCGGTGATGGCGCTGCGGGCCGCCCAGTGGGTGAGCTGGCTCTTCATTATCAATACCCTCCTCTCCCTCCCGAGCGGGACGCCGCTGGTGGACTGGGCGGTGCCGGTGCCCTGGCAGCTATCGCTGCTGTGCGCGCTGGTCTTTCTCACTCCGCTGGGACGACTGCCGCTTGCGGCCGGCATCATTCGGCTGCTCACCCGCGGCATCACGGCCGGGGACTATCCGCGCGGCGGGAGTGTGCACCTGCGCATCTGGGCGGCGGAACGAGTAGCGGATGTCTGTGGCGCCCGGTCGATCTCCTCGGCGGCGTTCACGGTGAGCTTCGCCCGCATGCTGGGCGCCCGCGTGGGCAAGGGCGTGAACCTGCACACCCCCGCCCCCGTCACGGGGCTGCTGCGCCTCGGCGATTTTTGCTGTGTGGAGCCGGAGGTAGAGCTATCCGGCTATTGGCTCGATGGCGATACCCTGCACGTGGGCCCGGTGCGCATCGACGCCTATGCCAGGGTGGGCGCCCGTTCGGTGCTGCTGCCGGGCACCCGCATCGCCGAAGGCGCCCAGGTGGAGCCGGGATCGTGTGTGACCGGCGATAAGAAGGTGAAGAAGTGGTCCCGCTGGGCGGGCTCGCCGGCCCGAAAGGTGGGCAAGCCGAAGGATGACTTCCCGGATTCGCCGCCGCCGCGCAATGCCCGCTGGGTGCCGGTGTACTATCTCACCTCCCTACTCCTTGGACTCGTGCCCATCCTGGCCCTGTCTGGTGGTGCGACCGTGGTGGCAGGCGCTACCCAACTCGCGCCTGGCTCTGTCTCCACCGTGCTGATGGCCCTCGCCGCCGCCCCGCTGGGGGCACTGGTGGCATTTGCCGCCCTGACCGTGGAGATCTGGGTGCTGGTACGCGCGCTCCAGCTCGGTTTAACACCCGGGGTGGTGCCGGTGCGCTCGGTGGGCGGCTGGCGGGCGTGGACCATCCACCGACTCATGGACGATGCCCGCCACTATCTCTTTCCGCTCTATGCCGCGCAGCTCACCCCCGTGTGGCTGCGCAGTCTCGGCGCCCGCATCGGCACTGATGCCGAGGTATCCACCGCCGTGATGATCCCCGCCCTCACCGAGGTGCGCGATGGCGCCTTTCTCGCCGATGACACCTCCATCGCCAGCTATGAACTCGGCCGCGGCTGGCTGTATGTGGATCGCTGCAAAGTGGGCAAGAGAAGCTTCCTCGGCAACTCCAGTGTGACTGGACCCGGACGGAAGCTAAGCAAGAACTCCCTGGTGGCGGTGCTGTCCTCCACGCCGAAGAAGCCGAAGGCAGGATCCAATTGGTGGGGCTCCCCGCCCGAGCGCATGCGCCGCGTCGAGGCCTGCGCCGGCGGGGGCACGACCGTGACCTATGATCCACCCACCTCGCTCAAAGCGCGCCGCGGTGTCGTGGAAACCCTGCGGCTATTAGCCCCAATGACCTCGGCGACACTCGCGGTGGCAGTGGCGGCGGCGCTGCAGGCCCTGCTGCTCGCGCTGGGCCCGGGCGCTGCGGTGGTGCTCGTTCTCTGCGGCGGGCTGCTACTCATGGCCGCCGGGGCGGTGGCCATGGCGGTGACCGCGGCGATGAAATGGCTGTGCGTGCGCGCCATCCGCGCCGAGGACCATCCCTTGTGGAGCCGCTTTGTGTGGCTCAATGAGCTGCAAGACGCCTTCGTGGAAACAGTGGCGGCGCCGTGGATTCTCACCCACGCTCTCGGCACGGGAACGCTCTCGCTGTGCCTGCGCAGCCTCGGGGCGGATATTGGCCGCGGCGCGTGGATCGAGTCCTATTGGTTCCCCGAGGCGGATCTCTGCCATGTGGGGGCCGGGGCCACTGTGGGGCCGGGCACCGTGGTGCAGACCCACCTCTTCCAAGACCGGGTGATGAGCCTCGATACCGTCAGCATTGGCGACGGGGCCACCTTGGGGGCGCACTCCGTGGCGCTGCCCGCCAGCACGATCGGCGAAGGCACCACCGTGGGCCCAGCCTCGCTGGTGATGCGCGGCGATCAGGTGCCGCCCCATTCCCGCTGGCAGGGCAATCCGATCGAACCACAGACCCGCTGAGCCGGCCCTCGAGAAACACTCGAGAAACGCCACAGGCGCCACCGACAGGTGGCGCCTGGTGTCGTGAATAGGGGTTAGTCCCCGATCTGATCGCGGCCGCGACGCACGATCAGCGGATCGGGCTCGCCCACCAGCTCGTGATCCTTGCCGGTGTATTCGAACTTGCTCAGCACATAGCGCATGGCGTTGATGCGGGCGCGCTTTTTGTCATTGGACTTAATGGTGATCCACGGCGACTCATCGGTGTCCGTGTAACGGAATTGCTCCTCCTTGGCGCGGGTGTAATCATCCCACTTATCCAAAGATGCGAGGTCCATCGGCGAGAGCTTCCACTGGCGCACGGGATCGACCTGGCGAATCGCGAAGCGGGTGCGCTGCTCCTTCTGGGTCACGGAGAACCACAGCTTGGTCAGGGAAATACCGGAGCCCATGATCATGTTCTCCAGCATGGGCACCTCGCGGAGGAACTCGGCGTGCTGCGCCTCGGTGCAGAAGCCCATCACGCGCTCCACACCGGAGCGGTTGTACCAGGAGCGGTCGAAGAATACGATCTCGCCGGCGCACGGGAAGTGCTCGATATAACGCTGGAAATACCAGGAGGTGGACTCGCGCGGCGAGGGCTTCTCTAAGGCCACAGTCCGAGCACCGCGAGGGTTGAGGTGCTCATTAAAACGCTTAATCGTGCCGCCCTTACCAGCGGCGTCGCGGCCTTCGAAAAGAATGATGTGCGCCTGGCCGGTGTCCTTAGTCCAGTTCTGCCACTTCAAGAGCTCGATCTGGAGAGCGCGCTTGACGTGCTCGTACTCATCACGGCTCATCCGGTCGTCATAGGGATAGTTCTCAAACCACGTATCCACCGGGCTGCCATCGGGCTTAACGAGTACCGGATCATCCTCATCCGAGTCATCAACGTAATAACCCTCGGTTGCCGCAAGGTCGATGACGGGCAGCTCTTCATCCTTCTTTTTCTTGTCAGCCATACCAATCAGTCTAGTCCCGAGATCGCGGCTGCGTTGGACAAAAGCGGAAATCCTTTTCTTCGCTTGTCGACGCCGCCTCGAGTACCTCCCACACCGCTGCCGGAGCGCTCTGCGCCGCGAGCGCTCGGGTTAAGGCCACATAGCTGTCACGGGCTGGACCAGCGCCGATGGCAGCCAACTGGCGCTCTACGGTGGCGGCATCCGCAGGGGCGGCGGGCACGAATGCTCCCTTGAGCGCGAGGCTCATGCTGTGCTGCATGAGCGGCTCGCTGAGCAGCTGTGCGCCCTGAGTCGTGGGGACGTCCATGCACTGCTCGAGAAGCTCGGCGGTCTGGGCAGCGATCGCCGCCGCATGGTGGGAGCCGTGGGTCATGGCGGCGGCGTAGAGTTCCCGCTGCTGCTCGGCGATGGCGATGGCATGGCCATTCATCTCGGTGATGAGGAGTTCCGCGACGGTAGCGGCGAGCTCATCGCGCGTACTCACACCCCAGCCGCAGCCATCGAGGCGCGCCGCAGCGGCGGTGGTATCGGTGAGGATCATGGCGGGATGAGCGGCGATGGTCAGCGCGCCGCGCTCGGCCAGCGGCTGCAGCACCCCTACCCCGTGGCTGGCGGCGGTGTGCAGCACGATCTGCCGCGGCTGCACGTGTGGCAGGAGCTCGGCCACCGCCGCCTCTAGGTCGCTATCGGCAACGTCGAGCACCAGCAGCTGGGCGTTCTCCGCCGCCGTGGCGGGGGCGGCCGTGTAATCGACGCGGTGGCCGACGGCGGCGAGCTTCTCCCCGATGGCTGTGCCCACTGCTCCCGCGGACACGATGGATACCCTCATGCGTGGTGCGTTCATGATTGCCGATGCTAGCGCACAGCACACAAGCCCCAGACCCGTGCGGGATCTGAGGCTTGTTAGTGCGTGTGAGCGGTGATGCTTACATCATGCCGCCCATGCCACCCATGGCGTCGGCGTCCGGCATACCGGAGCCAGCGGGCTGCGGCTTGTCGGCCACGACGGCCTCGGTGGTGAGGAACAGAGCCGCGATGGAGGCAGCGTTCTGCAGCGCAGAGCGGGTGACCTTCACCGGGTCATTGATGCCGGCCTCCATGAGGTTCTGGTACTCGCCGGTAGCGGCGTTCAGGCCCTCGCCGACGGGCAGGTTGGAGACCTTATCGGCCACCACGCCCGGCTCTAGGCCGGCGTTCTCGGCGATCTGCTTCAGCGGAGCGGAGAGTGCGGCGCGCACGATCTTCACGCCGATGGCCTCGTCGCCGCTGAGGTCCAGGTCGGAGTCCAGCACGTGGGCGGCCTGCAGCAGGGCCACGCCACCGCCGGCAACGATGCCCTCTTCCACGGCAGCCTTGGCGTTGCGCACGGCATCCTCGATGCGGTGCTTGCGCTCCTTGAGCTCCACCTCGGTGGCGGCGCCGACCTTGATCACTGCCACGCCACCGGCCAGCTTGGCCAGGCGCTCCTGCAGCTTCTCGCGGTCGTACTCGGAGTCGGAGTTCTCGATCTCGGCGCGAATCTGGTTGACGCGACCCTCGATCTGCTCGGCGGAACCGGCACCCTCAACGATGGTGGTCTCGTCCTTGGTCACCACAACCTTGCGGGCGGTACCCAGCAGCGGGATGTCGGCGGTCTCGAGGGAGAGGCCGACCTCCTCGGAGATGACCTGGCCGCCGGTGAGGATAGCCATATCCTGCAGCATGGCCTTGCGGCGATCGCCGAAGCCCGGGGCCTTCACGGCGACGGACTTGAAGGTGCCGCGGATCTTGTTCACCACGAGGGTGGACAGGGCCTCGCCCTCGACATCCTCGGAGATGATGAGCAGCGGCTTGCCGGACTGCATGACCTTCTCCAGCAGCGGCAGCAGATCCTTGATATTGGAGATCTTGCCGGAGACCAGCAGGATGTAGGGATCCTCGAGGACGGCTTCCTGGCGCTCCATGTCGGTAGCGAAGTAGCCGGAGATGTAGCCCTTATCAAAGCGCATACCCTCGGTGACGTCGAGATCCACACCGAAGGTGTTGGACTCCTCGACGGTGATGACGGATTCCTTGTTCAGCTTGCCGCCGCCGACGGCGTACATAGCCTCGGCGATCTTGGCGCCAATAGCGGGGTCCGCAGCGGAGATGCCGGCGGTCGCGGCGATCTGCTCTTGGGTTTCTACTTCCTTAGCACCCTCGAGCAGCTTTTCGGTCACGGCCTTCACGGCGCTCTCGATACCGCGCTTGATGCCCATGGGGTTGGAACCAGCGGCGACGTTACGCAGACCCTCGGAGACGAGAGCCTGGGCCAGCACGGTAGCGGTGGTGGTACCGTCACCGGCGACATCGTCAGTCTTCTTCGCAACTTCCTTGACCAGCTCGGCGCCGATCTTCTCATAAGGCTCTTCGAGCTCGATCTCGCGCGCGATGGACACGCCGTCATTGGTAATGGTCGGCGCACCCCAGCTCTTCTCCAGAACCACGTTGCGGCCCTTGGGGCCGAGGGTCACCTTCACGGCGTCAGCCAAGGTGTTCAGGCCCTTTTCTAGGCCACGGCGTGCTTCCTCATCAAAAGCGATGATCTTTGCCATGTTGTTTTAGTGCTCCTTATATACAAGTTAAGGGACGACACTCAAGCGTCGATATCGGCGGGCGCCCGCGACGGCTGCAGTTGGTGAGTGTTGATTATGCCAACTTCACCCGCGTTTATCGTTGTCTCTTTGTTCTAGGCTGGCACTCGAAATGTCCAAGTGCTAAGACCTGTTCTAGCACTCTACCCTATTGAGTGCAAGAGCACCGGGGTGCCGCGTACGCTGGTCACCATGACTACACCTACTGCGGCGCGAGCAAGCGTCGAGAAGCAAAAAAGCCGTATTTTTTCCGATCTGTCCGAGCTCTGCTCCTTTAACTCTGTGCACAGCGTGGAGGAGCTCAAGGAGGAGCACACCGCCGCTGGCGACTGGGTGCTGGACGCCCTGTGCGAGCACGGGCTGGACGTGACCGCCTATGACACCATCGACGGCACGCGCACCTTCATCGGCACCAAGGTGATCGATGATTCCGCGCCCACGGTGCTGCTCTATTCCCATTATGATGTGGTGCCCGCCGGCGACCCGAGCTCCTGGACCTCGGATGCGTTCACCCTCACCGAGCGCGATGGCCGCTGGTACGCCCGCGGCGCCGCGGACTGTAAGGGCAATCTGGTAATGCACCTCGCCGTGCTGCGCACCCTCGCAGAGATCGGCGGACTGTCCTGCAATATCAAGGTGGTTATTGAAGGATCCGAGGAGCGCGGTGGCGCCGGCCTTGATGCGCTTATCGACGAACGCCCCGAGCTTTTCGCCGCCGATGCTATTCTCATCGCGGACTCCGGTAACGCCGGCGTGGGCGTGCCCACCCTCACCACCTCGCTGCGCGGCGGGGCACTGCTGAACGTGAAGGTCGACACCCTCGCCACGGCCGTGCACTCCGGCTCCTTCGGCGGCGCCGCACCGGATGCGGTGGCCGCGCTCATGCGCATGCTGGACTCGCTCCGCGATGAGCATGGCCGCACCGTGATCGAGGGCGTGGACTGCACCGCGAAGTGGCAGGGCATGGACTATGACCGCGAGACCTTCCGCACCGACGCCGGCATGCTCGAGGGCACCCACATCATGGGCACCGAGGAGGATAGCCCCGCAGATATGCTCTGGGCGCGTCCCGCCGTGAGCATCATCGGTTTCACCTCCACCCCGGTGAGCGAGGCCGTTAATGCCGTGCCCGCTACCGCCGAGGCGCAGCTGAACCTGCGTGTGCCGGCCGGACTGGACTCCGCGGAGGTTGCCGAGGCATTGAAGCAGCACCTGATCAACCACACCCCCTGGGGCGCGCACGTGGACATCAGCGTCTTTGACGTGAATTCGCCCTTCTCCACCGCCCCGGAAAGCACCACGCTCAGCGTGCTTGGCGAGGCCCTCTCTGCAGCCTATGAGGGCAAGGAGACCGTGGTGATTGGCTCCGGCGGCTCAATTCCGCTCACCTCGAAGCTGCAGGAGAAGTTCCCCGAGGCCGAGATCGCCCTCTTCGGCGTGGAGGAGCCCTCCTGCACCATTCACTCCCCCAATGAGTCGGTCGATCCGGAGGAGATCCTCTCCATCGCCGTTGCAGAGACGCTCTTCCTGCAGAACTACGGCCGCTAAAGCGCGGCCGGACGAGGGGCCACAGGGACCGAGACGCGACCACGCCATCCCACCCTGTGGGTACCCCCATCCCATTCTACGTCTGACTAACATTTGCCACCGTCATGTGACACGGCTTACTATGCCCCACATGATCATCCGCCAAGCACACAGCCTTCGCGCCCTAGCCGCGAACGCACGCGCACCCCGTGAGAGCGTGGCCCTTCGAGCCGCCGGACTCAAGGGCGTACGAGTACTGAAGGCTACGCACCTTGGCGGAGGAGCGCACAGCGAGGACTGAAACCTCCGCACAAGGCAGTAGTCGTTAGCCCCCCCCCAGAACCGCCTCATCGTAGGCGATGAAATTTTCAGTCCTTCACACCGTTGTTTTTCGCTCCGTTGTAAAGGAATGTGATCCGGCATCATGCCCACCACCTACGCTCCCCAGTCTCAGCGCTCCACCATCATCGAGTACCACCGCCGTCCTACCCCGGCGAGCACTCACACCCCGATCCCTGCAGAGCGCACCACCTCCCGCACTTTTGCTGAGGACCCCTTCCGCGCCCGTTTCGGCCACCGCCTGCCGCGCGGTCTGCGCGAGGAGGCTCGCGGCATGGAATGGCGCACCTTCGCCGCCACCTACGCCCCGCTGGGCGATATGCGCATCACTCACCTAGATAGTGAGAACCTGCGCGGCGGCCGCTATCGCTACACCGCCCACATCACGGACACCAGCTCCGGTGCCCGCATCGACTCCACCCGTGAGATCATCGCCTCCGGCGCCTGCTCCGCTGTGACCAACCTACTGGCCGATATGGGCCGCCGCGTCGAGATCCTCAGTTACCACCAGTTCGAAATCTTCGAAGCCACCGTCACCTTCATCTACACCTGCGAGAACAACAAGCGCGCCTGGGCCATGGGATTCGGCCCCACCCGGGACGCCTCCATCGCTGCCGCGCTGAGCACGGCTGCTGGCCGCCTGCACGGCTAAAAAGGCGCGGATCAGGGCCGGTGACGCTCTCGTTTAGAATGAGACACGTTGCTTCCTCTACTAGATGAGGTGGATGTGTGCTTCTTCTGCTCCTTAGCTTAATTGCCGCGTCGCTGCTCACGCCCGCGCTCCTGCGGGTGCTGGGGCGGCCGGCCTTTGGCGTGGTCGCACTGGTTCCCGCCGCCGGGTTCTGGTGGGTGCTCACCACCTTCTTCACCACCCCGGAACCCACCACCCGCACCGCCGAGATTCCGTGGATGAGCGGCGCGCACCTAGACCTCGATTTCCGCCTCGATAGCCTCTCCGCGCTCTTTGCGCTCATCATCTTGGGCGTCGGCGCCCTCGTGCTGCTCTATTGCTGGGGCTATTTCAACGCCAACCCGCGCCGGCTCGCCACCTTCGGCGGCTGCATGGTGGCCTTTTGTATGGCCATGTACGGGCTGGTGATCTCCGACAACCTGCTGCTCATGTACGTGTTCTGGGAGATCACCTCCGTGCTGTCCTTCCTTTTGGTGGGCTACTACGGCGAGCGCGCCTCCTCCCGCCGCTCTGCCGGGCAGGCGCTGATGGTCACCTCCCTCGGCGGGCTGGCGATGCTGGTGGGCATCGTGGTCTTCGGCACCCGCTCGGGGCAATGGACGCTCTCTGGTCTGGTTAGTCACGGTATCGGGCCGGATGCGGCGTGGATGGGCGCCGCCGTGGCCCTCGTTCTCGCTGGGGCGCTCAGTAAATCCGCGATCGCCCCCGCCCATTTCTGGCTGCCCGGTGCCATGGCCGCCCCCACCCCAGTATCGGCCTATCTGCACTCGGCGGCGATGGTGAAGGCCGGCATCTACCTGGTGGCGCGGCTCTCGCCCACGCTCAATGGCATTACCGCCTGGCACTTGATTGTGCTGCCGCTCGGCATTTTCACCATGCTGCTCGGCGGCTGGATGGCGCTACGACAAAAGGACCTGAAACTTATTCTGGCCTATGGCACCGTCTCCCAGCTGGGCTTCATCATCACCGTGATGGGCGTGGGCGCGAAAGCAGCGCTCATCGCCGGCCTGGCGCTGATGCTGGCGCACTCGATGTTCAAGGCCACTCTGTTCATGGTGGTGGGCGCCATCGACCACTGCACTGGCACCCGCAATAAAAATAAGCTCTCTGGGCTGGGACGGAAGAAGCCCGGGCTGGCGCTGATCGCCGCCCTCGCTGGGGCCTCCATGGCCGGCCTCCCGCCTTTCTTCGGCTTCGTGGCCAAAGAGGCGGTGTTCGAGACCCTGCTGCACGAGCCACTCTTGGTGGGGCTACCCGGCCAGACCACCCTGCTGGGACTGGTGGTGGGCTCGGTGCTCACCGTGGCCTATACCCTGTACTTCTTCCACGCCGCCTTCTTTCGCAAACGCCCCGATCATCCCAGCGGCGGCGGCATCTCCCCAGCGGTGGCCACCATGGATACGCTGAGCTTCACCCAATGGGCCCCGCCCCTGGTGCTGGCCCTGGCGGGACTGTTTTTCGGGCTGCGCCCAGAGCTACTGGATCAGGCGATCAGCATTCACGCGGGCACCGTCTACGATGACGCCGAGATGCGCGCCGTCGCCCCCTCCGGCGAGCTGGCGCTGTGGCATGGTTTCGGCATCCCGCTGCTGCTCACCGCGGTGATTATCGCCGCCGGTGCGATCATGCACTGGCAGCGCAAAACCCTCGAGCGCTTCCACTTCGACAAGCCCGCGCTGGGCTCGGCGGATGCCGCCTATGATTCCACCCTGGATACGCTGCGGCGGCTGTCGCTGCGCATCACCGCGAATACGCAGCGCGGCTCGCTGCCCATCAACGAGGCCGTGATTCTTTTGACCTTCTGCGTGCTGCCCATGGTGGCAATCCTGCTGGGCGAGCGCACCAATGTCCGCATGACGCTCTGGGACACCCCGGTGCAGGGAGTGCTGGCGCTGATCATCATTGTGGTGGCCATCGCCACCACCCGGATGGATAACCGCCTCTCCGCGGTGGTGCTGCTGGGGGTGACCGGCTATGGGCTGGCGCTGATCTTCGCCACCTATGGCGCCCCGGACCTCGCGCTCACCCAGCTGCTCGTAGAAACCGTCTCCATGGTGGTGTTCATGCTGGTGCTGCGGAAGCTGCCGGCCGAAACCTCGGCGCGCACCCGCACCGGGTATCTGCGCGGCCGGGCGTGGCTGGCCGCCGCGGTGGGCATGACTACCGTGGTCGTGGGGGTCTTCGCCATGAACGCCCGCAGCGTGGCCCCGATTTCCGAGGCGATCCCCGCCCTAGCCAAGGACATCGCCCACGGCGCCAATGCGGTGAACGTGCTGCTGGTGGATATTCGCGCCTGGGATACTCTGGGCGAGATCTCCGTGATCGTGATTGTGGCTACCGGCGTGGCCTCGCTGGTCTATCGCACCCGCAGCTTTTCCCGCGTCTCGCGGCGGCCGGTGCTCCACGAGAGCACCTTCGGCGGGCAGTGGCTGTCCGCCCCCGGCGCGCATGAGCGCGAACGTAACCGCGCCCTGGTGGTTGAGGCGGCGACCCGGCTGAGTTTCCCGGCGATGATTGTGCTCAGCGTGTTCTTTTTCTTCGCTGGGCATAATGCCCCGGGCGGCGGTTTCGCCGGCGGCCTGGTGGCGGGGCTGGCCTTTGCCTTGCGCTACCTGGCCGGCGGCCCGGAGGAGCTGGAGCAGACCATGCCGGTGGATCCGGGCAAGATCATCGGTAGTGGCTTGGGGTTGGCGTCGATAAGCGCCGTGGCCCCGCTGCTGCTCGGCGATGCCCCGCTGCGCAGCTATGTGCTGGATCTGCATGTGCCGCTGATCGGCGAGATGCACCTGGTGAGCCCGCTGATCTTTGATCTCGGGGTGTATCTCATCGTGGTGGGGCTGGTGCTCTACATTCTGCAATCGCTGGGCGGGCAGCTGGATCGCGATGAGCGCAGCCGCCGCCGCAAGGCCGTGAAGAAGGAGACCGCTAGGAAGGAGATGGCGCGCCATGGTAGTTAATCTCTCACTCGTCCTCGCCGCTGGGGTGTTGGTGGCGGCGGGCACCTTCCTGCTGCTCGAACGCGCCATGACCAAAATGCTCATGGGCCTGATTCTCATGGGCAATGGCGTGAATCTGCTGATTTTGCTCGCCGGCGGCCCCGCGGGAGCGCCGCCGATTATGGGGCGCAGCTCGGCGCTTGACGACGCCGACTCCGATCCCCTCGCCCAAGGGATGATCCTCACCGCCATCGTGATTTCCATGGCGATGACCGCCTTCATTCTCGGCCTCGCCTACCGGCAGTATCGCTATGGCACCGCCGACCTAGTGGAGGATGACACCGAGGACACCGCCGTGGCCACCCGGCCGCTGGCCGCCTCGGCCGCGCCGGACCACGACGCCTCCGATGATCCGCTCACCGGCGAGCCGACGGAGCGCGGCGATCTCTTCGGCCCCTCCAGCTTCGAGGCGCCGGTGCACGGCCAAGGCAAAAAAGAAGGAGACGAGCAGTGATGGATACCCTCGCGCCGCTGTTTCCTTATCTAATCCCAGGCCCGATTCTGCTACCGGTGATCGCCACCGCGCTCATCCACCTGCTCTCCAGCCGGCGGGTGCAGCACGTGGTGGCCATGGGCACCTTTATTCTGTTACTGGCGCTGTGCACCCTCATGGTGGTCTACGTGGACCAGGCCGGGGTGCAGAGCCTGCAAATCGGCGGCTGGGATGCACCCATCGGTATCACCCTCGTGGCCGATCGCATCTCCACCCTGATGCTCACCGTCTCCTCGCTGGTGCTGCTGGCGGTGATGTGGTTTGCCGTCGCCCAGGGCATGCGCGATGGCTCGGAGAAAGATCCGGTGAGCGTGTTCCTGCCCGCCTATCTGCTGTTGAGCATGGGCGTGAATATCGCCTTCCTCGCCGGGGATCTCTTCAATCTCTATGTGGGCTTCGAGGTACTCCTCGTGGCCTCCTATGTGCTGCTCACCCTCGGCGCGGCGCGGGAACGTATCCGCGCCGGTATCGCCTATGTGATGGTGAACATGCTCTCCTCGGTGATCTTCCTCATCGGCATCGCCCTCACCTATGCCGCCGTGGGCACCCTAAACCTGGCGCATATCTCCATCCGCATGGAGGAGGTGCCCTCTGGGGTGCGCACCGCCATTTTCGCGGTACTGCTCGTGGCCTTCGGAGTCAAAGCCGCAGTCTTTCCCCTCTACTCCTGGCTGCCGGACTCCTACCCCACCGCCCCGGCCTTGGTGACTGCGGTGTTCGCGGGGCTGCTGACCAAGGTGGGCGTGTACTCCATCATTCGGATGCGCTCCGTGGTGTTTCCCGATGGCAGCCTCGATACCCTGCTGATGTGGGCGGCGCTGCTCACCATGCTCTTCGGCATCCTCGGCGCGATGGCCCAAAACGACATCAAGCGTTTGCTCTCCTTCACTCTGGTCAGCCACATCGGCTTCATGATCTTCGGCATCGCCCTCGGCACCGCAGAGGGCTTGAGCGGGGCGATCTTCTACGCCGTGCACCACATTTTGGTGCAAACCGCCCTGTTTTTGGTGGTGGGGCTGATCGAACGCCAGGCGGGTTCCTCCTCGCTGCGGCGGCTCGGCTCGTTGGCCTGGACCTCGCCGGTGCTCGCCACGCTCTTTCTCATCCCCGCCCTCAACTTGGGTGGCATCCCGCCTTTCTCTGGATTCTTGGGCAAGGTGCTGCTCATCGAGGCCGGCGCCACCCGCTCCGGGGCGCTGGTGTGGCTACTCATTGGTGGCACAGTGCTCACCAGCCTGCTCACGCTCTACACCATGGCGATGGTGTGGTCCAAGGCCTTCTGGCGCGACCGCTCCGATGCCCCCGAGGGCAACCAGGCTTTTGCCCGCCCCACCACGCTGATCGAAAGCACCGACACCATCGAGATCACCGAGCGCTCCGATGTGGGCCGGATGCCCAGCGGCATGGTGGCCTCCACCTCCCTGCTGGTGGCCGCCTCACTGGCCATCACGGTGCTCGCCGGGCCGCTGTCCGAGGTGACCACCCGCGCCGCGGAGTCCACCCAGGATCTGGCGAACTATCGCAGCGCCGTGCTCGGCCATGACATGAAGAACGATGATCCGGGCCGCCAGCCCGCACTCCAAGGAGGCCAGTGATGATCGAAGGATTCAAACGCCGCTTCCGGCCGCTCTCCGTGGTGGTGCTGGCCGTGATCTGGGTGATGCTCTATGGCGAGATCACCCCCGGCAATATTCTCGCCGGCCTCGGCATCGGCCTAGCTGTGACGGTCTTGTTGCCGCTACCGAGCGTGCCCATGACGTGGTCCCGCATCGCCTGGTGGCAGCTCCTCCGGCTGGCCGGGGCCTTCGTGGGGGATCTGGTGGTCTCCTCCGCTCGGGTGGCATGGATTGCGCTGCGCCCCAGTGAGCCGCCGCGCTCCGCGATTGTCTATGTGCCCATGCGCGTCCAAGACGAGTTCGTTTTTGCCCTCGCCGCCACCATCTTGAACCTCACCCCAGGTGGCTCGGTCTGTGATCTCGATGTGGCCAATCGCCGCATGGTCTATCACGTGCTCGATGGCCGCTCCCCGGCCGCGATCGCGGCCGCCAAGGAGAGCGTGCGCGCCCTGGAGAAGCGGCTGATCGCCATCTTCGAGAGCAATATGCAGACAACGGGGACGCAGAAGGAGAGGGTGAGCCCTCGTGGATAATGATCTCTACACCGCCCTGCTCATCATCCCCTCAATCATGCTCTCGGTCTCGGCGCTCATCGCGCTGGGGCGGATCCTCGTGGGGCCGAACTCTCTGGACAGGCTGCTCAGCTTCGATGCGATCGTGGCCATGTCCCAAGCGGCCTTGGCGCTGTATATCTGCTACACCCTCGACACCACCGTGTCGAACGCCATGATGGTGCTGGCGCTGCTCGGCTTCATCTCCACCGTGGCCGTCACCCGATTCCGGAAGCGAGACGCCCGCCGATGACCTCCGCCCTGTTGATCGCCTCTTTTGTGTGCCTCACCTTCGGCGCCCTGCTCTCGCTCTCGGCGAGCCTCGGCCTCGCCCGCTTCCGCGACACCATGCAGCGGCTGCACGCCATCACCAAACCCCAAACCCTCGGGTTGATCCTGGTGATGCTCGGGGCGATTCTGCGGGTGATCGCTATTGAAGATTTCGGCTCCGCAGAGCGCGGCGATATCACCGCCATGGTGCTGGTGATCTTCTTCGCCCTGCTCACCGCGCCGGTGGTGGCGCAGCGCTTCGGCAGGGTCGCACGGCAGGAAAAGCTCTATGACGCCGAGCTGCTGACCAGCGACGAGCCCGCCGAGAAGCAGCGCAAGGAGCGGGAGAAGGAACAGCAGCGGCAGAAGGAAGAGCAGCGCCGCCGCAAGGAGCAGCGGGGGTGCTCGGAGCAGTCAGAAGGCTAGGGGCGACCGCGGTAGAGTTCCTCGATGCTGAGGTCTACCACGTCCTTCCAATCGCCGCTGGCCTCAAAGATGGCCCGCTGCCGGGCATAGGCTGCCGGGCGATCCACCATACGTTCGAGCTCGGCGAACTCCTCAGCACAGCCCAGCTCCGCGGCCAGCGGACGGAGGGTGGTGATAATTCCGCGCAACGAGTCGCGCACCCATTCCTCTTCGGTGTTGCGGCCGGTGATCACCAGCGCATCCATGCCATAGCGGGCGGCCCGCCACTTGTTTTCCGCGTTGTGCCAGAGCGGCAGCTGCGGCAGCTCCGCGCCCGCATCGAGCTGGCGGTCGAAATAGACCACCAGGGTGTGCGTGAGCGCCACGAGGGCAGCGAGCTCGGTGATCGTGGAGGGGGCATCGCAGGCGCGCACCTCGATGGTGCCCCACTTGCCGGCAGGGCGGATATCGAGGTGCATCGAGCCGGTGTGGCTAATCACCCCGGAGGTGTCTTGATCCTCCATGTACTCCGACCACTGCTCCCAGGTGTCAAAGACGAAGGGCAGCCCCGCGGTGGGCAGCTGCTGATAGAGCATCGTCCGATTGGAGGCATAGCCGGTGTCGAGCCCATTCCAGCCCGGGGAGGAGGCCGACAGGGCCAGAAGATGCGGGAAGGTGGTCATGAGCGCGTTAATCAGCGGCCAGACCTTGTCCTCGTGTTCCACGGAGACGTGCACGTGCAGGCCCCAGATGAGCATCTGCCGCCCCCAGTACTGGGTGCGCTCGATGATCTCGGAATAGGGGCCCTTCTCCGACACGGGCTGTTCCCGCCAGTCCGCGAAGGGGTGGGAGCCGGCCGACCAGAGCTTCACGCCCAGGTGCTCGGCAGCCTCCTGCAAGGCGGCCAGCCCGTAGCGCAGCTCCTCTACTACCTCGGGCACGGTGGAACCCACCCCGGTAATCAGCTCCACGGTATTGGCCAAAAACTCCCGCTCCACGTGCACCTCTGGATAGTGCTCGTTGATATAGGCCACCACCTCATGGGCGCGGGGCACCAGATCGCGGGTAGCGGGATCAATCAGGCCGATCTCCCATTCCACCCCGAGGGTGTGGGGGCCGCCGCGTTTAAAGCTCTGGTGGTGGGAGACAGAACGGCGCTTCTCGCCGGCAGACAGTGAGCTTGTCGAAGGCTGAGTCATGGTGAAGTACTACTCGATTCCAGCAGGCGGACGAGCCCACAGGGTGAAAAGATCGCCGACTTTAAGGAGTGCGGAGGTCCTTGGTGAGAATGAGGACGACGCCCTGCGGGGCGGTGGCGACAGCCTCCGAGCGCGGCTGGGCCTGAACGCCGAGCTGCTCGGCGAGCGCGCGGGCGGCGCGCTCCTCATCGGCATTACCCGGGGTGAAGAACACGGTGGTTTCCGGCAGCGGGGTGTCGGCGAAGTTGCCCACCTCGCGCACATTCCAGCCCGTATCGCGCAGCTTCGTCGCCACGCTATCGGCCAGGCCGGTGATGGTGGAGTTATTGAGGGTGGTCACCGGCACGGTCTTCGGATCCACCGCAGTACCCTGCCCTGCTGGGCGGGCCGGCTTGTCACCCGCCGGCTTGTCACCCGCCGGCTTCTCCCCCTCGGGGCGAGCGGGCGGGGCCTGCTCGGCGGAGCTGCTCGGCGCGGGGGATGGCGCTGCGGAGCTGGAGGAGCCGGGATCGGCCACCACGGTGTCATTGGGATCATCGGAATCGATGAGGGTGAAGACTCCCCATAGCGCCAGCAGCACTGCCACGCTGATGAGGATCATCGCTAGGCCGCGGATGGGCGCCTCGGAACCGCGCGAAGAACCGGCAGCATGGGCGGCGGCTCGCTCGTCGAGCACGGAATCGTGTTCGGTGGACTCGTGGGGGGAGTAGTTCATCTCAGACACGCCTGCCATCTTAACGTGAACTATTGGTAGAGCTGAAAGTGTTTTAAGATCGCCGCTCCCGCAGCCGCCGCAGGCGGGCGATGAGCAGTGGCTCGCGCTCGGCTGCGAGCGGCAGATCGATCAGTTCATTCAGGCGCTGGTAGTAGCGCACCGGGGTGGTGCCGAGCGAGCGAATGGCCTCCTCTTTCCGCCCGGACTGCACGAAGCGCTTCTTTTCCAACTCCAGGATCGCTTTGTCGTGCTCACTCAACTGACTCATGGGTCTACACTCTATTGCATGACGATTCGCCCGATTGTGATCTACGGAGACCCCGTCCTGCACACCCCCACCGAGCCCGTGACCGAGCCGGTGAGCGAGCTCGCCGAGCTCATTGCCGATATGCACGAAACCCTCGTGGCCTCCAATGGGGTGGGCCTGGCGGCGAATCAGGTGGGCGTGAACAAGCGGCTCTTTGTCTACCGCTGCCCTGATATCGATGGCCCTGAGGGCAGCGATAAATCCGCGGCGGATATTGCCCGCGATGGCGGCCGGATTCGGGTGGGCTGCGTGATCAACCCGGTATTGGAAACCTCCGAGATCCCGGAGACCATGCCTGCCGAGGATGGCTCCGAGGATGAGGGCTGTCTCTCCCTGCCGGGCGAGGGTTTCCCCACCGGCCGCGCCGATTGGGCGCGGGTCACCGGCCTCGATGAAAACGGCAAGGAGATCGCGGTAGAAGGCTATGGCTTCTTCGCACGCCTCCTGCAGCACGAGGTGGGCCATCTCGATGGCTATGTCTACACCGATATGCTCATCGGCCGGAATAAGCGTGCCGCGAAGAAGATGGTGAAGCGCAATGGCTGGACGGAGGCGGGCCGCACCTGGCTGCCCGGCACCGACCCCGACCCCTTCGGTTTCGACAACTAATGCTGAGTTTCCCCTTTAGTGGCCGCGCCCCCACAGTGGGCGATCGGGTGATTGTGCGCCGCCGCATCCCCAACACGCCCGGACATCTGACGGATGTGATCGGGCATGTGGTGAGCCTAGAGCCGCTGATCCTGCGCCCCCAGTCAGTAGGCGGGCTGCCGTCCTCTGCGCCGACAGTGCTTATCGACGCTTCCCTGGTGAAAATCCTGAAAGTGCTCAGCCCGCGCCGGGTGATGAACTCCGATATCCGCGCCATCGAGCACGCCACCGCCCTCGCGTTCCCGGGCATCGAGCACGCCTGGAGCGAGGACGGGCAGTGGCTGATGCGCGCCGGCGATGGCATTACCGAGCGCTCCAATTCCGCCACCCCGCTGGGCGCGGCGGCCGGGTTTAGCCTGCCGCCGCTGGCGGAGATCCGCGAGTTTTATGCCCGCCACGAGCTGCCGGTGCGGGTGCACCTGCCGGAGCGTATCGCCCGCAACGCCGAAAGGCTCTGCCAGCCGCCCGGCTGGGAGCTGGGGCCGGACATTATCGTGATGAGCCGCTCGCTCAACGACTACGACACCGACACTCCACCGACACTCCCCGCGGGCATGACGGTGAGCGTGGAGGAGCAGCCCGATGCGGCCTGGCTGGAGCAATATCATTTCCGCGGCCAGGCGCTGCCGGTGCACGCCCTGGAGCTACTCATGCGAGAAATCGAGGGGCACATGGGATTCGCCCGGATCCGCGTGGGCGAGCAGACGGTGGCGATTACCCGTGCCACCATCACCGAATCCCCGGATGGGCGGCGCTGGCTGGGCTATTCCGCCGTGGAGGTCAAGGATGCGTGGCGCCGCCGCGGGCTAGGCACCCAGCTCGGACGGGCAGTGCTGCACTGGGGCGCGGAGAATGGGGCCACAGACGCCTATTTGCAGGTGATCGCCTCCAATACCGCCGGTATCGGGCTCTATGAGCGGCTCGGCTTCATCGAACATCACCGCCACCGCTATGCCACAGAGCTTGGAGACTAGAGGCTAGGGGCTAGTCGGGGCGGATGACGCGCAGCTCGGCGCTGCGATCGTGCGGGCCCATGCCGAAGGCATCGGTGGCGGCATCGGCGCCGAGCCATCCCGCCACACCGAGCGCCGCCACCGGGCCGGCGATGGGGATGTAGTTGAGCAAGATCCACAGGTTGCGTCGAGAAGCAGAGGTGATACTCACCGGCAGGGCGGCCGGGGCCACCACCCGCAGGCCGAGTAGCCGCTTGCCCACGCTGCCGCCGCAGACATCGCCGGCCACCTGATAGAGATAATAGGCGGCCGGCCAGCCGAGCAGGACGCTCAAGAGAGCGACGGTGCTGACACTGCCGGTGGACACGACAAGAAGCATGGCCAGCAGCGCCAGAGTGACGCCTGCGGCATCGAGTGCGTGCGCGGCCATACGCCGCAGTGCCGGGGCGCAGTAGGTATCACGGCGGCCGCGATTTCGGCCCGGGCCGAAGGCCTGGTAGCGCTCCAGCTCGGAATAGGCCACCGGCGGGCTCATGGCATCGCGCACCCCCGCGAAAGGAAAGCCCCGCCGCGGCTGCTGCAGCTGCTGAGTACGCAGGTACTCATCCTCCGTGAACACCGCATCACTCCTTGATTGAAGTGCCGCCGTCGACGGCACGAATCTCCGTTCTTATCCCTTGTAACGTCGGATTACCCCCAGTTGTTCCAACGACTACTGTAGTGGGCATGCGAATTGCCACGTGGAACATCAACTCCGTGCGCACGCGCATCGAGCGTGCCGTGGATTTTCTGCAGCGCCACGACGTGGACGTGCTCGCGCTGCAAGAGACGAAGGTCAAAGACGAGGCTTTCCCCACCGATCCCTTCACCGAGGCCGGCTACGAGGTGGCGCACTATGGGCTCAATCAGTGGAACGGCGTGGCGCTGATCTCCCGCGTGGGCATTGCGGATGTGCGCACCCACTTCCCGCAGCAGCCCGGCTATCACAATGATCCCGCGCAGCCGCAGGACGTAGAGGCCCGCGCGATCGGTGCCAGCTGCGGCGGTGTGGAGGTGTGGAGCCTCTATGTGCCCAATGGGCGCGAGATCGCCCACCCGCACTATGACTACAAGCTGCGCTTCCTCTATACCCTCGGCGCCTATGCCCACAGCCTGGACACCCCGGCGGTATTCGTGGGCGATTACAATATCGCTCCCCGCGATAGCGATGTGTGGGATCCTTCCTTCTTCGCGGGCAAAACCCATCTCACCGAACCAGAGCGCCACGCCTTCGAGTTCCTGTGCAGCGAGGGGGTGGAAGAAACCTCCCGCCGTTTTAGCGAGGGCGACTATAGCTACTGGGACTATACGGCCATGCGTTTCCCCAAGAACGAGGGCATGCGCATTGACTTTCAGGTGGCCACCGCCGCGCTGGTGGCCCGCGCCCGCAGCGGTTTTGTTGATCGCGAGGAGCGCGCCGGTAAAGGCGCCTCGGATCACGTGCCTGTGGTGGTGGATTATGACTAGCGGGGGCGCAGAGTGTGATTAGCGTGCACTTGGAGTGGTGGCAGACGGCGGGTCTGATCATCGACTACTCCATCCGTATCTTGGCCATCGGCATCGTGCCGGAAGGGCGTCGTCCCGCCGCATCGACAGCGTGGCTGCTGATCATTCTGGTGCTGCCCATCGTGGGTCTGCCGCTGTTTCTGCTCATGGGCTCGGCCTATATCAACCGCCGCCGTCACCGGCTGCAGCAGGAGGCCAATCAATCGATTGAGGCCGTGCAGTCCGAGGCCCCCGACTATCCGCAGCACACCACGCTCAGCCCGGAGCTGGAATCCATAGTCAAGCTCAATCGCCGACTCACCAATATCCCCGCCGTCACCGGCACCACCAAGGGGCTGCTGCCGGATTATTACAACAGCCTGCGCCGCATGGCCGAGGCCATCGATAATGCCAGCGAGTATGTGCATATCGAGATCTACATCATTGCCTGGGATGACACCACGGATCCGTTCTTCCGCGCCTGCGAACGCGCCGTCCAGCGCGGGGTGAAGGTGCGGCTGCTCTTTGATCACGTGGGCTCGTGGAAGTACCCCGGCTATATGCGGCTGGGCAAGAGGCTGGATTCCATCGGGGTGGAGTGGCACGTGATGCTCCCGCTGCGGCCCTGGTTTGGTCGCTGGCGTCGCCCGGATCTGCGCAATCACCGCAAGATGGTGATCGTGGATTCCGAGGTGGCCTTCATGGGCTCGCAAAACCTCATCGATACCAGCTATCTACTGGACGCCAATATTGAGGCCGATCGCCATTGGATCGATCTCATGGTGGAGCTCGAGGGGCCGGTGGTGAACTCGCTGCGCGCTGTGTTCGCCATGGACTGGTACTTCGAAACCGGCGAGGCGCTGAACGTGCTAGAGGAAAAACCCAGCCCGGAGCTGCCGGAGGAACCGGACTCGGATATCAATATTTTGCAGCTGGTGCCCTCCGGCCCGGGTATTCCCACCTCGCCGAATCTGCGCCTCTTTAACTCCATCGCCCACCACGCTAAGCAGCGGCTGATCCTGTGCTCGCCCTATTTCATCCCCGACGAGTCCCTCTTTGAGTCCATTACCAGCGCCTGCTACCGCGGCGTGCAGGTGGATCTGTTGGTCAGCGAGCGTGCCGATAACTTCATCGTCCACCACGCCCAGTCCAGCTACTACCAGGCCCTGCTGGAGGCCGGGGTGCGCATCCACACCTATCCCAAGCCCTATGTGCTGCACTCGAAGTTCATGGTGGCCGATCCCGCCTCCTCCAACCGCGATGCCATCGGGGTGATGGGCTCGTCCAATATGGATATGCGCAGCTTCAACCTCAACTACGAGATCTCGCTGATGGTGGCGCGCGGCTCGCTCACCACTCGGCTCAGCGAGCTGGCCGATAGCTACATCGCCAGTTCCTCGCAGATTGAGCTCGAGGAGTGGTCTACCCGCGGTTTCTGGCGCAAGTATCTGGATAATGCCTGCAAGCTCACCTCAGGTTTGGCATAGGGGGAGGAAATTAGGGCTTCCCACCAGCCCCCATTAATGTTGAGGTCACAGCAATCGGCAGCGCAGGAGGAGGATTCACGAGGTGGCAGCTGACTCACCCACCCGGCTGCCGGGCACCACTCATCCCCGCAATCCGCGGATCACCACCTCCGATTCCGATGTTCTCGCGCCCTCCCTCTTGGGCATGGCGGTGCGCTGGTCGGGCGTGGCGGGGGCTGTGGTGCTGCTCCTCTTTGCGCTCGCATTGCTTGGCGACGCCACCTCGATGCTCTCCCGCGACACCATCGCCACCCTGGTCGCGGCGGCCGCACACCCCGTGGTGGGGCTGTGCCTGGGTATCGCCGCCACGGCGGTCGTGCAATCCTCCACCACCATCACCACGGTGACCGTGGCCGCGGTGGCCACTGGGGTGGTGCCTTTGCCTTTGGCGATCGCGATAACCATGGGCGCGAATATTGGCACCTCGATGACCTCCGCGATCGTGGCCTTGAGTTTTGTGCGCTCGCCGGTGGAGTTTCGGAGCGCCTTCGCCACCGCCAATGTGCAGGGCATCTTTAATAGCGCCAGTGTGGCGGTACTTTTCCCCCTCGAGCTGCTCTTTCACCCCTTGGAGCGCAGCAGCCACTGGCTGAGCACCCAGATCCTCCACGAGGGCTCCCACCAGGAAATCCCCACCGCTGAGTTCGTGCGTCGGCTCAGCGATCCCCTCGTGGAATTGGTGGGCACCCGCGGTGCTGCCGGGGCGCTTGTCGGCGCGCATGCCGCCCCGTGGGTGGTGCTTGTGCTGGGGGCGGCGCTGCTGCTCAGCGCTGTCTATCTGACTACTCGGCAGCTGCATGTGCTTATGGCCCAAGCCACCCGCACGCTCATGGAGCGGGCCCTGGGCGATTCCCAAGCCACTGGGGTGGCGGCCGGGGCGGCGCTGACGGCGCTGATTCATTCCTCGTCCACGGTGACCAGCTCAATCGTGCCCTTCGCCGCGGTGCGCTCCATCACTACCCGGGAGGCGCTATCGCTGACCCTCGGGGCGAATATCGGCACCACGCTCACCACGCTCATGGCCACGCTCGCGGTACAGGGGCCGGCTGGGGCCACGGGCCTCGAGGTGGCCTTGGTGCATGTGCTCTTCAACCTCGTCGGGGTGCTGCTGGTGATGCTCATCCCGCCGGCCACGGACGGCATTATTCGTTTCGCCATCTGGCTGGCTGGGGTGGCCCAGCCGCACCCGGCGCTGAGCACCGCGGCGGTGCTGGCCTATTATCTGGCGCTGCCCGGCGCGGTGGTGGCGCTGTATGTGCTGCTGAACTAGGCGTCGCGCTTCTTCATCGCCAGTAGCCCTGCCACGAGGATCACGGCGGCCCAGACAGCGAAGTAGAGGCCGCTGAGAATCGGGTCCCAATCTGGGCCCTCGACGACGGGCTCGGTGGTCTGGAAGGCGGTGAGATGGTTGAAGGGGCCGTAGCCGCTGATATAGGTACCCACCCGCGGCAGCATATTTCCGAGGATGAGCTCGAGTCCGAGGCTCCATACCAGCACCACCAACATGGCGCCGGCGGTGTTGCGCAACAACCAGGCGAAACCCATGGCAAAAACGATGCTCAAAACGAGCGCCACCGGCTTGGCCCAGAGGGCGTGCTGGACGTAGTCATCGCCCCAGATCTGCATGGAGCTGGCGGCCTCGCCGCCCATTATTTTGCCCACGTAGAGGACAAGGATCAGGGTGAGGAATGAGAGGATCGCCACCACCACGGCGTAGAGCACGCATTTGGCCGCGGCCACCCTCCAGCGGCGCGGCATGGCGGTGAAGGTGGCAGTGGACTGATTGCGGCTGTACTCGGAGGTCACCATGAGTACCGCCTGGACCATCACGATGGCGGCAACGACATCGAGAGTGAAGATCAGGCCGCGGGGCTCGACGATGAACTCGACCTCGGATCCAGCAAATTCGGGATTCTGCGCTAGTTGCCGTGTGCCATAGGCCGACATACCGGCCAAACCGGCGGCGATGAGCACATAGAGCAGCGAGGTGATGTAGAAGGACTTAGTGGTGGTGAGCTTGATGAACTCTGCACGAATGGCATTCCACATGGTTTAGATCTCCCCTTCCGGACGCTGCGGCGCAGCGGTGGTGGTGTGGGATTGGTATTGCACGGAGTCGCCGGTGCTGCGCATGAAGGCATCCTCGAGGGAGCCTCGCTGCTCGGTGAGTTCGTGCACGGCCACCCCAATGGAGTAGGCCAGCCCGCCCACCACATCGGTGGTGGTCTCCTGCACCACCAGGATCTCTCGGCCGTGGGGGTCGTGGGAGCGCTCGGCGTGGACATTCTCCTCCTGCAGCGCGGCGGCCAATTCTTGCGGGTGGTCGGTGCGCACCAGCACCGTCGACTGCGCGGATTGGCGGATGAAGTCCTCGGTGGGGGAATCCGAGACGAGCCGGCCGCGACCAATCACCAGCAGGTGATCGGCGGTCTGGGACATCTCGGAGAGCAGGTGGGAGCTGACGAGGATGGTACGGCCCTCCTCGGCCAGGGAGCGCAGGAAGGTGCGCACCCAGCGGATACCTTCCGGATCCAAGCCATTGACCGGCTCATCGAGCAGGAGATACTCCGGATCGCCCAGCAGCGCCCCGGCAAGACCCAGGCGCTGTGCCATACCGAGGGAAAAGCCCCCCGCCTTGCGGCCCGCGACATCGCTCAGCCCCACGAGCCCTAGTACCTCGTCGACGCGGCGGGTATCGATGCCATTGGAGGCCGCCATCCAGCGCAGGTGATTCGCCGCGCTGCGCTTGGGGTGCACCGCCTTCGCATCCAGCAGCGAGCCCACCGTGCGCAGCGGATTCTCTAGCTCGGCGTAGGTGCGCCCATTGATCGTGGCCTGCCCAGAGCTGGGGATATCCAGTCCCAGAATCATGCGCAGCGTGGTGGATTTGCCGGCGCCATTTGGCCCCAGGAATCCGGTAACGACGCCAGGCTTCACGCTGAACGTGAGATTATCCACCGCCAGCGTGGAGCCATAGCGTTTGCTCAGCCCAGTTACTTCAATCATGTAGCACAGTGTGGCACAGCCCCGCCCGCAGTGCTAGGGCTGCCCTTAGCTTGTCGACGCCATCCCGCCGGCAGCGATCACCGAACGCATCAAGGGAAGCGACTCCGCGAAAGCCGACATGAGCGGATAGGACTCCAGCGCGGCCAAGGGCACCCAGCGCAGCTCCACGGATTCCTCATTGCCGGCGGTGGGCAGCGGCTGCGGGCAGGTGGCCAGCACCTGGGTGTAGCTCCAGCCAGACACATACGGCCCCGCCGTGGTGATGGCGTCGACCACCTGCACCTGCGCGGTATCGATACTGGTTTCCTCGCGAGCCTCACGCAACGCGGCCGCCACCGCGGTTTCGTGGGAATCCCGCGCCCCGCCCGGCAGGGCCCAGGTTCCGCCCTCGGCCGTCCACTGGGCGCGGTGCTGCAGCAATACCCGGGGCGCGGTGTGGGGCGAGGCAATGAGAAAAAGCCCCGCCGCGCCAAAGAGTCCCCAGCGCCGCGAGCCATCGGGGGCAAGGCTCCAACCGTTTCCGTCTCCATCCATGTTCGCGAGTGTAGTTCGAGTACTGGGTATGGCGAGATATCCTCGCTAGACTTGTGGATATGACTCTTTCCGGTACGGGCCAGAAAGCCGGCCCCACGGGTGACAGCGTGGCAGAGGCTGTCACGGAGTTGAGGGCGACGTCGACAAGCGAAGGCGATGCCTGGCTCGATCAGCCAGAACCCGCCGAACGGCGATTCGCCGACGTCACCCGCGAATTGGTGGATGTGCCGCTGCTGCAACTGCGGCGCTTTATTCGCTTCGTGGGCACCCCGCCTGGGCTTATGACGCTGATGTGCGTCATCCTCAGCGTGGCGCTGCTGGCGGCGGGGCTGTCGATCGCGCGCTCCTCCGAGGATCAAGAGCGCGATCTGAATCAGCTGCTCGACCATGTGGAGCCCATGAGTTATTCGGCGCTGAATCTCTATACCTCGCTCTCCATCGCCGATACCTCCGCCACCACCGGCTTTGTGGAGAATCGCGCCGGCTCGCCGCGGGTGCGGGAGCGCTACAATGATGCGATTTCGCAGGCCAGTATCGCCGCGGCGCAGACCATGGGGGAGGTACGCGATAGCAATAGCGAGGAAATGCGCCTGCTGGCCGCTATCAATCAGAAACTGCCGGTCTACACCGGGCTGATCGAAACCGCCCGAGCGAACTACAACATGGGTAACCCAGTGGGCACGGCCTATCTGGCCGAGGCCTCGAGCCTCATGCGCAGCGAGATCCTACCCAATGCCTCGCGGCTCTACGAGCTCACCTCGGCCACGGTGGCCGAGCAGCAGCAGGACCTCACCCGCCCCCAATGGGTGCCGATCTCTGGGCTGGTGGCTGCGTTTGTGCTGCTGGTGCTGGCGCAGGCGTGGCTTTATAACCGCACCCGCCGCATCCTCAACCGTGGTTTTGCCGCTGCCACCGTGCTCATGCTCGCCGCACTGCTGTGGGTGGGATCGGCCAATTGGGCCACGTGGAATGCTGGGCAGCAGGGCTTTAATAAAGCGGCCGGGCCGATGAGTGAATTAACCAATGCGCGTATCGCCGCGCAGCAGGCCCGCACCAAAGAAACCTTGGCGTTGGTGCGGCGCCAATCCGTGGCCGATAATGCCACTCTGTTCTATGCCAGCATGGACCGCATCGATAACGCGATCGACAGCTATCGCTCCTCGCCCCTGCTGGACTCCGCGCAAGATCAGATGGCCACCAACCGAGCCGAGCAGTCCGTGGAGCAGTGGCGGGTGTATCACGAGCGGCTGCGCGACGCCCAGTCCTCCGGCAACTATGACACCGCCCTCGATGTGACCCTCGGTAATCATCCCCGCTCCGCGGCCACCGCCTTCGATGAGCTCGATGCAAACCTCTCCACGCTCATCAGCGATGCCCGCGCCACCATGCGCGACTATATTGCCGATGGCCTGCGCGCCACCCGCCTGCTCGCCATCATGGTGAGTATCTGCTCCGTGCTCTCTGTGGTACTGGTGTGGATAGGTATTCGCCCCCGACTCTTGGAGTTCCTCTGATGCGCCCGCCCGCACCGCACCGCCGCCTTCTGGCGCTGGGCCTTGTTCTGAGCGCCGGGATCGCCGGGTGCTCCGATGTGGAACCCGAGCGCAACCCCGCCCCCACGTGGGTGCAGGAGCTGGCGCATGAACAGCGCTCCTTTCCCGCCGGCGCCCAGTGGGAAAAGGCCGGCAGCCAGCCGCCGGTGCAGGTAGACGAAGCCGAGAGCTTTGCCTCCCTGCGCCCCGATAAGCGCACCCCCGAGGAGCGCGTTCCGGACATTGTGCAGCGCGGCTATCTGATCGTGGGCGTAGACCAATCCCAGAACCTGCTCTCCTACCGCGATCCCGCCACGGGGGAACTCTCCGGTTTCGAGATAGACCTCGCGCGGGAGATCGCCCGCGATATCTTCGACGATCCCGATGCCGTAGATTTTCGCTTCATCGACGCCTCTGATCGGGTCTCGGCGCTGGATAGCGGCACCGTGGACATGGTGATCCGTACCATGACGATCACCCCCAAACGCCAGGGGAAGGTGGAGTTCTCGGCGCCCTATTTCACCTCCCAAACTCGGGTGCTGGTGCACAAGGGCTCCGGTACCACGGGGGTGGACTCACTCCATGGGCGCAGCGTCTGCGTAGTGGACGAGTCCACGGCACTGCAGCACACCCGCACCTATGCGCCCAACGCCGATATTCTGCGCGTGCGGAACTGGGCGGATTGCCTCGTGGCCCTGCAACAGGACCAGGTGGATGCCGTGGTGGGGGATGATTCGATTCTCGCCGGCATCGCCGCCCAAGACCCCACCACGGAGATCGTGGGCCGGCCCATTGATAAGGAAAGCTATGGGGTGGGCATCCCGCCGGCCGAGAAAGGCCACGACACCACGGGGCTGGTGCGGCAAGTCAATTCCACGATCGAGCGCATTATCAGCGATGGCACGTGGCAAGACATGTATGCGCAGACCCTCGGCCCCTACCAAACCTCGGTGTCTCCGCCCACGCCCCACTATGTGGATGAGGAGGGAGAACGCTGATGAGCGATGAAGACTATCCCGTCATGGGCACCGAGGCCGTGCCCTTTGACCCCTTCGCGGACGATGGCGAGGAGGAGCAGGAGCTCGATTCCGATAGCTCCATTCAGGCGCTGCTCGCGGACCTCGGGGCGCTGCGCGATGGGCCGAATCAGCCCACCGCCCCCACCAAAGTGCAGGACGACCCCTCCGAGCGCAGCCGCCGCGAGGCGCTGTCCACCTTCCGCGAGCGGCGCACCCATACCCGTGTGGGCCGGCTGGTGGCCGAGGGCATGGTGCAACTTCCCTTCGTGCCCTTGCACGATCCCGAACGGGCCCTCATTGACCCCAGCGAGGACATCGCCAACGGCACCGAGCCGCCCGCGCTCAGCCCCGGCGATGTGGTGGCCAACCAGTACACCGTGCTGGGCGTGATCGCCCACGGCGGCATGGGCTGGGTGTATCTCGCCGAGGACAGCAACGTCTCGGGCCGCTGGGTGGTGCTCAAAGGCATGATGGTGGAGACCTCGCACCCCTCGCAGGGGGTGGCCGAGGCCGAGCGCGAATTCTTGGCGGATATCACCCACCCGGCGATTGTGAAGATCTTCAACTTCATCGACGATCCGCGGGTGGATGGCGGCTTCATTGTGATGGAGTTCGTGGGCGGGCCCTCGCTGCGGGACCGGGCGAAGCGCTCCGGCGGCACCATCGATATCGACGTGGCCATCGGCTATATCCTCGAAGTGCTGCCGGCGCTGGCCTATCTGCACTCCCGCGGCGTGGTGTACAACGACCTCAAGCCGGATAACATCATCGTCGCCGAGGACCAAGTCAAGCTTATTGATCTCGGCGCGGTCTCCGGCATCGGGGCCTTCGGCTATATCTATGGCACCAAGGGTTTTCAGGCCCCCGAGGTCGCCACCGAGGGGCCATCGGTGGCCTCGGACATCTACACCATCGGACGCACCCTGGCCGCGCTCACACTGCCCCTGCCGATGAGCGAGGGCGTGTACGAGCCAGGGATCCCCTCCCCCACCGCGGAACCGCTGCTGCGCCGCTACTTGAGCTTCTACCGGCTGCTGCTGCGCTGTACCCACGAGGATCCCGCCCAGCGCTTCACGGACATCTCCCAGCTGGAAATCCAGCTCTATGGTGTGCTGCGGGAAATCCTCGCCATTCGCGATGACATCCAATACCCCTCGCACCATTCGGCCTTTTCCCCGCAGCGTACAACCTTCGGCACCAAGCATCTGGTGTTCCAAACCGATCAGCTCATTGATGGCGTGGACCGCACGGTGCGCATCACCCCGGACGAGGTGATCTCGGCGCTACCGGTGCCACTGATTGATCGTTCCGATCCTGGGGCGGCGCTGCTCTCGGGTAGCTCCTATTCCGAGCCCACAGAGACCCTGGAGACCCTCCACCAAGCCATGCAGTCTAGCGAGTATGAACACTCCACCGAGATCCCCCTCGGGGTGGTGCGCGCCCTTTTGGACTTGGGTTTCCGGGACGAGGCGAAATCCTGGCTGGAGTCGCTGGAAGAACGACTCGGCAACGATTGGCGCCACCAGTGGTTTTCTGGGGTGACCACCATGCTCACCGGGGATCTCTTGGCCGCGCAACGGCATTTCAACCAAGTGCTGCACATCCTGCCCGGGGAGCCGGCGCCGAAGCTGGCGCTGGCGGCGGTCAATGACATGCTGCTGCAGGAAAGCTCCCACGACCATGTCGCCCTGCTCAGCGACACCGCGCTGAAGGCCGCGCTCCTCGGCCCCGATGCGGCGGAGGTGACACCGGAGCAGATGAGCTCCATTAGCGATGACTGGAACTATGTCACGAGCGTGCCGGCGAAGCTGCGCTTTCACACTATTCAGCTCTATCAACTGGTGTGGGCCACCAACCCCACTACGGTGAGTTCGGCCTTCGGCCTGGCCCGGCAGCTCTATGCCGAGGGCCAGACCAACTTGGCGGTGGCGGCGCTCGATCGGGTACCGCAGGCCTCACGGCATCAGCGTATGGCGCAGCTGAGCACCATCATGATGCTCATTTCTGGGGAATCCACCGAGTCCGCCATCCGCCGCGCCGCCCGCCGCTTGGAACAGATCCCCACCAACGAGCCCCGCTACCTACAGCTCCAGGCTGCAGTCACGGCCGCCGGGCTCTACTGGCTGCGTAGCAATGACCTCAGTGAGGCATGCTCGCCCAATGAGCTTTTCGACGACCCCTTCACCCAAACCGGTCTGCGCTACGGCCTTGCTCGCTGGCTCCGTGGCCTGGCCCGCAGCGCCCACCACACCCTGCATCGCTATGAGCTCATCGACATGGCCAATAAAGTGCGCCCCACCACTTGGCTGTAGAGGCCACGAGGCGGCCCGTGGATAGGCACAGCCGCACCACCCCATAGAGGGGAAAACCAACAGGCCACGCCGGATTCTCTCGCATCCCCCACAGGTAATGTTTGACTTAGCTCACTACCGAAAGCAACCTCCGGAAACCACGCGCCACAGGGCGATTCGGATACTCAACCGTTTGGGATACTCGCTATCCTCCAAGAACCACAAGGAGAACGTTCAGCCGATGCTACGTGAAGGGCCACTCATCTCAGGTTCCTTTTTCGCCCTGGCCTGCGCCCTGCTTGGTATTTCTGCGGCCATCACGGTAAAAGAAGAGCTGGATACAGCCAGCAAGGTCCACAACGGCGGTCTGCCCTATTCCGTGTGTTTTCTTCTCGCGGGCTTGAGCGTCACCGCACTCATTGTGTACTCCCTGTATCTGTCCATCACTGGGTGGTCGACCACGCGCTTCCTCCGAGCAATGTGCCTGACAGTGAGATTCTCTGCGCTGCTGGCGGTGGTCTGCTCCGTGTGGTTTATCGTGGTCACTGGCCTCTTCAACATGGGGGGAGTACTGGGCATCATGCTCGCCCTCTCCTGCATGTTCTGGGCCAATGGCCTATTCAAGCTACACACCCAAGAACACAGCTAAATACACGACTGTGGCGGTACCCTTTCGGTACCGCCACAGTGCTTTTTGGTGCTAGCTGTTCTGCGCCAATTGATCTGCGTAGCGGGCGATGGCGAGTTCCTCGTTAGTGGGAACCACAAAAACCTTCACCTGAGAATCATCGGCAGAGATCTCACGCGGGCCGTCATTCGGCAGCTCATTGCGCTCGGGATCGATCTTGATGCCAAACCACTCGAGGTTCTCTAGCGCATCGGCACGGACGAATTTGTCGTTTTCTCCCACACCGGCAGTGAAGGTAATGGCGTCCACGCGGCCCAAGGCCACCATGTAGGAGCCGATATAGCGGCGCAGCTGGTGGATGTAGATATTGTAGGCCAGCCAGGCGTCATCATCGCCTTCTTCGATGCGCTCGCGCAGCACGCGGAAATCATTCACCCCGGCGATGCCCTTCACACCGGACTTGCGGTTGAGCAGCTCATCGATCTCATCGATGCTCATATTCGCCTGGCGGGCCAAGTGGAAGACGATGCCGGGATCAATATCACCCGAGCGGGTACCCATCACCAGACCGGCCAGCGGGGTCAGCCCCATGGAGGTGTCGATGGCCAGCCCGCCGCGAATAGCCGCACAGGAGGCACCATTGCCCAGGTGCAGGGTGATCTGATTGACCATATCGGCGGGTTTATCGAGCAACGCCGGCACATGCTGCGACACATATTCGTGACTGGTGCCATGGAAGCCATAGCGGCGCACCCCATACTCGCCAGCTACCTCGTTGTTGATGGCGTAGAGGGCGGCTGCGGGCGGCAGCGAATGGAAGAAACCGGTGTCGAACACGCCCACGTGCGGGATGTCCGGCAGCAGCGACTGCGCCACCTCGATGCCGTCGATATTCGCCGGGTTATGCAGCGGGGCGAGCGGGATGAGATCGCGGACCATGCTGATGACCTCATCGGTGAGGATCACCGGCTGGGAGAACACCAGCCCGCCGTGCACCACGCGGTGGCCCACTGCGGAGATGTCCACATCCTCAATGCCGCAGCCATGCTCGCGCATGAGGTCGAAGGCCAGCTTCAGCCCCACCGAGTGATCGGGAATCGGCGCCTCCACCACATGCTTGTCCCCCAGGTGTTTGAGGGTGACGCGGCCGGAGTCCTCCCCGATCTGCTCCACCAGCCCAGAGGCAAAAGGCTCATCTTGGGCGTGGGAGGCGGGATCCACCAGCTGGAATTTGATGGAGGAGGAGCCAGAGTTAAGAACGAGAGAGTAGCTCATAGTTAGCGGTGTCCTCCGGTCTGGATGGCGGTAATGGCCACGGTATTGACGATATCGGGCACCGTCGCGCCGCGGGAAAGATCATTGACGGGTGCGTTCAGCCCCTGGAGCACCGGGCCCACGGCCAGGGCGCCAGCGGTGCGCTGAATAGCCTTGTAGCTGATATTGCCCGCCTCAAGATCGGGGAAGATCAACACATTCGCCGCGCCGGCCACCGGGGACTCCGGGGCCTTCTTGGCTGCGACGGAGGCGGTGATGGCGGCGTCGAACTGCAGCGGGCCGTCGATGGATAACTCTGGGTCGATGCCCCGGGCGGCCTCCACGGCAGCCACGGCGCGATCCACATCGGGGCCGGCACCGGAGGAGCCGGTGGAATAGGACAGCACGGCCACCTTGGGGTCGAGGCCGAATTGGCGGGCGGTGCGCGCGGAAATCGCGGCGATCTCGCCCAGCTGCTCGGCGGTGGGGTTCAGGTTCACCGCGCAATCGCCCACGGCCCAGATCCGGCCGGGCAGCACCATGAAGAACACGGAGGAGACCACGGAGGCATCCGGGGTGGTTTTAATGATCTGCAGGGCGGGACGAATCGTCTCGGCGGTGGTGTGAGCCGCGCCCGAGACCATGCCATCGGCGTCGCCGCAGTGCACCATCATGGTGGCGAAATAGGAGACGTCCCTCATCTGCTCGCGGGCCTGCTCGATAGTCACGCCCTTCTTGGCGCGCAGCTGAGCAAACTCGGCGGCATAGTCCTCGGCGCGGGGGGTGGTGAGCGGATTCACCAGCTCGGCGCGGGAGAGATCCAGCCCTGCCGCGGCGGCGCGGGAAGAAATATCCTCCGGATCGCCCAGAATGGTCAGCTCGCACACCTCGGCGGCGAGCAGCTGCGCGGCGGCCTGCAACACGCGATCATCATCGCCCTCGGGCAGCACGATCCGCGCACCGATGGCGCGGGCCTGCTGCAGCAGGGAGTGCTCGAAGAGCTCGGGGCTCATCACCGGCTCCGTAGCAACTAACTCCTCCTTATTAATAGAGGCCTCCTCGCCCGACGCGAACACTGCGGCAGCGGGCGCGTGATGGTCGGCTGCTTTTTTGGTGGCCAGCTCGATGGTGGCGGCGGGGGCGTCGGCGAGCACGAGCAATGGCAGGCCGAGGCCGGCGGCAGCGCGGGCATCAAAATCGAGATCGCCGGTGCCGCACAACAGGGCGTCCTCGGGATAGCTGCTACCGAGCACGGTGGACAGCTGCGGGGCGCCCTCGATAAGCGATTGGGGCTTAAGGTTGAGATGCTGGGCGAGAAGAGTGGGATCATAGGTGGCGAGATTGACACCAAGGGCACTCAACAGTACGGCGGTCATAATCGAGCCTTTCCTTCTGGCACATCGCTTGTGATTCGTTGTATGTGATTCACCGCATAAGTCTAGCGGCAACGTAGTACATCTATCGATTAGGCTGCTAAACCTTACTGGGACACACAATACCGGTGCGCGCTGGACATATCAGGCGAGTGCACGCACCTACCCACACTATATTTGTGGCGAAACACACACCATGGCGGAGTGAGGCTTGCCTGACACGCCACGACGCAGGCCACTGGCAGTTTGTGTTTGCCCAGCGTAAGGTAAATGCGGATTAGCGTCGCCGCCGCCCCCTTTCTCTGCGCCGGCGACGCCGCAGATAACGCCCCCAACCAGCACAAGTGAAGGATACGATGTCTCGCCCGATTCGCGTCGCCGTAGTTGGCGCCGGCCCCGCCGGCATTTACGCCTCTGACCTACTCATGAAGTCCGGTCACGAGGTCTCCATCGACCTCTTCGAGCGGATGCCCGCCCCCTTCGGCCTGATCCGCTATGGCGTGGCCCCGGATCATCCGCGCATTAAGGGCATCGTCCAATCGCTGCACCGCGTGCTGGATAAGCCGCAGCTGCGCCTGCTCGGCAATATCGAGGTGGGCAGCACCGTCACCGTCGATGAGCTCCGCGATTTCTATGACGCCATCATCTTCTCCACCGGCGCTACCGGCGACCGCGCCCTCGAGGTGCCCGGCGCGGACCTGCCCGAGGCCTATGGCGCCGGCGAGTTCGTGGGCTTTTATGACGGTAACCCGGACTTCGAGCGCAATTGGAACCTCGACGCCGAGCAGGTGGCCGTGATCGGCGTGGGCAACGTGGCCCTCGATATCGCCCGCATCTTGGCAAAGACCGGCGATGAGCTGCACGTAACCGAGATTCCGGACAATGTCTATGACAACCTCAAGGCCAACCAGGCCCGCGAGGTGCACATCTTTGGCCGTCGCGGCCCCGCCCAGGCCAAGTTCACCCCGCTGGAACTGAAGGAGCTGGACCACTCCCCCACCATCGAGGTTGTGGTGAACCCGGAGGATATTGACTACGACGAAGCCTCCATCGAGGCCCGCCGCACCTCCAAGTCGCAGGATCTCGTGTGCTCCACCTTGGAGCAATACGCCATCCGTGATCCCCAAGATGCGCCGCACAAGCTCTACATCCACTTCTTCGAGTCCCCCGTGGAAATCCTCGGCGAGGATGGGCACGTGAGCGGCCTGAAGACCGAGCGCATGCAGCTCGACGGCAATGGTGGGGTCACCGGCACCGGCGAGTACACCGTGTGGCCGGCCCAGGCCGTGTACCACGCCATCGGCTATCGGTCCGATGAGGTGAAGGATGTACCCTTCGACTCCCAGCGCGCGGTGATCCCCAACGATGGCGGCCACGTACTGGACTCCGAGACCGGCGAGCCCCTGCCGAAGCTGTACACCACCGGCTGGATCAAGCGCGGCCCCGTGGGACTGATCGGCAATACCAAGTCCGATGCCAAGGAAACCACCGCTATGCTGCTTAAGGACTATGAGGCCGGCACCCTCGAGGCCCCCGCCCACCCGGGCGAGAATGCCATTATTGAGCTGCTCGAGGAACGCAAGGTGCCCTATACCACCTGGGCGGGCTGGCATAACCTGGATGCCGCCGAGCGCGCCGCCGGTGAAGCCGAGGGCCGCGAACGCAAGAAGATTGTGGAGTGGGATGACATGGTGCGCCATGCCCACCCGGAATACGAGATCTAGGCATCAGCCACAGCTCACATCGCGCCCGTTGCCGCCCCTTGCGTAGGTGGTGGCGGGCGCTGCTGTGTATCTCCACGACGTCACAGGTTGTGAGCTGGGTAATATCCATGGGCCTGCGGCTCGCGACAACTCTACAAGTAGCTGGCTCTCAGCTAAGGTGGTCTGCGTTGATTTACCCATAGTGTGAGAGAAGGTTTATAGAGATGACGCAGACATTCCACGAGGCAGCCGGCGGGCATATCCGCTCGGTATCTGGCCGCACCCCCACGGACTCCACCACCATGGAGTTCTGGCAGGGGCTGTCCGCCACGGTAATGGACGCCCTGGCTGAGAACTGGGCGGCCACCACCGAGCTGTATAAGAAGGGCCGCCGGCAGCACTATCTGTCTGCCGAGTTCCTCATGGGCCGCGCCCTGCTGAATAACCTGCTTAACCTGGGGTTGTTCGATGAGGCCGCCGCCACCGCCAAGAACTATGGCTTGAACCTCTCTGAGGTGCTGGAAGAGGAGCCGGACGCCGCACTAGGCAATGGCGGCCTGGGGCGTCTTGCCGCGTGCTTCTTGGATTCCTGCGCCACCCAAGACCTGCCGGTGGTGGGCTATGGCATTCTCTACCGCTATGGCCTGTTCAAGCAGGAGTTCGATAATGGTTTCCAGACCGAGCACCCGGATTCCTGGATGGAGGAGCGCTACCCCTTCATCATTCGCCGCATCCACGAACAGCGCATCATTAGTTATAACGACATGCAGGTTCGCGCCGTGCCCTATGACATGCCGATCACCGGCTATGGCACCGACAATGTGGGCACCCTGCGGCTGTGGAAGGCCGAGCCGATGCAGGAGTTCGACTACGATGCCTTCAACTCCCAGCGCTTCACCGACGCCATCGTGGGCCGCGAAGCCGTGATGGACATCTCGCGCGTGCTCTACCCCAACGACACCACCTTCGAGGGCAAGGTGCTGCGCGTGCGCCAACAGTACTTCTTTGTCTCCGCCTCCCTGCAGGAGATTGTGGAGAACCACCTGGCCCAACACGGCGATCTTTCCACCTTCGCTAAGTACAACTCGGTGCAGCTCAATGACACCCACCCGGTGCTCGGCATCCCGGAGCTCATGCGCCTGCTCATGGACGTGCACGGCATGGGCTGGGAGAAGGCCTGGGATATCGTGTCCGAGACTTTCGCCTACACCAACCACACGGTGCTGGCCGAAGCCCTGGAGACGTGGGAGTGCTCGATCTTCGATCGTCTCTTCCCGCGCATCATGGAGATCGTGCGCGAGATCGATCGCCGCTTCCGCATCGACATGGCCGAGCGCGGCCTGTCCCAGGAGACCATCGACTACATGGCGCCGGTCTCCAATAACTCGGTGCACATGGCGTGGATCGCCTGCTATGCCGCCTACTCCATCAACGGCGTGGCCGCATTGCACACCGAGATCATCAAGCGCGAAACCTTGGGCGAGTGGCACGACATCTGGCCGGAGAAGTTCAACAATAAGACCAATGGTGTCACCCCGCGCCGCTGGCTCAACCAGTGCAACCCGCGCTTGGCGCAGCTGCTCACTGAGGTCACCGGCTCGGATGAGTGGGTGCGACAGCTGGATGTTCTCGCCGACTATCGCGAGAAGGGCACCCCGGAGATCTACCAGCGCCTGAGTGAGATCAAGCACGCCAACAAGGTGGACTTTGCGGAGTGGATCCGCAACCGCAGCGGCGTGGAGATCGACCCGGACGCCATCTTCGATGTGCAGATCAAGCGCCTCCACGAGTACAAGCGCCAGCTGCTCAATATCTTCTATGTGCTGGATCTGTACTTCCGCATCAAGGACAACCCGGAGCTGGAGGTGCCGAAGCGCGTCTTCATCTTCGGTGCGAAGGCCGCCCCGGGCTATGTGCGCGCCAAGGCCATCATCAAGCTCATCAACGAGGTGGGCCGTATGGTGAACAATGATCCCGCGGTGAATGACACCATCAAGGTGGTGTTCGTGGAGAACTACAACGTCTCCCCCGCTGAGAAGATCATTCCCGCCGCCGATGTGTCCGAGCAGATCTCCACCGCCGGTAAGGAGGCCTCGGGTACCTCCAATATGAAGTTCATGATGAACGGCGCGCTCACCTTGGGTACCCTGGATGGCGCCAATGTGGAGATCCTCGACTCGGTGGGCGATGACAATGCCTATATCTTTGGCGCAAAGGAAGAGGAGCTTCCCGAGCTGCGCAAGAGCTATGACCCGCGGCATGAGTATGAAACTGTGCCCGGGCTGAAGCGGGTGCTCGATGCGCTTGTCGACGGTACTCTGGACGATTCCGGCTCCGGCTGGTTCCACGATCTCCACTGGTCGCTGTTGAACTCCAACAACTGGGAGCCGGCGGACGTCTATTACCTGCTGGGCGATTTCGCCGACTACCGCGCCACCCGCGACCGCATAGCCGCAGACTATGCCGATCAGCAGGCGTGGTCCGAGAAGGCATGGATCAACATCACCTCCTCCGGCCGTTTCTCCTCTGACCGCACCATCCGCGACTACGCAGAAGAGGTATGGAAGATCGAGCCGCAGCCGCTCGAGTCCTAATACGCGCACCGCATCGTTCCCCCGTTCCTCCGTCCGGAGGGACGGGGGTTTGTGTGTACGTGAGCAAACACACCGGCAGCTAGATATTCAGTGCATTGAACTTAGGCTATCAATATGCAAAACTTTAAAGGTCGATGATAGATCCGCCTTGTTGTCACTCAGGGCGGCATCGGCGCGAATTTGACTGATTTCTTCCACTCGATGGGACAACAATGAACATCTACTCTAGGCGCGTACTCGCAGCTGTGGCCTCCACAGCCGTGCTTGGCAGCGGCCTGGCCGCCTGCAGTTCCGACTCCGCATCTTCAGATGACGACATCAAGGTGGTGGCCTCCACCACCCAAATTTGTGACTATGTGAAACAGCTCGATCTTGCACAGGTGGATCTCACCTGCCTGCTGGCACCGAATGCCACCGCGCATCAGTTGGAGATGACCCACGAGCAGCTCGTCAAGACCTCCGAGGCTGATCTTGTCATGGTCAACGGTGTTGATCTCGAGCACTTCCTCGATTCGGCCATCGATTCCAGTGAGTTCTCTGGCACCATGCTGGTCACCACCGGCGTGCTCACGGCCAGCGATGTGGATGAAGCACCCACCGATAAGAAGTCGGAGCTGGAGAAGTCTAAGAGCGGCCGCTATGACATCGACCGCGGCATCGCTCAAGTGGACGTCGCCCCGTGGCCCTTCGCCCCGGAGCCCGGCGAGGTGGCAGAGTTCACCTACGATCCACACGTGTGGACCTCTCCGAAGAACGCCAAGGTTCAGGTGGAAAACATCGGCTACGCTCTGGAAAAGGAAGCCGATGAGCGCGGCAACACTGAGCTGAAGGACGAAATCCACCAGAAGGTGGAGGACTACAACGCCAAGCTCGAGCTGCTGGATCAGTGGACCCGCGAGTCCATCAGCAGCGTGAATAACCCAGTGCTGTTCACCAGCCACGATGCCTTCGGCTACTTCTCTAAGGAGTACGGCGTGGACTTCATTGGCGCCGCACTGAGCGACTTCTCCGATCAGCAGGACGCCACCGCCAGCCACATCAACGAAGCCGCAGAGACGGTGAAGGAGTCTGGCGCTACCGTGCTGTTCGCGGAGAACTCCAATAACTCCAAGTCCATCGAGGCCGTCGCCAAGGCCGCCGGAGTGAAGGCCGTGGTGGGCGATGACGCCCTCTATGGCGATTCGCTCGGCCCGGCCGGCACTGATGGCGAGACCTACATTGGCTCCATCAAGCACAACGTGAACACCTTGGTGACTGCATGGGATGGCCAGGTCGCCGATCTGCCGGAGCAGCTGCAATGATAGTGTCGCTCCGCGACGCCTCCTTCAGCTATGGCGGCCCCACCGTTGTCGATTCTGTCACCGCCCATGTCAACACCGGCGAGGGCTTGGCCCTCATCGGCCCCAATGGCTGCGGTAAAACCACGGTACTGCGCGGCATCATCGGCACTGCCCGACTGTGCTCCGGCGAGCTGGAGGTCCAGGCCCCCCGCATCTCCTATGTGCCGCAGACGGCTGATATTGACCGCACCTTCCCCGTCACTGCTTTCGACGTAGTGGCCATGGGAGTGCTCGCCCAGCTGCGTTTTTTCCAGCCGCTGGGCAAGCATAAGCGCCGGGTGCACGCTGCCCTAGAGAAGGTGGGCCTCGGCGACCGCGCCGGCTCCCACTTCGGCAGCCTCTCGGGAGGCCAGCAACAGCGCGTGCTTCTCGCACGCGCCATCGTGACCCAACCCGATCTGGTGCTACTCGATGAGCCCTTCAATGGCCTTGATACGGCTAATCGCGAGATCCTATTGACGCTACTCAACGAGCTCAAGAGCACGGGCACGGCCCTGATCGCCTCCACCCACGACTATGAACTGGCGGAGGGGGCGTGCGATAACGTTCTGGCGCTGTTGAATCCCCCGCAGTTCGGACCGGTGAATGAGGTGGTTGCGGCCTATGTGGACTGAGCTAGCTCACCAAGTGGGCATGGCCCCTTTCATGTTTCGGCCCCTCATTTTGTTGCTCGCCCTCGGCGTAGTGAGTGGCGTGCTGGGCGTTATTGTGAACCTGCGCAGCCTCGAGTTCAATGCCGAGGCCAGCGTGCACGCCATCTTCCCCGGAGTGGTGGCCGGAGCGGTGTTCGGCGGAATCGATATGATCATGCCCACCGCCTCGGCCGTGGCGGTGGTGGTGGCCATTGTGCTCACCCTTGTCTCCCGCGCCCGCGTCGGCGAATCTGGGGTGGCCATTGTGCTCACTGGGTTCTTTTCGCTCGGCGTGATCATCTCCCTCTACAAGGGAGATCGCTCTGGGCAGCTAGAGGCGTTGATGTTTGGTCGCCTCCTCGAGATCACCGATGACCGCCTCACCACGGCGCTCGCGGTATTCTCCCTGGCACTCGCGTTGCTGATTGCCACCTGGTCCACCCAGGTGTTTACCGCCTTTGACCGCGATGGCGCCCAGGCCGCTGGGGTGAATCTGTGGATCGTGGACCTCACGATCAACGTCGCCATCGCCGCTGTGGTGGTGGCTTCCGCCGCCGCCATCGGCGTGCTGCTGGTGATCGGCTTCATCATCGTTCCCGGTGCCGCAGCGCGGCTGGTGGTGCGCCGCGTCCAGCACATGATTCCCCTCGCTATCGGCATCTCGGTGGTCTCCGGCATCATTGGATTGAGCCTGGTTCCGCTAGGACCGATCTCGCCTCAGGCAGTCGTGGCACTGTCTGTGGTGGCTATGTACTTTGTGTTTCTGCTCATTCGTTTGCTGCAGGATCGTCGCAGCCGCACCGTGACAAGGAGGTGAGCCACTCATGCTCGACATTCTCACGCTTCCCATTCTGGAGCTCATTTTCGTAGGTGCGCTCGCTGGTCTGGTCGGCAGCCTTGCCCTATTGAATAAGCAAATCTTTTTTGCAGAGGCCATCACCCACGCCACCTTTCCTGGCGCGGTCGTGGGCGTGATTATCGGTGCCGCCCTAGGCTTGAACCAATCTCAGCTGTCACTCGCGCTCTTTATCGGCGCGCTGGTGATGTGCTGGCCCATTGGTGCCCTGTTTTCGCTCTCCCGGGTGGGCACCTCCCAATCTGCGGCGGGCATCGTGCTCACCACCGGCTTCGCCTTGGGTTATTTCCTCAATAAGCTCTTCGCGCCGCTACCGATCAAGGTGGAGAGCTTCCTCGTGGGCAGCGTGCTCACCGTGACCCGCACCGATGTGACTCTCGCGCTGATCCTGCTCGCCAGCGTTCTCCTCGTGCTCGCTGGAGGATGGCGGCGGCTGGTGTTCTTTGCTTTCGACCCAGCCGGTTTTGGAGTGGCGCATCGACGCAGCCTCACCCAAGCGCTGATCAGCGCTCTCATCGTGCTCACCTTGGTGGCGCTGATTCCGGCAGTGGGCACCATTTTGTCCATCGCCTTGCTGGCCGCACCCGCTGCCACGGTAGCCATATTCGCCACCCGGCCCAGTACCTTGCTGCTCTTTGCGCCAGTGATGGGCATAGTCATGGGCTTGAGTGGTCTGGCGGTAGCTGTGATGTTCCAGCTCTCCGCCGGCGGCTGTATCGGATTGACGGCCGCGCTGGTATACGCCGTAGCGAAGCTGTTGTCCCTCGCCGGCCTAGGCCGCCGCTAAGACGCGCCAGAGACTACTCGGCACGCACGAAGCCCCGCCATCCCCCACTGGAGGATGCGGGGTTTTCTTATGCGCAACGCAGCGCGCCCCGCACCGCAGTGTTAAGGGTGCAGGGCGCAATCGGGACAGGAGTGACGCGGCCGTTTATTCGGCTTCCACCGGCGGTTCCGCGGACCAGGGGAACACGATCCACTCGGCTGTGCGTTTCCACACGTAGGTGGGATCTACTTCGCTGGTCGGCTTGGCGTAGAGCACCGCGGAGCGCACATCGGCGCCGTGGGTGGCCAAAAGCTTGAGCACCAAGGAAAGAGTACGGCCGGAATCGGCGACATCGTCGACGACGAGCAGCTTCTTATCGCTAATCGCCTCGATATCCAGCAGCGGCTCAAGCAGCACCGGATCCGGCAAGGTCTCGTGCACATCGGTATAGAATTCCACGTTGATGGCGTCAGACAGCTTGACGCCCATGGAATAGGACAGCGCTCCAGCCGGCACGAGGCCGCCGCGGGCGACGGCCACAATGATGTCTGGTGTGAAACCGTCATTGACAACCGTCTGGGCGAGCTCGCGGGAAGCGCGGCCGAAACCGTCCCAGGTGAGGATTTCTTTCTCGGGTAGATCCGCTGAATCTGCGTGATAAGCCATGTTTAAACTCTACCGCGCCGACCAATTTCTGCCTACGTTATGTGTCGGTGCCTTCTTCCTATTGCTTCACCGCCCACTAGAATAGAGCTCATTAATTCCTACGACCCGTGTGGAAAAGAGGCACTGCGTGTATTCCCAGGACTGGATCGGTACCGCCCTTTCCGATACCGCCACGAAAGTGATGCTGCTCGGAGCCGGCGAACTGTGCAAGGAGGTGGCCATCGCCTTCCAAAGGCTCGGGGTAGAAGTACACGCCGTGGACCGCTATGAAAACGCCCCCGCCCACCAAGTGGCCCACGCCGCCTATGTGCTCGATGTGCGCGATGGCGAGGCGCTCTACGAGCTCGTGAATAGGGTGCGCCCCGATTATCTCGTGCCCGAAACCGAGCAGGTGGATTCCACCACTCTCGAGCGTATTGAGGCCGAGGGTCTCTCGACCGTGGTGCCGTCTACTCACGCCACGAAGATGACGAATTCGCGGGAAACACTCAAACAGCTCGCCGCCTATGAGCTGGGGGTGCCTACCTGTCGTTTCGCCTTTGCTACTTCTCTTGAAGAGTTGAAACAGGCGGTACTCAACGTAGGACTGCCCTGTGTGGTGAAGCCCAATCAGGGCACTGCCGCCCGCGGCCAGACTCTGGTGCGGGACATGGCGGATGTGGAGCAGGCGTGGGCGAACGCGCTGGATGCCATCGATGGTGGCCCAGCGCAGGTGATCGCCGAGGAATTCGTGGATTTCGACTACGAGGTGACGATCCTCACCGTGCGCTCTAAGGACCCCTACTCGGATTCTGAGGCCACGTGGTTCTGTGAACCCATTGGCCATACCCGGTTGGGAGAAGTCGCAGAATTAGGCGGCATGAGTGCTGGACGCGCGAGCGATAACGCCGAATCGAGCGGTGATTTCCTCGAGAGTTGGCAGCCGGCCCCGATGTCGGAATCCACCCGTGATCTCGCGCGCTCTATCGCCGCCCGCATTACCAATGCGCTGTCGGGGCGCGGGGTATTTGGTGTCGAGCTCTTTGTTAAAGGCGACGATGTGTACTTCTCGGAGGTTGCGCCGCGGCCGCACGATACCGGAATGGTCACCATGGCTACGCAGCGTTTCTCGGAGTTCGAATTGCATGCTCGGGCCGTGATGGGCTTTTTCGTCGATGTCACGCTCACCTCGCCTGGTGCTGCCGCGGTGATTAATGGTGCTGAGGATGGCCATGCCGTGCGCTATACCGGCATTTCTGAGGCCATGAGTATCCCGGAGGTGGATCTTCGTCTTTTTGGTAAAGCGGATAGCTATCCTGGGCGTCGCCTCGGGGTGGCGCTGGCCACCGCGGAAACGGTGGAGGAGGCGCGCACTCATGCACGCCGCGCCGCCAAGGCCGTCACCCCTATTACCGATGATGCCTAAACACCGCCCCTCGGGTGGGGTTCGGCTCTCGCCGCTACGGGAGGAACGCTGAACATAAGACTGCGGCCGCTTCCTGTGAGGGGAAGCGGCCGCGGTGCGAGTATCCGTTTATTCGCTCTTATTCAGAGCGTCCTCGGCGGGTGCTGAGCCAGGTACCGATGGCCACGAGGAGTGCACCAACGATCACGAGGCCGATCACGCTAGCACCCGTGCTGGCGAGCGGGCCGGAGCTGCCGCCGCTGCTTTGGGAGGATCCGCCGCCGCTACTACCGGGGGAATCCGTGCCAGGCTTACCGGTCGCCTGGGTAGTGGGCTCGTCAGTGTCACCGGGCATCTCAGGATCGGTGACTGGGGTCTGTACATCCGAGGTGGTGGGCGTGCAGTTCCCGACTTGGGTGGTGACGCGGTTCGTGGGGACACCCGGAGTGGTGAGGGGATCGAACTGCGGATATCCCTCGACGAGGACGTGCCCGCGGTTGTGAATCTTCTGGCCCGTGGCCTCGGCGGGGCCTGTAGCTTCGAAGGTCCATGAGACAGTGGTTTCAGGATTGCCGCTGCGGAGCTTGGCGAGCTTCTCCAGACCCTTGTCCTGGAGTTTCATGACCACCACACCGCCGGTGAGCACGACCGAGAAGTCTTCATCGGCATGTAAGGTGATGTTCTTACCATCCGGGCCGGGCTGCTGAATGCTTATCTTCGACTTCAGCTTGATGAACTCCAGTTCTGGGGAGATCGGGTCGGCGATCTCGAAGCGGTGGATCACACCATTGTGATCGGGAGCCGGAGTGGTGGAGGAAATGCCATAGGTGATGGTGTCTCCAGCTTCGATACACGTTGCGGAGACATCCTTATTCGCCATGATGCGCTGGTCCTTGGCGTTAACTTCGACGCTATAGGTCCATTCGCTGCGGTTGTCGGGATTCGTCATCGGGATGGTGACGATAAAGGGGCTCACCAAAGAGAGGGAATTCTTTTGTGCAGCGCTCGGCAATTCCTGGACGAGGTAGGCGCCGATGGGCAGTTCGCTGAAATGTGCCGCACCGTTGTCATCGGTGACTGCGGTGTAAGCTTGGCCCAAGCTTACGTCTCTCCCGCTGCCTTCGAAGTAATCAGCAATGTTGCTTTTTCTGAGTTTGTACCAACCGGCGTTCGTCGTGAGGTCTATATCCACCTCGTCTATATCCATGACCCGTTGGATTTGGAATTGCAGGCCTGGGATCGGTTCCCTGCTGAGGTCCGCATCGGGGTTGGTGGGATCGCCGAATTGGGTGAGCGGATCGCCGAGCGCCTTGTGGATGGTGAGTTCGCCACGGGCGTAGGGATCGACAGAGGAGGGTCGCGGTGTGTCGGCGGCCCACGCTTGTGGTGCGCACATGACTACGAGAAGCAGTGCTCCGATGATCCAGCCGCAGATACTGTGCAGGCGGTGTTGAGCAGTGGTGGGCATACTCTTACTCTCCTTGTCCGGCGGCGCGCCGGCGCTGTTTCATGATCCACACAAACATTGCGATGAGCACGGCCACGATGATTGCCACGACCAGCGACATCCACCATTGCCACGGTGTGTAGGTCTTGTCCAATGTTTGGCTGGCTTCTTCATCGTCCAACGGTGCCCGTTGACCGGTTACCAGCAACCTATGGGAGTTCACTCCGTAGGGTGTGCAGGTGATGAGGGTGATCTTATCGGCGCCAATTTCTGGCTTGAGGAGATCGGTTTCGTCTGGAAGAACGACGTTAATATCGCTCACCACATACTTCATTTTCTGGCCGGAGACGCTGAGATAAATACCGTCGCCCTTTTCCACGTCGGTGAGGTTATCCCACAGTGTTGCGTGGGAAAGGCCGGTGTGACCGGTGAGTACGGTGTGCGTGGATTCTCCGCCTACGGGGAGGGAACTGCCATAGAGGTGCCCGATACCACGATTGAGTGTTTCCTCATCGGTTCCGTGGTAGATCGGGAGGTCGGATTCAATCTTCGGGATGACGATACGCCCCATGACATCGGCGAGGTCGAGCTGCTTCAAATACTCTTGGTATTGAGAATTCGACTTGTCGACTCGCGCGAGCCACGGATCGAGCACTGGGCCGTTTGCGTGTTGCTCGTTCCACTCGTGTGCTCGACGAATGGCGTCGTCCCGTTCTTCTTGGGTGGTGTTATCCACAATCGACCGAGAGTAGGCCTGTGCTGCTGAGCTCTGCTGTGAGTTCGCCAGATACGTGGCCACCACTGGGTAGCTGAGGATTGCCAGCCCAAGAAGGATAATGATCAGAGGAACGAGGCGGCGCCGGAGCGACCCCGCACGTGCCTGTGTCGGCCTCGGCGCGTCCGAATTCACGGTAGTAGTCACGGCGCCTCCTTAATACTTAACTAGTTATTGGTACAGGGCTATGAAATTAGGAATTTCTAGGTTTAGGTGGGGTCTGTTTAGTCTCTGACCCCGAAAGAGATGTCAGCCCTTGTGGCTAGCTCCTATTAGGAAGCAGCGTTCTGGCGACGGTTGGAGTAGAAGGCGTAAGCGCCGCCACCCACGATCAGCACGCCACCGAGAACCAGCAGCATGGTCACACCGCGACCACCGGTGAGCGGAAGGTCGAAGCCAGCGTTGGACTCGACGTTCTCGATGTTGACGGTGGTGAGGTCGATGGTCTCGTCTTGGCCCTTCTCGACTGTGAAGTACACCGGCTCAGGGAGCAGCTCGTAGCCTTCGCCGGCGGCGGTCTCCACGAGGCAGTAGCCGGTCGGGTCGGTTTCCTTAGCCTCGCCGTTCACGTAGTCGTTCACGTGCAGGCCCTTGATAGTGGTGCCTGCAGCCTGTACCTCGATGTCCGAGCTGACCTTATTCTCTTCGACGATTTCGTCAGCGGAATCACAGGTGTAGAGGTCGAAGGTTGCAGAAATACCCTGACCATCGGTGTTGGTCTTGTTGATCTTCACGTTACCGAAGTAGGTCTCCGGCTGATCCTCCTCCGGAATCTCAACCTCGGTGCCCGGATCATCGTCACCGGTAGAGGTAGTGATCGAGGCGTTGTTCTTGATCGGAGCGGTCTCGTTATCGCCGTTAGCCTTGACCGTGAAGTCAATCTGTGCCTGCACCTTGCGCTCGTCACCTTTCTTGGCAACAACCTTCGCGATGCCGGCCTTGGTCAGGTTGATCGCAACCTCACCAGGGGTGTTGGTGTCGACAGTGTAATCCTCATCCTTATTAAGTACGGTGTCGGCACCGACGGAGACCTGCTTAACATCAGGATTCTCCAAACGGGCGGAGGGATACTTATCGGTCAGGGTGATCTTGGCGAACTCGGAACCGGAAGGAACCTTGGCAGCGACATCATAGGTGATGATGCCGCCTTCCTTAATAGCGTTGGCGTCGGTCACGGACTTGGTGACGACGTCTTCCTGCTTCTTGTTCTTCGGGTAGACGTGTACCTCGCGCAGGAAGCCCTGACGGTTATCCGGATCGGTCAGCGGCATAGCCACGTAGAAGGGCTCGGCTTGGGTGGCCTCGTAGCCGGCCGGTGCAGCGGTCTCAGTGACGCGATAGAGGCCGATCTCTGCAATTTCGAACACAGCCTGACCATCAGCAGTGGTCTTGCTGACAGCGTCGGAGAAACCTGGGGCCTCTTCGGTGCCCTTAGCGATCTTCTCGGCCTTCTTCTGGCCCTCGTTGGTGGTCAGATCAACGCCGGTGACCTTCTCTACCTTGAAGGTTGCGCCATCGAGCGGCTGGCCGAGGGAACTGTCGTCGATCTTAGTGCCGTTACCGGCATCGCCGGGGTTGGAGTTTTCGTACTTGTGAACGTGGAGCTTCATGCCCTCGTTCTCAGCGGCTTCCATGGTGTCACAGATGACGCCGTTACACTCGTCAGCAGGATCTTCTTGTGCGGCGGCGATACCAGCGGAGCCCAAAACGAGCACACCGGAGGCTGCGACAGCGAAGGCGCTGCGTGCAAACTTATTCATAAATATTCCTTCGAAAGTTGGAGATAGTACTAGGCGCTACCGGCTGTAAACACCTAGTATTTTGGCGATGGGTGGCCCCGCCGAAGAATCCCGACGGGATGGTTCCAGCTGTTCCCCACGGCCACGAGGTGAATGTAGGGATACAGGCAAGGCGGTGCCCCTTATCATTCGCTATTGCACCGAGGGCGGTCGATTCCCATTGTCACTCCTTAGTTAATCAAGCTAATTGTGTTGCCACTGCGATTAGTAGCTGCGTTCTAGGTTGTGCGGCGAAGAGCTAGGCTTCCACCGAGAGTGAGAGCTGCGCCTGCAAGAAGCAATAGCCATACTCCTTTGCCACCGGTAAGTGGCATGTTTCCCGTCAAGATCGGCAGGGTGAACATCCACGCATCATTGGTATCGGTGACCGAACTAATTGGGTCTCCATTTACCATTTGGCCCTTCGGCACATTAAAGCTAGCCATCACTGTCGCGCGGTTAGCGTGATACTGCCCCGGTTCTGCGGCGAGTGACTGGGATGTCCACGTACAGGTGAGGACATCGTTCGGAGCCAAAGGCCGGTTGGGCACAATGCGGACCGTATTCTCTTGTTTTTCTACTTGTGCGCCGCGATTACATTCGAGCCCTTCAGGCACAATTTTTCCGTTGGGCGTTGTTGTATCCGGGTCCAATTGCGCATCAGCAATGGTGAACTTTTCCAGCGGAGCAGTTCCGTCATTGCGGATGTCGTAGCGAATAGTTGTGTCGCCGCCGCCAGTCGTGGTGGCTGCGTCTTCGCGGGTGTCTGCATTTTCACCGTTGAGGAACTTCCCTATCGCGACGCTGGGAATGGAGAGACCAACGCAGGCTTCGGCGTTATGGTCGCGGTCCAACTCCACTCGGTTAGTCAGTCCACCAGCTGGGCATTCTAAGTTGCCCTTCAGGTCATTGACATTGTCCACACGGTAGGTCACATTGACCTTGGCCGAGCGCGTCTGCTTCGCGGGGACGTTCTTCATGGCGCTCTTCGGCAGAACCCACGCAGCTCCGTCTTTATTGAGTTCAATAGGCTTCTTGATCAAGGAGTTATCCGCATTGTCGGGATGATCCACCTCTACCTTAAGGATACGAAGCCCCTGCGGTGCGGCGGGGACTTCCCGAATGCTGTCGGGCGTTCCCTCCGCGGTGCCGTCATTTTTCACATCTACTTGGTATTCGGCTTTAAATTCTTGGCCGTCACCGGTGATCACTCGAGGTTCGGCGCTTGCCGATTTAGCGATACTCAGCTCAGGGTCACCGAGAGTGTTATGAACTGTGCAGTCGACGATATCCTTTTCCTTCAGCCCGCTAATGCTAAAGCTATTGTTGGACACGTCGGACGTCACCACGCGGCCAGAGCCACTGCCATAGCTGACGGGGACGTTGGCGCCGGCGTTGATCACTTTGCAGGTAGCAACAGCTTTCTTGTTACCGGAGACATCTTGGGGGCGCAGCTTATAGGAAGAGCCCTCATCCAGGATCTCTTGGATCGTGATGGTGGCCGTTCCGTTTTTGGCGACTGGGTATTTGAACTCGGTCATACCGTCATTACCGGTAGACTGCTGCACGTTGTGCTGTTCCCTGTCGTTAACAAGGGCACGGTCCGCACGGAAGGTGAAACCGCCGGTATCGGCTTGATTATCAACCTTGCCATTGGCATCAACGATCTTCTTGTGCACGTTGATGGTTCCGACACAACCGGAGGTGAGTTCGTCTAGATCCTCAGTCAACTCGCGATAATCACTCTCCACCACACGGTCAGTCAAGCGCTCTAGATATTTGGTCGTACTCTTAAATACCCACGTGACATAAAGAGGTGCGCGATGGGCATCACCAAAACCAGTTCGGCTCCCAACTTGGCCTTGAACCTTGCTCCACTCGACCGCTACGAGCTGATCTTCTTTCTGCTTTTCACCGCGCCACGAGTGCCACGTTCAAAGCCAGGCGGGGGATTTTCCGCATCTCGGAAGTAGGTGTCTAGTTTATAAGGGCTTTCAGACCAGTATACGGCGTTTCCGTCGGTGACGGCGTTACCCATTTTCAGAGCCACGAGGCGGGTACCCTGAGCGCGCAGCTGGTCAGCATAGGTAAAGGAGTCATAGACGCGATGGCTGTAGACTCCTGCCCGTTTGCCAGCATCACTACCGCTTTCGATGGCCCCATCACCAATGAGAATGATTTGGTCATAGCCCGTACCGAGGGCACTCTTAAGGGCTAGATCGTAGTTTGAGGCACTGTCAACCTCTTGCAGGGGCCATTCACTGCCGAGGTTATCGATAAACGAATTGAATTCGGCTACACCAGCGTCATTCAGCTCCCGCGGCGCGAACCCTCTTCCAGATATGGCGGGTGATTTGGTAGCGAAGGGACGCACACCCACTTCCGTGCCGGTACCTGCGAGATTGTCTCGCACAGCTCTAAGTGCCTCCTGATATTCGCTCACATGGTCGCGTGTCGAACCGGAGACATCGACAAGAATGCCGACTCTCTGGCCACACAGCTTCTGATAGGGATCACCTGCCGCACGCGGCTTGCGGTTCAGGGTCCTCAGGGGTGGCATATCAACGGGCTCATCCTCAGAGTCAGCTTCATCCTCGACGGCGTCCGTTTCTTTCGACGTGGTCTCTACAGTTTCCTCGTCGCTTGTGGATCCCTCTTCTACTCGCGTCTCCTTGGGCTTAGTTTGAGGAGCTTGGGAGGTAGTGGAGGGTGCCTTAGTCACGGAAGGAGCGGGCGCAGGTGAGCTACTGGGCTTTGTTTCTTGAGCCGAATCAGAGTTGTCACTCTCGGTCTCCGAGGCCGTTGCTATGGAGGTATCTTCAATATCCTCAGCATAAGCTGCAGTACCGGCACCATACGTAACTACGCCGACCACAAGCATGAGCACCATGAGTACCGCCATGGCGCTCATGAGCCGCTGCCTGGAGGGTTGTGAAGGATTCAATTTATTGACCTCGGAAAGCTAGAGGATTAACACGAAAAAGCACCAAGAATGAAACATCCTTGGGTGAACTAAGAGTTCCTGCAGTTCGTAGCTGTAATAATCAGCGTTGGCACTCATGCTATAGCACCCAAGACGAAGCCACAAGATAGAAAATTTATCTTTCTTTAAGGTATAGCGACGGCGTATCTACTGGGTAGATCGTGCAGGCGCGCGGTTTCGTTTCATGTTGCTGACAAGTTTCTTAAGAGCCTGCTAACAAAACACTACACATAGGACTATCACCTGCATCTTTTCAGCCATAGGAGCTTTCGGAGCATATAAGATCCACTCCCCCGTCCCACTTTAGGCAGCACAAAGCCTCCCCCCGTTTGGGGACGGGAGGAGGCTGCTTAGGCTAATTTTATGCTTGCTCTATCACATGATGGCGCGTGATGGTTTGGTCGCGCCCAGGGCCCACACCGATATAGGAAATACGGCAGCCGGACAGCTCCTCCAGTCGGTGCACATAGTCTTGAGCCTTGGGAGGGAGATCCTCAAAGCTACGGCAGCCGGTGATATCTTCCTCCCACGCCGGCATGGTCTCGTAAATAGGCGTGGCGTGATGGAAGTCAGATTGCGTCATCGGCATCTCGTCGAAGCGCGTGCCGTCTACGTCATAGGCAACGCAAATGGGGATCTCTCCTATGCCCGTAAGCACATCGAGTTTGGTGAGGAAGAGATCAGTGAAGCCATTCACGCGGGAGGCGTAGCGAGCCACCACGGAGTCATACCAACCGCAGCGCCGTTTCCGGCCAGTATTTACTCCCACTTCTCCACCTGTGGTCTGTAGGAATTCGCCCCATTTATCAAAAAGCTCGGTGGGGAACGGTCCGGCGCCCACGCGCGTGGTGTAGGCCTTGATGATGCCCAGAGAGGACGTGACCTTGGTGGGGCCAATTCCGGATCCTACGCAGGCGCCGCCCGCTGAAGGGTTCGATGAAGTAACGAAGGGGTAGGTGCCGTGATCCACGTCCAGCATGGTGGCTTGGCCGCCCTCCATGAGCACATGCTTGCCTTCGTCGATGGCACGGTTGAGTTCCAATTCGGACTCGATCACCATGGGCTTCAAGCGTTCGGCATAGGAGAGGAAGTACTGCACAACCTCTTCAGGATCCACGGCTTTACGGTTGTACATCTTCACCAGGATTTGATTCTTCTGGTCGAGGGCCGACTCCACCTTCTGACGCAGGATGGACTCATCGAAGATGTCCTGTACTCGCACGCCCACGCGGGAGACCTTGTCCGCATAGGTGGGGCCAATGCCACGGCCAGTCGTACCAATGGCACGTTTACCGAGGAAGCGCTCTCCCACGCGGTCAATGATCTGGTGGTAGGGAGCCACGACGTGGGCGTTCGCGGAGATGCGCAGCCGTGAGGCATTGGCGCCGCGCGCCTCAAGGCCATCAATCTCGTCGAAAAGCGCCTCAAGGTTGATGACCACACCGTTACCCAGCACAGGGGTGGCGTTCTCTGACAGTACGCCCGCCGGAAGCAACTTGAGCTCGTACTTGTCACCGCCCACCACCACGGTGTGTCCAGCGTTATTTCCGCCATTGGGCTTGACCACATAATCTACTTGTCCGCCGAGGATATCGGTGGCTTTTCCCTTGCCTTCATCGCCCCATTGGGCGCCGACGATGACCACAACCGCCATGGTGAGTCACTTCCCTTTATGTCTATTGAGAGGTATGGAGTGTCCTAGCCCTCTGAAGAGCCGGAATCAGTCTACATCACCTCTATCTCAGCGGTGTGTGGTGTCTTTGAAGGCGGCAAGGGCGCGGGCGCGTGACTCCTTCACGTCCACATGTGGCTCGGGATACAGCGGTGTTCCCCATTCGGGAATCCAGCGTTGGATATAGCGGTGGTCGGCATCGAACTTCTTTTCCTGAGTGAGGGGGTTGAAAATACGGAAGTACGGGGCAGCGTCATCCCCGCAGCCTGCTACCCACTGCCAATTGAAGGGGTTGGCGGCATAGTCTGCGTCGACAAGGCTATTCCAGAACCACTCCTCGCCATGACGCCAGTGAATACCCAAGTTTTTTGTAAGCCACGATCCCACCACCATCCGCACGCGATTATGCATTGTGCCGGTGGCCCAGAGCTCGCGCATGCCGGCGTCTACAAGGGGCACGCCGGTGGTGCCGCGCTGCCACTGAGTGAGCTCGTCCGCATACTCCTCGTGAGGCGGGGTCAGCGGGAAGGCGGTGGCGCTGCCGTTCCACGCCCACGGGAAGGAATCGAATTGTCGCCGCACATTAGTAGTAGCGAGATCCGGATGCTCCCACAGCCGGGTCCAAGCAAAGTCCCGCCACAAGAGTTCGGAACGGAACGTGGAATCAGAAATGCTCCGCCACAGAATCGCTGGACTGATCTCACCAAACCGCAGGTGGGGTGAGAGCCTGGACGTGGCGGGCACGGCCGGGTAGTCGCGCTTTTCTGCATAGTCGCCGTAGGATGCACAGCGCTGCTCGAAGCGGCGCAGCGCCGCCCACGCGCCCACCTCGCCGGGCTGCCACTGCTCCCGAAACTCTGCCGCCCAGTCGATCTCACTGACCAGTCCGAGAGCGCGAATATCCTCATCGAGCTGCCACGACGGTTCCTGCGGCGTCGGCGGCTGCACCTGATCTACACCGAACTGTTCATCGAGCATCTCGCCCGCTTTACGGGCATAGGGGGAATACACCGCATAGGCTGTGCCCTTATTATTCTTTACCTCCCACGGCTCAGAGAGAAGATAGCCGGGAAAGCTGCGCACGCCATAGGTAGTGGAGAGATCGGATTGTATGGCCGCATCGCGCTCCGCGAGTTGCGGCACGTAGCGGCGCTGCCATACAACCGTGTGTGCACCGCACTCCGCCGCGAGTTGCGGTATGCGCTGCGAGGGATCGCCAGACACAATATGGAGAGGGATGCCGAGATCGGCGAGGCGGCGGCGATGAGCCTGCAGCGAATAGGCCAGCCACCAGCGGCTTGCCTCCCCCAGTGGCCGTAGCCCCGGTGGCGGGGTTTCCCAGACGTACACCGCGCAGATGTCCTCGTCCTGCTCTCTTGCCCATTCGAGCGGAGCGTGATCGATTGTGCGCAGGTCATCGCGGTACCACACCAAAATCATAGTCCCCCAGTGTAGCCAGATACTATGGCAGTCATGTCCACCCTTGTGCTCAATTGTGGTGCTCACTCCTGCCCCCTCGACGCCGGCGAGCTCATGCAGCTTCCGGCGCTGCCGCAACGGCGTGACCTGATGTTTCTCGGCGCGCGGGCGCGGGATGTTCTGCCTGAGGATCCCACCCCGAGCCTGGCCGAGATCCAGGCGCGCCCCGATGTGGAGCACCTTGGCCAGCCCCAACCTGCCCCGCAGCAGCCAGCGGAGCCGTGGCGGATCATCGTGGTAGGCAGCGATGCCGCCCTGTCAGCTGTGCTCAGCCGGTTGATGAAGATCGACGCGCTCTGGGCTGAGATCGGTTTTGTGCCCACGGATCCGGACTCGGTGGCCGCCCGAAATTTCGGGATTCCCACCGAGCCGACGGCCGCCTGGCGGCTGGCGCGCTATGGCTCGCCGCGGCCGAGCTGCCTCATCCGCGACGATAAAGGCAGCGTGATAGCTGGGCATGCGACGATCAGCGACCCCGAGGATCTGCAGCTCGTGGGCGAGATCATCGTCGATGATGCTCGCCTGCACCATAACGAGGACCACTCCCCCGCCCGGCGCGGGCTTTTTGGTGCCCGCGTGGTTCCCATGGTGGATGCGCCGGGGATCGCGGCGGTGCGGCTGAGTACTTCCCTCGCTCCGGCACGCGGGCGCTGGTGGTTCCGCCGCAGCACTGCCGGTGAACGCGATGCTTCCTCTCTACTCACGGGTCGCGCCGTGCAGGCCGGTGGGCCGCAGCTGCGGGTGAGTATTGATGGGGTGGCCCGCCCGAAGCCGGTGGAGGCTGTTACGTTCTATCGGCATTTACGTGATGCGCAGATTATTCGTCTCTAGTGTGGCCGCCAGGTAGAAGCTGCTCGCGGGTACTCGTGTGCCCTAGTCTTCCCAGAGCTCGGGCGGCACATGCGGGGTATCGGAGGTGGGCTTGAGTACTGCCTGTGCCGAATCACGCGACAGGCCGCAGACTTGCAGCAAATCAACCACTAGCGAGCGGGACTGCCCAAGCATCATGTGAGCCGAGAGCACGCGCCCCTCGGCCACGGCGAGGCCCATGCGAGCACCGAGGCGGCGGAGCCGTCGTACCACCTGTGGGATTTGCTGGGACCGAACGTTTTTCTCGCCGCGGTCGAAAAGCTCGGAGAGTTGCAGGGTGATGTCCGAGAGCTCATCAATGAGGGCAAGCTGCTCATCGCTGACCGTATCACCATCTTCAATGAGCACTTGGGCCCGGCGCGCCAGCACGCGGGTGGTGCGCACCGCGTTATCTACCTGCTCCAGGGTGCTCAGCAGAGTATTGACGCGGCGCGAGGCGTCGCCCCAGAGGAAGGGCGATACCTCTACCGAGGCCTTGCCTTCCTTGGCGGCGGCGATCATGGAGTTGATATATCCCTGAGTGCCTCGCACCTCGTCCAACGCTTCCGCGATGGCGCGGGCATCATTGCTGCGCAGGGCGGCTGCCACATCGGCCAGAACATCGGAGGCGATACCGAGCACTTTGGCGATTTCCCTCCGGCCCGCTTTGAGCGGGGAGGCCGGGATCAACGCCATCATAAGGATGGCGACCAGCCCGCCGATCACCGCGTCAATCATGCGGTCGAAGCCGCCGGCATCGCCCGGTGGGAGAAGGGTGGCCACCAGTACCGCACCAATCGCCGCCTGGTTAGAGACCAGCGGTGATTTATCCATGAAGCGGGCCACCGCTTGGGTGATGACTACCGCGGCCGCGATCTGCACGGGGCCCGAACCCACTTGCACAATGAGAAGATCACCGATACCGACGCCAATGACCACGCCCACCATCAGCTCGATGGCACGACGCATACGTCCCACCCCAGAGATACCAGTGACGATCACCGCCGCCATAGGGGCGAAGAAGGGAACGTTGTGGTGGGTGATGTGCAGCGCGATAAAGAATGCTAGGCCGGCGCCGAGCGCCGATTGAACGATACTCAGCCACGAATCGTTCAGGCGGTGAGTGCCCTGGGTGATGGCGCGTTTAACGCGGCCCGAGAGACTGCTGGGGACGCGGAGCCGGCGGAGAACCCGGCCGGTGGTGGATGACGTGCGGGTTGGCTGGGACATGGCTCATTATTCTAGGTCGGCCCCGCCTACCCTGCACACACCCTCCCGAGCGTGAGCAACGGGAGGGTGTGCGTCGATAAGCGGTGTGCTGCTAGAGCAGACCGGCGCGTTCCACGATCGAGCGGATCGCCTCGCGCGAGGGGGTATCCGTGATCTGTGGCAAGGGCGAGGACATGAGGTTGGAGGAAAACACGCCCATCAGCTCGAGGGCCGTCTTAAATGCTCCCACACCTGCAGCGGGGCCCACCTTGCCCACCGGCTGGAATACGATCTCGAAGAGCGCGGCCAAGCGGTTCTGCTCGGCGATCACCGTGGGGAAATCGCCGGCCTGATAGGCCTGCCACATCCGCACATAGCCGGCGGGATCCACGTTTCCCAGCCCCGGTACGCAGCCATCGGCCCCCGCCGCGAAGGCACCATCCACCACTGCCTCGTGGCCGGTAAGCACCACCAGCGGGTGGCCGGCGGCCTCGTTGAGCTGCACGAGGCGGCGGAAGGACACATCGTCGCCGGAGGAATCCTTCACTCCCGCAAGCACGCCTTCCTTTCCGAGGGCCACGAGCAGCTCCGGGGCGAGCTTGGTGTGCACGCACACGGGGATGTCATAGGCGATCACCGGCAGCTCGGTGGACTGCGCCACTAAACGGAAGTGCTGGGTGATCTCCTCTGGGCCGGTGATGGCATAGAAGGGGGCGGTGACCACCACGGCGTCCACGCCGCAGGACTCGGCTTGGCGCACGTGCTCGATCACGCGATTCGTTTGGGTATCAATACAGCCGGCATACACGGGGACTCGACCGGCAACGTATTCAACGGTCGTGCGGAGCACCTGAGTGCGGTCGGCGTCGTTAAGAAAAGCCACCTCACCGGAGGAACCGAGAGCGAAGATGGCGTCTACGCCCGCCTCGATGAGCCGATCGATCAGCTTTTTCAGCGCCGGAATATCAATGTCGCCCGTTGCACTCAGCGGAGTCAACAGCGGCGGAATAATGCCGTGGGAAATTCGCGACATAGCAGTCATTATTACCTTTCTAGACGCTACAAAATTACAGTAGCGAAGGGGTTGCGGCGAGCAGAGTCCGTGTGTAGTCCTGCTTCGGGGAGGCGAAAAGATCGTCGGTGGGCTGCTCCTCAATGATCTCGCCCTTGTACATCACGCACATACGGTCCGAGACATATCGGACAGTGTTGATGTCGTGAGAGATAAACACCAGGCCAAGGCCCAGCTCATTGCGTAGATCAGTGAGCAGGTTGAGCACCTGAGCGCGCACCGAGACGTCGAGCGCGGAGGTAGGCTCATCGGCGATGATCAGATCGGGTTCGAGGGCCAGGGCGCGGGCGATCGCCACGCGCTGGCGCTGTCCGCCGGAGATCTGGCGCGGCAGCACCTCGAGAGCAGATTGTGGCAGGCCCACGAGATCCAATAGCTTCTTCACTCGCTTGAGGCGGGCGTTCTCGGAGCCAATCTTGTGCACACGCAGCGGGTCCAGCAGCTGATCGCGCACGCTCATACGCGGGTTGAGGGCTGTCGCTGGGTCTTGGAACACCACCGATACTGAGCGGCCAAGCTCCTTGCGCATCTTGGCGGAGTTCTTCATCGGTTGCCCCCTGAAGAACACCTCCCCGGAGGTGGGCTTTTGCAGCCCCACCATCACCCTGGCGAGAGTGGATTTACCACAGCCAGACTCGCCCACGATTCCCACGACCTCGCCGCGGCGAATGCTCAGATTCACGTCCTTATTGGCGTGCACCTTATCGGGGCGGAAGAGCTTACCCGTGCGGGTTTTGTGAATAACGTTGATGTCCTTGAGCTGAATCAGCGGCGCTGTGGCAGCTGCAGCGTTCTTCTTAGCCATCGTGATCTAGGCTCCCTTCAAGCTATTCAGTAGCTGGTCGGTGGCAGCGTAGGAGTGGCTGGGGGAACCATCCACTGGGCGCAGCACGGGCTTTTCGTTCAAGCCGATCTCCGGATAGGAGGAGCGAGGGGCAAAGCGATCACCCTCCACGAACTCGCGCGGGCTGGGCACGGTACCGGGCACCTGATAGAGCCGGTCAGCACCGGATTCGATGGACAGCACGGCCCCGAGCAGGCCACGGGTGTACTCGTGTCGCGGATCGGCCAGCAGTTCGCGGGTATTGCCATGCTCCACCACCTGGCCGGCGTACATCACGGTGATCTTGTGGGCCAGCTTGGCCACCAGCGCGAGGTCATGGCTGACAAAGATCATGGAGAAGCCGAGCTTGTCGCGCAGCTCATTGAGCAGGTCCACCACTTGGTGCTGAACGGTGACGTCCAGGGCCGTGGTGGGCTCATCCGCGATGAGTAGTCGTGGGTTGCGCGTCAGGGCCATGGCGATCAGCACTCGCTGGCGCTGACCACCCGAGAGCTCATGAGGATAGGACTTGAGGGTGCGCTCCGGATCGAGCCCCACCAGCTCCAGCAATTCCTCCGCGGAGCGCTTGCCACCGCGGCGAATCAGCTGATGCAGCTGAGACTTAATCAGCATGGAGGGGTTCAGCGAGCTGAGTGCATCCTGGTAGATCATGGCCATATCGTGGCCACGTAGGGCATTGTGCTCCTCGGGCGAGAGCTCCAGAACGTTCTTGCCATCGAAGAGGATCTCGCCGGTGATGCGGGCGGTATCCGGAAGCAGCCCCATGATCGCCATGGACACGATGGATTTACCGCAGCCGGACTCGCCCACCAGACCCATGGTTTGGCCTGGAGCGACGGTGAAGCTGATGTTATCCACAATATTCACATCGCCGTGCGCGGCGGGGAAGGCGATGGAGAGGTTCTTGACCTCGATCAGCGGCTCCTTGCCCAAGGTGTAGTCGAGGCGACGGTTTTCCTTGGACTCGGCCTCGCGGAGGGTAGCCAGCGAGGTCTGCAGCGAGGCGCGGGCCTCTTCAGCGGAGACCACACCCAAGGTGTCGCGGCTCTGCACGGTCTCGCCCTCGTCCGTCGTAGCGGCGGTGGGCTTGATCCGCGGGGAGGCCATGGCGTCGGTAAGCCCCTCAGAGAGGATATTGAGTGCCAGCACGGTGAGCAGAATCATCAGGCCGGGGAAGAAGGTGGGCCACCACGCGCCGTTGAGCAGCACCTGCTTGCCATCGGCCAGGATATTGCCCCAGGAGGGCTCGGGCGGATTCACGCCGGCGTTGATGAAGGACAGCGAGGCCTCGAAGACGATGGCATCGGCCACGAGCACGGTGGCGAACACTGCGATGGGGGCGATGGTATTGCGGGCCACGTGCTTGAACAGGATATGCGGTACCCCAGAGCCCATCACCTTGGCGGCGGAGACATAGTCCTCGCCGAACTCAGCGAGCACATTGGCGCGCACCACGCGGGAAAGCTGCGGCACGTAGAGGAAGCCGATAGCAAAGACCAGCACGGGGATGGAGTTGCCGAATACGGCCACGAATACGGCGGCCAGCGCGATACCGGGGAAGGACATGATGATGTCGAGGATGCGCATGAGCACCTCGGACACCACCTTGCCGGCGGTAGCGGCGATAGAGCCGAGCACGGCAGCCACGGCGAGGGCAGCAGCAGTGGCGCAGAGGCCGATAATCAGTGAGGACTGGGCGCCATAGGCCACACGCGAGAAGATGTCGCGGCCGATGGAATCAGTACCAAACCAGTGAGCACTACTGGGCGGTTCGATCGGGGCGCCGGTGGTGGCGAGACGATCATAGGGGGCAATCAGCGGAGCGAGAATCGCCATGAGCGCCACGAGCAGCACAAAGCCGAGTGCGATTTTGGAGACCAGTGGCAATGCGCGCAGACCTTGGAAGCGCGAACCGGCGTTGGATTCGAGTTGAGCAGTCAGTTTTTTACGCATTAGATGCTCCTGATGCGCGGGTTAACGAGAACGTACAACATGTCCACGATGATGTTGATGATGATGAAGGCGATGGCCACGGTGAGTGTCACGCCTTGCACGAGGTACACATCGTTGCGGGTCACTCCGTCCAGAATGAGCTGGCCCATGGCTTGGATATTGAAGATGATCTCGATGATCACCGCACCACCCATGAGATAGCCGACGCGCAGGCCCAGCACAGTGATCGGGGTGATCAGTGCGTTGCGCAGCACATTGCGGGAAATCACTTCCCGCTTCGGAATACCGGAGCCAATGGCGGTGCGCACATAGTCCTTATCCAGCTCCTCTACCATCGCGGTACGAACCACGCGGGTGAGCGAGCCGGCGACAGGAAGCGCCAAGGCCACCGCGGGCAGGAACATGTTGTTCACATAAGTCGCGGGATCCTCAGAGAAGGGCACCCAGCTGGTGATGAGCGCGGGGAATACTCCTGCGCCACCAGGGATAGTGCCCAGCCACTGGATCAGCAGGATGGCCAGCCAGAAAGAAGGGGTAGCCAGAGCCGCGATGGAGAACACGCGGATCACTTGGTCTGGCCAGCGGTCGCGGTACAGGGCTGCCACCACGCCAAAGATGAGCGAGAGGACAGCGGCGATGATGAGGCCGAGGAAGGTGAGCTGCAAGGTGATGGGGAACGCTTGAGCGATCACGTCCACTACCGGAGTATTACCGGTAGTGGTGCCTAGGTCCCCCTGCACCATGTTCACGAGGAAGCTGCCATAGCGAACGAGGAGTGGATCATTGAGGCCGTGTGTTTCGCGGTAGTTCTCCAGCGCTTCTAGCGAGGCGGCCTCACCCAGCGCGAGGCGGGCAGGGTCGGCAGGGCTAAAGGACATGATGAAGAACACCAAGAACGTCACACCAAGGACCATGATGGGCAGCGCTACAAGACGCCGGCCAATCAATCGGATCAGGTTAGACATAGATTCTTCTTCTCATTTCGTGCATACACAAGGCCGCCGTCGGGCAGGCGGGGTGCTATCTCGCCCCACGGCGGCCTAGAAGTGATGCGGCGATAGTGGGCCGCGGTGTACAGGGGTGCCTGTATCCAAGGAAACGCACCACGCTGCGACGCGCTCCCTGGATCAGCCCCGTTTTATTGGGTGGTGCCCACACCCACGAAGCTCAAGCCAGTGAGAGAAATTGGCTGGAAGTCCACCAAGGTGGTGGCGTCATAGGCTGTGGGTGCCTTGCGGTGGAAGAGCGGATAGAGCGGAACATTCTCAGACAGAACGTCATAGAGCTCATTCCAAGCGTTTTGCTGGTCGGTGGGATCGGTGGCGCGCTGGCCCTTATCCAGCAGTTCCTGCACCTTGTCATAGGACTCGGTGCCCTTCCAGTGCATCCGAGAATCAGTCCACGTGTCGCCGGCGTACCACCAGCGCATGAGCAGATCAGGGTCATTGCCGAATACGCTCGGGTCACCGGGGGCGATCACCACGTCATAGGCATCGGGCTTGCCGTCGATGGTGTTATAAACATCGGACGACTTCTTTTCGATGAACTCCACCTCGATCCCCAGGCCGGAGATGGACTGCTCGATGAGCGGGGTACACTTCTTCACCCAATCGTGGTCGGTGCACAGCATCCGTAGCTTGGTCAGACCGGTCTCCTTGAACAGGCTCTTAGCCTTGTCCGGCTCATAGCTGTAGACGGTGGAGGCCTCGTGATAGTTCGGGTGCTCCTTCTGGAGGAAGGAGGTGGCCGGGGCTGCTTGGCCGAGCATCGCTGTGGAGATGATCTTCTCCATATCAATGCCGTAGAGGAAGGCCTGGCGGTTCTTTACCTCCGAGAAGGGATTGTCCTTGGTGTTGTTGAACATGGCAAAGAGCAATCCGAAGCCCTGCACGGACTCCACGGTGGACACGGCCTTGAGCTGCTCCACAGAGAGATAGGGCACCGAGTCGATGGCCTGCACCTCAGAGGACTGCATGGCGTTCGTACGGGTGGAGGCATCGGGGATGATCTGCCAAGTCATGGCGGCGGCGCGGGCCGGCTTGGGACCGGTGTAGTCATCGAAGCGCTCGAACTGCACCTTCTTGGAGGTACCGCCGTTATCGGTCATGCGGTAGGCGCCGGTGCCGGTGGGGTTGGCGTCGAAGCCCTCGGGGTCGGACTCCACCAGGGCCTTGGGCACGATCTTGATTACCGAGAGACGATCAGCGAACACGCCGGTCTCGTGTTTGGTGGTGATGATGACGGTGGAGTCATCCTTCTTTTCCACCTTGTCAATAAAGGGGACGAAGGAGGCGTAGAGGGACTTATTAGCCTCGTCCATCACGCGCTCATAGGAGAACACCACGTCGTCGGCGGTGACGGGGCTGCCGTCATGGAACACGGCGCCATCGCGCAGCTGGATTTCGGAGGTGGTGCCGTCGAGTTCTGGCATCTCCTTAGCTAGGGCCGCATAGGACTCACCAGTGACGGGGTCCATTTCGGTGAGGCCCTCGAGGGTGTGCCAGTTGGCGGCCAAGGTGAGCGCGGAGGTGGTGGTCATTGGGTCATAGCCGTTGGTGCCCAGCTCATAGGAGACGGCGGCGTTGATGGTGCCATCGTCCTTGGCGTCCTCGGCCTTGGCGGGCTCTTGCTGTGCCCCGCCGCCGCCATTACCGGAGCCACAGGCCGCCAGGGTGGCGGTGAGGCCAGCGGCGGCACCGAGGGCGCCGGTGATGCGGAAAAAATCACGACGGCTAAATGGGCGGTGCATTGAATCAGTCATAATGGCTGCTTCCTTTGTTCCTACTCGGTCCCGGCGGTGTATCGACGAGTGACGTCTCGACGGGAGGTGCCTAATGCGGGATATGAAATTGAGGGCGGGACAATGCACCGGCCAAGCTGGCTATGGGCGCAGCCCCCTATACAATCATTGTGTCAGCGAGAATGTGATTGAACCATAAGGCCAAGATGGAAAGAGGTCCAGATCACTACCTGCCTCGATAGTACGTCAGACATCTGATGAGGTAAAGCAGTTCTGTTAAACTTGCCCCTAAAGACAACTGTATACGGCCACTTTCCCGCCACAGAGCCCGAAAACGACCCACCCCTACCCCCATATAGGTGCACACGGCGGTGTTAGCACACCAGGCGGGCGACGTCGATAAGCGTCGATAGCCACCTGCCACCCAGTGGCCACCCCCCACCACCCAAGAAAGCTGAATGTGTCATGCCCGTCCGTAAGAATTCCCACGGCATTAGCCCCACTGCCACGGCGATCGAGGACTATATCCGCGAACACAAACTCACCCCTGGGGACGTGCTGCCCTCCGAGGCCGCGCTCTGTGAATTACTCAACGTCTCCCGCTCCTCCGTGCGCGAAGCAATGCGTACCCTCTCCACATTGGATGTGGTAGAGGTTCGCCACGGATACGGCACCTATGTGGGGCAAATGTCGCTGGCACCGTTGGTCAACGGCATGGTGCTGCGCATGAGCCTCAATGAGAAGGTGGCACTCCAACAGCTCAAGCACGTGGTGGATACCCGCATCGCCTTCGACCTCGCCGCCGCCGAGGACCTCATGGAGCATTATCGCGCCACCTCCACCGCCACCCTGCGCCAGCATGTGGCCGATATGCGCGCCGCATGGGATAAAGGGCAGTCCTTCGCCGAGCACGATCGAGCCTTTCATCAGGAACTCATCGACCAGCAATCCAATCCCCTGCTGCGGGAGCTCACCATGGCCATGTGGGAGGTCCACACCCGCGCCATCCCCATCATCGGCGTGACCACCCCGAAGGACATGGAAGACACCATCAACGCCCACGAACTCATGATCGACGCCCTCGAAGCCGGCGATATGCAGGCCTATAAGGACGTCGTCGAGCAGCACTATCGGCCGCTGCGGCGCGTCATCTCCGAGCAATTGGCAGCCGAGGGGTACGAACAGTGAGCCGGTATGTCATCGGCATCGATCTCGGCGGCACGAAAATCGCCGCTGGCCTCATCGACACCGAGCGGCCCACCAAGGTTATCCAGCAGGTGCGCACTGCCACCCCAGCAGCCAGCCAGATCATCCCCAGCATCGCCGAACTCATCCGCCCGCTTATCGACGCCGCCCCGCAGCCTATTAGCGCTCTCGGCATCGGCGCCCCAGGGGTGATCGACCCCGCCCGCGGCGTGGTGGTCTCCGCCGGGCCCACCATGCCCGGCTGGGCCGGCACCGATATCCGCACAGATCTCAGCGCCGCCACCGAGCTGGAGGTGCACGTAGCCAATGACGTGCGCGTGCTGGGCCTCGGGGAATCCCTCTATGGCGCCGGTGCCCGCTATCAGCGCACGCTCTTTCTCAGCCTCGGCACCGGGGTGGGCGGAGCATTCGTCTTCCACGGCGCACTCGCCGAGTCCCCCCACTTCACCGCAGGAGAGCTGCGCCGGATCATCGGCCGCGACTTCGAAGGCAGGGCCGCCCCCATCGAGGATTTCGCCTCCGGGACGGGACTGGCCGCCACCTATAACCGCGCGGCCGGCCGCGGCGAGGCGGAGGCGCTGGATCTGCGCGCCATCATGGCCCGCTATGAGCAGGACGAACTCGCCCAGCGGGTGATCAAACGCTGCATGCTCAACCTAGGCGAAGCCATTGCTGGGCTGGCCAGCGCCATCGATGTGGATGCCATCATCCTCGGCGGCGGCGTGGGCAATCTTGGCGATGTGGTGCTCTGCCCCTTCAAGCGGGCATTTCGCACCTATTCGCTGCAGCCGCTGGACACCATCGACATTCTGCCCGCCCAGCTCGGCCACGATGCCCCGATCATCGGCGCGGCCGCGCTGGTTCCTGCCTGAGTTTCCTTCACCCTTTTATCGCACCCTTCATCCAGGAGAATTTTTATGTCTCTATCCCTCACAGACTTCAGCACCCAGGTTCGCGGTAGCCTCATCGTCTCCGCCCAGGCCCCCGATGGGCATCCGCTACGCGATACCCACACCATCGCCCGGCTGGCAGCCGCCGCCGAGCACGGCGGCTCCACCGCCATCCGCTGCGGCGGCTATGGCGGACTCGCCGATATCCGCGCCGTAGCCGCCGCCGTGGCCGTGCCCGTGATCGGGCTGACCAAGGAAGGCGATACGGGCGTCTACATCACCCCCACCGTGGCCTCCGCAGTGGCCGTTGCCGAGGCAGGCGCTCAGGTCGTGGCCATCGACGCCACCCAACGGCCCCGCCAGGACGGCTCGAGCTTCGCCGAGCAGGTGCGCGCCGTGCACGAGGCCGGCGCCCTGGCCATGGCCGATATCGCCACCGTCTCCGAGGCCACCGCGGCGGTGGCGGCCGGCGCCGATATTGTTTCCACCACCCTGGCCGGCTACACCGAGCACCGCGCCGCCACCACCGGCCCCGACCTCGAGCTGGTACGCGAGGTTCGCGCCGCCATCGGCCCAGAGGTATTCCTCATCGGCGAGGGGCGCTATCACAGCCCAGCGGCAGTCAGCGCCGGCTTGGAGGCCGGCGCTGACGCCATTATCGTGGGCACCGCCATCACAGATACCGCGTGGGTGACCGCCCGCTTCGTTGAGGCCGCCCGCGCTCACGAAGGAATGGAACATGACTGAGTTCATCGGTACTCTCATCCAACCAGGCCAACCCGGCTATCCGGCGCGGGTGGGCGTCGACAGCTCCGGCACCGCAGCCATCGAGCGCCTCGATGCGCCCGTGGACACCGGTCTCGTGATCACCCCCGGGCTGGCGGACCTGCACAACCACGGCGGCGCGGGCTTCTCCTTCCCCACCTCCTCGCTGGAGGAATGCCGAGAGGCCGCGCTGCACCACCGGCGATTTGGCACCACAACACTTTTGGCCTCCACAGTCTCGCAGACCCGAGAGGTACTACTGCCCCAGCTCGGCATCCTCGCCAGCCTGGTGGAGGAAGGCAGCCTCGATGGCATCCATGCCGAAGGGCCCTTCGTCAATACCTGCCGCTGCGGCGCCCAAGACCCGGCCGCCATCATCCCCGGCGACCCCGACTTCTTCCGCGAGATGATCGAAGCCGCCCGCGGCCAGCTGCGCTCGATCACCTTCGCCCCAGAAACCGCCCACGCCCGAGAGCTAGTGGATCTGTGCGTGCAGCATGACATCATCGTCTCTTTGGGGCACACAGATGCGAACTTCGACGAGACCGCCGATATCGTGGATTACGCCACCAGCAAGGGCGCACAGGTGACGGCCACGCACCTGTTCAATGCCATGCCCTCGCTGCACCACCGCAACCCCGGCCCCATCGCCGCACTACTCGACGCCGCCTCCCAGCGCGAGGACGTCTCCCTTGAGCTCATCGCCGATGGCGTGCACCTGGATAACCACACCGTGCAGATGGTGCTCAACACCGTAGGCTATCCTGCGGCCACCTTCGTCTCCGATGCGATGGGGGCGGCCGGCAAGGCCGATGGCGACTATGTGCTCGGCGCGCTCGCCGTCACCGTTCGCGATGGCGTCGCTCGGCTGCGCACCGAGGATGGCAGCGAAGGCTCCATCGCCGGCGGCACCTCGAGGGTCAGCGACCAGGTGCGGCTCCAGAGCTCCGTTGGCCTGCCGCTACCGCAGGTACTGCGCTCCGCCACCTCCGGCCACGAGCTGCTGAACCTCGCCCACCGCGCCAGCGTGAGCGACGGCCCCGCCAATCTCGTGGTGTGGGATGAGCAGATGCAGGTGCGTGAGGTCTACCGCGAAGGTCGTCGCGCACAGGCCTAGCACCCGCTGCATTAAGGGCGTTCGAACCATGGTGTTCGGGCGCCCTTTTGTTTTCCTAGTCAAGTCCGAGCGCGTGGCGAAGCGGCGGTGCAGTTATACGCTTGAATGAATTTTTTCTTCGCGCTGGTTGCGGCGGTTATATACCGCTCTCTAATGGACCTTTGCTGACATATCCCCAGTTAAAGGCGACCAATGAGACCTATCCTGAGAGGACACATAGACGACACTGGGGCCGATTTGCCCCCACATGAGGGTGAATAAGGGTGGCGTCAATAAGCGAAAAGAAGGCATATTACTCACAGGTGGGATGTTTTATAATCAGTTCGCAGCGCTTTTCATCTGTTGTAGATTCGTTACCTTCCGGCTTAGGATTTCGTCACCCCCTATCCCACATTCGTGAGAGGATGACACATGTCCCTAACTCGAGCCCTACGCTCGATAGCGGTCGCTGCTGCAGCAGTGACACTTCCCCTGCTCAGCGCCCCCGTGGCCGTCGCCGAACCCGCCCCCGCGCTGGTCGATCAAGGTGACGTACTGCTCACCGACGCCGGCAATGGCCAAGTCAGCTCCTGCACCATCGGCTACGTGGACGAGGCCAATGGCCGCGCCTGGACCGACGCCCACTGCGGCGCCAACGGCACCGAGGTCTACGACGCCTTCTACACCCCCATCGGCCGCCTGCACCACATCTACCCCGACGTGTTCGCCGCCGTACAAAACAGCAACGACTCCCGCTGGGGGCCGGTGAGCCGCATGTCCGACGTGGCCTACATCGAGTTCTACGACTCCAAGTTCATCGGCCAGAACTACTTCTCCGGCGACACCATCGCCCAGCCGGAGGTTGGCGACAAGCTGTGCACCTACGGCAACCGCACCCAGCGCATCGCCTGCTCCCCGATCCTGTACCTGACCGGTCCGGTGGCCATCACCGCTGACGTGGGCAGCGATCACGGCGACTCGGGCGGACCCGCCTGGATCGAGGGCAAGGGCTACTTCGGCCAGCTGCTCGGCGCCGACTGGATCTGGCGCTCCGATCAGGGCAAGATCACCACCACCGTGTTCCGCCAGATCGGCAACAACGATCTCGCCCGCCCGCTGGACCTGCACCAGCCAGTGGAAGGCTATGAGCCGGACTTCAACCTAGTGCGCAGCCAGCCCGTGACGAGCACCGCCGACGCTGATCGCATCATGAACGAGAAGCGCGAGCGCGACGCCAAGGAACGGGAGCGCGTGGAGCGCCACCGCCGCGGCGAGACGCTTGAGGAAGACCTGCAGCGCGCCCGCACCGCCAAGAACGAGCTGGAAGGCCGCAAGAAGGACATCGAGGAAAAGCTGGAGAACACCACTCCGGAGGAGCAGATCGATTCCGAGGACAAGCTCAACGAGCGCGCCGAGCTCGAGCGCGAGCTCGAGGAAGTCAACTCCACCTTGGAGATCGTCTCCGAGCAGACCGAGATCTACGAGCGGATCACCACCGACACCACCGACTACGAGCGCTCTGAGCGCCGCAGCCTGATCTCGTGGCTCACCCGCCGCTAGTCGGCTAGACGGCTAGTCGGCTAGACGGCTCGCAACAAGCGCCTAACACGCACCTACCGCCCCCAGCGCGGCCCTCGTGGCCAGGCTGGGGGCGGTAGTGCTGTGCGCGGGGGTTGAGGGTGGGCAGCGGCGCGGGGTGGTCTCCTCCGCCCACCGTCAGCACGACTCGTTGCGCGAACTGGCGAAGATCGACCCGACATTAGCGCAGTCTGAGTGCGAGCCCCGCTGGAGGCATCCCGGTCCTTCACCAAAACGCTACGCTGAAGGGACGCAACTACTTGTTACGCAGTTCTACGAGATTATCCTCGATCCAGCGTTCTACATCGTCTCGACTAATCCTCTTTTCGACCAAGTTAACTACCAGATCATCTTGTTACCCAGTGGACTTCTCGCAGAGGTTGATTCCGTTGAGATCAAGAAATACGACGAAGGCGTACCAAGCAGTTCTCTTGTTCCCATCGAAAAAACCATGAGTTTGAGCAACCTGCTCCAGTAAAGCGGCTGCCTTGGCGGTTATGGATGAGTGAAGATCTTGACCATCAAATGTGGCGAACACGAACTCCAGAGAGCTTTCAAGACCATCACGCCCCGTCACCTGGTGACAGCAGCCATCAAGGTTATTGTTGATCACAATTAGCTGATCAACCGTCAGCCTGACCGTCACCTGGCAGCGAGGCGTCGCTCAGTTTCGCACCAGTTCGCCTTTTGACGTTTAAAAGCGCTCATGAAAGACGCATTGTCAGCGATTTCAACGACAGATTGAGGCCTGAGAGGAATCCGGCCGCCGCCCTCGCGAAGCTGTCGACTGTGCCAAGCCTGCATCATCCCGTGCGTAATCTCCTCGTTAGACGAATCGTTTTCTGCGAGGTCTCCTCCCGCAGTAATCCACGCAGAGAACTTATGAGTCTCCTCCACCAAAGCCTCGGACTGGAGTCCACCGAAGCAATCCATGATCGAGGACACAATCGCACGAACACGAGCATCCACGTTCGCTGAATCGCCACCGGGCACTGAAGACACCAGATCCGGCCTATACTTGCCGCCAATCACGTTGTAGATGTCCTTGGCAACGGGGCCGTGCTTCCAAGCCTCAATCCGACTGTCAAACGCCGGAACTCCATCCCAGGTGAGGCTCCAAGCCTGGATAAAGTAGGCGAGCTTCATCAGCTGCAACTTGTCATGCTCACCGTACTGATCGACGATGTATGCTGCGACATCCCTACCTGTGGTCATCTTGGGCACCTCCCTAAGACGAGAAGAAAAAGAGCACCAACAATCTTGGTGCATTTACGCTATGTAAATCACTATGCCGCTGTCTTGGGTATCTAGCAAAGAAAATCTTGGCCCTAGCTGGTGAATCTCTGCGACCTACCCCTGTTTGGTTCTGTGGGGAGCATCGGGCTGGCCAGCTCTTGGGACAGTCGCTAACGGAACATGACGACGGTGAGAACATAACAGCACTGCCTCGGTTCCACACTCCTGAAAATCTGCAGCCGGTACAGCCTCCTACCTCCTTGCCGAGGCTCGCATGGCCAGACGATTTTTACAGGGCTTCACAAGCTTTCCGACCGATCGGGCGAAACGAGGCTCGGAGGGAGAGAAGACCCCCAGACATGCGAAACACCCTCCCCGCTGCGTGGTGTGCTGTGGGGAGGGTGTGAAGGGGGTGTTACTTGGACACGGAGGTGCCAGCGGAGTGGAGGTCCTGGCAGGCCTCCACGATGCGCTCGGCCATGCCGGTCTCGGCCTTCTTCATGTAGGAGCGGGGATCGTAGACCTTCTTGTTTCCGACCTCGCCGTCGATCTTGAACACGCCAT
>NZ_PQMG01000008.1 GCF_008930665.1 Corynebacterium sp. 74A
GGGTTGGTGGCGGTGGGCTCGCGTGTTACTTGCGGCTCGCTTGTTTCGGGCGATTGCGTGGTCTCCGGCATGGTGGAGGTTGGAGTGGAGGGCTGGCTGCTGGAGGTGGTTGGGTCCACGAAGCGGGTCGTGGCCCGCCAGTCCTCGGCTGGTTGCACCGTCAGTAGCTTGGTGATCAGCAATATCAGCGCCGCGATCATCATCAGCGTGGTGGAGACGCGCGTCCGCCCGCCGAGCGAGAGCGCCTGCTTCCAGCGCTGCTCGTAGACGTCTGTGCGGAAGATGTGCGTGGGGCCCTGGTCTTCCTCGTCATCGCGCTTGTCGACGCCAGGCTCCTCCGTCACCGGCGCGTCGGTGGCAGGGAAGCCACGGGTGCGTTCATCGGCTACAGCGGCAGCCTGCTGGGTCGGCGCCTCTGCGGGGGTCGACGCGGCAGTAGCACCAGCGGCAGCGCCCGCAGCGCCAGCCCCGCCAGCGGCGCGTGCCGCCTTGTCGGCGGGGTTGTTCTCGGCGCGGGCGGCGTCGTCAAGCGAATAGCGGGCTGCGAGGGAGTGGGGTGCATCGAGCGGGCGTGTGGTAGCGTCGCGAAGCTCGGCGACGCGCATGCCATCGACGGTGGTGGCGGAGCCGTATTCGTCCCAGAATTCTTTGAGTACTTCGGTGCGGATGGCGCGTTCGACGGCCCATTGGCGGGCGGGATTGACCTGGACGATAAAGCGCATGGTCATCATCCACGGCATACCGACGATGGTGGGCGGGACGACATCGACGGCGGGGTGCACTTCGAGTTCGCCGATGATATCGCGCTTGACCATGGGGTCATTGAGGGCGCGCTCGGCGGCGCTCGTGGAGCGGCTGATGGCGGATTCAACAGAGTCGGATCCCAGCAGCGGCACCGGAAGGACTGCGACAGCTCGGGCCCAGTAGTTGGAATAGTTGATGCACACGCGGGCGGTGCCGTTCGGGACAGTGACGTTTTCGCCGTTGAGGGTGCGGATTTTGGTGGCGCGCATGGTGATCTGCATGACGTCACCCTCGACGCTGATGCCATTGCCTTCGAACTGCACCCAGTCACCGACACCAAATTGTTTCTCGGTGATGATGAAAAAGCCCGCGAGGAAGTCGCCGATGAGGGCCTGGGCGCCAAAACCGAGGGCAGCAGAAATGACGGTCGCCGGCACGGCGGCGCCCACCAGCGAGAGCCCTAAGGTTTTGAAGAAGACGAGGATGAGGAGGAAATAGGCGATACCTTGGCCGATGTAGACGGCCGCGCCGACGAGCGCGAGACTGGCCTTGCGGTCTTCCTCGGAGTCCTCCCATTTGGATTGCACGTAGCGGTTGATGAGCCTGCCGACTCGGGGTACGAGTAGGCCCAAGAGAATGAGAAGGATAAGGGTGAGACCTTGGCTGACGATCCAGTCGAGCGTTTGGTAGAAGATGTACTGAGCTTGAGTGAGCATGGTGGTTTCTAAAATAGTCGTTTCCCGCAGTGTGGCCAACGAGTTATCAGCGCTTATCGACGCCCACCCGCAGCCTTCCTGACCCGCTCTCATCTAACTCTCAGCCGCATTTTTTAGTTCCGCCGCCGGCGTGGCGCTGGTGCCGTCCGCGGTTGCCGGCAGTGTGCTCGCTATTGCCGCAGCATGCGGCCGCGGTGTGGAAGTGGTGTGTCGGTCGTAGCGCGACCGGTTCGACGGCGCTGCCGTCTGATGGGGGTAGTTTCTGTGAATTGTGTGTGAGTTCCGAGGGCTGCTGTGTATTATTGCCGCATGACCAACATTCGACTTGTACTCGTAATTACCGAGCGGCGCGCGCCGTAGCGGTCGGTACTAGTCGTCCCATACAGCACGCGCCCTCGACGGACTCGAACACCAGACGAGTTCCCGCCGAGGGTTTTGGTTTATCAGCGGTCTGTGTCCCTCCACCACCCCTCGAGGCGCCGTTGAGTGCTACGACATAATTACACAGCTGATGTTTCACTCCCCGCCGGCAGGATATGCCCACCCGCGCCTCTATCTTTCGGTGTGCTGGTGGGACAACTCTGCTGCGTAGTACATAGCAAGTGACAGCAACGAACAAGGAGCCAATCCACCGTGGCCGAGAAGCAACAGCCCTCATCGCAGGCTGCAGCGCACCACAGCCAGACCTCACAGGCGGATGCCGTGAATGGTCAGCGCATGACTGGTGCGCAGGCAATCGTAACGACCTTGGAACTCATCGGAATCGATACCATTTTCGGTATTCCTGGCGGCGCCGTATTGCCGCTATATGATCCCCTCTATTCCTCCACCAAGGTGCGCCACGTACTCGTACGCCACGAGCAGGGCGCGGGCCATGCTGCCACCGGCTATGCCCAGGCCACCGGCCGTATCGGAGTGTGCGTCGCCACCTCTGGTCCGGGCGCGACTAACTTGGTCACCCCGATCGCCGACGCCATGCTGGACTCCGTTCCGATGCTGGCCATTACCGGCCAGGTGGGGCACTCCCTGCTGGGCACGGATGCCTTCCAAGAGGCGGATATCCGCGGTATCACCATGCCGGTGACCAAGCACAACTACATGATCACCGACCCCAATGACATCCCGCGGGTCTTCGCCGAGGCCTATCACATTGCCACCACAGGACGCCCCGGACCGGTGCTGCTGGACATCCCCAAGGACGTGCAAAACGCCGAGATGACCTTCGAGTGGCCGCCGAAGATCAAGATCCCCGGCTATCGCCCGACGGTGACTCCGCACAGCCGACAGATCGATGAGGCCGTCAAGCTCATCTCCCAAGCCTCCAAGCCGGTGATCTACGCCGGCGGTGGCATCATCAAGGCCAATGCGTCCAAGGAGTTGCAGGAATTCATCGACAAAACCGGTATTCCGGTGGCGACTACGCTCATGGCGCTGGGCACTGTGCCCTCTCATCATGAACTGAACATGGGCATGCCGGGCATGCACGGCACCGTCTCGGCAGTGGGGGCGATCCAACGCGCGGATCTGCTCATCACCATCGGCGCGCGCTTCGATGACCGCGTCACCGGTGATGTTGATTCTTTCGCCCCTGAAGCCAAGGTGATTCACGCCGATATTGACCCCGCCGAGATCGGCAAGATCCGGGTGGCTGATGTGCCGATCGTCGGCGACGCCCGCGAGGTGCTGAGCGCCTTCAATCGCGCATTCGACTCCGAGTCTGTTCATACCCAGGACCTCAGCGCGTGGCACAGCTATCTCAACTCACTCAAGGAGCGCTTCCCGCGCGGCTGGGACGATGTGGATGATGGCCTGCTCACCCCGCAGCACGTGATTCGCGAGCTCTCTAAAACAGTGGGCCCAGACGCTATCTACTGTGCTGGCGTGGGGCAGCACCAGATGTGGTCGGCGCAGTTCATTGACTTCGAGCATCCGCGCACATGGTTGAACTCCGGCGGATTGGGCACCATGGGCTACTCCGTGCCAGCTGCCCTCGGCGCCAAGGCGGGCTGCCCAGATAAGGAAGTTTGGGCCATCGATGGCGATGGCTGTTTCCAGATGACCAATCAAGAGCTCACGACCTCCGCGATTGAGAATATGCCCATCAAGGTGGCCGTGATCAATAACGGCAACCTCGGCATGGTGCGCCAGTGGCAGACCCTGTTTTATGAGAGTCGCTACTCCAACACCAAGCTGCGCGAGCAAGGCGAGTATGTGCCGGACTTCGTCTCTCTCGCTGAGGGGCTCGGCTGTGTCGCTTTCCGCGTGACCAAAGAAGAAGACATCGTGCCCACCATTCAAAAGGCGCGCGAGATCAACGACCGGCCCGTGCTGATCGACTTCATCGTGGGTCAAGACGCCCAGGTGTGGCCGATGGTTTCGGCCGGTGCCTCGAACACGGATATTCAATATGCCCGTGATCTGCGTCCGCTTTTCGACGAAGAGTCCTCGGCCGCGTCCGCCTCGGACTATTCCGATGGCAATGCCTCCGGCTACGCGGCGCACGCCTCGAAGGCAGAGAGCGACTACGCAGAGAACACCGCAGCGAATGCTGCCGATACCGACTCCGCATCGCGCGGCTAAGAGAGAAGGATAAGAATCAATGTCTGAAGAAATCCATCGTCACACTCTCAGCGTGCTCGTTCAGGATGTCGACGGCATCATCTCCCGCGTTGCTGGGCTATTCAGCCGTCGGGCGTACACCATGAGCGCGATCACCTCGGCACGTACCGAAACGCGCGGCGTCAACCGCATCACCATCGTGGTCCACACCGATGATGACTCGATCGAGCAGATCACCAAGCAGCTGAACAAGTTGATCCACGTCCTCAAGGTGGTGCGCCTCGAGCCAGAGAAGACGATCGCGCGGGCGTTGCTCATGGTGAAGGTGAACGCCGATGCCGCCCATCGCCCCCTGGTGGTGGATGCGGCGAATCTCTTCCGCGCCCGCGTCGTGGATGTCTCTCCCGATTCCATGGTGATCGAGGCCACCGGTGCGCCCGATAAATTGGACGCGCTGCTCGAGGTGCTCGAGCCCTTCGGGATTCGGGAGATGGCCAAGTCCGGCCAGATCGCGATGCACCGTGGTCCTCGTATTCTCACGCCCAACCACAAGAAGGCGTCTCAAATAGTGGACTTCGAGTCCCAGTAAGTGATACGCTACCCCTAGTATTTCCATCAATGAAAGGTTGATCTCTCCAACATGGCTATTGAAGTGTTCTACGACGCCGATGCCGACCTGTCCATCATCCAAGGCCGCAAGGTTGCGGTTGTGGGCTATGGCTCCCAAGGGCACGCTCACGCTCAGTGTCTGCGCGACTCTGGTGTCGAGGTCAAGATCGGTCTGCGCGAGGGCTCCAAGTCCGCCGCCAAGGCCGAAGAGGCTGGCTTCGAGGTTGGATCCGTCGCTGAGGTGTCCGAGTGGGCAGATGTCATCATGATCCTGGCCCCGGATACCTCCCAGGCAACGATCTTCACCGAGCAGATCGAGCCGCACCTGAAGCCCGGCGATGTGCTGCTCTTCGGCCACGGCCTGAACATCCACTTCGACCTGATCACCCCCGCCGAGGACATCGCCGTGGGCATGGTGGCCCCCAAGGGCCCCGGTCACCTGGTTCGTCGTCAGTTCGTTGACGGCAAGGGCGTGCCCTGCCTGATCGCCGTCGACCAGGACCCCTCCGGCGACACCCAGGACCTCACGCTGTCCTATGCTGCCGCTATCGGTGGCGCCCGCGCCGGCGTGATCGTCACCTCCTTCCGCGAGGAGACCGAGACCGACCTCTTCGGCGAGCAGGCTGTGCTCTGCGGTGGTCTCGAGTCGCTGATGATGACCGGGTTCGAGGTGCTCACCGAGGCGGGCTACGCCCCCGAGATGGCCTACTTCGAGGTGCTGCACGAGATGAAGCTCATCGTGGACCTCATCTGGGAGGGTGGCCTGGAGAACATGAACTACTCCATCTCCGAGACCGCTGAGCTCGGCGGCTATGTCGCCGGCCCGCGCATTATCGATGCCGAGGCCAAGAAGCGCATGGAAGAGGTGCTCGCTGATATCCAGTCGGGCAAGTTCGTGCGCGACATGGTTGCCGACGTTGAGGCCGGCCAGCCGAAGATGAAGGACTACCGCGAGCAGATCGCCAATCACCCGATCGAGAAGACCGGTGCGAAGTTGCGCGACATGATGTCCTGGGTGAAGAACCCGTTGGATGCCACTGCGTAGTAGCCCCATATAGCCAAAAGCCCCACCCTGTGGTGGGGCTTTTGTGTGTATAGGCTACCCATAATATTTTCAATACTGGCATTTAATGAAAATAGGGGATAGGCTGTCAGGCATGACTACCTCCTCCCCTCATTCCCACGGCTCCCACTCCTCCCACGAGGAGCATGCGCACGACTCCGGTCACGACCACAACCACGACCATAACCACGGTCACGCCCATGGCCACGACCATGCGCATGTGCATGTGCCCACCGACTCGCTGCGGGCGCTGCTAATCGTTATCGGCCTGACAGCTGCGGTCTTTTTCGCCGAGCTCATCGTTGGCCTCATTTCCGGATCTTTGGCTCTATTGTCCGACGCGGCGCACATGCTCTCCGATTCGGCGGGGCTTTTTATCGCCCTCATCGCAATGGTGGTGGGGCGCTCCGCGCATTCCGCAGGCGCAACCTTTGGCTATAAGCGCATGGAAGTCTTCGCCGCCCTCATCAATGCCCTCACCGTCACAGGTATTGCAATTTATATTTTCATTGAGGCAATTGGGCGTTTTGGCCATGACCACAGCGTGGACACCGGCATGATGCTCATCGTCGCCATTATCGGTTTGGTCGTGAATACCATCGCGGCGGTGGTTTTGGTGCGGCGGCAGCACGACAGTATGAACCTGCGTGGGGCCTATTTGCATGTGCTTACCGACCTGTTGGGTTCGGTAGCTGTCATTATTGCCGGTTTGATTATCCGCTACACCGGCTTCGTGGCAGCCGATACCATTGCAAGTGTCATTATCGCCGCGATGATTCTGCCGCGCTCCCTGCGGCTGGTGTTCGATGCCGGCCAAGTGCTTCTCGAGCACGCTCCGGCCGGGGTCACCGTCGAGCAGGTGGAGCAGCGTCTCATCGAGATCGATCAGGTCAGGCAGGTACACGACATTCACATCTGGAGTCTCGATGGCACTACGCATCTGTGTTCTTGCCACCTTGTGGTCGACGATTCCTTGGACTCCTCGCGCCACTGCGTAGTCCTCGACACCGCCACTGCCGCGTTGAAGGATATGGGCTTAGGGCATGCCACCATTCAGATTGAATCCGAGGAGCATGCAGGGCATGAGGAAGTCGAATGCCAAAGCGAGTAGGTGTCGCGGGGCGGCGTCGATAAGCGCTATCGCGCCGCGACGGGGATGAGGCGCTAGGTTTAAGGGTATGGGTTTTAGTACGCCAAGCTATGTTTTGACTGACCTGTTTGCCCGCATCAATCGCGGTGATCTGCAGCTACCGGATTTCCAGCGCTCCTTCCGCTGGGATGTGGATCGGGTACGTGCCCTTATCCTGACGGTGCTGCGCGGCTATCCGATCGGCACGCTGATGACGCTGGATGTGCGCGGCGAGCCGGTACGCTTCAAGCCGCGACCGCTGCAGGGCGCGCCGAATGAAGGCTCCGATCCGGGATGGTTGCTTCTCGACGGCCAGCAGCGGCTGACCACGCTGTTTCATACCTTGAGCGGCGATGGCGACATCGACACCGTGGACTTTCGCCGGAAGCGGGTGCGCCGCAAGTTCTATCTGGACATCAACAAGGCGCTCGAGGGCGATATCCTGCCCGATGAAGCCGTGTTTTCCGTGGACGAGAACGGCATCGTGCACACCCATTTCGGCCCCTTCATCGAGGGTGGGGTCACCGACCATGAGGCGGAGCTGAGCAATGAGGTCATTCCCATTGCTGACCTGTTGAATGACAAGGGCGCCAATATGCTCTTCGATCTCGCCGCCCGGGGCGACGCCGATACGCGCGACCGCACGAAGACCATCATGAACCGCGTCGTGCGCCCGCTATCTCGCTACAGCGTGCCGATGATCCGGCTGGATCGCGACACCCACACCGGCGGCATCGGCTCCATTTTTGCCCACGCCAACTCCGGGGGACTACGCATGGGCGTTTTCGATCTTCTCACCTCGGTCTTTGCCACCGAGGACAGCGAGTACAAGCTGGGAGACGATTGGAAGAAGACCAAGGATGTGCTCTCCAATTTCGAGGTCTTGGGCGATGTCGGCACCACCGACTTCCTCAAAGCCGTGACGCTGCTGGTGACCTACCGGCGCGGCCGCGCCTCAGGCCAGCGCGAGGATATTCTCCAGCTCACCTTGGAGGAGTACAAGCCGGCCGCCGAGTCGATGCGGGTGGCCTTCGCGCATACCGCGAAATTCCTCCGCGATCGCCGCATCTTCACCCGCGACCAGGTGCCCTATACCTCCCAGCTGGTGGCGCTGGCCGTCATCCTTGCGATTCTGGAGGAGGAACCGGAAGTATGGCAGTCCCGCAAAGCATGGGACCGGCTCTACCGGTGGTTCTGGTGCGTTATTCTGGGCGAGCTTTACGGCACCGCCGCGGTGGCTAACCGGGCCGCCCGAGACGTCAATGAGGTGCCGCGCTGGGTGCTCGCCGCCGCCCGCGCTGAGAAGGCTGGTGCAGCGGGGGAGTCCGGTGCAGCAGGGGAGTCTGACGCTGCTGCGGATGTGGAGCTTCCCGCGAGCGTGGCGAAGGCGCGCTTCGCCGAATCGCGTCTGCTCAGTATCGACGCCGATTCCACCGCCTATAAGGGAATCTTCGCGCTTATGATGGGCCGCGGCGCCAAGGACTGGCGCACCGGGCTGGAGTTTACCGGCGAAAATATCGAGGATCTTGACGCCGGATTCCACTACATCTTCCCGCCGCGGTGGTGCGCAGAGCAGGGCGTGGACCCCGTGCTGTATAACTCGGTGCTCAACCGTGCCCCCATGGGGCGGCGCACCCAGGTGGTGATTTCGGGAACCCCGCCCTCGCGCTATCTGCCGCGGGTGCAGTCGAAGTCCATTATGGAAGATGCCGAGTTCGACGCAGTGCTCGCCACCTCCATGCTCACCCCCGAGTATCTGCACGCGGCTAAGGCAGAGGAATTCTTCTCCGATCGCCGCCGTCGCGTGGTGCAGGCCATTGAGGAAGCCATGGGCAACGAGGCGATTCACGACGTGGATGAAAACGATCTGCGTGGTGGCCACGAGGGTCCCGACGCCTTCCAATGCCCCGAAGAAAGCACGGGAGAGTAATAAGATGCGCTAGGCTAAGCTGTCGATACTGCCCACCGGGGTGCGTTTCGGCGTGCGCTCATGTGACCTCGGCACAGTGGCGCACCGAGTAGTGCCGGGCTGCTGCGTAGTGCGCGCCAAGCCCACAGCAGCGACCGCGTCCTCTGGGTGGGCAGATACGTTTAGGACCTAGGCAAACCAGTAATCGAACCCGTCCGGGCGAGAGGATTATTTAGTGAAGAAGAACAAGGCTATCGCGATCGCCGCGAGTGTGCTCATGCTCTCCAGCGTGGGAGTGGGGTGCTCGAATAACAATGGCGGCGCCGATAATAAACCGGCGGCGTCGAATGCTGCGGCAGCCCGCGACGTGGACCCCCGTTTCGGCGAGGCCCCTTTCGTGGTAGGCGATAACGATTTCTCCGGTATTGACGCCTCCAAGCTCTTCTATGACCACTCCGAGACAGCGGTGGTCTCTGGCAAGGCTATGGCCTCGCAGCTGCGTGGCGCATCGATCGCGGCCGTGGCCCACGCCCCGATGCTGATGAATACTCCCGATAACCGCGCCGCGATCCTCGAGGAGCTCAAGCGTCTCAAGGCCACCAAGGTGCTGCTGGTCGGCGATACTGACTTCGCTGCGGCAGAGGCAACCGATGATGCCGATATCACCTTCATCAAGGACGAAGGCACCATCGCATCCTTGGAGGCCGCCACCTCGCAGAGCTTCACTGAGAAGACCACCGACGATACCGGACAGGCCATCACGGACATTGTGAATCTGGATCCCAAGCAGCCAACCCTGCTGGTTCCGGAGGGCTATTCCACCCCGGCCGAGGGCAAGGCGCAGGAGCAGGAGAGTTTCCCTGCGCAGTCCGCGCTTGACGACGGCAACTCTCCGGTGGTTCTGACCTCCCCGATGAGCGGTATCCCGGCGACGGCCACCGCTAAGGCGTGGGGCGCCGACCTCGTTGCGCTGCCGTGGCCCGACCCGCGCGCCTCGGAAGAGGGCATCAAGGCTGTGGCCGGCATGGAAGATAAGCCGGTGATCGCCTTGGGTCGTCTTTTTGGCTCAAAGGAGAACCTGAAGAAGCGCATTGTGCGCAGCCAAGAAGTCACCGAGGAACAGCCCGGTGGCGGCCAGTTGGTCTTCCCAGGGCGCCACGTGGTTGCCCTCTACGGCCACCACACCGGACCTGCCTTGGGTGCGATGGGTGAGCAGGATTCTGCGGCTGCCGCGGAGCGCGTGGTCAACATCGCCGAGCAGTACCAGCAGTACGTGGACGATCCGGTCATCCCCGCCTTCGAGATGATGGCCACCGTGGCCTCCTCGGATCCGGGTGATGATAATGACTACTCCAATGAGGCCACGAGCGAGGAGCTGCTCGACTATCTCGACGCCATCACCGAGATCGGCGGCTATGCTGTGCTCGATCTGCAGCCTGGCCGGGCTCGCCTGCTCGACCAGGCCAAGCTCTACGAAGAGTTGCTGAAGCGCCCCAACGTGGGCCTGGCGCTCGACCCGGAATGGAAGATCGGGCCGGGTGAGCTGCCCCTGCAGAATGTGGGTCATGTTGACGCTGCCGAAGTGAACGAGGTCTCCGATTGGCTCGCCGAGTTGGTCGACGAAAACAACCTGCCGCAGAAGCCTTTGGTGCTGCACCAGTTCCAGCTCCAGATGATCCGTAACCGCGAGCAGCTGAATGTGGATTACCCCGAGCTCGCCATTGTGCTGCACGCTGATGGCCATGGCACTCCGGATCTGAAGTTCCAAACCTGGGACGTACTCAAGGAAGGCCTCGACCCGCGCATCTTCTTGGCGTGGAAGAACTTCTACGATGAGGACGCTCCCACCTTCACTCCGGAACAGACGATGGACATCACGCCGCGTCCGTGGTTTGTGTCCTATCAATAAATCCCCCCAATTGAGGCCGATTCATCAAGGTTTGGCCTCGTAACCATTAAGATTTAAAAGGCCCCACCCACGCTGTGCTACGCAGCAGAGGGTGGGCCTGTTTCTGGCCTCACCGCAAGTCTGGAATAGCAGACTTTCTATGGAGTCGTGGCGGCGTCGTCACGCATCAGCCGGAAGCCGCCCAACACCCCAATCCCCAGGAGATTCCTCGTGACCGAGACAACCCGTCCAGTCGTTCTCATCGCAGATAAGCTCGCCCAGTCCACCGTCGATGCGCTCGGAGATGCCGTGGAAGTGCGTTGGGTTGACGGTCCCAACCGTCCCGAATTGCTCGCTGCGGTCGCTGACGCCGACGCGCTGCTGGTGCGTTCTGCCACCACCGTGGACAAGGAGGTGCTCGACGCGGCGCCGAAGTTGAAGATTGTGGGTCGTGCCGGCGTGGGACTCGACAATGTAGATATCGATGCCGCAACCGAGCAGGGAGTGATGGTGGCCAACGCCCCCACTTCCAATATCCATTCCGCCTGCGAGCACGCCATCTCGCTGCTGCTCTCGACCGCGCGCCAGATCCCCGCCGCCGATGCCACCCTGCGCGCAGGCGAGTGGAAGCGCTCGTCCTTCAAGGGCGTGGAAATCTACGGAAAAACTGTGGGTATCGTCGGTTTCGGCCACATCGGCCAGCTGTTTGCCCAACGACTGCGCGCCTTCGAAACCGACATCATCGCCTATGACCCCTACGCCAATCCGGCCCGCGCCGGCCAGTTGGGCGTGGAGCTCGTGGAGCTCGAGGAGCTCATGCAGCGCTCCGATTTTGTCACGATCCACCTGCCCAAGACCCCGGAGACTGCCGGCATGTTCGACGCCGAGCTGCTCGCCAAGGCCAAGAAGGGGCAGATCATCATCAATGCCGCACGCGGTGGTCTCGTCGATGAGCAGGCGCTTGTCGACGCCATTCAGGCCGGCACCATCCGCGGCGCCGGTTTCGACGTCTATGCCACCGAGCCCTGCACGGACTCCCCACTATTCGCTTGCCCCGAGGTAGTCGTCACCCCGCACTTGGGCGCCTCCACTGTTGAGGCCCAAGACCGTGCCGGTACCGATGTGGCCGATTCCGTGCTCAAGGCCCTGGCCGGCGAGTTCGTTCCCGATGCGGTCAACGTCTCCGGCGGCGCCGTGGGCGAGGAAGTGGCCCTATGGCTGGAGCTGGCCCGCAAACTGGGCCTCGTGGCAGTACACCTGCTCGACGGCGCTGCCGTGCGCGTCGAGGTCCAAGGCCGCGGCGAGCTGTCCTCCGAGAACATTGAGGCGCTGGGCCTGTCGGCGCTGCGCGGCGTATTCGCCACCACCGTCGATCAGCCCGTGACCTTCGTTAACGCCCCGCAGATCGCCGAGTCCCGAGGCGTGGAGCTGGATGTCTCCACCGCCACCGAGGCCCAGACCCACCGCTCCGTTCTTGGGGTGAAGGTCATCGCCAGCGACGGCAGCGCCGTCGAGGTCTTCGGCGCCCTCACCGGGTTGAACAGCGTGGAGAAGGTTGTGCGCATCAATGGCCGCGGACTCGATCTGCGCGCCGAAGGCCACAACCTCTTCCTGCAGTACACCGACGCCCCGGGCGCGGTGGGCATCGTCGGCTCCGTGCTGGGCGAGTGCGGGGTCAATATCAACGCCGCCGCCTTGTCTCAGGACGCCACCGGCTCCGGCGCGACGCTGATCCTGCGCATCGATCAGGAAATTCCCGAAGAGGTCGTGGAGAGCATCGGCGAGAAGCTCGACGCCTCCCTCGTCTTCCAGCTCTCCCTGGACTAATCACGTCGCCCCCTCGCTGTCGTCGCCTGATCGCTGCGGCAGGGCAGCGGGGGATGAGCTGATACCCGCGTGGCTTCCGAGTAGCGATACTCGGGTAGTCACGCGGGTTATTTTTAGGGGCTACTACGCTACAGAGTTATGCACTCTGAGACTTTGCCCGTGAGCTTCACCGTCGACGACTATCCCCGCGCTCTTCTCGCAGTTGCGGCCTATAATTCCGCCAATCCCGGCGCCCAACTTGTCGCTGATGCCGAAAGCGGCACAGTTCTATTGCGTAGTAGCATCTCGGAACCGGCGTACCGGGACCGGGCCATGGCAGCCTGCGGGATGGTCTCCGCCGCGGACTCTGCTGAGCCCGCTCCGAACCTTGCGGCGGAAGAGTCCGACGATGCCGCCCGTGCGGCAGTGATGCAGTCCTTGGCTGCGTGGTTCACGGCTCATGGGGTCAGTGAGGTGCATCCCTCGGCTGAGACTGGGCGTATTGAGTTTGCTATCGATGGCCTGCCAGTGGACTTTGGCTCAACTCGTGGCGGGCATCTGCAGGTGGTCGCGATGTCGCAGGTGGACGGCGAACCTGGAGAGTTAGCGCATGTGTGCAATTTCGCGACCAGCAAGGTCGATGATGCGGCGGCATTCCCGGTGAAAGGGGAGCAGGGCTGGTGGTGTGCGGTGCACACCGCAGTGGAGGTGGCCGGCTGTGACGAGACTGGTTTCGACGCGGCGCTGCGTAGCGCGGTGGCGGCGGTGCTGCAGTTGCAGCGCACGGTTATTGTGCTCGCGGGGCAGGGCTAACGTGCTACACTAGCGCTGTTCACTATATGGGAAAGGTGTATCACTCTATGAAATCTGGGTTGAAACTTGCAGTCATCGGCGGCGACGGTATCGGGCCGGAGGTCACGGCCGAAGCGCTGAAGGTGCTCCATGCAGTGCGTGACGACGTTGCCACGACCGAGTTCGACCTCGGGGCGCGCCGCTATCTCCGCAATGGCGAGCTGCTCACCGAGGATGATCTGGCGGAGCTGAAGCGCCACGACGCCATTGTGCTCGGCGCTATCGGTGCGCCAGGGGAGGTTCCCCCGGGCGTGCTGGAGCGAGGCCTGTTGCTCAAGATGCGTTTTGCCCTTGATCACCACGTGAATCTGCGTCCATCCAAGATCTATCCGGGCACCACCTCGCCGCTGCGCGATCCCGGCGATGTGGACTTCGTGGTCGTGCGCGAGGGTACCGAGGGGCTCTATGCCGGCAATGGCGGCACCCTGCGGGAGAACACTTCGCACGAGGTGGCCAGCGAGGTGAGCCAGAACACCCGTTTCGGTGTCGAGCGCGTGGTGCGTTATGCCTTCGATCTGGCGCAGTCGCGGCGTCAGAAGCTCACGCTGGTCCACAAGACTAATGTGCTCGTTCACGCCGGCTCCTTGTGGCAGCGCACCGTGGATGCGGTGGCTAAGGACTATCCCGAGGTCTCCGTGGATTACTGCCATATCGACGCCGCCACGATTTACCTGGTCACCGACCCCTCCCGTTTCGATGTGATTGTCACCGACAACCTCTTCGGCGACATTCTCACCGATGAGGCCGGCGCGATCACCGGCGGCATTGGTCTAGCTGCCTCCGGCAATATCGACGCCAGCGGCATGAATCCCTCGATGTTTGAGCCTGTCCATGGCTCCGCCCCCGATATCGCCGGTACTGGTGTGGCCGATCCGGTGGCCGCCATTCTCTCGATGGCGCTCTTGCTGCGTCATCTGGATGATGAGGCTAATGCCCAGCGCATCGAGGGGGCTGTGCAGAATCATCTATCGGCACGCGATGTCGATGCCGCTATCTCCACCACGGCGGTGGGAGACGATATCGTCGCTCGCTTGAGCTAGCTGCGCGCTCCTCGAGTCGCCCTGTGCTTCGCGCGGCTTCACGGGTCTCGCGCGGCTTCGGGGCGCCTGGGGCGTTGCTGTCGGTGTCCTACTGCGTAGTAGCAGGAGGGTGACGTCGTCAAGCAATGATGGCCCGCTGGGGATCTAGGTCACAATCGCGGATCATTTTGGTCTAAAACACGTCGTGTCAAAAGTGAAGTGGATTACACTACGGGGCATGAACGTAGAACTGGAAGAGATCCGCGATTTTTTGTCGGCGCATGAGCCCTTTAGTCATCTCTCGGCGGAAGCGCTGAGTCAGCTGCCCCAGCATGTGGTGGTGGAATATGTGCGCGCCGGCGAGGTCATTTTTAGTGCGGGACAGCCCAATAGCTATCTCAATATCATTCGTTCGGGCGCGGTGGATGTGCTCGGCGAGGATGGGCTGCTGCTCGATCGTCGCGACGCTGGGCGTTCTTTCGGCTATTCGACGCTCGACGATAGTTCCCCGTCGCTGTACACGATGGTCGCGGTGGAGGATAGCCTTCTGTTGCGACTGCCGTGTGAGGCATTTCTTGAGCTCTGCGAAAACCAGCCGCAGGTGCATCGCTTTTTCTCCTCGCAGTCGCAGCGGATTCGAGCGACGGCCTCCCAGATGCGGGAGGAATCGGCCTCTGATGCGCTGCGCAGCTTGGTGGGCGAGTGCATGGTGCGCCGGCCCGCCTGCTGTAGCCCCGATACCTCCATTAGAGAGGCGGCGGCGCGCATGGCCTCCCAGCGCGTGTCCAGCCTGCTGGTGGTCGAAGGCGAGGAGAGCGCGCTGGAGGAGGGGGTGCTCGTCGATGCGGCACAGGATACGGTACGCCTGCTCGGCATCGTCACCGATAGGGACATGACCAAGAAAGTGGTGGCGGAGGCGATCGATTCCTCGCTGCCGATTTCTGCGGTGATGACCCCGGATCCGGTGACGGTGAGCAGCTCGATGCGCGGCTTCGAAGCGATGCTGCTGCTGGCGCAATACCGCATCCACCACCTGCCGGTGATTGATGATCACAATCTCGTCGGCATCGTCGCCTCGGGCGATATCATGCGCCTGCTGCGCAATGATCCGATTTTCGTGCACGCCGATATGGAGCGGGCCGAAACCGATGCGGAGCTCGCAGAGGTCTATAGCTCCGCGAAGGAGGTGGCCGCCCGCTTCATCGAGCGCGGCGCCGATCCTGCGGAGGTCTCTGGCCTGCTCACCCTCGCTGCCGATGCCCTGGCGCAGCGGCTGATCGCGCTCACGGAAGAGGAGATGGGGCCGCCACCTGTGGACTATTGCTTCGTGGTGCTCGGCTCGCACGGGCGCCGCGAAATGGGCTTCGCCTCCGATCAGGACAACGCGCTCATTCTCGCCGATGACTTCGACCCCGGCGCGCATGGAGACTATTTCGCCACGTTTTATGAGCGCGTGTGCACTCGGCTCGCCGCCGCCGGCCAAGTGCTCTGCCCGGGCGAGATGATGGCCTCCAACCCCGAATGGCGCATGACGGTGAGCCAGTGGAAGCGCACCTTTCACACGTGGGTATCCGCCCCAGAGCCGGAGGCGGTGCTGCACACGCAGGTGTTCTTCGATATGCGCGGTATAGCCGGCACCTTGGCGCTCGCCGAGGAGGTCATCGAATCCGCGAATGATCAAGCCCACGGCGCGCGCAGGATGCACGCCCACTTGGCTGCTCTCGCGGCGCGACGCGATGCCCCGTTGGGGTTCTTCCGCGGGCTCGTGGTGGAACGCAGCGGAGACTACGCCAATACCCTCAACGTGAAAAAGGGCGGCACTGCCACGATCGTGCAAATGGCTCGCCTCTTTGCCCTATCCGCGCCCGCCGATATCAGCACGCGGCCTCTCGGCACCTCCGAGCGCTTGGAATATGCCATTGCCAGCAATTGGGTCTCCGCCAAGGGCGGGGCTGATCTGCTCGATAGTTTCCATTTTCTTAACACCGTGGTGCAGCGCCACCAGGCGGCGCAGCTGCGTAGTGGCGCCGCCCCAGAAGCCGTGGACTACCACATCGACCCCAAACAGCTCAGCACCATCGAACGCGAAGGCCTCCGTGATGCCTTTTCCATCATCCGCTCGATGCAATCAGCCCTGAGCACCAAATACCCCGTGCGGAGCATCTGATGTTCGGCTGGGGAAAAAAGAAGGCCACCGGCGCGCTCGCCGAGTTCGAGGCCGTCGCCGCTCAGAACCCGCGCACGCCCCTCGACGAGGCGGAGCTGCTCGCCGTCGATATTGAGACCACGGGCCTGGATCCGAAAAAAGACGCCATGCTCTCGATCGGGTGGGTGCCGGTGCGTGGCCGCAGAATCCATCTCGGCGAGGCCGGCTATATGCTCATCAAACAGGACCGCTCGGTCGGTACCTCCGCGACTCTTCACCATCTCACCGACACCCAACTTGCCACTGGCTACAGCCCCCGCGAGGCCTTGGAGGCGTTCCTTCCGCGGCTCGCGGGCACCACCATGCTGGTGCATTTCGCCCCGATCGAGCAGCGCTTCCTCTCTACGCTCTGCGAGCAGGAATTCGGCGCGTCCCTGACAGTGCCCACCGCCGACACTTTTCAACTCGAACGCACGCACATGGAAAAGATGTCGACCTATCCGCGCGGTGAGGACCTTCGCCTGCCACGGGTGCGTGCTCGCTATAGCTTGCCGCGCTATCCCAATCACAATGCGCTTATCGACGCCATCGCCTGCGCCGAGCTCTACCTAGCCATGAGAGCCCATCTTGGGTACTCCACCGTGCGTGATATTCAGTTGTGACTACGCATCAGAGTGGTGTCGCTTAGGCAGCCCTGATTTTCCCTGCTCGCGAGCGCGATGGGGGATGGGTAGCGCTGATGCGTAGTAGCAGCGCGGAAACTAACCCCATCTGGTGGGAGAGCCGCCGTGCTGTAGCAGGTTTTATGCCCGATTAGCGGCGCGTTGAAGTACGGGCTGGTTAAGATGGTCGGCATGCGTTTTGGACGAATTGCCCACCCAGAAGGAATGTGTTTCGCCGTCATCGAGGGGGAAGGTGAAGACCAGGTAGCGAAGGAGATCAAAGAGACTCCTTTCACTAAGCCGGAATTCACGGGCCGTAGCTGGCCGATCGCTGAGGTGAAATTGCTGGCACCGATGCTGCCGTCGAAGATTTGCGCGATCGGGCGCAACTACGCGGACCATGTGGCGGAGGTGTTTAAGAAGTCTGCGGATGCGTTGCCCCCAACGCTGTTTCTGAAGCCGCCGACGGCTGTGGTGGGCCCGGGCGCTGCCATCAAGATCCCCGATTTCGCCACTCGAGTGGAGTTCGAGGGCGAGTTGGCGCTCATCGTCGGTCGCCCGTGCAAGAATGTCAAGGCCGAGAATTGGAAGGACGTGATCCTCGGCTACACCGTCATCAACGATGTCTCCTCCCGCGATCTGCAGTTCTCCGATGGCCAGTGGTCGCGGGCGAAGGGCATTGACACCTTCTGCCCGCTGGGCCCGTGGATCGAAACGGACCTCGACGCCCTCGATCTTGAGGATCTGCCCATTAAGGCGCACCTGACCCAAAATGGTGTGACCGAGACTAAGCAGGATTCCAATTCCTCGCAGATGATCATGTCCGTGGGAGAGATCGTGGAGTTCATTACCGCGTCCATGACGCTGCTGCCGGGAGATGTTATCTCCACCGGCTCCCCGGCAGGAACGGCGGAAATGTTCCCCGGCGATCACATCGAGATCGAGATCCCCGGTTTGGGCCGTCTGGCCAACCCCGTCGAGCGCGCCTAATCTTCTGCGCCTTATGCCTCACGTGCCCCGGGCCGCTCGTCGCGGCCTAGCGCGCATGTCCACCCGCTGCTGAGAACGCACTCGACGGCGGGTGGTTTCGTTTACCGTCCGCGCTCGTTCTGAGCCCGATTGAGCTCCTACAACCCCAGCGCCGACATGATGGTCCGCAGCTTGGCGGTGGTTTCATCGAGCTCGGCTTGTGGATCGGAATCGGCGACGATCCCGCCGCCGGCCCAGGTGCGCGCGTGAGTGCCATAGGCATCGACTTCGGCGCAGCGGATCGCCACCATGTATTCGCCGTCTCCGCGCCGATTGGACCAGCCCACGGCGCCTGCATAGAACCCCCGCGGCGTCTCGGTGGCGGTGATGATCGCCTCTGCGGCGTCGGTGGGGGTGCCGCAAATCGCTGGGGTGGGGTGTGTCTGCAAGGCCAACTCGAGGGCAGTCATCTCTGCTTCCTTGACCGTTCCTGTGATCGGGGTGGCGAGGTGCCACATCTCGGCGGTTTTGGTCAGCTCGGGGCGCTCGGGAATGCTCAGCGTCTCGCACAGCGGCCGCAATGTGCGTTCCAAGTGCTGCACCACATGGGCATGCTCGGCAAGGTCCTTGGCGCTGTTGTATAGCTGTTGCCCATTTTCCTCATCACTGCGCTTATCGACGCCGCGAGGTGCCGAACCAGCCAGTGGATAGGCGCTGAGCGTGGTGCCACGTTTGCGCACCAAAACCTCTGGGGAGGAGCCCACCAACATGGTGTGGGCGTGGGCGCCGCCAGCGGGGGAGAGGTCGGCGATGAAGCCATCGCAGTGGGGGGAGCGATCAATGAGCTTGGCGGCCACCAGCAGCGGATCGGCCGGTGGGTCGAAGCGCACGTCTACAGCGCGGGCAAGCACCACCTTTTCCAAGCGGGTGCGTGCGATGGTGGCGACGGCCGCCTCTACCCGCGCCCGATGCTCGTCCTCGTCGGGGTCGACGCCAACAAGCTCGGAGTGCAGCCGCGAGCCGGGGCCGATGCGGTAGTGCGCGTGCGGCTCCAGGGGGCCTTGTTCGCTAATGATTCGTTCGGGCACGGTCAGTGCTGCGGGATCATCGCGCAAGAAAGGAAGGGCGCCGACCACCATCGTCACCCGCCCCTCGCGCAGCGCAGCCACGGCTTCCCATGGGTCGCTATAGGTAGCGCGCGATCCTTGGGTGCGCACTGATCCATGGGCACGAGAGAGCAGGAAATCCGGTGCAGAAGAGGGACGGTGAGCGAATCGGGCCATGGCATGTAATGCTAGTTCATGCAGGCCACGGGAAAGCTACTAGACTAGACAACCATGTCTCATACTTCAGAAGTCGTCGTTCGTTTTTCCCCATCGCCCACCGGCACTCCGCACGTCGGAATGGTGCGCACCGCCCTGTTCAACTGGGCCTACGCCCGCCACACGGGCGGCAAGATGATCTTCCGCATTGAAGATACGGATGCTGCCCGCGACTCCGAAGAGTCCTACCAGGCCATTATCGATTCCTTGAACTGGTTGGGAATCGACTGGGACGAGGGCGTGGAAAAGGGTGGCCCCCACGAGCCTTATCGTCAGTCGCAGCGCGGCGACATTTATAAGGGGGTGTTGTCGAAGCTTATCGACGCCGGATTGGTCTATCCCGCGTACTCCACCGCAGAGGAGGTGGAGGAGCGCCACAAGGCCGCAGGGCGCGATCCCAAGCTGGGCTACGATAACTTCGACCGCGATCTCAGCGAGGAACAAAAGGCCGCGTTTGAGGCTGAGGGTCGCAAGCCCGTGTGGCGTCTGCGCATGCCGGATAAGGACTGGGCGTGGAATGACTTGGTGCGAGGCGAGATCTCCTTCAAGTCCCAGACCCAGCCGGACTATGTCGTGGCCCGCTCCAATGGCCAGCCGCTCTACACCCTGGTGAATCCGGTGGACGATGCCATCATGGGTGTCACTCACGTCCTGCGTGGCGAGGATCTCCTGCCCTCTACGCCGCGCCAGATCGCGCTGTATGAGGCGCTCATGCAGATTGGCGTGGCCCAGCGCGTGCCGGAGTTCGGTCACATGCCCTTCGTGATGGGGCAGGGCAATAAGAAGCTCTCGAAGCGCGATCCGCAGTCGAATCTGTTTAACCACCGCGATGCTGGCATCATCCCGGAGGGCATGCTCAACTATCTTGCCCTGCTCGGCTGGTCGCTGAGCAAGGATGAAGATATCTTCACCACCTCCCAACTGATCGAGAATTTTGACATCACTGATGTGTTGTCCAACCCGGCTCGCTTCGATGAGAAGAAGATGCTGGCCATCAACGCGGATCACATCCGCCTGCTGGAGCTCGACGATTTCGCCTCCCGCCTGCGCACCTATCTCAGCGAGTACCACGACTTCCCGGCGGAGTATCCCGACGACGCCTTCCGTTTCGCTGCCGAGCAGGTACAGACCCGCATCAAGACCTTGGGCGATGCGTGGGGGCTGCTGCGCTTCCTCGTTGTCGCCGATGAGGAACTCGAGTTGGAGCCGAAGGCAGCGCGCAAGAACCTCAAGGAGGATGCTGTCCAGGCCCTCGACGAGGCGATCGCCGTGCTCGAGCCGCTCGAGGAGTGGAAGACCGTCCAGATCGAGTCGGCCTTGAGCTCTCGTCTGATTGAAGAGCTGGAGCTCAAGCCGCGTAAGGCCTATGGTGCCCTGCGCGTGGCGCTCACCGGCGCCCAGGTGTCGCCACCGCTGTTTGAGTCCATGGAATTGGTGGGCAAGGACTCCACCTTGGCTCGCCTGCGGGCTGCCCGGGCGCGCACCCCGTGGAGCGAGGAGAGCGCCAACTAACGCAATCGGGGCCTCGCTAAGGCTCTAAAATCCCGCGTGAGCTGCTGGTTTGTGCAATGAGAGCCGTCATGGTTATAGTATTCCTCGTTGCACAGCAGGAGCTGATAGCAATCAGCAGCTGAGCGCGATGGCCTATGGTGTAATTGGCAACACAACGGTTTCTGGTACCGTCATTCTAGGTTCGAGTCCTGGTAGGCCAGCTTCAGTATGAAGTGCGCTTCATGCTGGTTCCTATGCCCCGTTCGTCTAGCGGCCTAGGACGCCGGCCTCTCACGCCGGTAACACGGGTTCAAATCCCGTACGGGGTACAACGTACGACCTCCTCTTTACTTTCATTTCGGTGGAAGCGAAGGGGAGGTCGTTGCTTTGTCCTGAGCTCTCTATAGCGCATGACAGGAAGAAGGGGCGCACTCGGCGCCCCTTCTTGTCGTTTGTATACCCCGCCATCTCACGCGTTGTGACAGCGGCGGTGCTGCGGCTAATCCAGTGCCACGTTGGTATTTTCCGGCAACGTTAAGGCCGCGGCTGCGGCGATCGCGAACGCCATGCCGAAGACGGTAAAGAGCATGACTTGCCCGCCGAAGGCGAGCAGAGGCGGAACGATCAGCGGGGCGGCGATAGACGCAATGCGGCCGAAACCAGCGGCCGCCCCAGTGCCGGTGCCGCGCAGGGCAGTGGGGTAGAGCTCCGGCCCAATGGCATAGAGGGCGCCCCATGCGCCGAGGTTGAAGAAGCTGAGGAAGCAGCCGGAGGCAATAATCTGCCATTCCGCCGAGCTCAAGCCATAGCTCAGCGCCGCGGTGGCGCTACCGGCAAGAAAGACCGCTAGGGTCAGGCGGCGGCCCCAACGCTCAATCAGATAGGCGGCCGCGGCGTAGCCGGGCAGCTGCGCCAGAGTGATGATGAGGGTGAACGTGAAGGATTTCACGAGGGTGAAACCCTGCTCGTGCAAAATCGAGGGAATCCAGATGAATGCCCCGTAGTAGGCGAGGTTGATGCAGAGCCAGACCGTCCACAGGGCTGCGGTGCGACGTCGCAGCGGCGATGCCCAAATAGAGTGGGCGTTCGCCACCTCGGGTTCCATTGCTGCCACTGCGCGGTCGTGCTGCGGCTGGCGTCCGAGAGCGGGGGACTCTTCAAAAGAGCGCACGACCTTCTCGGCGTCCTCGTGGCGGTTCGTGGCCTCGAGGTAGCGGACGGATTCCGGCATGCCAAAACGAACGACGAGCGCATAAACGGTGGGGATACAGCCCAATGCGAGAGCCCAACGCCAGCCGTTATCGTCGGCGGCCACCACGAATGCGCCAATACAGGCAGCGAGAATCCAACCCAGCGCCCAGAAGGCCTCGAGGATGACCACCATGCGGCCACGGATGCGGCGCGGAGCGAACTCAGAAACAAAGGTGGAGGCCACAGGTAGCTCGGCGCCGAGCCCCAGGCCGACGATGAAGCGGAACACAAGCAGGACCGCGAGGCTGCCAGCAAGCGCGGAGGCGCCGGTGGCGATGCCATATACCAGCAAGGTGAGGGTGAACACGGAGCGGCGACCAAATTTATCGGCGAGCAGACCACCGAAGGTGGCACCGATCGCCATCCCCACAAAGCCGATGGATCCCAATAGCGATGTTTCGGTATGGCTCAAGCCCCAGTGGGCGGTGAGGGCCGCCATGATAAAAGAAATAAGCCCGACGTCCATCGCGTCGAGCGCCCATCCAATTCCAGAGCCGCCTAAGATTTGAGCGTGTTTTCTGGTCACGGGAAGAGAATCTAGGCGCTCCGTGCGCGAGGGTGCGGGCTGATGCGTAGTAGCAGATGACGTGGAGTCGATATCGGCGTGGTGCATAGAGGGAGCCTAAACCAGACTCCGATATGGTGCCTGTTCTATCCCCCATAGAGGGTAGTGCGGACAACCAAACGACTTACCGCGAAAGGTTGCGTATCTGGTGCCCAACCTACACTCGATCTTTAGGAGACGTTCAACTCGTTGCCGGCTTTGTCGATGGTGGCGGGCACCATCGGATCTCTCGAGGGACCTTCGATTACCGAACCATCGGTCAGGCTGAATTTGGACATGTGCTTGGAGCAGACCGCGACGTGTTCGCCGTTGACGTCCTCGAGATGATCGATGGGGCCCTGGGCGTGTGGGCAGGTGGCGGAATAGGCGGTGAACACACCCTCTTCTGGCTGTGCAACAACCCAGCCGTCGATGAATACGGCACCTCCCACTGGAATCGATGCGGAATCCACCTGCGCGGCGATCTCAGGGCTGCCGCAGGCAGCGAGGAGGGCGCCCGAGGCGGTCGCGGCAGTGGCGGCGGCGATGCCTTTGAGGAAGCTGCGCCGCGAACAGGGGAAGCGGGACGTATCAAAACCACTCATGATCCTCACGCTACCCCAGCTCAGCGCGTGGGAAAATTGAGGTGCTCCTTAAAACGGGTGCCGGCGCGCCCATTTGCCTGCCCCAGCGCGGGGGTGGCGCCATGGGGTAAAAGCAGAAGGTCGATGGGGAAAAATCTCGAATCTCTTCCCCCGCCGCGGCCGGAGGTCTAGAGTGAGGGGTGAGAAGTTCACACGGGTTTTTAGGATAACCACCAGCGCCTAGGACGGGGTTGTCGGAGTCGCAGCGGGTCGCCACCGCTACGGCGCGCATCGGGTGAGATTCTCGGCGATATATCGCATACCTGTTCAGAGGAATTTAATGTCAGCAAAGGAGAGTGGATGGCTGAAGCAGCGTCTTTTCTAGTAACAGCGTCGCACGTCCCCTTCGTAGCGAGCATTGCCATAATCTAATCCCTCTCCGCGCTAGAGATGTGCGAGGGTAGAGCTAAGCGAAGGTGAATGTTTATCGTGACTCTGTTCACCGAGACCTCCTCGATGGTCTACGGATTGCGCATAGATCACCTCGACACCTGACTCTGATGCAGAGATAGCGGACGGGCCCACGGTGAGAGCACCACACTGGGGTCACGACACTTCCGCACCCTGTCGTTATCGTGAACTCGCAGTCGCGCAGGCTCCGAGCGTTCATGGATCGGTTTTCACACTAATGTCCGCGCGGGGCGTCTTTACTTACCGCCGAAGACGCCCCGCGCGTGCGCGTGCACCCCACGCCTTATCGACGCCGCCCCCAGTGCTTATTTTCGCAGCTGAAGGGGGCGATTTCTATTTCTTTGTACCCGTCGTGTAACTTTATGCAAGCAACGAACGAGCAGTTCGAAGCGATCCAAGGCCCCGTTCGTCTAGCGGCCTAGGACGCCGGCCTCTCACGCCGGTAACACGGGTTCAAATCCCGTACGGGGTACAAAGCGCACACCTCCTCCCTGACCTGTCTTTTCCGAAAGATAGAAGGGAGGAGGTGTTTTCTTATGTCGGCTGTGCCGTTCGCCGGCGTTTAGGCGGTGCCGCTGAGCTGGCGGGAGGCCTCGAGTAGAGCCTGCCCGTGCCGTGCCCCAGGGTTGGGGCCAAGCCGCTCGGCGGGGCCGGAGACCGATAGGACGGCAAGGAGTTCGCCATTGCCGTCGAAGATGGGCGCGGAGACGCTGGCAAGTCCGACCTCGCGCTCGGAGACGGAGTCTGCGTAGCCTTGGGCGCGCACCTGCTCGAGGTCGGTGGTGGTGAAGTGGGCATCGCGCAGAATGGTGTCGCGCAGATGCGGTGGAGCATAGGCCACGAAGACGCGCGCGGCCGAGCCCGCGGTCAGTGGCATGCGAAAGCCCACGGGCACGGTGTTTTGTAGTCCCGAGGAGGGTTCCTGGGCGGCCACGCAGGTACGCATCGTTCCGTTGAGGCGATATAGTTGCACGGACTCCTGCGTAGTCTCCATCAGGTTGGCCATGATGGGCGCGGCGGCGTCGATAAGCTTGTCGGAGCTCGAGGCGCCGAGCGCGCGCAATGCGGACCCGATGGACCATTTGCCATCGGAGGTGCGGCTCAGGAGATCGTGCATTTCTAGGGCCGTGGCAAGCCGGTGTGCCGTGGCGCGGGGAAGCTGGGTGCGTTCGCACAGCTCGCTGAGGGATTGGGGCGAATTCGCGACGGTGTTCAGGATAAGTACTGTGCGGTCCAGTACTTTGATTCCGCTGGACTGTTGCCCATCAAGTGAGTTAAACTTTCCCATGACACGATATTATCATCCCATATCGTGAGAGGCTAGTTTCTGGTTGGAGCTGGGCGGGGTGTCCTGACCACCGCCCAGACCCAGCGTGCCAGCCCCACGTTGAGCATGAGATGCGCAGCCAGAACATGCCGAGGACAACCCTCGTCCGTGCATTCAGTCGCGCCGCGGCACACGCAGACACGACAGTTCTGCTGCGGCAGGCACCATAGTGAAAGGTAACGGTGATCATATGACCAGCCCCAAAACGCTGGCGGAAAAGGTGTGGCACGACCACATCGTGACCCACGGTGAAGAAGGAAAACCCGATCTCATCTACATCGATCTGCAGCTTCTTCACGAGGTCACCTCCCCGCAGGCGTTCGATGGTTTGCGGCTGGCGGGGCGATCCTTGCGCCGCCCCGAGCTCACCCTGGCCACCGAGGACCACAACGTTCCGACGGAGGGCATCACTACCGGTTCCATCCTGGAGATCAAGGACGAAATCTCGCGCACTCAGGTGGAGACACTACGCACCAATGCCGAGGAGTTCGGGGTGCGGCTGCACCCTATGGCGGATAAAGAACAGGGCATCGTGCACGTGGTGGGGCCGCAGCTCGGTCTCACCCAGCCCGGTATGACGGTGGTGTGCGGCGATTCGCACACCTCCACCCACGGTGCGTTCGGTGCGATCGCCTTCGGCATCGGCACCTCTGAGGTGGAGCATGTGATGGCCACCCAGACGCTGCCGCTGAAGCCTTTTAAGACCATGGCCGTTAATGTCACTGGCACTCTCGGCGAGGGCGTGACCGCCAAGGACCTGATTCTCGCGATCATCGCGCAGATCGGCACCGGCGGTGGCCAGGGTCACATTATTGAATATTGCGGCGAGGCCATCGAGAAGCTGTCGATGGAAGAGCGCATGACCATCTGCAATATGTCGATTGAGGCGGGCGCCCGTGCCGGCATGATCGCCCCCGACCAGACCACCTTCGACTACATCAAGGGCCGGCAGTACGCGCCCGAGGGCGAGCTGTGGGATCAGGCCGTCGAATACTGGTCCAGCCTGCGCACCGATGAGGGCGCGAGCTATGACAAGGTCGTCACCATCGACGGCGACGCCCTCACCCCCTTCGTCACGTGGGGCACCAACCCGGGCCAGGGTTTGCCGCTGGCAGAGTGTGTGCCGAACCCAGAGGAGATCAGCGACGAAAACGAGCGCTCGGCCGCGGAGAAGGCCATCGACTATATGGGCTTGATTCCCGGCCAGCCGCTGCGTGAGGTGACAATCGATACGGTCTTCGTGGGCTCCTGCACCAATGGCCGCATCGAGGATTTGCGGGCGGTCGCTCAGGTGCTCAAGGGCCGCCGCGTGGCCGATAATGTTCGTATGCTCACGGTGCCCGGCTCCCAGCGGGTGCGGGAACAGGCCGAGGCCGAGGGCCTGGACAAGATCATCACCGCCGCCGGCGCCGAGTGGCGCCAGCCCGGCTGCTCGATGTGTTTGGGTATGAACCCCGATCAGCTCTCGCCCGGCCAGCGCTGCGCCTCTACCTCGAACCGCAACTTCGAGGGACGCCAAGGCAAGGGCGGCCGCACCCACTTGGTCTCACCCGCAGTGGCCGCCGCCTCCGCGGTGGCCGGCACCCTGGCATCGCCCGCTGACCTCTAAGCACCGTCGCATTAGGAGAAGAGAACAACAATGGAGAAGTTTCACACTCACACTGGTGTCGGCGTGCCGCTGAAGCGGTCGAACGTGGACACCGATCAGATCATCCCCGCCGTCTACCTCAAGCGGGTTAGCCGCACCGGCTTCGAGGACGGGCTGTTCGCCGCGTGGCGACGCGACCCCGAGTTCGTGCTCAATCAAGAGGACTACGCAGCAGGCTCGGTACTGGTCGCCGGCGAGGACTTCGGTACCGGATCCTCGCGTGAGCACGCCGTGTGGGCGCTGATGGACTATGGCTTCCGAGTGGTGTTTTCCCCGCGTTTCGCCGATATTTTCCGCGGCAACGCCGGTAAGGCTGGGCTGCTGGCCGCCCAGATGGAGCACAGCGATATCGAGCTGTTGTGGAAGCTGATGGAGCAGACCCCAGGCCTGAAGCTGACGGTCAATCTCGTAGACCGCACCGTCACCGCCGGTGAGCACATCCTGCCTTTCGAGGTGGATGACTACACCCGCTGGCGGCTGATCGAGGGGCTCGACGATATCAGCCTCACCCTGCGCGATGAGGAAGCCATCGAGCGTTTCGAAGCCCAGCGCAAGCCCTTCATGCCGCGGGTCTTCTAAGCCCGCCCCGTTGCGGGCCATCGCCCCGACGCAGCATAGGACCCCGCCAGGTGGATACCACCTCGGCGGGGCCTTGTCGTGTATGCGGGCGAAGCGGCAGTTATTTCACCGGCAGGGCGCTGGCGAGATAGTCCGCGCCCACCAATTGCCCGTCTCGGAAGTCCAGCATCCACATCGAGCCCTTCTTCGCCTTAATCTCATCGATCGGCAGCTGGCCACGGGCCGCGGCCCAAGCCACCACATCGGGGATCCAGATGCCCTGGGAGCAGACCACAGAGATCGTGCCGCTGCGGGAAAGCTCCGAGATGGCGCTGTGGCAGTTCGTCATCTGCGAGAGCCAGGCATTGTCGCCGAAGAGCTCATTGACGGTGACATCCATGCCCAGCTCATCGGCCAGCGGGGCAATAGTGTCCTGGCAGCGATCAGGCTCGGCGGAATACAGCTGCTCTGGGCGGAAAGCGCTGAGCAAAGGCACCAGCATTTCCGCTTGTCGACGCCCTTTCTTATCCAAAGGCCGGATAGAGTCATCGCCCTGCCAATTCTTCCGCTGATAGGCCTTGGCGTGGCGCAGCAGAATGACGCGGGTATCCGGGGCAAGGCGAAGCCGTTTCTCGGCCTTGCGCAAGACATCTACATCCAGCTGGTAGGACAGCAGCGAGGCGGCGTCGTCAATGGACAGCCAGCGCAGCGTGTCCACCTCATCGTTGGCGCTGAACTCGCCGCCGATGACCTCGGCCAGCCAGTAATAGACCACCTTGGTGCGCTTGTGTACCGGATAGCTGACCTTGCCGATGAGCTTGTCCAGGCGCACCTCGTAGCCGGTTTCTTCCTCGATCTCACGGGCGGCAGTCACCGGCAGGGACTCGCCCGGGTCCAGCTTGCCCTTCGCCAAAGACCAGTCGTCATAGCGCGGGCGGTGAATCACCGCCACCTCGATCTCCTCGGGGCGGGAACGATCGCCGCGCCACAGCACCGCGCCCGCGGCGAGGGTCGGGCGGGTGATGTCCTTGCAGGGATTGGAAGGAATTTTTTGCAGTCGACCCGTGACGAGCACGTTGTTCTTGCGGTCTTTATCAGTTTCCTGCGCGTGAGAAGCCATAGCTGCAATTGTAGGACGGCTCTATTAGGTACCGCAGTAGGTGGTGAAGTTCTCCGTCCACTCCGCAGGTGCCGGCCCGAGCAGCTCCGGGTAAGCGGCATCTGCATCGAAGGGGTGGCGCAGCGCGTTCAGCAGCGCCTCCCACAGCTCCCAGTGATCTTGGGCGGCCGCGCTGAGGGCGCGTTCCACCTCGTGGTTGCGGGGAATGACCACCGGATTACGCCGCTGCGGATCCGGCTGAGAGTCCCGCCACGCCTGCCACAGAGGATCCGTCTGCTCTGCTGCGTAGTCCTCATCGAGGGTGGCGAAAAACGTGGTGTGATCCGGCTGTTCGCGGCGCAGATAATCCAGGGCGAGAGCGACCACCTGCGGCGCCTGCGGCCGGCCATTGATGCCGAGTTTGGCGGCCCACATCTCGGTGGCGATGGCCTCGAAGCGGCTGCCTTGGCTGCTGAGGACTTCTTGGGCTCGGGCGATGGCGGCCTGCGGGTCGGCGTCGATAAGCGGCAGCAGCACCTCGCCGAAGCGGGCCATGTTCCAGCCGAGGATCGCCGGCTGCTGGCCGTAGCGGTAGCGACCGGTGGTGTCGATGCTGGAGAAACACGCGTCCGTGGCGTGGGCGTCGAGGAAAGCACAGGGGCCGTAGTCGACGGTCTCGCCGCTGATCGTGGTGTTATCGGTGTTCATCACCCCGTGGATAAAACCCACGCCCATCCACTGCGCCACGGTGTGCATCTGGGTGTTCATCACCTGCTCCAGCAAAGCCAGCGCCCCGCCGCCGGCATGTTCGGGATAGTGCCGCTGGAGGCAATACTCGACCAGCTGGGCTAAGACATCCTCGGCGCCGAGTACCGTCGCCATCTGGAAGGTGCCCACGCGAATATGGGAGCTGGCTGCCCGCACAATCATCGCCCCGCGCTCAGGGCCACTACGCAGCACGCTGCGGCCGGTATCAATCACCGCGAGCACCCGTGTGGTTGGGATGCCGAGAGCGTGCATCGCCTCGGAGATCAGATACTCTCGCAGCATCGGCCCGCGCGCCCCATAGCCATCCGCGCCCCGCGAAAACGGGGTGGGCCCAGAGCCCTTGAGGTGAAGATCCACCAGCCCACTGGGCGTGTCAAGCTCGCCGAGCAGCAGTGCGCGACCATCGCCCAACTGCGGATTGAACTGGCCAAACTGGTGGCCCGCATAGCCCTGGGCCACCGGTTGGGTATAGCAGCCGCTGGCCCGCCCGCACAGAAAATCCAGCCCCGCATCCGTGCGCAGCCACTGCGGATCCAATCCCAGTTCCGCCGCGAGGGGTTCGTTGAGTTGCAGCAGCGAGGCATCGGGATATTCAGCTGCCTGCCACTCAAGGCAGAGATCGGGGAAGTTCTTGGCAAACTCGGCGCGCAAGACAGGACTAGACATACCGCCCCAGTGTACTGTGCACGGCTGCACGGCAATGCTCGGTAGACTCGCACGCAGATGCAGCACTGTCTGCGGCGACGCCACTGCGCGCCCGCTTCGGCACGGTGCAGCTACCACCGCAACGAGCAGATACCTCGGGAAGGACACAACAGGGTTCATGGTCAACGTGACAGTGATGGGCGCAGGAAGCTGGGGCACCACCCTAGCCAAGGTATTCGCCGATGCCGGAGCCACCGTGCGCCTCTGGGCGCGCCGGGAATCGGTGGCGAAATCCATACAGATCATGCGTGAGAACCTCGACTACCTGCCTGGGCTCAGCGTGCCCCAGTCCGTGACCGCCACAGCCGATGCCGCCCGCGCCCTCGCCGGCGCCGATATCGTGGTCTTGGGCGTTCCCTCCCAAACACTGCGCGCCAATGTGGAGCAGTGGGTCGAGCTCATCCCGCGGGAGGCGATCGTCATCAGCCTCGCCAAGGGGGTGGAACACGGCAGCTTGATGCGGATGAGCGAGGTGATCGCCGAGGCTGGACGCATCGAGCCGGAGCGCATCGCCGTGCTCTCGGGGCCAAACCTGGCCCGCGAGGTGGCCATGGAACAGCCCGCTGCCACCGTGATCGCCTGCACCAACGAGGACAACGCCAAATACGCCCAGGCGGCCTGCTCGGCGCCCTACTTCCGGCCCTATACCAATACCGATGTGATCGGCACCGAGCTCGGCGGGGCGTGCAAGAACGTCATTGCCTTGGCCTGCGGCATGGCCAATGGCAAAGGGCTAGGGGAGAACACCACCGCGAGCTTGATCACGCGCGGCCTCGCCGAGATCGCCCGACTGGGCGTGGCGGTTGGGGCCGATAGTCGCACCTTTGCCGGGCTGGCAGGATTGGGCGATTTGGTCGCCACCTGTAGCTCGCCGTTGTCTCGCAACCGCAGCTTCGGCGCCCGCCTCGGCCGAGGCGATTCGCTTGAGCAGGCCACCCACGCCACCTCGGGGCAGGTTGCCGAGGGCGTGACCTCCTCGGAGTCGGTGTTCCGCCTCGCCGAGCGGCATGGGGTGGACATGCCCATCACTCACGCCGTCTACATGGTGTGCCACGAGGGAATGGATGTGGACACCATGGTGGGTGCGCTGATGGGACGTTCGAAGAAGTCCGAGTAGTACAATCGCAGCGGTTCGGCACCCACCCCGTTCACCGGTGTGCGATGCAGTGCTGCGTGCCTGCGCCGCAGCAGGCGGACAGCCCCGCAACACAGCCCGTACCCACAGCCCGTCACTACAGCCGAGATATGAAAGACCGAGATGACTGCTCCTACCTCTTTTGCCAGCGATGCCACTGACACCCGTACCTCTGTTGCCGTCGTCTATGGCGGCCGCAGCTCCGAGCACTCGATTTCCTGTATCTCGGCCTCGGCGGTGATGAGCCACCTCAACGCCGAAACCTATCGCGTCGTGCCGGTGGGCATCACCCTCGAAGGCACCTGGGTGGTGGGGCAATCCGATCCTAAAAAGCTCCGCGCCGCCGGTCGCGAGTTACCCGTGGTGGAACACACCGAGGAGGTTCAGCTCTCGGTGGATCCCAACCGGCGCGGCGAGTTCCGCTATAGCAGCGGCGAGCGCGCCGGGCAGCTCTATGATCGCGTGGATGTGATCGTGCCGGTACTGCACGGCAAGTTTGGTGAAGATGGCACCATCCAGGGTCTCTTTGAGCTCTCTGGGGTGCCCTATGTGGGCGCTGGGGTGCTGGCCTCGGCGGCCGGGATGGATAAGGAATACACGAAGAAACTCATGAGCGCCTCGGGGCTGCCCGTGGGGCGCGAGGTGGTGCTGCGGCAGCGCGGCGAGCTCAGCGTGGCAGAAAAGGAGCTACTGGGGCTGCCGGTGTTCGTCAAGCCGGCTCGCGGCGGTTCCTCGATCGGTATCTCCAAGGTGGAGTCTTGGGAGGAGTTCCCCGCGGCCTATCAGGCGGCGGTGGACTATGACGAAAAGGTGATCGTGGAGGCCGAGATCCGCGGCGCAGAGGTGGAGTGCGGCGTGCTGCAGTACCCCTCGGGCGAGGTGGTGGCTTCGGTTCCGGCGCAGCTCATCGGCACCGAGGACGGCGATGAGGGCTTCTACGACTTCGACACCAAATACCTCGACAATGTGGTCTCTGCCGCGATCCCGGCGCCGCTCGGGGAGGAGACCACGGAGCTGATCCAGTCGCTGGCTGTGGAAACCTTCCACGCCCTGAATTGCACGGGCTTGGCGCGCGTCGATTTCTTCGTCACCGACTCCGGCCCGGTGCTCAACGAGATCAACACCATGCCCGGTTTTACGCCGATCTCGATGTATCCCAAGGTTTTCGAAGCCTCTGGCGTGCCCTACGCTGAGCTGCTGGATATTGTGATTCAGCAGGCGCTTTCTCGCCGCTAGCTGCGGCGCTTATCGACGCTTATTCGCAGCCACTCATCCGCGGTGTAAGATACAAGTCGCTGCTGGGTCGAGCCCGCAGGGGAATCTGGTGCAACTCCAGAACTGACGCGCAACGGTAAGCCGCGCTTCGCTCTTACGGCGAGGATATGTGGACAAGTCCGAATGCCTGCCCTCGGCCAACGTTAAAGGCAGCTGAAAGAAAGTGTGTGAACCACTTGATGGCTAGGTTTTCGGCCTCGCGTGGGGAAGCGAGTATCTCGTATTCCTTAGGTCGCCTAGCAGTGAAGGATTGTTGCTGGCGTGTCGATTTTTCGACGCAGCTACACGGCCCTAGTGGCCGTGCTGATGCTGCTCATTGCGGTCTCAGCCGTCGCTTCGGTGGCGGTGGGATCGGTCACCATCCCGCTCGGTGATGTGGCTGCTGTGATGCAGTCGAAGCTGGGCCTGTCTTCGGCCACGGTGCCGGAGCAGTCGGTGGAGACCATTGTGTGGCAGCTGCGGACGCCGCGAGGCCTGCTTGCTCTCATCGTCGGCGCTGGGCTCGCGCTGGCCGGTGTGGCCATGCAGACTCTGGTGCGTAACCCTCTGGCTGATCCCTATCTGTTGGGCGTGTCCTCCGGCGCTAGCGTCGGCGCGACAGCCGTTATTACTCTAGGCATTTTCTCCTCATTAGGGGTGTGGGCACTTTCTGGCGGGGCGCTGATTGGTGCGCTCGTGGCCACTATGGCGGTGTATGGGATCACCTATGCGCAGGGCGGCATCACCCCCTTGCGGCTGATTCTCACCGGTGTCGTGCTCGCGAGCGCCTTTTCAGCCCTCGCCAGTTTTCTCGTGTTCATCGGTCCCGATCCGCGCGCCGCGCAATCGGTGATGTTTTGGATGCTGGGCTCTGTCGCAGGGGCGCAGTGGATCAAACTAGGCATCCCGGTGGTGGCGACGTTTCTGGCCGCTGTCATTCTCTTCGTCCTCGGTCCTCGTCTCGATGCCTTGGCATCGGGGGAGGATGTGGCCGCAAGCGTAGGAGTGGACGTCGATAAGCTCCGAGCATCTCTGTTCCTTCTCCAAGCGGTGCTCGTGGGCGTGCTCGTCGCGGTGTCCGGCGGGATCGGTTTTGTCGGTCTCGTGGTGCCGCACTTGGCACGCATGCTAGTGGGTCCAACGCATCGCAGGTTGGTGCCCATCGCCATGCTCGGTGGCGGGCTGTTTTTGCTCTGGGTGGATATGGCTTCGCGCGTTGTCGCAGGCGCGCAGGAAATTCCCCTCGGAGTAGTCACCGGCATTATTGGTGCGCCCTTGTTCCTGTTCATCATGGGCAGGTCGAGCTCGTATAGCTTCGCTAAGGAGGCCTAGAACTCTGATGCGTAGTCTCCATCTCGAGCAGCTGGATTGTCTTATCGACGCCACCCCTATTCTCAGCAACGTCACCCTCAGCGTGGAGCCTGGCGCCATGGTCGCCATTGTTGGCCCTAATGGCGCCGGCAAAACGACATTGCTGCGCAGCATCGCGGGTTTTCTCCCTTCCCGCGGCCAGGTGCGCATCGATGACACGCCGCTGGCGTCGTTGAGCGCGAAGCACAGGGGCCAGATGCTGGCCTATGTCGGCCAGGAAGAGACCGTGCCGGAGGGGCTCACCGTGCGCCAAACGGTGGCGCTGGGGCGTCTGCCGCACCAATCGGTGTGGCGGCCGCCGTCGGCTGTAGACCGCGAGGCCACCGAGAAAGCGATGCAGCGGGTGGGCGTGACCGATCTGGCCGAACGCACCTGCAATCAGCTCTCGGGAGGGCAGCGCAAGCGCGTGTTTATCGCTCGCGCCCTCGCCCAAGACACCGGTTTGATCCTGCTCGATGAACCCACCAATCACCTCGACGTGGAGCACCAGCTCAGCGTCTTGGAACTCATGCGCGCGACTCGCGCAACAATCATCTCCACGATCCACAACCTCGACCTGGCGCTCACGCATTTCGATATCTGCCTGGTGTTGCACAACGGCGAGGTTCTTGCCTGCGGCAGCCCCACCGAGGTGCTTAACGCGGCGCGGGTGCGCACGGTATTTGGCGTGGATTCGGTGATTGTGCGGCAGGGGCTGCGCCACCCGCACCTCGTTGTCGATGGGGTACACACCCGTCCTGATTCCTCCAACCCATAGGATGCGTACAAACACATGTCACAGCCTTATCGCGTCGCGCTTGTCGCCGCCCTGAGCAGCGCCACTGTTCTTCTGAGCGCCTGCTCCGGCGGCGGCAGCGCCGAGAACCCCGCAGCACCCAACGATGCCACCGACCACTCCGGCGAGACGGTCACCGTCACCAACTGCGGCGAGGAGGTGAGCTTTCCGAAAAAGGCCGCCGGCCTGGCCAATGACGGCAACCTCATCGCGCTCAACCTGGCTCTCGATGCCCAAGATGAGCTGGTGGCGGTGTCCAGCCTGAACCGAGACCGCGACGTGCTTGTCGAAAAGTATGGCGAGAAGGTCAATAACTTAAAGGAGATCAGCGAGGAGTATCCCTCCCTGGAACAAATCGTGGCCGCCTCCCCGCAGGTGTTTTACGGCGGCTGGGGCTATGGGCTGGGGGAGGATAAAAACATCACCCCCGACTCCCTGGCCACGCACGATATCTCCACCTATATCCTCACCGAGGCCTGCCGCCAGGAAGGATCGACGGCCCGCGGCGTGGAAAACCCGTGGGATGCGGTGCGCAGCGATCTGCGCAACGTCGGTGCGATCACCGGCCGTGAGGATAAGGCGGAAGACGTGATCGCCGATATGGATGCGCGTATCGAGGCGCTGAATAACGCCCCGCAGGCAGAGAACAAGCCGGTGGTCTTCCTCTACGACTCCGGCACCGATGCGGTGTTTACCTCCGGCGCGAAGGGCGCTCCCGCAGAAATGGTGGCCGCTGCCGGTGCGGACTACGCAACAGACGATCTCGATGACACCTGGGTGGAGGTTGGCTGGGAAACCCTCGCCGACGCCCAGCCCGATGTGTTTGTCTTCGTCGACTATCCCGGCCAGAGCTTCGAGCAAAAGGTAGAGCAGCTGAAGAAGAACCCCGCCACCAAGGATCTCGAGGCGGTGCAGCAGGAACGCTTCATTAATCTGCCCTATGCGCTGTGGACCTCCGGGCCGCTCAATATCGACGGCGCCGAGCTCGTACGCAAGGGGCTAGAGGAGTATGGGCTGGTACCGGAATCCGATATCCAGCCCAGCCTCAACGTCCGTATCGATTCCTAAAACAGGTGCCGGCCTAGCGGGCGACCGTGGCGGTGGTGTCGGTGATGACGTCTCCGATATCCACAAACACGGTCTGACCCACAGCTTGGGGCATGGCCACCGCAATAGCTACATCACGGCCCAGGGCGTACCACACGCCTTGGGTCGTTCCATTGGCCAACTGGGTGTCATTGAACCACGGGATGTCATTGATCTGCTGCAGCTGCTCGCCGGGCTCATAGCCGGCCGGCTCCGCCAGGCCGCAGCGGGTGACAATCGGCTCTAGGCCATCGTCGTCCGGCATCCACGCCACCGTGTTCTGCGGATCCTGTGGATAGCCGGCGGCGATCAGCTCCGAGCCCTTAACCAGACGGTAGGTGCCCGAGGAAGTCTCCAGCACGCTCGGCAGCGCCTGCTCATAGGCCGCACAGCGCGGATTGTCGGCATCGGGGGAGTCCAGCTGCGCCAAGGGGGCGGCAGCAGGGGACAAGCGCTCGCCCTGAATCGGTGCTAGGGCGGCGTCGAGATCCGCCACCGGGTTGGGGGCATCCCCCAAGGATTGAGCATCGGCGGTCACCGCCACCGTGGGGGTAGCACCCACGAGATACCAGGTTTGCATGGTCGAGCCGGTGGTGGCGTCTTTGACTCGCAACCACTCGCGGCCGGCAATATCCTCGGTGCGGGCTAGGGTGGTGTACTGGGCTGGGGGCTGCACACCGCAGCGCAAGGTGATGCGCTGATTATCGGTGCCCGACCACGCGAAGGCCCCGGCCGGTACCGGTTCCACGAGGCGCGCCTTTTTCAGGCCGTTGAGTGACTCCGGGAGAGCGTCGATAACCGCCGAGCACTCCGCTGAATCGGCCTGATCAGAGGGCAATTCAGACAGCGCTACGGGATCGCGGCCATCGCCGAAAAGCCACTTAGTGCCGACGAGCACCGCAATGGTGAGAAGAATCGAAAGCATTAGCGCGATAATGATGGGACGCCGAGGAATATCAGAGGCGGGAGTCTCGGTACGGGAGCTGCTCATAGCCACAAACTCTACCCGCAGCCCGTCGCGGCTGAGCATCGGATAGCATCAAATGCGGCGCCCTTACGCCCGCGGGGCGGGACACCGACGAGTCGCGCAGCGTGCAGCGGCGGCGCCACGGATGAACACCCACACAACGAGGACGGTGGCATAACACGATGCCCGTGACCTTTCCCACCCGCTACGGCGGGCCAACACTCGCCGACCTAGGAGAAAAAGGCGCGATCGCGGCGATCCTGCGCGCCGCGCCCTCGGCCCGCAATGGCGATGACGCCGCAGTGCTCGGCCACCCCGTACCCAATACCCGCACCGTAGTCACCACCGACATGCTGGTGGGCAACCGGCATTTTCGGCTCGACTGGTCCAGCGCCCACGATATTGGCCGCAAAGCGATCGTGGCGAACTTCGCCGATATCGAAGCCATGGGGGCGCGTCCCGTCGCCGCACTGCTGGCACTCGGCGCCCCCGCCGTCACCCCGGTGAGCTTCGTGGAAGAACTCGCCCACGGCATCGCCGAGGAAGCCGCCAAGCACAACGCCGAACTCGTCGGCGGCGATCTCGTGGAATCCGAGGAACTGATTATCTCCATCACCGCCACTGGGCAGCTCGGCGGCAATCTGCCCGCCACCACGCTATCCAAGGCGCGCGTCGGGCAGAAAGTAGTGGCCTCGGGAGCCCTCGGGGAATCCGCCGCCGGGCTCGCCCTCCTCTCCGAGCTCGGCCCCGCTGGGATCCCGGATGAGTTTCGCCACCTAGTGCGCTCCCACTGCGCCCCAGAACTGCAGCCCAAACGCGGGGTGATCGCCCGCGCCACCGGGGCCACCGCGATGACCGATACCTCCGATAGCCTCTACACCGACTGCCACGCCATCGCCTATCACTCGGGCGTCGGCATCAACCTCTTCGGCGCCGCCATCGCGCCGAGCGCCACCATGCGCCGCGCCGCAAAACTCCTCGACCGCGACCCCTGGGAATGGGTACTCGGCGGGGGAGAAGACCACGCCATCATCGCCACCACCGCCGGCGAAGCCCCGAGTGGATTCCGCGTGATCGGCGAAGTCGTGCGCGGCCGCGCTCCCTATCCCGTCACCGTCGATGGCGAGCCTGCCCGCTTTGCCGATGGCTGGAGTACCTTTTCCAGCAGACCCGCAGACCGGCACAGCCCCTAAGCCATCCCGGCCCATCCACACCGCATCCACCACGACGTTAAAGGCACCGCCATGACCACCACCGACTTGCCCGTACACGACAGTTGGGCGCCCGTACTCGCCCCCGTCGCCGAGACCATCCACCGGCTGGGAGAGTTTCTCCGCGCCGAAAACGCCGCTGGGCGCGGCTATCTGCCCGCCGGCAGCGACGTGCTGCGCGCCTTCAACTATCCCTTCGACGAGATCAAGGTGCTCATCGTCGGCCAAGACCCTTATCCCACCCCCGGTCATGCCATGGGATTGTCCTTTTCCGTCCAACCCGATGTGCGCCCCCTGCCGCGCAGCCTGAACAACATCTACACCGAACTCCACTCCGATCTCGGCATCACCCCGCCAGAACACGGCGATTTGAGCGCCTGGTGCGAGCAAGGAGTCGCACTCTTTAACCGCGTACTCACCGTCAGCCCGGGGCGCGCCGGCTCCCACCGCGGCCACGGCTGGGAAGACGTCACCGAATGCGCCATCACCGCCCTCGCCGAACGCGACACCCCGCTGGTGGCCATCTTGTGGGGACGCGACGCCCAAAACACCCAACGCTTCCTCGGCGACACTCCCTGCATCTGCTCGCCGCACCCCTCGCCCCTGTCCGCCTCCCGTGGCTTCTTCGGCTCCCGCCCGTTCTCCCGCACCAATGAAATCCTCAGCACCCTCGGCGCCACGCCCATAGACTGGCGACTCGATACACACCCCACCCACGCATCCCAGCCGAAACACTAGACTGTAGTGTCACTATGACTTCAGCAGCCCCCACCACGCTCGGTCCCAAAGAACTCCACTCGTGGGCACGCGCCGCCGCCACGCAGCTCGCGGCGCGCCGGGCGGAAATCAATGCGCTGAACGTGTTCCCCGTGCCGGACTCGGACACCGGCTCCAATATGGCGCACACGATGGAAGCTGCACTGGCGCATCTCGAGACGCTTATCGACGCCGCCCCGCAGCCACTCGACGTCAACGACGTCGCCACTGCCCTCGCCCAGGGTTCCGTGCGCGGGGCGCGGGGAAACTCCGGAATGGTACTCAGCCAAGTGCTCCGAGCGGTGGCATTGGCCGCCGCCGGGGGCGGCATTGACGGCACCATGGTGCGCACCTCCCTCAACACGGCGCTGGCCATGGTCAATGAGGCCATCAACGAGCCGGTAGAAGGAACAGTACTGACCGTGCTGCGGGCGGCCGCCGTGGCCGCCGACGCCACCGGCTCGAATGATCTGGCAGAGGTCGTGCTGGCTGCCACCGCCGCCGCCCAGCGAGCCCTCGATGCCACCCCCTCGCAGCTCGATGTCCTCCGCGAGGCGGGGGTTGTCGACGCTGGGGGAGCCGGGCTCGTGGTGCTACTCGAGACGCTCGCCCAACAGATCGACCCCACGGTGCCGGTGCGGGATCTCTCCGCCATCACCCCGCACCGCGGCACTGCTACGCAGATGCGTAGTAGTACCTACCTCGAGGTGATGTTCTACTACAAGGGCGAGGACATTGACGAGCTCTACACCGCCCTGCAGCCGCTCGGCGATAGCTTGGTGCTCGCCCGCGCTGGGGACTATCAGGGCCGGATACACATTCACTCCGAGCAGCCCGGCACCGTCATCGAGACCGCCTATAGCTATGCCGGCGAGGTCTCCCAGCTGCATCTCGAGGCCCTGCCCGAGCCGGAGCCAGAATCTGCTCGCGTGAATCAGCAGCGGCGCATCATCATCGCCCTGTGCCCGCACGGGGAACTCGCGGAGCTCTACGAGGCGTCTGGGGCCACCGTGGTGGCGCCAGCGAGCGCGGGGGAGGACACGGTGAAAAAGATCGGCGAGGCCATCTCTACAGTCGGCGCGAAAGAAGTCTCGGTGCTGCCCAATGGGATGCTCTCCAAGCGGGAATTGGTCTCTACCGAACTAGCCGCCCACGCCAGCGGGGTGTTTATCCAATTGGTGTCCACCAGCCAGCTGGTGGCGGGGCTGGCGGCTATCGCCGTGCACGATCCCCGCCAACCGCTCGTGGTGGACTGCTATGCGATGTCCGAGGCCGCCTCCGCGATGCGTACCAGCTATATCAGTGCAGAGCAGAACCAGTACGTGGCGCATAGTGGCTCGGGGGCGGCGTCGACAAGCGAGGAACTCGCCTGCGCCAGCACCCTGGATGAGGCGGTGGCTGCAGCCTGCGAGCGGCTGCTGCGGCCGGAGTCCGAACTCGTGACCGTGCTGCTCAGTGATGCCAGTGGGGTAGAGCAGCTGAGTGCGCTGCTGCAGGAGGAGGTACTGGCGGAGCGCGATATTGAGCTCAGCGTCTATCCGGCGCGGGGGATGAACTACGCAGCGGAGATCGGGGTGGAATAGACCGTGCTGGGCTGGAAGGACGAGCGGCGCTTATCTACGCTGCTGCCGGCGAAAGAAGCCCGCGTCATTCGGGAGAAACTGGGGCTTTATACCGTCACCGATCTGCTGGAGCATTATCCGCGCGCATGGTCGCGCTATGGCTCGGATGTGCTGGCGGAATCGGTGGAAGAAGGCGATGTGGTGACCTGCGTCGGCACCGTGGTGCAGGCCAATTCCCGCTACCTAGCATCCGAGCAGGGGAAAAAGCCGAAGCGGCTGACCCGCATCACTGTCTCCGATGGACGCACACTCATCGGTATCAGCTTCTTTAACTCCCACTGGCTCGACCGCACACTCGAGGTGGGCACCCGCGCGATATTCACCGGCAAAGTGAAGTATTACCGCGGCCGGCCGCAGCTGAGCCATCCCAGCTTCCACACGCTGCCGGACCCGGACTCCGGCGAGGTGCCGGTGAGCAACATGAATGACTTGAAATCCTATGGCGATGGCGAGGCCATTCAGCAGCTTTTCGCCACCATGGACTACCTACCGGTCTATCCCATGCGCAAAGGCGTCACCTCGTGGCGGTTCATGGCCGCTGTCGATCGCGTGCTGGGCGCACTTGAGCACATCCCCGATCCCCTCGGCGAGCCTGCCCCCCACGGGCTGCCCAGCCTCGATGCGGCCCTGCGCGGAATTCACCAACCCGATAGCCGGGGGCCGCTGCCGTTCATCCAGCGGCTGAAATACAACGAGGCGCTCACCCTAGCGCTGGTGATGGCACTACGCACCGTGGACAATGCGGAGAAAGTAGCCCCGAGTTGTCCTGCCGCAGATAGCGCCGGCGCCGCCGATGCCGCTGGGTCGCGCGCCGCCCAGCTTGTGGCTCGCCTCCCCTTTAGTCTCACCTCCGGCCAGCGTGCGGTTCACCGCGAGATCAGCGAGGATCTCGGCCGCACCCAGCCGATGAGTAGGTTGCTGCTCGGCGAGGTGGGCTCCGGTAAAACAGTGCTGGCCCTGCTCGGCATGCTGCAGGTGGTCGATGCCGGCCGCCAGGCGGTCTTGCTCGCCCCCACGGAGGTACTGGCGGTGCAGCACACCCGCTCTTTGCAGGCGCTGCTGGATGCGGCCGGCATGGGCGGGGTAGGCGGGGTCCACATCACCTGCCTTACTGGGTCGGCGCCGACGGCCAGCAAGCGCCAAGCGCTGCTCGATATCGTCTCGGGCGAGGCCGATATTGTGGTCGGCACGCATGCGCTTCTTCAAGAAGGCGTGGAGTTCTTCGATCTTGGGCTCGTGGTGGTTGATGAGCAGCATCGTTTCGGTGTGGAGCAACGCGATAAGCTGCGGCTGGCCCGCGGCGATGGCCTGCAGGCGCACATGCTGGTGATGACGGCCACGCCTATCCCACGCACCATCGCCATGACGAGCTTCGGCGATCTCGCGATCTCCATGCTGCGGGAACTCCCAGGCGGTCGCCGCCCGATCACCTCCTCGGTGGTGCCCGAGTCCAAGCCCGCCTGGGTGAAACGGGCGTGGGAGCGCATCCGCGAGGAGGCGCAGCAAGGCCGGCAATGCTTCGTGGTGTGTCCGCGCATCGACGGCGAGGGCGGGGTCTATGAGATGCACGAGCAGCTCGCGACGCAGATCTTCCCCGAACTCGAGGTGGGCATGCTGCACGGAAAGATGGAGTCGGCCACCAAGGATCATGTGATGCGCGACTTCGCCGCCGGCGGTATCGATGTGCTGGTCTCCACCACAGTTATCGAGGTGGGTATCGACGTGCCCAATGCCACGGTGATGTATGTGCGTGAAGCCGATAGATTCGGTGTTTCCCAGCTGCACCAGCTGCGCGGTCGCGTCGGCCGTGGCGCTCACGCTGCGCTGTGCCTGTTCCATACCGCGCAGCCTGCCGAGAGTCCCTCCGCTGAACGTCTGCGTCGCGTCGCAGAGACCACTGATGGTTTTGCGCTCGCAGAGCTGGATCTACGCACCCGCCAAGAAGGCGATGTACTCGGCACCGACCAGTCCGGCGGACACCGGAGAGTCAAGCTTTTGAGCTTGATCGACGATGGGGACATTATCGAGCAGGCCTATGCTGATGCCATGGACTATGTGCGCACCGATCCCGACTGGGCCCGCGAGCTCGCGAGTGAGGTCGAAGAGGATACGCAAGAATTCATCGAGAAGTCCTAGCGTTGTTAAGCTGTGGGGCATGAAGATTTTCGCCCCCTTTGCTGGCATCGTGCGTTTCACGGTGGAGCTGGGCCAGCAGGTCCGCACCGGTGATGAGCTCGCCATCATCGAGGCCGTGAAGCTCGAAACGGCGGTGCACGCCCCAGGCCCTGGGGTAGTGGGCGCACTCGCTATCGAGAATTTCGGTGATTGTCTCGGTGGCGATGAATTACTCGAGCTTCTCGACGCCACCTCCACCGCATCTGACCCCGCCACCAAGGAGGCTTAACGACAACATGGGTTCCCCTCGTATCATCTCCGGCTGGGCTCGCGGCCGAAAGCTCGCGGTGCCCGCCAAGGGCACACGCCCCACCAGCGACCGCGCCAAGGAAGGATTGTTCTCCTCCCTCCAGGTGCGCTTCGGGTTTGAGAACAAAATGGTGCTGGATCTCTTCGCCGGGTCCGGTGCCCTTGGCCTCGAGGCCGTCTCCCGCGGCGCCCGCGGCGCCGTCTTCGTGGAGAATCACCCGCCGGCGGCCGCTGTGATTCGGCGCAACGCGGAATTGATCCCGCACGCCGATATTCACATCGAGGAGCGCGCCGCCTCCAGCTATCTGGCCTCGGCCCCGCGCGACTACTTCGACATGGTGCTCGCCGACCCGCCCTATGATCTCGCCGATGAGGCCGTGGCCGAGATGGTGCGCGCCCTCATTCCGACGCTGCGCGATGGCGCCGCCGTGGTGGTGGAGCGCCATATTGACTCTCCCGAGACCGCGTGGCCGGCCTGTTTCACCCCGACCGGGCAGAAACTGAAAAAGCGCACCTATGGCATCGCTCGGATGGACATGGCCGTCTTTGACGCCAGCGCCGTCAATGCCAGCGAGGATGCCAGCGCCGATGCGGCAGATCCTGCTGTAACCAGCACCACCTAGAAAGACCACGCCTCCATGCCCACCCCCACCCGCAGTGTGTGCCCCGGCTCCTTCGACCCAGTCACCTTGGGGCACCTCGATATCATCACCCGCAGCGCCGCCACCTTCGATGAGGTGGTCGTGCTCATCACCCACAACCCACACAAGCAGGGCATGTTTAGCGTCGAGGAGCGCGCCCAGTTGGTGCACGAAGCTACTACGCATCTGCCCAATGTTCGAGTGGACACCTGGACGGGACTGCTGGTGGATTACACCCAGAAAGAAGGCATCGACGTCATCGTCAAGGGGCTGCGTAGCTCCCTCGACTATGAATACGAGCTGCCCATGGCGCAGATGAATAAACGGCTCAGCGGCATCGACACCTTCTTCCTGCTCACCGAGCAGCACTATGGCCACATCTCCTCCACGCTGTGCAAGGAAGTGGCCCGCTATGGCGGCGATGTGTCCAGCATGCTGCCGCAACCGGTGGCGGCAGCCATGGCGGAGAAACTCGCCCAAGAGTAGGTCCCTGTGGCGGCTGTGGCGCTTGTGGCGGCGGGGCGACGTCGATAAGCGCCTGCATCACGCACCTCATGGCAGAGCGCACGGCTCGGCTCCGCTACGTTAAATGAATGCTCAGTGCGTTCATAGTTTTCTTCATTGTGGTGCTCGGCTCTTTGCTGCAGCGCGTGTCCGGCATGGGGCTGGGGCTGATTGCCGCGCCGGTGCTGAGCGTATTGCTCGGGCCGATCGAAGGCATCATGGTGCTCAATGTGCTGGCCGTGGTCAACGCGGCGATCACCACCGGCACGGTACGCCAGTGGGTGGATTGGCGCATGTTTAGCATCATCAGCTCGGTTTTGGTGCTCGGCTCTATACCTGCGGCGCTACTGATTCGGGCCGTCTCCGCGGCGTGGCTGATGATTCTGGTCGGGGCGCTGCTGTTGGTGGCGTTGTGCGTAGTGACCTATGGCAAACGCTGGGTGCCGCAGTTTTCCGGCGCGCTGCCCGCCGCGATCTCCGGGGTGGTGGGCGGTTTTATGAACACCATCGCGGGTGTTGCGGGGCCGGCCATCACCGTCTATGCCGCAGCCAGCCGCTGGGAGCAGCGCAGCTATGCTGCCACCTTGCAGCCGATCTTTATTGTCTCCGGCCTGGTCTCGCTCATTATGAAGCTCGTGCTCGGAGCCGGCAGCGTGTCGGGCACCCCGGTACAGATCTGGCCGGTGGGAGTAGTGGCAATGCTGCTCGGTATTTATCTCGGGGTGCGCTGTGCCACACTGATTCCGCGCGATAAAGCCCACCGGCTGGCACTCATTCTGGCCACGGCCGGTGGACTGTCTGCACTGATTCGCGGGGTGCTCAGCCTCGCATAGGGGCTGCGCGTCGCGTGCCGACGCTACTGCGTAGTAGCAGGACTAGAGGATGGAGGAGAGGAACTCCTTGGTGCGTTCTTGGGTGGGGTGATCAATCACCTGCTCGGGCGTGCCGGATTCCACCACCACACCATCGGCCATGAACACCACTTGATCGGCGACTTCGCGGGCGAAGTTGATCTCGTGGGTGACTACGACCATGGTCATGCCTTGTTCGGCGAGGCGGCGCATCACGCCGAGGACCTCGCCCACCAGCTCGGGGTCGAGGGCGGAGGTGGGTTCGTCGAAGAGCATGAGCTTCGGATCCATGGCCACGGCGCGGGCGATGGCCACGCGCTGCTGCTGACCACCGGAAAGCTGCAGGGGATAGGCCTCGGCTTTGTGCCCGAGACCGACTTCCTCGAGTAGCTGCTGGGCGCGCTTCTTCGCTGCGGCGGCCGAGACGCCCTTGACCACCATGGGTGCCTCCATGATGTTTTCCAGGGCGGTGCGGTGGGGGAAGAGGTTGAAGTTCTGGAAGACCATGCCGATATCGGCGCGCTGCTGGGCGGCTTCCTTCTCCGAGATTTCATAGAGCGTGTTGCCGCGCTGCTTGTAGCCGATGAGCTCGCCATCGACGTAGAGCCGCCCCGCGGTGATGCGCTCCAAGTGGTTGAGGCAGCGCAGCATGGTGGACTTACCGGAACCAGAGGGGCCGATCAGGCAGGTGACACTGCCTTTCTCCACCTGCATGTCGATGCCTTTGAGAACCTTCAGCTGCCCGAAGTTCTTCACAACCTTCTGGGCGTCAACCATGAGTGTCATGAGTAATTACTTCCTTTTCGGGGTGGTCGAGTGACTGATGGTGACATTGTTCGGCGGAACGCCCTCGGCGTCGGCCAGCGCTGCCAGTTGGCGGGCAGTGAGTTCGCGGCTGGAGCCCTTATCAAAGTGCTGTTCCACATAGTGCTGGATCACCATGAGCACGGAGGTGACCAGCAGATACCAGGTGGCGGCTACCAGCAGCAGTGGGACGGGTTCGAAGATCGCGTTGGCGATGTCGGTGGCGCGGCCATAGAGCTCCCCGGCGTAGGGAATGGCCACCACCAGCGAGGTGGTTTTGAGCATGGAGATCAGCTCATTGCCCGTCGGGGGAATGATGATGCGCATCGCCTGGGGGAGCACGGTGCGGCGCATTGTTTGCCACCAGCTCATGCCCAGCGCCTTCGAGGCCTCGGTTTGGCCCTCGGGAACGGATTGAATACCAGCGCGCACGATCTCGGCCATATAGGCGGACTCGTTGAGCCCCAGCCCAATCACGGCGAGGAAAAATGTGTTACGCAGGGCTTCTTCCAAACTGAGCTCAAAGCCCGCCACCCCGATCGAGGAGTAGATCGAGCTCAGCAACCCCCAGAACACCAGCTGCACGTAGACGGGAGTGCCGCGGAAGATCCACAAATAGATCGAGGAGACACCACGCATAATCGGGTTGGGCGACATGCGCAGGACCGCTAAGAGGGCGCCAAGCACCACGCCAATGATCATCGCGAGCACGGTGATGGCGAGGGTATGCAGGGCGGCGATAGCGATGCGGCGATCGAGAATGTACTGGGCGTAGGTGTCCCAGCCATAGGCCTCGTTGCGCGCCGCAGAGATAAAGAACCACACGGTCAGCAGCAACAAGATGGCGGCGAACACCCACCGCCCGGGGTGGCGCAGCGGCTTGGCCACGATGGGGGCGGCGTCGGCGGCAGCAGAGCTCGCGCCGGTGGAGGGATGAGTCATGAGATAGTCCTAATGTCTAGCGTGCTCGAAGAGTTCAAGAGGTGGCAGGCGGCGGCCCACGGGATTAGATGTCCTCGCCATTGATGGCGGCGCTATCGGCCAGCCCGGAGGAGATGCCCCACTGGGTCATGATGGCCTCGTAGTCGCCGGAATCGATGAGCGATTGCAAGGCGGCGGCGAGGGCCGGGGCGAGGGGAGAGCCCTTGTCTACGGGCCAGCCATAGTGTGCGGCGTCGGTGATGTCTCCGATCAATTCGATCTTTCCTTCGGAGCGTTCCACCGCCCAGGCGCTGATGGGGGAGTCCGCCGAGTAGGCATCGGCGCGGCCCAGCACCGCAGCGAGCGCCGCCGAGTCGGAGTCATCATAGGCCAGTATCGTGATCGGTTCCTTGCCGGCTGCGACGCAGGCCTCGGAGCGGGCGGGAACATCATCCGATTCCGATACGGTGCCGCGCTGCACTGCCACCGTGAGTCCGCAGGCGTTATCGGGATCCACCCCGCTATCCGGCGGCGCGGCCCATTGAATGCCGGCGGTGAGATAGTCCACGAAGTCGTATTTGCGGCGGCGTTCCTCGTTATCGGTCATTCCCGAGGCTCCGAAGTCGATAGTGCCCGAGGAGATTGCGGGCAAAATCATGTTGAAGTCCTGCTGGCGAACGTCAAGCTTTAGCCCCATCGTGGCGGCCGCGGCACGCGCGAGGTCAATATCGAAACCAATGATGGTGCCGTGGGAGTCCTTGAACTCCGCGGGGGCGAAGGGCGGATTGGTGGCCATGGTGATCACGCCGGCCTCGGCGATCTCTGGGGGAACGAGAGCAACCACATCCGGATTGGGCTCGGGTTGAATGTCCTGCCAGCCTTCCGGGTGCCCATTTTCTTCATTGACCACGCACGCACTCGCGCTGCAGGCCACACTCACCGCGAGGATGCCGGCGGTGAGGCGACGAAGAAGCTGCGCTGAAAACTTATGCATGATATTCACCCTAGCGCATACTTGTGGAGACAGGAAAAAACCGCGCCTGAGGCCGTGTGCTGCGTAGTGAGCAGCAGCTTCACGACGTCGCGGCGCGGTGATCGCAGTCTAGATGGCGGCGGGAGCCTTGCGTGCGGTGAATGTTTCCATCCATACCAAGCCGAGAACGATCACTACCCCGAGGAGGGTGAAGGCAAAAACGATGAGCATATTGCCGTCCGGTGCCATGGCCTCGGCGGCGTCATTCTGCCACGGCCACAGGGCCCGCAGGGAGCCCAGCAAGAGTCCGCTCATGGTGATGAGGGTGAGGGTGCGGTGGGTGGTGAGCAGGTAGTTGAGCAGCTTGATAAACAGGGCGATACCGGTGACGGCGCCGAGGAAGAACACGCCCATGACCGTGAGGTCGCGCTCATGCACCGCGTTGAGAACAGGCTGGTAGAGCCCGAGCGCGAGCAGCAGGAAGGAGCCGGAGACACCCGGCAGCACGAGGGCGCACACTGCGACCATGGCGGCAAAGAAGTACACCGGAAGCGCTGGGTTGCTCTGCGGCGCCGAGGAGGCACCGGTGGCGATGAAGGTGACGATCGCGGCAAGAGTAAAAGCGATGATCGCCGGGATGCGCTTACGGCGCAGAGCAGCGGCGTCCACCATGCGCAGCGGCACCACGATGGAGGCGGCAACCATGCCGAGGAAGAGGCCACGGGCGATTTCCGGCTGGTTCTCCACGAAGCTGGCCATCACCCCAGCCATGAGCAAAATGGTGATCGCCATGGCCCCGACCAGCGGGATGAGCAGCGCCCAGTCGAGGTTTTTAAAGCGGTTCGCGGCCTCTTTGCGGTCGCTCAGAAGCGCCTTGCAGGCGGCCAAGATTCCATCACCGGCGGAGATGGCGCGCTCGTAGACGCCGACGACGAGGGCGATCGTGCCGCCAGAGACCCCGGGGACCAGCTCCGCCAGCGCAATGAGTGCACCGCGGAAGGCATTGTTGAGGATTTCGACAGGATTGATTCTCATGGTGTGTGCAGCGACTCTCTTTTCTCGTCTTGGCTGCGGGGCTGGGGCACGGGCCCATTGCCGCCGCGGTGCTGTGCTGTAGCGACTATACGACAGCAGCAATGGGCGCAACGAAACGACACTCGTGGCCGCCGCGAAGGTGTGGGAACGGCCATAGTTAAGCCCTAGGCAGGTGATTTATCCTTCCTTCATGGGGTGCTCTATAATGATGTCTCGCGCCCCAGTAGCCCAATTGGCAGAGGCAACGGATTCAAAACCCGTCCAGTGTGAGTTCGAGTCTCACCTGGGGCACAGTGACCAGCGGAGGCAGCAACCCACTCAGGGGCCTCCGCTGGTTTTTTCTCTGGCCGCCGCGGCTAGTCATGACCGCGCTACATCGGCATCCCGCGAGCTGTCTACACTGAGACACTATGACTGATCCGACGCCACGCCTGATGCTTATCGACGGCCACTCCATGGCCTTTCGCGCTTTCTATGCCCTTCCAACGGAGAATTTCTCCACCTCCGGCGGCCAGCACACGAACGCGGTGTACGGATTTATGTCCATGTTCTCCTCTCTGCTGAAAGAGGAGCAGCCCACCCACGTGGGCGTGGCCTTTGATGTGGGCCGCACCACCTTCCGTACCGAGCTCTTTCCCGAGTACAAGGCCCAGCGTGAGGCCACCCCGGAGGAGTTCAAGGGGCAAGTGGGGCTTATCAAGCAGGTGCTCGAGGCCTGCAATATCGTCACCGTGGAGATGGAGAACTACGAGGCCGATGACATCGTGGGCACCCTCACCAAGGCGGCCGAGCCCGAGGGCTACGAGATTCTGCTCGTCACCGGCGACCGCGACTATCTGCAATTGGTGAACGAGCAGACCACGGTGCTCTATCCCATGAAGGGCGTGAGCGACCTCAAGCGCTTCACGCCTGCGGCGGTGGAAGAGAAATACGGTCTCACCCCCACCCAATATCCCGACTTCGCGGCCCTGCGTGGCGATCCTTCCGATAATCTGCCCAATATTCCGCTGGTGGGAGAAAAGACCGCCGCCCAGTGGATCGTGAAATACGGCAGCCTCAAGGGCGTGGTGGAACACGCTGATGATATCGGCGGAAAGCGCGGGGATAACCTGCGCGCCCGCTTAGACCAGGTGCAGCTCAACCGTGAACTCACCGGGATGGTCACCGACCTCTCTCTCGATATCACCCCCGAGCATCTGAAACTGCGCCCGGCCGACGCCGCCGATGTGGCCGAGCGCTTCGATGAGCTGGAATTCGGCTCGAATCTGCGCGAGCGGGTGCTGAGCGCGCTGCCCAGCGATGGCGATGCGGCTGTAGTAGAAGAGGAGCAGCGCCTAGAGGTGAGCGTCGATAAGCCCAGCTCGCTGGCGCAGTGGCTGCAGGAGCGTCGGCAGCAACCGCTCGCTCTGGCGGCGCGCGGCACGGCAGCCGCCGGCCGCGGGGATCTGCAGAGTATTGCGCTGGTGGATGCGACGGGCAGCGCGGTCATCGCTGAGGTGGCCGAGCTGGATCCGGAGGACGAGCAGGCGCTCGCCGCGTGGCTCGAATCGGACAGCCCCAAGCTGCTGCACGACGCCAAGGCCGTCTATCACATGGTGCGTGGGCGCGGCCTGATCCTGGGCGGCATCGCCCACGATGTGGCTATCGCCGCCTACCTGCTGCGGCCTGGCCAGCGCACCTATGCGCTCAACGATATCTACCAGCGCCATCTGCAGCGGCAGCTCGAGCAGACCGAGGACAGCGGCCAGATGAGCCTGCTCGACGATGCGCAATCCGAGCTGCTGGCAGCGGAGGGCGTGGCGATTATCGAGCTGGCCGAGGAACTTACTACGCAGCTGCAACAGATCGACAGCTTCGAGCTCTATCGGGATCTCGAGCTCCCCCTGGTGAGCGTGCTCGGCGAGGTAGAGCACACCGGTATCGCCGTGGATATCGACAGTTTAGAGCGGCAGCGCGATTCCTTCATCGAGCACGTTGCCGCGGAAGTGCAGGCCGCCCGCGAGATCGCCGGCGACGAGAGCCTGAATCTCTCCAGCCCGAAGCAGCTGCAGGTGGTGCTGTTTGAGACCCTCGAGATGCCCAAGACGAAGAAAACCAAGACGGGCTATTCCACTGCAGCCAAGGAAATCGAGAACCTCGCCCACACCCATCCGCATCCTTTCCTCGATCATCTCTTGGCCCATCGCGAATATCAGAAGATGAAGACCACCCTGGACGGGCTGATCAAGTCCGTGCAGCCGGATGGGCGCATCCACACCACCTTCAACCAAACGGTGACCTCGACGGGGCGTTTGTCCTCTACCGAGCCGAACCTGCAGAATATCCCCGTGCGCACCGTGGTGGGCCGCCATATCCGTTCCGCCTTCGTAGTCGACCAAGACCACGAATGCCTCATCACCGCCGACTATTCCCAAATCGAGATGCGCGTGATGGCGCATCTATCGGAGGATCCTGGGCTCATCGAGGCCTATCGCCGCGGCGAGGACCTGCACAACTTCGTCGGCTCCCGCGTGTTCGGTGTCCCCGTCGATGAGGTCACCCCAGAAATCCGCCGCCGCGTCAAGGCCATGTCCTATGGCCTGGTCTATGGGCTTTCCGCCTATGGGCTCTCCCAGCAGCTGGACATCTCGCCTGGGGAGGCCAAAGAGATCATGTCCACCTACTTCGAGCGCTTCGGCGGGGTGAAGCGTTATCTCGACGACGTCGTCGCACAGGCCCGCAATGATAGCTACACGGCCACCCTCTTCGGCCGGCGCCGCTACCTGCCGGAGCTGAGCTCCACCAATCGTGTCGCCCGCGAGAACGCCGAGCGCGCCGCGCTGAATGCGCCCATCCAGGGCACAGCCGCCGACATCATCAAGATCGCCATGCTGCGCGTGTACCAAGTGATGCAGGATAAAAAGCTCCGCTCGCGGCTGCTTTTGCAGGTGCACGATGAACTCGTGGTGGAGGTCGCCCCAGGGGAAAAAGACACCGTCGTGGAGATCCTGCAAGAAGAGATGGACAAGGCTGTGCGCTTGTCTGTACCGCTGGAGATCTCCGTAGGGGCCGGCGTGAACTGGGATGCCGCTGCGCACTAGACGCTGCTACTACGCAGCAGCGTTTAACCGAAGAATGCGGCTATCACCATCATCGCCGGTAATGCGGTGAAGGTGGTGATCAGCCCGGTATCGCGCGGCACGCGGGTATCGCGGCCATAGTTCGATGCGTAGTTATACACATTCTGAGCGGTCGGTAGTGCCGCGAGAATCATGGCCGCAAAGAGCTGCTGGCGATCCAGCCCCAGCAGCATGCCCACACCGAGCGCGGCCAGCGGCATGCCCAGCTGTTTCAGCCCCACCGCCCAGAAGGTCAGCGTCCGCGCCTGCGGATCCCGCAGTGGGGTGGCGGTGGTGAGCGAGGCGCCGAAACTCATGAGCATCAGCGGAATGGCCGCCCCGCCCAGCACCTCGACGGGGCGAAAGAGCACATCGGGCACTGTCTGATGGCTCCACGCCACCACCAGCCCCGCGGCTGCGCCCAGCACCACAGGGCTAAGCAGCGCGTGGCGCACCGCGACCAATAATGAGGAGGAGCGATCGATCAGCGCCAAAATGATCGGGGCGTAGATCAGCACCTGAAATAACACCACCGGCGCCGCATAGGCCGCGCTACCGAGCACGTAGAGACTCACCGGCAGGCCGATGTTATTGGAGTTCATATAGCTTGACGACGCCGCCCCGATCGTCAGATCCGCCCGATGCCGGCAACCACCTGCCCAGGCGATAGCGACGAATGCACCCGCGGTAATCACCGCCGCCGCCGAGGTCGCCACCACCACGGGAGAGAGCATCTGCTGCGGCTCGGAGCGGGCGAACACCGTGAACAAAAGGGCAGGCAGCGCGGCATAGAAGGCGAGCCGGTCGAGTACTGTGCGCTGCTCCTCAGAGGCAATGACTCGTGTAGAACCCACGAGGAAACCCACGGCAATCAGGCCGAGAATGATGCCGTAGCTGGTGAGGATGCCGCCCATGACGCCGCGAGGGTCCTTTCTCTAGGAGGTGGCCGGTCGGGAGTGCGTTCTTAGTCTTTGCGCGCGGAAATAATGAGCGTGCCTGGGAAGATGCGTCCCCGCAGCGGCGACCATTGCCCCCAGGTGGTCTCGAGATCCTCTGGCCACTCCGGTTCGATCATGTGACGGATACTGAGGCCGGCGGCTACCAGACCATTAGCGTAGTCGGAGACCGTGTGGTGGCCTTCAGCATAAGAAAGCACGCCCTGATCATCCGCCTCCGTATAGTCGTCGTCAAAATAGGAATACGCCACCGTAAGGCCCTCGGCGCTGGGATCGTCGGCGAAAATCCAGCGCATGGGGTGATTGACGGAAAATACGAAACGCCCGCCGGGGCGCAGCACACGGGAGACCTCGGCGAAGGCGGCGGAGAGATCCTCGATGAAAGGCAGCGCGCCGAAGACAGAAAAGACGGTGTCCACGCTGCCAGGGCGCAGGGGTAGGGCTAAGGCATCGGCGTGGAGCAGGTGGAGGGGGACGTCGTTACTAGCTGCGTGCTGCAACATCTGCTCGGAGATATCTACGCCGATGATGCGGGCGGTGGGGAAGCGCTGGGCGAGCCAGCGGCTGCAGGGGGCGGAGCCGCAGCCGAGCTCTAACACCGTGGTGTCGGAGACATCGCCCAACAGCTGCGCCTGCTCTTCGTGCAGCATCTCTGGGCACCAGTAGAAAGAGGAAAGATACTCGGGATGTTGGGCGTGATAATTGGCGGCGTCGTGGTCCCACCACGAGCGGTTCGCTGCGGAAAATGTGGCGGGTGTGAAACGAGAGTTCATGCAGGTTACTCTATTTGCCGGAAGCGAAAACGTGCAGTAGAGTGTTGGAGGCGTGTCGCAACGCGTCCACGGTTTTCAGGTGTAATAGGACGGCTGAAAATGGGGCGCGTGAGATTGAACAAGCTGGTCAGAGCGTCGAATAGGGCGCACGATCTACTCGTCAAGAGATACGTTTCCTGTCCATTCGAGATTCCTATTTCAACATTTTTCGGAGCAACTAACATATGCCCACCAACAACACCCCTCAGGTAGCCGTCAACGATATCGGCTCCGCTGAGGACTTCCTCGCAGCCGTCGACGCCACCATCAAGTACTTCAACGATGGTGACATCGTTGAGGGAACCGTGGTCAAGGTCGATCGCGACGAGGTTCTGCTCGACATCGGATACAAGACCGAGGGCGTTATCCCCTCTCGTGAGCTGTCTATCAAGCACGATGTCGATCCGGAAGAGGTTGTCGAGGTCGGAGACGAGATCGACGCACTTGTTCTCACCAAGGAGGACAAGGAAGGCCGTCTGATCCTGTCCAAGAAGCGCGCTCAGTACGAGCGTGCATGGAGCGCCATCGAGCAGCTCCAGGCCAACGACGAGCCCGTCACCGGTACCGTTATCGAGGTTGTCAAGGGTGGCCTGATCCTTGACATCGGGCTGCGCGGCTTCCTGCCCGCATCCCTCGTTGAGATGCGTCGCGTCCGCGATCTCGAGCCGTACATCGGCCAGGAGATCGAGGCCAAGATCATCGAGCTGGACAAGAACCGCAACAACGTGGTCCTGTCCCGCCGCGCATGGCTCGAGCAGTCCCAGTCCGAGCTTCGCTCCGAGTTCCTGCACCAGCTCCAAAAGGGTCAGGTGCGCAAGGGTGTCGTCTCCTCCATCGTCAACTTCGGCGCCTTCGTCGATCTCGGCGGTGTCGACGGCCTGGTTCACGTTTCCGAGCTGTCCTGGAAGCACATCGACCACCCGTCTGAGGTTGTCACCGTGGGCGACGAGGTCACCGTTGAGGTTCTCGACGTCGATCTCGACCGCGAGCGCGTGTCCCTGTCCCTGAAGGCCACCCAGGAAGATCCGTGGCGCGTCTTCGCCCGCACCCACGCTGTGGGCCAGATCGTGCCCGGCAAGGTCACCAAGCTGGTTCCCTTCGGTGCATTCGTGCGCGTCGAAGAGGGCATCGAGGGCCTCGTCCACATCTCCGAGCTGGCTCAGCGCCACGTCGAGGTGCCGGATCAGGTTGTCAACGTTGGCGAAGACCTCATGGTCAAGGTCATCGACATCGACCTCGAGCGTCGCCGCATCTCCCTGTCCCTGAAGCAGGCTGACGACGACTACTCCGAGGAGTTCGATCCCTCCAAGTACGGTATGGCCGACTCCTACGACGAGAACGGCAACTACATCTTCCCGGAGGGCTTCGACCCGGAGACCAACGAGTGGCTCGAGGGCTTCGACGAGCAGCGCCAAGAATGGGAGGCTCGCTACGCAGAGTCCGAGCGTCGCTTCCAGCTGCACACCCAGCAGATCGAGCGTCACCGCGCCGCAGCCGAGGCTGCTGCCGAGGCCGGCGAGCAGCAGGGTGCAGCTTCCAACTACTCCAGCGCTGACGCTGGCGTAGCCGAGGCCGCAGCCACCACCGGTGGTTCCCTCGCTTCCGACGAGCAGCTCGCTGCCCTGAAGGAGAAGCTGGAAGGCAACTAAGCCTCCACTCGGTGACCGCTGCACGCGTCACTGAGAAGAAGTGCCCTACCCCCAGGGGTAGGGCACTTTTTTGTGTCACTACGCAGGAGAGTGTGCACTTTTTCTACAGCCCCGTAGCACACCCAAGGAGTGTGACTTCGTGTGGGGTCGATGTGGATAAAAATGTTGATTCGGACATTAATAAAACACCCGTACACAGGGCATTGCTGTGGCATGAGAGACGGCGCAGTACGGGGCGGTGGGAGCCGTGAAAACCAGCACTAGGGCGTTTTAACTGCGTGTTTATTATTCTCATTGTCATTAGGGTGTACTAAGTAAATGTGATCTACGGCATAGTACTGGCGCTAGGTGTGAGTGGATTTGTGTCCTATAATTATCGTGATGCCACACACGATAGTGGCAAAACGGACAGAAACCCACAATTTCTATCGGTGGCTCATATATGCCCACTGATGCTCCTGGTGCGACGAACTGCGGCGCGAGTCTTTTTCGGATTACCAAGTAGGGTGGGCCTAAGTCTTTTCTCACAAACTCTCTACGAAAGGTAGACGCAATGGCGACTAAGAATGCGTCAGCCGCTGAGGCCATACTGGCCAATCTCGGCGGACCTGAAAACATTGATTCGTTTACGCACTGTGCTACTCGCCTGCGTATGCAACTAGGCGACCGCTCATTGGCGGATCAAGACGCTCTCGACAATATTCCCGAAGTGATGGGCGTTGTGCCGCAGGGATCCAATGGTCTGCAAGTGATCATGGGTGGCGGCGTAGCTAACTACTACAACGACATCGTCAAGCTGCCCGGCATGGAACACATCGCCGGCGGCGAAGGCGGCGCCTCCAAGAAGTCCGCGAAGAAGGAGTACTCCGGTGTTCGCGGCAAGTTCGGCTGGGTGGACTTCGCCTTTGAATTCCTCTCCGATACCTTCCGGCCCATCCTGTGGGCCCTGCTTGGCGCCTCGCTGATCATCACCATCTTGGTGCTGCTCGACACCGCAGGCATCCAGGCATTCGATGAACCGCTGACGGAGCAGTCCGGCGTCTATGTGCTCATGCACGCTATGTGGCGCTCGGTATTCTACTTCCTGCCGATCATGGTGGGTGCCTCCGCAGCGAAGAAGCTCGGCGCAAACGAATGGGTGGGCGCCGCAATTCCAGCCGCCTTGCTCACTCCCGAGTTCATCGGACTGAAGGACAATATCCACACCGTCGTGGAGCAAGGTGCGACCGAGGGCATCGATATCTACAAGATCGATGTCGCCGGCCTGACCTTGGTGCTCAACAACTACGGTGGACAAGTCTTCCCGCCGTTGCTGGCCGCTATCGGCCTGTTCTGGGTGGAGAAGGGCCTGAAGAAGGTCATTCCCGAAGCCGTGCAAATGGTGTTTGTGCCCTTCGTCTCCCTGTTGGTCATGATTCCGCTGACCGCCTTCGTGGTGGGCCCCTTCGGTATCTTCATCGGTGACGGCATCGCTCGACTGTTCATGAACACCTACGAGTTCTCGCCGTTCATCCTCGCTATCATCATCCCGCTGCTGTACCCCTTCCTAGTGCCGCTGGGGCTGCACTGGCCGCTCAACGCCGTCATGCTGCAGAACATTGCCACCTTCGGCTTCGACGTCATCCAGGGCCCCATGGGCGCATGGAACTTCGCCTGCTTCGGCCTCGTCGCTGGTGTGCTGGTGGTCTCTGTGCGTGAGCGCAACCGCCAGATGCGTCAGGTTGCCACCGGTGGTCTTGCCGCCGGCCTGCTTGGTGGTATCTCCGAGCCCAGCCTGTACGGCATCGTGCTGCGCTTCAAGAAGACCTACCTGCGACTACTTCCTGGCTGTTTCGCCGGCGGTATCGTGATGGGCCTGTTCGGCATTAAGGCTCAGGCCTTCGTGTTCACCTCGCTGCTGACCATCCCGGCCATGACCCCCACCTTGGGTTACGCCATCGGTTTGGCTGTCGCCTTCTTCACCTCCTTCTTCCTCGTGGTCTTCTTCGACTACCGGTCTAAGGAAGAAAAGGATGAGGTGCGCGCCCGCATCGCCGAGGACGAGGCCGATGAGTCCGCCGAGGCCTCCGCTCCGACCGCTGGTGCAGCGGAGACCGCTCCGGCTGCCGCCGCTCCTGCCGCTGGTGCAGCTGCTGCTGGCACTGCCACCGCAGTCAAGACCGAGAAGAAGGTCGAGGCTCCCTTGGACGGCACGCTGGTGCCGCTGGCCGACACTCCCGATGAGGCTTTCGCCATGGGGGCTGTAGGCAAGGGTGCGTCCATCGATCCGTCCGGCGACACCGTATACGCCCCGGGCGACGGCAAGGTCGTTATGACCTTCCCCACCGGTCACGCCGTGGGCCTGAAGCTGGACAATGGGCTGCAGATGCTCATCCACGTGGGCCTGGACACCGTGAATATGAAGGGCGAGGGCTTTGAGGTTCTCGTAAACAAGGGCGATGTGGTCGAGGCTGGCACTCCGCTGCTGAAGTTTGACCGCGCCGCTATCGAGGCCGCCGGCTACTCGCCGATCACCCCGGTGCTGGTGACCAACCACAAGAAGCAGGGCGCTATCAACGTCGTTGCCGATTATGGCACCATTACCCACGGCACCATCTTCCTCGACGTGGAAGATAAATAAGCCTCAGGCTTAAAGCTTCGCTCCTCTCGCCTCAGCCCGCCTAGCGGGCAGCGATGAGCACACAATCAAGGGGCGCTGCGATCACGCAGCGCCCCTTGTCGTGTGTCTGGATGGGGGGGGGGGGAGGACACGCCCCTCGTGGGGCAAGTCCTAGGTGGCCTGGGCGGCGGTGATGGCGGTGCGAATCGCCGCCACCGAGCGCTCCAATGCGGCCTCTTCCCAATCGTTGAGCGAGACAGCGAAGCGTCGCTCGGCGCCGCCTCGACCCAGCAGGGTGGGCATGGAGAACGCCACATCGCCATCGAAACCATACTCGCCACGGGCGGTGGTGCAGGCCGGCACGATCACCTTTTCATCGAGCAAGACGTGCCGCGCCATGAGTACCGCGGACTGCGCCACACCGGCATTGGTCCAGCCCTTGGAGTTTAATACCTCGTAGGCGGCCTGGACGGTGTCCTCGGCGAGACGCTCCGGATCGAGATGCACCCCAGTAAAGGTCTGTTCCAGCTCGGCGACGGACAATCCGCCCACGCTCAGATGCGAGAGCACGGGAAAAGCGGACAGGCCGTGCTCGCCCATCATGTAGCCGCTGACGCTCAGCGGGGACACCCCGAGCTTGTCCGCAACTATTCTGCGTAGTCGCGCAGAGTCAAGCATGGTGCCGGTACCGAAGATTCTTCCGGCGGGGTAGTCGAATTCATTTTCCGCAACGTAAAGGGTGGTGTCCAAGGGATTGGTGATCATGATGACCACCGCATCGCGGGTGTAGTCCACCACCTGTTTCATCACGTCGCGGATCAGTGCCGCGTTAATGGCGGCAAGCTCGGCACGATCAGGAGTGCTGTTCTCCGCGGAAGGAATGATGGAGGGGCCGGCAGCGCAGATAATGACATCCGCGTCGGCGCAGTCGCTATAGTCTCCAGCGCGCACTGCTGTGGATGTCATGGAACTCAGGGCGGTAGCGTGATGCTGATCTAGGGCCTCGCCGTGGGCCACCCCCTCGGCGATGTCGATCGTGACGACCTCGCCGAAGAGCCCCATCTTCATCGCGTCAGCGAGCACATAGCTTCCCACGTGCCCGACTCCGATCACCACGAGCTTGTGTGGCGACACCATATGTGTCCTCGTCTTTCTCTCGACCGTAGTATGTACCGGCTCAAGCTTACGCCCGTAGACTGAGACACCATGACGATCATTGGCATCACAGGCGGCATCGGCTCTGGGAAGTCCACAGCGACGGCGATCCTCAAGGACAAGGGGGCATTCATTATCGACGCAGACCTCATCGCACGAGAGATCGTCGAACCCGGACAGCCGGCACTCGCGGAACTCGCAGCCGAGTTTGGCGAGGATATTCTCGACGATTCTGGGGTACTACGCAGAAGAGTTCTCGCGCAGCGAGCCTTCGTGGATGAAAAGCGAACCGAGCGCCTCAACGCAATCACCCACCCGCGCATCGCCGAGCGCACCCGCGAGCTCTTCGCCGAAGCAGCGGAGAGTGGAGCAGAGGTCATCGTGCACGATTCGGCGCTGCTCATCGAACTCGGACTCGATCGCGCGGTGGATATCACCGCGGTGGTCTCCGCCCCAGAGGAGCTGCGCCTGCAGCGTCTCGTCGATAAGCGAGGACTGGATGAACAGGATGCGCGTCATCGTATTGCGCGGCAGATGGGGGAGCAGGAGCGCTGCGCGGCGGCGGATGTGGTGCTGGATAATTCCGGGACAATAGACGAGTTGGCCGCCCAGGTTGAGCAGCTATGGGAGCGGGTCAACACGGGCGGGTAGTCTCGAGGCTATGGCTTTTGCAGCAGAGCACCCAGTGTTGTCCGAGTCCGAGTTTCGTCCCGTAGGCGAGGTGGAACGCTCGAACGGAAAATTCGAGGTGATCTCGGAGTATCAACCGGCCGGCGACCAGCCGCGGGCGATCGAGGAACTCACTGCTCGTATCAATAACAACGAGCGGGACGTGGTGCTCATGGGCGCTACCGGTACCGGTAAATCGGCCACGGCGGCGTGGTTGATCGAGCAGGTGCAGCGCCCCACTTTGGTGATGGCGCCGAATAAGACGCTTGCTGCCCAGCTGGCCAATGAGCTGCGGCAGCTTTTGCCGAATAACGCGGTGGAATACTTCGTCTCCTACTACGACTACTACCAGCCGGAAGCCTATGTGGCGCAGACCGATACCTATATCGAAAAGGACTCCTCCATCAATGACGATGTGGAGCGCCTGCGCCACTCCGCCACCTCGGCGCTGCTTTCGCGGCGCGACGTTGTGGTGGTCAGTTCCGTTTCTTGCATTTATGGTCTCGGAACCCCGCAATCCTATCTGGATCGCTCGGTGGTGCTGCGCGTGGGCGAAGAAGTGGAGCGGGATCGCTTCCTGCGGCTGCTGGTAGACATACAATACGATCGCAACGACGTGGCCTTTGTGCGCGGCGCGTTCCGCGTCAAGGGCGATGTGGTGGATATCATCCCCGCCTATGAGGAGCTCGCGGTGCGGGTGGAGTTCTTTGGCGATGAGATTGATTCCCTCTACTACATTCACCCCGTTACCGGCGATCCGATCCGCCAGGTAGAAGAGCTGCGCATTTTCCCCGCCACCCACTATGTGGCCAGCGAGGAACGCATGGCCAAGGCGGTAGAAGACATCAAGGCCGAGCTGGCAGAGCGCCTCGCTGACCTAGAGAATCGCGGCAAACTGCTCGAAGCGCAGCGGCTGCGGATGCGCACGGAATATGATCTCGAGATGATCCAGCAGGTGGGCTTTTGCTCCGGCATCGAGAACTATTCCCGGCACGTCGATGGGCGGCCCGCAGGCTCGGCTCCGGCCACCCTTATCGACTATTTCCCCGAAGACTTCCTCACCATCATCGACGAGTCCCACGTGACCGTGCCCCAGATCGGCGGCATGTTCGAAGGCGATATGTCGCGCAAGCGCAACCTCGTGGACTTTGGTTTCCGCCTGCCCTCGGCGTTGGACAACCGCCCGCTCACTTGGGATGAATTCGACGCCCGCAAGGGCCAATGCGTCTACATGTCCGCCACCCCCGGCCCCTATGAGCTTGCCGCTACCGGCGGCGAGTTCGTGGAGCAGATTATTCGCCCCACCGGGCTGGTAGATCCGAAGGTGGTGGTGAAACCGACCGAAGGCCAGATCGACGATCTCATCCACGAGATTCGCCTGCGCACCGAGAAAAACGAGCGCGTGTTGGTGACCACCCTGACCAAAAAGATGGCCGAGGACCTCACCGATTACCTGCTGGAAAATGGGGTGCGGGTGCGCTATCTGCACTCCGATATCGATACGCTGCAGCGCGTGGAGCTGCTGCGCCAACTGCGCACCGGCACCTATGACGTATTGGTCGGCATCAACCTCTTGCGCGAGGGGCTGGATCTGCCGGAGGTGTCGCTGGTGGCGATCCTCGACGCGGACAAGGAAGGCTTCTTGCGCTCGACCACCTCGCTGATCCAGACCATCGGCCGCGCCGCCCGCAACGTCTCCGGCGAGGTGCACATGTATGCCGATAAGGTGACCGAATCCATGGCGGCCGCGATCGACGAAACCGAGCGGCGCCGCGAGAAGCAACTCGCCTATAACCGCGAACACGGCATCGACCCCCAGCCGCTGCGCAAGAAAATTGCCGACATCCTTGACCAGGTCTATGACAATGCCGAAGAGGGGGAGGCGCGCCCCGATGCGGCCGCCGATGCCGCGCTGGTGGATAAACGCGATATCTCCTCCATGCCGCAAGAGGAGCTGCGCAGGCTCATTGACTCGCTCACCGCGGAGATGTCTGCCGCAGCCAAGGAACTCAAATTCGAGCTGGCGGGCCGTTTGCGCGATGAGATCCGCGATTTGAAGAAAGAACTGCGTGGTATCACCGAGGCCGGCATCTAATACCCGGTGTTGTGGTTCGATGCTGCGGCTATGCGCTGCGCCCAAGTGCTGCGCCGCTTATCGACGCCGCCCTTTCTTCTCTGCACCGTCCCGGCGAGCGGCACAACGACGCTCACCTTGGGGCCGAGGCGGACGCGTCGGTGGTAACCTAAAGTCCAACAGCAAATACAACCTAGGTATGTGTTAAAGGGGTTCTTTGTCGATGAACGAAAACTACCAGACCATCGTCGTGGGTACCGACGGCTCCAAGTCTTCGCTACTGGCCGTTGAGCGTGCTGCCTCCATTGCCGCGGCGTTCGACGCCACCTTGGTCATCGGTTCCGCCTACTACGAGAGCACGGAAGAAGCCTCCAAGACTCTCCGCCAGGACTCCGTCACCGTTCTCGGTAATGATCCGGCACAGAAGAACCTCGACAGCGCCGCCGAGGTGGCCAAGAAGGTCGGTGCCACCAAGATCGAGACCGCGCTGAAGGCCGGCACCCCAGTGCAGGCACTGATGGGCATCGTTAACGAGTACACGGCAGATCTGCTCATCGTCGGCAACCGCGGCATCAACTCCCTCACCGGCCGCCTGCTGGGCTCCGTGCCCGCCGATGTGGCCCGCCAGTCTGACTGCGATGTGATGATCGTTCACACCGTCAGCTAAGCGCTATACCACTGAAAAGCACCCGCCCGAAAAGGGCGGGTGCTTTGTGCTACTACGCATCAGAGCTCTGCATAGGCGGCAGCAACGTCTGCGATGCTCGCGCCCACGACCGTCACCGTCTGGGTAGCGCGACTCAACGCCACATAAAGATCGTTCAGCCCCCGTGCCGACCCCGCTGCGATGGCCTCCGGCTCGACCACGATAACGTGGTCAAACTCTAATCCCTTGACCTCATCGACGCTGCGGGCCTCATCCATATCCTGCAGGTCGGCGCGCGTGTCGAGAACCTCCGGGGCGGCGACGACGGCCACCATCCGCTCCGGATGTTCCTCCTTGAGTGCTTTCACAATGCGGCGCACAGAGGCCTCCTTGGGAAGCTGCGTGACTGCATCATCGACATCGCGCACCGACTGTGCGGGCTGTTGCTCTGGGGCGATGAGCGGCAAGAGTGTCTGCGCCAGCTCCATGATCGTCGCCGGAGTACGGTAATTCACGGTCAATTCGTGGTGGCGTACCCGCGAGCCGACGAACTCGGCGAAGGTCTCCGCCCAGCTATCCGCGCCAGCGGGGGAGCCAGTTTGGGCGGTATCGCCCACAATGGTCATCCACCGGCTCGGCACCCGGCGAAACACCATCCGCCACTCCATCTCGGAGAGCTCCTGGGCTTCGTCCACCACCACGTGGCCAAAGGCCCACGTGTGATCAGCACGGGCCTTTTCCGCCGTGGAGCGATTATCGCGCACCTGCTGCCGCTGCGCGAGAGTCTCGGCATCGACCACGTCGTGGGCGGAGAGCACCTCGGCATCGAACTCATCGTCCAAGTCCGAGTTGGCGGAGCCGATGAGAATATCCAGCGCATCTTGGGCGTCGTCAATTTGTTGCCGCCACCGCTGCTCGGCCTGCTCTGCCGACTCTTCGGGGTTGTCGATGCCGATGATCAGCGAGAGCTCGTCGAGGAGTGCGGCATCGGCTGGGGTCCACGCGATCACCGCATCGTCGAGCGTGTCCGGATCATAGCCTGGCCGGAACAATCCTTCGATGGTGGCCTCGTCATAGTCGGCGGCCACATCGGTGAGACGATCGTGGTCGCAGGTGAGTTCCGCGAGCACCTGTTGAGGGCTCAGCCGCGGCCAGAGAGTGTCGATGATCTCGAGGACCTGTGCCTCCTCACTGAGATCATCGTGCAATTGGGCGATATCCGCGGCAGAAAGTAGATTCTCCTGCCCCAAGGGATCGGCACCGATCACCTCGGCCATGTGCTCGGCCAGCAGCTCGAGCAGCCTATCGGCAAAAATTGGCTGGGCGCGGTTATGCGGCTTGCGCGAGCGTCGGGCGCGAGTGCGCGCCTTTTTCACCATGGCCGGGGTGATACGCAGCGACACCCCATCCACGGTGAGAGGAATCTCCTCAGCGGGCACCTGCTGATAGGCCTTGACCGCCTCGCGCAGAATATAGGCCATCTCCGAGGAGCCCTTGATCTCCTTGGCCAGGAGGGTGTCTTGGCCGGTGGGAGTGACCGAAGGATAGAGCTCTCCAATGGTGGAGAGAACCACGCCAGTTTCGCCGAGCTCTGGCAGCACCCGCGAAATATAGTCCAGGAAGCGACGGTTCGGCCCCACAATGAGCACGCCGGTCTTGGCCAGTTGTTCGCGCCAGGTATAGAGCAGATAGGCCACACGGTGTAGCGCCACCGCTGTCTTGCCGGTGCCGGGGCCGCCATCGACCACCATCACGCCGCGGTTGTTATCGCGGATAATGGTGTCTTGTTCTCGCTGGATCGTTTCCACGATGGTGTTCATGTGGCCAGAGCGGGCAGCATTGAGCGCCTGCGCCAAAGCGGCCTCACCAGCGATATCGGCGGGAGCGTCTCCATCGGATGTGGCAGGGGACTGGCCCACAAGCCGTTCCTCATCGACTGCTGTGACGGTACGCCCGCGGGTGCGGATATGGCGGCGACGGTGCACCCCCGCCGGGTTGACGGTGGTGGCCAGATAGAAGGGGCGTGCCATGGGGGCGCGCCAATCGAGAAGCAAAGAGCGATAATTATCGGCGGCGTCTTGGACTCCCATACGCCCGATATATCGACGATCCACGCGCTGCCCATCGAGCTCAATGGGATCGTCGGGGTCGGCATCATCGACGTCAATACGGCCAAAGACTAAACCGAGTTGGGCAAGCGCGGCACGATCCAGCTTCTCATTCAGGCTGTGGTACTCGGCTTCGCGGCGAATGAGATCATCTGTGTCCGGGTCCACTCCCTCGGGGCGCAGCGACACGGCCGCTAGCCGCTCGCGGGCAGCCCGAATGTCCTCGTCGAGATGATCGAAAAGACCATCCACATAGCGCTGCTCGGTGGCGATCGCATCAGTTGTCGCGGCGTCGCGGGCAGCGTCGGAGTCGGGGAGAGGGCCGTGCGGACTATGCGGCAAGAGAGATCCTTTCTGATCACGTCACACACATCGAATGCAGGATACGAGAAATGATGATCATACTCGCCCACGTCGGCACCGCGGGGCGACGCCAGCGGCGCCAGCGGCGCCAGCGGCGGGCAGCATGAACTAGAGCATCGTAGTAAAGCCAACAGCAGAGCGGCCACGTTTGTTCCCACCTTCTACCCCGCTGCGCCGCACCCTAGCCCGCCTCGCCCCCGGTATGCACAACGCCCCAGCGGGCCCCCGCACGGGGACACAACTGGGGCGTTGGTGGATGTGCTGGCACTGAAGCTCAGTGCCGAGGTAGCTTAGGCGAAATCCTTGACCTTCTTGTCCAAGCTCTTCTGTGCCTTGCGCAGGGCCTTGTCGGCGCGCTTCTGCAGCTTCGGAGCGTTCTTGGAGGCATCCTTGCGGGCCTTCTCGGCGCGCTTCTGGGCCTGGTCGGCAACCTTGACCAGCTTCTTCCTAGCGGTCTTGGTGTTGGACTTGGCCAGATCCAACCAATCGTCCTTGTTGTCGTCCACATAAGACTTAGCCTCGTCGGCGTAGCCGGAGACCTTCTCGGAGGTGGTGGACAGGAAGTCCTTCGTGGCGGAGTTGACGGCGGAGGCCTGCTCGGCCACATTCTCCTTGAACTTCTCCGTGTCAGACTTGCCCGGAAGAGCGGACTGGATGGTCTTGTTGGCATCCTTAGCAGCACGGTTAGCGCGCCACTTCAGTCCGGGCTTGCCGGCGGTGTCGGCGGAGGCGATGAACAGCCCGCCCAGCAGAGCAACGTCCGTCATAAAACCACTGCGGCGAGCAGCCTTCTCGTCCTCGTTCTGGGTCTCCCAGAAAGCGTGGCGAGCGAGAATGGTGGGAATAGACAGCACTGCGAGGGTGCCGGCTGCCAGGCGCGGTGCCTTGCCCAAGGCCAGCAGGGTGCCGGCGGTGGTCTTGGTCACGCCAATGGCCTTTGCCACGGTCTCCGGGTCCTCCGGCAGCTTGCGGCTGTAGTCATTCGGCAGCACCGAGCGCAGTCGGTCGAGGATAGTCTTGGTGCCCTCGACGTGCTTCTCGGTATTAGTGATGGTGTCCACACCGTCAGCGATGTAGACGGTGGCCACCATGGGGCGAGCGATCTTACGGATCATTCGTTCTTCCAGCTCCTTATATGTTTTCTGGTAGCTCGCAGCCCGTGTCGGACTCGAACTGAAGTTTTACCTCACACCATCCTAGACGAAAAGGACATGAGGCCGAGGCGCGCAGTGTTCTCAGGTAGACGTAGGAATATCTGGCACGCTGCGTCGATAAGCGCTACGCGGCCTACCAGCCGCGCTCGCACCACTCCTCGAGATGCGGTGCTTCGGCCCCCACCGTGGTGGAATCGCCGTGGCCGGGGTGAACGTGCGCCTCGGGCGGGTAGACATCAAAGACGCGTTCCTTGACATCGGTGATCAGGCGGGCGAAATCTTCTTTGGAGTTGGTCTTTCCCACGCCGCCGGGGAAGAGGCTGTCACCAACGATGAGGTGGGTATCGCCGTCGATGGTCAATTCCAAGCAGAGACCGCCTGGGGTGTGGCCGCGAAGGACGAACACGGGAATCTCGTGGCCGGCGAAGCTGAGGGTATCGCCGTGGTCCAGCTCCTCGTCCACATCGCACGGCAGCGCGGGCGCATCCAGACTCGAGGAGACGTGGCGGGCGCCGGTGCGCTGCAGGATCTCCGCGAGTGCACCCACGTGATCGCCGTGGCGGTGGGTGGTGACCACCGTGGTGATCGTGGCCTTGTGCTTGGCGGCGAGCTCCATGAGGGCGTCTGGGTTCGAGGCGGCGTCGATAAGCATCGCCTCATCGCCAGCGACCACAAGGTAGCAGTTGTTATCCATCTCGGATACAGAGAGGGAATCCAAAATTAGTTCGGCACTCATGCGTACTACACTAGATGAGACACAGAGACGGTGGTCGGACGCGGTGGGGAACACTCGGCTATGCCGTGGGGGCGGTGGGGCACAGACCGCATTTAGTCCACGGGAATGAATTGCGCATCAGCGGCGTTGAAGTGAGACGATGCCCAGCATCAACACCGATGTCGTGCACTAGGAAAGGTAGTGGAAAGCCTGTGGCTGAACGCCTCATTGTCCGCGGAGCCCGCGAGCACAACCTCAAAGGGGTAGATATTGATATCCCGCGCGACAAGCTCGTGGTGTTCACGGGTTTGTCTGGTTCGGGCAAGTCTTCGCTTGCCTTCGACACCATCTTCGCCGAGGGGCAGCGTCGCTACGTGGAGTCGCTCTCGTCCTATGCGCGCATGTTCTTGGGGCAGATGGACAAGCCCGATGTGGAGATGATCGAGGGACTCTCGCCGGCCGTGTCGATCGATCAGAAGTCCACCAACCGCAACCCGCGCTCCACGGTGGGCACGATTACTGAGGTCTTCGACTATCTCCGCCTGCTCTATGCGCGCGCGGGAACGCCGCACTGCCCGGAATGCGATGCGGTGATCGACCGCCAAACGCCGCAGCAGATCGTGGATCAGGTGCTGGAGATGGAGCAGGGCACCAAGTTCCAGGTGTTGGCGCCGGTGGTGCGCACCCGCAAGGGCGAGTTTGTGGATCTCTTCGCGGATCTCGCCGCCCAGGGTTATGCCCGCGTGATGGTCGATGGCGAGATGCACCAGCTATCCTCGCCGCCCAAACTGGAGAAGCAGATCAAGCACGATATTGATGTGGTGGTTGATCGCTTGCAGGTCAAGGAATCGCAGAAGCAGCGCCTCACCGACTCCATCGAGACAGCGTTGAACTTGGCCGATGGGGTCGTGGTCCTTGATTTTGTGGGGCTTGACGACGCCGACCCGCACCGAGTCCGCCGTTTCTCCGAAAAGATGGCCTGCCCCAACGGCCACGATTTTCATCTCGATGAGATGGAACCGCGCGCCTTTTCCTTTAACTCTCCCTATGGCGCCTGCGAGCGCTGCGATGGTCTCGGTTCCCGCCTAGTCGTGGATCCGGAGCTACTTATCCCGGATGCCGATGCCAAGGTGGTGGATGCGATAGCCCCGTGGCACTCCTCGCCGAATAAGAAATACTTTGTCAAGCTCGTCGAGGCGCTGGCAGAGGCAATGGACTTCGATGCGCACGCCCCCTATTCCTCGCTGACGAAGAAGCAACAAAAGGCACTCGTGCACGGCTCCAGCACCGAGGTACGGGTGCGCTATAAGAACCGGTACGGTCGCCGCCGCGACTGGACCGCCCCCTTCGAGGGCGCGATCGCGTTCGTGGAGCGCAAGATTGAGCAAACCGATTCCGAGCACCAGAAGGAACGCTTCCGCGGCTATATGCGCGAGGTGCCCTGCCCAGCGTGCCAGGGCTCGCGGCTCAAGCCCGAAATCCTCTCCGTGCGTCTCGCCTCGGAGGGCCATGGCGAGCAATCCATTGCTGGGGTATCGGCGCTATCGGTCGAGGATGCCCGCGCCTTCCTCGACAATCTCACCCTGAATAAACGCGAGGAGATGATCGCAGGTGCAGTGCTGCGGGAGGTACAAGCACGCCTGCGCTTCCTACTGGATGTGGGGCTGAACTATCTCACCCTCGACCGCGCTGCCGGCACACTCTCCGGCGGAGAGGCGCAGCGCATTCGCCTGGCTACCCAGATCGGATCGGGCTTGGCGGGGGTGCTTTACGTGCTGGACGAGCCCTCCATTGGGCTGCACCAGCGCGATAACCAGCGCCTGATCGCCACCTTGGAGCGGCTGCGCGATCTCGGCAACACCCTCATCGTGGTCGAGCATGACGAAGACACGATCAAGGCGGCTGACTGGCTGGTGGATATCGGACCCCGCGCCGGTGAATACGGCGGCGAGATCGTCTATCAAGGAGAACCGGCGGGAATACTCAACGCCGCCGATTCTCTGACCGGCGATTATCTCTCCGGGGCGAAGGTGTTGGGAGTGCCAGCACACCGCCGCCCGACTGACCCAGAACGCTGTCTCAAGGTGGTAGGTGCGCGAGAAAATAACCTGAAGAACGTGGATGTGACCATCCCGCTCGGGGTGCTTACCTGTGTCACTGGTGTCTCCGGATCGGGTAAATCCACGCTGATTAACCAGATCGTGTCCAAGGTATTGAGCAATGAGCTCAACCGCGCTCGGCTCGTGCCAGGGCGAGCCAAGCGCGTGGAAGGCATCGAGCATCTCGATAAGCTGGTGCAGGTGGATCAGTCTCCGATTGGTCGCACCCCACGTTCGAACCCAGCGACCTACACCGGTGTATTCGACAAGATTCGTACTCTCTTCGCCGAGACCACCGAGTCCAAGGTGCGCGGTTATAAGGCGGGACGCTTCTCCTTCAACGTCAAGGGCGGCCGCTGCGAGGCCTGCAAGGGCGATGGCACCTTGAAGATCGAGATGAACTTCCTGCCGGATGTCTACGTACCCTGCGAGGTGTGCCACGGGGCCCGCTATAATCGCGAAACCCTCGAGGTGCGCTACAAGGGCAAGAACATCGCCGAGGTCTTGGACATGCCCATCGCGGAGGCGGCGGAGTTTTTCCAGCCGATCACCTCGATCCACCGCTATCTCAACACGCTCACCGAGGTGGGCTTGGGCTATGTACGGCTGGGCCAGTCGGCCACCACGCTCTCGGGCGGCGAGGCGCAGCGCGTGAAACTCGCCGCAGAGCTGCAGAAACGCTCCAATGGTCGCACCATCTATATCCTCGATGAGCCCACCACGGGCCTGCACTTCGAGGACATCCGTAAGCTCATGCTGGTGATCCAAGGCCTAGTGGATAAGGGCAACTCGGTGGTGATCATCGAGCACAACCTCGATGTGATCAAGGCTGCCGACTGGATTATCGACATGGGCCCCGAAGGCGGCGACGGCGGCGGCCAGGTGGTAGCCGAAGGCACACCCGAGGATGTCGCCCAGGTCTCCGGCTCCTATACCGGCCAGTTCCTCCAGCCCTTGCTGGCCACGGTCTAAGCCACAGCCAGCGCCGCCATAGCTGGAATGCCCCTAATGTCCCGCGCCTGGATCGGGATGCTGGGGGCGGGTATCCGCTGCGGCCATCGCTGGCTGCGCTTCGGCAGGGTCCTGGGCCTGGTGCGGCGCAGCGGCCACGCCCGTCGTATCAGTCGCAGAGGGGCTGAGCGTGCGGGAGCGAATGATCGCCACCACGAGGAGAACGAGGCCGCAGCCGAGGAAGGTGATCGTGCGTGCCACAGAGTCGAGGGTGGTGAGATCAAAGAACACCACCTTGACCGTGGCGGCAAGGGCCAGCAATAGCCCGACGGGAAACTCATAGTCGCGGGCGATGGGGGTCTTGCCCAGGATGATGAGTGCCGCTGCCACCATCCAGCACACCGATGCCACGGCATGCGAGGTGAAGAATGCGGCAGAGATCATGCTGGGGGCAAGCGTCGCGGTGGCGCGGGTGACGGCGAGAACAATGAGCGTGAGCGATAGAGAAAGCGTCAGCAGCCCGCCCAGCACATAAGACCGTGTCGATAGCCCCCGCAGAAGTGAGGGCACGTGGAAGGCGCCCAGCACCCCGAGCGTGGTGAGCACGACGAACAGCGGTGGCTGCTCGCCGAGGCGAGTATAAGCAGTGCCCAAGAGGGTCATCACGGTCAGTGTCTGAGACAGCATGATCAGCTGAATGGCGATGAGCCACCCCACCCACAGCTGCGCCCTGCCGGAAGCAGACATCGGCACTAGCGTGGCGACGCGAACTGCCGGCCACACCACCATCATGGCCACGGCGAGAAAGACCAGACCAAACAATTCAGCACTAGTGGCGGAGAAATCAGCGGCGAACCAGGCCACTACCGCTGCCAGCGGCAGCAGGAGCTGGAATAGGGCATAGTAGCCGTGGGCGAATAGCAGCGCGGCTTCGTTGAGCGAGTAGCTACTGCGATGAGCCTGAGCATGCTGCAGCGGGGCGGGATTCAGCGGAGCCAGCAGCCCCCATCCGCCGCCGAGATCCGCGTTGCTCGTCGTTATGCTGCCGAGGCCGTGGGCTGTGTATGCCGCGTAGCCGCTCACGATGGCCACGGGGAGAATGAGCAGGAGGGGATAGAGGGCGGGGGAGTTGCCCGCAACAGTAAGGCCCACGAGGAGCACCACGAGCAGATGCGTGAGTACAGAGCGGCGAAGATGCTCGGTGGCTGCGGCGTCCGCGCGTTCTCCCTGCTGGGTTGCGGTATGTGCGAGGTGGCGGGCGGCGTGAATACCGGCGAGGCATAGCCACGCGTAGGCGGCCGCTGTGTAGAGCAGGAGAACACCGGGTCCGAACCCGCGCTCGTCCATCAACAGCACCACGGCGTTGAGGTCTGTGTAGATGCCGAGCATGCCTATCAGCGCGCTGGCGACGCGCACCTTCGACCACCCGCGCAGCCATGCGACGCCGTAGACCATGGCGGCAAGCAGGAGGATGGGCACAAAGATACTGTCGCCGGAGGAGACTCCCTCGGAGGCGAGCAAGATAAGGCACAGAGCGGAGACCGTGGACAAAAGAACCACGGCGAGCTCGGCGCGCATCCAGTGGCTCAACCACACATATGCTGCGCTGAGCACGAGGATCAGAGCTGCCGCGAGGTAGCCGGGCATCCAGCCCAAAGGCGAGTAGAGCGCCAGGGTAGTGACACAGGCGGTGCCAGCGGAGGTTGCCACCAGCGCCGTGATCGCCCCAGTGGCGGTGCTGGCGCTGCGGTAATGGCGCACAGCGATAAAGAGCATCACTGCGGCCAGCAGATAGGCCGTCGCGACCCTTGCCCTGGGGCCAAACCAACCATTCGAGATCGCAATATTGACCAAAAAGCCGACGCCGAACAGGGTGAGGATACCGCCGCCGGCGGCGATGACGCGCAGCGTTGATACTTCATCGCGCCACCATTGTCCTCGTGCACTGTGCTCCGGCTGGCCGCTGCTATAAGGCGTGTGGCCTGGGGGTGGACCCATGGGCGCACCCTGCTGGGGTGACGCTACGGGTGCGCCGACAGGCGGGCGCGGGCCCTGGCCCGGCGCCGGATAGCCCGCCGGTACGGGGGAGCTATATCCCGGTGGTGGCGGGGGATAGGGCGGCTGTCCGCCAGGCTGCGGATAGCCATAGCCATAAGGCTGCGGACTAGGCGCGGTCTGTGCCTGCGGGCTCGGCTGATTCCTGTGCTGCGGCGCACCCGCGGGGTGCTGGCCACCGAGAGGGGAGCGCGGGCGCGGCTTCGCACCGGAGTCAAGCGAGGAACGAATAACCGTAACCGCCTGCTGCATGGAGTGAGCGGCGCGAGATAACTGGTCTAAGGCGAGGTAGAGCTGTTCTCGTTCAGAATCCGATGTCTGCGCCTGCGACGGCGGCTCACTCGGAGGTCGCTCCTGAGGTGGCTGCCCGTGGGGCGGCTGCTGAGGGCGAGGAGAAGGATAAGAATTTTCGGCCATAAAACCTAGATTAAGCCAGCCGTGAAACCGTCGCTCGGCAAGACAATGAAGGGTGTACTACATGCGCAAGAAGTCCAGCTAGACTGCTCTACGGGTGCTCCTCGAGCGAGGTATCTGGGTGGGTGTCTTCCCGCCGCTAGGGTGTGCCGGCGTAGTGCTGCGCGGAGTGGATTTGTCCTCGGCGCAGTGAGCTGTTAAGGTGTGGACCACTACCGCTTACAGTCGTGTATTACGGCTGTTGTGGATTAATCAAAGTGGAGATCCCTCCCACCCGAGGCCCGCATATGCGAGGATCAGGGTTTGCATCACGCCACAGCGGGCGGACACTGTGTGTTTGCCAATGAGGTGTGTTGAGTGGATCTCCCGCTCTTCTCGCAGACTACTGCCGAGGAGAACGGGAGTTTTCTTGTTTCCGCTCCGCGTGTGTTGCCGCACCGTGGGCGCGGAAAGGTTCGGGGATCATTGCGCGAGATATCGATTAAGCGGTCAGTTACGCGCCGCGCCGGTGACGGCGGGGCGTGAAAGAACAAGAGTCACGTTATTTTCGTCGATCTGAGGAGTCCCCATCAGCGCTGAAGCTCGCATTAATGAGCGAATCCGAGTACCGGAGGTCCGACTTGTTGGCCCCGGTGGTGAACAAGTAGGAATCGTCCGTATTGAGGACGCTCGTAAGCTTGCCTACGACGCAGACCTCGACCTCGTTGAGGTTGCACCTAAGGCCAAGCCGCCGGTGTGCAAGATCATGGATTACGGCAAGTACAAGTACGAACTGGCCCAGAAGGCCCGTGAGTCCCGCCGTAACCAGCAGCAGACGGTGGTCAAGGAGCAGAAGTTCCGTCCGAAGATCGACGACCACGACTACGAAACCAAAAAGAATAACGTCGTTCGATTCTTGGAAAAGGGTTCCAAGGTCAAGGTGACGATCATGTTCCGCGGTCGTGAGCAGTCGCGACCGGAACTAGGTTTCCGTCTGCTGGAGCGTCTTGCAGAAGACGTCGACGGCATCGGAATCGTCGAGGCCCGTCCCAAGCAGGACGGCCGCAACATGACCATGGTTCTCGGCCCTGTACGCAAGGGCAAGAAGTAACTAGACAGAAACTTTTTACAGGGTTCTAAGGAAGAAGACTTATGAAGCAGAAGACCCACAAGGGTATGGCTAAGCGCGTGAAGATCACCGGCAAGGGCAAGCTCCGTCGCGAGCAGGCCGGCCGCCGCCACCTGTTGGAGGGTAAGCCTTCCACTCGTACCCGCCGTCTGAAGGGCACCACCGACGTTGCCAAGTCGGACGTCAAGCGCGTCAAGCGCATGCTGGGCAAGGCTTAAGAGCCTCACCCACCCGCACCCCTTCATTCACCAACACTTTTAATTGATCAGTTAAGGAAGTATCACTGTGGCACGTGTCAAGCGCTCAGTAAACGCTAAGAAGAAGCGTCGCAAGATTCTGAATTCCGCTAAGGGCTACCGCGGCCAGCGTTCCCGCCTCTACCGTAAGGCCAAGGAACAGTGGCTGCACTCCATGACCTACGCTTACCGCGATCGTCGCACCAAGAAGCGTGAGTTCCGTCGCCTGTGGATCACCCGTATCAACGCGGCCGCGCGCCTGAACGACATCACCTACAACCGCCTGATCCAGGGCCTGCGCCTGGCCAACATTGAGGTTGACCGCAAGATTCTTGCTGAGCTCGCCGTGAACGACTTCGCTGCATTCTCCGCTATCTGCGATGCAGCCAAGGCCGCTCTTCCGGAGGACGTCAACGCCCCGAAGAACGCTGCCTAATCGCTCAAGCAGCAGGTGCTGCCCTGTAGAAGGGCAGCGACCGCGGCACTATCCACCCCGCGCCATCTCTGGTGCCGGGTGGTTTTGTTTGTCGTGGGCGAGACCCTGCGCCAGGGTCACTGTTGTCACACGAGGCGTCGAACGCGCGTGCGATGCCACGCCGGCAGGTGTCTAGGGCGTTGTTTAGAGTGAGACACGCGTTGATTGCGCAGGATAACAGCGCATATAGCCATAGTATCCGGCGCTACCGGCTCGAGTGTTGGCAGTGCTTATCGACGCGGGTCGCCCAGATTACCCTCACTTTCGTGGTCATGGCTGCGAAGGCCGAGTCGACATGGTTAGATTGAACAAATCATCGGCACGGACCGAGCCGGTACGCACCATCCAGTGGGCACCTCGAGCTAGGTGCCGGTGAACAGAACTAAAGGTGAGAGAAAGGTGGCTTAACGAAGGCCATGGCTGAAATCGAGTACGACAAGGACGGTTTGCCCGTGGAGAAGAACCGTCCCGTTTATGATTTTCCGAACCACGCGCAGAATCCCCAAGGCTACGCGCAGAACCCCCAAGGCTACGGCCAGACCCCTCAGGGTTATGGCCAGCAGGTGCCGGCACAGCAGTACGGCATGGCTGGGAACTATCCCCAGAACATGGCACCGGTGCAGCAAAAGTCGAAGGTGCTCGCCGCTGTGCTCGCGTTCTTCCTCGGAACCTTCGGCGTGCACAACTTCTACCTCGGCCGGAATGGGCGCGGCGCAGCCCAGCTGGTGTGCACCATCTTCGGCTACCTGGGTCTGCTGTTCATCATCGGCGCATTCGTCCTTATCGCCGTGGGAATCTGGGCTTTCGTCGAGTTCATCATGATTCTGGCCGGCATGGGCGGCTATGACCGCGATGCTAACGGAGTGCCGCTGAGCTAGCGCCAGTGAGCAACCGCGTCGGTACTGCTAGCCTAGGGCCATGCACCTAGACTTCAGCGATGCCTTTACCGAACGCACCCCGCGAGTGGTGGCCGCCGCCAAACTGCTCCGCCCAGCTGGGCGCAAAAAGGCCCAGCGATTCCTCGCGGAAGGCGAAAACGCGGTGGAAGCGGCAGTGCGCCGCGGCGTAGCCACCGATATTTTCGTGACGGAATCCGCGAACGCCCGACACGCCGGCCTCGTCAACACCGCCGCATCCTCGGGCGTATACGTCCACCCCGTGACCGACCGTGCTGCCAAAAAGCTGGCAGACACCGTCTCGGGCACGGGGATCATTGCTGTCTGCACCCCGATCGTCACCCGCGTCGACGCCTTCTCCGACGCGCCCACGCCTACACTGGTGAGTATTCCCGTGGACACCTCTGAGCCGGGTAATGCGGGAACGCTGATCCGTGTCGCCGACGCCACCGGTGCCGACCATGTGCTCTTCGCTGGGGACACCGTGGACCCGCTTAATCCAAAGGTGGTGCGCTCCTCGGCCGGCTCGCTGTTTAACGTGCCGGTCACCCGCGAACCCAATATCCCGAAGGTCCTCGACGCCGTGCGGGAGAAGGGGCTGCAGATCGTGGCCACCACCGCCGAAGGGGAGACCAGCCTAGACGATGCCCAGGAGGTTCTCGCACAGCCCACCGCGTGGCTCTTCGGAAATGAGGCGCATGGCTTGCACGAGAAGCTGATCGAGCAGGCCGATGTGCGTATCCGCATCCCGCTACGGGGCCGTGCAGAGTCCTTGAACCTCGCCACCGCCGCAGCGATCTGCATGTATGAATCCTCAAAGGCACTGAACTCCTAGCGAGCTCATGCTCCCGATCCGGCGTCCTGCGCCGGTGAGGGCGCGAACCTAGGCGTGGGCACATGAGTCGATACAGCGGGCGCTGTTCCACCCCCTGTGATGTGCAGGCAGTAGGCAGAGCAGTAAACTGCTACCCACTACTAATGCCCACAGAATGTGTACTGCCGCGCAGAAAGGTTCGGACGAAGAGACGGTGTCTGAGATTCAACTGACCGAAGAGAGCTTAAACAAGGCCGCCACCGAGGCCATCGACGCTTTTGATACCGCCTCCTCGCTGGAGGAGCTGCAGGCGGCCCGCAAGGCACACCTAGGTGATCAAGCCCCCATTCCCCAGGCCCGCCGCAGCCTCGGCCAGGTGCCTAAGGAGCAGCGCAAAGAGCTGGGGCGACTGGTGAATATGGCGCGAGGCCGCGTCGAAAAGCACTATGCGCAGACTCATGCCGTGTTGGAGGAGAAGCACAACCGCGAGGTGCTGGAATCCGAGCGCGTCGATGTCACGGTGCCCACCACCCGCAGCCAAAAGGGAGCGCTGCACCCGATCACCACGCTGAGCGAGAATATCGCCGATATTTTCATCGGCATGGGCTGGGAAATCGCCGAGGGCCCCGAGGTGGAGGCCGAGTACTTCAACTTTGATGCCTTGAACTTCCTGCCGGATCACCCCGCGCGCACCCTGCAGGACACCTTCCATATTGCTCCCGAAGGCTCCCGCCAGGTGCTGCGTACCCATACCTCGCCGGTGCAGGTGCGCACCCTCTTGTCGCGTGATCTACCGCTGTATATCGCCTGCCCAGGACGCGTGTTCCGCACCGATGAGCTCGACGCCACCCACACCCCGGTATTCCACCAAGTGGAGGGGTTGGCCGTGGATAAGGGCTTGACCATGGCGCACCTGCGAGGCACTCTCGATCATTTGGCTAAGACCCTCTTCGGCCCTGAGACCCGCACTCGTATGCGCACCAATTACTTCCCCTTCACCGAGCCTTCGGCAGAGGTGGACGTGTGGTTCCCGAATAAGAAGGGCGGCGCCGGCTGGATCGAGTGGGGCGGGTGCGGCATGGTGAACCCGAATGTGTTGATCGCCGCCGGTATTGATCCGAAGGAATACACCGGATTCGCCTTCGGCATGGGGCTGGAGCGCACCCTGCAATTCCGCAATGGACTCTCCGATATGCGCGATATGGTCGAGGGCGATGTGCGCTTCACCTTGCCCTTCGGAGTGCAGGCATAGAAGTCACGTGAGCGGCGCAGCGCTGTGCCGCACCGTGATGTACGCAGCAGAGTTAAGAAGGAAAAAGAGCTAAGACACAATGTTCATTTCTCAGAACTGGATCACCCGACTCCTCCGCGCCTATGCCGAGCAGCCCGATTTCAGCATCGACTCCGAGCAGCTTGACGCCGCCTTTGTGCGGGTCGGCTTCGAAACCGAGGGCTATGCGCCGCTGCCGGAGATCACCGGCCCGCTCGTAATTGGGCGGGTGGACAGCATCGAAGAACTCACCGGTTTTAAAAAGCCCATCCGCTTCTGCCATGTCAATGTTGGCGAGGCCAATGGCACCGGCGAGCTCCAAGAGATTGTCTGCGGTGCCCGGAACTTCTCCGAGGGCTCCTATGTAGTGGTCTCCCTCCCGGGTACCGTGCTACCCGGTGGTTTCGAGATCTCCGCGCGCACTACCTATGACCACACCTCGGCCGGCATGATCTGCTCCGCTATGGAGCTGGGGCTGACCGATAAGCAGAACCCGGGCATCATCACCCTGCCGGAGGGCGTGGCAGAGCCGGGTGCGGACGCCCGCCCGGTCCTCGGCTTAGATGACACCGTCTTCGAAGTGAATATCACCCCGGATCGCGGCTATGCGCTTTCTGCCCGTGGCCTGTCGCGGGAGATCGCCTCGAGCCTGAACAAGCCCTTTGTAGATCCCGCGTACACTCCCGCGGTGGCCGATATTGAGGTCGCTGTTCCCGAGGTCGCCGGAACGCTGCTCGATGTGGATGTGCGAGCTGACACCAAGGCACGGCGCTTCGGGCTGCGTGCGGTCACGGGCATTGACCCTGCCGTACCTACGCCTTTCTGGATGCAGCGCGAGCTGATGCTGTGCGGTCAGCGCCCAGTAAACCTCGCCACCGATGTGACGAACTATGTGATGCTGCTGCTCGGTACCCCGATGCACGCATTCGATGCCTCGCTGATTAGCGGCAACCTCGTGGTCCGCCGCGCCACCGAGGGCGAGACGCTGACCACGCTTGATCATGTGGAGCGCGAGCTGCACCCCGAGGATGTGGTCATTTGTGATGACAACGGCGTGCAGTCCCTGGCCGGCGTGATGGGGGGAAGCTCCTCCGAGGTGAACGAGAACTCGACGGATATCTATCTCGAAGCCGCCATTTGGGATCAGATCACGGTGGCGCGCACCTCCCGCCGACACAAGCTGAGCTCTGAGGCTTCTCGACGCTTCGAGCGCGGCGTCGATCCGCACCTAGTGGAGGTGGCCCTCGATGTCGCCGCCAGCGTGCTCGCCCGTCTGGGTGGGGGAGAGGTCGCTCAAGAGCGCACCCTCGTGGAGGTCGCCGAGCACGAGCCCGTGACCGTGATGATGGATGTGGACTTCCCCTCCCGCTATGCCGGTGTGCACTACGAAGAATCCGTGGTGGTGGCCCGTTTGGAGGAGGTGGGCTGCCAGGTGGCGCGACAAAACACCACCCTGGCCGTCACCCCGCCGAGTTGGCGCCCCGATATCACCATGGACGTGGACCTGGTGGAGGAGATTCTGCGCCTCGAGGGCCTGGAATCGATTCCCTCGATCGTGCCTACCGCTCCTGCCGGTACGGGTTTGACCCCCGCGCAGCGCCGCCGCCGCGCCATCGGCCATGCCTTGGCCTACTCCGGCTACGCGGAGGTTCTACCCACCCCCTTCATGGAGACCTCGATTCTGGATCAGTGGGGATTGGACTCCGAGGATGAGCGCCGCAATGTCGTGCACGTGCAAAACCCGCTCGAATCGGATCACTCCGTGCTGGGCACCACCTTGCTACCAGCGATGCTCGACGCCGTGAAGCGCAACGTTGCTCGGGGTCACGCCAGCGTGGCGTTGTTCGGCCAAGAGCAGGTTTCCTTCCACCGTGCCGACAGCTCTCCCATGCCCTCTACGGCCCAGCGACCCAGCGCTGAAGAAATCGAGCAGCTGCTCACCTCCTTGCCCTACCAGCCACTGCACGTGGCCACGGTGGCCTGTGGCAACAAGGTGGCCGAGGGCCCGTGGGGTGCCGGCCGTGCCTACACCTATGCGGATGCCATCGAATCCGCGCGCATCGTCGCCGCCGCGGCGGGCGTGGAGCTGGAATTGGCGAATGCCGAACAGCTGCCGTGGCACCCCGGCCGCTGTGCGGAGCTGCGTGTGGACAATACCGTGGTCGGCTATGCCGGCGAGCTGCACCCGCAGGTGTGCAAGGACACCGGGCTGCCACCGCGTACCTGCGCCATGGAGCTGGATGTCACCGCCCTGCCGCTGGAGGAGAACTTCCCCGCGCCCGTCCTCTCTGCCTACCCGGCGCTACTGCAGGATGTGGCACTCGTGGTGGACGAGGATATCCCCGCAGAGACCGTGCGCACCGTGGTAGCCCAGGGTGCGGGAGAGCTGCTCGAGCATGTCGAACTCTTCGATATCTACCGCTCCGAGACCCTCGGCGAGAACAAGAAGTCCCTCGCTTTCGCGCTGCGTTTCCGCGCCGCGGATCGCACCCTCACCGACGAGGAGTGCAACGCCGCACGCATGGCAGCCGTGGACCTAGCCAAGGAAAAGCTCGACGCAACCATCCGCGCCTAGAAGCGCGTCAGCGGGGCTAAAGCCCTGCATACCTCGATACGCTCTGATGCGTAGCAGCGGAGGACCCCACGAGGGGTTCTCCGCTGTGGTGTGTAGTACACCCCGCCGCCACCTTCCGCCGGCGCGACCACCGGCCTCCACCCGCCACGCCGCCGCAATGCATAGTTTGCAAAAGTCTGCATAAAAGCTATACTTGGCTTCTATGACTATTTCTGTTGCCGTTGCTGGAGCCACAGGTTATGCCGGATCTGAGATCCTGCGCCTGCTGCTCGCTCATCCCGCCTATCTCAGCGGAGAGCTGCGCATTGGCGCCCTCACGGCGAACTCCTCGGCCGGGCAGAGCGTGGCAGATCTGACGCCCCAGCTGCTGCCACTGCACGAGCGCGTTATCGAGGAGACCACCGCCGAGAACCTGGCCGGCCATGATGTGGTCTTTCTCGGATTGCCGCATGGTTTTTCCGCAGAGATCGCCCGCCAGGTCGGGGAAGAGGCCATCGTGATCGACTGCGCGGCCGATTTCCGCCTCCGCGACTCAGAGGCGTGGACGCGCTACTACGCATCAGAGCACGCAGGCAGCTGGCCCTATGGCATTCCTGAGATGCCTGGCCATCGCGAGCAGCTGCGCGGTGCCACCCGTATCGCAGTGCCGGGCTGCTTTCCCACCGGTGCCACCTTGGCGCTGATGCCCGCGGTAGCGGCAGGGCTGATCGAGCCCGATATTGCGATCACCTCCATCACGGGTGTCTCCGGGGCAGGCAAGAAGGCGTCGGTGCCGCTACTGGGATCAGAAACTATGGGTTCACTCAAGGCCTATAACACCGCCGGTAAGCACCGCCACACCCCCGAGATGATTCAGAATCTCTCGGAGTTCACCGACAGCGAGATCACGCTCAGCTTCACCCCGGTGCTGGCCCCGCTGCCGCGCGGCATCCTCACCACCGCAACCGCCCCGGCTCGTCTTGGGGTGAGTGCGGCCTCCGCCCGCGCCGCCTATGAGCAGTTCTACGCCGAGGAGCCCTTCGTGCAGCTGCTGCCCGCCGGCCAGCAGCCCCAGACCCAGAACGTGGTGGGGGCGAATAGCTGTCAGGTGCAGGTGGAGCTGGATGAACTCTCCGGCCGACTACTGGTGACCTCCGCCATCGATAACCTCACCAAGGGCACCGCCGGTGCCGCGGTCCAGTGCATGAACCTGGCTCTCGGCTGGGAGGAAACGCTGGGCCTACCCTTGGTGGGTGTGGCCCCCTAAGGGGGCGGGGATTATCTCCTCCGCCCATCGTTCGCCCTTCCACTGTTGTTCTTATTCCCTCACATAACGTCAAGGATTTTCGCCCATGAGCACTCAGAGCATCACCACTCCCGCCGGCTTTGTGGCTGCAGCAACTACTGCAGGCATTAAGCCCTCGGGCAAGTCCGATATGGCACTCGTGGTTAATCAAGGCCCGGAATTCGTGGCCGCCGGCGCTTTTACCCGCAATCGCATTGTGGCCTCTCCGGTGAAGCTATCGCGCACGGCCGTGGCTGATGGCCAGCTCACCGCGGTGCTGTATAACTCCGGTAACGCCAATGCCTGCAATGGTGTCCAGGGCGACAAGGACGCGGCGGAGCTCACCGCGCAGGTCGCCGCAGCTCTGGAGTGCAGTCCCACGGACGTGGCGGCGTGTTCTACCGGGCTGATCGGTGAGCCTTTGCCCATGGACAAAGCCCGCGCTGGCGTGCGCGCCCTGGTGAGTGATCTCGGTGATCATGGCGCCGCCGCGGCCCAGGCCATTCTGACCACGGATACCACCGATAAGCAGAGCTTCTTTAGTGGCGAAGGCTGGTGCATGGCCGGTATGGGCAAGGGCGTGGGCATGATCGCGCCCTCGCTGGCCACCATGCTGGCGTGCCTGACCACGGATGCGAAGATCACCGCCGCCATGGCCGATGAGGCGATCCACAAGGCCACCGCCGTCACCTTCGACACCCTCGATATTGACGGCTCGACCTCTACGAATGACACCGTATTCCTCTTGGCCTCGGGGGCATCGGGCATCGAGCCAACCCAGGAGGAGCTGGATGCTGCGGTGCTCGCGGTATGCGCTGATCTGGCCGATGCCATGCAGGCCGATGCCGAGGGCGTGACCAAGCGGGTCAAGATCGAGGTCACCGGCGCTACCTCGGATGCTCAGGCGCTCAACGCCGCCCGTACCTTGGGCCGCGATAACCTCTTCAAGTGCGCGATGTTTGGCTCTGATCCCAACTGGGGTCGCGTGCTCGCCGCGGTCGGAATGGCCGATGCGGACATGGATCCGGAGCACATCTCCGTGTACTTCAACGATCACCCCGTGTGCATTGATACCGGCGGCACCCCGGATGCCCGCGAGGTGGATTTGTCCGGCGCCGATATCGATGTCCGCGTGGATCTGGGCATGGGCGGTGAGGGCTACGCCATGGTGCGTACCACCGATCTTTCCCATGCTTATGTCGAAATCAATAGCGCCTATTCCAGCTAGCCGCCCACTACGTGCAGCGTGTTCCATCCGAGCACATAATCTAGCGACCCCCGCCGCACGGCGGTATCGCTGCGAGAGAAGAAGAGATGACGAACGACCTAACGAGGAATCTGGACAACGAAGTCCGGGCCAATGTGCTTGCTGAGGCGCTGCCATGGCTGCAGCACTTCCGCGACAAGATCGTGGTGGTCAAGTACGGCGGCAATGCCATGGTGGACGAGGAGCTCAAGGCTGCCTTCGCCGCAGACATGGTCTTTTTGCGCACCGTGGGCGCCAAGCCCGTCGTGGTGCACGGCGGTGGTCCGCAGATTTCGAAGATGCTCAGCCGCGTGGGTCTAGAGGGGGAGTTCAAGGGCGGTTTCCGTGTCACCACCGATGAGGTGATGGAGATCGTCCGCATGGTGCTCTTTGGCCAGGTCGGCCGCGATCTCGTGGGATTGATTAACTCCCATGGCCCCTATGCGGTGGGAACCTCCGGCGAGGATGCCGGGTTGTTCACCGCCACCAAGCGCTATGTCGATGTCGGTGGCGAGCATCTCGATATCGGACTCGTGGGAGACATCGTCGATGTCAATCCTGAAGCCTTGATGGACATTATCGATGCCGGCCGTATCCCCGTGGTCTCTACCATCGCCCCGGGTCTCGACGGCGAGGTCTACAACATCAATGCGGATACCGCCGCCGGCGCCCTAGCCAGCGCTATTGGCGCGGAGCGTCTGCTCATCCTCACCAATGTCGAGGGTCTCTATACCGACTGGCCCGATAAGTCCTCGCTGGTATCGAAGATCACCTCCTCGGAATTGTCTAAGATCCTGCCGCAGCTGCACGAGGGCATGATCCCGAAGATGGAATCCTGCCTGCGGGCGGTGGATCAGGGCATCAATGCCGCCCACGTGGTGGATGGCCGCATCGCCCACTCCGTGCTGCTGGAGCTGCTCACAGAGGGCGGTATTGGCACCATGGTGCTGCCGGATTCCTATGACAGCGAGGACTATCCCGAGTCCACTATTTTCAGAAAGGACGCCTAAACCAGTCATGACTGCTCTCGAATCATGGTCCAGCGCGCTCATGAACACCTACGGCACGCCCGCGGTGGAACTGACCTCCGGTGAGGGCGCCCACGTGCGCGACGCCGCTGGCAACACCTACATCGATATGCTCGCCGGCATTGCCGTCAATGCGCTGGGGCATGCACATCCAGCGCTTGTCGACGCCGTCTCGCAGCAAACCCAGACCCTCGGGCATGTTTCGAACCTCTTTGCTTCGGCCCCCACTGTGGACTTGGCACAGCAGCTCAAGGCCCAGCTATCCCGTCTCGATACGGTGGCCGGCGAGAGCGCTCGGGTGTTCTTCTGCAATTCCGGAGGGGAAGCCAATGAGGCCGCATTCAAGCTTGCTCGCTTGACCAAGCGGTCGCGTGTGCTCACCGCAGTGCATGGTTTTCATGGCCGCACCATGGGCTCGCTGGCGCTGACCGGCCAGCCCGATAAACGCGCCGCGTTTGAGCCTTTGCCGGCGGGAGTGGAGTACTACCCCTATGGCGATATCGACGCGCTGAACGAGATGGTCGCTCGCGCGCCTGAGGACGTGGCGGCCATCATGCTCGAACCCATCCAGGGCGAAACCGGCGTGGTGCCCGCACCTAAGGGATTCCTGCGGGCCGTGCGCGAGCTATGCGATCGCTACGGGATCCTCATGATCGTCGACGAGGTACAGACCGGCATTGGCCGCACCGGCGACTTCTGGGCCTTCGAGCACGAAGCGGGAGTAATTCCCGATGTGATCACCATGGCCAAGGGCCTGGGCGGCGGGCTGCCGCTCGGGGCATGCATGGCCACTGGGCGTGCCGCTGAACTCTTTGGTCCCGGCTCCCATGGCACGACCTTCGGCGGTAATCCCATCGTCTGCGCCGCTGGCCGCGTCGTGGTGGACACTGTTGCTGATCCCGCCTTCCTCGCGAGCGTGCGTCAGAAGGGACAGCGCCTCGCGGACGGCGTCGACAAGCTAGAGCTGGTGGATCACGTGCGGGGTCGTGGCCTCATGCTGGGGCTGGTGCTGCACAAGCCGCTAGCGAAGAAGGTGGTAGAGGCCGGCTATCGCCACGGCCTGATCCTCAACGCCTGCGGCGATGACGTGCTGCGTCTGACCCCGCCGCTGGTTATCACCGAATCCGATATTGACACCGCGATCGTTCGTCTCGCCGAGACGTGTAAAGAGGTAGAACAGCAATGACCACAGTGCGACATTTCCTCGCCGATGATGACCTCAGCCCCGCCGAACAGGCGGAGGTGCTGCAACTGGCCCTAGAGCTCAAGAAGGATCGCTATGCGAAAAGCACCTTCGCTGGGCCGCAGACCGTAGCGCTGCTGCTGGACAAGACCTCGACGCGCACCCGTTTTTCCTTCCACGCCGGCATCGCCGAGCTCCAGGGCAGCCCCATTGTGGTGAACACCGGCAGCAGCCAGATGGGCAAGGGAGAGACCTTCGAGGACACCGGCGCGGTGCTATCGCGTTTCGTCTCGCTCATCGCCTGGCGCACCTATGCTCACGAGAACCTCGAGCAGATGGCGACCACGGCCACGGTGCCGATCATCAACGCCTTAAGCGATGATCTGCATCCCTGTCAGATCCTCGCCGACCTGCTTACCTGCGTGGAGCATCTCTGCCCAGAAGCGGGGCCGGAGGGTCTCCACGGCACAAAGGCGGTGTATCTCGGCGATGGCGCGAATAACATGGCTAATTCCTACATTCTCGGGTGCGCCACTGCGGGCATGGACATCACCATCATTGCCCCCGAGGGTTTCCAGCCGGAGCAGCGTTTCGTCGAGCGTGGCCGTGCTATCGGCCAGCGCACGGGAGCCACCGTCGCCGTCAGCGCCGATGTAGCCGATGTCGCCGGTGCCGACGTGGTGATCACCGATACCTGGGTATCGATGGGCATGGAGGAAGACGGTATCGACCGCACCACCCCCTTCCAGCCCTATCAGGTCAATGCCGAGGTGATGGCGCAGGCCAAGGATGATGCCATCTTCCTGCACTGTTTGCCGGCCTATCGCGGCAGTGAGGTCACTGCCGAGGTGATTGATGGCCCGCAGTCGGTGGTCTTTGATGAGGCGGAAAATCGACTTCACGCCCAAAAGGCACTGATGGTGTGGCTGATGGAACACCAGGAAGGCGGTAGCGCGTGAGCCAGCCCGTATCCAGAACCGCCCGGCAGGCGCGGATCCTCGAGATCCTCAACGACAGCCGTGTCTCCAGCCAGGTGCAACTCTCCGAGCTTTTGCTCGACGAGGGCATCGATATCACCCAAGCCACCTTGTCCCGCGACCTCGATGAGCTGGGAGCGAAGAAGGTGCGCCCCGATGGTGGCCGTGCCTTCTATGCCGTGGGATACCAAGAACCCGCCGCCAGCAATGAGCTGCGAGGGCCACGAGAGAAACTGCGTCGGATGCTGGAAGAATTGCTCGTCTCTGTCGATCACAGCGCCAATATCACCGTGCTGCGCACCCCGCCCGGGGCCGCCCAATACCTGGCGAGTTTCATCGACCGCGTGGGAATGCACGAGGTAGTGGGCACGATCGCCGGCGATGACACGGTTTTCGTTCTGGCGAGGGAGCCACTCACCGGGGCGGAATTGGCCGAACGCTTCCGCAAAACCAGCCGCGAGAACAGCTAAGCCTCCCGCGATGATGAGAGTGCGCGCGTGCACCCTCATCATCGAGGAGCAGCAGACTACACTGTGAATGTTCCGCAGCAGCGAGAACTACATACTTACACTGAAAACACACCATTGTTGGTGACTACCACCAAGGAGAATGACTGATTATGACTAACCGCGTTGTGCTTGCCTATTCCGGCGGCCTCGATACCTCTGTTGCTATTCCGTACCTGGCCAAGATGACCGGTGGGGAGGTGATCGCCGTATCGATCGACTTGGGTCAGGGCGGCGAGGATATGGAGTCCGTGCGGCAGCGCGCCCTGGACTGCGGCGCCGTGGAATCCATCGTGATCGACGCCAAGGACGAGTTCGCCGAGAACTACTGCCTGCCCACCATCAAGGCCAATGGCATGTACATGAAGCAGTACCCGCTGGTGTCTGCTATCTCTCGGCCGCTGATCGTGCAGCACCTAGTGCAGGCTGCTGAGGAGCACGGCGGCACCCACGTCGCCCACGGCTGCACCGGTAAGGGCAACGACCAGGTGCGTTTCGAGGTGGGCTTCGCCGACCTCAACCCAGACCTGAAGGTGATCGCCCCGGCCCGTGACTACGCATGGACCCGAGATAAGGCCATTGCTTTCGCAGAGGAGATCAACCTGCCGATCGAGCAGTCCAAGAAGTCTCCCTTCTCCATCGACCAGAATGCATGGGGTCGTGCCGTGGAGACGGGCTTCCTCGAGGATCTGTGGAACCCGCCGACAAAGGATCTCTACGCCTACACCGAAGAGCCCACCCTCGGTAACGCCCCCGACGAGGTCATCATCTCCTTCGAGAACGGCGTGCCCGTGGCCATCGATGGCCGCAAGGTAAGCGTGCTCGAGGCCATCGAGGAGCTCAACCGTCGCGGCGGTGCCCAGGGCGTGGGCCGGCTGGACATGGTGGAGGACCGCCTGGTGGGCATCAAGTCCCGCGAGGTCTACGAGGCACCCGCGGCTATGATCCTCATCAAGGCACATGAGGCCCTCGAGGACGTCTGCTTGGAGCGCGAGCTCGCCCGCTACAAGCGTGGCGTGGACGCCCGCTGGTCCGAGGAAGTCTATGACGGCCTGTGGTTCGCCCCGCTGAAGCGCTCCCTCGATGCCTTCATCGACTCCACCCAGCAGAACATCACCGGCGATATCCGCCTCGTGCTTCACGCCGGCAGCATCGTGGTCAATGGTCGTCGCTCCGAGAGCTCGCTCTATGACTTCAACCTAGCCACCTACGACACCGGCGACACCTTCGACCAGTCCATGGCCAAGGGCTTCGTCCACCTTCACGGCCTGTCCTCCCAGATCGCCTGCAAGCGCGACCGCGAGGCCTAAACTAGAGAGTCTGTGCGCCGATTCGAAGCCTGTGCGGCCTCGGGTCGGCGTCTCGGCTGTGTATCACCAACCAATTAAAGGAACTCACATGGATAAGCACGGAACCAACCAGGGTGCGCTGTGGGGCGGGCGCTTTTCCGGCGGGCCCTCCGAGGCGATGTTTGCGCTGAGCGTGTCCACCCACTTCGACTGGGTCCTCGCCCCCTATGACGTGCTCGCCTCGCAGGCCCACGCGCGGGTGCTGCACAAGGCGGGTCTGCTCAGCGATGAGGACTATACAACCATGCTCGCCGGCCTCGAACAGCTCGGCGCCGACGTGGCCGATGGCAGCTTCACCCCGGACCCCAGCGACGAGGACGTACATGGCGCCATGGAGCGCGGCCTCATCGATCGCGTCGGTCCGCAGGTGGGCGGGCGGCTGCGCGCCGGCCGTTCCCGCAACGATCAGGTGGCCACGCTCTTTCGCATGTGGGTCCGCGATGCTATCCGTGAGATCAGCCTCGGCGTGCTCGAGCTTGTCGACGCCATCTCGCGCCAAGCAGCCACGCACCCCCGCGCAATCATGCCGGGCAAAACCCACTTCCAGGCTGCGCAGCCGGTGCTACTCGCACACCAGTTGCTCGCGCACGCCCACCCGCTGCTGCGCGACGTCCAGCGCCTGCAGGACCTAGATAAGCGCCTCGCCGTCTCGCCCTATGGCTCCGGTGCTCTCGCCGGCTCCTCGCTGCACTTGGACCCCGAGGCCATCGCCGAAGAGCTCGGCTTTGATTCCGCCGCCGATAACTCATTGGATGCCACCGCCTCCCGCGATTTCGCCTCGGAAACGGCCTTCGTGCTGGCCCAGATCGCGGTGGATATGTCCCGCTTCGCGGAGGAGATCATTGCCTGGTCCACACCGGAGTTCAACTATGTCACCCTGGCCGATGCGTGGTCGACCGGCAGTTCGATCATGCCGCAGAAGAAAAACCCGGACGTCGCCGAGCTGGTGCGCGGTAAGTCCGGCCGCTTGATCGGTAATCTCTCTGGTCTGCTCGCCACCCTCAAAGCCATGCCCTTGGCCTATAACCGCGACCTGCAGGAAGATAAGGAACCCATCGTGGACTCCGTGCAGCAGCTGCAGTTGTTGCTGCCCGCCATGACTGGGCTGGTGGGCACTCTCACCTTCAACGAGCAGCGCATGCGCGAGCTCGCCCCCGCCGGTTTCACCCTTGCTACCGATCTCGCGGAGTGGATGGTGCGCGAGGGCGTGCCCTTCCGGGAAGCCCACGAGGCCTCCGGTGCCTGTGTACGCCTCGCCGAGGCCCGAGGAGTGGACCTCGTTGATCTCAGCGACGAGGAGCTGGCCAGTGTGGATAAGCGGCTGACCTCGAAGGTGCGCGAGGTCCTCACCATCGATGGCGCCGTCGCCTCCCGCACCACCCGAGGTGGTACTGCGGGAGTGCGCGTCGATGAGCAACGGGAGCGCGTCGACACGCTCGCGGCCGAGTATCGGCAATGGGCCACCACACCCGTCATCGGGCGATAGGATGATATGCCATGAGTATTGATCCCGATTTGCTCGAGGTGCTTGCCTGCCCCCAAGACAAGGGACCGCTGAGCTATGACGCCGACGCGGATGTGCTGGTGAACCCTCGCTTGCATATCGCCTATCGCATCGACGATGACATCCCTGTGTTGCTCGCCGACGAGGCACGCGACTTCCCCGAACAATAATCCATCTTCTAGCCCTGAGGACTTCATGTCTGACAACATCATTGATGAGCTGCACTGGCGCGGCCTGATTAACCAGTCCACCGACCTCGATGCCTTGCGCGAGGCCTGCGAGAACCCGATCACGCTGTATTGCGGTTTTGATCCCACAGGCTCCTCGCTGCATGCCGGACACCTCGTTCCGCTCATCATGCTCAAGCGCTTCCAGCAGTTCGGCCACCGCCCGATCGCTATCGCCGGCGGCGCCACCGGCATGATCGGCGACCCGCGCGACGTGGGGGAGCGGTCCATGCTCTCCGAGGAGACCATCGCGGAGAACGTGGAATCCATTAAGGCCCAGCTGGAGCGCTTCGTGGATTTCGGCGATGGTGCCAACGGCACCGCCTTGATGCTCAACAATGCCGATTGGACCGGCCAGATGAGCGTGATCGCATTCCTGCGCGATTTGGGAAAGAACTTCTCGCTTAACACCATGCTCGATCGCGACACCGTGAAGCGTCGCCTGGACAGCGATGGCATGTCCTACACCGAGTTTTCCTACATGCTCTTGCAAGCCAACGACTTCGTGCACTTGCAGCGCACTTATGATTGTGTGCTGCAGATCGGCGGCTCCGATCAGTGGGGCAATATCGTCTCCGGTGTGGATCTCAACCGCCGCCTCGATCAGAAGAAGGTGCACGGACTCACCGTGCCTCTGGTTACCGACGCCGATGGCCAGAAGTTCGGCAAATCCACCGGCGGCGGCAAGCTCTGGCTGGACGCGAAGCTCACCAGCGCCTATGCCTGGTACCAGTACTTCATCAACGCCGGCGATTCCGTGGTCATCGACTACATGCGCTGGTTCACCTTCCTCAGTAAGGAAGAAATCGCCGAGTACGAGCAGGAAGTAGCCGAGCGCGCCTACAAGCGTGAGGCCCAAAAGCGTCTCGCCCAAGAAATGACTGACTTGGTGCATGGCGTGGAAGCCCGCAAGGCCGTGGAACTTGCTGCGCAGGCCCTGTTCGGCCGCGGTGAACTCACCGATCTCGACGAGAAGACCCTAGCTGCTGCGGTCACCGAAACCTCCAATGGTGAGGTCGTGGATATCGCGGCCGATGAGCCGCACACCATCGTCGATCTGCTTGTGGCGTCCGGCTTGGCCGAGTCAAAGGGTGCTGCTCGACGCACCATTAAGGAAGGCGGCGCCTACGCCAATAATGAGCGGGTCTCCGACGCGGAGTGGGAGCCCAGCGCCGAGGACCTGCTGCACGGCAGCTGGTTGGTACTGCGCCGCGGCAAGAAGAACTTCGCGGGCGTACGCCTGCTGACATAGCCGCATCTGTAGCGCTACAAGGCGAGGACCACGTGGGAACACCCTGCGCGGTCCTCGTTTTTTGCGTATGTAGGGCAGAGGTGCGCTGTCGCCACTATCGGTACCACTGAGCACCTCACCTCCATGCCCCAATGTAGGAGGCAGGGGTAGTGGTGGGGTACGTGGTCTCTGGCCGTGAGTACTGAGCACCGACCGCCCCCAGAGGGGCGGCTATAGGCGTGCACGACGAAGCTGTACTGGTTCCTGTTTTTGTGTGTTGTGCTGGGGTTTTGGTGTTGGGTGGGGGTTGTGTGTAGTGTTTTCGGAGTCAGCGAGGCGGCCGGCGCGGTTGTGTTGGTTGTTTTGTTGGTGGTGAAGGTTTTACCTGGTGTTGTTCGGTTGTTGGTTTGACTGTTACGGTGCTTGTGTATTAAGCTTTCGACACGCTGCTTGATGGCACTGCTTGTGTGGTG
>NZ_PQMG01000009.1 GCF_008930665.1 Corynebacterium sp. 74A
ACCACCACCTCCCCTGCACCCAACAACTCGCCCGCCCCGAGTAGCTCGTCCCGAGAGCCAGAGCAGTCCGAACCGGAGAAGTCGGAGGCTAATAATCCCAGCGAGACGACGGACGTAGAATAGGCAGCTATGAACTCACGCCCCGGACACTCAGATAAGCCCGCACGATCCTCCCGCTCCCGCAGCACAGACATCACGGGCCGAGCCGATACTGCCCGCTCGAGTAACCGGGCCAATACTGCTGGACAGCGCGACGACACCGTCACCAGCTTCCGCCCCGACCGCAGCCACATCTTAGCGGCCGTGATCATGATCCTCATCGCGCTCGTGGGCGTGGCCTATCAGCCGCTGATTCTCGGCTGGATCCTGCTTTTGCCGCTGATATTCATCTATTACGTCTTAAAGTCCGCCACGCTGGTGGGGCCGGCGGGCATCACCATCTCCCCTGCCTTCGGCTCCTCCACGACCGTGCCCTGGGATAATATCGAGGGCGTGGAGTTTTCCGGAGCAAAGGCCCTGCTGCGCACCTCCGACTCCCGCAAACACCGTATGCCAGGCGTGACCTTTAATTCCCTGTCCAAACTGGAAGCCGCCTCCCAAGGCCGTATCCCCGACCCCATCACCCAAGGGCGCGCCGCCGCCGCGGAGAAGGTCGAAGTGATCCAAAGGGATGGACGCAGCGAGCTTCGCGAGAAAACACCCGATCGCGCCGCCTCCACCGAACGCAAGGACAAGCCTCAAGGCTAGACTGCAGCGCAGAAGCTGCGGCTGGGTTGCGGTGAGCTGAGCTGGTGCGGCAATGCTCGCGGTGCGGTAGTGCCGGCGCTGGGTGTGGCGCTGGCGCTGTGCATCGGCGCGGCGGTGTCGGCGCGCGCTGCTGAGCACACCAGCGCTCGCGAGTCCATCCGTCTCTCAGGCCTCGGCTGATCCCGCGTCCTGAGAGCGGCTTCGCCAACGCCATTTCTTCCCAGGGCACACGCGCGGTGGATGCTACTACGCATCAGCCCGACTCCCCGCGCACACCCGCCGCCGATTGTGCTATCCGCGCGAGAAGATCGCAGCGATAGCCTTCGTTATTTTTGGTTGAAAAGCAGAGTGGAAGCGTCGATAAGCTGCATAAAGCCGCTAGAACAGCCGAGCATTATCGCGCAACGTGGTGGGCTAAAGCTGCCCCCGTCACTAATTATTCAGGGCTGACCCTCTACTCTGTAGCGTAGTCACCCATCAATCATCTTTTTCGGAAGTGTTCACCTTATGATTCCCCTTCGCTCACGTGTGACAACTGTCGGCCGCAATGCCGCTGGGGCACGCGCCCTCTGGCAAGCAACTGGCACCAAACCGGAGGATTTCGGCAAGCCCATCGTGGCCATCGCCAACTCCTACACTCAGTTCGTTCCAGGGCATGTGCACCTGAAGAATGTCGGCGATATCGTCGCCGATGCGGTGCGCGCCGCTGGGGGTGTGCCCAAGGAGTTCAACACCATCGCCGTCGACGACGGCATCGCAATGGGCCACAACGGCATGCTCTACTCACTGCCCTCGCGCGAAATCATCGCCGACTCGGTTGAGTACATGGTCAACGCCCACACCGCCGACGCCCTAGTCTGTATCTCTAACTGCGACAAGATCACCCCAGGCATGCTCAACGCGGCGCTGCGGTTGAACATCCCCACCATCTTTGTCTCCGGCGGGCCCATGGAATCGGGCGAGGCGATCGTGGTTGATGGCGTCGCCAAGCGCGGATCCGATCTGGTGGACGCGATCTCCGCCTCCGCCAACGACACCGTCGATGATCACCACCTCGAGCAAATCAGCAACTCTGCCTGCCCCACCTGCGGGTCCTGCTCCGGGATGTTCACCGCCAACTCGATGAACTGCCTCACTGAGGCCCTCGGGCTGAGCCTGCCGGGCAATGGCTCCACCCTGGCCACCCACGCCTACCGGCGCCGCCTCTTCGAGCGGGCTGGGCAGCGCATCGTTGAGATCGCCCACCGCTACTACGCAGAAGAGGACGCCTCGGTGTTGCCGCGCGCCATCGCCAACCGAGACGCCTTCACCAACGCCATGACACTCGACGTGGCTATGGGCGGTTCTACCAACACGGTGCTGCACATTCTGGCCGCCGCCATCGAGGGCGAGATCGACTTCACCCTCGACGATATCGATGCGATCTCGCGGCGCACCCCGTGCCTGTCCAAGGTGGCCCCTAATTCCGACTACTTCATGGAAGACGTGCACCGAGCCGGCGGCATCCCCGCCATCTTGGGTGAGCTCTACCGCGGCGGCCTGCTTAAGGACACCGTCCATTCAGTGCACTCCGACTCCCTGGCCGACTACATCGCCCACTGGGATATTCGCGCCGAGAATCCGAGCGAAGAAGCAACGGATCTCTTCCACGCAGCCCCCGGTGGGGTACGTACTACGCAGCCGTTCTCCACCGAGAATCGCTGGGAAAGCCTCGACACCGACGCCGCCGGTGGATGCATCCGCGACGTCGAGCACGCCTATACCGCCGAAGGTGGCCTGTGCGTGCTGCGCGGCAACATCGCCGAGGATGGCGCCATTTTGAAAACTGCCGGTATCTCCGAGGAGCAATTCCACTTTGAAGGCACCGCCCGCGTCGTGGAATCCCAGGAAGAGGCCGTGTCTGTGATCCTGAACAAGGTGCTGCAGCCCGGCGAAGTCCTCTTCGTCACCTACGAAGGCCCCGCCGGTGGCCCCGGCATGCAGGAAATGCTGCACCCCACCGCGTTCATCAAGGGCGCCGGCTTGGGCAAAAAGTGCGCGCTCGTCACCGATGGTCGCTTCTCCGGCGGCTCCTCTGGGCTGTCCATCGGTCACGTCTCCCCCGAAGCCGCCGCCGGCGGCACCATCGGCCTCGTCCGTACCGGAGATCCCATACTTATCGACGTTGCCTCGCGGACCATACACGCCGATATCTCCGAGGACGAACTCGCAGCGCGCCGTGAAGAGGAAAACTCCCGCGAACACCCCTTCACTCCACACCAAGACCGCCCCCGCGCAGTGAGCAAGGCACTCAAAGCCTATGCCGCCATGGCGTCTTCGGCAGATAAGGGAGCTGTGCGCATCGTCGAATAGGGCTATCGGGTGGCGCTTCTTCGCGGCCGTGTCGGTTGTGGAGTAGAAGGCGTCGATAAGCGCTACGCGTGGTGCGCAATACAAAAGGGGCTGGCCTATGACGACCAGCCCCTTTCGGCTATGTGTTGCGGCGCTAATTCAGCGGATTAACTCCGGCGCCAAACCACCACAGTGCGACGGCGGCCGCGCCACCAACAAGCACCCACAGCCACGAGCTCAACAAGGGGCGGTGCGCCCACGAGCGGTTGAAGTCGAGAGATAGCTTGCCCGGGCCGGTGAACTGGAGGGCAAGTACTGCGAGAATCATTACTACGCAGAAGAGCACCTCGCCCGACCAATTCAACGGATTCACGCCTGCGTTGAGCACATCGATCTGGTGCAGCGCAGACAACAACGTGGCGACAATACCCACGGCCGCAGCGACCGGGGTCAAGAGACCAAGCAGCAAGAACACACCGGCGAGTAGCTGCAGACTGGGCTGAACAACCGACAGCAGCCACGGCATGGCGTAGCCGCTGAACTCGTTTTCCAACCCAGACAGGCCCTCGGAGTCGCCAAGCTGGAAGAAGGTCTTCACTCCGGCGAGGATCAGCAGTGCGCCCACGCCCACGCGAAGCAAGAAGATACCGAAGTCCAAGGTTCCACGGCGGTGGTCCAACGCCGGGTCATAAGGCTGTTCGACATCATCAGCCGGCTCCGCCATATCGCCCTCGACCCACTGGGGGCCGGCAGCCGGCGCTGCAGCCACGCCCGGCGCTTGTGCGTAGTCCGCGTCATAATCCGCCTCGCCTGCCGGCTGGGGGCGCTGAAGAGCCACAGTCTCCTCCGCGGTCGGGCGGTTCGGCTCGGGGTGCGGGGGTTGGCGTCGATCAGCGGCAGGCTGGGGCGCGGCCGCCTGCGAGCCTTCAGGCTCCGTGGTGCGAGTGTCGCGAGCGCTAGTCGGAGCATCCGATGCGAGCGGACGGGAACGCTCAGGATGCTTATCAGAGTCGGCCTGAGCAGAAGCAGCAGCCGCGGCAGCTGCGCCGGCGCGGGGCATCACGACAGTTTCGTTGCTGTCCTCTTCTCGACTAGGGGTGCTACTACGCACCGGAGCAACACCGCGCTCCGGTGCGTCGTTCGCGGGTTGTGCTGCAGGCTCTGCAGGTTCTGCAGCGCGCGTTTGCTCAGCCTGGCCAGCCTGACCGCGGGGCGGAATGGCCTGCGGTGCTGCACGGCCAGTGCGTTCGTAAATACTGCCCGCCGTGGAGCGCTTGCTAGGCTTCTTCGGCTCGGGGGTGGGACTCTGCTGCGTAGTAGCAGAGGACTGTTTCTTAGAGTGAGCCTCGTCGCGCGCACTCGCTGCGTGCTGGCTAGCCGCAGGCTTTTCGGATGCGCGTTGCGACTCCGAAGCCTTGGCATTCTTGGAATCCCGGCGCGCATCGGCCGAGCCCGCGGAATCCTTGGGGTTGTAGGTGGGGATTTCGGTGTCCTCGCCGAAGTCGTCGGCACGGGCCTTGTCGGGACGGGGGTTCTCAGGCTTGGTCATGCAGCTCAGCGTATAGCGCCGAGCTGGTGAAACGAAGGATTTCCTCACCGGCGTGCCGTGAGTGTGAGGGAACCTTTACAGGATTGTTATTGCTCGAGGGCGGTGGCGGCGTCTAGGACAGCGTCGCTGAGCGCACCCAAGATGGGTGATTCGAGTCGCCAGTGCTGCCAGTAGAGGTGGACTTCTTCGACGCTGTCATCAAGGAGGACCACGTCGCCGCTGTCGAGGAGTGGGCGTAGTTGTGTCTCGGGAAGTAGGCCCCAGCCGAGGCCGACGCGGGCTGCGTAGACAAAGTCTTCCGATGAGGGGATCCAAGAGACGCTGCGGTGGCGACCGTCTTCGCCACTGCGTAGTCGCCCGAGCAGGTCGTGTTCCTGGAGCTCGTCGTTGGGGCCGTAGCGCAGTGCGGGCATCGAGGCCCAGTCGAGACTGCCGTCGGGGCGGGTGTAGGTGTCGAGGAGCCGGGGATGCGCGGCCGCGCGATAGCGCATGACGCCGAGATAGTGGGATTCACAGCCGGAGACGGCCTCGGCCTCGCGGGTGACGGCGCCGAGGACGTCACCGCGGCGCAAGAGGTTACGGGAATGTGATTCGTCTTCGATGCGTAGTCGCAAAGACGCGCTATTCCACGAGGCGACGTCGGCAAGCACCGGCCGAAACCAGGTGGACAGCGAGTCGGCGTTAATGGCGATGGCTAGGGGCACGCGGCCGAGTCGCCCCCGTAGTTGGGCGTTGGTTTCGGCCTGCAGCAGCGCCATGCGGCGGCCCGCCTGGACGAGGATTTCTCCTGCCTCGGTGGCTCGGACGGGGTTGGCGCGTTTGAGCAGCACCCGCCCGATCGTGTTTTCCAGCGCCTTGATCCGCTGGCTGACCGCCGAGGGGCTGATGCCGAGCCGTGAGGCGGCTGCTTCAAAGCTGCCTTCATCGACGACGGCCAAGAGCGTGTTCAGCTTGACGTTGTCCATGAAGCAATTTTAACGCAGCTGAAGAATAATTAATTTTCCTTCACGCGAGGAGTACAAGAATATTGAGTACGTGATTGCACTGAATGGCTTCTTCGTTGGATTGTCCCTGATCATCGCGATCGGACCGCAGAACGCGCTCCTGCTCAAACTAGGCGTTAAGGGAGTCGCTGTGGGCGCGGTCGTCGCCGTCTGCCTCCTCTCCGACATTCTGCTCATTCTCGGCGGCACTGCTGGAATGGGCGTACTGGTCGAGAAGGCCCCCACCGCGCTTGTCGCCCTGAAGTGGGCGGGGGTGGTGTATCTCAGCTACTTTGCCTACACCTGTTTCCGCGATGCGCTCGCTCCGAAGGCAGGCGCACTACGCACCACGGATATACGCGATCCCGAAGAGATGGATCTGTATCGCGAGGATGTTACTACGCACAACACCCCCGAGATCCTCGCCGAGGCAGGCGCGCTCCAGGACACGTCTTTCCGCCGCACCGACCTCGGCGAGGAGCACAGCGAACAGGACAGTGGCTACGTCTCCGGTGGCAGTGTTGCCACCAAGCGCCGCAGCCGCATCGCCACCTCCGAAAAACCGTGGCTCAGGCCGGTGATCGCCGCGCTCGTGTTCACGTGGTTTAATCCGGCCGCCTATATCGACACGCTGGTCATGCTGGGCGGGCTCGCCAACCAATTCGGCCCCGTCGGTCGTTGGGAATTTTCCGCCGGTGCCCTAGCAGCAAGCGTGTTGTGGTTTCCCACCATCGGTTTCGGTGCGCGTGCGCTAGCCCGGCCGCTGTCGAAGCCACAGAATTGGCGCCGGCTCAACTTCGCCATCGGCATTGTCATGGTGATAATCACGGTGCGATTGGCCTTGCACTAGCGTGTCAAGCGCATGCGAGGTGGCGTCGACAAGCATTATCGACGCCACCTCGCTTTTTCGACCCGATGACCCGTGGTTGCGGGGCTGCCCACTGCGGCTACGTAGTTACTTTTTCTTCGACGCGGTCGCCCCGGCCCAAATATTGATTCCGGCATCATCGGAGGCCTCGTCGATGGCGGCCAACTCGGCGTCAGTGAAGTCCAGGTTCTCCAGTGCTGCCACGTTGTGGCGCAGCTGTTGCGCAGACGATGCGCCCACCAGGGCCGAGGCCACCGTCAGCTCACCGAAGTCACCTTGCTCGCGCAATACCCAAGCGATGGCCATTTGGGCGAGGCTTTGTCCGCGCTCGCGCGCAATGTCGTCGAGGGCCCGCACCATGGCTAGATTGCTCTCGGAAAGCATGCTTTCGCCAAAAGAGCCCTTCTCGGCCGCGCGGGAATCGGCGGGCACGCCGTCGAGATAGCGGTCGGTAAGTAGTCCCTGAGCCAGCGGCGAGAAGGCAATCACTCCGAGGCCGTTGTCGGCGGCGGATTCGAGCAGGGACTCGCCGTCCTCGCCGGGTTCTTCCACCCACCGGTTCACAATCGAATAGCTCGGCTGATGGATCAGCAACGGGCAGCCTTCTTCCTGCATGATCGAGGCAGCTTCGGCCGTCAGCTCTGGTCCATAGGAAGAAATACCCACATAGAGCGCTTTTCCGGAGGCGACGATATCGCGCAGGGCATACATCGTCTCCTCCAACGGCGTATCCGGATCGGGGCGGTGGTGGTAGAAGATGTCCACGTAATCCACCCCCAACCGGTCCAGCGATTGATCCAAGGAGGACATCAAGTACTTGCGCGAGCCACCAAACCCGTAGGGGCCGGGCCACATGTTCCACCCTGCCTTCGAGCTGATGATCATCTCATCGCGATGCCCTGCGAAATCGCTACGCAGAATCTCGCCAAAGTTACGCTCCGCAGAGCCTGCGGGCGGCCCGTAGTTGTTGGCCAAGTCAAAGTGTGTGACGCCGAGATCAAAGGCACTACGCACAATATCTCGCTGCACATCGAGACGACGGTCATCGCCAAAGTTGTGCCACAACCCGAGCGAAAGGGGCGGCAATTTTAGACCTGAATTGCCCACGCGACGATAGTTCATGGACTCGTAGCGGTCCGGCGCGGGTTGATAAGACTGGGGAGCTTCTACTGTGAATGACATGCTCCCAGTGTGCCTGCGTCAGTGGCGATCGTGCTACTACGAAACGGAGTCTCTCCCCCATTGCCGCTGCTAGCCCATAATATGAGGAAGATGACTACGCATCAGCTCTACGACTCCACTCTTGAACTACTTCGCACACTGATCCGCAACGCGTGCGTCAACGATTTCACTCCTGGCTCGGGCAACGAGGAGCGTACCGCCGAGACCCTCCGTGAGTTCTTCTCAGACGCTCCGGCCGAAGTTCGTGAGCGTCTCTCAATTGAGAGCATTGAGCCCAGCCCAGGTCGCACCACTCTCATCGTTACTGCCGCTCCAGCCAAAGATGAGGGGCTCTCGCCTCTTACCTTCTTCGGCCACACCGACGTCGTTGTCGTCGACGAACAGCACTGGACCAAACCGTGCTTCGACGCGGTGATCGAAGACGGCAAGATCTATGGCCGGGGCGCAGTAGACATGTTGTTCATTACTGCAGTGCAAGCTGTTGTGACTAAATGGGCTGCCGCACAGAATCATCTTCGCCGCCCGATCCAATTTGCTGCTCTCGCCGATGAAGAGGCACGTGGTGGACTCGGGGCGGGTTGGATCGCCGAGAACCAACCCGATGCTCTTTCCTTTGATCATTGCCTTGGCGAGACCGGCGGTGGGCACATCGTGCTCAATGGCACCTCGCGCTGCGTAGTAGTCAACGCCGGCGAGAAAGGAGCTGCCCAGCGACGTATTCACTTCACCGGAGATCCTGGGCACGCATCGACTCCGTGGGGAACAACAATGACCACTGGCATCCTAGGTGAAGTCACCACTCGGTTAGCCGCATTGTCTATCCCTTCTGATCAACCCCTGTGGGAGCCGTTCGTCCGTGCCTTCGAGCTCGATCCCGAAACTGAGCGCGCATTTCTCGCCCACGACACGACTGATTACAGTCCGTTCGGCGAGATGTCACGCTTCGCGCATGCAATCTCCCACACCACTGTGGCTCCCACGGTTGTTCGCGCCGGCGGCCCCATCAACGTCCTTCCCTCGTCTGGATATGTGGATCTCGATATCCGCCCGACCCCAGGCATGACCCAAGACGATGTCGATGCCCATCTCCTCGACGCTATTGGCGAGCTGCGTAGTCACTGCCGCATCGAACGGCTGATCTGCGAAGATGCCACGGTCTCCCCCACCGATTCGCCGCTATACGACGCGATCAGCGCAACTTTGGCCGAGCTCTTCCCCGAGGAACAGGTGCTTCCCATCATTGCTTCAGGGGGTTCAGATTTGCGCTTCGCCCGTAAAATGGGCGGCGTTGGCTATGGCTTTGCAGCGCATGCTGCGGGGCGCACGCTCGGCGACGTGCAGGCCCAGCTGCACGCCCACGACGAGCACCTCCACCTCGAAGACCTAGAGCTGACTCTCCGCGCATACCTAGGGGTGACTGAACGCTTCGCAGCTGCGTAGTCCCCATGCGCCTTAACGACGCCGCCCGCACTGTTCTCAACCGCCTCGCACGGGGCATCTTCCCCCTCGTCCGCCGCCGCTGCTGCTAGGGGCGCAGGGGTGTAGTTCTCACCGAGGGTGGCGCAACGTTAACTCTGAGCGTCGGTGGCGGTGTCCTGGTTGTGGTAGGCACACGGCTCGGGCCAGGGCTGGGCCCGCACTTTTGCACCAGGTGCTTGCTGCGCTGCCACGGAATCGTTGACGTGGACTTCTGGGCTGGACTCTGCGGCGTGTGCCCCGCGGGTCGCACCTACTCGCCCCGTTTTGGGGTCCCTCGCTGCATGGTGTTTGCTGTGGTGGGCGCGGGTGTCATCGTTGTCGCTGTGGTGGATACGACAAAGACAGGTGAGGTTGTCAATATCCGTCGCTCCACCTTGCGCATAGGGCTCGATATGGTGAATTTCGCATTTGGAAATGGGTGTCGAGCACCCAGGATGCGCGCACACATTCTGCGCCGCGGCCAAGGCAATGCGCTGAAAAATATTGGCACAGCGCTCGAATCGTCCTAGCCGAAGAACATCGCCAGTATGCGGATCATGGACTGCAAGGAATCCGTATTTTTTCATGCCTAGCGCCATGACTTGCTCAGTGGTCAAGGGAATACCTGTATTGGTGGGATGTTCGATGCCGGCATTGGCGTAATCGCAGTGTGTGAAATCTTTAGGCGAAATGCATACCACTAGTGTGCTGTCTGCATTTCCTGTGCCGCGTTTAATGACGGTGCTAAACGCCTCTTCGTAGCGTTGGTGATAAGAACGCTGATCCCCCTTGGGGCGAGGCTTTCTCATTTCGCGATCGACCTGATCTGTCAGGACTGCTGCTGCATCGGGCGCGATACGCCCGAATATCCCCACATTGCCATCGGTTCCGGGTTTAGTGATAGTTAAGCGTCGAGAAGCGGCGCTATCGCGGTGCGCGTCGGGTAGCGAACTATTTACCCGGCGCACACGCAGAATCAGCAGTTCACGGGTGTCATCATAGGAGTGCTCGGCGCCATAGCTGACCGCCTCGAGGCGAATCGATTCGCGAATGCGCGCATCTTTCGTGCGCAACCCAGCCAAACTCGTTTCAATGAGCCGGCGCATATCGGCGCTCAACCGATGGCGCCGCAGCTTTTCGACGCTCAAAGCCCTCAACTGACGCGCCTCTTCAACGCGCTGCGCCGTCTCGTGGGCCGGCTCGTCCTCTGGCGGTGTGTCCTTAATTGGCCCGTATAATCGTGCCGCCTGGGTAGACACATTCGATGCCCGCGTTTTCGACCACCCCAAAGTGTCTTGTAAAAACCGCACGGGCTTTTTCGTACCAGCCACGGCAACAGCCTTCTCACTTCGGACGCGATGCGCGAGCAAAACATCAGTGTGGGCTTTCAGATCTTGAAGCTGCTCCAATCTCTGATAGGTGGCTATAACGTTGTCGAAATCCTCCACCCCTGATTCCAATTCTTCGGTGAGACGAAGCAAGAAGGCCTCGTACTGGCTAATTTCGTCGATAAGTGCGGTCATCATGTGTCCCCCCCATGGAAACAATGCTCGTTGTTGTGTGTGTTGACAGCACTGTGACAAATCTGTGACCCCTCCGCTACGCTTTCGCCGCGCCACGCTACTGAACTGTGGATTGCGCGAATTTTATGCACAGCTTGGGACGATGGTTGTGCGGTCATCGACACTCTCGGGTAGGGACTACGCATCAGAGCGCGAACAGGAAAAATACGCCGCAACCGCTGATGCGTAGTCCCTTTCCCCACACACCAATCCACCCACACTGCGCGCACGAAAAAGCCGGCAGCACCTCTCTCGAGATCGCTGCCGGCAGCTCTGCTGCGTAGTTACTGTAGCTTCGAAGCGATGAGCTGGTTGACTACCGCCGGGTCAGCCTTGCCGCGGGTAGCCTTCATCACGGCGCCGACGATGGCACCGGTGACCTTCTTGTTGCCTGCCTTGTACTTTTCCACGATGTCAGGGTTGGCAGCCAGTGCCTCATCGACGGCCTTCTCGATGGTGCCGTCGTCGCGCATCACTTCAAGGCCGCGCTGGGACACAACCTCGGAGACGCTGCCCTCGCCAGCGAGCACGCCATCAACAGCCTGGCGAGCGAGCTTGTTGGTGAGCTTGCCCTCGTTGATCATGCCCACAACTTCGGCAACCTGCTCGGGGGTGATGGCCAGCTGCTCAAGATCGACCTCGAGCTCATTGGCCTTTTGGGACAGATAGGACACCCACCACGAGCGGGCTTCAGCGGAGGTGGTGCCAGCATCCATGGTGGCGACGATGAGATCGAGGGCGCCTGCATTCACAAGATCGCGCATGGCGGCATCCGATAGCTCCCACTCCTGCTGCAAGCGCGCCCGACGCACCCACGGCAGCTCCGGCAACGTAGCGCGGATCTCCTCTACCCACTCGCGCGGCGCAACCACCGGCGGCAGGTCAGGGTCATTGAAGTAGCGGTAGTCATCGGCGGTTTCCTTGCGGCGACCCTGCGTGGTCGTGCCATCAGTTTCCTGATAGTGCCGAGTCTCTTGGCGGATCGAGCACCCATCCTGCAGTACCGCGGCCTGGCGTTGCATCTCGAAGCGCACGGCCTGTTCCACGGACCGCACCGAGTTGATGTTTTTGGTCTCGGTGCGGGTGCCGAACTCGCTCTGCCCGATGGGGCGCAGGGACAGGTTAGCGTCGCAACGCATCGAACCCTGGTCCATGCGAGCATCGGAGACCCCAAGCGCCTTGACGAGATCACGCAGCGCCGACACATAGGCGCGGGCCACCTCAGGGGTGCGGGCGCCGGCGCCTTCGATCGGCTTGGTCACGATCTCAATAAGCGGCACACCGGCTCGGTTGCAATCAACCAGCGAGGAGGTGGCACCCTGGAGGCGTCCGTCGGCGCCGCCGATGTGGGTCAGCTTGGCGGTATCTTCCTCCATATGAGCGCGCTCGATCTCGACGCGGAACACCTCGCCATCATCGAGAACCACATCGAGGTAGCCGTCATAGGCGATCGGCTCATCGTATTGCGAGATCTGGTAATTCTTCGGCTGGTCCGGATAGAAGTAGTTCTTGCGTGCGAAGCGCGAGGACTCCGCGATCGAACAATTCAACGCCAAGCCAATCTTGATCGCCCATTCCACGCCCTTGGCATTAACTACCGGCAGCGCCCCGGGCAGGCCCAAGCTCACCGGATCCACATTCGAGTTCGGGGTGTCTCCGAAATGCGCGGAGCTCGCCGAGAACATTTTGGTCTCTGTCGACAGCTCCACATGCACCTCAAGCCCCATCACGGGATCGTAGGTGGCGAGGACATCCTCGAAGTCCATCAGGTCAAAATCCGCTTGCGTCATAGCACCCCATAATAGTTCATGGCCCGCACGGAGATATCCATGCGGGCCATGATCCTTCTACTCTTTAGCCAAACAGCGCCTGAGCAGTGCGGTAGCGCCCCTCGGGCACGCTCTTCAGCTTGCCCACGGCAACATCAAGATCCACCAGCTCGATGTGTTCACCGCGCAAAGCAACAGACTTACCGAAGTCGCCGTTGTGGCAGGCACGGGCGGCGTGCACGCCATAGCGGGTGGCGAGCACACGGTCGAAAGCGGTCGGGGTGCCGCCGCGCTGGATATGTCCCAGCACGGTGGTGCGCACATCCTGACCGAGGCGCTTTTTGATCTCCTCGCCAATGACCTGGCCGATACCATTGAAGGTCTTGTGACCAAACTGGTCTTCCTCACCTTCGGCGAAGTCCATGGTGCCCTCCTTGGGCAGCGCTCCCTCGGCGACGACGATAATGCCGTACTTCTCGCCCATCTGGAAGCGGCGTTCCATACGCTTACAAATGTCATTGATGTCGAAGGGATGCTCCGGAACCACGATGTAGTGGGCGCCGCCAGCCATGCCGGCGTGCAGGGCAATCCAGCCCACGTGGCGGCCCATGACCTCCACGATCATCACGCGGTTGTGAGATTCAGCGGTGGTGTGGAGACGGTCGATGGCGTCGGTGGCCACAGACACTGCGGTATCAAAACCGAAGGTGTAGTCCGTGCCATTGACGTCATTGTCAATGGTTTTCGGTACGCCCACCACGGGGATGCCATTATCGGAGAGCCACTTCGCGCCCTTGAGAGTGCCCTCGCCGCCGATCGGAATCAGGGCGTCAATGCCCGCATCCTCCAGGTTCGCCTTGACTTGATCGATCCCCTCGCGGAACTGGTTCGGGTGCAAACGGCCGGTACCCAAGATGGTGCCGCCGCGCAGCAGGATGCGGTCAATACTCTCGTCGTCATAGAGCTGGGTGCGGCGATCCTCAAGCAGGCCCACCCAGCCGTCTTGGTATCCCACCACAGTGGAACCATACTCGGCGGTCGCAGTACGAACGATACCGCGGATAACAGCATTCAGGCCGGGGCAGTCGCCACCAGAAGTCAGAGTCGCAATACGCATGCGTTTCAGTCTAGTCCTTATCTTTGTGTTATGCCCGATCGGACAGCGTATTTTCCGGTTTCGGAAACGTGTATTTGCTTACAGTCACTAATCCACAGATCATCGCCAGCATCGGCAAGGACATCGCGAGCGCCACGCTCGTCGATAGCACCGCCCCCACAGCGGCGGCGCCAATCACCGAACCAAGCTGACGCGTAGTGTTATACACCCCCGAGCCCGCACCGGAGAGCTCCGGGGTCAGCTCCCGCATGGTCGCCACCGAGTTAGGGGCCCACACAAACGCGCTCGCCACACCGAAAAGAGTGAGCGGGATCATCAGCAGCAGCGGGGCGGCGTCGATAAGCATCAGCCCCGTCATCGCCCCAAGCACAAGCACACAGCCGCCGAAACCCACCAGCGACATCGTGCGCGGATGCACCCAGTCGGACATGCGCCCTGTCACTGGAGCGAGCACGAAGGCCACCAGCGCCATCGGGATCAGAAGGAAACTGGCCTGCTGGGCGCTCATCCCGTGGGTGGACTGCAGAAACAGCATCACCGGCAGCATCATCGAGTTCACGCAAAAGCCCATCATGGCGATCGAGAACGCCCCGATTGAGAAGTTGCGGTAGCCGAAAATCTGGAGCGGAACCAGGGGGTCACGCTGGGCGTGGGCGGCGCGGCGTTGCAGCGCGATGAATGCTACTACGCAGCAGAGCGCCAGTGCGAACAACACCCACACCACTGGTGCGTAGTGGAGGGCAGGCCCCTGCTGCACCGCGAAGACCAACGCGAACATACCAATCATGCTGATCGCCACGCTCGCGAGATCAATCCGGCGCGCCACCCGCTCCAGTGCGGGCACCCAAGCCCACACCAACACAATCGAGACCACACCAATGGGGACATTGACGAAGAAAATCCACTGCCATCCGAAGCGAGACACCAGCAGCCCGCCGAGCAGCGGGCCAGCGAGATTCGCCAAACCCGCCACCGCACCCCACACGCCCATGGCGGCGCCGCGGCGATGACGCGGAAAGATCCGGTTAATCACACTCATCGTTTGCGGAGTCAACAGCGCCGCACCAATGCCCTGCACCGCGCGGGCGATGATCAGCGCATGCACCGACTGCGACAACCCACACGCCAGCGAGGACAGCGTAAACACCGCCATGCCCACCATGTAGACCTCGCGCTGACCATACCGATCCCCCAGGCGGCCGGTCACCAAAAGCGGCACCGCAAAACACAGCAGATAGCTACTGGTCACCCACACCACCTCGGTGAGCGTCGCATCTAGCTGCGCATACAGCTGCGGGGTCGCCACCGCCACGATGGTCTGATCCAGCAGAATCATAAAGAAACCTATGCAGAGCGCCGCCAGCGCTTTCCACTGCGGCCGCAGACTCTCCTGCTCTATCGGCGCCGCGGGCCCCTTACCAGGCCGCGCAGCATCAACACTAGGCCGCGCAGCATCAGCGCTTGTCGACGCCGTCTCGGGGCCAGCAGCCGCAGCGGACCGCACCCGAGCCGCGTCGGTATCCCGTCCGGGAAAACGAGGAGTAGACATGGCACGCCAGTCTACTCCGCCGCCGATGCTCGCCTGCGGCCCCATCGCGCCAGCCCACACTCATTAGTCTCACGGTGCTACTACGCAGCAGAGTGGCTCACCCCCGATGACCGTCTCGGTTCACCCCACCGGCTGCGATCGCGGGCTACGATAGCCGGTATGAACCTGAAAAAAGCTGAGAACGTCAATACTGCCGCCATGGTCACCGTGGGCCTGATTGGTGGCTGGCTCACCGCTCGGGAAACCTTGATCCGTCCCCTCGGCGGGGCTGTCCTCGCCGCCGCCGGCGGCTATGCGGCCCGCAGCTGGTACAAGAAGAGCGGCGGCGTGGTTGCTGCTGGGCTGACCGGACTCTACGTTGCTGGTTTCGGTCTCTCCCACCCGCTGGCGAAGAAGATCGGCGCCTGGCCCGCCGTGCTGACTGTCACCGCCGCCTCCGCTGGCGCCGCATGGGTGCTTAACGATAACGCCTAACACCGCTTTCCACCGCGACACCCCACGCGCCACGGCTCGTGCCTTTCCAATCAGGCATGTCTAGCTGCGGCGCGTGATTGCTATGGGCCTCTCGCCCCGCCACCACCGCCCCACTACCCGCAGTCGCCTCACCGCGCGCTTGCGGCCACGCCGACTATCTATACCCCTTATCACTGGGCGAGCGGAATGCTTCCCACACGGCGATGCAGCGTGCTGCCGCCTGGACCCGCCCCCAGCTCGGAGACCAGCACATGCACCCGATCCACGAGGAAGCTGGGCCCCGCATATAGCGTGCAATCTTGGGCGAGTTCTGCGGTGAGCGATGAAACGCACTTCTGTTTCGGCCCGCCTCGATGAGCCTGCGCTCGCCCCCGCCGCGTGCGGGCCACCGTGAGATGCGGGCGCGGGGTGACGTGGTCCGGTTCGATTCCAGGCAGCACACACCGCCGCATACAGTCGGTCATCTCGCGCCTGCCATCTCCCACCCCGATCCACAGATAGCGGCCGTGGAACTCCCCTGCCCCGCGCAGCGCCAGCCGAAACGCCGGCATGCCGCGAAGCGACTCCGCCAGCTGCTGCTGCACCGTGTCGATACTTCCGCTCGGCATCTCGCCATAGAACTGGCAGGTGATATGCCAACTGCACGGTTCGCTCCACCGCAGCTGACCCGCCGCGGAGAGACTACGCAGCGCAGCGGCCAAGTGATCGCGGGCCGAGTCACTGGGATATACCGCGGTGAATAGTCGCACACTCATACACCTCAGCGTAGCGTTCTCACCAGCGCTTTTCGACGCCACCACCCTCCGAATCTCGGTGTGAAAGCCCAAAAGGGACCGCCATGGAGCAGCCTCATGTAGACACGCAATACTCTGCTGCGTAGTAGCAGAAGGCGCGGCGCACCTGGTTTTGCAGGTGTGCCGCGCCTGATCAGTAGCGCCAGCCGGAATATCAGCCGGTGCCGACAACGACGCTAGGAGCGCCCGGCCTCGAAGGCGGCGCCGACTGTGTAGAGGCGGTCGTCGCAGAAGGCGGGTGCCATCAGCTGGAGGCCGACGGGAAGGCCGCTGTCGGGGGCCATGCCGGCGGGAACCGACATGCCGGCCAGTCCTGCCAGGTTCAAGGGCAGGGTGAAGAGGTCGAAGTTGTACATAGCCAGCGGGTCGTCGATCTTGTCGCCCAGTTTGAAGGCGGTGGTCGGGGTGACGGGGCCGGCGATGACGTCGACGGTTTCGAAGGCGCGGGCGAAGTCGCGGGCGATCATGGTGCGCACGCGCTGGGCCTGCAGGTAGTAGGCGTCGTAGTAGCCCACCGAGAGGGTGTAGGTGCCGAGAATGATGCGGCGTTTGACCTCGTCGCCGAAGCCGGCGGCGCGGGACATGGCCATGACGTCGTTGGCGGAGTGGGTGCCATCGTCGCCGGTGCGTAGTCCGTAGCGCATTCCGTCGAAGCGCGCCAGGTTGGAGGAGATCTCCGAGGTTTGGATCAGGTAGTAGGCGTTGAGGGCGTGGTCGAAGCTGGGGCAATCCACCTCGACGATCGTTGCGCCCTGCTGCTTGAGCTGCTCGAGGGAGGCGTCGATGGTCTCGAGGACACCGGCTTGGTAGCCATCACGAATGAACTGCTTGGGGCAGCCCACGGTCACGCCGCTGAGGTCGCCGCGGGCGCCCTTGGTGGCGGCGTCGACTACGGGGGCGACGGGCTTGTTCACGGAGGTGGCGTCGAAGGGGTCCTCGCCGGCGATGACTTCGTGCAGCAGCGCGGTGTCGAGCACGGTGCGGGCGGCGGGGCCGCCCTGGTCTAGGGAGGAGGCGCAGGCGATCAGGCCATAGCGCGAGACCGTGCCGTAGGTGGGCTTCACGCCCACGGTGTTGGTCAGCGCGGCGGGCTGACGGATCGAGCCACCGGTGTCGGTACCGATAGCCAGTGGCGCCTGCAGCGATGCCAGTGCCGCCGCGGAACCGCCGCCGGAGCCACCCGGGGTGCGCTCGGTGTCATAGGGGTTGCGGGTGAGTTTATAGGCCGAGTTCTCGGTGGAGGAGCCCATAGCGAACTCGTCCATATTGGTTTTTCCGAGAATCGGGATGCCCGCCTCGCGCAGCTTGCGGGTCACGGTGGCGTCGTAGGGGCTCATGTAACCCTCGAGCATCTTCGACCCTGCCGTGGTGGGGGCGTCGGTGGTGACGAAGACATCCTTCAACGCCAAGGGAACACCGGCTAGGGCCGAGGCGGGCTGCTCGCCGCGGGCGAGAGACTCATCCACGGCATCGGCGGCCGCCAGGGCCTGCTCGTCGCCAACATGCAGATAGGCGCCGATATCTCCATCGACCTCCGCAATGCGATCAAGGTAGGCCTGGGTGACCTCGCGGGAGGATACCTCGCCGGAGTGGATCTTCGTGGCCAGTTCGGCGGCGCTGAGCGAGAGAAGTTCTACGCTCGATTCAACATAAGAGCTCATGTGGTTGCTATCCCTTCTCTATTCGCCCAAAATCCGCGGCACGGCAAAACGCTGCTCAGCCGAGTCAGGGGCCTGATCAAGTGCCTGCTCCGGGGTCAGCGAGGGCTTCACCACGTCCTCGCGCATCCCAGTGGATACCGAGTGCGGGTGGCTCATCGGCTCGACGCCTTCGGTATCGACTTCCTGCACGGCCTCGACGTGATCAACAATATTGATGATCTGCGTGCCGAGGTGATCGAGCTCCTCGTCGCTTAGGGCTAGCCGGGCGAGGTCAGCCAAGTGGGCCACCTCGCTGCGAGAAATATCAGCCACGGTGAATTCGTCCTCCTCTTAGGGTTTCGCTGTAACTTCCCTAGCTTAACCTACGGCTACTACGCAGCAGAGTGCTTGCGGCCCCGCCGGCGCGCAGCTATTCGATA